>CAWAOJ010000002.1:0-2238515 GCA_963783725.1 uncultured Chloroflexia bacterium | reverse complement strand
AATGCGGCGTCCGATGAGGCGCGCATGCAGCGACAGGATCCAGCCGAGCAGCGCCGACACGACCACCGCCCCGACCAGCAGAGCGAGCGGCATCGGTACGGGACCGACCCACGGAGCGTCCACCGTCGCGACCGGGACGCGCCCGCCGGACACGAACAGCGTCACGTACCACGCGACGGCGAAGACGAACACCGCCCCGACCGCCAGCTGCAGCAGGCCGATCACCGGCCACAGCACCGACGAGCGGATCTCCAGCGCTCCTGCCTGGCGGCGGGCGAGATCGTCGAGGGTCCGCGCGATGGCGTCCTCCGCGTCATCGGCGCCCAGCGTGGCGAGGATCGCCGGGCGAGCCTCGGGAGCGACGCCGGCCGAGGCCTCGAGCAGCAGCGCCCGAATGGGGTTCATGACGCGGCCGAGCGCGCCGCGGCGGCGCCAGGCGAGCAGGTAGGCGGCCGGATCGGCCCGCTGGCGACGGCTGCCGGTCAGCCAGCCGAGCAGGGCCACGACGCGCGCCAGCAGCGAGCCGCCCCGCGTGCGTGCCCGGTTGAGGACCGCCGCCTGGATCTGGCGCCCGACGCCCGGCGGGTCGATCAGCGCCAGCGCGCCGCTGACGGCCTCGCCGACCGCTGCAGACTGCCGCCGCTCGTCGATCAGCGGCGCGTACGACCCGCCCTCCAGGCCGACGCGACGCTGCGAGCCGCTCGGCCGCCTGGCGTCGATCGGCCTCCAGCTTGGCGGCGACGAGCGCCTTCGCATCGGCCGCGGAGGCGAGCTCCTGCCGGAATCGGTCCACCCCTTCGCCGGTCGCTGCCGAGACGACCGATACCTGCGCGGCGTCGATGCCGTCCGCCCGCAGGCGTTCCGCGAGGTCCGCCTTCACGCTGGCCTGCGCCGCCGGATCCAGCCGATCGGCCTTGTTGAGGACGAAGCGCAGCCGGTCGGCATGCCGCGTCAGGCTGCGAAAGTAGGCGTGCAGCCGCTCGTCGTCGTACTTCTCCGGGTCCAGCACCCAGGTGATGGCGTCGATGCGCGGCAGCAGCTCGTCCACCCGCGCCCGATGCGCCGTCTGCACCGAGTCCACGTCCGGCAGGTCGAGGATGGCCACGCCGGCGAGGGTCGGATCCTCGTGCTCGACCACGTTGCGGACGCCGAGCCACTCGAGCAGCGGGCGCAGCTCGGCCACGCGGTCGCGAGCGACGTAGGCCAGCGGCTGGTCGGTGGTGGGCCGGACCGCGCGCACCTCGCTCACCGCGCGGCCCGCGACGGCGTTCAGCAGCGACGACTTGCCGACCCCGGTCCCGCCGGCAAGGGCGACCACGTACACGTCGCCCGGAAAGCCGCGCCGCTGCGGCAATGCGGTCCGCGACCTCGGTGGCGGCGGCTGCCTGCTCGTCGAGCCCCAGCGAGGCCGCTGCCGCAGCGGCGTCGCGCAGTCGCTGGAGCGGGTCGTCGTGGGAGGCGCTCACGCGGGAATCTTCGCCGCCGCGGCGCGTGCGGACTGGCGCAGCTCGTCGGCCAGCGCCGGGTCGTCGGTGGCGCCGAGGGCGCGCTCGTATCGGTCCCGCTCCTCGTCGAACGCGTTGTCGAGGAGCGCGTTGAGGTCCTGCCGCGCCCGCGTCACGAAGGCGACCACGTTCGCCTCGCCGAAGACCGCCTCCAGCAGCTTCTGGTTGATGACCGCGGTGGCGGCGGTGATGCCGAGCTCCGCGCCGGTCAGGCCGCCGGTGTGGACGAAGGTGGCCAGCACCACCGAGGTGCCGAGCACGTTGACGCCCACGCTGGCAACGCGCGCCAGGCCACGACGCCGATCCCCCAGCTCGCGGATGCGCTGACCGATGCCGGCCGCCCAGTCCTCGAGGCCCCGCGTGAGGCGGTCCGCCAACCCCGGCGAGGCGCCCCACAGCGAGGCGTCCTGCTGCAGGGCGGCGGCTCCGAATCGGTCGCTGGACCAGGCGCTCGCGGTGCGGCGGGCGGCGCCGTCGGCGTGCTGCACGGTGAGGGCGGTGAGATCGGTGAAGGCCGCCTCGCGCACCTCGTTGGCCGGCGCCGGCGGACCGGGCGAGATGACGCTGCGGATGAAGGCCAGCGCCCCGCCGATGCCGTGGGCCAGCACCCTGGCCACCTGTCCGGCGCCGACGAAGTCCTGCCACTGGCGCAGCACCTCGGCGCGCAGGAAGGTCCCGCGCGAGATCTCGCCGTCGAGCGCCCGGCGTCGCTCGGCGTAGGCGCGGTCGGCCGTGTCGCGCAGGTCGGCCAGGGCGCGCTGCTCCTCGTCCACCTCGGTCGCGATCTCGTCCACGGCCTCGGGAAGCCCGGCCAGGGCGGCGGCGAGGCCGCGGCGGGCCACTTCCCGGCGAGCGGCATCGGACTCGACCAGGCGATCCAGGGCGGCGCGAACCGGCGCGACCGCATCGGTCCGGAGTGCGTCACGATCGGGGTCGAGGGCTCCCTCGCGCACCGGCACGACCTCCAGCGCGTCGGTGGCGGCGAGGTCCGCGAAGCCGCCGTCGATCAGCAGGCGGCGGTAGTCGGCGATCACATCGGTCGCATCGGTCTCGTCGGCCGGCAGTCGGTTGAGCACGGTCAGCAGGGGCACGCCACGCTGCCGCGCGCGGGCCAGGACATCCCACGGCACCTGGTCGGCGTAGCGGGTGGCGGTGGTGACGAAGACCACCAGGTCGGCGGTCTCGAGCAGCTCGCCGGCGAGGACGCGGTTCGCCTGCTCCACGCTGTCGAAGTCGGGCGCGTCGATGAGCACCACCCGCCGCAGCGCGCCCTCCGCGCGAACCTCCAGCGAGCCGCGATCCACCATGGGCTGCAGGCGGCCGAGCGAGTCGTCGGGATGGACGATGGCGACCGGCTGCCTGGTGGTGGGCCGAAGGACGCCGGACGGGCTGACCTGCGCGCCCACGAGGGCGTTCAGGAGGCTGGACTTGCCGCTTCCGGTGGAGCCGAGGATGACCACCACCAGCGGCGCGGCGAGGTCCGCGGCACGCGGCAGGAGGTAGTCGCGGACGTGGTGCAGCAGCCGGCCGGCACGCTCGCGGCGGTCGTCGTTCGGCGCGCTCTCGACGCGACGCTGCAGGCCATCCGCCAGCGCGGTCAGCGATTCGGCGGGTGCCGATTGCCCCTTGTCCACGTCCTTGTCCACGCGGCGCAGTGTGCACGCCGCACGCCCGGGCGTGGGACGGCGCGTCAGAGATCGTCAGGCAGCGACGCGATGCCGGCCGCCGTGAGCCGCCCTTCGGCGAGCAGCCGGCGCGCGATCTGGCGGTTGGTCTCCGACCAGTTCGACCCGGGCCGCCGTCGCACGAAGCGGATGGCGTAGCGCTCGTCGTCGATGCGCTTGGTCTGCGTGTCCACCCAGCCGTGGATCATCGCCGTCTCCAGCAGGTCGTCGAAGCTGACCGTCTGCCTGCCCGATGACTTCTTGAAGATCGCGACCAGCACCTCGCGCTCGCTCTCGCCATGCCGGCGCAGCCAGTCGTCGAACCGGCCGATCTCGTCGATATGGATCGCGGTCGAGGTGTCGAGCGGGCTCATCGGTCTGCAGTCTGCCACCGCGACAACGCGACACCCAAGCTGTCGCAAGCGGCCCGGACACTGGCGCTGCCCATAACCACTCGGGGGGTCACACAGATGACCACGTTCACCGCCCGCACCGATCGCCAGCTCGTTCGCGCCGGCGCGCGCTCCACGCGATACGTCCTCCTGCACGCCACGGCGCCGAAGCAGCGCACGCGCAAGGCGCCCAAGCGCCCGCCGGTCAACGTCGCCTTCGTCCTCGACCGCTCCGGCTCCATGGGCGGCAGCAAGCTCGCCCTGGCCAAGTACGCGGTCGAGCGTGCCCTCACCGGCCTGACCGCGAAGGACCGGTTCGCGGTCGTCACCTACGACGACCGGATCGAGACCGTGGTCTCCTCGTGCCTGGCGACGCCGGCCAACAAGACAAAGGCGCTGCTGCGCCTGCAGGACATCGACGCCCGCGGCTCGACCCACCTGCACGGCGGCTGGACCGCCGGGGCGGACGCGCTCAAGCAGCACGCCACTGCCGACGGCGTCAACCGCTGCCTGCTCCTGACCGATGGGCTCGCCAACGTCGGTCTCACTGATCCTGCGCAGCTGGCCGCCTTCGCGGCCGACCTGCGCGCGTCCGGCATCGGCACCAGCACCTTCGGCGTGGGGCAGGACTTCGACGAGACGCTGCTCACCTCCATCGCCGATGCGGGCGGCGGCCACTTCTACTTCATCGAGCGCCCGGAGCAGATCCCCGACTTCATGACCAGCGAGCTGGGCGAGCTGCTCGACACCGTGGCGCGCGAGGTGACCATCGAGATCAAGCACGCCCTGGAGCTCGAGGTCGAGCCGTTCTCCCCCGTCGCGGCGGCGGCCGGCGTGCCGGGCATCGAGCGCCTGCTCATCGGCGACCTCGTCGTCGGCCAGCAGGTGGAGGTCGTCCTGCGGGTGCGCTTCCCGGACATGCCGGAGGGCGTTGCGACGGCCGCGTTCTTCACCATCGCCGACCGCGACGGCGTGCTCAAGGCCGATGGCTGCACGCTCGCCTGGACCCACGCCAGCCATGCCGACAACGACGCACAGCCGCGCGATCGCGACGTGGACCGCGCCGTGGCCCGCATCCACGCCGCCCGCGCGCGGACGGAGGCGGTGCGCCTCAACCGGCTCGGCGAGTTCGGCGCCGCGCGCCACGCGCTGCGCGGCGTCGCCGGCCGCATCGAGGACTACGCCGGCAGCGACACCGAGCTGCGCCAGATGGCGGCAGGCCTGCGCGACGAGGAGGCCACCTTCGCCGCCCCGATGCCGGAGCTCGCCCGCAAGCGCGCCCACTTCAGCTCCGCCAACCTGCAGCGCTCCCGCGACCCGCAGGGCCAGGCGCGGCGGTGACCGGCGCCATGGAAACCACAAGCGACACCGACGTCGCCTATCACGATCGGGGCAGCGTGCTTCTGGCCGATGGCTCGGTTCTGGGCGTCAGCGATGCGATCGCCGGCCTCCCCTGGCAGCCGATGCTCTGCCCAACGATGCCGCACCAGTACGTGGTCAGCACCTGGAGCTCGGTCGATCGGCAAGGCTTCGGTGCAATCCTCCAGATGATCGACCACTCGCCCGACACGGTCCTCGCCTACTGGCGCGGCTACCAGTGGCCGACGCGCTACTGGCACGGACCGAACGGCTTCCGCTACTGGACGACGCCTGGGTTCCGCGCCGGATCGGTCGTGATAAACCGCACCGACGACACCGACGACACCCGGCCGGTCGCTCTCGGCGGTAAGCCGATCAGAGGACTGGGTCGGGTGTCGCTGGGAGCCGCAGGGAGAGGGGCCGCGAATCTACGAGCGAGTCGCGTCGCTCGACGGCTGGTGGCCGACCGCTGCCGCCCTCGCAGCGGGCTACAAGCCCTGCCGGTCATGCCAACGGCGCGGCCCTAACAATCCGGGCGCTGCATGACCGATCCCGCGATCGACCAGCACACCGAGGACTGCCTCGCAGGACACAGCCCAACCTTCGCGGACTGCCCCGGTTGCCGGGGAGTCGTGTGGGCGTGGTTGCGCTACCCCGGCTTCCGGGAGTGGAGCGACGCGGTGCGCGCGCCCGGCGAGGTGAAGCGCGCCATCGGCCTGACGATGAGTCGCCGTAGCCTTTCCTTCACGGAGGCCTTGCTTGCGGTGGTGCAGCAGGGATCCGTCTTTCCCGTAGCGCTGGACGCGGCCGTGGCCAA
The DNA here is from genome assembly GCA_963783725.1 of uncultured Chloroflexia bacterium. GTDB lineage: Bacteria > Chloroflexota > Limnocylindria > QHBO01 > QHBO01 > CAWAOJ01. Next base: position 2,232,778 of record CAWAOJ010000002.1, on the reverse strand, counting down.
CCTGGGGCGCTTCGAGGCGCTGCTGAGCGAGCTGCCACCCGACACTTCTTCGCCGCAGGCGGAGTGAGCTGCGCCGCTTCACCCGACTCCGACCCACCGATCCACCGTTTCGCGTATCAGTACGTCAGAACAGATGCCCCCTGCCGCTCGAAGTCGGGCCGGTTGCGGGTCACGATCGTGGCACCCAGCTCCTTGCCAACAGCGGCGATCAGCGCGTCGCCCAGGGCCAGCCGGCCGCCGGCCGCGCGTCGGAGGCGCCGCGCCTCGCCGGCATTCCGCGCCATCGCGGGAGCCGTGGCGACGTACTCGAGTGGCTCGATGAGCCGCGCAAGGATGGCGCGTTGCGCATCGGTCCCGCCCGACATCGCCTCGCAGACGACCACGTCGCAGGTGAAGAGCTCCGCACCCTGTTCGTACAGCCGTGCGAGCAGGGTGGTGGCGGGCTCGTGGCCGTTGGCATGGTCGATGAGCAGGGTGGTGTCGAGCAGGTAGCGCACGCGGGTCGCCTAAGCGGACTCGTCGCGCCGCAGGTCGTCGACGAAGGCGAGCACCTCATCGGGCGTCATGGCGCCGGGCTTGCCGCGCATCGCGCCCGCCGTCTCGCGGATCGCCGCGCCCAGTGCGTCGCGGCGCACGCGCTGCGCGACCGCCTCCGCGACATAGCGGCTGCGGCCGCGCTCCCCCGCCAACCGATCCACCTGGTCGAGGAGGTCGGCCGACATCGTCACGTTGGTGCGAACGAGCTGCGAGTGTGCCATGGCGTGTGCAATAGTATCACACTCACGTCACGACAGCCTCCGCCCGTCGCGTTTGCGACACGCGAGGTGTCCCGTTGCTGCTGCACACTCTTGGCATGACGCGGATTCACCGGCGAGGTCTTCGACGCTCCCCGTCCGTGGGTGGCGCGGATGAATGACCCGATCCGCGCCGCGGTCTACGGGCACCTGGTCGGCGACGCCATCGGCGTCCCATACGAGTGCAACGCTCCCGATCCGGACCGCGTGGTCGAGCTGCGCGGCTACGGCAGCCACAACCAGCCTGCCGGCACGTGGAGCGACGACGGCGCGCTGATGCTCGCCCTGCTCGACTCGCTGGCCAGCGTCGGCTTCGACCCCGACGACCAGGGACGGCGCGCCCTCGCCTGGGCCGATACGGGCGCCTACACGCCCGACGGCGATGGCCTCTTCGACATCGGCGGTGCAACATCCGGCAGCGCTCTCGCGGCTGCGCAGCGGGGTGCCGGCCATCGAAGCCGGCGGCCGGGGCGAGCGCGACCAGGGCAACGGCAGCCTGATGCGCATCCTGCCGCTCGCGGTCGCGGACGCCGCGGAGGGGGCCGAGCTCGTGGAGCACGCGCATCTGGCGAGCCGCGTCACGCACGCCCATCCGAACTGCCAGGTGGCGTGCGCGCTGTACGTCCTCGTCGCGCGCGAGCTGGTGCGACGCGACGCGGATCCGGAGGACGCACTCAATGCCGCGGTCGACGCGCTGCGGCCGGCGTATGCCGGTCGGCCGGCGTTCGCATCGGTCCTGGGGGAGCTGCTGGCGCATCGGTCCAACCTGAAGAAGCCGGGAGGCGGCTGGGTCTTCGACAGCTTCTGGTCCGCCTGGGAGGCGTTCGCGGACGGGAGCTCCTACCGCGACACCATCGAGCGCGCCATCCGGCTCGGCCATGACACCGATACCACTGCTGCGATTGCCGGCGGCCTGGCCGGGCTGCGCTGGGGACTCGACGAGAGCGCGGGTGGGATTCCGAGGAGCTGGCTGGACGGGCTGCGAGGACGGGAGATCGTGGAGGCCATCCTCGGCAAGATTCGTAACACCAGGCGTCACGAATAGGCAGCGGTTGGGACACACGAGCTGACGCGTCGCGCGAGTAGGCTTCGGTCCTGAGGAGGGGAACCGCCCATGCAGAAAATCGACAATCAGCCGGTCTTTGCCGCCACCGATCTGGTCGGTTTCCTCGCCTGCGAGTACCTGACCGCGCTGGAGCGGGCGGCCATGGCGGACCTCGTGAAGCGCCCCAGCCGCAACGACCCCGAGCTCGATGTCATCCGCCGCCGCGGAATCCAGCATGAGGAGCGCTACCTCGCCGACCTTCGCGCGCAGGGCCTATCGGTGGCGACCATCGAGCGCCGTGAGAACGAGGAACGCGGCGAGCAGCTGCGGCGGCAGGCGGGCGAGACCATCGAGCACATGCGCGCCGGCGTGGACGTGATCTACCAGGCGACCTTCTTCGACGGCCGATGGCTGGGCTACGCCGACTTCCTGTTGCGGGTGGAGGACCCGGAGCGCCCATCGGCCTTCGGCGACTACCACTACGAGGTCGCCGATACGAAGCTGGCGCGCCACGTCAAGGCAGGCGCCATCCTGCAGATCTGCTCGTACGTCGAGCAGCTGGAGCGCATCCAGGGGGTGCGACCGCGCGAAATGCGCGTGGTGCTGGGGGGCAGCGCGCGCGAGACCGCGACGCTTCGTGTTGACGACTACATGGCGTACTACCTGATGGCCAAGCAGCGCTTCGAGTCGGTCGTGCTCGGCACTGCGGAAGCCGCCGCCATCCCGCCCGTCTATCCCATGCCGCACACGCCCGAACCGGTCGAACACTGCCGGGTGTGCCGCTGGGCGGAACTCTGCGAGCAGCGACGCCGCCAGGATGACCACCTCTCGCTCGTCGCGGGCATCAGCTCGCACCAGCGCCGCGCGCTGGTCGACCACGGGATCAGCACCATGACGGCGTTGGCCGCTGCACCGCCGCCGCTCGAGCTCGATGGCGTCAGCGAAACGTCGATGGAGCGCGTTCACGAGCAGGCGCGCCTGCAGGTGAAGGGTCGCGGCATCCACCCGCCGCTGCACGAGCTGATCCTTCCCGAGCCGGGCGAGCCGATCGAGCCGGAGCGAGGGCTTGCCACCCTGCCGGAGCCAGACGCGGGCGACATCTTCTTCGACATCGAGGGCGACCCGTACGCGTACGACGACGGGCTCGACTACCTCTTCGGAGTGCTGGACCTCTCCGGTGAGTTCACCGCCTTCTGGTCAACCGATCCGGACAACTCCGACGACATCACGCCTGCGGGCGAGAAGGCCGCCTTCGAGCGGCTGATGGACTTCTTCACGCAGCGCCTCGAGCGCTTCCCCAACATGCACATCTACCACTACGCCGCCTACGAGCCGACCGCGCTGAAGCGCCTCATGGGCCGATACGGAACGCGCGAGGCCCAGGTGGACCGCCTGCTGCGCGGCGGCGTGCTGGTGGACCTTTTCCGGGCGGTGCGGCAGGGCGTGCGCGCATCGGTCGAGAGCTACTCGATCAAGAAGATCGAGCCGATCTACGGGTTCAAACGGGCGATCGAGCTGCGCGACGCGACGTCGAGCATCGTCGAGTTCGAGGCGTGGCTGGAGCTGTCCGATACCGACCGGCCGCAGTCCGACATCCTCCAGAAGATCCAGGACTACAACCGAGACGACGTCATCAGCACCCTTCAACTTCGCGATTGGCTGGAGGGGTTGCGCGACGAGCTCGCGCGCGCCGTCGGCCAGCCGGTGCCGCGTCCCGCTCCCCTCTCGCCCGAAGCGCCAGCGGCTCTCAGCGAGGCCGATGCGCGGGTGCAGCAGGTCGCCGACTCGCTTACCGCCGGCGTGCCGCTCGACGTCGCCGAGGCCGCTTCCCGGGCCAGCGACGAGGAACGGGCGCGCTGGCTGCTGGCGCAGCTGCTCTCCTTCCACCGACGCGAGGCGAAAGTCGCCTACTGGGACTTCTTCCACCGCATGGACATGACGCCCGACGAGCTGGTCGAGGATGACAAGGCACTCGGCAATCTCGAGTTCGTCTCGGTCAGCCAGCCGTGGCAGCCCACCTCACGTAGCAAGCTGCGGCGGACGTGGACGTATCGGTTCCCGCCGCAGGAGCACGAGCTCGACACAGGCTCCGACCTGTACGACCCCGGGCTGCGACAGGCGAATCCGGAAGCGCCGTGGAAGGCGTGGAGTGTGGGCGCTGACGTCAAGGCGATTGACGAGGCGGAGCGAACCATCTCGCTGGTGTCGATGGCGGACGTCGAACTGCGCCACTCCATGTCGCTCGTGGCGCTCGACATTTTCGGCGACGCTTCGCAGCGCGCCGCCCTGCTGCGGCTAGGGCAATGGGTTGCCGAGAACGGCATCACCGCCGACGGGCCGTGGCGTGCCGCGCGCGACCTGCTCCTCCGTCGGCCACCGGCCTGCGGGCAGGGAGAGGGGCAGTCGCTGAAGCTGCCCGACGAATCGGACACCGAGGCCGCGCGCCGCCTGATCTCGTGCCTCGACGAGGGCGTGCTGTCGATCCAGGGACCGCCCGGATCGGGCAAGACGTACACCGGCGCGCGGATGATCGTGGCGCTGGTGCGGGCGGGGAAGAAGGTCGGCATCACCTCGAACAGCCACAAGGTGATCGGCAACCTGATCAGGGAAGTCGTGGCCGCATCCCAAGGCGCGCCGCTGCGCGTGATCCAGCGCGTCAGCGACGAGTCGCAGGGGTTCGTCGACCCGCATGTGACGCTCTTCACCGATGCGGGACGCATGCACAACGCGCTTGACGCCGGCGACTTCGACGTGGCTGCCGGCACTGCCTGGCTCTGGTCGCGGCAGGACACCGCCAACGCCGTCGATGTGCTGTTCGTGGACGAGGCCGGCCAGGTCGCGCTGGCCAACGTGCTCGCCATGTCGGGCGCGGCGCGTTCCATCGTCCTGCTGGGCGACCCCCAGCAGCTCGACCAGCCACTGCAGGCCACGCACCCGCCCGGAGCGGGAAGGTCAGCGCTGGGCCACCTCTTGAACGACCAACCCACGATGCCGGAGTGGCTCGGCCTCTTTCTGGAGGACACCCGCCGCCTGCATCCCGACATCACGCGTTTCACGTCCGCGGCCTTCTACGACGGCCGCCTCGATTCCTTCGCCGGGCTGGAGCGGCAGCGTGTCGATGGCGGTCCGCTGTCCGGGGCAGGCGTGCGCCTGATCGCATCGGCCCACCTCGGGGAGGACAACGAGTCGCCCGAGGAGGCCGCGCTCGTCGCCGAGCTGGTGCGATCCATCGTCGAGGGAGGCGCCACCTGGACCAGGGCGGACGGATCGGTCTGTGAGATCGGCTGGAACGACGTTCTTATCGTGGCGCCCTACAACGCGCAGGTCGGAGCAATCCAGAAGATGCTTGCCGCAGGCGCGTGTGGGGACCGTCGACAAGTTCCAGGGCCAGGAGGCGCCGATCAGCATCTACTCGATGACCTCGTCCTCCGCCGAGGACGCGCCGCGCGGCATGACGTTCCTCTATTCGCGCAACCGGCTGAACGTCGCGACCTCTCGCGCGCGATGCGTGACGGCGGTGGTCGCCACGCCGGCCTTGCTGACGGTCGCGGCCCGGACGCCCGAGCAGATGCGCCTCGCGAACGCGCTGTGCCAGTTCGCGTTGGTCGCTCGCGAGGAGCGCGCTGCAGATTCGTAACGGAGGCGCTTGCGAGCCGTCGATCCCGCCCGTTCCCGCCGGTGGACGTATCGGCCAGGAAGACCGGGCTCATTGACCGATTGTTCCGGCCGGTGGACGTATCGGCACGGCAGCGCCTGATTGCGCGCGGCCCGATGGCCGATGGTTCCGTCGGCTGAAACAGACGCGTCACGGGCATCAAGAAGGGGCGGCTCGCGCCGCCCCTTCCCAGTGACTTGGATCGCCGCCGTTACTTCAGGTCGAAGCTCCCGACGGTGAAGGTTGATCCGTTGATGGTCGCGCTGACCGTGTACGTGCCGACACCCGAAAGCGAGCTCGTCGCCAGGTTGTACATGTACTTGCAGTCAACGATGCGGAAGATTCCGTCCGTGTCGTTCGGCTGGATACTGGTCACGTCGTTCACCGCGCCGGACGACGCTCCATCGACCTTGTCGATGGAGATCGTCGCCTCATCGGTGGGGCAGACGGTCGTCATGGCGCCGGCCGGATCGGGCGTGAACGTGTTCGTGCCGTTGATCGTCGCGCTCGAGAGGTTCACGACCTCATCCGGAGGCCCGGAGTCGACGACCACGCCGATCCAGTCCACTGCGACGTTCGGGTATGCCGCGACGACGTTCGCCCAGCTGTCGTACTGCACCGATGCGCCGAGGTTCAGCGCTTCGGCGTTGCCACCGAGCGTCAACAGGTTGACGCCACTGCGGTTGTTGGCGTCCTTGCAGACCGGAGAGGTGGGGCTGTTCGGGTTGTAGAAGTAGACATAGACGCTACCGCTCGGCGTGCCGATCTCCCAGCGCAGCGAGCCGGCCTGGCAGTCGCCGGTGGTGAAGGTGTAGACCGCCGAGAGGCTGGTGATGTCGCTCAGCGTCATGGCAGTGGTGGGGGTGTAGATCACGTTCGAGTAGGGCCTGCGCGGAGGTCGACTCGAAGATGAGCGGCCCGGTGCCCTGGGTCAGCGCGAACTTGATGGGAATGACGCCCTTGCCGTTCGCCTTGAAGTTGCTCGAGCCGTCGGCATTCAGCGGGTGCCTGGACGGTCGCGCCATAGGCGTATGTCTGGCCGGGATCGGCAACCCAGCCGTTCCCATAGTCCGTGTTGGCCACCGCCACGGTTACCCCGAGAAGAGTTGCGGCGAACGCAGCCGCGAGCCAAGCGGGACAGAAAACCTCGCATGAAACCCTCCGTCGTGCGCGGAGACGCGCACGGCATGCCCGCAATACGTCGGCGGGCGCGGCCAGAGCGGGCACATTCCCCCCGATCTGTCCGCGCACAGTACGCTCGGTTCGGCGAAAGTACTCGGGCTGAATGGCAGGATGGCGGTGCGGCTGCGCACCGACCTGTGCGGGCGCTTTTACCGCCAGCTTGTCGACTGAACGGTGTTGCAACCGGTGAACGTATCGGCCAACAAGACCAGGCTCATTGACCGATTGTTCCGGCCGGTGGACGTATCGGCTCGGCAGCGCCTGACTTCGCCGGCTCGGTGGCCGATGGTTCCATCCGCCGAAACAGCCGCGCCAGGTGACCATCGCGCGCTTGCACTGCGCGGTGTTCCAACCGCCGCATCTCGAGGATTACACTCCGGCCAGCGAGGAGGATCGGATGCCAGCCAGGACCAACCGCGACGTCGTGGACCGATACGCCGATGCGATGAGGGCCGGCGACATGGATGCGCGAGGCGCCCTTCTCTCCGACGACTTCGTGGAGGTCTACCCGCAGTCCGGCGAACGCTTCCGTGGGCCGGAGAACGCGCGCGCCGTGATCGAGCGCTATCCCGACCGGGACTCCATGTCACCGCCGGCCGTTGACGAGCTGATCGGGGTCGAGGACCGATGGGTGGTCACGCCGTCGTTCACGGCACTGAAGGTCGCGGGCGGCGGGGAGGCGTACACCGTCGTGGGAAGGATCACGTACGCCAACGGCGAGGAGTGGCACATGGTCCAGCTGCTCCGGGTCAGTGACGGGTTCATCCGCCATATGACCACCTACTTCGCGCCGGCCTTCGACCCGCCCGAGTGGCGCGCTCCCTATCGCGAGGCCGAGTAGCGCGCAAATGGCTGACCTGGTGACCGTCGCATCGAGCGACGGCACGACGACGAGCTCGTCGCCGCTGTAAGGTCTCCGTGACCAACGCACCCCCGAGGAGAAGGCGCAATGCCCGACAAGGGACCCGGCTCGAAGAGCGGCGGCAAGAAGCCGAAGGGCGGAACGAAGGCAGGCGGCGGCAAGAAGAAGAAGTAGGGCTCCGAGCTAGGAGTCTGCTTCCTGCGCCGCGGCGGACGTCGCCGCGGACCGCAGCTCTGCGACGACGCGTGTCAGCTCGCCGAGCAGTTCCGGGTTGTGCGCCGGGTTGGCACGCATGGCGGCCACGACCGCGTCGTAGTACCACAGCGTCTCGTCGCGTCCGGCGTTGAATCGGTCCCACACCGAGTCGCCGACGCGGCGAAGATCGGCCACCACCGACAGCGCGTTGTGCAGCTTGTCGGCAGCCGCTACGAGGAGCACGGAGGCGTCCGCATCGGCCAGGTGGGCGACGTAGCGCTCCTTGCGCTCACGCCACGGCGGCTTGGGGTGCGTGTCGGCGTCCGTGCAGCCCTCCACGATGGCCAGCACTCGCGTGCCGAACCATGCGACGTGCGCGCGAGCGGTCTCGGTCGGCTCAACGTCCTCGATCGCGTCGTGCAGGAGCGCGGCGATCGCCTCGTCCTCGTCCGCGCCGTAGTCGAGCACGATCGCGCAGGTCGCGAGGAGGTGGCTGATGTACGGGATCGAGGTTCCCTTGCGCCGCTGCGTGGCGTGAAGCTCGGCCGCTGTGGTCAGCGCGTCGGCGAAACGCTGGGTGTAGAGCCAGTCCGCCGCGCGGGGAAGCCAGTGGCCGGTGGTCGGATCCGCGCCGTCGGGCATCGGTGTCGTCCTTCCTCAGGTATTGGCCGCAAGCATGGGTCCTCGAGGGGCCGGACGCCAGCGCCAGTGGACCCACCGATTCGGTGACCGATGGCACGTGCCACCCCACCCCCGGCGCGGAATGCTGCTCTCAGGAATCTCACCCTGCGGAGGAAGGACGATGTACAAGTCGACGGTCACACGGCTGTTCGTGGGCGGCATGATCGCCATCATCGCGGGCGTTCTGCTCGCGTTCGGAGCCGTCTGGGCGGCGTATGCCAACGCCGTCTTCCAGATGAGCGGGCCCGACGTGGTCGGCATCCACTCCACGCCATTCGCCTGGACCATGGGCGGCGTCATCGTCGTGGCGGTGCTGGCCATGATGGGCGGCGCCATCGCCGGGCTGACAGCGTGGATCGGCGCGCTGCTCAACACCGCGCAGCTGGACGACAAGACGTGGTTCGTGCTGCTGCTGGTGCTGGGGCTGTTCAGCTTCGGGCTGCTGGCCATGATCGCGTACGTGATCGCAGGGCCCGATGGGGCACACCCGAGGATCGAGACAGGAGTCCACGCCCCGGCCTGACCGGCGGCACCGCACTCCTCATCCGCCCTCCCGCCGGGAGGGCGGATCTCTTTTCACACATCCAAGTCGAGCGCCTCGAAGTTCCGCGCCTGGTCGCAGTCGCCGCAGATCAGCGTGTCGCCGTCACGCGCCGGCGGAAGGCCGTCCGATCCGAGCTCGCGCCCGCAGATGGCGCACACCAGCCGGATGGTCGGCTCGTCGTCGGACCTCATCGGTCCCGCGTGGGGGTCCGTTCGGTCCACGTTGCGGCCTCAGTCGCGCGACTGGCTGGGGTTGATGCGCGGGTCACGCTCACGGAGCGCGTCGATGCGCTCCGACGCCTCGGCCTTGGTCAGGTTCTCGTCGAACGGCTCCCCGACCTCGTCCGACAGGGTGCGCAGGTACGACGCCTGCGCCTCCGTCATCGGCTCGTCGCCGGTCTTCCAGTCCTGCGGCTCGCGCTGCAGCTGCTCGGTGCGTGGGGTCCCGGAATCGTCGCGCTGCTGGTTGCTCATGAGGCGGCGCGGTTTGCATGACCCATGCCGCCAACGTCAGCGGCGAACCTTGAAGCCGCCCTCCCCCACCAGGAACGCGCCCGCGAAGAACGCCAGCCCGAGCGGGACGAGGCTGATCGTTCCGAGGTCGAAGCCGAACGCCGCCAGCACGAACAGGACGACCGCCACCAGGAGAAGGATCGATCGAACTCCGAGGTTCACGGATTTCTCCTCATCGATGCATGCCACGCCCCCGCCGTTGAGCCTCTCCTGCAGCCGGGGGCCGCGGTCAGCGGTTGCGCTCCGCCCGCACGAAGAGCGCGGTCCCGACTGCCAGGAACACCACGAACAGTACGCCGATGATGGCGAGGTTCGTGCCCGCCGGCTGAAGCGCCACCTTCACCGGCTCGGGCTCGAGGGCGTAGTAGGCGTCGCGCAGCAGGTCGACCGCGTAGCGCATCGGTGCGATGCGCGAAACGAGGTCCAGGAACCACGGCAGGTGCCCGATCGGATTGAAGACGCCGGCCAGGAAGAACTGCGGCAGCATGATGAACGGGAAGATCTGCGTCGCCGCGCGGCGGTTGGGCAGCCGTGACAGGACGAGCACGCCGAAGGCGCCGCCGAAGACGGTGATGATCAACACCACCGGGATCAGCGCGAGCGAGCGTGGGCGAGCGACATCGGCACGCCGATCACGAAGCCGAAGAAGACGATGGCGATCCCCTGCGGCAGCGCCACCAGCGACTCGCCCAGGATCTTGCCCAGCACGATCGAGTACCTCGAGATGGGCGAGACGAAGATCTCCTGGCTGAAGTCGTTCTCGCGGTCCTCGATCAGGCTGATGACGCCCATGGCGGCCGATTGCCACAGCGTCTGGGCCAGCACGCCGGTGAAGACGAAGGTCAGCAGGTTGAAGTCGCCGCCCGAGCCGAAGCCGGCCTGCAGGCTCGAGCCGAGCACGCCGATGAAGATGATGGGGAAGGCGAGGTCCGCGACCAGCCGCGTCCGGTCGCGCAGCAGCTTGACCAGGTCGCGATGGGCGATGGCCAGGATGCCGCTCAGCTCACGCGTCATCGTGCTGCTCCACGATCTCGAGGTACGCGTCCTCCAGGCTCGGCATGTGGGTCTGCACCACGCTGAGCGGCGTCTCGATCGACTTCAGCACCGCGTGCGTGGTCCGGCCGTCGAGCTCGATGCGGAACGGTCCGGCGCCGCTGTGCCGCAGCCCCAGCCCGGACAGCTCGGCGACCAGCGCGTTGCGCTTGATGGCGGCGCTGTCGACGAGCAGGTACTCCTCGACCAGGTCGGCCTTGATGGCGGCCGGGGTGCCGTACGAGACGACCTTGCCCTTGTCGATGATGCAGATGCGGTCCGCCGCCTCGGCCTCCTCGAGGTAGTGGGTGGTGAGCAGGATGGTGGTCTGCGTATCGCGCCGCACGCCGGCCAGGTACGACCACAGGCTGCGACGGCTGGGTGGGTCGAGGCCGGCGGTCGGCTCGTCCAGGAAGAGGACCTTGGGCCGATGGATGAGGCTGCGCACGATCTCGAGCTTGCGCGCCATGCCGCCGGAGTAGGTCCGCATCGGCGCGAAGATCTCTTCGCCCAGTCCGAGCACGCCCGCCAGCTCGACGACCTCGGAGCGGTACTGGCCCGGCATGAGCCGGTACGTTGGCGCGTACGGGTAGACGCCGTACAGCACGGCGTGGAAGCGCACGTTCTCCTCGCCGGTCAGGTTCCGGTCCAGGCTCGGCTTCTGGAAGATGATGCCGACCCGCCGCCGCACCTCGCTCGCCTGCGCGACGATGTCGAGCCCGTCGATCGTCGCGGTGCCGGAGGTCGGCGAGAGGGTGGTGGTCAGGATCGAGATGGTCGTCGTCTTGCCCGCGCCGTTGGGGCCGAGCAGCGCGAAGAACTCCCCGGCCGCCACCTCGAACGAGATCCCGTCGACCGCGTTGACCTCCGCCCCGCGGTAGCGCTTGACGAGCTCATCGACGTGGATCACCGGCGGCTCGGCACCTAGTCCGCCGAGGGAGCCACCAGCACGTCGGCCGACTCCGGCTCCAGCTCCTCCTCGCGCACGCCCATGCGCCCGGCCGGCATGACGACGAGGATGAACGCGGCAGCCAGCAGCGCGGTGACGATGCCGACCACGAAGGTCGAGGTGGTGGCGATCGAGAAGGCGACGTGAATGGCCTGGACGATTCCCGGGATCAGCGGCTCCACCGCCGGCTTCAGCGCCGGCGGGACCTGCGCCAGGATGCTCTGCCCCAGGTCGCCGACGCTGGTGAGGTTGTTGAAGCTCGTGCCGCCGGCCGCGAACTGGTCGGCGAACGCCGGCGGAACGCCGGCCGCGATCAGCTGCTTGGGCGCCTCGGCCAGCAGGGTCGAGCCGAACAGCGTGCCGGTGATGGCCAGCCCCACGGTCCCGCCCACCTGCTGGAACAGGGTCAGGCTGCTGGTCGCCGTGCCGAGCATGCGCACCGGCACCGCGTTCTGGACCGCGAGCGTGAAGACGGCGAAGGTCGGTCCCACGCCGAGGCCGGTGATGGCCATCCAGACCCAGAGCAGCTGGATCGGGGTATCGGGGCGCAGGTTGGTCATCAGGAACAGGCCGGCGGCCACGACGACCAGCGCGCCGACGATGAGCGCCTTGTAGCGCCCGGTTCGCGACACGATCTGCCCGGTGGCGATGGCCGACACGATCAGCCCCCCCAGCAACGGCAGGATCTGGTACCCCGACACCGTGGCCGAGGAGCCGAGCACGACCTGGAACCAGCGCGGGAGGAAGACGACCGCCGCGAAGAATCCCATCGCCGCCAGGAACATGGCCACCACGCTGGCGGTGAAGGTGCGCAGCCGGAACAGGCCCAGCGGGACGATCGGCTCGTGCGCACGCGACTCGGCCCACACGAAGGCGGCCGCGACGAGCAGCCCCAGGGCGATGAGACCGCCGACGTCCGGATCGGTCCATTCGCCGAACTGCTTGTTGGTGAAGCCGATCAGGATCGGCACCAGCGCCGCCACCAGCAACGCCGCCCCGAGGTAGTCGATGTGCCGGTCGTGGTCGCTCGCCACGCGGGTCGGCAGCGTGCGCCAGATGATGAACAGCACCACGATCCCGATCGGGATGTTGACGAAGAAGATCCAGTGCCAGCCGACCGTATCGGTCAGGATGCCGCCGATGGCGGGACCGATCAGCGAGCTGACGCCGAACACCGCGCCGAAGAAGCCCTGGTACTTGCCGCGCTCCGAGGGCGCGAAGATGTCGCCGATGATGGCCAGCGCGATGGGGAACAGCGCGCCCGCGCCGAGCCCCTGCAGGCCGCGGAAGAGGAGGAACTGCCACATCTCCTGGCTGATGCCGCACAGCAGCGACCCGGTGAGGAAGATGCTGACCCCGATGATGAACAGCGGCCGGCGGCCGAAGATGTCCGACAGCTTCCCGTACAGCGGCCCCGAGATGGTCGCGGTCAGCAGGTACGAGGTGAAGGCCCAGACGTAGACGTCGTTGCCGTGCAGGTCGGTGACGATGCGCGGCAGCGCGGTGCCGACGATGGTCTGGTCCAGCGCCGCGAGGAAGATCCCCAGCAGCACGGCCCACAGGATCTCCATCCGCACGTTGTGCGGCAGCTCGATTGGGGCGCGGTCATGGGTGCGCAGTTCGGCGGTCATGGCGGCGTGGCTCCTGGAAGCTCGGGACGCCGCAGTCTAGCCGTTCCCGCGGTTGATGCCCTCGCCGGCTATGACGATCCCCACGGCCGAAAGTCATCGGTGCCCCAGCGTTCGCTTCCGGAACATTGGCGACGCTATCCTCCGACACATGTCGCGATACGTCATTGATGCGCCGACCCTGCTCCACATCGTCGAGGCCGGCGTTCGGATCGATCCGGCTCACCAGCTCGTGGCGCCCAGCTCGGTGCGCTCCGAGGCGCTGTCGCTGCTGTACGACAAGGTGCGACGTGGCGAGCTCTCGGAGGCCGAGGCGCTGCGGCTGCATGAGCAGGTGACCGAGATGAAGATGCGACTGCTGGGCGACCGGGTCTCGCGACGCACCGCGTGGCGGATCGCTCGTGAACACGGCTGGGGCGACATCCGCGGCGCCGAGTACGTGGCGCTGACCCAGCTGCAGGCCGACGCCCTGGTCACGATCGACGAGTCGCTGGCCCGCAGGGCGAAGGGCGTCGTTGCGATGAGCTCCGTGGAGGCACTCGCCTCCGCGTAACCGTACGCGCCAGTGCCGCGGGCACGGATCGCGCATCATCGTGCGCACATGAGCACTGAGCCGGCGCCCGCATCGGTCCTCACCTGCCTCAACTGCGGCGCGCGCAACCGAATCAGGCCCTCATCGCACGGGGTCCCCACCTGCGGCAGGTGCGGCCAGGCATTGCCGTGGCTGGTCGACGCCACCGACGCCAGCTTTGCCAGCGAGACCGATGCGTCGGTGACGGTGGTGGTCGACCTGTGGGCGCCGTGGTGCGGTCCCTGCCGCTTCGTGAGCCCCATCCTGGCGGAGCTGGCCCGCGACCATCGCGGGCGGCTCAAGGTGGTCAAGGTCAACGTCGACGAGAACCCGGCGACCGCGCAGCGCTACCAGGCTTTCTCCATCCCGACCATGCTGGTCATGAAGGGCGGTCAGCCCGTGGACCGGATCGTGGGCGCCCTGCCGAAGGAGCAGCTGGCGGCCCGCATCGGTCCGTTCCTGGCTCCGGCGGGCGGGAGCGGCTGACGCGATGATCGTTCGCCAGCTCGCCGATCGTCTGCGCGGCAGCCTGTGGTTCATCCCCGGCCTGGGGCTGATCCTGGCGGGCGTCGCCGCGCCGCTGATGCTGCTCCTGTCGAACCAGCTGATCTCCGCGCAGGCGCACCTGCCCCTCATCTTCGGCGGAGGGCCCGAAGGCGCGCGCGGCATGCTGCAGGCGATCGCGAGCTCGGTGGTGACGGTGGCCGGCGTCGTCTTCTCGATCACCGTCGTGGCGCTGCAGCTGACCAGCACGCAGTTCTCGCCGCGCGTGCTGCGCAACTTCATGCGCGACCGGCCGACGCAGGTCACCCTGGCCATCTTCGTCGCCACGATCACCTACTCCCTGCTGGTGCTGCGAACGATCCGCTCGGCCGATGCGGACGGCAACGGCGCATATGTCCCCGGCCTGGCAATCACCGGCGCGCTGCTGCTCGCCTTCGTCTCGCTGGGGATGCTGACCTTCTTCATCCACCACATCGCGATGCGCATCCAGGTCAGCTCGATCATCGAGTCGGTCACCACCGAGACGCTGGAGACCATCGACGCGCTCGCGCGCGAGCTGGACGATCTGCGCGGTGGAGCGGCGCTGGCGGAGGGGCCGGGGGCGGCCACCTCGCTGGTCGGCCCCGACGCGCGGATGGTCCGCGCCCGGCACAGCGGCTACCTGCAGTACACCGATCTGGGCGCGCTGGTGCGCCTGGCGAAGGAGGCGGATCTGCGGCTGGAGCTGCTGCTGCCTCCGGGCGCCTGGGTGCAGCAGCACGCGCCGCTCTTCGCGGTGGAGCGGCGCAGCGGCGAGCCGGAGGCCGACGACGAAGACGACGACGACGAGTCGACCCTTGCCGACCGGCTGCAGGAGAGGGTCGGCGTCGGCTCGCAGCGCTCGATGCGCCAGGACGTCGGGTTCGGAATCCAGCAGCTGGTCGACATCGCGGTCAAGGCCCTCTCGCCGGGCATCAACGATCCGACCACGGCCACCCAGTGCGTGGATCGGCTGACGCAGGTGCTCGTGGCGGTCGGCCGCCGCGACGATCCGCCGCTGATGATCACCGATGACGAAGACGTCGCCCGTTTGGCCGTGCAGCTGCCTGGGTTCGACTCGCTGCTTCGGCAGGCCTTCGACCAGGTGCGGCACTTCGGAGCGGAGATGCCGGTCGTGATGCGCCACCTCGCCGTCTCGCTGGCGACGCTGCACGCCGCGCTCCCGGCGCAGCGGCACGCACGCCATTCGGGGAGAGGCAGAGCGCGTCGCGGACGCCGCTGAGAAGCTGCCGGGGATGGATGGTCGCGAGGTGACGGCGCCGCTCGCCGAGATCCTCGACCAGCGCTGAGCCCGATTCGCGCCGCCTTCCAGGCTCGCTCCCGCGCCGCCTGCTCGCTGCCGCGGGCTCAGCCGCGTATGGCCGTCGCGCGCGTCAGGAAGGCGTGCGCTCCCAGGCCGGCGAAGGTGGAGCGTGCCGGCTCGGCCATGTCGGGGTGACCGTCCTCGGCGAGCCACAGGCGCACGCGCGCCGCATCGAAGCAGCGATGCTCCCGCTCGAGGACGCTGATCGCCTCGACGCGGCCCGGGAACCGGTCGCCGCTCACCCGAGGCACCTCCATGCCCGTCCGGCGAGCCAGCGCGCCCAGCTGCTCGACCGCAGCGCCGAAGAGCGCTCTGCCGACGTCGGCGGCAGTGCGACCGGCCGCGG
The DNA here is from genome assembly GCA_963783725.1 of uncultured Chloroflexia bacterium. Classification (GTDB taxonomy): domain Bacteria; phylum Chloroflexota; class Limnocylindria; order QHBO01; family QHBO01; genus CAWAOJ01. Next base: position 2,216,936 of record CAWAOJ010000002.1, on the reverse strand, counting down.
ACAGCAGATCCTCCCGCACTTGGACGCCCAGCCGGTCGAGGAGCTCGGCCCCGGTACGGATCGCCTGGGCATCCGCGTCGGCGGTGGCAAGCCCGGCCAACGTGTCCACGGCTTCGAACAGGAACCATGAGCTGAGCGAGAGCTCCACCGTCGAGCCGCGCGTCTCGATCGCGCGCCTCAGCGTCCGCACGAAGGAATCGGTCTTGCGGAGCGCCGCCTGCGCCTGCGCCATTGCGAGGAGCGTCGGCAGGACTGCCTGCAGGTCGCCGATCTGCAGGACGTTGTCGGCCGCCTCTGCCACGAGTGCTTCCGCATCCTCGAACTGCCCGCGATAGAAGGCGAGGTGGCTGCGCAGGGTGTCGATGGACGCCTGAATGTAGAGGCCGGCCCGCGTCCAGTCCATGCCCTCGATGACCCGCTCCGCCTCGCTCCAGCGGCAGGTCAGCATCAGGAACTCGGCGTGACCCGACCGAATCCACTGGTCGAAGACGCCGCCCGGAATCGTCCGCTGCGCGTATGCGGTCGCTTCGCGGAGCAGCGCCTCCGCCTCCTCGAAGCCGAACGGGCTGATGCGGTAGCCCTGGTTGATCAGGTTCGCGTAGGCGCGACCGGCGTCATCGGTCAGGCTGTATTCGAGCGCCAGCGCCAGGCTTCGGCGCAGGTGATCGGCCCAGCGCGGATCGCCGAGCCCATTGAGCGACGTGCCGAGATTGTTGTAGGCGTGCACGAGCGCTCCCGTGGCGCCGGTCGCCTCGCGCGACCGAGATCGCCTTGCGGGCCCATTCGGCACCGGCGGCCGAATCCGGCTTCAGCATCAGCATCTGGGCGCGAAAGCTGTACGCGTACGCGAGCTCGGGGCTCGGTGGCAGCCGCTCAAGGCCGGTGATGGCCAGCTGGTTCTGCTCCTCCGAGTCCGCCGGCATGCCGTTCAGCCAGTAGTAGCGGCCGAGGACCCGCCGCCCGTTGAGGGCGGCGACCTCCGCGCCGGCGGATGCGTACAGGTCGATCGCGCGGCGCTGGATCTCGATTGCGGTCGGAACATCGCCACCGAGGTAGGTCTGGCGGGCCGCCGCCTCCATCATCTCCGCCCGGCGAACGGGGTCGTCGCCAAAGGCGGTGGCGGCATCCATGTACCAGCCGTGGGCCTCGCGGGTCGCGTTGAGGCTCTCGGCACGCTGCGCGGCCAATGGGAGGTACTCGCGCGCCTTTGCGGCGTCGTCGCTGTCGCGGTAGTGCAGCGCGAGCTGCGAGAGCAGCTCCTCCCCGCCGTGCATCTCCAGCCAGCGCGCGATGCGCCCGTGGAGCGATCGTCGCGTGCTGAGCAGCAGGCTGCGATACGCGACCTCGTGGATGAGTGGATGCCGAAAGGCGAGCATTCGCTCTCCCTCCTCCACGCCACGCGGCACGATCAGCTCGGCGCGCTGGAGGGTGCGCAGCGCCCCATCCACGTCCATCTCCGTGGCGTTCGAGTCCTCGGTGCCAAGGGCGGCCACAACCGCATACGGGAACTCCATTCCGATCACCGACGCCAGCTGCAGCAGCTGCCGCACCTCCGCGGGCAGCGCGTCGAGCCGCGCGAGCAGCATCTCGTGGATCGACTCCGGCAGTCGCCGCGGCGCATCCGCGTTCAGAGACTGGGACTGGTCGCCGCGCAGCAGCTCCTCGAGGAAGAACGGGTTGCCCGCCGATCGCTCGAGGACGCGGTCGGTGAGGTCGGCCGGAGCATCGGTCCCGATCAACAGCTCGCGCGCCATCTCGCGCGCCTCCTCGATGCGCAGCGCGCGAAGGTTGAGCTGCTGGTACGAGCTCTTCGCCTCCCAACCGTGCGTCCAGCCGGACCGATACAGCGCCAGGATCACGACCCGCAGCTCCACGATGACGTCCAGCAGCTCCTCGACCACCGCGAGGCTGGCCGGATCGGCCCAATGCAGGTCATCGAGGATCAGCAGCCATGGCTGTTGCGCGGCGACGGCACGCAGCAGTCCCGACAGCGCATGCACGAGCAGCCGCTGCCGCCCCGCGGGCGACAGGTCGGCGAGCGGCGCGGCATTCCCCTCTTCGCCGAGCACGTCGTCGAGCACCGCCGCCCAGCGCTCGAGGGTCTCGTCGTCCACGGCGACGCCCCGGGCGCGCAGCACATCTGCGGTCGATGCGCCGGCGTCGCTGCGCAGGAGCTGATGAACCAGCTGCGCCAGGAGGTGATAGGGAAACGCCGATGAGTAGGAGCGCGAGGTGGTCCACGCCGTCGCGAACCCGCCCGCCTCGGCCCGACGGCGGGTCTCGAGCGCCAGCCTGCTCTTGCCAATTCCCGCCTCGCCGACGAGCGCGACCATCAGGCCGCGACCCGACGCCGCCTCGTCGAGGGCCGACTCGAGGGTCGCCAGCTCGCGGCCGCGTCCGACGAGGCGTGCCTCACCGCCGCGCAGGCGCGGCCGGTTCGGGAGCTCGCGCTCCAGCCGCCACGCTTCGATCGGCTGCGCATGCCCCTTCAACGCCATCTCGTCGAGCGGCGCGAAGGCGAACGCCTCGGCGCTCAGCGCGCGCGTCGTGCCGCCGACCAGGATCTCGCCGGGCTGCGCATTCTGCTGCAGGCGCGCCGCGACGTTGACCGCGTCGCCGCTGACGGTGTAGTCGGCGGAATGCGGGCCCGTGCCCATGCCCCCCACCACCTCGCCGGTGTTGACGCCGATGCGGACCTCGAGGCCCGGGTCGACGTCCGAGACGGCCTGACGGATGCCGATGGCGGAACGCAGCGCCCGCTCGGCGTCGTCGTCGTGCGCCTGCGGCGCGCCGAAAATCGCCATGACGGCATCGCCGATGTACTTCTCGACCGCCCCGCCGAACCGCTCGACCTCCGCCGACACCGCGCCGAAGTAGCGACGCTGCAGCTCACGCACCGCCTCGGGGTCGCTCTGCTCGGCCCGCCCCGTGAATCCGACCAGGTCGGCGAAGAGGACGGTCACGAGCCTGCGTTCATCGGACAGCGTCACGCCGCCATTGTGCCGCGTGAGTCGATGAGTTCGGGCCCGGTCCGCGGTCTGACCGGTGAAGGAGGCTGCCGCGTGCCGGATCGCGAGGCGTATGTCGTCGTGTGCGACGCGGCGACGCTGCGCCCCGAGGTCGCGACCGTCGAGGCGCTCGCCAGGCTGGCCATCGGTGCGCGACGGCTCGGCTGCCGACTGTGCCTCGGAAGTCCCTCGCCGGAGCTGCGTCAGCTCATCGAGTTCATGGGACTCGACGACGTCCTCGGCTGCACCGAGCCCCGCGACGTATGAGCGGGGTCGCTAGCCGGCGTACTGGAGGGGCAGCCCGAAGAGCGGGAAGAGGCGCTCGGTGTCGAGAAAAAAGGTGATGCCGGCGATGGCGCCGTCGCGAATCTCGAGCACCTGCAGCGACCACGGCGCATAGCCGCCGCCCGGTGCGGGCTTGTACTGCCCGAACGCCGGCGCGCCGTTCGCCACGGTCGGCACGAGCCGCGAGCCGTCGCAGCCGATCCCCGGTCCCAGGCACCACTTGACGATGTCGTGGTGGGTCTGGAGCCACAGGTCGTAGGGCGGCATGTTCCAGGTCGCGTCCTCGTGCAGCAGCGCCGTGAGGCGGTCCATGTCGTAGCGCTCGAACGCGTCGACATAGCGCGCCAGCAGCGCGCGCTGCGCCTCGTCCATCGGCTTGGCGGGCTCGCTGTCGGTGAGGTTCGTGCTCGCGAGCGTCGCCCGAGCGCGCTGAAGCGCGCTGTTGACCGATGCCGTCGTCGTCTCCAGCAGCTCCGCCACCTCCTCCGCGCGCCAGCGCAGCACCTCGCGCAGGATGAGCACGGCTCGCTGCTTCGGCGGCAGGTGCTGCAACGCCGCCATGAATGCGAGCCTGACCGATTCGCGCGCGACGGCGACGTCGGCCGGGTCGGCGTTGTCGTCCAGGACGCGCGCGTCCGGCACGGGCTCGATCCACGTCACCTCCGGAAGCGGAGGCGGGAGCGGCATGTCGGCGTTGCCCGCCGGTCGGAGGTCCATCGGTCTCGCACGGCGCTGGCGGCTGCCCAGCATGTCGAGGCACACGTTCGTCGCGATGCGGTAGAGCCACGAGCGCAACGCCGAGCGACCCTCGAAGCGGTCGAACGCTCGCCAGGCGCGGACGAAGCTCTCCTGCACGGCATCTTCCGCTTCGAACGCGGAGCCGAGCATGCGGTAGCAGTACGCGGTCAGCTCGCGCCGGTACGTCTCGAGCTGGGCGGAGGGATCGGCGGCGGTGTCGCGGCCGTCTTGTTCGAGGGCGACCTTCGTCATCGCGGCATGGTAGCCGTTTCCGCATCACGGTCCACTGGGCAGTGAGGGTCGGAATGGCACCGGGGCGATCTCATCGGTGCTGGCGATGATTCCGCGTCACAGCGGCGGGCTCCAAGCCGATATGACGCGATTTCATCGGCCACGGGCGATAATTCCGCGGCATCCGGATCCAATTGACGCGATTTCATCGGTCACGGCGATAATTCCGCGTCACAGCGAAGGGATCGGAGCGGATTGACGCGTTTTCATCGGCCACGCCGATAATTCCGCGGCATCCGGATCCAATTGACGCGTTTTCATCGGCCACGCCGATAATTCCGCGTCACAGCGGCGGACTGGCAGCGGAACGACGCGATTTCATCGGCCACGGCGATAATTCCGCGGCACACCGAACCCGCGAACGAAGTCCCGTGTGGTGCCTCCGCGCACCGCCTGCGCGCTTTCGAGACGCCCGCCGCCCGGGAGCGCGGGCCTACAATCACCCGACCTGATTCCGAGGCATGCGCCGCGTGCCGCCGCGAGTTGAGTGCCCCATCCCGCCCCGGCCGCCGGCCATGCTCCAGGCTTCGCCCACAGAGGAGATGGCGTGTGATGAACCTACTTCGACCCTCCCACGAGGCACCGGCTCGACGCCGCCTGGCGTCGCTGCTGGCGGCCCTCGCGCTGGCCATCGCGTGGGCGATGCCCGCCGCCGCGACCAGCCAGACGGGCCTCGCGGCGCGATCGATCGACCTTCAGCTGCTGTCCATCAACGACTTCCACGGCAACCTCGAGCCGCCATCGGGATCCGGCGGACGCATCAACACGCCCGACGGGCCGGTCAACGCCGGCGGCGTGGAGTACCTCGCCACCCATCTCGCGCAGCTGCGGCAGGGACATCCGACCACGCTGACGGTGTCGGCCGGCGACAACATCGGCGCCAGCCCGCTGATCAGCGGCTACTTCCACGACGAGCCGACCATCGAGGCGCTCAACGCGCTCGGGCTCGACATCTCCTCGGTGGGCAACCACGAGTTCGACGAGGGTTCGGCCGAGCTGCTGCGCATGCAGAACGGCGGCTGCCGCCCGACCGCGCCGGTGGACAGCTGCCCATTCGGTACCTTCGGCGGGGCGAACTTCGAGTACCTGTCGGCCAACGTGGTCGTCAACGCGACCGGAAAGACGCTCTTCCCGGCGTATGAGGTGCGCAACGTCGGCGGCGTCAAGGTCGCCTTCATCGGCCTCACCCTGCAGGGCACCCCGACCATCGTCACTCCGGCCGGCGTGGCGGGACTGACCTTCCTGCCCGAGGCGGACACGATCAACGCCTACGTCCATCAGCTGCAGAAGAACAACGTCCACACCTTCGTCATCCTGCTGCACGAGGGCGGCTTCCAGACGCTGCCGCCCGGCACGATCAACGACTGTGACGGGATCAGCGGCGCCGTCGTCGGCATCACCGCCGCGCTCGACCCCGACGTGGACGTCGTCCTCAGCGGGCACACCCACCAGGCGTACAACTGCGAGCTGCCCAACGCGGGCGGCAAGGACATGCTCGTCACCTCCGGCAGCTCGTTCGGGCGCCTGGTGACCGATGTCGAGCTGAAGCTCGACCGAGCCACCAAGGACGTCGTTTCGGCGTCGGCGGACAACGTGATCGTCACGCGCGACGTCACTCCCGACCCGGCCGAGACCGCCATCGTGGCGAAGTACAACGGGCTCATCTCGGCCATCAAGAACCAGGTCGTCGGCAGCGTGGCGGATCCCGATGGGCTCACCCGCGCGACGACGCCGGCCGGTGAGTCGGCGCTCGGCGACGTCATCGCCGACGCGCAGCTGGCGGCCACCGACAACGAGTTCGGTGCGCAGGTCGCCTTCATGAACCCCGGCGGCATCCGGGCCGATGTGACCTGCACGACGGCCGCATGCCCGGTGACGTACGGCGACCTGTTCGCCGTGCAGCCGTTCGGCAACGCGCTGAACACGCTCGACCTGACCGGTGCGCAGATCAAGACCGTGCTTGAGCAGCAGTTCGACAACCCGGGTCCGGGTGAGAACCGGATCCTGTCGGTCTCCTCGAACTTCAGCTACTCGTGGAATCCCGCGGCCGCCATCGGCTCAAGGGTTTCGAACGTGATGCTGAACGGCGCACCCCTCGACGACGCCACGACCTACCGGGTCACCGCGAACGAGTTCGTGGCCGGCGGCGGCGACAACTTCACGACGTTCAGGCTCGGGACCAACAAGGTGGTCGGCCCGAACGACCTCGATGCGCTGGTGGCGTACTTCGAGGCGAACTCGCCGATCGCTCCCCCGCCGCTCACCCGGATCGCGCTCGCCCCGTAGGCGCGCGCTTCCCGCAGACCGATGAGGGCCGCCCGCCGGGCGGCCCTCATCACGTGTCCGGCGCCGATGGTGCCCTCGTCGCCCCGGGCCGCATCGGTCCGGCTCTTGCATTACGGCGCCACATGGACGAGCTCGACGAGATCGCCAGCCACGAGATCCAAACCGGCTGGGACGTCATCACGGCCGATGACGAGACGCTCGGCGTGGTCGACGCGGTCGGCGACGTCAGCTTCACCGTCTCGAGCGTCACCGGCGCCGGCAACGTGATCGAGGTCGCCTTCGACGACGTCGAGAGCGCCGCCGAGGGCAGCGTCAAGCTCCAGCTCAGCCGCGACGACATCCAGACCGGCATCGACGCGGGGTGACGCCCCACGGGCAGGCACGGCGCGTGCTTTGCCCAGCGGTCGACCGTCCGGTAACCAGGCGGCGACCAGGAGGATGAAGATGCCAGATCCCGGATCGATCATGAAGAGCGTCGGCAAGACCGTCGGCAAGGTTGCGGGGAACGTCGCCGGAGCCGCAAAGGACGCCACCAAGGCCGTGGGCGACGCGCTGCCGATCGGCGGCGACGACAAGCCGAAGCGCCGCCGCAGCAGCGGCTCCAGCTCAAGCGGCTCCAGCAGCACGGGCGCGAAGAAGAGCACGACGAGCGCCAGCGCCGCCAGGAGCGCCACCGCCAAGAGGAGCTCGACCGCCAAGAAGAGCTCGACCGGCGAAGAAGAGCGCGCCGGCGAAGAAGGCGGCCGGCGCCAAGAAGAGCTCGACCGCGAAGCAGAAGTAGCCTCCGCGCTCTATGCGACGAGGCGGCGGACGAGCCCGACCACGAACTCGATCGGGCCGCCGCCGCCTGTCGCGCGATCCGACTCCGAGCCGTCGGCCCTGACGCGCCCTCCGAGCGCGAGCTCGACCTGCTAGACTCAGGAGGCTGCTTCGCGCGTGAGCAGCGTGTGACGGCCGCCTCGGCGCCGAAGGCGCGCCAGATTCGGGCCAACGATCCGATGGCCGCACACCTCGCACACCGTCCAGCGGCCGTCTCTCACCAGGCGGATGCGATGCTCGGCGACGAGGACGCGCATCGGCGCGCGTGCCGCGGCGCGGGCGCGGAGCGTGCCTCGCCGCTCGCGCGCGGCCGTCTCCGCCCCCGGAACGCCGAGCGCCACGGCGTGACGCAGCGAGCTCGGGTAGCGGCTCGCCTCGCGGGCCAGCGCATCGGCGGCCGTGAAGCCGTGTGCCAGGTACAGCGCGAAGGCGGCCGCGTAGAACCGGCGGTCGTGGTGAGCCACCCCGCGGGAGCGGCGGACGCGACGGATGGGGGCCGGGGTCAACCAGTGCGCCAGCTCGTGCAGCAGGGTGTGGCGCTGGTCCAGCGCATCGGTGCCGGCGACGACCGATATGGAGTCGAGGTGGCGGCGCGTGACGCCGGACGAGGTGGATCGCGCGCGGCGCATCCAGCGCACGCGCGCGGGGGGTGCGACCGCGACCGCGGAGCAGACCTCCGCCACCAGCGCACGAGCCCACTGAGGCGTCGCCGCGCTGAACTGGGTCACCAGCGCAGCCTAGCGCAGCGGCGTGCCGCGACGAGGGCTCAGCCGGCCACGGGGGGCGGCTCCGCCACGAGCGTCGCCGGCGACGCGCTCGATCACGACCGGGCCCTCGTACAGCCCGAGGCGGGCGACGGCGCGCTGCACCCAGCGTGGCGCCCACCAGTTGATGCGGCCCATGACCCGCATGAAGGCGGGAACCAGCAGGCCGCGCACGACGGTCGCGTCGATCAGCACGGCCAGCGCCATGGAGAAGCCCAGCGCCTTGATGAAGGTGATGGTCGAAAGGGCGAATGCGGCGAAGACGGCGACCATGATCAGCGCCGCGCCGGTGATGATCCCGCCCGTGATCCCGATCCCCTCCGCGACGGCTCGCGTGTTGTCGCCGGTCGCCAGGTAGCGCTCGCGGATGCGCGACAGGAGCAGCACCTCGTAGTCCATCGACAGCCCGAACAGGATGGCGAACATGATCAGCGGCAGCCAGGCGGCCGTGGTGCCACCCGCCTCGAAACCGAGCAACGAGGAGAGGTGGCCCTGCTGGAAGATCCAGACCAGCGCCCCGAATGACGCGGTGACGCTCATCAGGCTCATGAGCACCGCCTTGACCGGCAGGAAGATGGAGCCGAAGGTCAGGAACAGGACGCCGCCGGTCACCGCGACCACGATCAGCACCGCGACGGGCACCGCGTGGCGGAAGCTCTCCATGAAGTCGTGCGAGCGGCTGGAGAGTCCGCCGGTCAGCACCTGCGCCCCGTCGGGTGGGGGTACCGCCCGCAGGGCGTCGACAAGGTCGCGGCCCTCGGCGGAGTCGGGCAGCTGCGTGCTGAAGACGGTCACCACTGTCGTGTCCCCCGCGACGTAGGTGTCCACGTACGGTTCGAGCCGCGGCCGCATCTGCGCCGGCCACTGGGCGCGAGGCGTCGCGAGCAGCGCCCGGTACTGCGTCGCGTCGGCTCCCGGCGGCGGGTCCACCACGCTCTCGACTTCGCTGACGCCCTTCACGCGGTGCAGTGCCGCGGCATAGTCGGCGAGGGCGGCAACGCGGTCAGGCGCGATCCCGTCGGCGAGGTTCGCGCTTCGGGCCAGGTCACCGCGACCGTCAGCGGGTCGCTCTGCCCCCCGGGGAACTCGTTGACGACGACCTCGAACCCGGTCCGCGCCGGCGTCTTGGGCAGATCCTCCAGGTTCTGGCCGGTCGACAGCTGGATCGAGAGGAACGGGGAGCCGAGGAGGAGCAGGAAGGCGAGCACGGGCACGGCGATGAGCACCGGCCGACGCATCACGCGGGCGGCGATCCAGCCCCACACGCCGTGACCCTGGCGCGCGTCGGCGGCGTCGGGGTCGTCCTCCATGCCGCGCAGGAAGCGGGGCAGCGGAACACGCAGCCGGTTGACCCGATGGCCGAGCATGCCGAGCAGGGCGGGCAGCACGGTGAGCCCGAAGACCAGGGTGGAGACGACGGTGACGATCCCGGCCCAGCCCATGCTGCGCAGCGCCGGCGCCTCGAACACGGCCAGGCTGGACAGGCCGATGGCGACCGCCACGCCGGAGACCGCGACCGCCCTGCCGACGCTGCCCATCATCCGCTCCACGGCGATCTCGACGTCGTGGTGGCGCAGCTCCTCGCGGAAGCGGCTGACCATGAACAGCGAGTAGTCGATGGCCAGCGCCAGCCCGATCATGGTGGCGATGTTCGTCACGAAGATGCTCATCTCCGTCACGCCGGCGAGCAGGTCGATGACAGCGAACGCGGACGGCAGCGCAAGCGCCGCCATGAGCAGCGGCAGCGCCGCTCCGACCAGCGTCCCGAACACGATGAGCAGAATCGCGAGCGCGATGGGCAGGCTCACCGCCTCGGCCTGGAAGAGATCGTGCTCGATCTTGGCGTTGAACTCGTGGTAGAGCTGCGGGATGCCGGTGATGTACGTCGTCACGCCCTGCGTCACGTGCACCTTGTCGGCGAGCCGCCCGGCATCCTCGACCGAGCTCTCGACCGGCTTGTCGAGCGTGACCAGCGCCAGCGTGGCGCTGCCATCGCGGCTCAACAGGCGAGGGTCGGGCGCATCGGCGTAGGTCGTCACCTTGTCCACCGCGGCGTCCTTGGCCACGTCGGCGAGGCTGTCGGCCACCGTGCGCTGGAACTGCGGCGAGGCGGCGTTCCGCGCCGGGTCTCGGTAGACGACGATCATCGTCGTCTGCTGCTCGCCGAAGCGGTCGGCGATCAGCTTGGCCGCCTGCTGCTCCTCGGATCCGGCGACCGCCCAGCCGCCCTGGATCAGCTTGCCGCCCGCGTTGGCGGCCCACACGTTCAGACCGATGACCAGCGCGAGGCCGACGACCGGCAGCACCTTCCTGAAGCGGTAGTCGAAGCGACCGATGGCGGCGAAGAGCCCCGTCGGATGCGGCTCCAGCACGTGTCCGTTGGGCGCCATGCGAACGCGCCCGGGGCGGGGACGCGTCGCGGCGCCGGACGACATCGGCGGGTCGGCCACGACAAGGGAGGCGGGCGCGGGGCCCGGAGCCGGGTCGGTGACGCCGTCCGGGTGCCGGTCGCGGCGCGCGAACCACGCCACGAGCAGCGGCACGCCAAGGCCGATGACGCCCAGCCCGATCGCCGCCAGTCGCTTGCGCATGCTTCGTCGCTTCCTCGTCCTGCCCGTTCGGTGGCCCGACCGCAGAGGACTGTATCGGGTATTGGTTCGACGTGCGAACGACCGCGCGCCGCTGGCGGCGGCGACGGGTCGGGCGCTCCGGCGCGCCACTAGAATCGCGGCCAGTGACGCTGCCGCCGCCTCCCGCCGTCCCCGCCTTTCCTCCCGCGCGCTGGTGGCGCGGGCTCGGCTCGCTGACGCGCTCGGGGAGCCCCGTCGAGGCGCTCTCCTGGGCTCTGTACGACTTCGCCAACACCATCTTCAGCTTCGCCATCGTCAGCTACGCCATGAGCCTGTGGGCCATCGCGCACCTGGGAGAGGCGCAGGGACAGTTCGCATTCACGCTGGCGGTGAGCGCATCGGTCCTGGTCAACGCCGCCGTGTCGCCGGTGCTGGGCGCCATGAGCGACCGGGTCGGCCGGCGCAAGGGCTTCCTGCTTGCCTTCACCGCGCTCTGCATCGGTCCGACCATCGTCATCGGCTTCATCGACATCGGCCTGGGGCTGCTCGCCTTCGCGATCGCCAACTTCGCCTACCAGGCCGCGCTGATCTACTACGACGCGCTGCTGCCCGAGGTCGCGCGACCCGAGACGCGCGGCCGCCTGTCGGGGATCGGCGTGGCGCTGGGCTACCTCGGCACCATCGTCTCCGGCCTGCTCTTCAAGCTGACGACCGATGCGAACGGCGACTCCACCCCGGCGAGCTTCGCGCTCATCGGCGCGCTGTTCGCGCTCTTCGCGGTGCCGATCTTCGTCCGCGTCCACGAGCGCCGCGAGCGCGGGGAGCGCTTCCGGATGAGCGAGGCGCTGCGGTCGTGGTCGCAGCTGCGCGAGACGGTGCGACACGCGCGAGAGACGCCGGGTCTGCTGCGCTTCCTGGTCGGCCGCTTCCTCTACTCTGACCCGGTGAACACCGCCATCGTGGTGATGAGCGCCTTCGCCACCCAGGCCATCGGCTTCACCAGCGGCGAGGCCCTCAACATCCTGCTGCTGCTCACGGTCGTCGCGGTGATCGCCTCGTTCGGCTGGGGCCTGCTCGCCGACCGCTGGGGACCGAAGCGCACGCTGCTGCTCGTCCTCGCCTCGTGGGCCGCCGGGCTGCTGCTGCTCGGCCTGTGGCTCGACCGCATCCCGTTCCTGATCGCCGGGGCGGTGCTCGGCTCGGGGCTGGGCGGGGTGGCGGTCACCGATCGGCTCTTCCTGCTGCGCCTGGCGCCGCCCGAGCGCATCGGCGAGATGTTCGGCCTGTACGGGCTGGCCGGGAAGTTCAGCGCCGTCATCGGTCCGGTCGTCTACGGGTCGATCATCTACCTGCTGCTCCCACGCGTCGGCCACCTCGCCTACCAGGTCGCGATCCTCTCGCTGCTGGTGCTGATGGTCGCCGGCTACCTCGTCGTTCGCACGGTCCCCGAGCGATGACCCTGGTCGTCGCGCATCGCGGCGCTGTCGGCGCACGCGCCGGAGAACACGTTCGCCGCCTACGAGCTCGCCCTCGAGCAGGGCGCCGACGCGATCGAGATCGACGTGCACCTCACCGCCGACGGCCAGCTGGCCGTCATCCACGACGACACCATCGACCGCACCACCTCCGGCTCGGGCGCGGTGGCGGGGCTGCGCATGGACGAGATTCGCCGGGCCGATGCGGGCGCGCGCTTCGCCGACGGCGGCTTCGCTGATCGAGGGCTGACCGTGCCCACCCTTGCCGAGGTGCTCGACTGGCTGCCGGAGGGGACCGGCCTGGCCATCGAGCTGAAGGCGCGGGCGGCGGTGCCGGGCACCGTCGAGGCGGTCCGCGGCTCGCGCGTCGCGGCCGCCGGCGCGGTGAGCCTGATCTCGTTCGACGAGGCGGCGATCAACGAGGCGCGGGCGCTGGAGCCGTCCATCCCGACCGGGCTGCTGCTGGTGCCGTCGGACAGGATCGAGCGCGGCCTGACCTACGCCGTCGAGCACGGCCACGCGGCCGTGCTGCCGTGGGACGGCGACCTCGGGCTCGATCCGACCTACCCGCTCATGCAGGCAGCGGCGCTCGGCCGCCTGGTGGGCTGCTACGTCGTCAACGAGCCGCAGCGCATGCAGCAGCTCGAGGCGCTGGGGCTGTGGGCGTTCGTGACCGACGCCCCGGACGTGGCCGCCGCGGCGCTGGGTCGCTGAGCCGCTGAGCCGCGGCGACCGTGGAGCGCCATCTCGGCTTCGGCATCACCGGAGCGCCGCGTCCCTGGCTGCCGGAGCTCGGCGCGGCCCTCGAGCGGCTCGGCTACGACGAGCTGTGGTCGAACGACACGCGACGCGGCTCGGGTCCCGCGACGCTCGCCGCCGCCGCTCCCCCCTCGCCGCAGATGGACCTGTGCGTGGGGGTGGTGGGCCTGTCCGAGCGCAGCGCGGCGGTCGTGGCGGACGAGGTGCGCGGGCTGGCCCTCCCGCTCGATCGCCTGGTCATCGGCGTCGGCAGCGGGCGCTCGCGGTCGGTGGAGCTGGTGCGCGATGGGGTCGAGACGCTCCGCTCCAGCCTCCCGGGCGCCCGGATCGCGGTCGCCGCGCTGGGCCCGAGGATGCTCCGGCTCGCCGGCGAGACCGCCGACGTGGTGCTGCTCAACTGGGCCGCGCCGGCGCGCGTGGTGGCGTCACGCGAACGGATCGATGCGGGCGCGGCGGCGGCCGGCCGGCCCGTTCCGCGGGTGGCCGCCTACGTCCGGGTGGCCGTCGGTCCGGGCGCAACGGCCCGCCTCGACGCGGAGCTCGAGGGATACCGCCGCTCACCCGCCTACGCGCGACAGGTCGCGGAGCAGGGCGCGGCGCTGCTCGGCGTGGCGGCGGAGGAGCCGGACGAGGTGCCGGCAGCGCTGGCGCCGTATCGGTCCGTGCTCGACTCCTGCGTGGTTCGCGGGCTCCCGGAACGCGACGACCTCGAGAGCTGGCTCGCCATAGCCCGCGCGGCGGCCGCGGCGTAGGCTGCGCTCATGACCTACAGCATCGTGGCGCGCGACCCCGCCACCGGACGCTTCGGCGTCGCCGTGCAGTCGCACTTCCTGAGCGTCGGGCCGGTCGTCCCGTGGGCCGAGGCCGGCGTCGGCGCCATCGCCACCCAGGCATCGGTCAACATCTCGTTCGGGCCGATCGGCCTGGAGCTGCTCCGTGCCGGACGCTCGGCCAGCGAGGTCGTGGCGGCGCTGATCGCCAGCGATCCCGGAGCGCAGCAGCGGCAGCTCGGCGTGGTGGACGCGCGCGGCGGCGTGGCGGCCTTCACCGGGTCGGAGACGATCCCGGCCGCCGGCCACATCGAGGGCGACGCGTTCACCGTGCAGGGCAACCTGCTCGAGCGCGACACGTGCTGGCCGGCGATGGCGCGGGCGTACCGCGAGTCCGCGGAGCTGCCGTTCAGCGAGCGCCTTCTGCGCGCGCTGGAGGCCGCGGAGGCGGAGGGGGGCGACGTGCGCGGGAGGCAGTCGGCGGCCATCCTGATCGTGGAGGCGGGTCTGCAGGCAGCCTCCTGGCAGGGACGGCTGATGGACCTGCGCGTCGAGGACCATCGCCGATCCGGTCCCCGAGCTGCGTCGGCTGGTGACGACGCAGGAGGCGTACGACCTGCTGGACGACGCGGGCGACGCGGCGAAGGGCGGCCGGGCCGAGGCCGATCGCTACGCGGAGGCGCGGCGGCGCGCGCCCGACGCGATGGAGCTCGTCTTCTGGATGGGCATCGAGCACGCCAAGCGGGGCGAGATCGAGGACGCTCGTCGAGAGCTGGCGGTCGCCTTCTCCGCCGATCGACGCTGGCGGGCGACGCTGGAGCACCTCGCCGCATCGGGCCGCGAGGGGATGGACCAGGAGCTCGCCGGGCGCCTCCTCAGCTGACCGCCTGCTCCATGTCTCGCTGCGTCTGGGCGTCGCCCTCCGGCGACGGCTCGGGAGCCGGGGCCGCCGGCGCGGGAGCGGCCTTGGGCTGCAGCGCTCGCGCGAGGCCGGCGCCCAGCCCGACGAGGCCGAGCAGCGCGATCCAGCGCGGCAGGCGGATCCCCATCATGTGATCGACGGAGTAGCGCCCCGGGCCGACCAGGGCCAGCGCCGTCGCGGCGGCGAGGTTGGTGAGCGGCAGCTCGGCGCCGCCGGAGCCCGCCCAGATCGGCCGTCCCCAGTGGACCTTGCCGGTGGCGATCGCCATGGAGCCGATGATTCCGAGCGGACCCAGCGGGTTCAGCGCGCCGAGCGCGGTGAGCAGCCCGCCGCCGAACTCCGATCCGCCGCCGAGCAGCGCCCACGCTCGCGGCGGGTGCAGCTCCAGCTTCTCCATCATGCCGACGGTGCCCTCCATGCCGCCGCCGCCGAACCAGCCGAACAGCTTCTGCGCTCCATGTCCGGCCAGCAGGCCGCCGACGACCAGCCGAACGACGAGCCGCGCGAGATCGGTCATTGCACCTGTCCCTGCGTTCTTTCGGTCAGCTCGCGGAGCAGGGCGCGTGCCGGTTCCTCAGCGCGTGCGGCGCGGACTCGCCGAGGACGCAGCATCACGAATGCCGGCCACCTCTGACCCGAACTTGATCCACCGTCCCTCGGAAACCACGTCCACCGAGCCGTCGAGAACCTTGATCGCCGTCTGTTCGTCGATGGCATAGGCGGGGACGCCGATGTCGGCGGCCCACCGCTCGGCGTGCGCCACGGTGTTGGTCGGGAAGGCGTCGAGGTGCGGAAAGATCGAAAAGTCGACCACGCCCAGCGTACGGTCGTCCGGCGCGGACGGCCAGTGAACGAAGTCCGCTCCGATCCGGGGCGTCATCACCATGCTCCCGGCACTCACTCCCACCCAGACCTTGTCATGGAGCGACGGCAGCAGATCGGCGAGCCCCGACTGCAGCAGCCAGTGGCACAGGTAGGTCGCGTCCCCGCCATCGACGAGCAGCACGTCAGCCTCGCGGACCCAGGGGACCCATCGCTCCGCGCCGATGCTGGGCAGCGCCGTGAGCTCGAGAACGCCGAGCGACGCCCAGCCCAGGCCGGAGAAGTTCCGCCACTGCGGCTCGGCGGCGACGAAGCCCCGTACCGATGCGGGGCCGCACATCGGATGGCCCCACTGCGCTGTCGGGACGCAGAGGGCGTGCGACTCGGCAATCGGCTTGCCGAGAAGCTCCAGGAGCGCCGAGTGGATGGTTGGGTTGGTGACGCCGCCCGACGTGAGCAGTAGCTTCAACGTGCCTCCAGGTGTGTGCTTCGGGCGCGCATCCGCCCCGGCGGACTACCAGTTGGTGGCGGTGACGTGCTCGATCTCGCCGACCGATTCCAGCCAGCGCTCGACGTCGATGGCGGCCTTGCAGCCGTCGCCGGCGGCGGTGATCGCCTGCCGGTAGCGATGGTCGTGGACGTCGCCGGCGATGAAGACGCCCTCGATGGCCGATCCGGTCTCATCGGTCACCTTCAGATAGCCGCGTTCGTCGAGCTCCAGCGCGTCCACGAACAGGTCGGTGTTCGGCTTGTAGCCGATGGCGATGAAGAGCCCCTGCGCCGGCATCTCGCGCTCCTCGCCGGTGCCGGTGTCGCGCAGCAGCAGCGACTCGACGGTCATCCCGCCGCGCACCTCGGCGACCTCGCTGTTCCACTGGATGTCGATCTTGGGGTGCTCCGCGGCGCGATCCTGCATGATCTTCGAGCCCCGGAACTGGTCGCGCCGCACGAGCATGGTGACCTTCGACGCGAAGCGGGTCAGGAAGAGCGCCTCCTCGAGCGCGGTGTCTCCGCCGCCGACCACCGCGATCTCACGATCCCGGAAGAAGAAGCCGTCGCACGTCGCGCAGGCGGACACGCCACGACCACGGAACTCCTCCTCGGACGGGATGCCGAGCCACAGCGCCGAGGCGCCGGTGGCCACGATGACCGCATCGGCCGTGTACTCGTCCTGCCCCACCCACAGCCGGAACGGCCGTGAGCCCAGCTGCACGCGGGTGACATCGCGCTCCACGATCCGCGCGCCGAAGCGCTCGGCCTGCTCCTTGAAGAGCGCCATCAGGTCCGGGCCCTGGATGCCCTGCGGGAAGCCGGGGAAGTTCTCGACGTCGGTGGTGATCATCAGCTGGCCGTACGGCACGTTGCCGCCGAAGACGATGGGCGACAGGTTGGCACGCGACGTGTACAGCGCGGCCGTGAGGCCGGCGGGGCCGGAGCCGATGATCGCGACGCGATGGTGGCGCTCGTCGGTCTGCGGCGCGTCGCCGGTGGTGGGCGGAACGGTGGCAGTCATCGTGGCGGCAAGTGTAGCGCGGGCGTCGGCGATTGCCCTCCGTATCGGACCGCGTACCCTGTCATGGTGACGAGACGATGAACGTTCCAGGACCGATGCGGAAGGTGCCGCATCCGCACTGCCGCATCCGCACATGCCGCACCCGCACGTGCCGCATCCGCTGGCGAGGCTGTCCAGGCGCAGCCACGAGCCCGAGCTCCTGGACGCCCCGGCGCTGGACCCCGCCGAGCTGCGCGCGAACCTTCGCGAGCTGGCGATGCTGAACCGGCTGCCCGGCGGCACCGCCGACAGCATCGCCGCCATCGAGCACCTTGCCGCCGGCGCGCGCTCGCTGCGCATCCTGGACGTGGGAACCGGTGGCGGCGAGATGGCCGTCGCGTTCGCCCGCCACGGCCGGCGCGGCCGGGCGGCATGGGACGTCACCGCCATCGACCACCATCCGCAGGTGATGGCCGTGGCCAAGCGCCGGCTGACGGGCCGCCCGCACCTCGACGCGCAGCTCGCCGACGGCCGCTGGCTCCCCTTCGACGACGGCGAATTCGACGTCGCGCATGCCTCGCTGCTGCTCCATCACCTCGAGCCGCAGGACGCGCTGGGGGTGCTGTCCGAGATGAGCCGCGTCGCGCGACGCGGGGTGGTGGTCAACGACCTGCGACGCGGCCCCATCGCCTTCGCGGCAACGGCGATCATGGTCGCCACCCTTGCCCGTGCCAGGTACACGCGCCACGACGGGATCCTCTCCGCGCGCCGCGCCTACAGCCTGCGCGAGCTCGACGAGTTGATGCACGCGGCAGGGCTGGAGGTCGTCGCCCGCACGGGATCGCACATGCCGCGCGTCGTGACGACCGCCGTCGCGCTGTGAGCGCGGCCGTCGACCTGCTCGTGGTGGGCGCCGGCCCGGCCGGATCCGCCCTCGCTGCCGCGGCGGCCGCCGACGGCATGCGCGTCATGCTGGTCGAGGCGGCGCGGCACCCTCGCCCCAAGGCCTGCGCCGAGTACGCCAGCCCGCGGATCGTGGAGGAGCTGCGCCACATCGGGCTGACGCCGGCGGCCTGGTCGCGTGCGGCGGTGCCGCTCGACGGCATGCGACTCTGCCTCGACGGCGCGAACGCCGACCTGCGCTATGCCGATGCGAACGGTCCGCGAACGGCGTGGGGCCTCGACCGTCGAACGTTCGACGCGCTGCTCGCGGACCGAGCCGCGGAGGCCGGTGCCGAGCTCGTGCAGGAGACGCGCCTCGACCGGCTGGAACGCCGCGGCCCGCGCGTGACCGGCGCGCGGCTGCGCCGCGCCAACGGCTCGTTCGACGTGCGAGCTTCCTGGGTGGTCGGTGCCGACGGAGCGCGGTCGGCGGGTCGCGCGTCAGCTCGGCGTCGAGGGCCGCGTCCGCTTTCCGCGGCGCGTGGGACTGGTGACCCACTTCAGCGGGGTGGCCGGCCTGCGCGCGAGTGGCGAGATGCACGTCGGGCGCGGCCTGTACATCGGCCTGGCGCCGACCCCCGGCGGCGAGCTGAACGTGGGGATGGCGCTGCCGATGACGCCGGTCGGCCCCGCCGCCGCCCGCTTCGAGGCGGCGGTCGCATCGCTGCCCGCGGTCGCGCGCCGCCTGCGCGGGAGCCGGCGCGTGGCGCCGATCCGCGGCGCATCGCCGATCGGGCACCGGGTGACACGCAGCAGCGGGCCGGGCTGGATGCTGGTCGGGGATGCGGCCGGCTTCGTGGACCCGTTCACCGGCGAGGGAATCTTCCGCGCCCTGCGATCCGCGCGCGCCGCGGCGGCGGCGTTGCGCTCCCCGGATCCCGCCGCGGCGTACCGCGACGCGCGGCGGCGCGCCTTCGCCTCCAAGGACGCGCTGACCTGGGTGGTGCAGGCGATGCTCGCCGCGCCGCCGGTGCTGCGCTACGGGGTCCGACGACTCGCGTCGCGCGAGGCGGCTCGGCTGCGCTTCGCATCCGCGCTCGGCGACTGCCGCCCGGCGCTCGACGCGCTCTCGCCGCTCGCCCTGTTCGAGGTACTGCGGCCGTGAGGAGCGTGATGCGCCTCAGCATGTCGGCGCCACCGGACCGCATCTTCCGCCTTGCCGCCGATGTCGAGCGCTGGCCGCAGCTGCTGCCGCACTACCGCTACGTCAGGCGGCTGCCCGCGCCGCCCGAGGTTCGTCGCTTCGCGATGGGCGCGCGGCGCGGCCGGATCCCGGTGCGCTGGGAGGCGGAGCAGCGGCCGCGGCCGGCCGACGGCGTCATCGAGTTCACCCACACCGGAGGGCTGACCCGCGGCATGCAGGTCGCCTGGCGCATCGTGCCGCAGGACGGCGTCTCGCAGGTCAGCATCGAGCACCGCCTCGAGCTGGGCTGGCCGCTCATCGGCCGGCTCGCCGCGGATCACGTCATCGGGCCCCACTTCGTCGATCCGATCGCGCGTCGCACGCTGCGCCGCATCAAGCGCCTCTCCGAGGCGACCGGCACATGACGCGTCGCGTGGTGGTCACCGGCATCGGCGCCGTCACCCCCATCGGTCACGGCCGCGACGGCCTGTGGCAGGGCGTGGTTCGCAACCGCTCGGCGGTGCGCTGCATCGACCGCTTCGACGCGTCGCCGTTTCCGAGCCGCATCGCGGCGCAGATCGACGATTTCGTGGCCTCCGACCATCTCGATGCGCGCCGGGCGCGGCGGCTCGACCGCTTCAGCCAGCTGGCGGTCGCATCGGCCAGGATGGCGTCCGAGGACGCGTTGCTGCCGAACGGCACCGACCGCGAGCGCACCGGCGTCTTCCTGGGCTCGGCGCTGGGCGGCGTCGCCTTCGGGGAGGAGCAGCACGCCGCCTACGTGGCGCGCGGGGTGCGCGGCGTCGCGCCGACGCTGGCCATGGCGGTCTTCGGCGGCGCGGGGGCCAGCAACGTGGCCCTCGACCTCGGCATCACCGGCCCGGCGGTCGGCAACGCGAACTCGTGCGCCTCGGGCGCGGTGGCGATCGGGCAGGCCTTCCACGCCATCCGTTCCGGCGAGCTGGACGCGGCACTGGCGGGCGGCGCGGAGGCGCCGCTCGCGCCGCTGACCTTCGGCGCATTCGCGTTGATCCGCGTCCTGTCGCAGCGCAACGACGACCCCGCCAGCGCCTCGCGGCCGTTCGACGCGGACCGCGACGGGTTCGTCATGGCGGAGGGCGCGGCGGTGCTGGCGCTGGAGGAGCGCGAGCGGGCCGAACGGCGCGGCGCCGTCATCCTGGCCGAGCTGCTGGGCTTCGGCGCGACGAACGACGCGTACCACATGACCGCGCCCCGGCCGGACGGGTCACAGTCGGCGCGCGCCACGAGGCTCGCCCTCGACGAGGCCGGGCTGGAGCCGGGCGCGATCGACTACGTCAACGCCCACGGATCGTCCACGCGGCTCAACGAGAGCGCCGAGGCCCGCGCCTTCCACGCCGCGCTCGGCGACCACGCCCGCCATGTGCCGGTCTCGGGGACCAAGGGGCTGTACGGGCACGCGCTCGGCGCCAGCGGGGCGATCGAGGCGGCGATCTGCGTTCAGGCGCTCACCCACGACTGTCTGCCCGGCACGTGCAACCTGCAGCGCGCAGATCCCGAGCTCGACCTCAACCTGCTGACCGATGCACGCTCCGCGCGTGCGCGGACCGTCCTCTCCACGTCGTTCGGCTTCGGCGGCATGAACGCCGCGCTGGTGATCGGCCGCTACGAGGGCTGAGCCCAGGGCAGAGCCTCAGGGTCGAGGCGTGCGGTCCGCGGGCCCCGGCTCGTCGAGGTCCTTCTCCGGCGACTCCTCGGGCTCCTCGCCACCGACGAACTTCGCGCCCTCCTCGTCGGGGGACTCGTCATGTGGGCGCTCGATCCAGTCCATCGGCGCGGTGTCGGGCGTGAGTCTCGTCCGGCTCGTCCGGGGTGCGGATCGCGCGGAACCATGAACTTGTCCATCAGATCGGACCTCCCGCCGCGCTGTCGTCCTCGCCGACGCGCGGCTCGAGCGCCCAGTGCAGGGCCTGCTCGAATGCGTCCGCGCCCCCCGCCTTGTCCACGATCGTGGTGCGCGGGTCATCACGGATCATGGCCGGCAGTGCCACGGCCTGGCTGCCGGTCCAGTAGATGACGGGCATCTCCGGGAAGCGATGCCGCGTGGCCATGAACAGCGCCGCCGAGAGCTCGCGCTCCAGACGCCAGTCGAGCACGATCGCGTTCGGCGGCTCGATCTCGCGGAATGCCCGCAGGAACGGCAGCGCCGAACGGAACAGGCTCGCCTCGGCGCCACGTGCGGCGCAAAGGTCCGCTGCCAGCTCCGCGGCGCCGGGCTCGTCCTCGACGATCCAGACTGCCCGCCGGCGAGATTGGATTCTGGGGATCTGTTCGGTCATGCGCGCAATCGTCATCAGGGTCACGGTTCGGTTCCGGCATTGCACGCGGCGTGCCGCGCGATGCGCGCCGGGCGCCGCTGAGCGCCCGCCGGTGCGAAACCGTACTATCGGGTGAGATGACCCCTCGTCGCCAGACTCCCACCGTCGACATCGGCGGCGTCCTCGTCGGCGGCGGCCACCCGGTCGTCGTGCAGTCGATGACGAACACCGACACGGCCGATCCGGATGCCACCGCCATCCAGGTGGCGCAGCTGGCGCATGCCGGATCGGAGCTCGTCCGCATCACCGTCAACAACGACGCCGCAGCGGAGGCCGTGCCCGTCATTCGCGAGAAGCTCGACCGCCTGGGCGTGGGCGTGCCGATCATCGGCGACTTCCACTACAACGGCCACCTGCTGCTGACGAAGTACCCGGCGGCGGCGGCGGCGCTGGCCAAGTACCGCATCAATCCGGGCAACGTGGGAACCAAGCGGCACGACGAGAACTTCCAGCGCATCGTCGAGGTGGCGATCGCCAACGGCAAGCCGGTCCGCATCGGCGTCAACTGGGGATCGCTCGACCAGCAGCTGCTGACCGAGATGATGGATGCCAACGCCGCCCTGCCGCAGCCGGCCGACAGCCGCGAGGTGATGATCGAGGCGATGGTCGAATCGGCGCTGCGCTCCGCCGCGCTGGCCGAGGAGACCGGGCTGGCCCACGACCGGATCCTGCTGTCGGCCAAGGTGAGCGGCGTGCAGGACCTGGTCGAGGTCTACACCCGCCTCGCCCAGCGCTGCGACTACCCGCTGCACCTGGGCCTGACCGAGGCGGGCATGGGCATGAAGGGCATCGTGACCTCGACCGCGGGCCTCGCCATCCTGCTGCAGCAGGGAATCGGCGACACCATCCGCGTCTCGCTCACGCCGTCGCCGGGCGGCGACCGCAGCGAGGAGGTGCTGGTTGCGCAGCAGGTCCTGCAGTCGATGGGCCTGCGCAGCTTCACTCCGCAGGTCAGCGCCTGTCCCGGCTGCGGCCGGACGACGAGCACCTTCTTCCAGGAGATGGCGCGCGACATCTCCGCCTACCTCGCCCAGCAGATGCCCACCTGGCGCGCCACGCACCCCGGCGTCGAGGAGCTGCGCGTCGCCGTGATGGGGTGCGTCGTGAACGGGCCGGGCGAGTCGAAGCACGCCGACATCGGGATCAGCCTGCCGGGCACGTTCGAGGACCCGGTGGCGCCGGTCTTCGTGGACGGCCAGCTGCGCACCACGCTGCGCGGCGACGACATCGTCCCGCGCTTCCTGGAGATCCTGGACGACTACGTCGAGCGGCGCTATCCCAGCCGCGAGGCGACGCCGGTCGGCTGAGCCCTCAGCCCTTCGGGTTGGCGCAGCTCGAATTCACGTACAGGCGGCTGGGGCCGACCACCGACGAGCCGTTGTACGGCTTCTTGTCGATGTTGACCTTCCCGTCCTTGGAGATGGTGATCTGGCTCAGCACGTTGACCTGGCCGTTGCCCGGCACGCCGCCCTCCAGGGTGTTCGAGTCGATGGCCGGCTGTCCGTTGACGGTGAGCACGAAGGGGACGTTGAGCGGGAAGTCGACCTCCTTGAAGTCGCACTGCGGAACGACCTGCTCCGCCTGTCCCTGCACCCCGACCTTGGCGTCGGAGCCGGAGAGGTTGATGACCATGGTCTTCAGCTGGTAGGCGCTGCCACCACCACCGCCACCGCCGCCGCCGCCGCCGCATGCGGCGAGGAGCAACGCGACCAGCGTGAGGCCTCCCAGCGCGAGCCTCGTGGGACGTCGGGACGTACGACGCGGTGAACCCGTGACCGATGCCGACATGACTATCCTCCAGCTGACGAGCGCCGTGGCTCCCACGAGAAGAACCGCATTGCCACGACGAGACCGATGACCCCCCAGATCGCGATCACCACCAGGTGCTCGGGAGCGAATCCGCCCGAGCTCGGGTTGCGCGCGTAGATGCCGAGCATCGCATCGGCGAAATGACGCACGGGGAACAGTTTCGACAGCGCGTCAAGCCACGCGGGCGCATTGTCCATCTGGATGAAGACGTTCGATATGAACAGCACCGGAAAGATGACGCCGTTCACGATGGCGGGCGCGGCGTCGTCGTTGGGGATGAAGCCGGTGAGCGCCAGCCCCAGCGCCGAGAAGGTCGCCGCGGCCAGCACGAGCGTGACGAGGAGCGCCGGGAGCTCGCCCCACGGGACGGGGACGCCATAGAAGACCGCGCCGAAGCCGGCGACGATCACCACCAGCAGCAGCGCCACCAGCGACGAGTGCAGCATGCGACCGACGAGGAACGCCCAGCCCGGCAGCGGCGTGCCATGGATCCGCTTGAGCACCCCCTGCTCCCGCGCGGCGGTGACCATCATGGCCAGGTTGGTGAAGGTCGCGGTCACCACCGCGAAGACGATGATGGCCGGGGTGAAGAAGCGGCCCCCTTCCGGCCCCCCGCCGAAGAGCAGGTTGAAGATCACCATGAACAGCAGCGGGAAGACGAAGGTGAAGAAGGCGGCGGCCGGATTGCGCCAGAAGGCGCGGTTCTCGTAGCGCACCTGGCGCAGGGCGAGCGCGATCTCGCTCATGCCGCGCTCGCCTCTTCGAGCGGGGACCCGGTCAGCGAGAGGTAGACGTCCTCCAGCGAGCGCGGGCTGACGTCCAGCCCGACCAGCTCCACGTCCGCGCTCAGCGCCCAGTCGGTGAGGGCGTGCAGCGTGCGCGTGGGGGTGTCCGTGCGCAGCTCGTACGCGTCGCCGGTGCGGCGCGCTCCGAAGCCTTCCGGGAGCTCCGAGCCGCCGGAGAGGCTGAAGCGCACGCTGCTGGCACCGGCGTCGCGGCCGCCGAGCGTGTCCGGCGCACCCTCCGCAACAATCCGGCCCTGCGCGATCACCGCGACGCGTGCGGCCAGCGCCTGCGCCTCGTCCATGTAGTGCGTCGTCAGCAGGATCGTCTTGCCCAGCCTCGACAGGTCGCGGATGGTCTGCCACGCCTGCCGCCGCGCGCCGGGGTCGAACCCGGTGGTCGGCTCGTCCAGGAACAGCAGCTCCGGGTCGCCGACGAGCGCCACCGCCAGGTCGAGGCGGCGGCGCTCCCCGCCGGAGAGCTTGGTGACGCGCCGGCCGGCGAGCTCCGACAGCCCGACCAGGGCGATCACCTCGTCCACGTCACGCGGTGCCGGGTAGTAGCCGGCGAACATGGCCACCGTCTCGCGCACCGTCAGGTACGGCGAGAGGCCGGTGGCCTGCAGCACGATGCCGACGCGCTGCCGCAGCCGGCGGTCGTGCAACCGTGGATCGACGCCGAGGATGCGCACCTCGCCGGCGTCGCGATCGCGGTAGCCCTCGAGGATCTCGACCGTGGTCGTCTTGCCAGCGCCGTTCGGGCCGAGAAGGGCGAACACCTCGCCGCGCCGGATGGTGAGGTCGAGGCCGCGGACCGCCTCGACCGAGCCGTAGGACTTGCGCAGGCCGCGGATCTCGACCGCGACCGCCGGTTGTGTCATCCGGCCCCCAGGAAGGTCCAGGCGGCGATCACCAGGCCGATGATCACGAACGTCACCAGCGCCATGGGCAGCAGAGCGACACCGATGCTCTGGCGGACCTCCGGACGCTCCACCGGCACCGATGCGGCAGGCGGCGGGCTGGGTGACGGCGCGAGCGGCGCATCGGTCTGGGTGGCGGGGAGGTTCGAGGTCATGCCGTGCTCCTACTGCTTGCCGATCATTGCGTCGATCTGCTGCTCGAGGTCATTCGCGCGGAACTGGCCGATCTGATGATTGACGATCGTTCCGTCGCGGCCAATGTAGAACGTCTCGGGCGGGCCGTAGACGCCGTACGCCGTGGCGACCCTCCCGCCGGGGTCCATGGCGGCCGGCCAGCCTGCGCCCATCTGGCGCATGAAGTCGCGCGCCGCCTCGGAGCGGTCCTGGTAGACGATGCCGACGATGGCCAGCCCGTCCGCCGCGTGGCGCTGCTGGGCGCTGACGAGCAGCGGGAACTCCTCGACGCACGGCCCGCACCAGCTTGCCCAGAAGTTGAGCACCACCGGCCGGCCGCGCAGGTCCGCCAGCCGGACCGGGTTGCCGTCCAGGTCGGACAGCGCGAACTGGGGCGCCGGCGTGCCGATCTGGGCGCGGACCTGGGGCGCGCGAGAGGCCAGCAGCCCGATGTAGATGGCGAGCAGCACCAGCGGCACCACGGCGGCGACGACGAGATAGCCGCGCGGGAGCGACGAGCCGAAGGACGGGCGGGGCTCATCCGCCGAGCGCGACGGCGAGGCTGCCGGCGCCGCCGACATCAGTGCGTCCGGGCGTCGTCGTGCGGCCCGAGCTCCACGTCGTGCCACTCGCGTCCGGCGTCGCGGACCCAGCGCACCACGGCGTAGACGAACAGGGCCAACCCCGGGATGGCGATCCACAGGTTGGCGATCGCGCCCTCGGGCCGGAAGGCGAGGCCGGCGCCGATGAGCAGGCCCGCCAGCGCCACCAGCACCGGAAGCGCGCTCGGCGCGGGCAGGTGCACGCCGGGCGGGACGCGGACCTCCTCCGCGACGGGCCGGGCGGTCCTCATCGAGACGGCAAAGACGAGGCCCAGCACGAAGACGATCGCGACGCCGATCAGGATGAAGCCGAACGCCTGGTCAGTCATCGCACGGGCCTCCTAGCGCAGGAAGTAGAGCGTGAAGAAGAGGGCGATCCAGACCACGTCCACGAAGTGCCAGTACATGCTGATCGCCTCGACCGCGACGTGGTTGCGAGCGCTGAACTGGCCCTGCATGGCGCGCGCGAGAAGGATCGACATCCCCACCGCACCGCCGAACACGTGCGCGCCGTGGAAGCCGGTCAGCGTGTAGAAGGTGGTGCCGAAGATCCCGTCGCCGATGCCGAAGCCGAGCTGCGAGTAGTCGTACAGCTGACCGAGGAGGAACAGCACGCCGAGCGTCAGCGTGACCCCGATCCACATCCGCAGCCGCCGCTGATCCCCGCGACGGATGGCGGCCACGCCCAGCTGCATGGTCACGCTCGAGGTGACCAGCAGGATGGTAAGGATGGTCGCCAGCGGCCACGCCTCCAGCTCGCGTCCTCCGGGCGGCGCCCACTCCGCGGCGTGCGTGGCGCGGCTGTTGAAGTAGGCGGCGAAGAGGCCGCCGAAGAACATGACCTCGCTGGCGATGAAGAGCAGCATCCCGACCATCGGGGTCGGCATGCCGGCCTCCCGGCGCTCGGGCACGCCGGCGGCAGCGGTCACGACCGGAGTCTGCGCCGCCATCAGTGCCCCTCCCCCGCCGTGAGCACTTCTGCGTCATGCCGATGCCGCACGTCGAACACCGGCCGCTCGCTGCGCACCGGGGGCAGGCGGTCGAAGTTGTAGGGCGGCGGCGGCGAGCTGGTCGCCCACTCCAGCGTGTTCGCCTCCCACGGGTCGTCGCCGACCCGCTCCCCGTTGATCAGCGAGGCGATGACGTTGACCAGGAACAGGATGACGCTGATCCCGATGATGAACGCGCCGACCGTCTCGAGCGAGTTCATGATGATCCAGCCGGTGTTGGTCGGGTCGTAGTCGGCGATGCGCCGCGGCATGCCGGTGATGCCCAGCGAGTGCATCGGGAAGAAGGTCAGGTTGAACCCGATGAAGTGGGTCCAGAAGTGCCACTTGCCGAGGCCCTCGTTGAGCCTGCGGCCGCTCATCTTGGGGAACCAGTAGTAGGTCGCCGCGAAGACGCCGAAGACGGAGCCGCCGAAGAAGACGTAGTGCAGGTGTGCCACTGCGAAGTAGGTGTCCTGCAGGTGGAAGTCGACCGGCGCCGAGGCCATCATCACGCCGCTGATGCCGCCGATCAGGAACATGGCCACGAAGCCGATGGCGAACATCATGGCCACCGTGAAGGTCAGCGAGCCGCGCCACATGGTGGCCAGCCAGTTGAACATCTTGACGCCGGTGGGCACCGCGATCAGCGCCGTCATGAAGCTGAAGAAGGGCAGGAAGACGGCGCCGGTGGTGAACATGTGGTGCGCCCAGACGCTGAAGCTGAGCAGACCGATGCCGATGGTGGCGAAGACGAAGGCCCGGTAGCCGAACAGCGGCTTGCGGCTGAAGACCGGCAGGATCTCGCTCACGATGCCCATGGCCGGCAGGATGACGATGTAGACCTCGGGATGGCCGAAGAACCAGAAGATGTGCTGCCACAGGATGGGGTTGCCGCCGTTGGCCGGATCGAAGAACGACCCGCCGTAGTTGCGGTCGATGAAGAGCGCGATCAGACCCGCCGTCAGGACCGGCGTGGCGAGCAGGATCAGCGTCGCGGTGACGAGCACGGTCCACACGAAGATCGGCATGCGGAAGAGCGTCATGCCCGGCGCCCGCATCTTGAAGATGGTGGCGATGAAGTTGATCGAGCCCAGGATGGACGCCGTGCCGACCAGCACCAGGCCGATGATCCACAGGTCGGTGCCCGGCCCGGGCGCGTAGCGCGCCTGCGCAAGCGGGCTGTAGCCGGTCCAGCCCTCGGCGGCGGCGCCGCCGAACAGGTAGCCGGAGAAGATGAGCAGCCCGCCCAGCGGCAGGAACCAGAACGACAGGGCGTTGATGCGCGGGAAGGCCATGTCGGGCGCGCCGATCTGCAGCGGCACGATGTAGTTCGCGAACCCGGCCAGGACCGGCACGATGAACAGGAAGATCATGATCGTGCCGTGCATCGTGAAGGCCTGGTTGTAGGTGTTCTGGTCGAGGAACTGCAGCCCCGGCACGGCGAGCTCGGATCGGATCAGGAGCGCCAGCACGCCCGCGGCCAGGAAGAAGAGGAACGAGTTCACGATGTACATGATCCCGATCTTCTTGTGGTCGACGGTGGTCAGCCAGTCGAGCACCCAGGAGCGAGCGTAGCCCTCGGTTCGCGGATTCAGCGTCGTGGTTGCCATAACAGGAGCGGCCCTCGCCTCGGCTACTTGGCGGTGAGCGACCCGAACATCACGGTCGGGTGCACGTCGCACTGGAACTTGTAGTCACCGGCGGGGAGCGCCGGCACGTTGTAGGTCACGGTCTTTGGTCCGGTCACGATGTCCCCCTTGAAGAGCTCCTTGCCCGCGCTGTCGTAGATCGCGACGTTGTGCGGGATCGGCTCCTTGTTCTCGAACTCGATCACGAACGGCGCTCCCGCCGGCGCCTCCAGCTTGTCGGTGCTGAACGCCACCTTGTCGGCGCTGATCTTGATCGTCTGCACGCCCGGGGCCGCCGTCGCCGGCGGCGAGGCCGGCACGCCCGAGATCTCGGCCTGCAGCCAGGAGTCGTATTCGGCGCGCGAGACCGCCTTCACGCTGAACGTCATCTGCGCGTGCGCCGTGCCGCAGAACTCCGCGCACTGGCCGGCGTAGGTGCCCGGGTTGCGGACCGTGAACTCGAGCGTGTTGAGATGGCCGTCCGGGAACGGGATCACGTCGCGCTTGATCAGGAAGTGCGGCACGAAGAAGGAATGGATGACGTCCTGCGACTTCAGCAGAAGCTTCACCGGCTCGCCGACGGGCACGACCATGGTCGGTGGATCGGTGACCGATCCGGTGACCGTGAAGTCGTTCTTGGGGTCGTTGTCGGCGGTGCCGTAGCGGAACGCCCACTGCCACTGGAAGCCGTCGACTTCGATCACGGCCGCCGGCTTGGCCGCGCGCGCCTCGACGGTGTTGAGGGTGACCATGCTCATGGCGAAGATGGCGAGCACGATGACCGTGGGGATGACGGTCCACACGATCTCGACGACGTTGTTGCCGTGCAGCTGCGCGGGCAGGCGGTCGTCGCGGCGGCGGTAGCGGAAGATCGAGTAGACGATCATCCCCTCGACCGCGAGGAAGACGACCACGCCCATGGCGAAGATGATGTTGTAGAGCGTGAAGACGCTCTGCGCCTCGGTCGTCTCCGGCTCCGGCGGGACCATGCACCCCGCGAGCATGCCGATCAGCAGCAGCGGGCCGGCCACCTTGAGCGCGCCCCGCAGGCGCTCCGAAACCGCGGTTCGTCGCATCAGCTCGTCTCGACTCCTCAACGAATTGCGCGGCGTGGCGAACCCGCGCGGCGAACGTCCAGTGACGCCGAACATGAGCGCCGGCGGCCCGGGCCGTTCGGCACGGGCGACATTGTACCGATGCGTCGCGGGCGGTGCATCCCCGTCCGCGACCGGCGTCAGCCGCAGGTCGCAGGCTCGTCGGGGAGGAGTGGTCGCGGCGCGACCTGATAGCGGTGCCCGGCCGCCTCGAAGCGGGTCAGCGAGTTCGCCGCGCGCAGCGCCGCGCTCCAGCGCCGCGCGTCCGCGCCCGTCGCCAGGCTGCAGCGCCAGCCGGGGACGAGCTCGCTACCAGTCAGCGGATCGCTCGCGGTGGGCCATGGAGCCAGGTTCACCGCGATCCCGCCGTCTCCCTTGTCCGTGTCCGCCGTGCGGACCAGCAGCCGGTACGCCGCGGGGGAATAGGCGCTGCTCTGCTTCGCCGTCCAGCCGTCGGCCGGCATCCACTGCTCCAGCGTCGTCAGCCGCTCGAGCAGCGCCGCGAGAGCGCGACGATCGCCGGTCTCGGGATTGATGCCGAGCGCGTAGGCCGTGACGGTCACCTCGCGGCCGTCGGCGTGCAGCGTGACGACCGTCTCGGGCGCGTCGGCCACGTTGGCTCCTCCGTCCAGCCGGCGGTCCCTGTCGAAGAGGTTCGTGGCGGCCACCTGTCGCAGCACCTGCTGCACGCCCTTCTCGCTCAGCCGGACGACGCCGAGGTTCGGCAGCAGCGGCCCGGGGTAGATCGCGATCACCGGCCCGGGGGTGATGACCCTCCCGTCACCGACCAGCGTCCAGGAGGGCAGCGCGGTGAGGCGCAGCGGCTGCGGAACCAGGCCGCCTCGCTGCTCCACTCTCAGCACCAGCCCGTCCCCGGCCGGATGCGTGATGGGGGCGCCGCCCGCACCGCCGAGGCCGCTGCAGGCGGAGAGGGAGATGGCGAGCAGAGTCATCATCGCGGCACGTGTCATCGACCGCTCAGACGCCCGCTCGGGGAATCGGGTTCCGCGCGGGCATCCTCGCGCCATCCGCGGGAGAATGGCGGTCGTGACCTCTCTCGCGCGTGCCGTCGCCGCGGCGCTGCTCCTCGTCATCTCCGCGCTCGCGTCCGCGCTCGCGCCCTCGCCGGCGCTCGCGCACGGCATCTCCGAAGCGCCGCCCAGCTTTCCCGGCGTGCTGCTCGACTGGCGGCCGGACTGGCTGCCGCTGGCCGGCGTCGCGCTGGCCGCGCTGGCGTACCTGTGGGCTGCACGACGCGTGGCGGCGCGGCATCCGCGCAATCGGCCGCCGCGCGGCAGGACGCTGGCGTTCATTGCCGGCCTGGCGGCCATCCTGGTCGCGCTCGTCTCGCCGGTCGAGGCCTACGAGGGATCGCTGTTCAGCGTGCACATGGTGCAGCACATGCTGCTCGAGCTCGTGGCGGCGCCGCTCCTGCTGCTCGGGGCGCCGATCACGCTCGCGCTGCGGGCCTCGTCTCCATCGGTCAGACGAGGACTGCTCACCGTCCTGCAGAGCCGCGTCGTCCACGTCGTCTCGTTCCCGCTGGTCGCCTGGCTGCTCTTCGCCGCGGTCAACTGGGGCTGGCACTTCTCCGAGGCCTACAACGTCGCCCTCGAGAACGTGCCGCTGCACTACTTCCAGCACTTCACCTTCCTGGCGGCCGCGCTCCTCTTCTGGTGGCCGGTGGTCGGCCTCGATCCATCCCCGTGGCGGCTGCCATACCCGGTGCGCCTCTTCTACCTGTTCCTTGCCATGCCGCAGAACTCCTTCCTGGGCGTGGCGCTGATGAGCGCGCCGCAGGTGCTCTACTCCCACTACCTGACCGTCGAGCGAGCCTGGGGGCCGTCGCCGCTCGACGACCAGAACCTGGGCGGCATCCTGATGTGGGTCATGGGCGATGCGGCATTCCTGATCGGGATGGGGCTGGTGGTGGTGGCCTGGGTGCGCCTGGAGGACCGGCGCACCGCCCGTCTCGACGCGCGGCTGGACAGCGAGGAGGCAGAGCGGCTCCGGGCGGGGTCGCACCCCGAAGCGGGAGTGCGCGGCTAGGCGGGAGCGGTCCGCGCCGGCGCCGGGTCGCGCTGCGCGGAGCGCATCGGCTCGGCGTCCATGCGACCCGCGTAGTGGCTGACCAGGACCAGGCCGACCAGGAAGCCCCAGATCGCGGCGGCGATGCCGAGGTGCACGATCTGCGTCCACGGCGCGAGGTGGAACCAGATCTGCGCCGCGCCGATCACCCCCTGCAGCGGGAACAGGACCGCGGGCAGGACCGCCAGCCAGGCGACAGACCGATGCGCGCGCCCCGCGCGCGCGTCGCGGACGGCGACCAGCGCGGTGGCCACCACAAGAAGCCCGACCAGCAGGCCCGCCCAGCGATGCAGGAACTGCGGCGTGCCCGCATCGGTCAGGGCCGGAAAAAGGCTGCCGTTCATCAGCGGCCAGTCCGGATAGGCATAGGTCGCGCCGGTCGCCCGCACGTGCGCGCCCAGCAGCAGCAGGACGTAGGTGGCGAGCGCGGCGGCGACGGCGAGCCTGGTGAAGCCGCTCCAGCCGCCGTGCGCCGGGATCAGGCGAGGAAGGCGACTGCGCACGAAGACGAAGATGACCAGCGCGAAGAGCGCCATGGCGGTCGCCAGGTGGGCGGTGACGATCTCGCCCGAGAGCTCGGACTCGACGGTGACCTTGCCCAGCAGGGCCTGCAGCACGACGAGCACGAACGCGCCGACCGATGGCCACAGGATCTCGCGCCGTCCGCGGTAGGCAACGATGGCGACGATGGCCAGGGCCAGCGCGAGAAACCCGACGATGGCGGCGGTGGTGCGATGCGAGTACTCGATGATGGCGTGCGGGTCGTCGAAGGGCGGGATCCAGCTGCCGTGGCAGGTCGGCCACTCCGGGCATCCGAGGCCCGAGCCGGTGGAGCGCACGACGACCCCCACGATGACCAGCACGAAGGTCATCGCCACGGTCGCAGCGGCGAGCTTGGTGAAGCGAGTCAAGGTTCCTCCGGCCACGCGCGGCTGACTGACGAGACGAGCGGGCGCGAGCATGATAGCCGCCGACAGGAGGCGCGGCTCGGCGGGCCGCGACCGGCTCCCTCGACGCGTCAGCCCGGCTGCGACGTGCCTCGCGCGCGCCGCAGCGCGCTGCGGTAGTGCGGCACGAAGCGCAACGGCGACGGCACCAGCGGCAGCGTCCGGCGGATGGTGGTGGCGGCGACGTCCATGCCGCGCTCGCGGGCCCGCGACCAGCGGATTCCGTATCCGCGACGCACCGCGGGCGGAAGCACGCTGAGCGAGATGAGATGCGCCGCATCCCAGGCCAGGCGCGGCGGAAACCGCGTCGGGTGGAGCACGAACGGCGCGAGGCCGCGCGCGGTGGGCGAGACCTCGACCTCGCCGGACGCGATCATGCGGGCCATCTCGTCGCGCATCCCCGCCAGGCTGGCCGGCATGGCATCGTGCGGCACGCCAAGGCGGGTCGCAATCTCGATCGACTCGGCGTAATACGCCTCCGCGTCCGCCTCCGAGAGTGGTTCGACGTATCGGTCGTACACGCGCAGTGCCGTGTCGATCAGCGTGGCGTGGACCCACAGCAGCAGGCGCGGATCGCGCGCCATGTAGTCCCGCCCGGTCTCCGGAACGCTGCCGCGCACGGCGGCGTGGATCGCGTTCATGCGCCGGATGGCGCGCTCCGCCCGCGGCGTCGATCCGAAGACCACGTCGAAGCTCGCCGTCAGCGTGCGACGAAGGCGCGCGAAGGGATCGGCACGGAAGTCCGAATGCTGCTCGACGCCCGCCGCCACGGCCGGGTGCGCGAGCTGCATGAGCAGCGCGCAGCTGCCGCCGGCCAGGATGATCACCTCGCGGTCGACGCGCCAGGCCATCGACCCCGGCCCGAACAGGCCGGCAGCTCCGGAGTCGCTTCGAATCAGCGCCATGCGCCGAGCGGCCGGCGCGGAGGCGGCGGCTCCGGCCGCACCGCGCGCAGGACGAGGCCGACCAGGAGGCCGGCGGCGAAGCCGCCGATGTGCGCCATGTACGCCACGCCGCCGCTCGTCTGCTGGCTCTGGACCGATGCGCCGAAGTCCAGGAACTGCAGGACGATCCAGATCCCGATGGCGGCCACCGCCGGAACGCGGGTCAGGAAGCGCAGCACGAAGACGGTCACCTGGTTGGTGGGGTAGAGGACGATGTACGCGCCCAGCACGCCGGAGATGGCGCCCGATGCGCCGAGCGTGGGGATCCGCGAGGCGGGGTCGAGCATGATCTGGGCGAGCGAGGCGATGACACCCGCGGCGAGGTAGAAGAGCAGGTACGCGACGGCGCCCATCCGATGCTCGACGTTGTCGCCGAAGATCCACAGGAAGAGCATGTTGCCGCCGATGTGCAGCCAGCTGCCGTGCATGAACAGGCTGGTCAGCAGGGTGAGCTGGATCGGCGACGGCCCGGGCGTCATGGGGATCACCCCGTCCGGGGTGGAGACGGGCCCGACCAGGTCGACGCCGTGCGTGACCTCGAACGGGATGGCGCTGTAGCCGTAGGTGAACGCCTGGTCGGCGCCGCCCTGCTGCAGGAGCAGGAAGACGATGACGTTGGCGGCGATGAGCGCGAGCGTCACCCACGCGATGCCGCGACCCGGCTCGTTCTGATCACCGATCGGAAACATGGCGCCGACCTCGATGCAAGCGGGCTGCCTGGGGGCCTGCCGCCGGATGATAATCGGCGCGATGCAGATCGAGGTACGGCCGCTCGCCGGCGGCGCCGCGGAATACGCCCGCACCGTGAACGCGGCCTTCGGCGGGGACTTCAACGAGGAGGAGCTGCGCGTATTCGAGCGCGCCTTCGAGCCGGAACGCGCCATCGGCGCCTACGACAGCGAGCGGATGATCGGCGGCGCCGGCATCTTCAGCATGGTGCTGACTGTGCCGGGTGGCGAGCTGCCCATGGCCGGAGTCACGGCGGTCGGCGTGCTCCCCACGCACCGTCGTCGCGGCGTGCTGACCGCGCTGATGAAGCGACAGCTCGGCGACATCCACGCCCGTGGCGAGCCACTCGCCGGGCTGTGGGCCTCCGAGGCGGCCATCTACGGTCGCTTCGGGTACGGGATGGCGACCTTCAACCTGGGATTCGCGGCGGACCGGCGACGGACCGTGCTGCGCGACCCCGGCGGTGCGGAGGGCGTTCGGCTGGTGGACGGCGAGGAGGCTCGCGCGCTGATGCCGCGGGTGCACGAGCTGGTCCGGCCGACCCGACCCGGATTCTTCACGCGAACGCCCGGGTTCTGGGAGGCGGAGGTCTTCGCCGACCTGCCGGGGTTCCGACGAGGCGGGACGGAGCAGTTCCACGTCGTGCACGAGCGCGACGGGGCGCCGGACGGCTACGCACGCTATCGAGTGATGCACGACTGGGACGCGGCCGGACCGAAGTCCACGCTGATGGTGCTCGAGGCGCTCGGCGCCGAGCCGGCGGCGACCCGCGCGATCTGGTCCTACCTCTTCGGAGTGGACCTGGTGGCAACCGTTCGCGCGCGAGCGCAGGCCATCGACACCCCGCTGCTGTGGATGGTCCGCGAGCCGCGCGGCCTGGGCGTGACGGTCGGCGACGGTCTGTGGCTGCGCCTGGTCGACGTGCCCGCCGCATTGGATGGCCGCAGCTACGCCGCCGACGGGCGGGTGGTGCTCGAGGTGGCAGACGAGACCTGCGGCTGGAACGCGGGCCGCTGGCTGCTCGAGTCGTCGTCCGGCCGCGGAGAGGCGACACGAACCCGCGCCGCCGCGGAGGTGGCGATCGGCGTGGACGACCTGGCGGCTCTCTACCTGGGCGGCGCGAGCGCCGCCCAGCTGCTGGCGGCCGGCCGGCTCGAGGAGCTCGCGCACGGCGCGGTGGCGCGGCTCGACGCCATGCTGCGGCGGGACGTCGCGCCGTGGTGCCCGCTCATCTTCTAGGCGCCTCAGCCCGCCTAGGGCCGCCGCTGGTTGCGGATCCCCACCCCGTTGACGGCCGCTCCGGTCGCGCACACCAGCGCGGCGATCAGCATGGCCAGGTGGAAGGCATCGATCGATGCCGCGTGCGCCGCGGCCGCCTGTGCGGCATCGGTGCCCGCCGGCGGGCGCGCGAAGGCGGTCAGCTCCCGGCGGAGGGCGGGATCGTCCACGTTCATGCCCGGCACGCGCGCCTGCATCCCCGAATAGAAGGCCCCGGTGACGGCGACGAAGATCACCGCGCCGGCCAGCAGCGGCCCGACGCGCGAGACGGCGTTGTTGATGGCAGACGCGATGCCGGCGTTCCGCTCGGGGACCGAGTTCATGAGCGCGGTGGTCAGCGGGGCGACCATGATCGTCAGCCCCACCGAGAAGGCGATGACGGCGGGGAACAGGTCGACCCAGTAGCCGCCCGAGGGGAGCAGCGTCGCCGGCGCG
This sequence comes from uncultured Chloroflexia bacterium, assembly GCA_963783725.1. Taxonomy (GTDB): domain Bacteria; phylum Chloroflexota; class Limnocylindria; order QHBO01; family QHBO01; genus CAWAOJ01. The sequence continues at coordinate 2,181,094 of CAWAOJ010000002.1, read as the reverse complement.
CTCAGCGCCGCCTGCCACGGCGCCGAGTCGGCCGGGATGCGAACCAGCCACAGCAGGCCGATCGCCATGAGCCCCGGCCCGACCGTCATGAACCAGCGCGGACCGTATCGGGCCGCAAGCGTGCCGGAGCTGGTCGAGAAGAGGGTCAGCATGACGCTGGTCGGCAGGCCGATCAGGCCGGCCGACAGCGCGGTGTAGCCGAGCGTGCCCTGCACGAAGATGGCGCTCAGGTAGCCGAACACGTACAGCGCGCCGTAGATCAGCAGCGTGGAGATGTTGGTGACCGTGAAGTTGCGCGAGCGGAACAGCTGCGGCGGGATCAGCGGATGGTCTCGCTTCAGCATCAGCGGCACGGCCGCGATGGTGGCGACCGCGCCGACGCCCAGGACGATCCACGCCAGCGGATCGGCCCACTGCTGCTGCTGGCCGCGGATCGCGCCGAACGAGAGGCCCCCCACGCCCAGGGCGACCACGGCGGCGCCCAGCCAGTCGAAGCGGCCCTCGGCGTCGGGGTCTCGGCTCTCCGCGACGTGCGCGGCACCGGCGTACAGGCCCAGCAGCACCAGCGGCACGTTGATCAGGAAGACGACCCGCCAGCTCACCGCGTCCACCAGGAAGCCGCCCAGCGGCGGGCCGAACAGCGTCGTCGCGCCCGACGCCGCGGCCCAGATGCCGAAGGCGCGGCCGCGCTCCTCGCCCTCGAACGTGGCGCTGATCAGCGCCAGCGAGGTCGGCACCAGCAGGGCGCCGAACGCGCCCTGCAGCAGGCGGAAGAGGACGAGCAGCTCCATGGTGGGCGCCACCCCGCACAGCACCGAGCTGACGCCGAAGCCGGCCAGGCCGATCAGGAACATGCGGCGTCGCCCGTGGACGTCGGCCAGCGATCCGGCGAGGATGAGGAGGGCGGAGAGGGTCAGCAGGTAGCCGAAGACGACGTACGACTGCCCCTCGAGCGGCGCGACGTAGGTCGACGGCAGGTCGCGACCGATGTGGTCCAGCGCGACGTTGACCACGGTCGAGTCGAGAAAGACGATCCCCGACCCGAGCACGACCGCCACCAGCGTCCAGGTCCGTCGCTGCATCCGCGCATGCTACGTGGGAGCAGGTAGCATCATCCGCCGCCATGCTGCATCGATTCCTCGCCCTACTCGGCTTCGCCGCCGCTCGCATCGACGAGTGGCTGAGGCCGGTCATGACCCGCATCGGCCTGCACGCGTCCGGCGTGTGGGCGGTGGTGCTGCTGCTGCTCGTCGCGGCCGCGGTGCCGGCCTTCGGCGAGGCATCGCGCGTGAGCCCGCAGGAAGTGCGCGTCCCCGAGCTCGAGTCGGGCCTGTCGGCGCTGGTCACCAGCGTCCGAGTTCGGGGCCGGGTCGTCACGCTGCGCGACGACCGGACCAGCCAGGCGGGGTACGCCGTGACGTCCGTCCTGCTCGACGGGGAAGGCCACGCGCTGCTGCTCGGCTCGCGGCGTCCGATCGAGGATCGGCGGTCGGTGACCGGCGCCCCGGAGCGCGTCCCGGGCTCCGGCGACGTCGTGCGGCGCCTTGCGCCGGCGGGCCTGCTGGACGGGGTTCGGGTCGCCGAAAACGTGCAGGTGCTGGTGGACGACGTGCCGTTCCCGGAGTCGACCATGAACTGGCTGCCGGTCTGGCTGTGCGTGATCCTGTGTGCCGGCCTGCTCATCGGGCGTCGGGTGGGGTACCCGGTCTTCGCAGCGGCGCGTCGCACGCCGAGCGTCACGCCGCTGCGCGACGGCGAGTGGCTGCCGGTCCGTGTGCACGGCGAGCTCAAGCGGACTGGGCGCGTGCTGACCATCGCGCCCGAGCACGCTCGTCTCGGCCGCTCTCCGCAGGGGCGCGTTGAGCTGCTGCTGGAGACCGACGCCGACGGCCGGCGGGAAACGTTCGCCATCCGCCGCGACATGTGGAGCTCGGTGACGCGAGGCACGCTCAGCTGGGCGCGCGGCTCGCGGCCGGCGCTGCAGGTGCGCTCGTTCGTGCTGCACGGCACCATCGAGCTCGGCAGCGGCGAGGCGCGCGATCGCGCATCGGCCGTGCTGGACGAGGCGCCGGCCTGAGGCAGCGGGCGGCACGCCACGCGCGCCCGAAGGTCAGCTGAGCAGCGTCACCGCCAGCGTGACCAGGTAGCCGGTCAGCAGCAGCAGGCCCGTGTACAGGTGCAGCTTGACGTTGGTGCCCATCACCGCCATCAGCGTGTAGGGGCTGTCGTAGTGCAACCCGATGCCACGATGCACGCTCACCGCCAGCGGCAGCGCGGCGAGGGCCAGCAGCGTGGCCCAGGGCAGGATGCCGAGCAGCACCCCGGCGACGATCAGCGCGAAGGCCAGCGCCGCGGCGACCGCGTAGATGCGACGGACGGTCGAGGGAGACAGCCGCACGACGAGCGTCCGCTTGCCGGCCACCGCGTCGGAACGGCGGTCGGGGATCTCGTTGACGTACAGGATCAGGGAGATGAGGATCGCCACCGGCAGCGACGCCACCAGCGGCTCGATGGCGAGGCGCCCCGTCTGCACCACGTAGGCGCCGAGCAGCATGATCGGCCCGAAGCCGATGGCCACCGCGATCTCGCCCAGCCCGCGATAGACGAGCTTGAGCGGCGGGCCGGTGTACGAGTAGCCGACGACCACGCCCGCCAGGCCGATGAGCAGCAATGCCATCGACGGGCGCAGCGCCAGCAGCAGGAGGCCGGTGACGATCGCCGCGAGGTAAAGGGCCGATGCCACGAGGACCAGCTGGCGCATCGAGAGCAGGCCGTAGAAGACGACGCGCGAGCCGCCGCTGAACTGGGTCGGGTTGGCATTCGCCGCATCGGCGCCGGACGCCTCGTCGAAGATGTCGTTGGTGACGTTGATGGCGAGATGAGCGAAGCTCGCGCCGATCAGCGTGATCAGCGCGGTCAGCCAGTCGAAGGCGCCGTGCCGCGCCGCGATGGCGAGCCCGAGCAGGACGGGCACGAAGGTGGCGGTCAGGAACGGCAGGCGGGTGGTGCGCAGCGCCAGCCAGCCGAGCGCCAGGCGCGGCCTGACCGTCTCGCCCCGCTCCTCCGAGAGCCGGGCCAGGTAGCGCTTCGATTGCGGCACCGAGCGCTCCGAGTACTCGAAGAACGGCATGCGCTGCTCGTCCCAGCCCCACGCGCGACGCGGCGTGAAGGCCAGCCCCTCGCCGCTGACCGCGGCGGTGCCCCACAGCGAGACGTACCGGCGCTCGTCGTAGCCGATCCCCGGCTGCGGGCGGATGTGGCTGCCGACCACGACCAGCTCGCGCCCGGTCGGGATCTCGAGCGCCGGCGCGGCGAGCAGCAGGCGGTCCGCATCGGTCCGGAAGCTGGTGGCGACGCTGACCGGATAGCCGTCGTCGCCGACCCAGGAGACCACGACGTGCGGGAAGGTGGCGATGCGCTCCAGGCCCTCGGCGACATTCATGCCGCGGCCTCGGCGGGGGCGTCGGTGACGACCGGGGGCAGCGAGGTGTCGCCGCCCGCCCAGTACAGGCAGCGCCGCGGCGTGATCTCGATCACCGCCCGCTCGAAGAAGAGCGGCAGCGCCACCCTGGCCTTGAGGAAGTCGTCGATCGAGGGCTCCTTGGCGCGCCACAGCTGCAGGATCAGCCGCTCCCATTGCCGATGCGGGTCGTCCTCGATGACCCGCGCGTCGCCCTGGATCGTGGCGCGGTCGGTGAGCCCCCGGTTGCCGACCGGGTCTGACAGCGCGACCGAGACGCGCGGGTTCGCCTTGATGTGCTCGAGCTTCCTGCTGAACAGGGTGCTCGAGTGCATGAGCACGTGGCGGCCGTCCCAGAGCGGGATGAGCGGGTGGGTGACCGGCCGTCCGTCGGCGCGGATGACGGTCAGCTCGCTGACCAGCGCCGCATCGAGGAGTCGCTGCACCGGCTCCGGCAGCCAGGAGTCGGTCATCGGTTCGCGACGTCCGCCGGCTGCGGCTCACCGGCCCGCGCCTGCGCCAGGAAGGTGCTGACGGCGTCGATCGCCTCCGCGGCGATGAGCGTCGACAGCTGCGTCCCTCCCTCCACCAGCACCAGCCGCGCGCCGGGGATTCGCTGCGCGGCGAGCTTCGATTGCTCGACCTCGACGCGCTCGTCCGCGGTGCCGTGCACGATCAGCGTCGGGACGCCGATCTGCTCGAGCGGAAGCGACGGCAGGAGCGCCATCTGCCGCGCATCGTTGTCGATCCCGTCGCGTCGCAGGTCGAGCGGGAAGGCGCAGGCCATGCTCGTCCCGACCAGGTCCACCGCGCGCGCGTCCGCGGCCACGTGCGCCGGGACGAACGCGCGCGGCGCAAGCTCGACGGCGGTGAGCAGGCCCCAGGCGACGGCGTCGCGCGTCAGCGCGCCATTCGTCAGCCGGTCGGTGTCGAAGTCCATGCGCGAGGTGACCGCGCCCCACAGGGCGAGCCGCGAGACGCGGTCCGGATGCTCGGTGGCGAAGGCGACCGCGGCCGGCCCGCCGCCCGAGATGGCGATCACCGCGACGCAGCCGACGTCCATCTCGTCGAGGAGCGCCGCGGCGGCGGCTGCCTGCTCGGACGGCGTGCGGCCGGTCGCGATGGGCGTGCGGAGGTAGCCGGGGCGGCTGGGCGCGATGATCCGCAGCCGCGCGCTGCGCACCGCCTCGCCGACCGCGATCGCCTGGTCGTAGCCGCCGGGCGTGCCGTGGAAGACGATGGCCGGCTCGCCCTCGCCGAGGATCGCGTACTCGATCGGCCCCCGCGCCGTCTGCGCCACCACGCTGCCGAGCGCCAGACGCACCTCGGCGCGCCGGCGCCAGCGTCGGCCGAGGAAGAGCAGCGCGGCGGAGAGCGCGGCGCCCAGGGCGGCACCTGCAGCGAGGACACGGAGGAGCGTTCGCATCACGCGGCCGGTGGAGCAGGTTGCATACCGAGCCAGCATAGGCGGGCATAGACTGCGCCGCATGAGCGCCACCTCTGCGGTCAGGTGCCTGGTGCTGCAGCACGACGGGACGCTGCGCCAGGTGGACCAGGGGCACCTGGACCAGCTCGACCGGCTGCTCGAGGAGCCGGGCAACCTCGTCTGGCTCGACATCACCGATCCACGTCCGGAGGACGTCCGCCTGCTGCAGGGCGAGCTGAAGCTGCACGCGCTGGCCGTCGAGGACCTCGAGAAGCGACGCCAGCGACCCAAGATCGACACGTACCGCGACCAGCACGTGATCGTGACCTACGAGATCAGGACCGATGGCAGCGGCACGCGCCCCGCGACCGACTTCGACCTGGCCGAGCTGCACCTGTTCGCCAGCGCCCGGCACCTGGTCAGCGTGCACTGGGGCGCGTCACCCGCGCTGGAGGACGTGCGCGAGCGCTTCGAGGAACGGGTGGCCGCCGTGGGCCACTCCATCGGCGCGCTGCTCTACGCCATCCTGGACGCGGTGGTCGACGGCTACTTCCCGCTGCTCGATCGGCTCTCGGACCGCATCGACGCGCTGGAGGACGACATCGTCAACGGGCAGCAGGGAAGCTCCACGCTGCGCGAGGTGCTCACCATCAAGCGCGAGCTGCTCGAGCTGCGGCGCGTGCTCGCCCCGCAGCGCGAGGTCGCCAACGCGCTGCTCAGGCGCCACGTGGAGGAGCTCGACGACGAGGCGGCGCCCTACTACCAGGACCTGTACGACCACCTCGTGCGCGTGCTCGACGCGCTGGACCTCTACCGCGACCTCGTCACATCGGCCCTGGACGCGAACCTGAGCGTCACCAGCAACACCCTCAACGCGGTCATGAAGCGACTCACCGCGTTCACGGTGGTGCTGATGCTGCCCACCCTGGTGGCCAGCTTCTACGGCATGAACTTCACCGCGCTGCCCGGCCTGCACTCGCCGTTGGCGCTCGCGATCACGGTGGCGGCGATGCTGGTGATGATGGTCGGCACCGCGGTCTACTTCAAGGCGAAGGACTGGTTCTGACCGGGCACGCAGGCTGCTTTCGAGGTCTCGCCATGACCATTCCGAACATTCCGCCCGATACGGACGAGTACCCGGACAAGCCCGACATTCGCGAGCCCGATCCGGACCTGCCCCCGGGCGGCCTCGATCCCGAGGTGCAGCCGCTCGATGCCCCGGGCGCCTCGCCCGACGACGCACCGATGCGCATGCCGGCCGACAACCCGGACGCAGAGACCGAGCTCTGACGCCGGATCATCGGCAGCAGCGATAAGGCCGCGTCATCTCCGGAGGCCGATCGCGATGCACGTGGACTGGCGGCTGCTGCCGGCCGGCTCGCCGCCACGGGACCGGAGCGGTAGAATCGCCGCTCCCATGACGCAGACCAGCCACGGACCCTCCGTGCCCGCGAGCGGCTATGCCATCGAGGCCATCGACCTGGTGCGCACGTACCGCACGCACCTCGGCGTCCTGCGGCGCCGGCGCCTCGACGTGCCGGCCGTGCGCGGGGTGAGCTTCGAGGTGCGGCCCGGCGAGCTCTTCGGCCTGCTGGGCCCGAACGGGGCCGGCAAGACGACCACCATCAAGATGCTGATCACGCTGCTGCTGCCGACGAGCGGCACGGCGCGCGTGATGGGGCACGACGTCGTGGCCGAGACGGAGCTGGTCCGGCGCCGCATCGGCTACGTGTTCGGCGGCGACCGCGGCCTGTACGACCGCGTCAGCGGCTTCGACAACCTGCGCTACTTCGCCGAGCTGTACGGCGTCGATCCCGCGCAGCAGCGGCGGCGCATCGAGGAGCTGGTCGAGATGGTCGGGCTGACGGACCGCATCCGCGAGAAGGTCGAGGGCTACAGCCGTGGCATGCGCCAGCGGCTGCACATCGCCCGCGGGCTGCTGCACGACCCGGAGGTGCTCTTCCTGGACGAGCCATCCATCGGCCTCGACCCGGTCGGCGCCCGCGAGCTGCGCCAGACGGTCAGGGAGCTGGTGCGCGCCGGGAAGACGGTCCTGCTCACCACCCACTACATGTTCGAGGCCGACGCGCTGTGCGACCGCATCGCGGTCATCAACGACGGCCGAATCGTGGCCGAGGGGACGGGCGCGAACCTGAAGGCCGGCATCGCCAACCGCACCATCGTCGAGATCGAGACGTTCGGCGTGTCGGCCGAGGTGGTCGACGGCATCCGCCGCGACCCCGACGTGATCGCGGTCAACACCGAGGAGCGCGAGCAGTCCGAGATCCTGCTGGTGCAGTCCGAGCAGGGCGCGGCGATCACGCAGCGGCTCATCGGGCTGCTGGGCGAGACCCGCATCGGCAAGGTCGTCACCCGCGAGCCCACGCTCGAGGACGCCTACGTGGACCTCATCGCTCGCACCAGCGGCGAGGACGCGGCCGCGCGTGCCGCGCTCGTGTCGGCCTAGGGCGACCGATGGCTGGGTTCGCGCGCGGAGCGCGCACGGTCTGGGCGGTCACCCGCTTCAACGTGAAGATGCTGCTCATGAGCGAGTTCTTCCTCATGACCACCTTCTTCACGCCGATCATCTTCGCCACCCTTGCCTTCTTCCTGTTCCGGCTCGGAAACGGCCAGAGCGGCCAGACGCTGCTGTACGCGGCGCTCGGCAGCGGGATGATGGGCGTCTGGAGCACCACCCTCTTCGGGTGCGGCGGCGCCATCGCCTGGCAGCGCTGGGAGGGCACGCTGGAGCTGCTGGTCAACGCCCCGACGCGCTACGAGCAGATCCTGGCCGGTCAGACCTTCGGGGCCGTGATCCTGGGCTTCTACGGCATCGGCACCACGCTGCTATGGGGCGTGGTGCTGTTCGGCATGCCGATCCAGGCCAGCTTCCCGCTGCTGCTTCCCTGGCGCTGGCCGCGGCGATCCTGTCGCTCGGCGCGCTGGGCATGCTCATCGCCACGACCTTCGTGCTGTACCGCCACGCCAACGCGCTGGGCAACCTGCTCGAGTATCCGATCTGGCTGGCGACAGGGCTGCTCGTTCCGCTGGCCACGCTCCCCTTCTGGGTCACGCCCATCAGCTGGCTGCTCGCCCCCACCTGGGGCATGCAGGCGATCCGCGGCGCCGCCATGGGCAGCGACCCGGGGCAGCCGCTGTTCGCGATGGGGATGTGCGTACTGCTTGCCGTCGCCTACTACCTCGGCTCGCGCGTCGCGCTCACCTACGTGCTCACCAAGGCGCGCCGCGACGCGACGCTGTCGCTGCAGTGACCGCCGACACCGACAGGCATGCGCTGCGCAGCGCGTGGCGCGTCTTCTGGTACGGCGGACGGATGAGCTACGGGATGCTGTTCAACTGGGCTCGGCCCTCGATCTACATCCCGACCCTCATCGGCGGCCCGACCTTCCAGCTGCTCTTCTTCGCCGCGCTGGGGTCGTACGCCAGCGGCCGCTCGCCGGCCTACTTCGCCATCGGCAATGCCGTGCAGGTCAGCGCCGTGGCGGGGATCTTCGGCATGACCATGGCCATCGCCAACGAGCGCTGGTTCGGCACGCTGCCGGCCCTGCTGGCCACGCCGGCCAACCGCGTGGCGCTCTTCGCCGGTCGCTTCCTGCCGTTCCTCGCCAACGGGATGCTCGTCTCGCTCTACGCGTTCGCGGTCGGCATCCTGCTGCTCGGCGTGCGGCTTCAGATGGCGACCATCGGCGTCGTCGCGCTGGCGCTGGTGGTCACCGTCTTCTCGTGCACGGCCATGGGCGCGCTGCAGGGATCGGTCTCGCTTCGGCTGCGCGACGGGCTCTTGGGCGCGAACGCGCTGGTGCTGGGCTTCCTGCTGTTCTGCGGCGTCAACATCCCGCTCGACGCGCTCCCGACCTGGATGCAGGTGGTGGGCAACGTGCTTCCCTTCACCCACGGCCTGGAGGCGGTGCGGCAAGCGGCGGATGGCGCGGGCCTCGACACCGTCGGCGGGCTGATCCTGACCGAGCTGGGGATCGGGATCGCCTACGCGGTGCTCGCCTTCTTCCTGTTCCGCTACCTCGAGACCAGCGCCCGCCGCAACGCGACCCTGGACGTGCGCTAGCCGAAGGTCCGGCGCACCGCCGCACCGAGACGTACGCATTCGGGGTGCGGCTTCCCCGCGCGATTGGGTAGGGTTTCGTGAGACGCCCAACGCCGGCCGCACGGCCGGTCCGCCCAGCTGCAGGAGCCTCCGACAGACCGATGCCATCGCTCGCCTCCCTCCCGCGCCGTGCCTTCGCGGCCTTCGTCGTCCTCAGCCTTCTGGTCAGCCTCGCCTGGTCGCCGCCGCCCGCGGCCGCTGCCGCCGGCGACCTGTTCATCAGCGAGTATGTCGAGGGCACCAGCAACAACAAGGCGCTCGAGTTCTACAACCCGGGCGACGTGGCGGTGGACCTCGGCGCGTCCGGCTACGCGGTGGCGATGTACTTCAACGGCTCGTCGACCGCTGACCACGTTCTTCTCGCTCAGCGGCGTGGTCGCCGCGCACGACGTGCACGTCGTCGTGAACGCCTCGGCGAGCGCGCCGCTGCTGGCGCTCGCCGACCAGACCGACAGCCACAGCTGGTTCAACGGTGACGACGCGGTCGTGCTGCATGAAGACCGGGAGCGTCGTGGACCGCATCGGGCAGGTGGGCTTCGACCCGGGCAGCGAGTGGGGCAGCGGCGACGTGAGCACCGCGGACAACACGCTGCGCCGCAAGGCGTCCGTCACGACCGGCGACCCGAACTCGCGCGACGTCTTCGACCCGAGCGTCGAGTGGGATGGCTTCCCGGTCGACACGTTCAGCGGCCTGGGCAGCCACCAGGTCGCGACCGGCGGCAACCAGCCGGTGGTCGCCGACTGCAGCGCCGGCGTGACGACGCTCGAGGGCGTGGCGGGCAGCGGCACGGTCAGCGCCAGCGACGCCGACGGCACCGTGACCGGCTTCGCCATCACGGCCATCTCGCCCGGCGATCCGGGCACGATCGCCATCGATTCGGTGACGCCGGCGACGACCGTCGGCGGAACGGCCAGCGCGAGCGTCTCGGTCGGCGACACGACGCCGCCCGGCAGCTACAGCGTCACGGTGAGCGCGACCAACGACGACGCGACACCGCAGTCGGGCAGCTGCACGCTCAGCGTGCAGGTCGACGAGGTGAAGACGATCGGCGAGGTGCAGGGCCAGACGACCGACGCGGTCGATCCGACGACCCAGGGCTCGCCGTACGCCGGGCAGGACGTGGTCGTGCGCGGCGTGGTGACGCAGGCGACGCTGGCCCGCACCAGCTCGGGCGGCAGCAGCTGGAGCTTCTTCATCCAGAGCACGCTCGCCGGCGACGACAACGACCCGCTGACCTCCGACGGGCTGATGATCTTCAACGGCCGCTTCACGACCATCCGCTACGCCGACGACCCGCGGGGTCCGCAGTACGCGCCGGTCGTCGGCGACGAGATCGTGGTGCGCGGCCGGGTGAGCGAGTACTTCAACATGACCGAGCTGTCGAGCCCGTTCATCCTCGACGTGCTGCGGCACGGCGTGGACATCGGGACGGAGCTCGCGTCCGTCGAGGCGACGCCGTCGCACGACCTGCTGGACGCCAACCGCTTCTGGGAGCGCCACGAGTCGATGCTGGTCGGCGTGCCCGCCGGCGCCCAGGTCGTGGGGCCGCGTGACGTCTTCGCCAGCACCGCCGATGGCGAGGTGTGGGTCATTCGCGGCGACGATCCGCTCGTCGCGCGCAGCGATCCCTATGCCCGCCGCGTGTTCCGCGACTTCCACCCGCTCGACGACGAGCCGGCGCTGGTCGACAACGGCAACGGCGAGCGGATCCTGCTCACCAGCCACGGGCTGAAGGCCGCGGCGCACGACAGCACCGAGCTGATCGCGCCGGCGCGCACCTTCGACACGGTCGGCAACGCGCTGGTCGGGGCGGTCAACTACGCCTTCAGCAAGTACGGCATCGAGACCTCGACGCAGCCGGCCCTGGCGCACGGCGCCGACCCGGCTCTCAACGCGCCGCCGCAGCCGGTCGTCGCGGGCGAGGAGTTCTCCACCAGCGACTACAACGTCGAGAACCTGTACGACTTCCGCGACGACCCGAACGACGGCTGCGACTTCACCGGCAACTCCGGCTGCCCCGGCGTCAGCCCGCCGTTCGACTACGTCCCCGCCTCGCAGGCGGCGTACGAGAAGCACCTCTCCGACCTGGCGGCGCAGATCGTCGGCCCGCTGCACGCGCCCGACCTGCTGATGATCCAGGAGGCGGAGGACCAGGACATCTGCTCCGTCGTCGGCGGGGCGATGAGCTGCGGCACGGCGGACAACGCGGACGGTCAGCCGGACACGCTGCAGGAGCTGGCCCTGGCGGTCTCCGCCGCGGGCGGCCCGACCTACCGCACCGCCTTCGACCGCGACGGCGCCGATGATCGCGGCATCGTCTCGGCCTTCATGTACCGCACCGATCGGGTGGAGCTGCTGCCCGCATCGGCCTCCGACCCGGTGCTGGGCTCGTCACCCACGGTGAGCTACCGCGGCACGCCGCTGGGCTACAACAGCGACGTCTCCAACCCGAAGGCGCTCAACGCCACGCTGCCCGCGGACGTCGATCGATCGACCGGCACCGACGGCTCGAACGTCTACACCCGTGCGCCGCAGGTCGGGCACTTCCGGGTCTGGCGCGACGGGATCGGTCAGTCGGTCTTCACCGAGCTGTACGCGATCAGCAACCACTTCTCGTCAGGCCCTGACGGGCGCGTCGGACAGCGGACCGAGCAGGCGGCATACAACGCCGCCATCGTCGAGGCGCTGCAGGGCGCGGACGCGAGCGCGCGGGTCATCAGCGCGGGCGACTTCAACGTCTTCCCGCGCCCGGATGATCCGTTCCCCTCGGACCCGTCCGACCAGCTCGGGCCGCTCTACGACGCCGGGCTGCACAACCTGTTCGACCGGCTGCTGGCCGAGGTGCCGGCGAGCGCGTACAGCTACGTCTTCGGCGGCCAGGCGCAGACGCTCGACCAGCAGTTCGCGACCTCGTCGCAGTTCGACGACCTGGTCCAGATGCGGGCGGCGCACGTGAACGCCGACTTCCCGGCCGACTACGACGGCGACGTCGCGCGCGGGGCGTCGGACCACGATCCGCAGGTCGCACGCTGGTCGAACGACGTCACGCTGGCGCGCCTCCACGCCCTGGTCGACTACTTCGTCGCCCAGGGACAGCTCGACGCGTCGAAGGCGTCGCTCTTCCACACCCGGCTCGACAGGGCGGCCGGCTTCCTCGCGGCGGGCAAGACCGATGCGTACGTGTCGCAGCTGATCGCGTTCGGCGACCAGGCGCAGGACATGGCGCCGCGCTGGCTGACGCAGGCGGCGGCGGACGCGCTCGAGCAGGAGGCCGATCGGCTCGCGGCTGCGTAGCCGCGAGCCGGCTGCCGGCGTCAGCGCGAGCTGGCGACCGCGGCGATCAGCTGGGTGACGAGCCGCACGGCGACGAGGGCGGTCACCTCGTTGACGTCCAGCGCGGGGGCGTACTCGGTGAACGCGGCGCCGACGATCGGCGCGCGGCGGGCAATGGCGGCCAGCAGGTCGGACGCCTCGGCGTAGGTCAGCCCGCCGGGCGCCGGCGCGCGGACGCCCGGGGCGACGGACGGGTCGAGCCCGTCGAGATCGAAGCAGAGGACGACCGGGACGCCGCTGGCTAGCTCGGTCGCGGCCGCCCAGTCGGCACCGCGACTGCGCAGCTCCGCGGCGGTGACGAGGACGTTGCCGGCGGCCCGCGCATCGGCGACGTCGGAGGGCCGTGCCGTGCCGACGCCGCGCAGCCCGACCTGCACGATGCGCTGCACGTGCTCCATCTCGGAGGCGCGACGCATCGACGAGGAATAGCCGTCCCGGACGCCGTCCACTTCGTCTCGGAAGTCCAGGTGGGCGTCCACCTGGAGCACGGCGATCGGGGTGTCGTACGCGCGCAGCAGCGGGATCGGCACCGAGTCGTCACCGCCCAGGATCACCGGCACCCCGCGCGAGGCGAGGATCGATCGCACGGCCGCCTCCTCCGCCACGGCTCCGTCGGCGTCGCCGGCGTCCACCACGCGCAGGCCCGCCGGCAGCATCGGTCCGTCGACGTCGAAGTCGTGGTGCTCGACGAAGGCTGCCAGACGCTGCGACCGGCGGCGGATGGCGGCCGGGCCGTCGAGCGCACGCCGCATCGGCGCCGGGATAGTCGACGGCGCGCGGCACGCCGAGGATGGTGACGTCCGCCGAATCGCCGGGTGACGCAAGGGGAAGCTCGAGGAACGTCATCCAGCCGCCTGGCGGCACGCCCGGCAGCGACCGACGACGGTCATGTGCGACAGGTCCGGCTCGAATCCGTCGAGATCCGCGAACGCGGCGCGCACGCCGGCGCCCTCCGCGTCGGAGATCTCCCAGCGGCGGCCGCAGCTCTCGCAGTAGAGGTGACCGTGGCGGTCCACGTCCGGCCCGACGTGGAACTCCTCGCGGCCGTCGACGCCGTGAGCGTGGCGGACGAGGCCGAGCTGCTCGAGCACGTCCAGGGTGCGGTAGACGGTGGAGGGAATCGTCGCCGGATCCGCGCTCCGGCAGCGCTCGACGAGCTCCGCGGCGGTGATATGACCGCGGGTGGTGGCGAGCACGTCGATCACCGTGCGGCGCTGGGGCGTCCAGCGCAGGCCGCGGCCTCGCAGCCGCGCGGGAACGTCGCGCCAGTGACGGTCCGTGTCTGGCGGCGGCGCGGTCGAACGAGGCGGTTGCAGCGGTGTCATGCGCCGGCAGTATATCGGTTGCTGCGCCTTATTGCACTCCGTTGCAATAACATCGGCGATCCCCTACCATCCGTCGGTGTTCACTCGCGTCCGCCGGCTCGGCGCGTTCATCGGCCCTGCCGTTTTGGCGCTGGCACTCGGCGGGTGCGTCACCACGCCCTCGGCAGGCTCCACCGCCAGCGGCGCCACGCTGCTGCTGACGGCGCTGCTGCTCGGCATCCGCCACGGCATCGACTGGGACCACATCGCGGCGATCGTCGACATCACCAGCACGACGGCCGCCGCCGAGGCCGCCGAGGAGGGACACGCGGAGCACCACGCGGCGGGGTCGACGGCGCACCCGCACGGCGGACCTGGCGAGCTTGCCGCGCACCGCGCCGAGGCCGTCGCCGGCGCGCACGCGCACGTGCATCGCCTGACGCGCGGCCGCTTCCTGTCCGAGCAGGGCCACGCGGTGCTGCTCGGCACGCTCTACGCGCTGGGCCACGCATCGGTCGTGGCGGTGCTCGGCATCGCGGCCCTCGCCTTCGGGGCGCTGCTGCCCTCGTGGGTCGACCCGATCATGGGCCGCGTGGTCGGCGTGACGCTGGTGGTGCTGGGCGGCTGGGTCTTCTACTCGCTCTACCAGTACGCGCGGCATGGACAGGAGTTCCGGCTCCGCAGCCGATGGATGCTCGTCTTCGACTCCGTGCGCTACGGCTGGCACCGGCTGCAGGCAAGGCTTCACGGTCACGAGCACGTCGAGCCGGTCGAGATGAGCTCCTACGGCGTGCGGACCGCGTTCGCGGTCGGGATGATCCACGGCATCGGCGCCGAGACCGGGACGCAGGTCGTCCTGATCGCGACGGTCGGCGGGGCCGCCAGCATCGGCCTCGGCGCACCGATGATGCTCGCCTTCATCGTCGGCCTGCTGCTCAGCAACAGCGCGATCATCGTCCTCTCCGCGACCGGCTTCGTGGCGAGCCAGCTTCGGCAGCGCATCTACATCGCCGTCGGCGTGGTGGCAGGCACGTTCAGCCTGCTGGTGGGGATCCTGTTCCTCTTCGAACAGGAGGGCCGGCTGCCGAACCTCGGTTCGGTCTTCCGCTTCATCGGAGGCAACTGACCACGCCGGGGTTGGGGTTATCGGCAGGGCCGATAATTTCGCGCCAAATCGACCGCTGCCGGTGAATGTGACGCGGTTCCATCGGCGGGGGCGATAGATTCGCGCCAATTCGGGCGCTGCCGGTCAATGTGACGCGGTTTCATCGGCGGGGGCGATAGATTCGCGCCAATTCGAGCCATTCGCGCCGGAATGACCCGGTTTCATCGGCAGAGGCGATAATTTCGCGCCAATTCGGGCCAATTCGATCCCTGCGCGGCAATCTGACGCGGTTTCATCGGCAGGGGCGATAATTTCGCGCCAATTCGGGCCGTCCGCGCCGGAATGACGCGGTTTCATCGGCAGGGGCGATAATTTCGCGCCATTTCGAGCCACACCCGGGCGGTTGGCCCGGTCGGGACGAGGCGGTACGCTGTTCGGCATGGACCTCCAGCCCTGGCTCGTCTTCCTGCACGTTGCCGGCGCCTTCGGCTTCGTCTTCGCCCACGGCGCTTCGGCGTTCGTGGCGCTCGCCATCCGTCGCGAGACCGATGCGGCGCGCGTCGCGGCCATGCTGCGCATCTCGCAGGCGAGCCTGATGGTGATGTACCCGTCGCTGCTGCTCCTGATCGTGGCCGGCGTTGCGGCCGGGTTCGTCGGCGAGCTGTGGGGTGCGCTGTGGCTGTGGGTCGCGATCGGACTGCTCATCGTCGAGCTGATGGCGATGTACGCCATGGCCTCGCCGTACTACGTCAACCTGAGACGCGCAGTCGGCGATCCCGAGGTCACGCCGGGGCAGCTGGCCGAGATGACGTCGTCCGCGCGGCCGCTGGTGCTGACATGGGTCGGCGTCATCGGGCTGCTGCTGATCGTGTGGCTCATGGTCGTGAAGCCGTTCTGATGCCCCAGCAGCGACCGCTCCCCTCGTTCAGCGGCGCCAGCCGCACGATCGGCGGTTTTCTGGCCGGCCTGGAGCAGCAGATCCTGCACAAGCGTCCGCCCGCCGCGATCGTCGTCGAGGAGCACGATCGCCTCGAGCGGTCGAGCCTGAACGGGGTGACGGTGAACGGGCTGGACGAGCCGATCGAGCGGCCGGAACCGCCCGACACCACCGGCGCTCGCCTCTAGCCGCGCACGGAACAGATGTCCGCGCTGACCGAGTCGTACGACCGCGCCGCCGGCCGATACCGGGAGTGGTGGGGCCCGGTGATCGCGCCGACCGCGCTCGCGCTGCTGGACCGCGTGGCTCCCCTCCTCGAGGCACTGGCCGAGCCGCGCGTCGTCGACGTGGGAACGGGGACGGGCGTGCTGGCGCTGGCGGTCGCGCGCCGATGGCCGGCAGCGACGGTGATCGGCGTCGATCCCTCCGCCGGGATGCGCGCCATCGCCGCCGGGTCCGCGCGCGATGCCGGCGCCCAGCTGACCCTCCTGGAGGGCGAGGCCGCCGCGATCCCGCTCGCCGACGCGACCGCCGACCTGGTGCTGTCGTCGTTCGTGCTGCAGCTCGTCCCCGACCGCGCCGCCGCGCTGGCCGAGATGGGTCGCGTGCTTCGTCCGGATGGCACGCTGGCCATCGTGACCTGGCTCGCCACCGACGACGAGTTCGCTCCCATGACCGCCTTCGACGAGATGGCCGATGCGCTCGACCTGCCCGATCCGGAGCCCGGCCACGACACCGACCCCTTTTCCTCGCGCGGCGAGGCGAGCGAGGAGCTGCGCGTGGCGGGCTTCCGAGACATCGACGCGCGGGAGTCGCAGCTGGAGCACCGCTTCTCCCCGCGGAGCTACCTCGGCACGCTCGAGAACTGGGAGCGCGACGACGTCTTCGAGGCGCTCGACGACGAGCGGCGCGAGGAGGTGCGCCGCGAGACGCTGCGCCGCTGGCGCGGCCTCTCGGCCCAGGACTTCGTGTGGCGCGCGCCCGTGGTCACGCTGGTCGCGCGCCGCTAGCGGGACGCTCGCCGACCAGGAACCAGGTCCGCATCGGTCCCTTGCCCTTCACCTGCACCGTGCCACGCAGCCGGCATTCGAACGCGTCCTGCAGCAGCTCGCGGGTGGCGTCGGTGATCTGGATCTCGCCCGGCTCTCCGTGCGACTCCATGCGGCTGGCGGTGTTCACCGCGTCGCCCCACAGGTCGTACAGGAAGCGGCGACGCCCGATCACCCCCGCGACCACCGGGCCGGAGCTGATGCCGATCCGCAGCCGGATGGCGCTCCCGTCGGCCCGCGCGTGGCGCAACGCCGAATCGCGCATCGCGAGCGCCATGCGCGCCAGGACCTGTGCGTGGTCGTCGCGCGGCTGCGGCACGCCGGCGGCCACCATGTAGCAGTCGCCGATGGTCTTGATCTTCTCGAGCCCGAATCGGTCCGCGAGGTCGTCGAAGTCGCTGAACAGCCCGTCGAGCATCGCCACCAGGCGGTCGGGAGGAAGCTCGGCCGACATCGGCGTGAAATCGACCACGTCGGCGAAGAGGATGCTCGCGGCGACGAACTGGTCCGCGATGGCGCGCCGGTCGGTCTGCAGCCGCTCGGCGATCTGCTGCGGGAGGATGTTGAGGACCAGCTCCTCGACCCGTTGCCGCGCCTGCTCGCGCTGGGCGGCGAAGGCGGAGAGCAGCGCAAAGCAGATGAGGCCGACGGTCGCGATGTTCAGCGCGCCGAAGGCGAGGATGATTCCGGGCGGCAGGTTGACCGGCGCGGTGCGGACCAGCGGCGCCAGGACCGGCAGCCCGAGGACGAGCACCAGGAAGCCCGCCATCCAGCGCCATGCGCGCCGAGGCCCGTCGAAGGCGATGGCGGCCGCCGGCGAGAGGAACGACCACAGGATCACGCCACTCGACGGCACGATCCCGCCCAGGGAGAGCGACAGGATGAACGGCATCAGCAGGATCAGCGTCAGCTCGACGGTGCGCAGCAGACGGTAGCTGCGCGTGGCGCCGAAGACGGCGATGACGCCGATCGAGACGACGGTATAGCCGAGCGGGATGATGGCCGGCATCGGCTCGCCGAAGACGACGTACAGCAGTCCCCACACCAGGCCTGCGGGCAGCACCAGCACCGACACGCTGACCAGCAGCGCCTTCCTGGTCCGCAGGTCGGCGGGGTCCGCCGGATCGGCCCCGATGCGCGACAGGGCTTGGAGCGCGCGCCGCACAGGCCGCATCTACAGGCGGCGCAGCTCGGCGGCTTCGGTGACCTCGACCGGGCGGTCGCAGGTCGGACAGAACCAGCGGGCCTCGACCGGGGTGCCACACACCGAATGGTGCAGCGGCTCCGCCTCGCGCGCGCCGCGAGACCCCCAGTCGGCCAGCAGCCGCAGCGCGCCGGCGAGCTCGTCTCCCTCGGCGGTCAGCTCGTATGCGAGTCGCAGCGGCCGCTCGCTGTACGGCTGCGCGCGAACGACGCGCTCCGACTCCAGCCGCTTCAGGCGGTCCGAGAGGATGTTCGGCGCGATGCCGTCGACCGCCTCGGTCAGCTCGTTGAAGCGACGCGGCCCGCTGAGCAGCGCCTCGACCACGAGCAGGCTCCATCGGTCGCCGACGCGTTCCAGCGCTGCGGCGAGCGGCGTCGTGTCGGCCATGCGCTGATCGTACGCCATCGGTCTTGACCGCCCTCGTTCGCGGATGTAACTTGCAACTTGCAAGTTAGGATAGGAGAGACCGATGAGCGGGCTTCAGGACTTCGGAACTTCCATCGCGGAGGTGGCCGCCACGGTGACCCCCGCCACCGTCGGGATCGGCAACCGATGGCGCGGCGGATCGGGCGTCGTGATCGGCGACGGACGCGTGGTGACCAACGCCCACAACCTGCACGGCGACGAGGTGCGGGTCTACTTCGCCGACGGACGCGAGGCTGACGCCACCATCCTCGGCGTCGACGCGGACAGCGACCTCGCGGTCCTCTCGGTCCCCACCGAGGGCACCGCGCCGCTGGGGTGGGGCACCGCTGACGTCGCGATCGGCACGCCGGTCGTCGCTGTCGGCAACCCCGCCGGGCGCGGCGCCCGGGTGACGGTCGGCTTCGTCTCCGGCGTCGGCCGCTCGTTCCGCGGCCCGCGGGGACGCCGCATCGGTGGTGGCGTGGAGCACACGGCGCCGCTGATGCCCGGCTCCAGCGGGGGCCCGCTGGTCAACCTGGCCGGCGAGCTGATCGGCATCAACACCAACCGGCTGGGCGACGGCTTCTATCTCGCCATGCCCGCCGACGACGCCCTCCGTGCGCGCGCCGACGCGCTGGGCCGCGGCGAGGCGCCCGCCAGGCGCCGCCTTGGCGTGGCGCTGGCGCCGGCGCACGTGGCCCGCCGCCTGCGGCGCGCGGTGGGCCTCTCGGAGCGAGACGGCCTGCTGGTGCGCGAGGTCGAGGCGGACTCGCCGGCGTCGCGCGCGGGGATCGCGCAGGGCGACCTGATCGTGGCCGCGGGCGGTCGCGATGTCGCCAACGCGGATGAGCTGTTCGACGTCCTGTCGAGCACCGCCGCGGACGCTCCGCTGGAGCTGACCCTCCTGCGCGGCGACGAGGAGCGCAGGGTGGAGGTGCCGGCGTGACGGTCGAGATCCGCCGCGTGCTCGACGTGGAGGTGGCGCGCGCGCTGCGCTCCGGCGGGCTGATCGACATCACCACCCGCGGCCGTCTCACCGGGCAGCCGCGGCGGGTGGAGCTCGTCTTCCACGTCGTCGACGACCGGGTCTGGATCAGCGGCCGGCCCGGCCGGCGCGGCTGGTACGCGAACCTGCTCGCCGATCCGCACTTCGTCTTTCACCTCAAGGGGCCAGTGGTCGCCGATCTGCCCGCCACGGCGCGACCGGTCACCGAGCGCGCGGAGCGGCGCGAGGTGCTGGCAACCATCGCCGCCGGCTGGGGCTACGACCTGGAGCTGATGGTCGCCGCCGCACCACTGGTGGAGGTCACCTTCGCCGAGGGCGTCCGCTGAGCTGACGTGCGGCTGGTGCCACCACGCACCGCGAGCGGGGTGAATAATGTCGCGCCACCCGGCCCCCAATGGAGGTACCTCTATGCTCAAACGGCTCCTCGGCGCGTCCCTTCTTTCCGCGGTGCTCGCGGTCGCCAGCGTCGGCGCAGTCGCCGCTCACGAGTGCGTGATCTCGAGCAGGTCCGCCCAGGGCGATGCCGGCGCGACCCACTCGTCGCGCTGGATGGTGCTCACCCTGGCCGACATCCTGGGCTTCATCAACCAGGAGATCGACCCGAGCCTGCCGGCGCTCACGCCGGACCAGATCGCCTGGGCCGTGGCGAACCGTGGCGACCTGCCGCTGTCGTGGGTCACGCGCAGCAACAAGACGATCGGCGAGAACTCCTCGAACCCGAACCTTGCCGACGGCAAGGGCCTCGATCACCTGGCCGACCTGTACGGCGCCCAGGTGGGTGCCCTGTACTTCGCGGCGCTCCAGCATTGAGCTGGGGGACCGGTTCGGCGCGAGCGGCGCGCCGGGCCGGTCCACTCTCGCCGGCGGTCTATCCTCGGCCCCATGCCGAACCGCCGCGGCCACCTTCTCCTTCCGATCCTCCTGCTCCTGACGGCCTGCTCAACCGGCGTGTCTTCGCCATCGGTCAGCCATCCATCGGGCCACGCGGTGGACCCCGTCGCCGAATCGGTGAAGTCGGAGCTGAGCCAGCGCCTCGGAATGACCTTCCGCTCGGCGGGTCCGCATCACGTGCTCGGCACCGCGCGGAACGGCGTTCAGCTGGACCTCGTCGGCGTGCCGGTGGTGCAGGTGGTGCTCAGCGTGCCGGCCGATGCGCCCGCCAGGATCGATGAGGTGGCGGCGCCGTATCTCCCCTACCTCCCGCGCCTGCTCAACACCGATCAGACGATCGGTGCCGACCTGCTGCTCGAGACGGCCGCGACGTGGGACGGCGCCGCTCGGGTCGACAAGCGACGGACGAGCGGCACCATCACCGCGCGCCTGACGTCGGGCGGCGCCCCGCCGTTCCTCGTCCTGTCCGTCACTCGCGACTGAGCGGCTCCTCGGCCAGTACCCGCCGCACGGCCTCCCCAACGTCGCGCGTCGAGGACGACCCGCCGATGTCCGGCGTCCTCGCCCCGTGGTCGACGACCGCGGTGCGCACCGCGCGGCGCAGCGTCTCGCCCGCCTCGGGCTGGCCGGTGTGCTCGAGCAGCAGCGCGGCGGACAGGAGGCAGCCGACCGGGTTCGCCCGACCGGTCCCCGCGATGTCAGGCGCCGACCCGTGCACCGGCTCGAACACGCCCGGCGCGTCGCCCCCGGTCCCGACGTTGGCGCTCGGCACCATGCCGAGGCCGCCGGCGAGCACCGCCGCCAGATCGGACAGGATGTCGCCGAACAGGTTGCTGGCCAGCACCACCGACAGCGACCGCGGACGTTCGACGATGCGCGCCGCCATGGCGTCCACCAGGACGCGCTCGATGGCGACGTCGGCGTACTCCTCTCGCAGCCCGTCGACCACCTCGTCCCACAGCACGTAGCCGTGGCGGAGGGCATTCGCCTTCCCGACTGCCTGCAGCGCCCGGCCCCGCGAGCGCGCCGCCTCGAAGGCGTAGCGCGCGACGCGCTCGATCGCGAAGCGCGAGTGGACCGCCGTCTCGATCGCGGTCTCCGCCGGCGTCCCTGCGTGGGCGCGTCCGCCGATGCCCACGTACTCGCCCTCCGAGTTCTCGCGGACGATGAGGAAGTCGACGTCCGCCACGTCGCGCACCACGCTCGGGATCCCGGGCCACGGCTTCACCGGCCGCAGGTTCAGGTACAGGTCGAGCCCCTGGCGCAGGGCGAGGATCAGGCCCCAGATCGAGAGGTGATCGGCCACGTCGGGCCGGCCGACCGCACCGAAGAGGACGGCATCGAAGCCGCGGACGATCTGCAGGCCGTCGGCCGGCATGGCGCCTCCCCCGCGCAGCGTCCGACCCGCGCCCCAGTCGAAGCGTTCGGCCTCGACGCGCACGTCATGCCGCGCGGCCGCATCGGTCAGCGCAGGAAGGGTGGCGTCCACCACCTCCGGACCGATGCCGTCGCCGGGAACGACCGCGACGCGCAGGCGTCGCACGCTACAGCGCCACGCAGACGTTCTTGACCTGGGTGTACTCCCAGATTCCCTCGAGCCCCTTGCCGCGGCCGTGCCCGCTGCGCCGGTAGCCGCCGAAGGGCAGCTCGATCCCGCCTCCCGCGCCGTAGGTGTTCACGAACACCTGTCCGGAGCGGATGCGCCGCGCAACCCGATGCGCGCGTCCCAGGTCGTTGGTCCAGATGGCGGCGACGAGCCCGTAGTCCGTGGCGTTGGCCAGCGCGACCGCCTCGTCCTCGCCGTCGAACGGCGTGGCGACCAGGACCGGGCCGAAGACCTCCTCCCTGGCGATGCCGAGCGAGGGGTCGACGTCGTCGAAGAGCGTCGGCTCCAGGAACCAGCCGCGGGCAAGGCGCTCGTCGTCGGGGGCACGCCCGCCGGTCACGAGCCGCGCCCCGGCGGTCAGGGCCTCGTCCGCCCTGCTCAGCACCCCGGCGCGCTGCTGCTCGCTGATGAGCGGCCCCAGGTCGGGGTCGTCGCGTCCCGGACCGATGCGGAGCGCTCGCATCCGCTCCGCGACCATCTCGATCAGCCGCGCGTGGATCGGACGCTCGACCAGCAGCCGCGCGCCGGCGGAGCAGGTCTGGCCGGCGTTCTGGACGATGGCGCGGATGATGAAGGGCAGTGCGCGATCGAGGTCGGCGTCGGCGAAGACGACGTTCGGGCTCTTGCCGCCCAGCTCCATCACCGCCGGCCGGATCAGCCGCGCGCACGCCTCGCCGATCACCGCGCCGACCTCGGCCGAGCCGGTGAAGCTGACGTGGTCGACCAGCGGGTGCGTGACCAGCGGCATGCCGACCGTCTCGCCCGAGCCGTTGAGGACGCTGAGCCAGCCGCTCGGCAGCCCGGCCCGCGCGCAGATGCGGGCGATCTCGACCGATGTGAGCGGCGCCTCGCGCGCCGGCTTGAGCACGACGGCGTTTCCGGCCGCCAGCGCCGCGGCCGACGCAGCGACCCGCGATCTGCAGCGGATAGTTCCACGGGATCACGATGGCGCACACGCCCCACGGCTCGCGAACCGTGTAGTCCACGAACCCGGGGCCGAGCGGGATCGAACGGCCGTCGAGCTTGTCCGCGGCGCCCGCATAGAACTCGAAGTAGCGCGCACACGCAGCGACATCCGCGCGCGCCTGCGAGATCGGCTTTCCGGTGTCGCTCGACTCCAGGGCGGCCAGCTCGTCGGCTCGTTCGCGGATCGCGACGGCGACGGCGTTCAGGACCCGGACCCGATTGGCCGGGACCTCCCATTCGCCACCCTGCGCGACGGCGTCGCGGGCCGCCGTCACCGCCCGATCGACCTCCTCGCCCCCCGCGGCGGCCAGGGTGGCGAGCACTTCACCGCTGGCGGGATCCCGGCTCTCGAACGTCCCGCCGCCGCCGGAGGCCACCTCCTCGCCCGCGATCCACAGCGGCACCATCGTCTCTGTCTTCATCACTCATGCTCCTCCAGTCGGAACGCGCGATACCGCTCCGCGTAATCGGCGACGCCGGCGGCGAGGTCGAAGGCGGGCGTCCAGGGCACACCACATCCATGCAATCGCGGCGCGCCGGTATCACGAGCACGACCGCCACCAAGCCAATCATCGTCGCACCCACAATGCTCGCGATAGCGAGTGCCGCCAACCCAGAGCCAACGCGACGTCGGGTTGATACAAAAGGCCGTTCCGCAACACTGCCCTGCGGTGTCAGCGGCGACCCGAGCGACGCTAGACTCGCCACCATGATCCAGTCGGTGCACGTCATTGGCCAAGGGCGGGCGGGAAGACCGATCGCCGCGCGTCTGCGGGAGCGGGGCGTAAGCGTCACCGTTGGCCGGTCGCCGCAAGAGGCGCATCTCGTCCTGTTCTGCGTGCCCGATACGGCGATCGCGGCGGTCGCCCAGAGCGTGCCCGTCGGCCCCTGGATCGCCCATGTCAGCGGCGCGACGCCGCTGCGCGCGCTCGACCCGCACCGTCGACGGTTCAGCCTCCATCCCCTGCAGACCTTCGCCAGCGGGGGCGGACCGGAGCAGCTCGACGGTGTGTGGGCTGCGCGTACGGTGGAAACCGACGAGGCTCGCTCCGCCGCCACCGACCTCGCCGAGCTGCTCGGTGTGACCCCGTTCTCGCTGGCGGACGACGACCGGGCGCTCTACCACGCTGCGGCGGTCATCGCCAGCAACTTCCTGGTGACCCTGTACCGCAGCGCGGCATCACTGTTCGAGCAGGTGGGCGCGCCGCCGCAGGGCTTGGTGCCGTTGATGCGCCACACCATCGAGGACGGCTTTGAGCTGACCGGCCCCATCGCGCGGGGCGACTGGTCGACGGTGGATGCTCACATCGCCGCCCTCCATGAGCGCGCGCCGGAGCTGGAGTCCCTGTACCGCACCCTGGCGGACGCCACCAGGCAATGAGGATCGAGCGGACGATCAACGGGTTGCGCTCAGGGCTCGCTGTGCTCCGCGCCAGCGCGCGCGGGGAGGTCGGTCTCGTCCCGACGATGGGCGCGCTGCACGCGGGCCATCTCTCCCTCATCGCGGCCGCGAGGGCCGAATGTCGGATCGTCGTCGCGAGTGTCTTCGTGAATCCTGCACAGTTCGGCGCCGACGAGGACCTCGGGCGTTACCCCCGCAACGAAGAGGAGGACGCGCGCATCGCGGAAGCCTCGGGAGTCGACGTGCTGTTCGTGCCGACCGCCGAGGAGATGTATCCGCCGCGCTACGAGACGTGGGTCGAGGTGGAGCAGCTCGGGGCCGTACTCGAAGGCGCGGTCCGCCCGGGACACTTCCGAGGCGTCGCGACAGTCTGCCTCAAGTTGTTCAACCTGGTCGCACCGGATCGCGTGTACTTCGGGCGGAAGGACGCGCAGCAGGCCGAGGTCGTCCGCCGCATGCTCATCGACCTGAACCTCCCCATCCGCCTCCGCGTGCTGCCCACCGTGCGCGATGCCGACGGGCTGGCACTATCGTCGCGCAACGTGTACCTCGGCGAGGTGGAGCGGCGGCAGGCACTGGCGTTGCCGCGCGCACTTGCGGCTGGCCGCGAAGCGTGGCGGCGGGGCGCCGACCCGATCGCTGCGGCACAGCGGCTGCTTGCCGGCGTGGCGGTCGATTACCTCGTCGTTGTCGACCTCGACGTCCCCACGCTCGCGGCGGCGATCGATGTGGCAGGCACGCGGCTGATAGACAATGTGTCCCTGATCGCTGAGGAGACCGAAACCCCGTGACGACGAGCCATACAGCAGCGTCGCAGGCGCGCGTGGCCGCGAAGCTGCCAATTCCGGAGTTGCTGGAGATGAAGCGGCGTGGCGACCGGATCGTCATGGTCACCGCGTACGATGCGCCCGGTGCGCGATTGGCCGAGGCCGCCGGGATCGATGTAATCCTGGTCGGCGACTCGGCAGCGATGGTCGTCCTCGGTTACGAGGGCACCGTCCCGGTGAGCATGGACGAGATGATCTTCATGACGCGCGCGGTGGCGCGCGCGGTTCGGCAGCCGATCGTTATCGGAGACCTCCCCTTCGGCGCCTATCAGGTTTCGGACGATGATGCGGTGCGCAATTCGGTCCGCTTCGTCAAGGAAGCAGGGGCCGATGCGGTGAAGCTTGAAGGCGCAGGCAGGATGCTCTCGCGCGTCGCAGCAATCGTCGAATCGGGGATTCCCGTCATGGGCCACATCGGTCTCACGCCCCAGTCGGCAACGGCGCTCGGCGGCTACCGAGCGCAGGGCCGGACGCATGCCGCCGCTTCGCGGCTGCTGGCAGATGCCAAGGCATTGGAGGAGGCGGGTTGCTTCTCGATCGTGTTGGAGGCGGTCCCGGCCCGCGTCGCGGCACGGATCAGCAGCACGCTCGCTATTCCGACCATTGGCATCGGGGCTGGCGCGCAATGCGACGGCCAGGTCCTCGTCTACCACGACCTGCTCGGCCTGACCGAGGGGCACACCGCGCGCTTCGTGAAGCGGTACGCCGATGTGGCGGGCGTGATACGCGAGGCGCTGACGGCCTATGCGGCGGAGGTGCGTTCGGGGGGCTATCCCGAGGACCGGCACACGTACTCCATGCCGGCCGACGAACTCGAAGCCTTTGAGGCCGACTCGGCCTAGCTGACGCTCCGCTCGATCGCCTGCACCAGCGCCTCGACCGCCGCCGCGCCGAGCGGCAGCAGGTCCGTCGCCGCCGCGCACCGGCCCGCTGCCGGTGCTCGAGCGCGAACACCGTGTCTCCGTCGAGCATGGTGTGCACCGGCCGTATGGCGATGGCGAGAGCATCGTGGCCGAGCTCCGCCAGCTTCCGGCAGCCGGCCCGGTCGAGCGCCGCATCGGTCGCGACGACGGCCAGCGTCGTGTTGCCGCCGGATCCCGCCACTCGGGCGGCGTGGCGAGGCCGAAGGAACTCGCGCCGGCTCGATAAACCCTCCTTCCGTTCACGCACCCCCGCGATCGTTCGGCCGTCGCGGCCGACGACGTTGCCGAGCGCATTGGTGACTGCGAGCGCCGCGACGATCGTCCCGTCCTCGAGCCGAACCGCGGCGCTGCCGACCCCGCCCTTCGAGGCGCGATCCGGGCCCGCCAGCTTCCCGACCGTCGCGCCGGTGCCCGCTCCGACGCTGCCCTCCACCATCGGTCCGGCGGCCATCGCGTCGTCGCAGGCCGCGCGTCCCGACGCCGGCGTCGGGAGCGGCGGTGGGAGAGCCGACGAAGAGATCGAAGAGGACCGCCGACGGCACGATCGGGACGCGCCGCGCCCCGCGTCTCGACGCCCACGTCCCGCGCGGCGAGCCACTGCATCACGCCGTCCGCTGCGGCCAGGCCGAAGGCCGAGCCGCCGCGCCAGGCAGATGGCGTGCACGCGTTCGACGAGCGCCGTCGTCCGCAGCAGGTCGGTCTCGCGCGTCCCCGGAGCCGATCCGCGCACGTCCACCCCGGCGACGGCGCCGTCCAGGGCGAGCACCACCGTGCAACCGGTCATGCCGACCTCGTCGGTCGCATGTCCGACGCGCAGGCCCCCCACATCGGCGAGCGTCAGTCGCGCGGTCATCGGTTCATCCAACAATGCATCCGCGACGTGCCGGAGGTCAACGACTATGCGCGAAATGTGACGAGGCTCAGCTGCTCCATCGGCCGCCGTCGGGAGTCTCGTAGACCCATTCCAGGCCGTCGCGCTCGTCCCACTGCTCGCCGGTGCGCACGAAGCCCAGCCTGGCCAGCAGCTTCTGCGAGCGCTCGTTGTCGGGTGCCGTGGAGGCGCGGAAGCGACGGACGCCGTGCTCGCGGTGCGCCCAGTCGAACGCCGCCGTCACGGCCTCGATGGCGTAGCCACGCATGCGGTGCTCCGGCTGCAGCGAGTAGCCGATCTCCGGCACGCCCGACTCGTCCGGCGGGGCGTGGAAGTTCAGGTGCCCGATCGCGACGCGCGCCGGTTCACGCAGCACGATGGCGCGCAGAAGCCACGGCGCGTGGTCCGGATGCTCGGTGACCTGTCCGAGGCGCATCTCCGCCAGCCACCTGACGTCCCGGACCCAGTCGGCCGGCAGCGTGGCGTCGAGCTCCCGCGCGACCTCCTCGGGATCGCCGCCGGCCAGCGCACGCAGCTGCGACGGGCTCAGCAGCGGCAGATCGAGGCGCTCGGAGCGGATCACGTCGGGCGCGTGGGTGGCCATCCGGCCGATGGTAGCCGCATCGCGACGGCATTCGCGTCGCCGGTGCGCTTGAATGGCGAACATGCATCCACTGCGCGCCGTGGGCTCGGCGTTCCGCGGCTTCGCCAACAGCATGAGCGCCTTCGTGCTCGGCAGCCTCATCTTCGCGTTCGTGCTGATCGCGCTGGTCGGCTCGCTGCAGCGCTCGCCGCTCGGCTCGGTGCTCGTCTTTCCCGCCATCCTTGGATTGGCCGGTCTGATGCGCATGGCGACCGAGGAGGTGCGCAACGACCTGGTGGGCACCTCCGAGATGTTCGTCCCGCTGCGCCGGCATGCGGCCTGGGTGATCGTGCTGGGCGTGCTGGAGCTGATCGCGGCGCTGCTGCTGGCGATGGATGTCGTCATCAGCGGAGCGATCGGGGGCTTCGGCGCGGTCGTGCTCGCGCTGCTCTCGGCGTATGCGCTGCTCATCGGCTGGACCTACGTGGTCGTCGCCTGGCCGATCCTGCTCGACCCTGCCCGCGACGATCTGGCGCTGCGCGACCGGCTGCGCCTGGCGCTGGTGGTCGTGCTGCTGCATCCCATGCGGTCGCTGGGACTGGGCCTGCTGGTGGCCTTCCTGCTCGGCATCAGCATCAGCGCCATCGTGCCGGTGCTCTTCGGCGGCATCGCCATCTCGTTCATGGTGGCCGCCCACGCGGTGCTTCCGGCGGCCGATGCGGTGCAGCCCGTGGGCGACGCCGCCCTCGACGTGGGCGAGCGGTCGAATCGCCACAACGGCGAGTCGACCAGCGCCAGGTAGCGTCTCCGGACGACTTGGCACCTTGTGTGCTGATCGACAACAAGATTGACGCACCCAGCGCGTGTCTCACGGGAGCGCCGCGCACCGGACGATGCTCGGCCTGTCGGCCACCGGTCGACACGCCCATCGAGTGGAGGATGAGAATGCGACGCGCTATTCCGCTTCTGGTTTCCCTTGGTCTTCTGCTCGCAGCGTGCGGGCCTAACTCCGGCAACAGCGCCACGCCGACCACCGCTGGCGGCGGCTCACAGCCCGCGTCGGCTCCGGCGTCGCAGGAGCCGCTGAAGGCGAGCGGCAACCTGTTCGCCTACGGCTTCAGCTACAAGACCGGCGACATCATCGCCCAGACTCGCGCCGACGTCTTCACCAAGGCCAATCCCGACGTCAAGCTGACCTACAGCGAGAGCGGATTCGACGACCAGCAGTTCCTGGCCTCGCTGACCGGCAGCTCGAAGCCCGACGTGGTCAACCTGCCGCGCAACAAGATCGGCACCTACATCGCGCGCGGCGTGCTCGAGCCGCTTGACGACTGCATCGCGCGCAGTGGGTTCGACACCAGCGTCTTCTACGACGCGGCCAAGAAGGACGTGACGGTGGACGGCCACATGTACGGGCTGCCCGAGTTCTACAACACCCGCGTCTGGATCATCAACAACAAGGCGTTCAAGGACGCCGGCATCGATCCTGAGTCGCTCAACTGGGGCGACTGGAACGCCATCGCCGACGCCAACGCCAAGCTCGTCAAGAAGAGCGGCGACAAGCTGACCCGCATCGGCATCGACCCCAAGATCCCCGAGTTCCTGCCGCTCTGGGTGCGGGCCGATGGTGGCAGCCTGATCAGCGACGACGGACTGACCGCCAAGCTCGACAGCCCGGAGGCGATCCAGTCGGTCGAGTACACAACCAAGCTCATCAAGGATCAGTTCGACCCGACCAAGTGGCTCGACTTCCGCAACACGTGGGACTTCTTTGGCGCCAATAACCAGGTCGCCGCGGACCAGGTCGGCGCGTGGCCGATGGAGCAGTGGTACCTCAACGTCCTGGCGCAGAACTCGCCCAAGGCCGACTTCAGCGTCAAGCCGTTCATGACCAAGGACGGTCAGCCGATCACCTACGAGGACGGCAACTCCTGGGCGATCGTCAAGGGCACCCAGAACCCTGACGCCGCCTGCGCGATGATCACCACCATGGTCGCCACCGACACGTGGGTCGCGGCGGCCAAGGCCCGCCAAGAGAAGGCGGCGACGGACAAGAAGCCGCAGACCGGCGTCTATTCCGGCAACCGCGAGGCGGACAAGATCATCTTCGAGCAGTACGTGAAGCTCGACGACATGCCGAACTTCAAGAACGCGGTGCAGGTCGTGCTGGACACGCAGGAGCATGCCTTCGGGTCCGCGCCGAGTCCCGCCGCGGCCGAGTTCCAGCAGGCCATGACCGATGCGGTCAACCGGGTGCTCTCGGGCGGCGCGTCGGCCCAGGACGCCATGAAGCAGGCGCAGCAGGACGCGCAGGACGCGATCGATTCGGCGAAGCCCTGAGCGCGGGGCTTCGCCGGCCGAGCTCGAGTGACATGAGGGACTGACCCGTGACAGCCCGAGTCCAGGGTGGAGAGGTTCGGACCATCGGCGGCGTGCCGTGGACCAAGAGCACGCGCAACGACCTGAAGTGGGTGCTCATCTTCCTCTCCCCCTGGATCGTCGGGTTCCTCGTCTTCACCGCGGGCCCCATGCTGTGGAGCCTGTGGCTCAGCTTCACCAACTACGATCCGCTGCGCCAGCACGCGGACTTCATCGGCCTCGACAACTACGCGCGGCTGATCCGCGACCGGCACGTCGCCAGCTCCCTGTGGAACACCGCGTTCTACACCGTGCTGCACGTGCCGCTGTCGATGGGCATCGCTCTCTTCCTGGCGCTGATCCTCAACCGCATCGGGGGACGCTTCGCCGGGTTCTTCCGGACGGCGTTCTACCTGCCCAACGTCACGCCGGCGGTCGCGGTCGGCACCCTCTTCCTGCTGCTGCTCAACGGCAACAGCGGCCTGGTCAACCAGGTCCTGGGCACCTTCGGCATCAACGGCCCGAGCTGGCTCAACGACCCCGGATGGATCAAGCCCGGCATCATCATCATGAGCCTGTGGACGGTGGGCAACACCGTCGTCATCTACTTCGCGGCGCTCAAGAACGTGCCGATCGAGCTGTACGAGGCGGCGCGCATCGACGGCGCCGGCGCGTGGCAGCAGTTCAAGAACATCACCGTGCCGATGATCAGCGGGGCGCTCTTCTTCACCTTCATCATCAACACCATCGCCTCGCTGCAGCTCTTCACCGAGGTCTACACCATCTTCTTCGGGCAGCAGCAGGGCCAGTCGTCGGGCGCCGGCGAGGCGGCGCTGTTCTATGTCATCTACCTGTTCCGCAACGCGTTCGAGTTCTTCCGGATGGGCTATGCCTCCGCGCTGGCGTGGCTGCTGTTCGTGGTGATCGTGATCATCACCGTGATCCAGATCCGCGTCAGCCGACGATTCGTCTACTACGAGGGCGAGTGAGATGGCGACTCAGGAAAGCGCCGGCGCCACCGCCGCGACGCCGGCCGCCGGCAGCGCGGACACGACCGCACGCCCGCAGGAGGCCGGCCGCGGCATCACGCCGGGGCAGCTGGCGTTCCGCATCGGCTTCGTGGTCGTGCTCATCTTCTTCACCGTGCTCTTCATCTACCCGCTCGTGTGGCTGCTCTCCGCGTCGCTGAAGCCGGGCGCCGACGTCTTCAACGGGCAGCTCATTCCCAACCCGTTCCAGTGGTCGAACTATCCGAAGCTGATCAGCGACCAGCCGGTCCTGAGCTGGGCCTGGAACAGCACGCTGGTCACCATCCTGGCCGCCAGCACGGTGACGATCAGCTCGGCGCTGGTGGCCTTCGGCTTCGCCTACTTCCGCTTCCCGTTCCGCGGGGCGGTGTTCGGGATCGTGCTCGCCAGCATGATGCTGCCGGGCGCGGTGACCATGATCCCCAACTTCCTGATCTGGGACTTCCTGGGCTGGAACCGCACGCTCGTGCCGCTGTGGGCGGGCAACCTGTTCGCGTCGCCGTTCTACATCTTCATGCTGCGCCAGTTCTTCCTGGGGCTGCCGCGCGAGCTGTTCGACGCGGCGCGGGTGGACGGTGCCAACTACCTGCGCATGTGGTGGTCGGTGGCGCTGCCGCTGACGCGGGCGGCCATGATCGTGGTCTTCATCTTCGAGCTGAAGGTCGCCTGGACCGACCTCGTCAAGCCGCTCATCTTCCTTGCCGGCGCGCCGCTCAGCACCTTCACCCTGCCCCGCGGCCTGAAGGCGATCATCGACAACCCGGCGATCGGTGGCGAGAAGCACTTCGAGCTGCTGGCGGTGGGCGGCGTGATGGTCACCGTGCCGATGATCATCGTCTTCTTCCTGGCGCAGCGTTACTTCATCGAGGGCATCGCCACCACCGGCTCCACCGGGCGCTGAGCTCCACCTGCCGCGGCTCACTCCGGGCATCCGCCGCATCGGCCTCGTCGGCCGCGCCGCGGCATAGGGCCGTATCGGTCCGATTTCGACCTCTTACCTCGTGGTGGCGGCCGGTTGGCAGCTGTACCGGTCCGATGTCGACCCCGTATGCGAGCTTTTCGGTCGTCCGGCCAACGTACCGGTCCGATTTCGACCCCGTACGTCCGCCGCCCAGGACGTAAAGGGACATGCGGCCCCTTCGCGCGGTGACCGTCGGCCCTCCCCGTTCCGGTTGTCCGGTGCCAGCGTGGCGGAATGAAGACTTGGAGCACCGTGATCGACCGCAGCCTGATCGTGCGCGACGGGATGGTGACGTGCCCGACCCGCGGCGACGTGGCGGTCGAGGAGTGCGTCGCCTGCGCGGCGCTGATCGGGCTGGAAGGCGACGACACCCTTCGCGTGGTGTGCGGCTATCCCCTCGTCCTCGGCCCGCGGACGACCGTCGAGCTGAGCGCCGGCCGCCGCTGGGCGCGGTCCACGCGGGCGCGCAAGGCGGAGCTCCTCCGCCGCTGAGACGTTGACGCGGCGCACCGGCCGCGGGGGGTCGCCGCCGTGCCGTGGTATGGTGGCCCCCAGCCGACCTCCGTCGGCGTCTCCGCTTGGTCGATGGTTCCTTCTCGAGCCGGCCGCGCGCCGTATACCGCTTCGAGGAGCGACGAGGTCAACACCATGGCAAGCACCGGAACCATCAAGCGCGTCATCTCCGACAGGGGCTTCGGTTTCATCGCCTCACCGGACGGCAAGGAGTACTTCTTCCACAAGGACGGCCTGAGCAGCTCGCTCGACTTCGACCGCCTGGTCGGTGGGGAGAACGTCAGCTTCGACGTCGAGACCGGCCCCAAGGGCCAGCGCGCCATCCGGGTCCAGTCGGCCTAGGCCGGATGCTCATCGAATCGAACGAGCGCGGGCCATCCCCGCGCCTGCTCGCCTCTCGACGCAGGCTCGCCGCACGGGTGAGTGACATCGAGCTCGTGCAGCGGGCGAGCGCGGAGATCGGCGAGCTCGGCGAGCAGCTCGTCGTGGCGCTCGGCCCGGAGCTGAGGGCGTCGGAGCGCCTGCGCATGCTGCGCGAGACGACGAACCGCATCACCCGCGTCGCGAACGACGCCGTCCAGGCCTATCGCCGTGTCAACCGCGCCATCTCCGCGGAGATCGAGGAGCCGGGCGCCGACGTGGTGCGCGCCAACGCCATGCGGGCGCGCCTGCACGCCGGGCGCGCCTCGATGCTCACCGCGCTCGAGGTCGCAAAGCGCCGCTACCCGTGGGCCGATGCGGATGCCGCATCGGTGGACGGCGACTCCGCCTAACTCGCCGCATCCCACCGTGTCCCAGCTCGACCTGCATCCGCGCCGCCGCCGCATGGCGCGCTGGGCACTCGGCGCGGGCGTCCCCGCGCTCGTCGTCGCGCTCGTGGCGCTCGGCCTGCTGCTGGCCCTGCGGCCCGAGCTGCGCATCGGAAACTTTCTGCCGGTCTTCAAGCTGAGCCACGGCAACCGGATCGACGAAGTCGTGTTTCTTGGATTCACCGGGCTGGCCACCGGGATCGGGCTCACGACGCTGACGGCCCTGGTCGCGACCGTGTTCGTGCACGCACGACGGCCCTGGGCCGCCTCCCTGGTGGTCGCCGCCGTCGTCATCGGGCGGGTGGTCGCGTCCGTCGCGAAGGACACCTTCCTCGTGCCACGGCCGGTGTCGCCCACGCTCGATACCATCCAGGCGCCCCACATCACGCTGCCCGTCGCCGCGGCGCTCGCGCTGGTCCTCGTTTTGGTCGCCGTCTTCACGCGCCTGCGGCGTGACGCGCTGGTGGCGCTCGGACTGCTGGCAGTGCTTCTCGTGGTGGACCGCATCGCATCCGCGCTCATCCAGGTCGATCCCGGATTCGACTCGTTCCCGAGCGGCCACGCCGCCGGCTCGGCATCGCTCGCGCTCGCAGCGGTCGCGGTCGCCTGGCGCACGCCCCGCTGGCGATTCCCGGCGCTCGTCGCGGGCTTCGTGTTCGTGATCGGCGTCGGGCTGTCGCGGATCTACCTCCAGGAGCACTACCTGGCCGACGTGCTCGCCGGGTGGTGCGTCGCGGTCATCGCGGTCGCGCTGGCCGCGGGCATCATCTTCGTCGTGCGCGGCCTCATCGATCGGCGTCACGAGCGCGTCCGAGCCTGAATCGCATTTCGGGACCTTTGACACTGTTCGGCGCCTGAATTCCGATGGACGCTTCCGGCCACAACGCATGGCAGGAGGCCATTCGAGAATGACGCGCGTGCTTGTGGTCCACCATGACGTCGACGTCGCCGATATCCTGGCCGACCAGCTGCGTCGAGCCGGATACGACGTCGACCAGTGCGCCGGACCAAGCGACGGTGCGGCGTGCCCGGTGCTCAACGGCCAACCGTGCTGGCAGGTCGACGCGGCCGATGTGCTCGTGTACGACATGTCGGAGCCCGACGACGCTCGGCGGGATCTCTCCGACGACGTGCGAGCGCTTCACCCCGACAAGCCGATCGTCGGCACCTCGCCCGCAGGGCTCGTCGACGCCATCGAGGCCGCGCTGAAGACGCGACCGGCCCCGCACGCCCTCGAGCAGACGCAGCGGGTCGGACTGCCCCACCTGCACCGCTGGTAACCAGCCCGGACGCCGCGTCGGCGGCTTGACGCGGGCTCGACGAGGTGGCTAACTCGGCCGCGGTGGACGACGACGACTTCATCGGCGACACGACGTCCCTGCTTGCGCGCACCCCGCAGTGCCTGCGCGCCCTGCTCATCGGTCTGCCCGACGGCTGGACCGATGCGCCGGACGTGCCCGACGGGTGGCGGCCACGCGACGTGGTCGGCCATCTGATCACCGGAGAGCAGACGAGCTGGATGGACCGCGCGCGGCGGATCCTGGAGCACGGGACGTCGGTGCCGTTCGACTCGTTCGATCGTTTCGCAATGCTCGAGCGCGATGCGGGCGTGCCGCTCGACGACCTCGTGGACCGCTTCGCGGCGCTGCGCGCCGCAAACCTGGCTGAGCTGGCCGAGCTCGTCGGCGACGGCGACCTCGACCGAACCGGCATGCACCCCGCCCTGGGCCAGGTGACGCTCCGCCAGCTGCTCGCATCGTGGGCGGTCCACGACCTGGACCACGTCAGCCAGATCTTCGCAGGGCTCGCCGGCTCGCACGATCGGGACGTCGGTCCCTGGAAGGCGTACCTCGGGCATCCTCCTGCGACGCGACGATCCGTCAGCCGTCCCGGGCTGAGCCGGGCTCGCTCAGGTACGCCGACGTCAGCTCGTCGATGTAGGCGCTGACCGGGCGGGCCTCGATGCCCAGCTCGCGCAGAAGGTGGTCGTCGGGTGCGGAGCGGCGCGCGTCGGAAAGCACGCTCATGCCCATGACCGAGGCGAGCCCGGGCCGCATCCGCCGCAGGGCGATCGACAAGCGCCCGCATGACTGGCGCGGGCAAGCGCTGCCGTCGCATCGGCCGCCCCAGGCGCTGCTCGAATGCGGCGACAAGCTCGTTGCGACTCAGGGTCTCCGGGCCGCCCAGTTCGACCAGGCGCGGAGGGTCGGGGTGCATGGCCAGCCGAACGACCGCCTCGGCGACGTCGTCCATCGCCACATATGCCGCACGGCCCTCGCCGCTGCCGAAGATCGTGACCGTGCCGCGTCGCCAGTCGAACAGTCGCTCCGGCGCAAGCCACTGCTCCTGGTACGCGTCAGGGCGGACGATGATCTCCTGCATCCGCGAGTCACGCAGCCGCTGTTCGGTTGCGAGCTTCGCATCTGCGAACGGGGTGTGCGAGGCGAGGATCGCGCCGGGGAACGAGATGAACACGAAGCGCTTCACATCCGCCTCGTCGGCAGCGTTGACCAGCTTTCCGTACCCGTCCCGGTCCACGTCCCGAATGGTGACGTCGCGACGGCCGGCCATGATCCGGTCGAGGCTGTGTGCGCTCGAGATCACGGTTTCGATCCCCTGGATCGCGGAGCGAAGGCTGGCAGCATCGCGGAGGTCGCCGGGCACGATCTCGTCAGCCAGGCTGCGCAGGTCCCCGGGGTCGGTCCCGGGCCGTACCAGGGCGCGAAACGCCAGCCCGTGTGCGCGCAGACGCCGGGCGATCCGGCCGCCAAGATTGCCCGTCCCTCCGACCAGCAGGATCACCGTCGCGTCCCCTTCGCGGTCCCGCCGCCGACCGTCTGCCGAATGTTCTCGTCAACGTCGGCGCCCGCCTGCTCGACCGGCTCGAGGTACAAGCGCGCCGAGCTGAACTCGCCGTGCCGCACGCGAAAGATGATCACGCCGCGCATGAGGTGCGCTGCGCCATCGCGCCGCGTGCCGCGCATCTCCCATTCGGACCACGCCACGTCGCTCTGCGCCACCCAGCGTGCGTCCACCGTGATGTCGGGAACGCCGGCGAAGATCTGCTCCCAGTTGCGAAGCACCTGGTCCCGACCCACGAAGTCGCGGGCCGGGTGCGCGGGCATCTCCAGGCGGTAGTCGCTCGCGAAGCACGCGCCGAGGGCCGCGAGGTCGTGCTCGTTGGTCACCCGGACAAGGCGCTCGACCAGCTCGCCCGGTCCCTCCGCTACGCGCCCCACGCCCATCCGCCTGCCTCCTCGCCCCTCAATCTGATACACTCGCCTGTAACCGATACAGGACTATGCATCCGATGAAGCCGCCCGTCAAGACCCAACGCCGCTACAACTCCACCGGGCGTCGCGAGCGGGCCGCCCGGACGCGCGAGGAGGTGGTCGAGGCCGCGCGGCGGCTCTTCCTCGCCGATGGCTACGGCCGCACCACCGTGAGCGCCATCGCCGATGCCGCTGGCGTCTCGGTGGAGACCATCTACAAGGCCTTCGGCGGCAAGGCGGGCCTCGTCCGCGCGCTCGTCTCGAAAGGATTGCGGGGCGTGGGAGAGGTGCCCGCCGAGCGGCGCTCGGACGAGATGCAGGCCAGCGAACGCGACCCGCGCGCGGTGATCAGGAACTGGACGCGGCTCGGCACCGAGGTGGCGCCCAGGACCGCGCCCATCGTCCTCCTCATTCGCAGCGCCTCCGACACTGACCCCGAGATGGCCGAGCTTCTGGCGGAGGTTGACGAACAGACGCTGCGGCGCATGGAGTCCAACGCTCGAACGCTCCACGAGCGGGGGGACCTGCGCCCGGAGATAACCCTCGAGCACGCGCGCGACGTGCTGTGGACGATCGCCTCCGCGGAGCTCTACGAGCTGCTGGTGCTGCGACGAGGATGGTCCCTGGACCGATTCGCGGACTTTCAGGCCGAGCAGACGATCGCCGCGCTGCTGCCGCCCCCGAGGCGCCGGCGGAATGAGGGCGCTGCCTAGCTGAGCGGCTTCACCACCATGATGAAGACACCGGCTGCGCCTGCCATGAGCTCCGTCCCGAGGCTGACGCCGACGGCGCGGTC
This sequence comes from uncultured Chloroflexia bacterium, assembly GCA_963783725.1. GTDB lineage: Bacteria > Chloroflexota > Limnocylindria > QHBO01 > QHBO01 > CAWAOJ01. The sequence continues at coordinate 2,143,935 of CAWAOJ010000002.1, read as the reverse complement.
CTCACTGCGTCGCGGTTCGAATGGAGCGTAGTGTCGGCGAGCCGCGCGGTGTGTCAAGAGGAACGTCAGTTTCCGGAGGACCTCGGGTCGCGCTGCCATCCGTCCGGCGCTCGCGGCCCGAAGCCCAGGGCGCGGTCGAACGCGATGTGGGCCAACCAGGCAAGGCCCGCGGCGTAGACGAGCAGCGGAAACGCTCGAGCGGGCTCGTACTGGGCCGGACCCTGGTTGAGCGCTCTGACGACGAGCAGGGGCGGCGAGCGCAACCGCGATCATCGCGCCCGGCAGCGCGGGGTGATGCGCCAGGTTGTACGCCGGCACGGCGCGCGGCGGCAGCTGACCGCGCTCGTGCGCCTGGCCGATGCCCGCCAGCATCGCCAAGTCGGGCAGCAGAGCGAACGCGACGATCGGCACCGGCCAGAGGTCGTGCACCACGACCTCGAAGATGATGAAGACGGCGAGCGCGACACCGCTGCCGAACCATGCCAGGCGCCTGCGGGCGGTCCGCCTCCGACTATCGGCCACTCGCGGTCAGCCTCGCGGGGCGGGTGGCGGCGGCATGTAGCGCTGGGCCTCGGCGTCCCAGCCTCCGTGGGTCACCGCCACTCGATGGACGCTGTCGAGGAAGTCGAGGATCGCCCGATGCGGGTCGTCGCTCGCGCGGACCTGCTCGTAGGCCAGGAGCCATTCGGAGACCGACTCCACCCAGGCGGCCGGTGCCGGTCGGATCGGCGCGACCTCGCAGCCCACCGGCCTCGGCACGATGTAGGCCCAGAAGCGCGCCTCCGGGGCGTCGTCGTCGCCCGGCCAGAAGCCGGCATTCAGGTGCTCGACGTCGAGGTCGTGACGCAGGATGTAGCCGCGATCCTGTGGCGCCGCCAGGTGGCGCCCGGTGAAGAGCAGCACGGCGAAGTCGAAGCCGCCCCACCAGAACTGGACGCCGGTGCGCCCGAAGAAGGTCGAGCGAAACTCCTCGAACGCGCCATCGATCGCGCACAGGACGCGGTGGAAGCGCTGCGCGTGCTCGGGCACGAACGTGCAGTCGTGTCGGTTCTGCGAGAACGGAGTGGTGTCCGAAACCTCCTGCGGCTTCTCCCAGATGTCGGCGCCGATCCCGAGGCCGTCCAGCGCGGTTCGCAGATCCGCCCAGATGTCGGCGACACATCGGTCCGGGCCGAGGGTGATCGTCGCGCGGCGGCCATCGCTGACATCGATCCGGATGACCAGGTCGTACAGGTCGATGCGGATGCTGACGACGTCCGTGCCGAACGGAATGGCGCCGGTGGTGAACCCCCGAGCGTCGAGGTAGAGGCAGGCCTCGAGCCATTCCGGTTGCGGTGGTGCCAGCGCCAGGCGCGCCTTGCCGACCATCTGCGCGACCATGTGCAGGGTCTTCTTCGTCGGCGCCCACTCCGCGTAGGGCAGGGCCGGCCACGATGTCATGCCAGGTTCTCCACGTTGGGTCGGTCCTTTCGTTGGTGTGATGTCAATCGTGCGGCCACCGGACCAATCTTGCGACCGCTCGCGTCCGCACGCATCCAGAGAGGGAGAGCATCCGAATGACATCCAGTTCCGACGCTCACGACGGCCGGACGGACCACCGACCGATGTGGAAGGCCCGTTGCGAGCCATCGGGCCGTCGATGCGCGATGATGACTGCGTGAGGGAAAGCCGCACACGAACGTCGACCGCCGACGAGACCACGCCGGCGCTGTCGGTCGACCATCTCTCGAAGGCCTTCGGTGGCCGCCCCGCCTTCGCCGACCTCTCGTTCACCGTCGGGCACGGAGAGATCTTCGGCTTCCTGGGACCGAACGGCGCCGGGAAGACGACGACGGTGCGAACGCTGGCCACGCTGCTCGCGCCGACATCGGGCTCTGCCGTCGTGGCCGGCCTGCCGCTGACTGCCGAGAACGGCGAGCAGATCCGGCGACGGATCGCGGTCATGCCTGAATCCCCGGGGCTCTACCTGCGCCTCAGCGTGGAGGAGAACCTCGCGTGCTTCGCGGACCTCTACGAGGTCAACGAACCGCGGGATCGGATCGACCGCGCGCTCCACTCGGTGAACCTTGAGGACCGTGCCGGCGATCCGTGCGGCACGCTCTCGAAAGGCCTGCGCCAGCGGGTCGCACTGGCTCGCGCGCTGCTCAGCGACCCCGAAGTGCTGTTCCTCGACGAGCCAACCAGCGGCCTCGACCCGGTCGCCGCGCGGGACGTCCACGAGCTGATCGACGGACTTCGCCGGCGCGGCGTCACGATCTTCCTCACCACGCACCGGCTCGACGAGGCAGAGCGACTGTGCGACCGAGTGGCGATCCTCAATACCACGCTGCGCGCCATCGGTCGTCCGGCGGAGCTGCGCGAGCAGCTGTTCAGCCGGTCGCTGATGGTCACCACCGTCCACCCTCTGCCGGACCCGGCCGCCGTGTTCGGCGGCCTCCCGGGCGTGACGAGCTGGCGGCAGGGCGACAGCGGGACGTACGTGCTCGGCAGCACGGACATGGAGCTCACGACGCCGGCGGTGGCCAGGGCGCTCGTCGCGGCGGGCGCCGAGGTGCTGTCGATCAGCGAGACGCGGCGGTCGCTCGAGGACGTCTACCTCGAGCTGGTCGACGAGGACCACGAGGAGGCGGTGCCATCACCGTGAGCCGCAGGCGTATCGGCGCAATCCTGCGCAAGGAGCTTCGCGAGTACGGGCGTAACCGGTCGGTCATCTCCGGCATGGCGATCCTGCCGCTTGTCTTCTCGATCCAGCCGCTGATCGCGGTGCTGCGCCTCTCCACGTCGGCCTCGGGCGCGATCGCGCACGAGCATGTCCTGCTCTACATGCTCGGCATCCCGGCGCTGGTGCCGGTATTCGTGGCTGCCTATGCGGTGGCCGGCGAGCGCCAGCAGGGCACGCTGGAGCCGGCGCTCAGCACCCCCATCCGCAGCGAGGAGTTCCTGCTCGGCAAGGCCATCGCGGCGCTGATCCCGTCCCTCGCGGTCGCGTACGGGGTCTTCGCACTGTTCGCCCTTCTCGTCACGCTGCTGGCGGAGCCCAGGGTCGCCGGGGCGGTATTCCAGGCGCCCGATGTGCTGGTCCAGATCCTGTTCACACCGCTCCTGGCGATATGGACGATCTGGGTCGCCATCGCGATCTCGACGCGGTCGAGCGACGTGCGCGTGGCGCAGCAGCTCGGCATCATCGCCAGCCTGCCGCCGGTCGCGGTGGCCGTGCTGATCGCGCTCAACGTGATCGAGCGCACGACACTGCTGGCCGTCGGCTGCACCACCGTGCTGCTGGTGCTCGACGTCGCCGGCTGGTGGATCACGTCGCGGCTCTTCGATCGCGAGCGGCTGGTGACCGGAAGCGCGTAGCGTCAATGCTTGCGCCCGAGTCGCCGTTGCCGCACCGTCGGCCTGCCGCTGGCGAGATCGTCCTGCTCGCCCGGTCCCGTCGGAGAAGCTCGGGATGGATCGCTCGACTCCGCTGCCCGTCGTGTCGGTCGAGCAGGTTCGGAGAAGCGCTCTTCCCGCCGAATGGCTATGGTCGGGGTCGATCCACAGAGGTGGCGAGCGCCATCAGCGCGTCGCTTCGACGTTTCCAGTGAGAGGGTGAATGGACATGGCCGATACCAAGAAACCATCCGCCAGGCGGGGCTCTGCGAAGACCTCGGGCAACGTGCTGAGCGACGAGGAGCGCGCCGCGATGCAGGAGACGGTGCGCGAGCGCCGGAAGGCCGCGAAGCTCAGCCCGGAGGAGGCGCGCGTGCAGGGCGAGGCCGACGTGCAGGCCAAGATCGCCGAGATGCCGGACGAGGATCGGGTGCTCGCGGAGCGCATCCACGAGATCGTCATGGCGACCGCCCCGACGCTGGTGCCCCGCACGTTCTATGGAATGCCGGCCTACTCCATGGACGGCAAGGTGCTGTGCTTCTTCCAAGCCAAGTCGAAGTTCAAGGTGCGCTATGCGACCTTCGGGTTCCAGCACGACGCCCGACTTGACGAAGGAGAGATGTGGCCGGTCTCGTTCGCCGTCACGAAACTCACCCCGTCCACCGAGAAGCGGCTCACCGAGCTCGTCGAGAAGGCAGCCCGCTAGCCCACGCGCCGATGGAGTGGCCGTTCCGTGTACGGACGGCTATTCGTACTGTCTGAGTCGCGGACGTCCGGTGCGTTGCGGGGTGGATGTCAGCGGCCGGACAATGACGGACCCCCCTGGTGCTCACATGTCCGTTCGCTGCACCGACCGCCGTGCGCCTGTCCAGAACGCTCCGATCAAGCGGCCGCTCACGGCTGAGCGCCGCAGGCGCCGACCTTCAGGTTCCACTCGCGGTATCGTTGCCGGCCCGTCCACCGAACCGCCGAGCGCGCCCCCGGGGGCCACAACGAACGCGGTCGTCATAACCGACCGCGATGGGCGGGTCCGGTCATGGAACGCGGCGGCGAGCGCACTGCTCGACATCACGGCGGAGCGCATGCTCGGTCGAGCCATGTCCATGGCCGATCCTGGCCTGCTCGGTCGGATCGGCGAAGCGGTCGAGGGCGTCCTCGAACGCTCGGACCACGTCGCCGAGTGGCCGCTCGACGCGCCCAACGGCTCGCGGCGCTGGGTCGAAGTCAGGGCGACCGCGCTGCGCCTGGGAGCCGATGCAGCCGACAGCGTGCTCGTCGCGATCACCGACATTACCGAGGCACATACCCGTGAGCGCGACCTTCGCACGCGGGCGATGGTCCTCGCCGCCGTCAACGACGCGATCATTGTTACCGATACCGACGCACGGATCACGTACTGGAACGACGGCGCGGTCGCACTCTTCGGGTACACCGCCGACGAGATGATCGGCGGGACGCCGCACATCCTCTATACCGCCGGCGTCTCGCCGCCATCGACCCGCCTGCCCGGACCAGGCGACGGCGCCGAATTCGACGGCGACTGGCTCGGTGTGCGCAAGGACGGCTCGACGGTCTGGGTGCGACTCCGCACCGGCCCGCTGCTCGGGGAGCAGGGCGAGATCGTTGGCGGCATTGTGCTCGCCTCGGACATCAGTCAGCGCACCCTGGTGGACGTCGAACGGGCACGGCTGGCGGCGGCGGTCGAGCAGTCGCACGAGTCGATCATAATCACTGACATCCAGGCCCGGATCGTGTATGTCAATCCGGCCTTCGAGCGCCTGACGGGCTACAGCCGCGACGAGGTCATCGGCCAGAACCCGCGGATCCTGAAGAGCGGCGCTCAGTCGGCGGCCTTCTACGAGGCGATGTGGGCCTCGCTCGCGAAGGGGCTGCCATGGGTCGCCGACATGACGAACCGGCGCAAGGACGGCACCCTGTACCAGGAGGAGGCCGTCTTCACGCCGATCCGCGATGCGACCGGCGACATCTCCGGCTATGTCGCGGTCAAGCGCGACGTTACCCGCGAGCGTGGACTGGAGGCTGCGAGCGCGGCCGCGGCGCGCGAGCGCGCGATGATCGCGGACACTCTAACCCGCCTGCCGTCCGGCGGATCGGCCGAGGCGACCGGACAGTTCATCTGCCAGCAGATCGTCAGCATGACCGGGCTGACCCACGCCCACCTGTTCCTGTTCGACGATGCCGACCACGCCGTCCCGATCGGACTCGCCACCGCCGGCCACCGCTCCGCCGACAGCCGGTCGGCGGAGCGCCTGGCGCTGCCGGCCGCGCGCAGCCGCGAGTTGCGCGAGCGGGCGAGCATGGGTCCGTGGATCGAGGACTGGACGGAGCGACCGGGGCATCCGTACAACGCCCTGCTCGACGCGCTCGGGGTCAGGGCGGCCGCATACCTGCCGGTCCGGCACGAGCGCCGGCTCATCGGCCTGCTCATCGTCGGGGCGACGGACGGCGACAGGACGGCGACCCTGTCGACAACCTTCGCTGGACTGGTCGATTTCGCCGATATCGCGGGTGCGCTGCTCGCGTCGACGCTGACCGCACGTGCCGAGCGGCAGCGTGAGGTCGACCGTATCGCGCGGATCGTCGATGAGGTGGCGTTCAAAGCTGTCTTCCAGCCGATCATCGAGCTCGCCTCGGGTCGGCCAGTCGGCTACGAGGCCCTGACCCGCTTCGACGATGGCACTCGGCCCGATCTCCTGTTCCGCCAAGCCCTGCTGACAGGCCAGGAGCGCGAGCTGGAGGTTGCGACACTGAATGCAGCATGCCTCGCCGCCACCGGCCTGCCGGCCGGCGTCTTCGTCAGTGTCAACGTATCACCGCGACTCATTCTCGACGGCGACGCCCTGCGGACCGTGCTTGCCGACAGGACGCACCCGGTCATCCTCGAGGTCACCGAGCACGAGGCGATCGAGAACTATGCCGCCCTCCGGACGGCCGTCGCAGCCCTCGGAGCGGACCTGCGGATCGCCGTCGACGACGCGGGGGCGGGCGTGGCCAACTTCAGCCACCTCGTCGAGCTCCGGCCGCAGTTCGTCAAGATCGACCGCGGACTCATCCATGGGGTCAACACCGACCCGGCGCGCCAGGCCCTCATCGTCGCGCTCCTCCACTTCGCCGCGGCAACCGATTGTCGGGTCATCGCCGAGGGCATCGAGACCAAGGCCGAACGGACGACCCTGCAGCGACTCGGTGTCGAGCTGGGGCAGGGCTACCTTCTCGGCCGGCCCGGTCCAGCACCAGCCAGGCGCCAGGGCCATGGACGCACAAGGACCCTGCCGCGTGATCGCGACCATGGCGGTGCCCGGTGAACGAGATGCGGCCCCGCGACTACCTGGCCATCACGGCGACGCCCAGGTACCGGGCGTCGCGCCGACGGCGCGTCCGTGCGGCTGCCAGGCAGGGGATGATCCTCACCATCGGCGTCGCGGTCCTCAATGGCGTCTGGCAGGCTGCATTCCATGCCGACGCAGCCGCCTGGATCCTTGGTCTCAATGGGGCGATCGCAGTCGTGGCGGCTGTCGGATTCCTGGCACTGAGAACCGTCGCAAGACGCAGCGCTGAAGCCGTCGTCTTCAGCACCCTCATCGCGGTCGAGGCGGCCACCATCGGCCTCGGGCTGGGGCACGCGAACCTCGCGTTCGTGGCGACCGGCTACCTTCTCCTGCTGCCCGTCGTCGTGTCGCTCGTCATTCCCTGGGCGACGAAGCTGCATGTCACCTGGCTCGGACTCCACGCCGCGCTGGTCCTGGGATACGCCCTGTTCGCACCTGCCTCCTCCGTACCCGCGGCCCGCGGCGAGCTCGTCGGACTGCTCATCGTGGCGACCGCGGTCAGCCAGGCCGGTCACATGACGGGCCTCCGGGGCCGGGCGGCGAACTTCGTCCAGGTCCAGAAGATCAAGGGCCTCAATCGACAGGCCCGCCGTGACCGGGCTCGCGTGGATACGCTCAACTCGGTCCTGGAGACGACGGCGGCCACCGACACCCTGACCGGCCTCGGGAACCGGCTGGCGCTCGATGCAGGCCTGAGGCTCGCTCGCTCGCGGATCGAGCGGCAGGGAGAGCGCTACGGGCTGTTAATCCTCGATCTCGATCGCTTCAAGGCCATCAACGACGAGCGCGGCCACCTAGCGGGAGACGACGTCCTCGTTGACGTGAGCCGTGCCCTGCGACGAGTTCTCCGCGCGGGCGACTCGGCGTACCGGTACGGCGGCGAGGAGTTCATTGCGCTGATCGTGCTGACGGGGCCCCACGAGGCGCTCGCAGCCGCGGAGCGCATCCGTATGGCGATCGAGAAGCTGCAGATCCCCAACGCCCGAAACGCACCATATCGGCACCTGACCGTGTCGGTGGGCGTGACGACCATCGGCCCGGGCGATCTGGCGGCCGATAATGCGATGTGGCTGGCACCGGCCGACGCGGCCCTCTATCGGGCGAAGGCGAACGGCAGGAACCGTTCGGAGTCAGAACCGTCGAGCTGCCGGCGACCAAAGCAGGTCTCCCGAGGCACGTTTCAGCATCGCGGCGTCCAAGCTCCACGTGACCGATCTGCACGAGTGGCAACGCGATGAATGGCGCCCAAGCAAGCGAGCCCCCGGCTTGAGGCCGCGGCGTTCCCCGCCGCCTACGCGCTCGCCAGCACCGTGAACACCTCGACGGACTCGACGCGCATGAAGGGGGGCCGGGGCGTGGCGCGGGCCGGCTCGACGGCGGCACGCGCGGCCTCCTCGGAGCTGAACACCAGCACGTTGAGCGTCCTGCCTTCGCCATCGCTCATCCACAGCGCCGATACGAAGCCGGGCGCCTCGCGCACCCGCGGCGCCACGTTGGCCGTCACCATGCCGGCGCTTCCATCGATCTTCGCGGCATCGCCCGCCTCGGTGACAACGACTGCGAACATGGGACGCTCCTTCGGCTACATACTTCACGCAAGCGAGAGCTATTTCACATAAGTTAGAGTGTCACCAAATGGGCGAATGCGTCAAGACCCGGCGTCGGTACCGGTCATCGCGGCGCGCGGCCCAGGCCGCGCAGACGCGACGCGACATCGTGACGGCCGCGGGTCGGCTGTTCCGGAAAGCCGGCTACGGCGTCCCGCTGGCGGAAATCGCAGGCGAGGCCGGGGTGGTGGTCGAGACCGTCTACCGGATCTTCGGCAGCAAGCCGGCCCTGTTCCGTGCCGTCGTCGAGGCACTGCTTGCCGGTGGGCCGACTCGGGCAGACGTTCCAGTCGAGGAGCGCCCCGCCATTCGCGCGATCATCGAGGAGCCAGATCCCCGTCGGCAGGTCACGCTGTACGCCGCAACTCAGCCTGGCATCCATCGCCGCGCCGGGCCGCTCCTCCGCGCGCTGCGGGACGCGAAGGCCAGCGACGCCGAGCTGAGCCGGCTGTGGGACGAGCTTGAGGCGCTGCGATTGGACGGACAGGGCCGACTCGTCGCACGCCTGGTGGAACGTGGTGCGCTGCGCACGGATCGGTCAGTGGAGGCGGCCAGGGACATCACCTGGAGCCTCTGCTCTCTGGCCGTCCATGACCTGCTGGTCGTCGAGCGGGGCTGGAGCGCTGATCGGTACGGCGCCTGGCTGGCGGACGCTCTCACGCGCGAGCTCCTCGGTGGCTGAGGCCGACGCGATCCGGCGCTGACCGAGCTTGGGTCAACACCCGATGCCCGCCCTGCAGGGGTGGTGTCAACCGACGCGGCGCCTCGCAGCGCTGATGTGCTCCGCAGCCGCCGGACTCGAGAACCAGCTCGGCAGTTGCTCGATCAACCGCGGGTTGCCATAGAGCTCGACCGCGTCCTCGGCGATGGCCGTCCGCCAGTCACCCATCCCGCGAGCGAGTGGCATCAGCGAACGAACGCTGGTTTCGAGATACACGTAGCGGTCCTCGGCGATCCGTGGATCCTCGATGCACACCGATGCTCCGGCGCCGCGCTCGAGCACGAGCCAGAAACGAGGTCGTCGAGCGCCGCGGAGCGAGATGTCCAGGACCACGGCGCGCGACGGCAGCCGGCCCGCGTTCACGCGGTCGCCCAGCCAGCGCACGACGATGTCCGGATCCCGCTCCGCCATGGCGGGATCCTCGGGCACGAATCGGTCTGACCAGCCGCGGATTGCTTCCAGCACCGGAAGAAGCTCCCGTCCGGCGTAGGTGATGCCGTAGTGCCCCGCGGCGTGGGTCCCGGCCGGCGCAGTGACCTGTGCGACCAGGCCGAGATCACGCAGCTTGCGGAGTCGAGACGCGAGCACCGAGCGGCTGATGCCGGCCGCCCCCTCGAGCAGGTCGCTGTAGCTGCGTGACCCGTGCAGCAGGAGCTCGCGGATGATGACCAGGCTCCACCGGTCGCCCAACTGCTCCACGGCCTTGGAGAACGCGCAGTAATCGCCCACGGACCGATTCTCGCACCGAAGTCGAGCCCGGATGAGTTCGAGATCGAAACTTCCAGGCGGCCGTGGCGAAGCGGTAGGGTGCCACCCATGAACGAGCTACGCCGCATGCCGGCGATCATCGTGGGCGCGGGCCAGGCCGGTCTGGCGATGAGCCGGCTCCTGACCCTTGCCGGAAGGGACCACCTCGTCCTGGAGCGTCGCACCAGCCTCGGCGGCGGCTGGCAGGATCGCTGGGACGCGTTCCGCCTTGTCACGCCCAACTGGACGTCGTCGCTGCCCGGGCAGCCATATGACGGAGCCGATCCGGATGGGTTCATGCCACGAGACGAGATCGTCGGCCGGGTGGCTGGATACGCCGAGCGACTCCGCGCGCCCGTCAGGACCGGAACCGCCGTCGAGCGCCTGACGCCTGTGGACGGCGGCTTCGATCTTCAGACCAGCACCGGCCCGATGCGGGCCGACCAGGTGGTCGTGGCCACCGGCAGCTACCACGTGCCTCGCATCCCCGATTTCGCCGCACTGCTGCCGACCGACATCCAGCAGCTCCATTCGCACGCCTATCGCAACGACGGATCGCTGCCACCCGGCGCCGTGCTCATCGTCGGGTCGGGTCAGAGCGGCGTCCAGCTGGCGGACGAGCTGCTGGCGGCCGGCCGGCGCGTCTACCTCGCCGTCGGCAGCAACGGCTGGGCGCCGCGACGCTACCGCGGCCGGGACATCTTCCGCTGGCTCGCCAGCCTGGAGGTCGACGGCGAGACCTACGGCGTGCGCACGCCCAAAGCGGACACGCTGCCCGATCCGCGACGGCGCCTGGCGGGTACTCCGCAGCTCAGTGGCCACCACGGCGGCCGCGACGTCAGCCTGCGCCGCATGGCGGCGGACCGCGGCCTCACGCTGATGGGGCACCTCGAGTCGGTCGATGGGCACCGGTTGACGGTCGCTCCGGATCTCGGCGCACGACTCCGCCGCGCGGAGGCGTTCTTCGACGAGTTCGTGCGGCCCCCCATCGACGCCTACATCGCACGCGCGGGCATCGATGCGCCGCCGGGCTCGGTCGAGCACGAGCCATACGACCCACCCGAGCGCACAGACCTGGACCTGCGGGCGGAGGGCATCACCTCGGTGCTCTGGGCCACCGGCTATCGGATGGATCATTCATGGATCGATGCGCCCATCAGCGATGCGCAGGGCATCCCGCGCCAGCAGCGGGGCGTGAGCGAGATTCCCGGGCTGTACTTCATCGGCCTGTTGTGGCAGCACAGCCAGGCATCGGCCACCCTGTTCGGAGCGACGGTCGACACGCCGTACCTTGCGGCTCGCATGGGGCTGGGCGTCCCACAGGATCAGCTTGTACCGTTCACCTGACACAGATCCAGAGGTCAGGCGAGCGGTCAGCCAACTCGGTTGACGACGCTGGCCAGGTATCACCGTCTCGACAGGCCGATGCGGTTCACAGGCGGAAGGAGACCCAGTGCTGAAACAGGTCGCGGAGGGCGTGCTGGTCCACCAGAGCGACTTCCTCCAGAGCAACGCCGTGGTCGTCCAGGGACGGGCCGGCGTGTTGCTCATCGACCCGGGGATACGCGGCTCGGAAATGGAGCAACTCGCGAATGACCTGCGCGAGATGGGTCAGCCGGTCGTGGCAGGGTTCTCGACGCATCCCCATTGGGATCATCTGCTCTGGCACGCCCGGCTCGGCTCGGCGCCGCGGTACGCCACGGCCCGCTGCGCGGCCACGATCCAGGCGGTGCTGTCCGACGCGAATTGGAAGGACCGCGTCGCCACCGTGATACCGTCGGACATCGCCGCGCAGGTGCCGCTGGACCTGCTGGGCCTCGTCACCGGCCTGCCCGCTGGAGCCGCGCGGATTCCCTGGGATGGCCCTGAGGTCCGGATCATCGAGCACCGGGCGCATGCGCAGGGGCATGCGGCGTTGGTGATCGAGGAACGCGGCGTTCTCGTAGCCGGCGACATGCTTTCCGATGTCCTGATTCCGATGCTCGACCTGAACGACACCGGGGACCCGATCGACGACTACCTAGCCGCGCTGCGGCTGCTCGAGGAGGCGGCCGACGACCTTGATGTCGTCGTCCCGGGTCACGGCTCCATCGGCGGAGCTGACCAGCTGCACGAACGGATCGAACAGGATCGGCGGTACGTGGAATCCCTGCGCGAGGGCCATGTGCTCGGCGACCCCGAGTTCAGCGACCCTCGGATCGGTCCATCGGCCAAGGACGGGGGGGACCTGCCGGCCGGCGTGCACGAGCGACAGCGCGAGCGTCTCGCCCAGAGAAGCGAGCGGCCGCCCACCGCCTCCGACTAGCAGCCGATGCCCGCCGCCCTGCCGGATTCTGGATCGCCACTCTGCCGGGGGTATACTCGCGACATCGGAGGGAGGCACGGGAACCCGCGGGGATCCCACCCGCGCGGCGTCCCCACACGGTCGCCAAGACCGTCGCGCAGGGCCAATGGCGAGCCCCGCCCGCCGTCGCCGGGCACGCACGTGTCCGCGGAGGTTTCCAATGACGTTGATGGCAGTTGCATTCCCGATCCTTCCAGGCAAGACCGCCGAGTGGCACGCCTGGATGGACGAGCTGAACGGCGCGCGGAGGGATGACTTCGTCGCCTCCCGCCGAGCGGTCGGCGTTCACGAGCGCACCTTCCTGCAGTCGACCCCGATGGGTGATCTCGTGATCGTGACCCTCGAAGGTGAGGATCCGGGTCGGGCGTTCGGCACGATGATGAGCGCTGACGACGAGTTCACGCGGTGGTTCAGGGGACGGGCCCAGGAGATCCACGGCGTGGACCTCTCCGTTCCGCCCACCAGCGCGCCCTCGGAGCTGATCGTCGACACCGACGCGGTGGCCGTTCTCGCCGGCTGACCGAAGGGGCGCAACATTTACCGAGGCCGGGCAGCGTGCCCGGCCTCACGTTCACCTTGCCGCGAAGGCCCCACGGATGGAACACGGCCTTCGGCCCAAAGACTCGTAATCAAAGTCGTACTGCGCAACGGTCGTTCTCGCGCGACCAGCGTCCGAGGGGAGCACCAACTCCCCTCGGAACGCGGATCACCGCTGCTTGACGCTGCCGCCCACGCTCCTCCGGGTGACGAGGCCACGGGTACCGGAGTGCCTAGCGGCCGTTGATCGAAACCGGGCAGGCGCCCTTCTCCAGGGCCGAGTTGCCCCGCAGCGCGGCGAAGCTGGTCCCGTACTCGTCGTTCGGGAACGGGCCGTCCTGCGGATAGAGATCCTGGTATGCGTCCTTGCCGGGCACCCACACGGACTTGAGGGAGCCGACCTGGACGCAGCCGCCGTTCGGCAGCCAGACGAGGGCGCGGTTGTGGGCGCTCGCCGCCGCCGGGAAGGCCAGAGCCACCGCCATCGCAGCGGCCGCCACCAGAAGAGATATGCGTCGCATGATCTGTTCTCCTTACACACTTCCCGACCCGGGCTCGTGGGTCGGGTCTGCCACGACCCAGAACTCCGAGCTCATAGGCGACGAGACAGCCTCGACCACCCGCAACGGCTCCAGCCCAGCGTCCTGGGCCGCCTGCGTTGCATCGCGACCCGAGGCGGCCTCGAATCTGAAGTAGCAGATCTCGTCGTCGGGAACGTGGACGGATCCACTGAAGCAGACGTGCGTTCCCGCTCGCGTCAGCCGCTCGGCGGCTGACTTCGCCCGACGTTCCTGCGCAAGGAGTTCGGCCGCAGCGCCTCGGGGAAGAAACGTCTCGACAATGAAGGTTCGCACGCCGAAACCGTAGGCATGGGGACGCGCCGAGGAAACCTCAGGATGGTTGAAAGTTGCTCGGATCCGCGCCCGAGTCGGTGTGAGAGGCAACTGCGCCAGCGAAACGGTGCGCGAGCTCGGTGCGGGATCGGACGCCGAGCTTCGCGTATATGTGATGGAGGTGGCTCGCCACGGTGTGTTCGCCAAGGAACAATGCCGACGCGATCTCCCGGTTCGTACGGCCCTGCGCAACCAGACCGGCAACGCGCAGCTCCGAGGGACTCAGCCCCTCCATGCGTCTGCGCCCGCCGATTCGCGCGAGCTCCTCCCGCGCAATGGCGGTCCAGCCCGCCGCGCCCAGATCCACGAAGCCGGCGATGGCAGCTTCCAGTGCGGTGCGAGCCGATCGCTTCTGACGGGCGCGACGTCGCACCGCACCCAGGGCGAGCAGCGTCCGAGCGCGCCCAAACGGATCGCCCGCCGCCGCGTGGCGGTCAACGGCCGTCTCGAGTAGTGCGCACGCTGTGGCCACGTCTCCTCGCGCGGCGGCGATGAGGCCGCGACAGAGGCCGACGGACGCGAGGACGGTGTCGAGGCCGAGGCGAATGGCATCCACTTCCCAGTCGTCGATGACGCGCTGGGCCTCGTCGATGCGGTGGAGCTGGAGGAGCGCCTCCACGTACTCCACGGTCCAGGGACGCGCGTCGGGCGCACCCCAGTTCAGGGCACGTGCTTGGCGGTCCGCCTCTCCGAGATGTCTGGCTGCGGCCTCTGGATCGCCTCGGGCCAGTGCGACGATTCCGGGCACGGCCGCCAGCAGCGGTGGATGGAATCCGATCTGCTCGTCGCAGAGCTCGAGCCCTCGCGTCGCGGCTTCCTCAGCCAGGTGGAGATCACCACGGCGGGCCGCGATCCATGAGATGGGGATGTAGTCCTGGTTCTTCTCCACCCCGTATTGGCTGCTGACATCACTGGCCTGGGCGGCGTGATCGGCCGCCGCTGTCAAGCGCCCGCTCAACAGCTCGACCCACGACAGTTCCCAGAGCACGTGGGCGCCAAACAGCTCGTCGCGCTCATGCCACGCGCGATACAGGTCCTCGAGCCTCGCGCACTGCGAGGCCGAGTCGTCGGTGGTCATGAAGGTGCGCACCATCAGACTCGCGTCACGCTGCTGGAGCTCGTCTCCGGAGGCGGTGGCGATCCTGTTCGCGCGCTCCGCGTACTCGGGCGCCGCGGCATCACCGACCTGGCTCGCCAGCGAGAGGAGGAATGCAAGCGCCTCGAAGCTGAGGGCATCGTCGCGGATCTCCTCGGCCAGCGCCAAGCCCTCTCGCACGTACCCAAGGGCAGATGCGAAGCCGTTCCTGAAGCGCCGCGCCCACCCGAGCCGGATGCGGATTAGCGCCTCGAGGCGCCGATCCGACGCGACGTGATGGAGCGCCTCCTCGAGGACTGGAACGGCGAGGTCGTCGTGGGCGAACTCGGCGAGCAGGAGGAGGCATTCGGCGCGGAGCGTCCCGCGCGTCGTTTGTCTCAGGAGATCGGTCGCGATGGTGCGGGCGCGCGTCCATTCACCAGCGGCGAGGTGCGCTCGGGCGGCCGCAAGAGATCGACGGCGCCGCGCGACCACCGACTTGCCAGGCGTGAGCCGCAACGCCTGCTCAGCGAGCTCAGCGGTGACCGCCGGCGCCATGCGATCTGTCGCCACCGCGGCCGCAGCATCGAGCAGGCGGGCGACCTCCTCCTTCGGCGCATTCGTCGCGAAGGCCAGGTGACGGGCGCGCAGGACGGCGTCATCGACGATCTCGGCGAGATGCGCGTGAACCCTGCGCCGCTCCTCGTCGCCCAGCTCGGCGTACAGAATCGACGACAGCAGCGGATGGGTGAAGCGGATCAACCCGTTCTCGCGTTCGATGACGTGTGCCGTGATCGCGACATCGATCGCGTCAACGGCAACGCCGGCGCGCAGCAGCAACGCGTCCGACGACGTTCCGACGGCGGCCACCAGCGCGAGTGCCCTGCGCGTTGCCAGGGGGAGGGCAGCGAGCCTGGCCCCAACCAGCTCTTCCACCGACTCCGGGACCGGCAGGGGCTGGAGTGGGTCGATCTGCGGGGGCAGGGCGCGGACGAGCTCCAGGGCCAGGAACGCATTCCCGCCGGAGCGTTCGAAAATGCGGAGCAGCGTCTGGCGAGGAAACGTCGCTCCCAGGCGATCGCGCAAGAGCCGGTGAAGCGCTCCCAAGCTCAGCGGACCAACGGGCAGCTGACGGACGCGAATCGGCCGCAATTCTCGTTCGAGCTCCGACAACCGCTCACCCTCTTCGATCCGCCTCGCCAGGAGCAGGCTGACCGGGCTCGTTGGGAGGCGGCGCACGGCAAACGCAAGCGCTTGCGACGAAGACGAATCGAGCCATTGGACATCGTCGACGGCGATCATGATCCGCCTGCTTTCGCTCAGCAGATGCAGCACATCACGCACCGCCACGGCCAGCGTCCGACGATCGATCGGATCGCCCGACGCCTCCTCCCGGAGGAGCGCGACCTCGAGCGCTCGCCGGCGCGGTGGGGAGAGCGACATGCGGACCATGTCGATGACCGGCTCGAGCAGATCCCCGAGCGCCGCATACCCGAGGCCGCGTTCGGCCTGCGAGGGCCTGGCAACCAAAACCGTCAACCCTCTGGAGCGCGCGTATTCAACGGCTGCGAGCCAGAGAGTCGACTTCCCGATGCCCGGTTCGCCTTCCAACGCCAGCGCGGTCGGCTGCTCCTCCGACTCCGCGATGAACGCGTGAAGGGCGGTGAGTTCAGCATCCCTGCCGATGACGGATGACACCATTCGGTGGGCATGATCCATCCCCCTCCACGCGAAGGCAACGCCCCGATGCCGCTGGTCGATGTGGCGATCGACCGGGGCTCACCACCCGTGTCAGCATAGGGTCCACACGGAGAGGAGCCCAGCGCATGAACTTCCTGCTGGTGATCCTGGTCATCCTGGCCGCGGTCGTCATCAGAGGCGAGCTCCTCCTCCTCCGCGCGACGGGAACGCGCGTCCGGCGACTGGGTCGTCGCCTGCAGATAACGCTGGGCCTCGTCGCCTGGCTGCTCCAGGCGGCGACGCTGGCGGTCATCATCCTGATCGTGAGCGGCAGTCTCTTGCCCTCGCAGGTCGTCCAATCCCGGGCATCGCCAACCTGACCTGGGTCGAGCTGAGCGTCGGCATCGGGATGCTCATTGCGCTCGTCATTCTGGCGCGGGTGTGGACGGTGCCGGCTCTGGCCGACGTCGGCCTTGCTCCATCATCCCGCGGGCACGCGCTGCGCGATCTTGGCGCAGGCCTGCTCATCGGTGTCGTGGCCGCGGCCATTCCGCTCATCGTCGGCGTGCTCGGCGGCTGGGTCCGGGTGAGCGGGCTCAGCCACGCCACGGATCTCGTGCAGGGCCTCGCTGTCGGTGCGCTCTTCTTCGCCGCAACAGGTGTCGCAGGTCTACCGGTCGCCTGGGTCTTCAGCCTGCTTGTGTTCGCCTTCGTCCACGGGTTCAACTCAGGCGCTTCACTGCTGGCCGTCGTCGGCGTGGCCCTGGCCGGGATCGCTCTGACGATTGCGCTCCTGCGGACCGGAGCGCTCTGGCTGTCCGATCGGTTTCCATGCCGGCTGGAACTGGGCCCTCGGCAGCCTCTATGGCTTCGCCGTCAGCGGGATCGGGCTCACCAGCGCCGTGCAGCAGGCGCCGACGCCGGACGCGCCCGGCTGGCTCACCGGCGGAGGCTTCGGCCCAGAGGCGAGCATCCCCGGGTTCGTGGCCTTCGGCCTGGTCATGGTCGCCATGTGGGCGTACACGGGGAGGCGCAACGGAATGGCCGCGCTCTTTCCGAGGGGCGCAGGGAACCGTGGCCGACGGGGGCGAAGGCATGACCCGCGTTTCAAGACCGCTGGCCACAGCCCGTCGGAGCGGGGGGTGAGCGCGAAGGAAGGTCAATCTGGTCGGGGCGAGAGGATTTGAACCTCCGACCTCGTCGTCCCGAACGACGCGCGCTACCAAGCTGCGCCACGCCCCGACCGAAGAAGGGCATCTTATCAGCCGCGCCCCGCGGACACAAAAGTCCCGAAGGAACCGCGGCGACCGTTGATGTCATCTCCGGTACTGCCAGCTGCCCCTTCGGGACCGCCGAAGCATGGCATCGGTGATCGGGGCGCCACAAGGGGGTTTATCCACATCTTCCGGCGGTCCGGGGCGAGTTGTCCACATTCGGTCCCCGCATCGGTCCTGACGAAACCGGGGCCGTATGGACCGGTGACATCGCTCCAACACCGACTCGGAGGTTCCATTCGTGACCCGCATCAGCCGCATCGGCGCCCTTGCCTTCGCCGCCGTCCTGCTCGCCGCCTGCAGCCGTGGGGTCGGCGCGGGCGGAACCGCATCTCCGACCGCTCCCGCCAGCGGCGGAGTGCAGCTCAAAGTGACCCAGTCCACGCTCGGCATGATCCTCACTGATGCCAGCGGCCGGACGCTGTACGCGTTCACCAAGGACGCCAACGGCAAGAGCGCCTGCAACGGCAACTGCTCCGCGACCTGGCCCGCCCTGAGCACCGCTGCCGGACAGAAGGCCTCCGCCGGTGACGGCGTGACCGCCGAGTGGATCAGCTCCATCACGCGCGATGACGGCACCACCCAGGTCACCTACGGCGGCCACCCGGTCTACTTCTACGCGCCCGACACCATCGCCGGTGACACCAAGGGCCAGGGAGTCGGCGGCCTGTGGTTCGTGGTCGGCGCCGACGGCCAGCTGATCGGTGCGCCGGGCGCGGGGAGCTCGGCGTCGCCCTCGGCCAGCGCATCGGCCAAGGCAAGCCTCAACTACGGGTACTAGGCGGCATACCGATCCCGTGGCGACCCCTCACCCCGCCGGCAGCTCCACGACAAGCGCCTCGAGCATCCCCTCCCCGGCGCGCACCCTGGCCAGCACATCGTCGGGGAGCGGCTCGTCCAGCGAGACGAACATCATCGCCTCGCCACGGGCCGAGAGCCGCGAGAGCTCGAGCGACGAGATGTTGATCCCCGCTTCGGCCAAGACGGTGCCGACGAACCCGACGATCCCCGGCCGGTCCTCGTGGCGCGTGACGAGGATGCGCCCCGCCAGCTCGGCATCGATCGCGAAGTCGTCAACCGCGGCGAGCCGCGACCGGCCGTGGGCGGTGGAACCGGAGAGGCGCAGCGCCCCGCCATCGGTCCCGGACAGCTCCAGGGTCAGCAGCGAGGACCATGGCTCGGCCGCATCGGTCCGGGTCTCGCTGACGGTGAGCCCGCGCTCGCGCGCCACCAGGTCGGCGTTCACCGCGTTGACGCGCTGGTCGGTCACCGGCTCGAGCAGTCCCGCCAGCGCCGCGGTCCGCAGCGGCGCGCCGTCCCAGGCGGCGATCTCGCCGGCGTAGGTCAGCGCCACGCCGTCGAACGGCGACTCGCGCAGCTGGCGCCCCAGCACCGCCAGGCGACGCGCGAGCTCCACGTAAGGGCGCAGCTTCGGCGCGACGTCCAGCGCCATGGCCGGCGCGTTCACCGCGTAGCTGGGCGTGATTCCGGAGAGGGCCAGCAGCACCTGCTCTGCCATCTCCTCGCCGACGCGGTCCTGCGCCTCGCTGGTCGAGGCGCCCAGGTGCGGGGTGAGGACCGTCCGGGGCGCACCACGCAGCGGGTTGTCGGCGCCCATCGGCTCCGAGGAGTAGACGTCCACCGCCGCGCCGCCGAGGTGCCCGGACTCCAGCGCCTCCGCCAGCGCCGCCTCGTCCACGATCCCGCCGCGCGCCACGTTGAGGACGTACGCGCCGGGCTTCATGGCGTCGAGCTGCGCCCGCCCGATCATGCCGCGCGTCTGGGCGGTGAGCGGCGTGTGCACGGTCAGCAGGTCCGCTCGCAGAAGCAGCTCGGGCAGGCCGACCAGCCGCGCGCCCGCCTCGGCCGCCTGCTCGGCGGTCAGGTACGGGTCGTAGGCGACGACGCGCATCTCGAACGCGTTCGCACGCCGCGCGACCGCCTTGCCGATCTTCCCCAGCCCGATGATGCCGAGCGTCCTGCCCCGCAGCTCGTTGCCGGTATGCCCTGACCGATCCCACTCGCCGCGCCGGACCGATGCGTCCGCGCTCGGGATCCTGCGCAGCAGCGCGAGCATGAGGGCCATGGTGTGCTCGGCGGCCGCGATGGTGTTGCCGGTCGGGGCGTTGACCACCATCACCCCGGCCCGCGTGGCCGCAGCCAGGTCGATCTTGTCGGTGCCGATGCTGGCCACGCCGATGACCGAGAGTCGCGGCGCCGCGGCGTCGAGCAGCTCCGAGTCCACGCGGGTCTGGCTGCGCACGACCAGCGCGTCCCAGCCGCCGCCCTCGCGCAGCGCGTCGATGAGCTCCTGTCGCGTCAGGCCGAGGCGGACCTGGGTCTCGTGGGAGGTCGAGAGGCGATCGATCCCCGGCTGGGCCACCGGCTCGACGACGAGGATGCGGGCCATGCCCGCAGCGTACCGGACCTCTGGTCAGGTCGTGGCATGGATTGCCGCGTCCGGGGGCGCGCCACACGCGACGCTCCCCGGGGTCGCCACAGAAAGGTGAGCTCCGAGCCAGGGTCGGTGATTGTCGACTGAGTGGCTTGCCGCGTAGTCCTCGGCCGCCAGAAGGTTCGTGAAGGAGTTGCTGCTGGCCTCGACCAGGAGGATCTTGGCTCCGGGCGCGATGGCGTGCGCCACTGCACGTCGAGGCTGATCTCGAGCGCCCAGCCCGCATCGGTGCGTGGGTACTTCGTCCCGCCGCTCCGACTGACCTTCTTGAAGCAGCCGTTGGCGGTAGTGCAGGCCGGCAGGCCGAACTGGCTGCTGAAGACGTTCAGGTCGCTCTCCGCGGTCGGATCATCGTACGCATCCACGATTGGCGATGGTCTTGCCGGCGCCGGCGGTCGAGCTGGTCGAGAAGCCGTAGGCGCTCTTGACGGTGGCCGGCAACAGGCCGGTGGGCGAGGACGACGCGTTCGGGCGAACGCGGAGGGGATGGTGGGCATAGTGCTCGAGCTGGTTCCCAGCTCCCGCCTCGCTGAACGCACCGACCGATGTGGCCGTCCCCAGCACCAGAAGAACGCCCGCGATAAGGCTGATGAACCGATGCATGAGACTTTCCTTCCATGGCCGACGGACGCTCGCTGCGCCGCTTAAGCGCGGAACTGTAGGGCGGCATGCTGAGCGAAGGGAAGACTGGAAATGGTCCGAGCGCGGACGTGACGAACCGCCATCGCTCCGCGGCCGCGATGGTGTTGCCGGTCGGGGCGTTGACGACCATCACCCCGGCCCGCCGCTGCCGCCCCGGGGCGATCCTGTCGGTGCCGATGCGGGCCACGCCGATGACAGAGAGGCACGGCGCATCTCCGCCGTGGTCGCAGTTCAGCCAAGCCCACGGTCCAGCCCGAATGCTCAGGTGCTGCCGAGCAACTCTGCGCGCGACAGGTTCATGCGGGCGGTGCGCGCGATGGGCGGCGACGACGGTGTCGACCACGGGCAGCGCTACTCCTCGCCGACGAGTACTCGGGCCACCAAGAACTAGCCACCCCAATGGCCCTCCAGCCTATCAATTGCCACCTAGAAGGACGGCGTCACCAGCGATACGCAGGGTGTAGGAAGTCGACGAACTGGACTTGATCTCCATGTCCGTGGCGTTGCCAGACACCTTCACGGAGGTGGGGCGGGCTCGGCGAACGTACCGGACGCCGCCGGCTGGAACGCGCTAACGAAGCAGCCAGACGCAGCATGTCCGTGGAGGTGAGACCGGAGCCGGCGTTTTGGCACCGTAGCCCGGGGGACCCAGCCCAGAAGCGGGTGTTCCTGCCCGTAACCACCTGCGGCGCTACCGGCGAGCTGCTCACCACGCGGAAGCTCATGGCCGCGGTGCCAGCCATCACTGGCCGCTGCTGCCGCTCCGCGCTACCGCCGCGTTCGGCGGAAGGTGCCGAAGCAACCTCCAATCCCGCGCCTTTTCAGAACCCGTTGTCATGCGGTCTACAACGACCAGGGTGCTTGGCTTAGCAGCACCCGAAGCGGCGAACCTGCGTATCGTCCGCCGGCTCGAAGGTTCCAGCCACGACGGATAGCTGCGCGCCGTCGATTCCCTTACTGGGCGACTGGGCGATCAGCGCGGTGAGAACCGCCTGCTGGGACGACGGTGTTATGTGCGGTGACGCCCGTGAACGCACTTCGGGTGGCGTCGCCGTACAGATAGGGTCCGCCGCTGTCGACAAGAAGAGGTCCGCCGTCGCCGTTCAGCAGGACGTTCATGACGTCGTCATGACCGTGCGGCCGGCTTCTCGCGAAGGAGGTAACGACGACCTGAAGATCGTCCCTCGACGAGGTTCCCCTGCTGTACGTCGGCCGCAGGATTGCGTATCCGGATCTCGGGAAGATAGCGGGCGGAGGCGGTTGCCCTGCGGTTCCCTGCGAGAGGATATAGCGAGAGACGTCCGTCGCGTACCCCTCGTCTTGGAAACGGTGAAGCGAGCGGATGGTTGCGGTACTCCCATATGAGGTGTCGCCGATTGCGGACAATTCACCCGATGGGGACAGGAACAAAGCACCGAACTCCACCATCCGAGCTAATACTTCGCGCTGCTGGCTCGTAAACCCATCGCCGTGCGCTTGCAGGTACCGATCAGCTCGCGCAAACAGTCCGAGTGCGAGCACGTGATACGAACAACCTCCTCCAGCGATACGCCTTCATCTGTCTGGACGATTTCGGGGAACAGCCATGAAATGCGCGCTCGCGCATCGCTCAGCCACTTTGACGAGTTCCGCAACTCAGGGAACACAAGGGCGAGGTTATAGAGTGAGAGCGAGTGGAAGAGATTGTGATTGTGACCGCGAAAGGCTTTCCCCGTGACATAGCCGTCCAGTACCTGACCATGCGTCTCTAGGGACTTCAGGACCTCGCCGATCTCCGACGGCGTCATGACGCGAGCAAGCACCTGCGGATATAACGACACGAGTGCGTCGACCCTGTACGCCACGCTATGGTCGTACCAAGAATATTTCGACGGGGGATGCGCTCGGGATTCTCGCGAACCCAGCTCAGAACGTAGTCAGCGACGATCCGGCACGCTGCAACCGGGCCGCTCACACATTCCCGCGCCGGCGCCCACAACCATCCAAGCGAGTGGTAGTAGAACTGCCATGTAATGTTCTTGTACGGGTCTTCGTCCCACGCCGGGTTCAGCGGAACCGACCAGGGCTCGAAGGTCGAGAGCTCGATTCGACGCCCGGCGTCCCATTCGCGAGCCGCTCGATCAGAGTTGAATTCCGCCTGAGTTGTCCACAGGCTGGTGAGCGGCGGCGCTGCGGCAGCTATGCGATCACCAATGCCCCGTAGGAGACCGCTATGTGTATATGAGAGGCCAAGCTCCGCGGAAACAAGTGCGTTTGAAGAATCAAGGAAGGCTGGCAACTCCGACGGCAGCCGCGCGAACTTGTATAGCACAAGCCCCTGGATGCTAACGAGTAGCAGTACCGCAGCGACCACCCCTTGTCCGATCTTGCGTCGCTGCGCGTTCAAACATTCCTCCGCGAAACGCCGATGCGGCAATAGCGATATGGTTGCATTACCGAGGTGCCGCCTCCACCTCGGCGGTGTGCCCGCTTTGCGAACTGAGACTCAGTCACCGAAGTAACCCTAGAAGACCAAGGGGATCTTTCGCCGAAGCGTTGACGCGGTTACCGGATACGCCGATAAGAAGCACTCGGGAATTGAAGAGCGCACCGTGCGAAGTAGAGTCACAGCGCGCCGGGCCAACGCCACGGATCGAGCACTTCGTCCGAGAGCATTGGGACCGCGTCCTCAGCGAGGGCAACCACCGACGCTATAGTCGGCGCGTGTTCCCAGGCGTCAAGATCTTCCTGTAGCTGCGACGCCGTGTCGCAGCCGACAACGAGGTAAACCGACGGGAGGCGCAGGCGCGCCCACGCAAGAAACAGAGCGGGCCGTTGGACGCCAGCATCAGCCGCCAGACGATCAAGAGCGGTCAGGACTGCCCGGACGGCCGACAGGTGGCTCGGTAGACCGCTCGCTGGCAGGTGAGCAACTCCTTGCAGGAAGATGCTGCGGACGAACACATCGACTTGCCGCTCGGCCGCAGCGTCGAAGAAGCCGGAGCGCAATAGGCGCTGGTCGAGAAGGCTGGCAGGAACTTGGATCAGCTGGACTTCAGGGTCCTCAATAGCAGCATCTGCCTCGTCCACCTTGACCACCGACACTCCGATCGCACGCACTCTCCCACGGTCCCGCTGTCGCCGCAGCTCGCTCCACGCAGCGCCGGCCCCGACTAAGCGCTGATCGGCGCGGTGCAGCAGTACGCCGTCGAGAACGTCCCGGTCGAGCGCATCGCATGACTCGTCGAGGCTGCGCTCGACGCGTTCGGCGCTCTCCGCAGGACCGACGTTCGCCCCTGTCACCCACGGCGATAGCTTGGTAATGACACGCCAGTGGGGGGCGGCGTTTCGGCCGACGACCTCCTCAGCCGTACCGTACGCTCGAGCCGTGTCGAGCGTATTGATACCGGCCTTGGTTGCAGCTTCCATGATCTTCACCGCTTCGGGCTCCGAAACTTGGCCCGTCCGATTTGCCACGCCGTACGCCTGGCCCCACTGCACCGTACCGAGTACGATGCGCGAAGGCGTCACCACGCGGTCCAGCCGCCATCCACTACTAAGTTATGCCCTGTTACGTAGCTCGCGCCATCGCTGAGGAGAAACGCGATGGCGGGCCCCAGCTCTCCGGGCTGGCCAATTCTGCCGAGGGGCACGCGCCTGGAAAGCTCCGATTCAAAGCCAGCTTCGCTAACCGCTTGCGGCCCTGGAAACGGGCCTGGTGATACGGCGTTGACCCGTATGTTGGCGCTGGCGAGGTGAACTGCCGCGTATCGGGTGAAGGCGATCACGCCCGCCTTCGCTGCACCGTAGGCGGGTGGGCTGTGGAAGTCCGGATGTCCGCGGTAGGTCAATGGCTGCGGAGAGACCACGCCGTACATGGACGCTATGTTCACGATCGCTCCACCGCCTCCCGCCCTCATGCGCTCCGCCGCGGCCTGCGTCGCCATCATCACATCGCCCAAGCCGCGCGCAGCGTTTCGGCTACGTCATCGCGCGTCAGTGCGCCGAGGAGGGTCATCGGCCCCGCGTAGGCGTTGTTTACCCATCCGTCGAGCCGTCCGGCAACCCGATCGGTTTCTTCGAGCACGTGGTGGAGGCCGTCGTCGGTGCTCACATCGGCGACGACTGGGTGGATCCGACCGTTCGCGATGTCTGACGCCTGTTCGGCAACTGCAGCGAGGTTTTCCAGCGTCGCCCGCAGACGATCACGGACGCGCCGACGCTTGCGAGGCTCATGGCAATCGCCGCGCCCAAGTGACCGCCGCCTCCCGTCACCACCACCGTGCGGTCCACCAGATCCGCCAAGGGCTCGTCGCTCATCCCTCGGCCCCGCCTTCTGCCGAACTTTCTCGTTCAGCGCGACGATTTTCGGGTTCTGGTCGAGACACGCCACCATTGCCGGGTATTCCTCCGGGATTCCTTCCCGTCGGAAAACCGCAAACGCCGCGTCTGCCATGGCGAGATCCTCGGCGGTATCCACCGTCCAGCGCCAGTCCGGCCGCGTAGGCCACGACGCGGGCGGTTCGAAGTGCGCAGCCTGGTCATTCTCATACAGCCACGAGGTAACGTGAGCTAGGTGATGCGGAGGCAGCTTGCGCGAGCCGGCCTCGAACAATGCGTCGACGCGCAGCAGTTCTGGGCAGAAGCCGAGCGGAAGCCTCCTGCCGGGTCCCCGATCTGAGAGGACGGCGGCTCGACCCAATAGCCAGCCAGCGTCGACGAGGCGGTCGATCACGTTCGCGTTCGTGAACGGGTTGTCAGCGGTGAGGCGGACCATTAGGTCAGCGTCGCTCCTCACCGCCACCTGCACGTACCTCGACAGCACGTTCGTCTGGCTGCCGCGGAAGACGTGCAGCCCGAGCCTTGCACCGCGTCAGCGGCCGGGTCATCCTCCGGGTTCCTCGTGGTGGCGAGCCACCACTCATCGACGTGTGCATGTCGGGTTCGTCCTACCAGCCGGTCGAGCAGCGCGACGCCGTCGATGGCCGCCAGCAGCTTCCCAGAAAGCCGTTCCGAGCCCATCCGGCCCTGAATCACCGCCACGACCTTCGACATCTCGCCTCTCCGGCTATGCTCGCAACGCCCGCCGGTAGCGTATCAGCCGGTGGTCATCGGGTCGCCCTTCCCCGTCCCGGCGCACCGACTTGTACGCGGCCACGAGCGTCTTGGAGTGATTCCGCCAGTCGGCTCGACGTTCGGCGATCTGCGGTTTGCCGGCGAATCTCCTGCCGTCTTGTCGGGTCGAGCGCAATTCCCCACGACATGGCGTCGGCCCAGCCGCTTTCGTCGTCTGCCTGCACCAGCCGCACGCCTTCCACGCGGTCGAGCCAGCGACGGTTGCATGGAGTGTCCGTCGCCACGATCGGAAGTCCGGTCGCCAACGCCTGGAGCATGGAAACGCTAACGCCGTCCACCAGTGACGCGGAGACGTACACGGTTGCGGTTCGCAGCTCTTCCGCCAAGCGGCCCTCCGAGAGGCGACCGAGTAAAGCGGTGCGGTCGTTGAGGCGGAGGTCGCGGATGAGGTCGGCGATTTCCGCCCCTTGGGACCCGTGGTCGATCAGGACCAGGCGAGCGGGCGCTGGCTGTGCCCTGATGCACGGACACCGTGGGTACCTGGTACATCGGTTCCACGCGCGCGTGGAGATGACGGTGGGCGCCTGCGCTGAGGCGCGCAGTGGCTGCATGGAACAGACGTAGGTCGACACCCATGGGAAAACGGCACTCGGTCCGGTGTAACCGAAGTTCCGAGCGGGCCTTGACGACTTCGTCGCAATCCGGAATCAGCAGCGCCGCCCGGGACAGCGCTCGCCGGGGACTCGACAGCCAGCGTCCGGTCCACGTGGAGCAGCAGGTCGTACGCCCAAGAGACGGCGACCAAGGGACGGAGTCCGACGTCGGCCGCAAGGTATGTGGCATATCGAGCGGCCCGGCATGGACCCATCGGCTTCGGCGGCAGCGTCCTCAGGGCATTGGGATCCTCCGCCGAGCCCCGCGTCAGCTTCTGCGCGCCGTCATCGTCTTTTGGAGAAAGGGAGGCCAGCATCATGTCGTGCCCCACTTCATAAGCGCCGAGATGAAGCGTCGGTCGTGCGACGACAAGGCCTGCGTCAAATACAGGACGCGCACTCGCTACTCGAAGACGGCCCACGTGAGGTGCTGCCCATGGGCCACGTCGCGTGTGAGTCGCCGACCGATGACCTTGTCTCGGTCATACGGGAAGATGCCATCGAGCGGTGCGGGCCGCAAAGCCTGACGTCGTCCTCGGCCAAGACTGCGCCCCGCTGCAGGTCGCGCGAAGCCCGCAAAGCTCGACGCTGGATCACCACGGTGTCCTGCTCATTCTCGGCGACGCGCTTGACCGGCGACCGAGTGCCAGCTCCAGTTCGCGTGTCCGATCGACCATTTCGCGCCACGTTTGGGGAGTCATCGAGATCCC
Organism: uncultured Chloroflexia bacterium; assembly: GCA_963783725.1. Classification (GTDB taxonomy): domain Bacteria; phylum Chloroflexota; class Limnocylindria; order QHBO01; family QHBO01; genus CAWAOJ01. Next base: position 2,116,817 of record CAWAOJ010000002.1, on the reverse strand, counting down.
GTGGTCAGGACCGCTTCGCGAGTTGTCATCGGTGAAGTGCTTCTCGACGGCATGGGCACCGAGGATCCGGCACCCAGCACCGTGCTGTGACCGGTAGTGTGGTCGGAGGGCCGAGCACGACTTCCGGGAAGAGCTCGCGATAAGAGCGGAGCACGTTGAGGTTGATATGGCGAAGGTTTTCGATCTCGCCCGTGTAGTTTGTATTGCACTGCATCAGGATCAACCGCTCGTTGAGACGCCTAATGGTGTCAACCGCTCGAATGACGTCATCGAACGACGAGGCGCCTGTGGCGAGCAGGACGGGCTTCTGCTTCGAAGCGATGTGCCGAAGGATCGCCGACCCGTAATGTCTCCAGAGCCGATCTTGAACGTGGGGACGAATGGGTCGAGCATGTCGACGGCGCCAAAGTCATACGGCGCCGAGAAATAGTGGATGCCTGCTGCGCGGCACTCGGTGGCAAGCGTCTCCGTCCACTCCCACGGCAGCGACGCATCCGCGTAAACCTCACTGACGCTCTTCTTTCATGTCGCCTGGTGCGAGCGCTGCGGGCCAATGTCCGTGAAGCCCCGCTCGCTCACGATCTGCGGCGCACGAAAATTCTGAAACTTGGCAGCGTCGGCGCCCGCCTGCGCCGCGAGGTGGATCAGCAGCTTGGCACGCTCCAGGTCGCCGTCATGGTTTGCCGAATATCGGCAATAAAGTAGGTCGGGTGCCCTTCGCCGATCTCCCGATCGGCGATTTGGATCGTATTCATTAGGGCGACTCCTCATCTCCGGGGGCGGTAGCAGTCGCCACTTGTGCCTTGAGCTCCAGCAGTCCGTCCTCGATAGACGGAGCCTGTCGGCCAAGCGCCCGTGCTAAGCGAACCGATATCAGCGTTGTATCCCGCGGGCGGGGGGCCGTCCAGCCCGCGTTGGTGCTGGTCGTCGGTTGGACCAGTTCCGGGTCGTATCCAAACACCGTCGCGACAGCTCGCGCAAACTCGAACTTCGACATCCCGTCCGCGGCACCAACATGGTAGAGGCCGGTGAGCTTCGCGTCCGCGATCTGAACGATCGTCCGACCCAATGCGGCCGTGTACAGCGGGGAGAACCGAACGTCCGTAAACCCGGGAAGCCGTTCGCCGACCCGGAGCTTCGACATGATCCATTCCGCCAAGCTCTGTCGGGACGATTGCCCAGACCGAACATATTGGTTCGTAGCACCGCTGCTGCTGCCGCGGACTCCAGCACGTTCTGCTCGGCTGCCAGCTTCGCCCGCGCATAGGTGTTGATGGGCCGCGGCTCGTCGCTCTCCGTGTAATGGCCGCGCTCTCCGTCGAATACCGAATCGGTGGAGATGTGTACGACCCCGACCCCATCCGTCGCGGCAGCCGCAGCGATTCGCCGCGGCACCTCCGCGTTCATGGCGAACGCTTCTGTCGGGTGAGCCTCACATCACTCTACATCCACTATCGCTGCACAGTGGATGATGCAATCGGGCGCCTCGTCAAGCAATCGCGAAGGCCCGTCAGCGTTGAGCAGGTTGAGAGACCGACCGTCGGCGGACCTTCGCCAACCGGCAAAGCTACATGTCCCGCGGCCGTCACGGCGGCCACGACCGCCGGCCCGAGCAGACCGTTTGCGCCGGTTACTGCGATTCGCATCTAACTCGGCCACGCTTGGTCACCGTCGTAAGGTGGGTCAGGCATCAGCGACCATGGCGCGCAGCTCGTCGACCGAAAGCCATCGGTCGTTCGTGTTGCTCGCGTACGAGAAGCCATCGCTGACCGCTTCTCCCGAGGCCAAATCGAGTCCTTCCCCATCACCGTGCGGCAGGATGACGTAGCGGTCGCCCAGGTCTCGTGTCGACCGTGCATCGCTCACGCTGACCATCTCCTCGTGAAGCTTCTCGCCCGCACGAATGCCCACCGTTCGCAAGGCGGCATCTGGCGCCATCGCCTTAGCGAGGTCCACCATGCGCATGCTTGGAATCTTCGGAACGAAGATCTCCCCTCCCTGCATACGCTCAAGCGACTCGAGGACGAACCGAACGCCCTGCTCCAGTGTGATCCAGAAGCGCGTCATCCGCTCGTCCGTGATTGGAAGTTCACCGGTCAAAGCAAGCCTACGGAAGAACGGCACGACGCTGCCGCGGCTCCCCACTACATTGCCGTATCGCACTACCCCGAACCGAGTGGCGCGCGGACCGGCGTACGCGTTGCCGCGACGAACAGCTTGTCGCTAACCAATTTGGTAGCCCCGTATAGGTTCACTGGGCTGCACGCCTTGTCCGTAGAGAGTGCGATGACGCGCTCGACTCCGCGTCGATCGCCGCGTCTATCACGTTCTGCGCGCCCGTGACATTCGTTTTGACCGCCTCGAACGGGTTGTACTCCGCGGCGGGCACCTGCTTCAGGGCGGCGGCATGGATGATAAAGTCGATTTCGCGAACGCCCGCAAGAGCCGGTCGCGGTCCCGCACGTCGCCGATGAAGTACCGCAACCGCGCGTCATTCGGAAATGCCTGCTGCATCTCGAACTGTTTCAGCTCGTCGCGACTTAGGACTACGACCTTACGGACGCCGGTCTCGCGGAGGGCCGCGGCCACGAAGCGCTTCCCGAAGGAGCCGGTTCCTCCGGTGACCAGCACTGATCGGCCATCAAGAATTGTCATCGCGCGCGATTCTACCGGCCGGGCGAGGAGTGACGGTGGCCCGGCTCACCACGCCGGATCTGGTAGGAGCACACCGGGTGGCTCCAAGACCTTCACATGTGCACGTCGATGTCCTCACCGAGCGGCCGGCCACTGCACGCCAGTGCACCGATGATGGCAGCGGCTCGGACGGCAGCGTTGCCATCAAGATCACCGAATCGTGCCGTCAACGCAGCCTGAGCCCTATCGAGCACCGCGGCCCGGGCACGGGGTTCGAGTAGGCGCAGCCCTATCGCCGGCGCTCCACTCGGACCGTCAATCCCAATCGAAAAACCCTCAGCGGCGTACGTAACGTTGTTGCCCCCGGGATCCGTGGTGACCGACGGGACGTTCAGGATTGTGGCGTCGTACACGCTCTGGCTCGAAGCTGTTATCAGGACGAAGGCGCCCGGCAGAATGTCGTGCAGATCTCCGTTCTCGTGAAGGCGGACTGCCACATGCGCTGGTGATGGCAGTGACAGCGTGAGCTCACGCAAAGGCGCTATTGGCTCGTTGGGATGCGGCTCGACGATGAGTTCCGCTGGCGCAATTGAAGCGGCGAGCGCGAGAGCAGTCTCGTAGGTTGCCCTCTTCGCAACCTCCGTGAGGCCCGGTCGTTCGACCGTAGGCTGGGACGCGTACACCACCCTTCGCGGCTCGTTGTACCAGGCTTCGGCTGACCTCTTGCCGTCGCGTGCCTTTCTCAGCAACGAGTCGTAGCGCAGCGGACCGACGGCATGGATCCGCGAGGGCTGGATGTCCGCACTCGCCAAGAGCCGAGCAGACCGCGGTCCGTACGCCAGAATCGCGTCGTACCGCAGCCGCCAAGCCGCCAGGGGGTCGTTCGCTTCGGCATGAGGAAGATCAATGGAAGGTATCCCGTAGGCGCTCGACACGGCGGGGACGATTCGCGCCCAAACGCCAACCTCCTGAAACGCCACGAGCGCGCAGGGTCTCGCGCGACGCACCAGCGCATCCAGCTGCGCCGCGCGGACGACGAATCCGGCGAACGAGCGACGTATCCCATAGGCGATTGCGCTCTCCGGTGCTTCCGGGAACTCCTCGTGCCACTCGCGGAATGGCATTCGTGTGGAGAAGAGCGCGACGAGGTGCAGGCCCAGACGGGATACGGACCGCCGCGGCAGCTGACGCGCCAGCAGGATGTGAGATGACTTTCGGGGAAGTTCCGGAAGCACTCCGACCACGACGGGGGGGGCGAATCCCTGCCGCGATAGTTCAAGGGCGATCGGGTCGAAGACCTTGAGCCGGATGGGCCGCTCAATCAGGACCGCGACGCGGCCCATGGCCACGCGGCCGGGCCGGAGGCCCAACGCCGCTGCGTACCCGAGACGAACTGATGACCGCATCACCTCCCGCACACCGCTCAGCGGCGGGTATGCGGTCCTTCGGAACGACAGGAACAGGCATTGCTCAAGCGCGTCCACAAGGTTGATGCCGTCGAACTCAACCAACCCAGGCCACCGGGCGGCGACGTCGGCTGCGATCTCGCTGGCGATGTGTCGATGCACGGCATCTAGAGCGTGAAGGCTGCCCGCGGCCAGGCGAGGGTCGAGGCCGCCGCGAATGTGCATCGCCCAACTCCGGCCGGCGACGGACGAGAGTACGTGCGCCGCGCCGAGCTCAGACTCGGCGAGGATCGGCTTTTTGGTTCTTCGCCAGAACTCTCTGCCCACAGCTGAACAGCCTACTTGACGATAGCGTTATCGCGCGCCGAGCCGAGCCCATCCCGCAGTCCTCCTAGAATGCGCCGGTGACGCTGCGGTCGTTGGCCGGCACTTCGGCCGTCTACACAATCGGAAACTTCCTCCCGCGCGTCGGGTCCTTCCTGCTGGTTCCAATCTACGTGCGCTTTCTCACTCGGGAGCAGTACGGAACCGTTTCCCTGATCACCTCTCTGGCGGCCTTCCTTGCGATCGTCTTTCGGCTCGGCATGGAGGGCGCCCTTATGCGGCTTCATTTCGACGAGGCCGGCGCACGCCAGCGAGCCCTCTACAGCACGCTTACGTCGCTTGTGGTCCTCGCATCACTGGCGGGGAGCATCATTGGCGCGTTAGCCCTCGCTCCATTCTTTGAGCAGGTGTTCAGCGGCGTCCCGCTTGCGCCGTACGGTCTAATCGGCATCGGGATCGCAGCGGCCACGGCCGCGAGCTTTGCCCCAGGCGTCTTCTTCCGAGCCACTGGGCAGGCGTCGTCATTCCTCGCTTACACCTCGGCGATCTTCGGGGTATCCAGCGTCGCGTCGGTTTTTCTCGTGGTCGTTGGTTGGGGAGCTTTGGGCATACTCGGCGGGCAGCTGGCCGGGGCGCTATTCGGACTGGGCATTACGCTGGTCTTAATTGCCAAGATCGCCGGCGTCGCATGGCAGCCATCTCTGATCCCACCGGCTCTCCGCTTTGGCCTTCCGCTCGTACCGCACCTCATGTCAGCTTGGGCGCTCCGACTCTCCGACCGTATTCTCATCGGCCTCTTGATTGGGCTGCCAGCCACCCAGGCGCTTGGTGAATTAGGCGCGTACTCACTCGGATACCAGCTCGGCTACGTCATCACCGTGCTCGTATCGTCCTTCAATGCGCGTGGTCGCCTTGGTTCTTCAGGATCGCGGACCGGCCCGAGGCGCCTGCGATCTTCAGCCGAATGACGACGATCGTCATGGCGGCCCTTTTCGTGGTGGGCGTAAGCGCAGCGGCGCTGTCGCCTCAGATCATCGCGTTCATCGCACGACCCGAGTACGCGGCCGCAGCGACGGTGCTGCCCGTCATCGCAATGGCGTCCGTCGTGTTCGCGTTCTACACAATGCTGACGACGGTTGTGTTCTACGCGAAAGCGACCGGACGGCTCGCGTTGATCACGGTGTCAGCGGCCGTAGTCAATCTACTCGCGAATGTACTTCTGATTCCGGCCCTGGGCATCGCGGGTGCGGCGTGGGCAACACTTGTCGGGTACGTCTTCTTTGCGCTGGCAACGTGGCGGTACGCGACGACCGTGTACCCGGTGCGTCTTGACTTTCCTCGACTGGCACTGCTCGCGGCGACTGCGGGCATGGCGTTGATCGTTGCGAACCTCAGTGGACTCGCCAGCCCATCGGAAATCCGCACGGTCGTACGCATCGCAGCGGTCGCAGCATTCGCTGTGGTGGCACTCGCCGTGGCACGGGGGCCTGTCCGAGATCTAGCCGCGGAGATGGTGTCCTAGGCGGGCACGGCTGTTTCCCGTACCATGGCGCCGCCATCCGGCTTTCCGCCAACTAAGGTGGGCCTCTCCGTGCCGCTTCGTCTCCAGAAAGTCTCGCCGGTGCATATGCTCCCCATTCGCGCGTGGAGGCGGTTGCGGCGTTCAACGCGCCGCGAATATTTCACGTGGCGAGTTCGGCGTCAGGCGGCTTCATGCGGACCTGGCCTCCGAGTAAACGGGCCGAGCTCTGTCAGCCGGAATACCCGGCTCGGCGCCAACGTGCACTTCAACGGCATGCTCATCACCGGAGTCGGTGAAGTGACGATTGGAGACAACTTCCACTCCGGGGCGGAATGCGTGATTATCTCTGAGACGCACAATTACCGGGGCCAGGCCCTGCCATACGACGCAGTGCGAATTCCCCGCGAGGTGCACATCGGGGACAACGTCTGGCTCGGGTACCGCGTGATGGTTCTCGGCGGGGTGTCGATTGGCGAGGGTGCCATCATCCAGGCGGGTAGCGTGGTCGTCCGTTCTATCCCGTCGCACGCCATCGCCGGAGGTCACCCCGCAACCGTATTCGGATCGCGCGACGCCGAGCACTACGAGCGGCTAAAGCGCGAGGGCCGATTCCACTAGGGCTGCGAGCAAATGCGAGACTCGGCACCGCTTATATCCCGCCTCGCCGCATTATACGCAGTCATGCCCTGGTTCGGCCGCATCGGACAAATGCTAAGACAGCGTCCCCGATTCTTTATGGCCGAGATGCCCCGGTGAACGAGCGGGTCTCGGACGTTCGACGACCGCGCGTGAGCGTGGTGATTCCCACGCGCGGCCGCCCTGCCCTGTTGCGGCGGGCGATCGACAGCGTCCTGGCCCAGACCTTCAAGGACTTCGAGGTGATCGTGGTCGTCGATGGCCCGGACGCGGAGACTGAGGGGATGTTGGCCACCGAGCGCGATGGCCGGCTTCGCATCCACCGGAACCCCGAACCCAAGGGCGGTGGAGCCGCACGCAACGAAGGGGTGCGCGTCGCGAGGAGCGAACTGGTCGCGCTGCTCGACGACGATGACACGTGGTTGCCCAATAAGCTCGCCGCTCAGTTGGAGTCCCTGCCGCCCGGCGAGGTCATCAGCTTCACTCGACTCATCGCGCGCGCGCCGCATGGAGACTACGTATGGCCCAGGCGCGCCCCTCGCACCGACGAACACATCAGCGAGTACCTCTTTGTGCGCCAGTCGCTCTTCGCGGGAGAAGGCGGCATCCAGACGTCCACCATCGTGGCTCCGCGCGAGGTGTTCCGGCGTCAACCGTTCGACGAGACTCTCCGCAGGCTGCAGGACACCGACTGGCTGCTGCGCGTCTGCTCCGAGGCGGTCGTGCTCAACTTCTGTCCAACGCCGCTGACGATCTGGTACATCGAAGAGGATCGCCCCGGCATCACCGCCGCACGGCACCGTGACTGGAGACTTCTCTACGACTGGATCGGCCAGCGGCGAGGCTTGGTTACGTCGCGTGCATATGCCGCCTTCCTACTTGTCCGAGGCGGTGCCGCAACGTCGGCTTCCCACGACCTCGCAGGCGCGTGGACCGTACTTCACGAGGCGTTTCGACACGGCCGACCGGCGCCGGTGGATGTCTTCCTGTTCCTGACCCGGTGGATCGCACCGGCCGGCCTGAGACAACGGTTGCGAGCCCGATTCTCTCCCGGGAAGCGACGACTCGACGAGCGGCCGACAGCCTAGGCCACCAGCCGGTGAGCGCCACTGCCCGGCAGCCCAGGCCCGCGGCGAACCGACGGTGTCGCAACGATGATCGCGATGAGGATCGCGAGAAGCGTTCCCGTTGCCGGCACCGTGAAGAGGTTGTTGACCATTCCCTGTGCCAAGAACGCCAGGCTGGCGATGCCGGCCGCGACCGCCAGAGGGTAGCGACGCCCGAAGAGGCAGGCCTCCAGCGCGCCCAACGCGAGGACCACGTTGATGGCGAGAGTGCTGAGCGCCCCCGGGAGGCCTGTTTCCGCGCCCGCTAAGAGGATCGTGTTGTGCGCGGAATTGGTCGCCTTGCCGAAGGGCGTGTCCGCGTAGCGCGCGGGGTCACTCCGAATGACGTTAACCATGTTCCCGATACCGACCCCAAGAAGCGGGTGATCCACGGTGATCTGGAACGCCGCATACCACAGAGCCAAGCGGTCGCTTGGATCGGTGAAGCGATTGATGATTCCCTCTCCCTCACCAGGAGACTGCAACGCTGATGTTGGCGATGGGCCGGACGCGGACGATGTCGCGCTCGGCGCGCTGGCTGGTGACTGACTCGAGCGCGGTGTTATCGGCGCGTTAGGAGCGCATGCGTACGACGTAACGCCGGCGAGAACGAGGAGCAAGACGCCCGCGGCCACCGCGGCGAGGCGGACTTGGAGGTAATACAGCAGCAGCAGCCCACCGGCGACGAGGCCGAGGAGGATTGACGCCCGGGTGAATGTGAAGACGAGCGCTGCCCCCTGAACCCCAGCCGCGGCCGCCCAAGCGTAGCGCGCGCGCCTCAGGGTCGTGATCGCGACGCCGACCGTCACAGGAATCGCGACCACGAACACCGCGCCGATGTGGTTGGCAGAGAGACCGAGGGTGCCGGTAATCCTGAGGCCGCAGCCCGCAAGGCTCTCATACCACAGCCCTTCGCGGACTCCAACGCCGGGAACGGGTATAACGAACATCAGCAGGCTGAATGCCGCTTCGAACGTCGCGACCAAGGCGAGGGATTTCGCGATCCACGCCCGACGATCCGGATCGGCGGCTGCCCGCGCGACATAAATCACGACCGCGACGAGGAACAGCGGTCGGAGCACGGCCGCAGTCATGGTCATTACGGCGTCCAGCGCCGATGCCTCGTGCGCGAGTGTGGTCAACACGCGCATCAAGATCGCACCCAAGACGGCCATGAGACCGGTGCGCCACAGCCGTCTGCGCGTCATCTGCGGGCGCGGCACCGTCGGGAGCAGCAAAGCCAGCCCGAGGAGCGGTAGCAGATCGTCGGTCGACAACCGGCTGATAACTTCGATATGCGGGACAAGCGGAGCCGCCGCAAGCAACGCCAGTGGACCCGCGCCGGCCCACCGCTGCCAGCGTGATATCAGATTGCACGCGACCCAGCCGGCAGAGACTATGGCAACGGCCAGAAGCAGGTGGAGGCTGTCGTTCACCGACCGTGATCCGTACTGGCGGAGGGCGCTGTGCTCACAAGCTTGGAGTATGCAGCCACCACCTCACGCGTCACTGTATTGATGTCGTGGTCTGCCGCCCGCTCTCGGGCAGCCGTCGTGAGGACGCGCATCGCCTCGCCGCCACCATCGAAAAGCCGGAGCGCGTGCCCGATGCAGCTTGCAAGGGCCTCAGGGTCTCCCGGCGGAACCAGGAATCCGTTCACGCCGTCTTCCACTGTCTCCGTGAGGCCGCCGGTCCGGGAGGCGATGACCAGGGCGCCGGACGCCATGCCCTCCAGCGCCACGAGACCGAGCGCCTCGCCGTATTTCGAGGGAACGGCGAGAACGCCACACTGCGCCATGGCTCCGGCGACAACACTCGGCTCAACGGCTCCGTCGAATCGGACATCGAGCCCGAGGATCGCTGCCTCAGCCTCCAGTGAGGCTCGCGCTGGCCCGTCACCGATAATTCGGAGTGAGACGGCGGTGTCGAGCCGTGCCACGGCCGTGAGTAGCACGTCCACGCCCTTCTGATCACTCAACCTACCGACGAATAGCACCTGGTGTGGATCACGGGAAACGTCGGGCATCGAGGGAAAGTGATCGATATCGATACCAGGACTCCACACCACGACCTTCTGTGGCGCGACGCCGTAGCCGTGGAGCAGGCTCTGTTCGCTATATCTACTGTTGACAACGACGAGATCCGCGCGTGCGAACACAAACCGCGCCAGGCGGTGGTGCGCGCCCGACCGCCTCCCGACCTCATGGACGTCCGCGCCGTGGACGTAGAGGACCAGCTGCGCTCCGATCAGCCGCGCGATCGGCCAAGCGATGATGCCCGTGGGATAGGCGATATGCGCCTCCACGACATCCGGTCGGGAGCCATGGAGCAGGGCGCGTGCGGCGCTGGCCAGTGCGGTCAGGCACAGCGCGCCGTACTTTCGCGCGACATGCTCATGCGCGGCGACTCCACGAATGGCAGCCACGTCGACCTCCGCGCCAGCTCTTCTCAGCGCTTCGACATGGGCAGAAATGAAGGTGCCAAACGCCGGCTGCTTGTGATCTGGGTAGAGATTCGTGATCACGAGGATGCGCAACGTGGTCTCTCAGTGCTCGGCAATCGTTTGTCTAGCCTAGCGACCGGGACCCCCCGGCCGTGCGAAACCAAAGCAGCAAGACTGGAAGACAAGTACCCTCGGCCAGTGACGACGAAGCTGCGGAGCAGTCCTCTCCGGGACCGTGCCCAAGCGAAGTTTCAGCATCGCTATATCCGACGTTTCTCAACTTTTGCTCCGACCAGCGACGAAGAGCTCGTCACCCTCGCGGGCGAAGCTACCGGACTGCTTGTCGCCGTCAATGCCGAGAAGTTCGCTCGCGCCGATGCGACGCTTCGCGATGTCGCCAACCACAATGTTGCCTATCCGGACGGAATGGGTGCGGTTATCGCGCTCCGGCGGCTTGGGATCCCAGCCGTCCGGATCGCCGGAGCAGATTTGTGGCAGCGGATTGTCGCTCAGTACGCCAGTACGAAGCGGATCTATCTCATCGGCGCTAGACGCCCAGTCATTGAGTCGGTCGCTGCGAGGCTCCGCAAGCGCCATCCAGGCGTGTCGCTCGATTTCCGCGATGGATTCCTCAAGGTTGGCGACCTCGAGGAACTCGTGCGGGAGTTCCAAACAACTAAGCCGGAACTCGTATTCGTGGGCATGGGCTCACCGCGGCAAGAAGTGCTCATGAGCGCGCTCTACGAGGCGCATCCGGCGCTGTACATGGGCGTCGGGGGAAGCTTCGACGTTTATGCCGGACGAAAGCCGCGCGCGCCGGTCGTCGTTCAGCGCATCGGGCTGGAATGGGCGTACCAGTTCGTGCGTGAGCCGCGCCGGCTGCACCGCCTGCCGGCGTATCTGAAGTTCGGCGCTCTCCTGGCGTTCGGCCGCATCCGATAGCCGCGCGCGGAACCACGTCGAGACCAACTCCGTTGGTCCTCTTTGCGTGGTGGCATGCCAGTGGCAGACTGAATGCCTAGTGAGTAGTCAGGCAAGCGAATGAGAAGCACAACGGGACGACCCGCATGCCGGGCCTCGACGTGCCGTACGGGGCGTCGCAGTTCCCGCCCATCGCCGACTACGGGTTCCTCTCCGACTGCGAGAACATGGCGCTCATCGCGCCGTCGGGCAACGTCGAATGGCTGTGCCTGCCTCGCGTGGACTCGCCCAGCGTCTTCGGCGCGCTGCTGGACCGCACGGCGGGCGGCTTCCGCTTCGGGCCCTCGGACGTCGAGGTGCCGGCCGCGCGCCGCTACCTGCCCGGCACCATGGTGCTCGAGACGAGCTGGGGCACCAGCCAGGGATGGGTCGTGATCCGCGACGTGCTGCTCATCGGTCCCTGGCGACATGAGGAGGAGCGCTCGGAGTCGCAGCGCCGCGCGCCGACCGACTACGACGCGGAGCACATCCTGCTGCGCATGGTCCGCTGCGTGAACGGCGCCGTGCAGCTCACCATCGACTGCGAGCCGGTCTTCGACTACGGCCGCCGGCTGGGGACGTGGGAGTACGCAGGCGCCGGCTACCGCCAGATGGTGTGTCGCGGTGACGGCGAGGAGATCGCGCTCACCCTGACCAGCGACATCAACCTCGGCGCGGAAGGCCCGCGCGCGCTCGGCCGGACGCTGATCAAGGAGGGCGAGACCCGCTTCTGCGCGCTGTCGTGGGGCCTCAACGCCTCGCCCACCACCACCGACGAGGCGTATCGACGGCTGGTCTGGACCGCCCACCACTGGCAGCACTGGCTGGCGCGCGGGACGTTCCCCGACCATCCCTGGCGCGCCGCGCTCGAGCGCTCGGCGCTGACCCTGAAGGGGCTCACCTACGGGCCGACGGGGGCGGTGGCGGCCGCGGCCACGACCTCGCTGCCGGAGACGCCCGGCGGCGAGCGCAACTGGGACTACCGCTACACCTGGATCCGCGACTCGACCTTCGCGCTGTGGGGCCTCTACACGCTCGGCTTCGACTGGGAGGCGAACGACTATCTGCACTTCATCGCCGAGGTCGCCGAGCGCTACGAGCGGCTCCCCGTGATGACGACGCTCGAGGGCGACCCGGTCCCCGACGAGACGATCCTCTCGCACCTCCGGGGCTACGAGGGCGCGCAGCCGGTCCGCATCGGCAACGGCGCCTTCGGCCAGACCCAGCACGACGTGTGGGGCGCGGTGCTCGACTCGTTCTACCTGCACACCAAGTCCACCGATCACCTGGACGAGCGCATCTGGCCGATCCTGGTGCGGCTGGTGGACTCCGCGCTGGAGCACTGGCGGGAGCCGGACCGCGGGATCTGGGAGGTCCGCGGCGAGCCGCGCCACTTCACGTCCTCCAAGGTGATGTGCTGGGTGGCGGCCGATCGCGGGGCGCTGCTGGCCGAGCTGCGCGGCGACGACGAGCGGATGGCCCGCTGGCGCGCCGCCGCCGACGAGATCAAGGCCGACATTTGCGCGAACGCCGTGGACAAGCGCGGCGTCTTCACGCAGTCGTACGGCAGCGACGCGCTGGACGCATCGGTCCTGCTCATGCCGCTGGTGCGCTTCCTGCCGCCCGATGACGACCGCATCCGGCGCACCGTGCTCGCCATCGCGGACGAGCTGACCGACGACGGGCTGGTCCTGCGCTACCGCACGGACGAGACCGATGACGGCCTCTCCGGCCACGAGGGCGCCTTCACCATCTGCTCCTTCTGGCTCGTCTCCGCGCTGGTGGAGATCGGCGAGGTGCGACGCGCGCGCAGCCTGTGCGAGAAGCTGCTCGCCCTCGCCAGCGACCTGGGCCTGTACGGCGAGGAGATCGACCCGGAGACCGGGCGCCACCTCGGAAACTTCCCGCAGGCGTTCACCCACCTGGCGCTGATCAACGCGGTGACGCACCTCATCGCCGCGGAGGCGGCCGAGCAGCGGGGCGCGGACCGACCGACGTCGCTCTCGCCACGGCACGCCGCGAACGGGCATGGGAACGGGGCGGGGCAGCGGAGGAGATCGCCGACCCGCTAAGGGGTCGGATTCGGGACCTTAACTCGGGAGTGGCCGCATCGGCCCGTGTCGGCCGACATACCGGTCCGATCTCGACCCCGTACGCAGGGAATCGCGCTGTCGCGCCACTTAAGGGGTCGCCAGGGGCCCGGTACCGCCAGGCCGGACTTGATTCCTGGCCGACAATGCGGGTGATGGGCTACTGGATCGTGGCGGTCGCGCTGCTGGTATTCGGCTTCGTGGCTGGCTTCACCATCGGTCAACCGTTCCTTCTGCTGGGTGCCGCCATGCTGGTCGTATCCCCGTTCCGCCGGCGGCGGCTGATCCTGTGGCCCGCACTCGCGGCCGTCGTGGCGTTCGACATCGGCTACCTGGCGGTCGCACCGTTCGGCTGCACCGCGACGGGGATCGTGGGCGGCGTCTCGAGCACCGTCTGCTCGAGCCTGGGCGGCATCCACTACGCGGGGGCTGGCACGTACAACCCGTCGCTGCTGCCGGCGCTTATCGTGGGGCTGGGCTGCGCCGGGATTGCCGCGATCGCGGTCGCCGGTGCGCTCTGGCGCGGGGGCGCTCGGGGCTCGGTCCTCGGTGACTCGGACACGCGCTAAGGGGTCCGACTCGGGACCTTATGGTCGGGAGTGGCCGCATCGGTGCTCATACCGGACCGTTTTCGACCCCGTACGCAGAGAATCGCGCGCCACTTCGGACTTAAGGGGTCATCAGGCGACCGGTACGGCGGTCGCGGCGTCTGCGGGCCAGCTCTGGCGCGGAATTATCGCCAGGGCCGATGAAACCGCGTCAATTGGGGGCAGGACGGCCGGTTCTGACGCGGAATTATCGCCAGGGCCGATGAAACCGCGTCAATTGGGGGCTGGCGGCCGGTTCTGACGCGGAATTATCGCCAGGGCCGATGAAACCGCGTCAATTGGGGGCTGGCGGCCGGTTCTGACGCGGAATTATCGCCAGGGCCGATATCCGGGCCCCGGCACGCTCCCCCGTCGCATACTGAGCGCGTGAACGACGAGGCGCGACCGGGCCGCGGGATGCTGGAGGTCACCGTCGAGATCCCCGCCGGCAGCCGCAACAAGTACGAGTACGACCACGTGAAGCATCGGTTCGTGCTCGACCGCGTGCTGTACAGCAGCGTCCACTACCCGTGCGACTACGGCTTCATCGACGGCAGCCTGGCCGAGGACGGCGACCCGCTCGACGTGCTGGTGGTGATCAGCGAGCCGACCTTTCCGGGCTGCGTGGTGCGCGCGCGGCCGATCGGCGCGCTCGACATGGCCGACGAGAAGGGCCACGACTACAAGATCCTCGCCGTGGCGCACGACGACCCGCGCTGGGAGGGGGCGAACGCGCTCGAGGACGTCTCGCCGCATCGGCTGGTGGAGATCGAGAACTTCTTCCAGACCTACAAGACCCTCGAGAAGCGCGAGACCGATATCAAGGGCTGGGTGGGCGTGGACGAGGCGTGGCGGATCATCGACGACGCGATGAGGAGCGGAAGCGGACCGAGGGACGTCGAGCCGGGAACGTGGCGCTGACGTGGCGGGGCAGCTGACGCTGCGGATCATCGCTCGTCGCCGGCGCGCGGCCCAACTTCATGAAGGCGGCGCCGGTGCTGCGCTGCCCTGCGACGGCCGGGACCGGTTCGCGACCAGCTTCGTGCACACCGGCCAGCACTACGACCGCCGCGATGAGCGGGGCCTTCTTCGCGGGACCTGGACATCGCCCGATCCGGACGTCCACCTGGGCGTCGGCTCCGGCTCGCACGCCGAGCAGACCGGCCGCGTGATGGTCGAGCTTCGAGCAGCTGCTTCGAGGCGACGCGACCGACCTGGTGATGGTCGTTCGGCGACGTCAACTCGACCCTCGCCTGCAGCGTGGTCGCCGCCAAGGCGCGGCGTGCCGCCTGGCGCACGTGGAGGCCGGGCTGCGCTCGTTCGACCGGACGATGCCCGAGGAGATCAACCGCATCGTGACCGACGCGCTCAGCGACATCCTCTTCACCACCTCGGCCGACGCCGACGGGAACCTTCGGCGACGAGGGCCACGCGCCGGACGCAGATCCATTTGGTCGGCAACACCATGATCGACACGCTGGAGCGCCACCGCGGCGAGGCGCCCGACCGCGGCCCGCTGGCGAAGCTCGGGCTCGCCGCCGGGCGAGTACCTGCTCGTGACGCTGCACCGGCCCGCCAACGTGGACGACCCGCAGCAGCTGCGGCCGATCCTGAGGCGCGCTCGCGCGGCGCCCCGCTGCCGGTCGTCTTCCCGATCCATCCGCGCACGCGCGCGGTGGCCGACGCGGCCGGCCTCGCGCTCGACGCCCCGCTGATCAGCGCGATCCCGCCGTCGGGCTACCTCGACTTCCTGCGCCTCGAGGCCCATGCCCGGCTGGTGCTGACCGATTCGGGCGGCATCCAGGAGGAGACCACGGTGCTCGGCGTGCCGTGCCTCACCTTCCGCGACAACACCGAGCGACCGATCACGATCACCGAGGGCACCAACCGCCTGATCGGGACCGATCCGGGCCGCATCGGTCCGGCAGCTGGAGCGCGCCTTCGCGAGGATCCGGGCGCCGCTCGCACGCCGCCGCTGTGGGACGGCCACGCGGCCGAACGGATCGTCGCGGTCCTGGAGCGGGTGCGCTAGCTCCAGCCCGCGCCGAGCTTGAGCACCTGTCCCGGGCGAACCGAGCGATCGTGGGAGACGTCGCGCGTGTCCATCACCAGGTCGCAGCGCGCGAAGACCGCGTCGAAGTCGATCTCGGCGTGCGGCGTGACGATCACCACGCAGTCGGGATCGGCGTCGAGCGCTTCCGCGAGCGGCGTGCTGTCGAGCGGCTCGCCCATCTCCCGTCTCGTGCCGCGGGTCGAAGTGCGGCAGGCGCGGGTCGTGGTAGCTGACGATCCCTCCGCGCTGCTGCAGCCCGGCGATGACGCCGGCCGCCGGCGAGTTCCTGGCGTCCGAGACGCCCGGCTTGAACGCCACCCCGAGCACCAGGACCGATGAGCCGCGCAGCGGCTTCGATCGCTCGTTCAACCCTTCCTGCACCAGCCGCACGACGTGCTCCGGCATGCGCGAGTTGATGTCGCCAGCGGTCTCGATGAAGCGCTCCTGCACGCCGACCTCGCGGGCGCGCGCGGCGAGGTAGTACGGGTCGACCGGGATGCAGTGGCCGCCCACGCCCGGCCCGGGGTAGAAGGGCATGAAGCCGAACGGCTTGGTCGACGCGCCGCGGATCACCTCCCACACGTCCAGGCCAAGGCGCTCGCAGATCAGCGCGAGCTCGTTGACCAGCGCGATGTTGACGTTGCGGAAGACGTTCTCGAACAGCTTGGCCAGCTCCGCGGCGTCGGGGCTGGACATCTCCGTGACCGATGGGGCCACCTTGCCCAGGATCGCCGACGCCCGCGCCGTGGTCGCCGCATCGGTGCCGCCCACCAGGCGCGGGATGCTGGACGAAGGGCGGCCCTCGCCCGGACTCGACGCGCTCCGGCGAGAAGGCGAGGCCGAAATCGGTCCCGGCCCGCAGCCCGTCCCGCTCGAGGACATCTCGCAGCGGCCCGACGGTCGTGCCCGGGTAGGTCGTGCTCTGCAGCACCACCATGTCGCCGCGACGCAGCCCGGCGCGGACGTACTCGCCCGCCGCCAGCACCGGACGCAGGTCCGGCTCGCGGCTCGCCGTCACCGGCGTGGGGACGCAGATGAAGGCGACGTCCGCATCGGTCCATGGGGTGTCGGTGTCGCCGACCCGGAAGCGACCCGCGTCGTACGCCGCCTGCAGCCGCGAAGACGGGACGTCGTCAACGTAGCTGTCGGCTGCGCGCAGCTGGGCCAGCCGCTCCGGCGATGCCTCGATGCCCAGCACGTCGTAGCCCGCGTCCGCGAGGTCGAGCGCCAACGGCAAGCCGACGTAGCCCAGCCCGATGACCGCGATGCGCGGATCCGCCAGCTCCGTCATGCGCCCTCCACCTGCCGATAGACCTCGAGCAGCGTCCGCTCGGATACCGCCCAATGGTAGGTGCTGACGACCGCGGCGCGGCCCCGCTCCCCCGCGGCGCGTGCCGCATCGGGGTCGGCGAGCACCGCGCGCAGGGCCGCCGCGATGGCCGAGGGGTCCGAGGAGTCCATCACCCGCCCGGCGCCCGAGCCCTCCACGACCTCGCGAATCTGCGGGTAGTCGCTGGCGACGAGCGGGATGCCCGCCGCCATGTACTGGAAGATCTTGTTCGGCAGCGCCAGCACGTTGTTGAGGCTGACCGGCACGGTGCTGAGCACGCCGACGGTGGCCGATGCGGTGTAGGCCACCACCTCGTCGCTGGGCACCATGCCCAGGAAGTGGACCCGATCGTCGAGGCCGAGCTGCGACACCAGGCGGCGGATCTCCGGCTCCAGTCCGCCGCCACCCATGAAGACGAGGTGCGCGTCGGGGACCTCGGTCATGGCCTGCACGAGCTGCTCGATGCCGCGATCGATGGTGATCCCGCCGCTGTACAGCACGATCGGCGCGTCGTGCGGGATGCGGTCGCCCCCCGGCAGGGAGCGCAGCTCGCGGCGCTCGACCGGCCCGGTCTCGACGGGGTAGTTCGGCACCGCGCGCACGCCGCGTATGCCGTAACGGCGCTCTAGTTCGGGCCCGACGCCGGGATTCGCCACGATCACCGCCGCGGCACGCGGGACGTGGCGTCGCTCGACCAGCCCGTAGTAGGCACGCGCCAGCCGGTCGTAGACGCCCGAATGCCCGCGCGCGGCCCGGCCAAGCCACAGCTCGTGCGCGTCGTAGACGAAGGGAACGCCCAGGCGCCGGGCGGCAGGCCCCATCGACTGCAGCGCATCGGTGTCATGGGCATGCAGGACGTCGGGCCGGGTCTTCTCGACGACCGATTGGAGCCGCCACACGTACGCCAGGAAGCGCAGCGCCGGCACGCGCGCGAGCGGTCGCGGAACGCGAATCACGCTGGCACTCGCCTTCTCCTCGCGCAGCGGGAGCCCCGGCCTCGCCTCGGCGACGATCGTCACCCGATGGCCGGCCGCGGCGAGAGAGCGCGCCTCGCGCTCGACGCGCGTGTCGTGGGTGAAGGCGTTGCGGACGAGCATGGTGACCCGAGGGCGGGCCGTCGGATCAGTCATGGGCGTTGCGGATCATGCCTCTCGAGCGGCGCGCAGCATGGCAGGAGCCAGCCGGGCGGGAGGGCGAAGTATATCAGCGACCCGGGCGGCCTTCGGTATAGTCACCGGCGTGCAGACGAGGCAGCCGCAGCGATTCGTCTTTGCGGTGACCGCGCTTGCACGGGGAGGCACGCTGACGGTCATGCTCGAGCATCTGGCCCAGGCTCGAGCACCACGGCAGCGGGTGCGGGTATCAGCCACGGCCCCGACTCGGTCGCGGCTCGACCCGGCAGTGATCTCGGTCGGCGGCCGGTTCGGCGGGCCGATGCGCTTCCCGGCCATCTGGATCTACGCGGGGCGCATGTGCTGGGCCTGCGCCCGCGCCACGCAGGAGCGCATCGTTCCTGCTGCCGCAAGACTCGGTCGCGACCGGGGCGGCAGCGGCGCTGGCGGGCCGCCTGACGCAGACGCCCGTGATGGTCATGGAGCACGGCAACGCAACAGCGGTTCGCAGCCATTACTACTGGCGCGAACGCGTGGTGATGCGCCGGCTCCGGGACCGGCCGACGAAGCCCCTGCTGTGGGCGTCCGCCCGCCTTCTCCACTGGCCTGCGTGCGTCTGGCCGACGGTGTGCTGCTCGCGGGCGACGAGAGCGCGGCGGCGTATGTGGCTGCGGGCATCCCTGCGCATCTGCGCATGCGTCGGTACCACTTCCCGGTCGACCTTCAGCGCTTCCGGCCGGCGATCGCTGGTGAAGTCAAGCGGATTGCGCGCTCCGCTCTGCGCTTCCGCGGGACCGCATCATTGTCAGCAGCGTCAGCCGCCTGGCACCCGAGAAGGGGCTGGATGCTGATCGATCGCGGTCGCCGCGCTGGCACCTGCCACGCGACCGTTCTGCTCGCGTTCGGCGGCGACGGACCGCTCCGCGCTCGCTGGAACGCCGTCCGAGCTCGGGCCTAGAGGCGCGGTTCCTAGGTGAGCTTGATCCCGATGCCGTGGCACTCCTGCTGCGTGCGTCCGACCTCTTCGTCTACGCGGGTAGGCAGGGCGCGAACACTCCGTATGCCGTGCTCGAGGCGATGGCCAGCGGGCTTCCGGTGATCGCGACCACCGAACCGCGCGTTCACCGCGAGATGCTCGACGACGGGCGCGGGGTGGCGGTTGACGTCGATGACGCCGCGGCGATCACCATCGGCGATCGCCCGTTTCGCGGATCATCCAGCAGTTCGGCACGGACGCGGCGCAAGAGCGCGTCGCTACATCGAGCAGTTCCATTCGCCGCAGCGGCTCGACGCTGAGCTCGAGGAAATCGTGGCCTGGCTCGACTCCACTGTCCGGCCCCGCCGATGACACGCCGGCTGCTGCCCGGTCTTCTTCGCGAGTCTGTTGTCTACGGCATCGGCGGGGTCGCCAATCAGGCCCTGAACATCATCTTGGTGCCAATCTACGCGCGCCAGCTCGCTACCAGCGGTTACGGCGTGGTCGCCGTCATAAACGCGACGCTGTCTCTCGCATCGATGATCGGTGTCCTCGCGCTGCCATGGGCGTTCTTCCGCTCCTATCTCAAGGAAGCGACGACCGAGCAAGAGAAGGCCCACGTCCTCGCCGTCACGGCTGCCCTCAGGCTCACCGCGTCGATCATCTTCTTGGGTCTGTTCAGCCTCGTCGCAGTTCCTCTCACGCTCCTCGTTTTCGGCGGCGACTCCGGCGAACTGCCCCTGATTCTCTTGATCGGCCCCATCGTCTTCTTCGATTCGGTGAACACGGTCCCACTGTCGTATCTGCGTGCGCAGCGACGCCCCGGCCCATACGTCGCGATCAGCTTCACCCGCGTCGATCCTCGGCAGCGTGCTGATCATCGTTTTCGTCGTCGTTATGCACCTTGGACCGCTCGGCGTGGTGTTGGGCTCCACGATCTCGGCGCTCGTCGCGACGACGCATCGGGGTGCTGGCGCTGATCAAGACCACACGGCTGCGACTCGCCTGGGATCCGCGCCTGATGCGCTACATGCTGCTCTTCAGCCTGCCCCTTGTTCCCGCCTCCATCGCCTCGTGGGGTCTAAACCTTTCGGACCGCTATGTGGTGAAGGCCGTTGATGGCTTCAGTGCTGCCGGAATCTATTCGTCGGGGTATACCGCGGGCCTGATCGTCACCGCGATCGCGGTGGCACCGTTTGCGCTCGCCTGGGGCGCCGCCTACTGGGAGATTTCGCGGTCAGCCGACGCGCCGCGAGTCTTCAGCAGAGTTCTCACCGTCTACATCGTCGCGGCAGTCGGAGCAGCCGTGGGGCTGTCCTCCATCGGGACCGACGCGATAAGAATCCTTCTCGGGCACCAGTTCGAAGCAGCGCGATTCGTCGTGCCATTCAGCGCCTTCTCCTCCGTGCTCTACGGCTCGTATACGATCGTCACGACCGGAATCAACCTGCAGTCGCAAACGCGCTGGCTCCCTTTCACCATGGGGGCGGCGGCGATCGGGAACGTTCTGCTCAACCTGACGCTGGTACCACGGTTTGGCTACATGGGTGCGGCGTACGCGTCGCTGTTCAGCTATGCCCAGCTCGTCGTCAGCCTCGGGATGGATCTCACAGCGCTACTACCCCGTAGCCTGGGATTACCCGCGCGTGATGGCAACGCTGGGCATCGGCGGGGTATTGGCAGGGGCGGCGCTGCTCGGGCCAGACACGCTTGCTTGGCGACTCGGCTGCGTTCTCGCCTATCCCGTCAGCGTGATCGCGCTTCGAATCGTGCGAACAACGGATCTCGACCACGGTCTCCGAAGTCATTCCGTCGCCGGCGCCGAGCCTGACCTACGAGACGGCCTGGGTCTCCGGATCGAGCGAGCGGCGGCCGACGCCGCGATAGGCAAAGCCGGCGGCGAGGGCGGACTGCGGATCGACCATCCCGCGGCCGTCGAACAGCCGCCGCGCGCGCATGCGCGACCCCGCTGCGGCAAGGTCGAGGCGGCCGAACTGCGGCCACTCGGTGGCGATCACGACGGCGTCCGCATCGGTGAAGACGTCGAGCTCCTCGTCCGCGATCTCGATGCCCGGCGCGCCCGCTCGCGCGCGCTCGGCACGCACCGCGGGGTCGTAGGCCACCACCTCGACGCCGGCCTCGATCAGGCGCCGCGCCACGTGGATGGCGGGCGATCCGCGCAGGTCGTCGGTGTTGGCCTTGAAGCTCAGGCCCAGCATGCCGACCCGGCCGCCGGCAGGAACCTCCTTCAGGACGCGGCGCGCGAATCGGTCCTGCTGCTCGACGTTGACCTGTGCGGCGGCGCGGGCGATGTGCATGGCGAGCCCCTGGCGGCGCCCCGCGGCGGACAGCACCTGCAGCTCCTTGGGCAGGCACGAGCCGCCGAAGCCCAGCCCGGGGCGCATGTACGACGAACCGATGCGGGGATCGAGCGCGATGCCGTCGAGCACCTCCTCGACCTGCACGCCGTACTCCTCGCTGAGCGCGGCGACCTCGTTGACGAAGGAGAGCTTGAGCGCCAGGAAGCCGTTCGCGACATTCTTGATCAGCTCGGCGGCGGCGACGTCGACGACCATGCGCGGCGCCTCGATGGGCCCGTACGCGGCGGCGACCTTGTCGAGATGCTCCTGCGAGGTGTCAGGGAAGCGGCCGACCACGATGCGCGACGGGTGCGCGAAGTCGTGCAGCGCCGATCCCTGGCGCAGGAACTCGGGGTTGGTGGAGATGCGCGCGTTGTCGGCACGCCCGAGCAGCGTCGCCAGGCGCGACGAGAAGCCCGGGGGTAGCGTGCTGCGCACGCTCACGTCCACCTCCGGGTACGGCCGCAGGTCGGCCAGCACCGAATGGATCTGGGCCAGGTTCGGGTCGCCGTTCTCGTCCACCGGCGTCGCGACCGCGACGAAGACGAGGTCCGGCCGCTCGGCGCCCTCCAGCGAGTCCACGACGTTGATGCGATCGCCGTTCTCCGCGAACGCCTCCACCAGGCCCGGCTCCTCGATCGGCATCTTGCCGGCGCGCAGCTCGGCGACGCGAGAGGGGTCCTTCTCGACGAAGGTGACCTGGTGATCACCGGTCCGCGCGAGGCTCACGCCGGTGACGAGGCCGACGTAGCCGGCGCCGATGACGGTGATGTTCATGGCCGCAATCTAGCAGAGGATCGGCGGGACGCCGACGGGAGGGCCCGGAAAGCCGGTGCTAGTAGGCGCCGCGGCCGGAGACGACAGCCTTCACGGTGCGCAGCGCGATCATGGCGTCGAGGACGAAGCCGCGGCGCTGGACGTAGTCGCTCTCCAGCGCCACTCGCTCCTCGAAGGTGCGGTCGGAGCGCCCGTTGACCTGCCACAGGCCGGTGATGCCGGGGCGGACCCTCAGCAGCTCGGTTGCCTCCGAGCGGCCGCGAAGCTCGTCGGCGAAGTACGGTCGCGGGCCGATGAGGCTCATCTGCCCGACCAGCACGTTCGCCAGCTGCGGGAGCTCGTCGAGGGATGCCCGACGGAGGAATGTACCGATGCGGGTGCGTCGCGGATCGTTGCGCAGCTTCTTGTTGACGCCGTACTCCAGCCGCCGCTCCTCGTCCACGGTGAGCAGCTCCTCGAGGTGATGGTGGCTGCCGTTGCGCATGGTGCGGAACTTGAGGACGGTGATCGGCTCGCCGTATCGGCCCAGGCGCTGGCATCGGTAGATGACGGGAAGGCCGGAGTCGAGCCAGATCGCGGCGGCGATGGCGACCATCAGCGGCGAGAGCACGACGAGCAGGAGCGCCGATCCGAAGATGTCGACGAGGCGCTTGGTGAAGTAATAGAGCAGTCTCGATAGGGACGCCGAATCGGCCGCAGCCTGACGCTGGGAGATCTGCTCCACGCGTTCCCTCACCCTTCGTCCGCGTACGCCCGAGCGTTTGCCCGGATTGCGTCGTGCCCAACGCGAACCGGCGCCAGTATAAGCGGCTGTCAACGGCGTCCGCACGAGCCATTTGTCCTGGTACGTCGTGGCGGACGTCGTCGCGGCGTCGTCAGCGCGCCGCGACGCCGCCAGGCAAACGGGCGCTAACGACGGACAAGCGCGGAGGCTCCACCCTCAGAAGGCCTCCAGGTAGCGGTTCAGCTCCCACGGCGAGACCTGCATGCGGTAGTCGTCCCACTCCTCGGTCTTGGCCTCGACGAAGCGCTCGTAGACGTGCTCGCCGAGCGCCTCGCGGATCACCTCGTCCGCGCACAGCTCGTCGAGCGCCTCGCGCAAGGTGCCGGGCAGCTGGCGGATCTGGCGCGACTCGAGCTTGGCCGCGTCGAAGTGGTAGAGGTTCTCCTCCACCGGGTCGGGCGGCGTGAGGTTGCGCCGGATGCCGTCCAGGCCCGCGGCGAGCATGGCCGAGAAGGCGAGGTACGGGTTCGTCGACGGATCCGGGCAGCGCAGCTCGATCCGCGTCGAGTTGGTCTGGCCGGCGCTGATCTGCGGAATACGGATCAGCGCCGATCGATTGATGCGCGCCCAGCCGATGTAGACCGGCGCCTCGTACCCGGGCACCAGCCGCTTGTACGAGTTCACCAGCGGCGCGAGCACGGCGATCATCCCGCGCGCGTGCTCGAGCGTGCCGGCGATGTAGGAGCGCGCCAGGTCGGACAGCCCGTAGCTGTCGGACGGATCGGCGAAGGCGTTCACGCCGCGCTTTACGTCCCACAGCGACTGGTGGGTGTGCATGCCCGAGCCGTTGATGCCGAAGAATGGCTTCGGCATGAAGGTGGCGTACAGGCCGCGTCGCGCCGCGGCCGCCTTCAGGGTGGTGCGGAAGGTGACGGCGTTGTCGGCGGTGCGCAGCGCATCGGCGTACTCGAAGTCGATCTCATGCTGTCCGGTGGCGACCTCGTGGTGCGCCGTCTCGACCTTGATCCCGAACGCCTCGAGGTCGTTCATCATCTCCTTGCGCACCTCGGTGCCGAGGTCCTCGGAGAGGTCGAAGTAGCCGGCGCTGTCGTGCGGCAGCGTCTGCGCCCCGCCGCCGTTCATCTTGAGCAGGAAGAACTCGAGCTCCGGGCCGGTGTTGAGCACGAAGCCCATCTCACGCGCCTTGTCCACCTGGCGCCGCAGCACGTGGCGCGGGTCACCGGGGAACGGGTCGCCGTTGGGGGTGAAGACGTCGCAGATGACGCGGGCGCTGCCGCTGGCGATGGGCTTCCCGGCGTCGTCGAAGCCGCGCTCCCACGGCACCTCGGCGAAGGTGGACAGGTCGGGAACCAGGAACATGTCGGACTCCGCGATGCGCGCGAAGCCCTCG
This sequence comes from uncultured Chloroflexia bacterium, assembly GCA_963783725.1. Classification (GTDB taxonomy): domain Bacteria; phylum Chloroflexota; class Limnocylindria; order QHBO01; family QHBO01; genus CAWAOJ01. The sequence goes on along the minus strand of CAWAOJ010000002.1, from coordinate 2,092,366 downwards.
ATGCTGCTGCCGTCGAACCACTTGCCGCGCTCGACCGCGTCCTCCAGCTGGTGCATCGGGACCTGGACCGATTTGACCGAGCCCACCACGTCGGTGAACTGCAGGCTGACGAAGCGCAGGTTCTTCTCTTCGGCCATGGCGAGAGCGGCGGCGAGGTCCTTCGATGGCATGGGGCTCCCCTGTGTGAAGCGTTTGGGTTTGGCCACCAGCGTAGGGGCCGACCGGACCGATGCGGACCCTCATCCGACCTGCGGTCACGACGAATGTTTGTGCACTGTGCACAATCGCTTCCTCCGGTGCGCAGGGGCGTTCAGGCGATGGTACGGTGCCTCCGATGCGCATCCTCGTGACCGACGGCCACTACAAGCAGTCGCTCGGAATCGTGCGGGCTCTCGCACCAACCCACCAGGTGCTGGTCTGCGCGCCCCGACGACTCGCCATGGCCACTGTCTCGCGGTTCACCGTGCGGAGGCTCCTCGCGCCCGCACCGAGCGATGCGAAAGCCTTCGTCGCCTGGCTCGACCGTACGATCCCGCGGTACGCCGTCGACCAGATCATCCCGGTCGGGGCGCTGAGCTGCGATCTGCTTTCGCATCACGCGGATCGATGGCCGGCGACGCGCATCGTTCTGCCTACCCCGGAACAAATGAGCAAGGCACTCGACAAGCGCGTGATGCTGGCGTTGGCGGCTGAGCTCGGCATCGCAACGCCGCGTTTCCGGCAGCCAACTTCCAAGCAAGAAGTCTCGAGAGCAGGGGAGGACGTCGGCTTCCCGCTGGTGATCAAGGCGCCGGTGGAGGGCGCGGCCGGTGTGGCTTACGTTGATCACCCGGGCGACCTCGCCGCCGAGGTTGCCAGATATCAAGAGCAATACCACACCGGCGAGATGCCGCTGCTTCAGCAGCGAATCGAAGGGCCGGGGATCGGCGTATTCGTCACGTACCAGCGCGGGCGCGCGAAGCGGCTGATGGTCCACCGCCGCATCAGAGAGTTTCCGCCGACGGGAGGCGAGAGCACGTGCTGCGAGCTCGCGCACGACGCCGAGGCGCTACGAATCGGGCGAACGCTGCTCGACGCGCTGCAATGGCACGGCGCGGCAATGGTCGAGCTGAAGCGAAACGACTCTGACGGCCTCCTCTATCTGATGGAGGTCAACCCCAAGTTCTGGGGCTCGCTGGACCTCGCGCTGGCCGCGGGCGCGGACTTTCCCGGCGATCTCATACGCATCGGCGCCGGGGAGGAGCTGCCAGACCTGCCTGAGCCGTCCGGACAGCTCCGCTACTGCTGGCCGCTCGGTAACGACCTGCGCCACCTGGTGGCGCGGCCAGGCGAGGCGCGCTCGATCCTGGCGGATTGGTTCGGCGCGGCACGCAGCAACATTCGCTGGTCGGATCCACTGCCACACGTCGTGGAGCTGGCCGGCACGATCGGACGGATGCTGCGGCGATGAGGCGCCTGCGCGGCCTCGTTCACGCGCATACCTGGCGCTCTTTCGACTCCATCCTGCCCGCCGGCGCATACCTCTCGCTGGCGCGACGCGCCGGGCTCGACTTCGTGTGCGTCACCGACCACAACACACTGGCCGGCTCACTCGAGCTCGCACGACGGAATCGCGATCCCCGGCTCGAGATCGTCATCGGCGCCGAGTACGCCACCGAGCGCGCCGACATCCTGGGCCTCTTCCTGCACCAGGAGGTGCTGTCGCGCCGCTTCGCCGAGGTCGTGGCCGATATCCACGCGCAGGGAGGACTCGTTGTGCTGCCGCATCCGTATCGGCATACGAAGGGCGACCCCACGCTCTACCCGCACGTCGACGCGATCGAGGTCTTCAACTCGCGCTCGTCGGATGCCGAGAATGAGCGCGCGCTGGCCGATGCGGTCGCGCTTGGCCTGCCACAGCTCGCCGGAGCAGACACGCACACTGCCTGGGAGCTGCTCCGCGGCGGGACGCTGGTCACGTTAGACGCGCCGGACGACACGACATCGCTGCGCGATCTGCTGCTCAGCGCGCCGCGAACGCTCGAGACTCGGCGCACGCACCGGAACCTGCGGCGCTACTCGCAGGTGATCAAGAGGATCCGCCGCCGTGCCGGACTCCCAGGCGCCAGCTGAGCTGCGGTTCGCGCTCGAGCGCGACGTCCCGCTGGATCGCTATGCGATCGGCTTCGTCGCGACCGCCTTGGGCATGCGGGCGGTGGAGGTCGACCCGAGAACACCAGGGCCGCTCCTCTTTCGCGGGGACCGTCCGCCGCTGGGACGCGCCGACCTGATCGTGCCACGAGATCCCGATGATGTTGTGGACTTCGTCGGTGGCGTCGGTCGCCTGCTGACCGATGCGCTGAACGCCGACCGGCCGCCCGATGCGTTCGACCGACACGGGCGGCTCCGTTACGACGCCTCGTGGCAGGCGGGCGCCGGAGTCGGTGAGCACGCTATCGTCAACGAGATCGTGGCGCGCGCCGGTGCGCTCATGACAGAGCGAATCGGCCTTGAACCGCAGCCACGCTGGCCCGGGGGGAAACGCGCTGCCATCGGGCTGTCACACGACGTCGATCGACCGACAAAATGGGGAATCCTGCGCGCCTTCCGGGAGGGACGGTTCGTCGCTCGGCGGACCGACCTGCCGATCTACGCAGTCAAGGTGCTTGCGACATCCGCCGCGCGCCTGCGCCGGGCGGCTGACGACTTCTGGCTGTTCGACCAGATCGTCGAGGAGGAGGAGCGACGGGGGTTCCGCTCGACCTTCTTCTTTGCGGCGGTTCCCGCTTTCGCGGAGTGGGGACGCTACGAGGACGTCTACTACGACATCGCATGGCCTCGCTTCCAAAGGGTCTTCGATGCGCTCAGGGGGGCGGGATTCGGCATCGCGCTGCATGCCAGTTACGAGGCACACCGGAACGTTGGCCGCTTCGTACACGAGCGAGAGCGGCTTTCTGCCCTGGCAGATGTCGACGTGCTAGGCGTGCGGCACCATCACTGGCACCTCGGCGACGATGTAGCGGCCACGCTGCGCGCGCACGAGGCCGCCGGCTTCCGGTTCGACGCCTCGCTCGCCTTCAACGACCACCCCGGGTTCCGGCGCAACGTCGCGCTCCCGTTCCAACCGTGGGACGACGAGCTGAGCCGGCCGCTGTCCACGGTGCAGCTGCCGACCTTCTGCATGGACTCGGCACTTGTCAACGCCGGCGAGCCACCACTGGAGCTGTTCGAGCGCTATCTCGCTGCGATCGCTGATTCGGGCGGTTTCGGCAGCATCGACTGGCACGTCCGCACCTCGGTCCCTTCCAACCGGGAGTTTGCGCGATGGGGAGCGCTGTACCTGGCAATCCTCGATCGCCTCGCCGCTGACCCGTCGCTATGGGTCACGAGCCTGGACGAGGTGGCGGACTGGGTCGTCCACGGTGCATTCCTGGCGTGATCGCAAGGCGCACCGGCGCTCACCCGTCGTCACTCCGTCGCAGCAGCCTCAGGGCGTCCTCCGCCCGGCGCGGGTCGATGCCTCGCTCCGCGCTGGCGCGGCGCAGCCGGTAGAGCACCGTGTTGCGGTGGACGCCGAGCGCCCGGGCGGCCGCCGCCACGCGACCGTTGGCGCGCGCGACCGCGAGCAGCGTCACGTCGAGCGAGTCGCCTTCCGGCTTCGCCGTCGCGGCGGCGGCAGGCGGTGCGCTGCGCGGCCGGCGCAGGAGGGCACGCAGCGTGATGCCCAGCGCCTCCGCGCCGACCTCGTCGATGCGCGCGAACGGCAGGTCGTCGAACAGCCACACCGATGCGCCCGCGTGCACGCGATGCTCGAAGAGCCACAGGCCGTCGAGCTGTCGTCGCAGCGGCTCCCGCCGCGCAGGCCCGGCGGCCAAATGTCGCGCGAAGGTGGCGGCGAAACGCGCCGCGAGGGCCCTCCCGGCGGCGCGTGGGTTCAGCGCTCGAAGCTCCCCTTCCGCCGCGACGGCGACGCCCCGGCGCAGGCGCGCGGCGAGGAGGCCTGCCGGCGAGCCGGGCGCCGGATCGGCCAGCGCCGCCTCGGCGCCGCCCAGGCGCAGCTCCGCGGCGAAGGCGGACAGGAACGCGGGCTCGTTCGACAGGTAGCGGCCGATCTCCTCGGTGAGCCGTGCGGCGGCTCGCCCGCTGGCGAGGATCGGCAGATCACCGGCCGCGAGCGGCGGGACGTCGCGGAGCGACGAGCCCTCCCCGGCGAGAAGGATCGCCACGGGAGCCAGCCCGGCTGCCGCCACCCCGGCCAGCAGCGCGTCGAGCGAGGTGCTGCGCAGCAGCTGCGTGTCGACGACGAAGATGAGGCCGTCCAGGGAGGGCGGCAGGTGCGGCGGCCTGATCCGGCTGGTGGCCGCGCCGCGCGCGACGTGCGCCAGGGCGCCCACCGGTCCCCACAGCAGCCGCGCATCCGGATCGACGGCACGCCAGACGTCGATGACGCTCGCCATCGACCCGCGCCTCAGCCCGCGGCCGTCGCCGCGGCCGTCACCATGTCCTCGATCAGGTCGTCCGGATCCTCCAGGCCGATCGAGATGCGCACCGTTCCCGGGGTGAGGCCGCCGGCCGCCAGCGCATCGGTCCCGAGCTGACGGTGCGAGGAGGAGGCCGGGTGGCTGCACAGGGTCTCGGCGCTGCCGAGGCTGGTGGCGTGGACGGCGACCTTCAGGGCATCGAGGAAGCGCTCACCGGCCGCGCGTCCGCCGGCGAGGTCCAGCGACAGCATGCCGCCCGCCTTCCCGTCGCGAAGCTGCCGGCTGGCGAGGGCGTGCTGCGGGTGCGACGGCAGCCCTGGATAGCGCACCGATGCCACGCCCGGGGCCGATTCGAGCGCTCCCGCCACCGCGAGGGCGTTGGCGGAGTGGCGCTCCATGCGCAGCGCCAGCGTCTTGAGGCCGCGCAGCGCCAGGAACGCCTCGAACGGATTGGCGTTGCCGCCCACGTCCACGGCGACGTGCCGAGCGGCGGCGACGCGCTCGACCGATCCGAGCACCACGCCGCCAAGCAGGTCCGAGTGCCCCCCGATGTACTTCGTCATGGAGTGCACCACCAGGTCGACACCGAGCGCGATGGGCGTGCACAGGTACGGCGAGGCGAACGTGTTGTCGATCACCACCGACACGCCGCGCTCGTGCGCAGCGGCGGTCACCGCAGCGATGTCGGGCATGGCCGTGGTCGGATTTGCGATCGTCTCCAGCCACACGAGGCGGGTGCGGTCGGTGAACGACCGCGTGACCGCCGACACATCGGTCTGGTCCACCTGGGTGAAGGCGATCCCGAACCGCGTCAGGAGGTCGTTGAGCAGGGAGTAGGTGCCGCCGTAGAGCGCCGCACCGGCCACGACGTGGTCGCCCGGGGCGAGCAGCGACAGCATGGCGGCGTGCACGGCGGCCATGCCGCTGGCGGTGATGTGCGCCGCCTCGGCGCCCTCCAGCTCGGCCAGCGCGTCCTCGAGCGCGGCGTGGGTCGGGTTGGAGTAGCGGGTGTAGGAGTGCCCGGGGACCTTGAACTCGAGCAGGTCGCCGAGGTCCTGCGCGCTGCCCACCTCGAACGTGCTGCTCTGGTAGATCGGCACGTTGACGGGCGGCTGCGGCGCCTCCGGCGCGCGGCTCGCCGCGCGGATGGCACGCGTCGAGAAGCCGGGCATGCCGGCGAGTCTAGCCCCTCAGGGCGCCGGCGTGGCGGATGCGCCCTGGGTGGAGGACGCGGTCTGGCCCAGGAGACGCTCGCCGATGGCGCGGATCGCGTCGAGCTTCGGAATCAGGATGTACCCCGCCGCCGAGTGCGCGTCCACGCTGTAGTACTCCGGCGGCTGCAGCACGATGCGCTCGAGGTGCGACATGTCGGCGTCCTGCACCGCCTGGGCGAGCTGCGAGATCTTGTCGGAGGGCACGTCGGTGGTGATCGCGCCCTTCACCGCGTCGAGCAGCCCGGGCAGCGCGGTGAGCAGGTTGCCGGCGGTGAGCTTGGCCCGCAGCGCCTCCAGCAGCTGCTGCTGGCGGTCGGCGCGGGTGAAGTCGCTGTCGCCCACGCCCTTCCGCGAACGCACGTAGGCGAGGGCGGTGTGGCCGTCCATGTGATGCGCGCCGGGTCTGATGTAGAAGCCGGTCTGCCTGCCGGTCTCGTCGTAGTAGGTCGGGTCGCTCACCGCGCGGTCCACCGTGATGTCCACGCCGCCGACGCTGTCCACGGCCTGCTTGAAGCCGAGCAGGTTGATGGCGGCGAAGTAGTGGATGTCCACCCCGAGCAGCCCGCCGATCGTCTTCTTCAGCGTCGCCACGCCGCCGTCCGGGAAGCGGCCGCGGTTCTGCTCGGCGCGCACCATCAGCGCGTTCAGCTTCTCGTTGAAGAAGGTTCCATCGGGCAGCGGGGCGCCGTAGGTGTCGCGCGGGACGGAGATCATCGCCGAGCGCCCGCCCTGCGGGTCGAGGCTGACGACGAGCATGGTGTCGGTCAGCTGCGTGGTGCGGCCGGGAAGGGCGTCGACGCCGACCAGCAGCACGTTGACCCGCTCGCCCTGTTTGACGTCGGGCTGGTCCGAGGGCTCCGGCAGGTTGCTGATGCCCGGGATGTGGTTCGGCGCCTGCTGCGGGCCGTCGTCGCGCGAGATGGCACCCAGCGTGTCGATCGCCTTCACGGCGTAGTAGGCCGGAAGGATGTGCATGGCCAGGGTCAGCACCACCACGCCGGTGGTGACGTAGGTCGTCCAGCGATGGGGACTGGGTCGCTCGCGGGCGCCGTGCGCCTGCAGGATGGCCACCAGTCGCCAGCCGAGCAGCGCGAGGTCGAGCACGATCAGCCCCACCAGGAAGCGGGTGTCCAGCAGCCTCGAGAGCAGGCCCGATCCGGCGATCAGCAGCGCCGCCGCCCCGAGGCCGATCAGCAGCAGGGCCGGCGCGAGAAGGATCCAGGCCAGGCGCGACTGGCCGTTGTAGGCCTGCCCCAGGCCGGGCAGCACGAAGGACCAGAAGGCGGCCAACGCTGCTCGGGGATCGGCCGCGGCACGCCGCGTCGATGATGTGCTCAAGGGCCCTCGACCTGTGCGCCGGCCCGCGCCGGCGGCGGCGAGTATAGCGAAATCACCCCTTCGCCACGGCAGCGGGGGTCTAGCATCGGCCGATGGACTACCTGCGCGCGAGACCGATGCTGGCGGTGGCCATCGCGGCCGGGGCGCTGCTGCTCGGCGTCGCGGCGTTCCTGGTCTTCGGAAACGCGGGCGCGCGTCCGGTGGCCGAGGCGACCCCCACGCCCACCCAGGCGCCCTCGTTCAGCCTCCCGGCTGCGACCGCGAGCCCCACGCCGCTGAGCAGCGCCACCCCGAGCGCGACGTCCGTCGTCGCCGCCCGCTGCCCGCTCGACGGCCTGCCGATGGGCGACGCCGCGCTGGCCAAGCGGACCGCGATCGTGGTCCAGATCGAGAACCATCCTCTGGCGCGACCGGCTCGTGGGCTGAACGAGGCGGACATGGTCTACGAGGCGCCGGTGGAGGGCGACACCACCCGCTTCTCCGCGGTCTTCCTGTGCCAGCCCACGACCGGCCTGTCAGGCCCGGTGCGCAGCGCGCGCTACTACAACATCGACCTGTGGCAGGACCTGCATGCGCTCACCGTCGGCTTCGGGGCGAGCAATGGCGCCGCTCGACGCGGTTCGAGGCCGCGGGCATGCCGTACGTGAACGGCATCACCGGCGGCTGGCCGTGGTACCAGCGCGTGAGCGGCCGCGAGGCGCCGCACAACCTGTACGCGGATCTCGAGCGCGTGCGCCGCTCCTTCGGCTCGATGGCGCGGCTCGACCAGCTTGCCGCGCGGGTGGGCGGCTCCCTGCGCCCGCCGCTGCGCTTCGATCCGGCGGCCACGCTGCCGTCGGGCCGCGCGGTCGCCGCGCTCACGATCCAGACCAACGCCTACTGGCGCTTCGGCTGGAGCTGGGACGCCGGCGCGGCGGAGTGGCACCGCCAGGACGCCGGCAAGCCGATCGTGGACGCCGTCGACGGCGCGCTCGGTCAGCGCCACCAGCGTCCTCGTCCAGCGGGTCACGCAGGAGGTCGTCTTCGGCGATCCCGACCCGGGCGGCAACTCCCGCCGGCTGCAGCACCTTGTCGGCAGCGGCGTCGGGACGCTGTACGCCGACGGCCGGGCGATCGCCGTGCGCTGGTCACGCCCCAGCGCGAAGGACGGCACGAGGTGGACCTACGCCACCGGCGATCCGGTGGTGCTCCGCCCGGGGCGGGTGTGGGTCGAGATCGTGCCGGTCACCGCTTCGGTGAGCGACCGCTGAACGACGGCTCAGGCGTCGGGGTGGCCGCGATCCTCGCGACTGGGTGACGACAGGAACGCGTCCATCGCGCGCCGGATCTGGTCGTCGGGGTCGAAGCTGCGCCGGGCCGCCGCGATCTGGCGCCGCACGTCGCCGGGGTCGGGCTCGCGCTCGTCGGTCTCCTGCTCCGCCTCGACGACGGCGGCAGCCACGGGCGCCGGCGGCGGGGCCTGCGCCGCGGTCGCCGTCGCGGCCTCGGTCGCGGCCTGCGCGGCCTGCGTGGTCTGCTGGGGAGCGGCCCGCTGCGGAGCGGCGGCCTGCGGGTCGGCAGCCGGCGGCGCCGGCGCTTCCCCGACCGGCACCGCGGTCGCGCTGCCCTCGGGCGGCGACTCGAGCGGCGGCGGGAGGTGGCGGGCGGCACGTCGGACGCGCGGCACGCCGCTGATCTGGTTCTTGCCGAGCGACTTCGCCTGGTACATGGCGCGATCGGCGGCGTTCATCAGCTCGTCCGCGCCGGTGGCGTCCTCCGGGTACGAGACGAGTCCGATGCTGACGCTCGTCTCGGCGGCGCCGTCGGCGATCGCCTCGCCGACCTCCTCGGCGCCGGCACGGATCTTCTCGGCCACCACGAAGGCGCCCGCGATATCGGTCTCGGGAAGCAGGACGGTGAACTCGTCGCCACCGTATCGGTACGCCGTGTCCACCGTGCGGATCGAGTGGCGGATCACCGCGCCGAGCGCGCGCAGCACCTCGTCGCCGCGGGTGTGGCCGAGGGTGTCGTTGACGGCCTTCAGCCCATCGAGGTCGATCATCAGCAGGCAGAAGCCCCGCGCGCTGCGCCGCGTGCGGCGGACCTCCTGCTCGACGGTGAGGAAGATGTGCGCCCGGTTGAAGAGCCCTGTCAGCGGGTCGATCTGCGAGACGGCGATCAGCCGGTCGCGCCGCCTGCGCTCCTGCCCGGCGAAGACCGCGGCGAGGTACGCCAGCAGCCAGATGGAGCCGATGTTGAGGCCGAAGCGAAGCAGGTCCGTGGCGGCGTAGGTGGACCGCGCCGGATCGACGGTCAGCACGCCCAGGTAGGCGAGCGTCGCGAGCGCCGACACGACCAGCGCGATGCGGTTGCTGTGGCCGAGCGCCACCGCGACCGCCACGATGTCGAGCGCGAAGAAGAACGGCGAGCCGCCGTAACCGGTGACGACCAGCAGCCCGGTGACGAGGGCCAGCGCGATGAGCGCCTCGATGGCGGACACGACCACCGAGCGCCAGCGCTCGGGGCGAAGCTCGTGCAGGACCAGGACCGCCACCACGCCCAGGCCGCCGATGGCGAACACGAGCGGCTGATCCGCCGCAAAGGCGTTCGAGACGCCGACGCCGACCAGGACGATGGCGATGGTGAGCCACCACAGGATCCGCACCACGCGCTCGTACGCAGCCCGCGACTCGACCTCGGCCGTCTCCGCCGGCCGGCTCACCTCCTCCGCAACGTCGTACTTGGTCACGACGTCAAGGGAGGTCGACGGGTCGGATCGGAAGTCGGACGCCAGCTCGGAGTCGCGACGCCCGGTGATCAGCGCGAGCAGAGCGCCGAGCCCGAGCAGTGCCGCGACGACGGCGGTGACGACGATGAAGGTGAGCTGGATGGGCACAGATGAACTCGTGCGGCGGGGCAGCCCGCGTGGAACATGGATGAAATCCGATGAGTCCGCAGTCTAGGCCGCGGTCTCGGCATGGCGCAAAGGTACTAACCCACCCGTACTACCCAGCCCGTGCGTCCTGTCACCACTTCCGCTTCCCGGACCCCCGATCCGGCGCGTCTGCACGCTCGAAACGCGGTGCTACACTTGCCGCCCGCCCGTCCAGCTTGCGTGGGGTGCCATGACGGTTTCGTCCCGCCCGCGACACCCGGCGCTGGCTGCCGCACTGTCGTTCGTCTTTCCCGGCCTCGGCCAGGCGTACGTTGGCAAGCGGCTGCTTGCCGCCGTGCTCGCGATCCCCGTCCTGCTGCTGATCGCCGTCATCGCGGTCGCCGCGATCGCCTATGGAACCCGCCTGCGCAACGAGCTGCTCAGCTCGTCCTTCCTGTGGGCGGTGCTCGTCATCGACGGCGGCCTGCTCATATGGCGCCTCTTCGCGATCGGCGAGGCCGGTCTCTCCGCCCCGCGCCGTCGCGGAAACCTCGCCGTGGTGGGCGCGCTGCTGATCGTGACCATCGCGATGCATGCCTGGGCGGGGTTCATCGTGGCCGAGATCGATTCGACGCTCGGGCAGGTCTTCGCCGGCGGGCCGGCCCCGGCGGCGCCACACGCGACGCCGGTGCCGCCACTCAACGAGCCGACGTATCGCTGGAACGGCACCGAGCGCATCAACTTCCTGCTGCTCGGCATCGACTCCGGCCCGGGGCGCCAGGAGGCCCTGACCGATACCATCCTCGTCGTCTCGGTGGACCCGGTGGCGCACACCGCGGTGATGGTCTCCGTACCGCGCGACACCGGCTTCCTGCCACTTCCCGACACGCGCATCTACGCCAGCGGTCGCTATCCGCAGAAGATCAACCAGCTCTCGACCGATGCGGGAGCCAACCCGGCACTGTGGTGCCCGGACATGGTCGAGACCGCGCAGTGCGGGCTGCGCACGCTCGAGCGGTCCATCGGCCTCTACCTGGGCATCACCATCAACTACTACGCAACCGTGAACCTCGAGGGCTTCTCGCAGCTCATCGACGCGCTCGGCGGAGTGCAGCTGTGCCTCCCCGGCCGGCTCGTGGACGACACGTACACCGGCCCGACCTGGTATCCCAAGATGGGCATCGCGCTCGACGCGGGGTGCAACCACTACGACGGCGCGCACGCGCTGGCCTATGCCCGCATCCGCAAGGGCTACCTGGAGATGCCGGACGGCACGCGCGACTACCAGAACGACTTCCTGCGCGCCGACCGCCAGCAGAAGCTGCTCCTCGCGCTGCGCGAAGAGTTCGCCAGGACGAACCTCGTCTTCGACCTGCCGGGCATCCTGGGAGCGGTGGGCCGAACGGTCGCGACCGACTTTCCGCGCGACCAGATTGGCGACCTGTCCACGCCTCATCCCGCTCGTCAGCGGACCGGACATCCAGCGAGTCGTGCTGGGCTACCCGCAGTACGTGGACGCGCCGGTCGACCCGCAGACGAACTACCTGCTCATCCCGAAGCGAGCGGCGGTACGCGACGAGATGACGGTGCTCTTCGGGGAACCGCTGGAAGGGTGGTACCTCGGCTCGACCGCCAAGGCGCCGCCGGTCGCCGCTTCCTCCCCCTCGGGGGGGAGCCCGTGAGGCGTCGCCGTCGGGTGCTCCTGGTCTCCATGTACCGGCTCGGCGTCGCCAACTCCGGACCCACCGTTCGCATCAGCAGCCTGCGTGACGCGCTGGCCGGGCTCGCCTCGCTCGACGTCGTGGCGGGGAACCGCGGCGAGCGCAGCGTGGCCCTCGCGCGGTACGCGGCGAGCGGGCGGCTGCGCGGGCTCGACGGCATCTACGTCGAAAGCTCCTCGTTCCTGCCATCGCCGGCCGACGTCGCGTTCCTCGGCCTTGCCAGGGCCCTCGGCATCCCGGTGCTCACCTTCGTGCGCGACGCCTATCAGCTGCTGCCGGGGTACGGCGACAGCGTGAAGCATCGGATCGCAGCGGGCCTCTTCCGCCCGGCGTTCGCCGCGCTGCTCGCCGCATCCACTCGCGCCGCATTCCCGTCGCGCGGCCTGGCGACGCTGATGGGACACGGCGCCGACGGCGTGCTGCTGCCGCCCGGAGCACCTCCACCGCTGGATGTCCAGCGGAGCCCTGGCGCACGGACCCTGCTCCACGTCGGCGCCATCCGATCGCCCGAGCTGGGCGGGGAGCTGCTGCTCGCCGCGGTGGAGCGTGCGCGGGCGGATGGGCACGACATCGACCTCATCTGCGTGGCGCGCAGGGGCGAGGAGCCGCCGGGCTCGCACCCGGCATGGCTGCGCGTCGAACGCGCGAGCGGGAGCGAGATCCACGCGCTGCTTCCGCAGGTGCTGGCCACTGTCATCCCGCGGCGTCGAAGCGCGTACAACGACCTGGCGGTGCCGATCAAGCTGATGGACTACCTCAGCTACGGCCGTCCGCTTCTGGTGACCGACTGCTCCGAGCAGGCACGCATCGTGCGCGCAGCCGATGCGGGGCTCGTCGTGCCCGATGAGGTCGACGACATGGCCGGGGCGATCGGCCGCCTGGCGACTGCGTCGCGCGAGGAGCTCGACGCGTTCGGGGCCGCCGCCCAGCGCGCAGCGACGGCGAACTCGTGGCATGCTCGGGCGCAGCAGGTACTCGACGTGCTGTTCTCCGACGAAAGGCTCTGATGTCCGAGGTCACCTCCGTGCGACCGATGCGCACAGCGTTCGCGAACGTGCCGGCGGGCGCGGTGGCGCTCATTGCGCTCGTGCTGCTCGGCGCCACGGTGGTCGTCGCGCGGGCCTCCAACTCGGCGTTCGTGCTGCTCGCCATCGCGCTCTTCGCGCTGCTCGCCATGGCGACGGCGCGGTGGCCGCGGTCGATGCTCGTGGTGACGGCGCTGGCGCCGATCGCCGACCGCTTCCTGATCGCGCCGTTCATGCCGGTCGCGGTCCAGACGTACACCCAGTTCTCGTCGGAGGCGCTCCTCGGCGTCGTCGCGCTGGTGATCCTCGCCCTCGGCATCCGCGCGCACCGCATCGGCCTGGCGCTGCGGCATCCCGCGACGATCGCGCTGGCGGCGTTCGTCGCGCTCGGCCTGCTCTCCGCGCTCGTCAACCGCGTGCCGTTGCTTCCGCTCGGAGCCGGGCTGTTCTACACGCTCGACGCGGTGACGCTGTTCTATTTGGTCCGCATCGTCGGCTTCGACCGCCGTCAGACCGTGACCGCCGTCGGCGCCCTCGTGGCGGCCGTGCTGGTGATGGCCGTGATCGGCATCGGTCAGGGGGTCCTGCGGCCCGACCTGTTCGGCCTCACGGTGGTCGAGGGGCGGTCCGGCGATTTCTCACGCATCGGCTCGCTGGTGCGCAACCCCAACTCGATGGGGACCCTGGTCGCCATGGTGCTGCCGCTCACCCTGTTCGGGATGGTGCGCCTGCGAGACGCGCGGTGGCGCACCGGCCTCGCGGTTGTCTCGCTGCTGCTGACCATGGCCATGCTGCTCACCTACTCGCGCGGCTCGTGGCTGGGTCTGCTGGTCGGCGGCGGCGCGACGATGCTCCTCTTCGACCGGCGGGTGCTGCTCGCCACGCTGGCGGTGGGACTTCTCGCCATCGCCGCGGTCACCTTCATGCCGCGCGACCTGATCGTGCCCAGGGCCGCCGGCGGCGCTCCGGCGCCTCCGACGCAGTTCGACCTGATCGGCACGACCGGCGACCGCGTCGGCGCCGTCGGCGCGGGACGCGACCTCCGTACCCAGTTCGTGCTCAACGCGCTGCCGATCCTTCGCGATCACCCGCTGCTCGGCGTGGGGCCGGGCCGATACGGCGGCGGCGCGGCCGCGCATTTCGCGACCCCCGTCTACGCGCAGTACGGCACCGACAAGCTGCTCGTGGCGCAGATCACCGTCGACAACTTCTGGCTTCACGTGCTCATCGAGGGAGGCATCCTCGGGGCCGCGGCGCTGCTCGCCACGCTCGCATTCATCTACGCGGGACTGGTTCGTGTCATTCGCCGCGCAGCCGGCGACCGGGTCACGTACGTCCTCGCGACCGGCCTGTTCGCCGGGAGCGTGGCGGTGGCGATCACCACCGGCACCACCATGGGCCTCGAGGCCAACACCGTGGCGTTCATGTTCTGGTTCATGCTCGGGCTCGGCTCGCTGCTGAGCGTTCCGCGGGTCGAGGCAGCCTAGATCCGGTCGAGCACGATCCCGATCAGCGCGAAGACCGCCGCGACGGCGTAGAGCGCGAGCACCGCGTCGCGGTGGCTCACCCCGCCGCGCAGCAGCCGGTGGTGCACGTGCCCGGCATCGGCGGAGAAGACCGGGCGGCCGCCACTGGCGCGGCGCAGCACCGTCCAGACCATGTCGGCGAGCGGCAGAGCGAGCACGATGGCCGGCACGTACGCGTACACCGATCCGCCCGGCGGGGACGCGACGGCGATCGCGGCCACTCCCACCAGGAAGCCGAGGAACATCGACCCGCTGTCGCCCATGATGATCGACGCGGGGTACACGTTGTAGATGAGGAATCCCAGAACGGCGCCCGCGCCGGCGGCAAGGATCAGCGAGAGCGGCGCGCTGTTCGGCGCGATGACGAACAGCGCCGCCAGGGCTATGACCACCACGCCGGCGGCGAGGCCGTCCAGGCCGTCGATCAGGTTGACCGCATTGATCACGCCGACCACCCAGACGACGGTCAGCGGCAGTGACAGCCACCCGACGTCGACATTGCCCCACGGGAAGGCGAGCGTGTGGATCCCGATCCCCAGCGCGTAGGCGAGCACGCCCGCGGCGATCTGCATCACCAGCTTCACCACCGCCGAGAGACCGACGAGATCGTCCACCAGGCCGACCAGCACCAGCAGCGTCCCGCCCGCCGCGATTCCGGGCAGCTCCGGCAGCCCGGGCAACCTCCCGTACAGCGGCAGGACCACGCCCGCCGCCAGCGCGACGTAGAACGCAACGGCGATGGCGATGCCGCCCAAGCGCGGCACGGGCCGCTCGTGGATCTTGCGTCCGCCGGGCGCGTCGACCAGCCCACGCGACGTCGCCCAGGTGCGCACGAGGGGGACGAGCACGGCGGCGACGAGCACGGCGACAGAGAAGGTGATCGCGTAGCTCAGCATCGGACGGCGGGATGATACCGGGTTGGTCGGGGCGGCCGGATTCGAACCGGCGACCTCCTGCTCCCAAAGCAGGTGCGCTACCAGGCTGTGCTACGCCCCGACGGTGAGTGCCCCCGCGCAGTGCGCATCGTACGACGCGATGCCGCCGACCGGCGACGAGCCGGAGCGTCCGTGCGAGCGGGTAAGGTACGAGACACGGCGGGCCTGGTGGGTCGTGACGGAGGAATGCGGTGAGCAGAGCGCGGCGGCTCGACTGGCTGCTGCCGCTGCTTCCCGCCGCGCTGCTGCTGCTGGCGCTGCTCGCGATGCTCGCCACGGACCCCGCCAACGCGTTCACCGCGAGCACCTCGCCGTTCACGGACGAGGGCTACAACGCGCTCAATGCCAGGAACCTGGTCCTGCTCGGCACGTGGGCGACTGACGACTGGAACCTGCACCTGGTCAACCTGCCGTTCAGCGTCACGCTGGCGGGGGTCTTCTCCGTGTTCGGCGTCGGGATCATCCAGGCGCGCGTGGTCGCGCTGCTGATGACGGTGGCAAGCGTGGCGGGCGTCGGGCTGCTCGCCACGCGTCGCTTCGGGACGGCCGGAGGCGCCGTGGCGGCCCTCGGGCTTGCCGCAAACGTGGTGGTTCTGTACTACGGGCGGCTGGTGTACCTGGAGCAGATGGTGATGCTGCTGCTGGTCCTCGGCACCGTCGCGCTCGTCGCGCGACCCCGGGACGGCGCGATCCGCATGGGCCTGCTCGCCGGCATCGCCTACTCCGGCGCGGTGCTCACCAAGCCGAGCGCCGTGTTCGCGGTGGCCGGAGCGTTGATCGGCGTCCTGCTGGCGGGAACAATCCGCGACCGCCGCGCGCTGTCGCGGCTTGCCGTCACCGCGGCCACCGGCGCGGTGGTGGGGCTGAGCTGGTTCGCGCTCGTCGCCCTGCCGCGCTGGGAGCGCGTGCTGACCGACCTGCGGATCTGGCCCGACCTGGCCACCAGGCCGGCGCCGCCCTGGCAGCGCGCCTGGGAGTACCTGTTCAGCAGCGACCAGTTCCTGCCGCTGTCCCTGCCACTGCTCCTGGCGGCACTCGCCGGAACCGTGCTGGCGGTTCGCTCATGGCGCCGGCTGGAACGCGCCGAACGCCTGCTGATCGGTGCCTCGCTGGGCTGGTTCGGGGTCGGCATGGCGGCGATGCTGGTGTCTCCCTACCGCCCCAGCCGCTACATCGAGCCGCTGCTCCCGCCGCTGGCCATCCTGGCGGGCTTCGCGGCGGCGGACCTGCTTCGCCGGCTCCACGCTCGAGGCATCGCGGGGGCAGTGGCGGTCGGGGCGCTCTGCATCGCGCTGGTCCTGCCGGGCGTGCTGGCCTATGGCGGCTGGGTCCGCAGCGCGACCTCGCGACTGCCGGCGCTCCAGCAGGCCGTCGCGGCCACGGTCCCGCGCGGCGCATCGGTCGAGGGCGAGTACGCGCCGCTGCTGGCGATGAGCGCGCCGGTGCGAATCCTCGTCTCGCGGCCAGACAGCGGCGTGAACGGCGGCGACCTGTACCGTACGCGCGGGGTTCGATGGGTCGTCACCGTCAACCGCGCCGCGCCGGGCTTGGCGCAGTCGCATCCCGAGGCGTGGGCCGCGAGGACCAGCCGCCTGTGCACGCCGTGGGGCTGGAAGACCCTCTGTCTCGTCCAGCTGCCGTGAGCAGCCTCAGCGGCTGAGCAACCCCTCGACCACCGAGAGGTAGGCGGCGCGCTGCTCGGCCCAGGCGTAGGCGGCTGCCTGCCGGCGCGCCTCGGCTCCACGTCGCGCCGCCGCCTCGGCGTCGGCTGCGACCGTCCGCAACGTGGCAGCCAGCGCGGCGGGGTCGCCGCCGGGAACGTAGAAGAGCGCGTCGTCGGTGAAGTGGCTGCGGAACGTGGCGAGGTCCGAGGCGACGATCGGGATGCCCATGGCGGCGTACTCGAGCAGCTTGGTCGAGAGCGAGTAGCGCAGGTACGGCTCGTCGCGCGACGGCACGATGCCGACGTCCGATCCGGCGATGAGCGCCGGCAGGTCGACCAGCGGGACGCGGCCGTTGAGGTGGACCCGGTCCGCGGTCCCGGTGCGTGCGATGGCGGCCTCGACGTCGGGACGGAACGGCCCGTCGCCGTAGACGTCGAGCCGCAGGGGGAGCTCGTCGCGCAGCATGGCGACCGCCTCGACCGCGATGTCGAGGCCGTAGATGCGCTGCAGGTTGCTGTGATGGATGACCCGCAGCTCGCCGTCGGCCATGAACGCGCGGCGCGCGTGGCGGCTCGGATCGAAGAGCGCGTCGTCGGCGCTGTTCATGACCACGCTGATCTTGTCCGGCGGCACGCCGCGGGCGATCGACAGCTGGCGCAGCGGCTCGTGGACGGTGATGATCGCGTCGGCCACGGCGGCCGATGCGCGCGCGGCTCCGCTGACGAGCGGCAGCAGCGGCCGCAGCAGCGGATGCGCGAATCGGTCGCGGAAGAACTCGGGCATGTCCTCGTGAAGGTCGAGCAGCAGCGGAACGCCGGCGAGCCTGAGGGCTGCGGCCGAGAAGACCAGGAAGTCCGGGACGGTGGCCACCTGCACCAGCCGATAGTGACGCCGGCGCTGCTCGGCCGTGAGTCGGACGGCCGCCATGCCGGCGAAGGCGAGGTACTCCGCCATGTGGCCCGCAAAGCCCATGAAGCTGCGCGTCACCGGCAGCCGCACGATGCGCAGCGCGCCGTCGACCTCCCGGGCCGGCTCGCCCGGCTCGCGCAGGCAGAAGACATCCACCTCGTGCCCGGCCGCCAGCAGCGCATCGGTCTGGCGATGGATTCGCGGGTCGCCGGGAAAGACGGCGTGCACCACGATGGCGATTCGCTCGCCGCTCATCGGTCCTTCACCGCCTCCCACAGCTCGTCGCGCGCCTCCGCGCTCAGCGCGCGCGGGTCGTCGCCGCGCTCGACCGCGAGGGACTCGACCGCCTCGAAGCGCCGGATCCAGCGATGGTTCGCCGCTCGCAGCGACTCCTCGGGATCGAGCCTCAGCCAGCGCGCCAGGTTGACCAGCACGAACAGGACGTCACCCAGCTCGTGCAGGCGCGCGGCGGGGTCCTCGGCGGCGGCCAGCTCTCCCAGCTCCTCGCGCACCTTGTCCCACACGCCCTCGACCGAGGGCCAGTCCCAGCCCAGCGCCGCCGCGCGCTCCTGGATCTCGCGACTGGCCGCAAGGGCGGGCAGCGCCCGCGCGACCCCGGCGAAGGGGCCCGCATCCTGTCCGGCGTCGCTGCGCTCGGCGGCCTTGATCGTCTCCCAGTTGGCGAGCACCTGCTCGACGCCGCTCACCTCGACCTCGCCGAAGACGTGCGGGTGGCGTCGCACGATCTTGGCGCCGATGGAGCGGTAGACGTCGGTGAGGTCGAACTCGCCCGCCTCGGCGGCGAGCTGGGCATGCAGGATGATCTGCAGCAGCAGGTCGCCGAGCTCCTGGGCGAGGTCCGCCGGCGCGCCGTTCTCGATGGCGTCGACGGTCTCGTACGCCTCCTCCAGCACGAACGGCCGCAGCGTGGCGTGCGTTTGGCGCCGGTCCCAGGGACAGCCGTCGGGAGCGCGCAGGCGCGCGCTGATGGCCGCCATGCCGTGCGGAGAGGCAAGGTTCTCGAGGGCGGGCAGCGCCGGGACGAGCCAGTCGTGCGCGGCGAGGTCCGCATCGGTCAGGTCCTGCAGCGCGACCTCGTCGCCCGAGTCCAGCCTTCGAAGCCGGTGCGCGGGCGGGTAGAGGGCGTCCAGCACCTCGAGCGGGCCGCTGCGCGCGTGACGCCCGGGGAGCGCGTCCGACGGCGGCTCGTCGGAGGCGAAGATGAGGAGCGGCAGGGCCGGGTCGAAGGCGAGGCCCGGCAGCCGACTCGCCGATGCCAGCTGCACGCCGTCGGCGGGATCGACGCCGGCGGCCGCCAGCAGCTCGTCAACCGTGCGCGCGGGTACTGCCACGCGGCCCTCAACCGCCGGTGCTGACGCCGGAGCCGCTGCTGGCCGTGCTCGAGGAGGTCGAGGCGTATTGCGGATCGACCCAGATGTTGGCCGACTTCTTCTGCTCGTCGAGCCAGCGCGGGAACCCGTTCTGCTTGATCTGCGCCTGCCGGGCATCCGAGACCGGCATGCTGTCACTGCTGTCGAGCAGCTTGTAGATGTACGTACCGGTGCTGGTGACGACCGGGTCGCTGATCTGGTCCTTCTTGGTGAGCGCGAAGACCGCCTGGTCCTGCTCCGCGGGCAGCTCGTAGTGGGCGACCCAGCCGACCTCGCCGCCCTTGGCGGCGGTGCCGCTGTCCTCGCTGTTGTCACGCGCCAGCGCGGCGAAGCTGCCGGGGTCCTTCTTGAGCTGGGTGATCAGCTGCTCGGCCTGGTCGGCAGCGCGCAGGCGCTCGCCGACGACCTTGATGATGTGGTAGCCGAATGAGGTCTTCACCGGCTGGCTGACCTGGCCGACGCGCAGCGTGCGCACCGCGTCCTTGAACTCCTTGACGAAGGTGGACGTGGCGGGGTCGTACCAGCCGAGGTCTCCGGCGCGGGTGGCGTTCGCCTGGTCGTCGCTCTGCTTGGCGAGCGCGTACCAGTCCGCATCGGGCTTGGCCGCCTCGACGCGGATCTTCTTCGCCTTCTCGAGCGCGGCCGCCCACTGCGCGGGGGTGGCCTTGCTCTGGTCGCTGGCGCCGGGAAGCGGCTGGACGAGGATGTGGCGCAGGTGCAGCTTCGGCACCGGCACGCCCTGGTCGTCGGGGGCGATCAGGATCTGGGCGATCTTGCGCTGCGGCTGGTTGGCCTTGACCACGCTCGCCCCGAAGTAGTCGGTGAACTTGCGGCGCAGCAGCTCGTCGTGGATGTAGCTGCGATACGCGTCCTCGCCGATGCCCGCGCCGGTGAGCAGCGACTTGAAGACCGGGTCGGACCCGCCCTTGCGCTCGTCGTCGACGCGCAGGATCTGATAACCCGCATCGGTCTTGACCGGTCCTACCAGGTCGCCCACCTTGGCGGCCTTCGCGGCGTCGAACTGCTTGCCGTACGTCGCGTCGGCGGCCTGCACCCAGCCGATCAGCCCGCCGTTGTCCTTGGTGGCGGCATCATTCGAGTGCGCCTTGGCCAGCGCAGCGAAGTCACCGCCCGCTCGCAGCTGGGCGAGCACGTCGTTCGCCTCCTTCTGCGCGGCGCTCCACTGAGCGTCGGTCGGCGTCGTCCCGCCCTTCGCGTCGGCCGGCAGGGCCGAGATCGAGATGCTGAGCAGCTTGAGGCGGCGCGGCAGGTCCTGGCGCGCCTTGACTTCGGCGTCGATCTCCGCGTCGCTGACGGAGATCCCGGCCGCCGCCGCGCGCTCGCGCATGAAGGTGCCGTCCACGAGGGACGTGGTGGCGTCGCTGGCGAGCGTCTGCAGCTGGCCGCTGACGACGTCCAGCTGCTGCTTGATCACCGCGTCGCGGGCCCCGCCCTGCTGCGACTGCAGGTCGACGCCCTTGGCGTTGAGCTCTGCCGCCATTGCGCGCTGGCGGGTGCCGAGCGCATCGCGATCCAGCGACGCGTCGCCGACCAGGGCGATCTGTCGCAGGTGCGCGTCGTAGTAGCTGTTCCAGACCGTGGCGCCGAAGATGCCGAGGGCGAGCGCGATGGCCACGGCGAAGCCGGCGACGATGAGCTGCTGGCTGCGCAGCTCGTCCTGCCAGCGGGGACGATGCTTGCGATTGAGGACGGAACGGTTGCGGAAGGACATGCTCAGCTACAAGGCAGCGCCGGAGGACAGGTGACCTCCTGGGCGAAGCTGCATGCTAGCCGATGCGTCCGGCGCGCGCCAACGCACATCATGCCCGCGGCGCTCGGCCGCGCACGGCGTCCCAGCGCAGGCGAAGCACCATCAGCAGCGCCTCGCGCACGATGCCCGAGTTCATCTTGGAGTGCCCCGCCACGCGCTCGCGAAAGACGATGGGCACCTGCACGATCGTCGCGCCGCGGCGGTGCGCCCACCACGTCGTCTCGATCTGGAAGCCGTAGCCCGAGGCCGCCGCCTCGCGCAGGCGGATCGACTCCAGCAGCTCGCGGCGCCACGCCTTGAAGCCGCCGGTCAGATCTCGGTAGGGCAGCAGCAGCACGGTGCGCGCGAACAATGTCCCGGCCCGGCTGATCAGGCGCCGATGGAGCGGCCAGCCGACGGTCGCGCCGCCGCGCACGTAGCGCGTGCCGAGCACCAGGTCCGCCTCGCGCATGAGCGGAGACAGCAGGCGCGGCAGGTCGTCGGGGTCGTGGCTGAAGTCGGCGTCCATCTGCACCACCGCGCGGACGTCTGGCCGATCGAGCACCCAGCGGAACCCCTCGCGGTACGCGGCGCCCAGGCCCTGCTTGCGCGGCCGATGCAGGACGCTGACGCGCGGCTCGAGGTGCGCAAGCTCGTCGGCGAGCGCCCCCGTCCCGTCGGGCGAGTCGTCATCGACGACGAGCAGGTTGGCCTGCGGCAGCGACTCGAGGATGGCACGGCTGACGAGCTGCAGGTTCTCGCGCTCGTTGTAGGTGGGCAGCACCACCCACACTCCCCGGCCGGCCGCCAGTCCCACGCTGGGCGCCTCCTCGACCTGCGTCACCGCGATCGGCTCAGCTGCGGTGACCCACGCCCAGGTAGCGCACCCCGGCGGCCTCGAACGGCGCGGGGTCGAGGGCGTTGCGCCCGTCGACGAAGAGCTCCAGGCGCGGGATGGCACCCGGGTCGAGCTGCCGATATGCCTCGTGGCCGGCCTGCAGGATGGCCACCCTGGCGGGGGCCGGATCGGCCAGGTCGTACGGCTCGAAGCCCAGCGAGCGCAGGTGCTGCGCGTCGAAGTACGGATCGTGGCCGTAGACGGTGGCACCCGCCGCGAGCAGCTCGTCGCGCAGCCGGAAGGCGCTCGAGAAGGCGTCCTCGCGCACGTCGGCCCGGTACGCGACGCCGAGCACGAGCACCGGCACGCCGTCGAGCGATCCGACCACGTCCTCCACCGCGTCCACCGTCCAGGCCGCCATCTCCTCGTTGATCTCCCGCGCCAGGGGCGGGATGCGCAGCGAGGGGTCGCCGTTGAACAGGAAGTGCGGGTAGACCGGGATGCAGTGACCGCCGACGCCCACGCCCGGCTGGTGGATGTGGCTGTACGGCTGCGAGTTCGCCGCGCCGATGACCTCCAGCACGTCGATGCCGCGCTTCGCGGCGTAGCGGGCCAGCTCGTTGGCATAGGCGATGTTGACGTCGCGGTAGGTCGTCTCGGCCAGCTTGGTCATCTCCGCGGTCTCCGCGTTCGCGACGGCCCACACGTCGGTGCCCTCGTCGAGCACGGACCGATAGAACTCGGTCGCGCGTCGCGTGCTCTCGTCGCTCGTCCCGCCCACGATCTTCGGGTAGCGCCGAAGGTCAGTGAAGACGCGGCCGACCAGCACCCGCTCCGGGGAGAAGGCGAGGAAGAAGTCTCCGTCGCGCTCCAGGCCGCTGCCCTCGGCCAGCATCGGTCCGAAGCGGTCGCGCGTGGTGCCGACCGGCAGTGTCGTCTCGTACACCACCAGCGTTCCCGGCTGGAGCCCGGCCGCGATGTCGCGCGTCGCGGCGTCGATGGGCCGAAAGTCGATCTCGCGCTGCGCGTCCACCACCACTGGCACGATGACGACCACCGCCTCGGCCCCGCGGACGCCCTCGGCGTCGTCGGTCGTCGCGCGCAGGTTGCCCGCTGCGACGAGCTGCGGCACCCGCTCGACCAGCGCCTGCTCGTCGTCATGCGGCGACTCGCCGCGGTTGATGGATTCGACGATCCAGGCGGCGGTGTCGCAGCCCACGACCTGGTGGCCGCGGCTGGCGTACTGCACCGCCAGCGGCAGGCCGATGTGTCCCAGCCCCACCACCGCGATCCTCATGCCAGCGCCTCCGCCAGGGCCGCGCCGTCGATGACGCGGCCCGTCTCGCCCGCCTCGACCATCTTCTGCGACAGCAGCAGGGCGACCATGGCGTCGTGCGGATCGACCGGCGGCGGGCCGCCCGACCGAGCGGCACGCGCGAACTCGCTGAGCTCCACCGCCAGCGGCTCCTCGCGCTTGACGTAGCGACGCGTCATCTCGCCCTCGGCGACCGAGTTGACCGGCGAGGCGGCCGAGGCGCCAGGGTTGCGCCAGGTGTGCGTGGCGTCCGGGTTGGCGAAGAAGACCAGGTCCTGGCCGATGTAGTCGGCGACGTACATCCCGCGCTCGCCGGTCACCGACAGCGTTCGCTGCTTG
Organism: uncultured Chloroflexia bacterium; assembly: GCA_963783725.1. GTDB lineage: Bacteria > Chloroflexota > Limnocylindria > QHBO01 > QHBO01 > CAWAOJ01. The sequence continues at coordinate 2,069,087 of CAWAOJ010000002.1, read as the reverse complement.
GTCGGCGTGAGCCAGTTGATGTCGAGCACGCCGATGACCCCGTTGGCGAACTTGAGGATGCCGCTGAAAAGGTCCTCGTGATCGGTGTGGATGCGCTGCTCCGTCTCGGCGTAGAGCCGCACCGGGTCGCTGCCGATCAGGTAGCGCATGATGTCGAGGTCGTGCGGCGCGAGGTCGATCACGACCCCCACGTCGCGAATCCGCGCCGGAAACGGCCCCAGCCGCGTCGCCTTGATCTGGAACAGCCGGCCGAGCTCACCCGCCTCCAGGCGGCGCTTGAGTTCGCGGATGGCCGGGTTGAAGCGCTCGATGTGGCCGACGCTGAGGATCCGTCCTGCCGCCTGCGCCGCCTCGATCATCTTCTCCGCCTCGTCGCGGCGGCCGGCGATCGGCTTCTCGACCAGGACGTGCGCCCCGGCGTCGAGCGCCGCCAGGGTGAGCGGCAGGTGCAGCGACGTCGGCACCACCACGCTCACCAGGTCCAGCTCCTCCTCCGCGAACATGCGCCCGGCGTCGGTGTAGCCACGCGCCGCGCGACCGGCGGTGGCGCGCGTCACGGCCTCCGGCGAGGCGTCGGCCACCGCGACCAGCTCCACGTCGTCGAGCAGCTCGTCGTAGACGCGGACGTGGTTGCGTCCCATCATGCCCAGCCCCACCACGCCGGCGCGCAGCCGGCGGCCGTCCCTCATGCGCTCACCGCGGCGGCCAGGGGACCGAGCGCGATCGCCGTCTCGTTCACCGCCGCGATCACCGCCGCGACCTCGTCGTCGCTGAGCGTGGGATGCACCGGGATCGAGATCACCTGCTCCGTCAGCCGCTCGGTGACCGGGTACGACTGGTCGCCGTAGCCGAGCTCGATGAACGGCTTCTGGTGGTGCACCGGGATCGGGTAGAAGATGCCCGTCCCGACGCCGCGCTGGCGCAGCCGTTCGGCGAACTCGTCGCGGCGGTTGACCCGGATCGTGTACTGGTGGAAGACGTGCGTCACGCCGGGACGCACGCTCGGCGTGATCACGCCGCGCAGCTCGCGCCCGTAGCGCTCCGCGATCTCGATCCGACGCGCGTTGTTGGCCGCCAGCTTCGGCAGCTGGGCGAGCCCGATCGCGGCGTGCACATCGGTCATGCGGAAGTTGTAGCCCAGGATGTCGTGGTGGTAGCGCACCTTCATGCCGTGCTCGCGCAGCAGGTGAACCCGCTCGGCCAGCGCGGCGTCGGCGGTGGTGACCATCCCGCCCTCGCCGGTGGTCATGTTCTTGGTCGGGTAGAAGCTGAAGGCCCCGGCGCCCCAGCTGCCCGACCGCCGGCCGTCGATGGCCGCGCCGTGCGCCTGTGCCGCGTCCTCGATCACCACCAGGCCGTGGCGCCCGGCGATCTCGGTGATGCGCGGCATGTCGGCCGGGTTGCCGTACAGGCTGACCGGCATGATCCCCTTGGTGCGCGGCGTGATCGCCGCCTCGATCAGTGCGGGATCCATGTCGAAGCTCGCCTCGTCGATGTCGACGAAGACCGGGCGCGCTCCCGTGTACAGGATGGAGTTGGCGCTGGCGATGAAGGTGAACGGGACGGTGATGACCTCGTCCCCGGGACCGATGCCGTAGCCGAGCAGCGCCAGGTGCAGCGCGGTCGTCCCCGACGAGGTGGCGATGGCGTGCGGCACGCCCACGAAGGCCGCGAAGGCGGCCTCGAGCTCGGCCACGCGCGGCCCCTGCGCCAGCACGCCCGAGTCGAGCGTGCGCGCCACCATCTCCTTCTCCTCTTCGCCCATCTGCGGGCGCGCGATCGGGATCAAGCCACCACCTCCGGACGGCGCTGCCGCCGCATCTGCTGTCGTTCGAGCGCTGCCACGATACGCGACGCGGCGCGGCCGTCGCCGTAGAGCTCGGGGCGCGGGCGATCACGGCGCATGAATTCGTCGTCGCTCAGCGCGGATGCCAGCTCGCCCTCACCCGGCCCGACCAGACGGTTCCATCCCGCGGCCACGGTCTCGACCCACTCCGTCTCGCCGCGAAGGGTGAGGCACGGCACTCTCGAGAGATACGCCTCCTTCTGCACGCCGCCCGAGTCGGTCAGCACCGCGCGCGCGCTCGCCTCCAGCGCGACCATCTCGAGGTACCCCACCGGCTCGATGAGGCGCACGTTGGGCGGCGGCGCGATTCCCGCTCGCTCGAGCGCTGCGCGCGTGCGGGGATGCGCCGGGAAGATGATCGGCTCGGCGACGGCCAGCGCGCGCATCCACGCCGTCAGCAGCGCTGCGTCGTCCACGTTCTCGGCGCGGTGCAGGGTGAGCAGCAGATAGCCCGGCGCGTGACGCGCCTCCTGCGGAAGGTGCGCGCTGCTGCGCTCCGTGGCCCACATGTGGCTGTCCACCATCACGTCGCCGACGAGCTCGCTGCGATCGGCCAGGCCCTCGCGCGCGAGGTGCTCGACCGCGGCCGCCGACGGGGCGAGCAGCAGGTCGGCGAGGTGGTCGGCCACGATGCGGTTGCGCTCCTCGGGCATGGCGCGGTTGAACGACCGCAGGCCCGCCTCGACGTGCCCCATCCACGGTCGCCGTCCGTCGGGATAGGCGACCTTGCTGCCGACGACGGCGGCTGCCAGAGTCGAATTCGTGTCGCCGTAGACCAGGATCGCGTCCGGCTCGTGCTCGAGCACGACCGGCTCGAGCCTGCGCAGCATCTCCGCCGTCTGCGCCGCGTGCGACCCGCTGCCGACCTCGAGGTTGACGTCGGGCGGCGCCATCTCGAGGTCGCGGAAGAACGCGGCGCTCATCGCGTCGTCGTAGTGCTGGCCGGTGTGGACCAGCACCTCCTGGTGGTCGTCGCGCAGCGCACGGCTGACCGGCGCCGCCTTGACGAACTGCGGCCGCGCGCCGACGACGGAGAGAACCTTCACCTGGCGCCCGCGGTGAACGGCTCGCCGCAGCGCGGGCATTCGCCCGTGAAGGGCGTGCCGTCGGCGGCGTCGCGCAGCGGCTGGCCGCAGCGGCAGGCCCCGCCGAGACGGCGCGCCGGGTTGCCGACCACCAGCTCGTTGTCGGCCACGTCGCGGGTCACCACCGCTCCCGAGCCGACCATCGCCCATCGGCCGATGGTGATGCCGGGCAGGATGGTGCTGTTGGCCCCCAGCGACGCGCCGTGGCGCACCAGGGTGGGGCTGACCTCCCAGTCGTCCGCGCCCTTCAGCGAGCCATCGGGGTTGATGGCGCGTGGCAGCCGGTCGTTTGTGAAGCAGACGTGAGGACCGATGAAGACGCCGTCCTCCACCGTCAATCCGTGGAAGAGGCTGACGTTGTTGCCGATCTTGACATTGTCCCCGACGACCACGCCGGCATCGACGTAGACGTTCTTGGCGACGACGCAGCCAGCCCCGATGCGAGCACCCTCGCGCACCTGGGCCTGGTTCCAGATGCTGGTGCCGGGACCGATGCTCGCCTCGGCGAGACCTCGGCCGTGGGGTGGATGCGCACGGACGCGCGGTCGTTCATGCGGCCTCCACGGAAGAGTCGCCGCAGATTCTACCCGAGCGCCGAGGCGACGGCCGCGGCGGGCCCTAGTCCAGCAGCGCCTGGATCGCCCCGCGCACCGCATCGCTGACCGACGCGCTGCCGCCGATGACCACGACCTGCGATGGGTTGAGACGCGCGATCTCGGCCGCCACGGCGCTCGGCAGCGACGTCCGCGGCACGAGCAGCACGGGGTCGGCGCCGCGCCCCGCTATCGGTCCGGCCGACAGGCTGTCGGGGAAGTTCGCCCCGGCGCTGACGTAGACCGTGTCGGGACCGTTGGCGGCGAAGTTCGCGGCGCTGATGGCCACCGCGGTCGCGTAGCGGTCGCTGCCGGCGAGGCGCGACACGCCGCCCGCGGTGTAGCCGCGCAGCGCCGTCAGCACGCCGTCCGAGACCACCGCGCTGCCGCCCAGCACCACGATCCGGCCCGGATGCAGCCGCGTCAGCTCGGCCGCCGTGCTGGCCGGGACCGACCAGCGGCTCACGAGCAGCACCGGCGCGCCGTCGCGTGCCGCGACCGCCGCACCGGCGAGCGCGTCGGGGAAGCCCAGGCCTGTCGCCACGTAGGCGGTGGCGACGCCCGGGGAAGAGGTCTTCGCGCTGACCGCCGACGCCGTGGCGTAGCGGTCGCTGCCCGAGATGCGCGTCACGCCACCGGAGGTGTAGCCGGCCGCCGCGGTCGCGACGGCGGAACTGATGCTGGCGGTGCCGCCCAGGACGACGATGCGCCCCGGTCGCAGTCGTGAGAGCTCCGCCGCGACCGCCGCAGGGATGGCGTCACGGCCGACCAGGAGCACGGGGCCACCGAGCCGCTTGGCGAGCGACGCGCCCGCCAGCGCGTCGGGATATCCGCTCCCGGTGGCCAGCACGGCGGCCGGAACGCCCGGCGCGAACGTGGCGGCGCTGAGCGTCGCCGAGGTCGCATAGCGGTTCGCGCCGGCGAGGCGATAGGCGAGCTGGCCGGTGGTGAACTGCCACGAGGTGGCGGCGAGCGCGTTGCCCGCGAGATCGCGAATGCCAGGACCGACGACCACGCTGAACGTCTGCTCGCCGCCGAGCGGCCACTGCGGGGTGATCGTCGCGCGCCGCTGCGCCGCGTCGTAGGTGACCGATGCGGTGATGGCCGCGCCCGCAGCGTTGCGCAGGCCGAGCGTCGTCGCGCCGACGCCGCTCACCGCTTCGCTGAACGAGATGGTGGGCGTCACGCTGCCGTCACCGAAGCCCGAGACCCCCGGTCCGGGGGATCGGGCGACGATGGTCGGCGCGACGTTGTCGACGAAGGCGCCCGAGAGCGGATAGGCGACCCTGCTGCCGTTGGGCAGCCAGTTGCGCACGCCGATCACGATCGCGGTCGGCCCGGCGGCCTGGTACGAAACGCGCTCGACGGCCGTCGAATCGGTCGGGTTGTCCACGCTCTTGACCAAAGCGCCGTTGACCCACAGCTCGAGCATCGGGTCGAACGAGAGGGAGCTCTTGGGAAGCCGCACGCTGTCGACCACTGGCGTTACCGCGACGTCGATGCGGCCCGCGCGCGGCGCAGTGAAGCGGAAGAAGTCCACGTCGCCGGCAGGGTAGTTGGTGGGCGAGAAGGTGCCGAAACCAAGGCTGCGAGCGGTGCCGGGGGCTTGGTTGAGCTCCCACCCGTCCCCGATCTGGGCGGCCGTCGCGGGTGGCGAGCCGCCGACCGCGCGCCAGGCGTTGATCCGGCCGCGCCCGTATCGGTCGTCCCAGCCGGCGAAGCCCAGGTCGTCGGCCGTTCCGAGCAGCCGGTCCACGACCCACGAGTTGGTGGCAGCAGGGTAGCGGGCCATGATCAGCGCCACCACCCCCGCCGCGTTGGGCGTCGAGAACGAGGTGCCGCTGATGTCGGTGTAGTCGCCCCAGCCGTTGCACGCGTTGCAGTTGGTGGTGGTCACCGCGGCGCCGGGCGCGGCGACGTCCACGTTGAGCCCGTAGTTCGACCAGTTGGTGAACTCGTCGTCGGCCTGCGTCGCCGATACGGAGATCACGTGCGGGTAGCTGGCCGGGTACGAGGGCTGCGAGGTGCGGTAGTTGCCGGCGGCCGCCACGACGACGGCCCCGGCGGTCCAGGCACGGCTGATGGCGTCCTTGACGAGGTACTCGTCCGGGAAGCCGCCCAGGCTGAGGTTGATGATCCTGGCCCCGTGCTGGACGGCGTAGTCGATCCCCAGCGCGAGGTCCGACGTCATGCCGTGTCCCGTGGCGTCCATGACCTTGACCGGCAGCACCTTGTTGGTCCAGGTGATGCCCGCCGTGCCGATCCCGTTGTTGGGGTTGGCGGCGATGACCCCGGAGACCCAGGTGCCGTGCCCGTTGTCGTCGCTGGCGTCGGAGTCGCGGTTCACGAAGTCGTAGCCGCCGAGCAGCCGTCCCTGCAGGTCGGGATGGTTGAACTGCACGCCGGTGTCGACCACCGCCACGACCGTCGATCCGCCCTTGGTGAGCGACCATGCGTCACGCACCCGCATCCGGTCGAGCGAGTACTGCCTGGTGGTGAGCGGGTCGTTCACCCCCACCGCGCTCACCTCCCCCCCTCGGCGCTGACGATGTAGTCGGGCTGCGCCCAGGCGACGGCGGGATCGGCCCGCAGCTCGGCGACGGTCTTGCCGACGCCCTTCCCTTTCGTGCCGAGCAGGCCCGGCGCGCCGGGGCCGGGCAGCGTCACCAAGCGCGCCAGTCCGTGCGCCTTCTCGCGCGCCGGCCCGACGACGGGGTCCTTCCAGCGCACGATGACGCGACCCGGAACAAAGCGTGCCGCGGGCGTGGCTGCCTGCTTGGCGCGGGCTGGCGCGCCGGTCGTCGCCGCCGGCGATGGCGAGGCGGCGGCGGCGGGGAGTGCCGAGGTGGCGAGCAGGACGAGGCTGAGGACGACCGAGCGGGATCGCGACACGATGGCTGGGGCTCCGGGAACTCCGACGGGTCGAGGCGAGTGCCCACGCGCTCGGGCCGCCGGGTGCATCGACGGTACGGGGTCGCTTCGGGGCGACAAAGTGGACCTTCGACCCCGTACGTATGGGGCGCCAACGCGCGGGAGGGATCAGTTGGAGAGCAGCTCGGTCAGTCGCGGCCAGGCGGCCGCCACGGCGCGGCCGCGGTGCGAGATGCGGTCCTTTTCCTCTTCCGGCAGCTCGGCGGTCGTCACGCCCGAGGGGAGGAGGAAGACCGGGTCGTAGCCGAAGCCGCCCTCGCCGCGGCGCGACGTGGCCACGCTGCCGTGCATGAGGCCCTCGAACAGCTCGATGCTCGGCCCGTCGGCCATCGGGATGCCGACGGCCAGCAGGCAGCGCATGCGCGCCCTGCGATCCGACGCGCCGTCCAGCTGCTCGATCAGGTAGCTCGCCTTGTCGGTCACCTCGGGGCCGCCGAAGCGGGCGGTGTGGACGCCGGGACGCCAGTCGAGCGCCGCCACTTCGATGCCGGAGTCGTCGGCGAGGGTGAGCAGCCCGGACGCCCTGCACCATGCATCGGCCTTGGCGCTGCCGTTCTCGACGTAGGTGTCGTACGGCTCGTCGACGTCGAGAGCCACGCCGATCTGCTGCGGAAGCACCACGCGGCCCGGCAGGCCGTCGAGCAGGCGCATGAACTCGCGCTGCTTGCCCGGGTTGGTGGTGGCGAGGAGGAGCTCCCTCACTCGCCGGCGGGCGCCTCGACGGCGGCGTTCTGCAGCGTGAACAGCTGGCGGATGCCGGCCGCCGCGAGCTCGACCATCTGGTCCGCCTGCTCGCGCGTGAACGGCTCGTGCTCGGCCGTCCCCTGCATCTCCACGAAGCGGCCGTCGCCGAGCATGACGACGTTGAAGTCCACCTCGGCGCTTGAGTCCTCCGCGTAGTTCAGGTCCAGCAGCAGCCGGCCGCCGTGCATCCCCACGCTGACCGCCCCCACCTGCTGGGTGAGGAGATGCCCCATGCCGTACTTGCGCAGGGCGCGCGCGAGGGCGACGTAGGCGCCCGTGATGCTCGCCGTGCGCGTCCCGCCATCGGCCTGGATGACGTCGCAGTCGAGCGTGATGGTGCGCTCGCCCAGGCGCGCCATGTCGACGCAGGTGCGCAACGAGCGGCCGATGAGGCGCTGGATCTCGTGGGTGCGCCCGCCGATCGCTCCGCGCGACGCCTCGCGCTGGCTGCGCTCGGTGCCCGCTCGCGGCAGCATGCTGTACTCGGCGGTGACCCAGCCGCGACCCTTGCCCCGCAGCCAGCCGGGAACGCGGTCCTCGATGCTGGCGGCGCACAGGACGCGCGTGTCGCCGACGCGGATGAGGACCGAGCCCTCGGCGAACTTGAGGTAGTCGGGCACGATCTTCACCGGACGCATCTGGTTGGGCAGGCGGCCGTCGATGCGCCTGGAGGGCGCGGCGGTGGAGGTCACGCCGCGATTGTAGATGGTGCTACCGTCGGCCCGATGCGCCTGCTGGTGATCACCGCCCGCTACCCCACTCCGCACCACCCCGCCGCAGGCTCGTTCGTGCAGCAGCGCCTGGCCGGCGCCGATGCTCGCGTCCTGTCGGCCGGCGAATACGACCGGCCGGGCTGGCAGAGATACCTGGCGCTCACCTGGCGCGCGCTCACCGACCGCGGACGGTACGACGGCGTGGAGGGCCACTTCGTGCTCCCCTCGGGGGTCGTGGCGCTTCTCGCCGCCCGCATTCGCGGCCTGCCACTGGTCGTCTACGCGCACGGCAGCGACGTGGGAGCGTTGGCCGAGCGGAACGCGCTGATGCGCTGGCTGGCGCGCGTGGTGGTTCGCGGCGCCGACGCGGTGGCCACCAACTCGACCGCCACCGCGGCCAAGGTCGAGCGCCTGGGTGCACGCGCTGCCGTGATCCCGCCGGGCATCGACCTGTCGCGCTTCCATCCGTCGCGGCGGCCGTCGCAACGCCGCGTGCTGTACCTGGGCGGAGACGCCGCCTACAAGGGAGTCGAGGTCGCGCGCCGGCTGGCGGACACGTTGGCCGGTCCTGGCCTGCACGAGGTCGCGCCCGACGAGATTCCCGACCTGATCGCGTCCCACGACGTCGTCCTCGTCCCCTCGACCGCCGAGGGATACGGCCTCGTCGCCGCGGAAGCGACGGCCTCGGGTCGCTGGGTGGTGGCCAGCGCCGTCGGCGGGCTGCCGGACGTCGTTCGCGACGGCGTCACCGGCACGCTCGTCCGCGACGGCGACTTCGCGGCCGCCCTTGCCGGCGTCCCGGACTACGATCCGTCGGCGGTGGCGGCCGAGGCGTCCCGCTTCGACGCCGCGGCACACCGCCGCCGCATGTCCGAGCTGTGGGAGTCGGTCCTCGCCGCCCGAAGGGCCGGCTAGGGCACCAGCGCGTCGAGCTGCTGCACCACCGAGTTCGAGACGACCTCGCTGCCGCCCAGGACGACGATTCGGTCCGGCGCCAGGCGCTGGACCTCGCTGCCGACCGCCGACGGGACGGTGGTCGAGGTGACGAGCAGCAGCGGCGCCGGCAGGAGCGCGGCCACCGGGCCGCCGGCCAGCCCGTCGGCGAACTTCGCCCCTGTCGCCACGTACACGCTCGCCGCGTCCGAGGCGAAGCCGGCGCGGCTCAGCTTGACCGCGGTCGCGTAGCGATCGCTGCCGGCGATGCGCGTGACGCCACCGGAGGCGTAGCGCGAGAGCGCGGCGACGACCGCGTCGCTCACCGCGGCGGAGCCACCGAGCACGACGATGCGTCCTGGCTTGAGGCGCGCGAGCTCGGTCGCCGTCGAGGACGGCACGCTTCCGCGCTGGACGAGGAGGATCGGCCCGCCGTCGCGTCCCGCGGCCGCGCTGCCACCGAGAGCATCGGCGAACTGCTGTCCCGTGGAGATGTACACGACCGGCCGGCCGCTGCTGAAGCTGGAGCGGCTGACCGCCGCCGCGGTGGCGTAGCGGTCCGCGCCCGCCAGGCGGGTCACCGAACCGGCGGTGTACGCGTCGGCGGCGCGAGCGACGGCGTCCGAGATGACCCCGGTGCCGCCGACGACCACGATGCGGGCCGGCTTCAGGCGCGCGAGCTCGGTCGCGGTGGCGGAGGGAAGGGCGTCGCGCGCGGTGAGCAGCACCGGCCCGTCCTTGCTCGCCACCGCGGCTGCAGCCGAGAGCGCGTCGGGGAAGCCGACGCCGGTGGCGAGGTAGACGACCGGCACGCCGGCGGCGAAGCGCGAGCGGCTGATTGCGGCGGCGGTGGCATATCGGTCGCTGCCGGCCAGTCGCGAGACGTCGCTGGCGGTCACGGCCGGCGCCTGGCACAGCTTGGCGAAGACCATCACCGAGTAGGTCTTGCCGCTGGCGCTCGACTTGGCGTGGCTTCCGCCGGCGGCGTTGTAGTCGCCGAGCATGATCGCCTGGTGGGTGGGCGACGCCCACCACTGGTTGATCGTGCGCTGGTAGTCGTAGGTCGCGTAGCCGCTCTCCCAGGCGATGATCTCGCCATAGCCGGTGTAGCAGAGGCCGAGCTGCGTCATGCGCCGCGTGACGTAGGCCAGGTCATGGGCGAAGACGTCGGTGGAGGCGAGCTGCTGCGCGCGCTCGACGGTGATCTGGTCGATCGCCGAGGAGAAGGCGACCGGCGGCTTGCCCACCGAAGCGCGCTTGACGTTGGTCAGCTGCACGTAGGTCTGGCCGCCCACCGCCATGGCCGGGACGACGGACGTCGCCGTCATCAGCGCCACCAGGGCGGGGACGATCAGAAGGCTGGCGAAACGGCGGAACGGGGCGCGGGAATCCCCCATGAATGGTCTCCTCGGGTCGCTGGATGGGTTCGCTCGGCCACGCTATGTGGCCGCCTGTGGAACCTCCATGGCCCTATCGGCCCACGCCGTCAGTCCCAGAGCGCGCGAACCTGCGCCACCACTCCACTGCCGACCGATGCGGTCCCGCCCAGGATCACGACCCGCGACGGGTTCAGGCGCCTCAGCTCGTCGGCGACGACCGACGGGAGGCTGGTCGAGCCGGTCAACAACAGCGGCGAGGCGCCCAGCCCCGCCGGCGATGCGCCGGCAAGGCCGTCCGGGAAGTTGGCCCCCGTCGCCAGGTAGACGGTCCCTGGCGCGTCGGCGCCGAAGCTCGCTCGGCTGACGGCGACGGAAGTCGCGTAGCGGTCGACGCCCGCCAGGCGCGTCACGGTGCCGGAGGTGTAGCGGGCGAGCGTGGCGAGCTGCGCGTCGGGGACCATCCCCGAGCCGCCGAGCACGACGATGCGCCCCGGCTTAAGGCGCCCGAGCGCGTCGAGCGTCGCCTGCGGCACCGTCGAGCGGTTGGTGGTCAGCAGCATCGGCGCGGACTGCCTGGCGGCCGAGGCGCCCCCGGAGAGCGCGTCGGCGAAGGCCAGCCCGCTCGAGACGTAGGCCGTCTTCACGCCGGCCGGGAAGACCGAGCTGATCGCCGCCGCGGTGGCGTAGCGATTCGTGCCCGCCACTCGCGTCACGCCGCCGGTCGTGTACTTGCCAAGGGCGCGGAGCACAACGTCGGACACGACCGCCGTACCACCAAGGACCACGATCCGCTGCGGCGCGAGGCGCCCGAGCTCTGTGGCGGTTGCGGAGGGCAGGCTGTCGCGCGCGGTGAGCAGCACCGGGCCCTTTCCGAGCGCGGCGGCCGGGCCGCCGGCCAGCGCGTCGGCGAAGCCCTCGCCGCTCGCGACGTAGGCGACCGCGGCGCCCGGCTCCGAAGCTCGAGCGGCTGACCGCCGCGGCGGTGGCGTATCGGTTCGACCCCGCCAGTCGCACGTCGAGCTTCACGAAGCGGTCGTAGATCACGTTCGACAGGTCGTTGGTGCCGGCGTCCATGCCGAGCGACCAGATGCCGATCCCGGCCATCGCCCTGCCGCTCACCATGCGGTACTTCACGCCCAGCGATGCCGGATCGTCGTAGTAGGCCTCGCGCCAGCCGTCGCTGGCCTGCCAGGCGACCCACGCCCCCTGCCCGGTGGCGTCCCACTTGCGGCCGTAGGTCTGGCCCAGCACCTTGCCGCCGTAAGGCCCGTCGGCATCGGTCCCGTAGTAGATGAATGCGGTCGAGCTCGCCGGCGAGCGCACCACGGCGTTCAGCGAGCCGTCGGCGGTGTTCCAGGCACGGCCGTAGTACGGGACGCCCCAGATCAGCTTGCCGGGGGGCGCGCCGAGGGCCAGGTAGTCGGTCATCGCCTGGCGCACGTCATAGGCGTAGGGGCTGTCGATGGGAGCGACGCCGCCGGCGCGCGAGGAGCCGGACCAGTTGAGATCGTAGGCCATCACCATCAGCGCGTTGGCGGCCCCCGGCGCGGTCAGCCCCAGGACGTCGTAGCCGGTGGACCAGGCCGCCGCGCCGGCCGAGGTGTCGACCGTGACGTAGGAGGGGAGGTGAGCATTGACGAGGCCCGCCTTCACCTGTCGCACGAAGGCAGTGAACGCCGCTCGCAGCGACGACGGCACGGGCTCGAAGTCGATGTTCACGCCATCGGCCCGGCGGTCGGCGACCATCTTCACGATCTCTCCCACCAGCCGCGTGCGATACGTGCTGCTGGTGAGGAGCTGGGTCATGCCGGTGAAGTCGTAGTCCCAGGCCATCATCGTGATCGTCGGCACCACGCGCACGCCGCGGGCGTGGGCGGCGTTGATCACGCCGGTCATGGCCGACGAGTTCCAGCTCGTCCAGCCGATGGCCGGGTTGCTGCTCGTGCCGCGCAGCAGGTAGCCGTTCGACTGAGCGCCGACGCTGAAGTAGGCGATGGTGGAGACGAGGTCGTAGCGCAGCGCCGCCAGCTTGGAGGGGGTCAGGTACCAGTACGGCAGAAAGCCGAGGACCTCGCGGCGCAGCCCGTTCGGAAGCGCCCCCGCGGGGCCGGAGTAGGCGGAGGCGACCGTCGCCAGCGGCGCGGTGTCGGTGCCCAGCGACTCGACCGAGCCGGAGGCGCTGGGGGCAGCGGCTACCCGGTCGTTCGCGTGCAGCGCCAGCATCTCCGCCTGTGCCGACGGGTGGCTCAGCTCCGCCGGCAGCGGCGCCCCGGCGGGATCGGCGGCGGCAACCGGTGCCGCCGCCAGCGGCAGCGCGATGGTCAGCGCGAGGAGCGCAACGAGGAGTCGATTCGGCGAGATCACGTGACTTGTGCTTCTCCTGGTGCCCGCAGGTTCGGCGAGGGCGGCCATCCTAGCCGCAGGCCTGGGTCGTGTCGATCACCCGAGCAGGCTCTCGATCGCGTCGGCGACCGACTGGGACACCACGCTGGTGCCACCCAGGATCACCACCCGGCCGGGCCGCAGCCGTCCGAGCTCGGTCGCGACCGATGCGGGCAGCGCGGTCGTCGCCACCAGCAGCAGCGGTCCGCCGGTGATGCCCGCCACCGGGCCGCCGCCCAGCGCATCCGGGAAGGTCGCGCCGGTGGCGACGTAGACGACTGATGCGCTGGTGAAGCTCGCCTTCGAGATGGCGACCGACGTCGCGTAGCGGTCGCTGCCCGCCAGGCGGGTGACGCTGGCGTAAGCGCCGAGTGCGGTGGCCACGCCGGCCGAGACGCTGCCGCTGCCACCGAGGATGACGATCCTGCCCGGCTGCAGCCGCTTCAGCTCCGTGGCGGTGGCCGACGGTACCGCCGTGGGCGAGACGAGCAGCACCGGGCCGCCGTTGACGCCGCTGGCGGGGACGCCGGCCAGCGCATCGGGGAAGTTGGTGCCGGCAGCGACGTACGCCACCGGGACCCCGCTGGTGAAGCTGGACGAGGAGATGAGCGCGGCGGTCTCGTAGCGGTTGCCGCCCGAGATGCGCTGCACGCTGCCTGCGCTGCCGGCATACGGTTTGAGCTGGGCGAGGACCGCGTCGGACACGCTGGCCGTGCCGCCGAGGACGACGATGCGCTTCGGTGCCAGGCGCTGCAGCTCCCCGGCCGTCACCGACGGCAGCGAGTCCTGTGCGACGAGCAGCATGGGTCCGCCGAAGTGAGCGGCGGCCGCTCCGCCGGCGAGCGCGTCGGGGAAGTTGGTGCCCGCCGCGACGTAGGCCACCGCGACACTCGGGTCGAACTGCGCCGCGGAGATGCTCGCCGCGGTCTCGTAGCGGTTCCCGCCCGCGAATCGGTCGATCACCACCGCCGGCGCGGGCGGTGGAGGCGGCGCCACGCTGCCGTTGTCGGGCGTGGCGTTGGGATTGCCGGCGTAGGCGTACCAGTAGTCGGTGCCGAGCCAGGTGTTGTACGTCTTCTGGATCCAGACCTGGTCGCCGGCGATGTCGGGGTGCGCGTACTTCTGCAGTGCGCCGGCGTCGTAGCCGTTGCCGCGCGTGAAGATCTGCCCGAAGCTGGTGCTGCGCGAGCGCAGCACCGCGTCGAGGATCGGCCCGGCGCCCATGTCGGTGGCGAAGTAGGCGCCGGCGTGGAGCTTGAGCGCCGGGTAGGAGTAGTTCGCCACCCGCGACCGCGCGACCGACGAAGTCGGCGCCGGTCGGGCCTCGCCCGCGCCGGGCGCGTAGCAGGCGTTGGCGTAGATCATGACGAAGTTCGCGGCGGGGGCGATGCCGTCAGTGTTGGTGCTGCCGCCGCAGTACTTCCACTGGTCGGCGCCGTCGCTCGAGCTCAGCGTGCCGAGGAGTGCCTTCTCGCCGCAGTACACGCCACCGGTGTCACCGGCCCCGAGCGCCCGGTTCAAGTTCCAGCCGTTGACGCGGTCGGTCCACTCCGTGGCGCTGTAGGGGTTCGGATAGCCGTTGCCGTGACCGTGGTAGATGATCACGTTGGCGCCCGCGACCGCGGCCTTCACCTTGGCCCAGGTGGCGTTGGGCGAATACACGGAGACGACGGTGGCGCCGGCAGCGTCGGCAACGGCCGCCTCCTGCTTGGCATAGCTGATGTAATCCGCCGTCTGGCCCTCGGTGGGTCCGACGATGATGACGACCTTCAGCCCGCCGGCGGCGGCAGGGGTTACGCTGGCGAGGCTCGTCAGCAGCAGCGTAAACGCGATCGCTGCGACGCGCAGTCGGTCTGGCAATGCGGGATCCTCGGGTTCGGTCGGCTCGGCTCCTCACCCTATGCCCCGACTTCGGGGCTTCCTATGACCGGATGGTCGCATCGGCCGAGCGGCATTGGGGCCATGCCGATCGGCACGGGTCGGAGCGTGCCGCCGCCCGGCGCTTGGAGTCAGCCCTGCGTGAAGGAGGTCACCACCAGCAGCCGGTCCACCTTGCCGAAGTCGATCGCCGAGCGCAGGAAGGCGGTCTTGGTGAGGCCGTTGGCATCGGTCTGCAGCGCCTGGACGGTTCCCATCAGCAGTCCCTTGGGGTACGGGCTGCGGGCCTCCGTGCCGATGGAGAGGCCGGCCGACACGACCGCGTCGCCCACGGTCACGGGGTCGGTGGCCTGCAGCTTGACCATCACCAGCTGCCCGCCGAGCTGGCCCTGGACCAGGCCGAGCGCGCGGGTCTGCTGGTCGAGGCCGATGACGCTCGACCGCGTGTCCACCACGAATCGGACGCGTGCCGTCGAGGTCCCCGCGGACACCACCGTGCCGGCCAGCGCGCCCGCGCCCTCCGCGCTGCCGACCACCGCCATGCCGGGGCGCACGCCGTCATCGGTCCCGGCGTCGATCCCCACCTCCCAGGTGAAGTTGCTCGGGTCGCGACTCACGATCCGCACCGGCAGGAGCTTCATGTCGAGGGCACGGGTGAGCCCGAGCAGCGCACGCAGCTGGTCGTTCTCGCGCGCCGCCTCGGTCAGGCCGGCGATGCGCTGCTCGGCGCCGGAGAGCTCGCTGCGCAGCCGGTCGTTGTCGCTTCGCAGGCGGTCGATCTCGCCGATGGTGCCGAACAGCCCCGCCACGCCTTCCCCGACACCGCCGATCGCGCGCCTCAGCGGGTCGAGGGCCTGCGCGCTCACCTGCTGCAGCGTGCTCGCCTGCTCGGTTCGCGAGGCGAGCAGCATCAGCAGGCTCAGGATGGTGAAGGCCGCGAACCACAGCCCACTGCGCGATCGCTGCCGCGACGCGCCGATCACGACCGCTCCTCCGCGATCAGCGCGGCGCGCGGGTGAACTGCTCGGAGACGAGCACGCGCTCGAGCGAGTCGAGCTCCTCGAGCACGCGTCCCGTGCCGCGCACCACGCAGGTCAGCGGATCGTCCGCGATGTGCACCGGCATCTGGGTCGCCTCCGCGACACGCTTATCGAGCCCCAGCAGCAGCGCGCCGCCGCCGGCGAGCACGATCCCCTGGTCCATGATGTCGGCCACCAGCTCCGGCGGCGTCTCCTCGATCGTCTCCTTGATGGCCTCGATGATCTGCGCCACCGACGGCTCGAGCGCCTCGCGGATCTGCTCGCTGCTGACCTCGACGCTGCGCGGCAGGCCGGTCAGCAGGTCGCGCCCGCGGAACGTGACCGTGCGGTCGCCCGACTGCGGATAGGCGGAGCCGACCGCGATCTTGATCTCCTCCGCCGTCCGCTCGCCCATCAGCAGGTTGTACTCGCGTCGCGCGAATCCCACGATGTCCACGTCCATCTCGTCCCCGCCGATGCGGATGCTGCGCGCGACCACGATGCCGCCAAGGCTGATGACGGCGACCTCGGTCGTTCCGCCGCCGATGTCCACGATCAGCGACCCCGACGGCTCGGCCACGGGCAGCCCTGCGCCGATGGCGGCGGCCATCGGCTCCTCGATCAGCCGCGCCCAGCGCGCGCCGGCGTTGATGGTCGCGTCGCGCACGGCGCGCTTCTCGACCTCGGTGACGCCCGACGGGATGCCGACCAGGACGCGCGGGCGCGGAATGCGGGCGTATCGGTCGTGGACCTTGGCGATGAAGTAGCGAATCATCTGCTCGGTGACGTCGAAGTCGCTGATCACCCCGTCGCGCAGCGGACGGATGGCGACGATGTTGGCCGGCGTGCGTCCGACCATGCGCTTGGCCTCCGCGCCGATGGCGAGCACGCGCTTGGTGCGGGTGTCCATGGCCACCACGCTCGGCTCGGAGATCACGATGCCCCGGTGGCGCACGGTGACGAGCGTGTTGGCCGTGCCGAGGTCGATGCCGACGTCGTGGCTGAGGAGGCCGAGCAGGCCGTCGAAGAGTCCCAAGCGTCCTCCGCAGAGTGCTCAGCGCGTCCGCGGGCTCGGGACGGCGCTCATTGAGAGATCGGGTGCAACGAGAGATCGGGTGCAACCCTAGCACGCCGTGGCCGCCGCGAGCCATCGGTTCGCCAGAAGCGGCCGGTCCATCCTAGACTCGACCCGTGACACCACCCCAGGAGTCGGCCCCGGCCTCGCGCCGTGGCCTGCGCACGCTGCTCGCTCGCGCCGTGCACGCCGTCCCTTCCCGCGGCGGAGCCGGCGGTTTCGAGGGCCAGGCCTACCTGGGCAAGTGGGCGGTGCTGAGCACGCTGATCGGCATCGTGGCGGGGCTCGGGGCCGCGCTCTTCTTCCTGGTCCTGGAGCTCGCCACGCGGCTCCTGCTCGGCGACCTGGCGGGCTACCTTCCGCCACTGCCCTTCGGCGAAGGCGGCGTCAGGGGCGCGGCCCTGCCGAGCAGCGCCCCGCTCCTCGTCCCGCTGGTCGTGGCGCTGGGCGGCCTTGTCTCCGGCGCCATCGTGTTCGGCCTCGCCCCCGAGGCGGAGGGCCACGGGACCGATGCGGCCATCGACGCGGTGCATCACCGCGGCGGACGAATGCGGGCGCGCATCCCGCCCATCAAGCTCATCGCTTCGGCAATCACCATCGGCAGCGGTGGCTCCGGCGGGCGCGAGGGGCCGGCCGCGCAGATCTCGGCCGGGTTCGGGTCGCTGCTCGCGACCTGGCTGCACCTCAGCGCGCAGGATCGGCGCATCGCCGTCGCGGCCGGCATGGGCGCGGGGATCGGCGCCATCTTCCGCGCGCCGCTCGGGGGCGCGGTCATGGCCGCCGAGATCCTGTACCTGCACGACCTCGAGGTCGAGGCGATCATCCCCGGCCTCATCGCCTCGATCGTCGCCTACAGCGTCTTCGGCGCCTTCTACGGCTTCCAGCCGATCTTCGGAGCGCAGCCCGGGATCGCGCTCGAATCGCCGATCCAGCTGCCGTACTACGCGGTGCTCGGGATCGCCTGCGGCCTGGTCGGGATGCTCTACTCGAAGGTCTTCTACGGCGCGGTGGACGCGTTCAAGCGGCTCAGGCTGCCGCGCTGGACCAAGCCCGCCATCGGGGGCCTGGCGGTCGGGCTCATCGGCCTGGTGCTGCCCCAGGCGCTGCACACCGGCTACGGGTGGGTGCAGGTCGGCATGACCCGCGAGCTGCTTGGCATCCCGCTGTGGGTCGTGCTGGTCCTGCCCTTCGCCAAGATCGCCGCCACCGCGCTGTCGATCGGATCGGGAGGATCCGGCGGCATCTTCGGCCCCGGCATGGTGATCGGCGGCTTCCTGGGGGCGGCGCTGTGGCGGCTCGGCGTGGGGGTGCTGCCCGGCCTCCCCGCCGATCCGGCGCCCTTCGTGATCGTGGGCATGATGGCGCTCTTCGGCGGGATCGCCCACGCGCCGCTGGCGGTGATGCTCATGGTGGCCGAGATGACCGGCAACCTGTCGCTGCTGGCGCCGGCCATGATCGCGGTGGCGCTCTCCACCGCGCTGGTCGGCGACCACTCGATCTATCGCTCGCAGCTCCCCAACCGGGCGGCCTCGCCGGCGCACCGCGTTCGCCTCTCGTTCCCGCTGCTCTCCTCGCTAGCGGTTCGCGACGCGGTCGTCGCGGTCATGCCGCTCAGCTCGTCGACGACGATCGCGGTCGCGCGCACGACTGCCGCGGAGACGGGCGCCGTGGTGGCCGATGGCGGGCGGCTGGTCGGCGTGGTGACGGCCGACGCGCTGCTGGCGGCGCCATCCGACGCGACGGTGGGCGACGTCGCCGAGAAGCGGGCCGCGCTGTCGCCCGACCTCGCCCTCGACGAGGCGCTGCAGGCGCTCGACGAGGCGCGGGTGCGCTGGGCGCCGGTGGTGGACGGCGATCGGGTCATCGGCCGCCTTGGCGTGCGCGACGTGGTGCGAGCCTACAAGTCGGTCCTGCGCCAGAGCGTCCGTCGCGTCACCGCCCTGCCGCCCGAGACGACGCTGCTCGAGGTGCTGGTGACCGATTCGTCGCCGCTGGCCGGGCACACCCTGGCCGACGCGATCCTGCCTCCGGCGACGCTGGTCGTCTCGCTGCTGCGCGAGGCGGAGGTGCTCTTCCCGCGCGCGGACACGACCGTCCACGCGGGCGATCGGCTCACCGTGCTGACCTCCGCAGAGACCGAGGATGCAGTGCGCAGCGCCCTCTCGCCCGACAGCTGAACGGCCTCGCACGCGGCGTGCAGCGCGTCGAGGGGTATGGTTAGACCGATGTCCCTTCAGCTCGACCTGCTGGCGCCGCCGCTCGACGACGCCGCCCGAATCGCGCGCGGCGAGCACCACGATCCGCACTCGGTGCTCGGCATTCACGCCGTCGAGGACGGGGTGGTCGTCCGCGCCTTCCACCCCGACGCGACTGCCGCATCGGTGCTCGCCCCCTCCGGCCCGTACGAGATGCAGTCCGTCGGGAACGGGATCTGGGCGGCCTTCGTCGCGGGGGCCCAGCCGGCCGCGTTTCGCTACCGGCTGCGTCTCACCTTCGCCGATGGCAGCCACTGGGAGCACGGCGACCCGTATCGGTTCCTGCCGACCCTGGGCGAGGTGGACCTGCACCTGATCGGCGAGGGCACCCACGAGCGGCTGTATGACGTGCTCGGGGCGCACCCGCGCACGATCGACGGCGTCGACGGCGTCGCGTTCGCGGTGTGGGCGCCGGCGGCGAGGTCGGTGAGGGTGGCCGGCGACTTCGACATCTGGAACGGCCGCCTGATGCCGATGCGGTCGCTCGGCTCGTCCGGCGTGTGGGAGCTGTTCGTCCCCGACATCGGTCCCGGGGAGCTGTACAAGTACGAGGTCCTCGGCGGCGACGGCGAGCTGCGCCTGAAGGGGGATCCGGTGGGCTTCGCCATGGAGCTGCGACCGCAGACCGCGTCGCGAGTGGTGCGCCTCGACGACTACGCCTGGGGGGACGAGGCGTGGATGACGGAACGCGCCCGTCGCGACCAGCTCCGCTCCCCCGCCGCCACCTACGAGCTCCACCTTGGCTCGTGGCGCCGGCACGCCGACGGATCGTGGCTGAGCTACCGCGAGGCCGCGCCGCTGCTGGTCGAGCACTGCCGGCGCTTCGGCTTCAACCACGTCGAGTTCCTGCCGCTGGCGGAGCACCCGTTCGACGCCTCGTGGGGCTACCAGGTGACCGGCTACTACGCCCCGACCTCGCGCTTCGGCTCGCCCGACGACCTGCGCTTCCTGGTCGACACGCTGCACCGGGCGGGGATCGGCGTCATCCTGGACTGGGTCCCGGCGCACTTCCCGCGGGACGCGTTCGGCCTCGCCCGCTTCGACGGCACGGCGCTCTACGAGCACGCCGACCCGCGTCGCGGCGAGCATCCCGACTGGGGCACCCTGATCTTCAACACCGGGCGCAACGAGGTGCGCAACTTCCTGGTCGCCAACGCGCTGTACTGGCTCGACCAGTTCCACATCGACGGGCTGCGGGTGGACGCGGTGGCCTCGATGCTCTACCTCGACTACTCGCGCAAGCGCGGCGAGTGGATTCCCAACGTGCACGGCGGCAACGAGAACCTCGACTCGATCGCCTTCCTGCGCGAGTTCAACGAGCGCTGCTACGGGCGTTTCGGCGGCATCGTGACCATCGCCGAGGAGTCGACCGCCTTCCCCGGCGTCACCCGCCCGACGTATGCCGGCGGGCTCGGCTTCGGGTTCAAGTGGGACATGGGCTGGATGCACGACACGCTCGACTTCTTCAGCCGCGACCCGATCCACCGGCGCTACCACCAGGACCGGCTGACCTTCCGTGGCCTGTACCTGAACACCGAGCACTTCGTGCTGCCGCTGTCGCACGACGAGGTGGTGCACGGCAAGCGCTCCCTGCTCGACAAGATGCCCGGCGACGAGTGGCGCAAGTTCGCGAACCTGCGCTGCCTGCTGGCCAACATGTACACCCAGCCGGGCAAGAAGCTGCTCTTCATGGGCACCGAGCTCGCGCCATGGACCGAGTGGAACGCCGATGTCGGGCTCGACTGGTCTCTGGCCGATGACCCGATGCGGGCGGCCTTCGGCCGTTACCTGGCCGATCTCGGCGCGCTCTACCTCGGCACGCCGGCGCTGTGGAGGTCGGATCCGGACCCGGCCGGATTCGCCTGGATCGACTGCTCGGACGTCGAGGCCTCGATCTTCGCCTTCGTCCGCGGGTCGGTCGAGTCGGGCGAGTTCGCGGTCGTGGTCCAGAACCTGACCCCGGTGGTGCGGCACGGGTACCGCTTGGGGATGCCGCGCGCCATCGCGTACGACGAGGTGCTCAACTCCGACGCCGAGCTGTACGGCGGCTCGAACGTCGGCAACCTGGGCGGCGTGCGCGGCGAGGCGATCCCGTTCCACGGCCTTCCCGCCTCGGCCGAGCTGACGCTGCCGCCGCTCGGCACGCTGGTCTTCGTCCCCGCGTCGCGCTGAGCCGCCTCCTCAGCCGGGCTTGCCGTTTCCCGGGGGCCGCCGGGGGAGCAGGAAGACCGCCATCGATCGCGGCCCGAGCTCGTGGCGCGCCGCGGCGATCGGCGCATCGCGGCCGAGCGCCGGCGCGCCCGGCGCCGAGGTGTCGAAGACGAGCCGCCATTCGCCGCCGTGGTCGCGCGGCAGGGCGAACTCGGCCGAAGCATCCGCGGCGTTCAGGACCAGCAGCAGCGTGTCGTCCACGATCCGCTCGCCGCGGTCATCGGTCTCCGTGATGGCGTCACCGGCGAGGCGCAGGCCGAGCGTGCGGACATCGGCCGACCATTCCTCGTCGGTCATCTCGGTGCCGCCGGGCCCGTACCAGGTCAGGTCCTTGACCGATGAGCCCCGGATGCGGCGGCCCTGGAAGAAGCGCCGCCGGCGAAGGACGGGGTGCTGCCGAAACAGCGCCACCAGGCCGGTCGTGAACGCCAGCAGCGGCTCGTCGGCGGTGGACCAGTCGAACCATGAGATCCGGTCGTCCTGGCAGTACGCGTTGTTGTTCCCCTGCTGCGTGCGGCCGATCTCGTCGCCGCCGAGCAGCATCGGCACGCCCTGCGACAGGAGCAGGGTGGCCAGCATGTTGCGCTGCTGGCGACCCCGCGCCTCGAGCACGACGGGGTCGTCGGTCGGCCCCTCCACGCCGAAGTTGAGCGAGTCGTTGGCCTGCGAGCCGTCGCGGTTGTCCTCGCCGTTCGCCTCGTTGTGCCGCTGCTCGTAGCTGACCAGGTCGCGCAGCGTGAAGCCGTCGTGGCTGGTGACGAAATTGATCGACGCGTGCGGACGCCTGCCGTCGCTGGCGTACAGGTCCGACGAGCCGCTGAGCCGATACGCCAGCTCCGCCGCCTGGCGGCCGTCGCCACGCCAGAAGCGTCGCACCGTGTCGCGGTAGCGGCCGTTCCACTCGGACCAGCCGGCCGGGAAGTTGCCGACCTGGTAGCCGCCCTCGCCCAGGTCCCAGGGCTCGGCGATGAGCTTGACGCGGCTG
This sequence comes from uncultured Chloroflexia bacterium, assembly GCA_963783725.1. GTDB lineage: Bacteria > Chloroflexota > Limnocylindria > QHBO01 > QHBO01 > CAWAOJ01. The sequence goes on along the minus strand of CAWAOJ010000002.1, from coordinate 2,047,058 downwards.
ATGAGGGGGTCCTGGCCGATGATGTCGAAGAAGGCGGAGAGGCGGTCCACCTCGTGCAGCTCGCGGGCGAGCGCCGAGGCGAGGTCGAAGCGGAAGCCGTCCACGTGGTAGTCGCTGATCCAGTGCCGCAGGCTGTCCATGATGAGCTGCAGCACGTGCGGCTCGGTCGCGTCGAGCGTGTTGCCGGTCCCGGTGTAGTCGACGTAGCGCCGCCGCTCGTCGCGCCGCATGCGGTAGTAGGCGACGTTGTCGATGCCGCGAAAAACGACCGTGGGACCGGTCTCGCTCCCCTCGCCGGTGTGGTTGTAGACCACGTCCAGGATCACCTCGAGGCCGGCCGAGTGCAGCCGGCGCACCATCTCCTTCACCTCGCGCACCGGATCGTCGGTGGCGGCGAAGCGTGGGTCGGGCGCGAAGAAGCCGACCGTGTTGTATCCCCAGTAGTTGCTGAGCCCCCGCTCCACCAGCGAGCGCTCGCTGAGGTGATGATGAATCGGCAGCAGCTCGACCGCGCTCACGCCGAGCGAGGTGAGGTACGCCAGCGAGGCGTCGCTGGCGAGGCCCGCGTACGTTCCGCGCACCGCCTCGGGCACCGCCGGATTCAGCTCGCTGAAGCCCTTGACGTGCATCTCGTAGATGAGCGTCTCCTCCCAGGCGGTGCCCGGCGCGCGGTCGTCGCCCCAGTCGAAGGAGGGCGCCACGACGACGCATTTGGGAAGCGCCGGCGCGGAGTCGCGGGTGTCGAACGACAAGTCGAGCTCCGGATCGCCGGGGACGTAGCCGAAGAGGAGGTCGTCGGCCGGGATGCTGCCGTCGATCCAGCGCGCGTACGGGTCGAGCAGCAGCTTGTTCGGATTGAACCGATGACCCTGCTCCGGCTCGAACGGTCCCCAGACGCGGAAGCCGTAGCGCTGGCCGGGACCGATGCCGGGGAGGTAGCAGTGCCACACGAAGTCGGAGTGCTCACCGATCCGCACGCGCCGCTCATGCCCGTCCGCGTCGAAGAGGCACAGGTCGACCGCGGTCGCGTGGCGGCTGAAGAGCGCGAAGTTCGTTCCCTCGGCGTCGGGCGTGGCGCCCAGCGGATGCGGTCGTCCGCGCCACACCGTCATCGGACCGCGAGGCGGCGCAGAGCGTCGAGCGGCAGGCGAACCCAATCGGGGCGGTTGTTCACCTCGTAGCGCACCTCGTAGCAGGCCTTCTCCAGCTCGAATGCTCGCAGCAGCAGGTCGTCCAGCTGCCCGGCCGCCGACCGATACCCGGCGAGCAGCGCCTCGCGCGCCGCCGGCAGCCAGCCTTCCGCGGCGCCCGCCGTGCGGGCGGCGTAGTCGAGCGAGCGAAGCATACCGGCGACGTCGCGCAGCGGTGAGCCGGGCCGGCGGCGCTCGCGGGGCGAGCGCGCCGGCTCGCCCTCGAAGTCGATGACCCAGAAGCGGCCGGCGCCATCGTGCAGCAGCTGCCCCAGGTGGTAGTCGCCGTGGACGCGGCTGAGTGGCACCTCCGCGCCGGCGCGCGACAGCGCGGCGAACGCCTCCCGGATCGCGTCGGCGAGCGGCGCGATCTCGGGCGCCGCAACGAGGGCGCCGGCCAGCTGACCGTCCGCCGCGGCACGCCACTCGTCGCGCTCGGAGCGCGTCGCCGGGCGAGCCGGGAATGCGGGGTCGTCGGGGCGCGAGGCGAGGGTGGCGTGCATCCGCGCCGTCAGCTCACCGATGGCGCGCACCGCGTCGAGGGTCGGCTCGCCGTGGCGCAGCTCGGCGAGGAGCCACGACCACCCGTCGCTTGCATCGGCGACGAACGCCTGCAGCATGGCGACGGCGCTCGGCTCCCCCGCCGCGGGCACGTGACGCGCGTAGCCGAGCACGGCCGGCACGCGATCGAAGCCCGCCCGGGACAGGAAGCGCGGGACCTCCAGGTCCGGATTCTCGCCCTCCTCGACGTGGCGGTACAGCTTCAGCAGCGTGGAACCGAGCACGATCGACGTGTTCGACTGTTCGCCGCCCAGCGTGCGCTCGGTCGGCGCCGGGCGCATCGGCTCGAGCGAGTGAAAGACGAAGCTGCCGTGCAGCGCCGGCAGCACCACCTCGGTCGACACGGCCTCCGCGAGCCGTCGCCACACGCCGTCCCCGTCGCGGGCCTCGCGCACCTCGTCGCCGGATGCCACGACCGGGAGCAGGTAGCGCTCGTCACCGCCCTCGTCGGCGAAGCTGACCCGGATGATGAGCAGCGCCGCATCGGTCGGCGCGTCCGCATCGGCCTGCAATGGCGCCGCTTCGTCCAGCGTCAGCGATGCGATCACGCGCGACTTGGAGCCGAACCAGCGCCGCTCGGCCAGCTCCCCGGCCGGAAAGCCGCGCACCCAGCGGTCGAGGCGCTCGATGTCGAGGGTCACTCCTGCGCTTCGGTCAGCTCGAACCACAGAAAGAGGTGCGGACCCAGGGTCAGCAGGTACGAGAGCTCCCCGATGCGCGGGAAGTGGACGCGCCCGATCAGCTCGACCGGGATTCGTCCCTCGTAGCGCGACAGGTCGAGCTCCACGTACTGCGCGAAGCGCGACAGGTTGGTGACGCACAGGATGGTCACGCCCTCGTGCTCGCGGACGTAGGCCAGCACGTGACGGTTCTCCGGATGCAGGAACTCCAGCGTCCCGCGACCGAAGACCGGGTAGGCGCGGCGCACGCGCAGCATCCGCTTCATCCAGTTCAGCAGCGACCCGGGGATGCGCTGCTGCGCCTCGACGTTCACCGCCTGGTAGCCGTAGACCGGATCGGCCACCACCGGCGCATAGAGCGCAGCGCTGTCCGCGCTCGAGAACCCGGCGTTGCGGTCGCCCGTCCACTGCATCGGCGTGCGCACCCCGTTGCGGTCCCCCAGGAAGACGTTGTCCCCCATCCCGATCTCGTCGCCGTAGTAGATCACCGGCGTCCCGTGGAACGAGAGCAGCAGCGCGTTGAGCAGCTCGATGCGACGACGGCTGTTGTCGACCAGCGGCGCCAGGCGACGCCGTATGCCGAGGTTGATCCGCATGCGCGCGTCCGACGCGTACTCGGCGTACATGTAGTCGCGCTCCTCGTCGGTCACCATCTCGAGCGTCAGCTCGTCGTGGTTCCTCAGGAAGAGCGCCCACTGCGAGCTCTCCGGGATGGCCGGTGTCTGCTCCATGATCTCGACGATCGGGTAGCGGTCCTCGCGTCGCAGCGCGATCCAGATGCGCGGCATGAGCGGGAAGTGGAACGCCATGTGGCACTCGTCGCCGTCACCGAAGTAGGGCCGCACGTCCGGCGGCCACTGGTTCGCCTCCGCCAGCAGCATCCGGTTCGGATGACGCTCGTCCATCTGCCGCCGCAGCCGCTTGAGGACCGCGTGGGTCTCCGGCAGGTTCTCGCCCGATGTGCCCTCGCGCTCGACGAGGTAGGGCACCGCGTCGAGCCGCAGCCCGTCGACGCCCAGGTCCAGCCAGAAGCGCATCACCCGCAGCACCGCCCGCACCACCGCGGGATTGTCGAAGTTGAGGTCGGGCTGGTGGCTGAAGAAGCGGTGCCAGTAGTACTGCCGCGACTCGCTGTCCCAGGCCCAGTTCGACGTCTCGGTGTCGGTGAAGATGATGCGCGCGTCGAGATAGCGCTGGTCGGTGTCGGACCAGACGTACCAGTTGCGTCGCGGGTTGTCGCTGGAGGAACGCGACTCGATGAACCAAGGGTGCTGGTCGCTGGTGTGGTTGATCACCAGCTCGGTGATGACGCGCAGGCCTCGCCGATGCGCCTCGCGCACGAAGGTCCGGAACTCGCGCAGCGTCCCGTAGTCCGCGTGCACGTTGGTGTAGTCGGCGATGTCGTATCCGTCGTCTCGCAGCGGCGAAGGGTAGAACGGCAGCAGCCAGATGGCGGTCACGCCAAGGTCGGCGATGTAGTCGAGGCGCTCGGTCAACCCCGCGAAGTCACCGATGCCGTCGCCCGTCGAGTCCTGGAAGGCCTTGACGTGCAGCTCGTAGATGATGGCGTCCTTGTACCAGTCCGGGTCGTCGCGCAGCAGGTGCGGCGCGCCGCTATCGGGCCGGCGGGGCGAACGTCGGCTGTTCATGCCTTCGGCGGTCATCCCTTCAGGGCGCTGATCGAGAAGATGCGGTACGCCGTGCCGGCCGGGTCGAGGTCCACCGCCACGTCCGCCCCCCGCTCCGTGTGCGACTCGCCGCTGAGCAGGTCGGTCCAGCGATACGCCTCGTCCCAGCCGATCCCGAGCTCGGGCAGGTTCGGATGCAGGATGGCGCGCTCCGGCACGGCCGGGTCCACGTTGACCGCGACGTAGACCGGATCGCGCCACGCGCGCGGCTCGCCGCTGAGTGGATCGAGATCACCGGCCGGCAGCGCCTTGCGATAGAAGAGGGTGCGGCCCGCGGTGACGTCCTGGAAGCGCAGGTTGTCGTAGCGGTGCATGGCCGCGTGCTCGTGGCGGAGGCGGTTGAGTGCGGTCACCAGCGGCTTGATGTTGCCCGCGGCATCCCAGTCGCGGACGCGGATCTCGTACTTCTCCGAGTCGAGGTACTCCTCCCGATCCCCCAGCCGCGCGTTCTCGCAGAGCTCCCAGCCCGAGTAGATGCCCCACAGGCTCGAGAGCGTGGCGGCGAGCACGGTGCGCGCCACGAACGCGGGGCGTCCCCGGTCCAGGTGGTGCGGGTTGATGTCCGGCGTGTTGGTGAACAGGTTGCCCCGGAAGTACTCGCGCATCTCGCCGCGGGTCAGCTCGGTCAGGTAGTCGCGCAGCGCGTCGCGGTCCTCGCGCCAGGTGAAGTAGGTGTAGCTCTGGGTGAAGCCGACCTTGGCCAGGGCGCGCATCATGACCGGGCGCGTGAACGCCTCGGACAGGAAGACGACCTCGGGGTGCTCGCGCTGCACCTCGCGGATCAGCCAGCCCCAGAACGCGACCGGCTTCGTGTGCGGATTGTCGACGCGGAAGGTCTTGACGCCGCGGCCGACCCACAGCAGCACGATCCGCCGCACCTCCTCCCACAGCGCGCGGCGCTGCGCCGGGTCCTGCCCGTGGAAGTCGAGGGGGTAGATGTCCTCGTACTTCTTGGGCGGATTCTCGGCGTGCTTGATGGTGCCGTCGGGCGCGTGGCGGAACCACTCGGGATGCTCGCGCACCCACGGATGGTCGGGCGATGCCTGCAGCGCCAGGTCGATGGCGAGCTCCATCCCCTGCTCCTCGACCGCGCGCCGGAAGTGCTCGAACTCGGCGAGCCCGCCCAGCTCGTCGGCCACAGCATCGTGGCCTCCCTGCGCCGAGCCGATGGCGTACGGGCTGCCCACGTCATCGGCCCTGGCGCCGACCACGTTGTTGGGCCCCTTGCGGTTGGTCAGGCCGATGGGGTGCACCGGCGGCAGGTAGACGACGTCGAAGCCCATGCGCGCGATGTCGGGCAGCCGCCAGGTGGCCCCTTTCAACGTCGTGGCCTCGCCGGGAGCGCGACCCTGGGAGCGCGGGAAGAGCTCGTACCAGGCCGCGAAGCGCGCGCGCGGGCGGTCGACCACCAGCTCGAGCTCCGGATGACGCGTCGCGGCGCTGCGGTCGGCGTTGCGTCGCACCAGCGGCAGCAGCGCCTCGTCGGACAGCACGTTCGCCCTGGCCGCATCGGTACGCGCGGCGTCAAGCCGCTTCATGGCCGTTGCGAGGCGTTCCCGGTCGTCCCCGGCGCGCTCGATCGCCGCGCCGAGGAGCTCGCGCCCCTCCAGCAGCTCGGCCGTGACGTCGACGCGCGCCTCGACCTTCTTCAGCAGGCCCTCGCGCCACGTGCCGAACTCGTCGCGCCAGGCCTCGACCGTGTAGCGATGCCAGCGGTTGCGCTCGAGCGCCATGGCACCGGCCCAGCGGTCGTCCTGCACCAGCCGCATCGGCGCCTCGCGCCAGTCGTCCTCGTCGTCCGCCCTGACCAGGAGCGCCGCGTCGAGCAGCACGTGGCCGTCGGCGAAGAGGTCGGCCGCCACGTGCAGGGTGTCGCCGACGACTCTCTTGATCGGGTAGCGCCCGCCGTCGAGCTGCGGCGTCAGGCGCTCGATGACCACGCCGCGCAGCGTGCCCACCTCGTCGCTCGCCGCCGCTGCCGCCGCTGAAGCGGCTCTCTGCACGCTTGATCTGGTCGTCGTCATGGCTTCGCGTCAACCCTAGCATCGGGCGGCGCTAGTCTGTTGCCATGAGCCTTCGCCCGCCGGCCGTGCTCGCCGCCCTGGTGCTCGTGCTGAGCGCGTGCACGCCGTCGGCGAGCCCCTCGTCCGGGGCGCCCTCGGCCAGCACCACCGCCGCGCCGAGCGCGAGCACTTCCAGCGCCGCCACAGCCAGCGCGACGCAGCCCGCATCGACCGTCCCTCCCGCTGCGACCGGCCCCGATGCGCTGGCGCTCCAGCCGTTCGCGACCGGCCTCAGCGCCCCGGTGAACGTGGCCGCCGCCGGCGACGGAAGCGGTCGGCTCTACGTCAACGAGCAGGCGGGCCGTATCCGCGTCGTCGAGCCCGACGGACGCGTGCGCCCGCAGCCGTTCCTCGACATCACCGGCCGCGTGGCGTCCGGCGGCGAGCGCGGCCTGCTGGGACTCGCCTTCCATCCCGATTTCGAGCACAACCGGCGATTCTTCGTCGACTACACGCGCAGCGGCCCCGGCGGCGACAACGGCGACACCGTGATCGCCGAGGCGCGAGCTTCCGCCGATGGCCTGTCCGCCGACCCTGCCACGCTGCGCGTGCTGCTGGTGGTGGACCAGCCGTATGCGAACCACAACGGCGGGCAGCTCGCCTTCGGTCCCGACGGCTACCTCTACATCGCCTTCGGCGACGGCGGCTCGGGTGGCGACCCGCATGGCAACGCGCAGAACACCAATGTGCTGCTCGGCAAGATCCTGCGGCTCGACGTGGACAACGTCCCGTCGGGAAAGACGTACGGCATCCCGAACGACAACCCGTTCGCACCCGGCGGCATCCGTCCCGGCAAGGGCGCGCCGGAGGTGTGGGCCTACGGCCTGCGCAACCCGTGGCGCTTCAGCTTCGACCGCGCGCGCGGCGACCTGTACATCGGCGACGTGGGCCAGGGCGCGTGGGAGGAGATCGACCGTCAGCCCGGCGATTCGCAGGGCGGCGACAACTACGGCTGGAACGTGATGGAGGGGCGCCACTGCTACGGCGGCGGCGAGTGCGACAACCGGCTCTACAGCCTTCCCATCGCCGAGTACGGGCACGACAAGGGACAGGCGGTGACCGGCGGATACGTCTACCGCGGCAGCCGGCAGCCGCAACTGCGCGGCGTGTATGTCTTCGCCGACGCCTACAGCGGCCGTCTCTTCACGCTGCAGGTGGACGCAGGCTCCAGCACGCCCAAGCAGGTGCTGCGCGACAAGCTGTTCGTGAGCACCTTCGGCGAGGCCGATGACGGCGAGATCTATGCGGCCGATCTGGCCGGCGGCGGACTGTATCGCGTGGTGCTGCCGAGCTGAGGCCCCGCGCTCGGCGGCTGGCGATGCCTACATCATCCCCATCCCGCGCAGGCTGACCCAGCGTCCGTCGCCGATCACCACGTGGTCGAGCAGCTCGATGTCGAGCAGCCGCCCTGCCGCCGCCAGGTCCGCCGTGATGCGTGCATCCTCGGCCGAGGGCGCGGGATCGCCGCTGGGGTGGTTGTGCGCCACCACGATGGCCGCCGCCTGCCCGCGCACCGCGTCGCGGTACACCTCGCCGACTCGGACCGACGACCCGGCGAGGTTGCCGACGTACAGCGTCCGCATCGCGATCGCCACGTTCTTGGTGTTGAGCAGCACGACCCGCAGCTCTTCGTGATCGAGGCCGCGCATCGCCGGCAGCAGTCGCTCGGCCACGTCCGCGGGCGCGCGCACGATCCACTCACGATCGGGCGCGCCGGCGACGACGCGACGCCCGAGCTCGAAGGCGCAGGCGACCGCCGACGCGCGCACCGCGCCGACGAGGGGCGTCAGCTCCGGGATCGACGCGCGCGAGAGATCGCGCAGTCCCAGCTGCGCCTCGAGCACGCGGCGGGCCGCGACCACTGCGTCGGCACCGCGCAGCACCTGAGCCAGCAGCCGCTCCTCGTGGCACGACTCGATGGCGAGCGGAGCCGGCGCGGAAGGCGGCGCCGGGGATGCGAGGGCGAGTTGGGCAACCATGTCCGGCAGGCTAGCCGTGGGGCAGCTACCGCGCCGTTACGGAGTGCTTATCGCGCAACGCCAGAGTCGCGCGGCCCGTCGCGCAGATAGGGCACGTACGCCGGCCACCACATGGCGGCGTCGACGGCCGCGGCCAGCTCGGTGTCCGGCGCAACCTCCGCCAGCCCGGATGCGACCGCCTCCTCGGCCACCGCCACCGCCACGGCGCGCGAGACGACCCGCAGCTCGGTCACCGGCGGATAGAGCGCGCCCGCCTCGAGCCGCTCGTCGGAGACCATGGCGGCCAGCGCGCGGGCAGCGGCGAGGATCATGGCGTCGCTGATTCGCCGCGCCTCCGCCACCAGCGTCCCGAGCCCGAGGCCGGGGAAGACGAAGACATTGTTGGCCTGTCCGATCTCGCGGCGTACGCCCTCCACCAGCACGCCGTCAAATGGGCTGCCGGTGGCGACCAGCGCCCGTCCCTCGGTCCAGCGCAGGAGGTCGGCCGGGACGGCCTCGGCCAGCGCGGTGGGGTTGGAGAGCGGCATCACGATCGGCTCGCGGACGTCCGCCGCCAGGCGGCGCACCAGCGGCTCGGAGAAGGTGCCCGGCACGCCGGTCGTCCCGACCAGCAGGTCGGGACGCACGCAGCGGAGGACCTCCTCGAGGCTGGCCGCGGACGACAGCCCGTAGCGCGTCGCCGCCGCGTGCGAGAGCGCCATCGGCCGCTTGGTCTCGTCGAGGTCGGTGCGGTCGGCGTGGACGAGGCCGTGCGAGTCCACCAGGACGACGCCGTCGGCCGCCTCGTCGGGTGACGCGCCGTCCTCGACCATCGCCATGCGCAGCAGTCGCGCGATGCCGATTCCCGCGGCGCCCGCGCCGACCAGCACCGCCCGCAGGCGCCGCAGCGACGCCCGCCGATGCCGCATGACGGCGAGGACGCCGCCCACCACCGTGGCCGACGTTCCCTGCACGTCGTCGTTGAAGCTGCACACGCGATCGCGATAGCGGTCGAGGATGCGCAGCGCATTCTGCTGCTTGAAGTCCTCCCACTGGATGATGCAGTCGGGCCAGACCTGCGCCACGCCGACGACGAAGGCCTCGACCAGCTCGTCGTACTCGGCGCCGCGGAGCCTCGGCGCGCGGTGCCCGACGTAGAGAGGGTCGGCCAGCAGCTCGGCGTTGTCGGTGCCGACGTCCAGCGAGACCGGCAGCGTCACGACCGGGTGAATGCCGCAGGCCGCGGTGTAGAGCGCCAGCTTGCCCATCGGGATGGCCATCCCCCCGGCCCCCTGGTCGCCCAGGCCCAGGATCCGCTCGTTGTCGGTGACGACGATGAGCCGAATGTCGGACGACGGCGCGTGGCGCAGCAGGTCGGGGATGCGGTCGCGGTCGGCGGGGGTGATCCACAAGCCGCGCGTGCGCCGGATGACGTTGCTGAACTGCCGGCAGGCGAGGCCGACCGTCGGCGTGTAGACGATCGGCAGCAGCTCCGGCAGATGGTCGGCCAGCAGCCGGTAGAAGAGCGTGGCGTTGCGGTCCTGCAGCGCGACGAGGCCGATGTAGCGCTCGAGCGGATCAGGCTTGCGACGCAGCCGCTCCAGCTCCACCTCGACCTGCTCCTCGATGCTGAACACTCGATCGGGCAGCAGGCCCGCCAGGCCGAAGGCGTCGCGCTCCTCCAGCGGAAAGGCGGAGTCCTTGGTCAGCATCCGCGAGCTGAGCAGCGTCGACCCGTCGACGTCGAGGACGGCCGGGCGCCCGGCCGCGATGGCGTCGAAGGGTGGCGGCAGCGGTCGCATCGGTCAGGTGGGCAGCCGGATCACGTCGTAGCGCACCAGCAGCGCGAGCGCCACGCTGATCCCGTTGAAGGTGGCGTGCATGGCCATCGAGCTGGCGAGGTTGCCGGTGCGGCGGTAGATCAGCACCAGCGCCACGCCGAGCGCGAAGATGGGCAGCAGCGCCGCCAGCGAGGCGTGGATCAGGGCGAACAGCAGCGCCGAGCCGACCATCGCGCGTCGCGCGCCGTACTCCCGCATCCAGGCGTTGAATGCGACGCCACGGAAGAAGAGCTCCTCGGCGATGGGCGCGATGATCACCGTGGCAACGACCGCAATGATCGGGTTGGCCAGGCCGATGGCCTGCTGCGCCGCCTCCGGCTCCGGCTGGATCCCGAACTGCCCCAGCAGCGCGCTGGCGATGGCTGCCACGATGGAGGCCAGCAGCCAGGCCGGCACGCCCCACAGCACGCCGAGCCATATCGCGCGGCCGAGGCCGCTGCTCTCCACCAGGCGCGCCCCGGCGAGCGCGTTCGGACGCAGGACGAGCAGCCAGGCCAGCAGCAGCAGCGCCACCTGGGTCGAGGTCAGCAGGATCGCCGAGCCAACCAGGCTCAGCTCTCCGCTGCCGGTGGCGAGCACCTCCGCGTCGCCGGCGAAGATGAAGCCGAGCGGGACCGACAGGCAGATGGCGAGGATGAGCAGGACGAGGACCGCCGGACCGCGGTACCGCTCGCGCGGCAGCGCCGCCCGAACCACGAGCGCGCGGACGGCGTTGGCCACCGCGCCGATCAGCAGCAGCACCTCGCCGACGACCAGGATGGCGATCAGCGTCCCGCGGTCGGCGCGCAGCGACGGGTCGCTGGCCACCGCCGACGCGATGGCGAGCGCGCCGATCGCCAGCACCGCGCCCACCAGCAGCAGCGCGATCGACAGCCACTGCCACGCGCGGTGTCGATCGAGGTCAGGCGGGGGCAGCGAGGCGGGCGAGGAGTAGGACGAAGGCTGGTCCAAGGCGCGCGGCGCCTACGGGTTCGGCGTCGGTGCGCGGCGCAGGGTCGGGCGATCGGCTGTGACGTCCGGCTGCTCGCGCGGGGCATCGGGCGCCCGAGTCCGAGCCTCGGCGGCGGCGCGATCGGCCGGTCGGGCGACGCCGCGGGTGAACTCGTGCCCGCAGTACGCGCAGAGCGGCCACGACGGATCGGCCAGCCGCTTGCACGACGGGCAGACCCGGTGCAGACGCGTGCGACAGTTCGGACAGACGAGCCAGTCGGGCTGGACGCGATCGCGGCAGACCGGACACAGCTCGTTCTTCTCCACCTCGGCCAGCAGGCTCTCCTCCGCCAGCGAGCGCTCGTACACCTCGGCCAGCGTCTCGCGCGGCCGAAGGATGAGATAGAGCACCACTGCGAAGAGGAACAGCAGCGGGGTGAAGAAGATGATCAGCGCCGCCGCGAAGTACGGCAGGATCGGGTTCTCGGTGCGGGCCTGCATGTCGCGGAAGGCCCAGTAGGCGGTGCCGAGCCATAGCAGGACGGCGTAGATGACGATCAGCTGGCCGGCGAGGCCCACGATCGGGTTGTTGATGAAGTCGTTCCAGATCTTCCCCGGATCCGGCAGGCCGTCGGGCATGAAGAGATCGCCTCTGCTAGGGAGCGCGGTTGGTGCGCGCGGGTCATCCTAGCATGGGACGTACCGCTCCCCCGTTTCGTGGCGAGGTTCGCCACTCGGCGGGCGAGGCGTCGACGCGCGCGCTCGATGGCGGGAGCTGCATCCCGCCTACCAACGCCTGGCGGCTGCCATCACCTAGTCGACGTCCGGCGACTCGACCGCGAGCCGGCCCAGCACCTCCACCAGCGAGCGATGCTCCACCTCGAGCACCCGCTCTGCCAGCCGTTCCTGGTCATCGCCCGGCAGTACCGGCACCTCGACCTGCAGGATCGTCGGGCCGGCGTCGAGCTCCGAAGTGACGTCGTGGAGGGTGACGCCGGTGCGGGGGTCGCCCGCCTCGAGCACCGACCGGTGGACGGCGAGTCCCATCATCCCCTTCCCGCCATGCCGCGGCAGCAGGCTGGGATGGATGTTGATCGTGCGGCCGGCGAACGCCTCGAAGTAGCTCGCGCGCAGCAGCTGGTCGTAGCCCGCCAGCAGCACCAAGTCCGCCTCCGCATCGGTCATCGCTCGACCGATGCGCGCGTCGCGCGCCGAGCCGCTCGGAAAGCTGCCTCGCTCCAGGATCAGCGACGGCACGCCGAAGCGCGCCGCGACGTCGAGCGCCCGGACGCCGGCGCGGTTGCTGACCACCAGGACGGGCCGCACATGCTCCAGCCGACCGTCGGCAATGGCGGAGAGCACCGCCTCCAGGTTCGAGCCCCGCCCCGACGCCAGGACGCCGAGCCTCATCCCCGCCGCTGGGCCGACGAGCGGCTCATGCCCTCACGGCCGGCGTCACACGAACCGGACGCGGGCCTGACCCGGCTGGTCGGCCACGACGCCGAGCCGCACCGCATCGGGCACCGCGCGAAGCGCCACCTCGACCAGCGGCTCGCGGACCACGAAGGTCAGCCCGATCCCCAGGTTGAAGGTGCGCACCATCTCCTCGTCAGCGATGTCGCCCCGCTGCTGGATCAGGCTGAAGATCGGCGGCACCTTCCACGAGCCGGTCTCGACCTCGACGCCCAGGCCGTCCGGCAACGTGCGCGGGATGTTGTCGATCCAGCCGCCGCCGGTCAGGTGGGCGAAGGCGAGCACGTCGCCGCCGGCCTCGCGCAGCGCGCGCCGCAGCAGGCGGATCTCGTCCAGGTACGACCGATGCGGCTCGAGCAGCGCCTCCCCGATCGTGGCGGGAAGGCCGGGGGCGGAGTACGCCCACTGCGCTTCGGGCAGGACGCGCCGCGCCAGCGAGTAGCCGTTGGTGTGCAGGCCGCTCGACGGAAGCCCTAGCAGCACGTCGCCCGCGCGAACCTGCGAGCCGTCGATCAGGTCCTCGCGTGCCACGACCCCGACGATGAAGCCGGCCAGGTCGTAGTCCTCGCCGCGGTAGAGGTCGGGCAGCTCGGCGGTCTCGCCGCCCACCAGCGCCACGCCGGCGGCGGCACAGGCGGCGGCCATGCCGCCGACGATCTCGGCCACGCGGTCGGCGTCCAGATGCGCCGTGGCCAGGTAGTCGAGGAAGAAGAGCGGGTCGGCGCCCTGCACCGCGATGTCGTTGATGCAGTGATGGACCAGGTCGACGCCGATCGTGTCGTGGCGGCCCAGCGCCAGCGCCACCTTCAGCTTGGTGCCCACGCCATCGGTCGAGGCGACCAGCACCGGGTCGCGATGCGTCGAGGGATCGAAGCGGAACAGTGAGCCGAAGCCGCCGATCCCGCCCAGCACGCTCGGGGTGGTGGTCGCGGCGGCGGCGCGAGCGATCAGGTCGACCGCCCGGCGCCCCTCGTCGATGTCGACCCCGGCCTCGCGGTAGCTTCTCGCCATCGGGTCAGCCGCGCTCCAGCGCGAACTTGTCGACGTCGAGCGGCACGTCGAGCGGGTAGCGCCCATCGAAGCAGGCGGTGCAGTGCCGGCCCTGGCCACGGCCCACCGCCGCCTCGAGCCCCTCCTGCGAGAGGTATCCCAGCGAGTCGGCGCCGATGAGCTGCCGGATCTGCTCGAGCCCGTGCGAGGCGGCGACCAGCTCGGCGCGACGGCCCGTGTCCACGCCCATGTAGCACGGGAACCTCATCTGCGGCGAGTGGATGCGGACGTGCACCTCGCGCGCGCCGGCGCGGCGCAGCATGGCGACGATGGGACCGGTGGTGGTGCCGCGCACGATCGAGTCGTCCACCACCACCACCCGCTTGCCGCTGAGCACCTCGGGCAGCGGATTGAACTTCATGCGCACCGACTCCTCGCGGCCGCTCTGCGCGGGCTGGATGAAGGTGCGGCCGATGTAGCGGCTCTTGATCAGTCCCTCGCGGTACGGCAGGCCGAGGGTCTCGGCGTAGCCGATGGCGGCCGGCACCGCGCTGTCGGGAACCGGGATCACCACGTCCGCCTCCGCCGGATGCTCCAGAGCCAGGCGCTGCCCCATGCGCAGGCGCGCCTCGTACAGCAGCCTGCCGCCGATGACGCTGTCGGGCCGTGCCAGGTAGACGTACTCGAAGATGCACAGCCGCTCGCGATCGCGCCCCATCTCGGGCCGATCGGAATGCAGCCCATCCGCGTCGATGGTGACGATCTCGCCCGCTTCCACGTCGCGCAGGAATCGCGCGCCCATGGCGTCGAGCGCGCAGCTCTCGCTGGCGATCGCCCAGCCGCCGTCGGGAAGGCGGCCGAGCGCCATCGGCCTGAAACCGATCGGGTCGCGCGCCGCGACCAGCGCAGACGCCGTGAGCATTGTGAAGGTGAAGGCGCCACCGGCCCGATGGAAGGCATGCTCGACGCGCTGTGCCCAGGTGCGTCCCGGCGCGTGACCGATGAGCCGCGCCAGGACCTCGGTGTCGCTGGCGGTGACGAAGTCCACGCCCTGCTCGGACAGCTCGTCGCGCAACCACGTGGCGTTGACCAGATTGCCGTTGTGGCCGAGCATCAGCTCACCCAGGTCGCTCTGCACGTAGACCGGCTGCACGTTCGGCAGCCGGTTCGCGCCGGTGGTGCTGTAGCGCGTGTGACCGATCGCCATGGAGGCGCCGTGGTCGCCGCCCAGCCGCTCCAATGCGTCGGTGTCGAAGACCTGGCTGACGAGCCCGAGCCGCTTGTGGAGCTTGAGCGCCGTGCCGTTGCTGGTGGCGATGCCCGCGGACTCCTGGCCGCGGTGCTGAAGCGCGTGCAGCCCCAGGTAGGCGAGCCTCGCCACGTCGGCGCCGGGGGCGTAGATGCCGAGCACCCCGCACTCCTCGCGAGGGCCGTGGGAGTCGTAGATCGGCAGGTCGTCGGGTGCCGCGGATCGCGGGAAGGGCATCGTCACCGTTGGCGGTGGGATCCGGGCACCTCGGCATTCTATTCCCTCGCCATCGGTCGGATCGCGGGGCGGCGGCAGCCGCCGGGAGTACCGAGGCAGTACTGCACCGCTCCGCACCAGGCGCCGGTGGTGCGCCACGGCACAGGTGCGCCGCGGAACCTCGTGACCATCGACCCATGGTGACGCGCCGGCTGGCGCGCCATGCTCTGTGCACGGCCCAGGGATCGCCCACATCGGTCCGCACGGAGATCGAATGCTCAAGTTCGTACGAGCCCTCGGATTCATGGCCCCGCCGGCGGTGGCCGTGGCCGCTGCCGCCGTGGCCGGCCTGATGATCGGCACCACCGAACACGAGCGCCTTCTCCTCGTCATCGTGGTGACGCTCGCCGCCCTCGCCGGCATGACCACCATGGCCCTCGCGGCATGGAGCTATGTCGGCTGGCGGCTCAACCGCCTGGCCCGCGCCCTGGAGGAGACGCTCGACTCCGACCTGCCCGTGGCGCTCAAGGAGGCCGGCATCCCTGCCGAGCGCCGCCTCGCCCGGGCGTTCAACGCGGCGGCGGGCGCGGTCGTGCAGTTCGGCACGCGGGCATCGCTCGACCGGCTCACCGGGATCGTCAACCGCGAGACGCTCCTCTCGAGCCTCGAGGCGGAGGTCGAGCGCGCCGCGCGCTACAACCACCCGCTCTCGGTCGCCTTCGTCGACATCGATCGGTTCAAGCCGATCAACGACACCCACGGGCACAATTCGGGCGACGCGGTGCTGCGCCAGGTGGCCGCGGTCATCAGCGACACCATCCGCGCCACCGACGTCTTCGGCCGCTACGGCGGCGAGGAGTTCGTCGTCATCCTGCCCGAGACGACGCCGGACGAGGCGCTCATCGTGGCGGAGCACATGCGCGCCTCCACGATGGCTGCACCGATGGTGATCGCCGACCACCAGGAGCTGCACGTGACGATCAGCGTCGGCGTGGCGGGCGGCCGGGGCGCGAGCCTTCAGGTGGACTCGCTGGTGGACCAGGCCGATGCGGCCATGTTCGCCGCCAAGTCGCTGGGGCGGAACCGCACCTACGTCTACCGCGACCTCGACGAGCAGGCGCCCGTGCGCAAGGCGCCGATCTCCGCCGAGAGCCGGGCCGCCGCCGCCGCCATCGGGCGCTGGGCACACGACACCGCCACGGAGGCGCTCGCATCGGTCCTCGCCCCGCAGCCCAACCATCGCGGACGGCCGTCGGACATGATCGCCTCGCTGGCGACCGGCATCGCGCTGCAGCTCGGCCTGCCCGAGGAGGAGATCGAGCGGGTCCGCATCGCGAGCCTGCTGCACGACCTCGGCAAGCTGGCCGTGCCGCCCGAGATCCTGGACAAGCCCGAGGCGCTGACCGACGGCGAGTGGCAGGCGATCGGCGAGCACCCGCGCATCGGCCAGGTGATCCTGGAGCAGGCGTCGAGCCTGCGCGAGGCGATCCCCGTGGTGCTGCATCACCACGAGCGCTTCAACGGCGGCGGCTACCCGCACGGGCTGCGCGGCAACGAGATCCCGCTCGGCGCTCGGATCGTGGCGGTCGCGGACGCCTACCACGCCATGGTGCACGACCGCCCGTACAGCGCCGCCAAGTCGCACCAGGACGCGCTGGCGGAGCTCGAACGCAATGCCGGGACGCAGTTCGACCCCGAGGTCGTGCGCGTCTTCACCGAGATCTACTCGCAGGGAGTTCCCCCCGACGGGCTCGAGGAGGTCTACCGGCTCCACGAGCGCGCGCGGGGCGGCCTGCCGCACGTCGACGACCATCGTGCGGGCGCCGGACGGGCCGCGGCGGCTCCTGCGTCGAGGGCCGCCGCCCACCGCCGGCGTGTGCGCCGCCAGACGGGGGAGGCGACCGGGTGAGTGCGTTGCTGCTGCGCATCTCATTCTCCCTCGCCACCGTTGCGGCGCTCCTCGGAGCGCCGTCGGCCATGTCGGGCGCGGTCAGCCAGCTCGCCGGCGCCTCGGTGAGTCCGACGAGCGGGACGACGGTGACCACCTTCTCCTTGTCGGTGCGCTACTCGAGCAGCAACGGCGCGCTGGCGCAGTCGGTGAGCGTGGCGGTCGCCGGCAGGACGCTCCGCATGACGCGCGTCTCAGGCACAGCCTCCAATGGCACGTGGCAGGCGAGCGCGCGACTGCCCGCCGGCGCGTGGATCACCACCTTCAGCGCCTCGACCAGCAAAGGGCCGAAGCCGACGCTCGTCGGACCCACCGTGAGCGTCGCGCTGCTCTCACTGGCCACGCCGAGCCCCGCACCGCTGCCGACGTCGGGAGGGCCATTCCCGACGACGGGCATCACGGTCAACCCCACCTCGACACCCGCGCCCCAGGCTCCCGCTCCCTCCGCCACGGCGGCGCCCACCGTCCGCGCTACGGTCGTCACGCCAACGGCGGCGCCGGTCGCGCCCGCGTCGTCGCCACCGGCCGCCCTGCGCAGCGCGTCCGCCTCGGTGGCGGCCGTGGCGCCGGGTGCGTCGGCCCCGCCCGCGGCGCCGAAGGCGACAGCCGCCGCGGTCAAGGCCGCCGCGCCAAGCCAGGCGGCGGCCATCGCCACCTCCTCGGTCGCGGGATCGGTCCGCCCCGGCTCGTCACCCGACGCCGCCCCGGCGGGCATCCTCCCCGATGACCCGCACAGCCCCGTCTGGATCTTCCTCAGCGTCGGGCTGCTGCTGGTCGCCTCGATCGCCATCGGCGGCACGGCATGGCTGCTTCTCGCGCGGCGCCGAACCGAAGAGGAGTCGCCGGCGCCGGTTCGCTCGCACGCGTCACGTCGGCCCGAGCCGCCGCTGCCGCGTTCGGCTGTCGCCGCGGCGCGGCGCCGAATCCGGCTGCGCCCCACGGCCGACGACGACCCCATCCTGAAGGGGATGAACCTGCCCAAGGCAAGCGCACCGACGCCGCACATGCGCGCTGGCGAGGTCTCCTACGGCGAGCGTGGCCGAGAGCCGGGGAAGCGGCCGCGGCCGCGCCGAGGCGTCTAACCGCGCGCGAACGGCGTCGTGTACGCGGCGGTCAGCGCGTCGATCGAAGAAGTCAGCCAGTCGCCCGACCCGACCCTCAGGCGAAGATCACCGCGCCGCACTGCGCCGAGCCTCACCGCGGAGACGCCCGCCTCGGCGGCGCGCTGGGCGAGGGTCGCAACGTGCTCCGCAGGCAGCGAGACCACCACGCGTCCCGCGCGCTCCCCTAACATCGCCGCCGCCGCGCTCCCGGCGACCGGCAGCGACACGTCGGCCCCCAGTCGCGACGCGATCGCCATGCGCGCCAGGGCGACCGCGAGGCCGCCGCGCGAGACGTCGTGCGCGGCGGTCAGCGTCCCAGATGCGGCGAGCGACGGCAGGAAGGCGATGACCCGCGCGGCAGCCGCGACGTCGAGGGTAGGCCGTCCGCCATGCGCGCCGCACAGGCGAGCCAGCTCGCTCCCGGCGAGGGCCTCCGCGTCGAGCGCGAGCGTGCCGAGCAACCAGACCTGGTCGCCCTCGGCCCAGGCCGGGCGCAGGGCCTTCGCGCGCTCCTCGATCAGGCCCACCATCCCGATCAGCGGCGTGGGCGGGATGGCTCCGCGGGACGTCTCGTTGTAGAGGCTGACGTTGCCGCTCACGATGGGGACGCCGAGCGCGACGCACGCCTCGGAGATGCCGGCGACGGCCTCTGCCAGCGCCCAGTATCCCTCCGCCAGCTCCGGCGACCCGAAGTTGAGGCAGTTCGTCACGCCGACCGGTCTCGCGCCGGTGCTGGCGACGTTCAGCGCCGCCTCCATGACGGCGCTCGCCGCACCGACGCGCGGGTCGAGCTCCGCCACCGCGCCCGGGCCGTCGAGGCTGAGCGCCAGGCCGCGCGAGGTGCCCTTGATGCGGATGAGCGCCGCATCGGCCTCGCCCGGCCCCAGCACCGTATTGGTGCCATTCATGTGGTCGTAGCGCTGCCAGACCGGCTTGCGACTGCGCAGGTTGGGGCTGGCGAGCAGGGCCAGCAGATCATCGACCGATGGGGGCCGCGCGGCCACCTCCGCCACGCCACCGCCGGCGGCCGGCGCCGGGGAGGATGGCGGCGTGTAACGCGGCGCATCGTCGGTGAGGGCGCGACCGGGCAGCTCGCACACCGCAACGCCACGCGACGAGCAGCGCACCACCGGCTCCTCGACGACGCGACCGATGGCGACCGCGTGCAGGTCGTAGCGCTCGAAGATCGCCTGCACCTCCGCCTCGCGACCGGCGCGGACCACGATCAACATCCGCTCCTGCGACTCGGACAGGAGTACCTCGTACGGGGTCATGCCGGCCTCGCGCCGCGGCACGAGATCCAGGTCGACCTCGGCTCCGCAGGCGCCGCGCGACGAGAGCTCGGCAAGCGCGCAGGTGAGCCCTGCGGCGCCCAGGTCCTGCATCGCGATCACGGCGTCGTGCGCCGAGAGCTCCAGGCACGCCTCCATGAGCAGCTTCTCGAGGAACGGGTTGCCCACCTGCACCGCCGGACGCCGCTGCTCGCGGTCGTCGCCGAGCGTCGCCGACGCGAAGCTGGCGCCCTGGATCCCGTCGCGGCCGGTCGCCGCGCCCACCAGCAGCAGCGCGTTTCCCGGCCCTCCTGCACGGGCCAGCGTGATCTCCTCGTGCCGGGCGATGCCGACGCACATGGCGTTGACGAGCGGATTGCCGTCGTAGCCGGCGTCGAAGTAGAGCTCCCCGCCCACGTCCGGGATGCCGATGCAGTTGCCGTAGCCGGCGATCCCGCCGACCGCGCCGCCGAACAGGTAGCGGTTCCGGGCGGCCGCGGCCGCATCGGTCCGGTCGTCCGGGTCGAGCGGCCCGAACCGCAGCGCGTTGAGCAGCGCGATCGGTCGGGCGCCCATGGTGAAGATGTCGCGGATGATGCCGCCGACGCCGGTGGCAGCGCCCTGGTACGGCTCGATCGCGGTCGGATGGTTGTGCGACTCGACCTTGAACAGCACGGCCAGGCCGTCGCCGATGTCGATCGCTCCCGCGTTCTCGCCGGGTCCCACCAGGACGCGGTCCCCGCTGGTCGGCAGCGTGGCGAGCAGCGTGCGGGAGTGCTTGTAGGCGCAGTGCTCCGACCACATCGCCCCGAACATCCCCAGCTCGACCTCGTTCGGCTCGCGCGCCAGGAGGCGCACGACCTCCTCGTATTCCGCCTCGCTCAAGCCGTGTCGCTGCGCCGGGACGGTGACGATCAGCTGAACGGCCCCGCCATGGGACGGTCGCGCCCCAGCTCCACGATCAGGGCGCCGACCATCGCGGCCAGCGCCCCGAGGAAGAAGACGACGCCGGCGAAGCCGGTCCCGTTCCCGATCCGGTCGAGCGCCACGCCGAACGCCGCCGCGACGATCACCAGCACCCACAGGCGCAGGTTGGGAAGCGAGGGCATGTTGGCCGCGAAGAAGACCGTGGCCGCGACCGCGAGCAGGGCCAGGAAGACGAGCAGCATCACCGGGTTGGTGAAGCTGCGGAAGTCGACGAGGATCGCGAGCGCACCCACCAGAGCGCCGAGGCCGATGAGCCAGCCCGACAGGGTCACCGGCCATGTCAACGGCAGGTCCAGCTGCTGGCCCGCGCCGCGCCGAGAAACTCCGCCGGCCGGCGTCCGCGGCCGGGTTCCCGCGTCGCGCGGAGCGGGGGGAGGCGCAGGCGGAACCGGATCGATCTCCTCCACCGGCGTCGAGGCGGCCGCCGCTGTCGGTGCCACCGGCTCGTCGGCAGCGGGCTCGCCATGTGCCTGGACCGCCGTCGGCTCGGCGGTCGCATCGGTCACCGGCGTCGGCTCGGCATTCTGCGGCCAGGGCGGCGCCGCCGGGATCTCGTCGGCGGACGGCTCGTCGGTTGGCTCCATCGCCGAGCCGCAGGTCGGACAGAAGCTGGCGTCGTCATCGACCTCCGTCCCGCAGACCGCACAGAAGCGCGTCGCCATTCGTCAGCCCCTCGCCATTCGCGTCAGCGTGCCGATGATCCCGATCAGCGACGCGAGCAGGAAGATGATCCCGCCCGGCGTCAGGTTGCGCAGCAGGCCCGCGAGGTCGCTGCCCAGTCCGCCGCCGATCTCGACGACGCCGAACAGGACCGCCAGGCCGATGCACCACAGCAGCGCGACCACCAGGCCGAGCATCTGCAGGCCACCGGGCCTTGCCCTGGCGATGCCGGCGATGGCGAGCACGACGAGCAGCGCGACGAGGACCGGCGAGGCAGCGGCGACGCCGAAGTAGGCCTTGTCGATGATGCCGCTGAGGTTCCCGTAGCCCGCCCAGAAGCCGGCACCGTAGCCCCCCGCGCCGAAGGCACGCTCGTACAGCGAGCCGCTGCCGTAGGCGAAGGGCAGCAGCCAGGCGGTCGCGATGCCGATCGCGGCGATCAGCAGGACCACCGGGCCGAGCACCGCGTGCCCCGCCGGCTCGACGACGACGTCTGTGGCGGCCTCGGGCGCGGGCTGGACGGCGGGCGGCACGTACCCCGCCTCGGTTGCCGCCGTGCCGCGCAGGTTCGCGCCGCAGTTCTGGCAGAACGCCACTCCGGCCCGGTTGTGCGTCCCGCAGCGCGGGCAGGCCTGGGTGCCCTCCGGTGCCCCGGGGCGCTCGACGGTGGCGGCGACACCCGCCGCCACCAGGCGCTGTCCGCACTCGCGGCAGAAGGCGATGCCGGGCCGATTCTCGGTGCCGCAGCGCGGGCAGCGCGTGCTCTCGCCGACGCCGGTCGCGGGAACGGTGTGCGCCGAGGCGGTCGCGGCGCGCTCCTCCGTCTCGGTCGGCGTGTAGGCCTCGACTTCGGGCGGAGGCGGCTCGTGCGCGACGGACTGCTCGAAACGCTGGTCGTATTCGCGTCCGGCGTCGAGATCGGACATCGGCGGCGTCTCGAACTCTGCGTCCGCGGCGGGCGCCTCGTCGGGCACCGCCGGCTCGGCGGCCTGCTCGTGCGGCGGGACCTCTCCCGACGCGGCGGCGTCCACCGACTCGGTCACGGGCTCGGTCGACGGCTCGGTCACGGGCTCGGTCGACGGCTCGTCGGGCGGAGCTCCCGCGTCGCCGATGCCGTCGTACGGCTCACGCTCGTCGTTCACGCCAGCTCACCTCCATGCAGGGCCGGGCCGGATGCGATCATAGCCGACGCTCGGCGCCCGCCGGCTGCCGCGCGAGCCAGCCCTCGAGCGAGCGGAAGAGACGCAGGCCGTCCGTTCCGCCCAGCTCCGCCTCCGCCGCCCGCTCCGGGTGCGGCATCATGCCGAGCACGTTGCCGCGCTCGTTGACGATCCCCGCGATGTTGCGCATCGAGCCGTTCGGGTTCGCGTCGGCGGTGACGGCACCGGACGACTCCGCGTAGCGCAGCGCCACCCTGCCCGACGCCTCGAGCTCGTCGAGCACCTGCGCGTCCGCGACGTAGCGGCCCTCGCCGTGGCTGATCGGCAGGCGCAGCGGCTCGCCGTCGACGAAGTCCCCGAGGAACGGGCCGACGGCGTGCTCGACGCGCAGCCCCTGCCAGTCGCAGCGGAACTCCAGGTGATCGTTGCGCATCAGCACGCCCGGCAGAAGGCCGGCCTCGGTCAGGATCTGGAAGCCGTTGCACGAGCCGAGCACCGGGCCTCCACGCTGCGCGAACTCCGTCACCGCACGCATCAGGGGACTGAAGCGCGCGATGGCCCCCGTCCGCAGGTGGTCGCCGTGGGCAAAGCCGCCGGGCAGGACGACCGCGTCGGGCTGTCCGAGCTCGGTCTCGGTGTGCCACAGCAGCCGAACCTGCCAGCCGAGGAGCCGGGCGACGTGGGCGAAGTCGCGTTCACTCCAGGTGCCGGGAAAGACCGCCACGACGAGGTGCGGCGTCACATCTCCTCCTTGTCCGGCTCCTGGTCGGCGCGCAGCTGCCAGCTGGCGGTCTCCATGACCGGGTTCGCCAGCAGCTTTCGGCACATCTCGTCCACGGCGCGCTCCGCATCGGCCGAGGTTGGAGACTCGAACGAGACGCGCAGCAGCTTGCCGGAGCGGACCTCGCTGACGGTGTCGAAGCCCAGGGAGCGCAGCGCCCCGGTGACCGTCTGACCCTCGGGGTCGGCGATGCCCGGCCGCAGGGCCACGTGGACCTCGGCGAGCCAGCGCATCAGTCGCCACGCCTCCACTGGCGGCCGGTGAGTCGCTCGTACGCCCGCGCGTAGCGGTCGCGCGTGCCGTCGATGACGTCGGGCGGCAGTGCCGGCGGCGGCGGCTCGCGGTTCCAGCCCGACGCCGACACGAAGTCGCGCACGTACTGCTTGTCGAAGCTGGGCGGGCTCTCTCCCGGCCGGTAGACCGATGCGTCCCAGAAGCGCGAGGAGTCGGGCGTCAGCACCTCGTCGATCAGCGCGACGCGGCCGTCGATGAAGCCGAACTCGAACTTGGTGTCGGCCAGGATCAGGCCCACCTGCTCCGCGCGAGTGGCGGCGGCGCGGTAGAGGTCGAGCGATCGCTGCTCGACCTCGGCGGCGAGATCTGCGCCGATCATCGACGCCAGCTGCGCGCGCGTGATGTTCTCGTCGTGTCCCACCTCGGCCTTGGTGGAGGGCGTGAAGATCGGCTCCGGAAGGCGGTCCGCCTCGCGCAGGCCGCCCGGAAGGGGATGCCCCACCACCGACCCCGATCGCCGGTACTCCGCCCAGCCGGACCCCGCCAGGTAGCCGCGCACGACGCACTCGGCGTCGATTCGCTCGGCGCGCCTGACCAGCATGGTGCGCCCATCGAGCTCCGGCGTCCGCGCCGGGGCCGGAAGGTCGTCCACGTCGACCGAGATGAAGTGCGTCGGGCCGAGGTCGGCCAGCAGCTCGAACCAGTAGGCCGAGAGCTGGGTCAGCAGGCGGCCCTTGTCGGGGATGGGCTGATCGAACACGACGTCGAAGGCGGAGATGCGATCGGTGGCGACCAGCAGCAGCCGCTCGCCGTCGACGGCGTAGGTTTCTCGCACCTTGCCCCGGTGGACGAGGGAGAGGTCGGGGATCTCGCTGCGCAGCATGGTCATGGTTCGACGTCCTCGGTCTTTCCTTCGTCCGGTTCGAGGTCGAAGATCGGCGGCGGCAGGTTGTAGCGACGGCGCGCGAACTTCTCGACCCTGTCGAGCAGCGACAGGATGGCAAGGATGAGCAGCGTGCCGACGATCGCCAGCACGTAGAGGCCGGTGCCGGTGGCCGTCCCGACCGCCGCGACGGACCACAGCGACGCGGCTGTGGTGAGCCCTCGGATGTGTCCGCGGTAGTGAAGGATGGTGCCCGCGCCGAGGAAGCCGATGCCCGACACGATCTGCGCCGCGATGCGCGTCGGATCGGCGCCAGCGCCGCCGAAGCCATAGCCGGAGATGATCGCGAACAGCGACGCCCCCAGCGCCACGAGGCTGTGGGTGCGGAAGCCCGCCGGCTGGCGGTGCAGCTCTCGCTCGAGACCGATGATCGCGCCCAGGATCAGCCCGACCGTCAGCCGGATCGACAGGTCGATCTGGACCGCCAGGGTGAGGTCGGGATTGACGTCGATCAATGCGTCGCGGCCTCCTGCGATCTCACGGGGAGCTCGAATGACCACCAGGCCGAGGCCCACGCGTGCAGCACACCCAGCGCGAGGACGAGGCACAGCCAGATCGCCACGAAGCCTACCAGCAGCAAGAGCGTCTGCGGGCCGCCGAGCGAACCGCCGCGAAGCTGCAGCTCTATCGGTCCCCACAGCACCTTCAGCAGCCCGAAGCTGAGCAGCAGCCCGGCGCCAACTGCCGCCGAGGTAACCACCAGCAGCGCTGCCGCGCGTGCGGGCGCGCGGACGAGGTCGCGGGCGCCTTCGACAAGCGCGGTGGACAGCGGTCCGGGGCCGATCGCGCGCCGAGTGGCGGCGGCGGAGAAGGCGCGCCCCACGCCGAGCGCCACGACCATGAGCGCGATCGGCGCCAGCAGGTCGCGCGCGATTCGCCAGGCGAGCGGGCCGCCGATGTCCGGGGACTGGTACTCGGCCGGCGCGACGACCACGATCGCCAGCAGCAGGATCACCATGCTGCCGATAGCGGGAAGTGAGGCCAGCAGCTGCACCATCCAGGTGCGCGCCACGTCGTCGAACAGACGTCGGCGCGCTGGTCCCCGGAACAGGGCGCGCAGCAGCGCCGCCTCGCCCAACGCCACCAGCGCATTCGCCGTGAGCAGCCCGACCGCGACCGCGACCAAGAGCGTGAGCAGGTTCTGCGGCCAGTGAGAAGAGCTGTACAGGCTGGCGCCGAAGAAGGCGAGGTCGGCCGCGTTGGGCAGCGGCACGATGGCCAGCGCGAGCGGCATCCAGCCGAGGAGTGGCAAAGTCGCCAGCGAAGCCGGCAGCCACAGCTCCACGGCCTCGCCTGCCAGGCCGGCCGCGGCGCCGCTCCGTCGCAGCCAGCCGCGCACGCTACTCCCCGTCGAGCGCGAGCGCCCGGTACGTCGTCTCGATGCCGGCCAGGTGATGCTCGAGGTCCATTGCGTTCTCGACCTGCCGGCGGTCGAGCCACGCCGAGATGCCCTCGTCGGCGAGGACCTCGTCACGGAACGAGCGCTCGCCGTTCCACGCGCGCTTTGCTGCTGCCTGCACCAGCCGGTACGCCTCCTGGCGATCGGCTCCGGCTCGCACCATGGCCAGCAGCAGCGCCTCGGAGTAGACCATCCCGCCGCTCGATGCCAGGTTGCGCGCCATCGCCTCCGCGTCGACCTCCAGCCCGTCGAGGATCGCGGCCAGCGTGCGTGTCGCGTACGCCGCGACCCCCAGCGCGCGCTCGAAGACGAAGCGCTCGGCGCTCGAGTGGCTGATGTCACGCTCGTGCCACAGGGCCATGTTCTCGAGGCCGACCAGCGCGTCGCCGCGCAGCAGGCGCGCCATGCCCGTCACCCGCTCGGCCAGGATGGGTTGCGCTTGTGCGGCATGGCGCTGCTTCCCTGCTGCGCGGCGCCGAAGGGCTCGAACGCCTCTCCGACCTCCGTGCGCTGCAGGTGCCGGATCTCGAGCGCGATCCGCTCGAGCGTTCCGCCGGTGATGGCGAGCGCGGTGAGCAGCTCGGCGTGGCGGTCGCGGCTCACGACCTGGGTCGGTGCCGGGTCGACGCCGAGCCCCAGCGCGTCGCAGACGAAGCGCTCGACGTCGGCGCCGACGTTGGCGTGCGTCCCGACCGCGCCCGATATCGTCCCGACCGCGATGACCTCGCGCGCGATCGCCAAGGCGCTGCGGCGTCGCGCTGCAGCTCGGCGTACCAGCCGGCCGCCTTGAAGCCGAAGGTGATCGGCTCGGCGTGGATGCCGTGGCTGCGCCCGACCATCGGCGTGTGGCGATGCTGGATGGCGAGCCTGCGCACCACCTCGAGCAGGCGCTGCAGCTCCCCTTCCACGACGCGCGTCGCGTCGCGCAGCTGGACGGCCGTGGCGGTGTCCAGCACGTCGGAGCTGGTCAGGCCGAAGTGCAGCCAGCGTCCCTCGGGCCCCATGCGCTCGGTGACCGAGCGCAGGAAGGCAATGACGTCGTGCTGCGACTCCCGCTCGATCTGGTGCGCGCGCTCCAGGTCCACATCGGTCGAGGCAGCCCGGATTCGCTCCCAGTCGGCGTCGGGAACCACGCCCGCGGCATGCAGCGCCTCGACGGCGAGCAGCTCGATGCGCAGCCACAGCTCGAGCCGCCGCCGCTCACCGAAGACGTCGCGCAGCTCAGGAAGCGCGTATCGGTCGATCACTCCGGCATGGTACGAAAAGGTGACCGATGCCGAGTCCGACGCCCGTCGAGGATGGCGCGCGGCATCGCCGCCGACCGTGCGATCGGTGCGAGGATGCCCAGCGACAGATCGCATGCACGGAGGTCCGAGCCATGTCCCCGAGCCGTCACCCGGTCAACCAGGCGATGGTCGACAACGCGCCGATCGGCGCTCGGATCGCCGACGGCGTCACCGGCTTTCTCGGCAGCTGGCGCTTCATCATCTTCCAGACGGTGGTTGTCCTGGCCTGGATCGCAGGGAACGTCGTGCTCCTGTTCCACTTCGACCCATTCCCCTTCATCCTCCTCAACCTCGCCTTCTCCACCCAGGCCGCCTACGCGGCGCCGCTCATCCTCCTGGCGGGCAACCGGGCGGCGATCCGTGACCGGCTGACGCTGGAGCACGCCGCCTCGGAGGCGGACGTCGAGGAAGGGCAGAACGAGCAGCTGCTGCGCGGGAACACCGAGATCCTGGCGCGCGTGCAGCGCCTGGAGGAGCAGATCCTGGCCGTGGAGCAGCGGATCATGGAGCGCCTCGGCACGGCTCCCTGACGTCGCGGGACCGATTCAGGCCCGCGGGTCGATCCGCGGCTCCGCCTTCTGGGACTGCTCGTCGCGGAAGGCGGCCACCCGCTCGGCGATGCCCGCATCGGTCAGGGCAAGGATGCGAGCCGCCAGGTGCGCCGCGTTCCTTGCCCCTGCCGAACCGATGGCGACGGTCGCCACCGGAACGCCGGGCGGCATCTGCACCACGCTGTACAGGGCGTCCGCGCCGCCGAGCGCGCCGCCGTCGAGCGGAACGCCGATCACCGGCCGCGGCGTGAGGCTCGCGACCACGCCCGGCAGATGCGCCGCCAGGCCCGCGGCCGCGATGAAGACGGCGACGCCAGTCGCCTCGGCCTCGCCGACGTAGCGGTGCAGCGCCGCGGCCTGCCGGTGCGCCGAAATCACCGAAGCCTCCCAACTGATACCGTAC
The DNA here is from genome assembly GCA_963783725.1 of uncultured Chloroflexia bacterium. Lineage (GTDB taxonomy): Bacteria > Chloroflexota > Limnocylindria > QHBO01 > QHBO01 > CAWAOJ01. The sequence continues at coordinate 2,019,493 of CAWAOJ010000002.1, read as the reverse complement.
GAGTCGAGAACATCGAAGCAGGCGCGCAGGGCCGGCAGGTCCGAGCGGGAGCCGCAGATCACGGCGACGAGGGGACGGGACATCAGCACAGCAGAGCATAGCGACCGACGCCCCTCCGCCCCGCGTCCATCGCATCAGCGCAACCGCATCCGCGTCGCGACCATCGGGGTGGTGCTGTCGCTCGTGCTCGGCGCCTGCGGCGCGAAGGTGGTGCCGCCGGTCGCCGCGGGGCCGTCGGTCTCGGCGGCGCCGCTCAGCTCGAGCCGCCACGTCTACGTCATCGTGTTCGAGAACAAGGACTACGCGAGCGCCCTTCAGCCACGCTCGGCGCCATACCTCGCCTCGCTCGCCACCCGCTACGCGCTGGCCACGAACTACCACGGCGTGGACCACCCGTCGCAGCCGAACTACCTCGCCCTGTTCAGCGGCTCGACGCAGGGCGTGACCGACGACCGAGTGCATGACATCAACGCCCCGAACATCGCCGACCAGATCGAGACCGCGGGCCTGACGTGGCGGCTCTACGCCGAGAACGTGCCGAGCGGCTGCTTCACCGGCTCGTCGGCGAGCGGCGGCGCCGACGGCTCGGGCATCTACGCGCGCAAGCACAACCCGGCGATCAGCTTCACCGGCATCAGCGGCGCCTCGAAGCGCTGCGCGAACATCACCGACTTCTCGCACTTCGACCCTGCGGCGGCGAACTACTCGTTCATCGCCCCGAACCTGTGCCACGACATGCACGACTGCAGCGTGACCAGCGGCGACCAGTGGCTGCGCTCGTTCCTGCCGCGCATCCTCGACAGCGACGCGTTCAAGTCCGATGGCGTGCTCTTCATCACCTTCGACGAGGAGCATGGCAAGGGCGACGCGAACAGGGTTGCCACGGTGATCATCTCGCCGCTGGTTACGCCGGGCTCGCGCTCGAACGCGCGGTACGACCACTACTCGCTGCTGCGCACGGTCCAGCAGCTGCTCGGCCTGCCGTGCCTTGCGCTCAGCTGCGCCGCCCGCGACATGTCGGACCTCTTCGCCCGCCCCACCAGCTGAGGCCCGGCGCGCCGCTAGCTCCCGGTGAGACGCTCGACGACCGGCGCCAGCTCGTCCACCTCGCCGGTCATGATCGAGCTGATGCCGAGCTCCGCGCGCAGCTCGAGCAGCTTCTCGACCAGGCTGTCGATCGAGCCGATGAAGACGTGCGGCGAGCGGCGCACCTGCTCTTCTTCCAGCCCGATCCGCGCCGCGGCCTCGGCGATCGCCGAGCGCGCGTCGTCGGTGATGCGCGGCGCGACGCGCGACGGGTAGGCATTCAGCTCCAGCTCCCCGAATCGGTCGCCCGCCGCGGCACGCACCCAGCCGATCTTCTCGACCGTCGCCTCCCAGGTCAGGCTGCGCGGATCGCCCCGCCCGGCCCGGCCCGTGCGCGGCGCCAGGCCCACGATCTGCGCCTCGCGCGCGGCCAGCTCGAGGAGGCGGCGACCGCCGCCGCCGATCATCAGCGGGGGGTGCGGCCGCTGCACCGGCTTGGGCTGGCCGTCGAGCGCCGCGATCGCGTAGTGGCGCCCCGCGAAGGTGAACGGCTCGTCGGCGAAGTAGCCCTTCAGCACCGCCACCGCCTCGGCGAGCCGCTCCACGCGCAGGCCGGGAGCGTCGAGGGGGATCCCCATCGCCTCGTACTCGGCTCGATTCCATCCCGCGCCGAGGCCCACCTCCAGGCGGCCGCCCGAGAGCAGGTCGAGCGTGGCGAGGTCGTGCGCAAGGACGGCGGGATGGCGCAGGTCGTTGTTGAAGACGAAGGAGCCGATGCGGAGGCGCTGGCTCAACGCCGCGACGGTCGCCATGGCGGGCACCGGCGCCAGCTGCGCCAGGACGTGGTCGGGAAAGACCAGGACGTCGTAGCCGATCGCCTCGGCACGACGAACGGTGTCGCTGAACGAGCGTGCGTCGACGGGCGCGCTGGCCGACGCCAGGAAGCGGAAGCGCCTCACGCCGGCGAGGCGGGGGGAGCCGCGACGTCCGTGCGGTGCTGTGCGCCCTCGAGCTGCACGCCGGCGACGGCCCGGTACGCCGCCTCGCGCGCGGCGGCGAGGTCGCGGCCGCGGCCGACCAGCGTGACCACGCGACCGCCGGTGGTCTCGTACCGGCCGTCGCGCGCGCGGCGCGTCGCGCCGTGGAAGCAGAGGACCGAGCCGTCGTCGCCGGGCGTGGCCGGCTCGACGTTGTCGATCGGCCGTCCGGCGACCGGATGATCGGGGTACCCCTCGGCCGCCACGACGACGGCGCACGCCGCGTCGCCGCGCTCCGCGATGCTGCCCTGCATCAGCCCCGCGTCGTTGGTCGCCACGCCGAGCAGCGCCTGCGCCAGGTCGCCGTCGATGCGCGGCAGCAGCGCCTGCGCCTCGGGATCGCCGAAGCGGACGTTGAACTCGAGCACCATCGGCCCGTCCGCGGTGAGCATCAGCCCCGCGTACAGCACGCCGCGGTATGGCGTGCCGTCACGGGCCATGCGCCAGGCGAGCGGCTCGAAGATGTCGCCCACGGCGGCCTCCAGGCGCGAGGCGTCGAAGCCGGCCACCGGGGCGTACGAGCCCATGCCCCCCGTGTTCGGGCCCGCGTCGGCGTCGAGCAGCCGCTTGTAGTCGCGCGCCGCGCCGAGCGGAGCCACGCGGTCGCCGCAGACCAGCGCGAAGACGGAGACCTCCTCGCCGCTCAGCCGCTCCTCGAGAACAACCGACGCGCCCGGCGGGGCGTTGGTGAAGATGGATCGGATCGCCTGCTCCGCGGCCGCGACATCCTCGGGAACGACGACACCCTTGCCGGCCGCCAGCCAGTCGGCCTTGACCACCGGCACGCGGTCCGCGGCGCGCACGTGCAGGATCGCCTCGTCCGGGTCGCTGAACACCACGGCATCGGCGGTCGCGATCCCGGCGCGGCGCAGCTGCTGCTTCGCGTAGGCCTTGCTCCACTCCAGGCGGGCCGCGGCACGGGTCGGACCGGCCACCGGAACGAGCGCAGTCTCCAGGGCGTCCGCCACGCCCGAGGCCAGCGGCAGCTCGGGTCCCACGATCACCAGGCCGATGCGCTCGTTGGCGGCGTAGCGCGCCACCGCGTCGCCGTCGTTCGGGTTCAGGGTCGGCACGTTCCGGCCGACCGCCGCGGTGCCGGCGTTGCCCGGGGCGATCCGCACGCGGGAGACCGATTCGTCGCGAGCCACGCGCCACGCCAGGGCGTGCTCACGCGCGCCCGAGCCGAGGACGAGGACGTCGAGGCCGGCCACGCGGGTCAGGGAGAGGCGGCCGGCGAGGGCGCGGGCGTTCCGAGCAGCTGGCCGAGCTGACGCAGGATGGCGTCGATCTGGTCGATCCGTCGCTGGTAGGTCGCCAGGTCACCGCTCTTCAGGGCCGCCTGCGCCTGGTCGTACAGCTGCTGCGCCTGCGCGATGAGCGACGCGGCGTCGCCGCTGGGCGGTGTGCCGCCACCGCCCGGCTCCTCCGTCGGCGGCGGCAGGGCGGCCTCGCCGAGGAGCTGCCGCAGGCCCTGCTCCAGCGTGTCGGCGAAGGCGATGCGCGTCTGCGAGGCGAGGATCACCCGCTTGAACTCGGGGATCGGCGCCTCGGTGGACTGCAGGAAGATCGGCTCGACGTACAGGATCGCGTCGCCCATCGGCAGCACCAGCAGGTCGCCCCGCACCACCGACGAGCCGGCTCGGGACCACAGGGTGAACTGCGCGGAGATGGTGGAGTCCTGGTTGATGCGGGCCTGGATCTGCGCCGGCCCCAGGGTCGTGGTCTGCGACGGGAAGCGGAAGCTGATCCGCTCCCCGTAGTGGCCCGGATCCATGCGCGCGGCCACCCAGGCCACCATGTTCGGCCGGGACGCCGCGACCAGGGGCTGGATCAGCACGAACTCGCCGGCGGTCTCACTGGGCAGCTTCATGATCACGTAGTACGGCTCGATCGGCCGGCCGGCGCCGGCGTCGACGCCGGTCTGCTGGGTGGGGATCGCCCAGCGGTCCTCCTGGTTGTAGAACGTCCCCGCCCCGTCGTCGGTGGCCGGCACGTGGTACAGCAGGTAGGCGTTGTTCTGGGCGGTGAAGAGGTCCTCGGGGTAGCGCAGGTGCGCGACGAGGTCCGCCGGCATAGCCGACATCGGCTCGAAGAGGGTCGGGAAGATGCGGGCGTAGGCGGCCAAGATCGGCTCGTTCGGATCCACCGTGAAGAAGCGCACCGAGCCGTCGTAGGCGTCGATGACGACCTTGACCGGGTTGCGCACGTAGTTCGCGCCGGCGAACGCCGCGACGTCGCCCCCCAGCGGCTGCGCGTTCGGGTAGCGATCGGTGCGCGTGTACGCGTCCCAGATCCAGAGCAGGCGGCCGTTGGCGCTGACGAGGTACGGGTCGCGGTCGTAGGCCAGGAACGGCGCGATCTCGCGCACCCGGTCGCCGATCGAGCGGCGGAAGAGTATCTGCGACCGATCGGTCAGCTGGCCGCTGATGAGCAGGTTGAAGTCGCCGAAGCGGAACGCGAACAGCGCCCGCGTCAGGGGATTGCCGAGGGAGACCCCGGTCGTGCCGTGCCATGACGTGACCGCGCCGGCCGCGCGATCCTCGAGCGGATAGTCGAACTCGTCGGTCTGCGTCCCCGTCACGACCCAGGGAAGGGTGCCCTCGCCGAAGTAGAGACGAGGCTCGCCGACCGGCAGCGTCGGCTCGCGGTTGATTCCGCTCACCAGGTAGTCGGGCTGTCCCTCGGGTGTGACGGCGTTGACCGGGACCGCCGTGATGCCGTAGCCATGCGTGAAGACGAGTCGCTCGTTGGTCCAGGTCCGGGCCGCATCGGCCAGTCCGTCGACGTCGATCTCGCGCGCCGAGAGCATGATCTGGCGCTCCGTCCCGCCAACGGTGTAGCGGTCGATGTCCACGTCGCGGAACTGGTAGTACTGCCGCAGCTTCTGCTGCTGCTCGAAGGTGGTGAGCAGAGGCCGGTAGTCCCACAGGCGGACGTTGTCGAGCGTCGGCTTGTTCGCGTCGAAGACGGCACGCGAGACGGACTGCTCGCCGGTGAACGGCTGGGAGTCGATCGTGTCGAGCTCGAAGGCGCGCTGGGTGGCGGCGATGTGCTGGCGGATATACGGCCGCTCCAGGGCCAGCTCGTTGGGCTGCACGCTGATGCGCTGCACGAAGCTCGGATAGAGGCCGCCGACCACGACGCTCAGCACCAGCCAGGCCGCGACAGCCAGCACCAGCAGCCACAGCGTGCGGAACCAGATGTTGGCGAGCAGGATCAGCGCGGCGGCCACCGCCACCACGGTCAGGATCACGAAGGCGGGCACCTGGGCGTGCAGGTCGGTGTAGGTGGCGGCCTGGATCGCGCCGTCGATGCCGCGGTGAGAGTAGGAGAGCTCGACGATGTCGAGCTGGTACCCGGCCGCGACGGCGGCGAGGACGAACGCGCCGAGCACCGAGACGTGCGCGCGAACGCCGGCGCTGAGGCGGAACTGCCAGCGCATCGCGCCTGCCGCGTAGGCGCCCAGCGTGAGACCGATGATCACGACCAGGCCGGTGACGGCCCATCCCTGCAGGAACCGCCAGAACGGCAGGCCGAAGACGTAGAACCCGACGTCGCGACCGAAGTTCGGATCGGTGACGCCGAAGCTGCCGCCGTTCAGGAAGAGCAGGATCGTCTCCCACTGCGCGCGCCACACCGCTCCGCTGATCAGCGCGGCGAACAGCGCCACCCCGATCAGCCCGATGGTCAGCGCGCGCGACGCGTCGGGCAGCTCGAAGGCACCCAGCCGATGCACGGGCACCTGCGGCGCGATGCGCCGCGCGGCGAGGACGCTGGCGATCGCCGGCACGGCGAAGGCCAGGAAGCCGATGACGAAGGCGAGCACCTGCGCCCACAGGCGCGTCATGAAGACGTCGGTGCGCCCCAGGGCGCCGTACCACATCAGGTCGGTGATGAAGCCGGCCGCCGCGCCCAATACGGCGAGGACGACGAGCACGACGGCAACGATCGTGCCGCCCACGATCCAGCGCCGCGGGATCCCGTAATCCGAGGTGCGGCCCCTGGTCGGCGGGGAGCGGCGCGGGCCCCCCGGCTCCGGGGGACCGCCGTCCACCGGCCCGCGGCGAGGGCCGCGGGTGAACGGACGGCCCTCGCGCCGGGCGTCCTGCTCCTGCTGACGGCGCTGGAGCTCCTCGAGAAGGTGGTCGAACCAGGTGGACATCGGCCGCAATGCTACGCGCCGCGGCTCAGCCCTTGCCGGCGCGCAGCTCCGCCAGCCGGGCGTTGACCTCGGCCTCGTTCTGGTCGTTGTCGAGCGACGCGAACTCCTCCTCCAGCGAGCTCGACGAGACCTCCTCCATCCCGCGCGCCATCGCCTCCTCGCGACGGATCCGCTCCTCGAAGCGATTCAGGTCGCTGGTCGGGTCCATGACCGAGACGTTGCGCACCGCCTCCTGCACCTGTCGCTGCGCGGTCGCCATCTTGGCCCGGCTCACCAGCTCGTCACGCTTCTGAACGAGCTCCTCTCGCCTGACTCGCAGCTTGTTGAGGCCGTCCTTGAGCTTGTCGGTCAGCTCGGTCTGCTGCGAGATCTGCGTCTTGAAGGTGGTGATCTGGTTCTCGAAGCTGATCTGGCGCCGGATGGCGATCTTGGCCAGCTCGTCGAAGCGATCCGCATCGGCAGTGGAGCCGGCGTTGCGCAGCTCCTGCGCCTTGCGCGCCGCCGCGCCCGCCTTGTCGCGCCAGTCGGCCGCGGCCGACTCCGCCTCTCGCTCGTCGTCCTCGAGCAGGCGGAGGTTGCCGACGGTCTGCGCCACGGCGTCCTCCGCCTCGGCGATGTTGTTCGTGAAGTCGCGCACCAGCTGGTCGAGCATCCGCTCCGGGTCCTCGGCCGAGTCGAGCAGCGCGTTGATGTTCGCCCGCATCAGCTGGCCGATGCGTCCCAGGATCGTGGTCTGCGCCATGTCGTCTGTCTCCTCAGGTCTCTGTCGGGACCGATCCGAATGACGGCCTCACCAGCCGCCGCCGCGGGAGTGGCCCCCGCCCCCGCCGCCTCCTCCGAAGCCGCCGCCAAAGCTCCGACCCCCGCCTCCCCCGCCGAAGCCGCCTCCCCCGAATCCGCCGAAGCCGCCGCCGCCGAAGCCGCCGCCGCCGAAGCCGCCGCCGCCGCGGCGTCCGCCGCCACCCAGGATGCTGCCGATGATGCCGCCGATGAGCGCGCCGCTGAAGTCGTCGCCCCAGCCGGCATTCCGTCCGCCGTACGGCTGGCCGTTGATCACCACGTTGCCGCCCATCCCGGATCGGTCGAACTCCTGCTGGGTGAGCGAGAGCGCCTCGTCGGCTAGCGCCGCCGCTCGCTTGGCGCTCGCCGCGGCGGCGACAGGATCGGCGTCGACCGATGCCTTCGCCTCGTCGAGCAGCCGCTGCGCCTCGGCCAGCCGCGTTCGCGGCGTGCGACTGACGGGGAAGCGACGGGCGCTGGCGACATAGCCGCTGGCGCGGGCGACGCCCATCTCCGCGGCGTGGATCGCGGCCTGCGCCGCAGCGGTCGCCTTCGTGCGCCGATCGACGCCCTCGCGGATCGCGGCCAGCGCCGAATCGGCCGATGCATTCGCCTCCCGCGCGAGGCGGTAGGCGAGCACGAGGTCGCGGCCGTCGCCGGTCGCGGCCGTGCGGGCCGATGCCAGCTTGGCTTCGGCGTCGGCAACGTTGGCCGCCTGGTCGCCGCTGCCGCTCTCATCGAGCGCGCGGCGGGCTGAGAGGACGTCGGGCTCGGCGGCGGCCAGCTCTGCCTCCAGCTTGGCGCGCGCGTCGGCCAGCGCGGCATGCAGCCGGTCCACGGCGTCGATGAGCGTCGTCGCCTGGCCGAGCGCGTCCTGCGCGCCGCGCACGCTGCGCACCGCGCCGACTCGGTCGCCGCCGGCCGCGGCGGCGCCGGCGTCGATGAGGCGGCCGGCGAGCTCGAGCCGCTTGCGCGCCTCGGCCACGTTGCCGCTCACCGGGCCCGCGCTTCCGGGCGAGTCCCGACCGATGTCGGCGAGCTCCGCCTCGGCCGCCGTCGCCCGATCGTTCAGCGAGCTGGTTTTCGCGCGCAGCTCGGCGAGGACCTCGGGAGCGCGGCGCTCGAGGTCGCGCAGCTGGCGGAAGCGGTCGGTCTGCTCCTGCACCAGCGCCAGCGCGCGGCGGCAGCGCTCCACGATCTCGGTGAGCATCTTCTCTCGCGTCGGCGGGTCCTCTGGAATCTCGTCGTCGAGCTGCTGTCGCACCTTGAACGCCGCCTGCAGCTCGCCGCGCGCCTGCTCGAGCGCCGCGCGGAACGGAGCCGCCTCCTCCGCCCCGAACTCGGCCTCAGCGAAGCCCAGCTCCTGCTGGTCGTGGCGCAGCTCCTCGTCGGTCTGGATCAGCAGCTGGTTGGCCTCCCGGGCCAGCTTCCCCGTCCGCCGGTCGCGCTCCTCGGCTTCCAGGTGTCCGCGACGCCAGCCGCCGAACCAGCGCCACACCAGCCAGCCGCCGAGCGCGACCGCGGCGACGGCAAGCAGTATCCAGACCCACGAGCCGTCGCCGCTGCCCGTCGGCGGGCCGGATGGTGACCCGGGCGTGACGCCGCCCGGCGTGACGCCGCCGCGCGCGTCACGCAGCCCCTCCGCCGCACCCGCCACCGCGGCCGCGTAGTTCCCCGCCCGCAGCTGAGGCTCGATGCGATCGGCAAGGATCGCGTCGATCTGGTCGTTGCTCAGGTCGTTCAGCAGCGGGCCCACCCACAGCGCGTCGGTCCGGTCGTCCATGGCGACGACCATCAGCGCGTCGTTGCCTCCCAGCGAGTTCGCCGCCGCCACGGCGTCGGCGTAGGCGGTCACCGAGTCGCCGCCCGTGGTGTTGACGAACAGGGCGTACAGGTTGATCCCGTCGCCGTCGAGCGCGTCGATCGCGCGCTGCGCATCGGCCCTCGCGGACGGGTCGAGCACGCCGGCCTGGTCGGTGAGGCGTTCCACCAGCTTCGGCGCGTCGGCTGCGACGACCGCGGCGCCGCCGAGCGCCAGGCCCAGCAGCGCAAGGAGCAGCGCACGCACGAGTGCCGGCATGGGAGGAAGCATGGCGCTCACCATGCTAGCCAAACGAGGGCCAAAGGGCCCTCCGGCGCGGCCCGGCGGTCACGGAGTCAGGCCGAGCGCGCTCCTCAGCGAGGCGTCGTCGATGCCCTCGATCCGCAGCACCTTGTCGCGCGAGGCGGCGCCGCGCAGGATCGTGACGCTGGAGCGCGAAACGCCGGCCCGGTCGGCGATGAGCGCGCAGAGCGCCTCGTTGGCCCGACCGTCGACCGGCGGGGCGCTGACGCGCACGAGGAGCGATCCCGCTCGCTCGCCGGCGACCTCGTCCCCATGCCGTCGAGGCTGAAGGCGGACCCGCAGCTCGGCCGTCACCCGCCGTGCGACCCGTCGCGCGAGATGAAGCGTCCGGCGTCGACGAAGACGATGGCCAGCGTGCCGCAGCCCGCCGCGACAAGCAGGGCGCCCAGGACAACGGCCACCCCGCCGGCGGTGACGACCGCCAGCCCTGCAGCCACGCTGGCGCCGGCGGCGATCACCCCGAGCGTCGGCCCCAGCCGCCGTCGCACCCGCCAGCCGACGAGCATCACCCCGGCGCCGGCGACGAGGGCGAACGGGAAGAAGAAGGGCACCACGAGCAGGCCGACCAGCACCATGGCGACACCGCACAGCACGAGCAGCAGCCCGGCGAATGCCAGCCGCCGGCTGCCGCGCCTCGCGCGCGCCAGCGAATCGTCGGGGTGACGGATCACTCCCACTCGATGGTTGCCGGCGGCTTCGAGCTCACGTCGTAGACGACGCGGTTGACCCCCGACACCTCGTTGACGATGCGCGAGCTGATCTTGGCCAGCACCTCGTACGGCAATCGCGCCCAGTCGGCGGTCATGCCGTCGTCCGAGGTGACGGCTCGCACGGCCACCACGTTGGCGTAGGTGCGCCCGTCGCCCATCACGCCCACCGAGCGCACCGGCGTCAGGATCGCGAAGCTCTGCCACAGCGACCGATACAGTCCCGCGGCCTTGATCTCGTCGATCACGATCCAGTCCGCCTCGCGCAGCGTCTCCAGCCGTTCCTCCGTCACCTCGCCGATGATCCGGATCGCCAGCCCGGGGCCGGGGAACGGCTGACGCAGCACCATCGCCTCCGGCAGCCCGAGCTCGACGCCGACGGCGCGAACCTCGTCCTTGAACAGGTGCCGCAGCGGCTCGATGAGCTGGAAGCGCAGGTCCGCCGGCAGGCCGCCGACGTTGTGATGGGTCTTGATCTTGGCCGCGGCCTTCGTCTCCGACGAGGTCGACTCGATGACGTCGGGGTAGAGCGTCCCCTGCACCAGGAAGTCGATCTGGCCCAGCTTCGCGGCCTCCTCCTCGAAGACGCGGATGAACTCGTCGCCGATGATGCGGCGCTTCTGCTCCGGATCCTCCACGCCGGCCAGGCGGCGCAGGAAGCGATCGCGCGCGTCCACCATCACCAGCTGCATTCCAAGGTCGCGCTCGAACGTCGCGCGCAGCAGCTCCGACTCGCGCTTGCGCATGAGGCCGTGGTCGACGTAGATGCAGGTCAGCTGGTCACCGATGGCGCGGTGCACGAGCGTCGCGGCGACCGCCGAGTCGACGCCGCCGGAGAGGGCGCAGATGACCTTTCCGTCGCCGACCCGGGCACGAACGTCGGCGGCGGTGGACTCCACCAGGCCGGCGGCCGTCCAGCCCGGTCGCGCGCCGGCGATCTCGATCACGAAGTTGCGCAGGATCTCGCGTCCGGCGGGCGTGTGCACGACCTCGGGGTGGAACTGGATCCCGTACCGCCGTCGCTCCGCATCGGCCAGGCCGGCGTACGGCGTCGAGTCGGTCTGCGCCGTCGCGCGGAACCCGTGCGGCGGGCGAAGGATGCGGTCGCCGTGACTCATCCACACCGGCTGCTCGCGATCGAGCCCGGCGAACAGCCCGTCGGCCTCGGTGATGCTCACTTGCGCCGGGCCGTACTCGCGCCGGGTGGCCGCGGCCACCTCGCCGCCGAGCTCGCGCGCCATCAGCTGCAGCCCGTAGCAGATGCCGAGCACCGGCACGCGGCCGGACCAGACCCGCGCATCGGCCCTCGGGGCGCCGTCGTCGTAGACCGATGCGGGGCCGCCGGACAGGATGATGGCGGTGGGGTGACGCGCCTCGATCTGTTCCCATGGCGTGTCGTGCGGGAGCAGCTCGGAATAGACGTGCAGCTCGCGAACGCGCCGGGCGATGAGCTGCGCCGTCTGCCCGCCGAAGTCGAGCACGATGACGGTGTCGGGCGCAACGGGCAGGTCGCTTCGCTCGGGCGGCGGCGCATGCAGCGCGGCCTCGAGGTACGCCTCCACCTCCGCGTCGTCGGGCGCGAGCACGCGGTGACCGGCGTTGGCCGCCTCGCCGTGCACCGTGCGGCCGCCCTCGCGAGGCGGCCGATCGGGCGGCGGCTCGCGTTCTGCTTCGGTGGCTGACGTATCGCTCAAGGGCCTAGAGTCTACCCATCGCTCGCTCCCCACAGGAGGTTCGACCCATCCCATGATCCACGCAGAGATTCGCGACCTCGTGGCGCAGCCGACTGCCGCCGTCCGCCTCCGAACCAGCACCGAGAAGCTGAGCGAGGTGTTCGACCTGCATCTGCCCAACATCGCCGATCGGCTGGCCGACATGGGGGTTGAGCCCGCCGGGCCGCCGTACGCCCGCTACCACGCCTACGCCGACGACGAGACCGATGTCGAGATCGGCATCCCCGTGCGCATGCCGCCTCCGAACGTGCGCCCGCTGGCCGAGGCGCAGGAGGGCGAGATGGCGGCGTCCGAGCTGCCGGCCGGCCCCGCCGCGCTCGCCGTGCACGTCGGCCCCTACCAGGAGCTGCGCCGCACGTACGACGAGCTGCACGACTGGATCCATGCCCAGGGCCGCAACGAGGGACCGGGGCCGTGGGAGTCGTACGTCACCGATCCGACCGAGGTGGACGACCCGGCGGACCTGCGCACGGAGGTCTTCTGGCCGCTCGCCTGAGCGACCCGATCTACAGCCAGGCCGCGGCCGGCTCCGACAGGAACTCCTCGATCGGCATCCCGCGACCGCCGATCTGCAGCCGCCTCGCACCGGGGTGGGCCCGCTCGAAGGCAGCCATGCCGGAGCTCTCGTCGCGCGATCGACCGCTGCTGACCTCGATTGCCAGCGGCCGCTCGCCGTCCGCGCGGGGCGCCACCACGAAGTCCACCTCCCGGCTCCCCTGGCGCCAGTACGAGATGCGCTCGGGCGCCTCGGCATTGGCGAGGTGCGCGCCGACGGCGGTCTCTACCAGCCGGCCCCAGACATCGGGGTCCGCGCGCGACGCGGCGAGGGAGCGGTGCGCGCTGGCGGTCATGAGCGCCGTGTTGAGCGCGAGCAGCTTGGGGCTCGACGCGCGCTGACGGGGCGCCAGGCCGTACTTCGGAAGGCCGCGCAGCATCCCCGACCCGGCCAGCAGCTCGAGGTAATGCGCCAGCGTGGTCGTATTGCCCGCATCGGTCAGGCGGCCCAGCATGCGGTGGTAGGGCACCACCTCCGCCGATCGCTCGCAGCCGAGGCGGAAGAGCTGCCGCAGCAGGACCGGCTTGTCGACCCGCGTCATCAGCAGCACATCGCGAGCGAGGGTCGTCTCGACCAGCGAGTCGAGCAGGTAGCGCCGCCATCGGTCCTCGTCGCCGATCAGGTCCGCGGCGCCGGGGTAGCCGCCGAAGAACAGGTACTGCTCCAGGCTCCAGCCGAACGCGTCGCGCATCTCCGGCAGCGACCAGTGCGAGACGCGGATCAGCTCGAAACGCCCGGCCAGGCTCTCCGTCAAGCCGCGCTGCACGAGCAGCGGCGAGGAGCCCAGCAGCATCACTCGCAGCGGGAGCCCCGCGGCGCTGTCCTCGTCCCACAGGCGCTTGACCGATTCGGACCACGCCGGGATCTTCTGGATCTCGTCCATCACCAGCAGGCCGCCGGCGCGCCCGCCGTTCCGCGCTCGGAGGCGGCCGATCTCCCACTGCGTCTCGAGCCAGCCCTGCTCGCGCAGCGAGGGGTCGTCGGCCGAGGCGAAATGGGCGGGGATGCCGACCGCGTCCATGACCTGCCGCGCGAGCGTGGTCTTGCCCACCTGGCGCGGCCCCGCCAGGACCTGGATGAAGCGCCGCGGCTCGTGCGCGCGGGCCAGGATGGTGTCGTAGATCGGCCGCCGGTAGGGGGCCCTCACCGCTCGCTTCGCCACGGCGCGCAGTTTACTCAACGAGCTGAGTTTGTTTACTCACTCCATCGAGTACGCGTCCGCGGGCGGGTCGGCCTACTCGCCACCGGAGCGCTGCCAGGACTTGCCCTCGGTGGCGATGGACGGCGCGATGACCATGTCCACCTCGTGCATCTCGGCGATCGTGCGGGCGCCGAGCGCGCCCATCGACGCGCGCAGTGCGCCGACGAGGTTCTGCGTGCCGTGCGTCGTGGTCGACGGTCCGAACAGGATCTGCTCGAGCGGCAGGCGCTCGCCGATCCGGATCCGGGTCCCGCGCGGCAGGGTGGCCGACGGCGCCGCCATCCCCCAGTTGTAGCCGCGGCCGGGCGCCTCCAGGGCGCCGGCCAGGGGCGAGCCGAGCATCACCGCATCGGCGCCGGACGCGAACGCCTTGGCCACGTCACCGCCGGTTCGCATGCCGCCGTCGGTCACCACCGCGACGTGGCGGCCGGTCTCGGCGCGGAAGCGGTCGCGGGCCGCTGCCACCTCGAGCGTGGCGCTGACCTGCGGGACGCCGATGCCGAGCACCTCCCGGGTCGTGCACGCGGCGCCCGGCCCGACGCCGACCAGGACCGCGGCCGCTCCCTGCTGCATCAGCTGGTAGGCGGCCTCGCCGCTCACCGTGTTGCCGACCAGCACCGGAAGCCGCAGCCCGCCGGCCAGGTCCGCGAGGGACAGCACGCGGCCCGACGTCGAGATGTGCCGCGCCGACGAGACCTGCGACTGGACCAGGAACAGGTCCGCGCCCGCGTCGGCAGCGACCTCCGCGTGATGCCAGGCCGCGCCGGGGGTGGTGGCCACGGCGGCGATGCCGCCCTGCGCCCTGATGCGCGTGATGAGCGCCCGGATGAGCTCGTCGCGCACCGGCGCGTCGTACGCCTCGGCCAGCACGGCGGCCGCAGCGGAGCCGCTCTCGGCCGCGACCACCCGCTCGATGATCGGTCCGGCATCCTCGTACCGCGTGTAGAGGCCCTCCAGGTTGACGAACGCAAGGCCGCCGAGCCGGGTCATGCGCACCGCGAAGTCCGCGTCGGCAACCGCGTCCATGGCGGCGGCGATGAACGGGATCTCGAGCCGGTGGCCGCCGATCTCGGTCGACAGCTCCACCTCGGCCGGGTCCACGGTCACGCTGCCCGGAACGAGCGCCACCTCTTCGAAGCCGTAGGTCCGGCGCAGGCGCGCCGCGGCGGCGTCAGCGATGGAAACACCTGCGGCTGACGGATCGATCACGGGCGGCCTCCTGCTCGGATACGAAAGACCCGCGCGGCAGAGCGGCGCGGGCGGGAGTCGACGCGGGTGCTGGTGACGGCACGGATCGGATGCACTGAGGTGGTCCTGCGGTGTTGGCCGGAAGTATACGGCGAGCGCCGTCCGCCGACGGCCGTCGCGGGCACGCCGGCCGGTCATCCTCGACGATCGTCAGGACGGCTCGACGCGCACCGACCCCCGCTCCATCTGGCGCCACGCGGGAAAGATGAACGGCGCCAGCGTGGCGGCGAGATAGGCCGCCGCCCCGATCCACAGCACCGGCTGCAGGCCGCCCAGGTCGACCAGTGCGCCGGCGACCAGGCCGCCGAACGGGATGCCCGCCCACGCCAGTGAACCGACCGCGCCCAGCACGCGCGCCTGGAGATGCCGCGGCACCCGCTCGTACTCCACGGCGCCCAGGATCGGGTTGATGCTCCCCGCGCCGAAGCCTGCGACGAAGGCAACCACGAGCACCGGCGTGACGCTGCCGGCCAGGGCCAGCACCACGAACCGCGGAGCGCCGCCGACGACGAACCCGGTGCCGTAGACCAGCCGCCTGGGCAGCCGCGGCGCGAGCCAGGTGAGGAGCGCGTTGCCGCTCACCGCGCCCAGGCCGAAGGCACCGGCGGCAAGCCCCACGCCCACCGGGCTGCCGAGGACGTCGCGGCCCCACACCGGCAGCAGCACGCTGCCGTACCCCGCGTCCAGGAAGTTCGTCACCAGCACCATGGCACCGATGCCGAGTAGCAGCCTGTCGCCGGCCAGGTAGCGGAATCCGGACGCCAGGCTCTCCAGGTAGCCGCTCGTCGACTCGGCGGGGTCGCGCTCGGGCTGCGCCGAGCGGGGCACCGTGGCCAATATGGCCAGCCCGGAGACCAGGAAGCTCAGCGCGTCGAGGGCGACCACGCCGGGCGCTGACATGATCGCGATCAGCACGCCGGCGAGCGGGATGCCGATCATCGACGCGATGCGGCTGACGCCGTCGAAAAGGCCGCTGGCCCGCTCGAGGGGCATGTGCGCGTCTCCGGCGAGCGCCGGCACCAGCACCCGGTTGCCGGTGTCGCCCGCGCCGCGGATCGCGCCGGCCACCGCGACGAGCACGGCCAGAACCGGAAGGGACAGGTGCCCGGTCGCGTGCAGGATCGGGATCAGCCCCATCGCGACGCCCGCCACCAGCTCCGAGGTCACCGCGACCCGCCAGGCGCCGAGGCGGTCGACCATCGGTCCGCCGAGGCCCTGCACCACGACGTAGGGGGCCATCTCGGCGAATACGATGACGCCGGTCTCCGCCGCGCTGCCGGTTGTGACGAGCACGAACCACGGGATGGCGAGCACGGACATGCGGGTGCCCAGGGTCGAGATCCCGTTGGCGGTGAGCAGCGCGTAGATGCCGCGCCGCCGCCGCTCAGCCGGCTGCGCCGTCATCGGTCTCCTCACGAGCCACCTCGCGCGGGTTCGGCAGCACCTGGAACTGGAAGAGCACGGAGTGAGCATTCAGGTCCGATGAGGCGCCATCGGCTCGACCCTCGAGGCCGATCGCGTCGAGCCGGCCGATCAGCGCGCGCGCCTGGTCGGCGGTGAGGGACATGCGGTAATCGCTCATCGTGGCGGCGTCGCGCCAGCCGGGGTCGATGGTCGGCAGCGCGTCGACCCAGGCCTCCATTCGAGCGGCATAGCCGCGGATGATGCCGCGCAGGTACTCCGCCCCGAGCAGGCCGGACTCCTCGCTCGCGGCGCTTCCCGCGTCGAAGTAGGTCGAGCGGTGCGCCGAGCGCCACCATCGCTCGCGGCCGTGGCCGCGCCCCGCGTCGTCAACCACGAAGCCGAACTCGGCGAGCTGACGCAGGTGGTAGCTGGTCGCGGCGCTCGACTCGCCCAGCCGCTGCGCGAGCATGGTCGCCGTCGCCGGACCCTCCTCGCGCAGGATGCCGAGCATCCGCACCCGCAGCGGGTGAGCCAGGCCGCGCAGGTTGCGGGCATCGAGCACCACGTCGCGGCTTGGGTCGAAGCCCGGTCCCGGCTCCCGTGCGGGCTGCTTTCGTTTCGCCATGGTGCAAAGATATCTCTGCAAAGGAATCTTTGCAAGTGCAAGGCCGCGGCAGCGCTCAGGCCTCCAGTTCAACCCCCGCGCTGCGTGCGTCCTGCGCGAGCCGTTCCAGGGCGTCGTCGCCGTCGGCGCTGGAACGGAGGAGGCCGATGGCTCGGGCGAGGCCGAGCTCGTCATACTCCCGCAGCAGTTGGACGCGCCGGGCTCCGGGCTCGCTCCACGCGTCATCACCCCACCAGGCGTGGACCGATACGGCAAGCGAGTCGGGGTCGCGCCCGATCTCCTGGCAGCGCTCGCGGATGGTCGGCAGCGCGTCGCGGACCTCGTCCGGCGACATGCCGTCCAGGTTCAGCTCGTCGGCGTAGCGTGCCGCCAGCCGCCACGTCACCTTGGGCCCGTTGCCGCCGACCATGATCGGCATACCGCTTGGCTGGATCGGCTTGGGCTGGTTGATGGCCCCGTCCACGCGGGCATGTTCGCCGGCGTACGTGGCTCTCGTCGTCCGCCCCGGCTCGAGCATGCGCCCGATGATCTCCAGCGCGTCGTGCAGCATCGCCAGCCGCTCACCGGTCGGAGGGAAGCCGTAGCCGTAGGCCAGCCACTCCTCCTTCTTCCATCCCGCGCCGATGCCGAGGTCGTAGCGGCCACGGCTGATGGTGTCCAGCGTGGACGCCATCTTCGCCACCAGAGCCGGGTTGCGGAATCCGTTGCAGATGACGATCTGGCCGATGCGGACGCGATCGGTCACGCCGGCCAGCGCGGCGAGCGAGGTGAACGACTCGAACGTCAGCTCGTCGGTCGGCTGCGGCGTGGTGTGCAGGTGGTCGAACAGCCAGATCGACTCGAAGCCGAGGCGCTCCGCCTGCCTGGCGACCTCCACCGTCCGCGCCCAGGCGCGCTGCGGCTCCCAGCCGTCGTATTCCCCGGTCCAGCCCTGCGGCACGATGATGCCGACCTTCATCGGTCTCTCCTCACTGTCTGCGCCGCCGCTCCCCTCAGCGGACGATCATCTGGTCGCGCTCCGGCCCCACGCTCACGTGCGAGATCGGTGCCGTCGCCAGCTCCTCCAGGCGCTCGACGTAGGCGCGGGCGGCGGCCGGCAGCTGCCCCCAGCTGCGGCAGGCAGTCGTATCGGTCTGCCAGCCCGGAAGCTCCTCGTAGACCGGCTCGAGACGCTCGTAGATCGACGTCGAGGCGGGCGCGGTCGACCACGTCCGTCCGTCCGCCGGGTCGCGGTACGCCACGCCGATCCGGATCCGGTCGAAGGCGTCGAGCACGTCGAGCTTGGTGAGCGCGATGGAGGAGTAGCCGGCCAGCCTGGCGCTGAAGCGCACCGCGACCGCGTCGTACCAGCCGCAGCGCCTGGCGCGGCCGGTCGAGGTGCCGTACTCCAGCCCGCGCTCGCGCAGCGCCTCGCCCTGGGCGTCGAGCAGCTCGGTGGGCAGCGGTCCCGCGCCGACGGAGGTGGTGTAGGCCTTGGCGACGCCGATGACCTCGTCGATCGCGACGGCGGGGAGGCCCGCGCCGAGGCTCGCGCCGCCCGGGATCGGCGACGAGCTGGTCACGTACGGATAGATTCCCCAGTCGATGTCGCGCATCGTGCCCAGCTGGCCCTCGAGCAGGATGCGCTCGCCGGCGCTCAGCGCCTCGTCGACGAGCGCCTGGCCGTCGACGATGTGGCGGCGGAGTCGCTCGGCGGCCGCTCGATAGGCGTGGAGGATCGCGTCACGGTTCGTCGCCGCCTCGATCGCATCGGCCAGCTCGTCGTCGGGCCCACCCGCGTCGAAGTAGCCGCGGATCAGGCGTCCCACGCGGGCCAGCGCCTCGTCGAGGCGTCGCTCGAACACCGCCGGCTCCATGAGGTCGACCATCCGTATGCCGCGCCGCGCGACCTTGTCCACGAAGGCGGGGCCGATGCCGCGCGACGTCGTTCCGAGCCTGGACGCCCCACGCTCGCGCTCCTCGAGCTGGTCGAGCAGCGGGTGGTAGGGCATCACCAGGTGCGCGCGGTCGCTGATGAACAGGTTCGCTCCGTCGAAGCCGGCGGCCGCGAGCCCGTCCAGCTCCGCGACCAGGGCCGGAGGGTTGATCACCACTCCGTTGCCGAGCAGGTTGCGGGTGCCGGGATGGAAGATGCCCGACGGAATCAGGTGCAGCTTGAAGTGGCCGTGCGGATTCACCACGGTGTGCCCGGCGTTGTTGCCGCCGCCATAGCGAATGACGAGGTCGGCAGCATCGGCCAGGTAGTCGACGACGCGGCCCTTGCCCTCGTCGCCCCACTGCGCGCCGACGACGGCGGTGACCGACATCAGCCGGCCGCTGAGTCGGCGGGGTTGGGGCAGTTGTCGCGCGGCGAGCGTGGCGATGCCTTCATCAACGCTCTCCGCGCGCGACGCGATGGACGGTCAGGTTCGGGCACGCACCTTGTCGAAGCAGCTGGAGCAGTAGACCGGCCGATCGTTGCGCGGCAGGAACGGAACCAGCGCCTGGCCGCCGCACTCCGCGCAGACCGCGGCGTGCATCTCGCGCTGGCCGTTGGAGCCGACGCTGCTCAATCCGAGCTCACGGTTCTGCTTGGCGACCGCGCGACAGGTCTGGCAGCGCTGGGGCTCGTTCATGAGCCCCTTCTCGGCGTAGAACTGCTGCTCGCCGGCGGAGAAGACGAAGTCCATCCCGCAGTCTCGACAGCGGATGGTCTTGTCGGCGTACACCTACCCTGACCTCCTGTGACACGCGCCCGGACCGATTGGACGGTGCTGTTCCGCGGGCCTTCGGATCGCGCGTGCGGATCGGGTCGACTCGGGTCGAGCGGTGGACCGGACGTTACAGCGCCCGAGTGTACACGTGCCCTCGATCACCTGTACAGGGCGTGGGCGATCGGTTGGCCGCTCGCTCAGTACGCCGCGACGTCGTCCCGCGCGGCAAGCGTGTAGAAGCGGGTGTTCGCCTTCCGGAACTGCAGCGGCACGTCGCCGATGGGGCCGTTGCGATGCTTGGCCACCTTGGCCTTCACCAGCTCCACCTCGGCCTCCGCGCTCTGCTCCCCCTCCCGGTACAGGAAGATCACCACGTCCGCGTCCTGCTCGATGGAGCCGGACTCCCGAAGGTCGGACAGGCGCGGCTCCGCCGTCCCGCGCTGCTCGACTCCGCGCGAGAGCTGGGAGAGCGCGATCACCGGCACCTTCAGCTCCCGCGCAAGCTGCTTGAGCCCGCGCGAGATCTCGGAGACCTCCTGGACGCGGTTCGCGTCGCGCGACGGGGTCGCGGCCTGCATCAGCTGCAGGTAGTCGACGATGATCAGGTCCAGGCCGTGCTGCTCCACTTCGAGGCGCCGCGCCTTGGTCCGCAGCTCCATCACCGACAGCACCGGCGAGTCGTCGATCCACATGGGCGCAGAGTGCATGGCATTCATGACCTGCGCGATCTTCGACCAGTCGGTCTCGTCCACGAAGCCGGTCTGCAGCGGTCGCGGGTTGATGCCGCTCTCGGCCGAGAGGAGGCGCAGGGCGAGCTGCTCCTTGCTCATCTCCAGGCTGAAGACGCCGACCTTCTTGGCCTCGCGGACGGCGGCGTGCTGCGCGATGTTCAGGGCCAGGCTCGTCTTCCCGACCGATGGCCTCGCTGCCAGGATGATGAGGTCCGACGGCTGGAAGCCACCCAGCAACGCGTCGAGCTGCGAGAGGCCGCTCGGGATGCCGAGGATCTGGCCGCGGTGCTCGTGCAGGTACTCCAGCCGGTCGTACGCCTGGCCGAGCAGCGTGGCCAGCGACTCGAAGCCGTCGTTTCCGCGGTGCTGGCTGATCTCGAAGAGGATCGACTCGGCGCGGTCGATGGCCGTCTCGGCGTCGTTCGCCTCTTCGTAGCCGACGGCTGCGATGCGGCCCGCCGCCGCGATCAGGTTGCGCAGCACTGCCTTGCGCTCGACGATGCGGCCGTAGTGCTCGACGTGCACCGCGGTCGGCACGGTGTTCATGAGCGTGGTGAGGTAACCCGGGCCGCCGATCGGCTCCAGCCGGCCGCGCCGTTCGAGCTCGTCGCCAAGCGTGACCAGGTCGATCGGCTCGCGCTGGCCGTGCAGTGCCAGCATGGCCTCGTAGATGTCGGCGTGCTGCTGCCGGTAGAAGTCGGCGGGACGCAGGAAGTCGGCGACCTTCAGGATCGCGTCCGCGTCGATCAGGATGGAGCCGAGCACGCTCTGCTCGGCCTCCACCGCCTGGGGCGAGAGCCGCTGCAGGTCGCTGCTGGGCGGGCTGATGGCGACGATGGCGAGGCTCCTCGGGCTGCTGCGGCGTGACGGTTCGGCTGGGCCGGACGGGACCAGGACCGCGGTCAGCGGCCCGATCTAGCCTGCCCGCGGCCCGGCCGTGGCGCAATGCGGTTGTCCACCAAACGCGACCCTGAACGATGTGGACGGCTGTTGATAAGCCGGCCTGCGGTGCGGGTCCGCTCCAGCGCACCACGCCGACGCGACAGGTTGCCTGTCGCGCTGGCGACCCGTGCTCAGGCCTGGACGACGGAGACCGACACCTGCGCGTCGACGCCCGAGCCGACGCGCACGTCGACGCGGTAGTCGCCCAGCGTCTTTATCGGCTCGCGCAAGCGGACGTCGTGACGGTCGACCGCGACCCCCTCCTGGGCGATGGCGTCGGCGACCTCGCGGTTGGTCACCGCGCCGAAGAGGCGTCCCTTCTCGCCGGCCTTGACCGCGATGCTCAGCTTCATCTCTCGCAGTCGCGCGGCGGTCGCTTCGGCCTCCGCCCGCACGGCGCGCTCCCGCTCCTCGCGCTGCTCGCGACCGCGCTCCCAGTTCGCGACCGCTCCCCTGTCCGCCACCACAACGGCTCCCGCCGGGAGGAGGAAGTTGCGGGCGTAGCCGTCCTTCACGTCCTTCATGTCGCCCTCGCGACCGAGTCCCTTCACGTCGCGCTTGAGGATCACTTTCATGGCGTGGGTCCCTTCCTTGTGCCGTCGCCCTGGCTGATGGTCGCATTCGAGCCCACGCGCCTGGAGCGCCATCCGGCAAGCGCCTGCTTGACGCCCCCCGCATCTCGCAGCCGGCCGTAGCGTTCCAGCAGCTCGGGCAGGTTGTCGCGGATGCGGTCGTAGCGATCGCCGAGGAGCAGACGCAGCTTCTCGAGGTCGCGATCGAGGTCCGCGGTGCCGCTCGCCGCGCGCGCGGCGTGCTCCTGCCGCACTTCCGGCGGCGCGTTCTGGATGAAGAGGTCCAGCACGAGCAGCAGGACGGTGAGGTCGTCCGCCTGGCCGATGATCGGCAACGCGTCGGGGATCAGGTCGATGGGCGTCACCACGTAGGCCAGTGCGGCGACGAGGAGTCCTTTGAGCGGAAGCGGGGTGCGCGGGTCACGAGCGATGCCCCACACCATGCGGGCGTAGGTCGGCAGCTTCCAGACGACCCGTGCGACGCGCAGGTAGCGCCAGGGGCCGGAGATCTTCAGCGTCATGGGAGCGCGCATGATAGCAGAGAGCCTGCCGACGACGGTTTGACATTAGAACAGGCGTTCTGCTAGCGTGGTCACAAGCCGCGAGAGGGAGCCCCCGAGTGACGCGACACGACGCCGAGCGCAAGCAGAAGATCCTCGAGACGATCGCGCGCGCGGTCGCGGAGCACGGCTACCCGCCGTCCGTCCGCGAGATCGCCGACGCCGTGGGCCTGGCCTCGACCTCTGCCGTCCACCATCACCTCATCGCGCTGGAGCGCGAAGGTCTGCTCGAGCGAGGACCGAACTCTTCGCGCGCGCTCCGACTCACCGCGCACGTCGAGCCCGCGCCGCGTCGCCGCATGAGCGACCGTCGCGTCACGCCGTTCCGCATGCCGATGGAGCGCGACCGCCTGACGCTGCCGGTGCTGGGCGAGATTGCGGCGGGCCAGCCGATCGAGGCCTACGACGACGCGGCCGAGACCCTCGACGTGCCGCGCTCCATGCAGGCGCAGGATGGCTCATACGTCCTCCGCGTTCGGGGCAAGAGCATGATCGACGCGCTGATCGACGACGGCGACTACGTGATCGTCCAGCCGCAGGCCACCGCGCGCGACGGGGACATCGTGGTGGCTCTGCTCGAGGACAACGGCGTGACGCTGAAGCGCTTCTTCCGCGAGAAGGACCGCATCCGCCTCCAGCCGGCGAACGCCAGCATGGAGCCAATCTACGCCTCGGAGGTCCAGGTGCAGGGCAAGGTCGTCGGCGTCATTCGCAAGCTGTAGCTCCCGCTTCGCGCGGCCGGCCGAAGATGGACCGCCGCGTCATCCTGCACGGCGACCTCGACGCCTTCTATGCGTCGGTCGAGGAGCTCGACGATCCCGCGCTGCGCGGCAGGCCCGTGATCGTCGGCGGCGGACCCGACCAGCGTGGCGTCGTCAGCGCCGCAAACTACGAGGCGAGGCGCTACGGCGTGCATTCCGCGCTCCCGCTTCGCACCGCCGGCCGGCTGTGCCCCAACGGCGTCTTCCTCCCCGGGCGGCCCGAGCGCTACCGGGAGCTCAGCGCACAGGTCATGCGCATCTTCGCCAGCCTCACGCCGCTGGTCGAGCCGATCTCGCTTGACGAGGCATTCCTCGACGTGACCGCCAGCGTCGCGGCGTTCGGCGACGGCGAGACGATGGCGCGGCGCATCAAGGACCGCGTGAGCGGCGAGGTGGGGCTGGTGCTCAGCGTGGGCGTCGCCACCAACAAGCTGTGCGCCAAGGTCGCATCGGACCTGCGCAAGCCCGACGCCCTGGTGATCGTGCCGCCCGGCGAGGAGGCGCGGTTTCTGGCACCGCTGCCGGTCGGGCGCCTGTGGGGCATCGGCCCGCAGGCGCGCGCCGCGCTCGCGGACTTCGGGGTGGACACCATCGGCCAGCTGGCAGCCATGTCGGAGGCGACGCTGCGGCGCCGATTCGGACAGCACGGCCCTGAGCTCTCCGCGCGGGCACGAGGGATCGACGCCTCCCCGGTCGTGCCCGAGCAGGCGCCGAAGACCATCGGTCACGAGCACACCTTCGACCGCGACACGGTCTCGCGAGCGCAGCTCGACGCGACGCTGCTCGACCTCGCCGACTCCGTCGCGTCACGCCTGCGCCATCACCGGCTGTCGGCCGGCGGCGTGCAGCTCAAGCTGCGCTACGAGGGATTCGAGACGCTCACTCGCCAGGCGCCGCTGCCTCGCCAGACGAGGGAGAGCGAGCCGCTGTATGCGACGGCCGTCGCTCTTCTCGACCGCACCCTGGTGCCGGGGCGCGGGGTACGGCTGATCGGCATCACCGCCATCGCCCTCAGCGATCGGCAACAGCTGACGCTCTTCGACGACCAGCCTCGCTCGGAGCGCCTGGCCACATCGGTCGACGCCGTGCGCGCACGCTTCGGTGACTCGGCGATCACGCGCGCGCGGCTGCTGGCGGAGGCACCCCGCCGGCGGTTCGACTTCGGCGAGAAGCCGGCGGCGCCCGGGAACGAAGATGAGGGTTGACATCTAGAACATGCGTTCTGTAGCATCCGCGCACAGCAATCGAACGTATGTTCTGTGGTGGAGTCTCCAAATGGCACTGGTGAAGATCACTCCGGTCGAAGCGCGCGTCCAGTGGGACAGGCGCGCCGACCGCCCGGCGCGCGTCGAGTGGGCGGGCCGCGCCCTCGGCGTCGTCGGCCTGGCGCGCGTGCGCGACGAGCTTTCGGCCTATCCCGCCGCGCAAGGCCCGCGCGTCACGTTTCTGCTCGAGACGAAGGACGGCGGCCACGCGTCGCTGATCTTCGACGGCCGGCGGCGTCGCTGGTACGTGGAGGCCGTCGACCTCGCCGCCTGAGGCGCCCCTACAATCGCATCGCCATGACCGATGCGATCGAGCCGCTCAGCCCTTCGCTCTCTTCCCTGCCGCTCGCCGAGCTGGTCGAGCGGCTCGCCAGCGCTGCACCCGTCCCCGGCGGTGGCAGCGCAGCGGCGGTGGCGGGTGCGCTCGGCGCCTCCCTGGTGGGGATGGTCGCCGAGCTGACGATCGGGAAGGCAGCCGAACCCCAGCGCCGCGAGCTGGGCTCGGTTCGTGATGAGGCGGCGACGCTGCGCGGCGAGCTGCTCGCGCTCGCCCAGCGCGACGCGGACGCCTACGACACGGTGATGCGTGCGCGCCGCCTGCCGAAGGCGAGCGAAGAGGAGGCCGCCACGCGGCGGCACCGACTGGACGAGGCCATGCGCGAGGCCGCGGCCGTCCCGATGGCCACCGCGCGCGCCGCCCGGGGGGTGCTCGAGCTTGCCGCGCGCATCGCGCCCATCGGAAATCCGAACGCCATCAGCGACGTCGGGGTGGCGGCGCAGCTCTCGTCCGCGGCGATGCGCGGCGCGCTGCTGAACGTCCGCATCAACATCCCGTACCTGCCCGCCGACGATCCGTTGCGACGCGGAGCAACCGAGGAGGCCGCGCTGCTCGAAGCCGCCGCGATCCAGGGTGAGCAGGAGGTGGCGTCCGCGGTCGAGCTGCAGCTCGGAGGTGCCTCGACGCCGGGATGAGCGGGCGGGTGCTCGACGGTCGCGCCGTGGCGTCGCGCATCTGGCGCGAGCTGTCGCAGCGCACCGCGGCGCTGCTTCCGCTGACCGGGGCGCCGTACCGCCTGGCGCTGGTTCGGTTCGGCGCCGGAGGGGCCTCGGAGGTCTACGTCAACAGCCTGGTGCGCGCGGCGCGGAGCACCGGCGTCGATCCGTTCGTCGTTGACCTGCCCGCGGGGATCGTGCTCTCCGACGTGGCGGCTCGCATCGGCGCGCTCAACAGCGACCCCACCGTGGCCGGGATCGTCCTGGCCCAGCCGATGACGGGCGACCTGGAGCTGCGCGACGTGGTGGAGCTGATCGACCCCGCCAAGGACGTCGACGGGGCCACTCCGCTCAACGCCGGGCGGCTGGCGCGCGGCCAGTCGGCGTTCGCGCCGGCGACGGCGCGCGCCGTGCTCACGATCCTCTACCACTACGACGTCGAGCTGGCCGGCCGGCGCGCCGTGGTGGTCGGCCGTTCGGCGGTGGTGGGCCGGCCCGCGGCTGAGCTGCTCCTGTCTGCCCACGCCAGCGTGATGCTCACCCATTCGCGCACGCGCAACCTGGCGCGCGAGACGCGACGCGCCGAGATCCTGGTGGTCGCCGCCGGCTCGCCGCGGCTCATCGGGCCGGAGATGGTCAACCACGCCTCGATCGTGATCGACTGCGGGATCAACGTGACCCCGGCCGGCATCGTGGGCGACGTCGACTTCGACGCGGTGCGCCCGGTCGTCCGCGGCATCACGCCGGTTCCCGGCGGCGTCGGACCGGTGACCACCATGTGCGTCCTCGAACAGACCGTCGCTTCGGCGGAACGAATGACGTCGCATTTCGACGAGGGCGACGCGATGGACCGATTCCGGCGCGCGACGCTGGCGCACGCCACGCCGGACGGAGGCTGAGCGTCAGGCGCCGGCGAGCACCTGCGGCGCGATCATCTCGTCCACCGCGACCGACCCGTCGATGAGCCCGATCTGGCGCATGATGCCGAAGGCGCGCTGCCAGCGCGCCGGGTCGATGCGGCCGTTGCCGAACCCGGTCTGGCCCTGCCACAGCTGCGCCGTCGCGCGCAGCACGCTGAGCGCGGTTGCCTCGTCGTCCCTGATGGTCGGCACGACCGCCTCGGCGGCCGCGAGCCCCGCCTTGGGATCGTCGATCACCGCCGCCTGCGCGCGGGCCGTGGCCCGTGCGAAGCGAGCGACGACGTCGGCGCGCGAGGCGAGCGTGGCATCGCCGACCACGATTCCCGGCCCGGGCAGTGGCGCGATGTCGTCGATGGTCATCTGGTCGACCCTGATGCCGCGCGCCTCCAGCCGCAGCGGATCGTTGTTCCGGAATCCGGTGACGAGGTCGACGTCGCCGTTGGCCAGCCCGTCAACCTGGTTGAACTGCGGATACTCGCGGATCGTGACGTCATCGACGGTGAGGCCGCCGGCCTTGAGCACCGCCAGCAGCGCCGCCCACGACGACCCGAAGCGACCCGGCGTGCCGATCCGCTTGCCGCGCAGGCCGGCCGGGTCCGAAGGCACCGTCCCGGCCCGACCGATGAGCGAGACCGGGAATCGGTCGTAGAGCGTCGAGACGTACTTGAGCGGTATGCCCGAGGTGCGACTGATCATCACATCCGTCGCGTCGGCGACGCCGAACTGCGCCTGCCCGTCCGCGACGAGACGGATGACGTCCGGCGACTGCTTGTTCTCGATGCTGACCTCGAGGCCGGCATCGCGGTA
This sequence comes from uncultured Chloroflexia bacterium, assembly GCA_963783725.1. GTDB lineage: Bacteria > Chloroflexota > Limnocylindria > QHBO01 > QHBO01 > CAWAOJ01. Next base: position 1,992,645 of record CAWAOJ010000002.1, on the reverse strand, counting down.
GTAGCCGTGCTCCTGCGCGAAGTAGAACGGCGCGAACTGGACGTCGGGCCGATAGCCGAGCATCAGCGTCACTCGCGTGAGCTGCCCGCTGCCGGAGGGCGCCGAGCTGACGCTCGACCCCGGCGCGCACCCCGCCAGCCCGACCAGAAGGGCGATCACCAGCATCGCCATGCGGCTCGAGAACATCGGTCTTCCTTTCTATTGCGCGACCAGCCGCCGCTCGACGAGCACGACCACGCCGTAGAAGGCGAGACCGATGACGGCAAGCGTCACGAGCGCGACGAACATGAGCGGCGTGTCGAAGAGGCCCTGGTTGGCGATGTTGATGAGGACGCCGAGGCCGACGCTGGCCCCCGCCCACTCGGCGACCACGGCGCCGATCACGGCGAGGGTGACCCCGACGCGCAGCCCGCCGAAGATCACCGGCAGCGCCGACGGGATCTGCAGCCGCAGCGTGACCTGGCGCTGCGTGGCGCCCAGCGAGCGCAGCATCTCGGCCAGCAGCGGATCGGTGGAGCGGATCCCGACCATGGTGGCGATGGCGATCGGGAAGAAGACGATGAGCGCGCAGATGAGCACCCTCGCCAGCAGGCCGCCGCCGAACCAGATGTCGAGCAGCGGCGCCAGGGCCAGGATCGGCACCGCCTGGGCGGCCACCAGGTAGGGGGAGAGGACTCGCTCGATCAGAAGGCTCTTGCCCAGCGCGACACCGGTGAGCAGGGCGGCGACGGCACCGACGGCGAAGCCGAGCAGGATCTCGACGACGGTCACCGACGCATGCCGCCACAGCGTGCCGCTGGCGAGGGCGCGCGCCCCGCGGGCGACGACCTCCTCCGGCGAGGGGAGGATGTAGGCGGGATAGCCGCCCAGCAGCACCAGCAGCTTCCACAGCGCGATGAAAACGGCAAGGCTGATCGCGGCCGAGGCGAGCCGCCTCACGTGCGCACCCAGCCGGCCAGCTCCGGGGGATGGACCTCGGCAAGGGCGGCGCGCACCCTCGCCTCGACGAGCGCTGGCCGTTCATCCGCCATCTGCTCGATCCGGCGCGGGCGCGGCAGGTCCACCTCGATGTCGTGCGCCACTCGCCCCGGCCGCGCGGTCATGACCACGACCCGGTCGCCGAGGGCGATCGCCTCGCTCACCGAGTGCGTCACCAGGATCACGGTGCGCGGCCGATCCATCCACAGCCGCTGCAGCTCGACGTCGAACGCCTCCCGGGTGAGCGCGTCCAGCGCCGAAAAGGGCTCGTCGAGCAGCAGGAGCGGCGGATCGGTGATCAGGGCACGCGCCAGCGCGGCACGTTGCTGCATCCCGCCCGATAGCTCCCTGGGCCGCTGCCGCGCCGCGTCCGCCAGTCCCACGCGCTCGAGCGCGTCCGCGGCGCGAGCGCGGGACTCCGAGGCCGGCCGTCCGGCGAGCTCGAGCGGCAGGGCGACGTTGTCCAGAGTCGAGAGCCACGGCATCAGCCGCGGCTGCTGGAAGGCGAGCCCGACCCGCGCGTCGCCGGCGCGAGGCGGAGTGCCCGCCTCGCCCAGGGCGACCCGTCCGGAGGTCGGCGGCAGCAGGCCGCCGAGGACCCGCAGCAGCGTGCTCTTGCCGCTGCCGTTGGGCCCGATGACCACCACGAAGCTGTCCGGCTCCACGCTGAGGTTCATGTCGCGCAACGCCTCTGTCCCGCCGGGATAGCGAAGGCAGAGCCCGTCGACGCGCACGGAAACGCCGCCCGATCCCGAGGGTCCGAGAACGCTGGCCACGGCGCTGCTCCTTGGTACGCATCGCACCGGGGCACCGCCGGCACGAGCGCACGCGCGCGCGCCGTCGCCTTCTCCCATCCGGACTGTGACCGTCGGCCCTGTCTGCCGCAGCGCAGCTGCGGGTCAGGTCGGCCCCGCCGGCCACGTGGCCGGAGAGGTTCGCGGGCTGGCGCCGATGCGCCGACCGCCGGTGGGGACTTTCACCCCGCCCCGAAGGCGATGATCCTCTTTGACTGCCGGCAAGCGTGCCACGCCGTGCCGCGGCCGGTCAACCGACCCGGTGCGCACCCCACAGCCAGCGATAGGCCACGTAGACGATGCCGGCCAGGACGACGGCGTAGATGGCGTACTCGTAGGGCTTGATGGCGTCGTACAGGCTGCGGTAGTTCTCCCCGAGGAGCACCCCGCCCAGCAGCAGCGCGGCGTTCCACGGCAGCGAGCCGAGCGCGCTGAACAGCAGGAAGCGCCCGATCGGCATGCGCGCCACGCCGGCGGGGTAGTTGATCAGCGCGCGGAGCAGCGGCACCAGGCGCGCGACGAAGACCGCCCAGTCGCCATAGCGAGCGAACCAGGCGTCGGCCCTATCGAGGTCGTCGGGCTTGATGTGGACGTAGCCGCCGTAGCGGTCGAGCAGCGGACGCCCGCCCCAGGCCCCGATCAGGTAGCCGGCGAGCGATCCCGCCACCGCGCCGAGCGTCGCCACCAGCAGGGCGGCGAGGTAGTTCCACGGCGCGTGGGTGAGTGGCTCGAGCACTCCCGGGTCGACGCCTGACTGCGCGATCTTCCAGCCCGCCATGGGAACGATGACTTCCGACGGCACGATCGGGATGAACGTCTCGAGCCCGACCGCGAGGCCGACGCCGATGTAGCCGACCGCGTCGTAGAGGCGAAGGATGAACGGGATGACGGTCCGGTCGATGAACTCCAGCATCCGGCGTCAGACGTCGCCGCTGGTCGCAGGCGCCGGCGCGCCGTCGAGCTGCGGCTCGGCGGCCGGGACTTCCGGACGGTGGAGCGGGACGGCGACGCGACGTTTCCGCTTCTCCGGGGCCGGCGGGTGCTCCAGCGCGGCCGCCCTCATCCGCTCGTCCACGCGAAGCACGTGCACCGCCACGATCACCGAGAGCAGTGCGCCGCCGGCGATCCAGCCGCCGAGGACGTCCATCGGGAAGTGGGCGCCGAGGTAGATGCGGGACAGGCTGATCGCGCCGATGAGCGCCAGCGCCACGATGTACGCGACCTGGCCCTGTCGTCGATTGGCCGTCAGACGCGCGATGCAGAAGGCGGTCAGGCCGTAGAAGACGGTGGCCCGCAGGGCGTGGCCGGCGGGAAAGTCGGCAAGGTCGTCGAGCCCGACGCCGCCGAGGTTGAACATGGCCGACACCAGCTGCCCCACGCTGATCACGTTGGTCGAGGTGAAGTACTTGAGGGCCCACTCCATCGGGAAGGCGAGCGTGCCGGCGGCCAGGATGAGCGCGAGGTCGCGGCGGCCCTTCGAAAGGGCCAGCAGCCCGAGGGCCGCAAAGCCCAGGGCCACGAACCAGCCGGATCCGAGCCCGGAGATGCCGATGATCAGCGCGTCGACCACGACGACGTGCGTGTGCAGCCATGAATGGACCGCCGGCACGACGTTCTGCATCAGCGCCTCCTCGGGGCGCGTGTACTCGGTGGTGCGCTTGAGGATCACCAGCCAGAAGAGGCTGGGAAGGGCGATCATGGTGAGCAGGAACGCCGCCGCGGGGCTCGGCACCGCGCCGTCGAGACGCTCGCCAGCGTCGGCGCTGACCAGGAGCCGGCTGGTGGGGTCCGGGATGCCTCGCACCTCCGTAGTATAGGTTCGGCCGATCGGCCGGCGGCCGTACGGAAGTCCCCATCCCGCCCGAAAGGAGCACCACACGAGCGACGTCGCACTCGCGATCACCGGTCGCGACCTGACCGTCCAGGACGTCGTCGCGGTGGCGCGCGGAGGGCGAAAGGTCGTGCTCGCCGAGCAGGCGCGCGCGGGAATCGCATCGTCCCGCGCGGTGATCGAACGGCTCGTCGCCGACGGCGCCACCGTGTACGGCGTCACCACCGGGTTCGGCGATCTGGCGGACGTCCGCATCGAGCCGTCCCAGACCGCGGCGCTGCAGCGCAACCTGGTGCGCAGCCACGCGGCGGGCGTGGGCGAGCCGCTGCCGGTGGACGTCGTGCGCGCCATGCTCCTGCTGCGCGCCAACACCCTCGCCATCGGCCTGTCCGGCGTTCGTCCGGAGCTGGTGGAGCTGCTGTGCGGGATGCTCAACGGCGGCGTGCATCCCGTCGTGCCCAGTCGCGGCAGCGTGGGCGCCAGCGGCGACCTGGCGCCACTGGCGCACCTGGCGCTCGTCGTCATCGGCGAGGGCGAGGCGCTGCTCGACGGTGGCCCCGTCCCGGGCGAGCGTGCGCTCGCCACGGCCGGCCTGGAGCCGATGGAGCTGCGGGCCAAGGAGGGCCTCGCGCTTCTGAACGGGACGCAGCTGATGGCCGGCATCGGCGCACTGGCGCTGACCGATGCGCTGGCGCTGGCCGAGGCCGCCGACCTGGTGGGCGCCATGAGCCTCGAGGCGATGGAGGGCACCGCGGCGGCCTTCGACGCCGGGCTGATCGCCGCGCGGCCGCATCCGGGCCAGGTCGCGGTCGCGGCGAACCTGCGGAATCTGCTCTCCGGAAGCCAGATCGGCGCCTCGCATCGCGGCAGCGGGCACCGCGTGCAGGACGCCTACTCCCTCCGCTGCATGCCGCAGGTCCACGGCGCGGCGCGCGACGCCCTGCACGAGCTGGAGCGCGTGGTCGCCGTCGAGATCAACAGCGCGACCGACAACCCGCTGGTGCTGCCGTCGGGGGAGGTCGTCAGCGGCGGCAACTTCCACGGCGAGCCGCTGGCCATGGCCCTCGACTACGCCGTGATCGCGGTGACGGAGCTGGCGTCGATCTCCGAGCGGCGCACCGCCCGGCTGGTGGACCCGCAGCTGTCCGGCGGGCTGCCGCCCTTCCTGACCGAGCGACCGGGCCTGGAGAGCGGGCTGATGATCGCCCAGTACACCGGCGCGGCCCTCGTCAACGAGCTTCAGACGCTCGCGCATCCGTCATCGGTGGACACGATTCCGACCAGCGCCAACCAGGAGGATCACGTGTCGATGGGAGCCACCTCGGCCCTCCGCCTGCGCGACGCCCTGGATCGCGCCCGGACGGTGCTCGCCATCGAGGCGCTGTGCGCGGCGCAGGGGCTCGACTTCCGGGCGCCGCTGCGTCCCGCTCCCGCCATCGAGCGCGCCCACGCATCGGTTCGCGCGGCGGTCCCCCATCTCGACGCCGACCGGCCCCCGGCAGCCGACATCGCGGCGGTGCGGGACCTGCTCGTCTCGGGGAGGCTCGCCGGCTCGGCGCGGCGCGCCCGGTGAGCGAGCTGCGCTTTGCGCTGGTGGACGCGGGGAACTTCGACGAGATTCCCAGCCCCGCCGCTCCGGGAGCGCGCTGCCAGACGTGCGATTACTGGGAGCGCCTGGACGGCCATCGCGCGCCGCCCGAGGCAGGCGTCGCCGCGGCCCACGACCTGAAGCGCTCGCGGCTGCTGGCCGGCACGAGGCTCGCCGGCGCCTACGCGATGCTGGCCTACCGGCTGCAGGCGCCGGTCGGCTACGCGCAGTTCGGACCGATCAGCGCCTATCCGCGGGCGCAGGCGATCCGCGACCGATATCCGCAGCTCCCCGATTCCCCCGCGCCGTGGGTCGTGACCTGCCTGCAGGTCACGCCGGACGGCGCGGAGCGGCTCGAGGTCGGCGCCGCGCTGCTGGGAGCGGTCTGCGAGGAGCTCGACCGACGCGGCATCACCGCCGTGGAGGCCTACCCGGAGGCGGTCGCCGATGCATGGCTGCCCTCTCCCGGCCCCGCGACGCTGTACGAGGCGAATCGCTTCGAGCGAGTGGTCGACGACGCGCGCTATCCCGTCGTGCGCCGCGAGCTCACCGGCGACGCGGCCGCCGCCGGATGGGGCGACCTGCTGCGGCACGTGACCCCGGTTGACGAGGGCGCGGAGTGGCCGATCCCGATGCCGCGCCACGACGAGGACGACCTCTTCCGGCTGCCGGCCCCGTCCAAGCGCCGCAACCCCTTCGGCGACGACTGAGCCAGGCATCGCATGATCGGGTTGGCCTGTGGGGAGTTGCTGCAGCGTCCGCCCTGCTCTCGATCGCCTCGTGATTTGCACTCAAGAATCCGGCGCGTTCATCGGTTGTAGGTACTGACAGACCGATGCCGGAGGGAGCGGCCGCGAACATCCGCCGCGACTTCGCGACCTGCGTCGATCAGCACTATCCGGGACTGGTGCGGCGGCTGACGCTGGTGCTGCACGACGGGGAGGAGGCAAAGGACGTGGCCCAGGAGACGTACCTGCGGGCGTATCGGGCCTGGGATCGATTCGACGGCACGGACGTGCGCGCCTGGCTGCACACCATCGCGCTGCGCCTGGCCTTCACCGCGCTCCGTCGCCGACGCCTCTGGTCGCGCTTCGTCTCCTCTCACCGGACCGATACGTCCTGGGTCCCTCCCGAGCGCCTGCCGCTTTGGGAAGCGCTCTCCTCCTTGCGCCCGCGCGTTCGAGCCGCGGTGCTGCTGAACGTGCTCGACGGCTACACGCAGGCCGAGATCGCTCGCATGCTCGGAGTGCCCCCGGGGACCGTGGCTTCATGGATCGCGTCCGGCAAGGCGCGCCTCCGCGAGGAGATGTCCGATGGATGAACGCCGCCTGCACGACCACCTCGAGTCACTGGAGCGGGCAGCTCCCGCTGTCTCGCCGCCGGCGCTGCGCGCGCGTCGCACTCGCTCGCTGCCATGGCTCGCCGCCGGGCTCGCGCTGGTGGCCGGGTTGTTGATCGGTCTGTGGGGCGCCCAGCTCTTGCCACGCGAGCCGGCCCATCGCGACGTTGCGATCAATCCGGTCTCCTCGGCGGCGATCGGGGCCGGCTGCCCGGTTACGCGTCCGCCCGACCCGCCGTTTGTACCTTCGCAAGGGCCCGCCAGACCGCCGGACTACGAACGCGCGTACTGGTATGGCACGGACGCGCTGTGGACCATGCCTACGTTCGACGGCACGTGGACGCTGGCATCCGAGGATGGCTGGTACGGGCAGAAGACGTTCTGGTGGAGCGAGGACTTCGCGGAGACCGTTCCCGCGATCACCGTGACCGGGCGCCGTCTCGATGGCTCGGCAGGACGTATCCACACCGATTCACCGACCAACGCGTCCTCCGACTTCGGCACGGCCATGCTGGTCGGGATCGACCTGCCGACACCGGGCTGCTGGGAGCTGACGGCGACATATCGTGGCCGCAGCCTGAGCTACGTCGTCTATGTCCACGACGCGCGACTCGAACCGCCGGTTGCCGATCTTCGGTGGACAGAGGTCGCGTTCGACCGGAGTGCCGAGATTCGTTTCCTCTCGGTAGTCGGCCACCGCGCGTTCGCCACCGGCCGAGACCGTGGTGGTGCGGCCGCGTGGTACTCCGACGATGGTGGAACGACCTGGAGCCGGTCCAGGACGGAAGTTCCACCGACTGCGTCGATTGCGTCCAGCGATCTGACCCTCGGACGAGTGGTCTCCTTTCGCAACAGGCTCGTCTCGCTCGGAACGATGGCGACGGGCGCTCCGGGCAGCGACGCCGACGTCATCGGGGCGGTCTGGCTTTCGGATGACAACGGCGCGACGTGGCAGCTGTCCGCGGGCGATTCCCCTCCGGTTATCGGCGATCTGGCGGCGCGCGACGACCTGCTCGTCGCGGTCGGGCGGCCACCGGGGGCCGATGCAGCCCAAATCTGGACATCAGCCGATGTGGTGCACTGGCAACGCGCATCCGTCCAAGCGCTCGAGCACGTCGTGCTTGCCGGCGTCGCGGCGACCGCGGATCGATTCCTGGTGGTCGGTACCCGTCAGAACGGCGGCACGACGACAAGCGCCATGACCTGGGAGTCCTCCGACGGGATCACCTGGCAGGCGACAGCTGTCACGACACCCGGCCGATTCAACGATATCGTCGCCGGACCGCCTGCTCTGGTCATCGCCGGCGACATACCGAACGGTGGGGGCGCGTATGCGCCGGCAGTAACGCTCGTTGCCCAGAGCTTCACTCTCAACGACATTCGAACCTCGTTTGGCGGCTCGACGACTGCCGTGGCCTCCGGCCCAGGCGGGATTGTGGTCAGCGCCCAGGTGTTACCGGACAAACTGCAAGGCAAGTCGTGGTTCCTTCCCAATGGGAGCTCCAGCGCTGCCGCGGAGACCGCCTCGCAGTTCGGTGGCTTCGACGATCTCGTCGCCGTCGGCGACGGATTCATCGGCGTGAGCCATTGCCCGCCGGCGGCCGACTGCTCAGCGTCCTCAACGCTGGCCATCGGACGACCAGTTTCTGTGCCGGTCGCGAATGCAACAGCGTCTCCGGCATGTGGCTACACCGCGATCACGAGGCCCCCCGACAAGCAAGACGATCCTCGTTTGTGGATGCGCGCCGGTGACGGTTTGTGGGCCATAGTGAGTGCCCAGGTGATGGACAGCAGCGAGCGAGGCATCAAGATTCTCTGGGTGAGTGATGTGACGCGCGGACGGCTGACCGTCGACGTCGCGTCCGTTGGATCACCCGCCTACCGGAAGATCTACCACTTTGACGGCGATACGGTACCTTCGGGTTTCTATCCCAGCGGCTTCGTCATGCCGCCGCCCGGTTGCTACCGTTTCAGTGCGGAAGTTGGCGGCGCCTCGGGACAGATCGTCCTCGAGGTCGCCGACCAACGGATACGTTGAGAGTATGACGAGACGTCCTGAGCCCCATGTTCGACAACAAGAGAACCGATACGCCGCTCAGCTGGACGAAATGCTGACACCAAGGCGATAGGCGGACCCGCCATTCCGCTGGTGAGCGCTCGAACCCGACAGCTTCTATGACGCAATGGTCCTGGTGAAATCCACACTCAGCGCGTCAGGAGCCCAAGAGACTTGCCGGCCGCCGTCCCCGCACGTCCGAAGGTCGCGACAGCAGCCCGGCGCTATCATCGGTCGATGACCACGATCGCGCGCCACGGCGGGCCGCGCACCGTTCACGCGCCGCGCGGGACTGAGCTCAGCACCCGGGGATGGCAGCAGGAAGCGGCGCTGCGGATGCTGATGAACAACCTCGACCCCGAGGTGGCCGAGGACCCCGAGCACCTCATCGTGTACGGCGGCACGGGTCGGGCGGCGCGCAGCTGGGAGGCCTTCGACGCCATCGTCGCGGAGCTGCGGCGGCTCGAGGACGACGAGACGCTGCTGGTGCAGAGCGGCAAGCCGGTGGGCGTCTTCCGCACCACGCGCGACGCTCCGCGGGTGCTCATCGCCAACGCCAACCTGGTGCCGCACTGGGCGACATGGGAGAAGTTCCGCGAGCTGGAGCGCAAGGGACTCACCATGTACGGGCAGATGACCGCCGGGTCGTGGATCTACATCGCCACGCAGGGAATCATCCAGGGCACGTACGAAACGTTCGCCGAGCTCGCCCGGCAGCATTTCGGCGGGTCGCTGCAGGGAAAGGTGACGCTCACCGCCGGCCTGGGCGGCATGGGTGGCGCGCAGCCGCTGGCGATCACCATGAACGAGGGCGTCGCGCTGGTGGTGGAGGTGGATCCGAAGCGCGCCGAGCGCCGTCACGCCGCGGGCTACGTCGACGAGCTGACCGACGACCTGGACCACGCGCTGGCGACCGTCGAGCGCTGGCGGCGCGACGGCGAGGCGCGCTCCATGGCGCTGATCGGGAACGCCGCGGAGGTCGAGCCGCAGCTCGTCGGGCGGCAATGGCAACCGGACGTGGTGACCGACCAGACGTCGGCGCACGACCCGCTGGGCGGGTACGTGCCGGCGGGCATCGGCCTGGCCGAAGCGCTGGAGCTGCGAGCGAACGATCCCGAGCAGTACGTCCGCCGGTCGACGGCCTCGATCGGCGAGCATGTCAGGGCCATGCTGGCCTTCCAGCGGCGCGGGGCGATCACGTTCGACTACGGCAACAACATCAGAGCCGTGGCCCACGAGGCGGGGGTCGAGGACGCGTTCGATTTTCCCGGCTTCGTGCCCGCCTTCATCCGGCCGCTCTTCTGCGAGGGCAAGGGCCCGTTCCGCTGGGTCGCCCTCTCCGGCGACCCGGACGACATCCTGAAGACCGATGCGGCCCTGCTCGATCTCTTCCCCGAGAACCGCACCCTCGCCCGCTGGCTGCGCCTCGCGGAGCGCAAGGTCCCGTTCCAGGGCCTTCCGGCCAGGATCTGCTGGCTCGGCTACGGCGAGCGGGCGCGCGCGGGGCTGCGCTTCAACGAGATGGTCGCCTCGGGCGAGCTCTCCGCGCCGATCGTGATCGGCCGCGACCACCTGGACGCGGGCTCGGTCGCGTCCCCGTACCGGGAGACGGAGGCGATGCGCGACGGCTCCGATGCGATCGCCGACTGGCCGATCCTGAATGCGCTGCTCAACACCGCCGCCGGCGCCACCTGGGTCAGCTTCCATCACGGCGGCGGCGTCGGCATCGGCTACAGCCTGCACGCTGGGATGGTGATCGTGGCCGACGGCACCCCGGAGGCCGCCGCGCGGCTGGAGCGAGTGCTCACCGTGGACCCGGGCATGGGCGTGGTGCGCCACGCGGACGCCGGCTACGAGCGCGCACTGGAGGTCGCGGCGGAGCGCGGCGTCCGCATCCCCATGCGACCCGCGGACTGACCGCCGCGCATCAGTCGCGGCGCAGGCGGAGCACCAGGGCATAGGCGTCGCGCTTCGAGAGGCCGTGCCGCTGGACGAGCAGCTGCTGCACCGCCCGCGCAGGAGCACCGGCGCCGAGGAGCAGGCGGGCATCGACCTCCGCATCGGCCGCGGACGGCTCCTCCGCACCCGCGCCGCCGATCAGCAGCGTCGCCTCGCCGCGTACCTCGCCCTCCGCCTCCAACGCGGCGATCAGCTCCGACAGGGATCCGCGCTGGTAGCGCTCGCGAGGCTTGGTCAGGTTGCGGGCGAGGCACGCCGGGCGGTCGCCGAGCGCCAGCAGGGCGTCGCGCAGCGCGTCGAGCAGCCGGTGGGGCGCCTCGAAGGCGACCAGCGTCGCGTCGTCCGTCGCCAGGCCGGCGAGCAGCGAGCGTCGCGCTCCGGCGGCTCGCGGCAGGAAGCCGATGAAGCGGAACGGGTGCGGCGGCAGGCCCGACGCGGCGAGCGCGGTGGTGACCGCCGACGCGCCGGGGAGCGAGGTGACGCGGACCCCGGCGTCGATGGCCGCGCGCACCAGGCGGTAGCCGGGATCGCTGACGAGGGGCGTGCCGGCGTCGCTCACGATCGCGACATCCTCGCCGGCCAGCAGCCGCGCCAGCAGCTCCGGCGTGCGCGCCGCCTCGTTGTGATCGTGGTAGCTGACCGCGCGCGTCGGAATGCCGTGCCGGCGCGCCAGGGTGGCGAAGTGCCTGGTGTCCTCCGCCGCCACGACCGCCACCGAGCGCAGCACCGCCAGGGCGCGAGGCGTCAGATCGTCCGGATTGCCGATCGGGACCGGCACCACCAGCAGCGTGCCGCTCACGCCGGTGCCGCAAGCGTGGCGACCATGTCGGGCCGAAGGTGGGCAACGGTCGCCGCACCGGCCAGCGCCATTGCCAGCTCGAGCTCGTCGAGCAGCATGTCGAGCACGCGGCCGACGCCGTCCTCGCCCGCAACGGCCAGGCCCCACAAGACCGGCCTGCCGATGCCGACCGCCGTGGCGCCCATGGCCAGCGCGATCAGCGCGTCGGTGCCGCGCCGCACGCCTCCGTCCAGCAGGACCGGCGCGCGGCCGCCGACGGCGTCGAGGACACGCGGCAGGGCGTCCAGGCTGGCGATGGCGTGGTCGAGCTGCCGGCCGCCGTGGTTGCTGACCCCGATCGCGGCGGCGCCATGGTCCAGCGCCAGCCGAGCATCGTCGGGGTGCAGGACGCCCTTCACGATCACGGGCAGTCCGAACCCGGCGACCCACTCGAGCTCGTCCACGGTCAGCCGGTCGACGAAGTCGATAGAGGCGGCGGCCTCGGGCGCGACGCCGGCCGCGGCGGCCACGTTCGGGAGGTGAACCCCGTCGGGGATGGTGAACCCGACGCGGATGTCGCGCTCGCGGCGCCCGAGTCGCTGCAGGTCGGCGGTGAGGACCAGCGCCTCGTAGCCCGATGCGATCGCGCGCTCGATCATGGCGCGCCGCGCACCGACGTCGGCGAGCAGGTAGAGCTGGTACCACCGCGGTCCGCCGACCGAAGCGACCTGGGCCATGTCCGTGGAGGCGGAGGTGGAGAGCGTCATGGTGATCCCGCGGCTGGCGGCGGCGCGGGCCGTCGCCAGCTCGCCGTCGGGATGGGCCATCCGCTGCAGGGCCGTCGGGCAGATCCAGATCGGCGCCGGCCAGCGTCGGCCGAGGAGCGTGACGCCGGTGTCCACGCTCGACACGTCGGTGAGGATGCGCGGCACGATCCGCCGGCGATCGAAGGCGGCCCGGTTGTCGGCGAGGGTCGCCTCGTCGAGCGCGCCGCCGGCGTAGTAGGCGAGCGGTCCGGCGGGGATGAGCGTCGCAGCGCGGCGTTCGTAGTCGAAGACGTTGACCAGCTCTCGGTCGGCGGTCGGATCGGGCTGGAAGCCGGCCATGGCCGGCGCCGGGATCGGCGGCCTGTGCGAGTCGTCCGGCATGCGTCCAGCGTAGACGCCGGGTAGCATCGACGTCATGCCGTTCGATCCCTCCGCGCCGCTCCCCGGGCCACCCGACCCGTGGGCGCCGTCGAGCATGCCGGAGCTGCGCGGCGGGCCGCCCTACGTCATGACCGAGATGATCGCCGCCGAGCCCGCCCTCGCGGAGCGCCTGGTCGCCAGGCTGGCTGCGTCTGCTGAGCTCGCCGCCGTGGCCGATGCGGTGCGCGCCTGCGTCGAGGCCGGCCAGCCCGTGACGTTCGCCGGCTGTGGCACCAGCGAGCACGCCGGAATGGTATGCGCGGCGATGCTGAGCGAGGCCGTCGGCGGGCCGGTCTGTAGCGTGGAGGCCTTCGAGGCGCTGCGCCAGCCGCAGGCAGGCGGTCTGCTGATCGGCATCTCGCACGAGGGCGGTACCGCGGCGACCCTCGACGCGATCCTGCGGGCGCGCGCAGCCGGCGCCCGCACCGCCCTCATCACGTGCAGCGACCGCTCGCCGGGCGCCACGAAGGCGGACGTCGTGGTCGCCACCGGCGAGCAGGACCAGAGCTGGTGCCACACCGTCGGCTACCTCTCGCCGATCCTGGTCGGCGCGGCGCTGGCCGCGCGACTCTCGGCGACCGAGCTGGACGGCACTGCGGTTCGCGCGCTGCTGGAGGTCGCCGATCCCGGCGGGGCCGCGGACGGCATGGCCGGCATCCTCACCGCCTGCGACCGCCTCCTGGTCGCCGGGTCCGGTGTCGATCGCGCCAGCGCTCGCGAGCTGGCGCTGAAGATCGAGGAGGCGGCGCACTTCCCCGCCACGGGGCTGCCCCTCGAGACGGTGCTGCACGGACACATGGCCGCGGCGGACGAGCGGACGGGGCTGGTGCTGTTCGTCACCAGTGGCGGCGACGCCCTGGCCCGGTCGCTCACCGTGCTGCGCGCCGCAGCCGCGATCGGCATGCCCGTCGGGTTGATCGTCGGCGCCGACCTCGGCGACGACGTGCCGCTCGAGCTCACGGCGAGTCGCATGACGGTGCCGCTGGCCGGCCGCCTGGCGCGTACGCTGGGCGCGGCGCTCGGCGCCGCCATCCCGCTGCAGCTCCTGGCAGAGCGTCTGGCGCGCTCGCGCGGCGTCAATCCCGACGCCATCGGCAGGGACGATCCGAGCCACGCCGCGGCCGCCCAAGCCTGAGCACCGGCGGCGCGTATGATCGCGGCGTGTCCGGCCTGATCGAGTGCGTCCCCAACTTCAGCGAGGGGCGACGCCCGGAGGTGCTCGACCAGATCTGCCTCGCGGTCGGCCAGATCGACGGCGTCACGCTGCTCGACTCCTCGCGCGACGCGACGCACAACCGGAGCGTGGTCACGTTCGCCGGCCCGGCCGAATCGGTCGTCAAGGCGGCGACGGCGGCCGTGGGGCGGGCGCTGGAGCTGATCGACATGGAGCATCACGTCGGCGCGCATCCCCGCATCGGCGCCGTGGACGTCATCCCGTTCGTGCCGCTGGGCAACACGCGGCTGGAGGAATGCGTCGACCTCGCTCGACGGTTCGGTGAGCAGATCGCGAGCCGCTTCGAGCTGCCCGTCTACCTCTACGGCGACGCCGCGCTGCGCCCCGAGCGCCGCCGGCTGGCCGACGTGCGGCGAGGCCAGTACGAGGGCCTGCGCGATGAGATCGGCGTGAATCCGGACCGCGACCCGGACTTCGGGCCGCCGCGGCTGCACCCGCGTGGCGGGGCGGTGGCGGTCGGCGCGCGCAAGCCGCTGATCGCGTTCAACGTCAACCTCGCCACCGACGACCTCGCCCTGGCGCGAAAGATCGCGCACGCCATCCGCGAGTCGAGCGGCGGGCTTCCGGCGGTGCAGGCGATGGGCGTGCTGCTCGAGAACCCGGGCGAGCCGCGGCTGGCGCAGGTCAGCATGAACCTCGTCGACTGGCAACGGACAGGGATCGCGCGTGTGGTGCGCGAGATCCGGCAGATGGCGCTCGCGGCCGGGACCGACATCGCGAACTGCGAGCTGATCGGCCTGGCGCCGACCGAGGCGCTTCTGGAGGTCGCGGCCGACGCGCTCAACCTCCGCAGCTTCAGCCCGGACCAGGCGCTGGAGCTCCGCCTCGCCCGAGACCGATAGACTTCGCGCCTCGATGTCGATTCGCTCAGACCTTCGCTTCGCGCTGGCCGAGGCGCGCCGGGCGGCCGTTGCCGCGGGCGCGCTCGACCTGCCGGCCGATGCGCTCGAAGGGCCGATAACGGTCGAGCGGCCGACACGGCCGGAGCACGGCGACTACGCCTCGAACCTCGCCATGCAGCTGGCACCGCTGGCCCGCGCCAACCCGATGCGGATCGCGCAGGCGCTGGTCGATCACCTCGACCTCGCGGACGGGGCCGGCAGCGCCTCGATCGCCGCCCCGGGCTTCATCAACTTCCGCCTGGCCCCCGAATGGGTGGCGGCAGAGCTGGCGACGATCGCAGACGCCGGCAGCAGCTTCGGCCGCGCCACCGGCCAGCCGGCCGGGTCGATGAACGTGGAGTTCGTGAGCGCCAATCCGACCGGGCCGCTGACGATCGGCAACGCGCGGGGCGCCTTCGTGGGCGACCTGCTGTGCCGCGTCCTCGAGGCGGCCGGGCACCGCGTGACGCGCGAGTACTACTTCAACGACTCCAGCGCACAGGTGCGCAACCTCGGCCTGTCTGTCCTCGCGCGCCTCAAGGGCACGCCGGTCCCCGAGGACGGCTACCACGGCGGCTACGTCGCGGAGCTCGCCGCGGAGCTGCCCGCATCGGTGCTGGAGGACGCCCAGGCGAGCGCGGACGCGGCGTGGCCCGTCGGAGAGTGGGCGTCGGCGCGCATCCGGGAGCAGATCGAGGCCAGCCTGGCGCGCCTCGGGGTGCGCTTCGACGTCTGGACCAGCGAGGGCTCGCTGCAGGCCGATGGATGGCTCGAGCGCGGCGTGCGCAAGCTGCGCGACGCCGGCCACCTGTACGAGGAGGGCGGAGCCACCTGGTTTCGGTCGAGCCGGTTCGGCGACGACAAGGATCGCGTGGTGTACCGCTCCGACGGCACGCCGACATACTTCGCGTTCGACATCGGCTACCTGGAGGAGAAGTTCAGCCGCGGGTTCGACGAGCTGGTCTACATCTGGGGCGTGGATCACCACGGCACGGTGGCGCGCAATCGCGCCGCCGCCGAGGCGCTCGGCTACGACCCGTCACGCGTCCAGTGGCTGCTGATCGCCTGGGTGCGCTTCATCCGAGACGGCGAGGAGGTCAGCATGAGCAAGCGCTCAGGGGAGTTCCTCACCCTCGACGAGCTTCTGGAGGAGATCGGCGTCGACGCGGCGCGCTGGTTCGTCGGCTCGCGCGGCGCGAGCGTGGGCATCGACTTCGACATCGAGCTCGCCAAGAAGCAGTCGAACGAGAACCCGGTCTACTACGTCCAGTACGCGCACGCCCGATGCGCCTCGATCCTGCGCCTGGCGGGCGAGCGCTCGCTGGCGCCGGATCACGCGGCCGCGGAGGAGCTGCTGACTCATCCGGCCGAGCAGGCCCTCTGCCTCCGCCTGCTGGAGCTGCCCGACGTCGTGGCGGACGCGGCCGCGCGCCGCGAGACGCAGGAGCTCCCGCACTTCTGCTACGACGTGGCGTCCCTCTTCAGCCAGTTCTACCGTGACTGCCGCGTGCTCTTCGACGATCCCGGCCAGTCGCGGCTCTCGACCGCGAGGCTGGCGCTGGTCGACGCCACGCGCCAGGTGCTCGAGAACGCGCTGGGCATGATGGGGATCTCCGCGCCGGACTCGATGTAGCGCTCAGCGCACGGCGCTGCGCATCACCGCATCGAGCGCCTGCTGCGACGAGGCCTGCACCACCAGCTGCTGCGTGTCGCTCAGCTGGCGCAGCTCCGCGGGGAACGAGAGCGAGCCGCGCGCGGTGGCATAGGCCGCGGCGAACTGGCTGGCGTCGCGCGCCGAGTCCCAGGCGAGCCGCCACGCGAGGGCGAAGGCACCGCCCGGACCGCTGGCCACCACGAGCTGGTCGCCACCCCAGCCCGCGGCGGCGGTCGCGGCGGTGGTGTCCGCCACTCCGAGGGCCTGCAGCGTGATGGCGATCATCGCCTCCCCCACCGGGCTGGAGGACGCCTGCGTCCACCCGGCGCCGAGCGCCGCGGCCGGCGACGGAGCCGCGACCCGCATCGGCGCCTCGTCGGCGACGTACTTCTCCGGATGCAGCACCTGCTCGGTCGAGGCCGGCGGCCGCCTGTCGAACGCCGCGTTCACCTCGGACATGCCGCCGCCCGCCTGCGCCTGGAGCGCCATCACGAACTGAAAGCCCGCGGTGTACGGCACCTCGAGCTGCTGGACCATCCAGCCGGGAATCCCGGTCATGTCCGGCACCGGCGTCTGCGCGACCTCGGTCAGCTCACGAGCGGAGAGATGCTGGGTCGCCCAGCGGAACATGGTGTTGGTGGCGTCACCCTCGACCAGCGAGAGCCTTGCCAGTCCCCGGTCGTCCTGCCCCACCGCGTCGAGCTCCAGGGAGCTGAGGCCGAAGGCCGCGTCCTGCAGCGCGTGGGTGTACTCGTGCGCGTAGGTGATCCTCGCCTCGGGGGTGAGTCCCGAATCGGTGACCACCACCATGCGCTTCTTGGTGTCGTCGTAGAAGCCGATGACCTGCCCCGACAGCAGCTTGAGCTGCAGGGCAGCGACGTCCTGCCCGGGCTGCAGCAGACCCATGGCACGCAGGGTGATGTTGTCCGCCCGCTGCCGAGCGGGTGGATAGTCCTTCTCGAACGAGGCTTTCAGCTCCGCCTCGAGCTGCGAGCGGCTGATGATCTCGGCCGGGCCGATGCTCGGCTTCGGCAGACCGCGGATGGCGCGCACCTGCTCCTCGATCTGGGCGAACGCCGCCCTGGCATCGGCGCTCGCGCTGGGGCCCGGGGCCAGCGAGGGCGAAGGGGTCGCGACGCCGCTTGCGGGAGGCGTGGGCGCGGGCAGCGCCACGCCGGCCAGGCCTGACGCCTCGAGGCCGAGGGCGACCAGCGCCAGGGCGGTGAGGAGGGTGACGGCAACCGCCACCAGGCGCCGCGCGAGGGGGGTCATCTGCCCGGCATTGTCGCATCCGCGGTCCCGGGCGGAACGTTCACGTTTCTTCACGTCGGGCAAGCCCTCGATTTAGAAGCCGGTCCTAGTGTTCACGGTGCGAGTTGGAGATCCGTTCCGGGTTTCTACCTCCACCCTCCCTCCTTCGAGCGCCGGTGTCATTGGGCGGGCACCGGCGCTCGAGCGTTTCCGGTAGCATCCGACCACCGATGGAGATCACCTGGTACGGGCGCGCCTGCTTCCGCCTCAAGGGCCGCGACGCGACCGTCATCACCGACCCCTGCCCGCCCTCGACTGGCTTCGTCGCCGGGAAGCACGACGTCGACCTGCTGACGCTTTCGCACGGCCACGCCGACCACACCTACACCCGCTCCATCACCGCGGGGCTGACCCTGACCCGCCCGGGGGAGTACGAGTTCCACGATCTGCTGGTCAACGGCATCCGCACCTTCCACGACGCGCAGGGCGGGACCGAGCGAGGCGAGAACATGGTCTTCAGCTTCGAGGTCGACGGCGTCCACATCGCGCACCTCGGTGACCTGGGCCACCTGCTGAGCGAGGAGCAGCTCGCGGAGCTCGGGCCTATCGACGTGCTGCTGGTGCCCGCCGGCGGCAACTTCACGCTCACCCCCGCGGAGGCGGCGGAGGTCGTCTCGCAGATGAGCCCTCGGCTGGTGATCCCCATGCACTTCGCCACGGACGGCGCCTCGAACGATCTGCAGGGCCCGGAGAAGTTCCTGCAGGAGATGGCGGTGACCGATCCGATGCGGCAGCCGAAGGCAGTCGTGACCTCGTCCTCGCTGCCCGACGAGACCCAGGTGCTGATGCTCGACGCCCGCGGCCGCACCGCCTGAAGCGTCCGCCGCCACGGCGCGCGACTCGAGAGGAGAATCCGGCGCAGGTACTACCACCCACCCGGTACTTCTGTGTATGCTGCGCCTGCTCACCACTCGACCGGCCCGGTCGCGCGCCCGAGCACTGACCGCCCCTCAGGAGAATTCCGTGAACGTCGCTACCTCCACGCGCGGCGGGCTCGCCCGGCCCCTGCTCGTCGTCATCGCCACCGCCGGACTGCTGCTCGCGTTCCTCGCCTCTGTCGGCTCGGCCTCGGCCACGGCGGACAACTACACGCCGGGCGACAGCGGACACCCCACCAGCGGCGAGTCGTCGAACCTGATGGGCGCCGCCGCGAGCTTCACGTTCGAGACGAACGCGACGCTGACGTGCGACGCGCAGGACAGCGCGGAGGCGTTCAGCTTTCACATCGACTACAGCGTGACCGGCACGGTGCCCGGCGGCGCGACCCTGGTCGTCTACCTCTCGCCGAACCAGGGCGCGATCAACGGGAACGCCGGCGGTGACGCGGCCGGCTACATCGCGGCCGTCGAGAGCAACTTCATCACGGTCGACATCGGCAACCTGAGCGGAAGCGGCACGCTCGACGTCGGGCTCACCATCACGGAGCCGTTCACCCTCAGCACCGGCGGCGTGCTGGGCGTGATCGCGCGCGAGGCGGACGAGAGCATCGTCTCCAACAGCAAGACGAACTCGCTCAACTGCACGGAGGCGCCCGGTCACACCCCGGCACCCAGCCCGAGCCAGTCGACGGCGCCGAGCGCCAGCGAGGCGATGACCGCCAGCCCCACCGAATCGGTCGCCCCCAGCGCCAGCGCGTCCGCCTCGGCCACGCCGTCCGAGACCGTCGCGCCGACACCGGAGGGCAGCGTGCAGGGCGCCACCGGGACGCCGGCCCCGACGAGCACCCCCGAAGGCGGCGTGCTGGGCGCGACCGGGAGCCCCGCGCCGGCTGGCGGCGTGGAGTCCTCGGACGGAGCGGTCGGCGGTCCGATCAGCAGCGGACTGCTGGCGGCTCTGGCGGCGCTCCTGCTCGTCATCAGCCTCGGCTGGTTCGCGGTGCTCAACCTGCGCGAGGTGCGCCGCCGCCGGTAGCCCGCCGAGGCGGCTGCAGCGCCATGCGGCAGAGGCTCCGGAGCGCTTCCGGAGCCTCTCTTCGCATCCAGTCGGGCTACCGACGCGAAACGGCCCCAGGACCGGAGTACCGGCCGTGAAATGGGACCTCGTTGCCGGTCGTCAACGGAACGGTTCTTGCGTACTGCTCACCAACGCACCGCACCGCCCACGTGGGGCCCATCGGTACTGGTCAACAAGGAGTCGTACCCCTATGGTGCATATGACTTTCTTCCCACCGTACCGGGCCTGCTGTCGGCACGGCGTCGAGGGGAACCGACAAAGGAGATCTGGGACGTGAACACCGTAGCTCGCTCATCGACATTCGGCGGACTGCTCAGGCCCGCGCTGGTGCTGCTCAGCATCATCGCGCTGGTCCTGTCATTTGCAGCCCGCCCCGTCGCCGCGGACGCACCCGGCAACAACGGAACTGTGAAGATCCACGAGGCCGGCACCGAAGTCGAGCCGATCGTGGCCAACGATCCGCATGTCTGCACCTTCCACCTGCACTTCTTCTTCGGTGACGATGTGCAGAGCGGCGCCTGGTGGATCACGGAGTGGCCTCCGAACGGCACGCCGAGTGACGACCCGGCCGATGCGGTCCTTTCCGGCACCTACGACGCCACCGGCGGCGAGGACCGTGTCCCGGACGAGCCCGGCACCTTCAGCCTTCCCGATGGTCACTACAAGCTGTTCTGGGAGGGTGCTACCACCCCGTCCGGTCAGCTGAACATCAAGCAGAAGGTCTTCTGGGTCGCCTGCGAGCCGCAGCCGACAGAGAGCGAGCAGCCGACGGCCACGCCGACCGAGAGCGAGCAGCCGACGGCAACGCCGACCGGTAGCCCCGAGAGCGAGAACGGCGCGTCGCTGAACATCAAGAAGATCAACGCCGCGGACGGCAAGGTCCTCGACGGCGCTGTCTTCACCGTTGACGGCATCCCGGGCACTTTCACCAGTGGATCGGGTACGTACGACATCAACGGCAACCCCGTTCCTGACGGCGTTGACCAGGCGGTGACCAAGAAGGGCTACTTCTGCATCATCGGCCTGCCGCAGGACAGCACATGGCTGGTGACCGAGATCCAGGCGCCGGCGGGCTTCGATATCGCCGACCCCGCCTCGCAGATGGTGACGGTCGACAACGACGGTGACTGCGCCAGCTCGGACGCGCACTTCGCGGACACGAGGAGCACGGCCAGCGAGTCGCCGACCCCGACCCCGACCGAGACGCCCGAGGGCAGCGTGGCGCCGAGCGCCTCCGCGACCCCGACGCCGACCGAGTCGCCGAGCGGGACGCCGACGCCGAGCGAGACGCCCGAGGGCAGCGTGGCGCCGAGCGCCTCCGCGACCCCGACGCCGACCGAGTCGCCGAGCGGGACGCCCGAGGGAAGCGTTGCGCCGGGCACCGGAACGCCGGCCGCCAGCAACAGCCCCGAGGGTGGCGTGAAGGGCGGCACGGGCCTCCCGAACACGTCGACCGGTGGTGACGCGACCACGAGCTCGATGCTCGCGCTCCTCGCCGGACTGCTCCTGCTGACCAGCCTCGGTTCGTTCGCCTTCGCGAACGTGAAGTCGGCCCGCCGCCGACGCTGAGCTCCGCGTCCCAGTGAGACGAGCCCCGGGATCCGTCCCGGGGCTCGTTCCATGTTCAGCGGTGACGCCGTTGCGCCGGGAGCGGCGGCAGCGCGGCGGGAGCGCGTTGTCTCAGGCGCGCCCGGGCTCGACCATCAGGCGTCGCAGGCTCGCGATCGCCCGGAAGGTGAGGCCCCGAATCGTTCCCGCCTGGCGACCCATCACCGATGCGGCTTCGTCGGCGGAGAGGCCGGCCACGAAGCGCAGAGAGAGAGCCTCGCGCTGGTCGGCGGTGAGCCGCTCGATCGCCCGGCGCAGCTCCCGGATCTCCTCTCCGCGCTCGGCGAGCGCGTCGGGCGCCACGCCGTCGCGCTGATCCTCGGCGATGAACAGCGGCTCGACGCGGCGTATCCGCCGCTGATGGTCGACGACGGCGTTGCGCGCGATTCGGAAGACCCACGCCTGGAAGGGACGGCCGGAGTCGCGATATCGCGGCAGGGCGGCGACGACCCGTTCGAAGATGAGCTGGGTCACGTCCTCCGCGTCGTGCTGGTGGCGCAGCCGGACCGCGACGTAGCGGTGAATCGGCTCCGCAAGCCGGTCGTAGAGCAGGCCCATCGCCGTCACGTCACCGGCGCTGGCGCGACGCGCCAGCTCGTCCACGGTCGCATCGCACAGGCGGATCGAGACCGGCGCATCGCAAGGCGGCCGCTCGACGGAGGGGGGCACGGCGGACAGCTTGGGCACTGAGGAGTCGCGCGGGCTCACGGGAACGCCACACTACCATCGAGACCGTTGATTGCCTATCCATTCGGTGCCGTCGAGCACCGCAGCCGCGCCGTATCGGTCAGATCAGCGCCAGCTCGCGGCCGACCTTCTCGAAGGCGTCGAGGCACGCCTGCAGCTCTTCGCGCGTGTGCTCGGCGGTGACGATGGTCCGCACCCGGGACTGGTTCTCCGGCACGGTCGGGAAGCCGATGCCCTGCGCGAAGACGCCCTCCTCGAACAGGCGGTCCGACAGCTTCATGGCCAGCGCGGCGCTGCCGGCGATGACCGGCGTGATCGGCGTCTCCGAATGGCCGATGTCGAAGCCGAGCGCCGCCAGCCCGGCCTTGAAGAAGCGCGCGTTGTCCCAGAGGCGCTCGATCAGTTCGGGCTCGTTCTCGAGCACGTCGATCGCAGCGATGCAGGCCGCCGCCACGGCAGGCGGGTGCGACGTCGAGAAGAGGAACGGTCTCGCCTTGTGGATCAGTACCTCACGCAGGGTCTGCGAGCCTGCCACGTAGCCGCCCAGCACGCCGATCGCCTTGGACAGTGTTCCGACCTGCACCTGCACGCGGCCGTGCAATCCGAAGTGATCGACGCTGCCCCGGCCGTTGCGGCCGAGGACGCCGGACGCGTGCGCGTCATCGACGTAGACCGCGGCGTTCGCCTCCTCGGCCAGCTCGACGATCTCCGGAAGCCTGGCGATGTCGCCGTCCATGCTGAACACGCCATCGGTGAGGACCACGACCGGCCGGTCCGCGCTCCCCGGCGCCTGGCGAACCTCGCGCAGCGCGGTCCGCAACCCGTCCATGTCGGCGTGCGGGAAGATCTTCCGCTCCGCCTTGGAGAGGCGTATGCCGTCGATGATGCTGGCATGGTTGAGCGCGTCACTGACGATCACCGCGCCCTCGGGAGCGATGATCGGGATGACGCCGGTGTTGCAGGTGAAGCCCGACTGGAAGGTGAGGACGGCCTCGACGCGCTTGAACTCGGCGAGGCGTCGCTCCAGCTCCTCGTGCAGCGACATCGTCCCGGCGATGGTGCGCACCGCGCCTGAGCCGGCGCCATACCTCGCGGCCGCCTGCTCCTCGGCCTGGCGCAGCTTCGGGTGCGTGTTGAGCCCCAGGTAGTTGTTGCTGGAGAGGGTGATGACTTCGTGCCCGTCGATGATGCAGCGGCTCTTCTGCTCGCTCTCCACGACGCGGAGCCGTCGATAGAGTCCCTTGGCCTTGAGGTCGTCGATCTCGGCGTCCAGGAACGCGAGCGGGTTCCGGGCGCGGGCGGGCGCGGTCATCGCGGTTGATCTCCTCGAGCGGTGTTCCGCATTGTCGCACCGATGCGGCGCGCTACGGCAGCAGCACGACCTTGCCGGCATGACGCGACGCGATCAGCTCGAATCCCTTCTCCCAGTCGGCGAGGTCGAAGCGATGGGTCAGGATCGGCGTCACGTCGAGGTCACCCGAACGCAGCAGCGCCTGCGTGCGCTCCCATGTGTCGTAGATCAGGCGGCCGTAGATGCCGTAGACGCGCAGTCCGCGCTGGATCACGTCGTCCGACAGGTCGATGGTGACCGGATCGCCGAAGATCCCCAGCAGGCTGATGCGGCCGCCTCGCGTCACGAACTGCAGCGCCTGCGCGAGCGCCGGCGCTGCCCCGCTCATCTCGAGCACGACATCCACCCCGTCGCCGCCGGTGGCGTCGAGGA
Organism: uncultured Chloroflexia bacterium; assembly: GCA_963783725.1. GTDB lineage: Bacteria > Chloroflexota > Limnocylindria > QHBO01 > QHBO01 > CAWAOJ01. The sequence goes on along the minus strand of CAWAOJ010000002.1, from coordinate 1,969,084 downwards.
CCTGGCGCGCCACGTCCGCCGATCCCGCATCGAGGGCGAGGTCGGCGCCCATCCCCCGCGCCAGCTCGAGCCGATACGGCTCGGTGTCGGTCGCCACGACGAACGACGCGCCCGCGGCCCGCGCGATGCCCACCGACAGCAGCCCGATCGGTCCGCAGCCGGTGACCGCCACGCTGCGGCCCTCGATCGGCTCCACGAACGCGGCGTGCACCGCGTTGCCCATCGGCTCCTGGAGGGCCACCACCGCCGGGTCGAGCCCGTTCGACTCGATGGCGTTCGTCTCCGGGATCACCATGTACTCGGCGAAGCCACCGTCGACGTGCGCCCCGATCACGCGCAGGTTGCGGCACAGGTGCATGTTCCCCGCCCTGCACTGCGCGCACGTCCAGTCGACCAGGTGGCTCTCCACGCCGACCAGGTCGCCTTCGCGAACCCTGGTCACGCCGGCGCCGGCCGCCACCACGCGGCCGGCCAGCTCGTGCCCCAACACGATCGGCGGCGTCATCACCTCCTGCGCCCAGTGATCCCAGGCGTAGAGGTGGTAATCGGTGCCGCAGATCGAGGCTGCCTCGATCTCGAGCAGCACCTCCCCGTCGCCCGGCTCGGGGACGGGCCGCTCGACGATCTCGGCCCCGGGACCGGGACGCGTCTTGGCCAGCGCCCGCATGGTGCGCGTCACGGTCGCAGTCACGCGCGAAGTATAGGGAGCGCGGCTCACGCCTCCCTGAAATACTCCCGCGCCGCCGGACGCAGCAGCAGCACGATCAGCACGGCGCTGATGATCAGCCCGATGGGAACGAACAACATCGCCCATCCCAGTGCCGCCTGTGACGGCATGTCGAGCAGCGCGGGGGGCAGCCCCGCCAGGATCGGCGCGGCGAGGGCGGCGATGAAGATGGCGAAGCGATGCGCGATCCGCTTGCGCTGCAGGGCGACGGTGATGCCGAACAGCACCGCGGCGAGCTCCAGCATCATGAAGATGCCGAGGATCGAGAACGGCGCCCTGGCGCTGAAGTCGACGAACTCCACGATCCGGCCCAGGAACAGCCCGGTCAGCGCCAGCTGAAAGAAGGCCCAGCCGAACCAGAGCAGCACGCCGACCGGCGTGCGGGGCTGCTCGTCGCGCGGCTCGTCCATGCGCCGGATGGTACCCCCACCCGCCTCACGGGAGCCGTGCGGCCTGCCCCTAAGATGGGCGCGTGGAATGGCTCGGGCAGCTGTTCGAGACGAACCGCATCATCGTGCTGTACGTCTACGGGCAGGTCTTCTTCGTCATGGGCCTGGCGGTAGCCCTGCAGTCGCGCAAGCGGAGCGAGCTCGCGCTGGCTCGGGCTCTGCCATGGCTCGCCGCGTTCGGGATCGTGCACGCCTTCGTCGAGTGGGGATTCCTCTTCGTCCCGATCCAGTCGGGCTTCCTGCCCGGCCCGCTGGTGCACCTGCTGCTCCTGGCGCAGCTGCTCCTGCGCGGCTTCTCGTTCGCGCTGCTGCTGCAGTTCGGCGCGGAGCTGCTGATCAGCACCGCAGCGCGGCCGGTCGCGCGCGGCCCGCTCGGGGTTCCCTGGCTGCGGCTGGCGCCGTCCATCGCCCTCTGCCTGTGGGCGGTCGGCGCCGCCGCGCTCGCCCTGCAGGTCGAGCCGACCTTCACCGCGTCGCTGGAGCCGTGGCTGAAGGCCGGCAACATCGAGCATGCCCTGGTCCTCGCCGGCCCGATCGTGGCCATCGGCGACGTGACCTCGCGCTACATGCTGGCGCTCCCCGCCACGGTCATCGTCGTGCTCGGCCTGTTGCGCAGCGCGAACGCGCTGGGTCCGCTGGCGCGACCGCCGGTCGGCAGCGCACTGCGGATGGCGGCGGCCGCCTTCGCGGTCTACGCGGTGGTCGGCGGCATGGTCGGCATGCGGGCGCCGTTTCCGCCCGCTTCGGCTCTCAGCGCATCGTCGGTGCTGGCCGCCATCGGCATCCCGATCGAGGTGCTGCGCTCGGTCACCGGCCTGGTCATCGCGGTGGCGGTGATCCGCGTACTCGACCTCTTCGAGCAGGAGACCGATCGCACGCTCGCGGAGGCCAGGCGCCGTGAGCTGCTCATGCGCGAGCGGGAGCGAATCGGTCGCGACCTGCACGACGGCATCATCCAGTCGATCTACGCCGTCGGGCTGCACGTCGAGGAGGCGAAGGCCACGGTGCCCGCCGACGCGCCATCCGCCGGTCGGCTGCAGACGGTGATGGCCGAGCTCAATCGCATCACCGGCGACATCCGCGCCTACATCTTCGACCTGCGCACCGCCAGCCTCGAGGTGCTCGACGCGGAGCAGATCGTCACCGCGGTTGCCGAGGAGCTTCGCGCCAACACGCTCATCGAGCTCGACCTGCGCGTCGAGGGCGACTACCGGCCGCGCCTCACGTCGGAGCAGGCCGAGCAGCTGCGCCACATCGCGCGCGAGGCGTTCAGCAACGTGCTGAGGCACGCCGACGCACACCGCGTCGAGGTCGTGCTGCGCTGCGGCGCCCAGCAGCTCACGCTCGACATCCGCGACGACGGGGTCGGCTACGAGTCCGATGCGGTCGCAGCCGGGCACGGTGGCGGCCGGCGCCAGGGCCTGGTCAACATGCGACGGCGCGCCGAGCTGCTGGGCGCCTCGTTCAGCGCCCGCAGCGCGCCCGGGCAGGGAACCGCCCTCTCGCTTACGATGCCGGTCTCCTCAACTCGCCGGGGGTCGACCCCATGACCACGCCGGCCGCGCCGGTCCGCATCCTGATCGCCGACGACCACGAGGTGGTCCGCATCGGCCTCGCGTCACTGCTGGCGCGCCAGCCCGGCTTCGCCGTGGTGGCCGAGGCGTCATCCGGGGAGGAGGCCGTGCGCCTGGCGCAGCGACATCGCCCGGACATCGCCGTGCTCGACATCAGGATGCCCAACGGCTCGGGGATCGACGCCTGCCGCGAGATCAGGGCCTCGCTGCCCGAGACGCAGGTGGTCATGCTGACCAGCTACGCCGACTCGGACGCTCTCTTCGAGGCCATCTCGGCCGGGGCGAGCGGCTACGTCCTGAAGCGGATCGGCTCCGACGAGCTGGTGCACGCGGTGCGGACGGTTGCGAACGGGGGGTCGCTGCTCGACCCGTCGGTCACCGCCCAGGTCCTGGAGCGCCTGCGCAGCGCGTCGCAGATCCAGGAGGGGGGAGCATTCGGCGACCTCACCGAGCAGGAGCGCCGGGTCCTGGCTCACGTCGCCGACGGCGCCACGAACCGCGAGATCGCCGACGCGATGCAGCTCGCCGAGAAGACCGTGCGCAACTACGTCTCCATCATCCTCGCCAAGCTCGGCCTGTCGAGCCGAGCACAGGCCGCGGCGTACGCGGTCCGCAACCACCTGGCGGAGCTCGCCGACGCGCATGACTGATGCGCGAGCGGCGCGCCGCGTGACGCTGCTCGCGATGGCGCTGCTGGGAGTGGCGCTGTCCGCCTGCGTCACCGCGCCCGAACGCTCCCCGACGACCGCCTCCGCGATCCCGTCGGGCCCGCCCACCACCGGCGGCGCCACGCGCGGCGGCGCCGCGACACCGAGCTCCGCGGCGTCGGCCTCTCGAGCACCGTCGCTCACGCTCGCGCCGCCGGCAGCCGTGGACTCGCGCAGGGTCCGCGTCTCGGCGAGCGCCGCCGTGCCGGGAGAGGTCGGGGCCACGGGCACGCTCAGCGTCGATGTCACCAGCCTCGCCGGCGACCGGATCGACGACCTCGTGCTGCGCTGGCCGACAGAGCTCGGCCAGCGGGTCTTCCTCGCCCCGTTCATGCCCAGCGCGGCCAGGGTGCGCGAGGGCGGGCCGAACCTGGTCGAACCGTGGACCAAGTGGGTCGAGGGTCCCGGCGAGCTGGGAGAGCCGGCCGGCACCACCTCGCTCGGCTGGGGCCCGCTGCTTCCCGGCGCGACGCTGCACGTCGAGCTGGTGGCGACGCGGCGCACGGCGGGGCCGGTCGAATTCGACCTGCAGCTGCTGTCCGGCGCCACCGCCGGCGCGGAGGCGAAGGCGGGCGACGCGCTGCTGCGCGACGCCCGCGGCGGACCGGCCCAGCTCCGAGTGTCGGTGCCCTGATGCGGCCGATCCTGCCGCCCTGGACCGAGGCCGATCCGGCGCTGCACGCGCTGCTCGGCGACCTGATCGACCCCGATCGCAAGGTGCTCGCGGCGCTCGAGCGGATCGTCCCGCTGTCGGGCAAGCGCATCGCCGACGTCGGCACCGGCATCGGGCACTACCCCATGCTGCTCGCCCGCCGCACGGGCCGCACCTATGGCATCGAGTCCGATCCGGAGCTGCTCGCCGTCGCCAGGCGACGGGCGACCGACGCCCATCAGCCGAACATTCGGATCGTGGAGGGCTCGATGCGCAGCCTGCCGTTGCGCGACGCTGCGGTCGACATCGTGCTCACCAGCGACATCGAGCCCGACGACGCGTCCGCCCCGCTCATCGGCGAGGCGCTTCGCGTCCTGCGGCCGGGTGGCCGGCTGATCGTGATGGCGCACTACGGGCGGGACGACGTGGCGCGCCTCCTGGAGCCGGAGGTGGTCGCGCATGCGCTGCGAGCGACGCAGCGTCGCACCGGGTGGTGGCTGCGCAACGGATTCAAGATCAAGGTGGTCCATGCGCGGCTCGACCTTCGCGATCCGGGCTCGGCGATGGAGCTGCTGCCGAGGATGTACGGCGACCGCGGCCGCGCGTACCTCATGGGGCCGCACCCGCCGACCCTCGAGCTGAAGCTCGGCCTGTTCCATCTGGCCAAGCCTGAGCTCAGCGAGAGCCCCGGGATCAAGCGAGCGATCGGTTGATGAAAAGCCTTGCATAGGCCGAATGCGCCTACTATCATGCCGCCAGTCGAAGGCCAGGCTCTTCTCCCCCCGGAGCCTGGCCTTCGGCCTGCCCGGCGGTGCGATAATCGATCGCAGCAATCCCCCGCGCGACCTCCGTCGCGCCACATCCGCGCCGAGGAGGCCCCGCATGGCAACCAGCACGCCGCGCATGAAGATCACCTATTCCACGCTCTCGGCGGATAACGAGGAGCTGCAGGCAGCCTTCGACGCCGCGCTGGAGAAGGTGAGGGACCGGCTCGGGCAGTCCCACCCGATGATCATCGGCGACGAGGAGCGCCGCGCCGATCAGGAATTCGAGGACCGTTCCCCCGCGGACACCGACATCGTCGTCTCCCGCTTCCCGGTGGGGAGCGCCACCGATGTGCGCGACGCGATCGGCGCCGCTCGTGCGGCATTCCCGGCCTGGCGCGACCTCGGCTGGCGACGGCGCATCGAGCTGATGCGCAGGGCCGCGGAGCTGATCAGCGAGCGGCAGTTCGAATACGCCGCGCTGATGTCGTTCGAGGTCGGCAAGAACCGTCTGGAGGCGCTGGGCGACGTCGAGGAGACGGCCGACCTGCTGCGCTACTACAGCGACGAGATGGAGCAGAACGACGGCTTCGTGAAGCCGATGGGCTCGCTCTCGCCCACCGAGCACACGCGCAGCGTGCTCAAGCCGCACGGCGTGTGGGCTGTCATCAGCCCGTTCAATTTCCCGATGGCCCTGGCGGGCGGTCCCGCCGCCGGCGCCCTGATCGCCGGCAACACCGTGGTGATGAAGCCGTCGTCCGACGCCCCGCTGCTCGCGTACGAGTTCGTCTGCGTCCTGCGCGAGGTCGGCGTGCCGGCCGGGGTGATCAACCTGGTGACCGGGCCGGGCGAGACGGTGGGAGCCGAGCTCGAGAGCAACCCCGACCTGGACGGCATGGTCTTCACCGGCAGCTACGCGGTGGGCATGCGCCTGTACAAGAACTTCGCCACGGCCTTCCCGCGACCCATCATCACCGAGATGGGCGGCAAGAACCCCGCCATCGTGACCGCCTCGGCGGATCTCGACGAGGCGGCGGAGGGCGTGATGCGATCGGCCTTCGGCTTCGACGGCCAGAAGTGCTCCGCCAACGCGCGGGTCTATGTCGAGTCGTCGGTGCTGCGGCCCTTCGTGGAGCGGCTCGTGGAACGCACGCGGACGATCGCCGTGGGCGATCCGACCCGGCGCGAGAGCTGGATGGGGCCGGTGATCAACCAGCGCGCGTTGAACACGTTCCGCACCGCGGTGGACGAGGCGCGCCGTGACGGCGGCAGCGTGGAGATCGGCGGCGAGGTGCTCAGCGACGGCGATGCCGCGCGCGGCTACTTCCCCGCCCCGACGGTGGTGACCGGTTTGCCGACGAGCCACCGCCTGTTCCACGACGAGCTGTTCGTGCCGCTGCTGGTGGTTGGGGAGGTGAGCTCGCTCGACGAGGCGCTGCACCTGGCCAACGACACCGAGTACGGCCTCACGGCGGGGATCTTCAGCCGCGACGAGGGCGAGATCCGCCGCTTCCTCGACACGATCCAGGCGGGCGTCGTCTACGTCAACCGTCGTGCCGGGGCGACAACCGGCGCATGGCCGGGCGTCCAGTCCTTCGGCGGCTGGAAGGGCTCCGGGTCGTCGGGCAAGAGCGGGCTCGGGCCGTACTACGTCCAGCAGTTCATGCGCGAGCAGTCGCAGACCGTGATCGGTGACGAGGTTCCGGCGCCATGAGCGCAGCCGGCAATGGGGACGATCCGACACTCGACGACGAGCTCGACTCGGTCGTCGACTCCTCGGGCTGGTTCAGCCTCCAGCTGCGCTACGCATATCTGCTCGGGCCCGACGAGCGCCCGTACCTGGTCGAGGACCGCGTGGTCCTCGTCGACGGGACCGATGAAGAGGCCGCCCTCGCCGATGGATTCGAGCTCGCGGCCGCCTACGAGGACGAGTTCGAGACGGAGGATGGGGAGACCGGCACCATTCGCTTCGAGGGCGTGGTGGCACTCAAGGAGCTCGACGATCCGCCGGGGGCCGGGACCGAGGTGTGGCACGAGTTCATGTCGCCGGCCGATGCGGATCGCGACGCCTCCGACGAGGACGGAGAGGCGCTGCCACCGGTGCGTCCGATCGAGATGGCGTTCCCCCGCGGCCGCGACGACTGACCCCAGCGCGGCCCAGCCGAGATGACGTGGCGGATCGGCGCCTATCGCGCCGTCCGCCCGCTGCTGTTCGCCATCGATCCGGAGCGCATCCACCGGCTCACCCTGGCCGGCATGCGGATCGCCGGGTCGTTCGGCGCGGGTCGCGCGCTCCTGCGCTTCATCGCCGGAGGCGGGAGCGAGGAAGTGCCGCTGCAGGCGATGGGACTTGTCTTCCGCAACCGCATCGGCCTCGCCGCCGGCTTCGACAAGGACGGCGTGGCGCTGCGAGGCTGGGCGGCACTCGGCTTCGGCTTCGTCGAGCTCGGCACCGTCACCCCCAGGCCACAGCCCGGAAATCCGCCGCCGCGGCTCTTTCGGCGGCGCGCCGAGGGCGCGCTCGTCAATCGCATGGGATTCAACAATGCGGGAGCCGATGCGCTCGCGGCGCGCATTCGGGCCGCGCGCGACGACCTCCCTGCCGGATTCGTCGTCGGCGTCAACATCGGGCGCAATCGGGAAACGCCGAACGAGCGCGCGATCGACGACTACCTGGCCGCGTACGCGAGCGTGGCGCCGGTCGCCGACTACGTGGCGATCAACGTCAGCTCGCCGAACACGCCCGGCCTGCGCGACCTGCAGGAGCCGAAGGTGCTGCGGGAGCTGCTCGACCGGCTGGCCGAGGCGCAGCCGAGCAGGCCGCTGCTGGTGAAGCTGTCGCCTGATCTCGACCCCGGCGCCTTCGGGACGCTCGTCGAGACCGTGGCCGCCTCCCACGCCGCTGGCCTGATCCTCTCGAACACCACCGTCCATCACTCCGGAGAGCCGGGCGGGCTGTCAGGCCCGCCGCTGCTGCCGGGCATGCTCAGCGCCGTTTCCCGGGCGCGAGACGTCGAGGAAGGGAAGCGCCTGGCGCTCATCGCGTCGGGCGGCGTGACGACGCCATCGGAGGCGCGCGCGGCGATCGAGGCCGGCGCGCAGCTGGTCCAGGTGTGGACCGGCCTGGTCTACTCCGGGCCAGGGATCATCGGCCTGCTAAGATCAACCTGATTAGCCAGGGGCGCGGGCAGGACGCGCCGCTCCGTTCCGGAGTGCTACGCATGACCATCGAGGCAACCCCCTCGCCTGCCGCTGCGCAGAATCTCGACGCGCCGCACATCGTCACCGAGCTGCCGGGCCCGAGGTCGCGCGCCATCATCGAGCGCGACCGCAGCGTGGCCAGCCCGTCGCTGACCCGCGCCTATCCGCTCGTCGCCGACCGCGGCTCGGGCTACGTCGTGGTCGACGTCGACGGCAATCGCTTCCTCGACTTCGCGGCGGGGATCGCGGTGGCGAGCACGGGCCACAGTCATCCCAGGGTCGTCGCCGCCATCAAGGAGCAGGCCGATCGGCTGATCCACATCGCGGCGACCGACTTCTACGAGCCGCGCTACCTCGAGCTCACGGAGCGCGTCGCCGCGATCGCGCCCTTCGAGGAGAAGGCGCGCGTTTTCCTGACCAACTCCGGCACGGAGGCCGTCGAGGGCGCGATCAAGCTCGCGCGTTATCACACCGGCCGGACGGGGCTCATCGCGTTCGAGGGCGCCTTCCACGGCCGAACCATGGGTGCGCTCTCGCTCACGAACTCGAAGGTCAAGCAGCGCGCGGGCTTCGGGCCGCTGCTGCCGATGGTGCACCACGCTCCGTTCCCGCGCGTTCGCGGCTGGGACGCCGATGCGAGCGACGACGGGAGCGCCGAGCTCGAGGTGCTGCGCCGCGCGATCTTCGGGCGGCTCATCGCGCCGCGCGACGTGGCCGCGATCGTCATCGAGCCGATCCAGGGCGAGGGTGGCTACTTCCCCGCGCCTGCGGCATTCCTGCGCGGACTGCGCGAGATCTGCGACGAGCACGGCATCCTGCTCATCGCGGACGAGATCCAGTCGGGAATGGGTCGCACCGGCAAGTGGTGGGCGATCGAGCACGCGGGCGTCGAGCCGGACATCGTCACCAGCGCCAAGGGAATCGCCTCCGGCATGCCGATCGGCGCCATCATCGCACGAGACTCGGTGTGGACCTGGCCGCCCGGCGCGCACGGCTCCACCTTCGCCGGCAACCCGATCTGTGCCGCAGCGGGCCTGGCGACGATCGACCTGATCGAGGAGTCGCTGATGGCGAACGCCGCGGTCATGGGCCGCCGGCTGCGCGACGGCCTGGACCACGCCGCCCGGCAGAGCTCGACGGTTCGCGACGTCCGCGGCGTCGGGCTGATGGTCGGAGTCGAGTTCGACACGCACGCGCGCGCCGAGGCGGTGGAGGAGGCTGCCTTCCGTCGCGGACTGCTGACCCTCGAGTGCGGCGAGTCGACCCTGCGATTCTGCCCGCCGCTGGTGGTCGATGCCGCCGCGGTCGACGCCGCGGTGCAGATCTTCGGCGAGGCGCTGGCAGAGGTGCACGGCGCGGCGGTCGACGGGATGCAGGAGGTCGGCGGCTGAGCGACGCCGCTCAGCCGAGCAGGTCGGACAGCGACGTCAGCATGAACCCGCGGTCGCGCAGGCCCGGCACCATGCTGTGCAGCGCGTCCAGGGTCTCGTAGCCTCCCAGGTGCATCAGCACCGTTGAGCCGTTCCGGGCGGCGTTGATCACCTTGGCCGAGATCTGGGCCGCGGTGGGGCCGCCGTCCGAGGTCGGCTTCCAGTCGATGGTGTCCACGTCCCACATGAAGGTCTTGGTGTAGCCGACCGAGGCGGCGGCGTTCAGCACCGCCTGGTCGTACGTCCCGTACGGAGGTCGCCAGTAGGGGCGCGGATCCTGGCCTGTCTGCGACCTGATGATCGCGGCCGCATCGGTCAGCTCGCGGCGCACGAAGTCCGCGGTGGGCCTGCCGCCGGTGCGGCAGGGCGCCGTGGTGGGCGAGCCGAGGCCGCCGTGGACCAGGTCGCAGTGGTACATGGTGTGGTTTCCGACCTCGAAGAGCTCCGGGTGCGCGCGCACGATGGCCATGATCCTCTGGCCCTCCGCGGTCTGGGCCATGGCCCCGGTCGGGAAGAGCGTCGCGCAGACGTTGTTGGCGATCAGGAATTCCAGGATGTCGACTCCCGGATCCAGCCTGCCGCCCATGTCGAAGGTGAGCGCCACGGCCGGGCCGGCATTCGGGATGGCCCTGAAGACCTCCAGGGCGCCGGCGGCGACGCGGTTCCCGGCCCGGCATCCCGAGGCGGCGACGGTCGGGGCGGACGTGGGAGCCGGGGTCGGGGCGACCGTCGGGAGCGGCGTGGCTCCGGCAGAGGCCGACACGATCAGCGTCCAGCCCGCCTGCAGCGAGGCGGGATCGGTGAGCTGCGGGTAGCGCGCCACGTTCCACGCCTGCAGCTGTTCGACGCTGGTGCCGAAGCGGAGCGCGATGCGGTACAGGTTGTCCCCGGCCTGCACGGTGTACGTGGTGCCGGACGGCGCGGCGCTCGGCGACGGCTCGACGCTCCCTTCGGGCGAGCCGGCCGTCACGCTCGGGGCCGGTGAGGGAGTCGGGGGCACGGAGGCGCTGACGGCCGGCGTCGTGGTCGCGCTGGGGACGGGCTGCGCGCTGCAGCCGGCGACGGTCAGCGTGACCAGCAGGACGAGGAGGCGGGCAATGCCGCGCTCGCCGCTCGGCTTCATCGATCTAGTTGCGGTGGTAGTCGAGGTCGCCGGCGCTCACCGGCGGCATGGCGCCGTCCTCGAGCAGGCGCGACTCGCGTCGCAGCAGCTGCAGCTCGACACGAAGGCGCGATCCGGCATCCGGCAGCTCCAGCAGCTCCTGCTTTCGTCCCAGCTCGATCTGGAGCACGCCGCCGACGGCGTAGCTCGCCGCGAGCGGCGAATCCGGCAATGAGATCGGCTTGAGCACCTCGTCCAACGACCGCGCCACGCGCTGCACCTCGTCCCTGCTGTGGCCGATTGACGCAGCGGCGGTGGCGAAGCGTTTCACCGTGGCCATGTAGGCATCCAGGGCCGACTGCACCTCGGCCAGCAGGGCGGGCGGCGCGTCACCGTCGATCTCGGGCAGCGGCGTCGCCTCGACCGTGGCGTAGCGGCCGCGCCGGTCGACCTCATCGAGGGCGATGCGCGCGACGCCGGCGGCGAGCAGAACCCAGCGGCCGTCGGGCAGCGCGTCCGCCGATCGAACCTCGCACAGCGTGCCCACCGCGTGCCCCGTCGCGTCGCTGCCCGCCTCCTGGCCCGACCGAATCATGGTGACCGCGAAGCGGCCGGCGTACGGCGAGCCATCGGCCAGGATGTCGGCGGTCATCGCCCGATACCGCTCCTCGAAGATGTGCAGCGGAAGCGGCAGGTGCGGAAAGACCACCTGGTGCAACGGGAAGTAGGGCACGCGCATGAGGCTGCCGATCCTCCCATGCCGCTCCACCCGACGCAACTCGAGGCTGCGCTCCCGTCACCGCGGAAGGGCGACTAGCCCTGATCCACGAACGTGGTGTCGATCTGCGCGCGCTGCAGCTTGCCCGAGTAGTCGATGTAGACGCTCTTCCACTCGCTGAAGAACTCGAGCGCCGCCTGGCCCACCTCGCGATGGCCGTTCCCGGTCGCCTTCGTGCCGCCGAACGGCAGATGGGCCTCGGCGCCGATGGTGCCGTGGTTGACGTAGCCGAGTCCCGACTCGAAGTCGCGGATCGAGCGGAAGGCCAGGTTCACGTCGCGCGTGAACAGCGACGAGGAGAGCCCGTACTTCACGCCGTTCACGATCCGGACGGTCTCCTCCCACGAGTCGACCGGGATGACGGTGGCGAACGGCCCGAAGATCTCCTCCTGCGCGATGCGCGCGTTCGGCTTGACCTCGGTGAAGATGGTCGGCTGGAAGAACGAGCCCTTGGCGAGGTCGCCGTCGCGGGCCGGCTCGCCGCCGATCACCAGGTCTCCCTCGCCACGACCGACCGCAGCGTACGAGGCGATGCGCTCCACGGCGCTGTCGTTGATGACGGGGCCCACGTCGGTCGTCTCGAGCAGTCCGTCGCCGAGCACCAGCGACGCGACGCGGTCCCGCAGGCGCGAGACGAACTCGTCGTGCACCGCACGGTGCACGATCAGCCTGGACGCGGCGGTGCAGCGCTGACCGGACGTTCCAAACGCCGACCAGACCACGCTGTCGAGCACCAGGTCCAGGTCGGCGTCCTCCCAGACCACGATCGGATTCTTGCCGCCCAGCTCGAGCGAGACGCGCTTGAGCGTCCTGGCGGCGCGCTGCGAGATCTCGACGCCGGTATCGGTATGACCGGTGAAGGAGATCACGCGCACGTCCGGATGCTCCACGATGGCGTTGCCCACGTCGGCCCCGGAGCCGGTCACGACGTTCACCACGCCGTCGGGGATGCCCCCCTCGCCCAGCAGCTCGATGAAGCGAACCATGCAGGCGGGAGTGTCCGACGCGGGCTTGATCACCGCGGTGTTGCCGCAGATCAGCGCCGGAAACAGCTTCCAGCCCGGTATGGCGACCGGGAAGTTCCAGGGCGTGATGATGCCGACCACGCCGATCGGGCGCCGAATGCTCATCGCGAACTTGTCCGGCATCTCCGACGGAACGGTCTGCCCGAACAGGCGACGGCCCTCGCCCGCCATGTAGTACGCGACGTCGATCGCCTCCTGGACGTCGCCGCGGGCCTCGGGCAGCACCTTGCCCATCTCGCGCGTCATGAGCCGCGAGAGCTCCTCCTTGTGCTCGGCCAGAAGGCGAGCCACGCGGAACAGGATCTCGCCGCGCTTCGGCGCCGGCATGGCGGACCAGGCGGGATAGGCGCGCGCGGCGGCCGCGACCGCCGCGTCGACGTCCGCCGGGCCGGAGGCCGGGAAGGTGCCGATCACGTCGTCGTGGTTGGCGGGGCTGACGCTGGTGAACGTGGCGCCGGAGCGGGCGTTGACCCACTCGCCGCCGATCAGGTTGCGATACGTGTCGGACACGGGTGACTACTCCTGCGGGGCGCGCGGGGCGCGCCATCGGTCCCCTCCGGAACCGGTGGGGGAAGGACTCGATTGTACGCGCGGGATGCGGGGCGAAGAGTCCCGGCCAGCTCGGGACATTCGACCCTACCCTTTGTGACCGATGGCCCTGACCATTGGCTCACAAGTGAAGAACCGCCGCGGTGGGCGAATCTGTTTCGTACGTTACGGGGCTGAAGTAGTGGCACTCCCACCACGGCGGATCGATGCGAAGGCGCCGGGCCAGCGATGGGCCGGCGTCGTCGTGTGCGTGGCTATTGCGGCGGGCGGGTCATGCCGAGGACGTCGAGCGCACGATCGAGCTGTTCCTCGCTGATCTGGCCGCGCTCCACGTAGCCGCGTTCGATGACCACCTGCCGGATCGGCTTGCGCTCGGCGAGCGCCTGCTTGGCCACCTTGGCCGCCTCCTCGTAGCCGATGTAGCGGTTCAGCGGCGTGACGATGCTGGGGCTGCCCTGCGCGTACTCCAGCAGCCGCTCCTCGTTCGCCACGATGCCGTCGATGCAGCGGTCCGCGAAGACGCGGCCGGCGGTCGCGAGCAGCTCGATCGACTCGAGCACGTTGCGGCCGATGACGGGCAGCATCACGTTCAGCTCGAAGTTCCCCGACGCGCCGGCGAAGGCGACCGTGGCGTCGTTGCCGATCACCTGCGCGCACACCATGGCGAGCGCCTCGGCGATCACCGGATTGACCTTGCCGGGCATGATGCTGCTCCCCGGCTGCAGATCCGGCACCGAGATCTCCGACAGCCCGGCGCGCGGCCCGGAGTTCATCCAGCGCACGTCGTTGGCGATCTTGACCAGCCCCACGGCGACGGTGCGCAGCTGCCCCGACAGCTCGACCATCGCGTCCTGCGCTCCCTGCGCCTCGAAGTGGTTGCGCGCCTCTCGCAGCGGCAGCCCCGTGTCGTCGCTGAGCCGCTCGATGACCGCCGAGGCAAAGCCGGCGGGCATGTTGATGCCGGTCCCCACCGCCGTGCCGCCGAGCGGAAGCTCGGCCACCCGCGGCAGCGTGTCGCGCAGGCGCTCGACGCCCATGCGCACCTGTGCCGCGTAGCCGCCGAACTCCTGCCCCAGCGTGACCGGAGTGGCGTCCATGAGGTGGGTGCGGCCCGACTTGACCAGCCCGGCGAACGCCTCGGCCCTGCGCTCCAGCGCGTCGGCCAGGTGCTCGAGCGCCGGGATGAGCCGATCGTCGACCGCTTCGGCAGCCGCCAGGTGGATCGAGGAGGGGAAGACGTCGTTGCTCGACTGCGACGCGTTGACGTGATCGTTTGGGTGGACCGGCGTGCCGGTGGCCTGGCTGGCGAGGTTGGCGAGCACCTCGTTCATGTTCATGTTCGAGCTCGTCCCCGAGCCGGTCTGGAACACGTCGATCGGGAAGTCGCCATCCCAGCGCCCCTGCGCCACCTCCCCGGCCGCCGCGGCGATGGCGTCGGCCATGTCGCGTGGCACGATCCCGAGCTCCGCGTTGACCCGCGCGGCCGCGCGCTTGATCAGTGCCAGCGCCCGGATCTGGGCGCGCGCCAGCCGGAGGCCCGAGATCGGGAAGTTCTCGACGGCGCGCTGCGTCTGCGCGCCCCAGTGCGCGTCGGCCGGGACACGGACCTCCCCCATCGAGTCGTGCTCCACGCGGAAGGGACGTTCGGGCATGATTGCCTCAGCGATCGAAGTCGGCGGCCGGTGCGGTGTCGACGTACTTGATGGTCGGCGGGATGAGGTAGGGCAGATACCCCGCCTCGAGGTCCCTGGCGATGGGCTCGCAGGCGCCGACCAGCTCGTTGACGGCGATCCCATGGTGCTTCGGCGCGTAGGGTCGCAGCCGGGCCAGCCCCTCGCCGAGCTTGTTGGTCGCGCCGCGCGCGTTGCGCCGCTGGAGGTGGAGCAGCCCCGCGGCGACCTGGATCAGGCCCTGGTAGAAGTCGCGCTCGTCGTCGGGCGACGCGCGCCAGAGGGTCTCCCAGGCCTCGTGCGCGTACCAGTAGCGGGCGCCGTTGAAGAGCGAGACGCCTTCACGGAACAGGCGCTCAGCCTCGGCCGGCTCGAGCGGAGGGCGCCGCCCGCGCGGGCTTTCGGCAGCGTCGTGGGCCAGAGTCGGTTCGGTCATCGGCGCTTCGATCCTAGCAGGCGGCGCTGCACGGAGGCCGCCGATCGCCCACGAGCCGTCGGCGGCCGATCAGGTCCGCATGGCGCGGAACCCGCCGTCGGCGACGCGCGCCATCACGAAGAGGAGGTCGGCCAGCCGGTTGAGATACGGCACGACCTGGGAGTCGGGCAGCCCGCCTTCCGCGACCAGCGCCACGGAGCGTCGCTCCGCGCGGCGAACCGTCGTGCGGGCCAGGTCCAGTGCGGCGCCCGTCATCGTCTCGCCGGGCAGAACGAACTCCTTCGGCTGCTCCACCAGTCGCTCCAGGTCGTCGATCTCCCCTTCGAGAGCGGTGACCATGTCGGCGGTCACGCGCGTCACCGCATCGGTCAGCTTCGTTCGGCGATCGGCGTGGGTCGCGAGCTCGGCGCCGACCACGAAGAGCTCGCGCTGCAGGCGCAGGATCAGCTCCGCCAGTCGCGCTTCAACCCGATCGGTCTGTGAGCCGATCGCGGCGCGCGCCAGGCCCAACGCCGAGACCGCCTCATCGGTGGTGCCGTAGGCATCGGTGCGCAGGTCGGCCTTGCTGACGCGCTCGCCGCCGAACAACAGGCCGGTCGTCCCGGCATCGCCCTTCCTGGTGTAGATCCGCACGGGACCATGGTAGGCGCCGGTGGTGACGGCACGGGCCGTGCAATTGTTGATGCACTCATGACCGATGCGAAGCGGATCCTCGTCATCAACGACACCGCGGAGATCCTGGAGCTGTTCTCCGACATCATCCGCGGCCTGGGTCACGAGCCGATCCTGATCAGCTACGCGCCCGACGACCTTCGCCAGATCGAGGAGCATCACCCCGACGTGGTGATCGTCGATTTCGTCCTCGGCGGACGGGAGTACCAGGGCTGGCAGCTGCTGCAGAAGATGCGCATGAACCGCGCCACGCAGTCCATCCCGATCATCGCCTGCACCGCGGCGGTGCAGGCGGTCCACGAAGCCGAGGGATACCTGATCCAGCAGGGCATCAGCGTGGTCCTGAAGCCGTTCGCGATCGAGCAGCTGGAGGAGGCGATCGCGGTCGCGGTGAAGGCCGCGGAATCGAACTCGCCCTCGCGAAAGTCGAAGACCGATCGCTAGAAGAGGCCGGGCGGTGGCTCCCAGCGGTCCGCCAGCAGCGTGACCTTGACCGGCGGCCCGACGACACCCTCGGCTGCGGACTTCACGTTCTGGATCAGCTCGCCGGCCCACGGGCAGAACGGGGTGGTGAGCACCATCTTGATCTCGGTCGGTTGGTCGCCGGCGCCGATCTCCACATGCTTGATCAGATCGAGGTCGACGATGCTCATCCCGATCTCCGGATCGTAGATTTCGTAGAGCGCCGTCATGACCTCGTCCACCTTGCCGAGGTTCGAGTCGATCGTCATGCCGCCAAGTCTAGACCAAACGCGTATCGAACCTGGGGTGAGGGGCAGGCACCGGCGGCCTGACGCGGCAGTAGCCCTCGTACGCCACGCCGATCGCATCGAAGGACGTCCGCAGCCGACCGATCTCGTCGCGCGCGTCTTCCTGGCTGGCGTGGCACTCGAGCGCGGCCAGCTTGCGACCGAGGACCGCGCTGACGTCGATGCGATGGGTGGCGGCCTGCTCCTCGCCCGACAGGTCGAAGCGCTCGCCACCGGGCGAGAAGATCGGCGAGACGACGTAGACGGCATGCGGCGCCGTTCCCAGCTCGGAGAGCCGCTCCACCGCCCATCGCGTCGCGCTGCCGACGACCATGTGGTCCGGATGTCCGGTAATACCGTGCGGTCCGAAAGTGATGACGGCGTCGGGACGGCGATCCGCAAGCCAGGTGGCGATGTCGTCCACCAGCCGATCGAACGGCGCGTCGGCCACGCCGCCATCCGCGTAGCCCTCGAGCACGGTCACCTCGTCCAGGCCGATCTTGCCCGCGGCGCAGCGCATCTCCTCCTCGCGGCGGGCGCCCATCTCCTCGTCGGTCTCGCCATCGGGCGTGCCGGCCTCCCCGCGCGTCGCGAGCAGCAGCCGCGTCAGCCGTCCCGCGTCGTGGGCCAGCGAGAGCGCCCCCGCGCAGCCGAAGCTCTCGTCGTCGGGATGTGCGAAGACGGCAGCCAACCCGCCCGTGCGGTGGTCAGCCATGCTCACCGATCCTCCTGTCTGCTACCGCTGTCGTCGGCGTCGTCGGAGAGCAGCGACCACCCGTTGCGCTCCACGGAGGTGCGCATGGTGCGCAACACCGCGAGCTTGGCGCGAGCGACGTCGACGATGAACTGGCGCGCCCCGGCCTCGTCGAGCTCCGACCCCGGCGGACGGCTGTCGCGCCCGACATTCAGCCACGCCAGATGGTAGCGGTCCATGCGACCCCAGACCCGCTCCAGCAGCTCGTCGCTGTTGATCAGCCAGGCGCGGAACTCGTTCCAGCTCGGGTCGGCCACCAGTCGCTCGCCCGTTCCGAGCAGCTCGTCGGTGAGCTGCAGGAATCGGCCTCGCGTCATCACCGCGCGGCGGCGCGGCGGCGGCTCGGAACGGCGAAGCGGGGGGCGCGAGGTCACGGCTTCGGAGTATAGGCAGCGTTCGGCACGCGGCAGCGTAGGTACTATTGCCCGGCCGATGCGGAAGCGTGGACGATCGGCGGTGCACATGCGCACCGCAACGCCTGACCGCTCGTCGCTCCAGGTCGCGGCCGGACTCGCAGTCCTGGCCGTCTCGCTCGGCGCCACGCTGATCGTGAGCGCATTCCCGCTCTACGAGCTCGATGCAGTCCCCTGGCTCATGCCGCTCGGCGCCTCGCTCGTGGCTGCCGGAGGCGCCGCTGCGCTGCTCGCCGCCCTGGCCCACGGCCTTCGCACCGGAGCCGGAGCGTCGCTCGTCGCCGGAGCGGGCATGGCGGTGCTCGGGGGGACGTATGCCCTTCACGCGCTCGGCGCGACCGCCGCGGGCGCTGCCATGCCGAGCATGAGCGACGCGCTCGGCACGTTCCTCGCCGCGGTGCTCGTGCTCTGCGCGGCGGTGATCGGTCCGTCCCGCCTGCGGACGTCGTCGGCGGCGGTGCCCGGCGTGGCGCTCATCGCGGTATTCGTGCTCGTCGAGCTCGCCCTGGCCGCCGTTGCCGTCGTGGCTCCCGGCGCGGGCCGCCCCATGGAGCGGAGCGCCGTGCACCTGCTCGCGGCGACGCTGCTGGCGGTCTCGGCCGCGCTCGACTCGCGCTCGGGGCGCGCGGCCTTCCCGATCGCCCTGCTGGCGGTCGCGGCGTTGGCGCAGGCCATCGTGCGTCCCGGGTCCGCGGACGGCCTCGTCCCGCTGGCCACGCTGTCGGCGGGGACCTTCCTCTTCGCCGCCAGCACCGCGCGCGATATGGCCGCGGTTCGGCCGCCGTCCGCGACCGCGCCCGAGCGCCGGGCGGAATCGCCGCATCTCCCGCCACTCGCGCACGCGCTGCGCGACGGCGCATTTCTCTTCGACGCCGACCTGCGCCTCGTCGATCGCAACCTGGCGGGAGCGGCCATGTTGCGCATCGGTCCGGAGACGCGCGGCATGACGCCCGCCGAGGTGTTCGGGCCTGCCCTGGAACGGCCGTGGAGCCTGGTGCCGGCCGGCGGGCGGGGCCACCTGCGCGTGGAGGTCCAGGGACGGCCCCTCGAGCTGGCGCTGATCGGGCAGGACGATGAGCTCCTCGTCATGGCAAGAGACCTCGGGCCCGTGGAGGCCGAGCTTGCCAGCGCCAGCCGGCTGACGCGGGAGCTGCGCGGAACGATCGAGGAGCTCGAGCGCGCCCGACGAACGATCGAGCTGCAGCGGGGCGAGATCGAGCACGCCGCCAGCATCGATCCGCTGACCGCCGTCGCCAGCCGTCGCGCGATCATGGAGCGCCTGCGCACCGAGGTCGCCGAGGCGCGGCGCTACGACCACCCGCTGGTCGTGCTGCTGCTCGACGTCGATGGCATCGGGGCCGTGAACCACGAGCACGGCATGGCGGCGGGCGACGAGGTTCTGCGTGAGATCGCGCTGCGCATGCGGCTCCGCATGCGCGAGGCCGATGCGCTGGGTCGCGTCGACGGCGACGCGTTCCTGGCCATCCTGCCGCATACCGAGGAGCGCGGTGCTGCCGTGTTCGCCGACGTGCTGCGCCGCCGGATCGCCGCCGCCCGCATCGGTACCGATGCCGGTGAGCTGCAGGTGACCGTCTCCATCGGCGTGGCCGTGCTGCACGCCGGCATGCAGGTCGGCGCCGAGGACCTGCTCGTCAGCGCCGAGGAGGCGCTGACGTCCGCGCGCTCGGCCGGAGGCGACCGGATCGCCTTCGATCGCGCGCACGGTTTGGCGCGGCTCGAACGCCGGAGCGACGAAGGACCCGACAGCCCGCGGACGACACAACATAGCGGGACCTGACTTATCCACACCGCTACATGTTGTGGATAAGGGGCTGTTCGGGAAAAGCGCGAACTGCTATCCTGCGACCCGATGCCGTCCTCCTCGAGCGCCCTCTCCGCGCGGCTGATCTTCCCCACCAAGGAGATCGTCGAGGAGTTCTACCTGCCCATCATCTACACCGCCTGCCGGACCTGCTACAGCGAGCAGGTCCCCGAGCAGATCTGGGACAAGGCGGTCAGCCGCCAGGTCGCCGACGAGAAGCAGCAGAACCTCGTGCGAAAGGTGATGGACTCCGGACACGGCTCGACCATCGAGCACGTCAACTTCACCTTCGCCATCTCCGGAGCGACGCGCACGCTGAGCCATCAGCTCGTGCGACATCGGGCCGGGACGGCGTTCGACCAGCAGTCACAGCGCTACGTGAGCTTCAAGAAGCGCGACAACTACACCATCCCCGACTCGATCAGCAAGGGAGACCTGCCCGACGACCTCGCCGGACGCTTCCAGCAGGCGATCGACGACAACATGGAGCTGTACGGACAGCTGCTGCAGGCCGAGGTGCCGGCCGAGGACGCCCGGTTCATCTTCCCGAACGCCATGCAGACGAACCTGATCATGACGGTCAACCTCCGGCAGCTGATCCACATGTCGGGCCTGCGGCTGTGCACCATGGCGCAGTGGGAGATCCGGCAGCTGTTCAAGCAGATCCGCCATGAGATCTTCCGCGTCTCGCCATTCTTCGGCTCGTTCCTGGCCCCGAAATGCGTGCCGCTCGGCTACTGCGACGAGATGGGCAACCGCGACGAGCACTGCCGCATCCGCCCGCATCGGGACACGGTGATGGCGGTATGGGAGGCGTATCGCGGCGGACGGCTGGATGAGACCGATGGAGAGGTGATTCCGCGGACCTCCCCGTTCCGGCCGCGACCCGCGCGCAAGGGCTCGCCAGCGGCGGGACCCGCCAGCGCGGATGCCGCGCAGCGGCCGGTCGGTGCCGCGTCGGAGTCCGCCGGAGACGCCGACCGGGTCTAGCCCGCTCCGGCGGTCACCAGTCGGGGCCGTGGCCCTCGTCGACCGCGAAGCTCCGCAGCTCGGCCTCGCACTCGCGGACGAGGCGCTGCCCCTCGGCGGCGAGGAACGAGCTCATCTTCGAGGAGTCCACGATCATCAGCGTGTGGCCGCGCTCGTTGCGGTCGAGCACGATGCGGTCCTCGCCGTGGTAGCTCACCGACCAGTTCGACTGCAGCTGCACCACCTCCGCCAGCAGCACCTTCTCGCTGAACGCCCAGTCGAGGTAGGCCGCGTTGAGGGCGACGGCAACGTCGCGCAGCTGGTGCGTCACGTTGCGCGTGACGGAGGAGAGGAAGACCACCATGCGCAGCGCCGCGAACGGGTCGCCGCCGCGCGCGATCTGCGGCGGATTGAGGTTGGCGTCGGGCATCCCGCCCGGGATCGGGCCGGCGATCGGCGGCGCGGCGGCATCGGTCAATTCCGCTCGAGTATCGCCGAAGCCTTCCGCGGCGGCAAACTCAGTGGCGCCCGGCCTGGCCGGGCGCGGTCGCCTTTCCGTGTCCCGCGGACTTCTGCTTGCCGTTCTGCGCGGCGTCCGGCAGCCCCGAGCCCGCGTGGCCGGCGCTCATGATCCAGCCGATGCCGGGCGCGAGGTGAAGTGAGCTGTCATCCGCGTTGAGCTGCTGCGCGATGGCGCCCCAGCCCATCCCCTGGTCGCGCAGCGCCTCGATCTGCGAGGTGTCCGTGGCGTCGCCCATCGCGTCGGCCCAGGCGATCACGCGAATCGCCCCGCCCACGCCGTACTTCTCGACGAGTGCGGCGAGCTGGGCGGAGTCGGCGCTGATGCCGGCCGCGTCGAGGCGCGCAACGAGGTCATCGAGCACGGCCTGCGTCGGCGGCTGCGAGGAATCGGCCTCGGGCGCCTCGCTTTCAGGAGCCTGGCTCTCCGGGGCCTCGCTCTCCGGGGCCTCGCTCTCGGGAGCCTGGCTCTCCGGGGCCTCGCTCTGGTCGGGATCCGGCGACGCGGAGGGGCCGTGAGACGCGGCGAACGGCGAGCGGCCCGCATCGGCCACCGGGTTGTGGGCGGCGAAGACGGAGCCGGCCACCAGGAGGACGAGGGCGCCGGCGATGAGCGCGATCGAGGTGAATCTGTGCATGACGTCATTCTGAACGCGCAGCGCGCCGATGCGCCAGGCCAAATGGTCCCGGTCGGTGCGCGCGCGCACCTGCCGTGCCTAGTACTACCGAGCGGTTGGTGATCCATCGGCCGCGCCGTACCGTGCGGCAGTCGAGCGCCGCGCCCAGGGCTGCGGCGACCTGCCCAAGGAGACGTCGTTGACCTTCTGGAACTGGCGCCGCGGATCGCAGGCGGCTACCTCCGGCTCGGCTGCGTTCGCCACCGCCCCGGACCTGGCGGCCATCGAGCTGTACACGTCGGACTCTCGCGTGGTCGGCTGGATCGCGGCCAAGGGACAGCGGGTGACCGACCTCCTCAACTCGCAGGACGAGCTGCGCCTCTGGCAGCCCAGTCCCGGCGCGCTCGACTCCATCGCGCCCGCGGCGCCCATCGAGGGACCGGGCGAGTGGCAGTCGATCGTCACCGAGACCGTGATCCTGGCCATGCCGCCGGAATGGCGCGCGAGCCGCCAGCTGCGGCTGCACAAGCGGCTGCGGCGCGTCGCCGCGACCGCGGGGCCGTTCAGCGTCACCGGCAACCTGCACCTCCATCCCGGCGTCGAAGTGGGCGCGCAGCTGCTGGTGCGCGGACAGCGGTTCCTGCCTCTGACCGATGCCTACATCCTGCACAACGGCGAGCCGCCATTCGAGCACGTCGTATCGGTCGTCATCGTCAACACCGCGCACGTCACCTCGCTGACGCCGCTCATCACCCTCGCCTGAGCGGCAGCGGCGATAATCGCCGCGTGGTCCGCCTCCGATCGTCGCTCGACCCGAGCTCGCCGGACGCAGCGACGAACGCCAGCGCCATGCGCGCCCTGGTCGACGAGCTGCGCGCGCGTGGCGCCGCCCTGGTCGAGCGCGGCGCTGCCGGCGACGAGCGCAGCGTGGAGCGCCATCGCGCGCGCGGGAAGCTCCCGGTCCGTGAACGCGTGGAGCGGCTGCTGGACCCGGGCAGTCCCTTCCTGGAGCTCTCGCAGCTGGCGGCGACCGGACTGTACGACGACGAGGCACCCGGCGCCGGGATCGTGACCGGAATCGGGACCGTGGAGGGGGTCGAGTGCGTCATCGTCGCC
This sequence comes from uncultured Chloroflexia bacterium, assembly GCA_963783725.1. GTDB lineage: Bacteria > Chloroflexota > Limnocylindria > QHBO01 > QHBO01 > CAWAOJ01. The sequence continues at coordinate 1,946,389 of CAWAOJ010000002.1, read as the reverse complement.
AACGACGCGACGGTGAAGGGCGGCAGCTACTTTCCGATGACCGTGCGCAAGCACGTGCGAGCCCAGGAGATCGCGCTCGAGAACCGGCTGCCGTGCCTGTACCTGGTCGACTCCGGCGGCGCCTACCTGCCGCTGCAGGACGAGGTGTTCCCGGATCGCGACGACTTCGGGCGCATCTTCTACAACCAGGCGCAGCTCTCGGCGGCCGCCGTGCCCCAGATCGCGCTGGTGATGGGCTCGTGCACGGCCGGCGGCGCCTACGTGCCGGCAATGTCGGACGAGACCGTCATCGTGAAGGGCACCGGCACCATCTTCCTGGGCGGGCCGCCGCTGGTGAAGGCAGCGACAGGCGAGGAGGTCAGCGCCGAGGATCTCGGCGGCGCAGAGCTGCACACCACGGTCAGCGGCGTCGCCGACCACTTCGCGCTCGACGACGAGCATGCGGTGGCCATCGGCCGCTCGATCGTGCGCAACCTTGCCTGGCGCAAGCCCGAGCCCCCATGGCCCACACAGGCGCCGGCGCCGCCGGCGCTCGACCCAGGGGAGCTGTACGGCGTGGTTCCCTCTGACGCGCGCCAGTCGTACGACGTGCGCGAGATCATCGCGCGCCTCGTGGACGGCAGCGAGTTCCACGAGTTCAAGCAGCGCTACGGCGAGACGCTGGTGTGCGGGTTCGCGCACCTGGAGGGCTGCCCCGTCGGCATCATCGCCAACAACGGCATCCTGTTCAGCAGCTCGGCCCTCAAGGGCGCGCACTTCATCGAGCTCGCCAGCCAGCGGCGCATCCCGCTCGTCTTCCTGCAGAACATCACCGGCTTCATGGTCGGCCGCGAGTACGAGGCGGGAGGCATCGCCAAGGACGGCGCCAAGCTCGTCACCGCGGTCGCCACCACGAGCGTGCCGAAGTTCACGGTGGTCATCGGCGGGTCGTTCGGCGCGGGGAACTACGCGATGGCGGGGCGTGCATACGCCCCGCGTCAGCTGTGGATGTGGCCGAACGCCCGCATCTCGGTCATGGGCGGCCTGCAGGCGGCGCGGGTGCTGTCCACCGTCAGGGGCGGGTTCGCGACCGATGCGGAGCGCGACGAGTTCGAGGCGCCGATCCTCGCCGAGTACGATCGCCAGGGCTCGCCCTACTACTCGACCGCCCGCCTCTGGGACGACGGCGTCATCGACCCGCTCGACACGCGCCGCGTGCTCGGGATCGGCATCCGAGCGGCGCTGAACGCGCCGATCCGGGCGACGAGGTTCGGCGTCTTCAGGATGTAACCGGGGACTGACGCCACATCCTCGGGCCCGGCAGCGCTCTGCATGCGCGGGACTCTAGGTGACGCCCACGCTCAGCGGAAGGAGTCGGGCGCCGCCTGCTCGACGCTGAAGCGCACGCCGAGCAGATCGGCGTCGCGCGGATCGGCGTCGGCGGCGAGTCGCACCACCGCCGGTGCCTGCGCCAGCTGACGCGGCACCAGGCGGAGCACATGGCGGCCGACGGTGGCCACCGCCGAGTCGGCCACGCTCCTGATGTCCACGCCGACCTGCCGGTGGTATTCGGCGGCCAGGTCGGAGGGATCGTCCGCGGCGAGGTCCAGGCCGACCAGCCCAACCGGCGATCCGATCGGGTGGCGGTATGCCGCGCGTTCTGCCAGCGCCTCGGCGCCCCACTCCACGCCGGTCATCGCGTGCTCGATGAGGAAGGGGACGCCATCGGCACCGATGCGGGGAGGCACCGCGCTCCACCACTCGACCAGCTCGCCGTCGGGCCGCACCCGGCTGCCGTGCGTCACTGCTCCGAGCTGGCTGCCCGCTCCGGTGAGGGCGCGCACGTCCGGCTCGAGCGGCCGATCGTCCAGGGCCACGGCCGCGAAGCCTCCACCGCGGTCCAGTGCCTCCACGGCGGCCACTCCCATGGGCCAGCCCGCCGCCTCCTTCGCGTCGTCGACCGCGATCAGCTCGAGGTACGAGCCGTCGGCCAGCCACGCGATGCGGTTGGAGGTGCCCATCCCTTCATGACGGCCGCCGCCGCCCGCCGCGAGGCCCAGGCGCTGCTCGAGGTCCCGTGCGGCGGCGTCCAGGTCGGCGACGGCGATCGCGATGTGGTCGATGCCGTGCAGCACGTGAGCGATCCTAGCACCGCTCCGGCACGCATCGGGTAGGCTGGCCGGCGTGAGCGAGCAGACCACCACCGAGTCGCAGCCAGCGCCGGGGTCTCACGATCGCGGCACGCCGACCGGGTCGCTCGAGGTGAGCGCCGCGACCCTGTTCGACGCCATGCTGGCCGCCCGCGACGCCGAGCCGGGCGGCGATCCGCGGGCACTGCATCGGTTCTACCGCACCCTGATGACGAGCACGTTGCTGCTCCCCGTCCCGCCCGACCATGGCGAGGACGCGCGCCGAGCGCTCGAGTCCGCCGTGAACGACGAGGCGGAGGTGGAGATCAGCGTGATGCTGGCCCGCGATCCCGACGGCAATCCGGTGAGCGTGCTGTTCGGCTCCGTGGCCGCGCTCTCCGCCTGGGCACCGGCCGGGACCGGCAACCTTCCGCTTCCCGCGCGCATCGCATTCGGCAACATGGCGGCGTCCCGGCTGCCGGCGATCCTGGACCCGGCCGGACCGATTCCGTATGCCTTCGACGCCGGCGAGGTGGCCGCCCTCGCGGCCGGCCGCGTACCGGGAAGCGACCAGCCGCTCGACGAGCCGTCGCTTCGGCGATCGATCCACGTTCGCCTGGCGGGGCCGGAAGCGCTGGCGCTCGAGCCGGGCATCTCGGCAGCCCTGGCCGCGACCGATGTCGACGCCGCCTACCTCGTCTCCTCGGTCGCCGACGGCTCACAACGCCTGCTGCTGGGGCTCGTCGGTCCCGAGCGCGCATCGGTCAGCGTGGACGTGCCGGAGGGCACCGACGTGGTGTGGCTGGAGGAGCCGTTGCTCTCCGCGGTGCGAGCCGTCAGCGAGCCGTTCTACCGGCGATGAGCGACCTGCTGCGCCTCGAGCGCTCCGGTGACGTCGTGCGCGTCGTGCTGACTCGGCCCGAGGTGCGCAACGCGTTCAACGCCGCCCTCATCGCCGACCTGCACGCGGCATTCGAGGCGCTGGCCGGGGAGCCGGCCGATCGGCTGCGCGCCGTCGTCCTCTCGGGAGAGGGCCGCTCGTTCTGCGCGGGTGCCGACGTGGAGTGGATGCGAGCCTCGCTCACGCTCTCGCCGGCCGAGAACGAGGCCGACGCGCGGCGGATGGCCGACATGTTCGCCGCCATCGACACCTGTCCCGTGCCGGTGGTCGCGCGCGTCCACGGAGCCGCGCTGGGTGGCGGGATGGGGCTCTGCGCCGTCGCCGACATCGTGCTGGCCACCGCCGACACGACCTTCGGCTTCACCGAGACGAGGCTGGGGATCCTGCCCGCCACGATCGCGCCCTTCGTGCTGGCCAAGATCGGCGAGTCGGCGGCGCGCGCCCTGTTCATGACCGGCGAGCGGTTCGATGCCGCACGGGCCAGGGAGATCAGGCTGGTGCACGAGGTGCTGCCGGACGAGGCCGCCCTCGACGCTCGGACGGAGGCCGTGCTGGCCGAGCTGCGCGCCGCCGGACCGAGCGCCGTCCGACTGGCGAAGGCCGTCATCCGGGAGCTGCGCGGGCGCGACGCCGCCGGCGCACGGGAGCTCAGCGTGGAGCGCATCGCGCGGCAGCGGGCGAGCGCCGAGGGGCAGGAGGGCCTTCGAGCGTTCCTCGAGAAGCGGTCGCCGTCCTGGCGCGCCTGAGTCTGCGACAATCGCGACGTGAGCGACGACTACCTGACCCCTCCTGACGTGGCGCGCGAGCTCGGCGTCACGCCTCGAACGGTCCAGCGCTGGATCGCCGACGGCCGGCTTGCAGCGCTGCGGGTCGGCGGCCGGCTTCGGGTGTCGCGTTCGTCGCTTCCCGCCGTCCGCCAACCGCCGCGCACGACCACCGAAAGCGCCGGAGGCGGACCGATCCGGACGCTGCTCATCGCCAACCGCGGAGAGATCGCAGAACGCATCGCGTCCACCGCCCGCAAGGTGGGGATCACGCCGGTCGGCGTCCACGGCGCGGGCGAGCGTCCAGCGGACGGCGTGACGGCATCGGCGCAGATCGAAAGCTATCTCGATGCGGATTCACTGCTCGCCGCTGCGCAGCAGCTGGGCGCCGACGCCGTCCATCCCGGCTACGGCTTCCTGGCCGAGCGGGCCTCCTTCGCCGAGGCCGTGGTCGCGGCGGGCCTCACCTGGGTGGGACCGCCCGCGTCGGCCATTCGCGCCATGGGCGACAAGGCGGCGGCTCGCCGCAGGGTCGCCGAGCACGGCGTGCCCGTGGTTCCGGGATATGACGGCGCGGCGCAGGACGACGAGGCGCTCGCCGCCGCGGCGCGCCGGATCGGCGTTCCCCTCCTCGTCAAGCCGAGCGCCGGCGGCGGCGGAAAGGGGATGCGGATCGTTCGGGACCTCGCCGCGCTGGCGGGCGAGCTGGAGGCATCGCGTCGAGAGGCGCGCGGCGCCTTCGGCGACGATCGCCTGGTGCTGGAGCGATACGTCGAGGGACCGCGCCACGTGGAGATCCAGGTGCTCTTCGACGCGCATGGGGCCGCGGTGCACCTCGGTGAGCGCGACTGCAGCACTCAGCGCCGTCAGCAGAAGGTGGTCGAGGAGTCTCCCGCTCCATCGGTCTCGCCGGAGCTTCGCGCGCGCATGGGCCGGGCCGCGCTGCGTGCGGCCGCCAGCGTCGGATACGTCAACGCGGGCACGGTGGAGTTTCTCCTCGCCGATGACGGCGAGTTCTACTTCCTGGAGATGAACACCCGGCTGCAGGTCGAGCACGCGGTCACGGAGGCCGTGACCGGGCGTGACCTGGTGGCGGATCAGCTGCGCATCGCCGCCGGAGACGAGCTGGGATTGAGCCAGGACGAGGTGCATATGCGCGGACATGCCATCGAGGCGCGGCTGTACGCCGAGGACCCCGAGCACGGCTTCCTTCCCGCCGCCGGCAGGGTCGCCGGCCTGGACTGGCCGGACGGCATTCGGATCGACACCGCCACGCGGGTCGGCGACGAGATCACCGACCGATACGACCCGATGATCGCCAAGCTCATCGCGCACGGCGAGAGCCGCGACCAGGCGCTGGGCCGGCTGAGCGCCGCGCTGGCGGACACCGGCGTGCTCGGCGTGCGAACGAACCTGCGCCTCCTGCGCTGGCTGCTGGCACAGCCGGTCATGAGGCGCGGCGAGATGCGCACCGATTCGCTGGCCGGCCTGGAGCTGCCCGGCCCGGCGCCGGTCGACGACGACGCCTGGCAGGCCGCGGCGACCGCGCTCGCGCCGCGTGCGGGCTGGCGGCTCAACGCTCCCTCGCGCGTGGTGCTCCGGCACGACGACGAGGTGCGATCGGTGGCCGTGCCGGAGCGCACCCCGGAACAGCGGTTCGCGGTCGATCCCTCCACGGGCGAGGCGTTCGTGGATGTGCAGGGACAGTCGGTCGAGTTCGAGGTCGCGCCGCCGCCGAGCGTGGAGGAGGCGGTGCGCCACGCCTCAACGCACGATGGCGGACACGCGTCCCTCTCGGCCCCGATGCCGGGACGCGTCATCGCCATCAACGTCGGGCAGGGCGGAGCGGTCGCGGCGCAGCAGCCGGTGGTCGTGATCGAGGCCATGAAGATGGAGCACGGCGTCGTCTCGCCGCTGGCGGGACGCGTGACTCGGCTGCTGGTCGAGGTCGGCGCGCAGGTCGAGCGTGGCGCGCTGCTGGCCGAGGTGGAGGCGTCGAGCGAGACGACCGCGGAGATGAAATGAACAACCCGATGAGCGAGGTCGAGGTCCGGGTCTACGAGGTCGGCCCGCGCGACGGGCTGCAGGCGGAGCAGCAGCCGATCTCGACCGATGCCAAGCTGCAGTTCCTCGCTCTGCTGGCCGATGCGGGCCTGCGCGAGATCGAGGCCACGTCGTTCGTCTCGCCGCGCGCCATCCCGCAGCTGGCCGATGCCGACGAGCTGATGCGCCGGCTCGATCGCCGGCCGGGGGTGCGCTACACGACGCTGGTCCCCAACCAGAGGGGGATGGCACGCGCCAGCGCCGCTGGCGTGGAGGGGATCTGCCTGTTCACCGCCGCCACTGACGCCTATGCCCGCCACAACATCAACATGACGATCGAGGAGTCGCTCGCGGCCTTCGCGCCCGTGGCGGAGGCCGCCCGCGCGGCCGGGATGTGGATTCGCGCCTACGTCAGCACCGCCTTCGGCTGCCCGTACGAGGGCGAGGTGGACGAGCGCGCGGTCGTCTCCGTGGCGCAGCGCCTCCTCGACCTGGGCGCCGACGAGCTCGCCATCAGCGACACGGTCGGGATGGCGTCGCCGGCCGACGTGCGCCCGCGTGGTGGGGGCGCTGCTCGGCTCGGGGATCGACGCGAGCGTCCTGGCGTGCCACTTCCACGACACGCGCGGCACCGCGACGGCCAACGTGATGGCCGCCATGCAGCTGGGGCTGCGCTGCTTCGACGCCTCGGCGGGCGGGACCGGCGGCTCGCCGTTCGCGCCCGGCGCGGCGGGCAACCTCGCGACGGAGGACCTGGTCTATCTCCTCGACCGCGAGGGCGTTCGCAGCGGCGTCGACCTCGACGCCGTGCTGCACGCAGCGCGCTTCATCGCCGAGGCGCTCGGGCGACCGCTGGCGTCCAAGGTCGGCAGGGCCGGCGGCTGGCCGCCATCGGCTAGGATGTAGCACCGCCGGAGCAGGCGGCCACGGACGTCGGCGGCCACGGAGGAGGAGATGAGCGCAGCCAGCGAGGCAGAGGGCCGCGAGCCGTCCCCGGCGCCGCCGGCGCCGCGCCCGGTGATCCTGGACGTCGACACCGGCATCGACGACATGATCGCGCTCCTCATCGCGGCGACTGCACCCGAGCTCAACCTGCGCGGCGTCACCTGCGTCGCCGGCAACGTCGAGATCCACAACGTGGCGCGCAACACCGGCAAGATCCTGCGCATGGCCGGACGCGGCGACGTGCCGGTCAGCGTCGGAGCCGCCAAGCCCCTGCAGCGTCGTCTCCGAACGGCGCCGGACACGCATGGCCCCACCGGCACCGGGTACGTCGAGCTGCGGGGCGAGGACCGGCAGCTCGGCACGACCGAGTACACCGCCATTCCCGCCAGTCGCTACATCGCGGCCCACGTGAACCGGCACCCCGGCGAGGTCAGCCTGGTGGCGCTCGGCCCGCTCACCAACCTCGCCGCCGCGATCCAGAACGGCACCGACCTCGAGCACGGGGCGCGCGAGGTGGTCTGGATGGGGGGCACGCTCGAGGATGCCGGCAACACGACCGAGACCGGCGAATGGAACGCGTGCGTGGACCCCGAGGCGGCCGAGATCTGCCTCGCCCACAACGCGCTCGACCAGATCTTCCCGCTCGACGCCACGCAGGATGCCGTCTTCACCATGGACGACCTGGCCGCGCTGCCCGACACCCACCTGGCGGGGATCGTGCGCGACGCGGTGCGCTTCTACGTGGCGTTCCATCGGCGCGCGAACGGGATCGACGGCGCGTATCTCCACGACCCGGTGGCCCTCATCGGCTCGCTGCTGCGGCCGGACCTGGTGACCAGCCGCGTCGACGAGCGGCTTGGCTGCGACACCAGCGCCAACCCCGAAGAAGCGGGCAGCCTGTACCGGGTGACCAAGGGGGATCGGGCGGCGGTGAGCGTCGCCACGGCGATCGACGCGGACGGCATGAAGTCCGAGCTGCTCGAGCGCCTGGCTCGTGCCGTCAGCGCCTAGCGGTTGCCCTCCGGCTCGGCGCGTCGGCTGACCAGCGCGCTGATCAACGCCTCCTCGGTCGGAGTGGGCCCCAGCCCCAGCCGCGCCCCGATGCGCGCCGCCAGCGGCGGGTGCAGGAAGGTCGACTCCAGGATCGGCCAGCTCGCCTCGCCGAAGACCTGGTCGGGTGATCCGTCGAGCACGATGCGCCCGGCGCGCATGACGATCACCCGCGGAAACGCCTCGGCCACGAATCGCATGTCGTGGCTGACCGCGACCACGGTGCGGCCGTCAGCCGCCAGCTCGGCGATGATTCGCCGCACCCGCGCCACGCCGCGCGCGTCCTGCCCGGTCGTTGGTTCGTCGAGCACGACCAGCGGCGTCATCATGGCCAGGATCGAGGCAAGGCCAAGCAGCTTGCGCGCCGAGTATCCGACGTCGTAGGGATTCGCCCGCCGCCTGTTCTCGAGCCCGACCGCGACCAGGGCGGCGTCGACGCGCTGGTCCAGCTGCCGGCCGCGGATCCCCAGGTTGCGCGGTCCGAAACCCACCTCGCGCTCCACCGATGCGGCGAAGATCTGCCGGTCCGGGTTCTGGAAGGCGATCCCCACCTCGCGCGCGAGCTCGGCGACGTGCCTCGTCCCGACGGGGCGGCCGTCGATCTCGACGCTGCCCTCGGTGGCGCGCAGCAGCCCGTTGAAGTGGCGCACCAGCGTCGACTTGCCCGACCCGTTCTGGCCGATGATCGCCACCCGCTCGCCGGGTGCCACCGCGAGGTCCACCCCCGCGAGCGCTCGCGTGCCGTCGGGGTAGACAAAGCCGAGCTGGCTGGTCTCGATCGCCGCCCCGGTCACCTCGTCGCCCCCGCGGGAAGCGGCACGCCGGCGGCAAGCGCCGCGCGACTCAGGCGCACCGCGGAGGGCGGTTCGACGCCCCAGCCCTCCAGCCGCTCGTCGGCCAGGATCTCCGTCGCGCTGCCCTCGGCGAGGAGCGCCCCCTCGCCAAGCACGATGACGCGCTGCGCCACCCGAGCGAGGAGATCGGTCTTGTGCTCCACCAGCAGCACCCCCGCTGCGGTCCGCTCGATGAGCGCCTCGATGGCCGTCGCCACCAGGTCGGTGCCCTGCGGATCGAGCTGGCTGGTTGGCTCGTCGAGCACCAGGTAGGCGGGCCGCATGGCGAGCACTCCGGCCAACGCCACCAGCTGCGCCTGCCCACCGGAGAGCCGCTCCGGATCTCGCTCGGCGAGGTGCCCGACCGCCAGCGCATCGAGCGCCTCGGCGACGCGTCGCGCAACCTCGTCCAGGGCGAGGCCCAGGTTGCGCGGGCCGAAGGCGACCTCCTCCCACACGCTTGCCGTCGTTCCTGACAGCTGCGTCGCGGGATTCTGGAAGAGGACGGCACAGCGCTGCGCCAGCTCCCAGGGCCGCGCCCGGGCGGTCGCCTGTCCGTCGATCGTGGCCGTGCCGGTCAGCTCACCGCCGATCGTGGCCGGGGCGAGCCCGGAGGCGACCAGGCACAGCGTCGACTTGCCGGCGTCGTTGGCGCCCACGACCCCGAGGACCTCGCCGGCCGCCAGCTCCAGGGTCACGCCGCGGAGCGAGGCCTGCTCCGCCCCGGCGTACCGGTATCCAACCTCGCTCAGCTTCAGCGTCACGGCAGGACGTCGAGCGCGCCGCTGACCGAAAGGACGATCACCAGCAGCAGGGCGCCGAGCAGCATCCATCGAAGGGCGCGCTGCGCGCCGCTGTCGGGGAAGACCCGCAGCACGGTGCGCCGCACAGGAGCCGAGAAGGCCCGCGCCTCGAGCGCCATCGCCTGCTCCTCGACCTCGGTCAGTGCGCCGAAGATGAGCGGGCCGGCCAGCGGCAGCACGCCGCGCACCCGGAGCCAGAGGCTGCCCTCGGTGTCCATGCCGCGCGCCCGCTGCGCCTCGGTGATCTCGCCGGCCCGGTGCATCACCCGCGGCACGGTGCGCAGCGTGGCGCTGACGACGAATCCGACACGCCGGTTGAGGCCCCTGCGCTCCAGGTCGGCCACCAGGTCATCCGGGCGCGTGGTCAAGCCGAAGACCGCCACCGAGAGCGCGAAGGCGACCACCCGAAGCGCCGCCTGCACGGCGAACTCGAGGCCGGTCCAGGTCGGCGCGAACGGACCGATGCGGGCGATGGCATCGGTCGCGCCCGGGTAGAGGAAGGTGTTCACCAGCAGGATCGACGCGATGAGCGGGATCGTGGCCAGCACGAACGGCAGCATGGCTCGCCCGATGCGCGCCAGCATGGCCGTGGCGGCCACCACCACCAGCACCACGAGCAGGCCGGTCCAGCCTCGCAGCACGAAGGCGATGAGCGCCTCGACGACCGCGATGACCAGCTTGGTGGTCGGGTTCAGCGACCGATAGGCGCCCGCCGGCGGTCGCTGCACGAACGCGGGGACGCCCGGCGGCTCGCCGCGTTCAGCGGCCGCCGGGACGGGGATCGACACGTAGCGCGGCGATGCTCAGGCGGTCGGCGCGGCGGGCGTCACCACTCGCTCGCCGAGCGGGAAGCGGGCCACGACCCGGCGCGAGAGGCTGGCCAGGACGATGAAGACGACGAAGCTGGTGATCGTCTTGTCGATCGGGTCGCTGAAGAGGCCCTGCCCCAGCGACGCGTTGAAGACGTCCGCGCCTCCCTGCCGCAGGGCGGCCACCAGCACGTCCGTGCCGCTGCCGGTGACGCCCCCGAAGACGTAGGCCGCGATCGGCGCGGAGACAAGCGCCGCCACGATCCCGGTCACCGCGCCGGCGACCGCGACCCAGGCGCCCGCCGCGTCACGACGCAGCAGGATGAACCCCGCGACCACCAGCGCCGCCACGACGGTGATCACCACGGCGGCGGTGAAGACCCACTCCGGGTAGCCGCCCACGTTCGGATCGGTGTAGGCGCTGTTGCCGTAGATCCGCGACGCGAGCAGGACGATGATCGCCACGCCGAGCAGCGCCGCGAACCACAGCCTCGGCCCCTGGGCCGGGCGCGGACGGTACACGCCCAGATAGCCCCACAGCCCCGCCAGGATGCCGATCACCGCGGCGGTGATGGCGAACGGACCGATGGTCCCGCCCCCGATCCCGGGCGCGTACTGCCAGATGATGTTCGACGCCGCGCCGGTGAGCGCGCCGGCGATCGGTCCCGCCAGCACACCGACCAGGATGGTGCCGATCGAGTCGAGGTAGATCGGCAGCTTGAGCACGGTCTGGACGGTGTAGCCCAGCACGATGTTGATGGCGATGGCCACCGGGATCAGCGCGATGACCCGCGTCGGAAACTGCCTAGAGAGCCACGACATCGGGAACCCTCCGCAACACTGCGCCCCGCCCGGGCGTGGGTCCGCCCCGAAGCCAGGCGGCTAGGTTAGTAGAACCCCGGCGGCGGGGGAAGCGGGTTTCCCTCGGCGTCCACGCGCTGCTCGGAAGGCAGGTCGTCCCGGTGGCGCCGGCCGCCGGTGGGACCGGGGATTGGCTCTGCCATCACCGACGACGACACCTCGTCCAGCCGCTGGTCGATGCCGCGCAGGCCGAGCCGCCGCAGCGCCGCGCCGTATCGGTCCACGAAGTGGCGGTCGCGCAGCAGTCCGAACAGGAGCGACGGGGACGCCCGGTTGAGCAGCTCGAGCGCGCGCGACCCCTCGGCCGCGTTCGCCTGGTTGAGCCCGAGCTGTCCTTCGAGCATGTCGAGCGCGCGGTTCGCCTCGCGTCGCGTGGCGACCGTGAAGTGCGGCGTGCGGTTGACGATCAGGCGCGTCCGGTAGAGTGCGGCGCGCACATTCGTGTCGCGATCAGTGCCGGGCTGGGGAGTCATGGACGAAATCTTACGCGGTCGCGGAGACTGGCAGGGCGCCATCTCCTCGGCGCTCAGGGCTGCGCCGCGGCCGATTCGGACCGATCCGCGCTTCCAGCCGCGTGGCCGCTCGCCGATGCCGGCGCGCGCCTCGATGCCTGTCGCGCGCGCGGCGTCCACGCTGCTCCTGGTCTACCCGGGCAGCGACGGCCGGCTCACCGTCCCGCTCACCGTGCGACACGCGGACCTCCGCGCCCATGCGGGCGAGGTGTCGCTGCCCGGCGGCGCCTCCGACCCGGACGACCCGTCGCGCGAGGCCACCGCGCTGCGCGAGGCAAGGGAGGAGGTCGGCCTGGACCCGTCGCTGGTCACCGTGGTCGGGCACCTGGACGACATCTGGATCCCGGTCTCGAACTTCGAGCTGCGACCGTTCGTGGCGACCGCGTCGGCGCGTCCGCCGCTCACGCCGTCCGAGGCGGAGGTGACCGCCATCGTGGAGCTTCCGCTGGAGCTCATCCTGGGCGAGGAGATCGTCGGCGAGGAAGAGATCGTCGGCTCGGGCTGGCGGCTTCGCGCCGCCGTCTACCGGCATGCGGGGCAGCGCATCTGGGGCGCCACGGCGCGAACGCTGGCCATGTTCGCGGCCGTCCTGCGCGAGGCGGGCTGACCCGGCGCCGCCGCGCCCGCGGGGCGGACGCGCCGAAGTGACGGGCGGGTCGAAGCGCGACGCCGCGCTACGAGCGCTGCCGCTCCCGCGCGCCGGAGGCGGCCAGGATCTCGAGCAGCGCGCCGTGCTGCGACGGCGGCGCCGCGACGATGCTCACCGTCCTGCCCCCGCGAGCAGCCTCCCACCACGGCTTGCCGCCGAGGTCGGTCACGGTTGCCCCACCGCGCTCCGCGATGAGCCCTGCCGCCGCCACGTCCCACAGCGACAGGCCGCCGTTCTGCACGAAGGCGTCGAAGCGCCCCGATCCCACGTACGCCAGCGAGAGCGCAGCGCTTCCCATCCTGCGCGGGATGCGGATCGCCTTCGAGATGTTGCGCTCGGCGCGGATCCCGCCGCGACCCACCACCGCCAGGCTGACCACCCAGTCGCTCAGTGCCTCCTTGTCCGATGCGGAGATCGGCTCCCCGTTGAAACAGGCCGGACCGTCGGCTGATGCACTGAACAGGTCGTCGCGGGCGGGGTCGTAGATCACGCCGACCGCGGGAGCGCCATCGCTGATGAGGCCGATGCTGACGCAGTAGAACGGGATCCCGTTGGCGTAGTTGACCGTGCCGTCCAGCGGATCGATCACCCACCGTGCGGCCCCCCTCGCCGCCCGGGGCGCGCGCGCCACTCCTCGCCGCCCTGCCGCGAGCGGCGTGGTGACCAGACTCCTCGGCCAGGATCGCGTCGTCCGGGAAGCGCTGGCGTATGGCGTCGATGACGAGGGCCTCGCTCTCGAGGTCCACGTCGGTCACCACGTCGCGCTTGCTCTTGTAATCGATGCGCGTCACGCGCTCGTAGCGCTCGGCCAGCAGCGCACCGGCACGGCGGGCAAGGCCGATCGCGAAGTCGAGGTCATCGGTCACGCCGGGATCGTACGGCACCGGCGAGGGGTCCGGTGCTGGCGGCGCCGTCCGGGGCGCTACCCTACGCCAATGCCTCAGCTGCACCTCCACGCCGAGCCCGGCGACTACGCGCCGTACGTCCTGCTCCCCGGCGACCCGAATCGCGCACGCACCATCGCCGAGCGCTTCGACGGCGGTGCCCAGGCGATCGAGGACGGCACCACGCGCCTCGTCAACCGCCATCGCGGAATGCTGGGCTACAGCGGCACCTACGCCGGCGTCCCCGTATCGGTCCAGAGCACCGGGATGGGCACGCCCAGCCTGTCGATCGTGGTCGAGGAGCTGCTGCGCCTGGGCGCGACGCACCTGGTACGGGTCGGCACCTGCGGGGGCATCGCGCCCGGGCTGCGCGCCGGCGATCTCGTCATCGCCTCCTCCGCCGCCGCGACCGATGGCGCGACGCGCACCTACACCCACGGCGAGCCCTACGCGCCGGCGCCCGACTTCGGGCTGACCCACTCGCTGTACCACGCCGCCGAGGCCGCCGGCATCACGGTCCGCGTCGGACCGGTGGCATCGGTCGACGTCTTCTACAACCCCGATGCCAACTACGTGGCGCGCTGGCGCGGCCGCGGGGTCATCGCGTTCGAGATGGAGGCATCGGCACTCTTCTTCCTGGCCGCTCGCTCCGGCGTTCGCGCCGCGGCGCTGCTCACCGTGAGCGACCTGATGTCCGAGGAGGTCACGTCCGAGCAGAGCTACCTGGCGCCCGACCAGCTGGCCGCCGCCGTGGAGCGCATGACCGAGGTCGCCCTGCGCGCGGCGGGGACTGTTGACGCCGGCGGTTCCGGGCACGCCAGCCGCTAGAATCGAAGACCTCCAGAGGAGGTTCTCCGACATGACCGATACGCTCGCGCGCCATCCCAACCAGGCCGGCGCGCACCTCAATCCGAACGCCGCCGCCGAGGCGCAGGACTTCCTGCCGCTGAAGGGGATCGACCACGTCGAGTTCTGGGTCGGCAATGCCAAGCAGGCGGCCGCCTACTACCGCGCGCTGTGGGGCTTCACGCCCGTGGCCTACGCCGGGCTCGAGACAGGGGTGCGCGACCGCGCCAGCTACGTGATGGTGCAGAACGACATCCGCTTCGTGTTCACCGCACCGCTGACACCCGACGGCGAGCTGGCGGAACACGTCCGTCGGCACGGCGACGGCGTGCACGACATCGCCTTCGCCGTGGACGACGTCGCATCGGCCTGGCGCGAGACGACGAGCCGTGGTGCCCGATCGGCGCTCGAGCCGACCGAGATTCCCGGCCAGAAGGGCGTGCTGCGCCGGAGCGCGATCCACACCTACGGCGAGGTGCTGCACTCCTTCGTGGACCGATCGGACTACCACGGCACCTTCGCGCCCGGCTATCACCGGATCAAGAACCCGGCGGCGGCGGCGAGTGGCCAGTCCCTGCTCGAAGTCGACCATTGCGTCGGCAACGTGGAGCTGGGCGACATGAACCGCTTCGTCGACTTCTACCGGGACGTGCTCGGCTTCAGCCAGCTCATCCACTACGACGACAAGGTGATCCACACCGAGTACTCGGCGCTGATGAGCAAGGTCATGCAGAACGGCAACGGCCGCATCAAGTTCCCCATCAACGAGCCGGCTGCCGGCAAGAAGAAGAGCCAGATCCAGGAGTTCCTGGACTGGTACCTCGACGAGGGGACGCAGCACATCGCGCTGCGCACCACCGACATCGTCGCCACCGTTCGGGCGCTGAAGTCGCGCGGCGTCGAGTTCCTCGGAATGCCGCACGCCTACTACGAGCAGTTGCCGGATCGCGTCGGCGACGTGGGCGTCTCGATGGACGTCCTCGAGGAGCTCGGCATCGAGGCGGACCGCGACGAGGAGGGCTACCTGCTGCAGATCTTCACCAAGCCGGTGCAGGATCGGCCGACCTTCTTCTTCGAGATCATCGAGCGCCACGGCTCGCGTGGCTTCGGCGTCGGAAACTTCAAGGCGCTGTTCGAGGCGATCGAGATCGAGCAGGGGAAGCGCGGGAACCTCTAGTCGCGGTCAGCGCCAGCCGAGCTCGGGGGCGACGTACTTCAGGATGCTCTCCATGACGTGCGCGTTGTACTCCACGCCGAGCTGGTTGGGGATCGTCACCAGCAGCGTGTCGGCCGCCGCGATGGCGGTGTCCTGCCGCAGCTGCTCCACCAGGGCGGGCGGCTCCGCGGCGTAGGTCCGACCGAAGACGGCGCGCGTCGTCTCGTCGATGTAGCCGATCTGGTCGGACTCCTGCCGCGCGCCGCCGAAGTAGGCGCGGTCGCGGTCGTCGACCAGCGGGAAGATGCTGCGGCTGACGGAGGTGCGCCCCTCGTGGCTGTGCCCCGCCTCGCGCCACGCCTGCCGGAACGCCTCTATCTGCTCCGCCTGCTGGACGTGGAGCGGCTCTCCGCTTTCGTCGAACTTGAGCGTCGAGGTCATCATGTTCATGCCCAGCTGGGCGGCCCAGACGGCGGTCGCATTCGAGCCGGCGCCCCACCAGATGCGCTCGCGCAGCCCCGCCGAGTGCGGCTCCAGCCGCAGCAGCCCCGGCGGGTTGGGGAACATCGGCCGCGGGTTCGGCTCGGCGAAGCCGCTCCCCGACAGCAGCTGGAGGAAGGCCTCGGCATGGCGGCGCGCCATGGCCCCGTCGTCCTCGCCCTCGGCCGGGAGGTAGCCGAAATGGCGGTACCCGTCGATCACCTGCTCCGGCGATCCGCGGCTGATCCCGAGCTGCAGCCGCCCACCGGCGATGAGGTCCGCCGCGCCGGCATCCTCGACCATGTAGAACGGGTTCTCGTAGCGCATGTCGATCACCGCGGTGCCGATCTCGATGCGCTTCGTCCGCGCGCCGACCGCGGCGAGCAGGGGGAACGGCGAGGCGAGCTGCTGCGCGAAGTGGTGGACGCGGAAGTAGGCGCCGTCCGCGCCGAGCTCCTCGACGGCGACGGCAAGCTCGATCGACTGCAGCAGGGCGTCCGACGCCGAGCGCACCTCGGAGTACGGCGACGCCGACCAATGGCCGAACGAGAGGAAGCCGATCCGTTTCACGGCTTTCGATTCTATCCGCGCCTCGGCGCACGGGTAGACTCGCCTGCATGAAGATCGCTCATGTCCGCGAGCGCGCTGCACCGGCCGGCGCCCCGTGGCGGCTCGCCGCGGCGCTCGACGCCGACGGCCGCCAGTGGCTCGACCTGGAAGAGGCGAGGCTGGCGCTGGTCGCCGCCGATCCTCGGCTGGCGCACAACGCGGTCCTCTTCCGGCAGCCCGTCACGACGCTCGACGCGCACCTGCAGCGTGGCCTCCGCGTCGACGCGCTGCGCGATCTGCTCGCCGGCACCGACGGCGCCGATGCCGACGCTCGCCTGGATGCCGCCCAGCTCCGTTTCGGCCCGCCCATCCTGCGGCCGCCCAGCCTGCGGGACTTCTACGCCTTCGAGCAGCACGTCGCCACCATGTGGGCGCGCCGCGGAAACCCCGTGCCGGAGGCGTGGTATCGCCTGCCGGTCTTCTACTTCAGCAACGTCGGCGAGATCCGCGGTCCGGACGAGCCGGTCTGGCGGCCGGCCGCCTCACGGGAGCTCGACTACGAGCTGGAGGTCGTGGCCCTCGTCGACACCCCGGTGCTGGATCTCGCGGCGGAGCAGGGCGAGGAGGCGATCGGCGGGTACGCGATCTTCAACGACTGGAGCGCGCGGGACCTTCAGCGCGAAGAGACGACGGTGCGTTTGGGCCCCGCCAAGGGCAAGGATTTCGCCTCCTCCATCGGCCCCTGGCTGGTCACCCCCGATGAGCTTGACGACGCGCGTGCCGGCAAGGGGTACGGCCTCGAGATGACCGCGAGCGTGAACGGCAGCGAGACGACGCGCGGGAACTGGTCCAGCACGCACTTCAGCTTCGGTGAGATGGTCGCGCGGGCAAGCGCGGACGTCCGCCTTCGGCCGGGGGACCTGCTCGGCAGCGGGACGGTGGGGACCGGCTGCCTGCTGGAGATCCGCGAGCAGACGCTGGGCCGATACCTGGAGCCCGGAGACGAGGTGGTCCTCGCGGTGGAACGCCTGGGCGAGCTGCGAACCCCGATCGTGGAGCATCCGTGACCTTCGCCGCGGACGTAGGAAGGCGATTCGACGCCGTCGAGCGGCGGCTGCGCGGGCACGCGGCGGCGGGCCTGCCCAGCGGGCTCACCGAGCCGGATCCCGGGGCCGAGGAGCGCTGGGACGCCGGCCAGGTCTGGGCGCACCTCGCCGAATTCGCGCCGTACTGGCTGGCCGAGCTGCGGCGGGTCCTGGCCGCCGACCTCGACGGCGCGCCGTTCGGTCGCACGAAGGCCGATGCGGGTCGAATCGCGGCGATCGCGCGCGACCGAGATCAGCCGGTCCCCTCGCTCCTCTCGCGCATCGTGGCCGGGGTGGGCGAGGTGCGGACGACCATCGAGGCACTGCCCGACGCCGCCTGGCGACGGCGAGGGACGCATCCGACCCTCGGCGAGATGCGGACCGAGGCGATCGTCGAGCGCTTCTTGATCGGCCACCTCGAGGAGCACGTCGACCAGCTCGACCGCCTGGCGGGGCTGGTCTCCATCGGCGAGATCCGCGAGGCCGCAGCGCGGATCCGCGGCGTGGCCGTTCGCACGCCGCTGCTCGCCTGGGATGACGAGACGTGGCTGAAGCCAGAGAGCCTGCAGCCGATCGGTGCCTTCAAGCTTCGCGGCGCCTACAACAAGCTGGCCTCCCTGACCGATGCGGAGCGAGCGCGCGGGGTGATCACCTACTCGTCGGGGAACCATGGGCAGGCGGTCGCGCGCTCCGCTCGCCTGCTCGACATGCCGGCCGTGGTCGTCGTTCCGAATGACGCGCCGGGGATCAAGGTCGAGGGCATGCGTCGCGACGGCGCGGAGGTGGTGTGGTGCGAGACGCCGTCGTCCGAGGACCGGGAGAAGATCGCGCGCGACCTGGCCGCCGAGCGCGGCTATACCGTCGTGCCGCCGTACGACGACCGCTCCGTGATCGCCGGGCAGGCGACGGTCGGGCTGGAGATCGCCGAGGACCTTCCGGACGTGACGAGCGTGCTGGTGCCGACCAGCGGCGGCGGCCTGCTGGCCGGCGTCGCCGCGGCGGTCGCGCGCCTCGCGCCGCGGGCGAGGATCGTGGGAGTGGAGCCGGAGCTCGCCGCCGACGCCGGCGAGTCGCTGCGACGTCGAGAGCTCGTGCGCTGGCCATCCGAGCTCACCGCCCGCACCATGGCGGACGGGCTGCGCACGCAGTCCCTCGGCCTGCTTCCGTTCGCGCACGTGCTGCGCCTCGTGGACGACATCGTGACCGTGAGCGAGGAGGAGATGGTCGACGCCATTCGCCAGCTGGCGGGCCGCGGGCGGCTGGTGATCGAGCCGTCCGGCGCGGCGGCGATGGGCGCGCACCTGGCCGGCCGCGTGCCGCGAGGGGAGGAGGACACGCGCCGGGTCGTCGTCCTGTCGGGCGGCAACATCGATCCGCGCGCGTTCGCCGAGATGCTGGCGCAGGCCTAGGCGGCGCGGGTACACTCCGGCAACTGCGAGCTGCGCCGCTCGATCGCCCAACAGCCCAACCGGAGTCCGTCCGCCGACCCATGGGTACCCTGGCAACCTACAGGCGTGTCCTGAGCAACGCCGCGCTGACCCGGCTGCTCGCCGGCGAGTTCATCTCGTCCATCGGCGACTGGCTGTACCTCGTCGCGCTGCTGGTGGTGGTCTACCAGCGCTCCCAATCGGCCGCCCTGCTCGGAATCGTCGGCGCCGCGCGCGTGCTGCCCTACGTGCTCCTCTCCGTGCCGGCGGGGATGGTCGTCGACCGCTTCGACCGCCGGACCGTGCTGCTCGTCACCGATGTGGCCCGCGGCATCGTGATGCTGGTCCTGGGGCTGCTGGTCTGGATCGAGGCGCCGCTGGCCGCCATCGTCGCCCTGACATTGCTGAGCGCCACCTTCTCCACCTTCTTCGGCCCGGCGATCGCCGCCTTCCTGCCGTCGCTCGCCCGCGACGAGAGCGAGCTGGGGCCGGCCAACAGCGCCTGGGCCAGCCTCGACAACCTCGGCTTCGTCATTGGTCCGGCCCTGGCGGGTCTGCTGATCGCCCTCGGCGGCACGACCTTCGCGTTCCTGCTCAACGCCGTCTCGTTCGCGATCGTGGCGGTCGTGCTGTGGCGGCTGCCCATCGGGACTCGCATGACGGCCGCCGCCGCCCAGGCGGCACACGGCTCGTCCGAGGCGCCGCCCGCCCCGGTGGCCCTTGTGCCGAAGCTGCGCGAGCTGGCGCGGCCGCTCAGCGGGCTGGCGGTGATCAACCTGGTCGGGGGCTTCGTCTTCGGCGGGCTGGGCGTGCTGACCGTGGTCATCGCGGTCGACGTGCTGCAGCAGGGCGACGCGGCGACCGGCTACCTCAACGCCGCGGTGGGGATCGGCGGGCTGCTGGGCGCCATCGGATCGGGCGTGCTCGTCCTGCGCCGGCGCCTCGGGCCGCCGCTGGTCGCCGGCGGGCTGGTGCTGGCGCTCGGCCTGGTCGTGCTGGGCTGGTCCGGCTCGCTGCTGCCGGCCTTGGTCGCCATGGCCATCGCCTCGTTCGGCGATCTGGTCATGGAGGTGGTTGCGACCACCCTCTTCCAGCGAACCGTGCCCGACGAGATCAGGGGCCGCGCCTACGGCGTGATGCACACCATCACCGTGGCGGCCTACGCCGCCGGCTCGCTGCTGATGCCGCTCGCCGCCGGGCTGACCAGCGTGGTGGTCGTGCTCATCGGCGCGGGCATCGCCATGGCCGCGGCGGTGACGCTGGGCGTGATACTGCTCGGCACGGCCGCCATCACTGCGGCCACCCTCGACCCGGTGCGCGAGAAGCTGCTGCACGTCCCCGTCTTCGGCGGCCTCCCGCCCGCCCGGCTCGACCTCGCCGCGCAGCGCGCAGAGGTGCGGGAGGTGACGCCGGGCGAGGTGGTCATCCGCCAGGGCGATGCGGCGGATCGGTTCTACGTGGTGGCCGAGGGCGAGTTCATCGTCAGCCAGCAGCAGCCGGACGCTCCCGAGGCGGTCGAGCTGCGGCGGCTGCACGAGGGCGACGTGTTCGGCGAGATCGGCCTGCTCTCCGGCGTCCCGCGCACGGCGACCGTGACCGCGGCCGGCGCCGGGACGCTGCTCGCTCTCGACGGCCCCGAGTTCCTGGAGCTGGTCGGCTCGGGCCCCGGGCTGACCAGCCAGCTGCTCGACCTGCACCGCGGCGCCAGCGCGCCGTCGTCGGCCTGATGGCCATCGACCACCAGCGCCGGGCCGTGGAAGGGCTCCGCGGCTGCCCGCTGTTCCACAACTGCGACGACGAGTCGCTGGCGGCGATCGCGGGGACGCTTCGCCTGCGGCGCTTCCGGCGCGGCGAGGTGATCTTCCACGAGGGAGACCCGGGCGACTCGCTGCAGGTGATCTCCTCGGGCAGCGTCAAGATCGTGCTCGCCTCCTCGGAGGGCGACGAGGCGATCATCGCCACGCTGCACGAGGGCGACTTCTTCGGCGAGCTGGCGCTGCTCGACGGACAGCCGCGCTCGGCGACCGCGATCGCGGTCGAGCCGAGCGAGACGTGGACGCTGCCGCGCGACGGATTCCGCGCCCTGCTCGACGGCCGTCCGGGGCTGCGCGACGCGCTCCTCAGCGCCCTGAGCCACGAGCTGCGCCGCCTCACCGTTCACGTGGAGGAGCTGCACTTCCTCGATCTCGCCGGGCGCCTCGCGCATCGGCTGCTGGTGCTGGCCGAGGCACAGGCTCGTGAGCCGGGCGCATCGGTCGTGCTCGACTGGCCGTACACGCAGTCGGACCTCGCCTCCATGATCGGCGGCACTCGCCAGAGCGTGAATCGCCTGCTTGCCACGCTGATCGAGGACCAACTGGTCCGCGTCGATACCGATACCCTGGAGATCCTTGATCTCCCCGGGCTCGCGGCGCGCGCCGAGCGGTGAGGGAGGTGCCTCAAGGGGGAGCTGAGCCGAGGACGGTGTCGTCAATTTGACACCTACCCTGTCCGCGGCGCGATTCGGGGGGTTGCGCTCAGCGCTTACCGTTCAGTCAACGAATCGGCCACCGGAAACGATCGGCCGAAATCATCACAGGAGGTCTCTACCGTGTCGAATCTTCGCAAGCACGAGCGCTTCGATTCCCAGGACGAGGACGTCACCGGACATCAGAAGGTGCGCCTGGACGACGAGGAAGACGTCGAGGGCCACCAGAAGGTCCGCAAGCACGAGCGCATCGCCGATGACGATGTCGAGGGCCACCAGAAGGTCCGCAAGCACGAGCGCATCGCCGATGACGACGATGTCGAGGGCCACCAGAAGGTCCGCAAGCACGAGCGCATCGCCGATGACGACGATGTCGAGGGCCACCAGAAGGTCCGCAAGCACGAGCGCATCGCCGATGACGACGATGTCGAGGGCCACCAGAAGGTCCGCAAGCACGAGCGCATCGCCGATGACGACGATGTCGAGGGCCACCAGAAGGTCCGCGGCGAAGACCGTGGCTTCTTCCCCCGCGGCGACTCGGAGCGCGGGTTCAAGGTCAACAACCTCACCGACGAGGACGTCACCGGTCACGTCCAGCTTCGGAAGCACGAGCGATAGGCGCGAGGTAACCGTCACCACCCCCACCTGCCGCCCGTGACCGATACGGGTCGTCCCTCCGGCGTCGAGGCCGCGCTGCTGATCCTCCAGTCAGCAGCGCGGCGTTCGACGGTTGCGCGCCGTTTCCAGCCGGAATCCGAGCAGCGCCTCCTTCAATCCATCGTCGATGCCACCGTTCGGCTCTTTGACGCCGAGGCGAGCTCCATCGCCCTCTTCGAGCGAGATCCCGATCGTCTCGAGTTCCGCGTCGCCTCCGGTCCGCAGGGGGCCGGCGCCATCGGCCTCAGCGTTCCCCCGACCCAGGGGATCGCCGGCTACGTCTACTCCACCGGCGAGGCGCTGGCGCTCTCCGACGTCGCCTCCGACCCGCGCTTCAATCGCGGGGCCGCCGAGCGCACCGGCTACGTGCCGCGCTCCATCGCCGCCGTGCCGCTCGCCGAGGGCGACCGGGTGCTCGGCGTGCTGCAGGTGCTCGACAAGCGCAGCTCGCCGACCTTCGGCCTGCGCGACATGGAGCTGCTGGCGGTCTTCGCCTCGCAGGCCGCGGCCGCCATCGGCGCCACCCGCCTGCAGCGTGACCTGCCCGCTCTGCTGGCCACGTCGCTGCGGCAGCTGGACCCGACTGTCGACGCCGATGACGTCGAATCCATCGTCTCGGCTGCCACGGCCGACCTCGACCGCGGCGACGAGCTTCCCTTCTGGTCGCTGGTGGACCAGGTCGCTCGCCTGCGCGACATGAGCGACCGCGAGCTGGAGCTGGTGGTCGCGATCCTGGGCGTCGTCGCCGAGCGCAGCGCGCGCCCGCGGCGGCGCTGAATGGCCGACGAGGACGACCTCCCTGCCTGGTCCGAGCCGTTCGCGACGGCCGGACCGGCGCGCAAGGTGCGCGCGCCCGGCATCGGCGCCATCGACCGCCACTGGGCATGGGGCGGCGCCACCGGACGGGGCGCGCGGGTCGCGATCGTCGACAGCGGCGTCGAGGGCACGCACCCGTCGGTGAAGGGCCGCCTTACGGCCAGCATGGCGGTGGAGATCGTCGACGACGAGGCCACCATCGTTCCGGACGAGTCCGCAGTGGACCTGTACGGCCACGGGACGGCGTGCGCCGGCATCATCGTCGGCATGGCACCGGAGGTGGAGATCGTCTCAGTCCGCGTGCTCGGCGCGGACCTGAAGGGCAAGGGGATGTCGTTCGCCGCCGCGCTCGACTGGTGCGTGCGGGAGCGCGTGCAGGCCGTCAACCTGAGCCTCTCCTCCAAGAGCGAGGCGCTCTACGGGCTCTTCCACGAGCTCGCGGACGAGGCCTACTTCAACAACGTGGTGCTGGTCAGCGCGGCGAACAACGTCCCGGGGCCGTCCTACCCGTCGCTGTTCAGCTCGGTGATCTCTGTCGCGGCCCACGAGGAGCCGGATCCCTTCCGCTACTACTACAACCCGTCCCCGCCGGTCGAGTTCGGCGCCTGGGGCGTCGACGTCCCGGTCGCCTGGCGCGACGGTGGCGGGACGGTGGCCACCGGTAACAGCTTCGCCGCGCCGCACATCGCCGGGCTGGTGGCGCTGCTGCTCTCGAAGCACCCGGGGCTCACGCCGTTCGAGGTCAAGGCGATCCTGGCGGCATTGGCGGACAACGCAGGCTGACGCCGCATTCCGCGCCCTCGTAATGCGCGGCGGCGCTCGAAGTTCGCCGGACACGGCGATCGGGGGTCGCATTGCGCGACCCCCGATCTCGCTTATCGCCTGATCAGGGGATCAGGCCACCGTGCGGAACCTGGTCCTGTGCCGGCGTCTCGTCCGAGCCGGCGATGCCGGCCGGCCCGAGTGCCTGCTCACGGTTCTGCTGGGCTTCCTGCTGCATGGACAGGGTCCGGCCGCCGGGAGCGGCGCTCGTGCCCGCGGCGCCCGCCGGAGCGCCCTCGAGCAGCGTGCTGCTCGCGCGCTTGCTGCGCCTGCTGCTGCAGGGACAGGCTGCGGCCGCCGAGCGCGGAGCTCGTCGCCGCCGTGCCGGCCGCCGATGACTCCATCAGCCGCTGCTCGCGCGCGTACTGCTGGGCCTGCTGCATCTGCTCGGCCCTGGCCGGCTGGCTGACGACGCCCGCCGGGCTGCCGATCGTGGGGTGCAGGGCGATGCCCGCTCCGCCGATCAGGAGCGCACCGGTGATCGCGCCGGTCGCCAGGAGGCGCCGTCGGAAAAGGTCGGCATCGGTCGCACTCGGGAAGCGCAGGCTGATTGCGTGCCCCTCGACGTCGTCGCCCGAAGGCGTCGCGATGACCGAGACGAGGGTCCGAACCTTCGAGTGGCCCTCGACGTCGCTGTCGTCGGCGCGAAGCGAGAGGTTCACGCGGCCGCCGGCGTCGCCCTTCAGCGCGTCGAGGATGCGCTGCGCGTCCTCTGCGGCGACGTAGGCGTGACCCTGCACGTCACCGAACTCCACCGGCACCTGGTCGGCGGGCTCCTGTGTCCTGTCATCCGTCATGGGCATTGCTGGCCTCCTATTGCTACCGCTCCACTGCGGGTTTGGGTGCAGGGTGCGACCGCGGCCCGCATCGGCCCTAGCGCCTGCCGGACCGCTCCGCTGTCGTACATGCGACACCCATAGAATGGTCGGACCATGTTCTACGTCCAGCGCGGCGAGATCCCGCACAAGCGCCACACGCAGTTCCGGCGACCCGACGGATCGCTGTACGCGGAGGAGCTCTTCGGCGTCGAGGGCTTCTCCGGTCGGGAGAGCCTGCTCTACCACCACACGCCGCCGACCCAGGTGCATCGCATCGAGAAGGTCCGCGACGTCGAGCTCGAACAGTCGCCGGACGAGGCAAGCGGCGCGCACCGCCATCGGCTGGTGAACACCGCGGCCGTGGAGCCCGCGGGCGACGCCGTCTCCGGCCGCCTGCCGCTCTTCTTCAACTCCGACGTCACCTTTGGGGTGGTCCGCCCGGAGCGGCCGATGGAGCGGTTCTACCGCAACGGCGAGGCCGACGAGATGTACTTCGTCCACGAGGGCCACGGCACGCTGGAGACGGTGTTCGGACCGATCGACTACGGCCCCGGCGACTACCTCGTCATCCCCATCGGCACCACCTACCGGCTGCAACCGGGCTCCGACCAGCAGCGGATGCTGTGGCTGGAGTGCCCGTCGAACATCGAGCCGCCGCGACGCTACCGCAACGAGTTCGGGCAGCTGCTGGAGCATTCGCCCTACTGCGAGCGCGACATCCGGCCGCCTGCGGCGATGGAGCCCGCACCTCGAGGAGGGCGACTTCGTGGTGGAGGTCAAGACCCGCGGCCGGGTGACCGCCTATCACTACCGGCATCATCCGTTCGACGTCGTCGGCTGGGACGGCTACCTCTATCCGTTCGCCTTCAACATCGGGGACTTCGAGCCTATCACCGGCCGCATCCACCAGCCGCCGCCGGTGCACCTCACCTTCCAGCCCCGCAACTTCGTGGTCTGCAGCTTCGTGCCGCGCAAGTTCGACTACCACCCGCTCTCGATCCCGGCGCCCTACAACCACAGCAACATCAACAGCGACGAGGTCATCTACTACGTGGCGGGCAATTTCATGAGCCGGCGCGGGGTGGACATCTCGTCCTTCACGGTGCACCCCGCCGGGATTCCACACGGCCCGCACCCCGGGACGGTGGAGGCGAGCATCGGCAAGGAGGCGACCGAGGAGCTGGCGGTCATGATCGACACGTTCCATCCGCTCCATCTCACGCGACAGGCAGCGGAGCTCGAGGACGACCGCTACGCGTACTCGTGGATCCCGCCGCAGGACGACGCCGACCACGCCCGTGAGCTCTCGGAGCGCGGGCCTGAGGCTTTCCCCGACTGAGACCCAGGAGGTAGTCACATGGCCGCACCGACGTCGGTCCCGATCAACATCTTCGAGAACGAGCGCGAGCTGGTTGCGGTCGTGCCGATGCCCGGTGTCGACGTCACCGACATCTCGGTCGACGTCGCCGACGACGGAACGCTGACGGTGCGCGCGCGACAGCACGGCGAGGGGCAGGACCGAGTCGAGCACCTCGTTCGCGAGTGGAGCTACGGCCCGTACGAGCGCAGCGTCGCGCTGCCGCGACGCGTGGACGGCGCGCGGGCGAACCTGGCGTTCGGGAATGGAGTCCTGGCGGTCACCCTGCCGAAGGCGGCGGATACGGTCCCCGGTCACGCCACACTCGACGAGACCGGCGAGGCGCGCGGCGTGGCGCGCGGCCACGTCGGCAGCCGCGGCGGCGCGTCGTCGGATTGATCCTCTACTTCATGCGCCACGGCCGCGCGGAGGAACGCGCCCCCGACGAGGCCGATGCGGACCGCCGGCTCAGCGCGGACGGGATCGCGCAGCTCGCCGCCGCCGCGCCGCTGTGGCGGAGGCTCAACCTGCGGCCCGACCTGGTGCTCACCTCGCCGCTGGTTCGGGCGGCGCGGACCGCGGAGCTGCTGCTGGCCGCCACGGGGAGTGCCGACGCGGCAGTCGCCGACGGACGCCTGGCACCGGGCGCCGAGTGGGGGCACTTCGCCCAGGCCATGGCCGACCACCCGGACGCGCGGCGCGTCCTGTTCGTGGGGCACAACCCCGACGTGGCGCAGGCGGTCGCGCTGCTCTGCGGGGCGTCGTCGGTGCGCATGCGTCCCGGCGGCCTGGCCTGCCTCGAGTTCTACGGCGTTCCGGAGCCCGGCGCCGGTGAGATCGCCTGGCTGCTCGACCCCGACCTGTACGTGGCGGCCTGAGGTGGCCGACTGACATGGCCGCCCTGGAGCTGCACGCCCTGCTGCTGTGCGACTACGCGCTGACCGCGCAGGACGGAAAGCTGAGCGCGGTGGGCATCTTCAGCCAGATCAACGTGGCCACCGTGCCGGCGGTGCACGGCCGGTTCTTCGTGGTCGCGGTGCTCGAGGCGGACCAGGGCCGCCACGACATCCAGATCCAGGTCATCTCGCCCGCCGGCACGCCGCTGCTCGCCGATCCGCCGCGGATGCAGATCGACGTGCCCGCCGCGACGACGACCGCCAACATCGTCGCGGAGCTCAACGGGCTGGAGGTCAAGGAGCTGGGGCGGCATCGGCTGGAGATGCGCAGCGGGGATCGCCTGCTGGGCAGCGCGCCGTTCACCGTGAACCTGGTGTGGCGGCAGGAGCAGGCCGCCAAGGCCTGACGCTACTCGGGCTGGCGGATGTCGGTGCCCATGGCGTGGTAGCCGCCGTCGACGTGGATCAGCTCGCCGGTCGTCATGGCAGCCCAGTCGCTCAGCAGCAGGCACACCATCTGGCCGACCGGCGTCGCATCGGTCAACGCCCAGCCCAGCGGCGCCCGGCTGAGCCAGCGGTCGGCGATCTGGTCGAATCCCGGGATGCTCTTGCCGGCCATGGTCCGGATCGGTCCGGCCGACACCGCGTTGACGCGAATGTGGAACTCGCCGAGGTCGCGGGCGAGGTAGCGCGTGATCGCCTCCAGCGCCGCCTTGCTGACCCCCATCCAGTCGTAGATCGGCCACGCGTAGCGGCCGTCGAAGTCGAGGGTGACCACCGACCCGGCACCGGCCGCCTTCAGGGGCTCGAGCATGCCCACCGTGAGCGCCTTGAGCGAGTAGGCGGAGGTCTGGAACGCCGTCGCGACGCTCTCCCAGGGCGTGTCGAGGAAGTTGCCGCCCAGCGCGTCCGGGGGTGCGTAGCCGATGGCGTGAACCACCCCGTCCACGCGTCCCCAGCGGCCCATCAGGTCGCTGGCGACGCTGGCGATCTGCTCCGGCTGGTTGACGTCCAGCTCGAGCACGTCGGGGGTGGACGGAAGCTTGCGCGCGACCCGCTGCGTGAGGCTCATGGCGCGGCCGAAGCTGGTGAGGACCACCTCCGCGCCGGCCTCCAGCGCGACCTTCGCGACCGCGTAGGCGATGCTGTCGTCGGTCAGCACGCCGGTGATGAGCAGCTTCTTGCCGTCGAGCAGCACGCCTTCCTCCTGTTGACCGATGGGCGCCGATTGTAGCGGCCCTCGGCGGTCGGATCGCACATCGGGCTACCCTTTGCGAACCGATGATGGTTCACCTCTACGACTTCGAGGTTCCCGTCGCCGACGAGGCGGCGGGGATCCCGCGCCTCCGTGATTGCCTGGCCGAGCTGTCAACCGACGACCGCAAGACGCTCCTGACCGGGCTCTTCAAGCCGGAGCGCATGCCGGGCACCATGGAACGCCTCTCGACCCTGGTGGCCGACGTGGAGGCAAGCTTCGCCGACCTGCTGGCGCTGCTCGACAACGGGGCGCGCGCCCGGCGCTTCGTGGCGATCGAGGAGGCCAAGGTGGTCCTGGACCGATGCGTCCCGGCCGCGGTCGGGGGCACGCACGACTGGGACGTCGCGCGTCTGCTGGAGCCGTACGGCGACGGCTCCTACCACGGCAAGCTGCTGAAGCGGACCAGGAAGCAGCTTCGCTCGGTGAGCACGCGGGAGGCGCTGACGACGCCGTTCCTGTTCCGCAGGGAATGGTGAGCGCGTGAGCCGACGGTCGGGACGCCGTGGCCGGCGCGCCTACCAGCCGCTGCCGCAGCGCAACGCGAACTGGGGCGCGCGCCTGCTCATCCTGTTCGTCGGCCTCGCGCTCGTCGTGGGAGCGCTCGCGCTCACCTTCGGGCGCTGACGAGCTCGCGGTCGGGGCGTTTCGCCTCATCGGCCGCCGACGACTCGAGCTGGAGACGCAACCGGAACAGGATGTTCCACTCGTCGGAGGTGAGCGACGCGGCGTCAATACGCTGCTGAAGGTCGTCCAGCTGGCGTCGCAGTCGGCCGTCCCCGTCGCGCGCCTCCCAGAGCCGTCGCAGCGCGTCCTCGAAACCCTGCGACTCGGCGCTCCAGGTCAGGAAAGCGCGGCTGAACGCGAGCTCGCGCTCGATCGCGGCGCGCGCCCGGTAGGCGTCCTCCTCTCGCCCCAGGATGCCGACGTTCGTGGCGTACACGATCACCTCCAGGTCGTCCGCACCAAGCACGAGGGGCGTGCCGCGCACGACGTGGCCGAGCAGGTGACGCGCCGCGAAGCCGGCGGTCCGCAGCGGCCACTCCATGTACCAGCGCAGGGGACGCCGCTCGAACTCCCCGACCTGCAGCGACCGCAGCGCCTCTGCGACCGGACGGTGCAGGTCGTCCGTGGATTCGCTCGAGTGCAGCACGACCGGCACCTGCAGCAGGCGGCGGCGGCGGCGGACTCGATCGAACGCGAGCGCCGGCGACACCAGCACCATCTGCAGCACCGCCAGGCCGAGTGACCCGGTGGCGGGATACGACGCGGGAACCCGCTGCAACCAGCGCCCCACGCTCCGCTCGCCCTCGACGGTCTCGAGCATCGCCAGGGCGGCGAGCGCCGGCGGCGTCACGACCAGCCCGAGGAGCATCGCCCACACCGCGATGGCCGGCAGCTGAAAGCCGTGCTCGACGACACCGAGCCTCTCCGCGACCCACCCCACGCCGAGCGGAAGCGCCATTCCGACCAGCACCGCCACCCAGGCCACCGACAGCAGCGCCGTGATCGACACGACGCGTCCCTTGTTGCCCGGCACCTGGCCGAAGAAGAGGGACGTCGCCCAGCCGAGCAGGAACGACGCGGATCGCGACAGCGCCTGCCACGCGATGAGGAGGACGAACGGGAGGAACGGCACGCCCGCTCGGAGAGCAAGGGCCGTGCCCTCGGCTCAGTCGATGCGCAGCGGCCTGACGGTCATCGCCTCGTCCACGCGTCCCTCCCACTCGGCGCGCGGCGCGTCGCAGTACAGCTCGATCTCGTTGCCGTCAGGATCAATGGTATAGAGGCTGCGCGACACGCCGTGATCTACCGCCCCCTTCAGCAGGCCGCGATCGCGGAGCAGTGCGTGGGCGCGCCGAATCGCATCCTCGTCGGCGAGCTGGATCGCCACGTGGTAGAGCCCTACGGCGTTCGGCTGGGCGGCCGGAGCCTGGTCCCCCATGCGCAGCAGGCCGAGGTCGTGATGGTTCTCGCCCGTCGCCGTCAGGAAGATCATCACGTTGCTCATCTCGCTGGCGACCTTGAACCCGAGCAGGTCGCGGTAGAAGGCGAGCGCGCGGTCCAGGTCGCGCACCTTGAGTACGACGTGGCCGATGCGAAGTGGCTCGAGCATCGGCCGATGCTACGCGCTTCAGCCCAGGTGGATGGTCACCCTGATGACGCCCGCGCTCCGGCTGCGGTCGCTGATCGCCGCCCACGCCTCCGGGGACAGGTCGGCGACCTTCTGCGACGCGGTGCCCCAATGACAGGCACAGAAGTCGACGACCGGAATCGACGCACAGCGATCTGCGCAGATCGTGACGTAGCGCGACGCGGGTGGTGCATCGTAGTGGCCGCCCAGCGCCCCGGGCAGCGCGACGACGGCGACGCCTCGCCAGCCGAGGCTGCAGCAGTACCACGTCGCGGATCCGGTGACCGTGCCGCCCGTCATCGGTGGCGGCGCGGCACGGGCCACGACCGCCGTCACCGGTGGCGGCGCCGGCTTGGAGCGGAACGAGGGCGCGACGGCGACGCGTCCCGGCGCGGGAACGGGAGTCGACGGCGCCAGGACCTCGACCGCCACTCCCGCGTGGATCTCGGCCAGGCTCAGGCGGGCTGCCCGCTCACGGCCCGCGTTCCGGTCGCGCGCCGCGTCGACCGCGGCGCTCGCCGGCGCCGGCAGCAGCGCGGCGGGCCGCTGAGCAATGGGCGTGGCGGAGCGTGCCGTGAGCGGCACGAGCAGCGCCATGCCGAGGCCGCTGACGACGGTGAGGACGGCGAGCCGTCGAAGCAGCCCGAACATGCGCGGCGAACCGCTACGGAAGCCCGAGCTTCACGCGGCACGCCGGCCACGGAGCGTACCCACGTGCCGCCCGAAGGCGCTCGGCCACCGTGATCTGCTGCTCGCGGGTCGCGAGATCCGGTCGCGCCGCGAATGCCGCGCCGCCGTAGCCGTCCCATGTCCCGATGCTGAACTGCAGCCCGCCGTAGTAGCCGTTGCCGGTGTTGATGGCCCAGTTGCCGCTCGACTCGCACTGCGCCAGGCGGTCCCACACCGAACCGCCGGCGAAGGTCACCACGCGGGCGCGCGCCACGGGGGCAGGCGTGCGAATCGGAAGGTAGACGGCGGCGGCGGCAACCGCGTCGACGGTGGGGGCCCGTGAAACGGAGGCGCCCAGCACCTCGGCGGAGAGCGAGGCGGGCGCGAGGGCGCGCGACGAAGAGAAGTCCCGGCCGGCGGTGGTGCCGCGCGGAAGCGTGGCGGCCATCGGCTCGGCGGCGGCGAGCAGCTGCTGCGTCTCGGCGCGGAGCGGGGTCGCGGAGCGCGTGGCGAGAGGGGCCAGCAGCCCGATCCCGGCAGCGCTGACGATGGTCAGCACGGCGACACGCCGCAGGGTCTCCAGCAATAGAATCCTCGTGCGTAGCCGTTCCAGCCGTCCGGCGCGACGAATCTCGGCTTCGGCAGCGCGCGTGCACTGCCGGCGGTCGTCGGCGCGATGGACGAGGGGAAACCCTACCATCCGCCCCCGAACATGTCGAGAGACCCACCCTTAGGACGAGGTGCCCCGAGATGCCCGCACGCCACACGCGCAAGGAAGGACGCAGGAGCGGCCCGGTCATGCTGCGCGGGCCGCAGAAGCGGCCGACCGAAGACCAGCGACTGCTGCAGGAGACCCCCGATCCGGAATTCGTGCACAGCGACACGTGGCGCGCGCTGCGAATCCTGGGCGAGTTCGTGGAGGGCTTCGACGCGCTGGCGGGGGTGGGTCCGGCGGTCACCGTCTTCGGATCGGCGCGCGCGCCGCGCAGCGATCCTCAGTACCGGCTGGCGCGCAAGCTCGCCCAGCGCCTGGTCAGGGACGGCTTCGCGATCATCACCGGCGGCGGGCCGGGAATCATGGAGGCCGCCAACCGAGGGGCGAAGGATGCGGGCGGGCTCTCCATCGGCTGCAACATCGAGCTGCCGTTCGAGCAGGGCCTCAACGAGTACGTCGACCTCGGCATGGAGTTCCGCTACTTCTTCGTGCGCAAGGTCATGTTCATGAAGTACGCGGAGGCGTTCTGCATCTTCCCAGGAGGCTTCGGTACGCTCGACGAGCTGTTCGAGTCGCTGACCCTGATCCAGACGGGAAAGGTCGAGCACTTTCCCGTCGTCCTGTTCGGACGCGACTACTGGAAGGATCTCGTCGAATGGATTCGCCGCCGCCCTCTGGCGCAGGGCAAGGTCGCCGCTCCGGACCTGGACATCTTCACCCTCACCGATGATGTGGACGAGGCGGCGGAGACGATCCTCGCTCGCCACGAGGCGCACCTCGAGGCGATGCGCAGCCAGGCCGCGACCGAGCACGCGCTGAAGGCCGCGGACGCGAGGGCGACCCCCGCTCCGGCGCCGGCCGCGTCCCCGGCACGGCGCTGAACGTCGACACGACGACGCGCCGGGTCGATGACCCGGCGCGCGAATCGTTCTTCGTTCAGTTCGATGGGTTGCTGGCTATCCGAGGACGCCCAGCAGCCACAGGATGATCAGGATCAGGATGATCGTTCCGACGATCCCGAGTCCGAACATGGCACTCTCCTCTTGCGAGTTCGACTCTCGTATCGCAACCGGCGTGCCAAACCGCCGGCATGGGCACCGACTGCCGAGTGCCGAGCGGCACACAGGTTGGGGCGGGTTGGCACGGCGACATGGGATCTCGTGCGCGTCAGGCTGGTGCTGCCATGCGCGCACACCACTCAGCCTGGATGGTCCGCCTCCTCTCGCGACTCGAGGATTTTCGGCTGCGGCTGGCAGCGCGGTGGTTCGGCGCCGTAGCGAGTGCGAGAGTCGCGGCGTCTGGCGCGGCCCCGTGACTCCGCATGGCATCCCGGTGACCGCCGTGACGACGTATAGCATCGAGGCAGCGACCACGCCGGCGGGTGTCTCGCGCGCGCGGACGCGGGGTGCGGAGGTGCGCTTCGCCACGCGCGAAGCGCTTTCCGAAGACCTGTTCGGACCGGCGGAGGTGTTGGGCGCTGCCTTCGCCGCCTGCCTGCTGAAGAACGTGGAGCGCTTCTCGCACCTCCTCCCGTTCCGCTACGACGCAGCGCAGGTTCAGGTCGACCTCGACCGCGAGGAGCGCCCGCCGCGCATCTCGCGCATCCGGTACCGGCTGGTCATCGTCACCGACGAGCCTCCGCATCGGCTCGAGCTTCTCGAGCGCAACCTCGTGCGGTTCGGGACGATCTACAACACGCTTGCGTCGGCGTGCGCGGTCAGCGGAGAGCTCGTCGCGTCGCCATCGACCGCGGCCGGGTGACCGCGAAGCAGGGGCCGTCCGGCGGATGGCTGTCCGGGTGAACCGGTGGCGGGCCCGACCGGATTCGAACCGGCGATCTCCAGCGTGACAGGCTGGCATGTTGGGCCACTACACCACGGGCCCGCGGGAGTGACGGTGGCGCAGTATATCAGCCATCCGTGGCGGCTTCAGTTGCGCAGCCTGGCGCCGATGAGACCGGCGGCAAGCAGCGCGTAGCCAGCCGCAATCAGCACCAGCCCGACGCCGGCGGCGATGGCGCCGAAGCCGGACCCCGCCGCCGCGCTGACCCACGCGGCCGCGGCGCCGCCGCCGAGCAGCAGCGCCATCAGCGTGGCGAGCACGATCGCCCCGGTCGTCGAATTCCCGGCTCGCGCCAGGAGCAGCGCCACCACCAGGTGGCCGATGCCCAGCGCGAGCGCGACCACCGCCAGCGCCGCCATCGCGCCGCCCACGGCAGCGGCGTCGATGCCGATCCCCGGGATGGAGGCCCGCACGCGCTCCGCGAGGGTCACCGAAGCGACAAGACCGATTGCGGCCGCGAGCGCCAGGCACGTGCCGCCGGCCGCGAAGGCGCCAACCGCCAGCCTGCGGCCGCGCATCACGGCGCCGGGGCTAGCGCGGTCGGCGAGCGAGGAGGACGGCGGCGGCGGCGAAGGTGATCGCGACCACGGCCAGTGCCCCCGCGAACACCTGGTCGCCACCTGGCCGGGACATGATCCAGGCGATGCCGCCCGCGGCCAGCAGTGCGCCAAGGCCGCTGAGCGCCGCGGCGGCGGCACGCGTCAGGCGAACGTCGGCGAGGACGCCCAGCGACGCGCCCACCAGCGCGATCGAGTAGACGCCCAGCCCCACGCCCGCCACGATCTGCCCCAGCCCGAGGCTCCCCACGTTCGGCGGTGGCGAGCCCGTGTAGCGAGCGCCGACCGTCATGCCGCTGATGACGATCGCGATGGCGGTGATGAGCAGGGCCAGACCGATGACGCACAGGACGAGCACCGCCACGCTGCCCGCCTCGCCCACGTGCTCGGGGGCAAGCGAATGGGCGCGCGGTCGTGAGCGCGCGACCGCCGTCGCGGAGCGCACCGGCGCTCGTGACGAGCCGCGCGCGACGACGGGCTTGTCGGCCTTCTTGGTGATCACCCGCGGATTGTAGCGGAGCGTTCGCGGGTCGCCGGACGCGGGTGCTAGGCTTCCGCCTCGTGACCTCATCGAACCCCTCCGACGCCGATGCCCGCTTCGATCGCACGGTCGAGCGCTGGTTCCGTGACCGGCTCGCCATGCATCCGGACATCGCCACCTATCTCGGCATCCACGACCACGACGGCGAGCTGGGTGACGGCTCGCGCGAGCGGGTCGAACGCGAGACCGCGTTCATGCGGCAGACGATCGAAGAGATGGGACGCTTCTCGTCCGACGATCTTTCGGCCGATCGCTCGCTCGACCGCGACCTGGCCATCCACCAGGCTCGGCTGAGCCTCTGGGAGCTGACCGAGCGCAGGGACTGGGCGGCGCGCAGCGATGCGGCCGAGCACATCGGCGACGCCCTCTTTCCGCTCTTCACGCGCGACTTCGCGCCGCTGGAGCAGCGGCTGGAGCACATCGCCGCTCGGCTGGAGGCGGCTCCACGCTACATGGCCGAGGCGCGCGGCCGGGTCACCGCACCGGTGCGGCTGTGGGCCGAGATCGACCTCGAGAGCACCGAGTCACTGCCCTCCTTCCTCGACACCATCGTCGCCGCGGCCGATGCGGAGAAGGCCCCGCGGGCCCTCGTGGAACGGCTGCGGGCCGCGACCACCGCCACCTGCGCCGCGCTCGACGAGCACGCCGCCTGGCTTCGCGACCGGATCCTGCCCGCCGCCAGCGCCGAGTGGCGCACCGGTCGCGAGGCGTTCGAGACGCTGGTCGGGCTGCGCGAGCTGGAGGCGAGCGCCGACGAGATCCTGGCCGTCGGCGAGCAGATGCTCGTGGACGCCAAGGAGGCGCGTGCGTCGGTCGCTGCCGAGATCGACCCGACACTGGCGCCCGAGGAGGTCGCCGACCTGGTCAAGAACGACTACCCGCCAACCTTCGGCGAGGCGCTCGACGAGTACCGGCAGGCGATGCGGCGGGCGCGGACGTTCGTGGTGGAGCACGACCTCGCCACCATTCCGGACGGCGAGGAGCTGATCGTCATCGAGACGCCCAGCTTCCTGCGTCACCTGATGCCGTTCGCGGCCTACTTCGAGCCCGCCAAGTTCGACCCGGTGACGCTCGGGACCTACATCGTCACTCCGCCCTCGACGCCGGCCATGATGCGCGAGCACAACCGCGCGTCGATCAGCAACACCAGCGTCCACGAGGCGTATCCGGGCCATCACCTGCAGCTCTCCGGCGCCGTCGAGAACCCCAGCCTGGTGCGCCTCTTCTCGGGCGCGGCCGAGTTCAGCGAGGGCTGGGCGTTCTACTGCGAGGGGATGATGAAGGAGGCGGGGTTCGACGACACGCCCCGCCATCGGTACGTCGAATACACCGATGCGATCTGGCGCGCCACGCGGATCATCCTGGACGTCCGCCTGCACCGCGGCGAGATGGGCTTCGATGACGCCGTGGATCGGCTGCAGGCCGAGACCGGGTTCGAGCGCCCGGCGGCCGTCGGCGAGGTCAAGCGCTACACCAGCTCGCCCACGTACCAGCTCTCCTATCTCTACGGCCGTCACATGATCCGCAGCCTGCGCGACGAGGTGCGGCAGCGCATGGGCGGCGCGTTCAGCCTCAAGTTCTTCCATGACACGCTGATCTACGGCGGCACCATGCCGGTCTCGTACGCGCGTCGGCTGTTCGACGCCAAGCTCGGACGCGACGACTCGGGCCGATGAAACGCGCGGCGTTGCTCGGCGCTGCGGTGACGCTCGCGCTGGCGGCCTGCTCGACGCCCTCCCCGACGCCGTCCGTGGCCTGCCCGACCGAGGCGCCGACGGCGATCCGCGCGCAGCAGCTGCTCGACGGCGTTGGCCGGGCGGTGGTCAAGACGAACAAGGGCGACTTCACGATCGAGCTGTATGGGGATCGCGCGCCGATCGCGACCGCGAACTTCGTGGCCCTGGCCGAATGCGGCTTCTACGACGGGATCAGCTTCCACCGCGTCCTCGCCGGGTTCGTCGCCCAAGCCGGAGACCCGCAGACCAGGGGCAATCACGGCGACTTCGCGTCGCTGGGCAGCGGCGGGCCGGGCTACGACTTCGCGATCGAGACGCCGCCGCCCGACCTCACCTACGACAAGTACGTCGTCGCCATGGCCAACGACACCCGAGCCAATGGCAGCCAGTTCTTCATCGACCTCACGGATCTGGAAGGGCGGCCAGGATGGACGCGCAGCTACACGATCTTCGGCAAGGTCGTGGCGGGCACGCAGACCGTCGACGCCATCGCCGCGGTCCCGGTCAACGCCCCCCGAGTCGGCCTCCCGCTGGATCCGGTCATCATCGAATCGATCCGACCGCAGGCGGCTCCATCGGCCTCGCCCAGCGGCTGATGAAGAGCCTCGTCGGACGAGCTAAACATGAAGGAATCTTAGTTTTAGACCATTGACTGGAAGTGAACAGGTGCGCTATTCTGCGTACGCTGTTCGTACAGCGATTCACCACTGACTGCAAGGCCATGGGTAGGTTTGGGTAAGGGTAGTACGGGAAACCGTGCGTGAAAGATGCCCTTGCGGTTAGCGAATCCGGCAGCACAGAAGGCCCCGCTTCGGCGGGGCCTTCGCTTATCCTCGGAAGGCCGGTCCGGCTCAACGTGTGGAGGACTATCCGATGGAGCACCACCCCGTTGTCGACGCCTCGATGCCCCAGCCGATGGGCCATTACTCGCAGGCTGTCCGAGCAGGCGATCTGTTGTTCATCGCCGGGACACCGGGGATCGACCTGTCGCCGGGCGTCGATGCGACGACTGCGCGTGCCGTTCCCGGCGAGTTCGAAACCGAGGCGCGCAAGGCCTTCGACAACCTCGCCGCCATCCTGAAGGCGGCCGGTAGCGGCCTCGAGCACGTCGTGAAGATCACGACCTTTCTGGCGAACGTCGAGGACGGCGCGACCACGAACCGGCTCGTTGCCGAGTACTTCCCGGTGGACCCGCCGGCGCGCTCGACACCGATCGTCAAGCTCCCGCGAGACCTTCGCATTTCCATCGAGGCAATCGCGGTCCTGCCATGAGTCGCCCCCAGCCGTGGGGCCGAGTACGTAAGCCGGTATGATGGGCGCCTCGCGCCGGTAGCTCAGTGGATAGAGCGTCGGCCTCCGGAGCCGAAGGTCGCAGGTTCGAATCCTGTCCGGCGCGCCATAACACATCTCAGCGCCAAGGCAGTCCGTGGCGGTAGGCGGCAGGGGTCAGGCGCAGGCCCACGAACCGCGGGCCCTCGATGACGATTCGCTCGTAGACAGCATGGATCACGTCGGACTTCTCCTCTACGAGGTCCGTGTTCTGCCAGGTTTCGGCGAGCGTGTCGAGCCACTCCAGCGCTCGTTGGGCCGGCAGGTCGCGGGCCAACCGGGTGCCGACCGCGGTCTGGGCGCGATCGCGTGCCCGTATGGGCTACCCCACCCCGGTCGGTCGACGCACCCTTCGTCGAGTTGCAGGAACGACACAGCACGGCGGTGTTGGCGATGTCGAACGGGCACCGCCAGCGGCGAGCGGCACGACGTGATCGACGGTCAGGTCGCGGGCTGGGTGAGGGTCGCACCCGTAGCCGGGGCACCAGCTGCCGTGCTCGCCGCTCCAGGCGCGGAGCACGCGGGCGCTGAGACGTTGCCAGGCCCGCGTGCTGTACAGGGCGTTGTGCCGGCTGCGGTTGGACTGCCGCGCGTGCTCAGTGCAGCGGCTACCCGCGCGGCTGGTGACGACACCACAGACCGTGCACAGCTTCACCCACGAATCGTCGATAGGTTGGCTGGCGCGGTCTATTCGCCTGGGGTGCTACACCCGTGGGGCCACGGGCGCTAGGCAAGCTCGGCCGGTCACTGGCGACATCGTTACACGCAGCAGCTGGAGGCTCCCTGGGTCGAGGCCCGGGTTGCTTCCCCCGTGTCCCGAAATCGAGTAGCCAGTTCATCGATATATACTGCCGACATGCCAAAGCGGACGATGCAGGAGGCGACCTTCCTGATCCTCACGGCGCTGGCTGCGGGCAGCCAGCACGGCTACGGGATCATCTCCGACGTCGTCAAGATCTCGGAGGGACGCGTGCAATTGCGCGCCGGGACTCTGTACGCCGCACTGGACCGTCTGCGCCTCGACGGGTGGATCACGATCGACCGTGAAGAGATCGTCGAGAGTCGCCTGCGCCGGTACTACCGGCTCACGCCGGACGGCACGAGCCAGTTGGCCACCGAGGCCGCTCGGATCCAATCCAACGCGGCGGCTGCGCTCGCGCGACTCGACGTGACGTGAGCGCAGCGCTCAGTGACCGACGTCGACGACTTGGAGCGCCAGTACCGCTGGTGGCTCAGGTGGTATCCGACGTCGTTCCGGCGTGAGCACGAGGCAGAGATGCTCGGGGTGCTCATGGCGGGCGCTCGAGATGACCAGCGACACCCGGGGCCGATGGAGTGCCTGGATCTGATGAGCAACGGGCTGCGGCATGCGCCTGCGGCCGACCCTGCCTCGGTCGAATCGGTCGGCACTCGCGGCGGTAAAGCTGATGTATCTCGGTGCGCTGCTCGAACTGGTGGCCGCGATCACAATCCTCGCGACCGCGGGCGACGTCCGTGCGAGCGAGGTCGGCCGGAACCTTCGATACACGGACGCCCAGTGGACTGCGGTCATCGCAGATCGCCTGGAACCCGTGGCGCTCGCGGCAACCCTGGCCACGGCAGTCTGGCTTGGGCTGGCCTGGGCGATCGGCCGCAGGCATCGCTCGGCGAGGATCATGCTCGCGGTCTTCCTCGGCGTGAACGTCCTCAGCCTTGTCAATGGCCTGGCCCAGGGTTCGGCGATGTCCGCCCAGGCGGACCTCGTCATCGGGACTGCCCTCTGCCTCGTTCAGTTCGTGGCCGTCGTGCTCGTCTTTCCAAAGGAGTTCGGCAGGCTCGGTCGAGTGCGCTTCGGGCGGCCGGTCGACGCGCGACCCAGCGCTCCAGGACAACCACTCGGTGAGCGAAGGGCACGCCTCGCCCTCGTCAGGCGGTGAGCGCCGCGACACCGCGATATCGGTCGAGCACCTATCCAAGCGGTTCGGCGACCGGGTCGCCTTCGACGACGTCTCGTTCGAGATCGGACGCGGCGAGGTGTTCGGGTTCCTCGGTCCCAACGGCGCCGGCAAGACGACGACCGTGCGGACGCTCGGCACGCCTCATCGCACCGACGTCCGGCTCGGCCACGGTCGCCGGCTATCCGTTGACGCCCGGAGAACGGCGTCGAGATCCGCCGACGGATCTCGATCATGCCCGAGGCGCCGGGCCTGTACCTGCGCCTCAGCGTGTTCGAGAACCTCGAGTGCTTCGCCGACCTGTACGAGGTGGCCGACCCGCGCGATCGCATCGAGCGCGCGCTCCGAGCGGTCAATCTCACCGACCGTGCCCAGACGCCGTGCGGCACGCTGTCGAAGGGCCTCCGCCAGCGGGTCGCCCTCGCGAGAGCGCTGCTCAACGATCCGGAGGTGCTGTTCCTCGACGAGCCGACCGTCCGGCCTCGACCCGGTTGCCGCCCGGGAGGTCCACGACCTCATCGATGACCTGCGCAAGCAGGGCGTCACCATCTTCCTCACCACGCATCGGCTCGAGGAGGCCGAGCGCCTCTGCGACCGCGTCGCCATCCTCGATACGACCCTGCGCACGATCGGCCGACCCAGCCGAGCTGCGCGACCGAGCTGTTCGCCAAGACACCTCACGGTCAAGACGCTCGCCCCGCTTACCGAGCACCGGGCGACGTCTTCGGCGGTCTGCCGGCCGTCGACAGCTGGCGCCTGGACGGGCGCGACTACGTACCTGCTGCGGTGTCCGACCCGGCGCGTCGCCGCGCCGGCCGTCACCCGGGCGCTGCGTGGCTGCCGGTGCCGACGTGCTGTCGATCAGCGAGTCGCAGCCACTCGCTGGAGGACGTCTACCTCGAGCTGATCGACCAGGACGCGGAGGCCAGCGCGGGATGAGCATCAGCCGCGCGGCGGGTCCGCGCCATCGTCCGCAAGGAGCTCCGCGAGTACCGGCGCAACCGCTCCCTCATCGTGGTCGATGGCGATCTTCCCGCTGATCTTCTGCGTCCAACCGCTCGTCCTCGTGTTCACCCTGCCCGCGTCGGCGTCGCGCCAGCTCGCGCACGAGCATGTCCTTCTCTACCTGCTCGGGCATCCCGGCGCTGGTGCCGGTCTTCATCGCCGCGCTACGCGGTGGTCGGCGAGCGTCAGCAGGGCACCCTCGAGCCGGTGCTCACCACGCCGATCCGCCGTGAGGAGTTCCTGCTCGGCAAGGCGCTGGCGGCCTTGCTTGCCGTCGCTCGCCGTCGCTTACGTGGTCTTCGCCCTCTTCCTCGTCCTGCGTCGGGCTCTTCGCGCAACCGGCCGTCGCCTCGGCGCTGATCCAGGGCCCGACCTGCTCGCCCAGGTGCTCTTCACGCCGCTCCTCGCCGGTGTGGTCGATCTGGATCGGCATCGCGATCTCGCGCCCGATCGAGCGACATCCGCGTCGCGCAGCAGCTCAGCGCTCCTGGCGAGCCTGCCTTCGGTCTTCGCTGGTGGTGCTCGTCGCGTTCAACGTCATCCCGCCGTCGCTCGGCCTCGCCGTCTGCCTCGCTGTCGCTGCTTGCTCGTCCTCGACGGACTCGGCTGGCGGCATCGCCTCGCACTTGTTCGACCGGGAGCGCCTCGTCACCGGGCTCGAATTGATTCGGACCTTTACGACGCCGAGCGGCCATCGCATCCGGTCGCTCGCGGTCCCATGGCCCGTGCTGGTGACCGCCGGCCTGATGGTCGCTAGCTTGCTGGCCGTGGCGGGGCCGTACGGCTTCCACGGCGACGAGATGTACTTCGTCGTCGCCGGCCAGCACCCGGCCTTCGGCTACGTCGACCAGCCGCCACTGACGCCGCTGCTGTCCGCCGCGTCGGTCGCCCTGCTCGGCGTCTCGCCGACCGCCGTTCGCGTCCTGCCCGCGCTCGAGATGGCGCTCGTCGTGGTCCTGATCGCGCTCATGGCGCGCGACCTCGGGCGGATCCCGACGGGCGCAGCTCCTCGCCGCGATCACGGCCGCCCTCTCCGGCTACCTCGGCGCGGGTCATCTCGACACCACCACCGAGCCCGACCTGCTCGCCTGGGCGATCATCCTGTGGCTGCTCGTGCAAGCTCCTCGCGGGCGGCGACCGGCGCCTCTGGCTCGCCCTCGGCGTCGTCAC
This sequence comes from uncultured Chloroflexia bacterium, assembly GCA_963783725.1. Lineage (GTDB taxonomy): Bacteria > Chloroflexota > Limnocylindria > QHBO01 > QHBO01 > CAWAOJ01. The sequence continues at coordinate 1,904,964 of CAWAOJ010000002.1, read as the reverse complement.
CGGGATCGGTCTCGAGAACAAGGACACGCTCCTGTTCCTCGGCGCGGGGCTCGCGGTCGGGCTCGTCGCTCACCCGGCGCTGGGACGTCGTGCGCTCGCCGTGGGCGTGGGCCGCCATCGGCATCGCGCTCCTCCTCTGGGCCCCGAACCTCGCCTGGCAGGCTGCGAACGGCTGGCCGCAGCTCACGATGGCCGCGCAGATCTCCGGCTACGCGGGCGACAACCGCGCCCAGATCGTCCCGCTGCTGTGGCTGTTCACCGGGCCGCTGCTCTTCCCGGTGAGCGTCGCCGGCCTCGCTTGGATGCTGCTCGCGAAAGCCGCCGCGCCCTGGCGCGCGATCGGGATCGCCGCGCATCGTCGCGCTCATCCTCGTCTTCGCTCAGCGGCGGCAAGGCCTACTACGCGATCGGCACTGCGTCCGTGTGCATGGCCGCCGGCGGCGTCCTCGCTCGATCGCTGGCTGGCCCGCGGCCACCCCCGCCTGAAGACCGCCAGCTTCGCCGTCGCCGCCGTGCTCTCCGTGCTCGCTGATCGCGCTCCTCACGCTGCCGATCCTGCCGCTCGCCACGTACGCCACCACATCGCTCCCGGCAACCGTCCCGGACACCGCCAACCAGGTCGGCTGGCCGCAGTTCGTTGCGACGGTCGAGGGCGTGGTCGCGTCTCTTCCCGCGGACGAGCGCGCTCGCGCCGTGATCCTGACCAACGACTACAGCGAGGCGAGCCCGCTCATCCTGCTCGGCACCGGGCTGCCGCCCGTCTACTCCGGCCACAACAGCTACTGGTCGTGGGGGCCGCCGCCCGACGATCGCACGGTCGTCATCCACGTCGGCGACTGGCGACCAACCGACTATCGGCAGCTACTTCATCGGCTGCCGCGACGTCGCGACGCATCGACAACGGTCTCGGGATCCAGAACGGCGAGCAGGGCAACGGCCGTCTCGGTGTGCACCGGCCTGCGGCCAGCCGTGGTCGATGATGTGGCCGGCGCTCCGAACGATCAGCTAAGGCCGAGGGCGCCTCAACCCTCTGAACAGAGCGGAATGGAGACGACCATGATTCGACTCGCAGGTGTCTGCCTCATCGGCTTCGTTCTCGTCGCGGCATGCAGCGGCAGCGGGACACCCGCGTCGCCCGCGACGGTCAACCCGGTGGCGGTCTCGGGTGGGGTGACGGTCGGGACGGCGACGACGGGACTCAGCGTCGTCCTTACGGGTGCTAACGGCCTGACGCTCTACACCCATGCCGGTGACACGGCGACGTCGAGCACCTGCACTGCCAGCTGCCTGGTAGCGTGGCCGCCGCTGACGGTGCCACAGCGCAGCAGGCGGCGGCCGCGCCAGGCGTGAACGGCGAGCTCGCGACGTTTGTCCGACCCGACGGCAGTATCCAGGTCACGTACGACGGGCAACCGCTGTACTACTGGCAAAGCGATACAAAACCGGGCGACGTCACCGGTCAGGGCAAAGCCGCGTTTAGCGTGGCCCTGGCCTCAGGCCCCGCCCCGACTTCGGGAGCGCCGAGCCCGAGCGCGAGCGGCTACGGCTACTGATCGCCGGCGACGCCTCAGGGAAATCCATCACCAAGTCGATGCTTCTGGGTCAGGCGGCGGCTCCCCTTGTGCGTCAAGGACGGTTGGCCCACGGTAGCGGATCCGGCCAGCGAGAGGGCGATCCTTGGGATCGAGTGCGAGGTCGAGCAGATAGGCCGCCTTATGGATTGAGACTGTCAGCCCAGCACCCGTGGGCGCGCCGATCACCGACTCTTGGGCGACGCCAACTCGAAGGTGACGCGATACCAGTTCGCTGTCTGGCGCGGAGCGCCGATCACCGGCAGGGAGAAGGTCTGCGTCGAGGCGACGAGATAGCCCTTGTTCCGCATCGCCGCGGCGTCCGCCTCGATTCTCGCGGCGAGTTGCTCCTCGGACTGGATGCCGACTCGCAGCCCCAGCGCCGCGAACAGCGGGCAAGCAGAAGATTGGCCCAACGAGCACGCTGTCACGGCCATACTCGCGGACGACCATGCGCTTGGTTCGAACGGCCCGAGCAGGCCCCTCACAGCGGCTCGCACGCTCATGCTGCCCACGTCCGTCGATCCATACGATGACGATACGCCATGGGCCAAGAAGATCGCCGAGGGGCAGAGGAGACCGAAGTGGGCCAGGACGAGCCGCGGTTGAAACGCTCGACCGATCGCGGCCATAAGCAGTCGTCAGACAGACTCCAGACTCGGTACAACGAGCCACCCAGCGGCCCGTCCCGCGTAGATGAGCTGCTCGGTGGAGAGACCTGACCTCGCCCGCAGGTCGGCGAGGTGGCGCTTCACAGTGCTCGGCCGGATGCCAAGGAGTCGAGCCGCCGCCGACACCGACCTGCCAGCTGCGACGTACGCGGCAAGTGCGGCCACCTGGCCTAGCGTCACGGTCCTCGACTGTGCTCCGCGCAGGTACCCGTCTCTCATCGAGGGTGGCTCACGCCGGGCTCACCCAGCGGGCGTGATGAGGCCGAGATGACCGCCGTGACGGGACCCGGGAGTCGATGTTGATCGGACCAGCGCGCCGTCATGAGGGAAGCGTGGGGGCGGCAGGCGGCGGTTTCTACTTGGCCGATTGGGCCATGTCGTGACCTGTGTGGCCGCACCCAAGAGGGCTCGCCAGCAGCGTCTCCGAAGCGCCCTACTTGGCCGTGGGGCCGGCCATTCGCCGACTGGGGCTCCGGTGCGGCTCGGTGGTCCGCGCGTTCCACCGATGTCACGGGCTTATGCTCTGGATCAATGCCGACCGTGGCGGCGAAAGTCCGATGACGTGGGGAGGCGATGAGCGAGTTGCACGATACAGCCAGATCGACCCCTCGCGACGCGGATCCGTCTGTGGACCGGCCACTCCAGGTCCAGATCCTCGCGACCGAGCACTGGAGCCTGCTCGCTACCCGCACATTGACGTGGAACGAGATGTTCGCCCGGCCGCGATGTTCGTCACCGTGCTCTCGGCGTCGCTGGTGGCGATCGCGCTGGTCGCGCAGGCCACGAGCCTCGCCGGGAAGTGAAGCTGTTCGCCCTCCTGATCCTCCCGATCGTCGACGTCCTGGGGTTGCTGACCTTCATCCGCCTAGGCGAGGCGAACACGGACGACATCCGACTCGTCGCCGGAATGAACCGGCTGCGCCGGGGTACCTCGACATCGCCCCGGAGCTCGAGCGTACTTCACGACCTCGAGCCACGACGACATGGCCTCGATCGTGGCCAGCTACGGCCCGGTCTGAGGCGGGGGCCCATCAGGTTCCTCGCGGCACGCCGGCGTTCGTCGGGATCGTCAACGTCGCCCTCACGGCGCCATCGCGGCCCTCGCGACCGCGAACTTCACCGACGGTTCGCTCGCTCCCGGCGCCGCGCTGCTCGGCGGAGCTGCGATGGCGGCTGTGCAGGTGGCGATGGTTCGACGGCGGTTGCGGCCGGGCGTTCCACGGCGCAGCCGCGGTTCCCGCGCCACCGGGAAGGCGGGCATGGAATGAGGCGGCAGGAGCGATCTGTGAAGTCGGCACGACGGCTGCGTCGGTAGATCACCGGAAGCGAGATTGTGGCTGAGTGTTCCGGTCATCGTGCCCGGCGCGCGGTGTGGAGCCAGAGGTTGTCGCCAATACCAGCGATCGCGACAATGAGCACCAAGGCACATGCACCAGCGAGCGCCACGCCAATTGCTCCTGCCTGATTTCAGGGAGATCCCAATGGTCCAGCTGAACTATCTCGCTGTCGTGGCTGCGGCGATCGCTGTCTTCGCCTTCGGCGCCGTCTACTACACCACCCTGCGCTCGGAAGGGGCGAGGTTGGGCGCGCCGTGGGCGCAACGCACACGACCCCCCGGCTGGCAGGTACCGCTCGAGCTCGGCAAGGCGGTGGTTGTCGCGCTCGTCGTCGCGGCGCTCGTCTCGCTGCTCGGAATCACCGATCTCGTCGGCGCGGTTGCGCTTGCGCTGGCCCTCTGGTCGGTTCCCGGTCAACCTGTTGGTCGGCTCGGTTACCCAGGAGAACGTGCCGCCACGCTCGCCGCCATCCACGCCGGCGACTGGCTCGTGAAGCTGATCGTAATCAGTGTCATCGTCAGCTTCTGGCGGTAACGCGCCCATCGGCCACAAGCCGCACGAGGAGGCACGATGACCTACCAGAAGGACGCCCGCGTCGATGCATACATCGAGGCCCTACCGGGTGGCAGCAGGAGATCTGCCAGCAGGTCCGTGACATTGTCCACGAAGCGGACTCCGAAGTCGTCGAGACGATCAAGCGGCGGTCCAGCCGTACTTCGTGCTGGACGGCAACATCTGCGCGCTGCTGGCGGCGAAGGATCACGTCAATGTCTTCATGTACGACGACGCGAGCGGCCTGACCCGGAAGGAATCATCACCGGCGGCCACATAACAAGTCCGCCGCACCGTGGCGATCCGACGCCGAGAAGATCAATCAGCCAGCGCTCCTCGCGATGTTCCGGAGATCATCGCGAGGAACCGCGCAGCCCTGAGCGATCGCAAGAAGCGCCGGAAGTAGCGGAGCGCCGGCCGACATCCCCCCGCATCAATCGGAGCGCTCGTGCCGATCATCACGGCTCCGCGTCACAGTCCCCGTCGTGGGGCGCCGCAGCCGAGGTCCGAGAATCCACACCAGCTGTGCCGTCGTGGTGGCCCCGACCTTCGTCCGCGCGCTCGCCAGGTGGTGCTTCACAGTCGAGTGCGACAGACCGAGGCGATGGGCTGCCGCCTTCTCCGACCCGGCAACAAGGACCGCGCAACAACCACGACCTCCCGCTCCGTCGCCCGAGCCGAAGCCCGTTCTTTCACGCGAGCCGCCTCGCCGCCGCGACCCACCATCCCGACCCTCGATCGGCAGATCGTAGGTCGCTAACGCGCACACAACACCTGTCCGGCGCGCCAGCCTTGACCGTTTCACTCGCGATTCCGCTCGCAAGAGGGAACGATGGAGATCTCGGCCACGGCGCGCATCGATCGTCCGGTCGCCGACGTGTGGCGCTGGTACGCCGTCGATCACGTCCGCAACCATCCGCGCTGGGACCCCGACATGCAGCTCGAGCAGGTCACGCCGGGCCCGCATGGGCCTCGGGACCCGGATCAAGCGCCGCAACACCCGCTGGGGCACGCCCGTGGAGGGCGAGATGGCCGTCACCGAGTGGGAGCCGGAGCGAGCACTCGGGACCCTCATTCGCGACGCCAACATGGAGATCCGCGGCCGCGCCACGTTCGAGTCCGCGTCGCCCGACCAGACGCTGCTCACCATCCTGATCGACGTGCCCGGTCTCGACGCCTCGAGGGCCGAGGTCATGCGCGAACGACTCGACCGCACCGTGGAGAACATCAAATCCCTGGTCGAGACCGAAATCGGCCGGGATCGCACCGAGCTAGCCGCGGGACACCGCGTGAGCTGGCGCCTGGCCGCGACGCCCGGTGCGGAGACGCACCGCGAATCGGCCCGATGCGGTGCGGCGCCGCACACCGGCGGGACGAGCGGCCGATAATCCGCGTCTGGAGCGCCACGCGTGGGGCTCGCCCGCCCGACGGCCGAATCACGCTCCTCGTGCAGCCGTCATAGCCAGAGGAGGACCTGCTCGATGCCCGTCAGTTCTCGCCTGATGCGCCTCGCCACCGGTGCGCTGTTGATCGCGGCCATGACGCTGCCCGGCAGCGGAGCGCTGGCCAACAGCAGCGCGAACGCCAACCTCAAGCACATCTTCGTGATCATGCTCGAGAACCACTCGAAGTCGACCGTCATCGGCGACGCCAACGCGCCATACATCACCTCGCTCGCCTCCGACTACGGCGAGGCGGCGAACTACTACGGCGTGACGCATCCGTCGCTGCCCAACTACGTCGCCGCCATCAGCGGCAGCAACTGGTTCGTCAACGACGACAACCCGGCCAATCGGTTCGATCACACCAACCTCGTCGACCAGCTGGAGTCGCACGGCAAGAGCTGGGCGGCCTACATGGAGTCGATGCCGTCTGCCGGCTACCTGGGTGACAACTACCCCAGCGACGGCACCGCGCTCTACGCGTCGAAGCACAACCCGTTCGTGCTCTTCGACGACATTCGCGGCGACGCCTCGCGGCTGGCCAAGATCAAGCCGTACACCGATTTCGCTGGCGATCTGGCGACGGGCAACGTGCCCGACTTCGTGTGGATCAGCCCCAACCAGTGCCATGACATGCACGGCGGGGTCTACTCGACCGTCGCCGGCGAGTCCGTCGATGGCGCGCCGTGCCCGTACGGAAGCGCGGTCGACGATCCGAACGACGCCGCGCTGAAGGCGAAGGCCGACGCGTTCGTGCACGACGCGGTGACGGCGATCATGTCGTCCAAGGCGTGGACCGGCAACAGCGCCATCTTCATCCTGACCGATGAGAACGACTTCACCGGCAACGCCGCGACCGACGGCTGGGAGTCGGCGGCGGGCTGCTGCGACTCGCCGATCCTGCCTCCGGGCTACCAGTTCCTCAACTCGCACGGGCTGCCGGACGGCCACGTGTGGGCGGGCGGCATGTACGGCGGCGGCCTGATCCCGGCGATCGTGGTCACCACTCATGGCGTGCGCAACTACGTCAGCAACACGCCGTACAACCACTACTCGCTCCTGCGGACGGTCGAGGAGGCGTGGAGCCTTGGCTTCCTGGGGAATGCCTCGGACTCGGCGCAGGTGAGCTCCATGTCGGAGTTCTTCACGCACTGAGCGCTCGATTCGGCTCTCGTGGCAGCGCCCCCCGGCGATCCGTCGCCGGGGGGCGCCTTTGATTCGCGACCCCGCGCACCCGGCGGGGCGCTCGTCTATCATGCCGCCCTTGACGCCCGAGTCCCTGTGCCGCCCACGATGAGCGTGTGCCCACACCCAGGGGGAATTCGCGGACGACTCGGCACAGTTCCCCGCACGCGCGGGCATGGGAGGGTAGGTACTTGAAGCATCTGCGTCCGTTCACGGGGTTGCTCGCGGTGAGCATGCTGATCGCGGCGTGCAGCAGTCCCGGCACCGGCGGCACGCCGTCGGCGAGCACGGCCAGCTCGGCGTCCGGATCGGTCGACGACAAGGCCGACTGGCCGACGAGCATCACCATCGGATTCGTCCCGTCGCGCGAGGCCGACGCGCTGGTCGAGAAGATCCAGCCGGTCGCCGATGCGCTGTCCAAGGATCTCGGCATCGAGGTCAAGGGCGTGGTCAGCAACGACTACACCGGTCTGGTGGAGGCCATGGGCTCCGGCCAGGCCGACATCGGTGCGTTCGGACCGTTCGCGCTGCTGCAAGCGGTCGAGCGAGCCAACGCCGAGATCATCCTGCAGTCGGTCCGCAACGGCGGTGCCACGTATCACACCCAGTGGATGACCAACAACCCGTCGAAGTACTGCTCCGACACGCCGGTCGAGAACGAGCGCACCGGCAGCGGAGACAAGACGCTGACGTTCCTCAACTGCAACGGCACCGCGCACGGCGCCACGGAGCGCAAGGATGGGCCGATCGGCCAGGACGCCATCGCCAAGGTGAAGGGCGCCAAGGTCGCGTTCGTGGAGCAGGCGTCGACGTCGGGCTACGTCTTCCCGGCGCTGCAGCTCGAGCTCGCCGGGCTCGACTACCAGAAGGACGTGCAGCCGATCTTCGCGGGCAGCCACGACGCCGCCGCGATCGCCGTCTGCAACGGCGACGCGGAGGTCGGGGTCAGCTTCGACGACGCCCGCAGCATCGCCGCGACCGACTGCGACCTGAAGACGAAGGCCGTGGTGTTCGCCTACTCGCCCGAGATCCCGAACGACGGGTGGGTGGTGCGCGGCGACCTGCCCTCGTCGCTCAAGAGCGCCATCACGCAGTCGCTGCTCGACTTCGCCAAGAGCGACGACGGCAAGAAGGTCCTCAAGGCGATCTACCAGATCGACGACCTCGTCCCCGCCAAGCAGGGCGCGTACGACATCGTCAAGCAGGCGGCTGACAAGATCCAGACCGGCCAGTAGGCCGCGTCTGCGCAGAACCGATGCACGGGGCGGCCACGCGGCCGCCCCGTGACCTTTCGAGGCACATGATTCGATTCGAGAACGCGTCGGTGACGTATCCCGGCGGCGTGCAGGCCCTGAAGGGCATCACCCTGGAGATCCCCGACGGCCAGATGGTGGTCGTGGTCGGACTGTCCGGCGCGGGAAAGTCCACGTTGATCCGCGCCATCAACGGCCTCGTCCCGCTGACCGGCGGCGACGTCACGATCGATGGCCGCAGCGTGACGAAGGCCATCGCCGCGCGAGCTGCGCGAGATCCGCTCCCGCATCGGCATGATCTTCCAGACGTTCAACCTGGTGCGGCGCACCAGCGTGCTCAACAACGTGCTGATGGGGCGCCTGCACGACACCTCGACGCTGCGCGCGGTGTTCGGTCGCTTCAAGCCCGACGACGTCGAGCGAGCCATGCAGGCGCTCGAACGGGTCGGCATCGTGGAGAAGGCCTACGTCCGGGCGAGCAACCTCTCCGGCGGGCAGCAGCAGCGCGTGGGGATCGCCCGCGCGCTGGCGCAGGATCCGAAGATCATCCTCGCCGACGAGCCGGTTGCGTCGCTCGACCCGCCCACCAGCCACGTGGTGATGCGCGACCTGCAGCGCATCAACCGCGAGCTCGGCATCACGACCATCGTCAACCTTCACTTCCTGGACCTCGCGCGCGTGTACGGGGATCGCATCATCGGCATGCGCGCCGGTGAGCTCGTCTACGACGGCACGGGCGCGGCTGCCGACGAGCACGTGTTCCGTGACATCTACGGGCGCTCGCTGACGGCCGACGACGTGCTCGAGGCCGCTCCGGTCGTATGACGGCCGCGGCCGGCGACGCGATGGCGGCCGCCTCCCCTTCCCGTCCGCGACGGCCGGGTCGGTCGCCGGCCTTGCTCATCGGCATGGCGGGCTTCGTGGTCATCACCGCCTGGGCGGTGCTCGGGTTGGGACCGGACCTCGGACGGATCGCGGCCAACATCGGCAAGGCCGGAAAGATCATCTCCGAGTTCTGGCCGCCGAACGTCGGGTTCGCCCCTCGCACCGTCGAGGCAATGGTCGAGACGTTCCAGATGGCCGTGCTCGCGACGGCCATCGGGTCGCTGGTCGCCCTGCCGGTCGCGTTTCTCGCCTCTCGCATCTCGGCGCCCAACGGGCCGGTCCTGTATCTCGACCGCACGGTGCTGAGCGTGGTGCGGTCGGTCCCCGACATCCTGTACGCGATCCTGTTCGTCGCCGCGCTCTCGATCGGTCCGCTGCCCGGAATCCTCGCCCTGATCCTGTTCAACATCGGCGTCGTCGGAAAGCTGCTGTCGGAGACCGTCGACGGCGTCGACCCCGGACCGATCGAGGCGGCGCGCGCGACCGGCGCCAGCCACGCGCAGGTGGTCTGGACGTCGGTGATGCCCCAGGTGCTGCCGAACTACGTCGCGTACGCGCTGTACACCTTCGAGCTCAACATCCGCGCGTCGGCGGTGGTCGGCTTCGTGGGCGCGGGCGGCATCGGGCTGATCCTCGACACCCAACGCAAGTTCTTCAACTACGACAACGTCGCCACCATCGTGCTCGAGCTGTTCGTGATGGTGGTGGTCATCGAGCTCATCTCCGAGCGCCTGCGGCGGAGGCTCGCCTGATGGCGGCCGTCGCCTCGGCGCCGGCGCGCCCCGCCAGACCTTCCTCGCTGCGCCGCAACCTCGCCCTGCTGGCGGTCGTCGCGCTGGTCGCCTGGGCGCTCCTGGCGGGGAGCCTTCCCTTCGGCCGGCTGCTCGGCCTGCCGTCGGCGCTGGCCGGGATCCTGGGCCAGATGCTGCTCTTCCCGGACTGGTCGTACTTCCCGACGGCGTGGGAGGGGATGATGCAGTCGATCCAGATGGCCTGGATCGGCACCATCATGGGCGCCGCCCTGTCGCTGCCGGTCGGCTTCCTGGGCGCCAAGAACGTCTCCGGCGGCCCGCTGTCGGTGGTCATCCGGCAGGTGCTCAACGCCATCCGCGCCTTTCCGGAGATCATCCTTGCGGTGCTGCTGATCCCGCCCCTCGGCCTCGGCCCGGTGACCGGTGCCGTCGCGCTGGGCCTGCACTCCATGGGGACCCTCGGCAAGCTGACCGCGGAGGTGATCGAGGGCATCGACCCCGGGCCGGTCGAGGCCGCGCGGTCGAGCGGCGCAAACCAGGTCCAGACGCTGCGCTGGGGCGTGCTGCCGCAGGTGCTGCCCGAGATCGTCGCCTTCTGGATCTATCGCTTCGAGATCAACGTCAGGGCCTCGGCGGTGCTCGGCGTGGTCGGCGCCGGCGGCGTCGGCCAGTCGCTGGTCAACACGGTCAACTTCCGCCACTGGGACAAGGCGGGGATGCTTCTCGTCGTCATCGTGGGCACGGTCATCCTCATCGATCTCGCATCGGGCAGGATCCGGCGCCGGATCATCGAGGGCGCTCCTTCAGCGAGCCGCGGCGAGGTGATGGCGCAGCCGGAGCTGGTCGCGCAGTAGCCGAGCGCCGTTCAGCCTGGCGGTCGGCCTCGCCGGCGCCGGGCCAGCATCGGCGCGACCTGCACCACCAGCGCCCCGGCCGAGGCGAGCAGCAGGCCCGCGACCTGCTGCGCCCCCAGTCGTTCGCCCAGGAAGACGACGGCCAGGATCGCGATCTGGATCGTCATGGTGTTGTTGACGACGCTTGATTCGACCGCCGTGAGCGTCCGCAGCGTGTGATTCCAGACCGTGAAGGCAAACGCGGTGTTGACCGCCGCCAGCCACGCCACGATCAGCCATGCCTGCGCACTCAACGACGGCCAGCCCTCGACCAGCACGCCCGTCGCCAGCAGCACGAGCGCGCCGAACCCCATGCTGAGAGAGGTCAGACCGATGGCTCCCCCCAGGCGGCCGATGGCGTCGCGCGCCAGCCCACGACCGAGGTGTGCGGACGCCGCCGCGGCAAGCAGGCAGACGACCGCGACGCCGATGCCGAGCAGCCGATCGCCGTCGACGGCGAACGGGCCGAAATAGAGAACCGCGCCCGCGATCAGCAGCGCGACCCCGGCGACCTGCAGCAGCGAGGGCGACTCGTCCCGACGCAGGATGGCGATCGCCACCACCGCCACCGGCGAGGCCGCCAGCACCAGGTTCACCGCCGTCGCGGGGAGCAGCCCCAGCGCGGCGAACTGCGCGCCCTGCGCGACGGCGACGAACAGCAGGCCGTAAAGGGCCACGCGGCCCGCCAGCCGGGACGGGATGTCGCGATCCGCGCTGCGCAGCGCGCGGATGCCGAACGGAAGCAGGATGGCGGCGGCGACGACGTAGCGCAGCCCCGCGAACGAGAGCGGCCGAAGGTGCAGGTCGTCGAGCCCCACCTTGATCAGGACCCACGAGGTCGACCACAGGAACGTCACCAGCAGGCCCTGCGCGACGGCCATCGCATGGGCGCGGCCGGTTCGCTGCAACGCCGTCGGACTCGTCAAAGCCGCCAACCTTAGCATGCGTCCATCGGTCATCATCGGCCGATGGACAGGCTCATCCGGCGTGACCGCCGCGCCCGCGAAGCGGAGGAGGCGGCGCTCTCACCCGCCGCCACCCGATCCGCCGCCAGCCGCGGGCGCGAGCGTCCCGAGCAGCCGGACGAGTTCCGCACGGCGTTCGAGCGCGATCGCGACCGAATCCTGCACAGCAAGGCCTTTCGGCGGCTGAAGCACAAGACGCAGGTCTTCATCAACCCGGAGGGCGACCATTTCGTCACGCGCCTGACGCACACGCTGCAGGTGACGCAGATCTCCCGCGCCCTTGCTGCCGCGCTGAGCCTCAACGAGCCGCTGGCGGAGGCGATCGCGCTCGGTCACGACGTCGGTCACTCCCCGTTCGGACACACCGGCGAGGATGCGCTGGCGCCGTACTTCGGGCCGAACGGCTGGCACCATGCCGCCCAGAGCGTGCGCATCTTCGAGGTGCTCGAGGACCTCAATCTGACGTGGGAGGTGCGTGACGGCATCCGCGCCCACTCCTGGAAGATCGACCCTCCACCGGCGACGTGCGAGGCGATCTGCGTTCGCTTCGGCGACCGGATCGCCTACCTCAGCCACGACGCGCTGGACGCCATCCGCGCCGGCGTCCTCTCGCCGGCGTCGCTGCCGGGCCGTGTCACCGCCCGCTTCGGCGAGCCCGGACGCGGCTGGATCGGCGGCATGATCGACGCGGTGGTCGAGCATTCACTCCGCGTCGGCCGCGTCGAGATGGACCCGCAGACGCTGGAGGTGATGAACGACCTGCGCGACTTCATGTTCGAGCGCGTCTACCAGGCACCGGCGCAGCTCGCCGAGCAGGACAAGGCGGTGGCGCTCATTCGCGAGCTGGTCGAGCACCACCTCGCCCATCCGGACCAGCTCCCGGCGACCTATCGCGACACCGACGCGCCGCTCCACGTGCAGGTCGCCGACTACGTCGCGGGCATGACCGATCGCTTCGCGCTCTCGACCCACGAGCGGATCAGCGGAAGACGCGCAGCGCTCCCGGACGCACGCTGAACGTCGCCGGCGTGACGCCGATGCTGCGTCCGTCGGCGTGTGCCGGCAGGACGCCGTGCACCGCCTCGACCGATACCTCGCTGGCGCGCAGGATGCGCAGCTTGGGCTCTCGATGGTGCGAGCCGCGCGCGACGCGCGCGAAGTGGCGCAGCACCTCGAACCGGCTCATCCGCTCGAAGACGACCACGTCCAGCAGGCCGTCGGAGGGATCGGCGTCGCCCGCGAGCGCGAAGCCCATTCCCAGGTAGGGCCCGTTGCAGGCGGTCACGGCCGGCGCGCGCGTGTGCAGCACCCGGCCGTCGAGGGTGAGGCGCATGGCGCGACGCCGGTGCCGCAGCGCGCGTACGACGGCACGAGCGCCCCGAAGCCAGCCGCGGCGCTCGCCGAGCTCCACGGCGCCGAAGCCCTCGGCGTCGAGTCCGACGCCCGCCGCCTCGAAGAAGAGCTCGGGGTCCCCCGCGCCCGCGTGGCGCGCCACCCCCACGTCTACCGCGCTCACCTCGCCGCGCTCGATGACGGTCAGCGCCGCATCCAGGCGCAGCGGGATGCGGAAGCCGCGCGCCATGTTGTTGAAGCTGCCCATGGCGAGGATGCCCAGCGTCGCGTCCGTGCCGGCGAGCGCGGCGGCGGCCAGCGAAACCGTGCCGTCGCCTCCCGCCGCCACCACGTCACGCCCGTCGGCGGCGGCCCGCTGCGCCAGGAGGCGGACGTCGTCGTCCTCGCCCAGCACGTGCAGCTCGACGGCGAGCCCGCGGTCGCGCAGCGCGCGCAGCAGCGCATCGGGCTCCACGAGGGCGGGATCGTCTGCCAGGCCGGGGCCTGACGCCGGCTTGCCGCCGGCGACCGGATTCACGAGCAGGAGGATCGGGCGGCGCGTCACGGCGCCTGCACGTAGGTCTGGTACGTTCCGTCTCCGCACTCGAGCGAGATTCGGGCCGGGCGGGCCGCCGCCGGATCGGAGGAGTTCGTGCCGGCCGCCGCGTACACCTTCCTCGAGGTGAGGCCGATCAGCGTCGTCCCGATCTCGGCGGGGGCGCTGCCGGGGATGCTGGGCGCACCGGCGGGCGCGCCTTCGGGCCGGTAGGCGGCTGCCGACCACTGCAACCCCGACGGGCAGGCGACCCGGGTCGTCGCCATGTTCAGCCCGATGACGCCCAGCGCCACGAAGACCACGATCGCCAGCAGGCCGCAGCCCAGCGCGCGGTTGCTCACCGGCTGATCTGGAAGCGCGCGTACTCGCCGCTGGCCGGCTCGCGCCGCACGGCGACCTCCTCGACCCGTGCGCCCGGCGGGCCGCTGCGCAGCCGGCGCTCCAGCTCGTCGAGGTCGTGGGGCTGTCCCTCGGCGACGACCTCCACGCTGCGCTCGTCGTCTCCGTTGCGGACCCACCCGGTGAGGCCGAGCTGCTCCGCCTGCCGGCGAGTCCACCAGCGGAACCCGACGCCCTGCACATGGCCCACGGCACGGGCCCAGAGTCGCTGCGCGGCGCTCACGAGGCGAGCACTGACGACGGGAGTACCGGCCAGCTGAGCATGGCAGCTTCCATGGCGAGCCGCGGGGCGGCGTTCTGCAGCAACCCGTCGCGCACCTGCTCGAGCCGGTCGAGGAACGCCACGAGCTGGCGCGAGTCGAGGAGCCGGGCCGCATCGCTGAAGCCGTCGAGGATGCCCGAGACGGGCGCGAGGTCCTCCCGTCCGGCCCGCGCCACGAGCAGGTCGCGGGCGAGATCGACCCAGGCGTCGGTGATGGCGAGCGCGGCGGCGCGCTGCGCGGAGACCGGGATCGCAGCGTCGCCGGCCTCGGACTCGTCACGCGGCGGTTCCGCGCCCGTGAGGCGTCCCGCGGCGTCGAGCAGGTCGCGCAGCGAGCCGAAACGGTCGGCGCGGCCTCGGCGCAGGAGCTCGAGCAGCTCCTGCTGGGTTCGCTCGCGCCAGGTCATCAGCTCCGGCTGCTCGGCGTACCGCGCGGCGGCTCCGGCAAGACCGCCCGAGACGCGCGAGATCAGGTCGGCCCGGTCGAGCGGCATCCCGTAGCGGGCGACGAGGTGGGCCGCCAGGTCGGCGCGCGGGACGGCGCCCACGCGCAGCGATTGCGAGCGCGAGCGGATCGTGGGCAGCAGGAGGCTCGCGTCGTCCGCGACGAGGATGAACATCTGGCGTGGGGCGGGCTCCTCCAGCACCTTGAGCAGGGCGTTCTGTGCCTGCTCGTTGGCCCTGTCGGCCTGCTCGATCACCACCACCCGGCGATCCGAGGCGATCGGTGCGCCGACGCTGGCCAGCAGCCAGCGCCGCGCGGCGGCGACGATGCTCTCGCCGGTCGAGCGCTCCGCTCGCCAGCGCTCCGGGGATCCGACGACCAGGTCCGGGTGTGAGCGCGTGCGCGCCATTCGACATCCACGGCACGCATTGCACGGTCGCGTCGGCCGATCGTCCGCGACGCAGAACAGGAGCGCCAAGAGATCGTCGACGAACGAGGATTTGTCCGCTCCGGCCGGGCCGTGCACCAGCAGCGTCCGGTGCAGCCGCCCTCGCTGCGCAGCGCCCAGGGCGATGGCGCGAGAGGAGGATTGGCCGAGGCCGATGAAGCCGACCGGCTCTGGCGCGGGAGACATCGGCCCGAGTATAGGTGGGCTGCGCGGGCGTCCCGGTGGCATACTTCGTGCACCCGATTTCCTGCCCGAGCCCCTAGGAGGTGCGCCATGGCCGGCGGAGCCACGAAAACCGCTGATGAACTCTCGACGGGCATAAAGTCGCTCGTCGACCGCGTCCTCGAGGCGGACGTGACCGATACCATCGCGCAGCGCGGCCGCGAGCTGGCGGCCGCGGTCGCCGACGCGAGCGAGACCGCCGCCGAGCGGGCGCAGGACGCGTGGCGAGAATCGGCGCCGACCCGACGCGAGGCGACAAAGGCGGTTCGCCAGGCGAGCAGAGACGCGGGTCGCTGGACGAGCCGCACGTGGCGCAGGGATCTGCGGCCACAGCTGAAGGATCTCTGGAGCAGGCGCGGCGTCGCGCTCGGCGCCGCCGGCGCGGCGGTGCCCGCCAGCAGGGAGCTCGTCGACGCCGCGGCACAGCGGCTGGGAGTGCGTCGACGCGAGAGCCGCCACTGGGGAGCGTTCTTCCTCGGCATGCTGATCGGCGCCGCGGCCGGGGCGGCGATCGCGCTGCTCACCGCACCGAAGCCGGGCCGCGAGATGCGCGACGAGCTCGCCGAAAAGGCACGCGACGCCGGGGAGTGGGTCCCCATCTTCCAGCGCGAGACGAACGGTCGCGGGGAGTCGCCCCAAGCCGTCGAAGAGACGGCGGACGCCCCGTCGAGCACCACCGAGGCGGTGGCCGACGAGGCGGCACGCGAGGGAGACGAGGCGCTCTAGGCTGGCCTAGCGGGGGTTGCGCGCAGAGCGGAAGCGACCCCAGATCCCCTGCGGCTCACCCTCGGCCGGCTCCCCGGAGCCGGCCTCCTTCGTCTCCGAGACGGCGGCGGAGCTGCCGCCCCGCGAGCGCGAGGCCCTCGGCTTGGGCTTCGGCGCCTCCTCGCCCGCGGATTCGCGCGACGTGCGTGCACGCGTCCGCTTCGGCTTGGCGGCCTCGTCCGTCGCCGCCGCGCGGCTTCGGGTGCGTCGCTTGGGCTTCTCCTCTGAGACGGTCTGCGCTTCGGGGGTCACGGCCGATGCGTCAGGCGCACTATCCGGCGTCTCGGCCGGCGCGGACGCCTTGCGCGACCGGCTGCGTCGGGGCTTGGGCGCCGCCTCGGCGGACCCGCCGTCCTGCATCTCGTCCGGCGTCGGCTCCAGAGCCTGCTCCGGCGTCGCCATCCCGCCCTGGTCGAGCAGCCCGAGCTCGGCGAGCGTCTCGGCATCGGCCTCCTCGAAGGAGTATTCGCGCTCCTCGCCCAGGTCGACCTGGCTGAGATCGTCGAGCTCCTGCCAGGCGATCTCCTCGCCGCTGGCCGCGCCGGCGGTCGAGCTCTCGCCCTCGGCATGCGCGCGGCGTCCTCGACCGCGGCCACCGCGGCGACGGCGACGGCGCGCGCCGTCCTTCTGCTCATCGTGGGTGCCCTGCCCGTCGGCGTGCGGCTCGCTGGGAGCGGCGGTCGGCGCGGCGGTGACGAGGTCCTCGGTCGGGGCGGCCTCGGCTCGGCGCGAGGTGGACGTTCCGCGCGTGCGGGACCGCGACCGGTCTCCACCGCCGCGGATCGCCGCCATGGCGGCTGCCGCCACCGCCGGAGAGGCGTCGCGGAAGCCGAACTCGGGCTCGACCTCCTTTGCCGGCATGGGCGGCGCGCTCATCCCCTTTGTCGCGGCAGCCTTGTCGCGACCGATGCTGGCGATCTTCATGATGTCGATGAACTCGTCGGCGACCGCGATCAGGTCCGAGCTCGTGTTGGGCCGGAAGCTGATCACCTCGCAGCGGATCCCGACGTCCTGCAGCGCGCGGATCGCCGGCGCGAAGTCACCATCGCCCGACACGATGACCGCGATGTCCATGCGGTCCTTCACGCGGAACAGGTCCACGACCAGCTCGATGTCGAGGTTCGCCTTGACGCGACCGTCGCCGAACTTGCGGATGTCCTTGTGAACGACCTTGTAGCCGTTCTTGCCCAGGAAGTCGATGAACTTGCGCTGGTTCTCGTTCTCGGGGTCGAGCCCCGAGTAGGCATAGGCGCGAACGAGGTCGCGTCCCTTGGTGGCCGCCTTCAGAAGGGCGACGTAATCGACGTCGACGTCCTGACCGCGCGCCGAGTAATAGAGGTTGGCGACATCAACGAAGATCGCCACGTTCTTGCTCAAGTGAGCTCTCCTGTGTAATGGATGTGGGCGGCGCCCGGCGTCCCGGCCCGGCGCGCCATCGGCCTCAACCGACGGCGCGGCTCAGCAGCGCCCCTCGCCTCGCGAACCCGGCCTGCTCCAGGAGCGACGGTTCGGCGGATGCGAGGGGATCGGTGACGTCCACGCGCGTGCAACCCTTGTTCCGCGCCGATGCGACGAGCTGCTCGAGGATCGAGCATCCGATGCGCTCTCGGAGCGGGGCGTCATCGCCGTCGGCAGGCGTCGGCGCTGTGTCCGGGCCCGACGTGGCGAGCTCGTCGACCAAGCCGACGAACGGACCGGATCGGACCGATGGACGTATCGAGAGGACCCCCACCCCGAGCAGCTGGCGCTCGGCCTCGGCCACGACCACGGTCGCGGATGGGAGGTAGAGCAGGCTGCGCAGCCGTTCGGAGCCGTCGCGCCACATCTCCTCGTCGTGCGGCGCATCCTGCATGAGGATGCGGATCGCCGGGTCGATGTCGGTGAGGCGGGCGCTGCGAACGTGGTATTCCAACAGGGCCTCTCGGCAGCGTGACGCAGCTTGGGCTGCATGACGTACCGGAGGGAGGATAGCACGTTCCGTGGAAGCACGCGCTCGCCCGGGAGGAGACCGACCGAATCTGGCGGCGCATGAACTTCGCTGCCTCCGTGCGGCCAGTGAGCCTCGAAGGGGCGAACATGCTTGCGCGGCCGCTCTTCGCGCGACTATGATGCGCCCCACTTTCTATTAGGGCCGCGCGTGCGCGCGCCCCTCGAGCATTTCCTGGAGGAAAGACCGGATGCAGAAACTCGTGCGATTCTTCGCACCCCTGGCCTCGATGGCGCTCATCCTGGCCGCCTGCCAGGGAAGCCCGAGCGCTTCGCCCACGGCGGGCGGGGGCGGCAGCAGCGCGCCCGCAAGTGGTGGGGCCAAGGGCACCATCATGATCGGCGTGGACCTTCCGCTCTCCGGCGGCGAGGCGCCGAACGGCCAGCCGACGCTCTCCGGCGTTCGCCTCGCGATCGAGGAGGCCAATGCGGCTGGTGGCGTGGGTGGCTACACGCTTGACACCGACGTCCGCGACGACGCGGTGAACGGCGTCCACAACCCCGAGCAGGGCGCGACGAACGCGACCGCCCTCGTGGGCAACGACAAGGTCGTGGCGATGGTCGGGCCGTTCAACTCGAACGTCGGCGCGGCCGAGATCCCGATCACCGCTCCCGCCGGCCTGCTGCAGTGCAGCCCGGCGAACACCGCCGTCAACCTCACCAAGGCGGATGCCAGCGGCAAGTTCCTGCGCGGTGACAACCCGGTCAGCTACGTCCGCGTGGCCGCGACCGACGATTTCCAGGGACCCGGCCTGGCCGATTACCTGTACACCACGCTCGGCAAGAAGTCGGTCTTCATCGTTGATGACACCGAGACCTACGGCAAGGGCCTGGCCGACGCCTTCGAGCAGAAGTTCAAGGACCTGGGCGGCAAGGTCACCGGCCGGCAGGGCGTGCCGAACCCGGACGGCTCCGCTGACTACACCGCCATCCTGACCCAGGCCAAGTCGGGCAACCCCGAGGCGGTCATGTACGGCGGCGTGACGACCACCGGCGGCGGCAAGCTCCGCTCGCAGATGGCGTCGGTCGGGATGGGGGATCTGCCCTTCATCGGCGGCGACGGCATCGTCGACGGGCCGGGCAGCTCCGATGGCACCTTCATCAAGCTGGCCGGCCAGGACGCGGCAAACTCGTTTGGCAGCGTCGCGGCGATCCATGACATCCCGAACGCGGGTGAGTTCACGGACAAGTTCAAGGCCAAGTACGGCAGCGCACCGGGCGCGTACAGCGCTCCCGCGTACGCCTGCACCCAGGCCATCATCGCCGCGATCAAGGCCTCGGCCGATTCGGCGACGGACATGAAGGACCTTCGCGAGAAGGTGCGGGCCTATGTGACCGATACGAACAACAAGTTCGACACGGTGCTGGGCAGCATCTCGTTCGACGAGAACGGCGACTCCAGCCAGAAGATCATCAGCTTCTACAAGACCGACCTGAGCGCCGCCGATGGCGCTGGTGACTGGGTCTTCGACCAGCAGAAGGACTTCGCGGGCCAGTAGTCTCCGCAGACGGGCGAGCCGGGAAGCTGATCTTCCCGGCTCGCTCTTTCCCACTCGGTCAGGGGTGCCCTCCCGGTGGACATCAGCGTTCTCACCCAGCAGTTCTTCAACGCGCTCACCCTGGGAGCGATCTACGCGCTGATCGCGCTGGGGTACACGATGGTGTACGGCATCATCGAGCTCATCAACTTCGCGCACGGTGACGTCTTCACCGTCGGCGCCTTCCTTTCCATGTGGCTGCTGACGGTCCCCCTCTCCCAGCACGGCTCGATCAACAACCCGCTGCTGCTGGCCGGGATCCTCCTTCTCCTGTTCGCCATCGTGATGCCGGTCATGGGACTGCTCGGGGTCGGCATCGAGCGGTTCGCGTACCGGCCGCTGCGCAACGCGCCCAGGCTTGCCCCGCTGCTGACCGCCATCGGCGTGTCGTTCATGCTCCAGAACGCGATCCAGTCGATCTTCGGGCCCTCGCAGAAAACGACGCCGCGGCTCTTCCCGAGCGGCGCGGGCTTCACCATCTTCGGCGCCTACGTGTCCGCCGTGACCGTCTTCATCTTCGTCATCGCGCTGGTGCTGATCTTCGCGCTGCAGGCCTTCATCGCGCGGACCAGGCTTGGCCGCGCCATGCGCTCCACCGCGCAGGACCGCGAGGCGGCGCAGCTGATGGGCGTCAACATCAACCGCACCATCGCGCTGACCTTCTTCATCGGCTCGGCGCTGGCTGGCGCCGGCGGCATCGTCTTCGGCCTCTACGCCGGGCCAGATCGGCTTCACCCTCGGCTTCAGCGCGGGCCTCAAGGCCTTCACGGCCGCGGTGCTGGGCGGCATCGGCAACACCACCGGCGCGGCGCTCGGCGGATTCTTCATCGGCTTCGTCGAGGTCTACTCCGCGCAGTTCGGCCTCTTCCGCTGGTCCGAGGCAATCGTGTTCGGGGTGCTGATCCTCGTCCTCGTCTTCCGGCCGTCCGGCCTGCTCGGGCAGCCGCTCGGTGAGCGGGCGTGAGCGACGCGGCCCCCGCGCCACGCGGTGGCGCGACCAGCGGCACGCGGGAGCGCATCGCGACTGCGACCGCGCCGGTGCTCGGCTTCCTGGGGCGCCACCGATCGCTCGCGGTGCTGGTCGGCATGGCGGCGGCGGGCGTCATCCTGCCGCTCCTCGCCAGCATCCCGCCCTTCAGCACCTTCCAGGCGTTCGGCACCTGGCTGAACGTCTTCACCCTGGCCGGGATCTACGTGCTGCTCGCGCTCGGCCTGAACATGGTGGTCGGCCTGGCCGGCCTGCTCGACCTGGGCTACGCCGCCTTCTTCGCCATCGGCTCCTACACGTTCGCCTTCGGCGCATCGGGCTTCACCGGAGTCCACATCCCGTTCTGGATCATGCTCGTCGTGGGCGCGGGCGTCGCGATGGTGTTCGGCGTCCTGCTCGGCGCGCCGACGCTGCGCCTGCGCGGCGACTACCTGGCGATCGTGACCCTCGGCTTCGGCGAGATCGTGCCGATCGTGTTCAAGAACTCGGACACCTACACGCGCGGCACGAACGGCATCTCCGGCCTGGACCCGCCGAACCTGTTCGGCTACCGATTCTCCACCATCGAGATCCTGCCCTTCTACATCGTGATGCTGGCGATCGTGACGATCGTGATGATCATCGCCTATCGGCTCCAGGAGTCCCGCCTCGGCAGGTCGTGGATGGCGATCCGCGAGGATGAGCTCGCTGCGGCGAGCAACGGCATCAACACGGTCACCACCAAGTTGCTCGCCTTCGCCCTCGGCGCCTCGACCGCCGGCCTGGCCGGAGTCTTCAGCGCCTCGAAGCTCACCTTCTCGGGCCCGGACCAGTTCACCTTCGGCGTGTCGTTCACGGTGCTGGCCATGGTCGTGCTGGGGGGAATGGGCAATAACTGGGGCGTCGCAGTCGGCGCGTTCGTGCTGTTCATGATCCAGAACGTGCTGCTCAAGGGCCTCAACCAGTTCTTCGACGCGCTCGCCGCCGGCGGCCTGCACGTCCCGATCCTGGCCGACATCAACTTCCTGGATTACCAGTTCCTGCTGTACGGCGTCGCGCTGGTGCTGATGATGCTGGTGCGTCCCGAGGGCTTCTTCCCGAGCCGCAGCAGGCGTCGTGAGCTGCACACGGCCGAGGCGAACGGGGAGGAGCTCGTCACGCCGGCCGAGGAGTCCTCCGGAGGAATGCTGTGACCGCCGACGCGGGAACGCTCGCCGGCGAGGCGACCGCTCGGCCGGTTGCGGGAGAGCCGATCCTCGAGGCGCAGCGCATCACCATGCAGTTCGGCGGCCTGACCGCGCTGCGCAACATCGACCTCGCCATCCCCGCCGGCGCCATCATCAGCCTCATCGGTCCGAACGGCGCGGGCAAGACGACCTTCTTCAACATCGTGGCCGGCATCATGGAGCCGTCCAGGGGACGCATCGACGTCGACGGCCGCACGCTCATCGGTCCGCCGGTCCGCGCCTGGGCCGAGCCGATCATCTGGGTGCTGCCGTCGGTAGTCGTGCTCCTCATCGGGTTCCTGCTGAGCGTCACCGGAGTCGGTGCGACCGCGCTCGAGATCGGCATCCTGCTGGCGCTGGCCGTGCTCATCGTCTCACTGCTGCTGGCCATCATCCGCCCGCCGTGGTATCGCAACCAGCTCACGAAGATGGGCATCTTCAAGAGCGCGCAGCCGCATCACATGGTGCGCGCCGGCATCGGTCGGACCTTTCAGAACATCCGCCTCTTCCAGAACATGACGGCGTTGGAGAACGTGCTGGTCGGCATGCACCTGCGCCTGCGGGCGAGCCCGATCGACGCGGTGCTGGCCAGCCGCCGCCAGGCGCGCGAGGAGCAGGAGGCGCGTATCCGCGCCGAGGAGCTGATGGCGATGGTCGGCCTGGAGGGGCGTGGCGACGAGCTCGCCCGCAACCTGCCGTACGGCGACCAGCGCCGGCTGGAGCTGGCACGCGCGCTGGCCAACGAGCCCAAGCTGATCCTCCTGGACGAGCCGACGGCCGGCATGAACCCGAACGAGACCGCGTCGATGACCAAGCTGATCGGCCAGCTGCGGCGTGAGCTGGGGCTCGCCGTGCTGCTCATCGAGCACGACATGCGCGTGGTGATGGGGATCAGCGACCGGATCACGGTCCTCGATCACGGCGAGCGAATCGCCGAAGGGACGCCCGAGGAGATCCGGGCCAACCCGCGCGTCATCGAAGCCTACCTGGGTGCGCCCGAATGACCGCTCGGACCGATGCGGCCAGCGCCGCCAGCGATGCCCGAACCGCCGACGCCAGCGCTGACGGCAGCGGTGACGCGATCCTGCGCCTGGATGACGTCCACACCTACTACGGGCACATCCATGCGCTGAAGGGCATCAGCATCCGCGTCGACCGCGGCGAGATCGTGACGCTCATCGGCGCCAACGGCGCCGGCAAGACCACGACCTTGAAGACCATCAGCGGCCTGCTCAAGGCGCGAGAGGGAAAGGTCTACTTCAACGGCGACGACATCTCTCACGTCGACGCCTACCAGCTCGTGGGGCGCGGCATCGGGCACGCGCCGGAGGGGCGGCGCATCTTCTCGCGGCTGACCGTGCTCGAGAACCTGCAGATGGGCGGCTTCACGCGCAATCCGGGCGAGATCCGCGAGGACCTCGTCCGCGTCATGGACCTCTTCCCGCGCCTCAAGGAGCGCGAGGGGCAGCGCGGCGGCACGCTCTCCGGGGGCGAGCAGCAGATGCTGGCCATCGGGCGGGCGCTGATGTCGCGCCCTACGCTTCTGCTGCTGGACGAGCCGTCGCTTGGCCTTTCTCCGATCCTCGTGCAGCAGATCTTCTCGATCATCAACGAGATCAACCGCCAGGGCACGACGATCCTCCTCGTCGAGCAGAACGCGCTGCAGGCACTCAAGGTCGCCAACCGCGGCTACGTGCTGCAGACGGGAACCATCCTGCTGGCCGACACGGCAGCCAACCTCGCCGCCAACGAGCAGGTCCGCGAGGCCTACCTCGGCGCCTGAGGCGCGAGGTCGCCGAGCAGTGAAGCCCTCCCCGCCTCCGCGCAAGTCTCCGCGCGACTACCGGCCCGACCTGCGGCCGATGCTCCTGCTGCTGATCCTGCTGGTACTGGTCATCGTGGCGTGGCTCTTCATCAGCCCCCTGGTGCTGCCGCCGGCGCAGTGAGGCGCCGGCTCCCGCTGCCCCCGCTGCTCGCCGCGCTCGCACTGTTCGTCGCGGGCTGCGGCTCGCCGCTGCTGCCCTCCGCGTCGCCGGCGGCAGGCGGCTGGGGACGCGCCAGCGTGCAGCAGCCCGACGCCCTGACCGCCGCCCCGTCAGGGCCGCAGGCGAGCTACTGCGCCCCGTGCCACCCCAGCACCAACACCCAGATGCGGGACGTGGCGGCCGCCGGCGGCCAGTTCATCGCGATCGGCTCGGCGACACCCGCCGCCGCCATCGTGTGGGTCTCGCCGGACGGCCGCAGCTGGACGCGGCAGCCGGCCAGCGGAATCGCGGCCGGCGCCACGCTCCAGGCGGTGACCGACGGCGGGGACGGCTCGCTCGTCATCGTCGGCAGCGACGGCGACGCGCCGGCAGCGTGGCGCTCCACGGACCGTCGTCAGTGGACCAGAGCGCGGCTGCCGAAGGCAGTCGGCGCGATGACCGCGGTCGTGGCCGCGCAAAGCGGGTTCGTCGCGGCGGGCTATTTGGGCCGCCAGTTCGAGGCGCAGCGCGCCGCCTTCTGGACCTCGACCGACGGGCTCGGCTGGACGCTCGCGGCGGCAGACCCGGTCGGCGTTCAGGGCCGAGTCACCGCGCTTGCCCACGACCGGCGAGGACTCGTGGCGGTCGGAAGTTCCGACGACGCGCAGCACGGACCGACGGCCAGCTGGACGTCGACCGACGGCCGCTTCTGGGCACGCGGCCCCCTGGAGCTGCCGGGCGTGATGCTGGGCGTCGTTGCGACCAGCGCCGGCTACGTGGCCGTCGGACGGACCACCGACGGGGCGCGTGCCGCGGCGTGGACCTCGACGGATGGGATCGCCTGGCGACGCGTCGAGGACACGCCCGCGCTCGCGTCGAACGGAACCTACGCGCCGCATGCCGAGATGGACGACGTGGTGAGCGTGGACGGAGGCCTCGTCGCCGTCGGCTGGAACTCGAGCGCCTCGAACGGCAGCGCGGTGGTATGGACCTCCTCCGACGGGACCTCGTGGCAGCGCATCGCCGACGAGCCGGGTCTCTCCGGCGGCGGGATGAGCGCGGTGGCGGTCGCCAATAACGTCGCAGTTGCCGTGGGCAGCAGCGGATGGCCAGACACGCACGCCGCCACGGCCTGGCGGCACGCCGGCTGAGTCAGGCGCGGCGCGCGCCGAACCCCGTCCCCGCGCCGTAGAGCAGCAGCGCCACGCCTGCCGCCGCGACCGCCAGGCCCGGCGACTGCTGCGGGAGCGGCAGGTAGCCGACCGACCACAGCTCGTACGCGCGCAGGCCGAGCGCCGCGCCCGCGACCAGGCCCAGGACCAGATACACCAGCGGCGCATCGAGCAGGAAGCCCCAGCGGCCGCGCATGTAGCCGATGTCGAGCAGCACCAGCGCGGCGATCGCGACGCCGTAGATGACGAGGCCGGGTCCCTCGAGCCCGATCCCGGTCGCGGCCGGCACGGTCACGCCGCTCACCGAATCGCCCCCGGTGCGCCACCAGGGCAGGAAGCCCGCCGCGATCATGAGCAGGCTTCCCAGCAGGACCAGGAAGCGGAAGCGGCCGCCGGGTCGGTCGCCCATCGGACTAGGCCTCCGGGGGCTCCCCGCTGTAGACCGACGAGCGGAGCACGCCGACGTACGGCAGGTTGCGGTATCGCTCGTCGTAGTCGAGGCCGAAGCCGATGACGAACCGATCGGGAATGGTGAAGCCGCGATAGTCGATCTCGATCTCGGCCAGCCTGCGAGCCGGCTTGTCGAGCAGACAGCACACGCGCAGCGAGGCGGGATTGCGCTCACCGAGGTAGCGCAGCAGGTAGTTGAGCGTCAGCCCGGTGTCGATGATGTCCTCGACCACGAGGACGTCGCGGCCCTCGATCGAGTTCGAGAGGTCCTTGAGGATCCGCACCTGCCCGCTCGTCTCGGTTCCCGATCCGTACGAGCTGACCTCCATCAGGTCGAG
This sequence comes from uncultured Chloroflexia bacterium, assembly GCA_963783725.1. Classification (GTDB taxonomy): domain Bacteria; phylum Chloroflexota; class Limnocylindria; order QHBO01; family QHBO01; genus CAWAOJ01. The sequence continues at coordinate 1,879,388 of CAWAOJ010000002.1, read as the reverse complement.
CGAGAGAGGGATGTCCATCTCGCGCATCAGGTCGGCGAGGAAGACGATCGAGCCCTTCAGCACGCTGATCAGCACCGGCGTGCGGCCGGCGTAGTCCGCGCGCAGCTGGCGCCCCAGCTCGGCGATGCGCTCGCGCAGCTGCTCGGCGGTGAGCAGCACCTCCTCCACGTCGGCGTGGATGGTCGTGTCGGGCAGCCGCACGCTCACCGCGAGAGCACCGCGCCCGCGCCGTTGGCGTGGACGACATCGGTCAGGAAGTCGAGGCGGCGGTACTTGACCATCAGTGCCCTGAAGTCACGCGCGTAGAAAAGCTTCACCCGGACCTCCGGATAGAGCTGGCGCAGGTGCCGCAGCTTCCGGTTCTTCTTGCGCACCAGCGACTGCTTGAGCGTCGTCAGCTCGAGGTAGAGGTCGATCTCCGGAAGGTAGAAATCGGGCGCGAACGACTCGACGACCGCTCCTGCGGCGTTCCAGGAGATGGGGAAGGTGACGGGTTCGTAGCGCCATGCGACACCGTAGTAGTCGAGGATTCTCGCCAGCTCCGCCTCGCTCTGGTGGGCGAAGCGCGGCGGTGAGTCCGTGCTCAGGCTCGCCGCCACTCGACCTCGATCCTAGCCGTCGCGGGGAAGGGGAACGCCATCGAAGGCGAGTATAGCGCTCGGACTTATCCACATTCGGTGGATTGCCGGCGCGATTCGTGGATAACCACCTTGCGAGTCGTTGTCGGAGGCCATACGGTGGTCGTCCTGCTCCACCGGTGGCCGAGTACGGTAACCGGGGGTCGACGGGGCCGATGCGAAAGCCGGCCGAACCACCGTCCGCTCCCGGGAAGACCGAAACGCCGACCGGGGAGCATCTTTCGTGTCGGCGACGGTTCGGCCGAGCGACCGCGGAGCCATCGGTATACTTCGCGGCGCCCATGCGACTCGCCGTCCTGTCGGACATCCACTCCAACCTCCCCGCGCTCGACGCCGTGCGCGCCGACATGCCCGACGTCGAGGAGGTCTGGGTCCTCGGCGACATCGTCGGCTACGGGCCGCAGCCCAACGAGGTGATCCGCTCGCTGCAGGAGATGGGCGTGCGCAGCGTGATGGGCAACCACGACGCGGCCGCCATCGGCCTCATCTCGACCGGCGACTTCAATCCCGAGGCGTCCCGTGCCATCGAATGGACGGCGCAGGTCCTCGACGACAACGCGAAGGCCTACCTCGCCAGCCTGCCCGAGGTGCGTCGGGACGGAGAGCTGACCGCGGTGCACGGGTCGCCGCGCGACCCGATCTGGGAGTACATCACCAGCCCGTCGATCGCCGAGGCCAACCTCGCCGCCTTCGAGACGCGTCTGTGCCTGTTCGGCCACACTCACCTGCCGATCGTCTTCGCGGCGCAGGACGACGGGGTGGTGCCCCAGGCCGCGGTGCCCGACGCCTCGGTGGCCATCGACCCGGGCCGCGCGCTCGCCAACCCGGGCAGCGTGGGCCAGCCGCGCGACGGCAACCCGGCAAGCTCGTACCTGCTGATGGACACCGAGCTGCAGGTGCTCGAATTCCGCCGCATTCCCTACGACGTCGGGCGCACGCAGCGGCTGATGCGCGACGCCGGCCTGCCCGCGCGCCTGATCGAGCGCCTCTCCTGGGGCCGATGAATCGGCTCGCCGCTCTGGCGCTCGTCGCCGTCGTCGCGAGCGGCTGCGGCGCTCCGGCCGCGACGCCGAGCGCCTCCTCGACGAACGGGCCCAGCGCCGCGCCGACGAGCGAGCCGAGCGCCGCTGCGGCCGGCGGGATCGCGCTGGACCCGCTCACCGGCGCGTCGGCCGTACGCCACCCGCAGGCCGGGATCGCGGCCGCGTTCGACGCCGCAGGCGCCGCCGCGCTGGTGGACCCGGTGCCGCAGGTCGACTTCTCGAGACAGGGCATCGTCTGCGTCTTCCTCGGCCAGCGCACCGGCAGCTGGACGCTGGACCTGCAGTCGGCGAGGCTCTCCGGCGGCGCGCTGGAGCTGCTCGGACGCGAGCGTCCGCCACGCGGCGGGGACACCAAGACCACCTACCCCGCCGGCTGCGCGCTCCTGGGGCGCGCGGGATTGCCGGCGGGGACGATAGCGGTGACCGCGCACGACACCGTCGCGGACGAGTTCATCACCCAGGGCCAGATCGAGGTGCCCGCCTCGTAGGCGGGCCGTAGGATAGTCAGCGCCATGATCTTCGGTCGACGTCCCGAGAAGCGCGCGCCGCTGCTCGCCTACCAGCGCATCCTGGTGCCGATCGGCGGCACCGAGGCCGACGAGGCCGCGCTGCGCGTTACGGCGATGATCCTGGGCGCCAGCGGTGGATCGGCCCAGCTGCTCCACGTGATCGAGGTCCCGTTCGACCTGCAGCTCGACGCCGAGGACCCCGAGGCGGTCGCCTTCGCCGACGAGGTCCTTCACGCGGCCGAGGAGTTCCTGGTCGGAAAGGAGATCCCGGTCGACACCGGCGTGGTGCAGGCACGTGCCGCGGGCGCGGCGATCGTCGACGACGCGGTAGAGCAGAATGCCGACCTCATCGTCATGGGGCTACGCTATAAGAAGCGCTTCGGCGGGCAGTGGGATGCCGGGCGCACCGTTCCCTACGTCATGCGGAACTCGTCCGCGCCGGTCTGGTGCCTGCGCGCCGAGACAGAGGAGCTGGCACACACGCCATGAGGGTCATCATCGTCGGCTGCGGACGCGTCGGCGCGCGGACCGCGGCGGAGCTGGACAGGCGCGGCGACAACGTCACGGTCATCGACGTCGATCAGCGCGCCTTCAACCGCCTCCCGTCGAGCTTCGGCGGCGTGACCGTGCGCGGCAGCGGGACCGACGAGGACGTGCTGCGCAGCGCGGGCGCGGAGCTGTCCGACATCCTGATGGCGCTGACCGAGGGCGACAACCGCAACGCGCTCTCCGCGCAGCTCGGCAAGCACACCTTCGGCATACCGCGGCTGATCTGCAAGCTGAACGACCCCGTTCGCGCCGAGGCGTATCGGTCGCTCGGGCTGGAGACCATCTCACGCACGGTGATCCTGTCGGACGCGCTGATCGCCGCCGCGACCGAGGGGGCGGAGGCGACCGACGGGTTCGTCAAGCCGGCGACGGCCGAGCCGCTCTCGGTCCTCAGCAGCGGGCGCGCAGCCGCCGCCGAGCCGGCGGCAGAAGTGGAGTCCTGACCGATGTACGTGGTGGTGGTCGGCGGAGGCACGGTCGGCTTCTTCCTGACCCGTGAGCTGCTGGCCGCGGGGCACGAGGTCGTCATCATCGAGGACGATCCGCACCGCGCGCGAGAGATCGCCGACGAGCTGGGCAGCATCGTGGTGCCGAACGATGGCTGCGAGGGCCGCTACCAGGCCGAGGCCGGCATGGCGCGCGCCGACGTGATCGCCGCGGTGACCGGCGACGACGCGGTCAACCTCGCCGCCTGCCAGGTGGCGAAGATGCGCTTCAACGTCCCGCGCGCCATCGCGCGCGTCAACAACCCGACCAACGAGAAGCTGTTCCGACGCCTCGCCATCGACGACACGGTCAGCCCGACGCGGACGATCCTGAGCGTCATCGAGCACGAGATCCCGGTCCACGACCTGCTGCACCTCGCGGAGCTGGAGGGCGGCGGGCTGCAGATCGTCGAGGCGCAGCCGGACGGCGAGTCGCCGGCCATCGGGCTCGAGCTGCGGGAGCTGCAGCTTCCCGAGGGAAGCAGCATCGCGGCGGTCATCCGCGACGGCCGGCCCCTCCCGGCAAAGCCGGACACGCGCATCCGGCGCGGCGACAAGCTGCTCGCCATCACCTCGGGCGAGCGCGAAGCGGAGCTTCGCAGCCTGCTCATCGGGGAGTGAGCGTGGCGCCGGGCGGGGCGCTGCGACTCGCGCTGCTCGGCTGGGGCCTGGGGCATCGCTCCCTCGGTCACCAGCGCGCGGCGACCGCCTGGCTGCTGGCCGAGGTCATCGGCGTGGTGCTGGTCGCGTACACCGTCGTGGTCTTCGCCGACACGACGTGGTACCTGCTGCCGTTCCTGCTCGGCACCGCCTTCATCGTCTGCTGGGTGACGCAGGCGGTGCTCGCCTTTCGGCTGGCGGAGCGACGCCAGGGCGCCATCGCGCCGACGCCGACCGGCTCCCCGGCGGCATGGATCGCGTGGCTCACCGTCCCGCTGCTGCTGTGGGGCACCGGCTTCTGGCTGATCGGCGCCGACGGGGCATCGCCCGGCGCGGTCCTCGACCGGTACCTCGCCGGCTGGCCGACGCTGGCGGCCGAGGAGGGCTGGCCGCCGGGTCTCGCGCGCGACCCCTCGGCACTCACCGACGCGTCGCGCTCGGCGCTCGGCGACCTCCGCCAGCTGTGCAGCGAGGGGAAGCTCAACGTGGACTGCGGGGCGAGCCCGGGCAGCCTGCTCCACGATGTCAGGATCCGAATCTCGGACCAAACCGACGATCGGGCGATCGCGGTGGCGGAGGCGGTCGACTACGAGCAGCACAAGACCACCGTGCTGTTCGTGTTCAAGGGGACGGAGCTCGTCCCCGTCACGCGCAGCACGGTGCTGCGCCTGTCGCTGCAGGCAACGCCGGTGGCGGGGCCGCTGGGCCTGCAGCTCGGCGCTCGGCGCTGGCAGATCGTGAACGCCGAGCCTCCGGCCGAGGTAGGTTCGACATGACCGATGCGGCCCGTTTCGCGGCGCGCCTCGACGAGAGCGTCGGGCGCGCCGTGGTCGGCGGGTCGGCGCCGCTCACCCTGCTCGCCGTCGCGCTTCTCGCCGAGGGCCATGCTCTGCTGGAGGACGTGCCGGGCGTCGGCAAGACGCTGCTGGCGCACGCGTTCGCGCGCGCCCTCGGCCTCTCCTTCGCGCGCGTGCAGGGAACGCCGGACCTGCTGCCGACCGACGTCACCGGCAGCAGCATCCCCGACGGTGGGGGGTTCCGCTTCATCCCGGGGCCGGTCTTCGCCAACGTCGTGCTGGTCGACGAGATCAACCGTGCCACGCCGCGCACCCAATCCGCGCTGCTGGAGGCGATGCAGGAGCACCAGGTCTCGGTGGACGGCGTCACCCGTCCGCTCCCCGACCCGTTCCTGGTGCTCGCCACCCAGAACCCGATCGAGCTGGAGGGGACCTTCGCGCTGCCGGAGGCGCAGCTCGACCGATTCGTCGTCCGCATCGGCCTCGGCTATCCCGACGAGGCCGATGAGCGGCTGATCGCCAGGCGCTACCTCGAGGCGGCAGAGCCGCTGGACGCCGTGGAGACGATCGCGACGCCGGATGAGATCGGCGCGCTGCGCGACGAGGTGCGGCGCACCCGCGTCAGCGAGGAGGTCGAGGCCTACCTCGTCGCGCTCGTGCGCGCCACGCGCGAGCATCCCGACCTGAGGCTGGGTGCGTCGCCGCGCTCGAGCGTCGCGCTCTACCGCGCCTCGCAGGCCCACGCCGTGCTCGCCGGCAGGTCGTTCGTCCTGCCCGACGACGTTCGGGCCATGGCGCACGCCGTGCTCGATCACCGAATGCTGCTCGACGTGGACCGGGAGCTGCGCGGCGCCACCGTCGAAGGCGTCACCGACGACGTGCTCTCCGGCGTCCCGCTGCCGGTCGAGCCTCCCGGCTGACCGATGCTCGACTGGCTCGCGCTGGCCGCGCTGCTCGCCGCCGTCGGGGCGCTGGCCGGGGCCCCCGGGCTGCTCCTGATCGCCGGCATCACCCTGGCATACGGCGCGCTGACGCGGATCTGGACCCGCTACGGCATGGACCGCGTGCAGTACCGCCGCTCGCTGGGCACGGACCGGGCGGTGAGCGGCGACGTCGTTCCGCTCGACATCACGATATGGAACCGCAAGGCGCTGCCGCTTCCCTGGATCGCCGCGGAGGACGCGGTGACCGATGGGATCGGCGTGGCCGAGCGCGGACAGCTCGAGCGCGACGAGGCCCAGGGGCGGCGCACGCTGCACAACGCGTGGTCGCTGACCTGGTTCGAGCGCGTCACGCGCCACTTCCACCTGGTCGCAGCGCGCCGCGGCGTGTTCGAGCTGGGGCCCGTGCGCCTCAGCGTGCGTGACATCCTCGGCCGCAGCGCGGCCACGGGCTCCCAGCCCGCGGTGGACCGCCTGGTGGTTGGTCCCCGCGTGGTGGGCGTGCGGCGCACCGGCCGGGACGTCGCGCCGATCGGCGATCGCCGCGCGCAGCAGAGTCTCTTCGCGGATCCGGCGCTGTTCGGCGGCGTGCGGCCGTTCCAGGCGGGCGATCCGCTCAAGCGGGTCCACTGGCGCGCGTCGGCACGCCTGGGACGCACGGTCAGCCGACGCTACGAGCCGGCGCGCGGACGGCAGGTGGTCATCGTGCTCGACGTGCAGACGCTCGAGAACCAGCCGCACTGGGAGATGACCTATGACGACGAGGCCTTCGAGTCGCTCTGCGTCGCCGCCGTGTCGCTCGCGCGCCGGCTCCTCTCCGACGGTGCCTCCGTCGGCCTCGCGGCGGCCTCGTTCAGCGGATCGTCCGAGCGCCTTGCCTTTCTGCCGGCGCAGGCAAGCCATGGCCAGCTGACGCGCCTCTCGACGCTGCTCGCGCGCCTGTCCCCGATCAGCTCGGCCCCGCTGGAGCGCCTGCTGACCTGGCTGACGCGGCGGGTGTCTCCCGGGACCAGCCTGCTCGTCTGCTCGGTCCGCGATCCATCGCCGTTCGCTCCGATGCTGGCCCGGCTGCGACGCAGCGGCTACGAGCTGGAGTGGCTGGCGCTCGGCGAGGACGCGTCGCGCAATGCCGCCGCGGCACGCCGATCGCGGCTGCACGGGGCCACGGGCGCCCTGGCACCGCCGGGATGGGAGAACGCGGATGCGCTCGTCATCGGTCGGTAGGGGCCTGCTGCCCGCCGCCCAGCTCCTCGCGGAGGGCGGATGGCTGGCGGTGGCATACGCCGCCGTGCAGGCGCTCGCCGGCCAGACGCCCCGCATCGGCCCGGTCGAGCTGGCGCTGGTGGCGTGGATCGGCATGGCCTGGAGCCGCCGCAGACGGTGGCGCTCGCCGGACGCAGAGGCGATCGGCCTGCCGCTGCTGGCCGTCCTCGGCGGTGCGATCGGCTGGTTCCTGTCGCCGGAGGTGCGCGGAGCGCTCATCGACGGCCGCCTCATCATCGCGCTCGGCCTTCATCCGGCCGGCTGGCTGGCGGCGCTCGCCGTCGTGCGCGGCCATGCCCACGGCTCGCGCGAGGACGCGGACGTGGTGCAGCAGCGACTCCTGCGCTGGGCGATCCCCGGACTGGCCCTGCCGTGGCTGGTGGGGCAGGCCGCGAGCTCCGGCGCCGTCGAGCGCGAGTTCGTGGCGGCCGCGTTCATGGGCACCATCGTCTTCACGGTCAGCGCGTTCACCGCACTCGGCCTCGCCCACCTGGAATCGGTGCGTCTCAAGACCGGCTCGGACTGGCGCGCCAACCGCGCTTGGCTGACGATCGTGCTGGGCGTTGCGATCGCCGTCACCGCGGTGGGGATCCCGGCGGCGGCGTTCCTGGGCGTGCCGGGACAGGCGCTGCTCGTCGCGCTGTTCGGCCCGATCCGCCTCCTGCTCCTCGCGCTGCTGCTGCTCGCGACGCCGATCGTGATCGCCGCCGTCTGGGTCGCCGAACGCCTGCCGGTGGACTTGAGCGGCGCGCTGCCGTTCCGCATTCCGAGCATCGCCGTCGAACCGGTGGAGCCGGTCTCGTCCGCTCCGACCATCGTCTTCTTCGCGATCTTCGCCGTCCTGCTGGTGGCGGAGCTGTTCTTCCTCGCCCTCGTCATCTACCTTCGCTGGCGCGAGCGCCGCTCGATGATGGTGGACGTGGAGGAGGGCTTCGAGGAGCGGGCCATCGTCCGTCCCCCGGCCGAGCCGCGTGCCGCAGCACGACCGCGGCCCGCCCGACGCCGGCTCGACCCCGACGATCCCTCGCAGGCGTACCTCGCCGCGCTCGACTCGCTCGAACGCGACGGACGCTGGCCTCGGGCCGCGTCCGAGACGCCGGCCGTTCACGCGCGGAGAGTCGCCGGCAGCCTCCCCGGCTCGGCGCTGCCGCGCCTGGCGGCGGCCTACCAGCTCGCGCGCTACGCAGGCCTCCGCCTTTCGTCCCGCGAGGCGCGCCGCGCGCGCGGTCGCCTGTCTCGGCTGCGCGCCCTCCTCTCGAATCGCTGAGCGGTGGCCGCTCGGGTACCGGAACCCCGGTATAGGTCTTGACAACGCCATTGACAGGGTTTAGGGTACCTCCACCTTCAGCTCAGGAGGAGACGCAAGCAATGGCAAACGTGACCAGATTCGACCCGTTCCGCGAGATGCTGACCCTTCGCCAGGCGATGGATCGGCTCTTCGAGGACTCCGTGGTGAGTCCCTCGACCTACCGGACCCTCATGACCAACGGCTCATCGGCGCTGACGCCGGAGCTGGACATCCACGAGACGCCGGACGACCTCGTGCTGACGATCGCGCTGCCGGGCGTCAAGCCGGACGACGTGAACATCACCATCACCGGCCAGACGCTCCAGATCAAGGGCGAGTTCAAGGCCGACGAGTCGGTGAACCGCGACGACTACCTGTATCGCGAGCGCCGCTTCGGCAGCTTCAGCCGGGCGCTGGAACTCCCCGTGCGCGTGAAGGGCGACGCGGCGACCGCTCGCTTCGAGGACGGCGTGCTGACGCTCAGCGTGCCGAAGGCGGAGGAGGTCAAGCCGCGGCAGATCGAGATCAAGCCGGCCGCGGCAGGCTCCTATGGCGGCGCGAGCGCGTGAGGGCCGGGAGCGGAAGGCACGCGACCTGCATCATCGCGGAGCGGAGCCGTTGAGCTCCCTCCGCGATCCTGATCGACCCCGCTACTTCATCAGCATCGCCGCCGAGCTCGCCAGCGTGCATCCGCGCACGCTGCGAATCTACGAGGAGGAGGGACTCCTCTGCCCGCATCGGCGCAACAACCTGCGCCTCTACTCGGAGGCCGATATTCGGCGGGTGCGCATCATCCGCTTTCTGACCCGTCGCCAGGGGGTGAACCTGGCGGGCGTCAAAGTCATCCTTCAGCTCGAAGCACTGGGCAAGATCCGGTTCTACGACCTGTTCGATGAAGAAGATGTCGAACGATTCGTCGAGGACCGCATCGAAGCCGATGCGGCGTCCGCCCGAAGGGACATGTGACCAAAAGTGGCTTCCGAGATCAAGGACCAGAACAACAACGACGACGAGCAGCCTGACGTGGAGAAGATCCAGGTCCTGCCTCTGGTGGCGCTGCGCGACACCGTCATCTTCCCGGAGATGATCGTGCCGCTGCAGGTCGGTCGCGACCGCAGCGTCAAGGCGCTTGACCGCGCCGTGCGCCAGAGCCAGCCGGTGGCGCTCATCACGCAGCGCTCCAACGAGACCGAAGAGGTCAACAGCGCCGATGAGCTGTACAGCGTCGGCACCCTCGCCAAGATCGCGCAGGTGATCCGGCTGCAGGACGGGACGATCCGCGCCATCGTGCAGGGCCAGCGCCGCATCCGGCTGCTCGACCTTCTGCAGACCGAGCCGTACCTGGAGGCGCGCATCGAGGTCATCGAGCCCGCGCCCGAGAAGTCGCTCGAGGTCGAGGCGCTGATGGCATCGGTCCAGGGCCAGATCGAGACCTACGTCTCGTCCGGCGCGAGCGTACCGCCGGAGGTGGCGGTCGCCGCTCGCAACATCAGCGATGGCGGGCTGCTGGCCGACATGGTCGCCTACTCGCCCGACATGGACACCGCCCTGCGGCAGGACCTGCTCGAGACGATCGACGTCGCCGAGCGGCTGCGCAAGGTGAGCGGCTTCCTCGCCAAGCAGATCGAGGTGCTCGAGCTCAAGGGCCGCATCCAGTCCGAGGTCAAGTCCGAGATGGACAAGACCCAGCGCGAGTACATCCTGCGCGAGCAGATGAAGGCGATCCAGAAGGAGCTCGGCGAGGACGATCCAGCCGTGGCCGAGGCGAACGAGCTTCGCGAGCGGGTGGAGCAGTCGGCCATGCCCGACGAGGTCAAGCAGAAGGCCCTCAAGGAGGTCGATCGCCTGTCGCGCATCCCTTCGGCTTCGCCGGAGCAGGGCGTCATCCGCACCTACGTCGACTGGCTGGTGAGCCTGCCGTGGGGCGTGCTCACGCCTGACGACCTCGACCTGGCCGATGCGGAGAAGATCCTCAACGAGGACCACTACGGCCTCGAGAAGCCCAAGGAGCGGATCCTCGAGTACATGGCCGTGCGCAAGCTGGCCGACAAGATCCGCAGCCCCATCCTGCTCTTCGTCGGCCCACCCGGCGTCGGCAAGACGAGCCTGGGGAAGAGCATCGCCCGCGCCATGGGCCGCAAGTTCGTGCGCATGAGCCTGGGCGGCATCCACGACGAGGCCGAGATCCGCGGCCATCGCCGCACCTACATCGGCGCGCTTCCGGGCCGCGTCATCCAGAGCATCAAGACCGCCGAGAGCGCGAACCCGGTGTTCATGCTCGACGAGATCGACAAGGTCGGCATGGACTTCCGCGGCGACCCGTCGTCGGCGCTGCTCGAGGTGCTCGACCCGGAGCAGAACAACACCTTCCAGGACAACTACCTGGAGGTGCCGTTCGACCTGTCGAAGGTGCTCTTCATCGCGACCGCGAACATGCTCGACACCATCCCGCCGGCCCTGCGCGACCGGATGGAGATGATCCAGCTGCCCGGCTACACGCAGCTCGAGAAGCTGCGCATCGCGCAGCGGTTCCTGCTGCCGAAGGTGCTCGAGAACCACGGGCTGACCGAGAAGCAGCTCACCGTCACCGAGGGCGCGCTGGTGCGCCTGATCCAGGCCTTCACCAAGGAGGCCGGCGTGCGCAACCTGGAGCGCGAGCTGGCCAACGTGGCGCGCAAGGTTGCCCGCCGCGTCGCCGGCGACGCGTCGGCCGAGGTAACCGTCGACGCGCACCAGCTCGAGGACTACCTGGGCCCGGCACGCTTCGACTACGGCGAGCTCGAGGCCGAGGACCAGATCGGGATGGCGACCGGACTGGTCGTCTCGGATGCCGGTGGCGACATCGTGCAGGTCGAGGCGACGAAGATGGACGGCAAGGAGGACTTCATCCTCACCGGCCAGTTGGGCGACGTGATGAAGGAGTCGGCGCGCGCCGGCCTCTCCTACGTCCAGTCGCGCCGGGCGCAGCTCGGGCTCGAAGCGGGCGCGCTCGAGAAGCAGACGCTGCACATCCACGTCCCCGCCGGCGCGACGCCGAAGGACGGGCCCTCGGCCGGCGTGACCATGGCGACCGCCATGGCCAGCCTGCTCACCGGGCGACCGGTGCGGCGCGACCTGGCCATGACCGGCGAGATCACGCTGCGAGGGCGCGTGCTGCCGATCGGAGGGTTGAAGTCCAAGCTGCTCGCCGCGCACCTGGCCGGCGTGAAGACGGTGCTCATCCCGAAGCGCAACGAGCGCGACCTGGTCGACGTGCCGGAGGACGTGCGGCAGCAGCTGCGCATCGTGCCGGTCGAGACGATGGACGAGGTGCTGGCCGAGGCGCTCATCGATGCGCCGCGGCCCGCGTCCCGCATCAAGGCGGAGCGCACCGAGCGCCAGAAGAACGCGACGCGGCGGCCCAGGCGGCGCAGCGGCTCCGAGCCGATCGCCGCCAAGCCCGCCGCGCCGAAGCCCGACGTCGATCGCCCGGTGCCGCCGATCGGCGCGGCCTGATCGGCGAGCCGCATCGGTTCAGGGTGAGCGATGGAGTACAAGGACTACTACGCCGTCCTCGGCGTGCCGAAGACCGCGACGCAGGCGGAGATCAAGAAGGCCTACCGCAAGCTCGCGCGTGAGCTGCATCCCGACACCAACAAGTCGCCCGAGGCCGAGAAGCGCTTCAAGGAGGCGAACGAGGCGCACGCCGTCCTCTCCGACGCCAAGAAGCGCAAGCAGTACGACGAGCTGGGCTCCAACTGGCAGGCCTACGAGCAGGCCGGCTTCGGTGGCGGCGGCGCGACCGACTGGGCCGGCTTCGGTGGGGCGCCGGGCGGCACTCGCTGGACGTACCGCACCACCGGCGCCGACGAGGCGGCGGGCGGCGGGTTCAGCGACTTCTTCCGCGCCTTCTTCGGCGGCGGCGGCAGCAGCCCGTTCGGCGCTGGGAGCGGGGATGGTGGCTTCGAGTACGTGGACCTCTCGAACCTCGGCGGCCGCGGTCAGGCGCGGGCGCGGACGGTGGCGCCTTCACGCGCCACGGCCCAGGCGACCGCAGAGATCACCCTGCGCGAAGTCGCGACCGGGGCGCAGCGCATGGTCAACGTCGGCGGACGCCGGCTGCAGGTGAGCATCCCGGCCGGGGTGAGCGAGGGCTCCAAGGTCCGGCTCAGCGGCGCCGTCGACGGGGGCGATCTCGTCATCACCGTGCACGTCCAGCCGGAGCCCGGCTTCGAGCGCAGCGGCACGGACCTGCGCACGGAGCTGCCGCTCACGCTCTCCGAGGCACTGCTCGGCGCCGAGGTGCGGGTGCCGACGCTCACCGGCAGCGTCAAGCTCCGAATTCGACCGAACACGCAGAACGGCCAGGAGATCCGGCTCGCCGGACGCGGCCTTCCGAAGCGCGGCTCCTCCGGCAAGGGCGACCTGATCGTGACCACCCGACTCGTGCTGCCCAAACTGGACGATGCGGCGCGCGAGAAGATCGCCTCCATCCTGGAGGCGAGCCCGCAGCCCGACCCACGCGGTCGCGTCCACTAGACCGATGCGGACCGAACGCTTCACCCAGCGCGCCACCGAGGCCATCGTCGCCGCGCAGCAGCTGGCGACCGACGAGGGCAACCCGCAGCTCGAGCCGCTGCATCTGCTCTACAGCCTGGTCGAGCAGCCCGACGGCGTGGTGCCGGCCGTCATCGAGCGGCTCGGGCACGACCCGGCGACCGTGGCACAGCGTCTGCGCAGCGAGATCGCGACGCTGCCGCGCATGCAGGGCGCCACGGCGCAGCTGACGCTCGGCGACGACGCGCGCCGCATCCTGTCGGACGCGCACTCCATCGCGGAGCGGATGCGCGACGAGTACGTCTCGACCGAGCACCTGCTGCTCGCCATCCTCGAGTCGGCGCCGAAGAGCGCGGCGGCACGTGCCCTGGCGGGGCTCGGCATCGACCAGGCATCGGTCCTGCGCGGGCTGACAGAGATACGAGGTTCACAACGAGTGACGAGCGAGAATCCGGAGGCGACCTACGAGGCGCTGGAGAAGTACGGCCGCGACCTGACCGAGATGGCGCGCAAGGGCGCGCTCGACCCGGTCATCGGTCGCGACGAGGAGATTCGGCGCGTCATCCAGGTGCTCAGCCGCAGAACGAAGAACAACCCGGTCCTGATCGGCGACCCGGGAGTCGGCAAGACCGCCATCGCCGAGGGCCTCGCCCAGCGCATCGTGCGCGGTGACGTGCCGGAGGGCCTGCGCGAGAAGCGGGTCGTCGCGCTGGACATGGGCGCGCTGGTGGCGGGCGCCAAGTATCGCGGCGAGTTCGAGGAGCGCCTCAAGGCGGTCCTCAAGGAGGTCACCGCCAGCGAGGGGCAGATCATCCTGTTCATCGACGAGCTGCACACCGTCGTCGGCGCCGGCGCGGCGGAGGGAGCGGTCGACGCGGCGAACCTGCTCAAGCCGATGCTGGCCCGCGGGGAGCTGCACGCCGTCGGCGCCACCACGCTCGACGAGTACCGCAAGTACATCGAGAAGGACGCGGCGCTGGAGCGGCGCTTCCAGCCGATCGTGGTGGACCAGCCGAGCGTGGAGGACACCATCAGCATCCTGCGCGGCCTGCGTGAGCGGTACGAGGTGCACCACGGCGTGCGCATCACCGATTCGGCCCTCGTGGCGGCCGCGGTCCTCTCGAACCGCTACATCACCGAGCGCTTCCTGCCCGACAAGGCCATCGACCTCGTCGACGAGGCCGCATCCCGGCTGCGGATGGAGATGGACTCCATGCCGGTCGAGCTCGACGAGCTGGAGCGGCGCCGGATGCAGCTCGAGATCGAGCGCGAGGCGCTGCGCAAGGAGAAGGATCCCGGCTCCAAGGCGCGGCTGCAGGCGCTGGAGCAGGAGCTGGCCGACCTGCGCGAGCGCGCGGACGCCATGAAGGCGCAGTGGCAGCGCGAGAAGGAGGTCGTGGCCGGCATCCGCGAGGCGCGCGAGGCGCTGGAGCGGCTGGGTCCCGAGATCGAGGCGGCGACGCGCGCCGCCGACTACGCCAAGGTCGCGGAGCTGCAGTACGGCCGGACCGCCGAGCTGCAGGCGCAGCTGACCGAGCGCGAGGCGCGGCTGAAGGAGATGCAGGCATCGGGCCGCCTGCTGGTCAAGGAGGAGGTCGACGCCGACGACGTGGCGCAGGTGGTCAGCCGCTGGACCGGCGTCCCGGTGTCGCGCCTGATGGAGGGCGAGACCGAGAAGCTGCTGCAGATGGAGGAGCGCCTGCACGAGCGGCTCATCGGCCAGGACGAGGCGGTGACCGCCGTGTCGGACGCCATCCGTCGCGCGCGCGCCGGGCTCAAGGATCCCAAGCGCCCCATCGGCTCGTTCATATTCCTCGGCCCCACCGGGGTCGGCAAGACGGAGCTCGCCCGCTCGCTTGCCGAGTTCCTGTTCGACGACGAGGGCGCCCTGGTGCGCATCGACATGAGCGAGTACATGGAGAAGTTCGCGGTCTCGCGCCTGGTCGGTGCGCCGCCCGGCTACGTCGGCTACGAGGAGGGCGGCCAGCTCACCGAGGCGGTGCGACGCAAGCCGTACCAGGTCGTCCTCTTCGACGAGATCGAGAAGGCGCACCCCGACGTGTTCAACATCCTGCTGCAGCTCCTCGACGACGGCCGGCTGACCGATTCACAGGGGCGCACGGTGGACTTCAAGAACACCGTCATCATCATGACCAGCAACATCGGCTCGGCGCTGCTGGTCGAGGCGGGCGAGGCGGGCTCATTCGAGCACGCCAGCGACCGCGTGCGCGAGCTGCTGCGCGACCATTTCCGCCCCGAGTTCCTCAATCGCGTGGACGAGATCATCATCTTCCGGCCGCTCGACCGCGACCAGCTGGCGAAGATCGTGGGCCTGCTGGTGGGCGAGATGGAACGCCGCCTGGGCGACGTCGGGATCTCCATCTCGGTGACCGATGCGGCCCTCGGCGTTATAGGCGAGGCAGGCTACGACCCGACCTTCGGCGCCCGACCGCTGCGTCGTTCCCTGCAGCGGCTGGTCGAGAATCCGCTCGCGCGACGCGTGCTGGCCGGCGAGTTCGTCAGTGGCGACACGGCGCGCATCGACGCGCGCGACGGGGAGATCCTGTTCGAGAAGGTGCCTGCGGCATCCGGCGCGGGCGAGGAGTCCGGGTCGCCGCACGCCCGACTCAGCGGAGCCCGCCGCGACCGCGTCCTAGCGCTCGCTCGTTTCACCGGCCGGAACCATCGGCCAACGGAAGGCCGGATCCGCGCCATCAGTGGCCGCGCGTTCCAGCAGGCGGATCAGCGGGCGAACCAGCAGAGTTTTCCGGCCCGTCGCGTCCCGCTCGTTGTCCGTAGATTCCACCGGCGGGAAACCACGCGGCGCCTTGCCTCCGCGACTCCCCTCCCCAGCGCGACGCGCGCGTCCTAGCGGTGCTTGCGCCGCCGCCCGGCCGGCGTCGGCTTGGGTCGCTCCCGCGCGTCACGACGCGGAGGCGGCACGTACCGGCGGCGGCGGATCTCGTCGTTCGCCTCTGCGATGAGGGGCGGGAACTTGACGTAGGCGGCCCAGGCCGCGACCGCCATACCGGGCAGCACGATCAGCACGATCAGCAGCAGCGGCACGTGGATGATGACCAGCAGCGGGACGATGCCCCAGGTCACGATGATCGACCAGAAGACCCACTCGTGCAGCGCCAGGATGGTCGGGTAGCGGCGGTAGCGCCGCTGCGCGGCGTTGTAGACCGCCACCGCGCCGACCACGATGAGCAGCCCGATGACCCACAGCAGCGTGAACAGGTCCGGGAAGTTGAACGGCGTGAGCGGCTCGAGGAGGACTCCCATGGGGGGCCGAGTATAGCGTGGGACCTCTTCGGCGCCGGTATAATCGCGGCTCCCCACCCAGCAGCTGAGGTCGTCGATTGCGGGCTCTCCTCTCGGTTTCGGACCGCGAAGGAATCGTCGAGCTTGCCCGCGGCCTGACAGAGGCCGGCGTCGAGTGCTATGCGACCGACGGGACGCGCGCCCACCTCGCCGATGCGGGGATCGAGGCCCGCCCGGTCTCGGATCTGACCGAAACGCAGGAGATCCTGGGCGGCCGCGTCAAGACGCTCCACCCGAACATCTTCGCCGCCCTCCTCGCCCGCCGGGATCAGCCCGATCACCTTGCCCAGCTGGCGGAGCATGGCATCGACCAGATCGACATGGTGGTGGTGAACCTCTACCCGTTCGAGAAGACCGTCGCCGGGAACGATGCGACGCTCGACCAGGCGCTCGAGAAGATCGACATCGGCGGAGTGGCGCTCCTCCGCGCCGCTGCCAAGAACTTCCCCGGCGTGGCCGCGGTGAGCAGCCCGACGCAGTACGCATCGGTCCTGCGCGACCTGAAGGCGCAGGGAGCGGTGAGCCCGGAGACGCGCCAGAAGCTGGCTGCCGAGGCGTTCGGCATCACATCGGCCTACGACGCGCACATCGCCGCCTACCTGAACCGCCAGGCCGGGACGCTCTTCCCGAATCGGATCACCCTCGCCTTCCTCAAGAAGGCGGACCTGCGCTACGGCGAGAACCCGCACCAGCTGGGCGCCTTCTACGCGGAGCCGGCACAGGGCGGCAGCTCGATCTCGAGCGCGCACCAGATCGCCGGCAAGGACCTGTCGTTCAACAACCTGCTCGACCTCGACGCGGCGTGGAGCATCGCCAGCGACTTCAAGACGCCCACGGTGGCGATCGTGAAGCACGGCAACCCGTGCGGCCTGGCCAGCGTGGTGGACCTGGCCGAGGCGTTCCGCCTCGCGCTCGAGGGTGACAGCGTCTCGGCCTACGGCGGCATCATCGGCGCCAACCGGATCGTGGACGAGGCGGCGGCGCGCGCCATCCGGCCCGGCTTCTTCGAGGCGATCGTGGCGCCGGGCTACACCACCGAGGCGCTCGAGATCCTGCGCACCAAGCGCGGCTTCGAGATCGTCGAGGTCGCCCCCGACGAGCACGAGGTCGCCGACCTGGGCAGCGGGTCGCTGGACTTCAAGCGCATCGGCGGCGGGCTGCTGGTCCAGACGGCGGACTCGCTGGAGGAGGACCGCAACAAGCTGCAGGTCGTCACGCAGCGGCGGCCCACGCTCGAGGAGCTGACCGACCTCCTCTTCGCCTGGCGCGCGGTGCGGCACACCAAGAGCAACGCGATCGTGCTGGCCAAGAAGCACGCCATGATCGGCATGGGCGCCGGGCAGCCGTCGCGCGTGGTGAGCGTGGAGGTCGCGCTGCGCAAGGCGGGCGAGCGCGCCCCGCTATCGGTCATGGCCTCCGACGCGTACTTCCCGTTCCCTGACGGGATCCAGATCGCGGCGCAGGCGGGTGTCACGGCCATCATCCAGCCGGGCGGCAGCATCCGTGACGAGATGGCGATCGAGGTGGCGGATCGCCACCACATGGCCATGGTCTTCACCGGGCGTCGTCACTTCAAGCACTGAAGGACCGATACCGATGGACAAGGTCGTCTTCGTCGAGGCGGTCGCCGCCACCGAGGCCGGCGCGATCGCCGCCGCGCGGCTGATGGGCCGCGGCGATCGCGAGGGCGCGGATCGCGCGGCGGTCGAGGCGATGCGCCGCGCCATGGAGGAGGCCGACCTGTCGGGCACCATCGTCATCGGCGAGGGCGAGCGCGACGAGGCGCCGATGCTCTACATCGGTGAGCGGGTGGGCAACGCCGAGTCGAGCGTCAACGTGGACATCGCCGTGGACCCGCTGGAGGGCACCAACCTCGTCGCGACGGGATCGCCGAACGCCTCGGCGGTGCTCGCCGCGGCGGAGCCGGGCGGCCTGATGCACGCCCCGGACACGTACCTCGAGAAGCTGATCGTGGGGCCGGCCGCGTCCGGCCACGTGAGCATCGGCGACCCGGTGGACAGGACGCTGCGCACCATCGCGGAGCGCCTCGGGCGCGACGTGTGGGACATCACCGTGGTCATCCTCGACCGGCCGCGCCACGAGTCGCTGATCGCCGCCGTCCGCGAGGCCGGAGCCCGGATCAAGCTGATCGGCGACGGGGACCTCACCGCGGCGATCTCGGTCGCCGTCTCCGGCACGGGCGTCCACGCCGTGATGGGGACCGGCGGAGCACCGGAGGGCGTCCTCTCGGCGGCCGCGCTGAAATGCCTGGGCGGCGAGATCCAGGCCCGCTTCCGTTGGCGCTCCCACGAGGAGAAGGAGCGCGCGCGCGGCATGGGCGTGGACGTCGATGACGGCGACCGCGTCTACTTCACCAACGACCTGGCCTCCGGCGAGTCGGTCATCTTCTGCGCCACCGGCGTCACAGACGGCGAGCTGCTGCGCGGCGTCCGCTTCTTCGGCGGCGGCGCGCGGACGCACTCGCTGGTGATGAACTACCGCCAGGGGATCGTCCGATTCCTGGACACCGTCCACATGTGGGACCACCGCAACCCGCCGAAGGTGCGGCTCTAAGCGCGGTCGGCGGCTCGAGCGGCTCGGCGGCAACACGCCGCGTCGCGCCATCCGTCCCACGAGCGATTCGGCACGGAGGGCAGCGACCTCCGGCACTCGCCGAGCTCTCACCCACCGAGGATCATGGAGAGGTGAACCGGATGCGACGCGCGACGGCGGTGCTGGCCCTGGCGGCGCTCGTCACCGCCTGCGCCGGACCGATGCGCACGCCGGCCGCGCCCACCGCCTCGGCGGCCGCTCCAACCGTCATCCCGACGGTGGTGACGACGCCCACGGCCACCACGAGCCCAACGGCGATCCCCACCGCCACGCCGACGGCGACCGCGACGCCTACGATCACGCCGCTGCCGACCGTCACCGCGACACCGACCGAGCAGCCGGCCAGGACGCCGACGCCGACGCCGACGCTCGCCCCCGCGACGCTCCGTGTCGGCGCCTCCGCCTGGGTGCGAGTGTCGATCGCCACCGGCTGGCGAGACCCCTCGTCGCCACGCGCGGTGGACGCGCCCGCGCTCGCGAACCCCGCGCGCGTTCGGGAATGGCTCGCATCGCTGACGACCGCACAGCAGGCGGGCCTCATCGGTCGAGCCGACACGCAGGTCCTGCTCGGCGATCGGGTGATCGTCACCCGCCTCGCCGGGACGTGGGCCAGGGTCGTCGTTCCGGACCAGCCGACGCCGCTCGATGCGCGCGGCTACCCCGCCTGGATCCCTGCTGCGCCAGCTGTCCGCCGTCGCCCCCCGGCCGGCGGCCATGCGAGCGACGATCGTGGCGCCCACCGCCTGGCTGTCGAACGACGCCGGGGCCCGGACGACCGAGCTGAGCTTCGGGACGTCGCTTGCCCCTCATCGGTCGCTCGGCATCAGCGGTCCGCGTCAGCCTGCCCTCGGGCGGCAGCGGCTGGCTGGCGACCGCATCGGTCTCCATCCATGCGCCCGATGCGCCCGCGCTGCCCTCGACGGCGGACGCCGTGCTCGCCTCGGCGAGGCAGTTCCTCGGCCTGCGCTACCTCTGGGCGGGGACCGCGGGGACCGGCTATGACTGCTCGGGGCTGGTGCACCTCGTCTACCGCGTCCACGGCTTGACGCTGCCGCGCGACGCGTCGCCGCAGTCGCGCGTGGGGACGGCGGTGGCTCGCAGCCAGCTGCGACCCGGTGACCTCGTCTTCTTCGTGCGCGACGGGAACGTGCACCACGTCGGGATCTGGTCGGGCAACGGGCGGCTGATCGAGGCGCCGGACATCGGCGTGGCGACGCGCGAGGTTGCGCTCAGCTCGCTGCCGTACGCGGCGGAGATGACCATCGCGCGCCGCGTGCTCGGAGGCTGACGAACCGCTAGCGCGGAGCCACCGGATCGGCCCACTCGGGCCCGGCAAATCGCCGCACGTCCTGGTCGGCGACGGTCGCGAGCAGGTCGGCCACGGTGACGTCCTGGCGCACGTCCGCGCAGCCGCGCCACGGCTGCAGCGACGGCTGCAGCTCCGCCAACGGCTCCAGGGCGAAGCGGCGCTCCACCAGCCGCGGGTGCGGCACGATCAGATCGAGCTCCAGGTCCTCGACGCACTCGCCGTCGAGCGACAGGATGTCCAGGTCGATCACGCGCGGGCCGAAGCGCGCGCCCGCCGGATCGCGACCCAGCGTCAGCTCCAGCCGCTTCAGCTCGAGCAGCAGCTCTCGCGCGCCGAGCTCGGTCTCCAGCTCGATGGCCGCGTTGGTGAACTCCGGTTGGCTGACGACGTCGCGCGGCGCGGTCGCGTAGAGCGACGACGCCTTCACCACCTGCCCCAGGCGGCGCAGCTCAGCGGCCGCACTGTGGAAGGCGGCCGCCGTGTCGCCCACGTTTCCCCCCAGACCGATGAAGCTGCGCATCTGGCCGGCACTCTATCGGAAGCCACCGTAATGCGCTGGTAAGGCGCGGGTGCGTATGATCGCGGCGGAGGAAGGGTGCCCGATGTCGGACATCAAATACGCCTACCCGCTGATCCAGAACAAGGTCCAGCCGCCGCACTACGTCACTCCGCTGCTGCGACGTGATCGACTGCTGGACTGGCTGCACGCGGGAGCAAATGGCCGCGCCATGGTCATTGCGGCCGATGCGGGCTATGGCAAGACCACGCTCCTGTGGCAGTGGGAGCGCGAGGTCGACTTCCCGTGCTACTGGTACAAGCTCGACCGCAACGACCGCGACTGGACGCTGCACATCAGCTACCTGATCGAGGCCATCAGCCGCCGCCACAAGGGATTCGGGCATCGAGCCCACAGCATGCTGCAGCAGCTCGGTGGCCCGGGTTCGAGCCGGCCGGGCGTCGCGGCGTACCTCCTCTCGGAGATGCACGAGACGCTGCGCGAGCCGTGCACGTTCATCATCGACGACTGGCAGTACGTCGCGAGCGTGACCGAGGTGCGCGGGCTGTGGAACCAGATCCTGCGTGACGCGCCGGCGACCTGCCGCTTCGTCTTCGCTTCGCGGGCCAAGCCACAGCTCCAGTTCGCGCGATTCAAGACCCACGGCGGCTACGCCGAGCTGCGGACCGATGCCCTTCGGTTCACCGACGTCGAGATCGACGAGCTCTTCCGCGATGTCTACCACGACCCGCTCGATCCGACCGAGCTCGCCGAGCTGGAGCGGCGCACCGAGGGCTGGGCGGTGAGCCTGCAGCTGGTCGAGGTCTCCTTGCGGGAGCGCAAGACGCCTGAGTCGCGTCGTGAATTCATTCAGTCCATCACCGCCACCACCGATAGCGACCTCTTCGAATTCCTCGCCGAGGAGGTGCTCGACCAGCAGCCCGAGCAGACGCGCAACTTCCTGCTCTGCACTTCGATCCTGCAGCGCATCCAGCCCGACCTCGCCGAGCGGCTGGCCGGAGTGCGCGACGGTGCTCGGCAGCTCGCCGAGCTGGAGCAGCGAGGAATGTTCACCTACCGCCTGGCGCCCGATGACGGACGGTATCGGTACCACGGACTGTTCCGCGAGTTCCTGGAGCGTCGCCTCGTCGCCGAGCGACCCGACAACGAGGTCACCGGTCTCCACATCCACGCCGCCTCGTATTACGAGACGCACGAGGAGTGGCCGGAGGCGATCCATCACTACCTGCGTGCCGGGCTCCAGCCGCAGGCAGCGCGACTCATCGCCAAGTACGGCGAGGAGGTGACCTCGGAGGGGCGGCTTGGCCTCGTCGACGAATGGCTGCAGCAGCTTCCGGCCAAGACGATCCACGACAACGCGCGCCTCAGCCTGCTGCACGGTGAGGCGCTCGGCATGCGGGGCGAGTACGACGACGCCGTCGTTGCGCTCGAGCGAGCCAGGTCCTTCTTCACCCGCAAGGGCGACCGACGGATGGAAGCTCTCGCCTGCCTGAAGCTGAGCTCCGTCTATCACAGCAGCGGCGAATACCGAGACCAGCGCCGAATTCGCACGTCAGGGGCTCGCGCTCGCCCCGGCGGATGCCCGCGCGATGCGGCTCCGACTTGACGGCAATCTCGCGATCACCTCGACGTGGATCGAGGAGGGGCTCGACGCCGTCGCCAGGGCCTGCAGGAGGATCGCTGCGGAAGCTACGTCTCGCCGGTTGGGAGCATTTCGCCGCGATTGCGCTCCATAACCTCGGGTGGCCACGTCTCCGCGGTGGAACCTCGGATCAATCCCGGCAAGAGCCTGGAGCGTGCGGCGAAATTCTGGTCCGGACTTCCCGTCAAGTCCGTTCGCCGACAATTCCGAACTTGTGATGACGCTTCTCCTACTGAACGATGTGAAGCGGGAAAGGATGCCGCCGAGGCCGGTCTTCATAACACGCTTGCCATGGCCGCGTCCGAACGAGGAAGCCGGGTACGCTCGGGCGGCTGTCGCTGTGAACCAGGGCCAGCTCGACGACGCGTCGATCGCCTGGAGCGCCTCGTCGCTAGACCAACACTCGGCGGCCTGCGCGAAGAAATCGCCGCCTTGCTACTCGAGGCGTTGTACCTCAAGGCAGCGCCACCGAGCAGACTTCGCGACGTCCTCACTCTCTGAACAATGGACGGGTCGGATCCTCGATTGGCGCCGTCGACCGCGCCAGCAATCGCTTATGGGGCCACGCAACACCATCATGCAGCGGGGCGTGCCTTGGGCCTGCTCGCAAGACGCTCACGGAGTGGGATACGAAAGGGCGCTCACCTTCTGACGACCGTTGGCCTAGTGAAGCTCGGGCCATTGATCTTCAGCACCTCCAAGGAGCGCAGTCGACAAGTGCCGTGTCGTTTCGCTAGAGAAGGCAGCGTCGCAGGGACTCTTCCCACACTTGAAGTGGTGGCTACGGCGCTATTCGCCTTTCGCTTCGCGCTCTGCTCGCAAACGCAGACGGCCCCGAACTGCTAGTGCAGATGCTTGAGAACGATCCGGAGCATTGGCGCATGCCGGTCGTAGCGCTTCTCGAATCCGCGGTTGGCGAGGTGCGGTCGAGGCTCCTCACAGCCTCTGCCACTTCGCCAACAAGGAGCCATCGCCGCACTCCGCAACATCCCCGGACAGGACATCCTCGACGCCAGGCGCGAGCTGTCCGTAGGCGCGCCCCACGCGTGTACATTCGCGCGTTCGGTCCACTGACGATCCACCATGGACACCGGAGTGCACCCGCAGTGGCCGTTGAGAAGCGCCGGCTGCGTGCGTTGCTCGGAGTATTGGTTGCGTTCCACGGTCAAGCCTTGTCGCGCGACGCTGCGCTGGACCTGCTGTGGCCCGATGCGGATCCCGCGGCAGCCGTCAACAATCTCAACCAGGCGGTCTTCCAGCTGCGTCGATTGCTGACCCCTTCGCCGATCCGGGACGACGGTCCTCAGTACGTCACTTCGACGTCCGATTCGTTGTCCCTTAACCCCGCACTCGTCGAGACCGACTTGGATCAATTCCGGCGTCAGGTCGCCAAGCTGCGGTCCACACACGATGCACATGACAAAGTGGCCGCCGCCACTGCAATGGTCGACATCGTTCGGGGTCAGTTCCTCGCGGACCTCAGGTACGAGCCCTGGATGCCGCAGATCGAAACCGCCACTCACGCAGAGCTCCGCGAATCCCTTCTCCCTATTGCGCTTGGCCAGCTCGACGGCCCGGATCTAGCAGTGCGCGCGAGCTGTGCTCTTGTGATGCTGGACGAGTACGACGAGCGCGCGACGCTGGCACTGGCGACACAACTCGCGAACGGCGGGCGTCGAAATGCGGCGCGCGAGGTAGTCGTTCGGTTCGCACAGAAGATGCGCGATGAGCTCGATGAGCAACCTTCGGGCGACCTGATGGATGCACTCGAGTCGCTGGCCGGAACGCGGGGCAGTCAACCGTTACTTGATGGAGCGCCGTCGAACGTACCTGAGGGCTTGACTTCGTAGCCGCAGCAGCCTATCGTACCTCCCTCGGGTAGTACTTCTCTCCTAGAGGTACCGCCCGCGATAACTCGTGGATGCGACGATCCTGCGGCTGAAAGTGGGCACTTGGGCCGCCGGGGAGCGTGTAGTGCAACCGACCGTTCCGTCACGGAGTGTGTCGGTTGTATCCATTCTTGTTCAGAAGAGGGCACCTTCTGATGTCACGCGAATGCGTTAAGGGCTGGTAACAGCCCTCCCAAGGAGCTCAGCATGCGGAGAATTCGCGCACGAATGAACGCAGTGCTGGCCAGCCTCGGAGCACTTGTGACTTTGGCTCTGGCCGGAGGCGCTAGTTTCAAGGGCTGGTAGGCGCCGTGATAGACTCCCCGTCCTGAAGCGCAGCGGAGCTGCATCGGCCCGGTGAATCTGTCCGTTCGTCTGCTCATCATCGTTACGACAGCCGCTGCGATCGTCGCGACCGCAGCGGCTGTTCTGCTGTTCCCAATCGGTTCCGCGATCGCCGGTTGGCCAGGGGTCCTGTTCTGGATCGCGCTCACACTACTCGGCGCCGCCCTACCCGTTCGGTTGCCCCAAGGCACAGTCGTTTCCGTCAGTGGCGCGCCCGTATTAGCGTCTCTCGTGCTCGGCGGCCCTCTAGCAGCCGCGATCGTAACTGCGGTTGGGACGACCGATCATCGGGAGATCACCGGCAAAGTTCCGTGGTACGGGACGCTCTTCAACCACGCCGCGTTGGTCTTGGCGATCGTCGTTGCGGCTTTCTCGTACGAGGCGCTCGGAAGTTTCGCGACGACCGCTGACATGTGGCTAAACGGCCTCATTCGATTCTTCGCGCTGATATGCGCCGCAGGGATCTTCTTCGTGATCAGCTGGATGCTAGCTGTCACGGCGGTGCGCGTCCGCACAGGCGCGCCCAGTCGCCGAATCTGGGCACAAGACTTCAGCGGAGTCGCGTTGAGTTTCTTGGGCCTCGCGCCGCTCGCATGGCTCATGGCTGAGATCTTCCAGCTCCCGAATGGCGTGGGGTGGTGGGCGACCCCTCTGTTCGTCGTCCCGCTGTTCACGACGAGAGTCGCATACCATCGCTACGTCGAGACACGGGAGCTGTTCGAGCAGACGATCAGCGCGCTCGCGCGGGCCGTGGACGCGCGCGACAAGTACACGCGCGGCCACTCGGGCAGGGTGAGCCGCATCGCGCAGGCCATGTCACGCGTCATGCGCCTTCCGGAGAACGAGATCGAGGTCATCAAATGGGCCGGGCTGCTGCACGACATCGGCAAGATCGGCGTCCGGGACGACATCCTCCTCAAGGAGGGGCCGCTGGACCGCGAGGAGCGGACCCTGATGAACCGGCACCCCGTCATCGGCGCCGCGCATCGTGGCGCCGGCGACGCAGCTCTCGAAGGAATCGCCGCTGATCCACGCCCACCACGAGTGGTTCAACGGCTCCGGCTATCCCGATGGCGTGGAGGCGCTGGACATCCCGCTCGGCGCCCGCATCCTGGGCGTCGCCGACGCGTACGAGGCGATGACATCGGCCAGGCCGTACCGCAAGCAGCCGCTCAGCCACGAGCAGGCGGTCGGCGAGCTGGTGAAGTACACCGGCATCCAGTTCGACCCGGAGATCGTGCCGGTCCTGCTCGGCCTGGACCGCGACGTCCTCGACCGCAAGCCGGAGCTCGACGACGAGCTGGAGGACGTGCTGGACGTCCCGGACCAGGGAACCACGCCACGAGAGCAGGCCGCCGCCATCGTTCGCCATCTCGACAGCAGAAGGCGCGCACTCGCCGACGATGTTCCTTAGCGCGATCGTCCTCGCGCTCATCGTCGGGACTCTCATGGGGGGAGGCCTGCCGCGGCTCGCTGAGCTGCGGCTGCGCTGGTTCTGGCTGCTGGGCGTGGCCCTGGCGCTGCGCCTCCTCGCGCCGCTGCTGTGGCAGGGCCGAGCGAGCGCAGAGCTGCCCGTCGGCATCGGCTTCATCGTCGCCTACCTGCTGATCCTGGTCTGGCTCGCCGGCAACTGGAAGGTCCCCGGCCTGCAGCTGGCGACCGTCGGTGTCGGCCTCAACACCATCGCCGTCTTCCTCAACGCCGGGCGGATGCCCATCTGGGCCGGCGCGTTCGCGGCGGCCGGCTTCGACCCGGCCACGCTGGCCGGTGACCATTTCCACGTCCTGTTGCCGGCCGCCACGGCTGCGCAGTTCGTGGCGACCGGCGGCATTTTCGGCGACGTCATCCCCATCCCGCTGCCATTCCTGCGCGACGTCGTGAGCGTCGGCGACATCCTGCTGGCAATGGGCATCTTCTGGACGATCGTCTACTCCATGACGCGGCCGCAGCGCGGCTCGCTGCCCGCCTTCAACCTGGGTCCGACGGCGCTCCGTCCCAGCGCTCCGGCCGACTTCCGGACCAACCTCAGCTTCGGCGCGGGAACCGCGGCCCTGCCCGCCCCGGGCGGCTTCGTGCCCTCGCTGCCGCAGCCGAGGGAGGCCGGCGCCGAGGTCGAAGCGCCGAGAGCGCCCCGCGGGCAGTCTCCCTACCTCACCCTCCTTCGGAACCGAAACTTCAGCCTGCTTTGGACCGGGCAGCTCATCTCGTTCATGGGCGACCGCATCCACCAGATCGCGCTCGGCTCGCTGCTGGTGATGCGCGGCACGGAGGTGGACATCGGGATCACCTTCGCCGCGACCGCGCTGCCCAACGTCCTTCTCGGCCCGCTGGCGGGCGCGCTGGTGGACCGATGGGATCGGCGCTGGACGATGATCGTCTCCGACGTCGTGCGCAGCGGCCTGGTGCTGCTCGTCCCGATCGCCATCGAGATCAACGTCGCGCTGGTCTACCTGATCGCCTTCGCGGTGGCGACGGTCAGCCTGCTCTTCCGCCCAGCGAAGAACGCCCTCATCCCGCAGATCGTGGGCGAGGACGAGCTGGTCACGGCGAACTCGGCCAGCACGGTGAACGAGACGATCGCCGACCTGCTGGGCTATCCCATCGCCGGCGTCGTCGTCGGCGCGCTCGGGACGTTGATCAGCGCCGCCTTCCTGCTCGACGCGGTGACCTACCTCGTATCGGCCACGCTGCTGTGGTCGATCATCGTCGGCCACCCCGAATCGGGCGAGGCGGCCGTCGCTCCCGCGTCCATCTGGCGCGAGATGGTCGAGGGCTGGCGCTTCCTCGTACGGCAGCGCGAGCTGTTCACCAACACCCTGGTCAGCACCGTGGCGCAGGTGGCGGTCGCGACCGAGATCGTCGGCAGCCTGATCTACGCCGAGAAGGTCCTCGACCACAGCTGGATCCCGTTCCCGCAGAACTACGCGCTGCTGATGGCCTCGCTGGGGCTCGGCAGCGTCGTCGCCGGCCTGCTCATCGGTCAGCTGCCCAAGCGCTGGAACAAGGGTCCGCTGGCCATCGTGGGGTTCGTGGGCATGGGGCTCAGCCTGGCCGCCGCCGGGTTCACCGACCAGCCGGTGCCCGCGCTGGTCGCCTTCTTCAGCATCGGCGCCTTCAACGTCGTCTGGCTGGTGCCGACCATCACCCTGTTCCAGGAGCGCACCCCGCAGCGGCTGATGGGCCGCGTCATCTCGACGCGCCAGGCGCTCGTCTTCGGCGTCATGGCGCTCTGCATGGGTCTGGCGGGGTGGGCCGCGCAGGTCATCGGGCCGTCGCTGGTGATGATCGCCGGTGGTGGCATCGGCGCAGCGGCCGGCCTCGTCGGCGCCTTCCTGCCCGCCATGCGCAACGCGCGCTAGGTCTGCTAGCCTTCGTCCGCCGTGGAACTGCTGCTGGAGCTGACCGTCGTCGCCCTGGCGGTGGTCGTCAGCGGCGCGCTGGGGCTGCTCGCCTGGACCCTGTGGGACGCCGCACAGCACGGCGTGCCTCGCGGTCGCGCGGACGTTGGACGATGGAAGGCTCGCCTGACCGATGCGGAGGCGCGGCTCCCTGATAGGGCATCGTCGATTGACGCCGGCCTGCGGCGCGCCTCGGCCGCGATCCGGCGACGAGAAGGAGACCGATGAGCGACGAGCGACCGAACCGACGCGGCAGCACGCCGGCCGAACGAGCCCCGGGCTACCGCGGTGCGCTGCCGCCACGCGGCGACGCGCTGGCCCGGCCGTGGGTCGCGGTCGTGGTGGCCGCCTTCGTCCTGATGTTCGTGCTGGCGTTCGTCGGCGTTCCGTCGCGCTTCTTTCCCGCGCCGACGGTTCGAGCCGATCCCCTCGCTAGGGCCGAGCTCCAGCTTCAGCCTGGCGCCGAGCATCTCCTCGTCCGCGGCGCCCAGTCCCTGATCCCTCGCTTGTACGGTTAGCGGACGACTGGCATACTGGTCGTCCTTCTGTCGCTCAGCGACGGCAAACACGGAGGCTCCGATTGACTGACCCGCGGTCGGTGCTCGTCGTCGACGACGACCCCGATATCCGCTCGCTGCTCACCGACCTGCTCGAGGGCGACGGCTATGCCGTCAAGGCGGTGGGGACCGGCGCGGAGGCGCTGGCCCAGGTCGAGGCGGCACGCCCGGACCTGGTCATGATGGACGTCAAGCTGCCCGACCAGGACGGCATCGCGGTCCTGAAGCAGCTCAAGCGCGCGCACTCCGACCTCGAGGTCATCGTCATGACCGCCTTCGGCGGCAGCTCCACCGCCATCCCGGCCATGGAGCAGGGCGCATACGACTACGTCACCAAGCCGTTCGAGATCGACGACCTGCTGGCCACCCTGCGACGCGTCTTCGAGCACGCCGACATGGCCCAGGAGGTGAGCGCGCTGCGCCTGGAGCTGGGCAAGACCGCCGCCGAGCGCGAGCGCATCGTGGGCCAGTCGCGGCCGATGCTCGAGGTCTTCAAGCTCATCGGCAAGGTGGCCTCGTCCGACGCCACCGTGCTCATCACCGGCGAGTCCGGGACCGGCAAGGAGCTGGTGGCCGAGGCGCTCCATCGGGCCAGCAAGCGCAATCCGTTCCCGCTCGTCAAGGTCAGCTGCGCCGCGCTGCCGGAGAGCCTGCTCGAGACCGAGCTGTTCGGGCACGAGAAGGGCTCGTTCACCGGCGCCATGACGATGCGCAAGGGGCGCTTCGAGACTGCGAACAAGGGAACGATCTTCCTGGACGAGATCGGCGAGATGACGCTCGGGACGCAGACCAAGCTGCTGCGCATCCTGCAGGAGCGCGAGTTCGAGCGGATCGGCTCCAACACGCCCATCAAGATCGACATCCGCGTGATCACCGCCACCAACCGCAACCTGGCGGAGGAGGTCGAGAAGAACCGATTCCGCGAGGACCTCTACTACCGCCTCAACGTGATCCACATCCACATGCCGCCGCTGCGCGACCGCAAGGAGGACATCCCCCTCCTGACCGAGCACTTCCTGGTCAAGTACCGATACGCCCCCGGCGCCATCCCGACCACCATCTCGGAGGAGGCGCTCGAGAAGCTGGTCGCCTACGACTGGCCGGGCAACGTGCGGGAGCTCGAGAACGCGATCGAGCGCGCGGTGGTGCTGTCGCGCGGGAACCTGATCACGCCCGATCACCTGCCGTTCGGCGACGCGCGCGAGGCGCGCGACCGGGCGCGGCTCTCGAAGCGCTCCTCGGACCTGGCCGAGACGGAGGCGGGTTCGAACGGCTCGCCGGGCGCGTCGAACGGGCACGCGGACGCCGGCGCGGAGGGCGGCTCGTTCAAGGCCGCCATCGCGTCGCTCGAGAAGCGGCTCATCCTCGAGGCGCTGGAGCGCGCCGGCGGGAACCGCTCCAAGGCGGCCGAGGAGCTGGGGATCTACCGCCGCCTGCTGTACGCCAAGCTGCGCGAGTACGGCCTGGGGGAGTAGGCGCGGACAGGCCCCGCAGGGACGGGTGGTATCCTTCTTGCGCTACAACCACCCGCACACGCATCGAGGGTTGACGCATGTTCAGCCGCGTACGAATCGCGGTTCGCTTCTTCTTCATGGGCCTGGCCGTCGGCATCCTGCTCGCTCCCCGGAGCGGCGCGGAGACGCGACGAATGGTCCGCGAGAAGGCTGACCGCCTGCTCAACGACGTGCTCGACGCAGCGACGCTCGGCACCTTCGACTCGGGCGCGAACGGCGCTTCGGCGTCGGCGACGGACGAGGGCAAGACCGAGGCGAAGGCCGGCAACGGCCGCAGCCGCACGCGCAGCGCCAGCAGCACGACCACCCCAGCCCAGGCATAGCCCGCTCGCGCCGCTGGGCGCGAGCCGCGCGGCATGCGCTGGCTTCACGCACGCGCCGCATCGGTCGACGCGCGCGAGCGCATGGTTCGCGAGCAGATCGCCGCCCGCGGACTGACCGATCCGGACATCCTGCGCGCCTTCCGCACCGTGGCGCGGGAGGCGTTCCTGCCGCCCGGCGCAAACCCGCGCGACGCGTACGACGATCGGGCCCTGCCGTTGCCCGGCGGGCAGACGATCTCCCAGCCGTACGTCGTGGCGGCCATGACGCACATCGCACGGCCGCCGAGCGGGTGGACCGGGGCACGGGTGCTGGAGATCGGGACCGGGAGCGGCTACCAGGCGGCGATCCTGGCCGAGCTGGGCGCCGTGGTGACGACCATCGAGCGACTCCCCGAGCTGGCCGACGGGGCGCGACGGCGCCTGGATGCCGCCGGGTACGGGGAGCGCGTGACGATCCGCATCGGTGATGGAACGCTGGGCGATCCCGGCGGCGCGCCGTGGGACGTGATCCTGGTCACCGCCGCCGGACCAAGCATTCCGCAGCCGCTGCTGGACCAGGTATCGCCGCAGGGCGGCCGGCTGGTGATGCCGGTCGGCTCGCGCGAGCACCAGGTGCTGACCCTGGTCGAGCGCCACGGCGGCGAGCTGCGCACGCGCGAGCTCGACTCGGTGGTGTTCGTCCCGCTTCTCGGCGCGCACGGCTTCCCGCTCGAATAGCGGCCGAGCGCTGGCATGGTCCGTGCTTCGGTGCAGCGCAGGCTCCAAAGGAGGCTCGAATCACCATGACCTACGAGCGAGATCCACTGACCGATGACACCGAGGTCGTCGAGCGCGAGCGCATCGTGGAACGCGAGCGACCCGTCGTCGCGGCACCGCCCGTCTCATCCAACGTGAACGTGGGCGGAACCACGGTCGCCACCGGCCCCGGCCCGCTCTACTACGCGCGGCGCGTGATCGCGCTGCTGTTCGGGATCCTGTTCGCGCTGCTGCTGCTGCGCATCGTGCTGCTGCTGCTCGGCGCGAACGAGGGCAACGCGATCGTGGACGGCATCTACGGCATCACCGAGCCGTTCGTGGCGCCGTTCCGCGGCATCTTCACCATCGACCAGGTCCGACCGGTCGGGCGCAGCGTGTTCGACGTGGCTGCCACGGTCGCGCTGGTCGGCTGGATCCTGATCGAGCTGCTGATCCTCGCCGTCCTTCGGCTCGGCGATCGCAGCGGGCCGGTCGTCGCCTAGCGTCTCAGACGGGCGGCACCTCGAGCGCGGCGCGGTCCGCGGGCTGAGCCCGCCGCCCGTGAGCGGCGCGACGCGACGCGCGCCGGGCGCGTCGGGGGGAGCGCGCCGGCGCGCAGCAGGTCCTCGTCGTACGTCTGCTCGACCCGGCGCACCATCGCGGTCAGGCTGAAGCGGTCCTCGACCGTTCGGCGCCCGGCAGCGCCCAGTTCGGCGCGCAGTGCCGGCGAGTTCGCCAGGCGCACGATCGCATCGGCCAAGCCCGATGCGGACGCCGGAGGAACGAGCAGCCCGTCCACGCCGTCGGTGATGACCTCGGGGATGCCGCCGACTGCGGAGGCGACCACCGGGCGCGAGCGCGCCATGGCCTCCAGGATCGAGATGCCCTGCGCCTCGCGCAGGCTGGGCAGGACCGCGATGTCGAGGTCGCGCGTCAGCGCGCTGACATCCTCGCGGCGGCCGGTGAAGACGACCTGCGCGGCCGCGCGGCCGCCGAGCGCCCGCGCCCGGGCCTTCAGGGCGGCGCACTGCGAGCCCTCGCCCACGATCGCCAGCCAGGCGTCGGGGACGGCGGCGACGACCGCAGGCCAGGCGTCGATCAGGTAGGCGTGCCCCTTCTCCGGCTCCAGCCGCGCCACGACTCCTGCCAGCAACGCATCCGCGGGGATGGCGAAGTCGGAGCGCAGCGAGCAGCGCGGCGTCGGCAGCGAGAAGCGCGACAGGTCGATGCCGTTGGGGATCACCGCGAACTCCGCGCCCGCCCGCCCCTCGCGCTCGACCTTGGCGCGGATGCTCTCCGAGGGCACGATCAGCCGGTCGATCTGCGGCGTCAGTGCCGCCAGCGTTTCGACGTCCTCCGCGGAGCGGACGCGCGACGAGTGCACGGTCGCCACGATCACCGGCGTCCCGGCCGCGACCGCGGCCCGCGTCCCGATCA
Source organism: uncultured Chloroflexia bacterium (assembly GCA_963783725.1). GTDB lineage: Bacteria > Chloroflexota > Limnocylindria > QHBO01 > QHBO01 > CAWAOJ01. The sequence goes on along the minus strand of CAWAOJ010000002.1, from coordinate 1,847,076 downwards.
CCTCGGCGCGGTACATGTGCGCGTGGACGAGGTCGATCTCCTCGCGGCGCAGGTACGCGGCCAGCTCGCGGACGGCGGCCTCGTCATCGGCCTCGTCGATGACGTCCACCGGCACGCCCAGACGTCCCAGACGCGAGACGGCGTTGCCCGAAGAGAGCGACAGCGCCCGGACGTCGTACTTCTCGCGATCGAGGTGCAGCAGCAGCCCGGTGTAGCTCTCCTGGGCGCCGCCGGTTCCCCCGGTGGCGAGCAGCTGCAGGATGCGCGGCCGGTCGTGTCCCCTGGACCGATGCGTGCGCCGGTGACGGTGGTAGGCCGCGCTGCCGATGGCGCCCTCGTGATCGGGCGAGGAGCGGCCGGGCGAGCGAGCGGGGGTCATGGCCGGCATCGTAGCGCTTTGGATGCCAAAGCGGTCCGCCAGTCAAAGTTCGGCGAGTTTTATCTCGTCCATGCGTTGACACAGGGAGCGTCGAACGTCACGCTCGAGCGAAAGCGACGGGCCGAGGGAGCAACGTACGGTGAGATCGACGGCCTGGTGTCTCGGTGTGCTCACAGTGGTCCTGGTGGCCTGCACTCCCGCAGCGCTTCCAAGACCTGAGGCTCCCGCCCGGGAAGTCCTCGACGCGTACCTCGCCGCTCTGCGCGCCGGAGATTGCACGACCGCCCACGCGCTCGCGTCTGAATCGATGACGAGTTCCAACGGCGACCTTTGTGGGCAGGTCCGCGTGTTGGCCACGAGGGTCGAGGGCGAACCGGTTCGGTTCGATCCCGGCGAGCTGACGTTCATGACGACGCTGACGGTCAGCGGCGCGGACGAGTCGATGAACCAAGGCGACAACACCTGGTTCTACAGCCTGAAGCAGCAGGCGGATGGAGCATGGCGGCTCGTCGGCGGTGGGAGCGGGCCTTAGCGAGCTGGCCGCCCTTGACTCTGACGTAACGTGAGGGTCTATGGTGCGCGGCATGGCACGAACCGAGGGGCTCACGGTCGGCGAGGTGGCGCGGCTCTCGGGCGTCACCGTCCGGACGCTGCACCACTACGACGAGATCGGGCTGCTGCACGCAGGGGCGCGGAGTGACGCCGGCTACCGGCGCTACGGCGACGCCGATCTGGATCGGCTGCAGCAGATCCTCTTCTACCGGGAGCTCGGGTTCGGCCTGGACGAGATCAAGAGCGTGTTGAACGACGGCGGCACGAACCGCATCGGTCATCTGCGGCGCCAGCACGCAATGCTGCGCGACCGCATCGGTCGGCTGGAGCGGATGAGCGCGGCCGTCGAGAAGGCAATGGAGGCAGACAGCATGGGAATCAATCTGACGCCGGAGGAGCGCCTCGAGGTGTTCGGCGATTTCGACCCCGACCAGCACGCGGCCGAGGTCGAGGAGCGCTGGGGCGAGACCGATGCGTACCGCGAGTCAGCCCGGCGCGCGTCGCAGTACACCAAGGCGGACTGGCAGCGCATCAAGGCGCAGGGCGAGGCGGCGATCGCGCAGGTCGTGTCGGCCATGCGGTCGGGAAAGCCCGCGGACAGCGCGGAGGCGATGGCCGGCGCCGAGGCGCATCGGAAGCAGATCGACGACGCGTTCTACCCGTGCTCGTACGAGATGCACGTCGGCCTGGCCGAGATGTACCTGGCCGATCCGCGCTTCACGGCAACCTACGAGAAGATCGCCCCGGGGCTGGCGCAGTACCTCCACGACGCGATCAAGGCCAACGCCGCCGCGCACGGGTGAGCGGCGGCCGGCCGCACAGCCGGGGGGGTTCGCTGGGCGCAGGCGGTAAGGGTCCGACGACGACCCCTTAACGGCGCGCGGGTGGCCTGGTTGGGCGTTACCGGGTCGTCAGGGGACCCGTAAGAGGGTCGCGGCGGTCGGTCGCCGAGTTAAGGGGTCGGAATCGGACCGATACGGTCGCGACCGCTCCCGTGCGTGGCCATGCCGTACCATCCGCCGCGATGGACCCCCGCCTGCGGCTGGTGCTGCTCAGCTTCCTCGATGCTGTTCGTGGAGCTGGCACTGATCCGGTGGCTGGGGTCGAACGTCGTCTACCTGTCGTACTTCTCGAACTTCGTGCTGCTCGGGAGCTTCCTGGGTATCGGGGTCGGCTTCCTGCGCGGGCGGGCGAGGCACGACACGTTCCGCTGGGCGCCGGTCGTGCTGGCCCTGCTCGTCGGCTTCGTGCTCGTCTTCCCCGTCCAGATCGACCGCAGCGGCAGCGACATCATCTACTTCGGCACCTTCACGCCCAGCGGCCTGCCGACCTGGATCACGCTCCCGGTCATCTTCCTGGCGGTGGCGTCGGTGATGGCGATGATCGGCGAGGGCGTGGCGCGGACGTTCGTGGAGTTCGAGCCGCTCGACGCGTACCGGCTCGACATCACCGGCAGCGTGCTGGGGATCGGCGCGTTCTCGCTGCTGTCGTTCCTGTGGGCGCCGCCGGTCGCGTGGGGGACGGTCGTCGGCATCCTCTTCCTGCTGCTTCAGCGGCGGGGCTGGCGGGTGCTCCAGGTCGCGGCGGTCGTCGGCGCTGGTCTTCATGCTGGCGCGCGAGACGATCGTCCCCAACTACAGCTGGTCGCCGTACTACAAGGTGTCAGTCGACGCCGGTGCCGGCGGAACGCGGCACCTACGAGCTCGACGTCAACGGCATCCCACATCAGCGATGCACTCCGTGGCCGAGCGGCGCAAGAAGTCGCCGGTCTACTTCATCCCGTACCAGCGGCGCCAGCGGCGTCCGCGCTGGACGACATGCTGATCGTCGGGGCGGGCAGCGGCACCGACGTCGCCATCGCGCTTGCCGCAGGGCGCGAAGCACGTCGACGCGGTCGAGATCGACCCGCGCCTGTACCAGCTTGGGCAGCAGCTGCATCCCGACGAGCCGTACCAGGACCCGCGCGTCAGCGTGCACATCAACGACGGCCGTGCCTTCCTTGAGCAGACCGATGCGAAGTACGACCTCATCCTCTTCGCGCTGCCCGATTCGCTGACGCTGGTGCAGGGCCAGTCGTCGCTGCGACTGGAGAGCTACCTGTTCACGCGCGAGGCGATGGACAGCGCTCGGCGGCACCTGAAGCCCGGCGGCGCGTTCGCCATGTACAACTACTACCGGGAGTCGTGGCTGCTCGATCGGTACGTCGGCGACGCTGGCGGCCGCCTTCGGCCATGCGCCGTGCGTCGACAGCGTCGGGACCGTGCGCCACATGGCGGTCCTCACCATCGGCCTCGAGCCCGATGCGGTCAGCTGCGGCGTGCACCCACCGCACGTGGCCGCGACGCCCCCGCGCCCGCGTCGCCGACGACTACCCCTTCCCGTACCTGCGCGACCGCGGGATCCCACACGCTGTACCTGCGTCGCGATCGCGCTGATCCTGCTCGCCTCGCTGGTGCTGGTGCGCAGCGCGGGCGGACCCTTCCGGCGGCATGCGCCGGTACACGGACCTGTTCTTCATGGGAGCCGCGTTCCTGCTGCTCGAGACGAAGAGCGTCGTCCAGTTCGCGCTGCTGTTCGGCACGACCTGGTTCGTCAACGCGCTGGTGTTCGGCGGCGTGCTGCTCTCGGTCCTGGCCGCCATCGAGGTGGTGCGACGGACCCGCCTGCCGCGGCCGACCGTCCTCTACGCGCTGCTCGTGGCGGCGGTCATCGTGGGCTTCCTCATCCCGCCGCACGCGCTGCTGGGGCTTTCGTTCGGGCCTCGGCTGCTGGCGGCGGTCCTCGTCTACTTCACGCCGATCTTCGCGGCGAACCTCGTCTTTGCGCAGCGCTTCCGCGACGTGGACACCTCGAACCTCGGCTTCGCCGCGAACCTGCTGGGCGCCATGGTGGGTGGCCTGCTCGAGTACCTGGCACTGATCACCGGCTACCAGGCTTTGGCGCTGCTGGTCGCGGTGCTCTACGTGCTGGCGCTGCTCTTCACGCCGCGGGTGAGGGTCGCGCTCGCGGGGTAGAGCTCGTCGCAGCATGGGCCGAATGGGTCATATCTCGATCGGTGGCCACGCACCATAGATGCGCGGCGAGCCGCACGCCGTGCGGCCGGCAAGCGAGGACACATCGTGCCGAACGAATTCTTCCTGATCATCTTTCTTCTCGTGGCGATGCTCGTGTTCGTCTACTTCTACGCCAAGCGAGCCCAGAACCGCACGGTGACGACGACACCCGCGGATGTCGAGCACGCATCAGAGGAGCCGCCGGCCGCGGATTGACTCGGAGCGTAGTCTGCGGGAATGCGCTTCCTGTTCGGCGCCGTCCTCGTCGTGCTGCTGCTCGCCGTCGCGTGGAAAGCGACCGGACACGAGCTGCCGCTGGTCGATTACCAGCTCGGCCCCATCGGCGGCCCGATGATCCAGCCGAAGATCGAGGTCCAACCGCCCGGTTACGACGTCAATCTTCCCTGACCGAGGTGGCGGACGAGCCGTTCCGCAAGCTCGATGGAGTAGTTCTGCCCCCGGTCGTGCGGATACACCTGGAACATGTTCGCGAGGAAGAGACCCGGAATCGGGTGTCGTGAATGGCGGGACGTGGTCGCGATAGTCGACGGTCACGATCGGCTGGGCGAATGGGGCGGAGAACATCCACGAGTCCGTGACCCAGGAGGCGTCGAAGGCCGAGTTCAGGCCGGCGAGGTGCGGCAAGAACGTGCCGAGCACCGATTCCTTCGAGGCCGAGAGCAGCGGGTCGTCCATCGGTCGGTAGTTGCCCAGGTACACGAGGTGGCGACCGCCGTAGTCGGACGCCGGCACGTAATTCGTGTGCTCCACGAGGGCCATGAACGGGTAACCCGGGTCGTTCATGTTGATCCAATAGGCCGATGTCAGCGGCCGATCCAGCGCGAGGATCAGGCAGTGCGCGCCGTAGGCACTGCCCCACTCGTACCGCCGTCTCCATCCGTCGGGCAGCTGCGGCGCCAGGCGCGCGGTGAGGCGGTTCGGAAGGGTCGAAACCACCCTGTCGAACGTTTCGGCGCCCGCTGTCGTCTCCACTCGTCAAGGATCCAGCATGAGACCGGATGCTCGTCACCGACTCGCCGAGACGAACCTCGCCGCCCGCCTCCTCGACCCTCTCGGCGAGCGCCGTGTACAGCTGCTGAAAGCCGCCACGGAGATACCCGAGCTGCTGGGTGCGATCGTGAACACGCGCCCAGAACCATGGCATCGCAATCTCCGGCGCCGCCGTGCCGAACTTTCCACGCAGCAACGGCTCCCACACGGTGGTGTATGCGTCCCGCCCCATCCATCGTTCGAGCCAGCGCGCCGCCGTTCGGCCCTCGATGAGACGCGCATTCGGCATGGCCTTCAGAACGGCGAGCGTCATACCCATCCGCGCCCGAGCGATGGGCGACAGCGGGGAGAAGCGCAGGAGCGACATCGGTGAGTCCAGCTGGTGCAGCGCACCACCGGACAGCGTCGCCGTCACCGGCGCATGCCACTCGAGTCTGTCGCTCAGGCCAAGCTCGTCGATCATCGCGATGGCGCGCGTGTCAGAGCGAAAGAGGTGGTGGTAGAACTTCTCGAGCCACACGCCAGGTTCCAGCTCGAAGCCGGCTGCGAGCCCACCGGGAAGCGGCTCGCGCTCTATGACGGTGACGCGGTCGCCGCGCTCGGCGAGTCGGAGTGCCGCCGTCAGACCGAGCGCTCCGGCTCCCAGGACGGCGGTGCGTGATCTCGGGTTCACGGAAGGAAGCGTAGCGGGCGGCCCGCTTGAGATGCTGCGCGACTGTGATTACAGACGGCGGGCAAGGATTCGCGTGCTATCGTCACGCCTCGATGGTTCGTGGCGTGCCCACCCCGTTCCCGTCTTGATCGGCGATGCGCGCAATCGCTGCGCTCGATTGAGGGAACGCCGATGGCTGGTGCACGCACTCCACCTCCTTCACTTGCTGACGAAGCTTGCGGCCCTGGCGCTTCTGGCCACATTCGTGTATGCCCACAGAGGCGGTGCAGAGGCGGTGGATGCGCATGTCTATTGGACCGCGGCCCAAAACGCGAGCGCGCCGTACACGCCTGGCGCACGCCCAGGCGACCAGGCCTTCCAATATTCGCCGGCTTTCGCACAGGCCATCGCGTCCCTTGGTGGAGTGCCATTCGAGGCATTCGCGATGCTCTGGACGCTCGCGCAGATCGCCGCGCTGCTGTGGCTGGTCGGTCCGATCCTGGGTGTAATGCTCCTCCTTATCCCAGTCGTGGGGCTGTTCAACGAGTTGGTGATCTCGAACATCCACGTCCTGCTCGCGGCGAGTCTGGTGGTGTCATTCCGAGCGCCGGCGGTGTGGCCCTTCATGGTCCTGACGAAGGTGACACCGGTCATCGGCCTCGTGTGGTTCGCGGTCCGGCGCGAGTGGCGCAGCCTCGCGGTTGCACTGGCGACCACGGGCATCGTCGTGATCGTGTCGTTCGCGCTCGGGCCGAACGCCTGGGTCGAATGGACTAGGTGGATCGCCTCCAACCCGCCGGTCCCCACGGATCCCGACCAGCTGCTGGCATGGGCTTCCCTGCTCGTGCGGCTGCCGGCCGGCCTGTTGCTGATCGCCGTTGCGGCACGTAGAGACTGGCGCTGGCTCGTCCCGATCGCGATCTGGCTGTCGCTGCCAGTCATCTGGTACAACAGCCCGATCCTGATGGCCGCCTCCATTCCATTGGCGAGGTCCGACCTCCAACGGGCGCGCGCCCGCAAGCGAGCGCAACTGAGCGGGAAACCATCGATCCCGCTGGGACGATCGGACTAATCCGGGGCCTTCATCGTTAGGGTACGGTGGCGTCTGCCATGTTCCGGGCACATCAGCAGCGACTCGCGACCTGGACCGTCAGCCCCCGCATCTGGCGGCTGGCACGGGTCGTAGCGCTCGCGGTGGTGATCGCGATCGGCATCACTGACCTGTACTGGGCGTTCACCCAGTGGCACATGGCAGACGCTGGCGCGTACTGGTCAGCGGCGGAGCGCCTGCGCGACGGCAGCACGCTGTATCCACCGGTCACCGACGTCGAATCGTCCGAGGTGTACCGGTACGCGCCGTGGTTCGCCTGGCTGACACTGCCGTTCACGTTCCTCCCACAGACGATCGCCGGAATGCTGTGGTCCGCGATTCTCGTGGCAGCCAGCTGCGCCGCCATGCTGCCGCTGGTACAGCGTCGGGCTTGGCTCGAGGTCGCTTTCTTCTGGCCGATCCTGATTGGTATCAGCGCCAACGGAAACGTCCACGCGCTGTTGGTTGCGCTGCTGGTGCTGGGGGTCGAGCGACGGTCCGGACCCTTGTGGATCGCCGTCGCCGCCTCCCTCAAGGCATTTCCCATCCTGTTGGCTCTCGTCTACGTCGGCCGAGGCCAGTGGGCCAGGGCCGTGGTGACCGGCTTGCTCACCGCGGCCCTGGTCGCGCCGATGCTGCTGTACGACCTGTCGAATTACGTCACCTCAGCAGGTTTCGCCGGGCTGCTCATCACCTGGCCGGCGCTGTACGCCCTTGCCGTCGTGGTGCTCGCCGCGGTGACGCTTCGGCTGGGCCGCACGCGGTGGGCGTGGCTCGCGGCCTCGGTCACGGTGGCGATGGCGCTGCCGCGCTTCTTCCTGTACGACGTGACCTATCTGCAGGTCGCCGTACCGCTGAGAACACCTCCGCCGAGCGCGATACGCGGACCGCGCGAGTCGCCCACACCGGCGCGGTCGTGACCAATGCCCCCTGACCGGCGCGTCATCGCGTTCATCGCTGTCTGGCTGGCGGTGCAGTTGGCTGTGCCTGCCTACGGCCTCCTGCAGCCGCGGCCTGCGCGATTCGGCTGGCAGATGTACACGGCCCTGACGGAGCTTCCGTCCGTCACTGTGCGCTACGAGGACGGCTCCGAAGCTGCGGTCGAGGTCGAGAACCGCGTCGCCCGCGGACGGGCTGAGGCGGACTACATACCGGCGCTCCACGACAAGCTGTGCCTCGACGCGGCGGTGGAGGCAATCGTCGTCACCCTCAAGAACACCAAGGACGTGCTGCCGTGCAGCTGACGCGAAGCGTTACGAAAGTGGCCCGGGCCGACGTGAATCCGCGGACCGTTGGGCTGCTGCGAATCGGTATCGGTCTGGCTGGCTTCCTCGTCTGGCTGGAGGAGGCACCGGTGCTCGCCAGGCTCGCCGACCCGTCCGTCCTGCGGGTGCCATACCTCGCCGGGCTCGAGATTCCAGCCTTCTTCTACCTGGCGCTTGCCGCCGTGTGGCTGCCGGCGGCGGCGCTCTTCGCACTCGGCTTTGCGACCCGGGCCGCGGCAGTGGCGTTGGTGCTGACTCTTGTGCTCGCCCTGGCCGCTGATCAGCAGCTCTATTCCAACCATCTCTATCTTCTCCTGCTGGCGACCTTCCTCATCGCGATTTCTCTCGGCGCCGGCCGCGGCTCGTCACGCGGGCCAGCAGGCTGGCCCATCGCCCTGCTGCGCTGGCAGGTGTCCCTCGTGTACGGCTTCGCGGCGTTGGCGAAGCTCAACCCCACGTACTTGTCGGGAAGCGTCGTCGGCAGCTACCTTCGCGACGGCGGTCTGCTCGCCCTGCCACAGGACTGGCGGAACTTCCAGCTGCTGTTCGTGCTTTCCATCGTGGGGGTCCTGTGCGAGGCATTCCTGGCCGTGGCGCTGTGGCTGCCACGCTGGCGGCAGACGGCATTCGTGGTCGGGCTGTTCCTGCACACCGGGATTGCCATCTGGCTCGAGCCGACGAGCCAGCTGATCACCTTTGGAGCGCTCATGCTGCCGCTGTACCTGGCCTTCCTTGACCCGCTGCCGAGGTCCATGGCGGTCGTCTGGGATGACCAGTGCTCGTTCTGCCGCAGCTGGATCACGTGGGCCACGCGGTTGGACTGGCTGCATGCCCTCCGCCTGGTTCCAGGATCGGACGCGGTCGCCCGCGAACGACTGGGTATCAGCGAGGCCGAGGCGCTCCATGCCCTTCAGGTGGTCACGCACCAAGGAAGGCGGAGCGGCTATGACGGCGTGGTGGCCATTGCATACGTGCTGCCGGTGAGCTTTCTGTGGGCGGCGCTTTTCCGATTGCCGCCGATCGCCGCCATCGGTCGTCGCGTCTATCGGAAGGTCGCCGACAGGCGAAGCTGCGGCCTTCACGCGCATGGCCCGCACATGCATCCCGAGGCCGGCTCAGCGGATGTCCCTGTCTGAGGCAGCCGCGCCTCTGCCGCGCGCCATCCGGCTGACCCGTGACCTGGCAAGCGTTGCGGCGCTCGTCTTCCTGGGCTGGGCGTGGCTCTTCCTGGTCCAGTACATCCTCAATGACGGCATCCGCTTTTCGGCGATCGACGCCCACGCCTACTGGTCGCTGAGCCTGGATCATCTGTACTCCGGCGCGGTCGTCGGAGAGCTGAACGCGTTCCTCTACTCGCCGGCCGCCGCACAGGCACTGGCCGCGGCGCACCTGCTGCCCTGGCCCGTGTTCTACGCGATCTGGGAAGCGATCCTGCTGGGGTGCCTCGTCTGGCTGGTCGGGCCCGTCGCGGCCGCGCTGCTGCTCCTGGTGCCACAGGTCTGGGCCGACGTGGGGACGGGCAACGTCCACCTGCTGCTGGCGGTGGCGATCGCACTCGGCTTCCGCTATCCGGGCAGCTGGGCCGCCGTCCTGCTCACCAAGTCCACCGCCGGGGTGGGGCTGGCGTGGTTCGCGGCGCGGCGAGAATGGCGCGCTCTCGCGACGGCGCTCGCCACGACGGCCGCCATCGTGCTCGTGTCGTTCGCGCTGTCGCCGCAGCTGTGGTTCGACTGGTTCCGGATACTCGGCAGCAATACCGTCGAGCCGCCGCGTCTGTTCGGTCTGACGCTGATGGTTCGGCTTCCGGTCGCGCTGGTCGTCGCGGTGATCGGCGGCCTCAGGGGGTGGCGCTGGACAGTCCCGGTCGCCGCGACCATTGGACTGCCCGTGCTGTGGGAGAACAGCATCACCCTCCTGCTCGGAGCGGTCCCGCTGATCGCGTGGCCACCGCTCCAGCGGATGCGGGAATGGCCATGGCCGCTTCATCGCCCAAGATCCGAGGCCGCCCGTGGCGCCTGACCTGACAGCGACCGTCGAGGAACGGGTCGCCGCGAGGAGCTGGCGCCTGCCGTCGCTCCGCGTTGCCGCGTTGTGGATGGCGCTCGCCATCGCCAGCACGTGGTACTCGGCGTGGACGATCGCCGGCTGGCTCGACTATCGCCAGTCGATCGACTGGAACATCGTCACCAACGCCGGGGAGCGGATCGCCGGGGGCCTCAACCCATACGCGACCCTGATCGAGGCGACCCATTCCGCATTTCGCTGGTCCCCGGTCGCCGCCTGGCTGTTCTGGATCATCAGCCCAATCGGGGCGCTCGGCTGGGCGGGCCTCCACATCATCGCCCTGGGGGCCTTTCGCAACTGGCGCCTGGCGCTGGTTGTCGGCCTGTCGTGGCCGTTCATCGTCGACCTGCTGGGCGGCAACGCGATGATCTTCATCGTCGTGGTCGCGTACTGGGCGCTGCTCGGTAAGCCGTGGGCGATCGGCGCGTTCCTCGTGGCCACGCTCCTCATCCCGCGACCACTCATGCTGCCGCTCGCCGCGTGGCTGCTGTGGCAGCATCCCGAGTGGCGCTGGCGGGCGGTCGTGCTCTTCGCCGCCCACGCCGTGGCGGTGCTGCTCGTCGGATGGGGACCGGAGTGGATCGGGCGACTGGTGGACAGCCCAGCGGACATCGGCAGCGACTTCAACATCGGGCCGTCGCGGTTCATCGGCTCATGGTGGCTGCTGATGGGAGTGCCGCTGGGAGTCTGGCTCACCGTGCGCGGCCGCATTGGCTTCGCGGGGCTAGCCGCCAGCCCGTACGTCCTGCCCTACTACCTTCTGATGGCAGCACTCGAGCTGGTACCGATGCGCATGCGGCGCTAGATGGGCAGGTTCGGCCTGAGCTTGGGCGTGGGGCGCAGGTGAAGCCGATGCAGCAGGTAGCGAAGCACGACACGAAGCGTCGAGAGCCCGTACACCACGCTCCGGCGGAAGCCGACGGACGACGCCTCGTCGAAGTAACGCGTGGGCACCGGGATCTCGGCGATGCGGTGGCGCATGCCGGCGGCCACGACCTGCGCGATCAGCTCCTGATCAAAGACGAAGTCGTTGCTGTTGCGGTGGTAGGGGATCGCCTCGAGGAGGCGACGGCTGTACGCGCGCAGGCCGGTGTGGTACTCCGAGAGGCCCAACCCGAAAGCCATGTTCTCCACGATCGTCAGGAACCGGTTGCTGATCCACTTCCATTTCGGCATGCCGCCAGCGAGCGGATCACCAAGGAATCGACTGCCGAGGACGAGGTCCGCCCGACCGTCCAGAATCGGCGCAATGAGCGCCGGAATCCGGGTCGCATCGTACTGGTAGTCGGGATGGAGCATGACCACTACCGAGGCACCGGCCTCGAGCGCATGGTCATAGCACGTCTTCTGGTTACCGCCGTACCCAAGGTTCTGGCGGTGGATGACAACCTCGAGACCGAGGCGGCGTGCGATCTCGACCGTCTCGTCGCGGGAAACGTCGTCCACCAGGATGATCCGATCCACGAGCTCGTGCGGAATGTCGGCGTACGTCTGATGCAGCGTGCGCGCGGCGTTGTACGCGGGCATGACGACGACGACACGCGGCGGGTGCGTATCGTCGGTTTCCGGGGTCATGGCAGGCAGATTACCAAGGCCGGCAAGGCCGGCAATAGGCGTATCCGGCCATGGCCCTGCCATTCCCACACCGCATACTCACCGCCGTGACGAGCCATATCCGCACGGTGCTCATGGCCCTCGGCGGCGTGGCGCTGAGCGGCGTGGCGCTCGTGGCAATCGTGCGGTCTGTCGACGTGAGCGCCGCAACCGGGCTCGTCCTCAACGCCAACCCGGGGGGCTCCTCGCCGCTCTGGTCGCAGTGGCGGTCGGCATCGTCGTCCGCGCTGCCAGGTGGCGGCTGCTGTTGCCACAGGCCGCTGGACGGCCCGCCACGGCTCGACTCGTGCCGGTATTGCTGGTGGGCTACCTCGGCAACATCCTGCTTCCAGCGCGGCTCGGCGAGGCCGTTCGGGCGCTGGTGCTCGCCCGCCGCGAGACCATCGGCGTACCGGAAAGCATCGGGTCAGTCGCGCTCGAGCGCATCGTGGATACAGCCGTACTCGCATTGCTCGGCTTCCTGGCGGCGGTAGTCGCTCCACGCTCCGGGATGGCTGGTCGCCGGAACTGGCGTGGTTGCGGGCGTCGCGGTGATCATCCTGGGGGGCCTGCTTGCCGGCGGCGGATGGCTACGCGAGCGACTTCATCTGACGACCGGCGCAACGGCACATCTGCTGAAGCGTTTTCTCAGCGTCGCATCCGCGACCGATCGCTCAGCGCTGGCGGGGGCGGTCGCGCTGACGGCGACCGCGTGGAGCATCGATACCCTGTTGTACCTGCTGGCGGGGAGGGCGCTTGGCGTTGAGCTGCGCCCGGCGCAGGCACTCGTCATCCTGGCGGTCGCGTCACTGGGGACGATCATTCCCTCGGCCCCGGGCTACGTCGGCACGTTCGAACTTGCCGCATCCAGCGCCGCCGCCGCGGTCGGCATCGCGGCCGCGCCGGCACTCGCGCTGGCGATCCTCGTGCATGCGCTAACACTGGTACCGCTTGCGCTGGGCGGCGGGATCAGCGCGCTCATGCTCGGAGTCAACCTGCGCAGGGCGGCGGCAGACCCGACCGGAGCCACCGGGACTCATCGGGCGTGAATGACCGGTGGTCGACCGGCTGGTGTTTGACATTGGCCGCCCTCCTCATCGGGTTTGGAGTTCAGCTCAACCTGGGGCGCCTGGACGGTGGCGCGCTGATGATGCTGACGCTCGCCATTCCGTTGGCGGTCGTGGGTCTGGCACGTCCCTCCTGGCGCCGGATTCGAGAGCGCAACGTCCGCTTCGCCCTCGGCATGGCGCTCGTGGTGCAGTTCGGCCTCCTCTTTATCTGGCCACCGGCGCCCGCTGATCCCTTCCAACTGGCCGCCACGCTGGTCCCGTTTCGCGTCGGGGTCGCTGTCAGCCTGCCGCTGGCACTTCTCGAGCTCACCGACCGCCCGGTGCTGCGTGGCCCACGGCGCCTTGCCCTGTACGGCTTCTGGACGATTTCCGCGCTCTGGGTTATCGCGCTCTCGGGCGTGCCGACGAACGACGTGTGGTGGTTCCAGCAGATCGGGAGCCACGCGCTTCTGTCAGGGGTCGACCCATACAGCGTGCAGATGCCCAATGTGTTCGGGCCGGGCTCGCCGTTCTATGCACCCGAGACGATGGTCGGCGATCATCTGACGTTCGGGCTCCCGTATCCTCCGCTCAGCCTGCTCCTGACCCTCCCGGCTACCTGCTCGGCGACGTCCGCTACGCACTGACTCGCCTCGGTGGTTCTTGCAGCATGGCTGATGTCCAGGCTCCAACCGGGGCCGATCGCCCGTGGCGCGGCCGTGCTCTTCCTCTTCACGCCACGCAGCCTCTTCGTGGTGGCGCAGGCGTGGACCGAGCCGCTGATCGTGCTGCTGCTGGTGATCGCGTTGTCGATCGGCATTTGGCGCCGTGCGCTGCTTCCGGTCGCCCTCGGCCTGCTCATCGCCGTCAAACAGCATTTGGTGCTCGTGCTGGCAATGGCACCTCTGCTCGTGCCGGCACCGCGCAGCAGCGCCACCCTGATCAGGGCCGCAGCAATGGCGGTTGCTGTCGCCGGCGTCATCACGCTTCCGTTCCTGGTGTGGGATCCAGGCGGATTCTGGCGCAGCCTCATTGCGCTCCAGGTACAGCAGCCGTTCCGGGCCGATGCACTCAGCTACCCAGCGTGGCTTCGGCTGGACAATCCGACGCTCGGCGCCGCGCTCGGCTTCGCCGCGATCGTGCCTGCCGGCGCCCTCGCCATCGTCCGCGCCGCTCGGACTCCGTCGGGTTTCGCGGCGACGGTCGGGGTGGTGTACCTCTTCTTCTTCGCGTTCAACAAGCAGGCATTCGCGAACTACTACTACTTCATCATCGGCGCGCTGTGCTGCGCGGTCGCGGCCATATCGGTTACGGACGGACTGACCGATGAAGGCGCCTGACGTGTCGTTGACCGATACGCGAGCTCCGCGACCCATCGTGATCCGGGCGGCGCGGCTCCTCAGCGTGGCGTTGCTGGCCGCGTTCTCCCTCGCGATCGTCAGTGGATGGGCGATCGGAGGTGGCTGGAAGCTGATCGACATGGACGTGTACTGGACCGCCGCGCAGCAGTGGCGGGCGACCGGGAATCCGTACACGGTCACGGCGGTGACGACGGACCACACCGTCTTCCGCTACGCGCCGTGGTTCGCGGCCCTGTGGGTCCCGCTGACGTACTTGCCGCGACAAATCGTGGACGTCGGCTGGTCGCTGCTGCTGGTGATCGCCGCCATCGCGGCGGTGATTCCGGTGATCCGTGCGTTTGGTAAGGCGGGCCCTGCCGCTCGCGATCCTGATGGCGGGTCTGCTGATCGGCATGGCGGCGTCGGGCAACGTCCAGCCGCTGATGGTGGCTTGGCTGGTGTGGGGCGTCGAGCGCCGCAGCGGACCGCTGTGGATCGGCTTGGCGGCGTCGCTCAAGGCGGTGCCGCTGCTGTACGTGATCGTCTATGTCGGCCGCCGGCAGTGGTGGCGCGCCAGCGCGACGCTCGCCCTCACCGCCATCCTCACCGCGCCGATGCTCCTCTTCCCGCTCCCGCCACTGGTAACCGACTTTGGAGGGTCGAACTCCCTCTCGAACATCAGCCCGGTGCTATGGGCGCTGGTAGCAGCAGCCGCGATCGCAGTCGCCCTGTTTCTCGCGTTGCGGCGCTCTCGCTACGCCTGGCTGGCGACCGGGGCCGCCGTGGTGCTGGCGCTCCCGCGGCTCTTCCTGTACGACACGACCTTCATCCTGCCAGGGATTGCGGAGAGCGGTGAGGACTCGGCTCCAACCACTGCCGGCTCGTGACGCTTCCTCGACTGTCGTCGGCGGCCGCGGTCATCGCCGCGTTCTTTGGCGCTGCGCTCACTCCGCGGGCGACTTGGCCGCTGGTCGATCCAGACGTCTGGTGGCACATCCGCGCCGGTGATGCGGTTCTTACAAGCGGCTGGGTTCCCGCGATGGATACCTGGAGCCTCACCGCCGCAGGCCGTCCGTGGACCAGCCAGGACTGGGGGGCGAACGTCCTTCTGGCCCTGGTGGCGCGCCTTGGCGCATGGGGCGAGACGCTCCTGTCGCTTGCCTTCGCTGGCCTTGCCGTTGCCGGATTCGCGGTCCTGTGGCGCGCCATGGCGGTGCGATCGCCATCGATTGGCTGGCTCAGTCGGGTTGTCTGGCTCTCCGCCGGCCTGGTGCTGGCCGGACCGACCCTCGGCGTGCGAGTTCAGGTCTTCGACCTGCTGGGCAGCGCACTGACTCTATACGTGCTGTGGAACTATCTCGCTCGACGCCGGACGTCCACCCTTGTATGGCTGCCGGTCCTGGCGCTGGCTTGGGTCAACCTGCACGCCGGCTGGCCGCTCCTCTTCCTGCTCGGCGGCGCGGTCGTGGTTGGGGAAATGCTCGACCACGCACGCCCGGGCGTGATCGGCCAGGCCCTTGCATGGCACCACATCGCCGCAATCGCCGTCGCGCTTGTCGTCGCGGCCGCCGTGCTCGCGCTGAATCCGAATGGCATCGACATTTACCGCTATCCGCTCGACACGCTGCAGCTGACGACGCTCAAGGCTGCCGTTGGCGAATGGCAGCCCGCACGCCTTGACTCGCTCTTCGGGCAGCTGCTCGTCGCGTTTGTCATGGTCGCGGTACTGCCGACGGTCGCATTCGCGTGGCGACGGATGCGAACGGCCGACGTGCTCATCCTCGTCGGGCTCACGCTGATGGCGTTCATGGCCGTCCGGTTCCTGCTGATCCTCGGTCCCGTGGGCACCGCGATCATTGCCGTGAATCTCGGGCCGGCTGTCTCGAAGTCACGCTTGGGGCAGCAGGCTGCTTCAACGCTGGAACGGATGACCCGACCGCGATCCGACCCACTGCTCGTCGTACTGGTGATCGCGGTGCTCGCGCTCGGCACGGCGCTGGCACTCGCCCGTTCGTTACCCGACGCGCAGGCACGGGAGACCGCGCGAGAACAGCCGGTGGCAGCCGTGGACTGGATCCGTGCGCACGACCCCGGTGATCGCGTCTTCAACCGATATGAGTGGGGCGGCTACCTGGGTCTGCAACGGCCGGATCAGCCGATCTTCATCGACGGAAGGGCCGACGTCTACGGCGACCGAGTGATCGCGGAATACGTTCGGACCATCGGCCTGAGCATCGATCCACAGACGACCTTCGACCGGTACGCCATCGACTTCGTCCTCTTTCCGCCCGATTCGCCGCTCGGCGCCTGGCTGAACGCTTCGGCGAAGTGGAGGCCCGTCTACGTCGATGACGTCGCCGCGGTGTGGGTACGCGCCTGATGAACGTGAGGCGGCTCGCGATCCGCTTCGCGCAAGCGATCGCCATCGGCCTGGTCGTGGGGTTTGCACTGGCCGCGCTGACGGGACCGGGCACCAACTGGTGGCTGAAGGACTCGGACGCCTACTGGAATGCCGCGCTGCGACTGCGCGAGGGCGGGCCGCTCTACCCGCCGCTCCCGAACCTGGAAGACCCGGACATCTACCGATACAGCCCCTGGTTCGCCGCGTTGTGGATCCCGCTGACGTTCCTACCGCACGATGTCGTGCGCTTCGGCTGGGGCGCGGTACTCGTCCTGGCCGCCATCGCCTGCGTCTGGCCGGCGCTCCGCACTCGCAGCCTGGCCGGGACCCTCCTCGGCGTGCTGCTGGGTGCCGTGCTGATCCGGACCGCGTCGAGCGGCAACGTCCAACCGCTCATGCTTGCGGCACTGGTCCGGGGCGTCGATCGGCGCAGTGGTCCGCTGTGGATCGCGGCGGCGGCCTCGCTGAAGGCCGTTCCCGTGCTGTACGTCTGGGTTTACGTCGTGCGCCGCCAGTGGTGGCGGGTCGCGGGGACGCTGATGCTGACGGCCGCGCTCGTCGCACCGGTCCTCCTGTTCGATCTGCGCAACTACCCCTTCGACGCCGGCTCGCTGGTGGACGCACCCATTCCGACCCCATGGTCGTGGCTTGTTGTGATCGCAGCGCTGGGCGCCACGTGGTGGCTCCGCAGGCGGCCCGAGGCGTGGACCGCGGCCGCGATTGCGGTGCTCTTCGCACTCCCACGCTGGGTCCCTTACTTTCCTTCATGGCTCCTCGTCGGAACGCGAAACCCGCCCACGTCCCAACTGTCACAAGGGCCAAAACGCTAGGCCTGTGCATCAGACCCGGTAACAGCCGCCTCGCGTCAGCATCGTCGAACGCCGGTATCACCTCTGGAGAATGCTTAGGTAGGTGAAGATCACGCCCCATATTCCGGCGACGATGCCGAACGCGATAAGTGCCTTCCAGGCCGTTGCGGCCTCGCGCTTCCAGCCGGCGGCCATGACGACGAGGACGAACGGCATCGAGTCCAAGAAGTAGCGAAAGCCGACCTGCTGCCAGCCCCCACCGTAGTAGAGCAGGCTGGGCACCAATACCACCATCGCAGTCAGGGCGCAGGCAAGGACGAATCGGCGCCCGTAATCGGCCCAGCCGACCATGACGATGGCCGGACTGGTGATGAAGATGGACAGTCCGTAGCCATCCGGCAGCAGAAAGAGCGGCGGCGGGCCTGCCGTCGGCGGGTGCCACAGCAGAAGATTCAGGTTGCGCGGAAGGTAGGCCAGCGAGAAGAGCCCCTGATCACGCGTCCCGGCCAACTGCGGCGGCAGGTTGGCGAGCGCATATCCCGACTCGAGCGGCGACCCGAACCGCACGGCGTTGTACACGGCGGCCAGACCAACCGCCACAACGGCGACCCCCACGACGACCGTCGAGCGACGAAGAGCCCCAGGCGCAGCAAGCGGCCGCAGGTCGGCGTGGCCACCACCAGCGGCGATCCACGCGTAGAACGGCACGGCAAAGAGCAGGGGCGCTCGGGCGAGGAAGCCGGCGCCGGCGACCATGCCGAGCACCCAGGGCCGTCGTGCGCCAGTGGCCTCGAGCAGGCCGATGAGCGTCACCATGGTGGCGATCAGCTGCCCCGTATGCCACACGCCGCCGCGAACGGTAATCGACCACAGGGCGGTGCTGAACGCGAAGAAGGCCGTCAGCCAGATCTGGGTCCGCATGCTGCCACCGGCAATGCGACCGATGAGCGACCAGGCCAGCCCGACGCAGGTGGCTGCGAGCGCCGCGTTGATGGTCGGCTCCCACGGCAGGAGCGCCAGGACGCCGAACACGGCGACGAGCGGCATTAAGAACACGGCGGGTAACGGTGCAAACGGGACATAGACGTGCCCATTGAGCGTCACCGTGTCGATGGCACCGGGCAACGGGTACTCGACCCAGGTGCGACCATGAAGAAAGGCATCGGCCAGGAAGTAGAAGTCCCAGCGAAAGACGAGCTGATGAGCGGCCGTAAGCCAGAAGACGACGAACGCGTAGAGGCCGGCGAGCAGCGCGCCCCGACGATCGCTCATTCCGAGTCGCTGCGGGGGTCAGTCCAAACGGCGATGAGCACCCGGGGCAGGCTGGTGATGAATAGGACCGGGCTTGTGGCCATGCTTGCCGTGGTGGCCAGCACGAGGGTCCAGCGTGACCGAATGAGCGCCAACCAGGTCGTTGTGAGGACCGTCACAACGGCGACGAGAGCGCCTAGCTCCGGGTTCACGCCCCAGATCGCGATCGTTGGAAGGGGAGTCGTCGGGTAGTCGGCGAGCCCGAGCGCGATGGCAGGAAGCCACAGTCCCACGGCGAGCGCGATGGCCATGACTGCCGGGATCCACTCCCTGCGAGCGATGTAGTACGCGACGAATACAATCGGGGTGATCTTGAGTGACGCGGCAAGCGCCACGGCGACGGGGCCGGCAACCGGGCGTCGCAGGAGTGAGGCGATCAGGAGAATCATCAGCGGTTCGACGTTTCCCACCCAGGCGAGATCGATCAGCAGCGGGGCGCATAGCAGGATCAGCAATACGCTGGCAAGCGAGAGCGGTTGCATCAGGGGACGCAGCAGGGCGAATCCGGCACCGAGCATGGCCAGCTGCCACAGGAGCAGCACCGTACTCAAGGGGAGCGTCGTGAGAGGGACGAACACATAAGCGAACCAGGGGGAATAGCGATACACGAAACCCAGCCCGGCATCCGTGCCAGGGGGATAGAGCGCCACTCCATCACGCAGGCGTTCGGCTGCGTGCCAGTAGGCGAGGAAGTCGCCTCCGGGGTACGGATTTGAGAACGGTTGGCCAGTGAGAAAGTACAGGAGAAAGAAGGTGACGATGAACGCCGCGGCGATTGCCTTCGGGATAAGGAGGACGAATCCCGGACCGAAGTCGCTGCGCACCATTGCCTCGGTCGGGACTGATTCGTCGTAGTTCTGTGACACCTAGCGATCCGGCATCGCATTGACAGCTTTGACCACCGTTTCACGGGTCAACTCCGGCGACGGTGAGCCAAACATGTCCCTGAGCAGGAAGTATTCCGTGAACGGCCGGTCATCGGTGATGACCGGGGCTTCATCCGCAAACTCGTGTGCCACGCGGTCCGTCATCAAGACCAACTGCGGCAACGTGCGTTGCCAGAAGGTGACCGATGAACCAGGAGCATCCGGCGAGGAAGCGATGTCGGCCATGACCCCCGCACGGTTGAGGACCGACGCAACGGCGTCCGATTTCAGCCCAAACGGCTGTCGTGAGCCAAGCATGAACACCCCGAGGTCAACCGGCGAGAGGACATACATGCTGTGCGGGAAGACGCTGAGAAACGTGTGCACCTGGGCGCGGAACTCATCGAGCTTCTGTCCGTAGGGCATCCACTCCATCATCACCCCCCCATCGTTGAGTCGTGAGGCAGCCGCCTGGTAGAACTGACGTGAATAGAGCACACCCGTGCCGGAACTGCGAACTGGCGGTGGTGGGTCCACAACCACGATGTCGTAGCGCTCGTCGGCCAGTTCGACGTAGTTTCGGCCGTCGGCAATGATCAGGCGCCCGCGAGGATCCGACAGGACTTCGCTGGCATCCGAGTAGTAGTAATGGAACATTCTTGGTACGGAGGGCACCAGCTCCACGGCATCGGTCCGCAGCCCTGCCCGCAAGGCACTCCGGAACGAGCTTCCCATGCCGAAGGCGACGATCAGCATCCTCTCGGCGGACGGCCGCGTCATCAACGGCAGGAGCGCCATCAGCTTTGCGTCGACGGTGAGCTGCGTCATCGAAACGCCGGCGACCCACAGTCGCTGCTTACCATCGATGCTTCCCGCCTCAACGGCCGCGATCTCGTCTTCCGCGGCGTCGAAGAGTTCCCCCGCCTTGGCTACCTCCACGGCATGGGGATAGCGAATCATCTGTGGCACCACGAATGGGCCGATGACGGCCACGAGGACCAGGCCGGAGGCAGCACCCATAGCGAACCGCCGGACGGTGCGCGGGCGGAGTGAGGCAAGAAGCAACGCGCCGAACAATGCATTCACAGCCCCAAGAAGGAGCACGCCGTGCATCGTGCCAACAAGGGGTATCAAGACGAACGGAACCAGCGATGTCCCGACAATCACGCCAATCATGTTGACCGCGAGCAGTAGTCCAGCGTCGCTTCCGATACGCCGGTCGTCGCGACTCACCAGTCCAGCAGCGACTGGTAGGGCGAATCCCATGACGATGGTGGCAACCAGCACAACGATCAACCGGGCGCCCCCAAAGCCGAGGCTCCCGATGATCCACGCGCCCGCAATGGACAGGAAGGCAACGAGCACCTGACTGCCGCCAAGCAGGTCCAAGCGGTCTAGATGGCGTCCGAGGCCCATACCATGCAACCTCGCTCCCACCGCTATGCCGGTAAGGAACAGCACGAGGATCGTCGTGAAGACGTAGGTGGAGTTGTCCGTACCGGATGACAGCAGGCGCGTCCACAGCACTTGGTACCCGAGCGACGTGCACCCCGAAATGAATGCGGTGAGCAACACAAGCGTGCGCGGGGCGGTCTGTGCGCTCGGAGCGGTTAGCGGCACAACGGCGTGAAGGCGGCGCGGCAACACCTGGCGCCTGAGCAGGAGAGCGGCGAGCGCGGCGCTACCGGAAAGACAGGCGCCGAGTACCAGGGTGACCGAAAGTCCCAACAGCTCGATCAGAACGTATCCGCTCAGAGCGCTGCCCAAGATCCCGCCGATCGTATTTGCGGCGTACAACCGGCCGAACTGATGGCCCGTTTCCACGTGAGTAGTGCTGAGATAGCGAGTTAGGGCAGGGAGGGTTGCTCCCATGAGGACGGTCGCCGGTGCGAGTGCTATCACGGATAGCAGCAGCTTCAGGACGCCGAGCAATGTCGCATCCAGCTCTGCTCCTTGGTAGAAGCTGCGATAGACGGCGTCGAGGCCGATGAACAACGCCGGCGTGAGCAGCACGACGATCGCGATTGATCCCTCCAAGACCGCGTACGCCAACAATGGAGACCGCACCCGATCCGCCAGTCGCCCGCCTAGGAAGCTTCCGACCGCCATGCCACCGAAAAATCCAGTAAGGATCGCGGAAACAGCCTGTGTCGTATTTCCGAATACCAAGACGAGCTGCCGTGCCCACACCACCTCGTAGATGAGGCCTGCGGCCCCGGAGAGGATGAAGATCGCGACGACTAGTCTCGTTCGGGGCAGCACGCTGAGACATCTGCGTAGTGGCGATCCATCCGCGGAAGACTAGCGCGGATAATTCACCCGTGGTCCGCGTCTTCGTTCCTCGGTTCCGAACGGTCCTCTCTCTCGGTCACCGATGTACCGACGCACCCCCGGTCGCCTCCACGCGCGCCCGAAACCTCGCTCTCGTAGGCTTGTTCTGGAGCGCCCTGCTTATTCGGATCCCTACGGTATTTCAGCCGCTGGTCGAGATTCACCCGTTCCGCCAAACGCAGACCGCTTTCACCACGGTTCTCTTCCTCCGAGATGGTATTGACCTTCTCCACCCAGTGGTTCCGGTGTTTGGTGGGTTATCTGTCGTTCCTCACGAATTCCCAGCGTTTCAAGCCGTCGCCACCATACTCATAGCCCTCGGCCTCCCTCCTGATCCCGCCCTTCGCCTGACGGGGCTGGCCATGTTCCTCGCGACAGGGATCGGCATCTTCGTCTTGATGAGGCATCTCAGGACGTCCGAAGTGGCCGCTCTGGCTGCGACTGGTGCTTTTCTCTTCTCTCCGTTCTCACTCTTGTGGGGCAGAGCCGCGGTGATCGAGTTTCTGCCGACCGCCGCCGCACTTGGATACTGCGTGTTCGGCATCCGTTGGCGACAAGGCTCGGGCTGGCCGTGGTTGATCGGGTGCGTGTTCCTGGGTGTACTGGCAATGATGAGCAAGCCAACGACGGGCGCCCTGTACCTCATGATCCCCTTGATCTTCCCGTTTCCACGGCTCGACGCAAAGAGCTTGGTGTCGTTTGGCGCAGCCTCCCTTGCGTTGGTCGCAGGTGCGGCGTGGATTCGGTACGCCGATGCGCTCAAGGCGGCTACTCCAGCCACCGCCTTCCTTACGAGTTCAGCGCTGGCGAAGCAGTTCGGGGTGCTCTCCGCCACACCTGACCCACACGCACTCGGTGAAACGCTTCGGCGCATCCACCTGTATCTAGCGGGAGGCGGGCTTGAAGTATGGATTTTCGTCGCGCTTTTTGCGTCGGTCGCGGCACGGCTTAGGACACTGGTTGCCATCCTTTGCGCGTCACTCATCGTGTTCTGGCTGGGGCTCGCCGATTACCTCACCATCCACGAATACGCTCTGATCGCGGTGGCTCCGTTAGTCGCCATTCTCATTGGCCTCGGCTTCGATTTCTTGTGGCGGGTTCGACATCGAGTGATCGGCCGCGCCGTCGCAGCCACCCTAGGACTTGTGTGGGCGTTTTCGCTGCTGGCCACAATCGACTACTGGGGCCGCGCGTATGCGCCCAATGCGCCTGATCCGATGCAAGTGCTGCCCGTGGCGCGATTCGTTAGAGATCTTGTTCCCGCAGATCAACGGGTTGCGATCTTCGGTCGAGACTGGTCGCCGGCTGTGCTGTATTACGCGCACCGGGATGGCGTGATGGTCCGCGAGCAAGAAGAAGCTGCGCGGCCGGTAGATCAGCTGGTGCGCGATGGGTACGCGTTTGTGCTGCGCTGTCCGTTCTACTCGCAGACCTGCGCGGTCTTGGCAGCACCAAGCGCGGACCGATGACTGAGGATCAACGAGCGGTCAGGCCGCAGCTGCAGTGCCCGCCTAATGACGCCCGCCCAGTCTCGATCGTCAAGGTACCGAGGCTTACGCGAGACCGACGACCGACATGGTCTGGTCGGCGAGGTAGGGAATGGAGCCGGGGCGCGGTGAAGCGCATCGACGCCGCGCCTAACCGCTGGGACGAACACGCCCGATCAGGTGTGAGCGCAGGATGCGGAGAGCGTGCAGCGCTGGATACAGGACCGGTGTCGCCCGACCCAGCCGGCGTGAGAGAGGCGGCAGCAGCGTGAGCGGCCTGAGATCGACCAGCCAGCCAGGAAACAGCTCTGAGACGCGACTCACCGAGAGGCCATGCACGGCCGCATTCCCGGGATTGTCATAGCGCAAGTCGTACCAGAGCAGTGTGCCGTTCCTCGAGAGCACGCGTCGTATCTCGCTGGCCACTGCTCCCTCCATTGCGCGCGACGGCAGCGACGAGAACAGCGTCGTCGCCACGATCACATCGAAGGATGCGTCCCCGAAGGGCAGCTGATCGGCCGAAGCTTCAACGAACCTCGCCCACGGCCACGCTGTCGACGCGGTCGCGATACTCGCGGCATCGACATCGACTCCTGTCCAGCCGCGACTTTGCAGTCCGGCCGCGCGCGCAAGATCGGCCAGCCGCCCGTCGCCGCAGCCGAGATCCAGAACGCGGCCCCGCGCCTCCGCGAGGGCCTCTCTTAGCAGCGTCACCAGCGCGGCGTCTCGATCACGCATCATGCGCGCGTAGCCAGGGTTCGACACGTCCCACAGCCGCGACCGGCCTTCTCTCGCATACCGGCCATACGTCTGCCGTATCTGCTCGAGGTCGTGAACCCGATCGTTCTTCACTGGCCGTGAATGCTCAACATGGCCCCTCGGCGAGCCGCGCGCGACAGGCGCGCCCACGAGAGGATTCCTAGCGCACTTCCGACACCATAGGCGACGTGCATCGTGAACGTCACGAGCGGGAACAACGCGCGACTTGACCAGCTGCTTCCGTTCGAGATCACGATCCCGAACGCCGCCGCCGCGAGGAAGTACAGCAGCAACAGCGCAGGCAGAGCAGGCCACCAGGCTGCTAACGACACTATTGCCGCCCCGACGAGTCCGATGACGAAGGCCATCGGGACCACGTGGCGGAGCCGAATGGCCGCGGGGCGGAGTGTGGCGAGCGCGACTTTCCAGAAGCCGTACCCGTAGAACTGTCGCCAGATCGCCGCCAGGTCGGTGCGGCAGAGGTAGGCGGATCGGATGGCAGGATCCATCCAGATTGCCATTCCCGCAGCGCGCACACGCCAGTTGAGGTCGTCATCTTCGGTGCGACGGAGCTCCGTGTTGTACCCACCGACGGTAGTGAAGACAGGCGACCTGTACAGCCCGAGATAGACGGATTCAACGAAACGCGCGTCTCCTTCGAAATGGAACTGGGAGTTCCCAATGCCGAAAGGTGAAATCAGCGCGAGCGCCAGCGCGAGACCGATGGGGCCACGGCCCTCAGGCCGGATCGGTCCGCCAACGACTGCCGCGTCGGTGCTCTCGAGTGCGCGCCGTGCGGCAGCGAGATAGTCGGGCGCGAGCCGGGCCTGAGCATCGACGAACGCAATCACATCTGCCGTCGTTCGATCGATTCCCATATTTAGCGCTGACCCCCTGTCGCCCGCCGGATTGTCCAACACGCGCAGCTCGCTCGCATCGGTCGACAAGCCCCTCGCGAGCGCCTGAGTGTCGTCACTGGAAGGTGCGACAACGATCCAGACTTCGTCTGGCGGGAGGGTCTGCCTGCGGACAGCAGCGACACACTCGCTCAGATGGTCGCCCGCGTCCCGGGCGGGGATGATAACGGCGAACTTCACCGGCGTTGATCCTCGTCCGTGACAGCGGCCCACAGGGCCCGCCACGCTCGGCGCGCCGCAGGCCGCAGTGCCAGGGTCAAGCCGAGTGCCCTCAGCCAGAGGAGCACGATCGCCAAGGCCGATCCCGCCGGCCCGTACCACTTCCCGAGGTACTGACGCATCGAGCGCGCGTGCAGTGGGCCGAAGTGGTAGTCCTCCGAGCTGCTCGCGCCACCGATGTGGGTCACGACCGCGTCAGGGACATAGCGGATAGGCATGCCGGCCGCCGACGCTCGCCGACACAGATCCGCGTCCTCGAAGTACATGAAGAAGCGCTCATCGAACCCGCCGAGCTCTTTGAAGGCCTCTCTACCGATCGCGAAGCACGCACCGGAGACCACATCGGTGGCGATCGGCGCATCGGCTTTGACAGCACTTGCATAGTCTCGTGCCAGTCGCGACCGCTGCAACACACCGCTGATCCGGGGAATTCGACCAAGAATCAGGGCGAAGGTGTGGAATTCGAGCGCGCGAATTGCCAAGTCCGCTGGACGGGGCAGCAATCCGGCCGAGCGCTGGACGCCACCCGCTGGACCGACCAATCGGGGCCCCACGATGCACCATCCTCGCTGTTGCCCCGTCGCCTCGACGAGTGTGGCAACGGCAGATTGCGATAACTCGGCGTCCGAATTCAGGAAGATCAAGATGTCACCGGTCGCTGCCGCTGCCGCCCGGTTGGCCGCGGCGCCAAATCCCAGATTCGCGTCGTTCACGAGCACGTGGACATTCCCGCCAGCGGCCCTGAGCAACTCGACCGAATCGTCACCGGAAGCGTTATCAACTGCCACCACGTCCGTGACTGAAGCGAGTTGGCTCGCTGTCTGGACCGCGGTCATGACGAGCGCGGGAGTACGGTACGAGACAACAAGAACGGAGACTGTCGTCATCGTGTGTATCTTGCGATGTCGTGCCCACGAGCACACGGCTGATGGCGCGTAACAGCGGACACCCCGTTCTCTCAATCCTCATCGTCAACTACAACTCGACGCCTCTGCTGCGGGATTGCCTTGATTCAGTGGCGGCCAGTAGCATCGCTGACCGCGTGGAGACGATCGTCGTCGACAACGCTTCGACCGATTTCGATGCCACATCGCTGTCTGGCGCATATCCATGGGTGCAATGGTTGCCTCAACAGAAGAACACGACCTACACGGGCGGCAACAATCTCGCCTTCGAGCGATCCACGGGCGACTTCGTGCTCATGCTCAACCCTGACACTCAGCTGGAGCCCCATGCACTGGAGCGCGCGGTTGCCCATATGCGCGAGGAGCCAGAGCTGGCCGCGCTGAGCGCGTACCTGATTGGCCCCGACGGCAAGCTGCAGCGTTACTACCGGCGATTGCCGACGATGAAGGACCTCCCGATTCTGCTGTTCGAACCGCTGTTTCGCAACACGCGACACGGCCGCCGCTTTCTTATGCTGGACGAGTCGTTCCAAGGCGTGACGCAGGTTTGGGACCCGCCGGGCGCCTTCATCTTGAGCCGCCGCACCGCCCCCGGGCGCTGCATCTTGGATGCGGCGTATTTCAACTTCGTCAGCGACCTGGAGTTGTGTGACCGACTGAATCGTGTGGGCCGAGTCGTCGTGTTCGATGACGTGCGCTGCATCCACCTCCGCGCCGGCGCAGGTGTGGGAACGAGGGACCCGCTGGAGCGCCTACGGCTCTACCACGACTACACCTGGGGCCTGCGTCGTTACTTCGGTCCGCGCCTGGGCCCGGTGCAGCGGGTGGCGTTTGAGGGCCTTATCGGCGCCTATTGGGTCGCGCGCGCGAGCCGTGTGACTCTTCGCCGGCCATCGATGTTTGGCCAAGCCGTGAGCACGGCATTCAAAGCCATTTCGGGGCAACCACCCGCCTACTGAGAAAGCCGCACCCGAAAGCCGGAAGCCGTCGGCAGACCTCTGGAACTACAACCCAGACTGCATCCCGCCAAGACTGAAGCCTCAAGACGGCACCGATTATCTAGCCACTCGAGGCAAGCGGGCCAACCTAACCGGCGTCGACGGAAACGCGACGACGAACCAAGACCCTGCTAGCCACTCGTCAGTCACGCCGCCAGACAGGCGTCCCAAGATCGAGCGAATCACGGCGAGTCGCGTATATGACGGATACCCCCATCGCAAGGGTCTCCAGCCAGAGCGAAGCAGTAGCGCGGCAAGGTTAGCCCTCGTAAAGAACCGAAGATGGGTGGAATCAAACACGCCCGAAACCTCAGGCCGAAAACCATGACCGGCGACGATTCGCGCAATGGCACGGTAATGACGGACGTTTGGGACTGAGATCACCAATGCTGATGCCGGATCCGCCTTGTACCGAAGTTCGCGGAGGACGCCGAGAGGATCGACCAGGTGCTCCAACACGTCGGCGCAGATGATGAGGTCAAAGGGGCCATCAATGCGATCAAAGGCTTCTTCTACCGTTGACTGATGAACGCGGTCGTAACGTGTCGCGGCCCGCACGGCGCTTGGTACGTCCGGCTCGACGCCTTCTATCCACGCAGCCCCGTGACCGCGAAGCCATTGGGCGTTGCCGCCGGCCCCACAGCCGATCTCCAGAACCCGGCGGCCAGTCGACTCAGCCCAATCGAGCAGATCCGAACGGGCGCCTTCGTAATAGGCTTCGGGCTTTCGAGTGGCGCCATTCACAGTTCACCTCGTCTCTGGAGGAGGTACGCGCGCGGCCAGGCGTAGGCGGCCAGCGCAAGCGTGGCTGTGCCAAAGATGACGAGCCGCGGAACAGTCGCAACGTCGAGCAACAACACGGCTGCGCACAAGGCCGACGTCAGCAGAAGCCCCATCTGCAGACGACCCGGCCGCAGCGGAAGACGGCGCCGTACCAGCATCCACAGCACCGCGTAATAGGCGACCTGGGCTGCCGCATACCCTACGCCTGCGCCAGTCAGGCCCAGAGTTGCTAGCCCCAGAATACTGCCCAGCGCGAGCGCGATGCCGCCGGTGAGTTCCGCGCGAAAGTACGGCCCGCCGTCGCCGGTGAGCAGAACGAATGCAAGAACCCACGCTGGCAGCCGGACTATATCGCCGACCAGTTGCCACTGAAGGACATCGAGCGCTGGGGCGAACGCGGACGAGTACAGGAGCTGGATGGCCAACGGACCAAGCGCAAGGAGTCCGAGGATGATCGGCAAGCCGAGACTCATGACAAGACGCATCCGGCGATCGATGAGCAGAATCATGGCGCCGCTGTCCGATGCCCCCGCAATCCTCGGGAGATAGTCTTGCGTCAAACTGGCCAGAAAAAAGGTCAGATAACCGACTGAAATGGTCGCCGCTGCCCGATAGTAACCAACTTCCTGCGTGCCGAGCATCTGCAATACCATGACGGGGACACCCAGTTGCACGCCCGTGCTGACAAGTTGGCTGGCAGCTATCCGAGCCCCCCTCCGGACGAGCGTGCCGACGACGCCGGGGATGGCCGTTGTGCCGCGTGGGCTTGGGATGCCGGCTTCTCTTGACCGGCGATTGACAGCTACGGAGAGGGCCGCTTGGACGGCGGCCGTCAGGAGCAGTGCTGGAGCAAGCGCTGCAATGCCGACAAGGGCGACCAGAGCGACTCCTGCGCCGGCCGAGACAAGAGCCGAAGCCACGTTTACTAGCGTCACCGCCTTGACACGGTGCAGGCCTGTCAGCAGAGCCAATTGGGCGCCGGCTGCAACGGTCAGAAGCAGTGCCCCGGCCAGAATGACGACGTCGCCATCCTTTGTGGCGTCGCCTAACACCAACTTAGCTATTGGCTCACGGAGCCCGATCAGCAGCACGCCGCCAACCGCCCCACCAATCACAGCGAGAATGCGTGCCGTACGCCGGACGGCATGCACGAGGCTCCAGTCCTTCGCGGCAACTGCCGCTGCTGTCGCCTGGACCACACTGACCCCCATGCCAACGCTGACCACTATCACGCCAAGGTTGAGCACTGACAGCATGAGGCCGTACAAGCCCACTCCCGCCGGGCCCAAGATCACCGCGTACGCTTTGGCGGTTACGACGCTGAGTCCTACCGTCACAATCGATCCGGTGCCAACGATGACGGTCGCTTTCAGCGATCCAATTCCGTCCTCGGGATGAGCGTGAGCGTCAGGGGACTGCAACACGGGCGAACGGTAACTTAGCTGTGGCACGTCATGAACCGCCGTACTGTTCGAGCCAGCGACACGCTCGCAGGGCGCCCGTCGCAAGGTGGGCCTTGAAGCTCCGTTCACGTGGCCCTGCGTGGGCGGCGCGAGCCATGCTTGAGCGCATCAGGCCCTCACGACTTCCGGTAGCAGGTGGCGCCCGCGAGCAGTTCCGTGACTTGGTTGCGCTGGAAATAGGCGGGCCAAGTGAGGTCTTCGCTGAACGCGGGATGTTGCCGCTCTATGACGCGCTTCGATCGGTCGATCTGCTGGATTACGCCGAGGACACGCTTTGGACGGAGATTCGCCACACGGATCGCAGTGATCGCAAAGTGCCCATCCGACGATTGCTAATTGGCGAGGCGGCGCAGTTATCCTCAATGGAAGATGGGTGTTACGACGCGGTTCTGACCTCGCACGTCATCGAGCACCTGGCGGACCCGCTCGGCTCGTTGACCGAGTGGCGACGGGTGCTGCGTCCTTCTGGAAGACTCGTGATGGTCATCCCAGATGGTCGGCTGATCTTCGACCGCCGCCGCCCAGTTACTACGATGGATCACCTCCGCCACGACCTGGGCATGACGGAGGACGATCAAACACACGTGGATGAAGCGATCCAACTCTATGACCATGCTCGGGCCGAATCGGCGCTGACGGCAGACGAACTAAGGGCCCAAGTCGAAAAGAACGTCGAAACGCGCTTCTTGCACCACCACGTCTTCGACTTGTCCCTCGGGGAGCAGCTACTCCGAGAGGCAGGCTTCGCGGTGTCGTGGAGCGGACGCCACTGGCCGTTCCACTTGGTGTATTTGGCCGACGTTCGGTCCGCCCGTGCCTTCCGACGTCGTTCCGTGTAGCCAATGCGCCCCGTGACTGTGCAAACTTGCTGCTCCGCACTGCATTGCTCGTTTCGGCTACTGTTGACTTGCGGCCGCACGTCCAGCCCGACGCCGGAGAGCCGCCGAGCCGAGCGAGATTGAAGACCAACTCCGACGCCATTCCGTTCCATCGACCCTCCATCGGCGACCGCGAGATCGCGGCCGCCGTCGACGTGCTGCGCTCCGGCTGGCTGACGACCGGCGCGAAGGCGCACGAGCTGGAGGCGAAGTTCGCGGAGCGCATCGGTATCCGGCATGCCCTCGCGCTCAACAGCGCCACCGCCGGGCTTCACCTCGCGCTGGAGGCCGTCGGCATCGGTCCCGGCGACGAGGTCGTCGTCCCCACCTACACCTTCACCGCATGCGGAGAGGTCTGCGCCTATCTGGGCGCGCGACCGCGGCTGGCGGACGTCGGGGACGACTACCTCCTGGGTCCTGCGCAGCTGGAAGCGGTCCTGACCGATGCGGTTCGCGCCGTGATGCCCGTGCACTTCGCCGGCCTCGGCGTGGACGTCGCCGCGCTGCGAGAAATCGCGCCGAGCGCGCGGTTCGTCGAGGACGCGGCCCACGCGCTGCCTGCGACCGTGAACGGCGTCCCCACCGGTCGTCTGGGCGACGCGGCCGCGTTCAGCTTCTACGCCACCAAGTCCATGACGACGGGCGGCGAGGGCGGAATGCTGGTCACCGACTCCGACGCCATCGCCGCAGCGGGCGTCGATCATGCGGCTGCACGGCATCAGCGCCGATGCCTGGAACCGGTACGGCGCCGGCGGGAAGTGGTTCTACGAGGTCGTCGAGCCCGGCTTCAAGTACAACCTCACCGACTTGGCGGCGGCCATCGGGCTCGTCCAGCTCTCGCGCCTCGACGAGCTGGCCGATGCGCGTGCCGCGATCGCGGCTCGCTACGACGCCGCCTTCGCTGGTTCCGAACTCGTCCAGCTGCCGCCACGCCGCGACGGCGACCGCCACGCATGGCATCTCTACGTGGTGCGGCTCGAGCTCGAGGCGCTGCGACTCGATAGGGCAGCGGTGATCGACGCGCTGGGCGAGGTGGGCATCGGCGCATCGGTCCATTTCATCCCGTTGCATCTTCACCCGCTGTACCAGGAACGCTACGGCTACCGAGTCGGGGACTTTCCGAACGCCGAGCGGCTCTACGAGCGGTCGATCTCGCTGCCCATCTGGCCGGGGATGAGTGACGCGCAGGTGGACCGCGTGGCCTCGACGCTGCTCGAGATCCTCGACGCCGCGCGGCACCCGGTCAACGTCTAGACCCATGCAAGCCTGGCAGGCAGCTGTGAAGCGCCTCATCGACGTCGTTCTGGGCGTCGTTGCGCTCGTGCTCGTCCTGCCCGTCATGGCGCTGGTGGCGCTCGCCGTGACGCTCGACTCCTCCGGACCGATCGTCTACGGGGCGCGGCGGGTGGGCCGCAACGGCCGCGAGTTCACGATGTGGAAGTTCCGCTCCATGGCGCGCGGCGCCGACCGCGTCGGGCCGGCCGTCACCGGCTCGTACGACTACCGCGTGACGCGGGTCGGGGCCGTGCTGCGCCGCACGAAGCTCGACGAGCTGCCGCAGCTCCTGAACGTCGATCGCCGGGCAGATGTCGCTGGTCGGGCCGCGACCGGAGGCGCCGCAAGTACGTCGAGCAGTGGACCGACGAGGAGCGCGAGGTGCTTCGCGTGCGCCCGGGCATCACCGGACCGAGCCAGCTCGCGTATATCGACGAGGAGGAGCGGCTGGTCGGCGACCCCGACGAGGTCTACGCAGCGCGAGCTGATGCACGCCAAGCTGGCGCTTGACCTCGACTACGTGCGCCATTACTCGCTGCGCCGCGACATCGGCCTCCTGTGGAAGACGTTCGCGGGCATCCTCGCGCGCGGCCGAGCGCCGGTCGAACCGCCCTCGGCGCCGATACACGCTGGGCGAACGCCTGGCGTCGCGCGCGCTGGGGCGCCGATGCTCCTCGACGCCGCGCTGGCCGGCGCTCGCAGCGGCGCTGGCGGTCGGGCTGCGCATCGACCGCAACAACCTGTTCGCGGCCGTCGCGACGTACTGGATCTTCGTGCCGCTGGCGGCCATCGTCCGTCCGGCGGGCTTCCTGCTCGCCGGCGCCTACCTGCGCGTGTGGCGCTACCCGACCGTGTCGGACGTGGCGCTCGTGGTCTCGTCGCTGGCGGCGGGGTCCGTTGTCATGGCCCTTGCCATCTTCGTGGTCGTGCAGCCGTCCGCTCTTCCCCGGCACCGTCGGGTTTCCCGCGCAGCGCGCTCATCATCGAGTTCATCCTCTCGGTCCTGGTGCTGGGCGGCATCCGGTTCGCCTCGCGCGTGCGCCAGGAAGGTC
Source organism: uncultured Chloroflexia bacterium (assembly GCA_963783725.1). Classification (GTDB taxonomy): domain Bacteria; phylum Chloroflexota; class Limnocylindria; order QHBO01; family QHBO01; genus CAWAOJ01. The sequence continues at coordinate 1,814,574 of CAWAOJ010000002.1, read as the reverse complement.
TGCGATGGCGCGGTGGCCGATGCTCGCCGGACCGCCCCGTCCGGTGCTCATCTACGGCGCGGGCGAGGCCGGCGCGCATGCTCGTTCGCGAGATGCGGCGCAACCGGCGCGCTGCGGCTGGAGCCGGTTGCCTTCCTGGACGACGACGCCGCGCAAGCGCGGCCAGCGCATCTATGGCATCGAGGTGGCCGGGACCGGCGACGACCTGCCACGCATCGTCGCGGAGCGCGAGGTCGAGCGAGGTGATCGTCGCCCTGCCGCGCATGTCGGCGGCGACCGGCTGCGCAGAGTCATCGCGCTGTGCGAAGCCGCCGGCGTGGCCGTCCGCACGCTCCCCGGCGTCCAGGAGCTGCTCGACCAGAGCGTCACCGTCAACAAGATCCGCCCGGTCCGCGTCGAGGACCTGTTGCGCCGCGAGCCGCATGCCATTCCGGATGAGCCGATGCGCCGCCTGGTCGCTGGCAGGACCGTGCTGGTCACCGGCGCGGGAGGCAGCATCGGGTCAGAGGTGTGCCGGCAGGTCGCGTCGCTGGGCGCGCGCCGCATCGTGCTGCTACGAGCGGGCCGAGACGCCGCTCTTCTTCATCGACGAGGAGCTGCGGCGCCGCTTCCCGGACGTCGAGATCGTCGCCGTGCTCGGCTGACGTGACCGACGAGCCGGCACTCGAACGCGTCTTCGCAGCCGAACGGCCCTCGGTCGTCCTCCACGCCGCGGCCCAGAAGCACGTCCCGCTGTCCGAGGCGAACGTCGAGCGCCGCCGTGCTCGCCAACGTGCGGGGCACGCGGCTCGTGGCCGAGGCATCGGCCAGGCACGACGCCGAGACGTTCATCTTCATCAGCACCGACAAGGCCGTGGACCCGTCATCGGTCATGGGCGCCACCAAGCGCATGGGCGAGCTGCTGGTGCAGGAGATCGGCGCCGGCGCCACCGGGCGGTTCGTCCTCGTCCGCTTCGGCAACGTGATGGGCTCGCAGGGGTCGGTCCTCGAGCTCTTCCGGCAGCAGATCGCAGACGGCGGCCCCGTCACGGTGACGCATCCGGACATGACCCGCTACTTCATGACGATTCCCGAGGCGGTGCGGCTGATCCTGCTTGCCGGCGCCGTCGGCCGCCCGGGCGACATCCACGTGCTGAACATGGGCCAACCGATGCGGATCGTCGACCTCGCGCGCGACCTCATCCGCCTGTCGGTGCCGGGAGGCACGAAGGACATCCAGATCACCTTCACCGGGCTGCGGCCCGGCGAGAAGCTGGAGGAGACATTGTTCGGCCCCGGCGAGGAGCCGGTCCCGACCGATCACGAGGCGCTCCTGGTCGCCCGCGGTGGCTCGGCGGCCGAGTCGTCACGGCAGCGAGCGCGTCGAGCTCGAGGCGCTGGCGGTGGCTGGCGAGGATCTCCGCCTGCGTGTGAAGCTCGCCTGTGCCCCGCTGCCGGCGTCCGTCGCCGAGGAATGATCGCCCTCGTCCTGGCGCTCCAGCTCTGGACCGTGCTCTTCGTCGGATTCTTCGGCTCCGAGCTGCTGGGGACCTATCCCGCCCTGCGCATCGCGGCGCAGCTCCTGTTCGTCGCGCCGCTCGTCATATGGGCCGCGCTCAGGCTGCGCGGGCCACGAAACGCGCTCGACTGGGCGATCCTGGCTGGGTTGGCCGCCTTGGTCCTCGTCTCGATGTTCAGCGCCGACGTTCAGGGTTCGCTCGAATCGGTCGGGCTGGCGCTGGCATACGCGCTCACCTTCTTCGCGATGCGCGACCTCGGCGCCGCCCAGCGACTGCGCACCGCCGTCGCCGTCGCCGCCAGCTACGCGCTCGTGTTCTGGTTGGTGATGATCGCCGTCTGGTGGATCCAGGAGAAGATCGCGTGGATATCGGTCTTCGGCTCGGTGCCAAACCTCGAATCGAACCAGGTCTTCATCTGGGGCACCGCGAACGTCTTCCCGATCCTCTCGCTCCTCGCCATACCCTTCCTGCGCTGGCAGCCGGCGGGGCCGGGGCGGCGGATCCTTGTCGCGATCTGGGCTGGGGCGTCCGCCATCGCGATCCCGCTCTCCGCCGGTCGGGCCGGGTGGCTCGGCCTGATCGCCGCGGCAGTCGCCTACGACGCCTTCTCGGGTTGGGCCTCGGCCCGCGAACGTCGTCGCCTGGCTGCAGCGAAGACGCGCGCTTGTGCCCGCCCTCGGGGCTGCTCGGCCTCGGCGCTGTCGGAGCTGCTGTCTTCGTCGCATTCCACGTCGGCCAGGTCGTCGATTCGGCGCTGGACGGCCGAGGCGAGATCTGGCGTGAGGCGTTGGCGATCTTCCGAGCGCACCCCATTACCGGAAGTGGTCCCTCGACCTACTCGTGGGTTCGACTGACGACGGTCCCTGACTACACCTTTCCATTACAGGTGCGGCTCGCGCACAGCGTCCCGTTGCTGACGATCGCGGACGGCGGGCTCATCCTCGCCTCGGCAGCCGCCGCACTCGGGGTCGTCCTCGCCGCCTCCGTCCGACCGCATCTCGCCGATCCACGCCGCCGCACAGCGGCGGCCGTGCTGGTCGGCATCGCGGCGGCGTCGTGCTTCGACGACTTCAGCTCCCTGCCGGCCGTGATGGTGCTCGTCGTGACGGTGGCGGCCTGGGCCGTGGCCGACTCGGGCGCCGATGACCGGGCTCCAGGAACGGTTCGTCGTTCCGAGACGGCTGATGGGAGCTCGCGGCGCTCCTCATGCCGGCCGCGCTCGGCGCTCGCGGGCCTCCTGGTGATCACGTCGGTCGTCGGTATTGACAGCGCACGCTTCGCGGCCGATCAGGCGCGGCAGGCCGCGGTGCGTGGAGACTGGACGGCAGCTGCATCCGGCTTCGGCGCCGCCACGGACGCCTACCCGGCTGACGCCGGCTACTGGCTCGGCCTCGGGTTGGCGCGAGTCGAGTCCGGCGACGTCGGTGGCGCTGCAGTCGCCTACGAGAAGGCGCGCGTGCTGAGCCCAGGCGATCCGCGGCCGTGGGGCGCGCTCCGGCAATGCCGACGAACGTCCGCGCGGAACGCATCCGTCTCCTGACCGAGGCCGCCCGCCGGACGGTGCTCGACCCGAGTTATTCGCTTCTCCTGGGGCAGGCGCTCTGGACTGCAGCGGGGCGTACGGCAGATGCCACGCATGCGTACGCGATCGCGGTTGCCATCGATCGCCAGCTGATCGCACGCGCGGTCCCGCGCGGGGACCCGCGACAGGCGGTGGAGGTCGCGGGTTGAAGCGATCGTCACCCGGATCGGACCGCGCGCGGCGCTGCTTCCAGCGGCGGTACGGTCGGATCTGGCGCTCGCCGACAACCGGCTCTCGTCCGACATGGGCGCGCCCTGGCGCGCGGTGCTGCTGGCAGACCGCGGCCGCGCCGACGACGCACGCGGCCGCGGCTGAGGCCGCGGAGGCGCGCGACACCCTACGATCTGACAACGCTGCACGCGCTGCAGGCCGTCGCGCGGATCGGCTGCGATCAGGCGCGCTACACGGCGCTGACTGGCTACCTCGGAGAGCTCCGTCCGAGCCGGCCGCAGCAGCTCAGCGTGGTGCGCGATCACGTGTACCGCGAGGATTCGCTGAGCAGCTACCCGCCGCCAGGCACCGATCTGCCAGGGCCGCAGCCCTGGCCGTGGTCGCTGATCGGCGCTCCGCCTCGCTGCCCGAACTGGAGCGCGCCGTGACCCTTGACGCGGCGGCGCCTGCTCCGCACCGGGATCTTGATGCTCGCCTGGGCCGGATTCGTGTTCGCCTGGCTGTGGCTCAACTTCAACCAACGCGATTTCATGCAGGACGCGCGCGTCTACTGGCGCTTCGACTTCGCCCATCTCTACGAGCGCGGCACGGTGGGCGGCCGCGACGCCTACCTGTACTCGCCGGCGTTCGCCCAACTCTTCGCGCCGTTCGGAATCCTCCCCTGGGAGGCGTTTCGCGGCTTGTGGTCGGCGCTGAACCTGGCGCTGCTGGCCTGGCTGGCGGGCCCGCGCATCGGGGTCATCCTTCTGCTCTTTCCCGGTTCGCCGGTGTCCGACGAGATCAGCACCGGAAACCTGCACCTGCTGATCGCGGCGGCGGCCGTCGTCGGCTTCCGCTACCCGCAGGCGTGGGCGTTCAACCTGCTCACCAAGGTCACGCCGGGCGTCGGCGTGCTGTGGTTTGCGGTCCGTCGCGAATGGCGGGCGCTGGTGCTCGCAATCGCGATGACCGCTGTCGTCGCCGGCATCTCGTTCGCCGTGGCCCCGCATCTGTGGTTCGAGTGGGCCGACAGCCTGCGCCGCAACTCCAGCGTGCCCATTCCCGCCTCAGCGGTTGCCATCACCTGGCCGCTGTGGGTGCGACTCATGCTCGCGGCCGCGATCGTGGTCGGCGGCGCGCTCCGTGGTTGGCGCTGGACCGTGATCGTCGCGTGTTTCCTGGCGCTTCCGGTGCCGTGGTTCTCGGCACCGAGCGTGCTCGTGGGCATCATCGCGCTGTGGCGAGGCATCCCCGACGGAGCAGGTGCAGTTACTGCGCCGGCGAGCACCTCAGGAGAAGCACTTCGCGCTGGTCCCGCAGGTCCTCGCACCAGCCTGAGCGAGCCGCCGCGCTGACCAGGGGTGCATCGGGCGGCAGAAGGATCGCACTGGCGCCATAGCGGTCCAGCAGCGCCTCCCAACCGCTCTGCGCGCTCCTGATACGCGAGTAGTCCTCCAGGATCGCCTGCGGATACATGTCGTTTCGACCGTCCACGAAGACGCGCCCACCGCTGTCGTACAGCCGCGAGATGACGTACCCGCCCCAGCCGTATTCCGCGAAGACTCGCTCCGCTCCGCCGTTTCGCAGCAGTCGATCGACACCCATGACCGGCAGCTTCGCGGCTGCCTGCGCCTGCGCCGGCGTTCCGATGCGGGGGCCGATGATGACGATCGCTGCGACGGCGACGACCAGCGCCGCGGCCGTTTCCATGACACGCCGAGCGGCTATTTCAGCGCCGCTTCGTCTGCTGGCGGGGAAGCGTCGGTCGACGTTTGCCGCGATGACGGGCAGTGACCAGATGGCGGCGATCGGCTCGTTGCGGACGGAGAGCAGGCTCATGACGACACCCAGCCAGCACAGCACCGCCATCCACCCCGGAACGCCGCGCGTACCGAACGCCACGAGTGCGACGATGAGGATCGAGCAGCCCGATGTTCGCGGGATCGTGAAAGTTGGGTGATTGCCACTCCACGATGTTGGCCAGGCCCCAGTCGCCGGGCTCCAGGTACCGGAGCGGATAGAGCAGGCCCATGGGCCCGGCTGGCGTGACCATCGCCGCGAGCGCCGCGCCTCCCGGCGGCCGCGATCGTCCAGCCGCGCGCGCGGGCCATTGGCGTTCGCCCTGCAAGGGTCCACAGCGCGTACAGCACGACGACGCCCAGCCCGACGACGTACAGACCGTGCAGATTTGCCCACACGACGAACAGCGGGATGAGCAGCAGGGCGCGCCGTGGTCGCGCGGCATCGAGTGACAGCAGGAAGAGCGAGAGTCGCAGCCAGCAGGAGCCACGACAGCGTCTGCGGGCGCACGGTGACGTACGGGATGACGACGAGCGTCCCGACGGCGACCGCGACACCGGTTGCGATGGTTCGCGAGCCGAGCCGCTGCGCCGTGAACGCGGCGACGGAGATGCCGGCCGCGGCGACAAGACCGAAGACCACGGGCGTGAGCGTCGTCCCCAGCACCGTCACGCTGAGGTAGATCAGCACTTCGCCCAGCCACTCGTGCGGCGTCCACGGCTGTCCGGCGTAGGTGAACGAGAACGGATCGACGGTCGGGACCGCGCCCGAATTGACAATGAGACGCCCGGCCGTGAGGTGCCAGAAGTAGTCCGCATCGGTCAGTCCGTGCGCCAACCCGACCAGCGCGAGGATCACCGCGGCCACGACGAGCATGAGCACCAGCGGAGACGGCAGCCAGCGCGGGACGGCTCGCGGGTGCTCGAGCTCGGACATCGGGCGGAGTCTACCGGGTACCCTGCGGCGGTGAGCAATCGCCCGATCGTTCGAGATCTGCTCGTGCTGGCGATCGTGGCGACCGTCCTGCGCACCGGCGCGGCGCTGCTGGTCGGGCACCCCCCGTACACCGATCCCGCCTACTACACCATCGTTGCCCAGCAGCTCGCCGCCGGCCACGGCTTCAGCACGCCGGTGCTGTGGAGCTTCCTCGAGGTGGGCGGCCGCCTCCCGCTCGATCCGACGCTTCCGGTCGCCTCGAACGGTCACTGGATGCCGCTCACCTCCGTCGTGGCGGCGGCATCGATGCTCCTCTTCGGTCCGTCGTGGCTGGCCGGCCAGGCGCCGATGATCGTCCTCTCGGTGGGCCTCGTCCTGCTCACCTACCAGGTCGGCCGCGAGCTGTGGGCGAGCCGCACGGTGGCGCTGGGGGGCGCCATCCTTGCCCTCTTCGCCGGGCCGATGCTCGTCTACGCGCCGATGGTGGATGCCTTCGCCGTCTTCGGTGCCGCCGGCGCCGCCGCGATTCTCGCCGCTGTCCGCGCCGTCCGGTCGCCACGACCCGGTCCATGGCTCGCCGCATCCGGGCTGTTGGTCGGCCTCGCCACGCTCGCGCGAGTCGACGGGCTGCTGCTCGCCGTCGCGCCACTGGTCGGATGGCTGCTCGCGTCGGGCTGGCGGGACGGCGCTGCCCGCATCGGCTGGGGACTGGCGAGCGCCGGGGCATTCGCCGTCGCCGTCGGGCCGTGGCTCGCCCGCAACCTCGCCGTCTTCGGCTCGGCGTTCCCCTCGGCCGGCGGCCACACGCTGTGGATCACCTCGTACAACCAGCAGTTCTCCATCGCCACCGATCCGTCGCCGGCGAGCTACCTCGCCTCCGGGCTGCCCGCCATCGCCTGGTCGAAGCTGGTCGCCCTCGGTGAGATCACCGGACGCACCGCCGTGCTGATGGGCGGCATCTTCGTCGTCTTCCTCGCCGTCGGGCTGTGGCGCGAGCGGCGCCGCCGCGAGCTCGCGCCGTTCCTCGCCTACTTCTGGGTCATGCTCGGCGCCATGGTCCTCGTCTTCACCTTCCACGCACCGATGGGCGCCTTCTATCACTCCGCCTGGGCGTGGCTGCCCTTCGCGTTCCCGCTGGCGGTGGCCTCGCTGCGACCGGCCGCCGACTGGGCGGGCCGATACTGGCGCTTCCTCGGCGGGCGCGGCGCGCAGCGCTTCCTGCTCGTCGCGGGCCTGGCCGGCGCGGTGGTGCTCTCGCTGGTCGGGTCGGCGGCGCTTCTCGTCGGCTGGCGCGAGCAGGAGACGCGGCTCGAGGCCGGCGCCGCATTCCTGGCCCAGCACGCGGCTGCCACCGACCGCGTGCTCTCGTACGACCCCGCGCGGCTCTACCTGCTCACCGGCCGAGCGGGGGTGGCGCCGCCGTTCGACCCGTACCAGACCGTCGCGCGGGTCGTCAGGGCCTACGGCATCCGGTGGGTGCTCGTGACGCTCAACCCGGGCGAGTCGCGAGATCCGCTGGGACTGTGGGACGGCGCCAGCGCGACCGATTCGGAGGGCAACCATCCCTCGTTCCTCTCCGGCCGCGCCCGCCTTCGAGGCTCCTGGCGTGCGCGTGTTCGAGGTTCGATGATCCTGGGCCACTGGTACCTTTGGGGCCCGAAGTACTGTTGATCGCCGGCACAATGCGCCGCGAGCATGTTCTGCGCGCCGAGTACCAGCCGGCGCCCAGTACTCAGCGAGGTCGCGCGGTGTCGGGTCCCACCACGAGTAGTCCGAACGGCAGCTTCGAGCGCCTGTACGAGCAGGCGAGCGAGACCGTGCGCGCGGCCGCGATGCGGATGGAGGAGCTGGCCACCTGGTACCGCGAGCAGTACCGCGACAGCCTGGCGACCTGGATGGGCCTCCGCGCGCAGATCGATCAGCGCTCGTCCACCGAAGCGACGAGCAGCGCCACGCAGGGGCTGCGCACTGAGCACGACCAGCTCGGTCGCGAGCTGAGCGCCCTGCAGAACCAGCTCAAGCGGCTCGACGTCGTCGGCCGCCAGCTGCAGCTGATCGGCAACTACCTCGACAGCCCGGACCCCCAGGCGCCCGAGCCGAGCCTGACCGATGCGGACCAGTCGCCGGCCGCCCTCCAGCTGCGCATCATCGGCGCGCAGGAGGGCGAGCGGCAGCGGCTGGCCGAGGAGGTCCACGACGGGCCCGCGCAGGTGCTCACCAACGCGATCTTCCAGGTCGAGTACATCGACCGCATGCTGACCGATGCGCCGGAGGCGCGGTCGGAGGTCGCATTCCTGCGCTCCATGCTGCGCGACGGCCTGGACGAGGTGCGCAGCTTCATCAGCTCGCTGCGCCCGCCCGCGGTTGACGTGGGGCTGGCGCGCGCCATCGCCGACCAGGCCGCCGAGTTCGAGGCGCGCCACGGCATCAACGTGGACGTGGAGGTGGAGCGCATCGACGACCACCTCGATCCGTCGCAGAAGGCGTCGGTCCTGCGCATCGTGCAGGAGGCGCTGCGGAACGTGAAGAAGCATGCCGCGGCGACGCGGGTGAGGATCTGCCTCGAGGGCGACCAGCTCACCATCGCCGACAACGGCCGCGGCTTCGACGTCATGCGACTGGCATCCGGTGCCAGCCGCAATTTCGGGCTGCAGTTCATGCGCGAGCGCGCTGAGCTGCTCGGCTCTCAGCTGCAGATCGAATCACGCCAGGGCGAGGGCACCCGGATCCTGTTCCGGCTGCCGGAGACCCGCTGATGGCAGCATCGGTCAACCGCAAGGAGGAGAACCCAGTGGAAGCAGAGGTCATCACCGAGCGTCGCCGCGGAGGCGACCGCCGTCAGATGAGCGGCAAGACGCGCATCGTGATCGTGGACGGGCACACCCTGTTCCGGCGCGGCGTGCGCAACATCCTGGAGCTCGAGGACGACATGGAGGTCGTCGGCGAGGCGGGCAGCGGCCGCGAGGCGATGGAGGTGGTGAGCGAGCTCACGCCCGACGTGGTGCTCATGGACCTGGGACTTCCCGCACCGAACGGGATCGAGACCACGCAGCGCCTCAAGCGCGAGCTGCCGCACACCGGCGTGATCGTCCTGGCCAGCAACGACGACGAGGATCAGCTCTTCGACGCCATCAAGGCCGGAGCCGCGGCCTACGTCCTGAAGGACATCGATCCGTCGGACCTGACCGCCATCATCCGCCGCGTCCGATCCGGCGAGTACCTCATCAACGACAAGGTCTTCAGCAAGCCGGCGGTCGCCAGCCGCGTGCTCAAGGAGTTCCGCGAGCTCGCCGTCTACGGCAACGACGCCCAGCCGATCTTCGCGCCGCTCTCGCCGCGCGAGGTGGAGATCCTGGACAACATCGCGCAGGGGATGACCAACAAGCAGGTCGCCTACGCGCTGTCGATCAGCGAGCAGACGGTGAAGAACCACATGAGCTCGATCCTGCGCAAGCTCTCGGTCAACGACCGCACCCAGGCCGTCGTCTACGCCATGCGCCAGGGCTGGATCAAGATCCCCGAGGACTGAGCGCCTCAGGCCCAGCCTGAAGTCCGGCTGCAGGCAGTACCGGAGTGCCATGGCCGCTCAGCCCGCTCGCTTCTAGCCTTCGGGCACGACGTCGCGGGTATCCACGACGGCGTTCATCCAACGGGGTTCGGTCCTCCCCGGACCCCGGGTCTCCTCCTCCGGTGCGGGAGCCGTGTCGCCGCAGACACGGCTCCTTCTTCTTGTCCGGCGCCCTCGCGAGGTCGCGCTCATCTTGACAGGCGAGGCTCGCGGACCCAATGTACGGCTCCCGGGGGACACGAGTGGGACCTATGTCCCATTCACGGGGGTGAGGGCCGCAGTTACGCTGCGGCTCGCGAATCCTTGAGGAAAGGAGGTACCAAGCACATGCTTCAGATCGTCAACGCTTACATCAGCAATCTTCTGGCAAAGTTCCGCAACGACGACGAGGAGGGCCAGACGCTCGTCGAGTACGGGCTCCTGCTCGCCCTCATCGCGATCATCGTGATCGTGGCCCTGATCTTCCTCGGCCCGATCGTGAGCCGGATCTTCCAGAACGTCGGCACCAGCCTGCAAGACGTAAGAGCGCAGCTCTCAACCGTACGAGGAGGGCCCTCGCGGCACGCCGCGGGGGCCCTCCTTCGTTATCCGACGCCCCGATTTCCGAGGCCGGTACTGGGCGCGGATAGCCCACAAGTCCCCTCGATTCACGATCACGGCACCGTGTAGAGTGGTGCGCGCAGTCACAACTCGCGCACTCACCAATCCCGGTCTCATCAACACCCATTCCGCGCTCTAAGGGGAACGTCTGTGAAGCGATCGAATCGCCTGGTCATTCTCGTCGGGGTCCTGCTCGCGGTCGTCGCTTTCGTGGCGATCGTGATCCTGCTCAACAACCCCGCGAACCGACGTTCCGCCGGAGCAGCAGAAGGCCACCGTGCTGGTGGCGAAGAGGACATCGCCATCGGCGACGCCGGTGACGCCCGACATGGTCGAGACCAAGCAGGTCGATCCCAGCGCCGTCGTCGGGTACCGCGCTCACGGATCCGTCGCAGGTCGGCGGTCGGCCGGCTCTCGTCGCCGTGCCCGCAGGATCGCAGGTCTCGCAGGATACGTTCGGCACCGGCAAGGTCACCGTCGACATCTCGGCGCAGCTAAGCCCGGCGAGAAGGCGGTCACCCTGCAGCTGGACCGCGCCACCGGCGTCGACTTCCTGGTCAAGCCGGGCGACATGGTCGATGTCGTCGTCTCGCAGGACGTCCAGGTGCTGCAGGAGACGGCGGATTCCACATCCACAGCAGCGAGCGCTTCGAGCCGGTCTCCGGGCTGGGCAGAGCGCGAGAACCGTCAAGACGGTGCTCCAGAACAAGCGCGTCCTGTACGTCAGCCACGAACGTCGCGCCGCAGCAGGCAAGCGCCACGCCAAGCCCCGGGACAGAAGGCGCCAGACGCAGCCGCAGCAGTTCACCGAGACGCGTTCATCGTCGTCGTCGCCGGAACCGATCAGGACGCCGAGCTTGTCAAGTTCGCACAGCGGGACATGTCCGAGCGGGATCGCTCACCGCTGACGATCCGCTCGACCGCAGGACACGCGCGAATGAGAAGACGACCGGCGTGACGATCGACCTGCTCGTCAAGAACTATGGCCTGCCGGTGCCGGGCATCGTGGAGCAGGTCGGCCCGAGCCCGGGCCGTAGCCGCGAGCCGCCGTCAGTCCCCCAGGAGCCCGATCATGATCAAGGTCCTCATCGTCGACGACATCCCCGAGACCAGGGAGCACCTGAGCCGGCTGCTCGGCTTCGAGCAGGACATCGACGTCGTCGGCACGGCCGGATCCGGCGAGGACGCGGTGCGCCTGGCCATGGAGCTTCGGCCGGACGTGATCGTCATGGACATCAACATGCCGGGCATGGACGGCGTCGCCGCTTCCGAGATCATCTCGCAGCGGCTGCCGACCTCACCGGTGGTCATGATGAGCGTCCACGGCGAGGCCGATCAGCTTCGGCGGGCAATCGCCGCCGGCGCGCGCGAGTTCCTCGTCAAGCCGTTCTCCGGCGACGAGTTCAGCACCACCATCCGCAGCGTGTACGACAAGGAGGTCGCTCGCCGCGAGCAGCTCCAGTCGTTCGTTCCCGCGCCGCTGGCCGGCCAGCCGACGAGCGACGTCGAGGACCACCAGGTCGTCGCCGTCTTCTCGCCCAAGGGCGGCGCCGGGCGGACGACGATCGCCACGAATCTGGCGCTGGCGCTGAAGCGCGAGACGGGCGGCCGCGTCTGCCTGGTCGACGCGAACCTGCAGTTCGGCGACGTGGGCGTCCTGCTCAACCTGAATCCGAAGAACCGATCCATGCTCGACGCCGTCGAGGGCGGCGAGCCCGATGGGGACATCATCAATTCGGTGGTGGTGGACCACTCCACCGGTATCCGAGTCCTGCTCGCGCCGCCGGCACCGGAGGGAGCGGACCTCGTCACGCCGGCCTACCTGCGCAAGATGGTCGACCACCTCAAGGAGACGCACGACTGGGTGGTGGTGGACCTTCCCGCGGGCCTCACCGACCATTCGCTCGGCGTCATGGACGCCGCAGACCAGATCGTGGTGCTCTCGGCGCTCGAGATCACGACCATCAAGAACGTCCGCCTCTTCCTTGAGGTCGCCGATCAGCTGGAGTACGATCGGTCGAAGATCCGCCTGGTGATCAACCGATCCGACACCGCCCAGGGCATTCGCATCGGCGACGTCGAGGCGTCCATCCGACGTCCGATCGACGGGACGATCGTGTCCGACGGCCGGCTGGCCGTGCTGGCGGTGAACCGCGGCGTGCCGTTCGTGGTCTCCCACCCCGATGGCGCTCTCTCCCGCGACATCTTCAAGCTCGCGCGCACGCTGGCGGGCGAGCCGACAACCGGAAAGACCAAGTCAACCGCCACCAAGGACAAGGCCGCCAAGCGCGGCCTGTTCGCGCGCCGCTAAGGGGAAGGAAGCTGCCTCCATGTCACTGCTGAAGAGGATCGAGCGGGTGAGCAAGCCCGCCGCGGAGGGCACCGCCGAGACCGTCGGCGGCGCCCAATCCCATGACGCCCACCGCCGTCCCGCCGGTTCGCACGCCGGGCAGCATCACGCCGCCGCCCGCCGCCCCGACGCCGCCTCCCGCTGCCGGCCGCTTCCTGGGCGCCATGCCCGCGCGCGAGTCCTTCCGCGAGGCGAAGTTCCGCGTCCAGAACCGGCTCATCAACGAGCTGGATCCGAAGCTGGACCTCACCAACCAGGTGGAGGTGCGGCGCCAGATCGAGGAGCTGTTCGGGAAGATCGCCGACGAGGAGGGCCTTGCCCTCACGCGCGCCGAGCGCGTCCGGATGCTCGAGCAGATCACCGACGAGATCCTGGGCCTCGGCCCGCTGGAGCCGCTGCTCCGCGACGAGACCGTGACCGAGGTCATGGTCAACGGCCCGCAGCAGGTCTACATCGAGCGCGAGGGCCGCCTGGAGCTCACCAACGTGACGTTCCAGAACGACGAGCACGTGATGAAGATCATCCAGCGCATCATCGCGCCCATCGGCCGTCGAGTGGACGAGTCGAGCCCGATGGTGGACGCGCGACTCGCCGACGGCTCCCGCGTCAACGCGATCATCCCGCCGCTGTCGCTGGTCGGACCGGTGATCACCGTCCGGAAGTTCAGCGCCACGCCGTTCACGGTCGAGGACCTGATCCGGTTCGGCACCGCCACCCCGGAGATGTTCGAGTTCCTCGAGGCCTGCGTGAAGGCCCGCCTCAACATCTTCGTTTCCGGCGGCACCGGCTCCGGCAAGACGACCATGCTCAACATCCTGTCGTCGTTCATCCCCGACGACGAGCGGATCGTGACCATCGAGGACGCCGCCGAGCTGCAGCTGCGCCAGGAGCACGTCGTCACCCTCGAGGCGCGCCCGTCGAACATCGAGGGCAAGGGCGCCATCCCGATTCGGGAGCTGGTGCGCAACTCGCTGCGCATGCGGCCCGACCGCATCATCGTCGGAGAGTGCCGTTCCGCCGAGGCGCTCGACATGCTGCAGGCCATGAACACCGGCCACGACGGCTCGATGTCCACCGGCCACGCCAACACCCCGCGCGACATGCTCTCGCGTCTCGAGACGATGGTCCTGATGGCCGGCATGGACCTCCCGCTGCGCGCAATCCGGGAGCAGATCGCATCGGCCGTCGACCTGATCGTGCACCAGAACCGGCTCAAGGACGGCACTCGCAAGATCACCAACATCACCGAGGTGCAGGGGATGGAGGGCGACGTCATCGTCATGCAGGACATCTTCGTGTTCGAGCAGACGGGCGTCGTCGAGGGGAAGATCCAGGGCCGCCTGCGCCCGACCGGCATCCGCCCCAAGTTCGTCGAGAAGTTCGAGGTGGCGGGAATCAACCTGCCGCCCAACGTCTTCGGCTCACCCTTCTAAGGACTGACCGAGCCATGCCGCTGTCCCCCATCCTCATCGCGGCGCTCGCCGCCGGTGCCGTGCTGCTGATTGCGATCGGCATCTCGTTCAGCGGCTCCGACGGCCAGGTCGCGTCCCGCCTCGAGCGCTACGCATCCGCCGGCGGGATGGATGGAGATGCCGGCGACGGCGAACGCGAGTCGGCGGTCGTCGCGGGCTTGAACCGCGTCATCGAACGCCAGGACATGGCGACCCGCCTGTCCATCGAGCTGGCACGCGCCGACCTGAAGCTGAAGCCCGCCGAGTTCATCCTGGCCTGGATCGCATCGCCGTTCGTCTTCGTTGCGGCGGCGTACATCCTCGGCTTCCTCTTCTCCGGCCTCCACAACGTGATTGCGCTCGCCCTGATCTTCGCGTTCGGCGCGTACTTTCCGCGCTTCTACCTCCGCTATCGGCAGGGCAAGCGGGTGAAGCTGTTCGCGAAGCAGCTGCCGGACACGATCACGCTCCTGGCCAACACCCTTCGCGCCGGATCGTCCTTCCTGCAGGGCGTCGAGCTGATCACGCGCGAGGCGCGGCCGCCCATCAGCGAGGAGTTCGGCCGCGTCGTTCGCGAGATGAACCTTGGCGTGGCGCTCCAGCCCGCGCTGAACAACATGTCGCGACGGGTGCAAGTCCGAGGACCTGGAGCTGATGGTCACCGCGATCAACATCCAGAGCCAGGTCGGCGGAAACCTCGCGACCGTCCTCGACTCGATCGCCTTCACGATTCGCGAGCGGGTACGCATCCAGGGTGAGATCCAGACGCTGACGGCGATGCAGCGCTACAGCGGCTACGTCATCACGCTGCTGCCGGTTGGCCTGGCCGGGATCCTGTTCCTGATCAGCCCCAGTTACATGGGCGCGATGGTGAAGAGCCCGCCGAATATGCTCGGACTTCCGCTGGGCGTCGTCTTCTTCATCATCGGCCTCATCAGCATGGGCATCGGCTACCTGCTGATCCGACGCATCGTCGACATCAAGGTGTAAGCGAGCATGCAGCCAGAGATCCTTATCGCCGTCGTCGCCGCCGTCGCCGTCCTGCTCATCACCGTTCGGCGTTGCGGCGCGACCGCAGAAGGATGCGGTCCAGGCGCGGCTCGAACAGCTCGTCGTCCAGCCGAAGACTCTGGAGGAGTACGAGCTGCAGCAGCCGTTCGGCGAGCGCGTCCTCCGACCCCTCGTCAAGCGGCTGTCGCATATCGGGCGTCGGGGGCGCGACGAGGGCGGCGTCATCGCCCGCACCGACGCGAAGCTCGAGAGGGCCGGGTATCCCGGCGGCCTCCGCGGCGCCGATTGGATGGGGGTCAAGCTGCTCGGCGCGATCGCGCTCGCGGTCATCTTCTTCCTGTTGCTCAGCCTCATTGCCGGCCCCGCGGGCGGCTTGCTCTTCGGCCTGCTCGGGTTGCCGATCGGATTCATGGCCCCGGAGTTCTGGCTGGGGCGCAAGATCCGGGCGCGGGGGATGGAGATGGTTCTCCAGCTTCCGGATGCGCTCGACCTGCTCACCATCTCCGTGGAGGCGGGCCTCGGCTTCGACGCCGCGCTCGCCAAGGTCGTCGAGAAGATGGAGGGCCCGCTCGTCAACGAGTTCCGCCAGGCGCTCGCCGAGGTCCGCATGGGCCGCACCCGTCGCGACGCGCTGCGGGACGTGGCCAACCGCGCCGACGCGCAGCCGGTCACGAACTTCATCGGCGCCATCGTCCAGGCCGAGCAGCTCGGCGTGCCGATCGCGAAGGTGCTCCAGATCCAGTCGCAGCAGCTGCGCATCGAGCGCCGCCAGCGCGCCGAGGAGGCCGCGGCCAAGGCACCGGTGAAGATGCTCTTCCCCATGGTCGGCTGCATCTTCCCGACGATCTTCATCGTCATCCTCGGGCCGGCCGTCATCGCCGTCATGGGCGGCGGACTGGGAAGCTGAGGTGTTGCCGGCGATCCGGCCGGCGATCCTGCTGGTCGACGATGACTCGGCCCTTCTCTCCGTCCTCGCGCGTCGGATGACCCGCGAGGGCTACGACGTTCGCACCGCTCCTTCCGGCTACGCGGCGCTCTCGGTTCTCGAGAAGGGCTGGCCGGCGCTGATCGTGGCCGACCTGATGATGCCCGGGATGGACGGCTTCGAGCTCTGCCGTCGAATCAAGCGCATGGCGGATCTGCCGATCATCGTGCTGTCCGCGGTGGACGCATCGGAATCGAAGGTTCGCGCGCTCGAGGACTATGCCGAGGACTACATCACCAAGCCGTTCGACCCCGATGAGCTCGTCGCCCGCGTGCAGAGGGTGCTGCGGCGCACGTCGTCGGGGCGCTCCACGATCACCATCGACGACGAGCTCGAGATCGATCTGGCCAGCAAGCGGCGTCTCCACCTCGGCCGGCAGCGCCACGCTGACGCCGGTCGAGACCAGGTTCCTGCAGATCCTGATCGGCGTCGCTCGACCGCACCGTTCCGACCGAGACACTGCTGGACCGAGTATGGTCCGACGCGGACGGAGCCGATCCCTCGTATGTCTGGGTCACCGTCCGCCGCCTCCGGCGGAAGCTAGAAGTCGATCCGGATCGGCCGCGCTACCTCCTGACCGAGCGCGGGGTCGGCTACCGGCTCGCGACGGGACGCGAGGCGGCCGTCACCTCCTGATACCCGTGGACCTGGGCCGCCCGTCACTGCGACTGCTTGGCGTGCTCCTCGTCGTCACGCTGCCACCCCTGGTGGTCTTCGCCACGATCACCTCGGTTGCGCCCGACATTCTCGACCGATACGGCGCGGGCACGGTCCTGCTCGCCGTGACGGTCGTAGCGATCGGATGGTCGGTCATCGTGGCGATCGTCGGCGCGCGGCTTCTCGGCGGCGAGCTGCGCTCGCTCCTGGAGCTCGCCGAGCAAGGGCCGTTGTCATCGGAACAGGCCGACGCCGCGCCGAGCGAAGCGCTGCGACGCGCGGGAGCGGCCCTGGAAGAGCGGAACCGTCAGATCGCGCTGCTCGCTCGCAGTGCACGCGAAGCCGCGATCACGAGGGGGCCAACGGCCGTGGCGACCGATGTCGTCGCGACCACCGTGGCCGTCACCGGCGATCCGACCTGGTCGCTGGCGGTGCTCCTCGCCTCGGATCCGGAGCTGCTCCCGCCGGGCGTCTACGCCGCTGAGCAGGGCCGGCGCCCGTACCGCTGCTCGAAGTGCATCGCTGGGCGGCCGTGACTGGCGACGCGCCGGTGCGCCAGGTCGAAGGGCCGTGGGGTGCATTTCTGGTCGTGGACGTCGCCTCGGGGGACGAGCTGCGCGCCATCCTCATCTCGCCGCGCGAAGGGCGGTCCGAGCCGTCAGCCGCCACCCTCGACATGTTGACCGTCCTTGCCGAGCATGCGGCGACGGCGATCGAGCACGCCATCCTGTATCGCCGAGTCGAAGGACAGGCCGCCGAGCTGTTGCGCCTGGGCGAGGTCCAGCGTGATTTCCTCCGCGGGGTCACGCACGACCTGCAGACTCCCCTCACCAGCATCCGCGCGCTCGCGGATGAGCTGCGGGCGACCGCGACCGACGGTACCTCGAGCGCAGACCTCGAGATGATCTCCTTCCAGGCCGATCGGCTGCGGCGCATGGTCGGTCAGCTGCTGGCAGCCTCGCGCCTCGAGGCAGGCGCGCTTCGGCCCTCGCAGGAGGTCTTCCGCCCGGAGCCGATCATTCGCCGGGCATGGGCGGCGCTGCGCTCGGATCGATCCTTCTCTCTGACGGTCGACGGCCCGCCACATCTGCTGCTTGCGGACCCCGATCGCTTCGAGCAGGTGATGTGGGCGCTGCTCGACAACGCGGTGAAATACAGCCAGCCCGGCAGTCCTGTCGAGGTCACCATCGGATCGCTGGCGGATCCCGCGGGCTTCCGCGGACGTGTGAGCGTGGCCGATCGCGGCGCGGGAATGAGCAGCAATGAGCAGCGCCGCGCGTTCGAGCAGTTCTTCCGTGCCGATACCGCACGCCGGCTGGCGCCGGACGGGAGCGGGATCGGCCTGCACGCGGCCCGCGGTCTCGTCAGGGCCATGGCGGGCGAGGTTTCGTTGACCTCGCGGCCGGGGGTTGGTACGACCGTCACGATAGAGCTTCCCGCGGAGCGATCGGACGAGCAGGACGAACGTACTACCGACCGCGCACCACTGGATACCTAGTCTGCAAGGGTCGACGCAAGGTCGGTCCCCATAGCATCGATCTACCGCACTAGGTACCAAGCAAGACATGTTCAGCCTGATCAGACGTCGCCGCGAAGCAGACGGACAGGCGATGGTCGAATTCGCCCTCGTCCTTCCGATTGCGCTGTTGATCCTCATGGGGATCATCCAGTTCGGATTCCTGTTTTCGGGCCAGATCGGCGTGGTCAACGCCGTCCGCGAGGCCGCCCGGTACGGATCAACGTCGCCCGTGAGCGACGCGCCGGCGGCCAGCTCGAGTGGCACGAACGTGTGCAACTACCTCCTCGGAACGGGCGGCACCAATCCGAATGCCATGAGTCGCGTGCCGGGCTACACCTCATCGAACGTGGTGACCGGCGGTGCGACATACGTGACGTTGGATTCGTACACCGATCCCCACTCCGGCACGGCGACGTACTCGGTGCGCATGACGGTGCACGTCGAGTACAAGCATCCGCTCCTGGTGCCAATCGTGAGTGCCATCATCGACGGCCTCGACGGCGCAGCCGACAGTCGCTTCCGGCTGGGAGCAACCGAGGGGATGAGGGTCGAGAATCCCACCCTGACCACCGATCCGGGCATCACGACCACGGTCAACTGCTGATGTTCGCAAGGCGTACGAGGGCCGGGGGAGCTCCAGGCGATCAGCGCGGCCAGATCCTGATCATCTTTGCGTTCAGCATGATCGCCTTCGTTGGGTTCGCTGCACTCACCGTGGACGTGGGCGGCCTGTACGTCGCACGACGCGACTACCAGAACGCGACGGATGCGGCAGCGCTTGCCGGCGCGGCCTACCTCACCCGACCGCTGAACAGCGGCACCTGCGGGGACGTTCCCGGAGCGGGGCCCAAGACCCTGTGCGCACGCACTGCCTCCTGGACCTACCTGAACGATCACCTCAACCTCGGCCTTTCGGCAGCTGACATTGCAGCATTCGCCGGCGTGAACACGCCAGCCGCGGGCCAGTGTGCCGCTCCGACGACGTGCGCGGCCGATTCCTATCACATCTGGGTATCGACGCCCCCGAACGGGTCTGGCGCCGCGGCGGCCATGAGCACCGTCGGTTCGGCGAACGGCGTCATGTTCGTGCGAGCCGAACGGCAGCGGGACACTTTCTTCGGTAAGATCTTCGTTCCGAACGGATTCACGGTCGGCACGTGGTCCACGGCGGGAATCTTCCCGAATCGGTATGCCGTCATCACGCTGCGGCGAGGGAAGAACGGCGCGGACATCGATTCCGGGCCAGGCAACACGACTGACATCAAGATTGCGGGCACCGGATCGAGTCTGACGGTCGTTGATGGCGACATCGGCGGCAATTACGGTATGAAGATGCCCGGCGCCGGCTCCCGGTTGGTGCTGCAGGGCACTGGCGGAGACGCCGTAAACGTCTACTTGAGCGACTACATCTCGTGTGGCAGCTCGTGCTGGTCGCCGGGCCAGATTGTTGACGGCGGCGGCGCGACAGTAAGCGCCAAGAAACTGCCGGCGTTCGTCGCCGACCCGAACTATGCGCCGCCGCCGATGAATGTGGCGGCAACCTGGCCAGCGGGGCCAATCGACAACGCGAGCCCATTCCTGGATATCCCGAAGTCGGTGAGTACGCCAAGCAGCGGGCCCGGTACCAACGATCTGAACATCACCAACAGCGATCCCGGGTCGGTCACCGGCGCCACGTGCTCTTCAGACTCGCCCGTTGCGGGCCCAGGCTGGTATGACGACGTTACCGTGGCGGGCAGCAAGTGCCTCATCTTCTCCGGAAACCGGCAGCGGACCAACGTGTTCGACGCGACAACCGAAACCGATGTCCCGCTGACGCAGCAGGCCGGAATCGTGTACATCACCGGAAAGATCAACGTCGGAAACAGCGCGCTAATCGTCGCTGACGGCGTAACGATCGTGATCCGCCCCGACGGGTCGAACGGACAATTTTCGCCGAACAGCGGCGGCGTCATGGACATCAACCGGGGGCTCGCCAACGGTGGCATCGCACAACCGCTCGGCGCTTGGACCACGAAAGGGATCAGCACCTACCGCAATGTTGGCGGAAAGTGGCTATACGACTCGTCGCTTCAGAACAATCCGGCCATCAATGGGGTCGGTATCGCCCTCTACGTCCTCAAACCCACTCAGGCCGGGATCGCGGCACCGGGTGGAACCAACGTGATCGCGGTGAACTCCGGTGCCGGGCTCTCTTGGCGGGGCGTGACCTACGCGCCCAACGATAATGTTGCGGTCGCCGGGCAGCCTCAGCACGACGGCATCGGTCAGCTCATCTCGTGGACGTTCACGTTCAACGGTGGCACCAACGTCACGCAGACGTACGAGGGCGTGGGTGACGGCTTCCCCTATCTCATAGAACCGTGCGTGCTCGTTGGGGGAGCGTGTCAGTAGGTACGAATGTCGCGGTCCGTAACGTGACGCGCGACGCGACGATTGCCGATCGCGCTCGGGTTGCTTCCTCCATGCGCGATCGGGTCGTCGGGCCTGCTTTCGACGCCGGAGGTGCTACCCGGCGAGGGTCTGCTCATCGAGCGGACCAGCTCCATCCACATGTTCTTCATGCGCTACCCGATCGACGTCGTCTTCTTCGACAAGACGCTGCGCGTGACGAAGGTCGTCCACGAGCTCAAGCCATGGCGGATCGTGCCGTGGGCATGGGGCGCGCGCGATTGCCTCGAGCTCCGGGCCGGGAGCCCTCGCCCCGACCGGCACCCAGCCCGGAGACCAGCTCTCGATAACGCCCGCGTAAGCGCTTGGTAGCGGTCTCGGCCGCAGACTAGGCGCCGAGATGGCGCTCCTCGACATCCTTCTTCCTCCGGCCTGCGCCTCGTGTGGGCGAACTGGAGCACGTGATGTGCCGGGCGTGCGTCGGGCTCATGCGACGCCCCGGGTGCGCGGACGACCGGTTCTATGCCCCCGACGCCGGCGTGGTGGTCGGAGACGCGCTCGAGCTGGCGGTGGCGGCGTTCGCGTATGAAGGTGCGCTGCGGCGAGCGCTGCAGCGGCTGAAGTACGGCGGAATGGTCCGCGTTGCCACCTCGCTGGCGCGGGCCGCGCTGCCCGCCTTCGACGTGCTGGCCGCGGTCAGCGCCCGATGCGTGCTGATCCCGGTTCCGCTTCACCCCGAGCGGGAGCGGGAGCGCGGCTACAACCAGGCGGCGCTGCTCGCTGCTCACATCGGTCGGCAGCGGCGGATGGAGGTGCGACCCCTGCTGCGCCGGCAGGTGGCGACCACCCGGCAGCACCGGCTCAACAGGGCCGAACGCCTGCGCAACCTGCGCGACGCGTTCGTGCCGGCTTCGTCCGCCCGGCCACCGCCGACGGTGATCGTGGTCGACGACATCCTCACCACGTCCGCGACGCTGGAGGCGTGCGCTGCGACGCTGCGCGCCGCAGGTGCGGAACACGTGTTCGGCTTCGCGATCGCGCGCGAGGTTTAGGCCGACCGGCCCTGCTGCCCCGCGCGCCGGCGGCGGTACCATGGGAGACCAACCGCTTCGAAGGGGAGGCAAGGGCCGTGCGAACCACCGTCAAGGCCAGGAACCTCGAGCTCAGCGATCACCTTCGCGGCCAGATCGACCGGAAGCTGCGCCGACTGAACCGCATCACTCATCCCGACGCCGCGGCCGACGTCGAGCTGATCTCCAACGCCTCGCGCGCCAACGACGTCTCGCACGTCGCCGAGGTGACCATCGTCAACGACGGCGAGGTGGTCCGATCCACCGCCTCCGGCGCGAGCCCCATCGCCGCACTTGACGCGGTGCTCGACAAGCTGGAGCGCCAGGTCGTCCGGCTCAAGGAGAAGCCGCGCGATTCGCGACTGCGCGACGCGGACGAGCTGGAGGCGGTCCTTGCGCGCGAGGGAGCGGGCAGCGTGGACGGCGCGGCTGCGGACGACGGATCGGACAGGCCGAGCGTGGTGAAGGTCAAGCGCTTCGCCATCGAGCCGATGTTCGAGGAGGATGCCATCGCGCGGATGGAGGAGCTCGGTCACGAGTTCTTCGTCTTCCGCGACGCGGAGAGCGACGCGATAGGGGTCCTCTACCGCCGCACAGACGGCAACTACGGCCTCATCGAGCCGGCGGACGAGGGACGGGGGAAGCGGCGCTGACGAGCCTCAGTGCACGAGCGTCGGCAGGATCAGCATCGCCCCGACGATCACGATCAGCGAAAGGAAGAAGACCAGCAGCGCGACCGTCAGGAGGTCGGCGCCGGTTCGCGGCTCGTCCGGCAGGCGCATGCCCCGCACGGTAGCACGACCCGAGCGACGGCGGCTGACCTGGCCCCCGGAGGCGCCCAGGGTGGGCATCCACCTCGGAGTGGTCGGCGGGCTGCTGAAGACGGCGCGCCGAGGGAGGGCCATCGGCGCGACGGCGCTGCAGATCTTCAGCGACAACCCGACGGCGTGGAGACGCCGAGCCGAGCCGCCGCGCGACGCCGGCGCCTTCGTCGAGTTCTGCGCCCGCGAGGGGATCGAGACCGTCGCGATCCACGCCAGCTACCTGATCAACCTGGCGGGTTCGGCGGAGCCGTTCGCGACGCAGTCGCGGGATGGTCTCGTGCACGAGGTGCAGCGCGCGCCGCGCTGGGGCGCGCGACTGGTGAACGCGCACATCGGCTCGCATCGCGGCGAAGGGCACGAGGCCGGCATGCGGCGCCTGGTGGACTCCGTGCGGTACGTGCTGGACGCGACGCCCCACGGCGTGACCCTGGTCCTGGAGAACTCGGCGGGCGGCGGCGACAACATCGGCACCACGGTCGAGCAGCTGGCGGAGATCCAGGAGCGGGTCGGCGTCGGCGCGGACGCGCTGGCGTTCTGCCTCGACACCGCACACCTGTGGGGCGCCGGCTACGAGATCTCGACCGCCGACGGCGCCGATGCGGTGATCGGCCGCTTCGACGAGCTGATCGGCCTCGACCGGCTGGCGCTGGTCCACCTCAACGACTCGAGATCGGCGCTGGGCTCGCGCAGCGACCGGCACGAGCACATCGGCGCGGGCCAGATTGGACCGGTTGGGCTGGGCGCATTTCTGCGCGATCCGAGGCTGCGCCGTACGGTGTTCGTGATGGAGACGCCCGGCGTGGACGAGGGGTACGACGCGGTCAACCTGCGCCGCGCGCGGCTGCTGTACGGCGGCGCGATGGAGCTCCCCACGCTGCCACCCAAGGCGTTCAAGCTCAACCGAAAGTCGCTGCGCCGCTCGACTTGACAGCGACGGGCGGAACGTTCAGTCTTCCGACCCACAATCGAAGATCGGCGCCGCTCGGAACGAGTAGCCGCGATTCTTGACCACACCAGGGAGCCGGGAGCAGTGAGACCCCGGCAGCACAGCGCGGTGAATGGACCCGGGACACGCACGGCGCACCATGCAACGAGCTCGCGCGGCATGCCGTGCGGGGAACAAAGGTGGCACCACGAGATGACCCCTCGTCCTTTGGGATGAGGGGTCGACGTTTTCTCGACAAAGGAGCCACCGGTGACCACCTCCGACCAGTCCGTCCAGCGTCGTTTCGTTCTCCCCGAGGCCGAGCTTCCGACGCACTTCTACAACATCGCGGCCGACCTCCCCGTGCCGCTGCCGCCGCCGTTGCACCCCGCCACGCGGGAGCCGATTGGGCCTGAGGCCCTGGCGCCGCTCTTCCCGATGGAGCTGATCCGCCAGGAGGTCAGCAGCGAGCGGTTCATCGAGATTCCCGAGCCGGTGCGCGACGTGTACCGCATCTACCGCCCGTCGCCGCTGATCCGTGCCGTGAACCTCGAGAAGGAGCTCGACACGCCGGCGCGCATCTACTTCAAGTACGAAGGCGTCAGCCCGTCGGGCTCGCACAAGCCGAACACGGCGGTGGCGCAGGCGTACTACAACGCCCAGGAGGGCGTGACGCGCCTGGTGACCGAGACGGGCGCCGGGCAGTGGGGCAGCGCCCTCGCCTTCGCCACGCGGCTATTCGGGCTCGAGGCCAAGGTCTTCATGGTGAAGATCAGCTACGAGCAGAAGCCGTATCGGCGCAGCATGATCGAGGTCTTCGGCGGGACCGTGGTCGCCTCGCCGTCACAGGAGACGCAGGCGGGACGCAGCATCCTCGCCGCCGATCCGCAGTCAAGCGGGTCGCTGGGCATCGCCATCTCGGAGGCGGTCGAGGTCGCCGCGGGACGCGACGACACCAAGTACGCGCTGGGCTCGGTGCTCAACCACGTGCTGCTGCACCAGACCGTCATCGGGCAGGAGGCGATCCGGCAGATGGAGATGGCGGGCGACTATCCCGACGTGGTGATCGGCTGCGCCGGCGGCGGGTCCAACTTCGCGGGGATCGCGTTCCCGTTCCTGCGTTCGCGCCTCAGCGGCGAGCGCGATACGCGCTTCCTGGCGGTCGAGCCGGCGTCCTGCCCGAGCCTGACCCAGGGCGAGTACCGCTACGACTTCGGCGACAGCATCGGCATGACACCGCTGCTCAAGATGCACACCCTGGGGCACGAGTTCCGGCCGGCGCCGATCCACGCCGGTGGGTTGCGCTACCACGGCATGGCACCGCTGATCAGCCATCTCTACAACCTGGGATTCCTCGAGGCTCGCGCCTACAGGCAGAACCCGTGCTTCGCGGCGGCGCTGCAGTTCGCGCAGGCCGAGGGCATCATCCCGGCGCCGGAGTCGTCGCATGCCATCCGCGCCGCGATCGACGAGGCGGTGGCGGCGCGCGAGGCGGGAGAGGAGCGGGTGATCCTGTTCAACCTGTCGGGGCACGGGCACTTCGACATGGCGGCCTACGACGATTACCTCGCCGGTCGCCTGGTGGACGACGCCTATCAGCCGATGGAGGAGGGCGTCCGAGAGGAGGCGGGGACGGCCGCGTAGACGGCCGCGCCAGAAAAGCGGGGCGGCCTACGCCCCGCGGCTCAGGCCGTTCGCGCTGCGGTCGGCGGCGCCGCCGCTCGCGATGCGGCCGCTGACGCGGCGGCGACGGACGGAGAGGTATGCCTGCATCAGCTCACGCACGTCGCTCTCGCTGAGGACGTCGTCGCCCCGCAGGGCGTACTCGACCCGGGTGGTGGGCAGCAGCTGGCGCGTGGCGAGGCTGGCGAAGTAGGCGGGTCCCTCGGACTCGTCGAGGATCTCGCGAAGGCCGCGCGCCAGCTTGGTGGCGGTGCCCAGGGAGGGCATGCGATCGCCCTTGATGAGCCGCGAGATCGTCGAGTGGTCGACGCCCGACTGCAGCGCCAGCTGGCGCTGGCTCATCTTCTTTTCCCTGAGCTGCGCTCGGAGCCAGCTGTTGAACGACCGCGGGGTCTGCAGCGTCATCGCGCCCCATCCCTGGGCTCGACGCCAGCGCACTGGACGGCGGTGGTGCGTTCGAGCAACCGCAGCATCGCAGCGCAGGATTCCTGCCTCAATGGGACGAATGTACCGGAGTTCAGCCGAACGGCTCTCCGCCTGCAACGGTCCGTGCCGGGGTTGCGGCGCCGTGCGCGCGACGCACCTTCTGCGAGAACGCGTAGAAGATGCCGCCCAGGATGATCACGGTCAGGATGCTGATCGCCCAGTCCATGGCGGCCACGGCAAAGGCCGCATCGGCCCCGACGCCGTAGACCGCCAGCACGCCGACCACGCCGGCCTGGACGAAGCCGATGCCACCGGGCGTGAGCGGGATGGCGGTGAGCAGCGATCCCGCCAGGGCGACGAAGATCGACGAGCTGAAGCCCAGCCCCACCGTCGGCAGCGCCAGCGCTCGGATGACGAAGAAGACGCGCATCCCCTCCAGCAGCCAGATGACGCCCGTCACGCCGATGATCACCGGCAGGCTGCGCACGCTCAGCGCCCCGGTGCTGCCTTCGTGGAAGCGCTCCCAGAACTCGCCGATGCGGGCCGGCAGGAAGCGCGTCAGCCGTTGCCCCTGGAAGCGCAGGACCGCGACGAGCACCACCAGCGCCAGGGCGACGATGAAGCCGATCAGGAACAGGGTGTCGATCTCCGGGCGGTCGCGCCCGCGGAAGCTCCAGAAGCCTGCGGCCAGCGCCAGCACGAAGATCACCACGATGTCCGCGATGCGCTCGATGAAGATGGTCCCCACCGTGCGCGAGATGGACGCCCCGTAGTTGCCCTTGAGCAGGTAGGCGCGGTAGAGGTCACCCAGCTTGGCCGGCACCACGCAGTTCACGAACCACGACAGGAAGACGATCTCGGTCGCCGGCCGAAGCGGGAGATCGGTGCCGACGCGATGCAGCACGAACGACCAGCGGAACCCGCGCAGCGGGAAGGTCAGGTAGTACATCGCCATCGCCGCCAGCAGCAGCAGCGGATTGGCGCGCGAGATGACGCCCAGCGTGTTGCCGATGTTCGCGCCGACGACGCGCACCACCAGGAAGACGAGCACGATCCCGAAGATCAGCGAGCCGATCGTCCTGATGTTCAGGACGCGGCGCGCCAGGCTCACCTGAGGCTCGGTGATCTCCTCGCTCTGCGGCGGGTTGATGAACTCAGCCACGGTCGGACGATGCCTCGGCGTCCTCCGGGTTGGGCAGCTCCTGCGGCACGGGGCGCTTGACGGGCTCCTTCTCCACCTTCTTCGGCGGCTCGGGTCCCAGCACCGGTGCGGCGGCCGTCTCGCGGCCGAGCCACTTGCGCACGATGTTGCTCCACACCGCCCAGCGGGTGGTGAGGTGGATGAGCACCGTGGAGCGGCTGGCGTGCCACTCGTTCTGCGGCAGCACGGCCTTCAGCTCCGCGGCGTCGTCGAACGGCGGCAGGATGTTGGTCGCCATGGCGATCTCGAAGCTCGAGTGCGTGTCGCTGCAGGCGATGCCCGGGATTCCGTAGCGTGCGGCCAGCTCGGCCGCCTGCTGGTTGTGCCGCTGCAGCGTGACGCGACAGTTGAAGACCTCCATGACGTCGATCTTCCCCGCCTCGGCCAGCGCGATGAGCGGCTCCTCGCGGATGTGCGAGGGGCGGAACGGGTCGTAGGGGTGCGGGATCGAGACCAGGCCGCCCTGGGCGTGGATCGCATCGGCCGTCGCATCGGCGGTCAGGCCGCGCGGGATGGTGCGGGTCAGGAACAGGCCCACGACCTCGCCGTCGGAGGTGCTCACCTCCTCGCCCAGGATGACCGTCAGCCGATCCGCCAGACCCAGCTGCGCGACCTTGTCGCGCACCGCGATGGCGCCCTCGACGTTGTTGTGGTTCGTGATCGCCACGTGCGTCAGGCCGCGCTCGATGGCGATCCTGATGAACTTCTCCTCGGCCAGGATCGAGTCGCGGCTGAAGCGGGTGTGGATGTGGAAGTCGGCGAAGGCGCGCGCCGCCGGAGGCGGTCCCCCCGTCTTCTCCCGGACCTCCCCCCGCACCGATGCCGCGGCGGCGGCCGCGGACGCGATCACTGCGACGTCACGACGCGGGAACCAGGCTCTTGCGGAACGTCCCGAAGTGCTCGAGCGCCATGCCGGTCCCCACCGCGACCGAGTTGAGGGCGTTCTCGGCGACGTGGCACGGGATGCCGGTGACCTGGGTCAGCAGCGTGTCGAGGTTGCGCAGCAGCGATCCGCCGCCGGACATGACCATGCCCTTGTCGATGATGTCGCTCGACAGCTCGGGCGGCGTCTCCTCGAGCACCTTGCGCACCGCGGCGACGATCTGCGCCAGCGGCTGCTCGATCGCCTCGGTCACCTCGGTCGAGGTGATGGGGATGGTGCGCGGCAGGCCGGCGATCATGTCGCGGCCCTTGACGTCCATCGACAACGGCTCGTCGAGGGGCAGCGCGGAGCCGATGCGGATCTTGACGTCCTCCGCCGTCCGGTCGCCGACCATCAGGTTGTACTTGCGGCGGATGTAGTTGGTGATCGCCTCGTCGAAGCGGTTGCCGCCGACCCGCACGCTGTCCGAGACCACGATCCCGCCGAGGGCGATGACGGCGATCTCGGTCGTCCCGCCGCCGATGTCGATGATCATGTTGCCCGACGGTCCGCTGATCGGGACGTTGGCCCCGATCGCCGCGGCGAGCGGCTCCTCGATCAGGAACGCCTCCTTGGCACCGGCCTTGAGGGCTGCGTCCCGCACCGCGCGCTTCTCGACCGAGGTCACGCCGGACGGCACGCTGATCATCACGTCCGGCTTGAAGATGCGGACCCGCGCCACCTTGTTGATCACGTAGCGCAGCATCGCCTCGGTGATCAGGTAGTCGGCGATGACGCCGTCGCGCATGGGTCGGATGGCGCGCACGTTGCCGGGAGTGCGCCCGATCATCTCCCGCGCCTCCTCGCCCACGGCGACGAGGCGGTTGTCGTCGTCGGAGATCGCCACCACCGACGGCTCGTTCAGCACGACGCCCCGGCCCTTGACGTAGACCAGGATGTTCGCGGTGCCGAGGTCGATGCCGATCTTCATGCAGGCAATCCGTATCCGAGCGGGTTCAGGGGGGCGTGAGGCAGTATACCGATCCGCCCCACGGCTACCATCGGTCCATGCCGGAAGGCGACACGATCTTCAGGATCGCCGACGTGCTGCGCCGCAGCCTGGTCGGCTCGATGGTCACCAACGCCTACGCCCACCCACGTCCCGGCCTGCGCCGCGTTCCGAGCCTGGAGCGGGTCATCTCGGCCACGGTGACGAGCGTGGAGGCGCGCGGGAAGCACCTGCTGATCGCCTTCGACAACGGGCTCACCCTGCGCACCCACCTGCGCATGCACGGCTCCTGGCACCGCTACCGCCCGGGCGAGGCGTGGCGGCGAGGTCGCGCGCAGGCGAGCGCGGTGATCGAGACGGTGGACGCGGTGGCGGTCTGCTTCGACGCGCCGGAGGTGGAGCTGATGACCGATGCGGAGATCGCTCGCCACCCGCAGCTCAGCTCCCTCGGCCCCGACCTGCTGTCACGCTCCTTCGACGCGGCGGAGGCGGCGCGACGGCTGCGAGCGCAACCGGAGCGCCCCGTGGGCGAGGCGCTGCTCGACCAGCGCGCGATCGCGGGCATCGGCAACGTCTACAAGAGCGAGATCTGCTTCCTCGAAGGCGTCAATCCCTGGCGCCCGATGCGGGAGTACGACGATGAGACGGTGGCGCGGCTGGTCGGGACGGCGCGACGGCTGCTGGCGGGCAACGTGTCCGGCGGCGCGCGGGTGACCACCGGGGAGCACCGGCCGGGACGGCAGCTGTGGGTCTACGGTCGCGGCGGCCGGCCGTGCCGCCGCTGCGGGACGCTGATCGAGGCGCGGCGCCAGGGCGAGCAGGCGCGCACCACGTACTGGTGCCCGCGCTGCCAGCCCTGAGCGCTGCTGCGGCGCGCGATTACGCGTCGATGCGGTGGATCTGGGCGCCCAGTGCGACCAGCTTGGCCTCGATCTGCTCGTAGCCGCGATCCACGTGCTCGACGCCGGAGATGACCGACGTCTCGGAGGCCGCCAGCGCGGCGAGCACCAGGGTCGCGCCGGCGCGCAGGTCGGCGATCGAGACCTCGCGCCCGTGGAGCGGGGTCGGGCCGGCGATGCGGCAGCGCCGCTCGTCCAGGACCTCGATCACCGCCCCCATCTTGGACAGCTCGGTGGTGTAGTCCAGGCGATCCTCGTAGATCGTCTCGTGGATGTTCGAGATGCCGTCGGCCTGGGTCAGCAGCACGGCCAGCGGCGCCTGCAGGTCGGTCGCGAATCCGGGGTACGGCTCCGTCTCGAGGTCCGCCGGCGCGTACGACTCGGCCGATCGGACGCGGAGGCCGGCCGGGTCCGTGCCGTCGGCGGGAAGGAGGTCCACCGGGACGCAGATCCGCTCCAGGACCTCCAGGAAGGCGCCAAGGTGGCCGGGGTCCACGCCGCGGATGGTGATGTCGCCGCCGGTCACCGCCGCCGCGATGGCGAACGTGCCCGCCTCCAGGCGGTCGCCGATGACCCGGTGCTCCACGCCGTGCAGCCGCTCCACTCCCTCGATCTCCAGGCGATGCGGCGCGGTGCGCTCGATCCGCGCGCCCATCGCGCGCAGCATGGCGACCAGGTCGTCCACCTCGGGCTCGAGCGCGGCGTTGTCGATCACCGTGGTGCCCGTGGCCAGCACGGCGGCCAGCATGGCGTTCTCGGTTCCCATCACCGTGACGTACGGGAACTCGATGCGCGCGCCGCGCAGGCCGCTCGGCGCCGAGGCCAGGTAGTAGCCGTTGCGATAGTCGATCTCGGCGCCCAGTGACTGCATGGCGGCGACGTGAAGGTCCACCGGCCGCCGACCGATGCGGTCCCCGCCGGGATTGCTGATGATCACGCGGCCGAATCGGGCCAGGAGCGGCCCCAGCAGGATGAACGAGGCGCGCATCTTGGCCGCGGCTTCCAGCGGGACGAAGAGCCAGTCCGCATCGGTCGCACGGATGGTGAGCGAGTCGGCGTTCACGCGGCGGACGTCGAAGCCGATGTCGGTCATCGTCTCGCGCATGATCGTCACGTCGCTGATGCGCGGCACGTTGCTCAGCATGCACGGCTCCTCGGTCAGCGCCGCGGCGGCCATCAGCTTCAGCACCGCGTTCTTGGCGCCGGCGATGCGCACCTCGCCGTGCAGCGGAACGCCCCCGGTCACGATGAACTTCTGCATGGCTAGGCGGGCCACGCCTCCTTCCACTCGTGCGCGCCCTGGTGGTGCCCGTCGCACAGGCCCACCCTGCCGCCCATGTGCCGGGTCGGGAGGTACGGCTGCATCCCCGCCTCGAACGTGGTCGGCTGCCGGTTGCAGAGCATGTAGCGCCGCTCGCGGGCCCACTCGTAGAGATGGTCGGGCCGGCAGAAGAAGTAGCTCTTGGTGAAGTTGGCGGTCTGCCCCGGCGCGGGCGCTCCGGCGAGGCCGATGGGGCCGCTCTCGCGAACGACCTCGATCCTCACCGGCAGCTGAGCGGCCCGGGTTCCGCAGTGATCACAGGTCTGCATCCGGAACCGATGCTACCCCAGCCCGCGCGGCGCGGGCCTCGGCTCAGCCTCGCGACCGCCGCCGCGTGGCGATGCGCTCGCGCATCAGCGCCGTCTGCAGCGAGGCGCGGATGCGGGCCACGTCGGCGGGCTGCCTCGCCTCGCCGAGCTGCGCCTCCGCCTGCTTGCGCGCCTCGGTGGCGCGAGCGGCGTCGATCTCCTCCGAATGCTCCGCGATGTCGGCCATGACCACGACCTTGTCGGGCCGCACCTCCACGAAGCCGCCGGAGATGAGCATCACCTGCTCCACGCCACGCTGCTTGATCTTCAGCTCGCCGGTGCCCAGCGCGCTGATCAACGGCGTGTGGTGGGGCAGGATGCCGAGCTCGCCGTCGATGCCGGGCACGACCACCATGTCCACCTCGTCGGTGAACGCGCGGCGCTCCGGCGTGACGATCTCGAGCTGCAGCGGCACTACTTCATCCCCTCTGCGTTGGCGACCACGTCCTCGATCGGTCCCGCCATGAAGAACGCCTGCTCGGGCAGCTGGTCGTACTTGCCCTCCAGGATCTCGCGGAAGCCGCGCACCGTGTCCTTGAGCTCGACGTACTTGCCCGGACGGCCGGTGAACTGCTCGCCGACGAAGAACGGCTGCGACATGAAGCGCTGCAGCCGCCGCGCGCGCGAGACGGCCACCTTGTCGTCCTCGGACAGCTCGTCCATGCCCAGGATGGCGATGATGTCCTGCAGGTCCTTGTAGCGCTGCAGCGTGCGCTGCACCTCGCGCGCGACCTCGAAGTGCTCCTCGCCCACGACGCGGGGATCGAGCACGGTCGAGGTCGAGGTCAGCGGGTCCACCGCCGGGTAGATGCCCAGCTCCACGATCCAGCGCTCGAGGCGCACCGTCGAGTCCAGGTGACCGAAGGTCGTGGCGGGAGCCGGATCGGTGTAGTCGTCGGCCGGGACGAAGACCGCCTGCAGCGAGGTGATGGATCCCTTCTTGGTGGAGGTGATCCGCTCCTGCAGGTCGCCCATCTCGGTCGCCAGGGTCGGCTGGTAGCCCACCGCCGAGGGCATGCGCCCGAGGAGCGCGGACACCTCGGAGCCCGCCTGCGTGAAGCGGAAGATGTTGTCGATGAAGAGGAGGATGTCGCGCCCCTCCTCGTCGCGGAAGTACTCCGCCATGGTCAGCGCGGACAGCGCGACCCGCTGGCGGGCGCCCGGCGGCTCGTTCATCTGCCCGAAGACCATGACCGTCTTGTCGATGACGCCGGAGTCGCGCATCTCGCCCAGCAGGTCGTTCCCCTCGCGCGAGCGCTCGCCCACGCCGGCGAACACCGAGTAGCCGCCGTGCTCGGCAGCGATGTTCCGGATCAGCTCCTGGATGATGACGGTCTTGCCGACGCCGGCGCCGCCGAAGACCCCGACCTTGCCGCCGCGCCTGAACGGCGCGATCAGATCGATGACCTTGATGCCGGTCTCGAACACCTGCGCCTCGGTCTCCATCTGGTCGAAGGCAGGCGCCCCGCGGTGGATGGGCAGGTTGTGCTCTGAGGTGACGTCGCCCTTGCCGTCGATCGGCTGTCCGAGGACGTTGAAGACGCGGCCGAGCGTGGGCTCCCCGACCGGGACGCTGATTGGGCCGCCGGTGTCCACGGCGTCGAGGCCGCGGGAGAGCCCGTCGGTGGTGGACATGGCCACCGTGCGCACCCAGTTGTTGCCGAGGTGCTGCTGCACCTCCGCCACGACCGTGGTGGCGTCGCTGCGCACGCCGTCGCCGGCGTCACCCTCGAACTCCGCGCGCCCCGCCTCGGGTCGCGTGATCTCGAGCGCGTTGTAGATGCCCGGCAGCTCGCCGGGCGGGAACTCCACGTCGATGACGGGGCCCGTGATCTGGATCACCTTTCCGGTGGCCATTGGTCTGTCTGTTCTCCTATCCGGCGAGCGCTTCGGCCCCGGAGGCGATCTCGATCATCTCGCGGGTGATGTTGGCCTGGCGCGTCTTGTTGTAGAGCAAAGTCAGGTCGTCGATGAGCTCGTGCGCGTTGTCGGTCGCGTTGCGCATGGCGATCATCTGCGCGCTCTGCTCCGACGCGTTGTTCTCGAGCATGGCGCGGTAGATGTCGATCGCCACGTAGTGCGGGAGGAGCTGCGAGAGCACGGCCGCCGGCGAGGGCTCGAACAGGTACTCGTCGGTCGGCCGCGCCCGCTCCTCCTGGGCCGGCGGCGGGGCGACGGGCAGGATCGTCTTGATCTCGGCGCGCTGGGTGAGCGTGGAGACGAATGCGCTGTACTCGATGTCGATCTCGTCGTAGCGGCCGGCCAGGAAGTCCTCGGTCACGACCCGAGCGATGGGCACGACGTCGGCGAAGGTCGGCCGGTCACCGAGCCCGGCGAAGTGGGCCGCGATCGGGACCCCGGCACGGCGCAGCGCCTCGCGGCCCTTGCGACCGACGGTGATCGCCTCGATCTCCACGCCGTCCGGGCCGCTGCGCTCGGCGACGTCGCGCAGCACAGTCCGCGTGGCGACGGCGTTGAGGGAGCCGACGAGGCCACGGTCGGTGGTCACCACGATCATCCCGACCCGGTGCACCGGCCGCCGCGCGAGGAGCGGATCGACCTCCTCGCCGACAGCGGTGCCGAGCCGCGCCAGCATGTCGCGCAGCTCGTCGGAGTACGGGCGCGCGGCGAGGATCGCCTCCTGCGCGCGCTTCATGCGCGAGGCGGCGACCATCTCCATCGCCCGCGTGATCTGGGCGATGTTGCGGATCGAGCCGATCCGGCCGCGGATCTCCTTCAGGCTGGCCATGCGCCTAGGACACGCTCTCCGGCGTCATGTCCTTCTCGGCAGTCGCCTGCTCGTCGGCCTCGGCCTCGGTGTCCTGGTGGCGCTCCTCGGGCGAGGGCGAACCGTCGTCCGGCGACGAGTTGTCGTCCGCATCGGCCTTGGGCGCATCGGCCTTGGGCGCATCGGCCTTGGGCGCATCGGGCTTCTGGCCGTCCTCCTTCGGTCTGCTCGAGGCGCCGTAGCCGGCCTGCTGCTTGAACTCGGCGACCGCCTTCGCCAGCGTCTCGTTCAGCTCGTCGGAGAGCGCCTTCTCCTTCGCGATGGTCGGCAGCAGCTCCGGGAAGCTCGAGTCGAGGAAGCGGTAGAACTCGCTCTCGAAGGCGCCGATGCGCGACGTCTCGACGTCGTCGAGATGCCCGTTGGTGGCGGCCCAGATGATCGCCACCTGGCGCTCCACCGGCAGCGGCGCGAACTGCGGCTGCTTGAGGATCTCGGTCAGCTTCTCGCCTCTCGTCAGCTGGTCGCGCGTCGCCTTGTCGAGGTCGGAGGCGAACTGCGCGAACGCGGCGAGCTCGCGGTACTGGGCCAGGTCGAGGCGCAGCCGTCCGGAGACCTGGCGCATGGCCTTGATCTGCGCGTTGCCGCCCACGCGGCTGACGCTGATGCCGGCGTTCACCGCGGGCCGCTGTCCCTTGTTGAACAGGTCGCT
Organism: uncultured Chloroflexia bacterium; assembly: GCA_963783725.1. Lineage (GTDB taxonomy): Bacteria > Chloroflexota > Limnocylindria > QHBO01 > QHBO01 > CAWAOJ01. The sequence continues at coordinate 1,780,110 of CAWAOJ010000002.1, read as the reverse complement.
CTGCAGGAAGATCTGGCCGTCGGTGATGCTGATCACGTTGGTCGGGATGTAGGCCGATACGTCGCCCGCCTGCGTCTCGATGATCGGCAGCGCGGTCAGCGAGCCGCCGCCGTTCTCCTCGTTCAGCCGCGCCGCTCGCTCCAGCAGGCGCGAGTGCGCGTAGAAGATGTCGCCCGGGTACGCCTCGCGACCCGGCGGACGGCGCATCAGCAGCGACACCTGGCGGTAGGCCCAGGCATGCTTGGACAGGTCGTCGTAGACGCACAGTGCGTCGCGCCCGGACTCCATGAACTCCTCGCCCATGGTGACGCCGGCATACGGCGCCAGGAACTGCAGCGGCGCCGGATCGGATGCGCCGGCCATGACCACGATGGTGTGCTCGAGCGCGCCGACCTCCTCCAGCTGCGCCACCACCTGGGCCACGGTGGACTGCTTCTGGCCGATGGCGACGTAGATGCAGATCAGGTCGCCGCCGCGCTGGTTGATGATGGTGTCGATGGCGATGGCGGTCTTGCCCGTCTGCCGGTCGCCGATGATCAGCTCGCGCTGTCCGCGACCGATGGGGATCATGGAGTCGATGGCCTTGATCCCGGTCTGCACCGGCGTGTCCACCGGCTGGCGCACGATGACGCCGGGCGCGATGCGCTCGATGGGCCGGGTCTTGGTGGTGTCGATGGGGCCCTTGCCGTCGATCGGCTGCCCGAGCGGGTTGACCACGCGGCCGATCAGCGCGTCGCCGACCGGCACCTCGACGATGCGGCCGGTGGTCTTGACCTGGTCGCCCTCCTTGAGGTCGGTGAAGTCGCCCAGGATCAGGGCGCCGACCGTCTCCTCCTCGAGGTTGAAGGCCATCCCCATCACGCCGCCGGGGAACTCGAGCAGCTCGGAGGCGACCGCCCCGGAGAGCCCGTAGATCTGCGCGATGCCGTCACCCACCTCGACGATGGTGCCGACGCCGCTGACGTCCGCCTTCGCGTCGAAGCCGGTGATCTCGCTCTTGATGATCGACGTGATCTCGTCGGATCGAATCGCCATGGATTGGTCCTCGTTCCCTCGCCTCTAGACGGCGGTCAGTCGTGCGCGCAGCCGCTCGAGGCGGCCGCGAACGCTCGCGTCATACAGTCGATCGCCGATGCGGACGCTGATCCCGCCGATCAGCGCCTCGTCGACGACTTCCCGGGTCTCGACCCGGCCGCCGGTCATTCGCTCGATGCGCGTGGTGATGTCGCGTCGCTCCTTGTCGTCGAGCGGCAGCGCGGTGCGAACCTCGGCCAACGACACGCCGCGCTCGCGCCGCACCAGCTCGGTGAAGCGCTGCGCCATCGCGGCCACCGCACCCGGACGGCCGCGGCGGATCATGAGCAGGATCAGCCGCAGCGGCTCCTCGCCGACGCCGCTCACCGCGCGCCGCAGCACCTTCTCCTTGTCGCCGAAGGCGATGGCGGGGTGCTCGACGACCTCCCGCAGTTCGGGATCGGCGAGCGCCTGGACCAGCGCGTCGAGGTCCCGCTGCCACTCGTCGAGCCTGCCCGCGTCGCGGGCGAGCTCGAAGGCGGCATCGGCGTAGCGGCGCGCGGCCGTTCGTCGTCCTGCCACGCGCTAGCTCTTCGCCTCGCCCGTCGGGGCCTCGGCCGGCAGCTCCGACAGGAACTGCTCGACCATGCGCCGCTGCGACGCCGAGTCCATCTCGGAGCGAACGAGCTTGCCCGCCGCGGCGAGCGCCAGGTCGGCGACGTGCGACCGCAGCTCCAGCATCGCGCGCTCCTTCTCGGCCACGATCTCCTCGCGAGCGCGCGCGCCGACCTTCTCGGCCTCCTCGCGCGCCTGCGCCACGATCTCGGCCCGCGAGTCCTCCGCGATCTTGGTGGCGCGCGCGATCATCGCCTGCGCCTCCTTGCGCGCCTCGGCCACCGCAGCCTCGCGCTCGGCGAGGGCCAGCTCACGGTCGCGCGCGGCCGACTCGGCGTCCTCGAGCCCCTTGGCGATCTTGTTCCGTCGCTCATCGAGCATCCCCAGGATTCGCCGGAAGGCGAACCGATTGAGGAGCCACAGGATCAGCAGGAAGTTGACGACCTGGAAGGCGAGCTTGAAGACGTCGACGCCGAACGAGCTGAAGAACTGCATCGGTCTTCGCTGTCCTCTTCCTACGCCGCGAAGATGAGGATCAGCGAGACGACCAGTGCGTAGATGCCGATCGCCTCGGCCAGCGCGATGCCGAGGATGTAGGGCACGAAGATCGCGCCCGATGCCTCGGGATTGCGTCCGAGCGCCTCCATGGCCTTGCTGACCGCGATGCCCAGGCCGATGCCGGGGCCGATCGCGCCGAGCCCCATGGCCAGTCCGGCGGCGAGAGGGGTGAGATCCACGGGTGAGGTTCCTCCTGTCGGCCCTGCGCCGGTTGTCCGGCGGGGCGTCTTCTATGGCTGGGCCGCGCCGGCGGCGCGGGCGGGTTCGTGAGTTTGGTCCGGGTGACCCGGGTCCTCGAGCTCGGCCCTGCCGTGCTCCTCGTTCTCGGCGATGGCCAGGATCACGTAGGTCATGGTCAGCAGCGAGAAGACGAGCGCCTGGACGAAGCCGAAGACGAGCTCCAGGCCGAGGAAGGCGATGGGGACGACGATCGGCACCAGCGCCAGCATGGTCGCCAGCAGCACCTCTCCGGCGAACACGTTGCCGAAGAGTCGCATCGAGAGGCTGATCAGGCGCGACAGCTCGCTGATGAGGTGGATCGGCGTCATGATCGGGGTCATGTAGGGCGGGTTGGCGATGAAGGTGTGCTTCAGGTAGCCCTTGACCCCGTTCGCGCGCACGCCGAAGGCGATGAAGGCGATGAACGACACGATGGCGAGCCCGAGCGTGAAGTTGAGGTCCGCCCCGGCGGCTCGGATGAAGGGCACCAGGACGTTCTCCCCGTGCTCCTCCTGCATCACGCCGATGGTTCCGACCCCCGGCAGCAGGCCGAGCCAGTTCGCGATCAGCACGAACAGGAAGATCGAGATCACGAGCGGGGCGAAGGAGCGCCAGCGCGATCCCCCCGTGTCTCGCACGATGTTGCCGATCCACTCGATGGGGAACTCGATCAGGGTCTGCGTCCGCGTCGGAACCAGCGTGGCGCGGCGCGTCACGTACCACGCCACCGCCAGCAGGATGAGCGACGCGACCAGCGCGCCGACCATGCTGTTGGTGACCGTCAGCGGGCCGATGCTGAAGAGCGGCTCCGCGTCGATCCTGACGTGGATGAGGCTCCCGCCCTGGTCCGGCATCTATCTCCTCATGGCGTTGCGGGCGACGTCCCAGATCGTGTAGAAGGCCGTCACGACTCCCAGGACGATGCCCAGCAGGGTGAACGCGGGGTTCGTGTGCAGCCAGTTGTCCACGAGCAGGCCGATCGCCAGACCGATGACCACCGATAGCCCGAGCCGCACTCCGAGGTCGAGCGCCAGCCCCCAGTTGGGCAACGGCGGAGCCGGCGAGGGCGCCCCGTGCGCGGGTTGCTCGTCGGACTCCGAACGCTTCGGCGCCTCAGGCGCCATCGCGTCGCTCGTTCCGGCCCTCACCCGAGCCGCGGTCCGCATCGGTCCGCGCATGCGCCCTGATGTAGAGCCAGATCCCAAGGATTGCGATCACGTTTCCGGCCGCGAAACCGCTCAACACATAAATTGGCGAGGTCCCCAGGATTCGGTCAGCGACCAAACCGGCGACCGCGCCACCCAAGATCGGGATCACCATGATCGCGGAGACGTGCCCCAGGATCTTGATGAGGCCGATGCTCGTCAGTTGTGTCATTGCGGGTTCGACTCACAGCGGTCGGACGCGCGGAGTATAGCCGAGGCGTCCGCATGCTGCCACGCTCGCTGAGGGCCGGCTCAGGCTGGCTGCGGCTCTCCGCGCGCCGCGCGCACGGTCCACGGCAGGCCGGGCACCGGGAAGCGGTCGGCGATGGCCGTCACCCGTCCGCGCAGGTCCTCCTGCGCGCTCGCGTCGTCGCGGACGCGGATCCCCTCCACGATGAGCGACGCGATCTCGCGCATCTCGGCGGTCCCCATCCCGCGTGACGTGAGCGCCGGGGTGCCCAGCCGGACGCCGCTCGCCACCATGGGCGGGTTCGGGTCGTAGGGGATGGTGTTCTTGTTGACGGTGATGCGGACCGAGCCGAGCGCCGCATCGGCCTCCTTGCCGGTCACGCCGAAGGGCGTCACGTCCACCAGCATGAGGTGCGTGTCGGTTCCGCCCGACACGATCGACGCCCCCTGCTCGGCCAGCGCCGCGGCGAGCGCGCGCGCGTTGTCGACGGTGCGCACCTGGTCCTCGCGGAACGCGTCGCTGGCCGCCTCGCGGAAGGCGACCGCCTTGGCCGCGATGACGTGCATCAGCGGCCCGCCCTGGATGGCGGGGAAGACCGCCTTGTCGATCGCCTTGGCGTGCTCGGCGCGGCACAGGATCATGCCGCCGCGCGGGCCGCGCAGCGTCTTGTGCGTGGTGGTGGTCACGACGTCGGCGTGCGGCACCGGCGACGGGTGGACTCCGGCCGCGACCAGGCCGGCGAAGTGCGCCATGTCGGTCATCAGGTACGCGCCGACCTCGTCGGCGATGGCCCGGAACGCGGCGAAATCCCAGTGGCGCGGGTAGGCGGTCGCGCCGGTGATGATGAGCCGCGGCCTGTGCTCGCGCGCCAGCGCCCGCACCTCGTCGAGGTCGACCAGGTGCGACGAGCGATCGACGTGGTAGGCGACGAAGTTGTAGTACTGGCCGCTGAAGTTGACCGGCGAGCCGTGGGTCAGGTGTCCGCCCTGGTCGAGCGACAGGCCGAGCACCGTGTCGCCGCGCTGCAGCAGGGCGTGGAAGACGGCCATGTTGGCCTGCGCGCCGGCGTGCGGCTGGACGTTGGCGTGGTCGGCGCCGAAGAGTGCCGTGGCGCGGTCGCGGGCCAGGTTCTCCGCCACGTCGACGACCTCGCAGCCGCCGTAGTAGCGGCGGCCGGGGTAGCCCTCGGCGTACTTGGCGGTCAGGATGCTTCCCATCGCCTGCAGCACCGCCAGGCTCGGGTAGTTCTCGGACGCGATCAGCTCCAGGTGCGTCCGCGTGCGCTCTTCCTCATCGCGCACGACCGCGGCGATCTCGGGATCCTCGTCGGCCAGGGGCGCCCAGAAATCCATGTGCCGCAGTCTAGACCGATGCGCCGGCGGCCGACGGCGGGCGGGCCCACGCCACGCGCGGATCGATGGCGCGGTGCAGCCGGTAGTGCACCGGGCGGAAGCGCAGCGCGGTCCAGCTGCGCGAGCTGAGCAGGTTCGCCGTTCGCCAGTCGGTGATGCAGTGCCCGGCGCCGGCCTCGCGGGCCGCGCTCAGACCTTCGCGCAGCAGCGCACGTTGCACGCCGCGTCCGCGGGCATCGGGCGCGGTCATGGCAACGCCGAGCTCCCAGGCGCCGTCCGGCGTCGTCACGCCGGGCGCCGCGTCGTAGAAGCCGGCCAGGCCGATCGGCCGATCGTGCTCGAAGGCGACCCAGTAGCGCGAGCCGGGGTCCGCGAGGTCCTCGGCGAAATCGGCCGCGAACTTCGCGTACCGCTCCGGCAGCGTGATGGCGAAGGCGGGCGACGCGACCTGGTGCCGCGCGATGAGGTCGTGCAGCGGCCGGATCAGGTCCTCGTCGCCGGCGCCGATGCGGCGCAGCTCGAGCTCAGGTCCGCTGTGCGGGTCGGAGAGGTCGGCCACGTCGGTCGCGCGCACGGCGTGTGCCTGCATCTTCCCGAAGTTCAGATCGAACCAGGTGCCGATCACCCCCTCCGCGGCCGCCGGCACGAGGACGTAGTGCGCGAAGAAGCCGCGCTCGACCCAGTGCGGCGCCCACGCCGCGTAGACGTCACGCACGACATCGGGGTGGATGCCCGGATCGGCCGCCTGCCCCTCGACCGGACTCCACGCCGCACGGTTCCAGATCGGCTCGTGCCGCGGCGTGCCCACCAGGTAGGCAAGCGGCGTGTCACCGTCGAACGCGATAACCCCCTGGGCTTCGTCGGCTCGTCGACGAGCGGTGCCAGAAGCTCGGCGGCAGCCGCGGGATCCTCGTAACGCGCCGGAAGCTCGGGCATCGAGCGGCGCAGCCACGTCTGCCGGCGCGCGAGGACCGTTGCCGCGGCGGGGAGCTGCGCCGCATCGAGCGGGGTGATGGTGAGCCGCATGCCGCGCAGGATACCGAGCCGTCGCCGCGGCGCCGGCCCGCGCCGCAAGACCCCGGCCGCGGCCGCGTTTGACGGCAATCCCGATACGGGGTCGAAACCAGACCCTTAACCGCCCCAGCGCGCGCCGCGAACACGTGGCGGGTCGGAGTCCGACCCTTAACCGCGCCGGTGGCCGTCAGGCGCCCCATAGCGGGTCGAAATCGGACCGTTACCAGGTCCGCAGGGCATCGCGGCGGAGTTAGCGGTCGAAATCGGACCGTTATCACATGCGCGCCGGCCGCCGCAACGCGCGGCCGCGCGATCGCCTAAGGGGTCGCAATCCGACCCTTAACCTCGCCGGTGGCAGCGGCACAGGCCCTACCGGGTCGAAATCGGACCGCTATCGGGTCCGCGGGCGAACGCGGCGGAGTTAACGGGTCGAAATCGGACCGGTAGCGTCCCAGGCGTGCGACTGGCCCGGGCAGGCTACCCGCCCGCCTCCTCGACCTCGATCCGGGCGATCTTCTCCAGGCGAGGGACGTGACGGCCGCCCTGGAACTCCCCGTCGAGGAAGGCGCGGACGCACGCCCGCGCGACCTCCACGCCGGTGATCCGCGCGCCGATCGAAAGCACGTTCGCGTCGTTGTGCTCCCGCCCCAGCCGCGCGACGACCGGGTCCGCCGCCTCGACGCAGCGGATGCCGCGCACCTTGTTGGCCACGATCGCCTCGCCGGTGCCGCTGCCGCCCAGCACGATGCCGCGCTCGAACTCTCCGCGCGCAACGGCGCGCGCCACCGGGGCGATGAAGTCGGGGTAGTCCACCGCATCGGTCGAAAAGGTACCGAAATCTCTGTATTCAACGCGCAGCTCGTCGAGGAGCGTGCACAGCTCGCCCTTCAGGCCGAAGCCGGCATGGTCCGAGCCGATGGCGACGCGCATGCGCGAAGTGTAGCCGCGCGCCGCGGCGGGTCAGTGCTCGCCACAACGGGCCGGATCGACCACGCGACGGCGGTCGCCACCGTCACGCGTCAGTCGGCGAGGCCGACCACCTCGGCGAGGCGCGACCGTCGCAGCGGCCCCTCGCGGAGCAGTCGCGCCGGCGTGACCGAAAGGTCCACGACCGAGGAGGCCACTCCGCCGGACACCGCGCCGTCGTCCACGACCGCGTCGAGCAGGTCCTGCTCGGTGGCGAACGCGATCAGCACCTCGTCGCCTCCCAGCGTGTCCGGCTGATTCGACACGTTCGCGCTGGTGGTGAGGAGAGGCCCGGCAGCGGCGATGAGCGCGAGCGCCACGGGGTGGTCGGGCACCCGGAAGGCGACGGTCGAGCCGCCGTCGCGGCGCGGCAGGACCAGGGTCAGCGGCCCGGGCCACCAGCGGGCCGCCAGCGCCCGCGCCCGCTCGTCGGCCACGAATCCGGCTTCCTCGGCCTGCGCCAGCGAGGCGACCAGCACCGGGATGCGACGGTCCACCGGGCGCCGCTTCAGCTCGAACAGCGCTGCCAGCCTATCGGGTCGCGACCAGGCGACGGCCACGCCGTAGACCGTATCGGTCGGGAATGCGACCACGGCGCCCTGCTGCAGCAGCGCGGCGGCGCGCGCGATCCCCTCCGCCGATGCCGGCAGGCGATCGGTCATCGCGGCATCCCGATCTTCAGCACGCGCTCGATGCCGCCGAGGTCGGTTCGCGATTCGACGGCGGCTCCGCGAGGGACCATCTCGCGCACCGCGGCGGCCTGTCCGGCGCCGATCTCCAGCAGCAGCGTGGCACCCGCCCTCGCCGCACCCGGAGCCTCCGCCAGCAGGCGGCGCACGGCGTCCAGCCCGTCGGCACCGCCGTCGAGCGCGCGACGTGGCTCGTGCGCGAGGGAGCCGACCGCGGACGACACCTCGGCAGAGGTCAGGTAGGGCAGGTTGGCGACGACCACATCCGGCCGAGGCAGGAGCTCACCCGCGCCCTCCATGAGATCCGTGCAGGCGAGCGCCACGAGCCCCGCCACGCGCTGGGCCGCGAGGTTGTCCGCCGCGAGCTCGAGCGCGTCGGGCGAGAGGTCGCTGGCCGCCAGCCGCACCCGCTCGAGCTCCAGCGCCACGCGAAATCGCAGCGCCAGGGCGAGCGAGACGGCGCCGCTGCCAGTCGCCACCTCCCAGACGATGATCGGGGGCCCGTCCGGGTCGCGGCCGAGACGGTCGACGATCTCGGCGATCGCCGCCTCGCACAGCAGCTCCGTCTCGGGTCGCGGGATCAGCGCCCGGTGGTCGGTCAGGACGCGCAGGCCGAACCACTCCTTGAAGCCCCGCAGGTATGCCACCGGCTCGCCGGTGGCGCGCCGCTCGACCAGCGCCTCGAAGTGCTCCAGGATCTCGGGCGCGAGGCGCTCCTCGCGGTGCCCGAGCAGCCACGCGCGGTCACGCCCCAGGAGGTGGCCGAGCAGCAGCTCGGCGTCCAGGCGCGGCGTCTCCGATCCCGCGGCGCGCAGTCGGTCGAACGCGTCGTGCACGGCCGCCGAGACGGTGCGGGCGCGAAGCTCAGGAGTCATCGGCCTCGACCCGGGCCAGCCGGTCGGCCTGGTCCCGTTCGGCAAGCGGGTCGATCACGCGGTCGAGGTCGCCCTCGAGCAGCCCCGGCAGGTTGTGGACGGTGAGACCGATGCGGTGATCGGTCACCCGGTCGTCCGGCACGTTGTACGTCCGGATCTTCTCGGCGCGCTCGCCGTGCCCCACCTGCGAGCGTCGGACGTCGCCCCGCTCCTCCGCCTGGCGCTGCTGCTCGATCTCGAGCAGGCGTGCGCGCAGGACCGCGAGCGCCTTTGCCTTGTTCTTGTGCTGGCTCTTCTCGTCCTGGATCGCGACGATCAGGCCGGTCGGCAGGTGTGTCACGCGGACGGCCGAATCGGTCGTGTTCACGCTCTGGCCGCCGGGTCCGCTGGACCGATAGACGTCGATGCGCAGGTCCTTGTCGGGGATCTCGATCTCGACCTCGTCCGCCTCGGGCAGGACCGATACGGTGGCGGTCGAAGTGTGGATGCGGCCCGATGCCTCGGTCACCGGGACGCGCTGCACCCGGTGCACGCCGCTCTCGTACTTCAGCCGCGAGAACGCCGCGTCGCCGCGTACCTCGGCGATCGCCTCCTTGAAGCCGCCCGCCTCGCTCTCGCTCGAGGAGACCAGCTCCATCTTCCATCCGCGGCGCTCCGCGTAGCGGGCGTACATGCGAACCAGATCGGCGGCGAACAGCGACGCCTCCTCGCCGCCCGTCCCGGCGCGGACCTCGACGATCACGTCGCGCTCGTCGTTCGGGTCGCGCGGCACCAGCAGCCGCCGCAGCTCCGCGTCGAGTGTCTCGGCGCGCTGCTCGAGGCTGGCGACCTCGTCGCGCGCCATGGCGCGCACCTCTTCGTCGGCGTCGTGCGTCATCTGCCGCGCGCCGTCGAGCTGCTCCTGCACCGCGCGCCAGGATTGGTAGGCGGCGACCACGGGCTCGAGCCGAGCCAGCTCGCGGCCGTGCCGCTCCAACAGGGATGGATCCTGGGCCACTTCCTGGGTGGACAGCAGCGCGGTGATCTCGTTGTAGCGCGCCTCGATCTCCCGCAGCCGGTCGATCATGTGGCGATCAGGGAACGATGCCGATGGTCGGATCGACGACCGCGACCTCCGGCTCGGCGTCGGGATCGCGCGCCACCCGGTCCGACTCGAGGCAGGAGGTCAGCGAGGCGATGCTCACCTCGAGCATCGAGTGGTCGGGCGGCCGCGTGGTGAGCGACTGCAGCCACAGCCCCGGCTGGTAGATGGCGCGTACCAGCGGGTTGCCGTAGTGGCTGGCGCCGAACCGAACCAGCTCGTAGGCGAAGGCCGCGATCACCGGCACCAGCACGATCCGCGAGGCGATCAGCACCGGCAGCGAGACGCCGGCACGCGGGATCAGGCCGAAGAAGAAGATGCTGATCACCACCACGATCAGGATGAAGGTAGTCCCGCAGCGCGTGTGCGCCGTCCCGAATCGGTCCACGGCCACGGGCGTCAGCGGCTCGCGCGCCTCGTGCGCGCTGATCGCCTTGTGCTCCGCACCGTGATACGCGAAGACGCGCCGGATGTCGGGCATCAGCCCGATCAGACCGATGTAGGCGATGAAGACCACGAGCCGGATCAGCCCCTCCGCGCCGTTGGCGGCGAGGTCGCTGCGGGTCGCGTTCTGTGCCAGCGTCGACAGGAAGAGGGGGAGGATGAAGAACAGGGCGATCGCGAATCCCATGGAGGCCGCCATGGCGCCGATCATGGTGCCCTTGCCGACCTGGATGTCCTCGCCCTCGCTCGCGATGGCGGCGGAGCGCATGAGCATGCGGGTGCCGATGATCAGCGTCTCGTACAGCACGAACACGCCCCGCACGAAGGGCACCTTGACCAACCGGCCGTGCTTTAGGGCGTCCGGCAGCGGCTCGGACAGGGTGCGGATCCGACCGTCCGGCGGTCGGACGCTCATGGCGACGGTCGTGCGACCGCGCATCATGACCCCTTCGATCAGCGCCTGGCCGCCATAGAAGAAGTCGGGCATCCGGAAACGACGGCCGGTGGGAGTCGCCACCGACTCCACCACGAAGGGGCCGGCGGCGACGAGCAGCTCCGGAACCAGGAAGAGGAGGTGCGGCGTGAGCCGCGCCGGCCACCGGATGGTGGTCCGGCGCCCGGGGGTGCTCAGCGCAATGCGCGCTCCATGCGCCGCTGGAACCGCTCGACTTGGCCGGCGGTGTCCACGATGTTCTGCGTGCCGGTATAGAAGGGGTGGCAGTTCGAGCACACCTCCACGCGGATCGACTCCGCCGTGGAGCCGACCGTGAAGGTATTGCCGCAGACGCAGTGAACCTGTGCCTGGTGGTACTGGGGATGGATGTTCGGCTTCATTGCCTGGGGCTCCTCAGCCGCCGGCGCGCGGGTCAGGCCTGCGCGACGACGACGCTGACGCGCTTTCGATCACGCGTCTCATGACTGAACTTGACTTTGCCTTCGGCGGTGGCGAACAGCGTGTAGTCCCTGCCCATTCCGACGTTCTCGCCAGGATGGAAGGTGCTGCCGCGCTGGCGAACGATGATCGTTCCGGCGTGGACGAGCTGCCCATCGCCGCGCTTCACGCCGAGTCGCTGGCCCTCGCTGTCGCGCCCGTTGCGCGACGAGCTGCCGGCCTTCTTGTGTGCCATCGCTGATTACTCCTCGGTCGCCGCTGACTTCTTGGCCGATCGTCGCTTCGGCTTCTCGGCCGCATCGGATGCCTCGGCCTTCTTCGGCTCGTCCGCCGACGCCGCCTTGCGCGCGGGCGAGCGGCGCGCCCGCTTCGGCGCGGCCTTCGCGGCCTTCGCGGCCTTCGCGGCCTTCGCCTCGGGCGCCGTGGCCGAGGTCGTCTCCGCCGCCGCCTCCGCGCTGGGCTCGGCGGCCGCCTGAGGCGCCTCCGCGCGGCGCGTCGACTTGCCGTCGGCGTTGATCGCGTCGATGCGGACCTTCGTCAGGTGCTGCCGATGCCCGGTGCGACGGCGGTACTTGACCTTCTGCTTGAACTTGAAGATGACCAGCTTCGGGCCGAGCTCCTCGCCCAGCACGGTGGCGCTGACCGACGCTCCGGCGACGGTCGGCGTGCCGACCGTGATGGCGTCCTCGTCGGCGACGAGGAGCACTCGGTCGAAGGTGATCGACGCACCGGCGTCTCCGGGAAGCCGCTCGACGATCAGGGTGCTCCCCGGCTCGACGCGGTACTGCTTCCCGCCGCTGCTGACGACGGCGTACATGCTTGTCTCCTGGAAATGCTTGAACGGTCGTGCGCCGAGATCCGTACCGCTCGGGCACGCACGGCGAAGCGGGCTGGTGAAAGCCCGCGGAACGGAAAGTCTACCGTGCGATGGGTGGAGTGTCAACGAAGAGGAGCCGCGTGCGGACCGACGAGACGGGCCGCATCGGCAGGTCCAACGCGTGAATCACGTCCTCGGGACGGCCCGCTCCGCTGGGGTCCAGGCGCAGGACCATCCGCAGCCGCGCCTGGCGAGCCTCCTCGTCGACGTCGACCAGCTCCACGTCCTCCACGTACGGTCTCAGGTCGCGCACGCCGGCGTCGCTGCGCCGCTCGCTCTCGCCGCGCCTTCGTCGCCCGATCAGCGTCGGCGATGAGAGGAGGCGCACGATCGCGCCGCGCAGCGCCTCAGCGCTGAACCCGCTGCCGCCGTGCACCGTGACCTCGTACTCGGCTCCGCGCAGCTGCGAGGCCGCCGAGGGGAACCCGTGCCAGACCTCCCGCGCGTCAGCCACGGCCAGGCCCTCGGCCAGCTGCTCGCCGGCGCCACGGATCTTCTCCTCCGAGACGAGCTCGTCGAAGTAGGCGTCCAGCACCTCGCCGCGCAGCTCGATCCCGACCGGCGGGTTGGCGGCGAGCTTCAGCCGCGGCCGCGGACGCTTGGCCGCGGTGTAGGCAAGCGGCAGCCCGGCGTCGCGGAAGACGCGCTCGAACTCGTCCACGATCTCCGCCTGTCGCATGCGAAGCGCGGGCTCGGTGCGCGAGAAGAGGAGCTGCCAGCGCTGGCGCGGCTGGCGGCCGGTTCCATCGGTCATGTCGTGCCGATGGTACGCGCCGTGGACGGCGGCGGCCAGCGGCCCGCCGGCTAGAACCTCGCCTTGCGCGAGTGCATGCGGACCGACTGCAGGATCCCCATGCCGAACAGCAGCGAGATCATCGAGGAGCCGCCGTAGGTGATGAAGGGGAGCGGGATGCCCGTCACCGGCATCACGCCGATCACCATGCCGACGTTCACCAGCAGCTGGAACAGGATCATGCTCGCAAGCCCGGCGGCCACCATTCCGCCCAGCGCGTCGCGGGCGCCCCAGCCGATGACCAGGATGCGCCAGGTGAGCAGCGCGAAGATGACGAGCACGATGAGCCCACCGACGAATCCGAGCTCCTCCGCCACGACCGTGAAGATGAAGTCGGTGGACTGCACGGGCAGGTAGCCGAGCTGATTCTGGCGCCCGGTCGTCAGTCCCTGGCCGAACAGGCCGCCGGAGCCCACCGCGTTCAGCGACTGGACCAGCTGGTAGCAGGCGCCGAGCGGGTCCGCCGCCGGGTTGAGGAAGCAGAAGAGCCGTTCGCGCTGATAGGCGGCCAGCGACTGGATGGCCACCGGCGCGATCGCGACGACGGCCGCGGCGAGCAGGCCCATCCAGCCGATGGAGGCGCCGCTCATGAACAGCATCCCCGCCAGGATCGCGACGAAGACGAGCGCCGTGCCGAGATCGGGCTGGCGGTAGACCAGGAAGGTCGGGATCGCCATCAGGATCCCCGCGCCGACGATGGTCGACAGCTTCCCGATCTTCTCGCGCCGCCCGCTCAGGAAGCTCGCCAGCACCACGACCATGAGCACCTTGCAGATCTCGCTGAACTGGAAGTCGAGGCCCGCCACGGTGACCGACATCTGCGCGCCGAACAGCGTTCGGCCGATCGCCATGGTGACCGCCAGCAGCCCGAGCACCACGACGTAGAGCGGGATGGTGAAGGTGGTCAGCCAGTGATAGTCGATGCTGGCCGCCACGAAGAAGATGGTGAGGCCGATGGCGGTCCAGATCAGGGTCTTCACCGTCTGGCTCATGCTGCCCGCCGCGCTTCCCGACTCGCCGTAGCTGGCCGAGTAGCCCATGACGATCCCGAAGCCGATCAGCAGCACCACGAAGAGAAAGAGCTGCCAGTCGAAGAAGCGCCACTTGGGCGCGCGGACCGTATCGGCGAAGGTGGTGCTGACGGCGCTCATCCGACGCTCACCGTCAGTTCTGCGTCCGTGCCACGAGCCGGAAGGTCTCCGGATCCAGCCGCAGATCCTGCTTCAGCCCGTAGTACTTCTGCAGGAAATACTTCACGACCTCGGTCGACACGTTGCCCGGAACGGTTGCGGAGTAGGTGAAGGTGACGATCGCCAGCGGGGCGTCGGTGGCGCCGGCCTTCGAGGGAAGGTAGGCCACGAACCACGAGTGGAACGGCAGATTGCCATTCTTCTTGCGCGCGCCGAATTCGGCGGTACCCGTCTTCCCCGAGAGCGCCCCCGGCAGACGAAGCTCGCTGATGTTGTACGCGTGACCCGAGGTGATCACCTCGCGCGCGGCGAGCCGCATCACACGTTGATCGGCAGGGCTGGCGGTGAGCTTCTGCAGGACCTGCGGCGCGTACGGCTTGACGAGCTTGCCGGCAGCGTCGGTCTCCCCCCGCACGATCATGGGCCGCATCAGCTTGCCGCCGTTCGCCAGCGCCGAATAGGCATTCAGCAGCTGCAGGGGGGTCACCGCGATGACGTTCTGACCGATGCCGGCCTGCGCCAGCTCACCGGTGAACAGGTTGGGGCGGCCGTTGCGACGCGCCCACTCGGTGCTCGCCACGATCCCGTTCGCCTCGCCCGGCAGCTGGATCTGCGTTCGCTTCCCGAAGCCGTACTCGGCCGCGGCCTCTCCGAGGCGATCGATGCCGAGCTTGACGGCCATCTGGTAGAAAAACGTGTCGGAGCTCTTCGAGAAGGCCTGCACGAGGTTCAGCGGCCCGAAGCCGGTGTGATTCCAGTCGAACAGGCACTGTCCCTTGGGCGCATTCGGGATCTGGTAGCAGCCGTAGGTCGGCCACAGCCGCGATGGTGTCGTCACGCCGCTCTGCAGCGCTCCGGTGCCCGTCACCAGCTTGAAGGTCGAGCCGGGTGGGTACGTGTCCGAGATGGCGTGGTTGCGAAGTGGCTTGCCGGGCGCGTTCAGGTATGCCTGGTAGTCCGCGGCCGATATGCCGGCGGCGAACTTGTTGTTGTCGTACGACGGCAGCGAGACCATGGCCAAAATCTCGCCGGTCTGCGGGTTCATCACGATGGTGACGCCCTCCTGCACGCCGACCCGCTTCATTCCCCAGGTCAGTGACTCCTCCGCGAGTCGCTGCGTCCGCGCGTCGATGGTGAGCATCAGGTTCTTGCCGGGCTGTGCCTCGGCCACCGTGTCCAGCAGCTTCGTCTGCCGGCCCGCGGAATCGCGCTCCACGAGCTGCTTGCCGTACGTTCCGCGCAGGACGCTCTCGAAGCTCGCCTCCACGCCGTCGCGACCGATCGGGTCGTCGGGGAGGTACCCGGCATCGGCGCGTGACGCGAGCTCGTCCTTTGAGATCGGGCCTGTGTAGCCGACCACGTGCGACAGGAGGCTGCCATTGGCAGCGCCCGTGTCGTCGAGATATTGCCTGGTGGGCTGAACGTCCACGCTGATTCCGGGCAGCTCGGCGCTGCGCTCGCCCAGGACGAGGGCCTGCTCGCGGGTGACGCTCGTGAGCGGCACCAGGTCGTACGGCGAACCGTTGAACGCCTCCAGGCGTCGCTGGAGCACGGCGGCGTCAACCTTGGTCAGCTGAGCGAGACGGGCCAGGACCTCTGCGGAGCGACCGCGCGGCAGGTCAGCGGGACGGGCTTTGGCCACCCACGACGGGACGTTGACCGCCAGCGCCCTGCCGCTGCGGTCGAAGATCTCACCGCGCGGAGCGGGGATGGCCAGCTCGGCGGTGCGCACGGCGGCGGCCCGGGTCGCGTACATGTCGCCGTTGACGATCTGGAGCTGGAAGAGGCGCCCTCCTAGCGCGGTGAAGAGGAGAACCGCGGACAAGGCGAAGGCGATGTAGCGAGCGCGCGACCGCGGAAGGTCGTACCGCCCCTCGTTGAGATCAGCCATGGACTACCACGCCGCACGTTCATCCAGGCCCACACGCGCCGCCAGCACGCGCATCGGGTAGAGGAGGAGCCCGCAGATCGCGGCATTCAGCACCGCGGCGGGCAGGATGATGTCGAACGGAAGGCCGCTGCCCACCGGTGTCCCCACCAGGCGGGCGATGCTCAGCGTGACCACGTCGGCCAGGATGCTGCACGCGAAGCAGGCCACGATCGGGTACACCCACACCAGCCGCCCGAGCACCCGTGAACCGCCGGCCGCAAACGCGGCGACGAGCAGCAGCGCCAGCGGAATGCTGCCCAGCGGTTCGGGGATCAGCAGGTTGGCGACCAGCCCGGCGAGAAAGGCCCACAGGATGCCCGACTCGAAGCCGAAGACGCACGTCACGAGCACCACCGCCACCAGCGCGAGGTTCGGCTTCACGTCGGCAATGACGAGGACCGGTGCGAGGGCGGCGTGCACGATGCCGACGACGACGGCCAGGAGTGCGCTGGTGTAGCTGATCGGGTCCTCCGAATCGGGTCCTGAGCGGCTCGGTGGGCGGCTGGGTCGAGTATACCGAGCGGTTTCAATCGATCCCAAACGGCACTCTGCCGCTCCGCGACGGCAGGCCGCGCCGCGCCTGGTCTCGTTGTTTCACGTGAAACTTCCGTGCTCGAAAAGAGCGGCTGGTAAGCGGCGAGTAGGCGCCCGGACTGGTAGAATGAGCGTGCCCATTGGAACTCGCTGCGGAGCGCTCGTGCTCAGGGTCACGGCCTGTACAAACCAGAAGGGCGGCGTTGGCAAGACGACCACGGTCGTCAACCTGGCGGCCTATCTGGCACTCTCCGGAAGCTCGACCCTCGTCATCGATCTCGACCCGCAGGGAAACGCGACCAGCGGCCTCGGCGTTGATCGGCGTGCTCTCGACCGCTCGGTGTATCACGCGCTGATCGATCGGCAGCCGATCGGTGAGGTGACGCTGGGAACGGCCATCGAGGGGCTCGATCTCGTGCCCTCCACGCCGGAGCTCTCCGGAGCGGAGGTCGAGCTCGTGGGCTTGGCGCAACGCGAGCACCGGCTCGCGGCAAGCCTCGCTCAACTGAATGGACGCTACGACCGGGTCATCATCGATTGCCCGCCCTCGCTCGGGCTGCTGACGCTCAACGCGTTGACCGCCGCCGATGGCGTGCTGATCCCGATCCAGACCGAGTACTACGCCCTGGAGGGCCTGAGCCAGCTGGTGAACACAATCCGCAGGGTCCGCGACAGCCTGAACCCGCGCCTCGAGATCGATGGCGTGGTGCTGACCATGTACGACGCACGCACGAACCTCGCTGCGCAGGTGGCGGGCGAGGTGCGCCGCCACATGAACGGATCGGTCTTCCGGACGGTGGTGCCGCGCAGCGTGCGCCTCTCCGAGGCGCCGAGCCATGGCCTGCCGATCGCGCTGTACGACCCTGCGTCGCGCGGAGCGACCGCCTATCGAGAGCTTGCCGTGGAGGTTCGCCAGCGTGACTAGGTCATTCGGTCTCGGGCGCGGACTCGACGCCCTGATTCCTCGCGCCGACCCGCACGGCGTCCAGGAGCTGCCACTCGATCGCATCGCGGCAAACCCGAATCAGCCTCGTGGCCGGTTCGACGACGAGCAGCTGGAGGAGCTTGCCGCCTCGATCCGCGTCCACGGCGTCCTGCAGCCCGTCGTGGTCCGAGCGACCACGAGCGGCGGCTACGACCTCATCGCCGGGGAGCGCAGGCTGCGAGCCTCGCGCCTGGCCGGGCGCACCTCGATCCCCGCCGTCGTCCGCGATTCGAACGGCGACGACGCGCTTCAGCTCGCGCTCGTCGAGAACATCCAGCGCGTCGACCTCAACCCGGTCGAGCAGGCGCAGGCGTACCGCGAGCTGATCGAGCAGTTCGGCCTCACCCATGACGAGGTTGCTCGCCAGGTCGGCAAGAGCCGTGTCGCCATCTCGAATTCGCTGCGGCTGCTGGACCTCGCCCCCGAGACGCAGCGGGCCATCCTGGACGGACGCATCAGCGAGGGGCACGGACGAGCGCTGGCCGCCATCACGATTCCCGAGCTCCAGTCGGCCGTCCTGCGGGTGGTGCTCGAGCGCCAGCTCTCCGTTCGTCAGACCGAGGAGCTCGTGCGCCGCAAGCGGCAGCAGCCCGCGACGGAGCGGCGGCCGGCGGCCGGCGGCGACCTGGCGGACGTGGAGGCGCAGCTGCGCGGCATGCTGGCCACCCGGGTCGGCATCCAGCGCACGCGACGCGGCGGCCGCGTCGTGATCGATTTCTACTCGGACGAGGAGCTCGACCGCATCTACTCGATCATCACCCGCGGCGCACTCGGCGGCAGCGACCGGCAGGTCGCGCTTCCGGTCGACGCATCGGTCTCGGAAGACAACCACGAGGTGGCCCCACGCGCATGACCGTCGAACCCGCGCCCAAGACGCGTCGGTCGAAGCCGACATCCGATTACACGGCGGCCAACATCCAGGTCCTGGAGGGCCTGCAGGCGGTGCGCAAGCGCCCGGGCATGTACATCGGCTCAACCGATGCGCGCGGCCTTCACCAGCTTGTCTGGGAGGTCGTCGACAACAGCATCGACGAGGCGATGGCCAACCAGGCGACGCGGATCGACGTCACGATCCACGCCGACGGCCAGCTGGAGGTGGTGGACGACGGCCGAGGCATTCCGGTTGGCAAGCACGCCACCGGCAAGAGCGCGCTCGAGGTCGTCCACACCGTCCTGCACGCCGGCGGCAAGTTCGGCGGCGGCGGGTACAAGGTGTCCGGCGGCCTGCACGGCGTCGGAGTCAGCGTGGTGAACGCCCTAAGCTCGGAGATGCGCGTCGAGGTGCTGCGCGACGGGAAGCGGCACGTGCAGGAGTACCGGCGCGGAACGCCGACGGCACCGGTTCGCCAGACCGGCGACGCGGCCGACGCCAACCGCGGGCTCGAGGCGTCGTGGGGCCGGACGAGCGGCACGCGGACCTTCTTCCGCCCGGACGCCGAGATGTTCGAGACGCTCGAGTTCAGCTGGGAGACCATCAGCACCCGGCTGCGTGAGTCGGCTTACCTCAACAAGGGACTCTGGATCCGTCTCCGCGACGAGCGCAGCGACCGCGAGAAGAACTTCTTCTTCGAGGGTGGCGTCGTCTCGTTCGTGCGCCACCTGAACCGACGGCGCGAGGTGCTGAACCAGCGGCCGATCCACGTCGAGCGCGTGATCGACGGCACGAGCGTGGACGTGGCGCTGCAATACAACGACGGGTTCACCGAGAACGTCATCCCGTTCGCGAACAACATCCACACCGTGGACGGCGGGACGCACGTCACCGGCTTCCGCGCGGCGCTCACGGGCAGCCTCAACGATTGGGCCCGAAAGTCCGGGACGCTGTCCGAGAAGGATGCGAACCTCAGCGGCGACGACGTGCGCGAGGGACTGACCGCGGTGATCAGCGTCAAGCTCACCGATCCGCAGTTCGAGGGCCAGACCAAGGCCAAGCTCGGCAACGCCGACGTCAAGGGCATCGTGCAGACGGCGCTCACCGACGGCATCGTGCAGCACCTCGAGGAGAACCCCGCCGACGGGCGGCGCATCATCGAGAAGTCGGTCACCGCGGCCCGTGCCCGCGAGGCGGCGCGCAAGGCGCGCGACCTCGTGATCCGCAAGGGCGCGCTGGATGGCATGGCCCTGCCCGGCAAGCTGGCCGACTGCCAGGAGCGCGATCCGGCGCGCAGCGAGCTGTACATCGTGGAGGGCGACTCGGCCGGCGGCTCGGCGAAGCAGGGACGCGATCGGCGCATCCAGGCCGTGCTGCCCATGTTCGGCAAGATGCTCAACGTCGAGAAGGCCCGCCTCGACCGCGTGCTCTCCAGCGACAAGATCCGGCCGCTGGTCATCGCGCTCGGCGCCGGGATCGGGGACACGTTCGACATCGCCAAGCTGCGCTATCACAAGATCTGCCTGCTGTCCGACGCCGACGTCGACGGCGCGCACATCAGCACGCTGCTGCTCACCTTCTTCTTCCGCCACATGCCGCAGGTGATCGACAGCGGGTACCTGTACCTCTGCCAGCCGCCGCTGTATCGGGTCAGCACCGGCAAGGTCACCCGCTACGCCAAGGACGAGAAGGAGCGCGACGCGGCGATCAAGGCGCTGTCGCGCGAGGGGCGCACCAAGAACGTCAGCGTCCAGCGCTTCAAGGGGCTCGGCGAGATGAACCCCGAACAGCTGTGGGAGACCACCATGAACCCCGACACGCGAACGCTGCTCCGGATCGACGTGACCGATGCGGCCGAGGCGGACGAAGTCTTCAGCACGCTCATGGGCGAGCGAGTCGAGCCGCGGCGGGATTTCATCCGCGGCGAGGCGCGCAAGGTCCGCAACCTGGACATCTGAGAAGAGCACGAGGACAGACCGATGCCATCACGGCACATCGCCGACATCCGCCAGGTTGCGGGCAAGACCGGCCGCTCGCTCGAGGAGTGGTGCGAGCTGCTCGAGGCCAACGGGATCGGCGAGAGGCGCGAGGCGGTGAACTTCCTGCGCGATGGATACGCGGTCAGCCACGCGGTGGCGCTGGCCATCGCCGACCACTGCCTGCGGCGCGTGGACGACGAGTTCGAGGACGATCGCTGGTGAGGCGCTACGCCTTTGCGGATCACAACTGCTTCGCCTGTGGCGCGGCGAACCGGATCGGCATGCACCTGCAGATCGAGCTCGGGGACGGCGAGGCGCGGACCGAGTGGACGGCCGGCGACGACCACGTCGGCTGGGAGGACAAGGTGCACGGCGGACTGCTCGCGACCCTGCTGGACGAGGTGATGGCGTGGGCTCCGTCGAGCTTCGACTCGTGGGCCGTCACCGCCGAGATGACGATCCGCTACCGAACGCCGGCCAACCCCGGCGAACGACTCGTCGCGACCGGGCGCGTCATCAGCCGGCGGCGCCGGATCTACCACGTCCACGGAGAGGTGCGGGGGGCCGACGGCCGGATCATCGCCGAGGCCGACGGACGCTTCCTGGGCGCGTCGCCGTCCGAGAAGGCGGCGCTGAAGGAGCGCTACGGAATGCCAATGGAGATCGCCACGGCCGCCGGGCCGCAGTAGAGGAGCACACCACAGCCCATGGAGATGGAGCGCACGGGCACGATCCGGCCGGTCTCGATCGAGGACGAGATGCGAACCGCGTACATCGACTACGCGATGAGCGTCATCGTCAGCCGCGCCCTGCCCGACGTGCGCGACGGCCTCAAGCCGGTGCACCGCCGGATCCTGTACACGATGCACGAGATGGGGCTCCGCTCCACCGCGGCCTATCGCAAGTGCGCCGGCATCGTGGGCGAGACGATGGCCAAGTATCACCCGCACGGCGACCTCGCCCTGTACGACACGCTGGTGCGCATGGCGCAGGACTTCAGCCTGCGCTACCCGCTGGTGGACGGGCAGGGCAACTTCGGATCGATCGACGGCGACCCGCCCGCCGCGATGCGGTACACCGAGGCGCGCCTGGCAGCGATCAGCGACGAGCTGCTGGCCGACATCGAGAAGGACACGGTCGACTTCGTCGACAACTACGACGGGCGCCTTCGCCAACCGACAGTGCTGCCGGCCAGGCTGCCGAACCTGCTGATCAACGGCTCGTCCGGGATCGCGGTCGGCATGGCGACCAACATCCCGCCGCACAACCTTGGCGAGATCTGCGATGCGGTTGACGCCCTGATCGACGATCCGGACCTGTCCGTCGACCGGCTGTGCGAGATCGTGCAGGGCCCCGACTTCCCCACCGGCGGCACGATCTTCCGCCTCGAGGACGTGCGCAATCCGGTCACCGGCGAGAAGGAGCGGCGCGACGTCATCCGCCACATGTACGCCACCGGGCGCGGCCGCGTGGTGATCCGGGGCCAGGTCGCCTTCGAGGAGATCCGCACGGGCCGGATGGCGGTGGTGATCACCGAGCTTCCGTACCAGGTGAACAAGACCACGCTGATCGAGAAGATGGCCGATCTGGTCGGCTCGAAGCGAATCTCGGACGTAAGCGACATTCGCGACGAAAGCGACAGGACCGGCATGCGGATCGTGGTCGAGGTGAAGCGCGACGGCTCGCCGCACACCGTCATGCAGCAGCTCTTCAAGCACACCCAGCTGCAGACCAGCTTCAGCGCCAACATGCTCGCCCTGGTAGACGGGCAGCCGCAGACGCTCGGCCTCAAGCGGATGCTGGAGCACTACATCAACTACCGCCGCGACGTGGTGCGGCGACGCACGGAGTTCGATCTGGCCCGCGCGCAGGAGCGCGCCCATATCCTGGAAGGGCTCAAGATCGCGCTCGACAACCTGGACGAGGTGATCGCCACGATCCGCGCCTCCGCGGACAGCGACGCCGCGCGCGGCGCGCTGATGGAGCGGTTCGGGCTGTCGGAGGCGCAGGCCAACGCCATCCTGGAGATGCAGCTGCGCCGCCTGGCCGCGCTGGAGCGAAAGAAGATCGAGGACGAGTACGAGTCGATCATCCGCCTCATCGCGGAGCTCGAGGACCTGCTCGCCAACCCGCGCAAGATCCTGCTGGCGATCAAGGACGAGCTCGCGGAGCTGAAGCGGAAGTACGGCGACGACCGCAAGACGCGGATCCAGACCGACGTGAACCGCGAGCTGACGGCCGAGGACCTCGTCACCGCCGAGGACGTGGTGGTGACGCTGAGCCAGCGCGGCTACATCAAGCGACAGCCGATCGGCACCTTCCGCTCTCAGCGCCGCGGCGGCAAGGGCAAGCTGGCCATGATCACGCGGGAGGAGGACGCCGTTCGCCATCTGCTGGTGGCGAACACGCACGACCACATCCTCTTCTTCACCAACCGCGGGCGCGTGTTCATCACCCGCGTCTACACCCTGCCGGAGGCGAGCCGCCAGGCGAAGGGGCTGCCGATCATCAACCTGCCCGGCGTCCAGGTGGACTCCGGCGAGTACGTCAGCGCCATCATCGCGCTGCCGCAGTTCGAGCCCGGCCACTTCATGGCCATGGCCACCCGGCAGGGGATGATCAAGAAGACCTCGCTCGCCGAGTACGCCAAGATTCGCGCCAACGGCCTCATCGCGATCAGCCTGGTGGGTGGTGACGAGCTGCGCTGGGTGGGCCTGACCGATGGCGGGAACGACCTCATCCTGGCCACCAGGAAGGGCAAGGCGGCGCGCTTCAGCGAGTCGGAGGTGCGTCCCATGGGCCGCGACACGCGGGGCGTGACCGGAATCCGCCTGCAGGGCAACGACGAGGTGATCGGGATGGAGGTGGCCGTTCCGGAGGCGGAGCTGCTGGTCGTCACCGAGCAGGGCTTCGGCAAGCGCACGCCGCTGGGCGAGTTCCCGCGCAAGCACCGCAGCACCGGCGGCGTGATCGCCAACTCGCTCAACGCCGACACCGGGGACGTCGCCGCCATCCGCGTGGTGGGACGCGAGGACGAGGAGATGATGCTCATCACCGAGGAGGGCACCATCCTGCGAACCGAGGTCAGCACGATCAACCGATACCGCCGCTCGTCGCGCGGCGTGACGGTGATGCGGCCGGGAGCGGGCGACAAGATCGTCTCGATCGCGGTCTTCGTCGACAACCGTCCCGCTCCGACCGAGGAGGAGGACGCGTGACCTTCGCCCGGCGAGCCCGAGCGGGTAGAATCGGCTCGTAGTCGCCCCGCCACCGGAGCCGCCCGTGTACGCCGACGAGTTCAGCATCTACGCCGGCAACGCCAATCCGGCGCTCGCCGAGCGAATCTGCCGCTACCTGAGGACCTCGATCGGCGCCGTCGAGGTCTTCCAGTTCGCGAACGAGAACATCTTCGTCAAGATCCTGGACAACGTCCGCGAGCAGGACGTCTTCCTGGTCCAGCCGACCAGCCGCCCGGTGCAGCAGTCGATCATGGAGCTGCTGATCATGATCGACGCCTTCAAGCGCGCCAGCGCGGGCCGCATCACGGCAGCGATCCCGTATTACGCCTACGGCCGCTCCGACAAGAAGGACCAGCCGCGCGTCCCGATCACCGCGCGCCTCGTCGCCGACATGCTCACCGTGGCCGGCGCGGATCGCGTGCTGACGATGGACCTGCACCAGGGCCAGATCCAGGGCTTCTTCTCCATCCCGGTCGACGAGCTGACCGCGGTGAACCTCCTGGCCGCGCACATCAAGGCCAAGGAGCTCGAGGACCTCGTCGTCGTGACCGACCTCGGCTTCGCAAAGCGCGCGCGGGGCTTCGCCGAGCTGCTCAACGCGCCGCTCGCCATCGTCGAGAAGCGCAGGGTGGGCAACCTCGACCGCGCCGAGCTGATGAACGTCATCGGCGAGGTGCGCGGCCGCCGCGCGATCATCGTCGACGACGAGATCAACACGGCCGGCACGCTGATCGAGACGGTCGAGGCGCTCGAGCGCGACGGCGTCACCGAGATCTACGCCTGCGCGACGCACGGCGTCTTCTCGGCGCCGGCGATGGAGCGAATCGAGGCCTCGTCGCTGCGCGAGGTCATCGTCACCGACACCATCCCGCTTCCGACCGACGCCCTCCGCGAGCGGATCACCGTGCTCTCGGTCGCGCCACTGTTCGGGGAGGCGATTCGGCGCATCCATCGCGGAGAGAGCGTCGGCGCCCTGTTCTCATCCGAAGTCGCGCTCGTCGAGAACATGACCTTCTGGAACGACGGCGAGGAGGCCGACGCCCAGCAGCGCGCGCGGGCGATCCCGGTCGAGGGCTGACGCCCGCCGCTGGTTGACCGATGGGGCCGCACGAGGCGCGGGTTCGAGCGCTGACGACGTCGGAGCTCTCGCCCGCCCTGGTCGTTGCGGTCCGACGGCTGCTCTTCGCGGCATTCGAGCCGGACCCCGAAGAGCGCTTCACGGAGGACGACTGGCAGCACGCGCTGGGCGGAACTCACTTCGTCGCGGAGATCGGCGGAGAGGTGGTGGGGCACGCCGCCGTCGTTCGTCGAGCGTTGCAGGTCTCGGGGCGCCCCGTGGACACCGGCTACGTCGAGGCCGTGGCAACCACCCCGTCGCACCAGGGCCGGGGGATCGGCACCCGCGTCATGCGCAAGGTGGGCGAGCACATCGTGGAGCGCTTCGAGATGGGCGCGCTCGGGACGGGCAGCCATCGGTTCTACGAGCGCCTCGGCTGGGTGACGTGGCGCGGGCCGTCGGCGGTTCGCACGGCGGGCGGGGAGCGGGCGACGCCGGGCGAGGACGGCTGCATCATGGTCCTGCGCACCCCGGCGACCGCAAGGCTCGATCTGGAGGCACCGATCAGCTGCGAGTGGCGTCCGGGCGACGTCTGGTGAACGGCGAACGGCCAGGTGGCGCCGTTCGAGCCGCCGTCCGCATCGGTCTATACTCTGCGACCCGATGCTGAAGATCTTCTCCCGGCTGGTGGACTCCAACGAACGCGAGGTCCGCCGGCTAGAACCCATCGTCGCTCGCATCAACGAGCTCGAGCCCGAGTTCACGGCCCTCACCGATCCGGAGCTGCGAGCGCGCACCGACGTCCTCCGCGCGCGCCTCGCCGAGGACCTCGGAGAGCTGCTGGTGCCCGTCGAGCAGCGCGCCCCGGACCCCGAGGACGAGTCGGAGCTCGACTCGGAGCTGACCGCCGCGAACCCGGCCATGCTCGCCGAGGAACGCAAGCAGCGCCGCAAGCGGGAGCTGAAGGAGATCAACGCCGCGCTCGACGAGGTCCTGCCCGAGGCGTTCGCGGCGGTGCGCGAGGCGATGCGTCGCGCGCTCGGCAAGCGCCACTACGACGTACAGCTGCTGGGCGGGATGGTGCTGCACCGCGGGCAGATCGCCGAGATGAAGACCGGCGAGGGCAAGACCTTCGTCGCGCCGCTTGCCGCCTACCTGAACGCGCTGACCGGCCGCGGCGTGCACGTGGTCACCGTCAACGACTACCTCGCCAAGCGCGACGCGCAGTGGATCGGCCAGGTCTTCCACCGCCTTGGGATGTCGGTCGGCTCCATCCAGCACGATGCGGCGTACGTCTTCGACCCCGACTACCCGGCGACCGACGAGCGCCTGCGAGACCTGCGACCGGTGCCTCGGCGGGACGCGTACGCCACCGACGTCACGTACGGCACGAACAACGAGTTCGGCTTCGACTACCTGCGCGACAACCTCGTGGTCGACCTCGAGCAGAGGGTGCAGCGCGGCCACTTCTTCGCGATCGTGGACGAGGTGGACAACATCCTCATCGACGAGGCGCGGACGCCGCTCATCATCTCCGGTCCGGCCGAGGAGTCGGCCGACAAGTACCTCCAGTTCGCGCGCCTCGTGCCGCGCCTCAAGGCGGAGGAGGACTACATCGTCGACGAGAAGTTCAAGCAGGTCGCGATCACCGAGGCAGGCACCGACAAGATGGAGCGCTGGCTCGGGGTGGAGAACATGTTCGCCGACGACTTCAGCCTCGCCCGGCACCTCGAGCAGGCCCTCAAGGCCGAGGTGCTCTACCACCGTGACCGCGACTACGTGGTCAAGGACGACGAGGTGATCATCGTCGACGAGTTCACCGGCCGCCTGATGCCGGGCCGACGATGGAGCGAGGGCCTGCACCAGGCGGTGGAGGCCAAGGAGGGCGTCAAGGTCCAGAGCGAGTCGCGCACCCTGGCGACCATCACCTTCCAGAACTACTTCCGCATGTACGACAAGCTGTCGGGGATGACCGGCACCGCGGAGACCGAGGCGGAGGAGTTCGCCAAGATCTACGAGCTCGAGGTCGTGGTCATCCCCACCAATCGGCCGATGATCCGCGACGACTTCGCCGACCTCGTCTTCGCCAGCCAGAAGGGCAAGTGGCAGGCGGTGGCGGACGAGATCGTCGGGGAGCACGAGCGCGGCCGGCCCGTGCTGGTCGGCACGGTGAGCGTCGAGGTCTCCGAGATGCTCGGCGAGATGCTCAAGCGACGCGGGATCCGGCACCACGTCCTGAACGCCAAGTTCCACGAGCGCGAGTCCGAGATCATCGCCCAGGCCGGGCGCTCGAGGGCAGTCACCATCGCGACCAACATGGCGGGGCGCGGCACCGACATCATCCTCGGCGGCAACCCGGACATGCTCGCCGCCGACCTGCTCCACCGGCAGGGGACCAACGTGCTCGAGGCCACGCCCGAGCAGCGTGCCGCGGCGCAGGCCGAGGCGGAGCGGACGACCGCCGAGGACCGCGAGGCGGTGCTCGGCGCCGGCGGCCTGCACATCGTCGGCACCGAGCGCCACGACGCGCGCCGCATCGACAACCAGCTCCGCGGGCGGGCGGGGCGGCAGGGCGATCCGGGCAGCAGCCGGTTCTACCTGTCGCTCGAGGACGACCTGATGAAGCGCTTCGCATCGGACCGCGTGCAGTCCATCATGCGCACCCTCGGCTTCAACGACGAGACGGCGCTCGAGTCACGCATGGTGAGCAAGACCATCGAGGGCGCCCAGACGCGCGTGGAGGGCTTCAACTTCGACACGCGCAAGCACGTCGTGGAGTACGACGACGTCATCAACCGTCAGCGCGAGACGATCTACCACGAGCGCGAGCGGATCCTGCGCGCCGACGACCTCTCGCCCACCGTGCTGGCCATGCTGGACGACGAGCTGCGCGCGCAGGTGAACGAGCACACCGCGGCCGAATACCACGGCGACTGGAACCTCGAGGGCCTGCGCCTGACGCTGACCGCCATGATGCCGGGCCTCGACCCGGCCGCCCTCGCCGCGCTCGACGAGATCCCGGACCGGGAGGCGCTGGCGGAGCGCGTCGTCGAGCTCGCCGACGAGCAATACGCGATGAAGCGGGCCGAGATCGGCGACGACGCCATGAACGTGCTGGAGCGCCTGGTCCTGCTGCGCGTGATCGACGCGCTGTGGGTCGAGCACCTGACCGCCGTGGACGACATGCGCCGCGGCATCGGTCTGCGCGCCTACAGCCAGCGCGACCCGCTGAACGAGTTCAAGGTCGAGGCGTTCCAGATGTTCGACGAGCTGAAGGGAACGATCCGCCACGACGTGACCCACACGATCTTCCGCGTCACCGTCACGCGCGAGGCGGCGCCGGCCATGGCGCAGCCGCCGCGTCGCATGACCGAGAGCCGGCCGGACGTCGCGCCGGGCGCGAACCCTCCTTCCGCGACCGCCGGCAACGGCAGCTCGCCGACGCCGCAGCCGCAGCGCTCCGGACCGAAGATCGGACGCAATGATCCGTGCTTCTGCGGATCCGGCAAGAAGTACAAGCGCTGCCACGGCGCCTGAGGTCACTGGCCCGAAATACCCCCCTTGGCGCGCCTTCCGGATGCGGGTAGGATGGTCCGGACCAGGGCGCGAGACACGGTGAGCTCGGGGTTCCTCGTCCCGCAGAGGAGAGCCATGTGAAGCAGCTGACGGCAACAAGTCGAGCCTCCGTCTCCTCCCCGACCTCGCCTCAAGCTCCAGCCTCCGCTTCGCCCTCTCCCTCCCCCTCGACCGTCGCTCTGCCCGTCGTCACCCGCTTCCGCGACCCGTCGCTTCCCTACGAAGACCTGATCCAGTGCGAGCGCGACTGCATGCGCTGCAGCTACGCCATGACGCTCGACTGCGACGGCAACTGCGGCTCGTGTCCGCGGCAGTCCTACTGCCCCTGCGTCAACCCGGCCAAGGTCCGCACCAAGAACTTCCGGATCGACGGCGAGCTCAGCATCATCTCGGCCGTTGGACGCGATTAAGGACGAGGCGCTCCGCCTGGCGAGCCTCGTGGCCGATACGGCGGTGCGACTTTGACCTCGTCGCGAAGGAGTCAGAGCTCGCCGAGCTGAACACCCGGTCCGGGGATCCCGGGCTGTGGGACGACCCCGTCGCCGCCCAGGCGTTGCTGCGGCGCGCCGACGAGCTGCGCGAGGAGATCGCCGCCTGGCGCGACCTCGAGGCGCGAGCCCGCGGCCTGGCGGAGATCGCGCAGCTTGCCGACGAGGATCCCGACGGCGCCGAGAGCCTCCTGCCGGACCTCGAACGCGACCTGGGCGCGCTGCGCAGCGACTGGGCGCGAATGGAATCGCAGCTGCTGCTGTCGGAGCCGTACGACGAGCGGCCGGCGATCGTCAGCGTGCACGCCGGGGCCGGCGGGACGGAGAGCCAGGACTGGGCCGAGATGCTGCTGCGCATGTACCTGCGCTGGTCCGAGCGGCATCGCTACCGGACCGAGATCCTCGACCAGACCGAGGGCGAGGAGGCGGGACTGAAGAGCGTGACCATCAGCGTCGGCGGCCGCTGGGCCTACGGGCGGCTGAAGAGCGAGCGCGGCGTCCATCGGCTGGTGCGCATCAGTCCCTACGACTCGCAGAAGCGCCGCCACACCTCGTTCGCGCTGGTAGAGGTCATGCCCGAGGTTTCCGACGACGTGCCGCTCGACATCGACGACAAGGACGTGCGCGTCGACACCTATCGGGCGAGCGGCGCCGGAGGCCAGCACGTCAACAAGACCGATTCGGCCGTGCGGCTCACGCATCTGCCGACGGGCATCGTGGTGACCTGCCAGAACGAGCGCAGCCAGGCACAGAATCGCGAGCGTGCCTGGGCGGTACTGCGCGCGAAGCTGGTGGAACGTGCCGAGCAGGAGCGCGAGGCCGAGATGGCTCGCCTGAGGGGCCAGCACGTCGAGGCCGGCTGGGGCAACCAGATCCGCAGCTACGTCCTGCAGCCGTACACGATGGTCAAGGACCTGCGCAGCGGGGTCGAGACCTCCAACCCGACCGCGGTGCTGGACGGCGACCTCGACGAGTTCATCGAAGGCTACCTGCGCTCGCGCATCGGCGAGACGAGCGGGGCGGCAGGGTGAGCGCTCAGCGCCAACGCCCGGAAGGCGCGCGCGTGACCGCGCTGCTTCGCCGTCCGGCGGCGACCGAGACCACCGACGAGCCGGTCATCACGCATGATCGACGTCGGGATGACCTATCCCAACGGCAAGGTGGCGCTGGCCGACGTCAACGTCGCCATTCCCGCCGGCGACTTCGTCTTCCTGGTCGGGCCGTCGGGCGCGGGGAAGTCGACCTTCATCCGGCTGCTCATCCGCGAACAGCTCCCGACCGCCGGCCGCGTGGTGGTCGCCGGCCGCGACCTGCAGCGCATGCGCCGCTCGCAGGTGCCGCAGCTGCGACGGCGGATCGGGATCGTCTTCCAGGACTTCCGCCTGCTGCCGAACAAGACGGTCTTCGAGAACGTGGCCTTCGCGCTCGAGGTGACGGGGGCGCCGGGCAGCGCCGTTCGACGACGCGTGCCGCAGCTGCTCAACCTGGTGGGCCTGCACGAGCACGATCACCACCTCCCCACGCAGCTCTCCGGCGGCGAGCAGCAGCGGGTGGCCATCGCGCGAGCGCTGGTCCACGACCCGGCGATCCTCATCGCCGACGAGCCGACCGGCAACATCGACCCGGTCACCAGCTGGGAGATCATCCAGCTCCTGATCCAGATCAACGACCTCGGCACCACGGTCCTGATGGCGACCCACAACCAGGAGATCGTCAACGCCATGCGGCGCAGGGTCCTGGCGCTCGAGCACGGCACGCTGGTCCGCGACGAGGTGGGCGCCGCGTACGAGCGAGAGTACTGACCGATGGGCTTCGTCCGGTTCATCGGCTTCAGCGTGGTGCGCGCATGGCAGGGGTTCTGGCGCAACGCGATGATGAGCCTCGCCGCGACGGCGACCGTGGTGCTCATGCTGGTGCTGCTGTCGGGGCTGTTCATCGTGCTCACCGGGCTCAACTCCGGAATCGACTTCATCGAGAGCAAGGTCGGCGTCACCGCGGAGCTGGTGGACAATCTGCCGACCACCGCTCGCGAGCAGCTCACCGCCGACATCGAGCGGCTCCCCGGCGTCACCAAGGTGGACTACGTCTCGCCCGACGACGCATTCCGGCGCCTGCAGGAATCGTTCGCCAGCCAGGGCAAGAAGCTCGACACCGGCGGCGCGCCGATCCATCTGCAGGCCACGCTCGAGATCTCGCTCAGCAACCCGAGCTTCGCCGCATCGGTCGGGGATGCGCTGAGCGGGCGCGACGAGATCACCAAGATCACCACCCAGCAGGAGCAGATCGACAAGCTGCTGGGGATCATCAACGTCATCCGCACCGCCGGACTGATCGCGGTCGGACTGGTCGGCCTGACCGTGCTGTTCATGATCGTCAACACCATCCGCATCGCGGTCTACTCGCGCGCGAACGAGATCGAGATCATGCGGCTGGTCGGCGCCAGCGACTCGTTCATCCGCTGGCCGTTCATCCTCGAGGGGATCATGTGCGGACTGATCGGCGCGCTCATCGCGCTGATCCTGGTCGCGGTCGCATGGGATCCGATCCAGCCGATCATGTTCAACGTCTTCAAGCTGCCGTTCGCCGTCGGCGCGCAGTTCCTGGCGACGCTCTCGGCGCTGCTGCTGGCGGTCGGGTTCGCGGTCGGCGCGCTCGGCAGCTGGATCAGCGTGCGCAGCTACCTGTCGGCGGGCAGCTGATCGGTCCGTGTCGGAAACGTAATGGCGGCGTAACCGGCGCCCGAATGAGCCGGTGCTACACTCGCCACAGGTTCCCATGACACAGATGCCCCCTTCGCCCGCACCCGATCAGGTGCCGGCGCCCTCCCGCACACATCCGACCGGCTCGACCGCAGCGTGGATCGTCTCGCTCGCGCTTGCCGCGGTCGTCGGCGCGCTGCTGTTCGCCGGCGGCTACCTGGTGGCGGGTGCGCGCGGCAGCGGAACGTGCACCTCGCCCAGCGACTCGTTCGCTCCCTTCTGCGAGGCGTACCAGAAGCTGAAGAGCGAGTACGTGGACAAGCTCGACGACACCAAGCTCGCCGAGGGCGCCATCCAGGGGATGTTCCAGTACGGAGTGGGAGACCCGTTCAGCGGCTACATGCCGCCGCAGCAGTACGACCAGGCGCTCGGCGACCTCTCCGGAAAGTTCGAGGGCATCGGCGCCGAGATGGCCATGAAGAACATCAGCGACCCGGGCAACCTCGAGGCCTGTCCGCAGCTGTCGGACACCTGCGTGCTGGTCGTCGTGGCACCGATCAAGGACTCACCGGCCGACAAGGCGGGCCTCGACAGCGGCGACATCGTGACCGCGGTCAACGGCAAGAGCGTCAACGGCTCGACGATGTCCGACCAGATCGCGACCGTGCGCGGCAAGGCCGGGACGAAGGTCACGCTCACCGTGCGGCGCGGCGACAAGACCTTCGACCTGACCATCACCCGCGGGCAGATCACCACGCGCGAGGTCGAGACCAAGATGCTGCCCGACAACGTGGGCTACATCGCGCTGCACGGCTTCTCCGACTCCAGCCCGGACCAGTTCCACCAGGCGCTCGGCGACCTGCTCAAGGCGGGCGCGCGGAGCATCGTGTTCGACCTGCGCGACAACCCCGGCGGCTACATCGAGGCGGCGCGCAAGATCGCCAGCGAGTTCGTCGGGGCGGGGCTGATCTTCAGCCAGGAGTCGGCCGGCGGCGACGTCAAGAAGTGGGAGGCGATCTCCGGCTACGGCCTGGCCACCAACCGCGCGACGCCATTGGTGGTGCTGATCAACAACGGCAGCGCATCGGCCTCGGAGATCGTCAGCGCGGCGCTGAAGGAGCTCGGACGCGCGACCGTCATCGGTCAGCACAGCTTCGGCAAGAACACGGTGCAGGTCTGGGCTCCGCTGGAGAACGACGGCGGCGTGCGGATCACCATCTCGCGCTGGTTCACGCCGCAGCACCACAGCGTCCACCCCGACGGCGTGCAGCCCACGATCGTCGTCGACATCCCCAAGACCAACCCGCCGGAGCGCGACCTGGTCCTCGAGCGCGCGCAGCAATACCTCTCGGCGCGGGCCTTCGGGGCCGGAAGCCCTGCTCCCGCCGTCACCGCCACGCCGACCGCGTCGGCTTCGGGCGGGGCGACGAGCTACGACCCGCTGACCGTCACCCGCGCCGCCTGGTGAAGCGCTGAAGCGTCCGATGTTGTGCGCCACCGAGGGCCGTGCTAGCATCCTCGCCAACGAAAGGAGGTGGTGTGCAGTGGATAGTTCCAGTCACGCCACCACCGAGGCGGCCCGCTAAATCGCCTCCGGGTGGTAGCGACGGAAGAGCCGGCCCAGGCGGCCGGCTCTTTCCATGCTCGCCTCCACGTGCCGCCAGCAGCAAACGAGACCGATGTCCGACCACACCGTCGCCCTCAACCGACGCGCACGCCACGATTACTCCATCGAGGAGACCGTCGAGGCGGGCATCGTGCTGACCGGAACCGAGATCAAGTCGATCCGCGCCGGCCGGGTGAACCTCGCCGAGGCCTACGCCCGCATCGAGCGCGGCGAGGCGTGGCTGATCGGTGCGCACATCGCGCCGTACGAGCAGGGCAATCGGAACAACCACGAGCCGACGCGCACCCGCAAGCTGCTGCTCCATCGCGACCAGATCGACGAGCTGGTGGGACGCACGCAGGCCAAGGGAGAGACCCTCGTCCCGCTGCGGCTCTACCTGCACAAGGGCATGGCCAAGCTCGAGATCGGCCTGGCGCGCGGCAAGAAGACGCACGACAAGCGCCGCGCGATCGCGGAGCGCGACATGCGGCGCGAGCTCGAGCGCCAGACGAAGACGCGGGTCAAGCTGTAGCGCCGTATCGAACGCGCGTTCACATCCGTTGACCGCCCTGCTATCATGTTCCGGTATCGGTTCCGTGGGGATGTCAGGTTTCGACAGGGCTCAGGGACCGGGGATCGCAAGCCGAGGTCGCCCGCAGGCCTCGTAAAAAAGCGGGCAAAGCCAGTAACTGGCAACAACAGTTACGCCCTCGCCGCCTAAGTAGCGACGAGCGTCGACATGGCCTCTCCTCTCCGGGCCATGAAGACGTCATCAGGAGAGGTGCGGCGTCGCCGACTCCGGTGAGTGACGTCAAAGAGCCGAGAGGCAGCACCGGATGGCGAGTGGAGCACCCCGTCGGTCGGGGGCCCGCATCGTGAAGCGCAAGTAGGCCGAAAACGCTTGTAGGAAGTTCCCGGCGACTCGGTTCTGGACGGGGAGTTCGATTCTCCCCCATCTCCACCATCTTCCTCGCCCGCGCGATCGACCCCGCCGCACACGGTGTCAAACACAGACAGGGATGGCCGAACGGACACCGACGGCCTTCTTGGGGCATTCTTGCACTTGTCCTCGTCATACCCACCGTGAAGCCAACCCGTGCTTTCGGGACTGATTCGGCTTGCGTTCGGCCATGAGCCGGCCCAAAGTGAGGGCATGGTTCACGAGAACGCCCACGGCGAATTGTCCGCCCCTCGCGACGGCATCTCACCGCTTGAGGCTTGGTTCACTTTCGGCCTGGTCGGCGTGGTCACGGGTGCGGTATCTACTTACTTCGGCTACCTCGTATTGCCGGTGACGCTGGCGCTGGTGGTGATTGCCGTGCTGTCTCGGCTCCGCTTGCCGACACTTGCCGGTGCCCTAGCCGGCAGCGGTCTCGGATCGGCGATCCTGCTGTGGATTGGCTCACAGTGCCCGCCGGCAACAATCTGCGAGCGACAAGGCATGGAGCCCTATGTCGGCTTCGCCGTTGTCACCCTGGCCATCGGGGCAGCTCTGACACTCATCGCTTTCCGTCGATCACGCTAAGCAGCGCGGGCTCGGTCCCCGTCTCTTCGCCTATGAATGGCTGACGGCGTGTGCTAACGTGCGCGCCGCGGACCGGGTGTCCGCGGAGGGGCAATCGTTAGGAGGCGCCTGGACTCATGGATTTCTCCAAGCTTGACCAGAACGAGAAGCTGGCAACCTACGGCTCCATCGCCGTCATCATCGGCGCGAT
Organism: uncultured Chloroflexia bacterium; assembly: GCA_963783725.1. Taxonomy (GTDB): domain Bacteria; phylum Chloroflexota; class Limnocylindria; order QHBO01; family QHBO01; genus CAWAOJ01. The sequence continues at coordinate 1,745,457 of CAWAOJ010000002.1, read as the reverse complement.
CGTCGGCGGGACGGTGTCCGCGCTCGGATGGCTTGCGCTCCTCGCCGCCATCGCCATGCTGGCGGTGGTATTCCTCCCGCAGTTCTCGCCACAGACCAACCTTCCGGGGTCCAAGGGAAGCCTGATGCTCCTGCTGGGCGGGATTGCCGGCATCATCCTCGTCCTCGGACTGCTGTCGGTGATCGGCGTGCTGGGCTACTGGTTCCAGCTCTTCGCACTTAACGCCATCTTCTTCCTGATCGCCGTCGTGGGCGGCGTGGTGATGGCGTGGGCGGGCTGGAAGGAGTTCCAGGCCGAGGGTGGCAAGTTCGAGCTTGGAACCGCACGGTCGGCCACGACGCCGGCGGCACCTCCGCCTCCCGACGTCACGGCGAGCGCTGCCCCCACCGCTCCTCCGGTCGCCCCCGAACCGCCGGTGGCTCCCGAGCCGCCGGTGGTAAACGAGGACGAGGTCAGCTAGCCCACCGCAGCCCGATAGCTGCGCAGGAGCAGGTCGAGCGCATCGGCCTGCTCTTTTCCGTCGTCCATCGCCGCGAGCGCTCGCTCGAGGCGCAAGGAGACGACATCACCGGCCAGGCCGTCCTCGATTCCCTCCAGCGCCTCGTGCAGCAGGGCGGCGACTACCGGGTCGCTGGCTCCGCTTCGCAGGTCACCGACCAGCTGTCTGCGAGGTCGCGCTGCGTGGCCTCGAGCTCCGGCGGGCCGTCGTGCAACGCCTCCTGCACATAGGCGAGAGCGGCGGCAAGCAGGTCCTGCGGTCGCGTGGAGGCGGCGCGAACCGAGCCGTCCACCTCCCCGAACACGAGCTGGTGTCCGCCGGGCACGCGACGCAGCCCGACCCAGGGACCGTCCGGGAAGAGGCGTCCCAGCGCGCAGAGCGAGGGATCGACCACGGCGGCCGAACCCTCAGTCGCCGGCCCTGCTGGCGGGGAGGATGACGACGCGACGCGCCGGCTCGACACCGACGCTCTGCGTTCGGACCTTGCCGTTGTCCACCAGCGCCATGTGAACGATCCGTCGCTCGACCGCCGGCATGGCCTCGAGCTGGATGATCTTGCCGGTCTGGGTGACGCGCTTCGCGGCGCGCTCCGCGACCTCGCGCAGCTGCTCCTCGCGCCGACCGCGGTAGTTCTCCACGTCCACCGCGATGCGCGTGTAGTGGCCCTCGCGCTTGGCGACGATCAGGTTGACGATGTGCTGCAGGCTGGCGAGCTTCTCGCCGCGGCGGCCGATGAGCGCCCCGAGGTCGGAGCCCTTCACGTTCAGCTTCGCCGATTCGCTGCCCATGGCCACCTCGACGCTGCCCTCGACGTCCATGAGGCGCAGCAGCTCGGTCAGGACCGCCTGGGCGTCCGCGAGGGTGGCTCGCTCCTCGTCGCTCAGCTCCTCCATCGGCTTGGCCGGAATGAACGGGGCGGGCTCGCGCTCGGGCCGATCTCGGTGCTCGGTGCGCGCAGGACGGTCGGGGCGCGGCCCGGCACTCCGCTCGCGCCCGCCGTTGCGGCCCCGGCCGCCGCGCGCGCCGCGCGTTCGCCCGTCCTCCCGGCGCTCGCGCCGCTCCGGTGTGGCGGGGTGGGCCTCGGCATCCGAAACGGCCTCCCCCGCGTCCTGCGTCAGCGGCTCGGGCGCGGACGGGGTATCGGTCGGCTGCGAGGCGCGTTCCTCGGCAGGCGCGGCGGGCCGCGGCGGCTCGGGCCGGGCACGCACGCTCGTCGCCGATGCGACGGCCGACTTCGGCGCCGCCAGGATTCGCGCGTCCTCCCCTCCCACTCCCAGGATGCCGCGGCTGCCCTGCGCCAGGATCTCGATGTCGAGATCGACCAGGTCTGACGCGTACTCCTTCATGGCGCTGCGAATCGCCTCTTCGACGTTCTTGCCGGTGAACTCGCGGAATGTCATCTCTTTCGGCCTCGTCGTTTCTGACCCGGGCGCTGCTTGGCCGGCCTGCCGCCGGAGCCCTGCGCAGCCGCGGGCCTGTTGGTTGGTGTCGGGCGCGATGGTGAGCGCTCGTCGTTGGCGTCAGCGCCGGATGGCCGCCGCCGGGCGGGGGCGCTGAGAAGGCCGGTCTCGGTGGCGGGAACGAATGGCGGGCGCCAACCGAAGATCGGGAAGAGATTGCCCCAGCCCATGATCAGGAACTGCTGGATGACCAGGTACCCGGTGTAGACGATCCAGTACAGGATCAGGCCGCTGGGGAAGATCCCGCCCCAGAAGATGGTCATGAGCGGGAAGAGGTAGGTCATGGTGCTCGTCGCACCCGACGTCGGATCGTCCGGGTTGGGTCGCGGCGTCGTCATCTTGACCTGGATGAACTGCAGCAGGGCGGCGAGGATGGCCAGGAACGAGAGGGCGAACCCGCCCTGGCCCCCCAGCGCGATCGAGAACGCGCGGTCGATATCGGCCAGGTTGAGGTGAACGCCCGTGATCGGGTTGAACAGCCAGCCGACGACCGTGGTGATGGGGCTCTGCAGCTGCACCCCGTCGATGAGCTGGCAGTTCAGCGGGAGGAAGTGGGTGAACGGCCCGCTGTTGAGGGCGTCGAGGTTGCAGCTGCCGTTGACGGGCGCCGTGAAGTGCGTAGGGGAGATCTGGGTGATGCCGGGGAGTGCCGCCTTGAGCTGCGCGAACGCGCTCGACGACACCTGCTCGGAGGTGAGCGTGACCACGTTCGAGGCCCTGATGAGCGCCTGGTAGAGCGCCCACAGGATCGGCAGCTGCAGCACCACCGGAAGGCAGCCGGCGGCGGGGTTCACGCCGTGCTCCTTGTAGAGCGCCATCGTCTCTTCGCTGATCTTCTGCCGGTTGCCCTTGTGCTTGCGCTGCACCTCGCGGATCATCGGCTGCATCCGCTGCATCTCCTTCTGCGAGCGGATCTGCTTGATGAAGAGCGGCGCCAGCACGGTCCTGATCAGGACCGTGAAGACGATGATCGCCAGCGCGAAGTCGTTGAACAGGACGTTGTAGAGGAAGACGAGCAGGTTGAAGAGCGGCAGGAAGAAGACGTCCCACGGCGGGCTGAAGTGCTCGATGCCGAGGAATCCTGCGGCCAGCGGGGTTGGCAAGAAGCGATCCTTCTCTAGTGCGCCGTGACGGCCGGCGAGACCCGGTCGGGGACTGGATCGTGCCCGCCGGGATGGAGCGGCGTGCAGCGGGCGATCCTGCGCATCCCCATCCACGTGCCGCGAACGAGCCCGAAGCGTTCGATCGCCTCGTACGTGTAGCGCGAGCAGCTGGGCGTGTAGCGGCAGGTCGGCGGCATCCAGAAGGTCAGCTTCTGATAGGCGACGATCAGTCCGAGCCCGATCTTCCTCATCTTCCGATCCCCGAGCGCTCCATGAGCGACGCCAGCGCCTGGCGCAGCTCGCCGTACGAGGACGTTGCCGCCTCCGCTCTCGCGATCACCAGCAGGTCCCAGCCGGGACCGATCTCGTCGTACCGCTCCCGCAGCAGCTCCCTGAGCCGGCGACGGACGCGATTGCGCTCGACCGCTCCTCCGAGGACGCGCGGCGTCGAAAGGCCGATGCGGGTCGGGGCCTCGGTGCGCAGCGACCGCAGCACCAGCAGCCGGGTCGAGCGCGCCGTGCCGTTGCGGCCGATGGCCTCGAATTCGGACCGTCGTCGCAGCATGGGCAGGGCAGGCACTCCCGCCTCGGGCGTCAGACGGTCAGCTTCGCGCGTCCCTTGGCTCGACGACGGGCCAGCACCCGGCGACCTCCCTTGGTCGCCATGCGTGCCATGAAGCCGTGCTCGCGCTTTCGCGCTCGCTTCTTGGGCTGATAGGTTCTCTTCATGGCGCTGTGCCTTCTCGTCCTCTGGTGGTGATCCGCGACGCGGCCCAGACACACGAACGGCTGGCTCAAGCGCCAGCCTCACTGCATCCTTCAACGGTGGCCCGTCTCGCTTCTTCGGCGGATTCTACCGATCGGCAGGACCGAGTGTCAAACCCATGGTCGGGCGCGGAAGCGGAACGTCGCGAAGCATTGCTCGGGCCGGAACGACGCTGCTATGCTACCGCGACCTCCGCCGCCAGACGCCCCTCGAAGGCCGCTCTCGGCGCCCCGGATCGGTAGGAACTGCGGCCCCGAGTGCGTGCTCACCGAGATTGGAGACGGCTGTTGATGGATGCGAAGCAGGTGTGGCGTGCCGTCCTCGGCGAGTTGCAGGTCAGCCTCTCGCCGGCCAATTTCGAGACCTGGCTCAAGGACACATCGCTCGTCGAGTTCGACGAGAACCGCTTTCGCATCGCCGCTCCCAACGGCTTCGCCCGTGACTGGCTCGACAACCGATATCGGACGCTGATCAGCCAGACGCTCGCCCGCGTCGTCGGCGGCTCGGTGCAGGTCGAGTTCGTCGTGGCCGATGCGCCGGGACCCGTGCCGACGCAGGTGAGCGAGGAGTCCATGCCGCTCCCTCCGGCGTCCGCCGGAGGCAACACCATCAACCTCAACGGCCGCTACACGTTCAGCAACTTCATCGTCGGCTCCGCCAACCGCCTCGCCCACGCGGCCGCGCTGTCGGTCGCCGAACGTCCCGGACATGCGTACAACCCGCTCTTCCTGTACGGCGGCGTCGGCCTGGGCAAGACCCACCTCATGCATGCCATCGGCAACGCGGTGGCGGCCAAGTTCCCGCGCAAGCGGATCCTCTACGCCACCAGCGAGAAGTTCACCAACGACTTCATCAACTCCATCCGCGAGCAGAAGATGGAGGACTTCCGGGGGCGCTACCGGCGCATCGACGTGCTCCTCATCGACGACATCCAGTTCATCGCCGAGCGGGAGCGGACGCAGGAGGAGTTCTTCCACACCTTCAACGCCATCCACGAGGCGGGGAAGCAGATCGTGCTCTCCTCGGACCGGCCGCCGAAGGCGATCACCACGCTAGAGGAGCGGCTGCGCAGCCGCTTCGAGTGGGGCCTGATCGCCGACCTCACCCCTCCGGACCTGGAGACCCGCATCGCCATCCTGCGCAGCAAGGCTGACGAGCAGCTCAACCTCATCCCGCCCGAGGTCATCGAGTTCATCGCGCGCAAGGTGGTCAGCAACGTGCGCGAGCTGGAGGGAGCGCTCAACCGCGTCATCGCCTACGCCAGCATGAGCGGCATGCCGATCAACAACGAGCTCGCCAGCGCCGTGCTGAGCAACGTGATGTACAACCCCAAGAAGCGGTCGATCACGCCGCAGCGCATCGTGCGCGCGGTCGCCGACTACTACGGCGTCAACCTCGACCAGCTTCGCTCGTCGAAGCGCGACCGTGCGATCGTGGTCCCGCGCCAGATCGCGATGTTCCTCATCCGCGAGGAGACCGACATCAGCCTGCTCCGCATCGGTGCCGAGCTCGGTGGCCGCGACCACTCCACCGTTCTGCACGCCTGCGACAAGATCGCGCGCGAGCTGGCGGAGAACGACGAGATGCGCCGCGAGATCAGCGCGGTGCGGGAGATGATCTATTCGGAGTAGGCCGATTGGCCCTGGTTGTGGAAAAGCGGCGCTGTTTGGTGGATATCGGCGGGTCATTGTGGACAAGGCGACGTGCGTGGATTGCGCCGCTCGCTCCTCTCCGCCGGCATCGATCGGTTGTCGACCGACAAGGGTCGCTTTCGAGCAGGTTGTCCCCAGCGGCGCGCGAGCGAGAGGCGAGCGCGGGCGAGGCCGGTGATCCACACCGTCCACACGCCTACGAGAGACGGCTGAATAACAAAGTATCCTTCCAATACCGATAGAGAAGCACCCCGCCATGGTGGATAGATGAGGATGAGATCGGCATGAAGATCTCGGTGATGCAGGAGAACCTGGCGCGCGGGCTCGGCATCGTGAGCCGTGCCGTCAGCACGCGTGCCAGCCTGCCCGTTCTCGCCAACGTCCTGCTCAAGACCAGCGACTCCGGGGTGAAGCTCACCGCCACCAACCTCGAGATCGGGATCAACTGCTGGGTGCCCGGCAAGATCGGCGAGGAGGGCGAGATCACCGTGCCCGCCAAGCTGCTGACCGACCTCGTCGCCTCGCTGCCGAACCAGCGCATCGACCTGGAGCTCTCGGCGCGCGACCGGACGCTGAAGGTCACCTGCGGCGGCAGCCGCTCGTCGATCAAGGGCATCGATGCGGACGAGTTTCCCGTCGTGGCGGCCATCGGCGACGAGCCGGCGACGACCGTCGAGGCCCGCCTGCTGCGCGAGGCGCTGGCCGAGGTCGTCTTCGCCGCGGCAAGCGACGAGAGCCGGCCGATCCTCACCGGCGTGCTGACCAGGTTCCAGGGCAGCGCCATGACCCTCGCCGCCGCCGACAACTACCGCATCGCGGTGCGCTCCCTCACGCTCTCCAGGCCGGTCAGTCCGGAGATGAGCATCGTCGTGCCGGCGCGCTCGTACGCCGAGCTGATCCGCATCCTCCCCGACGCCGATGCGCAGATCGAGATCACCGTGACACCCAACAAGAGCCAGGTCCTGTTCCACGTGGAGGGGATCGACCTCGTCAGCCGCCTCATCGAGGGCCAGTTCCCGAACTACGAGCCGGTGATCCCGCAGTCGCACTCGTCGCGCGCGGTGATCGATCGCGAGGCGTTCCTGGCCGGCGCCCGCCGCGCCAGCATCTTCGCGCGCGACAGCGCGAACATCATCAAGATCGAGCTCGGCGGAGAGTCGTCGAACGGCGAGGGCGTCGCGATCAGCGCCCACGCGGCGGACGTGGGCGACAACGCGGACACTCTGGAGGCCACCGTCACCGGCTCGCCCACCTCCATCGCGTTCAACGCGCGCTACCTGATGGACGTGCTCGCCAACCTGGGCAGCGATGAGGCGGCGCTGGAGCTCTCGGGCCCGCTTGCCCCCGGCGTGGTGCGCGGGGTCGGCAAGGACGACTACGTCCACGTCATCATGCCGGTGCGCACCGCTTCCTGAGCGGCGCCTCGCCCAACCGACCGTGCCCCTGACCCGGCTGGCGCTGCAGGACTTCCGGAGCTACGCCAGCGCGGAGCTGCTGCTGGATCGCGGCCTGACCGTGGTGGCGGGGCCGAACGGCGCCGGCAAGACGAACCTGCTCGAGGCGATCTTCGTCGCGATCAGCGGCCGATCGCATCGCGCCGGCGTCGAGCACGAGCTGGTGCGCCACGGCTCCCCGTGGGCGCGTGTCAGGCTCGACCTCTCCGATGACGGGGGCGGACCCGCGCGCATCGAGCTCCTGCTGCCCGGTCCGGGCTCGACCGGCGAGGTGCGCAAGCGGCTCACCGTCAACGGCGTTCCGCGCCGGGCATCCAGCGTGGCGGACGTGGCACGGGCGGTCATGTTCCGCCCCGAGGAGATGCTGCTGCTGGTCGGCTCGCCCTCGGAGCGGCGACGCTTCATGGACGGCATCCTCGCGCAGCGGGACCGTCGTGCGGCCCGCGACCTGACCGATCTGCAGCGAGTCCTGACGCAGCGCAACGCGCTGCTGCGCGCCATCCGCCGCGAGGAAGCCGGACCGGAGGGGATGCCGTTCTGGGACGAGCAGCTGGTCGCCATCGGATCGCGGGTGATGGCCGCGCGGCTGGCGCTCGTGGACGAGCTGCGCCAGCGCATCGGACCGCTGCATGCCGCCGTCGCGCCCGCCGACGATGCCACGCAGGCGGTCGAGCTGGCCTACGTCGATTCGCTCGGCGACGCCTGGACCGCGCGGGGGCTGCCCGCATCGGCCGAAGAGCTCGCAACGCCGTTCAGGCGACGCGTCGCCGACGTTCGCCAGCGCGAGCTGTGGAACGGCATGACCCTGGTGGGGCCGCAGCGAGACGACCTGCGCGTCGCGCTGGGCGGGCGGGACGTCGCGGAGCACGCCAGCCGCGGGCAGCAGCGGACCCTGATCCTCGCCCTCAAGCTCGCCGAGACGAAGCTCCTGGCCGCGGGCGGGGCGCCGGCGCCGATCGTGCTGCTCGACGACGTGTTCAGCGAGCTCGATGCCGATCGCGCCGAGCGCACGCTGTCGCTGCTGCTGGAGCACGGGCAGGTGCTGGTGACGACCGCCGATCTCGCGGCGGTGTCCGCGCGGCACCGGCGTGGGGTGCCGGTCTGGCACGTGGACGACGGCCGCCTGACGCTGGCGCCGAGGGTCGCGTGACTCGCGAGGAGGCCGGGTCCGCGGTGCGCCGGGCGGTGCTCTCGTCGATGGGAACGACGGCCGCCCAGCAGCTCGCGCTGGCGCAGGTCCGCGTGGCGTGGCAGGAGACGGTCGCTGCGGCCGGCCTGGACCGCGGGGGCATGTCGAGCCGGGTGGTGACCGTCAGCGCCGGCACGGCGCGGGTGGAGGCCTCTGACGGCATGCTGGCGCAGGAGCTGACGCTGCGCGCCGAGGCGCTGGTGTGGGCCGTGAACCAGGCCATGCGCGGCCGGCCGGGGGCTACCATCGAGCTGCGGCGGGTGGCCGTATCGGTTGGTCGTGCGGAGGCGGATCGGACCATATAATCGGACGAATTCCGCCGTCCGTGGCACCCATGAGCAACCGTCTCGCGACCCGTATCGGACTGCTGGTTCCAGAGGAACGGCCGACCGGCGCGCGCGACGTCGTCCGCTACAACGAGCCGTCGGTTGGCGCGCTGGCGCGCACCAAGGGCAGCCTCTACCTGCTGGCCCAGATCACCGGCGGCAGCGCCGGGGTCGAGCGCGCGACGCGGGAGGCCCTCGAGGCCCTCGAGCACGACTACTACTACGACCTCTCTGCCGGCGCGCTGGGCGTGCTGTCCAGGGCGCTCGCCAACGCCAACCGGCGCCTCTACCACGCCCGCTCGAAGCTCGGCATACCGCGCCGCACGGGGATCAGCGTCATCGCCGTCGTCGTCCGCGGCCGCGAGCTGCACGTCGCGAAGCTGGGACCCGCCGCCGCCGTCCTCGTCCGGGGCGGCCGGATGTACGAGCTGCCTCCGCCGCCCCCGGTTCACGAGGAGGACCCGCGGGTGCGCGAGCGGCGGATCGCGGCGACGCTGGGGGAGGCGCTCGAGATCCAGCCCTACGCCTGGGAAGGCGAGCTGGCGGCGGGGGATCACATCGCCCTGGTCAGCCGCAACATGGCGCACGCGGTCGGCGTGGAGGAGCTGAAGCGCGCCATCGCCACGCAGCGGCCTCAGGCGGCGGTGGAGCACCTGCAGCACCTCTTCAACGCGCGCGGCGGTCGCGGTTCGGACGGACTGCTCGCCATCGAGATCACCAGCCTCGAGGCGACGACCACGGTGCACCATCTCGAGCCGGTGCGAGCCGCGGAGCCGCTGGCGGGGCTCCCCGATCAGAGCCCGGTCCCGCTCGCGGATGCGCTGGGCCGCTTGCTGCATCGGCTCGGCGACGGCATCGACGCGGCCCAGGGGTGGCTCGGGGCGTTCCTGCTGCGGCTGATGAGCTGGGTCCTCGCCTTCGTCCCGCGCCGCCGTCCGTCGTATCCGAAGAGCGTGCCGCGAACCGCACTGCGCGAGCAGGGACGACGCCGGCGGCTCGGGCTGCTGGCCATGGTGGTGGTCGCCGGCCTGCTGGCGGCGGGGACGAGCGTCGCAAGCCTGCCCTCGGCACGGCCGACCGATGCGATTCCTCGCGCCGCCATCGCGCGCGAGGCGCTGGCGCGGGCGCAGAAGCTGGTGCTCGACGTGGAGGAGACGTCCGGTGGTCGCGACCTCGTCGAGCGCGCTCCGGACCGCGCCAAGGATCTTCTCAACGAGGCGTTCGGCCAGCTGCGCCGCGCGCAGACCGCAGGCGTCCCGCAGGCGGAGCTCGCCGGGCTGCAGTCGCGCGTCGACCACGGCCTCGACATGGTCTACCGCGTGACGCGGATCAACGAGGCGTCGACGGTCGCCGACCTGGCCGCGTCGGTCGCGGACGTGGACCCGTCGCGCATGGTGACCGCCAGCGACGGCTCGCTCTGGATCAGCGACGCCGGCCGCGGGCGCGTGCTGCGCGTGGACCCGAGCGCACGGACGACGAAGGTCGTCTACCGCGCCGGGCAGAGGCTCGGCAGCGCGACGGCCGGCGATCCCTGGCTGATCGCCACGGCCGCGACGGACGTCGTCATCGTCGATCGCCAGCGCCAGGCGTGGCGCGTGGATCTGAAGCAGCAGGTCCCGCATCGCATGCCGCTGGCGGGCATCGAGCAGGTCGACGCCGGCAGCCACCTCTTGGCCGCGCTGCAGCATCGGCCTCCGCTGCAGATCTTCAACCTCTACCTCGTGGACGCCAAGAGCGGCCAGGTGGTCAAGTGGGGGCCGCTGGACACGCTCCCCGTCGTCTTTCCGCACAAGCCGACGAACTACCTCTCGGCGCGTCCCGACCTGCCCGCTGCCGATGCGCGGGACGTGATGGTGGACACCCACCTGTGGCTGCTGCACCCGAAGACGGTCACCCGCGTCAACTTCGGTACGCCGCTGTCGCAGGCGGACTACTCGCTCGACCTGCCGCCCGACGGCGAGGTGCGACCGTCGCTCGACTACCGGCTGCTCGACGGCGCCACCGTGGGCGACCGCGACTACCTGTACGTGTACGACGCGGCGAACGCGCGGATCATCGGCTTCGGGTACGCCGATGGCGGCTTCGTCCGGCAGTGGATGGCGCCGACCAGCGGTGCGAACGCGGGACTGCTCGACCATGTGATCGGCTTCGACGTGGTGAGCGCGGCCGACGGCCCGCCTGCGGCCTATCTCCTCACGCCAGACCGGGTCGTTCGCGTCGTCCTCGAATAGGCGTCTAGAATCGGTCCATGGGCGAGCAGCCATTCGGCCGCGTGCGGCTGATCGAGATGGTGGTGGAGAGCGTGCGGGTCCACATGCTGTCGAGCCAGCACGTCGTCATCCTCAAGCAGGCCGATACGGACCGATACCTGCCGATCTGGATCGGTCCTTCCGAAGCCAACGCCATCGCCATGCGCCTGCAGGGCCTCAGCGCGGAGCGGCCGCTGACGCACGACCTGCTGGTGAGCGTGGTCGCCGCGCTCGGCTCGCGAATCAGCCGCGTGGTCGTCACCCATGTGACCGATGGGACCTTCCACGCCCGGGTCTACCTGGAGGCCGCGGACGGGGCGGAGTCCGAGATCGACTCGCGGACGTCGGACGCGATCGCGGTCGCCGTGCGCACCGGGTCCACCATCTACGTGGACGAGCGCGTGCTCGACGAGGCGGGCGTGGAGCCCGAGCAGGATGAGGGGGGCGGGCCAAGCGACGAGAAGCTCGCCGTCTTCCGCGAGTTCGTCAACTCGCTGGACGTGGACCTCGAGGGCCGCGGCAGCCCGCCGCCGGAGGAGTCCTCCTCCTGACGCTCAGCGCGCCGGAGGCACCCCGAGCGCCGCGCGCCGGTTGACCCACATCTCCCACCTCAGGCGGAAGATGTCGCGGAACGTGCGCAGGATCTTGCGGAAGCTGGCGCCGGTGTTCGTGCCGGCGCCGCGCGGGTAGTGCGTCACGCCGACCTGCGCGATCCTCGCGCCGCGCGCGCGGAGCTTGATCAGCAGCTCGGCCGACAGGAACGGCGAATCGGTGTCGAGCGGCAGCCCGTCGAACACCTCGCGGCGGAAGAGCTTCATGGCGCAGTCGATGTCGCGGACGCGCAGGCCGAACAGGACCGAGACGATGGCGTTGTACGTCTTGGCGATGAAGATGCGGTGAGCCGGGTCGCGCCGACGGATCCGATAGCCGATCACGACGTCGACCGGCTTGGAGCCCGCCGCGCAGCCGCTCGAGCAGTCGCGACATCTCGCGCAGGTCGAACTGCAGGTCGCCGTCCGAGAAGCAGATGAGCTCGCCACGCGCGTTCGCGAATCCCGCCCGCAGCGCTCCGCCGTAGCCGCGATTGGGCTGGTGATGGACGCGGACCCGTGGATCGGCGGCCGCGATGGCGTCGGCGAGCTCCGCGGTGCGATCGGTGGACCCGTCGTCGACGACCAGGACCTCGATCGAGCCGTCGACCATCGGGCCCACCTCGTCGAGGGCGCGCCGGATCGTCTCGGCGACGTTCTCCTGCTCGTTGAACGCGGGGAAGAAGAACGTCAGTGCCGGCCGGGCACCATCGAGTCGAGGGGTCAAGTCGAGGGCTCCTCGATGCGGAGAAGGCCACTATAGCCACCGTAGGTCGGGACATCGGTGCTCGGGAAGGCGCGGCGCAGCCGATCCACCTCCCACGGCGGCGGCACCACGTAGACCGGGCGCCTGCCGATGAACGCGCGGATCGCGGTGTCGATGGTCCCGTAGCCGTCGTCGAGGATGTTGCGCTCGTCGATGATCTTCACGTCCGGGCGCTCGCCGAGGATCCAGCGGTGGTACCACAGCGGCGTGCTGTAGCTCCACCAGCTGATGATCACCGCATCGCGAGGCAGCGCGGCGTAGACGCTCTCCGTCCAGCGGTCGGCGTCGCGGTTGTGGCTCTGGTCGTGGGCCTCGTAGCCGCTGACCAGGGAGCCGACGGGCAGGATCGCCGACAGCAGCACGACCGTGCCGCCCGCCACGCTGGCCAGGCGACGACGCCCCCCAATGCCGGCGCTCCTTCGGCTCGCCTCGGCGACGGCGCGGGCGCACAGCGCCGCGAAGGCGGCGACGGCGACGCCGAGCAGCGCGCACGCCACCAGCACGCTGGTCATGTAGTAGCGATCGATGTCGCCGTCCTGGAAGTTGAGCGAGTAGAAGACGTTCGCGGCCACGATGAGGCCGAGGAACACGAAGGCACCGATGCGGCGCACGGCGAGGGTCGCGGCGCCGAGCGCCACCACCAGCCAGCCGGGCCCGATCATCTGCGCGCCGAGCACCTGCTCCGCCTTCTGCCACTTGCTGCCCATGAAGTCGAACGGGTTCGCGAAGTTGTCGAACAGCCCGTGGAACTGCTCGGCGAAGACGAGATAGCGGATGCGGTCGAGCGTCGTCGGTCGGGCGTAGAAGAGCGGCGGCTCCGGCGGGGTGAGCGCGCGGATGGGGATGTAGAGGTAGGTCAACAGCCCGAGCAGCAGCATCCCGGCACAGGCGAGGAGCAGCTTCCAGCGTCGCCAGATGCCGGGGTCCACGATGAAGAGCCAGGGTGCGATCCCGGCGGCGAGCAGTCCCGTCAGCGGGTGGTTGCCCATGCCGATGCCGAAGGCCAGCGCCGCGCTCGCCAGCCAGCGACCGGGACGCCGGGCACCGCTGCGCTCCGCGGCCGCCCACGCCAGCAGCAGCCAGATGATGAGCCCGGCGATCAGGATGTGGAGCGCGTGCACGTCGGCGCGCACCGCGTTCTGCCACGGCTCATCGGCGAGCGCGAAGGTGAGCCCCGCCACGCCCGAGGCAGCGGCGACGAGGAGGCGATTCCGCTCCCCGATGAGATGCGCCGTGATCAGCACCACCAGCGCCGATGCCAGGGCCACGCACACGGCGGACATCAGGTTCATGCGGTACGCCACGTCGCCGATCGGCAGCTGGCTCCACAGCCATCCGACCATGGTGTAGGTGGGAAATCCGGTCGGGTGGAAGATCGACAGGGTGTGCGGCACGGTCTGGGCCTCGGCGGTGTCCCAGAAGCCGGCCCCGGGGAGGAGCGTGCGCAGGTAGATCGCGAACGCGAACGCGGCGACCGCGGCGGCCGTCCAGGCGACTTCGGCCGAGGCGTACGGGATCCACGAAGCGCGGACGCGTGACCGTCGCGCGGCGGTCGTCGCGCCTGTCTGTGGAGCGTGATCCCCGCGGTCGCGGGGTATACTCACCGCCACCTTGCCGTGCGACACCTTCGGGCGCCCGTGAACGCGGGGCCGCCCGCGACCACACGCGACTCCGTGCGCGCACGCGGAGCGAGGCCATTCGAGCACGGATTGCACGCCGACCCGGTCGCGATCCTGGTTGGTCTCATGCTGCTCGCGCTGCTCCTGCGGGGCTTCATTGCCGGCGTCTACCTGCCACAGAGCGGCTTTCGCATCGACATCGTCGACTTCACCGCCTGGGCGCAGCGGCTCGCACGTGGCGGTCCCGGCGCATTCTACGCAACCGACTACTTCAGCGATTATCCGCCCGGCTACCTGTACGTCCTGTGGGTGCTGGGGAAGCTCGGCGCCGCGCTCACCGGGGTCGTCGGCCAGGACGCAACCGCCGGGTTGGTGAAGATCCCGGGCATCCTCTCCGACCTGGGAGTGGCGGGGCTGCTGTTCGCGCTCAGCCGGCGCTTCCTGGACGGGCGCTTCGGCCGATCCGGGGAGACCATCGGCCTGGTCGCCGCCACGATCTACCTGTTCAACCCGGGGACGATCTTCGACTCATCGGTGTGGGGCCAGGTCGACTCGGTCGGCACGCTGGTCGTCCTCGCCACGATCTACTTCCTGGGCCGCGGATGGACGGAGGTCGCCGCGGTCGGGGCGGTGGTCGCGCTGCTGGTCAAGTTTCAGTTCGGCTTCCTGATCCCCGTGGTCGCCGTGGTGGGCTTGCGGCGCCACCTTCTGGGGCGGTCCAGCGACCTCGCCCTCGACGGCCGGCCCGATCCGCTGCGGGTCCTCACCTCGCTGGCCGCCGGGTTCGGCTCGCTGACGCTGCTGATCCTGCCCTTCGGTCTGACTCTCTGGTCGCCCGACCCGGCGGTCCCCAGCCTGGTCGGCAAGGTGGCCGAGGCGGCAGGCACGTACACCGGCCTCTCGATCAACGCCTTCAACCTCTGGCGCAATCCCTTCAGCGGGCTCGGCAGCGCGGTGGCGTGGGGCTGCGACGTGGCCGCCGGACCGGGCGGCGAGGGATGTGCCGGCGGCGTCGCGTTCACGCTCGGCGGCCTGGTGGTCAGCTGGCAGCTGGTCGGCACGGTCCTCTTCGCGGCGGCGGCCGTGGTGGCGCTGTGGCAGATCGCCCGGCGCGACGATGTCCCGGGGGTGCTGCTCGGCACGCTCGTTCTGGCAGTGGCGTTCTTCGTCCTCCCGACCCGCGTCCACGAGCGCTACCTCTTCCCGGCGCTGGCGCTCGCCGCACCGTTCGTGCTGCGCAACTGGCGCTGGGCCGCGCTGTACGGCGTCCTCAGCCTCTCCTTCTTCATGAACGTGTACTGGGCGTACACCATCGACTGGTCGTACGCGGGCCCGGAGATCCTGAACCCGGGGGTGGGTGGGAAACCGATGGCGCGCGACCCGCTGCTGGCGAGCTCGCTGCTCACCGATTGGGGCGTCTACCTCCTGTCGTTCATGATCGTCCTTGCCCTCGGCTGGCTGATATCAAGGGCGCTTGCCGTGGCACGGCGGCCCTCTGACGAGCGGGTCGGGGAGACCGCGCTCCACGCCGCAGCAGCGCCGGGGGAGCCGGCGGAGGCGGAATCACCGGAAGCCCCCGAGCCGACCGAAGATCGGCTGCCTGCGCCGCGCGGCGAGTGGCGACCGGCGGGCTTCGGCTGGTTGCGCTCCACGCGCTCGGATCCGCTCCTGCGTGAGCCGATGCGGCGCTTCGACCGCCTCGACGCCCTGCTCGTGGTGGTCTTCGTGCTCGGTGCCTTCGTGTTCCGTCTGTGGCGTCTCGACCTTCCGCAGTCGATGCACTTCGACGAGGTCTACCACGCGCGGTCCGCGACCGAGTGGCTTGCCGACTGGGAGCACGGCTGGAAGCGCGACGCGTACGAGTGGACGCACCCGATGCTGGCCAAGTACCTCATCGCCGCCGGCATCGAGATCGCCGATCCCAACAAGGTCACCGCCACCGTGCCGCTCGACGGCGCCCCGGCTGCGATCGCCGTGGCGCCGAAGCGGGCGGCGCACGGGCATCAACGATCCGTCATCTTCCTCGCCGATGGCACCGATCGCATCGTGGCGCGCGACGCGCTGAACGGTGAGCAGGTCGCCTCGTGGACGGCCGGCACGGCCGTCTCGGCACTCGCCTACGACGCCGAGGGAGAGCGGCTGCTGGCCGGTTCGACGGCGAGCGGGTCGGTGCTCGTCTATCCGCTCAGCGCCTTCCTGTCACATGTCGGTCCGCGAGCGCCACCACCATCCGCGCCGCCCATCGAGACGGGGCTCGACTCGGTGTCGCAGATCGCCGTGCATTGGCGCGCCGACCTCAGCGTCACCGCCCCGCCGCAGGACGACGTGCTGCTCTTCGGTGGAACCTCGGGGATCGCCGAGGTCGATCGGGCGAGCGGGAACGTGCTGGCCATCCAGCGCCCAGCCGAGCGCGGGACTGGCCTATGTCGCGGGGACCTCCGACGCGGACCCGCCCCGCTCGGTGCTCGCGGTCGATCCGGCCCGAGGCCTCGTCGCCGTGCTCGACGCCGACACGCTCAAGGAGATACGAACCATCGCGCCGCCCGCCGCGCCGGTGGGGCCGCTCATCGTCCGCGGCGACGGCACCGACCTGCAGGCGTGGATCCCGGTCGGGCCGCTCCCCGCTGACGATGAGCATGGAGCGACGGCCGGCGGCATCACCGTGCTCTCCAATACGCTGACCATCGTCGACACCGTCCCGTTGCCCGGCGCGCCCGGTGCCATCGCCTGGCAGGACGTGGCCAACATCATGTACGTCGCCGGCGTGCAGGACGGCCGGCCGGTGGTCTGGACCATCGAGCCGCACGGCGACTCACGCTCCGGCTTCGCCGCGTTCGACACGACGGCCCTCCCCGGTGAGCCGCGGGCGATGGCGGTCGACACCGGCTCGCTGGCCGAGGGTGACGACAACCACAACCTGATGGTGGCGACCGCTTCGGCGGCGGGCGGCGGCTCGCTGGTGCGCATCGACGCGGGCAGCAACGCCTTCGCCTGGCGCCTGATGGGGATCGTCTTCGGCTCGCTGCTGGTCGGCCTGATCTACCTGCTCGGCGCCGCAATGTTCCGCCGCCGGCGCATCGCCGTTCTCGCCGCCGCGTTCGTCGCCGTCGACGGCATGAGCTACGTGATGAGCCGCATCGCGATGAACGACATCTACGTGGCGACCTTCATCATCGCCGCCTACCTGGTCTTCTGGTTCATCTGGTCCGGACGCTGGGCGACCAGCGCGTGGTGGGCGCTGCCGCTGGTCGGCGTCCTCATCGGCCTGGCTGCCGCGAGCAAGTGGGTGGGCTGGTACGCGCTGATCGGCCTCTGGGTGCTGGTGCTGGCGCGATCCCCGCTGGGACGCCTGCTGCTGGTGGTGGCGATCGGCTTCCTCGCCGTGGTCGGCAGCTTTGGAGCGCCATGGCCGTTCGTGCTGATCATGATCGGTGCCCTGCTCCTGGCACTGCTGATCTCCTGGGTCAGGCCGATACGGATCCGCCCCGCGGAGCTGATCGCGCTGCCCGCATCGGGGATCGTCCTTGGGGTCATCGGCGTCCCCTTCGCGATCGCGTACGGACAGGTCGCGGGGCGCTCGCCGGGAAGCGGCGTCGAGTACCTGTTCGCCTTCCTGGCGCGAGGCACGCAGGCAGCCTGGCCCGCCTGGATCATGCTCGCCGTCGCGGCGGTCCTGATCGTGGGCCGCGCCGCCCTATCGGTCCTTCGCCCCTCGACCGATGCCAGCTGGTTCAGCCCCACGGCGCTGGCCGGGTTCGGCTGGTCGTGGGTCGGAGCCTGCCTGGTCGTCGTTCCGCTGCTGATCTACTTCCTGTCGTACGTGCCGTACCTGCAGCTGGGCCATTCCGTCGCAATCCCGAATACCGGCCCCGGTTACCACTGGTCGCTCGATGAGCTTCAGGCGCAGATGTTCTCGTACCACTTCGGCCTGCAGGCGGGACACCCGAGCTCGTCGCCGTGGTGGAGCTGGCCGCTGGACCTGAAGCCGGTCTGGTTCTACGGCCACTCGTTCCCCGACGCGCGGCAGAACGCCGTCATCTACAACGGCGGCAATCCGATCCTGTTCTGGGCCGGCATCCCGGCCCTGCTCTACTGCGCCGTGCAGGCCTGGCGGCGCCGGTCGCTGGCGCTGGTGCTGCTGGTCGCCGCCTTCGCCTTCCAGTTCCTGCCGTGGACCAGGATCGAGCGCGCGACCTTCCACTACCACTACTTCACCGCGGTCCTGTTCGCCATGATCGCAGTGGCCTATGCGCTCGACGACCTGCTCCGCAGCAGGGAGTGGTCGTCGCTGGGCGTCGCCTTCCTCGTCGCCGCCGGCGTCGCGGGTCTCCTCATCTTCCCGCTCGGGTCCGCGCTGGCCATGCCCGACTGGTACATCAACGCCGCCAAGACGTTGCCGGCCTGGAACTACTACTTCCAGTTCCCGGAGCCGCCGCAGGGCAACCGCGGACAGCTGCTCAACGCCGACCTGCTGCGCGTGGTGGGCGGCGCGGTCGTGGCGACGCTCGCCGCCTCCTTCGCGGTCTGGGGTCGCAGGCTGCTGCCGCTGCCGTCCTCAGCCGGCGTCGCGCCGCCCGAGGGCACCGACGAGCAGCGCCGCGCCGGCGATGACGAGCAGGATCGGCCAGAAGAGATCCCAGCGGATGCTGGGAATGTACTCGCGTACCAGGAAGAACAGGCCCAGCAGGATCAGCAGTAGGCCGACCACCAGGCGTCCGTTTCCCGAGTGGTGAGCGGCGGGATGCCATTCCGGGTCGGTCGGCGGCGCGACGGGTTGCCCGGTCTGGGGGTCGACCAGCGGCTCGCCGGTCGGCATCGCCGCGGTCGGCGACCATCCCACCGGAGCCTCGGGCACGACGATCCACATCACCAGGTAGACCAGCAGCATCAGCCCGCCGGTGACGAGCGCCAGGATGGCCCACACGATGCGAACCAGCGACGGGTCCATGTCGAGATACTGGGCGACGCCGCCCGCAACGCCGCCGATCACGCGATCGGTTCGCGATTTGTAGAGTCGCCTGTTCATTCACAGCCTCCGTCCGGGTTGAGTGTGAAGCTCGCGGCATTCCCGTCCACGCTGAGGGTCGCACGCACAGCTGCGTCTGCATAGTTCGCGGTCGTCCAGGTGGTGCCCGACTGCGTCAAGCCGCGGTCGGCGAGATTGTGCCCGAACGCCACGTTGTCGCTGACGTCGATTTGAAGCCCCAGGGCATCGGGCGCGCAGAGCTGGAGCGATCCGGCGTTGGCGCTGAGCGACCCGCTCACCGCGCTCCTGTCGTCGAGGGTGACCGACGCCGATCCGGCGTTCACCGAGACGTTCAGCCCGTCGATCTTGGCGCCGGAGAGGTCGAGCTTCGCGTCGCCCGCGTTGGCGTCCACGCCCAGCTCGCTCAGCTGCGCCCCGCCGAGCCGCACCCTTGTCGATCCAGCGTTCACGTTGAGGGAGACGGCCAGCGAGCCATCGGTCGGCAGCGTGACCTGCCAGTCCTGGCGCGACTCGTTGAACCACTCCATCTC
Source organism: uncultured Chloroflexia bacterium (assembly GCA_963783725.1). Taxonomy (GTDB): domain Bacteria; phylum Chloroflexota; class Limnocylindria; order QHBO01; family QHBO01; genus CAWAOJ01. Next base: position 1,726,267 of record CAWAOJ010000002.1, on the reverse strand, counting down.
GGCCGATCGGACCGTCAGGCGATCGTTCGTGCTCGTCACTTCCGGCTGCCTCGTCGCCGTCGTGCTGAGCTGCCATCGCTGTCCCGGGGCGCTGCTGACGTCGAGGTTGCCGCAGTTGAGCTGCAGATCCACCGACGCGGCGGCGGCGAAGGTGCCATCCCTCGCCTGCGTCGATCCGCTGCCGGCGCCCGTGTCGCCGCAGCCGGCGAGGTTCCACGGCCCGCTCGCGAAGAGCGAGCCGACGATGAGCCCCACGAGGATGCCGCCGGCAGCGGCGCCGAGCGGCGCCAGGGGCGTCCGCGCCGCGAGAATCGACAGCCCGATCGCGACGAGGATCAGCGGCCACAGGCGCCACGCGCCGTTGATCAGGCTGCCGGATAGAACGTTCTGTTGAACCAGAAAGGCGACTGCGCCGGCGGTGACGAGCGCCAACCCCCAGAACAGCAGGCCGCGGTGGACTCGCATCTCGGTGCCACTCCTCCGTTCGGGTGAGGAGCGGCGCCGAATTGGTCGCACCTCGCCACTGTCAGTATCGCCGCCGCGCACAAGTGCCGGACGGCCTTGACACGCCGCCGGGAACCGCCGTAGACTCCCGCGTCGGTGCCGCGTGCGCACCGAGCCATTCAGACACGAGGGAAAGCAAGTCAGGCCATGAATCTCCTCACCAGCGCGTTTCCGCGCCGCACGATGACGCCTCTCGAGGGCGGAGTCTGCGGGAGATCTGTGCCCCGTTCGAGCTGAGCCGTGGCGGCAATGCCGCCAGCACCAGCCACGAGCCGTGGGCCGGATCGGGTCCACGGTTTTTTGATGCCCCTCGCGGGCGTCAACCGAGAGCCGCGGACCACGCGCCAGGTCCGCGGCTCTTCTCGTCTCCACCGAATCGTTCCCTGAAGGGGAAACCGACATGACCGGCACACTCGAACAACTGAACACGAACGCGGCTCGCCCGCCGATCGCGCAGCGCGAGCCGGGGATCGAATCGGGCACCGCCGCGCTGCTGGTCGACCACGTCACCAAGCGGTTCGTGGTGGGGCGCAGACACCGCTCGGTGACCGCCATCGACGACGTGTCGCTGCGCATCCGGCGCGGCGAGATCTACGGCGTCCTGGGCGCGAACGGGAGCGGCAAGTCGACCCTGATCCGGCTCGTCAGCACGCTGCTGACGATCGATGCGGGGCGCGTCCTGGTCTTCGGCCATGACGTGGCGCGCGACGAGATGGCGGTCAAGCGCCTGATCAATCGGGTCAGCGTGGATGCGGCCTTCTTCAAGAAGCTCAGCCCGCACGAGAACCTCGCCTACGCGGCAAAGCTGTACGGGATGGAGCCGCGTGCCGCGAAGGCCGAGGCGATCAGGATCCTGGCACGGCTCGGCATCGGCGAGAAGCGGCTCAACCGGCCGCTGGAGCAGATGAGCCGCGGAATGCAGCAGAAGGTCGCCATCGCGCGGGCGCTGCTCACCAGCCCGACGCTGCTGCTCCTCGACGAGCCGACGACCGGCCTGGATCCGCGCTCCAAGCTCGACGTGCAGTCCTTCATCGAGGAGCTGCGAGACGAGCACGACGCGACGATGGTGCTCACCACGCACGACCTCGACGAGGCGGACCGGCTCTGCGACCGCATCGGCCTGATCAACCACGGCCGACTGGTGGCCGAGGACACGCCGCAGGCGCTGAAGGCGCTGGTGGCCGAGCGTCACGGCCTGCCGCCGACGCTCGAGAGCGTGTTCATGACCTTCACCGGACGGTCGCTGGACGACGACGTCAACGGCGACGAGAACGAAGACGAAGAGGAATAGAAAGGAGGTGAGAACCGTGATCATCCTGCCGACTCCACAGGACCTGGGACGCGCGAACGACGACCGCGTGGCGCAGCTGCGCCGCGAGATCCATCCGCACGTCGCTCGTCCGCGTCGCTCCGTGCGACGCTGGGTCGGTCGCCACCTGGTGCGCGTGGGGACGCGCCTGGCGGCGGAGCCGACGCTCAAGCCGGCCCGGTACCCCTGACGGGGCGCCGGGTCGGCATCCTCCGACACACCGACAGGAGCTTGATTCGATGACTCTGATGGCCCGCGAGCTGAGGGCGAGCTTCGCCTTCGTCGAGCGGAATTTCAACCTGACCCGGCGCTACTGGGGCTGGGAGGTCGCGTTCCTGATCTACGCCGTGGCCGGCGCGCTCGCCGTGTCGCTCATCGGCCGTGACCAGGCCAACGACCGCCTGCTGCTGACGCTCGTCATCGGCGCCATCTTCTGGAACTACCTGTCGGTCGTCTTCAGCTTCATCGCCGAGACGGTCGCCTGGGAACGCTGGGAAGGGACGCTCGAATACACGTTCATGGCGCCGGTGCGCCGGTACACGCAGATGGTCGGCTCGACGGTCTACGCGGTCGCGTACGGCCTCATCCACACCATCGTGGTGCTGGTGGTGCTGAGCCTCTTCTTCGAGCTGGATCTTTCGCACGCGAACTTCGCCACCGCGGCGGTGTTCATGGTGCTCGGATCGCTGTCGTTCGTCGGCATCGGGATCATGACCGCCATCCTGCCGCTCATCTACGTGGAGCGCGGGGCGCAGATGACGTTCGTGCTGCAGTCGGTGCTGCTGCTCATCAGCGGCGTCTACTACAGCGTGGACGTGCTGCCCGGCTGGATGCAGGTGCTGTCGAACTTCTCGCCGGCCACCTACGTCCTCGAGGGCGTGCGCGCCGGGCTGATCGACGGCGTGGGCGTGGGCGCGCTGCTCGCCGACGTGTGGCCGCTGATCGCGATGGGGGTCGTCTTCATTCCGCTCGGGCTGTGGGCGTTCGGTCGGGCGGAGCGCTACGCGAAGCGAACCGGAAAGCTGAAGCGCGTCGGATGAGATCGGCCAGGAAGATCGGTTCCCTCACCCCTCCAGCATCGGAGTCCCAGAGATGACCATCACCAGCACCGGCGGCAGCCGGCTCGACCCGCCGGACGTGCCCGGCCTTGCTCTGCGCGTTCACGACGGGAGTGCCGGCATCGCAGCGCTGATGGCGCCGATCTCGGTCGCGGCGAATCGGGCCGAGGGAGTGCAGGTCCACGTCACCGAAGCCGAGCTCACGAACTGGCTCGCCTATACCGGGGACCATTTCGATCCCTCGCGCGACATCGTGCTCGCCGAGCTGGGCGGCACGCTGGTCGGCTATGCCTGGGTCCAGTGGATCGACACGACCGAGGGCGTGCGCGAGTTCCAGCTCGGAGGGTACGTGCATCCCGATCAGATGGGTCGCGGGATCGGTCGCCACCTGCTGGCATGGCAGGAGGCGCATGCCACGACCCTGCCGGCCGCATTGGACGCAGCCTCGCCGCTGGCGTACGGGACCTGGGCGCCGCAGGAGAGGGCAGCCAAGCGCCACCTCTTCGAGCGTGCCGGCTATGACGTCGTGCGCTACTTCTTCGAAATGCGGCGCCCGAATCTGGACAACATCGCCGTGCCGCCGATGCCGGACGGGCTGGAGATCCGCCCCATCGGTCACGACCGGGCGAGCCAGAAACAGGTCTGGGACGCCGACGCGGAGGCGTTCCGCGGGGACCACTGGGGCGGCTTCGACGACTCGGAAGCGAACTTCGATCGCTCATTGGCCGATGCGGACCATGACCCCGACCTGTTCGTCGTGGCCTGGGACGGCGACGAGATCGCCGGCGGCGTGACGAACGCGATCTGGAAGGCCGACAACGAGGCGTTCAACCGACGACGTGGCTGGCTCGAGACGGTGTTCGTGCGCCGCCCCTGGCGGCGGCGCGGGCTGGGGGCGGCGATCGTGGCGCGCTCCCTGCTGCGGCTGCGCGAGGCCGGGATGGACGAGGCGATGCTCGGCGTCGACAGCGGCAATCCGAGCGGCGCGCTGGGGCTCTACGAGCGGGCGGGGTTCGTGATCCACACCCGTTCATACGCCCTGCGGCGACCGTTCGAGGTGACGCGATGACGGCCTCCCGCTTGGAGATCCGTCCCTACGCCGGCCCGGAGGACATCCCGCACCTGGCGGCGATCTTCAATGCGGTCGCCGAGGCGGACGGCCTGCACGACCGCCGCTCCGTGGAGCAGCTGGAGGCGTGGCACGCCAGGCCGAGCGCGCATTTCGACGCGGCCGGCGACATCGTGGTCGCCGAGGAGGAGGGTCGCCCGGTCGGGTATGGGCGCCATGGCTGGGTGGACACCAGCGACGGCCTGCGCGAGCACCGGGTCTTCGTCTTCGTCCTCCCCGAGCGGCGCAGCGCGGTGGAGCCGCTGATGGACGCGCTCGAGGCGCGGGCGGCGGCGGTTGCCGAAGAACAGGACCGGGCCGATACGGGGGCGGCCGGCGGCCCGCAGCGCGTGCTCGGAACGTTCGTCCCCGACTCGCCGCCATGGCGCAAGGAGGCGTTCCTGCGGCGGGGCTACGCGCCGGTGCGCTGGGCGTTCGAGATGGTGCGCCCGGATCTGCAGGGCGTGGAGGTGCCGGCGCTCCCCGAGGGCCTCGAGCTGCGGCCGATCGAGGGTCGCGAGATGCTGCGTCGGGTGTGGGACGCCGACGTCGAGGCGTTCCGGGATCACTGGGGCGGATTCGACGACTCCGACGAGTCGTTCGAGGCGTGGCTCGCGGACCCGGACACCGATCCCACGCTGTGCGTGGTGGCCTGGGACGGCGACGAGATCGCCGGCGGCGTGACCAACGCCATCTACGCGCACGAGAACTCGCTGATCGGCGAGCAGCGCGGCTGGCTCGACTCGGTCTTCGTGCGGCGACCGTGGCGCCGGCGTGGCCTGGCCTCGGCGCTCGTGGCCCGCTCGCTCGTCCTGCTGCGAGAGCGTGGGATGCAGAGCGCCGTGCTCGGCGTCGATTCCGAGAACCCGAACGGCGCGCTGGGGATCTACGAGCGCGCCGGCTTCCGCGTCGCCTCGCGCGACGTCAACCTGCGCCGAGCGTGGTTCGGCGAACCGTCGCCGCGTCCCGAGCAGCCGGCACGCGCCTCCGGCCGCTAGACCGGTCCGTTGGGCGGCGGAAGCCGCACGAAGTGGATCTCGCTCTTCTCACCGCTCGCATCGGTCGCCGAGACCCACACGAACAGATCTCCCGCCACGTAGGGCCGCATCAGGACCTGCGGACCGGTGCGGGAGTGCTTCTCGAGCACGAGCTCGCTGTCCGTCTGCAGGTCGTAGACGCTGATGCTGGTCGAGTCCCACAGCTCGGCGGCGACGAAGCGATTCCCGATGGATGGGTAATTGTGCGGGAAGCCGTTGGGACTCGGGGCGAACCGAAGTCGCTCGATCCGGCCGGTCGAGATCGAGTACCGCACGAGGTCCCCCCAGTTGTTCATGTTGAAGTCGGTCGGAGCCAGCTTCCAGACGACGGTCTCACCGTGGAGAACCGGATCGGCCGCGATGCCGTCGCTGTCGAGCCGGCGCGGCGCCTGCGACGGCCGCTCGAGGTCGAGCAGGTAGACGTGGCGCTGGTCGTGCTGGTGTGGCGCGTCGTATTCGACCGTGCCGTACACCAGCCGCGAACCGTCCAGGGACGGCCACCAGTATTCGACCGAGTCGAAGCGCGACGACGCGATGGTCCGGCGCGCCCCGCTGCGCAGGTCCATCACCACCAGGTCGCTGTAGGTCGCGGCGCTCTCGATGCGCTGGACGACATAGACCAGGTAGCGCTCGTTCATCGCCGGCTGCGGGGCGAGCGCGGGGAAGTCACGCAGCCCCTGCCCCGTCGCCAGCTTCCGCCCCGCCGAGGCGGGACCGTCCAGGTACCAGAAGGTCCAGATCAGCACCTGCTCGCCCTCACCCCGCGTCTCGGTGAAGACCATCCGATCGCCCGCGACCTTCGTGGCCTGGATTGCGGCGTGCGGATAGGCGCTGGTGAAGACGATCTCCGGCGCTCGCATTCCCTCCCGCCAGCGCTGGATCTGCGGCCTGTCCCTGGCATCCTGGACCACCCAGACGATCCACCGGCCGTCGGTGGTGATGTCGCCCGCAGCGGTGTCGGTCGGCACGCGCCGGTAGGAGAGCCGCAGATTCGAGATGGTCGGTGTCGGAACCGAGGTCGGCTGGGGCGCCGTCCGCCGTGGCGTCGGCGCGGCGCTCGACGCGCTCACCCTCAGGGTGGCAGTGGGGGCCGGTGGCGCGCTGCAGCCGGCAGACGCGAGGGCGAGGCAGCCGATCGCCACGCTCGCCCGCATTCCCATCATGGCCGGCCTCACCACACCACGCGCCTGGTGTGCGACTGGTTCAGCGTGTACACCTTCAGGCTCGAGTCGACGTACGAGCCGGTCCCGCCCCCCTGGTACGCCGAGGAGTCGTTGAAGTAGACCTGCGCGCTGTCGCTGCCGTCCCAGAAGCCGCGGTAGCCGCGGATCGGGATCCAGTGCGTCACGACGGTGGAGCCATAGAGTGGCTTCCAGCTGGAAAGCCGCCGCGAGCTGGATGTCATCTTCACCGGCGTGCCGAACGGCATCTTCCACTGGTAGGTATCGGTGATGACCATCGAATGCCAATCCGAGCCGGACGCGGGATACCAGACGCCGTAGCCGAACCCGCTGGGGAGCCGAGCCAGGCTGTTCAGGCCCGCCTTGAGCATGTACGCGTTCGTGGACTTGATGGTGTCCGTGTTTTCCCAGCGGCCGAGCGACGAGTTCCACCAGATCAGCGCCTTGGCGATGGCCGCCTGCGTGCGGTAGTTCGTGGTGGTGGAGGTCCCCGACACGTTGCTGCTGAAGTAGCCGCGCGAGTAGTTGATGATCACCTGCGCGGTGGCCGGCCCGCAGTACCAATCGGTCGCCTGCTGTCGCGCATAGGTCGGCAGCGCGTGGCTGGACGGCACGTACACGCAGCTCGTCGTGGCCGCGGTCCGGAGCCCGGCAGCGGCGCAGAAGCTCTGCTGAGACGCGCCGCCTTTGCCGGAGAGCGTTGTTGCGGCGGCGATGTCATGCGCCATGGCCAGCTTGGCGTCGAGGATGGCCTGCTCCTCCTCGGTCGGCGGGATCCACGGTTCGTCCGGCGCCGGCCCTCCGCCGACGATGGTCGGGTCGCTCGACGCGGCCGGTCTGGCGGCGAGCACGGGCGTCGTCATTGCCACGACGAGCGCGGCGGCGAGCAGGACGCTCATCGGACGTGAATGGGTCATCGGTCGATCCTCCCCTGGTGGTTCGCGCCTCGATCGGCGCCGACCGACCATATCCGCCTTGGCTTACCGGCCGATGCACCGCCCGCTTACCGTGGAGCGGGAACGCCGAGCGGGCGCCGACGCGCCGGCAGCGGGCGAAACGAAGTGGGGAGAAGCGGATCGAACGGGTGCACGCGCGGGACCGTAGCGCGCCTCCCTTACCGCCGCCTTATCAGCACAATCGGCGAGAGGGAGGACGAAATCGGCCGGGGGCCGACGTCAGCGAGGCGACCGACCTCAGCGAGGGGCGACGGCCCCGGAGGCGAGCGCCGCGCCGCGGACCTCGCGATAGCACTGCACGAGCAGCTCGGTCACGTGGTCCCACGAGAATTCCGGCGCTCGAGCACGCCCCGCCTCTCCCATGCGGTGCCTGAGCTCGTCGTCGCCCGCGAGCCGGTAGAGCGCCGCCGCCAGCGCGCGGTTGTTGCGCGGCTCGACGAGGAGGCCCTGCACTCCGCGCTGCACCACCTGCTTGTAGCCGTGGATGTCGGAAGCGACGACCGGGACACCGGCCGCCATGGCCTCGAGCAGGACGATGCCGAACGACTCCTGGCCGGTCGCCGGCGCGCAGAAGATGTCGGCGGAGGCGAAGTAGCGCGCCTTCTGCTCGTCCGATACGCGACCGACGAACTCGACGTCGCGGATCCCGCGCAGTCCAACGAAGCGACGGTACTCACGCAGCTTCGCGCCGGCACCGACCACGAGCAGCCGCGCGTCCACCTTTCGCTTGCGAAGCCGATGGTAGGCGCGCAGCAGATGGATCAGCCCCTTGCGCTCTTCCAGTCGGCCGACGAAGAGGATGTTGAGGGTCCCGTCGCGCAGCTCCTCGAGCGGCTGGGCTGCGGCGAACAGCCCTATGTCGACGCCGTTGGGGATGATGCGGTACTCGCCCGGAAAGTAGCGGCTGATGAAGTGCCGCGCCGCACTGCTCACCGCGATGCGGCCGTGCAGCCGCGACGCCAGGTCGCCCGCGAATCGGCTTCCGACCCAGTACGAGGGGCTGAAGCCGCCGAACGCGTGGAAGGTCGCCACGTTCACGGTGCGCGACGCCTCGAGCACGGTGGGCGACAGGAACGGGACGAACGGCTCGTGGAAATGAAGGATGTCGAACCGATGCTCCTCCAGGACGTCGCGAGCCTGTTGCTTGAAGCGCCAGCCGAGCGTCACTCGACCGATGCTGCCGTTGGCCGGAAAGGCCCACCCCGTCCCGAGCCGCAGGACGTGGCCCTCGCTCTCGCGCTCCTTCCCGTACTTGCTGGTGATGATCCACGCGTCGTGGCCGAGGCGGCGCAGCGCGTCGTAGGTGAAGCGCACGTGCTCGTTCACGCCGCCGGGGTGCGGATAGCCGTACGGGCTGACGATCCCGATCTTCAGAGGGGCCGTCGCACTCGCCTCGCTCATCGCCATTCTCCTGTCGGGCGGAGAGTATGACGAAGGTGCTGCAGCTTGGCGGCGAGCTGCCGGCGGTAGACCGCGACGTTGTGGGCGTTGCTCCAGAACTCGCCGTCACCCTCGGTGCGGCCCTCGAGGAGCGCCGAGAGATAGTCCTCCGCGGAGCGGCCGGGGAACCACGTCCAGGCCGTGCCGATCCCGTCGACGACGTGCGCGTCGGAGTTGCCGACGCCGGGCAGCGCCAGCTCGGTCTGCAGCCGCCGCCGCGCGTCGGTTCGGACCCGACCGGCCGCGCTCGGATTGACCATCTCGAGGGCATGCAGGCGGTGTGCGGGATCGTCGTCCGCGTCCGCCGCGCGCAGGCTGCGCTCGCCGATGCTGGGGGTGAGCGTTCCCAGCGGATGCGCCGCGATCGCGACGGCGCCCTGCCCATGGACGCGCTCGAGCGTGTCGGGCAGTGAACGCAGCGCCGGGACGCGTTCGGACAGAAACAGCGCCAGCAGGTGCCCGCGACGCGTGGTGATCTCCTCGCCGACGACGAGGTCGAATGAGTAGCTGCCGGCGGCATGCAGCTCGAGGGCGCGCTGCGCGCCGTCGATCCGCTCGTGGTCGGTGATGGCGATGACGTCGAGGTCGGTGCGCTGCTCGACCCAGTCCAGGATCTCCGAGACGGTGGCGGTGCCGTCCGAGTAGAGGCTGTGAAGATGCATGTCGGCCTTGCCGCGATCCGCCCCCGATCGTGGACGAGCGGAAGTCCGGCGCCCGCGGGAGATGACGCCCGCGGTCACGCCTCGCTCCAGAACGGCTGGAAGGCTCCGAACCACTGGGCGGGCGCCGCCGCGATGTCGGCCTCCATGTGCGAGGCGATGCGACGCGTGAGCGCCTCGATCTCGCGCCGCCGCTCGCCGCCGGGCTCCCAGGCCAGCCGATCGCCGGTCACGGTGAAGCGGTCCCTGCCGGTGCGGATGCAGCGGCCGACGATCACCGCCGCGCCAGTGGTGACGGCGAGCCACGCCGGGCCGATGGGCATGGTCGTCGTCGCGCCGAAGAGCTCCACCGGGAGGCCGTTGCCGCTCAGATCGCGGTCCGCCACGAGGCCCACCACGCCGCCCGCGCGCAGCGCGTTCAGCATCGGACGCCGCGAGCGCGACAGGGGAATGACCTCGACGCCGCGGCCGCTGCCGCGCCGCCGGGCGAGGAACTCGTACAGCTCGCGCGGCTCGATCTCCTCGATCGGCGCGATGGCGTGCCAGCCCTTCGAGGCCAGGAAGGCCGCGAACGGCTCGAAGTTGCCGACGTGCGCGCTCACCAGCACGGTGGCGCCCGCGCGCAGCGCCGCCTCGAACTCGTCCCACTGCGGCACGCTCACGATGCGGTCGATCCTCGTCATCGGATAGTGCGGGGCGCGCAGCAGCTCGAGGTAGTAGCGCGCGTGCTCGACGAACGCCCGCCGCACCAGCGCCTGCAGCGCGCGGTCGGAGGTGGGACGTCCGGTCGCCTGGCTGACGCGTCGCAGGTTGGCGGTCACCAGCGCGCGTCGCGCGGGCGACGAGCGGTACCACGCACGCCCGACCAGGTCGGCGAGCGGGTAGGCGACCGATGCGGGCAGGGCCCGCACGACCAGGTCGGCGAGCTCGAGCGCGATGCGCAGCGGGAGGCCGGCCATGCGCCTAGCGGGCGTTCCAGTCTTCGCCGCGCCGAGCGGCGGCGAGGGCGCCGCGCGCCTCTTCGCGCTCCGCATCGGTCTCCGGCCAGACGGGCCGGAACATGTACCACTGCGCGGGATCGGCCGATATCACCCCGCCCAGCGCGTCGGCGAGCGCCTGCGTCGCTCGGTACAGCTCGGCGGGCTCGCTGCCGGCAGCGGTGATGAGCGGCAGTCCGCGCGCCTCGAAGGTGTCAGCGGCGGTGCGGCCGCCGCCGACGGGCAGGATCGCCGCGCCCGAGCGCGCCGAGAGGCTGGCCGGACCGATGGGGAACGTCGTCGCCTCGCCCATGAACTCGACCGGCACGTCGCCGCGCCGGTATCCGCCGTCGCAGAAGAGGACGAGCGAGCCTCCGTCGCGCAGAACGCGGAACAGGGCGCGCAGGTTGCGCCAGCCGATCAGGTGCAGTCCATGGCGCGCCCGCTGCGCCTTGAGGTGCTCGTACAGGCGCCCGTAGGTCGTGTCGTCGGCGACGACGTGCATCTTCTCTCCGCTGCGAAGCAGCGCGGGGCCGATGAAGTCCATGCCGCCGACGTGGACGGCGCAGACCAGCACGCCGCGCCCGATGGCGCGCGCCTCGTCGAGGATGTCGATGTTCTCGATGTGGACCAGCCGCTCGACGTCCGCATCGGTCAGGCTGCCGAGCCGCATCATGTCCACCACGTACTTGGCGTAGTTGCGGAAGGCGCCCCGCGCCGCACGCCTCACGCGCGGCGCGTCCTGCGGCAGGCCCATCGCCTGCGAGACGTTGCGCAGCACCGTGCGCCGCTTGTGCGGCGACAGGTCATAGGCGGCGTTGCCGGCCGCCGCGGCCGCCGCGAGCAGGAAGCGGCGAGGAAGGGCGCTCAGGAGGAGCTCACCGCCGCGGTAGGCGCGGTAGGTGAGCTTCTCCCTGCGTCGCTCTCCCTCGTTCGGTGCCTCAGGCAACGGGCGTCGGAGGGGTTCCGGCGGCGACCTTCCTGGGCTTGCGACCCCTGGCCGGCGCCTGCGATCCATCGAGCGTCTCGTTGTCCTCGCCGCTGATGAACGCTTCGACGCGGTTGTGCGCGATGTCGTCGTGGATCTGGATCGGCGGGCTCTTCATGAAGTAGCTCGACGGGGCGACGAGCGTGCCGGCCAGTCCGCGGTCGAGGCCCAGCTTCGCGCAGCGGATGGCATCGGTGATGACGCCGGCGCTGTTCGGCGAGTCCCAGACCTCGAGCTTGAGCTCCATGTTGAGCGGCACGTCTCCGTAGGTCGTGCCCTCCATCCGGATGTGGCACCACTTGCGGTCCTTGAGCCAGGGCACGTAGTCGGACGGACCGACGTGGATGTCGTCCTCGCCGATCTCGTAGTCCATCATGCTGGTCACCGCGTTCGTCTTGCTGATCTTCTTCGACTCGAGGCGCTCGCGCTCCAGCATGTTCAGGAAGTCGGTGTTGCCGCCGAAGTTGAGCTGGTAGGTGCGGTCGATGCGCACGCCGCGATCCATGAACAGCCGCGTCAGGACGCGGTGCGTGATGGTCGCTCCGACCTGGCTCTTGATGTCGTCACCGATGACGGGGAGGCCCGCGTCGGCGAAGCGCCGCTGCCAGTACGGCTCGCGGCCGATGAAGACGGGGATGGCGTTCACGAACGCCACGCCGGCCTGCAGCGCCTGCTCGACGTACCACTTCGTCGCGTTCTCGCTGCCGACGGGCAGGTAGCTGACCATCACGTCGACCTTGCGGTCGCGCAGGATGTTGACGACGTCCGCGGTCGGGCCGGGCGCCTTGGTGATCACCTCCGAGAGGTACTTACCCAGGCCGTCCAGCGTCATGCCGCGCTCGACCGTCACGCCGGTGGCGGGGACGTCAGCGAACTTGTAGGTGTTGTTCTGTCCCGAGAAGATCGCCTCGGACAGGTCCTTCCCCACCTTCTCGGCGTCCACGTCGAAGGCGGCCACGAACTCGATGTCACGCACGTGGTAACCGCCGAGGTTGACGTGCATCAGCCCGGGGACGAAGTCGGTCTCCTTGGCGTCCTGGTAGTAGTAGCGGCCCTGGACCAGGCTGCTCGCGCAGTTCCCGACGCCCACGATCGCGACTCGCACCTTGCCGTCCGAAGGCCGGCGCCCGTTCGTGGCGCTCTTGCCGTTGCTGTCAGCCACCCTGTCGGTTCTCCTTCCCGATGTCGGTCATGCCCTGGTCCGATGCCGTTGCGCGCTCGCGCGCCTCCGCCAGCGCTCGGACATGCCAGATTCGCTGGATCACGGTGGCCACGCTGAGCACCGCGATGATGATGATGATGCCCGTCAGGGCGGTCACGTAGCCCAGCCCGGCGAGGGCGATGCCCGCGATGACCAGCACGAGCCGTTCCGTTCGAGGCGCGAGGCCCACCGACGCGCTCAGGCCGATCCCCTCCGCCCGCGCGCGGGTGTAGGAGACCATGAACGATCCGGACAGCGCCACGAACGTGCCCAGCACGGCCCATGTCGGGTCCGCGATGAAGCGCAGGTAATACGCGGCGATCCCCGCGTAGAGCAGTGCCTCGCCGGCGCGATCGAGCGTTGAGTCGAGGAATCCGCCGAAGGTCGTCCCGCCGCCGACGGCCCGCGCCAGCGCTCCGTCCACGGCGTCCAGCAGGGAGCCGGCGGTCAGGATCACCGCGGCCAGCAGCAGCTGCCCGCTGGCGACGACCACGGAGGCGAGGGCCACGATGACGAGCCCGATGACGGTGATCGTGTTCGGGGTGAGGTGCAGCGCCATGGCCAGCCGCACGACCGGCGCCAGCGTGGCGCGTGCTCCCTCCTTGACCCAGGTCGGGACGAGCGACGCACCGCGACCCAGGTCGCGGGCATGTGGTCGGCTAGCCGACATCGGCGACCTTCGCCTGGGCCGGCGGTGCCACGCCGAGCTCCGATGTGCCGGAGATCAGCCGCGCCTCCGACTCGTGCAGCTCGTCGAACGCGGCCCGCCGCAGCCGGCAGATCACCGTGCGACCCTGTCGATCGGTCTCGATCACGCCCGCCAGGCGGAGCACGCGCAGGTGCCAGCTGATGAGCGGCTGCGAAAGGACGACGCGCGACGAGAGCTCGTTCACCGGCGTCGGCCCCAGCTCCGCGAGGAGCGCGATGATCCGCAAACGGGTGTCGTCCCCGAGCGCCCGGTAGAGCGTGCGAAGCCGACGCAGGTCCTCGCCGCTGTCGCGGCCGGTTGGCATGATGCTCTAGCGCCTCTTTATCAAATGCAGCTTTATATAAGCGGGCGCTTATGATATCTGAGCCGATCCGGAGCGTCAAGGCCGCGTGCTAGACTGCCGAGCCGCTGAACCATCGGACGCGAGGTGATCCGCTGACGAGCTCGACGCCGGATGCGCTGTGGCGCTCTCGCTCGGTGCAGACGCTGCGCCCGGCCGCCATCGTGTGCCGGAAGCTGAGCAGCGGCGGACGAGCCTCCCCGCTGATCCATGATCTCGACCTGCTGGTGCCCGTCGGCGCGCGGCTCCTCATCGTGGGCGAGCCGGACGACGCGCCATCGCGGCTGCTGCGCATCCTCGCCGGCCTGTCGAGCGCGGCAGCGGGAAGCGTGATGCTGGCGGGCCTTTCGCGGCCGGAGGCACACTCCAGCGGCTGGGCTCGCCGCGTGGCCTACGTCGGGCCGGGCGTCGACGCGCCAGCCTGGCTCACCCCGCGCGAGGCGCTCAGCCTGGGCGCGCGGCTGCTCGGCGTCGCGCGCAGCGGCATTCCGCCACTCGTCGACCGGTGGCTCGACGAGGTCCGCATCGGTCGTGAGAAGGACCAGCCGATCCGGCGCGGCGGTCCGGCCGTCGCGCAACGCGTCGGCCTGGCGACCGCGCTGCTCGGCGGCCCGGAGGTGCTCCTCCTCGACGAGCCGCTGCGCGCGCTCGACCCGCTCGAGCGAACGCGCCTGCTGCTGCTCCCCGATCGGCGGCGGACGACGGTGATCGCCTCGCGCTATCCCTCGAGCGAGGAGGGCCTGGTGAACCGAATCGCGCTGGTGCGTGACGGGCAGGTGGCGATCCACACCGGCGTGGGCGCGCTCGCGGCGCGCGGGCTGCCACTCACCAAGCGCGGGATCGCGACGCTGGCCGACCTCGCCCCGGACCGACGGCCGACCGCCACGGTCGCCTTCCACGCGCTCGGCACGTCGTGAACGACATCGGTTCGCTGGTCGGGCTGCGCCTGCACGAGCTGTGGGTGACCCTTCGATTGCTGCCCGTCGCCGGGGCGCTCCTCCTGGCCGGCGTCGCGGTCGCGCTGATCACCGCCGCCGACTCGGATCGAGCCTGGTCGGCGACGAGCGTGCTTGCCGTTGGCCTCGCCGTGGCGGCCATGGTGGCGGCCGCCTCGGCCGCCTACAGCGTCGCCGCCGAGCGCCATGACGGAGCGACCGCGTGGCTGGCCCTGCGCGCCGTGCCGCGCGGAACGCTTCTCGTCGGCTGGCTCCTCTCGTTCTCCGTCGTCATCGGCCTGGCGGGCGCCACGACGCTGGCGGTCGGATGGGCCGCGGTGTCCCTCGACCCGGCCATCGGCGGCGAGCCGCTGCGCTACGTCAGCGCCGGCGTCGCCGCTCTGGGAGCGAGCATCGCCCTCCTGGCGCTGGCGCTGATCCCCGGCGCCGTCCTCCGCCCGCGCGCGGCCGCCAGGCACCGCCGTTCTGGTGACCTTCGCGTTCCTGTTCGCGGCGCTGCAGGCGCCCCACGCGGAGCTGCTGCCCGGCGCCGGCCTCGCGCTGCTCGCCGACCTCGAGTCGGTGGAGCGCCCCGTTTCCTCCGCCGCGGTCGCCCTCGGCGTGGCCTGCCTGTGGACCGCCGGCGCGACGCTCATCGGCGCGATCCTGCTGCAGCGAGTGGAGCTGTGAGCGGCGGCGCCGGCGTGCGCCTGCACCCGGTCGCCGCGTGGGCGGTCCTCGTCGTCAGCTCGCTCGGCGTGCTGATAGCGGGCGCAGAGCTGATGGTCGTCGCCATCGCGCTGCCGGCCATCGTGGCGGACTTCGGCGGCTGGGCGGACCTCGCCCGCGCGAGCTGGATCGTCAACGCCTACCTTCTCGCCTTCCTGGTGGCCATGCCGCTCGCCGGTCGCGGCGCCGACCTGTGGGGAGCTCGCCGGCTGTACATCGTCGCGCTGCTGCTGTTCAGCCTGGGAAGCCTGGCGGCCGGGCTGGCGCGGCTGGCCGGTCCGCAGCAGGGCCTGGACTGGCTGATCGCCGCCCGCGTGGTGCAGGGCTTCGGTGGCGGAGCGCTCGTCCCGCTCTCGATGAGCCTCGCCAGCCACCTGTTCGCCGGCCGCGCGCGCGCCGCCGCCCTGGGAGTCGAGGGCGCGGCGACGTTCGTCGGGATGGCAATCGGGCCGGCGTACGGCGCATGGGTGCTGCTCAACGTGCGGCTGCCGCTCCCCGGGCTCGACCTGGCGCCGTGGCAGTGGATCTTCTTCCTCAACGTCCCGATCGGGATCGTGACGATGCTGCTGATCTACGTCGTCGCAGGCGGCGTCGAGACGCCGCGCGTCCGCGCTCGCCTCGACCTCGCAGGGGCGCTCCTCCTTTCCATCGCCCTCATCGCGGGAGTCGGCGCGCTGACGATCTCCGGCGAGCGAGGCTGGACCGATGCGCTGGTCCTGGCCGCGGCCGCCGTCGCGGCGCTCGGCTTCGGCGGTTTCGTCGCGCTCGAGCTGCGGCTGCGGGCGCCGCTCATCGACCCGCGCCTGTTCGGCGACCGCCGCTTTTCAGCGGCCAACGCCGTCAGCCTGCTGACCGGCTACACGCTCGCGACCGCGGTCATCGGCGGTCCGGTCTTCGTGAACCGGGTGCTCAACGGCCCGCCCGAGCAGGCGGCCGCCGCGCTGACCGCGCTGACCGTGGCGATCGCCGTCGGCGCCGTGGTGGGAGGCGCGCTGTCGGCCGTGCTCGGCGAGCGCCTCCCGACCGTGGCGGGGGTGCTGGCCACCATCGCGGCGCTGGTCCTGGCGCTCGGCTGGGGGACCGATACGGACCTCGCGCGCCTGACGCGCGACCTCGCCCTGTTCGGCGGCGGGTTCGGCCTCACCGTCTCGCCGCGCGCCACCGCGGCGGTCGAGGCCGCCGGCTCCTCGGCGTACGGGGTGGCGTCGGCCATGCTGCACATCACGCGAACGCTGGGCATGAGCATCGGCCTGGCGCTGCTGACCAGCATCGGTCAGAACCGGATCGACGAGCTCACCGCGCTCGTCAACGACCCGCCGCGGCGCGACGCGCTGGTCGCCGCCCTGGGACATGCCGAGTTCGTCGGGGTGGACCCTCGGACGAGCGCCTCGCTGGTCGACCTGCTGGAGGAGTGGTCGCGGGGCCAGGCCGCCGACGTCCTGCACCTGGTGCTGGCCATCGCGCTGGGCGTGGCGGTGCTGACCCTCGTCCCGGCCGCTCTCGTCGGGCGGCGGGGTCAGCGCGAGGCGGCGAGCTCGGCGACCACCACCCACTCCCCCCAGTTGCGGTTGTAGCCCTGGCTCGTCTGCAGCGTGAGCCGCTCGTGGGCGGTCGGAGCGGTCCAGAACCGACCCTCGCTGCAGTCGTGGTGGATCTGCAAGGCGAGCGGCGGCCGCGGCGGGTTGAGCTGCGGATTCTCCGGAGTCGGATCGGGGCACGCCACGTTGGCGTGCACCTCGGTCACGCGATAGGCGAGCCTGCTGCCGTCCGACATCATGACCAGCACCTGCGCGCCGAGCTGGACGTTCCACAGGTTCTTGAACAGTCCGAGCCGCGCGTGCGCCACGATGTACGAGTTCGTCCCGCGTCCCGGCTGCGACGAGCTGCTCAGGATGTACGCGGCGTCGAGGGGAGGAAACGCGTCGTCCGCCGCCGACGCCGACTTCCGGACCCGCAGGTTGATGTCCTTCGGCATCGTCTCGACCTGGATCTGCACCGCCGTCGCGGTCGGCGGCGCCGTCGGACTGGCTGAAACGCTGGGGGAAGGGGACGACGGCAGTCCCGTGTCGCGCGGCGTCGGCGTGGTGGATGGCGCGGACGGCAGCGCCGTCGGCGTGGGGCGGGCGATGGGCGGCAGCGACGGGACGGGCGGCGCGTCGAGCGGCAGCCGGCTGGCGATAATGAGCGAGGCCCCGACCAACGCGAGCAGCAACGGCACCAGCAGGCCGGGGGAAAGGAAGCGCCTCACGCCCGCGAGTCTACCGATGACCCCGCAGCTGCGCGCCGCGGCCGACCTCGCCGCGTCGGCCCTGTCGCGCTCGCCGGCGGGCCTGTTCGCCGATTTCGACGGCACGCTGTCGCCCATCGTGCGCGACCCCGCAACCGCGCGGCTGGCCGATGGCGCCGCGGAGCCGCTGCGCGAGCTGTCGCGGCGCCTGGCCATGGTGGCGATCATCAGCGGGCGCGCGGCCGCCGAAGTGCGGGCCATCACGGGACTTCCCGAGCTGGCGGTGGCGGGCAATCACGGCATCGAATGGCTGCCGCCCGGGGCGGCAGCGGCCACCCTCCCGTTCGGCGCTTGCCACCATCCCCGACGAGCTCGACCGCCTGCTCGCCGCGGTGCCGAGGCTGTCCGGCGTCAGGCTGGAGGACAAGGAGCTGTCGGCGACGGTGCACTACCGCGCGGCCGATGATCCGGCCACGGCGCGGCGCGCGATCCTCGACGCGTTGAGCGCCGCGATGTCCGCGGGCGAAGGCCGGGTCGAGCTGCGCGAGGGGCGGATGTCGGTCGAGCTGCGGCCGGCGGGCGCGGGCGACAAGGGAACCGCCGTGCGCGACCTCGCCGCGCGTCACGAGCTGCGCGGCCTGGTCGTGCTTGGCGACGACGTCACCGACCTCGACATGTTCCGCGCCGCCGAGGATCTGCGTGCCGCCGGCGCGACCGTGGCCATCATCGGCGTCGGCGGTGACGGCGAGGTTCCGCCGGCGGTGGCGGCCGCCGCCGACGTGGTGCTTCCGGGACCCGAATCGGTCGTGGCGCTGCTGCGAGCGCTGGCGGACGGGGCGCCGGGCGTCAGCTCCGCCGTCGAGCGACGAACTGGCCCAGGTCGCGGAGCTGCCGGCTGAGCCACCAGGTGATGTCCTCGGCCTCGACGCCGGCGCGAAGCCGATCGAGTCGCGCGGCGCGCTCGTCGAGCGGCATCTCGAGCGCGTCGCGAAGCGCATCGGCGGTCCCGACGGCGTCCGCCGGTGCGACCGGCAGGACGTCCGCCGCCATCTGGTCGAAGGCCCCGGCCGTCTCGGACAGCACGATCACGCCCGGCCTGTCGTTCACCACCACCGCCTCCTTGGCGACCAGGTTCATGCCGTCGATGAGCGGATTGACGAGCACCACGTCCGCGATCGAGAGCCCCGCCATGGCCTGCGCGTAGTCGTTCTCGTAGAAGAGCTGCACGGGCCGGTAGCCGCCGCGCCCGTATCGGGCGTTGATGCGGTCCACCGCCGCCTGGACCTTGCGCCCATAGTCGCCGTACTCGCGCAGGTTCGTCCGCGACGGGACGAGGAAAGCGAGGAAGCTGACGTGGCCGCGGTAGCGCGGGTTGCGCGCCAGCAGCGCCTCGAATGCGACGAAGCCGCGCAGGATGTTCTTCGAGGGCTCCAGCCGATCGACGCGGACGATGATCCGCTCCCGCGCGGCGCCCAGCAGCTCGTCGCGCCGCCGGCGCGCGGAGCGCGACGCGGCGGCACGGCGGGTCGCCTCCAGGTCGATCGAGATGGGATAGGCGCGCGCGTGCGCCACGTGGCCGTCGGGCAGCGTGACGTTGCTGCGACCGTAGTCCACCCTGGCTTCGGGCAGGAACGACTCCACTGTGCGCAGGAAGTTGTGCGCGTAGCGCTCGGTCTGAAAGCCGCAGACGTCGTTGGCGACCATGCCGGCGCAGATCTCGCGGCGCATCGCGGGCGGCATCACCTGCCACAGCGAGGAGGGCGGCCATGGGATGTGGGTGAAGTGGCTGAGCACCGCGTCCGGGCGCGCGCGGCGGATCGGGCCGGCGGCAAGGTAGAGGTGGTAGTCGTGCAGCATGATGCACGGCCTGTCGTCGCGGGCGTCCTGTTCGACGAGGGCGCCGGCGAAGGTCTCGTTCAGCGGAACGTAGCCGTGCTCCCAGGCACGCACGACCGCCGCGTCGATCACCGGGCGCTCGGGAAGGTTCCACATCTGGTGCTGCAGGAACCAGAGCAGCGGATTCGCGATCACGTTGTAGGCCGCCTCGTACACCGCGCGGTCGACCGTGGCAAAGCGCAGCTGCAGCTCCGCGCCGGGCAGCGCCTCCTCGACCAGCTGAGGGTCGGCGGCCGCGCGGCGGTCGCCCTCGGTCATGGCCGCCGCGACCCAGGTCACCGGCACCCGGCGGCCGATCTGGCTCAGGGCCGTGACGAGGCCCCCGCTCCCGCGCCGCGGCCGCAGCGAGCCGTCCGCGCCGGTCGCGAACGTCACCGGCCCGCGGTTGGTGGCGATGAGCAGCCTCCGCCCGTCGAGCAGCTCGGCCGCCGCGTCGCCCATGCGCTGCTCGCGGCGCCGCTCCTCGATCGTCTCGGGGGCGTCCTGGGTCCCGCGCCGTCGCCGCTCCCCTCGGCCGGCCATCGGGCTAGAAGAGGCTTCCGGCCGAGGTCTTCAGCACCCCGAGGATCAGCCCAGGAAAGATGCCGAGGCCCAGCACGCCGACCACGCTGACGGCGAGGGCGATGGTCCCGAAGGCGGAGCGATCGATCAGCGCGGGCTCGTCCTCGGCGGGACGCATGTACATGTAGACGATCACGCGCAGGTAGTAGAACGCGGCAAGGGCGGCGTTCAGCACGATCAGGACCGCCAGCCAGACGAGGCCGGCATCCACTGTCGCCAGCAGCACGTACCACTTCCCGAAGAAACCGACCGTCGGCGGGATCCCGGTCAGCGACAGCAGCAGGATCGCCATCGCCGCGGCGCGGCCCGGCGAACGCGTCGCGAGTCCGGCGAACGAGCGCAGGCCGCCGTAGCGCGTCGTGTCGCGCTGCAGCATGCCGACCACCGCGAAGGCCGCGATGTTCATCAGCGCATACCCGGCCAGGTAGAACAGGATCGCCTCGATCGCCTCGCGCTGGACCGCGACCGCGCCCGCCGCGGCGAACGCCGCCAGCGCCGCGAGGATGTAGCCGCTGTGCGCGATGGCGCTGTAGGCGAGCATCCGCTTCACGTTCATCTGCACCAGCGCGACCACGTTGCCGCCGGTCATCGTGAGCGCGGCGAGGATGGCCATCACCAGCAGCCAATCGGCCCTGATCGGCCCGAGTCCCTCGGCGAAGACGCGGATGAGCAGCGCGAACGCCCCGAGCTTCGGTCCGACCGACAGGAAGCCGGTGATCGGGGTGGGCGCCCCCTGGTAGGCGTCCGGCGTCCAGAAGTGGAACGGCACCGCGGCGATCTTGAAGGTCGCCCCGACGGTCAGCATGGCGATGGCGACCAGCATGGCGGCGCTGAGCGGCGCCCCGCCGATGGCGCGACCGATCTCGTCGATGCGGGTCGTGCCCGTCAGGCCGTACGTCCAGCTGACGCCGAAGAGCAGGATCGCCGATGCGAAGGAGCCGAGCAGGAAGTACTTGAGCCCGCCCTCGTTGCTGTAGCGGTCCGTCTTCGCGAACCCCGTCAGCAGGTAGCCGGGCATCACCATCAGCTCGAGACCGATGAACAGGGTGATGAGGTCGCTGCTGCTGGCCAGCACGCACATCCCGATCAGCGAGAAGAGCAGGATGGCGTTGAACTCGCCGAGCGGCAGCCGCCGCTGCCGCAGGTACGACGGGACGAAGAGCGCCGACAGGATGCCCACGCCCATGGTGACCATCTTGAGGAACACCGACAGGTCGTCGACGCGGTAGAAGCCGCCGAAGACCGTGGCGTTGACGTCCCACACCAGCACGCAGGCGATGGCGGCGAGCAGCAGGCCGAACACGGTCAGCGGCGTGAGCAGCCACTTCGAATCCCGCGGCAGGAACAGGTCGGCCGTGATCACCGTCAGCACCAGCACCACCAGGATCAGCTCCGGCAGCAACGTGAAGAGATCGTTCAGGTAATTCATCGCGGCCTCACCACGGGAGCTGCCAGGAGGTCAGTCCGGCGGAGCCGTTGACGGCGTCGAGGATGCGTTGCGCCGGCTCGCTGACGGCGTGCAGGATCGGTCCCGGATAGACGCCCATCAGCACCACCAGCACGATCAGCGGCGCCAGCGCCAGCCACTCGACGCGGGTGAGATCGGTCAGCGCCGGCCAGAAGCGGCGCATCCAGTCGGATGGGACGGTGAAGAACATGCGCTGGAACATCCACAGCATGTAGACCGCGCTGGCGATCACGATGAACATCGTCACGCCGGCCACCAGCCCGTTGTAGCGGAACGTGCCCAGCAGGACTAGGAACTCGCCCACGAAGCCGGCGAGGCCGGGCAGCCCGATGCTGGCGAAGACGAACAGCCCGAAGATGCCCGCGTAGTGCGGCAGCCGCGCATTGAGCCCGCCCATGTGCGCGATCTCGCGGTCGTGCGTGCGCTCGTAGATGACCCCGACCAGCAGGAACAGGGCGCCCGTCACCACGCCGTGGGCGAGCATCTGGTAGATGGCGCCCTGGATGCCCTGCATGTTGAAGACGAAGATGCCGAGGATCACGAAGCCCATGTGGCTGACGCTCGAATACGCCACCAGCTTCTTGAGGTCCGGCTGCACCATCGCGACCAGCGCCCCGTAGAGGATCGCGATCACCGCCAGGGCGATCATGATCGGCGCGAACTCCTTGGCGGCGTTCGGCAGCAGCGGCACGCTGAAGCGCAGGAAGCCGTAGCCGCCGAGCTTGAGCAGCACGCCGGCCAGCAGGATCGAGCCCGCCGTGGGCGCTTCGACGTGGGCGTCGGGCAGCCAGGTGTGCAGCGGCCACATCGGCACCTTGATGGCGAAGGCCAGGAAGAAGGCGCCGAACGCGAGCGCCTGCAGCGCATCGGTGTAGGCGAAGCCACGCAGCTCGAGATAGCTGAAGGTGAACGGGTTGCCGGCCGATGCGTGCGCGATGGCCACCGCCAGGATGGCGACCAGCATCAGCAGCGACCCGACCAGGGTGTAGACGACGAACTTGATCGTCGCGTAGATGCGCCGCGGGCCGCCCCAGATGCCGATGATCAGGTACATCGGGATCAGGCTGATCTCCCAGAAGACGTAGAAGAGGAACAGGTCGAGGGAGACGAACACGCCGAGCATGCCGACCATCAGCAGCAGCATCGCCGCGTAGTACTCCTTGACCCGCACCTGGATCGGCGCCCAGGAGTACAGGATCGCGACGACGCTGAGCACCGTGGTGAGCAACACCAGCGTCGCCGACAGCCCGTCCACGCCCAGCCGGTAGCCCATCCCGAAGGCCGGCACCCAATCGATGTTCTCGGTGAACTGGAACTCGTCGCCGCCGGTCCGGTAGCCGAGCAGCGCGAGGCTGACCAGGAGGCTGCCGAGCGCGGCGATCAGCGCGATCCAGCGGATGGCTCGCAGGCTGCTGGCCGGCACGAACAGGAGCACAGCCACGCCGACCAGCGGCAGGAAGACGACGAGGGACAGGATCGGCAGCCCGCTCATCAGTGCCACACCAGGTACGCCACCAGCACGAGCACCAGCCCCGCCGCCATGCCGAGCCCGTAGTTCTCGACGCGTCCGGTCTGTGACCGGCGCAAGCCGGAGCCCATGTTTCGTGCCAGCCAGCCCGCACCGTTCACCGCGCCGTCGATGATCTTGGCGTCGAACCACCACAGCGCTTCGCCCACGATCACGCCGCCGCGCGCGAAGATGAGCTGGTAGAGGTCGTCGACGTAGTAGCGGTTGAGGCTGGCGCGGTACATGCCCGGGCCGAGGCCGAGCGGGATGCTGTCCACGAATCGTGCCGACGCCTGCGGGTCGGTGACGTACCAGCGGTAGGCGAGCAGCACGCCGAGGACGGCCACCGTGGCGCCGACCAGAAGCAGCAGCCCGCCGACGCCCACGAACTCGAAGTGGTGCCCGGCGGCGGCGAGCGACCCCGGCTGGATGCCCGCCTCCTCGGCATGCTCGAACACGCGCCCGAGCCAGCTGTGGATGACGCCCCCCTCCGGCGGCAGCCCCAGCAGCAGCCCGACCAGCACGGTCGGAATGGCGAGGATGGCGATGGGCGCGACCATGGTCGGCACCGATTCGTGCACGTGCCGCCACGCCTCCTGCGGCCCGCGCCACTCACCGTGGAAGGTCATGTAGATCATGCGGAAGCTGTAGAAGGCCGTCATGAAGGCGACGACGGTGCCGACCAGGTAGAAGATCGGGTAGCCGCGGTTGAACGCCTCGCCCAGGATCTCGTCCTTGCTGAAGAAGCCCGAAAGGATCGGCACGCCGGCCAGGGAGAGCGACCCGACGACCATGATCCAGTAGGTCCAGCGCATCTTCTGGCGCATGCCGCCCAGGAATCGCATGTCCTGCTCGCCGCCCGCCCCGTGGATCACGGAGCCGGAGCCCATGAAGAGCAGCCCCTTGAAGAAGCCGTGGCTGACGAGGTGGAAGATCGCGGCCGCCCACGCGCCGATGCCCAGCGCGGTGAACATGTACGCGAGCTGGCTGACCGTCGAGTAGGCAAGCACCTTCTTGATGTCGTTCTGGGTCAGCGCGATGGCCGCGGCGAAGATGGCGGTGAAGATGCCGATCCCCGCCACGACCCACATCGCGACCGGCGCCTGGGAGAAGATCGGGTTCGAGCGGGCGACCATGTAGACGCCGGCGTTGACCATGGTCGCGGCGTGGATCAGGGCGCTGACCGGCGTCGGGCCCTCCATCGCGTCGGGCAGCCAGACGTGCAGCGGGAACTGCGCGCTCTTGCCGACCGCGCCGGCGAAGAGGAGAAGGGCGATGATCGTGACCTGGGTCTGGTCCAGCCCGCCGACCTTGTCGAAGACATCGGTGAAGCTCAGGGTTCCCAGCAGGACCCAGATCATCATGATCCCCAGGCCGAAGCCGACGTCGCCGATGCGGTTCACCACGAACGCCTTCTTGGCCGCGCCCGCGGCGGACGGCTTCTTGTACCAGAACCCGATCAGGAGGTAGCTGCACAGTCCGACCGCCTCCCACCCGACGAAGAGCATCAGGTAGTTGTCGCCCATGACCAGCAGCAGCATGCTGAACATGAAAAGGTTCAGGTAGGCGAAGAAGCGCCACAGCCCGCGGTCGCCATCCATGTAGCCGATGGAGTAGACGTGGACCAGCAGTCCCACGCTGCTCACGACCAGCAGCAGCATGGCCGTCAGCGCGTCCACGTAGAACGCGATGTTGATGTGGAAGTCGCCGGCGGCGATCCACTCGTAGACCGTCACGTGGTAGGTGTTGCCGCCGAAGATGACGTTGACGAACACCACCATGCTGAGCACCCAGGCGATGGCGACCAGGCCGGTGGGGACGATCCAGCTCAGGTAGCGCGGCCGCGGTCCGCCGGGTACGACGTGCCCCGACTGGCCGATGCCGTCGTTCAGGTCGGCCGGTATGACGCCGTCGGCGCCCTGGGCGTTGGCCAGGTCGTCGGCGTGACCGGCGTGCGGTGAGGTCGCTGCCTGCTCCGCCTCGGTCGGCACGGCCCGGAACCCGGTGTCGTCACCGTGCTCGTGCGCGCTCGCATCGGCCGCCTGAGCGTCACCCGGGTGGTCATGCGAGTCGACGGCGTGGCCGTGCACCGGGACGCGGTCGAGCCGGCGGCCGACGACCACCGTGAACAGGAATCCGACGATCGGCAGCGCCGGGATGAGGACGATCAGCAGGTCCACGGCCTACTCCTTCAGGTCGTGGTATTCGTCGACCTCGGCGGTCTGACGGGTGCGGATGATGGCGATCACCAGGGCGAGGCCGACGGTCGCCTCGGCCGCGGCCACGGCCATGATCATCAGCGCGAAGATCGCGCCGTTCACCGCGCCGCCGGGCATGTACGCGTTGAAGGCGACCAGGCTCAGGTTGACTCCGTTGAGCATCAGCTCGATGCAGATCAGCATCAGGATCGCGTTCCGTCGGGCCAGGAAGCCGAACGCGCCGATGGCGAACAGCAGCAAGGAGACGATGAGGTATCCGGCGAGTCCCATCAGCGCGCCCGCTCGTCCTCTTCGGGGCGTCGCGCGAGGTAGATCGCGCCGATGATCGCCGCCAGCAGCAGGAGGCTGATCAGCTCGAACGGCAGCGCGTAGTCGGTGAAGAGGGCCGCGGCGAGCCGCTGCAGGTTGACCGATACGGCCGTCGCGGCGTGGCTCCAATCGGTCTGCAGCACCGCCCATCCGACCAGCACCACGATCAGCAGCGCCATTGCGGCCGCCACCGGCCCCTGGCGATGGAACGGCGCGGGAAGGGTCGCGTCGCCGGCCTGGGTGAGCATGATGGCGAAGATGATCAGGACGCTGATTGCGCCGAGGTAGATGAGCACCTGGGCCGCCGCCACGATGGGTGCGCCGAGGAGCGCGTACATCCCGGCCAGGGAGCCGAAGCAGACCATCATGGCGATGGCGGAATGGATGACGTTGTGCAGCGTGACCACCGCGAGGCCACCGCCCACCACGCCGACGGCGAGCACAACGAACAGGATGCCGGTGATATCCAGAATGAAGCTCCCGCTGGAGTTTCGAGCAGACAGAAGCCGGCTCGCTGTGACGCAAGCGGCCCGCCCGATTCTAGCGTACCCACTCCGCACCGACCGCCCTGCGCGGCCCTTCGCGGCCCGCGCGGGCGACGGTCAGCCCCGGCGCGGCAGCAGGTAGGTGGCCAGTCCCTCCTCGAGCGGCGTGAGGCGGCGGGGCATGCGCGCGAGGAGGGGCGCGGTGTCCACCACGGCCGGCTGGTTCACGAAGTCGACCGCCTCCGGCGTCAGGAGGCGCCCGGGCAGGTACTGCAGGAAGAAGGCGGCGACCTTGACCAGCTGCGGCGGGACGGGAAGCAGCGGTCGCCGCAGTCCAGCGACCCTGAGCGTGCGGCGCACGATGTCGCGCATTGTCATCGTCTCCGGGCCGCCGATCTCGAAGATCGCGTCGCGGGCGGCCGGATCGACCAGCGAGTCCGCCACGAGCGCGGCCACGTCGCCGACGAACACAGGGGCGAGACGCTGGCCGCCGAAGTTCGTCAGCGGGACGAAGGGCAGGGTGCGCGCGAAGCCCAGGAACCGGTTGAGCGCGACGTCGCGCGGGCCGAAGATCCACGTCGGACGAACGATGGTGTAGGGGATCGCCGACGCGCGGATCGCCTCCTCCGCGCGCCACTTGGCGCGGAACCAGTGCCGCTCGGCGTCGGGAGCGGCGCCCGCGCCGGAGATGTAGGCGAGGCGCTGCACGCCTGCGGTGCGCGCCGCCGCGGCGAGACGCTCGGTGCCCGCGGCGTCCACCGCTTCGAACGTCCGGCCGCGCCGCGGATCCTCCATCGGCAGGTTCGGGAAGGCCAGCGCGATGACCAGGGCCTCCACGCCCTCCAGCGCCTCGGGCAGCCCGGCGCCGGAGGTCACGTCCACGTGGCGCACCTCGATCCCCGCGGGCAGGTCGTCGGCGGGCGAGTCGGGGTCGTGGCTGAGGACGATCACCCTATTGCCGCGCCGATGGAGCTCGGTCGCGATCTCGCCGCCGACGAAGCCGGAGCCTCCGGCCACCGCGACCGTCATCGGTCGTTCCGTCTGGCTGCGGGCTGAGAGAAGGCGATCCATCATCGCGCCGCGGTAGCCGAAGATCTGCTGCAGCCGCGGTCGCACCAGGAAGCGCTCGACCAGGTCGCCCAGCACGCCGAACGGCAGCTCGTACGAGACCTCGTCGTCAACCCGCGTCCCGCCGTCCTCCGCGCTGAACCGATGGCGATGGCGCCAGCTGCGGTACGGCCCGCGCAGCTGGACGTCCTCGAACTCCGAGCCCGGCACGTAGCGGCTGATGCGGCTGGTCCATCCCAGGCCGATCCCGAGCAGCGGCCTGATGCGGTACTCGATGACGAGGCCCGTGCGCATCTCGGTGTCGTCCGAGCGGAGCTCGAAGCCGAGGCCGTCGGGCGTCAGGCGGCTCAGGTTCTCCGGTGTGGCGAAGAACGCGAAGACCTCGTCGAGGGGCCGATCGAGTCGCTGCGAGCTGACGATGGTGTGAACGCTCATGGAGGGCTCCCCCAGCGGCCACTGCGCCGGCGGGCGCCGGGCGTCAGCGGGTCGGTCGCTCCCGGTCGGACATCTCCAGGATGTCGAGCATCGGCAGGTCGCGCTGGTACTCGCTGAACTCGAACTCGGGTCCGCAGCGCAGCGCGTCGTACGGGCACGCGTCGGCGCACATGCCGCAGAAGATGCAGCGGCTCACGTCGAGCTGGTAGGTCTCCAGCGTGCGCGGCCGCGGCATCAGCGCCCCGACCGGGCACGTCTCGGCACACCTTCCGCACGAGACGCACGGCGTCTCGTTGAGCGACACGAAGTCGGCCGTGGTGACCAGCGAGTCCATCCCCTTGCCGATGAAGTCGTAGCAGCCGGAGCCGACGATCTCCTTGCAGACGGTGGCGCACCGGCCGCAGTCGATGCAGCGCGAGTAGTCGCGCAGGATGAACGAGTGCGTCTCGTCGCGGCCATAGCCGTGGTTGTAGCCGACGTACGGGTTGTCCTGGATCGAGCGCTCGTCGATCGCCATGTTGAGCGTCGTCTCGTACTCGATGGCCGCCTCGCGCAGGTCGCAGTGGCCGATCGCCTCGCAGGTGCACTGCAGGCAGCGGCTCGCCTCGGCCATCGCCTGGTCGTGGGTGTAGCCGTACTCGTACTCGACGAAGTTGTCGCGTCGCTCGTCCGAGCCGGCCTTGCCCATGACCGCGCGCGGCTCCTTCACGTCGTCGGTGAACGGCACGATGGTGAGGAAGCTGGGCTGCGGCTCGGAGACGATGCGCCGCACCTGCGGGTCGTCGAGGTCGTGCCCGCGCAGCCAGTAGTCCATGGCGTACGAGGCGCGACGGCCCTCGCCGATGGCCTCGACCACGGTGGCCGAGCCGGTGCGCACGTCGCCCGAGACGAAGACCTTCGGCACGTTGGTGCGGAAGATGTTCTCCTCGCTGACCAGGGTCCCGCGCCGGCTCACCTCGAGCGCGGAGCGGATCTCGTCCGGCTCCGACTCGATCCAGTGCAGGTCGGGCCCCTGGCCGATGGCGCCGAGCACCGTGTCGCATTCGACCACGAACTCGGTGCCGGGCATCGGCTCCGGCCGGCGCCGCCCCTTCTCGTCGGGCTCGCCGAGCTTCATGCGCTGGAACTCCACGCCCGTGACGCGGTTGTTCTCGTCGGTGACGATCCTGGTCGGCGCCGCCTGGAAGATGACCCGCGCCCCCTCCTCGATCGCCTCGTGCACCTCGTCCTGGGCGGGCATGTCCTTCAGGTCCCGGCGGTAGACCAGCGTCACCTCGCGCGCCCCCTGCCGGATGCTGGTCCGCGTGCAGTCGATGGCAGTGAACCCGCCGCCGATGACGACCACGCGCGCGTCGCGCAGCTTGGGGACGCTCACCCCGCGGGTCGAGTTGTACAGGTTCTCCAGCGCGTTCACCATCCCGTCGGCGTCCTCGCCGGGAATGCCCAGCACGTTGGACTGGTAGCAGCCGATGCTGATGTAGATCGCGTCGTACTCGGGCAGCAGGTCGGCGAGGTGGAAGTCACGGCCGAGGCGCATGTTCGGCCTGAGCCGCGCGCCCAGCTCCCAGACGTGGTTGAGCTCGCGATCCATCCAGCCCTTCGGCAGCCGGTACTGCGGGATGCCGTAGCGCAGCATGCCGCCCTGCTCCGGCTCGGCTTCGAAGACGTCGCACTCGTGCCCGCGCAGCTGCATGTAGTACGCGTTGGCCAGGCCCGCCGGGCCCGCACCGATGACGGCCACGCGCTTCCCGGTGGGCGGGTCCTTGGGCCACGGGATGGGCGCGGGCGCATCCACCTCCAGCACCCGGTCGGCGCAGTACCGATGCGAGTCGCGGATGGCGATGGCGGTGTCGACCTCTTCGCGACGGCAGTGCGTCTCGCACGGCGCCGGGCAGACGCGGCCGAGGATGGCCGGGAACGGGAGCGACCGCTTCAGGATCCGCGTCGCCTCTTCCCAGTTGCCCAGCGTGTTCTGCTTGAGGTAGCCGGGGATGTCGACCCTGGTCGGGCACTTGAACTGGCAGGGCGGCAGGCAGTACGCGTCGTGGTCGCTGAAGATCAGCTCCAGGACCATGCGCCGGTTCTCGACCAGGCGCTCGGAGTGGGTGGTGATGACCATCCCCTCCTCGATCGTCGTTCCGCACGAGATGGGAGTGTCCTCGCGGCCCTCGACCTCGACGACGCAGATGCGGCACGCCCCGAAGGGCGCCAGCTTCGGCTCGTAGCAGAGCGTCGGCACCTCGATCCCGAGCACCCGGCAGGCCTGCAGGATCGTCTGGCCCTCTTCGGCCTCGACGCGCTGGCCGTTGACGGTGACCGAGAGCTTGCGCGTGCCGGGCACCATCGGCCAGACGGGGGTGTAGTCGGTGAGGCTGCCGGTCGCGTGGCCGTTGCCGGTGCCGTCGCCGTTGCCGGTTCCGAAGGTCATGTCGCTATCGTACCCGCGTCGATGTCGGCGAGTGGCGAGAGGAGTGGCGCCACCGCGGGCGCGTCGCACGAGCCGGCCAGGCACACGCCGCGCTCGGCGTGGGCGCGGTACTCCTCGGGGAACAGGGCGAGCGTGGTGAGCATCGGCGCGGGCGCACGGGCCTCGAGATGGCAGAGCGCCGTGTCGCGCATCTTGCGCGACAGCTCGCGCAGCAGGGTGAAGTCGTTCGGCCGAGGCGTCGCGGCGAGCACGCGGTCGAGCGCCTCGACGAGACGGCGGGTGCCGATGCGGCACGGAACCGCCTTCCCGCACGCCTCGCGCGCCGAGTGATCGAGGAAGAAGCGCGCGGTGTCCACCATGCACGTCGAGCGGTCGGTGACCAGGATCGACCCCAGCCCCATCGCCACGCCCCGCTCGGCCAGCGGCTCGTAGTCGTACGCCGTGTTGAGGCTCGCCGCATCGACGGCGCCGCCGCCGGCGCCGCCGAGGAAGAGCGCCTTGGTCGTATCGGTCCCGCCGCCCGCGGCCGCCAGGATGTCGATCAGCGGCATGCCGAGCGGGACCTCGAGCACGCCGGGCTCGGCGACGCGCCCGAAGATCGTCACCAGCTTGGTGCCCCTGCTCCGCTCGGAGCCGACCGACGAGAAGGCCTCCGCCGAGTGCGACATGATCCATGCCGCGTGCGCCAGGGTCTCCGCGTTCTGCACCACCGTCGGATCTCCGCGCATCCCGCGCTGTGACGGGTACGGCGGGCGGATGACGGGCATACCGCGATCGCCGACCAGGGCGGCCAGCAGCGCCGTCTCCTCGCCCGCCACCATGGCGCCCGAACCCTCGCGCACGACGACCTGCACGCTGAAGTCCGTTCCGAGCACCAGGTAGCCGGCGAAGCGGGCGCGCTCCGCCTCCGCGACCGCGGACTGCAGCCGCTCGAGCGCCACGGTCCAATCGCGCCGAACGGCGATGTACGCCTCGCTGGCACCGGTCGCGAATGCGGCGATCAGAAGCCCCTCGAGCACCAGGTGCGGGTTTCCTTCGGCCAGCGCCCGGTCGCCGAGAGCGGTCGGATCGGCGCCCATCAGGTTCGCCACCACGACCCTGCGCTCGGCCGGCTGCTCGCGCGCGGCGCGCCACTTGTCGGCCGTCGGGTAGCCGGCGCCGCCGCGCCCACGGAGCCCTGCCTTCTCGATCTCGGCGATCACGCCCTCCGGGCCGAGCTTGGAC
The DNA here is from genome assembly GCA_963783725.1 of uncultured Chloroflexia bacterium. GTDB lineage: Bacteria > Chloroflexota > Limnocylindria > QHBO01 > QHBO01 > CAWAOJ01. The sequence goes on along the minus strand of CAWAOJ010000002.1, from coordinate 1,695,309 downwards.
ACGGCGCGCTCGAGGCCGGCGTAGCCGCCCGCCGCGCGATAGCTCTCGATCGAAGCGGGGTCGACCCGCCCGAGCTCGGTGAGCAGGCGGCGCTCCCCGCCCTCGAGCAGCCGGATCTGCGGGGAGAGGACGTTCTGCTGTTCGGCCATGCTCAGCGCCGACTCGCCGGCTGTGCCGAGGGCTCGGCGGCCGCGTCACGTCGCAGCCCGACGAGGTGCAGCGCCTGCGCCGCGGTGACCGGGCCGTAGACCAGGGTATCGACCCGGATGGCCGGCGCCATGGCGCCCGCGCCCACGTCGCTGCCGGTCTGCAAGGTGAAGGTGCCGTCGGCGGTCGACTCGCCGGGCTCGATGCCCAGGTCGTCGCGCAGCGCGCGCAGCACCTCGCGTCCGCCGCCGAAGCGGCACGCGGCGCAGTCGCAGACCGTGATGAGGTGGCCCTCCGCGGGCAGCAGTCGGAAGCCGCCGAGTCCGGCGGCGCCGAAGACCTGCGCCCAGTGGATCGTGAGCCGGTCGCTGATCAGGCGCAGCGCCCGCTCCGGAAGGTAGCCGTAGCGCGCCTGCACCGCCCCGAAGATCGCGACCAGCGCCTCGGGCCGGGCACGGAAGCCGTCGATGACCCCGTTCACGAAATCGGTGTCGATGGCCTCGTCCCATCGGGCAGGGTTCCGCATCGGCCGCGCCGGCAGCCCGCTGCGCCGGTAGGCGTTCGGATCCTTGCGCTCGTCGTAGATCTCCGGCATCCCGTAGCGGATGCGATCGCCCCGCGAGTCGAAGCCGCTCATGTCGATGGCCTCCACCGGGCAGACCATGGAGCACTGGAAGCAGACCTCGCACTTGTGCGATCCGAACGGGTCGTAGATCAGGTCCAGCCGACCGCGCCAGCGGTCCGACATCTGGGGCCGGACCTCGGGGTACTGCCGCGTCACCTTCGGCGTGAAGAAGTTGCGCAGCGTGGTGGCGAAGCCCTTGGCGATGCCAATCCCGGGAACGGCCATGCCGGTCAGACTCCTACAGCTTGAAGACGACGACCACGATGGCCGTGATGAACAGGTTGACGAGGGCCAGCGGAAGCAGCACCTTCCAGGCCATCCCCATCAGCTGGTCGATGCGGACGCGAGGCAGCGTGGCGCGGGCCCAGATCGAGATGAAGACGAAGAGGTAGGTCTTGGCCAGGAACCAGACGAGGCCGTAGATGGTCCCCACGAAGCCGTCGAGCTGCGCCGGGAACGGCCAGGGGGCCAGCCACCCGCCGAAGAAGAGGGTGACCAGGATCGAGCTCATGATGAAGAGGCTGACGTACTCGGCGAAGAAGAAGAACCCGAAGCGCATGCCTGAGTACTCGGTGGCGAAGCCCGCCACGATCTCGCTGTCCGCCTCCACCATGTCGAAGGGGGTGCGGTTGATCTCGGCGGTGGAGGCGATGAAGAAGACCGGCAGACCGATCCACTGCCACAGGATCGTCCAGCCGTGCGCCGCCTGCCAGGCGATGATGTTGGTGAAGCTGAGCGTTCCGGTGAGCACGACCACGCCCACGATGGAGAGGGTGAGCGGGATCTCGTAGCTCACCATCTGCGCCGCGCTGCGCAGGCCCCCGAGCAGCGAGTACTTGTTGTAGCTCGCCCAGCCGGCGACGAGCAGGCCGATCACCGACAGGCCGATGATGGCGAAGAAGTAGACCACGCTGATCTGCGAGTCGACCGCCACCAGCCCCGGCGCGAAGGGAATGACCAGCATGCTCATGGCGGCGGCCATGAAGACCATCCAGGGCGCCATGGTGAACACCGGCCGGTCGGCGTTGTCCGGGGTGAAGTCCTCCTTGGCGAGCACCTTGAAGCCGTGGATCGCACTCTGGAAGATGCCCGCCGGCCCGACCCGGTTGGGACCGATGCGCAGCTGCATCAGCGCGATCACCTTCAGCTCGAGGTAGATGATGATGAACGCGGTCGGGACGGTGACGAGCAGCAGCAGCGTGGTGGCCAGCACGAAGCGGCCGACGCCGAGCAGCAGCGAGAGGTCCATCTACTTGTCGACTCCGCCCATCACCGGATCGAGGCTGGCCATGATCGCCATGGTGTCGGCGATGAGGTGCCCGGGCAGCAGCTTCGGCATGACCTGCAGCGTGATGAAGCTCGGGTCGCGCATGCGGAACCGATACGGCGTGGCCGTCCCGTCGCTGATGGCGTAGACGCTGTAGAGCCCCCTCGGGCTCTCGATGGCCGCATAGGCGCGGCCCGGCCGCGGGCGGATGATGCCGGGCACCTGGGCCTGCACCGGACCGTGCGGCATGCGATCGACGATCTGGTCGATCAGGTGCAGGCTCTGCTTGATCTCGTCCACGCGCTGCAAATAGCGGGCGTAGCTGTCGCCGCCCTGCTGGGTGATGACGTCGAACTCGAGCTCGTTGTAGATCGAGTACGGGTGCGCCTTGCGGACGTCGAACGGAACGCCCGACGCCCGCAGGTTCGGCCCGGTCACGCCGAGCGAGATCGCTTCCTTGGCGCTCAGCACGCCCAGGCCCTTGGTCCGCCCGACGAAGATCTCGTTCTGGGTGATGAGCTGCTCGTTGTCGCTGATGGTGCGGCCCACGTTGGCGCGCCAGGCGGAGAGGCGGCTGATGAACTCGTCCGACACGTCCCAGTTCACGCCGCCGACGCGGAAGAAGTTGAACAGCATGCGCTGCCCGGAGATGCTCGACAGCAGCTCCACGGTCTCGTCGCGGTTGATGAAGCCGTACAGGATGGGCGTGATGCCGCCCATGTCGAGCGCCAGGAATCCCATCATCAGGCCGTGGCTGAAGACGCGGTTCAGCTCCACCACCAGCGCCCGGATGTACTCGGCGCGCTTCGGCGGGCGGACGTCATACAGCTTCTCGAAGGCGATCGCCGGCGCGTGCTCGTTGTGCATCGCCGACAGGTAGTCCATCGGATCGACGTAGGTCAGCACCGTGGTGTAGGTCGCGTTCTCGCAGATCTTCTCGATGCCGCGATGCAGGTACCCCAGGACGAGGTCCACGTCGGTCACCAGCTCGCCGCGCACCTTGACCAGGAGTCGCATCACGCCGTGCGTCGACGGGTGCTGCGGCCCCATGTTGACGAGCATCTCGCCCTCCTCGAGCGAGAAGAGACGGCGCTCGCGCTCGGTCTGCGGCGGCCGATCCGGCAGGCCGATCTGCTCGAAGCCGGAGAACTCCGGGCGCGCGGGCCGTTGGGTGCCGAGGCCGGCCACGCGACGCAGGCGCTCCTCCTCCTGTCGATCGAGCTCGATCGGGTCCGGGATGCGGACGTCGGGATCGGCGGCGGTCATCGCGGTCTCGTCTTGTCGGCGAGGGTCTGGCCGCCGACCGCCCCGCTCTGCGTCGCCGGGTGCGTCGCATCCACCGGCGGCAGCTCGGTGAAGCGGCTGAGGTCCCACGTCTCCGGCCGCTCGAGCGGATTCACGCCCGCCGCCGGCGAGTCGGCGGCGTCATCGGGCAGGATGAAGTCCTTGCGCTGCGGGAAGCTGCGGTAGTCGGGCGACATGAAGATGCGCCGCAGGTCGCGGTTGCCGTCGAAGGTGATGCCCATCATGTCGTACATCTCGCGCTCGTGGAACATCGCTCCTTCCCACAGGTCGGTGATGGTCGGCACGTGCGGATCGGCGCGGTCGACCCGGACGCGGACGCGCAGCCACGCCGGATGCCGATCGCTGTAGAGGTGGTAGACGACCTCGAACCAGTTCTGCGGACCGTAGTCCACTGCCGCGGCATCGGCCAGGAAGAAGAAGGCGAACTCCTCCTCGTCACGCAGCGAGCGGAGCGTCTCGACGATGCGGTCGCGGGGCACCTGCACCTCGACCGTGTCCTCGTCGGTCCACAGCTCGGTCACGACATCCGGAAACCGGTCGAGCAGCGCGCGAACCAGCGCGCCCGCAATGGACGGCGCGGTCAGCGAACGTCTCCTTCCCACGCCTGGCGCTGCGGGCCGCGGTCGACGTACGTGGTCCACTGTCCGCGCCGCTGCTTGACGAGCTCCTGCAGCTTCATCATCCCGTAGATCAGGCCCTCCGGGCGCGGCGGGCAGCCGGGCACGTAGACGTCCACCGGCATGACGCGGTCCACGCCCTGCACCACGCTGTAGCTTCGCTTGAACCGGCCGCCGGACGTGGTGCAGGTGCCCATGGCGACGCACCACTTGGGCTCGGGCATCTGCTCCCAGAGCCGGACCAGCGGCCCCGCCATCTTGGTCGTAAGCGTGCCGGCCACGATCAGCACGTCCGCCTGGCGCGGGCTGGCGCGGAAGGGGAACATCCCGAATCGGTCGATGTCGTTCATGCTGGTCGCGGTGCTCATCATCTCGATGGCGCAGCACGACAGGCCGGACAGCAGCGGCCACAGCGAGTTGGCCCGGATCAGGTCCAGCACGTAGTCGGCCTTGGTGGGGATCACCTCCAGCAGGCCGTGGAACCCGCCGCGCGGGTGATCCTCCATGTCGAACTCGCGCAGGAGCTCGTCGTCGCCGGCCTCGTCCGGAATGACGATGCGCGGCGGCGCCGCGCCGGGAGCGACCGAATCGGGGTCGCGATGCGTCCGGTCGGGTGTGTCTAGCGCCATCGCAGATCCCCCTTCTTCCACGCGTACAGCTCGCCCCACATGAGGATCGCAAGGAAGATGCCGATCATCACGATCCCCGGTCCCGCCACCACCCGCACCACGATCGCCCACAGGTAGACGAAGATGATCTCCACGTCGAAGGCGACGAACAGCAGCGCGTAGAGGTAGAAGGAGAGCCCGAAGCGCGACCAGGTGTCGCCGATGGTGTCGATCCCGGACTCGTAGGGCAGGCCCTTCTGGGGCCGCTGGCGGCGGTGCGTGATGAGCCAGGAGAACAGGATCGTGCCGAAGACGAACGTCGTCGCCGCGAACCCGAACCCGAGGACGTAGATCAGGCTCGTCTGGTCCATGCAGAACTCCTCGCCAGACCGATGCGGAGCACGGCCTCGCGTCTCTTTCGTGTCAATCGAGCACCCCAAGTCTAGCAGCCCGCCTCCGCGGCCGGCCGCGGCTCATCGGCCCAGCCAGGCGGCCTCGACCAGCAGCCGCAGGCCGTCGCTGACGAGCGTGTGGCCGCCGAGCAGGAACGGCGTCGACGAAGCGGATGCGGCCGCGCTCAGCTCCCGCAGCCAGGGTGTCGCGATCCGCTCCGCGTCACCGAAGTCGGACGCGAACCGCTCCTCGGCCGGCGGCCAGGCCGAGGCGTCCGCCGAGCCCGCCAGCGCCGCCATCAGGACGCGCGTGTCCAGGATCACCGCGTCGCCGAGCGTGGCGAGCTCGTCCACGACCTCCGCCGGCGACGAACGGCGCAGCAGCGCGGCGAGCAGCGAGCGGGGCGTCGAGGCGCGCGCGGACCGCATGCCGCGCTCCTCGACCAGCAGTCGCACCCGGCAGGCGGTGTCGCGCTCCAGCCGCGACCATGCCGTCGCCGGCACCCGCCCGCACACGACGAGCTCGGCGGATCGGTCGCGCAGCACGCCGGCGATCCCTTCGAGGTTCGGGACCTCGAGCGCGCGTCCGCCCGGCAGTCGGGCCATCTCGAGGAACCGCGCCACGGCCGGCTCGACGGGGCGGGTGGACGGCAGGCGGGTCGCCAGCCTGAGCAGGGCCAGGTCGAGCGGCGCATCGACGTCGAAGCGCGCGAAGGCGGCCTCCGCGACGTCGCGCGAACGGAAGCCGGCCTCCTCCAGGCAGCGCGGGGCGGCGTTGTCGGTCGCACATCCCTCGAGCGCGGAGAGGGCGCGCTCCAGGTCGCCGGCCACCACGAACGCGTCCGCGCTGAAGCGGTTGCTCGCCACCACCTCGCCGGCGAGCGGCGAGAGCAGATCATCGATGGCGTCGTCGCCCAGCAGGGCCAGCGAGCCGGCGCTCGCGTAGCCGACCGCGTCGAGCGGGGTGCCGGCCAGCGCGGCGCGCGCCGCGGTGGCGAACCAGCGTCCCCACTCGAACCGCGGCTCGTCGGCCGGCGGCAGCGGGAGGACGGCCGCGCCGGCTCGGCCCAGACGACGAGAGAGCTCGCCGGCCAGCAGCTGCTTCCCGGTGGCTGCCACCGCAGCGTACGAGCCGAACGCCGTTTCTTCGGTGCCGCCGGCGACGAGGACGAGTGGCGCGGGCCGCTCAGCCACGGAGGCGGTGCAGCTGCTCGAGGTGCATCAGGTCGTGCACGCCCACGAAGAGCAGCCACTCTCCGCAGCGCAGGCGGCCGATCAGCGGGTGCCGCAGGCCGCAGCGCTGCCGCTCGTGGTCCTGGATCCGCCCGGCCGCCTCGCGCAGCGCGCCGCGCGACTTCTCGAGGAGCGTCAGCAGCTGCTCGCGCGTGGCGTCCGGCGGCCCCGGGATCGACGGCCGCACGACCGGCGAGCGCTCCTCGGGCCAGGCGCCGCCCGCGTCGAGCGCCGCCCAGGTGGCCAGGAAGCGGCGTGCGGCGGTGGCGTGCGCGAATGTCTGCGCCACGTTCCAGTCCTCCTCCCCGCCAGGCGCGCCGAGAGCCGCATCCGGCACTGCCAGGAGCGCGTCGCGGAGCGCTTCGCCGACCGCCTCCTGCTGCTCCAGCACGCGTCCTGCGCTGCCGGCCGGCGCCCGCGCGCGCAGCTCGCGATACAGCTGACGGGAGTCGGCCGCGCGCCAGCAGGCCACGACATCGGGGGCGTCGGCCTCGAGCGAGCCGAGCCAGGCGGCGTCCGGTGGGACGCCCATCGGTCCTAGAGGCGCTCGAAGCGCTCGACGGGAACGACGAAGACGGTGGCGCCGCCGACCTCGACCTCGACCGGGTACGGCATGTAGAACTCGCCCGGCTCCATGATCGGTGGCATGGGGTTCACGAACTGGCGTCGCGAGTGGCAGTTCGCGCTCACGATCTCGAGCACGCCGTCAACCTGGTCGTCCTCGACGCCGACGAGGATGGTGGCGTTGCCCTGCTTGAGGAAGCCACCCGACGAATGCAGTCGCGTTGCCCGGTATTCCTTCTCCAGCAGCGCATCGACGAGGTTCGCGGCGTCCTCGTTGTGCACGATCGCGGTGACGAGCTTCATGCGGGCACCTCAGCGGGAGTGGGCCAGCCGATTATGCCATGCAGCGGAGCCCTCAACGGCGCCGCGAGCGGGTCGCGGCATGCGCGTTGCACGAGAAGCCACCATGCACCGTTCCACCATGCACCGTTCCACCATCCACCGTCGCGCCCTCGTCATCCTGCCCATGCTCGCCCTCCTCGTCGCCGGCTGCAGCGCGAAGCCGGGTGCCACCGTCCCGAGCCCCGCATCGGCCACGCCCGTCGCCGGTTCTCAGCAGCCGGCAGCGCACGCGATCGGCGATCGCATCCAGCTCGGCAGCACCGAATACCTGACCGTGGACCAGGTCAGCTCCTGGAACGGCAACGGCCTGGTGAAGCCGCAGCCGAACGAGACGCTGGTCGCGGTGCACGTCACGATCGAGGGGATCGATCCCAACGGCGCGGCGATCAATCCGTTCTGGTTCAGCGTCGAGGACACGCAGCGCCAGCAGCACGACGTCGTCGAGTCGGGCAAGGACCCGTCGCTGCAGCCGACCGATTCACTGGCTCCGGGGACCGATGCCACCGGGTGGGTGACGTTCGAGATCCCGCAGGACCGGGCCGTGGGCCTGCAGATGATCTACGCGCCACCGTTCTCGGATCCGGTGCGGGTCAACCTGGACTGAAGGCGCGTCGAGAGACGCGTCAGACCGACGCCCGATCGGCCGCAACGGTCGCCAGCAGCGGGGCGACCGCGTCGCGAACCAGCCGGTCCGACTCCTCGACCGATCCGGATCCGTCGATGAGCGCGACTCGCGCGGGCTCGTCGGCCGCGATGGCGCGGTAGCCGGCGCGCACCTTCTCGAAGAAGGCGACGTCCTGCGTGCTCTCGAACCGGTTCCACGCGCCGTGCCGCTTGCGGCGCAGCCCCACCTCGACCGGCACGTCGAGCAGCAGCGTGAGGTCCGGCTGCAGCCCGAAGGTCGCGAACTGCTGCAGGCTGCGCAGCTGCTCCATGTCGTTTCCGTAGGCCGTGCCCTGGTAGGCGAGCGACGAGTCGGCGAAGCGGGCGCAGACCACCCATCGGCCGCTCTCCAGCGCCGGCCGGATGACGCGCGCGACGTGCTGCGCGCGGGCGGCGGCATACAGCAGCGCGTCGGCCCGCGGGTCGAGGTCGTCGCTCATGCCGCGCATGTGAAGCACGATGCGCCGGATCTCCTCGCCAAGCGGCGTGCCGCCCGGCTCATGGGTCAGCAGCGCATCCCGGCCGCGTGTTGCCAGCCAGTCGACGAGGTGGCGAGCGGCGGTCGTCTTGCCGCTGCCCTCGGGCCCCTCCAGCGTGATGAAGCGACCGCGCCGCGCCCCCGACCGATCCGGAGTCAGCGCCACGCGCGGCCCTCGTCCGGCACGAGCTCGACGCGGCGATTCGGCTCGGAGCCGCGAGAGCGGGACATCAGGTTGTTGCGCTCCGCCAGCTGGTGCTGCAGGCGCCGCACGTAGGCGTTCTGCGGCGCGAGCTCGACGGCGCGCCCCGACGCCTGGACCAGGCCGATCGCCTCCGCCGTCTCGCGCAGCGCGGCCTCCTGCGGATCGGCCTCCAGGTCGTACAGGCTGGCGAGCATGTTCTCCATCTGCAGCATGGTGTTCGTCTTGAGGACGTAGATCGGAACGCCGTGCGACTCGGCGTCGCGCAGCGCTCCGGGCTTGCGCTTGTAGTAGTTGCGCAGGGTGACCACGGCGTCGGCCTCGTCGAGGTCGCGGGCGACGGTCACCGGCAGACCCAGCTCGCGCACCGCCTGCTCGAGCCGCTTGCGGCTGACGCCGAACGCGAACAGGCTCATCGGCCGCTGGTTGCGCGCGTGCCGCGTGCCCGCCGCGCCGATGGGCCGGTCGAGCGCCTCCTCGACGGCCGCCTCGCCATGCGGGTTCGTGGTGGCCAGCCGCGCGGCAAGCTCGTTCCCGGCGATGCGCTCGCCGGGCATCGTCCTGAGCCCGCGGCCGTCGCCCCTTGCCGTCCGGCCGTTCGGCAGCGGCCGCAGGCCCGAGGCCCCCGGCGCGCCCACGAACCGACCGCCGCCTCCGCGCGAGAAGCTCCCGAAGCCACCGGTCGGCTCGACCGGCGCGAATGCCGGCGTGCCTGCCGCGGTCTCGCTGATCCGATAGTCGTACTTGGTGAAGGCGTGCACCTCGCCGCTCTCGTCGCGGGAGCGCGACTCGGGCGGGACCATGTGCCCGCGCAGGATCGCGTCCACCGTCTCGGCGACGCTGCGGTGCACGATGACGTGATCGCGCTCGACGATCTCGACCAGGACGTCGAAGGTCGGCGGCGCCTTGCGCTCGAGCACCGTCTTCTGCGTTCCGCGCCGGCGTGCCTCCTCGTCGCCGAGGGTGACCGGCTGGATGCCTCCGACGAGGTCGGAAAGGGTCGGGTTGAGCATCAGGTTGTCGAGCGTGTTGCCGTGCGCCGTGCCGACGAGCTGCACGCCGCGCTCGGCGATGGTGCGCGCGGCCGCCGCCTCGAGCTCGGTGCCGATCTCGTCGATCACGATGACCTCGGGCATGTGGTTCTCGACCGCCTCGATCATCACCGCGTGCTGCTCGGTCGGGGTGCGCACCTGCATCCGGCGCGCGTCGCCGATGCCGGGGTGCGGGATGTCGCCGTCTCCGGCGATCTCGTTGCTGGTGTCGACCACGATCACGCGCTTGCCGAACTCGTCGGCCAGCACGCGCGCCACCTCGCGCAGCAGCGTGGTCTTGCCGACGCCGGGACGGCCCAGGATCAGCAGGCTCTGTCCCGCCTCGACGATGTCGCGGATGATGTCGATGGTGCCGAAGACGGCTCGACCGATGCGGCAGGTGAGCCCGACCACCTTGCCGGCGCGGTTGCGGATGGCGCTGATGCGGTGCAGCGTGCGCTCGATCCCGGCCCGGTTGTCGTCACCGAACACGCCGATGTGGTCGACCACGTGCGCGATGTCGGCCTCGGTGATCTCGCGCTCCAGCAGCTCGACCTCGCCGTTCCCGAAGCGCGCCTCCGGACGCCGGCCGAGGTCCATCACCACCTCCAGCAGATCCTGCCGATCGGAGAGCGCGCGCAGGCGCTCGCAGATCTCCGGTGGGAGCGCCTCCATCAGCGCATCGAGGTCGTCGGTGGTCTCTCGGCGGGTCACGTCTCGTCCTGTCACTGCGTGGTCACGGCATGCTGTGCAGCCATCGCCGGTTCGCGGATCGCGGCGCGAACCTCGCGGACCAGCATTGTGACCCGTCCCACAGGCTCGAAGCCGGCCGCGGTCATGGCGCGCATCCCCATCGACTCATATGTTCGCACCGGTGCCAGGACTCCTGCACCCAGCGCCGCGCTGCCCATGCTGCCGAGCACGCTTCGCACGAACTGTGCCCCATCGGTCCCGTCGCGGGCGAGCACGCGAAGGTAATGCGGTCCGGTCCGCGTGGCACCGTGCTGGGCGAACCCGCCGGCCCGGTCATCGATCGAGTACAGCCAGGCGTCCACGTCGCTGAAGTGCATCAGCGGATTCAGGCTGCTGCGCGGCACCGTCGCCTCGTGGCCGACCGATTCCCAGTCCGCGGCCCCGTAGGCCTCGATGCGAGCGATGGCCGGTGGCGTGGTGTGGGTCCACAGGTCGAACAGATGCCAGGCGTCGGGCGCGCCGGCCGGCTTGAGCGCCGGCCCGACGACCTCGCGCTGCGACTCCCTGTCGTGATCGCGCGAGAGCACCCGGCGCACCCACGAGCGCGGCCCGCGCAAAGCCTCCGCCGGCCGGTACAGGATCTCCTCCTGGGCGTAGGCCATGAAGCCGGTCTGCCCGAAGAGCTCGAGGTTCTCGCGAACGTCGGCGCAGGCGGCGAAGTAGCGGGCCACGCCGCGGCGGCCGCCCTCGGCAACGAGCGCGTTCAGCAGCTCCCAGCGCACCTCGGCGGCGGCGGCGCCGTCGATCGCCTCCAGCTCGGTGATGACCCAGTCGTCGCGGTGCGGCTCCTCGAGCGCGCGCGACGAGCCGACGAGCTCGCCGTCGACCTCCATCACCAGGTGCACCGACGGGGGACGAAGCGGGAGCCAGGAAGGGATCAGCGCGCCGAGCCGGAAGCGGCGCTGCGCCTCCGACGGCGCCGGCACGCCCAGGCTGCGCAGATGGCCGTCCGCCGCGGCGTGAACTCGGCTCGACAGCGAGCCGAGGGCCGCGCTGTCGGTGATGCGGGCGGGACGGATCTGCCCGGTCGCCAGCCCCGTCACGCGACCTCCGACGGCGCTGCCTGGGCCACCAGGTCGAGCAGCAGGCGGTGCAGGCGTCGGTCGCGCGTCAGCTCGGGATGAAACGAGGTCGCCAGGACGCGACCCTGGCGCACTGCGATCGGCATGCCTCCCTCGTCACGCGCCAGCACCTCGACGCCTGCGCCGGGATCGGTCACCACCGGTGCGCGGATGAAGACGCCGTGCAGTGGCTCGTCACCGAGCGCGGGGATGTCGAGCTCGGACTCGAAGCTGTCGAGCTGACGGCCGTAGGCGTTGCGCCGCACCGTGATGTCGAGCAGCCCGAGCGCCGGTGCCTCGCCATCCTCGACGCGCTGCGCCAGCAGGATCATCCCGGCGCAGGTTCCGAGCATCGGCGCGCCTCGGGCGGCCATGGCCAGGATCGGCTCGCGCAGGCCGCCCCGATCGATCAGCCGCCGCATCGCGGTGCTCTCGCCGCCGGGCAGGATCAGCGCATCCAGGTCGGTCATGTCGGAGGCCAGGCGGACCTCGACCGGCTCGCCGCCGATCTCGCGCACCGCCTCGGCATGCGGGCGCACGGCGCCCTGGACGGCCAGGATCCCGATGCGCGGTCGACGCTGCGACGCCATCAGCGGGGCGCCTACCAGCCGCGAACGGCGAGCCGCTCCTCGACCGGGATCTCGGACAGCTCCATGCCGCGCATCGGCTCGCCCAGCCCCGCGCTGACCTCGGCCACGATCCCCGGGTTGTCGTAGTGGGTGGTCGCCATCACGATCGCACGTGCCACGCGCTCGGGATGCTCGCTCTTGAAGATGCCGGAGCCGACGAAGACGCTCTGAGCGCCGAGCTGTCGCATCAGGCTGGCGTCCGCGGGCGTCGCCACCCCGCCCGCGCTGAAGTTCGGGACCGGCAGCTCGCCAAGCTCGGCGACCTCCTGCACCACCGCCAGCGGCGCGCGCAGCTCCTTGGCGGCGGCGTACAGCTCGTCGCCGCGCATGCCGTTCAGCTCGCGAATGCCCTTCTGCACGGCGCGCATGTGACGCACCGCCTCCACGATGTTGCCGGTGCCCGCCTCGCCCTTGGTGCGGATCATGGCTGCGCCCTCGCCGATGCGGCGCAGCGCCTCGCCCAGGTCGCGGCAGCCGCACACGAACGGGACCTTGAAGGCGTGCTTGTCGATGTGGTGCTCCTCGTCGGCCGGCGTGAGCACCTCGGACTCGTCGATGAAGTCCACCTCGAGCGCCTGCAGCACCTGCGCCTCGGCGATGTGGCCGATGCGGCACTTGGCCATGACCGGAATGGTCACCGCCTGCTTGATCTCCTCGATCAGCTTGGGGTCGCTCATGCGCGCCACGCCGCCGAACTTGCGGATGTCGGACGGCACGCGCTCGAGCGCCATGACCGCGACCGCGCCCGCCTCCTCGGCGATCCTCGCCTGGTCGGCCGTGACCACGTCCATGATCACGCCGCCTGACAGCATGCGCGCCAGTCCGACCTTGGTCGTCCAGGTGCTGGTTTCGATGGTCGTCATCTCTCGTCGTTCACCGTTGATGGACCGATGGCGGCGCTGCGGCGCCGCGCGTCCCCGCATTGTACTCGCGGCTCGCGCGGTCCCAGCTTCGGCGGTCAGGCGCCGGTGAGCGGCAGCCGAGCGCCGTTGATCGCGCCGCCGTCGTCGGTGCAGAGGTACGCCACCATGGCGGCGATCGCCTCGGGGGAGGTCAGCCCGGCCTTTCCCGAGCGGTCGGCGTCGATGCCGCGCACCACGATCGCGTTGGCCGTGACGCCGGTGCCCTTGAGCTCGCGGGCAAGCGACATCAGCAGCGTCTCCTGTGCCGCCTTGGCGGCGGCGTAGGCCGCCATGTTGGGGCCGGGCGTCGCGACCGTGGTCGGCGTGACGGCCACCACCCGTCCCCAGCCCGCAGCGGTCATGTGCGGGACGACCGCTCGGGCCAGGTTGAAGGTGGTCCACGCGTGCTGCTCCAGCATCTCGCGCAGCTGCGTCGGCTCGAGCTCGACCAGTGATGCGCCCGCCGCGAAGCCGCCGACCAGGTGCGCCAGCACGTCGATGCGACCGAAGCGCTCGAAGGCCTCTTCGACGGCGCCCGCCGCGGCATCGTTGTCGCGCAGGTCCGCCGTCAGCTGCAGGGAGCGGTCGCTGCCGAGAGCCAGCTCATCGGCCAGTGCGTCCAGGCTCGCCCCCTGCCGGCCGAGGAGCACGAGCGCGGCGCCATCGGAGGCCAGTCGAGCCGCCACGGCGCGCCCCGCAGCGCCGGCTGCGCCGCTGATGATCGCCACCCGTCCGTCCATTGTCATTCGCCTCAAAGGGTAGCAATGACGAGCGAGCGCGGGATCGTTGCTATCATCCGATCCCGAAGGGTCGATGACGTGATCAACGCACCGGTACTGGTCCTCAATCAGAACTACGAGCCACTCAACGTCTGCGACATCAGGCGCGCCTTCCGGCTGCTCGGCGCGGAGAAGGCGGAGCTCCTCGAGCGCAATCACCAGGTCATCCGCACTCCGACCGCCGCCATCCCGGCCCCCTCGGTCATCCGGCTCGTCGCCCTGGTGCGCAGGCCGCGTCCGCGGGTCAGGCTCAGCCGCCGCGAGGTGTTCGTGCGCGACCGTCACACCTGCCAGTACTGCGGGACCGTCAGCCGCGACCTGACGATCGACCATGTCCACCCCAAGCACCGTGGCGGCCGTCACGAATGGGAGAACCTGGTCGCAGCCTGCCGCACCTGCAACCACCGCAAGGGGTCCAAGACGCTCGCCGAGGCTCACATGGCGCTGCGCCGCGAGCCGCGTGCGCCGCACGCCGACGTGCGCTACCTGTTCGGCGGCTACCTCGCCGACGAGCAGAACGACGCCTGGCGCACCTACCTGTTCCTGTCCGACCGATCGAGCCCCAGCTGAGCGGGCGCGGCCCGGTGGCTGACGAGACGCGGCTGGCCTTCCCCGGCCGCATCCCGCGCTTCGTGGCGGCCGCGCTGCGCCGCCTGGCGGAGGCCGGTCACGAGGTCGCTCTCGTCGGCGGCTGCGTGCGCGACCTGGTCTCCGGCGACGTTCCCGGCGACTGGGACGCGGCCACCTCCGCGCCGCCCGAGGAGGTAGCGGCCCTGTTCCGCGGCTCGACGTGGCAGAACCGCTTCGGGACGGTCACGCTTCCCGGCCCCGAGCGCATGGAGATCACCACCTATCGGTCCGAGGAGGGGTACCGCGACCGACGGCGACCCGAGCGCGTGCGCTGGGGCACTTCCCTGCTCGACGACCTGGCGCGGCGCGACTTCACCATCAACGCCATGGCGTGGGTCCCGTACGACCTCCGCCACCGGCGCGGACGCGTGGTCGATCCGTTCGGCGGGCGGTCGGACCTCCGGGCGCGGATCCTGCGCGCGGTCGGCGATCCGCGCCGGCGCTTCGACGAGGACGCGCTGCGCCTGCTGCGCGCGGTGCGCTTCGCAACCCGCTTCGGGATGCGGCTCGATCCCGCCACCGAGCGAGCCATCGTCGAGCTGGCGCCGACCGGCGCCACGCTGTCCGGAGAGCGCGTGCGGGACGAGCTGCTGGCCATGCTGCGCTCGACGAGCGCGCCGCCCTCGCGCGCCTTCCTGCTGATGGAGAAGCTCGGACTGCTGGGAGTCCTGCTGCCGGAGCTGGCGGCGCTGCGCGGCGTGGAGCAGGACAAGCTGCTGCCGGGCGACGCGCTCGATCACTCGCTGCGCACCGCCGATGCCCTGCCGGCGTCCGACGCCGTGCTGCGCCTGGCCGGGCTGCTCCACGACCTGGGCAAGTCGAGCACGGCCGGCGACGGCCACTTCCTGGGGCACGAGAAGGTCGGCGCCGAGCTCGCCGCGGTCGCCATGCGGCGGCTCAGGTTCAGCGAGGCCGAGATCGCCCGCGTGCGGGGGCTGGTCGGCAACCACATGTTCGGCTACGAGGCCGGCTGGACCGATGCGGCGGTGCGCCGTTTCATCCGTCGAGTCGGCGCGCACCGCCTGCCCGACTTGTTCGCCCTGCGCAGGGCGGACAACGCCGCGTCCGGCAGCGTCGAGCCGGCCGCGGGCGCGCTCCGCGAGCTCGAGTCACGCGTGGCCGGACAGCTCGACGGCGTCCCGCTGGACCAGGCCCAGCTGGCCGTCGACGGCGACGATCTCATGCGCGAGCTGGGGCTTCCGCCGGGGCCCACGGTCGGCCGGCTCCTGTCGCGACTCCTCGACGCGGTGCTCGAGGACCCTGCCCAGAACGAGCCGGCGCGGCTGCTCAGCCTCGCTCGCCGGGAGCTCGCCGCCGCAGCCGACGGTGCCAGCTAGCACCACTCCCTGCCGGCCAGGGGGACCGGAGCCCCCGGGGGCCGCTGGTACAATCGGCGATCCACGCAGCGGAGGGCTTTGGGACCGGCTCATGGCGATCAGCGGTCGATCGGCACGGCTCGAGCATCGGCTCACCCGGCCCAACGCCTCACTGGCCGATCTCGACGCGGCCGTCGAGCTGGCTCGCCGCTTCGAGCTCTCCGCGCTGGTCGTGAGTCCCTGGCTCGTCAGGCACGCTCGCCGGCGCCTCGGCCGCTCCGCGATCCGCGTCGGCACGGTCGTCAGCTTCCCCGACGGGACGCAGCTGTTCGCCGTCAAGGCGTACGAGACCAGCAAGGCGCTCGAGAGCGGCGCGGCGCAGATCGACTTCGTGCTGAACGCCGGCGCGCTCGTCTCGGGCGAGGACGAGGCGGTCTACAACGACATGCTGGCGGTGGTCGACATGGCGCACTCGGCGCTGGCGCCGGCGAGCGTCATCGTCGCCGCCGACGTGCTCGGCCCGGACCTGGTCGGCCGTGCCTGCCGCCTCGCGGAGCGGTCGGGCGCGGACATGGTCGTCACTTCCACCGGCGAGGCCGCGGCGCGCACCACGATCGACCAGGTCTCGCTGCTGCGGGACAGCGTGGGGCCGCGTGTCGGGGTCAAGGCGGCCGGCCGCTTCCGCTCGGTCGGCGACCTGGAGCGTGCCGCGGAGGCGGGCGCGTCGGCCATCGTTGCGGAGTTCGACGCCGGGCTGCTCGACGTCGCGCGCCACGCTCCGGCGCTCGTCGGCGTCGGCTGAGGAGGCGAGGATTGCGGATCCTGGTCGTCGGCGGGGCCGGCTACGTCGGCTCGACGAGCGTCGAAACGCTGGTGGCCCGCGGCCACGAGGTGGCCGTCTTCGACAACCTCTCCTCCGGGCATGCCGCCTCCGTGGTGGATGCCGCGCCGCTCATCGTCGGCGACATCCACGACGGCGCGCTCCTCGAGCAGGTGCTGCGCGAGCAGCGCATCGACGCCGTGCTGCACTGCGCGGCGCGCTCGCTGGTCGGCGAGTCGATGAGCGACCCCGGCCTCTACTACCACAACAACGTCGCCGGCGGTGTCTCGCTGCTGGAGGCGATGAAGCGCACGGGGGTCGGCCGCCTGGTCTTCTCGTCGACCGCGGCGGTGTACGGCGAGCCGCGCCGCGTGCCCATCGCGGAAGCGGATCGCACCGAGCCGATCAACCCGTACGGCGCCACCAAGCTCGCCTTCGAGGGCGCCATGCGCTGGTTCGCCGCCGCCCACGACTTCCGCGCCATCAGCCTGCGCTACTTCAACGTGGCCGGCGCGACCGAGCGCAACGGCGAGGATCACCAGCCCGAGACGCACCTCATGCCGCTCGTCCTGCGCGTCGCCGCCGGTGCGGCGAACCAGGTCCAGATCTACGGCCAGGACTACCCCACCCCGGACGGCACCTGCATCCGTGACTTCATCCACGTCCGCGACCTCGGCAACGCGCACCTGCTCGCCCTCGAGGCGACGGGCGAGGGCGACCCCTCGCTCGAGGTCTACAACCTCGGCTCCGCCGCCGGCTTCAGCGTGCGCGAGGTCGTCGAGGCCGCGCGCAAGGTGACCGGTCGCGCCGTCCCGGCGCGCGTCGTGAAGCGCCGACGCGGTGACCCGCCGGTACTCGTCGCGTCGTCACGGCGCGCGCGTCGCGAGCTCGGCTGGCAGCCGCGCCACTCCAAGCTGGAGGAGATGCTCGGCGATGCCTGGGCGTGGCGCCAGGCACACCCGACCGGGTATCCGCAGGCGCCGGCGGCGGCCTCCGGCGAGGCGCCGCGCGAGCACGTCCCGGTCGGCTCGGCGTCCGCATCGTCCGCATCGGCCTCCGCCTGACGGCTGCTTCGCGGCCTCCGCGTGGTAGCATCGTCGGGTGGCCGGCGCTCGCTCGGCCCGCGCCGCGCCCCGTTCCGGGCCGCTGCGGCGACCCGAGACGCTTTGCGGAGACCACTTGCCGGACAACGAACCAGCCATCACTCGACGCCCGACGCGCCCGCGCTCGCGACGCGAGCGTCCCCACGACCGGCCGCGCCATGAGCCCGTCGCCGCCAGCGCGGACGACGCCGTGACCACCGAGGACGAGGCGTCCGATTCCGCTCTCCTCGCCGCGGCGCTCGCCCAGGCCGGCGGCCATCGCTTCGGTGAGATCGAGGTTCCGGTCACCATCGCCCGCGCGCTGGAACGGATGCGCTATCACGTTCCGACCGAGGTCCAGGCGCGCGCCATCCCGCCGCTGCGAGCGGGAAAGGACCTCATCGGCCAGGCGCAGACGGGGACCGGCAAGACGGCGGCCTTCGGGATCCCGATCGTGGAGAAGATCGACCCGAGCGCCACGTTCGTGCAGGCGCTGATCCTGACCCCCACCCGCGAGCTGTGCGTGCAGGTCAGCGACGAGCTCGCCGAGCTGGGCCAGTTCAGGAACGTCGGCGTCGTCGCCATCTACGGCGGCTCGAGCATGGATCGCCAGGTCGCCGCCCTCAAGGCCGGCGCGCAGGTCGTGGTCGGAACGCCGGGCCGGGTGCTCGACCTCATCCGTCGCGGCGAGCTGCGCCTCGACCGCGTGCACACCGTGATCCTCGACGAGGCGGATCGCATGCTCGACATGGGCTTCATCGTGGACGTCGAGACCATCCTGTCGCGCTGCCCGCGCCAGCGGCAGACCGCGCTCTTCTCGGCGACGATGCCGTACGCCATCCTGCGCATCTGCGACCGGTTCATGGATCGCGACGCGGAGCAGATCACCGTGCGTCCCGAGATGCGGACGGTCGAGACGGTGCGCCAGCTCGTCTACTTCGTCGCCGAGCAGGACAAGGTGGCCGCCATGGTCGAGCTGTCGCAGCAGTTCGGCTTCGACCGGCTGCTCGTCTTCCGCCACACGCAGATCGGCGTCGACCGCCTGGCCGCCAACCTGAAGCGTCGCGGCCGGAACGTGGCGGCGCTCCACGGCGGGCTGTCGCAGCGCGAGCGGGACCGCACCCTGGCTGACTTCAAGTCCGGCAAGATCCAGTTCCTGGTGGCGACCAACGTCGCGTCGCGCGGCCTCGACATCACCGACCTGCCCTACGTCCTCAACTTCGACATCCCCGAGGACTCCGACACCTACGTGCACCGCGTTGGCCGCACGGGCCGCGCCGGGAAGGAGGGGACCGCCATCACGTTCGTGGGCGAATGGGACCTCGACGCGTGGGAGTCGATCCGCGAGCAGGTCGGCGGCACCATCGAGGAAGGCGAGCTCAATCTCTACGGCGGCTAGCCGCCGCCGTGAACCATCGGCCTCGCCGCCGGGTAGCCTATGCAACCGATGACGGACGCCCAACGGCTGCTTCCGCAGCTGTCCACCCGATCCAACGCCATCATCACCAGCGTCGACTGGCTGTTCGAGCCGGCCTGGCGCGGTGAGCGTCTGCTTGCCGGCATCGGTGACGGACAGGTCCAGCTGACGGACCGATACGGGGAGCCGGCCGGCCCCGAGTTCGCCGAGGCGGCCGAGGTCCTGGCGACCACGGTCGACGCCGAGCAGGCGCTGCTGGACGGCATCTGGACCGCGCAGCCGTTCATCGGCGTCGGCAGCGCGGCCCGCCACCTGGCCGACGCCATCGCCGAGGAGGGCCTTGACGAAGAGCTGCCGGACCCGATCGAATCGGAGCGCCGTCGCGCCTTCGTGGCCATCGACCTGCTGGAGCTCGACGGGCAGCCGCTGTACGACGTTCCGTACGGCGAGCGACGGCGTCTGCTCGAATCGGTCATCGAGGAGAACGTTCGGGTGCGGGTATCGCCCGCGGTGCGCGTCCCGATCGAGCACTGGGTCGCCGCCTGGCGGGTCAGCGGCTTCAGCCACTACGTCGCCAAGCAGGTCAACTCGCGCTACCGGCTGGGCGAGCAGAACGACGACTGGCTCGAGATGACGACCGATCGCGACGCCGGCCCCTCGCTGATGGGCCGCCTCTTCCTGCCGCACCGCACCCGGACCGCGCGCATTCGGGACCGTCGCGGCACGTCGTAGCCGCGGAGAAGGCGACGACCGCCGCGCCCGCCGCGGCCGGGTGAAGCCGGGGCCGCGTGCTACCCTAGGCGCCCCCGAGCAGCACAGACCGAGTGACCGGTGAGGAGGTCCGACTGACGTCCAAGGCAGCCGCTCGGCGTGAGTCGGCGCTCGACGAGCAGGCGCTCGCCGAGGTCCGCCGCGTCGGCAGCGCCGACCTGATGGTCGGCATCCCGAGCTTCGGCAACGCGGAGACGATCGGCTACGTGGTGCGCGCCGCCACGGCCGGCATGGTGCAGTACTTCCCCGACCTCAAGCCGATCCTGGTCAACTCCGACGGCGGCTCTCCCGACGACACGCCGCGCGTCGCGATCAGCACCGAGAGCCCGGAGTACATCGAGAAGATCATCCTGATCAGCCCGCGCCACAAGCTGCAGCGGATCAGCTTCACCTACCAGGGCACCAGCGGCAAGGGGACGGCCGTGCGGGCGCTGTTCGAGGTCGCGCGCGAGCTCAAGGTCAAGGCGATGGTGATGGTCGACTCCGACCTGCGCAGCATCGTGCCCGAATGGGTGGAGCTCCTGGCCGGGCCGATCCTGAAGGGCGGCTACGACCTGGTGACGCCGCTCTACGCCCGCTACAAGTACGACGGCACCATCACCAACAACATCACCTACCCGTTGACCCGGGCGCTGTACGGGGCGCGCATCCGGCAGCCGATCGGCGGCGACTTCGCGGTCAGCGGCGACCTCGTGCAGCGCTACCTCGAGCTCGACACGTTCGACGAGGCGACGGCGCGCTTCGGGATCGACATCTGGATGACCCACAGCGCCATCAACGAGGGCTTCGCGGTCTGCCAGGCGCGGCTGGGGGCCAAGATCCACGACGCCAAGGACCCCGCCTCGGATCTGGGGCCGATGTTCCGCGAGGTGGTCGGCACCCTCTTCCGCCTGGCCGGGCACTACGAGAGCCGATGGCTGCGGGTGCGCGGCTCGCACCCGATCCCGGAGTACGGCTTCGAGCGCGTCGTGGCGCCGGAGTCGATCGTGGTCAGCCACGGCAAGCTCATCGACGCCTTCGACGGCGGGCGCCCCACCAGCAGCGACAC
Organism: uncultured Chloroflexia bacterium; assembly: GCA_963783725.1. Lineage (GTDB taxonomy): Bacteria > Chloroflexota > Limnocylindria > QHBO01 > QHBO01 > CAWAOJ01. Next base: position 1,674,627 of record CAWAOJ010000002.1, on the reverse strand, counting down.
GTGGAAGCAGATGCTCGCGCCCGAGCAGCTGGAGCGGGTGATGACCATCGAGCCCGGCGACCCCGCCGACTTCCACTTCCCCGCCGAGCTGTGGGTGCGATGCCTGTACGACACGCTCGTCGCCTTCAACGCGCCGGGCGCCGACCAGCACAAGCTGCTCGCCGCGCTCACGCCGCTCTACTTCGGCCGCGTGGCCGGTTTCATCGCCGAGACGCTGGAGCTGACGACGGAACAGGCCGAGCGCGTCATCGACGCGCAGTCTCGCGAGTTCGAGGAGCTCAAGCCGTACCTGGTCGGGCGCTGGCGCGAGATGCGGCATCAGGCGCCGGCCGGCGCGAGCGAGGCCTGATGCCTCCCAGGCGCAGGGAGCCATACCGGATCCTGCTGCCGCTGGCCAATCCGCGTACGGCGCGGGACCTGGTCCGCATCGGCTCCGGGATCGGCGACGGCCGGCCCACCCAGATCACGGCGCTCGGCATCGTCGAGGTCCCGGAGGGGATGTCGCTGTCGGAGGGCGCCACGCAGGCACGCACCTCGAGGCGTCTGCTGCAGCGCGTCCTCGACTTCGGCGACGAGGAGGGGGTCGAGATCCGGACCATGGTCCGCATCGGTCGTCGCGCCGCCGACGGCGTGATCGAGGCGGTTGGAGAGGAGCGCGCGGACCTGGTCATCTTCGGCTGGGGCGGCCCGCCGACCGCGGCGCAGAGCGCCCGCGCCGAGGCGGAGGCGATGGAGGTGCGCATGGCCGGCCTCGAGCCCCGCGCGCCCGCGGTCTTCTCGCCGACCATCGACGCCGTCGTGCGCCAGTCGCCGAGCGACATCGCGGTCGTCAAGCAGCGCGGCGTGGACCACGTCAAGTCGATCCTGGTGCCGGTGCGCGGCGGGCCGCACGCCGAGCTCGCCATGCGCCTCGCCGGCGACCTGGGCAAGCGTTTCGAGGCGCAGGTCGTGGTGCTGCACGTGGTGCCGAAGGGGATCGGCGACGCCGCGCTGGAGCGGGAGCAGCAGGCCCTCGACCGCTTCATCGAGGAGCATGGCGGCAGCCGGCGAGTGAAGGGCCTGATCCGGGAGGCGGTCTCGGTCCGACGCGCCGTCATACGGGAGGCGTCGCACCACGACCTGGTGATCATGGGCGCAGCCGCACAGCCCGGAGAGGGCGGCAGCGCCGACGACGGCCGCTACCTGTTCGGGTCCGTTCCCGAGGCGGTCGCCAGCCGCGCGCGCCCCACCGTGATCGTGGTCAAGACCAAGCAGACGCTGGGGCTCGCCACGTTCGAGCAGCTGCGCGCGGCGCAGGGGACGCTGGCAGAGGCCGACGCGTTCGTGGAGCGCAGCCGCTCACTGCCGACGATCGTGGACAGGTGGTTCGCCGAGAACACCTTCCACGCGTCGGAGTTCAAGGACATCGGCCGCCTGGTGGAGCTCAAGGAACGGCAGGGCCTGACCGTCTCCCTTGGACTGCCGGCGCTCAATGAGGAGAGGACGATCGGCCTGGTCATCAAGCGCGTGAAGAGCGCGCTGGTGGACCGATGGCCGCTGATCGACCAGCTGGTGGTGATCGACTCGGACTCGACCGATCGCACGCGCGAGATCGCCGAGGAGCTGGGCGTGCGCGTGGTCCGGCACTCGGAGATCCTGCCGGAGGTCGGCAGCCACGTCGGCAAGGGCGAGGCCCTGTGGAAGAGCCTGCACGAGCTCGACGGCGACATCGTCGCCTGGATCGACACCGACATCAGCAACATCCAGCCGCGGTTCGTGTTCGGCCTGCTCGGCCCGCTGCTGCGCGAGCCTCGCATCAAGTACGTCAAGGGCTTCTACCAGCGCCCCATCAAGCAGGGCGACCGGATCGTGGCGGAGGGCGGCGGTCGAGTCACCGAGCTGATGGCGCGACCGCTGATCAACCTGTTCTTCCCGGAGCTGTCGGGCATGATCCAGCCCCTCTCCGGCGAGTACGCAGGGCGCCGGTCGCTGCTGGAGACGCTGCCGTTCTTCACCGGCTACGCGGTCGAGATCGGCCTGCTGATCGACATCCTGGAGGCGGAGGGCCTGCCGGCCATGGGCCAGGTCGACCTCGAGCGGCGGCTGCATCGCAACCAGCCGCTGCCCAACCTGTCGCAGATGAGCTTCGTGATCCTGCAGGCGGCCATCGCCAAGCTGGAGGAGCGGCATCGCATCGAGCTGCTCACCGAGGTCGGCCACGGCATGAAGCTCATCCGGCAGGACGACGACCGGTTCAGCCTCAGCGTCAGAGAGATCGGCGACCAGGTGCGGCCGCCCATCAACACGGTGCGCGCGTACCAGGAGAAGCGCCGCGCCCTGAAGGGCCGATGAGGGTCCTGGTCGCCCCGGACTCGTTCGGCGGGGCGCTCGACTCGGTCGCGGCCGCGACGGCCATCGCCGCCGGATGGTCGGCGGCGAGATCCGGCGACGAGGTGACCTGCATCCCCATGGCCGATGGCGGGGAGGGGACGCTGGCCGCGATCGCCTCGGCCCTCGGTCAATCCGCCGAGCGCCGCAGCGCGCGTGTCGCGGATCCGCTGGGACGCGAGGTCGAGGCGGACTGGCTGCTCGTCGACGGCGGCCGCGGGGCCTTCGTGGAGCTCGCCGCGGCGTCGGGGCTCGCCCGCCTCGCCCCCGAGGAACGCACCCCGGTTACCGCGGCAACGGCGACGACGCGAGGCACCGGCGAGCTGCTGCGCCACGCGCTGGATGCGGGCGTGGAGCGGATCACGCTGGGCGTCGGCGGATCGGCGACCACCGACGGCGGCACCGGGATCCTCGCCGCGCTTGGCGCCCGCTTCCTGGACCGATCCGGCGCCGAGCTGGGACCTGGCGGCGGCGCCCTGGCGGACCTGGCGCGGATCGACCTCTCGGGCCTCGACGATCGCCTCGCGAGCGTTCGCATTGTCATCGCCTCGGACGTGACCAACCGCCTGGTCGGGTCGTCGGGGGCTGCCGCCACCTACGGGCCGCAGAAGGGCGCCGACGCCGCGACGGTCGAGCGGCTGGACTCCGCGCTGTCGCGGCTGGGGCAGGAGATCGAGCGCAGCACGGGCCGCCTGGTCGCCGACCTGCCCGGAGCCGGGGCGGCGGGCGGCACCACCGCGGGATTCCTGGGCTTCACGACGGCGACCGTGCGGCCCGGGTTCGAGGTGGTCGCCGAGATCGTCGGACTTGCCGATGCGCTCGAGCGGGCCGACCTCGTCCTGACCGGCGAGGGTCGAGCCGACGAACAGACGCTGCGCGGCAAGACGGCCTTCGGCGTGGCGACGCTGGCCGGAGCGCGCGGGATCCCGGTCGTGCTGCTGTGCGGGGCCGTGGGCGCGGGCGCCGGCGCGCTCGAGGCGGTGACCGGCATCGGCGTGGTGCAGCCCATCGCCGACCGCCCCATGACCCTGGTCGAGTCGATGCAGCGCAGCGCGCCGCTCCTCGAGGCCGCGGCCGCGCGCCTGGCGCGGAGCGTCGGCATCGGTCTGGCGCTGGCGGCGCGTGGCGGGCGCTGATGCCGCGCAAAGGTCCGAGCCCGCAGAAGCTGGCGGCCGACCGTCGACGCAGGCGCGCCCGGATCGAGGTCGTCCTCGAGCGCCTCGGCGAGCGCTATGACCATCCGCGCTGGGCATCGGCCAGGCTGGACCCGACCAGCGAGCTGATCCTCACCATCCTTTCGCAGAACACCGCCGACGTGAACTCGCACCGCGCGTTCGTGGCGCTCCGTGAGCGCTACCCGACGTGGGAGGAGGTGCTCGCCGCCGCCACCGACGAGCTGACCGAGGTGATTCGCCCGGGCGGGCTGGCGCCGACCAAGGCGCCGCGCATCCAGCACGTGCTGGCCGAGATCCGCGACTCCCGTGGCGATCTGGACCTTGATTTCCTTCGCGAGATGCCGATGCAGGAGGCGCGCGACTGGCTGGTGGCGCTCCCCGGCATCGGTCGCAAGACGGCCGCGATCGTGCTGCTCTTCGGCTTCGACCTGCCCGCGCTGCCGGTCGACACGCACGTCCACCGCGTCGCCTCGCGGATCGGGCTGCTGCCTCCGCGCACGGACCTGATCCGAGCGCACGACCTGCTCGAGCAGGCGCTTCGGCCCGACGAGGTCTACCCGTTCCACGTCGAGCTGATCCGCCACGGTCGCGACACGTGTCGCGCGCCGCGACCGATCTGCGGCATCTGCCCGCTCACCGACATCTGCGACTACTACGCGCTGGCGGTGCGCGGCAAGGCACCCATGGCGCCGATCCCGCGCTCCCAGCCGGAGGAGCGCCCGCCTCGATACCATGACGAGCTGATCCACGGCTGGAGCCCTCCCGAGGCATGACCGCGCAGCGACCGACGCGCATCAATGGCGCAGCCGTTGCCGCCGGCGTCCTCGCGCTGCTCGTGATCGCGGCGGTTCTGCTCTTCGTCTTCGTGGGCCGATCGCCGGCCCCGGCGGCGTCGCCGTGCCGTCGGTGGTGAGCGCGGTGCCGTCCGCCTCGCCGACCCTTAACGCCGAGCTGCTGCACCGAGCGCCTGACCGTGCTGGTCATCGGCACCGACGTCAACGCGGCGCGTGCCGCCGCGGGTGATTCGGTCAACACCGACACGCTGATCCTGGCCAGCGTGAATGCCGACCAGTCCGCGGTGACGCTCGTCAGCCTGCCGCGAGACACGGTGGACATCCCGCTGCGCGACGGCGGGACGTGGCCGCGCAAGGTGAACGCGATCGAGCACACGCAGGGCATCGACGGGCTGCTGGACGCGATGCGGGCGCTGTACCAGGTGCCCATCGACGCCTACGTGCAGATCGACATGGACGACCTGGTCACGCTGGTGGACGCCGCCGGCGGCGTGAGCGTGGATCCGCCCACGCCCCTGGCGGACCCCAAGGTTCACCTCGACATCCCGGCCGGCCGCCAGATGCTCGACGGCCGCACCGCCCTCGCCTACTCCCGGACACGCGTCGACACCGATTACGGTCGCGCGGCACGCCAGCAGGAGGTGCTGCTCAACCTGGTCTCCCGCCTGGTCGCTCCCGGGACCGATGTGGAGCTCGCCTCGCTGCTGCGCGGGCTCGGGTCGCTCGAGACGAACCTGCCGCTCGGCGATCTGCCGACCCTGCTCGAGATCGCCCGCCGCGCGCAGTCGGCCACCGTCACTCGGCAGGTGCTCAAGCCGCCGCGGTTCATCACCTTCGAGGGCGACCGCGGCGACGGACGCGGCTACGTGCTCGAGCCGGACGTGGACGCCATCCGCGCCTACGTGAAGGCGCAGCTCGCCGACTGATGCGCGCTGTGCGGGTCGTGGCCGCTCTCCGGCTGACGCCGGCTCGGCGGCTGGCTGCACCCGCGCGGCGCTGGTAGAATGCCGCCTCGCCGGCCGAAGTAGCTCAGGGGTAGAGCAACGGTTTCGTAAACCGTCGGTCGTGGGTTCGAATCCCACCTTCGGCTCCACACTCGAGCGCAACCTCGCACGTCAAGAAGCCGCGCCGGCGTCGCCACTCCTCCGACCGATGACACCGTGAGCGTCATGCAGCGCCGAATCGATGAGCTGTGGGACTGGGACGACCCGATCGAGAGCGAGAGGCGGTTTCGGGCCGCCGCCGACGCCGCGACGGACGATCGCGAGCGCCGGACGTTCTTGACCCAGGCGGCGCGGGCGCTCGGGCTGCAGGACCGAACGTCCGATGCGTTGGCGCTCCTCGATGAGTTGTCACCGGCGCGCGATGAGGAGGTCGCTGTTCGCCTGCTGCTGGAGCGAGGTCGTGCCCTCCGCAGTGGCGGCCAGCCCAACGATGCGCGACCGCTGTTCGAGGCGGCGGTTGCACGCGCCGAGGCGGCTGCCCTCGAGCACCTGGCGGTCGACGCGCTGCACATGATCGCGATCGTCGCGGCGCCGGACGAACAGATCGCCCTCACCATGCGAGCCATCGGCATGGCGAAGCACGCGCGAGACGCTCGCGCCCGCGAGTGGCTGGCGAGCCTGTACAACAACCTCGGCTGGACGCACTTCGAAGCCGGCGACCTCCAGGCGGCGCTGCGCTCGTTCGAACAAGCGCTCCGTGAGCGCGAGAAGCGGGATCAGCCGCGCGAAACCGCCATCGCTCGCTGGGCGGTGGCGCGGGCGCTGCGGGCGCAGGGACATTTCGTCCAAGCGCTGGAGCTGCAGCTGGTCGTTGCCCGCTCGCAGGAAGGCGACGGAGTGGACGATCCGTACGTCGATGAGGAGATCGGCGAGTGCCTTCTGGCGCTCGATCGGGCGGACGAGGCGCGCCCCTACTTCAGAAGGGCAGCGGAGGGCTTGTCCGCCGATCGCGCCCTCGCGGAGCTCGAGCCGGCTCGGATCCAGCGGCTGGCGCGTCTGGGGCGGGGCTAGGTCGCTCACGGCCGGTCGCGCGAGGGGACCTCATGCCTTGCGCTTCCCTCGGACGGCGCCACGCGACGCTCGTCTGACCGCCTGCGTCGGACCAGAAGATAGGTCGACATCGGTCCCTTTCCCTTGATGTCCACGATCCCGCGTGGTTCCAACTCGTACCGCCGCTCGAGCAGGCGGCGGGTCTCCTCGCTGACCTGGACCCTGCCGGGCACGCCACTCGACTCCATGCGGCTGGCGGTGTTGACGGTATCTCCCCAAACGTCGTAGATGAACTTGCGCAGGCCGATGACACCGGCGACCGTCGGCCCGACGTGCATCCCGACTCGGATCTGCAGCCGTTGGCCCGACCCTGTGCGATAGCGCCTGACGGCCTTGATCATGTCGAGCGCCATGTCGGCCACGCGCTCGACGTGGCCGTCGTCAGCAGTCATGCCACCGATGACCATGTATGCGTCGCCGATCGTCTTGATCTTCTCCAGGCCGTAGCGCTCGGTGAGCTGGTCGAACAGGGCGAAGACCGAGTTGAGGACGCTCACCACGTCGTTGGCGGGCAGCGCGGCGGCGAAGGGCGTGAAGTCGACCACGTCGGCGAAGAGCACCGTCATCTGCTCGAAGCGGTCGGCGATCACCCGTTCGCCGTGCTTGAGTCGATCGGCGATCGAGGCCGGCAGGATGTTGAGGAGGAGCCGCTCGTTCTCGCGGTCGGCGGTGATATCGGTGCCGTATACGTTGATCGAGTCGAACTCGAACACGGCAACGATCTTCAGTGAAAACAGCCGCCCTCCGCCCTCGACCTCGATCCGCATCGGTGCTTGCGGATCGGAGGCCGCTTCGAGCTGCTCATACAGCTCGTCGCCAAGTGGGTCGCCGACGCGGGCTTCCCACGCATCGAGGATGGGTCCGCTCGCCGGGTTGGCGTAGGTCAGGATGCGATCCCTGGAGACGCGCAGAACCGGGTTGGGATTCTCGTTCGGGAACTTGTCGATGGCACGCTGCGCGGTGACATCGGTGCCGTAGATGTTCGTGAAGCCGAACTCGCGAACCGCAACCGGAGTGAGTGCGTAGGCTCGACCGTCGCCGGTGACCTCGATCGGCTCCGTTTCGTCGTCCTCTGTCCGCTGCCGGATCTGATCGATCAACGTCGCGGGAAGCGGGTCTCCGACCTTGATCTCCAACGTGCCGATCAGCTCGGAGCTCGCCGCGTTGGCGTAGATCAGGGTGCCGTCTGGGGTCGCCCGCAGCACCGGGTTGGTGTTGTCTTCTGGGAACTTGGCGACGACCTTGGCGGCCGTGACATCGGTTCCGTACAGGTTGTAGACCGCCAGCTCGGGAACCGCCACCGCCAGCAACGCATAGGTTCTCAGGCCGCATTGGATCTCGACGTCCCGCGCGGGTGACTCCGCGGCGGCGGCGACCAGCTCGTCGAAGAGCCCGCTCGGCAATCGCTGGCCGACGGAAGCGCCCAGGGTACTTGTGATGCTGGCGCTGGCCGGGTTCGCGTAGAGGAGCCGACCCTCCACATCGGTGCGCAACACAGGATTCGGGTTCTGGTCCGGAAACCGATTGATCGATTCGATCTGTGCCTCGAGGAGGCTCGTCTCGGCTCGACGCCGCCTGTTCATTGCGGCGAACGATACGCACCCGCGCAAGCGCCCGGCGCGGGACGCGCAGGCTCCGGAACACGCGTCGCGACGTCTGTTCCGTCGCATGGCGGACGGCGCCGCGGATAATCGCCCGATGCTCCGGCTCCTGCGGTCGCGCAACTTCGGGTTGCTGTGGTTCGGCGGCCTCATCTCGATGATGGGCGACTGGATGCTGCTGGTCGGCCTGTCGTACGAGGTGTACCGCCGGACCGGAAACACGTTGGCCACGATGGGAATGGTCGTCGCCTTCCTGGTGCCGTCGATCACGCTCGGCTCGATCGCCGGCGTCTTCGTCGATCGCTGGGATCGGCGCTGGCTGATGGTCTGCGTCAACCTCCTGCTCGCCGTGCTGCTGCTGCCCCTTCTGGCGCTCGACGCCGCGGGGATCTGGATCGCCTACGTGGTGCTGCTGGCGTCGAGCTCGGCGGAGCAGCTCTTCGAGCCGGCGCAGGTCGCGCTGGTGCCGCGTCTGGTCGGCGGCGAGGAGGAGCTCGTCACCGCCAACTCGCTCACCGGGGTGGGGCGCAACCTGGCGCGCCTCATCGGCCCGGCCGTCGGAGGGACCGTCTTCGCCTTCGGCGGACTGACTGCCGTCACGCTCGCCGACGCGGCGTCGTTCCTGGTCGCCGCGGTGATGATCGCCCTCATTCGCGGTCCGTCGTTCAGGGCCGTGCGGGTGGATTCGATCGAGCACGCCGCGCGTTCGGCTTGGGGTCGCGTGGCCCACGAATGGCGGGACGGACTCCGCGTCACCGCCTCCGAGCCGGTTCTGCGCGCGATCCTGTTGTTCATGAGCGTCACCCGGATCGGCGAGGGCCTCACCATGACGCTCTTCGTGCCGTGGGTGGTCGTCGCGCTTCACTCCGACCAGTCCGGTTACGGCTGGCTGCTCTCGACTCAGGCAATCGGAGGCCTGGCGGGGGCGATCGTCATCGCCCGCTACGCGAGCCGGGTCAATCCCCGCACGCTGCTGGTGGGGGGAGCGATCGCGTTCGGGACCATCGATCTTGGGCTGTTCACCTACCCGGCCCTCTTCCCGTACATCGGACCCGCGCTGATCACCATGGTCGTCGTGGGTGTCCCCGGGGCGGCGATGCAGGCAGGCTGGGTGACGCTGCAGCAGACGCACACCGGCGACAGCCACCGCGGCCGAGTGGTCGGCGCGATCGGCGCAGTCGGGGCGCTGGGATCCCTCGTCGGAGCGGTATCGGCCGGCGTCCTCGGTCAGACGGTCCCCGTGGTGATGCTCCTCATCGTGCAGGGCAGCGGCTACCTGCTTGCCGGGTTGGCGGTCGGCTACCTGACGCGAAGCCGAGCGATGGCGTCGGAGCCCCTCACCGGCTGACGGTGTGCGCGTCGCTGGCGGGCCACAGCCAGGAGGCGACGGCTGCGCTGACGGCGAGCGCGACCAGCATGACGACCCACGCCACGACCGCCAGGGCAGTCATGCTGTCCTCCTCCTGCTCGACGTGGCGCAGCGACCGTCCGGCGAGCACCGTCCCGTCCTTCCACACGACGGCGACGGTCGCGATGCGGACACCCGCCCGTGGCTGCCACGTGACGGTGTTGGGCTGATCGGCTCGTGCCGCATCCAGGACGCCGAGCGGCGGAACGGGGTCCTGACCGTCCAGCTCGCCGTCCGTGGCGAGCACATGCCCCGCCCGGTCGTAGATGGCGACGAACGGAGCAAGGCTGGCAGCAACGTCCACCTTGGTGCGGCCGATGAGCGCGGCTGGCCGCGCCCCCGCGTCCAGGGCACGGCTGGCGTCCTCGGCAAGCTGGAGCTGAGGGTCGTTCGCTCCCATTCGCAGGTCCTGCTGAAGCGCGACATACACGAGCCCGCAGCTCAGCGTCGCCACTACGGCGAGCGGCACGAAGAAGGCGAGTGCTCGACGGAGCCGGATCTGCTGCATCTGCCTCTCCTGAGACCTCGAACGATCCACCTGCCGACGTCGGCGCCGCCCTGCGCGCCGAAACGATACGCCACGATCCTGGCCACTGCGTCCGGCTCACCGGCGCTCGCCGGCAGCCCGCGGCACACTCGATGCTCCCGTGCCTTCCATGAGCAACACCACAGTCGGGCCCCGAGACGCGCGGCGCGCCCGCGTCACGCGCCGGCAGCGCTATCACCTGGTGACGGTCATCGAGCAGCTGCTCGACGCTCCGGCGACGTTCCTGGCCATCGTGTTCGCCGCCCTCACGACGGCCGACATCGTGGTGCTGACGCAGGGCGGGCAGCCGCCGGCCGTCATCGGCTGGTTGCTCACCGCGATCTGGATCTTCTTCATCGTCCAGTTCGTGCTCGGCCTGACGATCGCGCCGAATCGGCTCGCCTACGTGCGAACGAACTGGCTGACGGCGCTCTCGCTGCTGGTGCCGTTCCTGCGCGTGTTCCGCGTCCTGCGTGTCGCCGTGGCGCTGCGTGCCACGAACAGCATCCGCGTGCTCGCCGGATTCAACCGCGCGACGCGCAGCCTGCACGCGACGCTGGCCTGGAGCCGCGCCGGATACGCCGCGGGCCTGTCGATCACCGCGATGCTGTTGGGATCCGCGGCGCTGTTCATGTTCGAGGCGAATGCCACCGGCTCCGAGATCCGCACGTACGGCGATGCGCTGTGGTGGGCCGCCGCGACGCTCACCACCATCGGCGCCGAGCACGAGCCGGTCACGGCCGGCGGCCGCACCGTGGGGCTGCTGCTGATGATCGGGGGTCTGGTGATCCTCGGCTACATCGCCGGCGTCCTGGGCAGCCTGCTCTTCGATCGCCGCCGCTCGCTCGGATCGACGGCCCGTGATCGCACCCGGCCACCCGAACAGCCCGCCGTCGGAAGCTAGCCGACGACCCTCGAGCGCTTGCCCCGCTCGTCCGTCCAAGAGCACACTCCGCCGGTCATGCCCGACTTTGCGGCGCTGGCAGGACCGAGCGAGATTCTGGCTTCCGCAACTGTCCGGGATCTCGTCGCCGGCTCCGGCATAGAGTTCGAGGATCGGGGAACCTTCCCCGTCAAGGGGGTGCCTGGCGAGTCGCGGCTCTACGCAGTGCGAGAGGTGTGAGCGCGCGGTGGCATCCACCGCGTCTGGTCTCGAATCGGTCGCGCACGCAACACGAGAGCCGGCCCCGCGCGGGACCGGCTCTCGATGTGTGGCTACCTGCCTGGGTCAGCTCCAGTCGCGATACCCGCGGCCCGAGCCGTAGTACTGGCCAACGCTGGACCGATACGACTCACCCGCGTGGGTGTTCTCGTCCCACTCGGGCGCGTTCTGGATCTGGTCCTTGGTGCGGTTGACGTACACGCGTCGGTCGTTGTGGTCGACGCGATCGATCACGCCGGCCGGCAGCAGGACCTTCTTGCCGAAGATCCAGGGGCCTGTGTCGACCACGATGTAGCTCGATCCGACGTCGTACGTCGCTTCGTCCACCGAGCCGATTCCACCGTCAACGGCTTCGACGTTGTAGCCGCTGAGGTCGCTCTTGCTCCACGTGTCGCGGTCGCGATACGTCCACAGATCCGTCTGCATCGTCTGCATCGGTTCTCCTCCTTTGCTTTTCGCAGTTGCGGATACGTGGGTAGCCGCAGGATCGATGCCGCGGTATACCGGCACGCGAGGGAAAAGAGGCCGATTCGGGCTGTTACGGGACCTCGTCGATCGTCCGCGGGCCTGGCACGTCGTTGACCCGCTCGTCAGGCTTGTCAGGCTCGTTCCGCTCGCCTTCGGGCTCGCTCTGCGGCGTGACAGGTGGCGGCTCCTCGTCAGGAGCCGGAGCGTCGTCATCCGCAGGACGTTCGAGCGCGTAGGGCAGCTCCGCCTCGGGCTCGATCCGTTCCATGGCGGCCGCTCCCTGTCGCTCGGTCTCTTCGTTGCTCGCGTGAAAGATTGGGGATTCCATTCAAGCGCCGCGTCCGGTCACGCCTCGGTGGCCGGCGGCACGGTGCGCGTCGGCTGGGTCGCGTCGGTCGCCTGGGCCGGCTGAGTCTGCGGCGTCCCCTGGGCGGAGCCGGCCGGATGCGTGCGCTCCGCATCGGTCTGGTGCCGCTGGGCGTAGCGCCCGATCTTGACCGATGCCTCCTGCCCCCTGGCATACCAGCTCTCGGTCATGCGAGCCGCCACGTCGCGGCCGCCGAGGCCGAAGGCCAGTCCCACGGCGAGCGCCACGGCGGCCACCGTACCGATGAACAGTGTGTTGACAACCGTCGGCGCGATGCCCAGCTGGTTGATGGCGGCCACCGCCGCGAAGACAATGATCGCGTAGCGGGCTACGGCGGCCAGCACCTCCGGATTGCCCATGCCCATCTCAGCGGCTGCCCCGCGCACGATGCCCGCCACGAAGTTCGCGATCAGCGCGGCCACCACGATGATCACGATCGCGACCACGAGGTTCGGCAGCCACAGGAGCACGGCGTTGATCGCCGCGCTGATCTGGGAGAGGCCCAGGACCGATGCAGCTGCCTGGATCGCGAGCAGCCGGATGAACCACTTCACGATCTCCGCGACGATCTTGCTCGCCGTCCACTCGGAGCCAGCCTGGCGCACGAAGCCGGCGATGCCGCTGCTCTGCGCGGCGCGCTCGAACCCGATCGTGCGCAGCGCGCGTTCGACCAGGGTGGCGAGGATGCCGGAGATGATCCAGCCGAGGATCAGGATGATGATCGCGCCGATGAGCGCGGGGAGGAAGCCGAGAAGGTTCTGCAGCGCCGTCGTCACCGAAACGATGACCGCGTCGCCCCAACTGGTGACCGTGTTGACCATTGTCCGCCCTTCCTCCTGTGCGCCGTGGTTGGATAGGCGGTCTCGAGGGGCAAGGTGCGTGCCACGCGTCGGCGCGCGAATGGCGCTGACAGGCGCTGCCGTCCGGATTCGCGGCCGGCACACGCTGAGCGGCGGCTATCCTCCCGGGCGAAACAGGCGCGCTGATCGGAGCGTCCTGATAGCATCCCGCCGCTCGTCGAAGGGGGAGTCAAGAACGTCGTGTCCGCACCTCGCCGCGTCCGCCCGCGCGTCCTGCTGGCGCTGCTCGCACTCACTGTCGCGCTGGCGGCGGCGCCTTCGGCGAGCGCGCTGACGTGGCGGCTGGTGAGCACCGGCTCGCGCACGCAGCGCATCGTGGCGCTCACCTTCGACGACGGCGACTCGCCCGCCGCCGTGCGCTCGATCCTCGCCACGCTGCAACGAGCGGACATCCCGGCCACGTTCTTCCCGTACGCGAACGCCATGCGCAGCGACCCCGCGGCATGGCGTGCGGTGGCGGCGGCTGGGTATCCGATCGGCAACCACACCGTCTCGCATCCCGAGCTGACGCGCCTCGGGGACGCCTCGCTGCGGTACGAGATCGCCGGCGCCACCGAGCTGATCGCGTCGCTCTCCGGTCATGCGCCGATCAACGTCCTGCGACCGCCGTACGGCGAGTGGAACGGGCGCGTCGCCGCGGTCGCTGCAGCAGTGGGCTACCCGACCATGATGCTGTGGGACGTGGACCCGCGCGACTGGTCGGGGATCTCGGCCGCCGCGATCACCGATCGCGTCCTGTCCAACGTGCGCAACGGCTCGGTGATCCTCCTCCACGCCGGTCCATACCACACTCCCGAGGCGCTGCCGGCGATCATCGCCGGCCTGCAGGCGCGCGGCTACGGATTCGTCAGCATCCCGCAGCTGCTGCGCGGCGCACCGGGCGGCGGGACGGCGGGCCGCGCGATGCCGGTGCCGCTGCCGCCGCACGTCTACGTCGCCGCGCCACCGCGGCGGCCGTCACCGGGACGCCCCACCGGCCGGCCGACCCTGCTTGTCAGTCAGGCGCGCGAAGAACGACCGATCCTCCATGGACTGGTGCCGTGGTGAGGGCCGCATCGGCCTAGAATCGGCGGGATACAGCAACCGAACAGAGGATCCCGAGCATGATCACCAGCACTGCGCCGTACGTCGCAGGGCATCGCGTCGACGAGACGAAGGGCATGGTCTTCGGCCTGGTCGTGCGCAGTCGCGGATTCACGGGGAACCTGACCGCCAGCCTGCGCTCGCTCGTCGGCGGCGAGATCCACGAATACACCGAGCTGCTCGAGGACACGCGCCGCCAGGCGCTGGATCGCATGATCGAGAACGCCACGCTGATGGGAGCGAACGCGGTCATCAGCATGCGGTTCGACAGCTCGGAGCTGGGCAACACCATGTCCGAGATCGTGGCCTACGGGACGGCCGTCGTCGTCAGCGCCGACCCGAGCGCCCCGCAGCCGGTGGAGTAGCCGTGTTCTCCGCGCTGCGGCTGGCGGTCGGCGTCGTCGGGGCGCTGCTGTTCGCGTTCGGCGTGCTCGCGCTCGTCACCGGCAATCCGGGATTCGTGTCGCTCATCGCGGTTGGTGCCGTGGGCGTGATCGCGGCGGTCTGGGAGCGGACGCGATACCGCTCGCTGTCCGCCGAGCGCCGGCAGGAAACGCCCGGGCCCGGGGGCGGCGAGCCGGAGCAGGCGCTCGAGCCTCGCTTCTCGCGCAGCGACGAGGTGTTCGTGGACCCGACCAGCGGCCGGGTGATGCGCGTCTACGTGGACCGCGCGACCGGCGAGCGCAGGTACCGCGCCGAAGCCTGACCCCCCGGACGCGACGGCGACGAGCTGATCAGCCCTCGGAGGACTGGTCCTCGGACTGCTCGCCGGCCTGGGCTCCTTCCTCGCCGCCCTCGGCCTCCTCGCCGCCCTCGGCCTCCTCCAGGCCCTCGGCAGGCGCCTCGACCTCCTCCTCGACGCGCGGCGGGAGCACCTTCGCCAGCAGCTCGTCGGGGTCGTTGATGAGCGTGACCTTGTCGCTCAGCGGAAGGTCGCGGACGTGGATCGCGGCGTCCATGTCGACCAGCGCGGACAGATCGACCTCGATCTCGTGCGGGAGGTCGGCGGGCAGCGCCCTGACCTTGATGTGGTCGATGGGCGTCATCAGGGTCGCGTTGAACTGCTCGATGGCGGGCGCCTCGCCCACGAAGTTGAGCGGGATGTCGGCCTGCATCTCCTCGGTCAGGTTGACCACGAAGAAGTCGACGTGCAGCGCCTGGCCGGAGATCGGGTGCCGCTGCAGGCCCTTGATCATGACGCTCTGCGCCGCGCGCGAACCGTCCACCTTCGCCTTGACGATGCTCGTGCGGCCGGCGGCGCGGTAGAGCGTCTCGAACGCCTTGGACTCCACCTGCACGGGCAGCGACGGGGTGTCCTTGCCGAACACCACGCCCGGCACGACGCCCTCGCGGCGCAGCCGCTTGTTCTCCTTGCCCAGCGCCGCGCGGCGCTGAAGGGCGATCTCGAGATCCATGCTGTGGGCGATCCTCGAATCAGGTCCGGCGCACGGCCGGACGGCGATGATGCTTCATTTGCGCGAGCAACGATGGTACCAGCGGCACCGATGCGCGGCAAGGACCGCCATCCGCCGAAGGCACCGATACGGCCCGCGCGGCATGCGTCCCTATAATCGGCTCCCCATGGCCGGCACCATCATGATCGTCGAGGACGAGCCCGCGGTTGCCCGCGGCGTCCAGGTCGCGCTCGAGCGCGAGGGCTACCAGGTCCACATCGCGCCTACCGGCGAGGACGCGCTCAAGCGGTTCGGCGAGGTCACGCCGCAGCTGGTGCTGCTCGACGTCCGCCTGCCGGGGATCGACGGCTTCGAGGTCTGCCGTCAGCTGCGCCGCAGCTCGCGCGTGCCGGTGCTCTTCCTGACGGCGCGAGCTGACGAGGTGGACAAGGTCGTCGGGCTCGAGATCGGCGCGGACGACTACCTGGTCAAGCCGTTCAGCGTGCGCGAGCTGGTGAGCCGGGTGAAGGCTCTCCTGCGACGCGCCTACGGGGAGCTTGCCAACACCGGCGCCGACAGCACGCTGCGCCGCGGCGACCTGGTGATCGACGTCGATCGCCGCCGGGTGAGCCGCGACGGCGAGCGCATCGGTCTGACCACCACCGAGTTCGACCTGCTGCGGCACCTCGCCGCACGCCCCGGTCGCGTCTTCACGCGCGGGCAGCTGCTCGAGCTGGTGCGCGACTACGAGGCGCTTGAGGCCGACGAGCGCACGATCAACGTCCACATCAGCCACATCCGCGACAAGATCGAGCGCGACCCCGCGCAGCCGCGCTACATCAAGACCGTGAGGGGCGTTGGCTACGCATTCTCCGAGGACTGAGGCGGTGGCCGCACCGGCCGTGCAGCGCGGCACGACTCCGGTCGCGCCGGCCGATGGGACGAGCCGTCCGCTGGAGGCCCTGCGCGGCGTGCCTTCGCTGTTGCGGCGGTTCGACGTGCGCCTGGTCGCGACGCTGGCCAGCGTCGCGATGCTGAGCCTCATCGTGTCGGCGCTCGCGCTGTACCAGCTGCTGCCCACCTACTTCGAGGAGCAGGCGCAGAAGCGGCTCGAGAGCGCCGCCGTGGCGAGCGTGCTGTACACACAGGACCGCGCCCAGTTCGCGGTCAGCTTCCAGCCGCAGGTCCTCCGCACGCCCGAGGTGCGCGAGGGCAGCTTCCTGACCCAGGCGGCGCAGAACCTCGCCAACTCCTTCGTGCAGGCCACGGTCTCGTTCTACAACTCGGACGGGTCGCTGGCGGCCCGTGCCATGCCGCAGGACGTCGAGGCGCTGGCCCGCCAGGGGCTGCGCCCGGACCCGCAGGTGGACCAGGTGAGCCGGACCTTCGCCCTGCCGATGCCGTTCCCCAACGCGCCGCTGGGCATGCGCGTCTCGATCTCGAATCCGTACACGTCGCGCCTGACGACGCTGGACCAGGTGGGCACCGCGCTGTTCGGCGCGGGCGTGGTGGCGGTGCTGGTCTCGCTCCTGGCCGGTCTGCTGGTCGGCCGGCGCCTGACGCGGCCCATCGCGCGCGTCCGGCGCGTGTCGCTGCGGCTGGCGCAGGGGCAGCTCGACGAGCGCGTGCCGCCCTCGGGCGTGGTGGAGGTGGACGACCTCGCCACGCAGTTCAACGTCATGGCCGATCGCCTCTCGGCGTCGCTGCGCATGCTCGAGGCCGACCGCGATCGGCTGCGCGAATTCGTCGCCGATGTCAGCCACGAGCTGCGCACCCCGATCGCCGCGCTGCGCACCTTCACCGAGCTGCAGCGCGACGGCGACGTGGGCGACGCGACCCGCCGCGAGTTCCTCGACCGCTCGGGCGAGCAGATCACGCGGCTGGAGTGGCTCTCCACCAACCTGCTCGACCTCTCCCGCATCGACGCCGGCATCTTCCCGCTCGACATGCGCTGGGGCGACCTCCGCGATCCGCTGCGCTCGGTGGTCGAGGCGTACGCCGAGGTGGCCGAGGAGCGCGGCGTCTCGCTGGTGTCCGAGGTGCCCGCCGCGCCGGTGAACGCCCGCTTCGACCACGAGCGGATCGTGCAGCTGGCGACGAACCTGGTCGGCAACGGGCTCAAGTTCACGCCGCGCGGCGGCGAGGTTCGGCTGCGCCTCACCGACGGCGACGGCAGCGCGATGATCGAGATCGGCGACACGGGGCCCGGCATCCCGGCGACGGAGCTGCCGCGCATCTTCGAGCGCTTCTACCGCGGCACGAACGTCGGGGAGGCCCGCGCGACCGGAAGCGGGCTCGGCCTGGCCATCGCGCGCTCCATCGTCGAGATGCACGGCGGCAGCATCGAGGTGCAGAGCGTCGAGGGCCGCGGCGCCACATTCCGGGTCCACCTTCCGCTCGACGCGACGGACGCGACCAAAGATCAATGAAACTTCACCAAGTGACCGCGCTGGCGGCAACGCGGGCCGCTGACCATGGATCGCCGCTTCAGACGTCATCCATTCAACGAGCACGCATTCCGGCATGACCGACCGACCCACTCCCGACAACGACATCGACGAGACCCAGCCGGTCGAATACCAGCGCTTCGGGCCGCCGCCGAGCCGTCCCGCCTCGCCTCCGTCACGCTGGCAGGCCGCGCCGGGATGGTCGAGCCGACCGCCGACGCAGCCCGTCGTGGCTCCGCACGGCCCCGGGCTGCTTCCCGTGATCGGCATCGCGCTGGTGGTCGGCGTGCTGTCGGGAAGCCTGTCGGCGGCAGCGGTCAGCAGCCTGCTCAGCCGGCAGGAGCCGCCGCTGGCGGCGGCACCGACGACCAGCAGCGGCACGACCGCCGCATCGCACCTCGACGAGTCGTCGGCGGTGATCAGCGCGGTCGAGCGCGTCATGCCCTCCGTGGTGACCATCGCCTCCGCCGGCTCCGGTCCGTTCGGAAGCGGCAGCGGCGTCGGCTCCGGCTTCATCTACAACGCGAACGGCTGGATCCTGACCAACAAGCACGTGGTCAACGGCGCGCAGACGCTCACCGTCCAGCTGAACGACACGCGCACATTCGACGCGGAGGTGAAGGGCGTCGACACCCTCACCGACCTCGCCATCGTGAAGATCGCGGCGACCGGGCTTCCGGCTGCGCCGCTCGGGACCTCGGCGGACCTGGAGCTCGGTCAGCTGGCGGTCGCCATCGGCAATCCGCTCGGCAACTTCCGCAACACCGTCACCACCGGCGTGGTGTCGGGCCTGGGGCGCCAGATCCAGGCCGGCGACGCGTCACAGACGAGCGCCGAGCAGCTCAACAACCTGATCCAGACCGATGCGGCGATCAACCCCGGCAACTCCGGCGGCCCGCTGATCAACAGCTCCGGGCAGGTGATCGGCATCAACACCGCGGTCTCGACCAACGCGCAGGGGATCGGCTTCGCCATCCCGATGGACGTCGCCCGTCCGATCATGGAGCAGGCGGTGGCCGGCAAGCCGCTGACGCGCCCGTGGATCGGCGTCTACTACCAGCCGGTGACCAAGCAGCTGGCCCAGGAGCGGGATCTGCCCGTTGACGAGGGCGCACTGGTCGGGCCGCCGGCATCCGGTGGGCAGGGCGTCTTCCCCGACAGCCCGGCCGCCAAGGCGGGCGTTCGCGACGGTGACGTGGTCGTATCGGTCGATGGGCAGCAGGTGAACCTGACCCACGACCTTTCCACGTTGATCCTGCCTCATGCCCCTGGCGACAAGATCACGCTGCGCATCCTGCGCGGCAGCAGCACGACCGAGCTGCAGGTGACGCTGGGCACGCTGCCGACGCAGCGCTAGGCGCCGGAGCGGCCGCGGCGCAGGGACGCCTCGACCGTCTCGAAGGCACCGGGCAGCGGCGCCTGCGGCTTGCGGACCCGCACCTCGACGCTGACCACCGCGGGCTGGCTGCGCAGGACCTCGTCCGCGATCCGCGCGGCGAGGGCCTCGATCAGGCGGAAGCTCTCGGATTCCACGATTGACGCGACCAGCGCGAAGACGGCCGAGTAGTCGACGGTGTCCGCCAGGTCGTCGGAACGCGCCGCCGCTTCGAGATCCGCCCACATCTCGATGTCCACCTCGATCGGCTGCGGCTCCATCCGCTCCTCGAGCGTCACGCCCTGGCGGCCGAGGAAGCGCAGGCCGCGCAGGCTGATGCGATCGCTGTTCATGCGCGCAGCCTGACGATCGCGTCGGCGACGCGCACGGTCCGCGCGACGTGGGCCACGTCGTGGACGCGAACGACGTCCGCTCCGGCAGCGATGGCGAGCGCCACCGTGGCCGCCGTTCCCTCGACGCGGTCCCGCGGCGGAAGGCCGCCGAGGATCTCGCCGATGAACCGCTTGCGGCTGGTGCCGACCAGCATCGGCAGCCCGTCGAGGGCTGCCTTCAGCTCCCCGAGCCGGTGCAGCAGCTCGATGGAGTGGGCGGGCGTCTTCCCGAAGCCGATGCCGGGATCGACCAGCAGTCGGTCGCGCGGCACGCCTCGCGCCAGCGCCGCCTCGACCGCCTGGCGCAGCCAGTCGGCGACCTCGTCGAAGACGCCGGCGGGATAGACCGCGCGCTCCTTGTTGTGCATCAGCACCAGGTGCGCGCCGGCACGCGCCGCAGCCTCGGCGGTGGCCGGGTCGCGCCGAGCCGCCCAGACGTCGTTGACCATGCTCGCGCCGGCGGCCAGCGCGGCGCTCGCGACCTTGCCCTTGCTGGTGTCGATGCTCACCATGGCGCGACCGCCGAGCTCGGCCACCAGGGCGCGGACGACCGGGACGGCAAGCGCGATCTCGCGTTCGGCGTCAACGGCGGGATGCGCGCCGTAGACCGCGGCGGGGCGGGTCGACTCGGCGCCGACGTCGAGGATCTCCGCGCCGGCATCGACGAAGGCGGTGGCGTCAGCCACGGCCCGCTCCACGACCTCGTCCTCGGAGCGCCCCACCGGCGCGATGCCGTCGCCGGAGAACGAGTCGGGCGTGACGTTGATGATCCCCATCAGGTACGTCTTCGTGCCCCAGCGCAGCTCCATCAGGCGTCCTCCTCGCTTCGAAGCATGCCGCGCACCGCGCCGACGAGATAGAGCGAGCCGGCGACGACCACCGGCTGCGCGCCGTCGGAGAGTGCCGATGCGGCGTCGAGCGCGCGGCGCGGGCCGTGCGCGACGCGTCCGCCACGACCGATGCGCCGCCACCGCCGCAGCAGCTCCGCGGGCGGGATGGCGTGCGGATCCGCCACCGCCGTGAAGATCGGCCGCGGTGAGAGCGGGGCGAGCGCGCGCAGCACCGCGTCGACGCGCTTGCCGCGCATGGCGCCGAACACGAGCAGCGGCCGGCGGACGCCGAGCTCGGCCAGCGACCGCGCCAGCGCGCGCGCGCCGGCGGGGTTGTGCGCCCCGTCCAGAAGCACGCGCGATATGCCCGCCCGGCTGCCGTCGAGCAGCTCCATGCGACCCGCCCAGCGGGCCGCGGCAAAGCCACGCCGGATGGCGGCGTCGGAGATGGCCAGGCGGTGGCCGCGCCGCGCCGCATCCTCGGCCAGCGCGTCCAGCAGAGCCGTGGCGACCGCCGCGTTGCGTGCCTGGTGGCTGCCGAGCAGTCCCAGCCGGACGCCCGCAAGGTCGCCGCGCGGCCGGCGCAGGTCGACGGACACGCCGTCCCAGCCGACGTCCCGGACGTCCGCCGAATACGGCTGTCGGGGACCCGCCCGGCGCAGGGGCGCGCCGACCTGTGCGCAGCGCTCCAGGATCGGCGCCAGTCCGTTCCCCCCGGCCCCGGTCACCGCGAGGTCGCCGCGCTCGATGATCGCAGCCTTCTCCGTCCCGATCAGGCGCAGCGTCCGCCCCAGGTAGCGCTCGTGGTCGTGCTGCACGTTGGTGACGACCGCCACGCCGAGGTCGGCGGCGTGGGTGGCGTCCAGCCGGCCGCCCATCCCCACCTCGACCAGCGCCAGGTCCAGGGCGCGTCGGGCGAGCTCGGCGAAGGCCGCCGCGGTGAGCACCTCGAACTCGGTCGGAGCACCGAGCCGCGCTGCCACCCGGTCGACGGCGGGCAGGACATGCTCGACCGCCGCCGCGAAGGCACGCTCGTCGAGCGGGCGGCCGTCGACCGCGATCCGCTCGCGGTAGCTGACGAGGTGCGGCTTGGGCATGCTGCCGACGCTGATGCCCGCATCGGCCAGGACCGATGCGGCGAGCGCCACGACGCTGCCCTTTCCGTTCGTCCCGCCGACCAGGGCGCCGTGCAGTGACCGCTCCGGGTGCCCCAGCTCGTCGAGCACGGCGCGAATGCGATCGAGTCCCAGCGAGATGCCGAACCGGCCGCGCGACGAGAGGGCTTGGACGGCGGCGCGGTAGTCCATCGCCGCCCCCGCCGGATCAGTCAGCGTCGTCTTCGTAGAACACGCAATCGGTGAACTGGCCGGTCAGGCACAGGTCGGTCACGTAGCCGGTGTCGAGATGGACGCCCGGCCGCAGCTCGCAGCGGCTGACGACCCCCTCCTGCTTCATCAACGTGCGCAGCAGCTGCGGCGCCTGGATCGGCACGCGGCCGCGCGTCCCCTGGGTCAGGTAGAAGTTGGGGCAGGTGTGGCGCCGCGGCCGACCGTACCCCAGCGGCACCCCGCGACGGCCGACGTGCACCGTCAGCGGCTCCGGCGGCGCCTCGACGCCGGCGAAGCGCTTCTCGGCGATGATGCAGCGGCCCGGCTCGCACTCCTTGTCGTTGTAGCAGCAGGCGCGCGCCGGGCCCACGCCCTCGACCGCCCACAGCTCCCAGCACGGCCGGCGCAGGATGAAGGCCGGGCAGCGATACCGAATGGTGAGGTCGCAGTTCTCGACCTCCCAGCACATCTGGCGTCGGTCCGTCGCGCGACGATCCGCAGCGAACGGATCGCTCGCCTGGCGTCGGTCCGGGCCGGTGCGTCGCTCGGTCTTGATGATCATGGGCGAATGGTCGCTGCCTCCGGTGAGAGCGGTGCCGAGTGTAGCGCCGCAGGAAACGAAGCGACCGGCCGTGGCGGCCGGTCATCATCGGTCAGGTGCGCAGGCTGTCAGAGGTACGGGCGCAGCCGTTCCTCCATCGCCTCCTGTGGCATGTAGCCGACGAGGCGCGCTGCCTCGGCTCCGTCCTTGAACAGGATGAGGGTCGGGATGCTGAAGATGCTGTAGCGCATCGCCAGCTGCTGGTTCTCGTCGGTGTTGACCTTCACGGTCGCGATGCGCTCCGCGTGGGTCTCGCCGAAGCTCTCGACGACGGGCGACACGAGCCGGCACGGCCCGCACCACGGCGCCCAGAAATCGACCAGCACCGGCTTCTCGCTGTTCAGGACCTCGGCCTCGAAGCTTGTCTCGTCGACGCTCATCGGGGCTCTCATGTTCGTGTTCGTACGACCTCCTCTCGAGACCAGATTCTAGCCCGATCGGCTCGCGGTCGGATGGGGAGGGCTCAGGTCCCGGCCGGGGTGGGGGACGACGGGGGCGTGGGCGTCGCCGGCGGCGGCGTCGGCGTTGGCGCCGGAGTGGGGGTGGGCGTGGGCGTCGGCGACGGCGTGGGCGTCGGCTGCGGGCCCTGGGACAGCACCAGGTCGACCGGCGACCCCTTGTCGACCTGCACGCCGACCTGCGGCGTGGTCGCGATGACGGTCCCCTCCGGCTGATCGCTGAACGAGCGGTTGATGTTGCCGAGGGCCAGGCCGGCCGCGTTCAGGCTGCGCTCCGCCTGGTCCTGCGTCTGGCCGATGATCGGCGGCACGGCGACCTGCGCCTTGCCCGTGCTCACCACGATGCCGATGTGCTGGCCCCTGGACACCTGGGTGCCTCCCGGCGGGGAGGTGCTGATGACCCGGTCCGCCGCCACGCTGTCGGACGCCTCCTGGGTGGGCGCGTCGATCACCAGGCCCAGATCGGAGGCGCTGACGCGAACGGTTGCCAGCGTCTCGTTCCGCCAGTCGGGCAGCGCGAAGGTCTGCACCGACGGCGTGGGCGTCGGGCCGGACGGCAGCCCGGAGAAGATCTGGGCGGCAAGGAAGCCGATGGCGCCGAGCAGCACGATGGCAAGCAGCGCCAGCAGCCAGATCCACCACGGCTGTCCCTCGTCGCGTCGGCGGACGGCCACCGGCCGGCGCGGCGGAGGCGGGGCGACCGCGACGCGATCGGACGGACGCGCGACGCGCGGCGGAACGTAGACCGTCGGCTCGCCGCGTACCGGGGTCGGCGCGACGACCGCGGCCGGCGCCTGCTCCGGCGCTCGCCGCCAGGCCCGCAGCGCCTCGGCGAACGCGCCGGCGTCGGGGAATCGGTTCGCCGGCTCGCGCGCCAGCGCGCGCATCACGATCGCCACCAGCCCGGGCGGAAGCCCCGGCCGGTGCGCGGTCGGCGGCGGCGGGTCCTCCGTGAGGCGCTTGAGCGCCACGCCGGCCGCCGAGTCGGCCTCGAACGGCCGCCGCCCGGTCAGCATCTCGTACAGCACGATGCCGAGTGAGTACACGTCCGAGGCGCCGGTGACCTCGTCGCCGCGGGCCTGCTCCGGGCTGAAATAGTGGACCGAGCCGAGCGTGGTGCCGGTGACGGTCATGGAGGCCTCGCTCACCGCGCGCGCAATGCCGAAGTCGGTGACCTTCACCTCGCCGTCGTCGGTGATCAGGATGTTCCCCGGCTTCACGTCGCGATGGACGATCCCGCGCCGGTGCGCAGCCTCGAGTGCGGAGGCCACGTCGATCGCCACACGCACCGCATCGTCGGCGGCCAGCGCGCCGCGTTCGGCCAGCAGCTGCGAGAGGTCCTCGCCCTCGACCAGCTGCATCACGATGTACTGGCTGCCATCCTCCGCATCGGTCCCGTAGTCGAAGACCGACACGATGTTGGGGTGCGAGAGCGAGCCGGCGGCGCGCGCCTCCTGCTTGAAGCGTGCGGAGAAGCCCGTATCGGACGAGTACTGCGAGCGGAGGATCTTGACGGCGACCTCTCGGTCGAGCTGCTCGTCGACCGCGCGCCAGAGGGTGGCCATGCCGCCCTCGCCGAGCGGCGCGATCAGGCGGTAGCGACCGCCGATCAGCCTGCCGATCATCTCCACCCGGGTGCGTCCCTCCGTTGCTGCCGCCTGGCGCCGATCAGTCTCGCAGGTCGAGCCCCCGGATGTAGGCGCGGAACTCGTCGGCGTCGTCCGACTCGAGGCCGAGCGCGACGTTGGCCTTGAGCCAGCCGATACGCGTCCCGGCGTCGTGTCGCACGCCGTCGAAGCGATAGCCGAAGACCGGCTGCTCCTGCATCAGCATCTTGATGGCGTCGGTGAGCTGGATCTCGCCGCCGGCGCCCTGTTGCGTCTGCTCGAGCATGTCGAAAATCTTCGGCGTCAGCACGTAGCGACCGAGGACGGCCAGGTCCGACGGCGCGTCGTCCGTGGACGGCTTCTCGACGAGATCGTTGATCTCGTACAGCCGCCCCTCCTCGTGGACCGGGTCGATGATCCCGTAGCGGCTGACCTGGTCCCGCGGCACGCGCTGCACGGCGACCACCGAGCCGCGGTGGGTGGCGTGCGCGTCGATGAGCTGCCGCATGACCGGCGCCCCGCCTGTGTTGAGCATCACGTCGTCGGAGAGCAGGACCGCAAACGGCTCGTCACCGACCAGCTCCTTGGCCATCAGCACGGCGTGCCCCAAGCCGAGCTGCTCCTTCTGGTGCACGTAGGCGATGGTGCCGATCTCGCTGATGCGACGGACCTGGCGCAGCATGTCGATGTCGCCGCGCTCCTCGAGCCAGCGCTCCAGGGTCTGGTTCGAGTCGAAGTGGTCCTCGATGGCGCTGCGGCCGCTGGCGATGACGATGATGATCTGCTCGATCCCGGAGGCCACCGCCTCCTCGACGGCGTACTGGATGATCGGCCGATCGACCAGCGGCAGAACCTCCTTCGGGATCGCCTTGGTGGACGGAAGGAAGCGGGTGCCGAAGCCGGCGGCCGGCAGGACGGCCTTGCGGACGCGCACGATGGTCAGGTCTCTCCTTGCATCTCCGAGCGCCAGCGCCTCAACGCTCGCGGCCTGGCGAACGCGCGCCGACAGTGACGAAACATCGTCGGGGGCTCGAAGTATACCAAGCGCCGTCGCGGGCTCGGCCGTGGGGGCCGGCGTCGGTGCCGCACGCTACAATCGGCGGACCGATGTTGAAGCAGCTCAAGCGGACCTTCATGGGTCCGACGCGAGATCCGCGAGTCCTGTCCTATATCAGCCGTCCGATGCCGCGTCACCTGAGCGATGACGACGTGATCGCGGCGCTCGACATCGCGCTGGCGGCGGAGCCCGAACCCCGACTTCCTGGTCGAGACGCTGCGTCCCGCGCTGCAGCAGGTGACGGGGCGCGACTACGAGGTCCTGGACCGGTCCGTCCGCGACGTGACCGGCGCCTTCACCAAGACGATGGTCATGATCCGCGACGGCGACATCGGCCTCTGGCCCGGATTCGCCGCGCGCTCGTATTCGCTCATCCGCCCCAGTGATCGCGCCGCGGAGACCGCAGCCGCCATCCAGGCCGGCGAGGGCGCGGAGGCGCCGAAGCGAAAGCCCGGCTGGGAGCCGCCCGCGCCGACCACGCGCCGCGAGCGCGAGACGCTGGAGCAGGGCGCGCCGGTCGCCGGCGGCGATCGCACGGTGAGCTGATGGGGCGCCAGAACCTGCCGCGCGATCAGTGGCTGGAGATCGGGGCGGAGTGCCCGCATTGCGGCGAGCGGATCACCGAGAGCGACGTCTACTCGCTGCGGCCGGTCCCCGACGATCCGAAGCTGGCGCTGCTCTACTGCCCCAACTGCGGCGACCGGGTCCAGATCAACTTCGTCTGACGCAGGTCAGCGCAGGGCGACCCGGGCAACCGGACGGTGGTGCCCCCAACCGGATTCGAACCGGTGATCTCCACCTTGAAAGGGTGGCGTCCTGGGCCTCTAGACGATGGGGGCGCTGCGCGAATCGTAGCGCGAGCGCATCGGCCCGCGCGCGACGCTGTCTCAGGCCACGTAGAAGAGGAGCACGACCAGCACCGCTCCCGCGAGCGCGCCCGCCGCAAGCAGGATCATCAGTCCCCCGACCAGGGCGATGGCGACTGCGCGTCCGTTTCGGCCGATGCGCGCCGAGCGCCGCGACCAGATCCATGCCTGGACGAACAGGAACGCACCGATCAGCGCCGCCACGATGCCGGCGGCGAGCATGGCGAGCACCGTCGTGCCGGAGTCGCTGCGCAGGATGGCGAGGACGGCGAGTCCGCCGACGATGATCAGCCCGACCGCGCCGATGACGACGTTGCGCAGGAATGGATGCATTGGCGCGCCATTCTAGCCGCCGCCGCCGCCGGCCCCTTGCCCGCCCGGCGACCGCGCGCCTGGCTGCCACGGTACGCAACTTGCATCCCAAGCCGGCTCACCACAGACGACTCCAGGAGGCGCCGGATGGCGGACAGCGACAATGGAGGCATGAGCGTCCGCGAGGCGGGACGCAAGGGCGGCAAGACGACGCGAGCCCGATATGGTGCCGAGTTCTACCAGGAGATCGGCCAGAAGGGCGGGCGCACGGTGAGCGAGCGGTACTCGCACGAGCACTTCCAGACCATCGGTCGCAAGGGCGGCCGTAAGGTGGCGGAGCTCATCGATCGGGCCAAGCGGATGGAGGAGCTCGACGCCGAGGAGCGATGAGCGCGTCCTCCGCGGACCGCGCGGCTAGACTCGGCCGCGATGCCGGCCAGCAGCCCCTTCGCCGACTTCGCGGCCGCGGCCGACGCTGTCGGCGCCACTCGGTCGAAGCTCGCCAAGCGCGACGCGCTGGCGGCCTTCCTGCGTGCCATCCCCCCGACTGACCTGCCCATCGCCGCGACCTTCTTCAGCGGACGGCCGCTGCCGGGCGCCGCCGACCGGCTCGGGCTGGGGGGAGCCCAGGGCTCCGCCGCGCTGCTCGAAGCATCCGGCGCCACGCAGGACGAGCTCGGCACGGCATACCTGCGCCACTCCGACTTCGGCGACGCGGCCGCCGAGCTGCTGAGCGAGCGCCACGGTCCGCCGCTCACGTTGGCCGAAGTGGCGGCGGGATACGCCGAGATCGCCGCCACGTCGAGCGCGGAGCTGCGCGTGGCGACGCTCGCCGCGCTGTTCCGCCGGGCTTCCCCCGCCGAAGCTCGCTACGTGGCACGGGTCGCGGGGCGCGAGCTCCGCATCGGGCTGCGCGAGGGGCTGCTGGAGGAGGCGATCGCGACTGCGTTCGATCGGCCGGTCGCGTCCGTTCGGCGCGCGCTGATGCTGGTCGGCGAGCCGGGCGAGGTCGCGGTCATGGCTCGCGAGGGCCGCCTCGACGAGGCGTCGCTGCGCCTGGGACGGCCGATCCGCTTCATGCTGGCCACCCCGGTGGCGGACGCGACCGAGGTGATGCGCCGGGTCGGCGACGAGGCGTGGATCGAGGACAAGTACGACGGCATCCGCGCGCAGCTGCACCTTCGCGGCGACGGCGCGCCGCCGCTCGTCTTCAGCCGCGACCTCAACGAGATCAGCGGCTCGTTCCCGGAGGTCGCCGCGGCGGCGACAGGCCTGGACCACGCGCTGGTGCTGGACGGCGAGCTGGTGCCCTGGAAGGCGGGCAGCGTGGGCGATTTCGCCAGCCTGCAGACGCGGTTGGGACGGGTGAACCCGGGCCCCGAGCTGCTCGAGCGGGTGCCGGTGGCCATGGTGGCGTTCGACCTCCTCCACCTCGACGGCGACGACCTGCTCGACGCCCCGCTCCGCACTCGCCGGGCGGCGCTCGAGGACCTGCGCCTGCCCGAGCGCAGCGGCGAGCGGATCCTGTACTCGCATCTCGACACCGCGGGGAGCGCGGCGGAGGTGGAGTCCAGGTTCGACGACGCGCGCGCTCGTCGCAACGAGGGGCTGATGATCAAGGACCCGGCATCGGCCTACCAGCCGGGACGCCGCGGGCTCGGCTGGCTCAAGATGAAGAAGGCGCTCGCGACCCTGGACTGCGTGGTGATCGGTGTCGAGTGGGGACACGGCAAGCGACGCGGGGTGCTGTCCGATTACACCTTCGCGGTTCGCCGCTCGGCGGACGACCCCGAGCTGCTGGCCATCGGCAAGGCCTACACCGGCCTGACCGATGCGGAGATCGCCGAGATGACGCGTCACTTCCAGGCGATCACGCTGCGCGATCACGGCCGTTTCCGATCGGTCGTGCCCGAGGTCGTGGTGGAGATCGCCTTCGACCGCATCCAGCGCTCGTCCCGCCATCGGTCAGGCTTCGCGCTGCGCTTCCCGCGCATCGTCCGTCTGCGGGCGGACAAGTCGCCGGGCGAGATCGACACGCTCGACACGGTGGAGGGGCTGTTCGCGGCGCAGGCGTCGGGGCGGATCCTGCTGGCGACCGGGTCCGGCGGCGAGACCGAGCGCATCGCCGCCACCGGGGAGACCGAGCAGCCCGCGAGCGGCTAGCATCCGCGAGGCCATGCGCACCGAGCCAGCACTCCCCGAGCACGTCGCCCGCAACCGTGCAGCCTGGGACGCGAAGGCGGACGAGTACGCGATCCACGGCGCTGCGGCGTGGGCCGCCGAGGAGCCGACCTGGGGCGTGTTCGGCGTTCCGGAGACGCAGCTGCGCGTGCTGCCCGAACGGCTCGAGGGCCGCGACGTCATCGAGCTCGGCTGCGGCACGGCGTACGTCGGCTCCTGGCTCGCGCGCCGCGGCGCGCGGGTGGTCGGCATCGACAACAGCCCGCGCCAGCTCGCCACCGCGCGGCGCCTGCAGGCGGAGCATGGGATCAGCTTCCCGCTGCTGCTCGGCAACGCCGAGGCGGTGCCCTACCCCGACGAGAGCTTCGACTTCGCGATCAGCGAGTACGGCGCCAGCATCTGGGCCGATCCGTACCGATGGATCCCCGAGGCCGCCCGCCTCCTGCGCCCCGGCGGGGAGCTGACCTTCCTCGTCAACGGCACCATCTGGGTCCTCTGCGTGCCCGACCATGACGCCGACGGCCCGACCGGTGACCGCCTGCTGCGCCCGTACTTCGGCATGCACCGCTTCGAGTGGCCCGACGAGACCGGCGTCGAGTTCCACCTGGGGTACGCAGATTGGATCCGGCTCCTGCGCGCCAACGGGTTCGAGGTGCTCGACCTGATCGAGGTGCGGCCGCCGGACGGCCCGCCGCGCACGGAGAACCTGACCACCCTCGAGTGGGCGCGGCGCTGGCCGTGCGAGGAGATCTGGAAGGCACGGAAGGTCGACCGATGATGGACGCCGGCATGGATCCGTTCGGCGCCTCGGCGTCGAGGACCGTCGAGGTCGAGCTGTACACCGGCGCGTACCGCGTCTCCGGAAGCGTCCGCACGCGGTTCGAGCGGGTGACCGACATCGTCAACCTGCTCTCCGCCAATCACGTCGCCGTCGAGAACGCGACCGTCACCGAGTACGACTCGCTAAGCGCGCCGCTCGCCGCGCCGCAGGTCATCGTGGCCCTGGACGAGGTGCTCTTCCTGGCCGCGACGCCGGGCGACTCGGCGGGCCGTCCGGAGATGCGCATCCCCAAGCGCGCGGTGCGGGCGCAGCTCGGCATGCCGCCCTTCCTGCTCACCGGATCGGTCCATGTGCCGCAGGGCAGCCGGCCGGCTGACGGGCTGCTGAACAGCGCGGACCGTTACATCGCCATGACCGATGTGAGCGTCGCCTGCAGCGCCCACCCGGAGCTCGATCAGAGCGTGCCGGTCCTGGCGGTGCAGCGGGCGAAGGCGCACCTCATCGTGGTCGTGGACGACGAGCGACCCGAGCAGCTGCTGGCGGACGTGCTCGACGAATCGACCGCGCAGGGATGGCTTCCGCTACCGCGAGAACGCGACCCGCAGGGCTGATCACTTCTCGCGCGACGTGGAGCCGGCCGGCCGGCGCGCGCCGCACCGCTGCCGTGGCCTCGGACGCGGCCATCACCGCCTCGACCAGGCGCGCCATGGCCGACGCGTCGAGCCGCTTGACGCGACCGATGCGCTGGGCCCACCACGGCGCGTTGTCGGCGGTGACGATCTCCTCCGCCGGCTCCTCGAGCACCACTCGGCTGTGCCGATACGGAAACACGATCGCCGGCGCCAGGGGCAGCCGCTCGAGCCCGACCGAGGCTGCCCAGCGCGACACGGCATCGCCGGCGGCCTGCGCATCGAAGGATGGGTTGGTGCGGCACGCGATCCAGCCGCGGCCCCCGCGCGCGTGGTAGTCCCAGGCCCGGCCACGCACCCGATAGCGGCCGTTCCAGCGCCGGACGACCATCGCCCGCACTCCGGGCGGCCCGACCAGGAGTGCGGCAAGGTCGGCGGTGGCGCCGGGGATGCGCGGCCCGACGATGAGCGTGTAGGAGTCGTCGAACGCGGCGCCGAGCAGCGCCGTGAGCTCCGTCGCGCCGGTGGCGTTCGGCTGCTGCCGGAGCGCGCGTCCGAGGTAGCCCAGCCCGACGCCGAAGCCGAGGGCGGCGGCGATGCCGAGCAGGCCGGCGCCGGCAGGGCTCCCGTGCGGCACGAAGGCGAGCATGGCGCTCGCGATCGCGCCGACCACGATCATGGTCGCGGCGCGGGCGACGGCGGTGCCACGCCGGCCGGGGAGCGGCGCCGGGCGGATCAGCCGCATGCGACTGCTACCCTGCGCTCATGGCAACCACAGTTCTCCTGGCGCTCTCCGACGTCGGCGGCATGCGCTTCGAGGCGCAGAGCGGCTCCGGCCACGCGTTCAGCACCGACAACGACCGACCGCAGGGCAACGACGACGCGCCACGCCCGACCGAGCTCCTGCTCGCCGCCCTGGCGGGCTGCACCGGCATGGACGTGCTCAGCATCCTGCGCAAGAAGCGGCAGGCGCCGGCGAGCTACGAGATCGCCGTCAGCGGCGAGAAGCGCGACGAGCACCCGCGCATCTTCACCGCGATCGTGGTCGAGCACCGGGTGGCTGGCGATGTCGAGGCGGAGGCGCTGCGCCGTTCGATCGAGCTGTCGGCGACGAAGTACTGCCAGGTGAGCGCCATGCTCTCGGCGCGAAGCCGCATCGAGCACCGCTACCGGCTGCGAGGCGCGGACGGCGCCGAGGAGAGCGCAATCGTCGTGGTGACCGGCCCGGAGGCGGGCGTGGCCGTCTGACCGCGCGACGGCCCGCGTCACGACGCGGTTCGCAGCTCCCGCGGTGCGTCGACGGCGCCGATCACCGCGGCCCGGAACGTCTCGAGGTCGAACGGCTTGGGGACCAGCGGGCCCAGCTCGACCAGCTCGGCCAGCCGCTCGCGCGACGCGGCGCTGACGATGACGACCGGGATGCCGGGCCACGCGCCGCGCAGCAGCTCGGTGATGTCCCCCCCGTCGCCGTCGGGCAGCATCACGTCCACCACCAGGAGGTGCGGCAGCGCCAGCTCCATGAGGTCGCCCAGCTCGACGATGCGCGAGCAGATCACGACCGTGAAGCCGAGGTCGCGGAGCAGGTCGGCCTCGAGCGCGGCGATATCAGGATCGTCTTCAAGGACGTAGGCGCGCTGGGTCGCCTCGGCGCCGAGCGTTTCGGGCGGCAGGTGGGGCGTTCGGTGCTCTCGCTCTGACTCGTTCACGCGCCAATCGTCGTGGCGCGGTGCCATCGGCGGCAATGGGCGCATGGTCCCACTCGCGCGGTCCGATCGCCGCCCGGCAGGATGGTCACGCTTGCGTGCCCGTTGTATAGTCGGCGACCCGCGGCGCTCGGTGCGGGCAGGCAACGAGGCACGAGGAGCAGATGGCACGATCGATGTGGCGGGGGGCGATCCAATTCGGCCTGGTCACCATCCCGGTCAAGCTGTACCTCGCCACCGAGAGCGGGGGCATCGGCTTCAACATGCTCCACGCGAGCTGTCTGAACCGGATCCAGATGAAGATCTACTGCCCCTACCACGACGAGGTCGTGCCTCGCTCGGAGACCGTTCGCGGCTACGAGTACGCGAAGGGCCGCTACGTGGTCGTCACCGACGAGGACGTGGACGCCATCCCGCTCAAGACGATGCGCGCCATCGAGATCGAGATGTTCGTCGACGCGCGCAACGAGGGAAACGGCGCGCAGTTCGTCAAGCAGGCGTACTACCTGGAGCCGGACGCGGTCGGTCGCAAGGCGTTCTACCTGCTCAAGTCGGTGCTCGCCGACGAGGGCAAGAGCGCCATCTGCAAGATCGTGCTCAAGGATCGCGAGCAGCTGGCGGCGCTGAACCCGTACTCGAGGACGATGCTGCTCACCACGCTGCACTGGCCCGATGAGGTGCGATCCCTCGAGGAGCTTGATCTTCCCGAGGCCGATGTGACCTTCAAGCCCGGCGAGCGCGCCATGGCCGAGCAGCTCGTCGCCTCGATGACCGGCGACTTCTCGGCGGACGCGTACCACGACGAGTACCGGGCGGCGCTGATGTCGGTGATCGAGCGCAAGGTGGCGGGCGAGCAGCCCGAGGCCGCGCCGCTCCGCGCGGAGCCGACGAACATCGGCGACCTGATGGCCGCGCTCGAGGCCTCGGTCGCAGCTGCACGGCAGGAGCGCGAGGCTCGGGCCGCCGAGGCCGAGACGGAGGCGGCCGCCGCCGCCGAGCAGCGGCCGGCACGGCGCCGGAAGACTGCCTAGCGCCGGCCGTGCCCGGCGAACAGCTCGACCTCTCCATCCAGGCTGAGCGGCGCCGCCTGCCGCACCGCCTGTCGCCGATGCAGGCGACGCCGATCGACGAGCCATTCGACGACCCCGACTACCTCTTCGAGCCGTGGTGGCCGGGCGTGCGGGCGCTGGCCTTCGTGGAGGGCGGGACGCTGCGCCTGCAGGCGGAGGGCCTGAGCGATGCGCTGGCCGCGCTGCCTGAGCTCGCCGACCTGCCGAAGCACGTCCGCGCCGACGGCGTGGTGCTCGACGGGACGCTGCTGGTGCTCGACGACGAGGGCCTGCCGGACGCCTCGCTGCTGCGTCGTCGCCTCTCGGGCGCGGGCCGCCCCGGCCGTGCCGCGTTCGTGGCCGCCGATCTCCTCTACCTGGCCGGCGCATCGCTGGCGCGCCGCGCCTACCGGTTTCGGCGGGCGCGGCTGCGCGAGGTGCTGGTCGCCGGGGATCGCGTCACCGTCGGCGAGGCGTACCCGCGGGAGGGAATGCTCGTCGCCGATGCGCTGCGCGGCCTCGGCATCGCGGCGATCTCCGCCCGCCAGCTCTCATCGCGCCACCGCGCCGGCGCGGCCGGCGCCGCCTGGCTGCGCGCGCCGCTCGAGGGAGCGGTCGCCACGGAGCGGCCGCGGCTGGCGTTGATCCAGCGCCTGCCACTGGACTAGCCCCGCGGGAGAACGGCCTCGAGCAGCCATGGCCAGGGCTGCGGTGGCAGCAGGTGCGTGGCGTCGTGCACGAGCTCGTCGCGCGGGTAGATCCGGAACGAGGCGATGTCGAAGGTCAGTCCGCCCACGGTGGGCGGCCTGTCGGCGAGCGGCGAGCCTCGCAGCGCTCGGTCGACGGCCAGGGCGTGGTCGTACGGCTCTCCCCAGTGGCGCAGCAGCACGACGGCGACGTCCCAGGTGGTGGTGTTCTCGTTCTCGGTCCGCTCCGCCTCGTGCAGCGCGTCCTCCGCGGTTGCTCGGTCGCCCGCGACCGCTGCGGCGAGCGCGCGCGCGGTGGGAGACGAGAACCGGGCCGGCTCGACGGGAAGGCCGAACGCGGCGCGCGCGACGATGAGATTGATGCTGCCCACGACCGAATCGATCTCCGGCGGCAGCTCGCGCCCGACATCGACGCCGCGTGGCCACGGCACGCTCGAGCTGGTGGCCACGTTCGTCAGCAGCGAGCGCCGATAGGCGTCGTCGGCGGCTGCCGTCTCGCCGAGGCGCTCGAAGACGAGGGCGGCGTTGGCCAGCTCCCGCCCCCCGATCAGGGCCGTCTCGGTCGCGCGGCGCGCGGCCGCCTCCGCGCAGGGGCCGTCCCGGGCCTTCAGGCACAGGATGGCGAGGTTGGTCCACGACGCGCCGTCGCCCGGGTTGAGCTCTACGGCCCGTTCGCGCGGCGCGCCGCGCGGTCACCTCGTCGCCAGCCATGTCGGCCGCCACGGTGAGCGATTTCGGTCCCGACGGGTGCCACGGGTCGAGCGTCGTGGCCTGCTCGAACCACGCCTTCGACAGGGCCCAGTCCTGCGCGTCGGCCGCATCGGCACCGAACCGATAGTCCACCGCCGCTGCGTCGCCCAGCAGCGTCACCAGCAGCAGCGCCGCCGCCCCCGCTGCCGCCGCGACGCGCAGCAGCGGAGGAGCCGCCAGGCGGCTCCAGCGGACGGCGCCGGCATCGGTCAGCGCCACGGCAGCGAGCAGGAGGACCAGCAGGTTGAAGTTCGGCAGGAAGGTGAGGTCCTCGAACAGGTGCGCCGCCGCGAAGCCCGCGAGCACCGCGAAGGCGGCTCGTCCCGCCGCGGTCCGCGTGCGCCACGGACCGGCGACCACGACGAAGGTCAGCAGCAGCGCGAGCGCTGCGGCGAGGCCGAGCAGCCCCGCGTCGCCCAGGATGCCGAGCAGCACGTCGTGCGAGTGCGGCTGCCGCACCGGGAAGCTGAATGCCGGCGCCGCCGCCTGCCGAGCCCACGGCATGGTGCCCGGGCCGATGCCGGTCAGCGGCTGCGCGGACCAGGCCGCGATCGTGTCGCGCCACAGGAAGCCACGGTAGATGAGCGACCCGACCGCCAGCGCGCGGGGAGCCACGAAGGCGACGGCCAGCGCGACCCCGAGCGCGGCGGCCGCGACGACGCCGACGGTTGCGGCGGTCCAGCGCCGCGGCAGCCGAACGCGCCGCAGCCCGGGGCCCAGGAACACCGCCGCGGCGACCGCGATCGCCACCCAGCTCGAGCGCGACCCGGAGAGAAGCGTCATCGGCACGCCGACGCCGACGAGCCCGATCTGCAGCCAGCGGCGCACCCGTGGCTCGGCGATGAGCAACGTCAGCGGCAGAGCGCCCAGGATCACGAACGGGGGCACCGCCACCGAGCCGAACGGCGTGCCCTCGTGGCCGAGCCGGACGGGGGGCAGCCCGCCGCCGCCGACCACGAACCACTCCGCCCGGCGCCAGAGCATGGTGACCAGCGTCCCTGCCGAGAGGAGCAGGATCGGGACGGTCACGATCAGCGCGGCCGTCGCCGCCCGGTGCCGCACCAGCAGCAGGGCCGCGGGCAGCATCGCGGTCGTGGCGAGGATCGCCGACAGCGCCCGCAGCGCGAGCCCGTGGTTCTGCGCCAGGAGGGTCGCCACGCCGAACGCGAGGAGGAGCGCGAGGAGCGGCAGGTCGATGCCGGTGCGCGGCAGCTCCCGGCCGCGCCAGGCCATGAGCAGCACGATGCCCGCGACCGCGATGGCGCCGGCGTGCAGCACCAGCTGCAGCCTTGCGTCCCACAGCGCCCCGTCCCAGCCGACGTAGCTCCACAGGGCCAGCCCGCCGGCCACGGCCACGAGCTCGAGGCGAGTGGCGCGGCTCATCTGCGCGCCGGTGGCGCGAGCAGCTCCACGGCGCGCTCGAGCTTCGTCGCCGGCTCCGGCCGCAGCCCGGGGACGGCAGCCAGGGCCGCGATGAACGGCCGCAGCTCGACTTCGGCGACGTCGCGTCCCAGCTCCAGCTCGACGGCGTCGAAGCTGCCGACCGGCTGATCGTCCAGGCGCACCTCCACGCGGTCGAGGCTGAGCGTCCCGACGGTCCTCCCCTCCCGCAGCACCGGCCGATGCGTGCGCCGCTGGTGCAGCGCGAAGCGCTCTCGCAGCTCCGCGCCGGCTCGCAGCCGGTCGAGGAGGTCGCGCGCGGCGGACGGCGGCCAGTCCTGCGGACGGTGCGAGCCGGTGGCCGGACCCTCGCGCTCCGGGCGGCGGTGCCACTCGGGCGGGTCGTTCGCGCCCTCCTCGACGGGGCCCTTGAGCGAGATGATCGAGCGGCCGCGGATCGTGCGCAGGCGGCACGCCCAGCGCCGCGCGGCGAGCCGCCCGTCGGCGGTGTCGAGGTAGCGGTCCTGCTCGTCGACGGTGATCGGCTCGCCGAGCGTGGCCGGCCCCAGGACGGTCGCCCGGGCCAGCAGCTCCAGCGGCGCGTCGCCGTCCGCGGCGAACTTCAGCTCGATCTCAAGCATCGCCGGCGCCGTAGCGGGCCGAGGCGCCGCGCAGCGTCTCGGCCACCGCCGAGCGCAGCGACGCGGGCTCGATCACCTCGACGGCATCGCCCCACGACAGGATCCAAGGCTTGATCTCGATGATCCCGGCGACCTCGACGGTGAGCTCCAGGTCGCCGCTGGGCAGGTCCCGCACGCGCTGCGAGCGGTGCCACACCGCCTCCCGCACCCGGTGCGCCGCCGATGCGTCGAAGCGCAGCCGAATCGTCTCGGTCGGCGTGCCGTCCGAGGACCAGATTCCCCACGAGTGCTCCAGCCAGGCGTCCGGGTCGAAGTCGGCGGGAATCTCGTATCGGTCGGTGGTCAGGGTCGACGACTGGATGCGCTCGATCTTGTAGGTGCGCATCCCGGCAGCGGGGCGGTCGTACGCGATCAGGTAGACGCTGTGCTGCGCCGCATCGGGCTCCAGGAAGTACGGCTCCACGCGGGTCGTCTTGCGCTCGCCGCCGAATGACTCGTAGTCGAGCTCGACCACGCGTCCCTCCGCCCAGCCCCGCGCGACGTTGGTGAAGTTGCGGATGAACGGCTCGTTGCGGTCGTGGCTGCCCACCGCGAGCATCGACGCGGTGACATGGCGCGCGATCGGCTGCGGCAGCAGGTCGGCGAGCTTGGTGAACGCGCTCACCACCGCCTGGTCGTACTCGTCGCTCCAGCGCGCGATCAGCCGAGCGGCGAGGAGCAGCACGATCGCCTCCGGCACGGACAGCCGCAGCGGCGGCAGGAAGTACTTGCGCTCGATCCCGTACCGACCGCGGCCGGCCTCGAAGACGGGCATCGAGAGCTCGTCCTCGAGCGCGCGGATGTCGCGGTAGACGGTGCGGGTGGTCATGCCGGTCAGCCGCGCGATCTCCGCCACCGGCACCCCGCGCTCGTCGTTGCCCGCCGAGTAGAGGATCGAGGCGACGCTCAGCAGGCGTGCCAGCCGGTCGCGCTTGCGACCGATGCGGTCATCTGCCGTTCCCCAACCATCGTCCATGCGGCCGATCATAGCCGCGACACCGCGCTCGACGGCCGCGCGGTGGCCGGAGCGCTACGGCGTCGCGCTGGGCGAGGCAGCCGGAGTGTCGCTACCACTCGCGGCCGGGGTGGTCGACGGCTGCGGGGACGGACTGGGCGGCGGCTCGCCGGGAAGCGCAGCCAGCATGGCCCGGTTGACGGCGGCATCGCGTCCGAGCATCAGGAAGACGAGGTCGCCGGCGGCCCAGGTGTAGATCATGGTTCCGGTCGCCGTGGCGTTGTCCTCCGGCCGCTGCCAGACCAGGTGCCCGCCGGCGGCGACGAGCTTCCACGGCTCGCGGTGCAGCCCTTGGATCCCGACGTACTCTCCCGCCGCCGCGAGGTACGGCTCGAGCTGGGCCGTCGTGACGCTGGCGCCATCCACCCGCATCGCGTACAGGGAGAGCAGGCGCGGCTCGACGAAGGCGATCGCCAGCGAGCGGAAGCGCAGGCCCAGGTCGCCGTAGGGCTGCGCGATGTCGCCCGGGGTGATGCCGAACTCCGACGGCGCCGGCTTGACCACCGCGCGGCCCCCGACCCTGGCCGGGATCACCGCGAGCAACTGCGCGTCCGGCGGATTGGTGTACAGCGGCGTCGGCGGAACGGTCGGGGCGGGTGTCGGCGTCGGCGCCGTCGGCGCGCTGGCCGGGACCGATGCGACGACCGATCCGACGGGTTGGCTGGCCGGTGGCGTCGGTCCGGGGCTCGAGCAGGCGCTCACGGCCACCAGCAGGGTGGCCGTGGTCAACGTCAGCCGCCAGCTCCGATGGCGCGGCGCAGCGAGGGTTCCGGTCGTCATGGGAGGCGCGATGATAGCATCGCGCCCGCCGGCTCAGGCCGCGCCCTCGACCTGGTCGCCGGCGCGACGCTGCGGCGGCTGGCCGGCCTCGGCGATGGTCGCCTCGAGCGCCTTGAGCACCGCCGTCCGGTAGCGCCGGCCGTTGCCGCGCAGCTCGCCGAGCGCCGCGTGCGGTCGGAGGCCGGCCTCCGACCCGGGCTCGGTCATCAGCGTGTAGGCGTTGGCGATCGCGGCGGCCTGCGCCGCCACCGGCATGGCACGAGACGGGGTGCGCCGGCTCCAGCGCATGATCTCGTCGACCTCGGCCATCGACCGCAGGTCGGGCAACGTCTCGAGGCCGCACAGCTCCAGGCCGCGCAGCCGCGCCGCCAGCTCGACGTTGCGCGCCTCGTCCTCGGAGCTGCCCAGCCGCATCGCGATCCGCCCGGCGAGCTCGCCCGATCGAGCGGCGTGCGCTCGAGCCGCCGCGTCGCGCGCGTCGATGCAGCGCACGATGCCCAGCACCGCGTCGCGCACCACGACGTCCTCGGAGCCTCCGAGGCGCGCCGCCTGCTCCACGAGGTGCTCGACCGACGCCCCCTCGGCGCCGTGCAGGAGTGCCGCGCGTGCCAGCTGGTCGAGCGTGCCGCGCAGGTCTCGCATCTCCCGCGGCACGTCGCGGGCGAGCACGACGCGATCCTCGCCGGCCTGCTTGCCGTAGTAGAGCGCGGTGTCCGATGCGGCGATCAGCTCGTTCTTGGCGGTCGCGTCCGACGGCCAGCTCGCGACGCCGACGGTGATCGTCACCGGGGTGAGCTCCATCGCCGTCAACCGCGCCACGGTGCGCCGGATGCGGTCGGCGACGGCGGAGGCGACGTCGAGCGGCACGCCGGGCAGGATCAGGGCGAACTCGTCGCCGCCGTAGCGATAGATGCGGTCGTCCGACCGCGCCGCCTGCCGGATCGCGGATCCGACCGCATGCAGCAGGGCATCGCCGGCCGGATGGCCGAGCCGGTCGTTGTAGGCCTTGAAGTTGTCGAGGTCCATCATCAGCAGCGACACCGGGTGCCGGCGCCGGCCCGCATCGGCCTCCGCCAGGACGTCCGTGAGGACCCGCTGGAAGGCTCGGTGGTTGCCCAGCCCGGTCAGCTCGTCGGTCTCGGCGCGCAGCGTGACCACCGTGTGGGCGTCCGCGTTGCGCAGCGCGATCGACGCCTGCCCGGCGAAGAGCTTGACCAGCTCGAAGTCGTTCTGGCTGAAGTACGCCTCTTCACGCCCGACGCGACTGATGTTGAGGGAGCCGGTGACCTCGCCGTCGCTGACCAGCGGGACCACGATCAGCGCCTCCGGATCGTAGGGGGTGCCCGGGATCTGCATCACGCGCGGGTCGGCCAGGGCGTCGTTGGCCATCACCGCCTGGGCGTGGTCGACCGCCCAGCCCATGAGCCCGCGACCGAACGGGACGATGTAGCGCGCCACCTGCTCCGCGTGGCGTTCCCTGGTGAGCACGGGCGTCAGGATCCGCTGCGCATGGTTGGCGCGGTAGATCGACAGGTTGTCGTAGTGCACCACCGAGCGCAGGCCGTCCGCGATGAGCTCCAGCACGCTCTGCGGGTCGAGCGTGCCAAGCAGCCGCTCGTTGATCTCGAGCAGGCGCCGCTGCGAGTCGAGCTGGCGGGCCAGCTGCGACGACTGGTCCTCGAGCCGCTCGTATGCCGTCGCGTTGGCGATGGCCTGGGCGGCGTACCCGGCGAAGATGGTCATCGTCTGCAGATCATCGTCGGTGAACTGGTTGAGCCCGAGCTTCGAGAGTGCCAGCACGCCGACGGCCCTCTCCTCGAACATCATCGGGACCACCAGCATCGACTCGTCGATGTCGTCGGTGCCGTCGATGGTGAGCCCGCGCTGGTCGCCGAGCGCGTCGTTGATGAGGAGTGCCTGGCCGCTCTCGGCCACCGATCCGGTGAACGAGCCCGGACCGACGTCCACCCGCAGCCGCTCGCGCCAGTCGCCGTCGCCCAGCAGGCGGCGCGTGTAGGCGACCGGCTCGCAGGTCCGCTTCTGCCAGTCGACCACGTAGACGCGGATGTCGTGGTACTCGGCCAGCGTCGACGCCTCGGCCACGATCGCATCGCCGATCGCCTGCACGTCGGTGAGGCGGTTGAGGCGCGCCGAGAGGTCCTGGATCGACTTCATCCGCGCGGCCTGCTCGCCCGCCGATCGGTACAGTCGCGCGTTCGAGATGGCGACCGCGGCCTGGTTGGCGAACGCCTGGGCCAGGGCCAGCTCGTCCTCGGGCCAGTCGTGGTCCCCGCGGTGATACAGGCCCAGCACGCCCACCGCGCGGTCGTGGGACACGAGCGGCACGACGCAGGCGGTGCGAATGCCGTCGCGCTCGTACGTCTCGCGCATGATCCCGACGCTGCCGCGGCTGTCCGCATCGTGGATGACGAACGTGCGGCGTTCCCGGACCGCCTGGACGCCGAGCGAGGGGCTCTCGATGGTCAGGGCCTGCGTGGCGCGCCGAAACTCCTCGCTGATGCCGCGCGCGGCGACGAGCTGGAAGGGGTGCTCTGCGTCGTCCACCAGCCAAAGACCTACCTTGTCGGCGTCGAACAGCGTTCCGGTGCGCTCGATGACGTCGTTGAGCACCACCGGCAGGTCGAGCTTGCCGGTGAGCTCCTGGGTGATGCTTCGCAGCGCCCGCGCGCGGGTCAGCTCGCGTCGCACGCGCGTCAGCAGCCGAGCGCTGTGGATCGCCACCGCCACCGAGTTCGCGACGGTGCGCAGGAACGGCAGCTGGCCGGTGCGGAGGACGCCGCCGCGCTCGTCGCCGACCATCAGCAGCCCGACGGTCTCGCCCGCTGCCCTCATCGGCAAAGTGACCTCCGAAAGCACCTCGGACGAAGGGCTCGGCGCCACAAGCCGCTCCTCCAGGCGCCCGGCGGGATCCTCCGCCTCGATGTGCGCTTCCGGCGCGACCGCGTAGCCCGCGTGGGTCTCCAGGTCGAATCCGGTCCCGCGCGCCAGGTAGAGCGCGATGTGGTCGTAGTTGAATCGCGAGCGGATCGCCTCGAGCGCCACGCGACAGACGCCGGTGGTGCTCGACGCGGCCGCGGTGCCCTGCGCCAGGCGGGTCAGGACGGCGAGCTCCGCCGCGCGCTGCTCGTCCGACACCGGCGGCACCGGCGCGACGCTCGCGGCGCCCTCGGCAAGCAGCGCCTCGACCTCGCTGCGCCGGTAGCGGCGGTCGCCGCGCGTATTGATGCGGTAGGCCGTCAGCCGGCCCAGGTCGGTCCAGGTCCGCACCGTGTTCGGATGCACGCCGAGCAGGAGCGCCGCCTGGGCTACGCCGATCAGGGCGTCGCCGGGGTCTCGCTCACGAGACGCGCTCGCCATGCTTCGGCCTCCGCCACGGAATGGAACATCTGGTAGGTACCGTGCATGGATGGTAGGAGCGGGCGGCGTCGAATCCGATGCCCCGTTGGTACCCGACGATCAGGTACGAGCGCCGAGCGGGCGCTCAGCGCAGCAGCGCGATCCCCAGCAGCGTGCCGCCGACGACTGCGATGACCGCGCCGAGGGCGATCCCCACCATGGCCAGGCCCGTCCGACGGCCGCTCGACCCGCCGAGCAGGCGCATCGCCTCGTCCAGCTCCACGGCCGCGATGACGTAGCCGTCCTCCGGCGGCGTCAGGGCGATCCGACCGTTGCGGCTGCGTTCGACCAGCGCCAGCACGTGCATGCGATCCACGACCGGCAGCATGCGGGTGACCGCACGTGCCTGGGTCGGAGGTGCGCCGGCCACAGCCAGGCGGGCCAGCGCCGGGGCGTAGCTCTCGTCGAGCTCCTCGGCGCGGCCCTGCCAGACGTGGGGGATCGAGATCAGCGGCTCCGCGGCCAGGGAGGGATCGATCGTCACCGACCCGTCGTGGTCCCACAGCTCGAAGCTGCGCGTCTCGCGCAGCCGTTCGATGCTTTGCCAGCCGTCGCGGCCCAGTCTGACCTCGACGTCACGGTGCACCGCCACCAGGCGCTCGCCGCGGTCGCTCACCAGCGGGTCGTCGCAGCGCACGCGGCCGACGACGCGCACGGGTCGCTCGGGCAGCTGCTCGAGATCCGGCAGGTCGCCGACGCGAAGCTCTCGGGCGCCCGCGAACCGAGAGGCGAGCGCCGGCCGCGCGCCGAGCGTGCGCAGCGTCACCACGCCGCCGCCGACCAGGGCGAGGCCGAGCAGCGCACCGGCAAGCGGCGCGAGAAGGTCAGCGGGGAGCATCCGGCCGAGTATATCGGCGCTGGCGACTCGCTCGGGCGACGCGCTCAGGCGGCGAGGTCCGCCAGCGATGCGCCGGTCGCGTCGCGCAGCGCGGCGGGATCCACGGCGAAGACCGCATCGGGCAGGCCGGCGGCGGCCCACACCAGCGGCTGGGCCAGCAGGCGCCGGTCCATCACGACGCGCAGCGGACGCGCGTGGCCGAGCGGCGGCACGCCGCCGATGGCGTAGCCCGTCGCCGCACGCGCCTCGTCGCCGGTCGCGCGCCGCGCATCGGTCGAGCCAACAAAGGTGGCCAGCCGACGCGGGTCGAGGCGATCGGCCCCGGACAGCAACGCCAGCACCGGCTCTCCGTCCGCCACGAAGACGAGCGACTTGACGATCTGCGCCACGTGGCAGCCCACGGCTCGCGCCGCGTCCTCGGCGGTCCGGGTTCCCTCGGGGAAGCGCCGCACCTCGATGGCGAGGCCGGCGGCCGCCGCGGCGTCCACCACGCGCTGAACGTTCGGGTGCTCCATCGGCCGATGATCGCACCGTGTGCTAGGGTGCTGGCACTCATTTCCACCAGCGACAGGGGAGCGCGAAAGCGCTGAGAGTGCGGATCACCGCAGACCCTCGAACCTGATCTGGGTCATGCCAGCGCAGGGAGTCGGTTCATGGGCTCGCCCCGTCGCCATCGAGTCGAGAGGAGCGACATGCGGGCCATCGTGGTGGCGGGCGGCGAGGCCGATGCGGCCGACGCGCGCCTGCTGGATGACGCCGATCTGATCGTCGCCGCGGACGCAGGCGCCTGCTGGCTCGATCGGCTGGGCATCACTCCCGACCTGCTGGTGGGCGACCTCGACTCCGTGGATGCGGCGCTCGTCGAGCGGCTCGTCGCGGCCGGCGTGAAGGTCGAGCGGCACGCCGCGGAGAAGGATGAGTCCGACGCGGAGCTGGCACTGAGTCGTGCGGTGGCGCTCGGCGCCAGCCAGGTCACGATCCTCGGCGCCCTGGCCGGAGCGCGGCTCGACCACGAGCTGGCGAACCTGCTGCTCCTCGCCGACCCGGCCTGGCGTGCGCTGCGCGACCTGCGCGTCGTCCGCGGGCCGACGACGGTGCGGGCGCTGCACGGAGGCGGCCGGCTCACGCTCGAGGGCGTGCCGGGCGAGATCGTCACGCTCCTGCCGGTCGGTGGCGACGCGACGGGAGTGACCACCCACGGCCTCCGCTTTGCGCTCGACGGCGAACCGCTGCGCGTCGGTCGCTCGCGAGGACTGTCCAACGTCGTGGAATCGCCCAGCGCGTCGGTCGCGCTGGAGCGCGGAACCCTTCTCGTCATCGAGATCAAGCAGCAAGGAGACGAATCGTGAGCACGGTCGAAACGCCGAGCGGCTGGAGGACCGTTGACATCCTGGTCGCGGCGGTGATCGCCGTCGCCTTCGGCGCGGTCTTCCAGGCCTGGAACCTCCTGTGGGAGGGTGCGAAGCCGCTCTTCGTGGCATTCGCGCCGCTGCAGGGGATCATGTACGGGGTGTGGCTGCTGCCGGCAGTGCTGACCCCGCTGG
Organism: uncultured Chloroflexia bacterium; assembly: GCA_963783725.1. GTDB lineage: Bacteria > Chloroflexota > Limnocylindria > QHBO01 > QHBO01 > CAWAOJ01. Next base: position 1,630,641 of record CAWAOJ010000002.1, on the reverse strand, counting down.
TGATCCGCAAGCCGGGAGCGGCGCTGTTCGGCGAGGTGGTTGCGGCCAGCGCGTCGGCGCTCTTCGGTGCGCCCTGGGGGCTGCTGACCATCGTCTACGGGCTGGTCCAGGGTGGCGCCGCCGAGCTCGTCTTCGCCATGGCCGGCTATCGCCGCTGGGGCATCCTCATCGCCATCCTCGCCGGCGCGGCGGCCGGGCTGGCGGCGGCCCTGCTCGACCTGGTGCTGTACTACCCGGACTGGGCGGCGACCTGGCAGATCGCCTACGCGGCGCTCGTCACGCCCAGCGCGGCGATCATCGCCGGCGTCGGCTCGTGGCTGCTGACGCGGGCGCTGGCCGACACGGGCGTGCTGGCGCCGTTCGCCTCGGGGCGGTCGCAGCGCACGGTCTGAGCGCGGCGCTGCGCATCGGTCTGGTTTGATGGGCCGATGACGGCGCAGGCGGCGAGTATCGAGGCGCGCGGCTGGGGCTGGCGGCACGCCGGCCGCCGCGAGTGGGCGGTGCGCGGGCTGGACCTTCGCGTCGAGGCGGGGGAGCGCGTCCTGCTGCTCGGTCCGTCGGGGGCCGGCAAGTCGACCCTGCTGGCCGCGCTGGCGGGACTGCTCGACCGATCCGGTGGCGGCGAGTCGGAGGGCGAGCTGCTGGTGGACGGAGTGCAGCCGCGGGCCGTCCGTGATCGGATCGGGATGCTCTTCCAGGATCCGGAGTCGGAGATCGTGATGGGACGGGCCGGCGACGACGTGGCGTTCGGCCTCGAGAACCGCTGCGTCCCCGCGGACGAGGTGTGGCCCCGCGTCGACGCGGCGCTGGCGGCCGTCGAGTTCCCCTACCCGCGCGAACGCAGCACCGCCGCGCTGTCGGGCGGGGAGAAGCAGCGGCTCGCGCTGGCCGGCACGCTGGCGCTTGGTCCCGCCCTGCTGCTGCTCGACGAGCCGACCGCGAACCTGGACCCCGGCGGCGCGCTCGCGGTGCGCTCGGTGCTGCGCGGCGCGCTCGATCGGCTCGGCGCGACCATGGTCATGGTCGAGCACCGGGTGGAGGCGGCACTCCCGCTGGTGTCGCGCGCGGTGGTGATCGAGCCGGGCGGCGGGGTGGTGGCGGACGGCCGGCCGCGCGACGTCTTCGCCGCTCACGGCGAGCGCCTTGCCGCGGCCGGCGTGTGGATACCCGACGTGCCGTTGCCCGTCCCGCCGCGACGCGAGCGCCCGCCCGCGCAGACGCTCGTCCTCGCCGAGCAGGCGGGATTCACCTACCCCGGCGCGCGGACCCCGGCCCTGCTCGGCGTCGACGCGGGCGTCCGCTCCTCGCGCGCCCTGGCCATCCTGGGCCCGAATGGCAGTGGCAAGTCCACCCTGGCGCTGCTGCTGGCGGGGCTGCTGCGGCCGAGCGCCGGCCACGTGCTCTCGGGCGAGGCGCTTCTCGCCGGCCACGGACGCGAGGCCCTGTGGCGATGGCCGGCGCGCAGCCTGGTCGGGGCGGTCGGGATGGTCTTCCAGGATCCGGAGCACCAGTTCCTGACCGGCCGCGTCCGCGACGAGCTGGTGCTCGGGCCGCTGCGCACCGGCGTTCCGCGCGACGTGGCGGAGCGCCGCGCGGACGAGCTGCTCGAGCGCCTCCACCTCGCGGCGCTGGCCGAGGCCAACCCGTTCACGCTCTCCGGCGGCGAGAAGCGGCGCCTCTCCGTCGCCACGGCACTGGCGACCGCGCCGGCGGCGCTGATCCTTGATGAGCCGACGTTCGGCCAGGACCGCCGAACGTGGATCGAGCTGCTGCAGCTGCTCGCCGCGCTGCGCGACTCGGGGCGGGCGATCGCCTTCGTGACCCACGACTCCGATTTCGCCGCCGCCCTGGCCGACGGCACCCTCTACCTGGACGCCGGACATCCCGCGGTGGCGACCGATGCAGCTCCTCGCGCCGCTCGCGCCTGATCCGGCCGCGCCTCTGGCGCGGGCGAACCCGATCGCGAAGCTCGGTGCCGCAGGCGCGCTCATGCTCGCCTGCTTCATCGCCGTGGACCTGCTGACGCCCCTGCTCATCCTCGGCGTCGAGCTCCTCGCGGTGGCGGCGAGCGGGTTGTCCGCCGGCGCGCTGCTGCGTCGCACGTGGCCGCTGCTTGTCGCCGGCGCCGGCATCGGGCTGGCCAACGCGCTGCTGCCGGCGCAGGCGGAGGGCACGCGCCTGGTGGCGTTCGGCCCCTTCCTGCTGACGACGGGCAGCATCGCGGCCGGCGTCGCGCTGGGCGTGCGGCTGGTGGCCATCGCGTTCGCCGGCGTGCTCGCCATCGCGACGACCGAGCCGACCGAGCTTGCCGAGGCGCTCGCGCAACAGCTGCACCTCTCGCCGCGCTTCGCGATCGGGGCGCTGGCGGCGGTGCGGCTGCTGCCCGTCATGGCCGACGAGTGGCAGACGATCTCGCTCGCCCGTCGGGCGCGGGGCGTGGACGCCGGTCGCTCGCCGCTGGCCGCGGTGCGCCTGTTCGGCGGAAAGCTGCTGACCCTGCTGGTGGCGGCCATCCGTCGCGCGACGCGCATGGCGAGCGCCATGGAGGCGCGCGGCTTCGGCAGCCGTGAGTGCCGGACGTGGGCTCGCCCGCAGCGCATGCGCGTCGCCGACTGGTGGCTGATGGCCGCCGCGGTGGCCGTCGCCGGGCTCGCCACCGCGGCGAGCGTCGCGGCCGGCAGCTGGCGCTTCCTCTTCTCCTGATCGCGCGGCCCTCTCGGGCCGCTCCCGGCTCAGCCGTCCCCGACGAACGCCTCGAGCCACGTCGGGTCGTGCGCCGCCCCGGCGTAGCGGGCCGGGTCGAACGGCTCGAGCGCAAGAGTCCGGGCGCGGCCCCCGGCCACCAGCTCCGCCAGCAGGAGGCCCACGATCGGCGCATAGGGCAGGCCGTGGCCGGTGAAGCCGCAGGCAAGGTACGCGCCGGGCATCGGCTCGCCGTCCGCGTCCGGCAGGCGGCCGACCATCGGGATCTCGAGCGAGGCGAAGTCGAGCAGGCCGGCCCACGAGCGCACCACCCGAACGTCGCGCAGCGCGGGATGCAGTCGAACCAGCAGCGCTGCCAGCAGCGGGGGGACGTCGGGACGCACGCGCATCGAGTACGAGCCGATGCCCATCTCCTCGTCGGCCGCCGCGAAGCCGCCGATGACGACCTCGCCGCTTCGCATCTGGCGCCAGTACTCGTTGCAGCTGTTGGTCTCGAACCCGGGCCGCAGCAGCGGCGGCAGCTGTTCGGTCACCAGCACGTGCTCGCGGATCGGCGTCAGGTTGGCGGCGATGGCCGGCACCAGCGCCGGCGTCCATGCATTCGTGGCAAGCACGACCGCGGGCGCGTGCACCTCGCCGGCCGATGTCGCCACGCCGGCCACCGACCCGTGCCGCTCGATCAGCCGTTCCACCCGGACCCCGGTCACGACCGTCGCTCCGGCGTTCCGCGCCGCGGCGAGCAGGCCGTAGACCAGTCGAAACGGGTTCAGCGTCGCGTCGCCGGGCGTCCACTTCGCGCATCGAACCTCGGACCGATCCAGCGCCGGGGCGAGCTCGCGCAGCTCCTCGTGGCCGATCATTCGCACGTCCAGGCCCTCCGCCGCCTGGGCCGCCGCGAGCGCACGGGCATGCCGCTCCTCGGATTCGGTCAGCGCGACGTCGAGCGACCCGAATCGGTCCAGCTCGATTCCGCCGGGAAGGAGACCGTCCAGCTCGGCCAGCAGCTCCAGCGAGCGGCAGGTGTAGTCCAGGATCGAGCGCCCGCCCGCCCGCTGCACCAGGGCCGTGACGCGCGGGAAGTGCGCGCCCAGGCCGGCGAGGGCCATGCCGGCCAGCCGTCCGCTGGCACCGGACGCGGGCGCGTTGGCGTCCACCACCAGCGGCCGCATCCCGGCCAGGGCCAGCCGGTGAGCGACCGACGCGCCGACCATGCCGGCCCCCACCACCACCACCTCGGCGCTGCGCGGAAGCTCGGCGGCGGCGTCGGGGACGAACGTCACCGGCTCGGGCGGCGGCGCGAACCTGGGCATCGGCGGAGTGTACCCTCGTGCCATGGCGCGCTCCGAGGCGGTCACCTTCCGCGCCGGCGACGTGGAGCTGACCGGGACGCTGACCCTGCCCGACGGACCGCCGCCGGCCGACCGGCGTGGGCGGTACCCGAACGCGCTGCTGCTGCCCAGCTGGCTGCCGCGCGATCGCGACGGCGGCTTCGACCGCGTCAGACACGCGACCTGGTTCGCGCACGGCCCCGGCGGCGAACGGGAGGGACGCCCGCTCGCCCGCATGGCCGATGCGCTGGCCGAGCGCGGCGTCGCGGCCCTGAGGCATGACCCCCGCGGCTGCGGCGCCTCGGGAGGGGAGTGGGCGGATGCCGACCTGTTCACCCTGACCGATGACGCGCGCGATGCGCTGGGCTGGCTGCGCGGCCGGCGCGACATGGACCTGAGTCGCACGGCCATGGTGGGACACGGCCGCGGAGCGGGGATCGCGCTCAGCGTGGCGATATCCGACCCGGCGGTCGGGGCGCTGACGCTGATCGGGGCCGCTGCCCGCTCGCCGCGCGACGTCTTGCGACGAGCCGTCGCCGCGCGCGAGCGGAGATGGACCGATCGCGACCAGCCGCTCGTCGCCGCGCTGGACCGATACGCCGAGGAGCTCATCGAGCGCGCCGCGCGCCACGAACCGCGCATGACGCTGCCGCTGCCCGGCGGGGAGGCGATCGATCTTGCGCTGGCTGGCGCGAGGCAGGCCTTCGCCACCCCCGCCATGGCCCTGGCGACCATGCTGCATCGGTCGACGGCCCTGGTCCACGGCGCGGACGACACGTGGGTCGACCCCTCCGAGTCGACGCTGCTGCGCGCGACGCTGGTCGCCGCGGGGAACGTGGAGCCGTCCCTGGTCGTGGTGCCGGGCGCCGGGCACGGGCTCGCCGAGGCCTCCGATGCGACCATCGGCCGGATCGCCGACGACCTCGTGGCGCGAATCGTCCCGCGAGAGCTGCCGCCGGTGCTGCTGGCCATCGAGGAGATGGGCTAGGATCGGACGATGACGAGGCCGAACCCCGGCGATCCCGCGCCGAGCTGGAAGCTGACCGCGGACGACGGTTCCGTGGTGTCCAGCGACTCCCTTCGCGGCGAACGCTACGTCCTGTACTTCTACCCGAAGGACGACACCACCGGCTGCACCGAGCAGGCGTGCAGCCTGCGCGACAACTTCTCTCGCGTCACCGATACGGGGGTGCGCGTCTTCGGGGTCTCACCGGACAGCGTCGCGAGCCACGTCAAGTTCCGCTCCAAGTACGGGCTCCCGTACCCGCTTCTCTCGGACGATGGGCACCGAGTGGCCGATGCGTTCGGCGTGTGGGTCGAGAAGCGATTCGCCGGGCGCACGTACTTCGGGAACGAGCGCACGACCTTCGTCGTCGGCGACGACGGCCGGGTTCAGCACGTGCTGCCCAAAGTGAAGCCGGGCGAGCACGTGGACCTCCTGCTCGACGCACTGGCCGCCTGACGATGATCTGGGTCGCGCTCGCCGTCCTGCTGGTGGCGTGGCTGGTCGGTCTGCTGGCCCAGATCGGTCCGCTGGTCAACCTGTTGCTCGTCGCGGCAGCCGTCCTGCTGGTCGTGCAGGTCATCAACGAACGCGAGGCCTAGCTCGCCGGGTTGGCATACGATCTGCTTCAGGATTCACACCACATCGCAAGGAGGCTCCCTCACAATGCTCTGGACGATCGTCGTGATCCTGCTCGTCCTCTGGCTGCTGGGGCTGATCGGCAATATCGGTGGCGGACTGATCTGGCTACTTCTGGTCATCGCCGCGATCGTGCTGATCTACCAGCTCTTCACCGGACGGCGAGCGGTCTAGCTTCAGGCACCCGCGCGCTCGACGACCTCGGGGGAGCGCTGACGGAGTCGAGCGCGCCGCGGTGCACTTCGTTTACCGCCGGCCTGGCGCATGCGCGCCACGGCCGGCTCTTCGTGTTCGGCGCGATGTCGAGCTGACCGACCGCGACAGCCGAGCTGTCCGGCGCATCGACTACCCTTGGGCGCGGTGCCGTCCATCCAGCCGTTCCGCTTCCTTCACACCGGCGACCTGCATCTCGACAGCCCGTTCGAGGGCCTGAGCGCCGAGGCCCCGCCGCACGTGGCGGCCGCGCTGCGGTCCGCCACAACGGACGCGTGGCGCAACGTGGTGCGCGCCGCGATCGACGAGTCGGTGGACTTCGTGGTCGTCGCCGGCGACGTCTTCGAGAACCGCAGCCCCACGCTGCTCGGCCAGACGCGATTCCGAGACGGGCTCGCCGAGCTGGCGCGCAACGGCATCCCAAGTTACGTCGTCCACGGCAACCACGACCCGCTGGACGGTCGATCGTGGGCGCCGAGCCTCGACTTTCCGCCATCGGTCCACCGGTTCGGCACGTCCGCCGGAGAGGCGGTGCCGGTGCTGCGCGAAGGGAGCGAGATCGCCCGCGTGTACGGGCGCAGCTTCGACCGTGCCGCGGTGACGGCGAACCTGGCCGCCGAGATGTCGCGTGGCACCGGAGTCCCGTTCGCCGTCGGGCTGCTGCACGCCAACGTCGGAGATCGCCCGGGTCACGGCAACTACGCCCCGTGCTCGGTGGACGACCTGCGCCGCAGCGGGATGGACTACTGGGCCCTCGGGCACATCCACCGGCCGGGCATCGTGCTGGAGGCCGATCCGGTCGCCGTCTACTGCGGCATCCCCCAGGGCCGGGACCCCGGCGAGGTCGGGCCGCGAGGCTGCTACGTGGTCGACGTGGACGCCGCCGCGCGGCCACGCCCGCGCTTCGTCGCCTGTGACGTCGTGCGCTGGCAGCACGTCGACGCGCCGATCGACGGCGTGGCCGACGACGAGGCGCTCCTGCGCTCGCTGCGGGACGCGCTCGAGGCGGCCTCGGACGCGGCCGATGGACGCTCGCTGGTGGTGCGACTGCGTCTGCACGGTCGTGGTCCGCTGCACGCCCACCTGCGCCGCAGCGGGTACCTCGCCGACCTGCGCCAGCTGCTCAACGAGGAGATGAGCGCGTCCGACCCCTTCACCTGGGTCGAGTCGCTGCGTGACGAGACGCGTCCCTCGGTGGACGTCGCGGCCCGGCGCGCCATCCCCGACTTCGTGGGCGACTTCCTGAGGACCGCCGAGGCGGTGCGCCGCGCGGAGCGTTCCACCGATCCGGACGAGCACGACGCGCTGGCTCGCCACGCTCCGCGCTGCTGTCGCTCCGCTGTTCGACGACGCGCAGCGCGGGCGGCGCATCCTCGCCGCGGCGCGCCCCGACGACGCGGCGCTCTTCGGCCCCATCCTCGACGAGGCGGAGACGATCGGCCTCGACGCGCTGCTCGCCGCGGGCGAGGAGACGTAGCCGGTGCGCATCGAGCGCATCGAGCTGGACGGCTTCGGGCGCTTCGCCGACGCGGCCTGGACGCTGGGCGAAGGCCTGACCGTGGTGCTCGGCGCGAACGAGGCCGGCAAGACGACCCTGCTCAACGCGGTGCGAGCCCTCCTCTTCGGCTTCGAGGCGACGCGCGACGGCCGCACCTGGTATCCGCCGCTGGCGGGCGGCCGGCGAGGCGGCCGCCTGCTGCTGGTCACCGCCGCCGGGGAGCGCTGGGCGATCGAGCGGCACGGCGAACGGGGCGGGCTCGGCACGCTCCGCGTGACGGCGCCGAACGGCAACCAGGGCGGGCAGGAGACGCTGAACGAGCTGCTGCGTGGCGCGGATCGGGAGCTCTTCTCGACCGTCTTCGCCTTCGGGCTCGGCGAGCTGGAGGCGTTCTCCTCGCTGTCGGGGGAGGGCGTCAGCAGCCGCATCTACGGCGCGGGCGCCGGGCTCGCCGGCACGAGCGCCGTCGACCTCGAGCGCTCCCTGCGCGCCGAGCAGGAGGCGGCATTCCGGCCACGCGGGCGGGAGCAGACGATCAACCGCCTGCTGGCGGAGATCGAGGCGCTGCGCCAGCAGATCGCCGCGCTCGAGCGCCAGCCGCAGGAGTACGAGGCCGCCAGGGCGGCGCTGCGCGAGCTGCGCCAGCGGCGCGCGACGCTGCGGGCGGAGCGGCTGGCGGTCGTCGAGCGTCGAGAGCGCCTGGGCCGCCTGATCGACGCGCGCGCCGCTGCGGCACGCCTGCGCTCCACCGAGCAGGACCTCGAGGAGGGTGACCCGCGCGCCGATGCCCTGAGCGCCGAGGCGGTTCCGCAGCTCGAGAGGTGGGTCGCGGCGGCCGAGCGGGCCGCGAGCGAGATGGCCGAAATGCAGGAGTCGATCGACGCCGCCGAGCGCCGGCTGTCCGCGTTGACGGTGGACGAGGCGCTCCTGGCCGAGGCGGCCGAGATCAACGCCCTGCGCGACGAGCGGCTCATCCACGTCGAGCGTGCGGCGGCCGCGAGCGCGGCGTCCGCCGCCGTCGCGCGGCTGGAGGCCGAGCTCGATGATCTGCTGCGCCGCGTGGGCGGCTGGAGCGAGGAGCGGCTCATCTCGATGGACGACTCCATCGCCGGCGTGGAGGCCACGCGGGAGCTCGAGCGACGGATGGCCGGCGCCCGCGACGCCGTCACGCGGCTCGAGCAGACGGTGGAAGCCGAACGCGCCGAGCTTGCCGCGTCCGAGCGCGGGCTCGGGTCGACGGCCGGCCTGGATGCCCGGGAGGTCGCCGCTCGCCGCGCCGCCGTTGCGGATCTGAGCGAGCTGCGACGGGAGGAGGCGGCGCTCGTGGAGCGGGACCGCCTGCGGTCCGCGCTTCCGTCCACCGCTGCCCCTGCCTGGCAGATGCTGTCGCTGGTCGTGGTCGCCTGTCTGCTCGGCGGAGCGCTCGTCGGAAGCGTGGCTGGCGCCACCGTCCAGGGCGGCGCCGCCGGCATCGCGGTCGGCGTCGCTGCGGCGCTGGCGCTGCGCGCGCAGCTCGCCCGGCAGCGCGGGCTGGCGACGTATCTCGCCCCGTCCGACGACGCGCGGCGCGACCTGCTGCGGCGGCGCAGCGAGGCGCTCGCGCGCCTCGGGCTCGGCCCGGATGCGGATGACGCGGCGGTGGCGGACGTGTCGGACGCGCTCGCCGCGGCGCAGCACGGCGCCGCCGCGGCCCGCGACCACGCCGCGCGGCTGGACGAACGGAGGGCGGCCGCGGACCGCGACGCGGCGGCGCTCGACGCGCGGCGGGAAGAGCTCGCCGCGGCAGAACGCGAGTGGCGGGCGTGGCTCACCTCGCGCTCGCTGCCGGACGACGTGACGCCCGAGACCGCGCGGCACCTGATCGCGGCCGCCACCACCGCGCGACGCCTGGTCTCCGAACGCGACGACCAGCGGCGCCAGCGGGACGCCGCCGCGGAGGCCCGCACCGCCTTCGATCGCCGCCTCGACGCGGTGCTCACGCGGCTCGGACGTGCGGTTCCGGCCGAGGAGGCGCTGCGTCCCGCGGTCGTGGTCGGGCTGGCCGACGAGCTCGGCGACGCGGCGGACCGGCGCCGCGCGGCCGCGACCGTCGGCGAATCGCTGCTCGAGCTTCGCCGGCGCCACGAGCTCGCGGCGGAGCAGGTCGCTCGAGCGGAGCGGGAGGTCGGGGATCGCCTGGCGGCGGCGGGCGCGAGCAGTGCCGACGAGCTCCGCGCCCTGGCCGCGATCGCCGACGTTCGGCGCGACCTGCGCCAGCGCGCACCGCGAGGCGCGGGCGACGCTGATGGCCCTGGCCGGAGAAGAGGCCGCCATTCCATCGCTGGTCGACGAGGCGCTGCGCGCCGACTCCGCGGCGCTGGTCGCGCAGCGTGACGAGGCGAGTGCCGATGCGGAGCGCCTCGAGGCGGAGGAGGACGCGGCGGCCAACCGCACGGGGGCGCTCGAGGCGGACATCCGTCGGCTCGAGGCGTCCGACGAGCTCGGCACGCTGCGACAGCGGCTGGCGATCCTCATCGGACGAGCGGAGGCGGAGGCACGGTCGTGGGCCACGCGCGCGGTCGCGCTGGCGCTGCTGGCGGAGACGCGGCGACGCTACGAGCGCGAGCGCCAGCCGCAGGTGGTGCGCGACGCCGAGGCCTACTTCAGCACCATCACCGACGGTCGCTACACCCGCATCGTCGCGCCGCCGGGCGAGGAGAACGTGCGCGTCGAGCCGGAAAGCGGATCGGCCCGCGCCACCGACGAGCTGAGCCGCGGCACGGCGGAGCAGCTCTACCTGGCGCTGCGCTTCGGGCTGATCGAGCAGTTCGCGCGCACGGCCGAGCCGCTGCCGGTGGTGATGGATGACATCCTGGTCAACTTCGACCCGCAGCGCGCGGCGCGCGCGGCCGGCGCGATCCGCGACCTCGCGCGACGGCACCAGGTGCTCTTCTTCACCTGCCATCACGCCATGGCCGCGCTCCTCGATCCGGATGGAGGGGCGACGATCGAGCTGATCTGACCGGCGCCACGGCCGCCCTGCTAGCATCGGCCTCCAAGACCGATGCCGAACGACAAGCTGCCCACCCCCGAACGCGTCCTGGTCGTCGCGGCGCACCCGGACGACATCGAGTTCGGGGCGGCGGGCACGGTGGCCCGATGGGTGCACGAAGGCGCCGCGGTGCGCTACCTCGTGATCACCAGCGGCGACAAGGGCAGTGACGACCCGAACGCGGATCCGGAGCAGCTGCGTCGCCTGCGCGAGGAAGAGCAGCGTGCCGCCGCGGCGGAGATCGGCGTGGAGGGCGTGGACTTCCTGGACGAGCCCGACGGCCAGGTGGAGCCGAGCCTGCGGTTGCGGGAGCGCATCACCTACGCGGTCCGCGCATTTCGCCCCGAGGTCGTGATGACCCACGATCCCACGGTCCTGTTCGTGAACAACGAGTGGGTCAACCACCCCGACCATCGTGCGGTCGGGCTGGTGACGGTGGACGCGGTCTTCCCGACCGCCCGCGACCCGCTGAACTTCCGCGAGCACCTCGAGGCCGGGCTGCAGCCGTGGAAGGTCGCCGAGCTGCTGCTGTGGTCCACCAACGAGGCGAACCAGATCGTCGACATATCGGAGACGCTCGACCGCAAGGTGGCCGCGCTGGAGCACCACGCCAGCCAGTTCCGCGACTTTCCCGAGACCGCGCGCTGGCTGCGACGCCGTTCGGAGGAGCTGGGCGAGCGCGCCGGGTACCGTGCGGCCGAGGGATTTCGCCGCGTGACGCTGGCACGGTGAGCCCGCTCGAGCGGCGGGCCGCCGGCGTCGTCTCCGCCCTCTTTGTCGCGGCCCTGCTGCTCACTGCCTGCGGGCCCACCGGCCCCTCTCCCACGCCGTATCCGAGCGGCGCCGTGTCGGCAGGGCCGGACGCCGCGCAGTCGGTCGCCGCCCGCTTCGGGGACGCCTGGCACGCGAAGGACTACCCGGCGATGTGGAAGCTGCTCGCGCCCGCCGACCGGGCGCGCCATCCGCTGGCCGAGTTCGTCGCGCTGTACCGGCAGTTCGCGGAGCTGACGCGCACCACCGACCTCGTCACCGCCATCGGCTCGCCGCACCCGATCGCGCTGCCGCCCGAGCCGCGTCCGCCGGACCTGCCCGCCCCGACGCCCACGCCGTCGGCGCTCGCATCGGGCTCTGGCGCGCCGGCGCCGAGCGCCGCGCCCTCGCCGACCGAGCCGACCGTGCTGCCCGGTCCGGTCCCGGGCATCGCCGTGCCAATCGTGGCGACCGCCAGCACGGACCTTTTCGCGACCGTGCGCGTCCGGGCGGACCTGCCGATGACCGAGGGCGCCAACGGCTGGCAGGTGCGCTGGTCGCCGGCGCTTCTCTATCCGCAGCTGGGCGACCGCGGCACTCTCAAGCTGGACCGCACGCTCGGGGCGCGGGGCAGGATCCTGACCGCATCGGGCGTGGTGTTCGCGCAGACGCGCAAGGACGGCAGTCGCGTCTACCCCCAGGAGTGGCTCGCAGGCCAGACCATCGGCTACGTGAGCGAGGTCACGGCCCAGGATCTGAAGACACTGGCCGCGCGGGGCTACCGCACCGGCGACGTGGTCGGCCGCAGCGGGCTCGAGTACGGCGCCGAGGACCTCCTGCGCGGCACGCCCGGCTTCAGCCTCAAGGCGCTGCCGGCGGACGGCGACCCGGTGGAGGTGCTGCACACCGACATGGTCCCAGGCGCCGACGTCACCATCACCATCCGGCCGGCGCTGCAGGCGACCGCCGAGGCCGGCCTCGCGGCCCACGGGGACGGCGCCTCCGCTGTGGTGGACCCGAAGAGCGGCGACGTCTGGGCGCTGGCGTCCGCGCCCGCCTTCAATCCGAACGCGATGACGATCGGGAGCACGCTCGCCGGCCGTCCGCTGGCCCGGCCGAGCTCGTCACAGATCCTCAACAAGGCGATCGTCGCCGCCTACCCGGCCGGATCGTCGTTCAAGCCGTTCACGCTGATGGCGGCGCTGCGCACCGGCGTGGCGACGCCCGCCACGCGCATGGCGTGTCCGGGGACGTGGACCTTCTCGGGCTTCACCTTCCACAACTACCGCGACCACCACCTGCCCGGCCTGGTGACGTTGCCCGAGGCGATGGCGTTCAGCTGCAACACGACCTACATGCCGCTCTCGATTCGCGTCTACGACAGGGATCCCACCGCCCTGACCGATACGGTCCGAGAGTTCGGGTTCGGGTCGTTCACCGGCATCCGCCACCTCGTCGAGGAGTCCGGCATCCTGCCCGACGAGGCCTACTTCCAGGGGCTCGACCCGCCGCGCCACTACGGCCCGTTCGACCAGGTGCAGCTCGCCATAGGGCAGGGCTCGTACACCGGCACGATGCTGCAGCTCGCCAGCGCGTATGCGGCGATCGGCAACCACGGCACGCTGTGGCAGCCGCGCATCGTGACCCGCGCCGCGCTGCCCGACGGCACCGTGGTCGAGACGGACGAGCCGCAGGTGAAGCGCAAGATCGGGCTCGCGGCGGCCCAGTTCGACTTCGTGACGCAGGCGCTCGAGGCAGTGGTCAACCTTCCCTACGGGACCGGCTACGCGTCGTTCGCAGGGTTCGGCGTCCAGGTGGCGGGCAAGAGCGGCACGGCGGAAACCGGCGGGCCCGATCCGCACGCGCTGTTCCCCGCCTTCGCCCCCGCGGGCGATCCGCGCATCGCGGTCGCCACGGTCCTCGCCTATGTCCACGCCGGCACGGGCGGGACCGACTCCGCTCCGCTGGTGCGCCGCGTCATGGCGCGCTTCTTCGCCGGCGGGTGATGACCCTTCCGTGCTTTGACATGCCGCGCGCGGGACGGGTAGCATCGAGCAGCCGCTCCTTCGAACGTAAGCTCCGCGCTGGAATCCGCTGCACGAGCGACTGCCGACCATCGTGATCTCAGAGAACGCCATCCCACTGAGGTTCCAGACCGCCGAGGTCGGCGTTGACTGGCTGCAGTGCAACATCGAGTGCCAGGAAGGCTGCCCGGTCAACACCAACTGCCGGGGCTACCTGATGCTCGCCGCCGAGGGCAGGTTCGAGGAGGGCTACATCCTCGCCCGCGACCCCAACCCGGTGGCGGCAATCTGCGGCTACGTCTGCAGCGCGCCATGCGAGAAGGCCTGCCGCCGCGGCGACATCGACAAGCCGCTCTCCATCCGCGCCATGAAGCGGTTCCTGGTGGACTGGCACTACGGCAACAACATGCCGGACAACGTGCGGGTGCTGCCGGCCACTGGCAAGAGCGTGGCGGTGATCGGCGCCGGCCCGGCCGGGCTGTCGGCCGCCAAGGAGCTGGCCGCCTACGGCCACGAGGTGCACGTCTACGAGGCGCTCCCGTCGGGCGGCGGCACCACGCTGATCGGCGTTCCGGCCTTCCGCCTCCCGCGCGACGTGATCGAGCTCGACGTGAACTGGGTCGCGCGGCACGGCGTCGAGTTCCACTACAACGTCGAGATCGGCCGCGACATCACCCTGGACCAGCTTCGCGAGCGGCACGACGCGGTCGTGGTCAGCACCGGCTGCATGTTCCCGGTGGCCATGAACATCCCCGGCGAGGAGCTGGACGGCGTGATCTACGGCGTGGACTTCCTCAAGCGCGCCAACCTGGGCCAGGAGCAGTGGGTCGGTCAGAACGTGGTCGTGGTGGGCGGCGGCTACACCGCCATGGACTCGTCGCGCACCGCGCTTCGGCTGGGCGCCAAGACCTCGGTGATCGCCTACCGCCGCGGCCCCGACGAGATGGTCGTCGACGAGGAGGAGCAGCACGAGACGCGCTTCGAGGGCGTCGAGTTCGAGTTCTTCGCCTCGCCGGTCGAGGTGCTCTCCGACGAGAACGGCAAGGTCAACGGCATGGTCTTCCAGCGCGTCCGCCTCGGCTCTCCCGACGCGACCGGCCGGCGCAGCCCGGAGCCGATTCCCGGCAGCGAGTTCACCATCCCGTGCGACATGGTCATCCCCTGCACCAGCCAGGCGGCGGACAACAACGTGCTGGGCGAGTACGGATCGAAGCTCAACCGTCACCTCGGCGTGACCGATACGCGCGACGTCGTGGCGGGCGGCTCCGTCTCGAGCTGGCGCACGCCGCCGATGAACGGCTCGACCCCGGTCGGGCCCCATGGCGGCAGGCTCAACCAGCTGCAGTTCGACCTCAAGCGCGGGTACGTGGTGACCAACCCCGACACGTTCGAGACCAACGTGGACGGCATCTTCGCCTGCGGTGACTTCGTCACCGGCCCCGCCACGATCATCGAGGCCGCCGGCCGCGGCCGCTCCACGGCGCGCGCCGTCGACCGCTGGCTGGCCGGCCTGCGCGGCAGCGAGCTGGAGGAGCTGCCGGTCATCAACCGCGCCACCATCACCCAGGCGCTCGAGCACGACATGCCGCCGAACTACGAGTCGATCGAGCGCCAGCACATCCCCATGGCGCCGCCGGAGCTGCGGCGCGACTTCGTCAGCCTGGTCGAGGTCGGCTACGACAGCCGCAGCGCGATCGACGAGGGCAGCCGCTGCCTGCAGTGCAACCACAACATCAACATCGACGGGCCGCGCTGTATCCTGTGCGGGCTCTGCGCCGACGTCTGCCCCGAGGGCGTGATCTACATGATCGACAAGGCGCAGGTCGGCGGCGACGACCCGGAGATCGAGCTCTTCCAGTCGTGGCCGCGCGGAATCGCCATGATCATCGACGAGGAGCGCTGCATTCGCTGCAACCTCTGCGTCGAACGATGCCCGACCAACTGCATCACCATGGACCGGCTCGAGCTCGAGCGGTTCACGCCTGACGGGAAGGTACTGTTGGAGAGCTACAAGGACAACGTTCTGGGCCAGATCGGTCAGCAGGCCGGGCCGGCGGTGGTCAAGTGAGCGTTCCCGGCCCGGGCGACCTGATGCGGGTCGTGAAGGACTCGGCCATCTGGCGCAGCCTCTTCCGGCAGCCGTACCCGACCACCAGCCGCACGCGCGCCCTGGCGGTCATGAACAACGTGTTCCTGCACCTGCACCCCGTGCGCGTCAAGAAGCACGCGGTTCGCTACACGTACACGTTCTGCCTCGGCGGGGTCAGCTTCTTCCTCTTCCTGGCGCTGACCGTCACGGGGCTGTACCTGATGTTCTTCTACGTGCCGTCGGTCGCGCGCGCCTACCAGGACATCCAGTCGATCCAGACGTCGATCGCGTTCGGCTCCCTCGTGCGCAACATGCATCGCTGGGCGGCGCACCTGATGGTGCTGACCGTCTTCCTGCACATGATCCGCGTCTTCTATCACGGTGCCTACAAGCCGCCGCGCGAGTTCAACTGGGTCATCGGCGTGGTCCTGCTGCTGATGACGCTGCTGCTCAGCTTCACCGGCTACCTGCTGCCGTGGGACCAGATCGCGTTCTGGGCCATCACCGTCGGCACCCAGATGGCGCAGTACGCGCCGCTGCTGGGCAGCCAGACCAGCTTCTTCCTGCTCGGCGGGATCGAGGTCGGCCAGAACACGCTGCTGCGCTTCTACGTGCTCCACGTGATCGCGCTGCCGCTCGTCGCCGCCATCCTGATGATCGTCCACTTCTGGCGCATCCGGAAGGACGGCGGGATCTCCGGGCCGGTATGAGCGCATGACGATCGAGAAGCGGCCCAACCGCACCGCGGACAAGAACGCGCCCAGCCAGGCGCCGGCGAGGGCGCCGATCGCCGAGCCGACGCTGCCGGGCCCGAAGCTCCCCGGACCGCCGGGAGTGCCGGGCACCGAGCGATTCCGGCTGCTGGCCTACGTGAAGCAGGAGTCGATGGTCCGCGTCGACAAGCGACCCGACGAGACGGTGCTCACCTGGCCGCACCTGCTGCGGGCCGAGTTCCTGATGGCCATGCTCTTCACGGCGCTGCTGGTGATCGCCTCGTTCCTGATCCAGGCGCCGCTCGAGGAGATGGCGAACGCCGGCAACACGCCGCACGTCGCCAAGGCGCCGTGGTACTTCCTGGGCCTGCAGGAGATCCTCTCCTACTTCAACCCGACCGTCGCCGGCGTCCTCGTCCCGACCCTCTACCTGGTCGGCCTGGCGCTCATCCCGTTCGTCGACCGCACGCCGTACAAGGCGGCGCGCGACCGCAAGCTGATCTGGGTCTTCTTCATGTGCCTGATGGTCGGCGGCCTGCTGGTCACCTTCATCGGCTCCTTCTTCCGCGGCCCCGGCTGGAACTGGGTCTGGCCGTGGCAGGGATTGTTCTTCAACCTATGACACAGCACGCTTCCTACGGAGAGGTCCACGGGCCTCGGGCCGGCGAGATCAGCCGGCGCAGCTTCATGCGACGCATGCTCGGCGTCGGCGTCGGGCTGCTCTCGCTCGAGTTCCTGGGCGGCACGCTCGCCTTCCTGTGGCCGAACCTGAAGGGCGGGCTGGGCGGCCAGGTCGCCATCGGCACCGCGGCCGACATCAACGCCGCCGCGCCGAGCCTGGAAGACCGGCGAGCCGTACATCTACACCAAGGCGCGCCTCTTCTTCGTCAACGTGCCCGCCGGCGAGAACCTCGTGCTGGGCAAGACCGATGCGGTCCCGGACCCCGGCGAGAAGGTGCTGGCGCTCTACCGCAAGTGCCCGCACCTCGGCTGCCAGATCCCGCAGCTGTGCGACAAGAGCAAGTGGTTCGAGTGCCTCTGCCACGGCAGCAAGTACACGATCCTCGGCGAGAAGCGCGACGGGCCGGCGCCACGCGGCATGGACCGCTTCAACGACCACCCTGGCCGGCGGCGTCTACACCGTCGACACCTCGAAGATCATCACCGGGCCGCCCATCGGCACCGCGACGTTCGACAATCGCGGCGCCACCGACATGCAGCACTGCGTGGGCTGACCGATGCGCCTCAAGACGCTCGGCGTGCTCGTGCTCACGTCGCTCGCCCTCTTCACCCTCGTCTACTGGGTCACCGACGGCCCGCGCCGCACGAGCGCCGAGACGTCGCTCGAGGACGAGCAGCTCGCGTATGGCAAGGTCGTCTTCGCCAACGACCCCAACAATCCGTCGTCGGCCGGCTGCGCACGCTGTCACGGCAAGGACGGCAAGGGCGGTCCCGTTCCCAACGACCCGAACGGCGCGGTCGCTCCCGACCTGCACGGAAAGCGCGTCGCCGACCGGCTCAAGGCTTAACCCGGACTATGTTCACCTCGTGGTCAGCTACGGCGGCATCGTCGTCTCGGGCAATCCCGAACTCGGCCATGCCGGCGTGGAGCACCGAGGTCGGCGGCCCGCTCACCGTCCAGCAGATCGACGCGGTCGTGGCGCTCGTCGAGTCCTGGGCCGCGCAGGCATCCACGGCGGCGCCGTCGGAGGTGCCGAACACGGCCGATGCGGGCAAGGCCGTGTACACCTCGGCCGGCTGCGCCGGCTGTCACGGGGCGAACCTGCAGGGAGTGGCGGGGCTGTTCCCGAACCTCACCAACATCGGCAACCAGCTGGTGACCGACCTGCCGACGCCGCCGTCGGGGCTCGACCAGATGAAGGCCGACTATGCGGCCGACCCGCGCGCGTTCCTCGACAAGTGGATTCGCGACTCGGCCAAGAACTACAACGGCGGAAAGCAGACCGGCATGCCGGCGCATCCGGAGAGCGAGCTGTCGCAGAGCGAGCTGCAGGCGCTGATCACGTTCCTGCTGGACCAGAAGCAGTGAGGCCGGCATGACGCGTCGCCGATCCCGCGGCCCGGTCATCAGCGGGACCGTCAACGCCGTCGACGAGTTCAGCAACTGGCTGCTGTTCGGGCACGAGACGTGGCTGGTCGCGCTGCTCAAGGGCGTGCCGCTGTTCGCCTACGTCTACTTCCTGCTGACGTACGTCCCGAACTACGTCTACTACGGCGTCACGCAGTACATCCCGTTCCTGAAGTTCAGCGACCAGACCGGCTTCCTGATCGCCTTCTCGGTGGGCAATGGCAACTTCATCGTGCTGGTCATCCTGGCCATGTGGACCCAGGCCGCGCGCGGCCGCCGCGGCTTCGCCTGGTCGCTGATCCGCGTCCTCGACGTGCTGCAATACGTCGGCATCGTCCTGCTGCTCATCCCGCTGCTGCTGTTCAACCTCGGTGGCGGCACGTTCATCGCCACCACGCCGGCACAGGCCACGAACATGTTCCCGCTGCAGTCGCTCGTCCTGGGCGTGATCGGATTCGGCCTCGGGCTCGCAGCGCTCGGCTACCTCTTCCTGGAGTTCCGCCGGATCAACGCGCGCGACGCGGAGGCCGCGGAGGCCGCGTCGCGCTCCTCCGCCTACCTGCCCGGCTGAGCGTCATCCGCGGCGTCGTCGCGGCCCACCTCGCCTGGTCGCTGCTGGTTTTTGCGGCGGCGGCCGGGCTCGCGCTGCTCGATCTGTCCGCGAGCTGCCCGCCGGGAGGTCCGCTCGACTTCGGGGACTGCGGCGCGGTGCGGCCCTTCGCCGTGGGCGTGATCGTGCTCGCCGCGCTGCTCTACGTGGCCGGCCTGTCCGCGGTCCTGTGGTGGGTGCGCGGCCTGCGGCTGCGGAGGCTCGCCGACGCGCGCGCCGCGCGCGACTGGTATCTGCTCGCGGCGGCGCTCGGTCTGGTGGTCGCGCCCCTGCTCGCGTTCACGCTGCTCTCCGCGCTTCGGTAGCATGTCGGACATGACCATCACCAGTGGCGAGGACCTTCGGCGCCGGCTCGACGGCACGGCGCGCATCGTGGGCGACCGGATCGAGGTCACCGATGCGGCGCGGTTCAGGGACGAGCTCGTGGACGAGCTCGTCTTCGACGCCGTCTTCAACGACGACGAACGCATTCGCGAGGCGTGCCGCTGGGTGATCTGGTCGGCCAGCCAGTTCCTCGGCTGCGGGTCCGCCTCGATCCACGAGCTCTACATGGCACGCGGCCGCGGCGATATCGAGCCCGACGCGTTCACCGTCCCGGCCGTGAACGTGCGCGCCAGCACCTACCTGACCGCGCGCCAGGCGTTCCGCGCGGCGATGGAGCGCGACGCCGGCGCGCTGGTCTTCGAGATCGCCAAGAGCGAGATGGCGTACACCTCGCAGCGACCCGCCGAGTACGCGGCGGTGATCCTGGCCGCCGCGATCCGCGAGGGATGGCGCGGGCCGGTCTTCCTGCAGGGGGATCACTTCCAGTTCAACGCCACCAAGTGGGCGGCCGATCCCGCCGCCGAGATGGACGGCCTGAAGGCGCTGGTGCGCGAGGCGATCGGAGCGGGCTTCATGAACATCGACGTCGACTCGTCGACGCTGGTCGATCTCTCGAAGCCCACGGTCGCCGAGCAGCAGCGCGTCAACGCCGACAACACCGCCGAGCTGACCCGCCTCATCCGCTCGCTGCAGCCGCCGGACGTGACGGTGAGCATCGGCGGCGAGATCGGCGAGGTGGGCAAGGCGAACTCCACCGAGGAGGAGCTGCGCGCCTACCTGGACGAGTACCTGGCCCGCATCGGCGAAAACGGCGCATCGGTCCACGGCGTCAGCAAGGTCAGCATTCAGACCGGAACGTCGCACGGCGGCGTCCCGCTGCCGGACGGCAGCGTCGCCGCGGTCAAGATCGACTTCGACACGCTGCGCCGCCTCTCCGCGGTCGCGCGCGAGGAGTACGGGCTCGCCGGCTGCGTGCAGCACGGTGCCTCGACGCTGCCCGACGAGGCGTTCCACCACTTCCCGACGGCTGGCACGGCGGAGATCCACCTCGCCACCGGCTTCCAGAACATCCTGTACGACGCGGGCGGCCTGCCCGACCAGCTGCGCGCCGAGATGATGAGCTGGTGCGTCGCCAACTGCGCCGACGAGCGGAAGGCCGACGAGACGGACGAGCAGTTCCTGTACCGAACGCGCAAGAAGGCGATCGGTCCGTTCAAGCGCCAGCTGTGGACGCTGCCCGCGGAGGCCGCCGACGAGATCGCCGGGCACCTGCGGGCCAAGTTCGGCCAGCTCTTCGACGAGCTGCGCGTGGGCGGGACGCGTGCCGTCGTCGACCGCTTCGTGACGCCCGTGGCGCTCGCCATGCCGCTTCCCGCGGCCCTGGGCGGGGGAGAGGCGGCGACGATGCGGGCCGGCGCAGGAGTGTTCGAGGACGACGGCTCCGGCGAGTAGCCGCACACGAAAGAGCCCCGGCATTGCCGGGGCTCGTCACGTTGTCGGTGCTGCGACGCGGTTCGTCAGTGCGCGCAGCCGCCCGCGCGTCCGGGCGAGCCGTCGGTGTTGAACGAGGAGCCGCAGGCGCAGCTGCTGACCGCGTTCGGGTTGTTGATGGCGAAGCCGGAGCCCATCAGCGAGTCGACGTAGTCGATCTCCGCCCCGTCCACGTACTGGGCGCTGAACTTGTCGATCACGACCGGCACGCCGTCGTGCTCCTCGACTCGGTCATCGTCGGCCAGGTTGCTGTCGAACGCCAGGCCGTAGCTGAAGCCGGAGCAGCCGCCGCTCTTGACGAACAGCCGGAGGCGGGCATCTTCCTTGCCCTCGCGCGCGCGGAGCTCGACGACCTTCCGCGCGGCCGCTTCGGTGACGCTGACGAGCGTCTCGACCGAGGTGGTCGGCATGGGCGGAGCGCTCTGCTCTCGCGGTGTCTCGGACATCGTCATGGGGTCGTGTCTCCCTCTCGCCGGTGCAAAGCGGCGGGTGTTGATTCTTTCGCTCTGGAAAGTATAGCAAGCGTCGGTCAAGGTGCCCGCGGCGCGGCCGGTCGTCGGCCGGTCCGGCGCCCGCATCGGTACACTATGTCCACTCCCAGCCCGCATCACACCCGCTACGAGGCACGCATCCGTGAGACTCGCGAGCCGCATGGACGGCATCGGGACCGAGACCGCCTTCGAGGCGGCCGCTCGTGCCCGCGCACTCGAGGCCACCGGCCGCGACGTGATCCACCTCGAGATCGGCGAGCCCGACTTCGACACTCCGCGCAACGTCTCCGAGGCGGCGGCTCGCGCGCTGCTCGACGACGGCATGACGCACTACACGCCGGCCACCGGCATCGCGCCGCTCAAGCAGGCGATCGTCGAGGACGTTCGGCGGCGCAAGGGGATCGATGCCAGCGCGGATCGCGTGATCGTCACCCCCGGCGCCAAGCCGATCATGTTCTACGCCATGCTGGCGCTGCTGCAGGATGGCGATGAGGCGATCTACCCCAACCCCGGCTTTCCGATCTACGAGAGCATGATCGAGTTCGCCGGCGCGCGTGCCGTTGCCGCTCAGCTGCGCGAGGCGGACGACTTCCGGATGGACCTCGACGAGCTGCGCTCGCTGGTCACCGACCGGACGCGGCTGATCGTCATCAACTCGCCGCACAACCCCACCGGCGCCACCCTGACCGATGCGGATCTGGGCGTCATCGCCGAGCTGGCGGTCGAGCACGACCTGGTCGTGCTCGCCGACGAGATCTACGGCCGGCTGCAGTACGAGGGGTCGCCGACCAGCATCGCCACCCTGCCCGGCATGGCCGATCGCACGATCACCCTCGACGGGTTCTCGAAGACGTACGCCATGACCGGCTGGCGGCTCGGCTACGGGATCGTCCCCGAGGCGCTGGTGGGTGCCTTCGGCAAGCTGGTGATCAACAGCGTCTCGTGCACCAACGCGTTCGCGCAGGCGGGTGCCGTCGAGGCGCTCACCGGGCCGCAGGACGCCGCCGCGGAGATGCGCGAGGAGTTCATCGCCCGGCGCTCGCTGATCGTCGAGGGGCTCAACCGCATCGACGGCGTGACCTGCATCATGCCGCACGGCGCGTTCTACGCCTTCCCGAACGTCTCGAGCCTGGGTCGCAGCTCGCAGGAGATCGCCGATCACCTGCTCTACGACGCCGGAGTGTGCGTCCTGGCCGGCACCGCCTTCGGCCGATTCGGCGAGGGGTACCTGCGCTTCAGCTACGCGAACTCCAGGGAGAACCTGTCCGCCGCGCTCGAGCGCGTGGCAAGCTCGCTGGCGCGGCTGCAGCGCACGGGCAGCCGGCCAGCGCCGGGAGCGCCTCGTGACGCAGGCGCCGCCGCGCGACTCCGTCGACGAGCTCTTCGCTCGGGCAGAGCGGGAGTTCGACCACTGGGAGGTGGTCAAGGACGTCATCGACGAGAGCATCGACCTGATGCTCAACTACCGGCAGAGCGGCCATCCCGGCGGGTCGCGTTCGAAGGTCCACCTCTTCCTGTCGCTGCTGCTCTCCGGCGCCATGCGCTGGGACATTCGACGGCCGTGGCGCCCGTTCGGCGACCGCTTCGTACTGTCCGCGGGGCACACGGTGCCGCTCGTCTACGCCACGCTTGCCGTGCTGAACGAGATCATGCGGACGCGGCACGGGCGCGACGCGAGGCCGGAGTTCGCCTTCCCGGACGACGGGCGCTGGGCGCTGACCTGGGACGACCTCACCCGGCTGCGACACCGCGGCGGCCTGCCCGGGCACGCCGAGATGGAGGGCAAGACCCTCTTCCTGAAGTTCAACACCGGGCCGTCGGGCCACGGCATGCCGCCCGCGGCGGGGGAGGCTGTCGCGCTCAAGCTTGCCGGCCTGGACGAGGTCAAGGTCTTCGTCGTGGAGGGCGAGGGCGGCCTCACCCCCGGCGCCAGCCACGAGACGCGCAACTCGGCCTGGGGCCTGGGCTGGACAACCTGGTCTTCCTCGTCGACTGGAACGACTACGGCATCGACGACCCGTCCATCTCGTCGGTCGTGCCCGGCACCCCCGAATCGTGGTTCGGCGCGTACGACTGGCGCGTGACCGGCACCATGGACGGCTCCGAATGGGCGCCCGTCTCCCGCGCGGTGCTCGAGGCGGCACGGGGAGAGAACCCGTCGCATCGGCCGTCGATGGCGTGGTTCCGCACCCGCAAGGGGCGCGGCTACGGCAAGTACGACAACAAGAGCCACGGCTCTCCGCACGCCATGAACGCGCCGGAGTTCTGGGCGGTGCGGCGCGCGTTCATGGAGAAGTACGGCGTCACCTACGCCGGCATCGACGAGCCGGCGCCCGCCGATCCGGCGGAGCTCGACGCGCAGATGCGGGCGAACTTCGAGGTGGCGATGCGCGTCCTGCATGACCGTCCAGAGGTGGTCGACGCGATCAGCGACCGGCTGGTGGCGATCGCCGCATCGGTCCCGGAGCATCCGGCCGACTTCAACCTGGGCGGCCACGGCGCGGAGATCTTCGAGGATCCGCGCATCACCGATTACCGGCGCTATCCAGCCGAGATGTGGAAGCAGCCCGGCGAGAAGGCCCCCAACCGCGCGGCCCTCGCCACCTGGGGCTCGTGGGTCAACAGCGTCGCCAAAGCCGAGTACGGGCGGCCGCTGGTGATCGCCTGCTCCGCGGACCTCGCCGAGTCGACCAACATCGCGGGCTTCGCCAAGGGGTTCGGCGACCTGCCGGGCTGGGGCTGGTACAACCGCGACACGAATCCGCGCGGCGCGCTGCTGCCGCAGGAGATCACCGAGTTCACCAATGCCGGCATCACGGTCGGGATCGCGACGGTGAACCTGGCCGACGATCCGATGCGCTCCTTCAACGGCTTCTGGGCGGCGTGCTCGACCTACGGCTCGTTCTCGTACCTGAAGTACGGGCCGATGCGCCTCTTCAGCCAGCTGGCGCAGGACACCGAGCTGAAGGTGGGCAAGGTGCTGTGGATCGCCGGTCACTCCGGGCCGGAGACGGCCGAGGATTCGCGCACGCACTTCGGGATCTTCTCGCCCGGCGTGACCCAGCTCTTCCCGGAGGGACACGTCATCGACCTGCATCCGTGGGAGCACAACGAGGTGCCGGTCATGCTCGCCGCCGCGCTGGCGACCGACGTGCCGATCGTGGCGCTGCATCTCACCCGGCCGTCGGTCGAGATCCCCGATCGCGACGCGCTCGGCATGGCGCCGCACTGGGACGCGGCGCGCGGCGCGTATCTGCTCCGTGACGCGCGGGCGGGGACTCCGAGCGCCGGCACCGTGTACGTGCAGGGGACCGTGACGACGGCGAACGTGGTGAAGGCGCTCCCCGAGCTCGACCGACGCGGCGTCAACGTGCGCATCGTGGCGGCGCTGAGCCCGCAGCTGTTCGCCATGCAGGACGCCGGGTATCGCGACCGCATTCGGTCGGAAGCGGACCGATGGAGCGGCATGGCGATCACCAACCGCGCCTTCAAGCTGATGCGCGACTGGGTCGACGGGCCGCTGGCGCGCGAGTACTCGCTCTCGTCCGACTGGGACGACCGCTGGCGTACCGGCGGCACGGTGGACGAGGTGATGGACGAGGCGCACCTGGGCCCGGGCCACATCCTCGAGGCAATCGTGCGCTACGCCGACGACCGCGAGGAGCGGCACCGCCGGCTGCGCGAGCTCGTCGACGACGCGACCCGGGACGGCTGAATGCCCGACCTGCGGCAGAGGCCCTACGAGCACCGCAAGCCGCATCGGCCCGCCCGCCTGCGCCGGCGCACCACCCCGCCCCCGCCGCGAGCGGATCCCCCGGACCTGACCCTCTTCCTCTACGCCGGGCTGGGCCTCGCCGTGCTGGTGATGCTGGTCGCCATCCCGTACCTGCTGCAGTACGTGGTCACGCTGCTCAGCCGCTAGGCCTGCGCGGTCCAGACCAGGACGTCGTCGCCGTCGACCTTCACCGCCGGGCGAACGAGCGGCGGCAGCGCGACGGGATAGGCCTTCGCGTCGCCGCGGTAGGCGCCCTGGCTCCGCCATCGGTCACGGCCGTTGGCCAGCTCGCCGCGAAGGTCGAAGCTCGCCCCGTGGCACGGGCAGCGGAAGTCGCGCCAATCCGGGCGGAAGTGCAGCGTGCAGCCCATGTGAGTGCACACCGAGCTGAGCGCGCGGATCTGGCCCGCGTCGTTGACGACGTAGCCGTCGAATGCCGCGGTGGAGAAGCGGATCGCGGTTCCGGGCTGCAGCTCGCTGACCGATGCGACCCTCGCCCAGAAGCCGGCGCCGTTGACCAGCGTCGTGCCGCCGTCGCCGATCGGCGGCCGTCCCGTTTCCGGAAGGCGCTGGATCAGCGAGGCGCCGAAGAGCCCCGCCGCCAGTCCCGCGGCGCCGGCCAGCCCGGTCTGCAGCAGCTGGCGGCGCGTGACGCCGAACCGAGCGCGCTCGGCCGCCGGCTCCACGCCGCGCACGGGCCGAATGGGGGGCGGGATCCTGACCGATGCGATCCCCTGGTCTGCCTGCCGCATGCGCAGCCGCAGCTGGTCGACGAAGGCGGGGTCGGGATCGACGCCCCCGGCGAGCTCCGCCGCCGCCGAGAGCTCGGCAGCGGTGCGCGCCATCTCGGCCTCGTCGACGTTGCCGACGTCGTCGGGGGATGGCCGGCCGCCGCGCAGCAGCGCGTCGAGGTAGCGCTCGAAGCGCTCCGCCGCGTCGCTCTCGGGGACGAGCTCGTCGTCAGGCATCGGCCTCTCCAAGCAGTGCCGCCTTGCGCAGGGCACGGTACTGCAGCACCTTGGCGTTGCCTCGCGTGATGCCCATCCGCTCGGCGGTCTCCGCGACCGACAGCCGCTGCAGGAAGCGGAGCTCGAGCACCCTGGCGTAGTGCTCCGGCAGCCGGCGCAGCAGCGCGGCGACCCGGGCCTCGCTGCCGTCTCCGGTGGGGATCGCGGGCACGTCGCGTTCCGCGGCCGCCTCCCAGCCCGGCGCCACCTGGTCGCTGCCGACCAGCGGCAGGCGGTAGAAGGCGCGCCAGTAGTCGGCGATCGCGTTCTGCGCCACTCTGTACAGCCAGGCGGCGATCTGTCCCTCCTCGCGGCCGGTGTCGAGCTGCTCGACTGCCCGCATGAAGACCTGCGCGGTCAGGTCCTCCGCGTCGGGCCGGTTGCCGACCCGTGCATAGACGAACCGATAGATCGGCACCACGAAGGTGTCGTAGACCTCCTCGAAGCGTCCGCGACCCTCGGTGCCTGCGCTGCCCATCGCACCGAATCTACGGGGCCGGTTACGAACGCGGGTGCAGCGGCCCGAGGAGCGCGGCGATCTCCTCCAGGAAGAGGCGATCGGTATCGTCGAAGGCGCCGACCTCGCTGCCGTCGATGTCGATCTCGCCAACCACGCGCCCGGCGTCGAAGATGGGAACCACGATCTCGGAGCGCGTGGTCGCGAAGCAGGCGAGGTAGCGCGGGTCGCGCTCCACGTCGTCGACGATCTCCGTCCGGCCGGAGGCGGCGGCCGCGCCGCAGATGCCGGTGCCGACGGGGATTCGCGTGTGCTCGGTGGCTTCGGGACCGATCCACGGTCCGAGCACCAGCTCCGTCCCCGACGCGTCGAGCCAGTAGATCCCGATCCAGTCGTAGTGCGCGAAGCGCTCGTGCAGCAGCTCGACGGCGAGCATCGCGGCCGCGGCGGGGCCCGGAGCCTCCGCCACCTCGGCGCGGATCAGGTTCAGCGCGTCGCCGTGCTCGACCGGCCGCTCCTCGGCAACCGGGTGCGTCATTGCAGGTCGGCCGACCAGCGCTCCGCCCAGCGGTCGATGCCCACGATCGCGCCTCGCAGGTCCGAGCCCTTGTCGGTCAGCGAGTACTCGACCCACGGCGGGGTGCTGGAGACCATGGTGCGGTCGATCAGCCCCTCGTCCTCCAGCAGCTTCAGCCGCTGGGAGAGCGTCGCCGAGTTCGCTCCGCCCAGCGCGTCCTGCAGCTCGCAGAAGCGCTGCGTGCGGGAGCCGAGCTCGCGGATGATGCGCAGCACCCATTTCTGACCCAGCACGTTGAGGGCTGCGGTGGCCGCGCATTCGGCTCCGAGCGCCGCCGCCCGGCGCTCCGCGCGTGACCGCGGAACGCTCGAGGCGCGCGTCTGCTCGAGCCCGGCGTCCATCAGGCGCCGGACGATAGCACCGCCCCTACGGGGGGTCAACCAAACGCGACCGGGCTCACTGCACCGTGACGGTCATGTTCATGGTGGGGTGGATGGTGCAGGTGACGTCGAAGGTGCCCGCCGTGTCGAAGGTCACCGTGCCGACGCTGCCCGGGTCGATCTGGACGTCGAAGCGAGCGTCCGCCGCCTTCCTGCCGTCCTTGCCGTTGACGACGTCATGCTTCGCGGCGTCGTCGTTGCGGAAGGTGACGGTGGTGCCGGCCGGTACCGTCAGCGTGGCGGGCGAGAAGGCGAAGTTGCGCAGCTCCACGGTCTGGGCGGCGGCAGCGGACGCCGCCGTGCCCCCGGGCGTCGCGGCGGGGGCCGTGGGTGCGGTCGAGGACGGGCTCGAGCAGGCCGCCAGGCCGATGGCCAGCGCGGCGGCCAGGGCTATGGCGCGGGTGGGTTGCATGGCGGTGCTGGCTCCGTTGTGGTGTTCGCGACTTCGTACGCGTCCGGTTTCGGTCGAGCGTGCCCGATCATTTGACGCCCCCGTGGGGAGGCCGCATAGTGGCCCGACCACTCCTCCTGGCCCCGCGCGTCGAGCATGCCGCAGACCACCATCTACGTCGCGCCCCGCTCCGACGGGTCGCAGCACAACCCGCCCCCCGCCGTCCGAACGGCCGAGCTCGCGCGCCTGTTCGGCCGCAGTGCGGCGCTCGCCGGCGTCTCCCTCCAGCTGGAGCAGGGACGGGCGGTGGCCCTGCTCGGACCCAACGGCGCCGGCAAGACGACCCTCCTCCGCATCCTCGCCACGGCCATCCGGCCGAGCTTCGGCAGCGCGGAGGTGGACGGGCTGGACGTGGTGCGCGACGCGCACGAGGTGCGACGCCGGGTGGCGTACCTTTCGCATGCGTCGGGCCTGTACGACGACCTGAGCGCCGCCGAGAACCTGCGCTTCGCGGCGCACATGCTCGAGGTTCCCCGGGAGGAGATCGTCTCGCGCACCCGCGACGCGCTGGCGGACGTGGGCCTCACCGTCGTGGCCGATCAGCGGGTGGCCGGCTTCTCGGCCGGCATGCGCAAGCGCCTCGCGCTCGGGCGGCTGCTGCTGTCGGGTCACAGCCTGCTCCTCCTCGATGAGCCGCACGCCGCCCTGGACGAGGCCGGGATGCGCCTCGTCGACGAGCTGATCCGCCGCTGGCAGGCGGCGGGCATCAGCGTCCTGGTCGCCTCCCATGCCGTCGAGCGCGTCATGCCGCTGCTCGACGGGAGCGTCCGCCTGGACGGCGGGGTGGTGGCGGACGTGGCCGGCGAGGGCATCAGCGCGGTCGCGCCGCCTCCCTCGCTCGGCCGTCCCGTCCCGGGCGGCGCACCCGCGGGCGGGCGATGACAAACCTGCGCCGCAGCGCCGGACAGGCGCTGGCGATCGCCGGCAAGGACGCGCTGGCCGAGCTTCGCGGCAAGCACGCGACGACCTCCACGCTCTTCTTCGCCGCGGTCGTCCTGCTCCTCTTCGGGTTCGCGCTCGGGCCCGACTCGAGGCGCCTGGCGGCGGCCGCGCCGGGGCTCCTCTGGCTGGCCATCGTCTTCGCGGGGCTGCTGGCCGTCGGACGGCTGCACCTGATAGAGACCGATGACGACGCGCTGGAGCAGCTCGCCCTGTATCCCGTGGACCGCCGCGTGATCTACGCCGGCAAGGCGCTGTCCGGGCTGGTCGCCATGCTCGTGCTCGGCGTGGTGCTCATCTTCAGCGTCGCGATCCTGTACGGCGCCGACATCGTCTCGGGCGCGATCCCCCTCCTGCTCACCCTGGTCCTCGGCAGCGTGGGCTTCGCCGCGGTCGGGACCTTCTACGCCGGGGTGACCGTGCGCATGCGCGCCCGAGAGGTCATGCTGCCCCTGCTGATGCTGCCCGTCATCGCGCCACTGCTGCTGGCCGCGGTCAAGGCGACCACCGCGGCCATGGGCGGAGATCCGTTCGGCGAGCTGAGCGCCTGGCTGCAGCTGCTGGTCGGATATGACATCGTCATGCTCATCGCGGCCGGCAGCACGTACGGGTTCCTCCTGGAGGAGTAGGTTGAAGACTCGGGCACTCGGCATCATCGGTCTGGCCGCAGTCGTCGCGGCTGCGGTCTTCGGCCTGTTCGTGGTGCCGGCCGATCTGAACCAGGGCGATGCGCAGCGGATCATGTACGTGCACGTCGCATCGGCCTGGATCGGCTACCTGTCGTTCGGTGTGACGGCGCTGGCCGGGCTGGCCTACCTGTGGAAGCGCGACCTGCGCCTGGACGCGGTCGCGGTCAGCAGCGCGGAGATCGGCGTGGTCTTCACGGCGCTCGCCATCTGGGGCGGGATGATGTGGGCGCGCCCGGTGTGGGGGACCTTCTGGCAGTGGGAGGACCCGCGTCTGACCACCACCGCGCTGCTGCTGGCGCTCTATGTCGGATACCTGCTGCTGCGGCGCCTCTCGGACGATCCGGCCCGTCGGGCGACGCGCTCCGCGATCGTCGGGCTGGTGGCGGCGGTGGACATTCCGATCGTTCACTTCAGCGTGATCTGGTGGCGCGGGCTGCACCAGATGGCCACCTTCGGCGACCCTTCCAAGCTGCTTCACCCATCGGCGCCGCTGCCGTTCGTGATGGCCCTGATGGGGATGCTGGCCGCCTTCACCATCGTGTGGGGCTACCTGGTGCTGCGTCGCTACCAGCTGGCGCGGATCGAGTGGCAGATCGAGGAGCACGGCCGGCTGGGACGCATCAGCGCGGCGAGGCGGTCCGCCGCCGCGAACGCGCAGCCCGGCGGTGCGCCGTCGCGCGTCGAGGAGCCGACGTCGTGACCGACTGGCCGTTCGTCCTCGCCGGGTACGGCGTGATCCTGGGCACATTGGCGGTCTATGCCGTCGCGCTGCTCGGGCGACTGCGGCGCGCCCGCCAGGCGTCGCTCGCCATCCGACGTCAGGCAGCCGCGGGCGACGAACTTCCACCGGCGCGCTCGTGACCCTCTACCGGCCTCCGGTGGCCCCCGCGCGCTCTCGTCGCTGGGGACTCGTCGTTGCCGTCGCGGCGGTGCTGGTGGTGATCGCGTACTTCGCCTTCAGCTCGATCGGCAACGCGCTGGTCTACTACCTGACGCCCACCGAGCTCATGGCCCGTGGCGACGCGGCGTACTCGCAGACCGTGCGGCTCGGTGGCCTGGTCAAGCCGGGCAGCGTCGTCCAGGGCTCGGGCGGCGACCTTCGGTTCGTGCTGACCGATGAGACGACCGACGTGAAGGTCCACAGCACCGAGCTGCCGACGCGATCGTTCCGCGAGAACGCCGGCGCCGTCGTGGAGGGCAGCCTCGGACGGGACGGCGTGTTCGAGGCCGACCAGGTCCTCGTCAAGCATGACGAGAACTACGTCGCGCCGAGCGGCAGCGCGGTGCCGAGCCACATCGCGCCGACGCCGTAGCGATCGTGCTTCCGAGCATCGGCCACGTCGCGATCGTCATCGCGCTCGCCGTCAGCCTCTTCGCCGCGCTCGCCTTCGTGATCGGGGCGCGGACGCGCGACGCGCGGCTGGTGACCAGCGCCAGGCGCGGCGTCTACCTGACATTCGCCCTGGCCGCGCTCGCCTCGCTGACGATGGTCGGCTCGCTGCTCGGCCATGACTTCTCGATCGACTACGTCGCCCGCAACAACGCGACCACCACGCCGCCGTTCTACTCGGTCATCTCGCTGTGGGCGGCGCTGCAGGGTTCGATCCTGTTCTGGGCGCTCCTCGCCACCGGCTGGGCGAGCCTGGCGCTGTACCGGAACCGGGCGCGGCATCCCGCGCTGATGCCGTGGGTCGGCGCCACGCTGGCGCTCATCGGCGCCTTCTTCTTCAGCGTGATGGTGTGGCCCGGCAACCCGTTCACGCGGCTCACGCCGGTGCCGGCCGAGGGCAACGGGCCGAACGCGCTGCTGCAGAACCACCCGTTCATGGGCCTCCATCCACCGCTGCTCTATCTCGGCTACACCGGCCTGGCGATCCCCTTCGCATTCGGGATGGCGGCGCTCATCACGCGCCGGACCGACGAAGCGTGGCTGGGGATCGTGCGGCGCTGGACGATCGTGCCGTGGATATTCCTGTCGTGCGGGATCGTCGCCGGCGCCTGGTGGAGCTACGAGGTCCTGGGCTGGGGCGGCTACTGGGCCTGGGACCCGGTCGAGAACGCCGCGCTGCTGCCGTGGCTGACCGCGACGGCGTTCATCCACGCCTCGATGGTCGCGGAACGCCGCGGCTCGCTGCGGATCTGGAGCGTGCTGCTGGTCAGCATCACCTTCTGGCTGACGATCCTGGGCACCCTGCTGACCCGCTCGGGTGTCGTGCAGAGCGTGCACTCGTTCACGCAGTCGGCCATCGGCCCGTGGTTCCTGGCCGGCTTCCTGCTCGCCGTCGCGGGATCGCTGGGCCTCCTGCTGTGGCGCCTGCCCGACCTCGCCGACACGCGTCCGCCGCCCGGCCCGGTCAGCCGCGAGTCGGCGTTCCTGTTCAACAACGTGCTCTTCCTGGGGCTGACCGGCGTGGTGCTGTTCGGGACCCTGATGCCGCTCATCTTCCAGGCCTTCGGCGCCGGCCGGATCAGCGTGGGGACGCCGTACTACAACGCGCTGAACGTGCCGATCTTCGCGGTCCTGCTCTTCCTGATGGGGGTCGGACCGGCCCTGCCGTGGGGACGCGCGTCGTGGCGCACGGTGCGGGAGCGCTTCAGCGTGCCGGTCCTCATCGCCGCTGCCGGCGTGGTGCTGGCGCTGCTGCTCGGGATGCGACTGCCGGCGCCGCTGCTGACCCTGGGCCTGGCGCTGATGGTGGCGGCGATCATGATCGACGAGGTGGTGCGCGGCGCGCGTGCGCGGGCACGCACGCGGGGCGAGGCGCCGCCGTTGGCAGCCTGGCGTCTGACGACGCGCAACCGGCGCCGCTACGGCGGCTACGCGGCGCACCTCGGCGTGCTGGTGATGGCGGTCGCGGTGGCGATCAGCGCCACCATGGCGCGCGACACCACCGCTCAGCTGAAGCCGGGTGAGAGCGTTCGCCTCGGCGGCTACACGCTGACCAACGAGTCGCTCAGCGTCGGGCCGCTGCCCGATGACAGGCGCGTCGTCGAGACACGGGCCGTGCTGACCTTCAGCGGGCCGCAGTCGGGGCGCCTGGCGACCGCGCTGCGCGACTACCCGAACTCGACCGACGCGATCGCGACGCCGGCGGTGCGCACCGGCCATCGGCGAGGACCTCTACGTCACGCTCCTCAACGCGGATCCCGGCAGCGGCGCCGTGACGGTGCACGTCTTCGTCAACCCGATGGTGGTCTGGATCTGGATCGGCGGCTTCATCCTGGCGGTCGGGGCGGCGTTCGCGATCTGGCCGGAGCGCAGGCGCTCGGCGCAGGCGCTGCCGGTGCCTTCGGCGCAGCCTGCCGCGGTCCCGGAGGCCTGACCGATGCGCGCGCTGCGCTGGCTGCTGCTGCCGCTGCTGATCGTGCCGCTGGCCTGGATCATCCTCAGCGGCTTCAAGGTGGACCCCAACGAGGTGCCGTCGGCCCTGATCGGGAAACCGATGCCGTCCTTCTCGCTGCATACCCTGTCGGGGGAGACGCTCGACTCGGCTTCCCTGGCCGGCAAGCCGGTGATGATCAACTTCTGGGCCAGCTGGTGCGGGCCGTGCGTCGAGGAGCACCCGGTGCTGCTCGACGCGCAACGCCGCTTCGGCGACAGGGTTCGGGTGGTCGGGGTGATCTACCAGGACTCGACCGATGCGGCGAGCTCGTTCCTGGCCCGCCTCGGTGATCCCGGCTACCCCAACCTGGTGGACGACGGCAGCCGCCTCGCCATCGACTTCGGCGTCACGGGGCCGCCCGAGACCTTCTTCATCGACGCCGGCGGGATCGTGCGGTCGCGGCAGTGGGGTCCGCTCGACGCCGGTGCGCTGGCCGACGGGTTGCGCAGGATCGGGGTCGCACCGTGAGGGTCGCCTGGCCCATCGCTGCCGGAGCTGCGCTGGCCGCCCTTGCGCTGGTCGTCGCTCTCAACGTCGGCCGCGCGGCGCCGGCCACTCGTGCCCAGCAGGCGGCGCAGCTGGGTGCCGAGCTGCGCTGTCCCGACTGCGCGGGCCTGTCCGTCGCGGAATCGGGGACGCGGTCCGCTGCCGCCATCCGTGCCGAAGTCGCGTCGCTCCTCGCCGAGGGACGGACGCCGGACGAGGTGAAGCAGCACTTCGTCTCGCGCTACGGCGAGTGGATCCTGCTCGCGCCGCGTTCGGCGCTGGTGTGGCTGCTGCCGGCAGTGCTCATCGTGCTCGGCGTGGCCGCGCTCGTATGGTGGCTGCTGCGGCGACGCGCCGTGACGCCCCAGCCGGCGCCGGCGCCAACCGAGGCAGCACTGCGCGCGGTGCGCGACGAGGCGGAGGCGCTCGATGCCTGATCCTGCGGAGCTGGTCGCCATCGCGGTGCTGGGCGTCGCGGCCGCGGTCGTCCTGGCCTGGCCGCTCTTCCGGCGCGCGCCCGAGGAGATGCCCGTCCCCGACGAGCGAGACGCGCTCGAGACGCGGCACCGGATCGCCCTCGAGTCGCTGCGCGACGTGGAGGCGGATCGGCGGTCGGGCTCCCTGGACGAGGCCGCGTACCAGGCGGAGCGCGCGGCCGCGGAGCGGCGCGCGGCTTCGACGCGCGCGGCGCTCGACGCCGCCGCCGCGCGAGCCGGTCCCGGATGAGCGCCGCGCGAGCCGCGGCGAGCCGCTCGCGCCCCGCTCAGGGCGTGGACGCCGCTACGTGGCCATCGGCGGCGCGGCGCTGGTCGCGGCGCTGGCCATCGGCTTCTTCCTGCCGGCGCCGGTCGGGCTCGCCAATCGCGTGCTGAACCCGCGCCAGGACGCGATCGACGGCTACCTGCAGCGCCTGGCCCAGAACCCGCGCGACACGGGCGCCCTCTCGGACCTGGCCGACGTGCTGGTGGCCGGCAGCACCTACGCCGACCAGCAGCGGGCCGCCGCCGCGCTGATCGCGCTGATCGCCCTGGAGCCGGACAACGTCAGCGCCTACGAGCGGCTGATCAGCACCTACATCCGCGTCGGCGACTGGACCGATGCGAAGGCGGCCACCGATTCGCTGGCCAAGCTGGCGCCCGACTCCATCAACGTGCCGTTCTTCCGCGGGCTCATCGCCCTGCGCGGCGACAACGACCGCATCACCGCGAAGCGGGAGCTCGAGCGCTTCATCCAGCTCGCCCCGGACGATCCTCGGCTGCCGATGGTGCGCAGCCTCCTCGCGGAGGCGCAGGCGCCCTAGTCGAGCACCCGCTCCAGCGTGCTCTGGAGGCCGTGCAGCTCGTCGGGCGGGATGCGGTCCAGGAAGTGGGTCGCCACGCCGCGCAGGTGGACCGGCGACGCCTCGCGCAGGCGGGCGCGTCCCGCATCGGTCAGGAGTGCCCATTGCCCGCGCCTGTCCGACTCGCAGCTGACGCGCTCCACCAGGCCGTCGCGCTCGAGGCGGTCGACCAGCCGCGTCGCGCCGCTGCGGGAGAGCAGCAAGCGCTCCGCGAGCTCGCTCATGCGCAGGCGCCGCTGGTCGCTGATGGCGAGCTGCAGCAGCACGTCGTAGTCGGCCAGCGCCATCGACTGCTCGGCCTGCAGCTCGCGCTCGAGCAGGCGCGTCACGCGCGCGTGAGCGCGCAGGAAGGCGCGCCACGCATCCAGTCGGGGATCGGAGGTCGTCAGTGTCATCGGGTTGGCATCCATCTTGATGTTGCATATGCAACTAGTTCGTCGTATAGTTGCTCCAGCAATCATACAGCAGCGGCCCGGCCGAGCGAAAGCGGCAGGGCAGGAAGGACCCGACGTTCACATGAAAGACTGGCAGATCGACCTGGCGCACACCAGCGTCACGTTCTCGATCAAGCACATGATGGTCAGCACCGTTCGAGGCTCGCTCAAGCTCGTCGACGGCACGCTGGAGCTCGATCCCGAGCATCCCGAGCGCTCGGCAGTGGCGGTCCGGCTCGACGCCGGCTCGATCGACACCGGCCAGGAGGCTCGTGACGCGCACCTGCGCTCGGCCGACTTCCTCGACGCCGCCGCGCACCCGTACATCGAGTACCGCAGCGAGCGTGTCGAGCGCCACGGCAAGGACTACCGCATCGTCGGTCAGCTCACGATGCACGGCGTCACCCGGCCGGTGACGCTCGACCTCGACTTCGCCGGCGTGGTGCCGAACATGCAGGGCGGCGAGCGCGCGGCCTTCAGCGCCAGCACCAGGCTCAACCGCGAGGACTTCGGCCTGACCTGGAACGTCGCGCTGGAACAGGGCGGCTGGCTCGTCTCCAAGGAGATGAAGGTCGAGATCGACCTGGCGGCCGTCTCTCAGCCCGTCGAGGCCGAGGCGGAAGCCGAGCGCAAGAGCGCCTGATCTCTAGACTGGGGACGTGACCTCCCGACGGCGTCGTCGCGTCCTCTTCGTCTGCACCCACAACAGCGCCCGGTCCCAGATGGCGGAGGGAATGCTCCGCGCCTGGGGGTCCGGGCGCTTCGACGCGTTCAGCGCGGGCACCGTCGCCTCGAGCGTCAGGCCGGAGGCGGTTGCGGTGATGCGGGAGCTGGGGATCGACATCGGCGCCCAGCGCAGCAAGTCCCTGCAGCCCTACCTCGAAGAGCCGTGGGACCTGGTCGTGACGGTCTGTGACGACGCCCGCGAGGCGTGTCCGGTGATCCCGGGCGCGGCCGCGTCGCAGCACTGGAGCATCGACGATCCCTCGGCGGCCGACGGCGGGGAGCCGCAACGGCTGGCGGCGTTCCGCGCCGCGCGCGACGACCTCGCGCCGCGGGTGCGCGCCCTCATCGGCGAGGCGTAGACGCCGGCAGCTCGATCCAGAACGTGGATCCGACTCCCTCTCGGCTCTCGACGCCCACCGTCCCGCCGTGCGCCTCGACGATGTGGCGCACGATGGCCAGCCCCAGGCCCGAGCTGCCGCCGCCCCACGCCGGCCCTCCGTCGCTGCCCTCGTCGTCGCGGGTCCTGGCGCGGCTGACCTTGTAGAAGCGCTCGAAGATCCGCTCTCGGTGCGCGGCGGGAATCCCGATCCCGTCGTCGGCGACGGTGAAGCGCACCCGCCCGCGGCGATGCTCCCAGCCGAGCCGGATCTCTCCGCCACGGTGGCTGTACTTGACCGCGTTGTGGCCCAGGTTGAGCAGCGCCTGGCCGAGCCGCTCCGGATCCGCGGTGATGCGCGCGCCGTCCTGCGCCGGCTCGACGACGCGCACCCGTATCTCGTGATGCTCGGCCACCAGGCCGATGCGGCGCGCGACCGTCCTCAGCAGCTCCCCGGGCGCCACCTCGCTCAGCGACAGCTGCGTCTCGCCGGACTCGATCATGGACAGGTCCAGCAGCTCGTCGACCAGCTGTGACAGGTGGCCGATCTCGCCCTCGATCTGGCGCGCGAAGTCGGCCGCGGTGCCCGGATCCGAGGCGGCCCCGCTGGACAGCGTCTCGGCCAGCAGCCTGACCGATGCGAGCGGCGTCCTGAGCTCGTGGCTGATGTTGGCCACGAAGTCGCGCCGCACGCGCTCCACGCGCTTCACCGCCGTGACCTCGTGCAGCGCCAGCACCAGCGCGCGCCCGCGAGGCTCGTCCTCGGCCGGCGGCGGGCCATAGGGCACCGCCTCGACCGCGAACTGGCGCGCGCCCAGGCGGCCAAGGTCGGCCTCGCCCTCGGCCGGCGCGTCGCTGGCCGAGGCCTGCCGGGCGACCGAATCGAGCGAGGCGCTGCCGAAGGCGGCGATGAGGCTCAGCCCGACCAGCTGCTCCATCGGTCGCTCCGCCAGCGCCGCCGCGTCCGGTCCGGCGGCCGTGATGCGGAGCCGCGCGTCCACCGTCAGCAGCACGATGCCGCCCGGGCTGTCGAGCAGCGCCTCGAACGGCGTCATGCCGATGCTTCCGGCGGCTCGAAGGCGTAGCCCACCCCTCGCACGGTGCGCACGAAGTCGTGACCGTCGGTCGCGCGCAGCTTGCGGCGCAGCCAGCTGATGTGCACGTCGATGGTGCGGTCACCGCCATCCCAGTCGTATCCCCACACCGCGGCGAGGAGCTGCGCCCTGGTGAAGATGCGGCCGGGCTCGGCGGCGAGCAGCGCGAGCAGCTCGAACTCCTTGGTCGTGAGATGGACGGCGGCGCCATCCAGCGTGACGCGCCGCCCGCCGACGTCGATGCGCAGCGGACCGGCCTCGATCGTGCGCTGCGGCCGCGCGACCGAGGCCGCAGCGCCCTCCCGACGCAGCACCGCCTCGATGCGCGCCAGCAGCTCCGGGCGGCTGAATGGCTTGGCGACGTAGTCGTCGGCGCCGAGCTTGAGCCCCACGACCCGATCGACCTCCGCACCCTTGGCCGACAGGATGATCACCGGCGTCGCGCGGCCCTCCGCGCGCATGGTGCGCAGCACCTCCGTGCCGGACATCCGCGGCAGCATCAGGTCGAGCACGATCAGGTCGTATCCCCCGCCGCGTGCCAGCCCCAGCGCCTGCTCGCCGTCCACCGCCGTCGCGACCTCGTATCCCTCGCGCTCCAGGTTGAAGGTGAGCGCCTGCCGCAGCGTCCGATCGTCCTCGACCAGGAGGATGCGGGCGGCCATCTAGGTGTTGAGGTCCTCCACCGCGCCGGTCGCGACGTAGACGACGTCCTCGCCGATGTTCGTGACCCGGTCACCCAGGCGCTCGAGATGGTGCGCGGTGAAGAGCATGTGCGTCGTCTGTCGCACGCGATCGGGGTGCTCGGCCATCAGCCGCATGGAGTCCTCGTAGGCGCTGTTGTAGAGCGCGTCGATCTCGTCGTCGCGGGCGCACACCGCGCGCGCGTCCTCCTCGCTGACGTCGACCAGCGCTCGCATCGCGTCGCGCAGCTGCGTGCGGCAGAGGAGCTCCATGCGCGGGATCTGCGGCAGCACCGGCTGCTCCGGCTCGCCGGCCAGCTGCTTCGCCAGCTTGGCGATGCTGACCGCGTAGTCGCCCATCCGCTCCAGCTCGGCGGCTGCGTGGTACAGCGCCAGCAGCTCGCGCAGGTCGCGCGCCATCGGCTGCTGCAGCGCCATCGCCGTGGTGATCTGCTGGTTCACCCGGCGCTGCAGCTCGTTGACGTCGCGGTCGTCGCGACGCACCGCATCGGCCAGGTCCACGTCTCGCTCGGCCAGCGCACGCCCGGATCGCTCCAGGGCGTCCTCGACCAGGGCGCCCAGCCGAAGCACGTCGTCCTTCACCGCCGCCATGGCCTCGTCGAAGATGGAGCGCAGCGCCCCGTGATCGTGCGTCGAGCCGGTCATCCGAATCTCCCGGTGATGTAGTCCTCGGTCAGCCTGTTGCGCGGATTCGTGAAGATGTCGCGCGTCGCCCCCGCCTCGACGATGTAGCCGGCGCGATCGTCGTTCATGCTCATGAAGATGGTGCGGTCGGAGACGCGCGCGGCCTGCTGCATGTTGTGCGTCACGATCACGATCGCGTAGCGCTCGGACAGCGAGCGCGCCAGCTCCTCGATCTGCAGGGTCGCGATGGGGTCGAGCGCTGAGCACGGCTCGTCCATCAGGATCACCTGGGGATCGACCGCCAGGGCGCGGGCGATGCAGAGGCGCTGCTGCTGCCCACCGGAGAGCGACGCGCCGGATCGGTCGAGCACGTCCTTCACCTCGTCCCACAGCGCCGCCTGCCGCAGCGACCGCTCGACGAGGTCGGCGGTCTGTGCGCGGCCGCGGACGAGGCCGTTGAAGCGCGGGGCGGCCGCGACGTTGTCGAAGATCGACATGGTCGGGAACGGGTTCGGCTGCTGGAACACCATGCCGATCGTGCGCCGCACCGCGGCGGGCTCGATCTCCGGCGCGTAGATGTCGACGCCGCCGAAGCGCACGCTGCCCTCGATGCGAGCGCCCGGCACCACCTCCAGCATCCGGTTGAGGGCCCGCAGCACGGTCGACTTGCCGCTGCCCGAGGGACCGATGATGGCGGTGATCTCCTCGCGCGCCGCGAAGAACGAGACGTCGGAGATGGCCTGCCGGGCGCCGTACCAGGCGCTCAGCCCTCTGACATCGATCGCGGCGTCGTCGGCGCCGCTCACCGCGCGCGCCTGATCGGCCATGGGTTCTGCCGCTGCCCGTGCCGGGACTTCGATGCTGTGGCTCAGGGTCGTGGTCTCCTCGAGGGGTGGCATCGCTATTGTCGTCGCTGCCGGACGCCGACGCGCGAAGCGAGCCAGCGCCCCAGCACGTTGAAGAGCAGCACGACGGCGACGAGCGTCAGGCCGGCGGCCCAGGCACGCTGCACGGCGGCCGGGAATCCGATGTTCAGCGCGTTCTGGTACATGTAGAGCGGCAGCGCGGACATCGGCCGATTGAGATCGGTGGTGACGAAGTTGCTGCCCAGCGAGGTGAAGATCAGGGGAGCGGTCTCTCCCACCGCTCGCGACACCGCGAGCGCGATGCCGGTCATGATCCCGCTCGCGACGGTCGGGATGTAGATCGACATCACCGCCCGCCAGCGCGGCATGCCGAGCGCCATGGTGCCCTCGCGCAGCCGTCGCGGGATGATCTTGAACATCTCCTCCGAGGTGCGCGCGATGATCGGGAGCATGATCAGCGCGAGCGCGATCGCGCCGGCGAAACCGGAGAAGTGGCCGGTCGTGACGACCACGAGGGAGTAGACGAACAGGCCGATGACGATGGACGGGATGCCGGCCAGCAGATCGACCGCGGTGCGGACCACGGTGGCCAGCCGGCCGGCACGAAACTCGACGACGTGAAGCGCGACGGCGAGCCCGACGGGGGTCGCCAGCAGCAGCCCCAGGCCGGTCATCTCGAGCGTCCCGATGATGGCGTGCAGCGCTCCGCCACCCGCGGTGGTGATGCCGCCCGCCGGGCGTCCGACCAGGAAGGCGGGGCTCCACGCCTTCAGGCCCTCCACCAGCAGGAAGTAGATGACGGCGACAAGCGGGACGAGCGCAATCGCGCCGGCCAGCAGGCAGACCAGCAGCACCACGCCGTCGGTCCTCCTGCGACGGCGGGAGGTCGCACGCAGGCCGCCCAGCTCAGCGGACATCGGCCCCTCCCGCTCGGCGCTCGAAGCGCCCGACCATGAGCCGCGCCATGACGTTGACGCCGAACGAGATGGCGAACAGCACGATCCCGAGCGCCACCAGCGCCTCGCTGTGGAACGGCTGGTTCGCCTCCGCGAACTCGCCGGCGATCACCGACGGCAGGGTGTAGCCCGGGGCGAAGACCGATGCGTTGACCTGCGGCTGGTTGCCGATCACGAACAGGACGGCGATGGTCTCCCCGATGGCGCGTGAGAGACCGAGCACGATGCCGGCGAAGATGCCGCCGCGCGCGAAGGGCAGGACCACGTGCCGGATCGCCTCCCAGTGCGTCGCGCCCAGCGCCAGCGCGGCCTCGCGCTGCAGGCGCGGCGTGGAGGTGATCGAGTCGCGCGACACGGCGGTGACGATGGGCAGGATCATGATCGCCAGCACCACGCCGGCGGCCAGGTAGCTCGGTCCCGGCTGCGGCCCGGCGAAGATCGGAAGCGAGCCGGCGGGCGAGCCCGCGATGGCGTTCTGCAGCGGCCGAAGCAGCGGAACCACGACCAGGATCCCCCAGAAGCCGTACACGACCGATGGAATCGCGGCCAGCAGCTCGATCGCCTGGGCGACGCCGGCCGAGACGCGCGACGGCAGGTACTCGGTGACCAGCAGCGCGGCGCCGATCGAAAGCGGGACCGCGATCAGCAGCGCGATGAGCGACGTGACGAGGGTGCCGTAGATGAACGGCAGGGCGCCGTAGACCGTCGCCGACGGGGCCCATCGGTCGCCCGTCAGGAAGCCCCAGATGGTGGTGGTGTCGAGCAGCTTCGCCGAACGCAGGAGCGTGTCGCCGAGCATGAGCACGATGGCCGCCAGTGCGGCCACCGAGAGAGCCCGAACGCCCCAGCGCAGGACGGCGTCGCCGGGGCTGAGGCCGCGACGCCGGACGAGCTGCTCTGCGCTCGTCGCGGCGCCGGCGGCGGGGCTGCCGCCCCTGCCCGTCATCGGTCCGATCTGGAATCTCCTAGCGATACAGGCCCTGGACGACGGGCGTCCCGTTCCAGGTGATGGTGCCTATCTTGGCCAGGGTCGCCTCTCGCAGCTTGTCCGGAAGGACCGCGTAGTCGAGGCTCTTGGCGCTCTCGCCTCCCTTGTCGAGCGCCCACAGCAGGAAGTGCACGACCGCCTGGGCCTGTCCCTGATCCTGCGTCGCCTTGTCCTGCTGCTGGTAGACGAGCAGCCAGGTGACGCCGGCGATGGGGTAGGCGCCCTTCACTTTCGAGCCGAAGGCGTCGAAGATCAGGTTGTCGGGAATCGTGTCGAAATTGGCGGCGGCGGCCACGGTCGCGAGCGTCGGCTCGACGAACTCGCCCGCCGCGTTCTGCACGTTCCCGTACGGAATCTTGTTCTGCACCGCGTAGGCGAGCTCCACGTACCCGAGCGCGCCCGGCGTCGACGTCACCGTCGACGTCACGCCCGGATTCCCCTTGCCGCCAAGCCCGACGGGCCACTCGACTTCCTTGCCGGCGCAGGCGGACGCTCCGAGCTTGGTCTTCCAGTCGCTGCTGACGGAGCAGAGCCAACCGGTGAAGGTGGCAGTGGTGCCGGACCCGTCGCTGCGGTGAACCACGGTGATCTGCTGGTCGGGGAGGCTGACGCCGGGATTGTCCTTGGCCAGCGCCGGATCGTTCCATTTGGAGATCTGGCCGGTGAAGATCTTGCCGATCGCATCGGCGCTGAAGTTGATCGGCTTCGCGACGCCATCGAGGTTGTAGGCGAGGACGATCCCGCCGAAGACCACGGGGAGGTGCAGCACCGGCCCGTGCGCCGTCTCGGCCGCCTGGCGTTCGTCGGCCTTCATCGGCGAATCGGTACCGGCGAACGCCACCGTGTTGGCGATCAGGTCCTTGATGCCCTGGCCGGAGCCGCCGCCGGTGTACGAGATCTGGATGCCGGTCTCGGCGGCGTAGTCCTGCGTCCACTGCTCCATGGCGGGCTGCACGAAGGTGGACCCGTCAGCGGCGATCTGCTGGTCGTATGCCGGCGCCGGCGGGACCTGCGAAAGGTCGACCGCGCCGCCGCTGCCGGCCGGCGAGCCGGCGGAGGTGGGTCCTGGGCCGGTGCCGGCGCATGCGCCGAGGACGAAGACGAGCGCCGTCGCTGCGCCGACGGTCCACCGCCGGTGTGTCGTTCCTGTCTGTCTCATGGCGGGCAGCGTGCACCGCCAGCGTTAACCGATCGCTATGCGAACCTCAACGATCGGTGAAGGCGGCTGCTCGAGTCTTCGTGCGGCGCTCAGTGGCCGAGCAGCGGGCGCAGGACCAGGTAGGTGAGCGCCGCGACCAGTCCCGCGGCGGGCAGCGTCAGCACCCAGGCGATGACGATGCTGCGCGCCACTCCCCAGCGCACGGCCGAGAGGCGCCCGGTCGAGCCCACGCCCATGATCGCCGACGAGATGACGTGGGTCGTGCTGACCGGCATGCCGAGGTGCGAGGCACCGAAGATGATCGTCGCCGCGGTCGTCTCCGCCGCGAAGCCGTGGACCGGGTCGAGCTTCACGACACGGCTGCCCATGGTGCGGATGATCCGCCAGCCGCCGATGGCGGTCCCCATCGACATCGCGGTCGCCGCCAGCAGGATGACCCACAGCGGGGGATGCAGGTCGTTCGTCAGGCCCGCCGTGACGAGCGCGAGCGTCATGATGCCCATCGTCTTCTGGGCGTCGTTGCTGCCGTGGCTGAATGCCATGTACGCGGCGGAGAGGGCCTGCAGTCGCCTGAAGCGGCCGTTCATCACCTGCGGGTGGCCACGGCGGAAGACGTTCATCAGCAGCACCATCAGGCCGAACCCGATGAAGATGCCGAGGATCGGCGAGCTCACCAGCGGCACCACCACCTTGCCCAGGATGCCCTGAACCTTCCACGTCGCGAACCCGCCGGCGACGGCCGACGCCCCGAGCAGGCCGCCGATCAGCGCGTGGCTGCTCGACG
The DNA here is from genome assembly GCA_963783725.1 of uncultured Chloroflexia bacterium. Lineage (GTDB taxonomy): Bacteria > Chloroflexota > Limnocylindria > QHBO01 > QHBO01 > CAWAOJ01. Next base: position 1,587,454 of record CAWAOJ010000002.1, on the reverse strand, counting down.
AGGGGATCCCCAGCCACCACGTCAGCAGGTTCCAGGCGATGGCGCCCAGCAGGGCAGCGACCACCACCACCTGGCTCTCGACCCTGGTCTCAACCAGCCCGCCGCTGATCGTCGCCGCCACTGCCGTGCCGCTGAGCGCGCCGAGGAAGTTCGCGGCCGCGCTCATCACGATCGCGTAGCCCGGCTTCAGCGCACGGGTGGAGACCGAGGTGGCGATGGCGTTGGCGGTGTCGTGGAAGCCGTTGATGTAGTCGAAGGCGACGGCCAGCACCATGACCGTGACAAGGATCGGTGTGACGTTCTGGAGCACTGCGCGCCATCTTAATTGGCGCAATCGCTGCCGGTGCGCTAGGATGGGCGAACACGTGTTCGATTGGCGCACCGGTCCGCGCCGCGGCTCACCCCGTCCCGATCCGACTTCACCCTCGCCCTGACCGGGCCCCGCTTCCGCGGGAGGGCCTCGCCAGGAGCATCTTCACTTGACCTTCCATGAGCTCGGGCTCGCGCCCGAACTGCTTCGCGCCGTCGCGGACCAGAACTACACCGATCCGACCCCCGTCCAGACGCAGTCGATCCCGCTCGTCCTCGCCGGCCGCGACCTGCTCGCCGGCGCGCAGACCGGGACCGGCAAGACGGCCGCCTTCGTGCTGCCGATCCTGCAGCGGCTGAACGCGTCACGCCCCAACGGTCGGCGTGGGGTGCGGGCGCTGATCCTCGAGCCGACGCGCGAGCTGGCGCTGCAGGTCGAGGAAAGTGTCAGGACCTACGGTCGGCACCGCCCCATTCGATCCGTGGCGATCTACGGTGGCGTCGGCTTCGGGCAGCAGGAGCGCGCGCTGCGCGGCGGTCCGGAGATCGTGGTCGCCACGCCCGGGCGGCTGCTCGACCACGTCGGCCAGCGGACCATCGACCTGTCACGGGTCGAGGTGCTGGTGCTCGACGAGGCGGACCGCATGCTCGACATGGGCTTCATCCGCGACATCCGCCGCATCCTGGCGCTGCTTCCCGCGGTGCGCCAGAACCTTCTCTTCTCGGCGACCTTCTCCAACGACATTCGCCAGCTCGCCAACGGTCTGCTGGACCGGCCCGCATCGGTCCAGATCGCCGCGCGCAACACGGCGCCGGAGCTGGTCAGCCAGGTCGTGCATCCGGTGGACCGCGAGCGCAAGCGCGAGCTGCTGAGCCACCTGGTTCGCAACCACGTCATCGAGCAGGCGCTCGTCTTCACCCGCACCAAGCATGGCGCCAACCGCCTGGCGGAGCAGCTCGAGCGCGACGGGATCGCCACCGCTGCCATCCATGGCAACAAGAGCCAGCCGCAGCGCAACCGGGCCCTCGCCGACTTCAAGGCCGGACGCACCACGCTCCTGGTCGCCACCGAGGTGGCGGCGCGAGGTCTCGACATCGACGCGCTGCCGCACGTCGTCAACTACGAGCTGCCGATGGTGCCGTCCGACTACGTGCACCGCATCGGCCGCACCGGCCGGGCGGGACTGGTGGGCAAGGCCGTCTCGCTGGTCTGCGTCGACGAGCAGCACCTCAGGCGCGACATCGAGCGTCTGCTGGGGCACGAGATCCCGTCACAGGTGATCGACGGATTCGCCCCTGACTCCTCCGTGCGGGCCGAGCCGATTCGGCTGCGCAGCGCGCAGCACGCCGGCAGTCCGCGCCGCAGCGCGCCGTCGCACGCGGGTCGGAGGGCGGCAGGACCGTCGCGCGTCAGGAGCGGCGCGCGAACGCGCGTCGGGGGAAGCATCGGCCGCAGCTGGGCCAGCCTGCCCGGCGAGCGCCGCCGGCGGCCCTAGCCGTCGCGCGCCGGCTCAGGCGTGCTTGACGACGATGCGCTCGACGACGTTGGCGACGTCCTCGCAGGTGTCGATCGCGTCCTCGAGGAGCGCGTAGACGTCCTTCCACTTGATGATGCCGACCGCGTCCTCGCCGTTGGTGAAGAGCTCGGCGATGGCGTGTCGCACGATGCGATCGCCCTCGTTCTCGAGCCGATGCACCTCGATCCAGTGCGGTGACAGGTCCTTGAAGCTCGACAGCTTGCGCATGGCCGCCACGAGCTGCTCGCACTGGGCGACGATGATGTCGGCCTGCTGCCGCGCGACCGGGGTGGGAGCCTCGATCCCGTAGAGCACGCACGTGTCGGCGACCTCCTCGATGAGGTCCACGATGTCGTCCAGGCGGCTGATCAGCGCCAGCATGTCCTCCCGGTCGAGCGGGGTGACGAAGGTCGACTCCAGCTTGTGACCGATGTCGTGGCTGATCTGGTCGCCGCGATGCTCGATGTCACGCAGCTGGATCGACAGGCGCTCGCGGTCGCCGTAGTTGCGGAAGAACTCGACCAGGAGGCGCGCGGCCGCGAGCACGTTCGACGCGTCGTCCACGAAGAGCTCGAAGAACTTGGTCTCGCGCGGGATGAATGGCAGGCGCATTGGCGGGCGTCGTCCTCGTGTCGGACCGATGATGAGGCTGCGGCTAGCGTACGCGATCCCGCAACCGCGCCGCTCCACGTCCGGCGCCGCCGGCGGATGACTACCCTAGGCGCGCATGCAGGGCCAGCAGACGTTGAACGGAGTCGAGGTCTTCGTGACCATGCTCGCCGCCGCGGCGCTGACGGCCATGGTCGCGCATCGGCTGCGGATCCCGTACTCCGTCGCGCTGGTCGTGGTCGGGCTCGTGGTGGCGTTCATCCTGCCGACGGTGAGCTTCCAGATCACGCCGGAGCTCGTCCTCGCCGTGCTGCTGCCGGGCCTGATCTTCGAGGCCTCGTATCAGCTTGACCTCGGTGAGCTGCGCCGGGCGTTCGGCGGGATCGCGCTCCTCGCCGCGCCGGGTGTCATCGTCAGCGCCGCGGTGGTGGCGGCCGTGCTCGCTCTCTTCACCGGGCTCTCGTTCCAGCTCGGCTTCGTCGTGGGCGCCATGGTCAGCGCCACCGACCCGGCGGCGGTGATCACCACCTTCAAGCGGCTGCAGTCGCCGCGGCGGCTCGCCGCGCTCGTGGAGGGCGAGAGCCTGTTCAACGACGGCACCGGGCTCGTCGTCTTCGCCATCGCCGTGCGGCTCGTCGAGTCACAGGTATCGCCCGGCGACGCGATCGTCGCGTTCATCGGGGCGCTGGTCGTGAGCAGCCTCATCGGGGCGGCCATCGGCTGGGGCGCGTCGCGAATCGTGGCCACCGTCGACGATCACCTGGTGGAGCTGACCGTCTCGATCGCCGCGGCGTACGGCGCCTACCTGATCGCCGCGCGACTGCACGAGTCGGGAATCATCGCGACGGTGGTGACCGGGCTGGTGCTCGGCAACTACGGCCGCCGCATCGGTATGAGCAAGCGCACCGAGGAGACGCTCAACGTGGTCTGGGAAGCGATCGCGTTCGTCCTCACCGCGCTCGTCTTCCTGCTGGTCGGACTGGCGATCGCCGTGCCGCACCTGCTCGAATCGATCGGACCCATCCTGCTGGGCGTGGTGGCCGTGCTGGTCGGTCGCGCGCTGGTGGTCTACGTCATGCTCGGCGGCGCGTCGCGCATGATGAGCCGGCCGTCGAGAGCCGCGATCCCGCTCGCCTGGCTGCACGTGATGTTCTGGGGAGGCCTGCGCGGCGCCGTGTGCGTCGCGATGGCCCTCTCGCTGCCGGCCGAGTTTCCGCAGCGCGATCTTCTGCAGCAGATCGCGTTCGGCGTCGTCCTCTTCACGCTGCTCGTCCAGGGCACGACCGTCGAGTGGGTCATCCGCCGAAGCGGCGCGGGCGCCAGGGAGCCGAGCCCCGAGGAGGTCCGGGCAGCGTATTCGGGCGACTGACCAGGCGTTCGTCGGGGAACGGATGCGCCGCGTCGACGGCGGTCATGCCATAAGCGGTCCATCGGCACGGTCGCGCCGGTTCCCATGGCCCTGTCGGCAGGGCGATGCGGGTGCGAGCGTCGTATGCGAGAGGAGGTACGACCGTGAACACCCGCAACCTGGCCCCGGGCCTGATCCTCATCGGGCTCGGCGTCCTGTTCTTCGTCGCTCAGGTGACCGACGTCGGGGGAGAGGCGGTGGTCGCCGTCATCGGCGGCGCCTTCCTGGTCTCCTACGCATTCACCCGTCAGTACGGCTTCCTTGTCCCGGGCGGGATCATGACCGGGCTGGGGCTCGGAATCGTCCTGCAGAACCCGGCGTCCCCCGAGGAGGGCGGCGTGGTCGTGCTGGGGCTCGGAGTCGGCTTCCTGAGCATCTATGTCATCGACCTGCTGGTACGCCGGACATCCGCACTGTGGTGGCCGATCATCCCCGGCGGCATCCTCACCACGATCGGGGTCCTGATCGAGGCCGATCGAATCGAGATCCTCGCCCAGCTGGAGCGGGCGTGGCCGCTGATCCTGGTTGCCGTCGGCGTGCTTGTGCTGCTCATGCAGCTGCGTCGGCGTGACGAACCAACGGCGCCCGGGGGCGGGAACGCCGCCCATCTTCCATCCGACGCCGGCGTCGGGCCGGCCAGCTGACCGGAGGAACGACCGATGCGCAAGATCCTTCTATTGGCGACCGCCGGCGTGGCCGTCTACGGTGCCGCCAGCTGGTGGCGCGCCAACCGCCGCGCCGGCGCGAGCTTCGTGAACCGAATCGTCGACCCGTGGCTGGAACGCCGCGGGTTCATCTCCGGCTCCCACGGCGAGCTCGGTCTGGTCGAGCACGTTGGCCGAAAGTCGGGGACGCTGCGTCGGACGCCGATTCATCCGATGCCGATCCCTGGCGGCTTTCGCATCATCGTCCCGATCGGCGAGCGTTCCGAGTGGGCTCGAAACGTCCTCGCGGCTGGTCAGCTGCCGGCTTGTCGTCGGCGAGCAGCTGATCCAGCTCGACGACCCGATCCTCGAAACGCCGGCCCAGGTCCCTGGCCTTCCGCTCCCGGTGCGCGCTCTGTTCGAGTGGCTGGGCTTCCGGTATCTGCGTCTGCGAACGACGGCGGAGCCGAACTCTCCGGCCGTTCAGCTCAGCCCCGAGCAAACGGAGCGCGATCGGCAGGTGGTGGCGGCGTAGCTGCGGCGGAGGAGCTCCTTCCCGTCGAACGAGCTCCTCGTCAACGCTCCCTCCGGGCTCGCGATCATTTCGTCGTCGACGGCAGTGTGGGATTGGAGCTGCCCCGGGTCACTCGCCGGCCGAGGCGAACCTCGCACGCCCCGCCGGTCGATAGGTCTGGATCATCACGCCTGACTTCGTGGAGCGCGACTCGATCAGCGTCAGGTCATGTGTCTGACCGCGCTGCGGAAAGAGCCGAAGCCCGTCGCCCACCACGACGGGATAGATGCGCAGGTTGAGCTCGTCGACCAGGTCGCGCTCGAGCAGCCAGCGAAGCAGGACGCCGCTGCCATGAACCTGGAGCTCGCCCCCGGGCTTCGCCTTCAGCTCGCGCACCGCCGCCTCGACGTCGCCGTCGATGACGTGGGTGTTCTGCCAGCTGGGATCCCTCAGAGTCGTCGAGGGCACGTACTTCGGGAGGACGTTGATCCCGTGAGAGACCGGATCGCCGCTGTCGTGAAGCGGCCAGTAGGGCTCCCAGATCTCCCACGTCCTGCGCCCCAGCAGCAGCGCATCGGCGCGCCCGAACCACGACGTCAAGAAGGGCCACATCTCCTCGTCGGCATGCGCCGCGGTCCATCCGCCCCGGTCGAACCCTCCGCGCCGGTCCTCGTCCGGGCCTCCCGGGCCCTGGTACACGCCGTCCAGCGTCAGCATCATCGATGCGGTCAGCTTCATGTTCGTCACTCCTTCGCTCGGCCTGGATGACGATTGGACCAGCCGGAGAACGACTTCTCATCGGCCGATGCTGAGAAGCGGACTTCAGCGACCGCGTGGTGGCGTCCCACTGAGCTCAACAATCGGTGGTCAGCGTGCATCTGTTTGGCTCCTCCGCGATTGCGCGACGCTCGTGGGTCGTAACAAGGCGTCAGTGCCGCCGAGCATGCGCCGAGCCGAAGACGGCCAAGTCGGCCGAATGGCGTCTGACTCCTGTGCCTGTCTGCACAAGGACTACGAGTTCACGGGATGCGGGACTGGAAACCGAGGTGTACGGTGCCGGATCAACGGATCGGTGACACAGGAGGCCACGGAAGGTGGCGAGCCATGGATATCCGCCAGATCGAATTCGTTGAAGCGGTTGCCCGCCACGGCAACTTCACGCGGGCAGCGAATGAGCTCCATGTGGCGCAGCCGGCCGTTTCGGCCGCGATCCGGCATCTTGAGGACGAGCTCGGCGTCCGTCTCTTCGAGCGTACGAGCCGGCATGTCGCCCTCACGGGCGCGGGCGAGGCTTTCGTCTCTGGCGCGCGACGCGTGTTGGCCGAGCTGAGCGACCTCTCCGATGCCATGCGCGAGTTCGGGCAGGGTACGCGCGGCGTGTTGCGGACATCGTGGTGGCATCAGACCGATCCTCAGACGGTCAGGTACCTGAGCGACTACACGACCACGAACCCAGGCGTCGAGGTCTCGATCGTCGAGTGGTCCACCTCTGAGTCAGTCGCGGGGCTCCGCCGAGGCGAGCTGGACCTCGCGATGGTTGCCCTGCCGGAGAGCATCGATCTGACTGGCCTGAGCCACACCGTCATCCGACGCGAACGGTATGCCCTGGTGGTCACAAAGGATCACCGACTGGCCGAGAGGGATTCGGTCAGTGTCGGCGATCTTTCCAATGAGCGTTTCATCGTGACCCGACCCGGCACTGGGCTTCGGAGCTGTTTCGACTATGTGTTCGCTGGGCGTGACCCTGCGCCGCAGATCGTGATCGAGACCAATGCGCTGAGCGCCGTGCTTGCGCTTGTGGCCGATGGCGCCGGGAGCGCACTCCTGCCTCCAACGATGGTCCGACAGGCCGCTCAGGACCTCAGACTTGTGACGCTTGTCGATGCTCCTGACTTCGTGCTCGCTGTGCTATGGCTGCAGGGTCCCCACACGACGATCGTGCAGCGGGCCATTGATCTGGTGCGGCGGCCGAGGTCAGGCACGTCTGTGGTGTCGGAAGCAAGATCACCCGGACGGCGAGGCACGGTTCCAACGCGCGACCAACGACGGCCCTGATCCTCGACCGAGGGCGCGGCGGCGGGGAGTTTCGCGCGCTCCGCTGGGGCCGATCCGCAACCATGACGCCAGGGCGCTCTCAGGTCGTCTGCCCGCGTGCGCCGGGGGATCGATAACCATGGTGGCGTAGCTGCGAGTGGATCTACGTCTTGGACACCCGCGGCCTCGGCGGCTACAAACCTCGACATGACACGCCCGCGTCTGTCTGGGCCGAGTCGGGACGCTCCGCGCGGGAGGGGGATCCGCTTTCGACGGCTCGTCGAACACCTGCCTGACGTCGTGTATCGCTTCGGGGTCGCCCCGCCGCGGCTCGAGTTCGTCAATCAGGCTGTCGAACGATTGCTCGGCGTCACGGCCGAGGAGCTCTACGCGGATCCTGAACTCGCATACCGGCTCGTCGATCCGGCCCACCTGGGTGAGATGCGATCGACGCCCACCGATCCGCGTGAGATCCGTCCTTCCACCTGGCGCTGGCGGCGGACAGACGGCACCTACGCCGCGCTCGAGTCCATCCCGGTGCCAGTTCTTGATCGGGCCGGCCGGCTTGTCGCTGTCGAAGGGATTGCCCGCGATGTCACCGCGCGAGTGGTTGCGGAAGAGGCGCTGGAGCGGACGCGGCATGAACTCGACACGGTGGTGGGCGGGGCGCCGGTCATCGTTTGGGCGCTCGACCTGGCTGGGACGATCACTCTCGCCCGTGGCGCCGGCCTTGCGGCCGTGGGACGCACCAGCGAGGAACTCGTTGGCCGGCGTCTGGACGAGCTGGGATCAGGTACTACTCGTCTCCTCGCCCAGTTCGAGCGCGCGTTGCGCGGGGAGCGACTCTTCGTCGATGTCGGGCTTGCGGGGCGTGTCTTCGCGACCGTGGTAGAGCCGCTCCGCGATGCGGCAGGGGCGATCTCGAGCCTGATCGGCGTCTCGACTGATGTGACTTCGGAGCGCCGGCTCGAGGACCGAGCGGCGCGCGAACAACGGGAGCGGGCAGTCGTTGAACTGGCTCTCGAGGGACTTGACCCACTGCTCGGGCTCGATGCCCAGGCTCGCGCGATCGCGACCGAGCTGGTGGATCTCCCTGATGTCGACCGCGTGAGTATCCTCGGCTTCGGACCGAGGGGGCTGGTCTTCCTGTTCGCCGCCGAAGGGCTCTCGGTGCCCACGCTGACACCAGGTGTGCGCCTGCCGGCAACAAGGGCGCGCTACCTGCGCCGCCGGGCCCGGCAGGGAGCGTGGGTTGAACCCTGGGAGCCTCGCGAGGTCGACGGAAGCTACGGGTTGGCGCTGAGCCGTGTCGGGATCACCGCGGTCGCTTACCAGCCGCTCAGGACAGCCCGTGAAACCCGTGGGCTGATGGTTCTCTCGACATGCCAGCCAGGCGGTGTCACGGCGCTCGAGCGTCACCTGAGTACGTACGCCGAGGTCGGGGCCATCGTGTCTGCCCGTCTCGGACCCGACCTGCACGAGCGGGAGAAGTCCGACGTTCTGCGCGCCGAGATTCGAGCCGTCATCGCCCATCAACGATTCCGGGCGGTGTTCCAGCCGATCGTTTCTCTCGAGGATGGCCTGACCGTGGCGTACGAGGCGCTGACCCGGTTCGATGACAACGCTCCGTCTGAACGACGGTTCGCCGAGGCGGCAGCCGTCGGCCTGTCGCCGGAACTCGAACATGCGACCCTGGCGATGGCGTTGACGTGCGCAGGTGGGCTCCCGCCCGACGTCCCGGTAGCCCTCAACGTCTCTCCAGCGCTCGTCCTCGAGCCGAACGGCCTTCGCGCTCTTCTGGAAGGATGCCAACGATCGCTCACACTTGAGATCTCCGAGCGCGACCAGATCGACGACTACCCGGGGCTGCGGGCAGCCCTCACGACCTTTCCAGGCATCCGCTGGAGCATCGACGACGCGGGGGCCGGATTCGCAAGCCTCCGCCACTGTGTCGAGCTTCGGCCTGATGAGATCAAGCTTGACCGATCCCTTGTTGCTGGCGCCGACCGCGATCCCGCGCGCCTGGCTGCCATCATGGGCTTCCATCGATTCGCGGCGGAGCTTGGTGCGCGCCTGGTTGCGGAGGGCATCGAGACCGAGTCCGAGCGCTCCGCCTTGCTTGCTATCGGCGTTCGCTTCGGGCAGGGCTATCTGTTCGGCCGCGCGGCGCCAGTCGAGAAGTGGTCGGCACGCGACTCGCGCTGACTTCCATTGCGCCCCGCGGTTGCGAACGCGTCGGGATGAGAGGAGGCGCGGAGCCCCGCCGAATAATTCCCATGAGAGGCAACTCGCCGAGGAGACGATTTCGATGAAAGCGATTGTGGTCACGGATCGGGCCGCTGGAGCGGCCGGGATGACGTTGGTGGAGCGGCCAGAGCCGCGGGCAGCAATCAACGATGTCATCGTTGCGATTCATGCCTCTGGGTTCGTGCCCACCGAGGTGGGGTGGCCTTCGACCTGGACCGATCGCGCCGAGCGTGACCGCACGCCGTCGATCCTTGGCCACGAGCTGGCCGGGGTGGTCACCTCGCTCGGCTATGGCACGACGGGTTTGTCGGTGGGGCAGCGGGTGTTCGGCCTCGCTGACTGGCATCGTGATGGCACCCTGGCGGAGTATGTGGCGGTCGAGGCACGCAACCTCGCACCGCTGCCCGGTGACGTCGACTTCACAGTGGGCGCGAGCCTTCCCATCTCTGGCCTGACCGCGTGGCAGGGGCTGTTCCAACATGGCCACCTTCAGGCGGGGCAGAGTGTCCTGGCGCACGGCGCAGCCGGCGCAGTCGGGACGATGGTGACGCAACTCGCCCGACAGGCCGGCGCCTACGTCATCGCCACGGGACGCGCCGCTGACCGCCAGAAGGCGCTCGACTTCGGCGCGCACGAGTTCGTGGACCTCGAGAACGACAATCTGGAAGATGTCGGTGGCGTTCATCTGGTGTTCGATGTCATCGGCGGAGAGATCCAGAAGCGTTCGGCCCGTTTGATTCGGCCCGGCGGAACACTGGTGACCATCACCGGGCCGGCCGAGGCCAGCCCCGCGGATGGCCTTGCGATTGACTTCGTTGTCGAGCCCGATCGTGCCCAATTGGGTGAGATCGTCCAGCGGGTCCGGGACGGACGACTGCGGACGAACATAGGCCACGTCGCCACACTCGATGCTGCCGTCGCCGCCCTCAACCCGACCGAGCGACGGACCGGCAAGACGATCATCCAGGTTCGACCCTGAGAGCGCCACGACGGCTGCCGGTTCTGTCGCCACGGGTAAGCGTCAGCCGCGGGCCGTCACCGCAGGCAAGCGGCGGCTCTCGTGCGCCTCGGTTGGCGCGTCAGGAGGGGTCCTCGCGCGGCGCGGTGCCGTCGGACCCCGGTCGTTGAACGCGGATGAGTGGAGGGCCGTGTGGGATTCGAACCCACGACACGAGGATTAAAAGTCCCCTGCTCTAACCACTGAGCTAACGGCCCACCGTTGCGCCACCGATCGTCAACGCGTCGAAGTTCGGACCTGACCGCCGGAAGCGCGGATCGAGCCGTCCTGCGTCCCATGGGCCTCGACGATGATAAGCGCCACGACCGCATCGGGAGGCAGGAGATGAAGATCTGGAGCGAGCAGCCGGCCGGTCGAGCCGCCGAGATCGCGGCCGACGGTGCCACGCTGCTGTGGCTGCTGCTGTGGGGGACCGTCGGCTGGAAGGTGTTCAGCTTCCTGGTCCAGCTCGCGGGCACGGGGCGCGTCCTGCGCGACGGCGGTGAGAACCTGAACGCCGCGGGGAGGCAGCTCGCCGGGGCGCTGGGCGGCATCCCTCTGGTCGGCGAGGGCGCGGCGAGCAACCTGAGCGGCGCATTCGGGAGTGCGGCACGCCCGCTCATCACCTTCGGGAGCGATCTCGAGCGATTGCTGATCATCGTGGCTGCGCTGCTGACGCTGCTCCTCGTCCTCGCCGCGCTGACGCCGTGGCTGACGCGGTACCTTCCGTGGCGGATCGCCCGTCTGCGTCGGCTGCGTGCCGCGCATCGGGTGCTGCGGCGATCGCCGCCCGACTGGCCAGTGCGGACGTCGACCGCTTCCTGGCATCCCGCGCGATCCACCGCATGGAATACGACGAGCTGCTCGAGTACTCATCCGATCCGCTCGGCGACTGGATCGATGGCCGCCACGCGTCCCTCGCCCGAGCGGAGCTGGCCAGCGTCGGGCTGCGTCCATTGCCTGACTAGTTTCGTCCCCGGACGGCCCACGCTCGTGCGGTGAGCCGGATGGAGCCGTCCGCCGCCGTCGGGAGTCGGCTACGAAGTGTCTCGGCCAGCGCACGCCGGTCGTCGGCATCCAGGCCCCGCAGGTAGCCGCCGGCCGGGCCCTGGCCAGCGAGGAACGGATCCCAATACTCGTCGAAGCCGGCGAACTCGCGCTCAACGTCGATCGCGTCGGTGTTCACGTCGAGAAGGCCGGCGTCCCTGAACAGCTTCGCCAGCGGCTCCGGCCGGCAGAGCGGGAACCGCCGCAGGCCCTCGTCGAGGGTCGCAGCCTCCGGATCGAGCTCGGTCGCGACGTCCCAGAAGTGCCGCAGGAACCGCATCCCGTCCGCGTAGTCCCAGACGTAGGCGGCGACAACCCCGCCGGGGCGGCATGCGTGGCGCATCGCGCCGATCGCCGTCGCCGGATCAGCGGTGAAGTTGAGCACCAGGCCGCAGACGACGGCATCGAACTCGCCGGGAGGGAATGGCACGTGCTCGGCATCACCCACCCGCAGATCCGCCGATGCGGGCAGCATGTCGCGCGCAATGGCAAGAAAACGCTCGGATGGTTCGACCCCCGCGAGGCGCGACGGAGCGGCGCCGCCCGCGATCGCCCGCAGCACGACCCCGGTGCCGGTGCCGATGTCGAGCCAGCTCGCTCCGGGACCGAGATCCAGCCACGGGACGAAGCGAGCGGCGACCAGTTCGCTCCAGCGGCCCATGAACCTGTCGTAGGCATCGCCGGAATCCCAGGGATCGGCGCGGCTCATGCCACATAGGCTAGCCCGAGGAATGGGGACGGGCTGTTTGACCGATGCGGCCCGCGCGTCTACCATGCGCGGGCGGGGTGGAGCAGTGGTAGCTCGTCGGGCTCATAACCCGAAGGTCGTTGGTTCGAATCCGACCCCCGCAACCAGATCCGCATCATGAATGAGCCCCTCCGGCGCTGCCGAGAGGGGCTTCTGATTACACGAAGAGCCGGCCCGCAGGCCGGCTCTTCGAGGTTTGACGATGGAGGCTCAGACGGGTCCGCGACCGGTCCGAGTGCGGCCCATGAGGGCGCTGACGACGAGCACGACGATGATCGCGCCGATGACCGACACGACGATCGAGACGATGTCGAGCGGGCCGTTGATCAGGTCCTTGCCGGTGAGGAGTCCGCCCAGGAAGCCGCCGACGAGCGCGCCGACGATGCCGAGCACGATGTGCCCGATGACCCCGAGGCCCTCGTCACCCTTGACCAGAAGACCGGCGAGCCAGCCCGCGATGGCACCCAGGACGAGCCATGCAATGATGTTGCCCACGGTTATACCCAACCTCCGTTCTCAGGGCGGCCGCGACTGAACGGGCCGTCCGATCGCTGCATGATACGCACGCGGCGTGCCAGCTAACAGGGCCGTTCGGACCGCAGGCACCGCGCCGCGGCCGCGCTCGTCGGTTGGGTACAATGCCGCCACCTCGCATTTCCGGCTGGAGGTCAATCTCACCCGATGTCCTCGAACCTGAAGAAGCTGCGCCCGTACGACGAGCCTCGCCAGCCGGGCGCGGCTCTCGTGCCGTCGTCCCCCGACAGCGCAGCGGTGCTCTGGCTCGCCACGGCCGTCGTGTGGCTGGTCGCGGCGACCGGCATCGGCCTGATCTGGATGGCGCAGATCATCTTCCCGACGGTGACCCTGCAGCTGCATTTCGCCGGTCCGATTCACCTTTGGGTGGTGGTCGATCCGACGCGGACTCTCGCCGGCTTCCAGAACGCGCTGGTCTTCGGGTGGCTCACCAACGCCGCGATCGGCGCCATCTGGTTCATCGCGCCGCGCCTCACCGGTCGCCCGATCAGCAACCTCGGCGCGAACGTGGCACTCGGCCTGTGGAACCTCGCGGTGATCCTCGGAGTCGCCAGCCTGTACACCGGGATCCTGCCGGGCACCGGCATGCTCTCGCAGTTCCCGGCGCCCATCGCCGCGCTGGCGTTGCTCGCGGTGCTGATGGTGAACGGCATCTTCTGGTCGTCCGTGGCGCCCGCCCTGCGAGCCGGCGTGTACGTCAGCCTGCTCTACTTCGGCGTCGCGCTGCTGGCCCTGCTGGGACTGCTGGTCATCCCGGTCGTTGTCCCGGTGCTCAACCTGGATCCGGTGCCCGCCGCGCTGGTCAACGCCTTCTACAGCCGCGACCTGCAGTTCCTGTGGCTGCTGGGCACGGCGGTCGGCACTCTCTACTACGTCGTGCCGCGCACCAGCGGCAACCTGCTCTATTCCTCGGGCCTGGCGCTGCTCGGCTGGGTAGCCTGGGCCGGGCTCGCGGCGCTCTCCGGCCTGGGCGGACTGCTCGACCCCTCGGTGCCGTTCGCGCTCACCTCGCTGGGCCAGACCGCCACGATGCTGCTCGTGCTCCCGGCTCTGCTCGTCGTCGCCAACCTGCTGCTGACCATGCAGGGGCGATGGGCGCTCCTGCTGCGCCCGGGGACCCTCGCCTTCGCCGCGGTCGCGCTCGCCTTCCTGATGACCTCGCCGATCATCGATGCCGTCGGCTCGCTGCGGGCCGTCCAGGCGCAGCTGGCACCCACGATGTGGGGCAGCGGCGCCTTCGTCTTCGCCGCGCTGGGGCTGTACAGCTTCGCCTTCTTCGCCCTCGCCGACCACGCTTTCCCGCGCGCCCTGCGGCGGTCGTGGGGTGAGACGCCGCTGACCAGCGGCCAGCTGTGGGCGACCTGGATCGGGACCACGCTGGCCGGCGCCGCGCTCATGTTCGGCGGCATCGCCCAGGGCTCGCTGCTGGCGCAGGCCACCGGGCCGCAGGCGATCGACGCGACCATGATCTGGTTCCGCATGGTCGCCGTGGCAGGGATCGGGCTCACGGCGCTCGGCTCGCTCGGCCTACTGGGCAACCTGTTCCTGATGTACACCGAGGCCGCGCCCGCAGACGTCACCGTTCCGAGCGTGAGCCCCAGCGCGACAGCTGCCCAGGGAGAGCTGAGCGCATGACGATTCACACGCCGATCGCGTCCCGCAGCCGTGGGCTGCCGCCCTGGGCCGCGGTGCTCAGCGTGTTCCTGCTCCTCGTCGGCGCGTTCTACTTCGCGTCCAACCTGAGCGGCACCAACCCCGCGCTGGCCGGCGGGCCGCTCGCGAGCGGCTCCGCGCAGCCCAGCGGCGGCGGAGCGGGCGACGCGACGGTCGCCCTGGCAATCATCAAGAAGGCGGGCTGCCAGGCATGTCACGGGCCGAACCTCGAGGGGCAGGCCAACTTCCCGAGCCTGCACGGCCTGCAGGGCGGCCCATCGGTCGCGAACCTGCAGCAGCTCGGTAAGGACCATCCCGACGACTGGATGCAGCTGTGGATCGCGGGGACCGATCCGGCCGTGGCCAGCATCGACCGCATGGCGATGCCGAAGTTCGGCGAGGGGCAGCTCACCGCCGACGAGATCGACACCATCGTCGGCTACCTGAAGACGCTGCAGTGACCGATGCGGCCGCAGGGCCGCCTCCCACGGGCCGGCCGCGGGGCGTTCCCGTCCTCATCGGTGCGGCCGAGATGGCCGAGATCGACCAGGCGGCACAGCGCATGGGGATCAGCCAGGACGCGCTGATGGAGAGCGCCGGCGGGGCGGCCGCCGAGATCGCTCTCACCGAGCTGTCCCGTCTCGCCCAGCCGCTCGCCGGCCCGGGTGGTCCGCTCGCCCCGTCGCCGCTCGTCGCCGTGCTGAGCGGCCCCGGGAACAACGGCGGCGACGGCTTCGTGGTCGCGCGGCGCCTGGCCGCGGCGGGCCGGCGGGTGCTGTGCGTCCTTGTCGGCGACGCCTCCAAAATCCCCGGCCCGGCGGCAGCGCACAACTGGGTCGTGCTGCAGGCGATGGCGTCCGCCGGATCCGTTGAGCTGTTCGTCGCGCCGACGCCGCAGCTGCTGCTGCAGCTGCGCCAGCGACTGGCCGGGGCCACCTTGCTGGTGGACGCGCTGCTCGGCAGCGGGGCGTCCGGTCCGCTGCGCGAGCCGATCTCGACCGCGGTGGACCTGTTGAACGCCATCCGCTCGCACGCGCTGGCCGAGGGCCGGCCGTGCAGCGTGCTGGCGATCGACACGCCGACCTCGGTGGACCTCACCGGCGGCGGGCGCTCGCAGCCGGTCGTGCGGGCCGACCTGACGGTGACCTTCCACCGCGCCAAGGCAGGGTTCGCGCTGGATCGGGAGGCCCGCGCGCTCGCCGGCCGCTACTTCGTGGCGCCGATCGGGATCCCGCTGGAGGCCGAGCGCGACATCGTCCCCCCCGACGGCGAATGGCCGCCGGCGCGCATCACGCAGGTGACGTGGGAGGAGCCGGTGCCTCGCGAGGACGAGGGCTTCGCGCGTCCGGGCGGTGACGTCGCCGCGGGACCGGGAGTCGAGTAGCCGCTCAGCTGCTGCCCGGCTTGCGCGGCACCGACCCGCCGGCGCAGAGCGGGCATTCCGCCGCCTCCCACGACTCCATCTCGATGGTGCCCAGGGCGTGGATCGGAAGCCCGAGGTCGAGCCGATGCGCCGATCGGTCGACGATCACCGCGGCGGCCAGGGGCCGCGCGCCGGCGTCCGTGATCGCCGTCACGGTCTCTCTCAGGGACGCGCCGGTGGTCAGGATGTCGTCCACCACCACGATCCGCTCGTCGGGCCCGATGGCCCAGCCCCGTCGGAGGGAGCGCCCGCCGTCCGCCAGCGGCTCGGCGAAGGCGGCGCGCACGTCGCCGCCCAGCTGGCGTGCCACCTCGAACGAGAGCAGCACGCCGCCGGTCGTCGGCCCCACGACGAGGCTGGGGCGGTACCGCGCCAGCTCGCTGGCCATGCGGCGCCCGATCTCGACGCCGTACGCGGGGTGCTGCAGGACGAGGAACTTCTCGAGGTAGCGAGCAGCGTGGCGCCCGGACTTGAGCAGGAAGTGACCCTCCAGCAGGGCCCCCGCGTCGACGAAGAGCTGCTCGAGCGACGCGCGCGCGAGCGCGCCATCGGTCATTCGTAGACGGCGCTGAAGTCGACCGCCGGGTAGCGCTCGTTGAGCGCGTCGGTCACCCATTGCAGGATGTCGGCGGGGTCGTAGTACTCGGCCACCACACGGGCGTCGGCGACGCTGAGGCCGGGCCGATGCGGGATGAGCGGACTCTGCGTCTCCTCGTCGGAGGTGTCGACGCTGGTCTCGAACCGACCGTCGCCGCGCAGGACGAGGCTGTCGTCGGCGTCGTCGAGCAGGACCAGGTCGCCGGTGCGAGCGAGGACCTCCTCCGCGTTCGAGACGAACTCCCACAGCACCTCGCGCTGCTGCGTGGCGATCTGGGTGCGGTACGCGTCGGCGAGCTGCCACAGCCGCTGTGCGGCGAGCGTCTCCTGCTGCCCGCTCGGCAGCTCGGCCTGCCAGTCGCCGTCGTCGGCGGGCTCGAGCGTCTCCTCCTGGGCAAGCTCGTCGGCGGGCAGCAGGTGCGCCGCGGGGTCGCGCGCCGCCTCGATCAGCCAGGCATAGATGTCCGCCGGGTTGTACAGCTCGAGGATCTCGCTCACGCCCTCGACCACCTGCTCCTCGTCGTACCACTCCTGGTCGGCGGGGTCCTGGTAGGTGAGCCGGGTGGTCCACGTCTCATCGACCGGGTGATAGAGCAGGTAGTCCTGCTCGTCGTCGACGAGCTTTATCGGTCCCACCTCGCGCAGGCGGTTGCGCTGGTGGTCCAGGAAGCGCCGCAGCTGCTCGGTCGCCTCGTACAGGAAGTCGCGCCGCTCCAGCTCGGCCTCGTTGGCGAGCTCGCGCAGGACGCTGACGCGGGTCGATGACATGTCGGCGCTCGCTACTTCTTGAAGACCAGGTCGGGTCCCATCCGCTCGCGCAGGAACAGGGTGTGCTGGCGCTCGAAGATCATCTCGGCCACGCGATGCCCGAAGCGATTGGTCGCCTCGTCGGCGTACAGCTTGTCCAGCACCGCGTAGTTCGGCAGGTCGAGGATGATCAGGTTGTCCCAGGTCGACCCCTCCGTCACGTTGAACCAGCCGACGAAGTGGATCCCGTACTTGTCGGCGTAGTTGCGCACCGTGCGCGGGAAGACGCGTCGCATTCCCTGCTTGAACATCGTGTCGCGGCCCTTGCGCACGTTGAAGAAGGTCAGCATGAGCGGCATCAGGCGTCGCTCCCTGCATCCGGTCGGTCGTCGGCTGCGTCGGTGCTGATCACGCGCGGGGCGCGCCGCTCCGCCGGGGACCGGCTGCCCCGGGCCTGACGCCGCTCGGCGAAGAAGACGCGCAGCAGGAAGACGCTCGTCATGCTCACGAAGAAGAGCAGGAACAGGTCGACGAAGAGGAGCGCGGCGAGGACCCACACCGGCCAATGGAAGGTGAACACGCCGACGGGGATGAGCAGCAGGATGACGGCGAACAGGATGGCCTGGCTGATGAAGCAGCCGAAGCCGGGGCCCTCGTTGGGGTCCAGCTCCTCGTTATGGCGAATCGACAAGGCTTCACTCGATACGGACCGTGGCGTGTGGCGCTCGGATGGTCCCATATCCGTGCCCGGCGCGCATGCGCCGCGAGTGGTCGGCGCCCCCGGCGCGGCCGTCAGCCAAGCATGTCGTGGTAGGTGATGCGGCCCGCGGCGACGGTCAGCCGAACCACGCCGCAGAGCTCCATGCCCAGCAGGGGCGTGTTGCGCGAGCGTGAGGCGAGCGCGTCGGGCGCGACCTGCCAGCGAGCGTCCGGATCGAACGCGACGAGGTCGGCCGGCTCCCCGGTCAGCTCCAGCGAGCGCCGCTCGCCGATGACCGCCGCCGGCCCGCTCGTCAGTCCCCGGAGCAGCTGCATCAGCGAGAGGCAGCCGGCCGCCACCGCCTCCAGCCCAATTGAGAGCGCGGTCTCCAGGCCGATCATCCCCGGTGCCGCGGCCTCGAACTCGACCAGCTTGCGCTCGGACCGATGCGGGGCGTGGTCGGTCGCGATGGCGTCCACCGTTCCGTCTGCCACGCCGGCGAGCAGCGCGAGCGCGTCGTCGCGCGAGGGCAGCGGCGGGTTGACGCGGCACGACCCGTCGTAGGCGAGGGCAGGGTCGACGCGCACCTGCGACGCCGGGGAGTTCCACGCGAAGCCCCGATCTCCCGCCACCCACGTGTCGGTCATCGCCAGGTGGTGCGGGGTCACGTCGCAGGTCACGCGGACGCCGCGCGTCTTGGCGCGTCGCACCGCCTCCAGGGCCGCGGCGGTGGAGAGGTGCGTCAGGTGCAGCCGCGCCCCCGTCTCCGCCGCGAGCGCCAGGTCCCGCTCGACGACGAGCAGCTCCGCGCTGGCGGGCCAGCCGCCGAGGCCCAGCAGCGTCGCCGCCGGGCCCGCCCGCATGGACCCGCCGCGGGCCAGGGAGGGCTCCTCGCAATGCTCGATCAGCGGCAGGTCCAGCATGCGCAGGTAGGCAAGTGCGGCCCTCGTCAGCGCGGCGGACGGCACGCTGGCGCCGTCGTCGCTGGCGGCCACGATCCCGGCCTCGGCGAGTGCGCCAAGGTCCGCCAGCCGCTCGCCACCCCGGTCGCGCGTGACGGCGCCGACGACCCGGACGCGGGCCGCCGCGCTGCGACCGAGCCGCGCGACGGTCTCGATTCGTTCGGGCTGGTCGAGTGGCGGTGAGGTGTTGGGCATGGCGCAGACGGTCGTGAAGCCGCCGCGCGCGGCCGCCCGGGTGCCGCTCTCGATGGTCTCCGCGGCCTCGTCGCCCGGCTGGCGCAGGTGCGTGTGCAGGTCGACGAAGCCCGGCGCCACCACCAGTCCGCGAGCGTCGAGCCGCCGGGCGTCGTCCGGGGCGTCGGCCGCGTCGACGAGCGCGCCCTCCACCACCGCGACGTCGCGGACCGCATCGGTCCCGGATGCGGGATCGACCACGCGCCCGCCCAGCAGCACGAAGGTCGAGGGCGCGTCGCTCAGCCGGCCGAAGCCCGGCATCTCACGCGGCTCCGGCGAGGTGCGCAAGCACCGCCATCCGTACCGGCACGCCGTTCTCGACCTGCCGCCCGATCAGGCTCCGCGACCCACCGGCGAGCTCGGCGCTGATCTCGAGGCCCTCGTTGGTCGGCCCCGGATGCAGCACCGGCACCGATGCGGGCAGCGCGGCGAGGCGTCCCTCGTCCAGTCCCCAGCGACGCCGGTACTCGTCGAGCGACGGGATGCCGCCTCCCGCCTCGCGCTCGAGCTGGATGCGCAGCGTCATGACGGCGTCCGCGCCCTGCAGCGCCTCGTCGAGCGACGACGTGACGGTCACCGCGGGCCATGAGTCGAAGCCCGATGTGAAGGCCGGCGGCCCTGCCAGGCGGACCGATGCGCCCAGCGTGGCGAGCGCGTGCAGGTTCGAGCGCGCGACCCGCGAGTGTGCGATGTCGCCGACGATGGCGATGGTGCGGCCATCCAGGCTGCCGAGCGCCTCGCGCAGGGTGAAGGCGTCGAGCAGCGCCTGGGTCGGGTGCGCGTGGCGCCCATCGCCGGCGTTCACGATGCGCGCCTCCACGTTCCGCGCGGCCAGGTATGGCGCGCCCGCCGCGGGGTGACGCAGCACCACGGTCGTCACGCCGGTGCGGACCATGGTGCGCAGCGTGTCGATCAGCGACTCCCCCTTGGCGACGCTGCTGCCGGCGATGGAAAGGTCGACGGTGATCGCGCCGAGCGCCCTGGCGGCCAGCTCGAAGCTGACGCGCGTGCGGGTCGAGCCCTCGTAGAAGGCCAAACCGACCACTTCCCGCTCCAGCAGCGCGCCGACCGCGGAGCTGCCGCGCTCGGCGGCCATCCGTGCGGCGAGGTCCAGGAGGCGCTCCAGCTGCGGGCGGTCGAGGCCGTCAACGTCGAGGAGGTGCGCGCGGCTCACACCTCGTCCCCGGCGCGGCTGATCACCACCTCGTCCTCGCCGTCGATCTCGGCGAGGCGGACGTGGACCACCTCGTCACGGCTGGTGGGAAGGTTCTTGCCGACGTGGTCGGGGCGGATGGGAAGCTCGCGATGTCCTCGGTCGACCAGCACCGCCAGGCGCACCGCGCGCGGCCGCCCCTGGTCGGTCAGCGCGTCGAGCGCCGCTCGGACCGTGCGGCCGGTGTACAGCACGTCGTCGACGAGGACCACCGTTCGGCCGGCCACGTCCGGCATCGCGTCCGTGCGCTTGACGATCGGCGAGTGCGCTCGGGCCGTCAGGTCGTCGCGGTAGTAGGTGATGTCGAGCGAGCCGACCGGCGGGGCGGCGCCCTCGTGCTGCTCGATGAGCGCAGCGAGGCGCCGGGCGAGCGGGACGCCGCGGGTGCGCAGGCCGACCAGGACGAGCGCGTCGGTGCCGCCGTTGCCCTCGACGATCTCGTGGGCGATGCGGACGAGCGCGCGCCGAACGTCGTCGGCGTCGAGGATGAGGCGATCGGTCATGGCGCTCCTTGGCGGCCTCTCCGGACCGCGTTAAAGGTTCGCCGCGAGTATAGCCGCCCGGTTACCTCGAGCGGACGTTCGGGTAGACCGCCGGCCCGTTCCAGGTCTGGTTCTGGCCGATGATCTCGACCTTGTCGGGATCGGTGCCGTAGCCTCGGGTCACCAGGCGCAGCTGCGCGGTGGGACCGAACGCGCCGCCCTCGGCGCCGGCGGCGATCAGCGCAGTCAGGCCGAGGTGATTGCCGTCGGCCGCCAGCGCCACGTCCACGATCTCGGTGGCCCCCTTGGTGTCCGGAGCGTCGAGCGTCTGCGCGGCTGTGATCAGCTCCGCCTTGCTGACGTGCCCGAGGTAGACGTCCGTCGAGTCGGGGAAGCGATCGCCCTGCGGCACGCCGGTCCACTGCGCGTTCCAGACGGCGAAGGCGTCGCTGTCGGGACCCCAGGCGATCGATGCGCCGCGGAACATCTCGCGTCCGCCGGCGAGGGTCGAGAAGACCTGCCGCGCGTTCGACCAGTCGACCTTTCCCGCATCGTCGACATTGGCGAGCCACGGCATGCCGCCTTCGGAGAAGGACCAGTGGCCGCCGGGCGTCCCCATCGTGCCGCGCCAGAAGATCACGTGTCTCCCGTCGGGCGCGGGCAGCGGCTCGAAGACGCCATCCACCCGAGCGGCAGCGGCGTCGACCACCGCGGTCTGCGTGGTGCCGCCCCTGGTCACCTCATCGACGCCGATCAGGTCGCTGAACGGGGCAGCCGCAGCCGTGCTGACCCACAGGAGCGACCGCGTGCCCTGGTTCGGCATCCAGCCGCCGACGTAGACGCTCTGCGGAGTCTCGCCGTTGATTCGGGTCTGCGTCTGACGCGTGGCCGCGGTGAAAATCGCGGGCGAAGCCTGGGACGTGTTCGGATCGGTCAGGGTGAATGCGAGGTACCGGGAGTCCGGCGACCAGGCGAGCTCGGCACCAAGTCCGTAGGCCGGCTGCAGGGAGGTACCGAGTGAGCTGAGGGTTCCGTCCGCGAGGTCGAGCGCGTAGAAGTCGGAGAGGCCGGAGAGGTCCCCGTCGACGCGGAAGGCGAGCATCGAGCCGTCCGGCGAGAGCGAGGCGTCGACCGGCATTCCGTATTTCGGCAACTTGATGGCGGTTGCCGTGCCGCCGCGACGCACGAACGTGACCTCGGCCCGCTGGTCCTTGACCACGTAGGTGAAGTAGCCGGCCGGCTGGTCGAGCGGGACCGGCGCCAGGGTTGGCGTCGGCTGGCTCGACGGCGCGGCGCTCGGGGTAGAGGCGGGCGCGCTCTCCGTCGGCGCGGGCGTCGCAGTGGCAGAAGCCGAGACGGAGGCAAGGGCCGATGGTGACGGCGTCTGACGATCGGCGACGTCGGACGAGGGGCGGAACAGAACCAGGCCGAGTGCCACGGCGGCCGCCACCGTCGCCAGCGAGGCGCCGAGGGCGGCGATGCCGCCGGGCCGGCGCCACCACGGCGCGGTTCCGCGGCCACGCTCGATGCCGGTGCGGATGCGGGCGGCCATGTCGCGCGGCGGGGTGGCTGTGCCGCATTCCGGAGACCAGGCGCCGCTGCTCACGGAAAGCCCGCAGGGTGTCGCGGCAGTGCTCGCACTCGGCAAGGTGACGGTCCATGGTCCGGCGCTCGGCCTCGGTCAGGTCGCCGGTCAGGGAGGCGCTGAGCAGCTCGTCGACGTGGCTCATCGGGTCATTCCCTCCGCCGCCAGGTGGCGGCGCATCTCGCCTCGCGCACGGCACAACAGCGTGCGCACGGCGCCGTAGCTCATTCCCATCACCTCGCCGACCTGCTGCGCGCTCATGTCCTCGAGGTCGCTGAGCAGCAGGCATTGCCGGTGGTTCGGCTTCAGGCGCAGCAGCGCGCGCTGCAGCCGCTCGTCGAGCTGGCTGGACAGCGCCTGCGACTCCGGACCGGGACGCGGGTCGGGGCGCTCGGCGAAGGTCGTCTCCGCATCGGTCATGGGCCGCACGAACTTGCGACGGCGCATGTCGTCGATGGCGGTGTTGGTCGCGATGCGGTACAGCCAGGCGCGAGCCGACGCGTCGTCGGTCAGCGAGCCGAGCTTGCGAAATGCCTTGATGAAGGTGTCCTGCGTCACGTCGGCGGCGCGGTCGCGGTCGCCGACCATGCGCAGCACGTAGTTGAAGATCGGCGTCGAGAACTCCTCGAACAGCCGGTCGAACGCGGCCTCGCGGCTCCCCGGCTCGACCCGCGGCGCGCTCATCGAGACGAGCTCGCCCGGCGCGCGCCGTGGGAATGCCATCGAGTGCACCTCGTCCTCCGCAGATCGGACCTCCCCCCGTCCGACCGCTGACGGCTCACCGCCACCACCTGTTACAGGCTCGCCCGCTCTGCGCGCTGGCGCAGGACCTCGGCGGCGTACTCCGGCGCGGCAGGGTTGACGGCGAGCCCGGTCGCCCGCTCCAGGCCGGCGATGACGCGCAGACGAGGGTGGATCTCCCAGTGCCAGTGGAACGTCTGGTCAAGGCGCTCGCCCGCCGGAGCGGTATGCAGGAACAGGTTGTAGGGCGGATCGCCCAGCGCGTCGAGCGAGCGGAGCGCCCGCTGCAGCGTGGCGGCGGCAAACGAGATGGCGTCGTCGTCGAGCTCGGTGAAGTCGGCCCTGTGGTCGCGCGGCACGACGAGCATCTCGAACGCCGAGCGCGAGGCCGCCGGCGCGAACGCCACGGCGTGCGCATCGGCCAGCACCAGGCGCTCGCCGTCCTCCTCCTCCGCTGCCGCGAGGCCGCACCACACGCAGCCGCGGCTCTTGATCTGGTACCGCGCGCCTCCGCCGATCTCCTCCGCGACCCAGTGCGGGACCTGGGGGATGGCGTACAGCTCGAGGTTGAGGTGCTGGCTGCGCGACCCCGCCTGCATGCCGTAGCTCTGCACGGCCTGGATGTAGCGCGGCTGCTCGGGCGGGCGCGGCTCCGCCGCCAGCGCGCGCATCGTGTCGCGCAGGGTGACGAGCAGCGCGCGCGCGAGCTGGGGCGATGCGTCGGCGAGGCGCTCGTGGTGCCCGGACGGACCGACCAGGATCTCCCACGAGCCGGTCGCCGTGGCGACCTCGGACAGCGCGAGCTGCGAGGCGCTCTCCTTGGTGGAGTCGATGAGGTGAAAGGCGTTCGGGCGCAGCACCACCCGTCGGATTCGGCTCGCGCCCTCGTCGGCGGGCGCCTCGTCGCAGTGGCGGCAGTGCGTCCCCTCCACCGGCGCCGCCTGCACCGCGAACGAGCTGTGCTCGAAGCTGCGATCGGTCACGACCGCCGCCCACCAGCCGGTGATGGGGTCGCGGCGGAGCTCGAACACGCCCGCATGCTAGCGGAGCGGCGGCTCAGCGGCCCTCGCTGTACTGCCAGCTCCGACGCCGGTCGCCTGCCAGCCACTCGGATCGCAGCAGCGACATGCGGTGCACGTCCCGGGGCTCGCCCTCGCTGAAGTGGGCGTGACGCAGCGTGCCCTCGAGCACGAAGCCGGCCTTCTCGTATGAGCGTCGCGCCCGATCGTTGGCGGCGTACACGTCGAGCTCGATCCGCTCCAGGCGCAGCGCGCCGAACCCGAAGTCGCACATGGCGTTCAGCGCGTCGGTGCCGTAGCCCCGGTTCCACTCCTCCTTCTCGCCGATGGCGATGCCGAAGGTCGCCGAGCCGCTGCCGAGGTCGACCTCGTGGAACCCGACCGTCCCGATCGCCCGATCGCCGTCGATCAGGCAGATGACGAAGTGGTAGCCGCTCTTGCCCTGCCGCTCGACCATCTGGTCGAACCAGCGTTCCTCCATCGCCATGCTGAACGGCGCGCGCGACGCCAGATGGCGCGTGACCTCGGCGTCGGCGAACCAGCGGACGAAGGTCGCCAGGTCGTCGCGCTCCGGCGGTCGCAGGTAGATGCGCTCGCCCCTGATCACCGGAACGGCATGATGCGTGCTGCCCATGGAGGAGCCAAAGAATACCGGCCCATCGCCGCAGGAGGAACCATGTCAGCAACGCGAGCCGCATCGGTCACGTGGACCGGCGACCTTGCCTCGGGCTCGGGGAGCGTGAGCTCCGGGACGAGCGGGACCTTCCAGGATCTACCCGTCAGCTGGGCGGCGCGCACGGAGGCGCCGGAGGGAAAGACGTCGCCCGAGGAGCTGCTCGCGGCGGCACACGCCAGCTGCTTTGCGATGGCGCTCTCGGGCGCGCTGGCGCGTGCTGGCACGCCGCCCGAGGAGCTGCACGTGACCGCGCAGGTGACGTTCGACAAGGTCGGCGACGCGTGGAAGGTCGTCTCGTCCGCGCTGCAGGTGCTCGGTCGCGTGCCCGGCATGGACCACGATGCCTTCGAGGCCGCGGCGGCGGGCGCGCGCGACGGGTGTCCGATCAGTCGCGCGCTGGCGGGAAACGTCGAGCTGTCGGTGGACGCGACGCTCGACTAGCGACGGTCAGCGAATCGCGTCGACGATCTCGGGGAGCAGGCCGGCGTAGCTCTCCAGGAAGGCGCTGCGCTCCTTCTTGAAGCGCTCCACCCAGGCGCGGTACTCGTCCATGCGCCCGGTCCGCTCGTACAGCCGGCGCGGCTGGAGCTTCTCTGGATCGTCGATGCCCGGCACGCTGGTCGCGACCTCGTAGCCGAAGTCCGGATCGGTCTCCCAGGCGATGGTGCCCTCGGCAATCGCCTTCACCACCGCGCCCGAATCCTCGATCTCGATCTTCTTCGCCTGCGGCGAACCCTCGACCCCGCCGACGCGACCGGTGTTGAGCAGGAAGACGCTGAAATCGCAGGAGCCGAGCAGCTCGTGGAAGCGATTGCCCTGCATCTCGTCGCGCAGCGGGAAGAACGGGTTCGTGCCGGGCACGCGCAGCGACTTGCCCTCCTCCGCCTTGCCGCCGGCAGACGTGCCCATCGTCTCGCCGAGCATGAAGTATGCGGCCGCCTGCGCTCGTGAAAGGCGGGCGACGGCGGGGATGATGTTGTCGTTGCGGTTCAGGATGAGCAGGTCGTCGACCGGACCGATCTCGCGCGGGTCGCGCCAGATGCCCAGCGAGCTCATCGGAAAGGTGGCGCGGCCGTTCTTGGTGTACGAGGTGTCGAAGAAGTCCACCTCGCCGCCGGGCTCCTTCTGCGAGACGTTCTCGAGGTAGGCGTCCGGCTTCAGCACCGCGCCGTGGATCGCCGGCTCGTGGCGCGCGTCGAGGCCGAACGTCTTGGCGAAGCAGCCGTCCTCGGTGCCGACGACCTTGCCGTCGGGAAACAGGCCGATGAAGTCGTCCTGCACCGGCTGGCTGCCGTTCTGACGCGTGAAGGTGGTCGTCGTCTTGCCCGTCCCGGAGAGCCCGACGATGAGCACCGTCTTCTCGCCGTCATCGGTCGGGATGACCTTGCAGCCGGCGTGCATGGCGAGCCCGCCCGACGCGTAGACCTTCGCGTTCCACATGCGCAGGCCGCCCTTCTTCGACTCGCCGAAGTAGTCGGAGTTCATGACCCGCGTGATGCCGGCGTCGAGGTCGACGGCGATGAGCCGATCATCGGGGTATCCCGGTGCCGCCAGGTTCGGCGTGTAGATGATGACGAACTGCGGCTCCCAGTCCTCCGCGGGCAGATCCGCATCGAAGTACAGCTGGCGCTGCATGCCGGCGATGTTCGCGTTGGCCTGCTCGATGTAGAGGCGCGCGCGGGACCGATGATCCGGCTCGTTGCCGATGTAGCCGTCCACGACGACCATGTCACAGCCGCGGATGTACTCGTCCTGCAGCTGCGCCACGCGCGCCCCCTCGGCGCGGCTGATCGTCTGGGCGGTGTGCTTCTCGGGGCTGTCGGTGACGATGTAGGTCGAGCCGACAGAGCGGTTGGTGACGCTGGTCTGCACGTTGTAGTTGCCGAAGCTCGTGCGCAGCGCGTTCGGCATTCGGCTGGTCAGCTCCTGGAGCTGCTCGGCGGTCGGGTTGTAGAGGACCGATGCAGCGGCCGGGAGGCGCACGCCGCGCGGCCCCATCGGCTGGTCTGCGGCCGGCCGGTCGGTGAGCGTGCTCATCGGAGGACGACTCCTTCCTTGCTCGCATCGCCGGTCGGCGAAGCGCCGTGGTCACGGGCATGGTAGCGACCCGGGCAGTGAAGATGGTGGTGGAGCGGGAGACGGGATTCGAACCCGCGACATTCTGCTTGGGAAGCAGACACTCTGCCAACTGAGTTACTCCCGCCCGGGAGCGGCGCCCATGATAGCGCGGCGCCCTTTCCCAGCCAAGGCCGAGCGGATCAGCCGCCGGTTGCCAGGATGCGCCGATACGAGTCGTAGCGCGCGGGATCGATCTGGCCGGAGGCAATGGCGGCGAGGACCGCGCAACGCGGCTCGTCCAGGTGCCGGCAGTCGTTGAATCCGCACGCTCCGAGGTGCGGACGGAACTCGCGGAACGACCATGCGAGCTCCGAGGGCTCCATCCGCCACACGGCGAGCTCGCGAAGCCCCGGCGTGTCGGCCACGTACCCGCCGTCTGGGCCGTCGAGCTCGTGCAGCTCGGCGGAGGTGGTGGTGTGGCGGCCCTTGTGCAACGCCTCGCTGACGTCGCCCGTGGCGAGGCGCAGGCCGGGCTGCACGGCGTTGAGCAGCGTCGACTTCCCGACGCCGGACGGCCCGACGACGACGCTGATGCGGCCGGCGAGGCGACGTCGCAGGTCGTCGATGCCGAGCGCCTGCCGGGCACTGACGTATTCGACCGGGTAGCCGATGCGCTCGTAGCGCCCGAACGTGAGGCGCCCGATGTCCTCGCCGCAGAGGTCCACCTTGTTGGCGACGACCGTCGCCTCGATCTCGTTCACCTCCGCCACCGAGAGGAAGCGGTCGACGAGGCGCGGGTTTGGCATCGGGTCGCTGCACGCGAACACGACCAGCACCTGGTCCACGTTCGCCACCAGGACGTCCTCCTTCCAGCTGCCGCGCGGACCGGGCTGGCGTCGGCTGAACTGCGAGCTGCGTGGCTCGACGTGCTCGATGACGCCGGTCGTGTCGGTCAACGGGGCGAGGCGGACGCGGTCGCCGATGACGGCGAGATCGGTGTCGCGGCGTTCGCGTTTCATGCGGCCGCGCAGCTGGCATTCGAACATGCCCGCATCGGTCTGGATGGAGTAGAAGCCGCTTCGGGCACGCAGGATCGTGCCGTCGAGCAGCGGGGGAGCCGAGATCAAGGCAGCATCTCCACTGGGTTCGTCGCTTGGCGTGGAGCGCGCCCGGGTGCCGGGCCGGGAAGGCGGCCGCTTCGTCAGAAGCCGGTCGTGGCCCTGCGCAGGCGAGCGCGCGAGGTCGATCGGACAGTCATCGATTCGCTCCTTTCGCCTGCGGATGGTCTTGCGTTGACCGCCGCACGGTACCCACGCCCGAGCGCGCGCGTCAAGGTGCCGGTCGCGAAACGCTCCCGCCCCGTCCTCCTACCATCTTCAGGTGAATCCCCCACCCCGCAACGCTGCCGCGCGCGACGCCGACGTCCTGCTTATCGGCGGCGGCGTCGCGTCGGTCCGGTGCGCTCGCACGCTGCGGCGTCGCGGGTTCGGCGGATCCATCCTGCTCGTCGGCGACGAGGCGACGCTGCCCTACAACCGGCCGCCGCTCTCCAAGGAGGTGCTGCGCGACGAGGTCGACTTCGCGCTGGTCGCCGCGGAACCGGCGTCGTGGTACGCACGCCAGCGCGTCGACCTTTTGACCGATGCGCGCGTCGTCTCACTGGATCCCGAGGCGCGCCTGGCCACCCTCGCCGACGGCACCGCGATCCGATTCGGGCAGTGCCTGCTGGCCACCGGCGCCGCGCCGCGCCGCCCTCCGCTCGCCGGCGCCGAGGAGCAGGTTCGCACGCTGCGCACGATCCAGGAGGCGCGTGCCATCCGGGCGGCCGCGCAACCCGGCAGCCGGGCACGGATCGTGGGCGGCGGCTTCATCGGCGTCGAAGTGGCGGCGTCGCTTGCCGCCCTCGGCGTCCACGTCACCCTCTTCGAGATGGCATCCGCGTTGTGGAGCGGCACGCTCGGCACGCGGATCTCCACGTGGGCCGCCGAGACGCTTCGCTCGGCGGGCGTCGAGGTGCGGCTGGAGGAGCGCCTCACCTCGCTCGAGCCGTTCGCGGCCGACCTCGTGGTGGCGGGTGTCGGCGTCGAGCCGCGCGTGGAGCTGGCCACCGCTGCCGGCCTGGACGTCGGCGACGGAATCCTCACCGACCAGCGCCACCGGACCAGCGCGCCGGGGATCTTCGCCGCGGGCGACGTCGCGCGTGTCGCGGGGCGCCGCGTCGAGCACTGGCATGCCGCGCGCGAAGGGGGCGAGGCGGCCGCGCTGGCGATGCTGGGCGAGCCGCCGCCCGAGCCGCGTGCGCCGTGGGTCTACTCCGAGTTCGCCGGGCACGTGCTGGACGTCGTCGGCTGGGCACCGTCCTTCGAGGAGGAGGTCTCGCTGGCCGACGGGGGAGCCGTCGCCCACCTCGTCGGCGGGCGCGTCGCGCAGATCGCGGTCATCGACTCGGCGCTGCCGGTCGACGCGGCGCGCGCGCTCGTCATCTCGCGGCCGTCGCTGGCGGAGGTGGAGGCCCTCGCCATGGCGTGACCGGCCACGTCCCCGCCGCTGGTCGCCGTTGACGCTCGAGGGCCGATCGGGGACAATGAGCACAACGCCGACCAAATCAGTCGGGATTCACTCAGGACGCACGCACCACGAGGCATCATGGCCCTTCCCAATCCAGCGCTCAGCCAGATCCCGGACAGCTACAAGTACGGCTGGCACGACAACGAGATGAAGTCCCTCTACACCATGAAGAAGGGGCTCTCGGCCGAGGTCGTGGAGGAGATCAGCCGGATCAAGGGCGAGCCGCAATGGATGACCAAGCTGCGGCTCAAGGCCTACCGCCACTTCGAGGCGCGCCCGATGCCGACCTGGGGCGGTGACCTCACCCCCATCGACTTCCAGGACATCTACTACTACGTGACCGCCACCGACAAGGCGGTCCAGTCGTGGGACGACGTGCCGGACTACATCCGCCGCACCTACGACCGGCTGGGCATCCCCGAGGCGGAGAAGAAGTACCTCGCCGGCGTCGGTGGCCAGTACGACTCCGAGGTCGTGTACCACAACATCCGCGAGGACCTGGAGAAGCAGGGCGTGATCTTCGTGGGCACCGACCAGGGCCTCAAGGAGCACCCGGAGCTCTTCCGCGAGTACTTCGGCACCATCATCCCGCCCAACGACAACAAGCTCGCCGCGCTGAACACCGCGGTGTGGAGCGGCGGGAGCTTCATCTACGTGCCCAAGGGCGTCCACGTCGAGCTGCCGCTGCAGGCCTACTTCCGCATCAACACCCAGAACATGGGCCAGTTCGAGCGGACGCTGATCATCGCGGACGAGGGGAGCAGCGTTCACTACGTCGAGGGCTGCACCGCGCCGACCTACTCGACCGCCTCCCTGCATTCCGCGGTCGTCGAGATCATCGTCAAGAAGGGCGCGCGAGTCCGCTACACCACCATCCAGAACTGGTCGTCGAACGTCTACAACCTCGTCACCAAGCGCTCCACGGTCGAGGAGGACGGGGTGATGGAGTGGGTCGACTGCAACCTCGGCTCCAAGCTGACCATGAAGTACCCCAGCATCTACCTCATCGGCGAGCGGGCGCATGGCGAGGTGCTCTCGATCGCCTTCGCGGCGGACGGCCAGCACCAGGACGCCGGCGGCAAGATCATCCACGCCGCCCCGGACACGACCTCGCTGATCACCAGCAAGTCCATCTCGCAGGGCGCCGGCCGAACCAGCTATCGCGGACTGGTCAAGGTGTATCCCGGCTGCAAGCGCTCCAAGTCGACGGTCCGATGCGACGCGCTGCTGCTCTCCGACGAGGCGCGCAGCGACACGTACCCGTACATGGAGATCGACGAGGAGGAGGTCACCATCGGCCACGAGGCGACGGTCTCGAAGGTCGGCTCGGAGCAGCTCTTCTACCTGATGAGCCGCGGGCTGTCGGAGGCCGAGGCCAGCGCCATGATCGTCAACGGCTTCATCGAGCCGATCGTCAAGGAGCTGCCGATGGAGTACGCGGTCGAGATGAACCGCCTCATCCAGCTCTCCATGGAAGGCGCCGTCGGGTGACGACCGAGCCGATCACGGTCAGGGCCGGCATGGCGCTCGACGCCGCCACCATCGAGCGCATCAGCCGCCACAACGACGAGCCGGACTGGCTGCGCGAGCTGCGGAACGCCTGGTGGGAGCGCGCCGAGGCGACGCCGTGGCCGACGGGCAAGGAGGAGGAGTGGCGCCGGACGTCGCTCGACAGGCTGCCGCGCGACGGTGAGCTGGCGCTCGATCCACCGCCGGTGGAGTGCGAGCTCGACGAGTCGCTGCGCGCGGCCGGCGTCGTCTTCAGCGACCTGCGCACCGCGGTCCGCGAGCATCCCGACCTGGTCCGACGCGCGCTCGAGGAGGCCGCCGCCGAGCCGCTGGCGCTGCCGCAGACCGAGCTGCAGAGCGAGGCGCAGCGCGCCGGGGCGCGCAAGCTGACGATCGCCGGCGAGGGAGAGGCAGCGAGCGGCGTCGAATTCGACTCGCACGACAAGTTCTGGGCGCTCGCCCAGGCGGCCTGGACGGGCGGAACGTTCCTCCACGTGCCGGCCGGGGTGGACGTGGACACGACGCTCGTCGCCCGATCGCGCATCGCCGACGGCGCGGGCGCGTACTTCCCGCTGACCCTGATGCTGGTCGACGCGAACGCGCGCGCCACCCTGATCGACGAGCACCGCTCGGCGGACGGGACGCCGGCCTGGTTCGGCGGCATCGTGGACGTCCGTGCCGGCAACGGGTCGTGGGTCCGCTACGCCAACCTGCAGGCGCTGGGCGATCAGACCTGGAACATCGGCGCGCAGCGCGTCCGCGTCGGGCCCGATGCGAACGTGACCACGCTGAACGCCGAGATCGGCTCGCTGGTGACCAAGGTGGGGCTCGACGTGCGCATGACCGGCAAGGGAGGCACGTCCCGTCTGCTCGGCCTGCTCGCCGCGGGCGAGGACCAGCACATCGACATCAACGCCTTCCAGGATCTCAACGCCAGCTATGTGACCAGCGATCTGCTCTACCTCTCGGCCCTCTACGACCGGGCGCGCGCCGCGTTCTACGGCGTGACCAAGGTCCGCCCGCAGGCCAAGCAGACCAGCTCCTACCAGGAGTGCCGCAACCTGCTGCTCAGCCCGAACGCCGGTGCCGAGCCGATCCCGGTGCTCGAGATCGAGACGAACGACATCCTTCGCTGCGGCCACGGCGCGACGGCCGGCGCGATCGACCCGGTGCAGCTCTTCTACGCCCAGACGCGCGGGCTGGATCCGGACGCCGCCGAGCGGATGATCGTGCGCGGCTTCTTCGAGCAGGTGGTCGCGCAGATCGACTCCGAGGAGATCAAGTCGCGCGTCCTCGAGGCGCTGGCGGCCCGTATCGGCTCCGCAGATCCGTTCGAGGCCGGCGCCGCATGACGGCGCTGGAGCGTTCGACGAGCGGCTTCGCCACCGGCCTGCGCGCCGGCGACGTCGTGCCGGGCACCGTGCAGGTCGTCGAGGTCGACGGCCGCTCGCTGTGCGTCGGCCTGACCGAGGACGGCGAGTGGGGAGCGATCGACAACGTGTGCACCCATGACGGCGGAGTCCTCGGCGACGGCGAGCTCGACGGCGACGCGGTCGAGTGCCCGCGACACGGCGGCCGCTTCGACCTGTTCAGCGGGCGCGTGCTTGCGCTGCCGCCCGTCCGTCCCGTGACCGCCTACGTCGCGCGCCTCGAGGGCGACGCGGTCGTGGTGGACCTGCCGTGAAGATCAGCACGCGCACCGAGTACGGCATCCGCGTCCTGGTCGCGCTCGCGCGTCGCAGCGACGACAGCCCGCTCTCGCTGAGCGGCATCGCGGGGGCCGAGAAGCTGCCGCACGCGTACCTCGAGCAGCTGGTCGGCGATCTGCGGCGTGCGGGGCTGGTGACAGCCACGCGCGGCCAGCGCGGCGGGTACCGGCTGGGCCGGGATGCCGCCGAGATCCGCATCGGTGACGTCGTCCGCGCGCTCGAGGGTCCCCTGCTCGAGATGCCGTGCGCCGGCATGGACAGCCTGGAGGCATGCGACCGGCCGCAGCCGTGCAGCGTCCACGAGGTATTCCAGCGTGTGCAGACCTCGCTCGATGCGACGCTCAACGCCACCACCGTCGCCGATGTCGCCGCGGGCGCCGGCGGACCACCCTATCCACCGGCGGTGCGGCGCAAGCTGGCCCAGCGCCACGCCGCCCGGGCCGCCATGAACGCACACTCCGCGCAGCAAGGATCCTGAATGACCGACCAGCTCGTGATCACCGACCTTCGAGTCAGCATCGGCACCAAGCCGATCCTCAAGGGGCTCAGCCTCACCGTGCGACAGGGCGAGGTGCATGCCCTGATGGGCCCCAACGGATCGGGCAAGACCTCGCTGGCGTACACGCTGATGGGCCATCCCGACTACCACGTGGACGGCGGCAGCGTGACCTGGCAGGGACAGGACGTGCTGAAGCTCGCCGCCGACAAGCGGGCGCGGCTGGGCATGTTCCTGGCCTTCCAGTACCCGGCCGCGATCCCCGGCGTGACGGTGGCGAGCTTCCTGCGCAACATCTACAACGCCGTGCATCACCCCCAGCAGCCGTCGCCGGACCAGACGGGCAGCATGCCGAAGTACACCGGCATTCCCCTCGCCAAGTTCCGCAAGCTGATGAACGAGAAGATGGCGCTGCTGCACATGGACCCCGCCTTCGCCACGCGCTACGTCAACGAGGGGTTCTCCGGCGGGGAGAAGAAGCGGCTCGAGATGCTGCAGATGGCCGTCCTGTCTCCCAAGATCGCCATCCTGGACGAGACCGATTCGGGCCTCGACATCGACGCCCTGCGCAACGTCGCGGAGGGGATCAACGCGACCCTCTCGCCGGAGATGGGGGTGCTGATGATCACCCACTACCAGCGCATGCTGAACTACGTGAAGCCCGAGTTCGTGCACGTGCTGCTCGACGGCCGCCTGGTCATGTCCGGCGGCGAGGAGCTCAGCCGGCAGCTCGAGGCGAACGGCTACGACTGGGTGCGCGAGCAGGTGGGACTGCCGGAGGGTGTCGCCGACGACGCGCCGCAGCCGGTCGGCGCCGCCGAGCAGCACTAGATCGGTGCCCGTCGAGGAGCGCGTCCGCACCTCGCCGGACTCCGGGTTCGACGGCGCCGCGCTGCGCGCCGACTTTCCGACCTTCGACCAGCCCGCGGCGAATGGTGAGCGTCTGGTCTACCTGGACTCCGCCGCCTCGTCGCTGAAGCCGCGGGCGATGATCGAGGCCCTGGCCGATGCGTACGCGCATCACTACGCCAACGTGCACCGCGGCATCTACGCGCTCTCCGACGACGCGACGCGCCGCTACGAGGGAGCGCGCTCGCGGCTGGCGCGGTTCATCGGCGCGCGGTCGCGGCGCGAGGTGATCTTCGTCCGCAACGCGACCGAGGCGATCAACCTCGTCGCGTACTCCTGGGGGCGCGCGAACGTCCACGCCGGCGACCTGATCCTGTCGACCGAGATGGAGCACCACGCCAACATCGTGCCGTGGCAGCAGCTTGCCGCCGCCACCGGCGCGCGCCTCGCCTACGTGCGCATCACCGACGACGGCCGTCTCGATCTCGACGACCTTCGCGCGCGCCTCGCCGATGGGCCCAGGCTCCTGGCCCTGGCCCACGTCAGCAACGCGCTGGGGACGATCAACCCGGTCGCCGAGGTGACGCGCATGGCGCACGAGGCGGGCGCACTGGTGCTGCTCGACGCCGCGCAGAGCGTCCCGCACATGCCCGTAGACCTCGCCGCGCTGGACGTCGATTTCGCGGCGCTGTCGGGCCACAAGATGCTCGGGCCGTCCGGCATCGGCGCGCTGTGGGCGCGCCGCGCGCTCCTGGACGAGATGCCGCCGTTCATGACCGGCGGCAGCATGATCAGCCGGGTGAGCCTGGAAGGCTCGGAGTGGAACGAGGTTCCGTGGAAGTTCGAGGCGGGGACGCCGGCGATCGGCGAGGCGCAGGGACTGTCGGCCGCCATCGGCTATCTCGACAAGCTGGGCATGCCAGCCGTTCGCGCGCACGAGCGGCAGCTGTTCGAGGTGGCATGGGAGGCGCTGTCAACGGTTGCGGGCCTGCGCCTGCTGGGACCGCGCGACCCGCAGCAGCACGCCGGCGTCATCAGCTTCGTGCTCGACGGGATCCATCCGCACGACGTGGCCACCGTGCTCGACCACGAGGGCGTCGCGATCCGCGCGGGGCACCACTGCGCGCAGCCGGTCATGCAGCGCTACGACCTGCCCGCGACCAGCAGGGCCAGCTTCTACGTCTACAACGCCGCGGACGACGTGGATCGCCTGCTCTCCGCCATCGAGACCTGTCGCCGCCTCTTCCGTCCCGCCTGACACACCGATGGACAACCTCTACCGCGATTTCATCCTCGAGCACTACCGCAACCCGCACAACAAGGGCAGCCTGGACCCGTGCGACCTGCAGTTCGCCGACTCGAACCCGACCTGCGGCGACGAGCTGTCGATGACCCTGGTGCTCGACCCCGCCCGGCGCGCGATCGCGGACGTCGCCTTCGACGGCCGGGGATGTGCGATCAGCCAGGCGTCGGCCTCGATCCTGACCGACGAGCTGCGCGGCATGACGCTGGACGAGGCGCGGGAGATGGATCCGAAGGACCTGCTCGAGGGGCTCGGCGTGGAGGTCGGCCCGGCGCGCCTGAAGTGCGCGCTGCTGGCGTACAAGGTCCTGCAGGGCGCGGTGCGCGGCGGGGAGTCGGCATGGCCCGACGAGGTGGAGGGTGACTGAGGTGCGCCAGGTGGGCGTGGCCGAAGCGATCCGCCTGGCCGACGAGCGCCGGATCATCGACGTGCGCGAGGAGTGGGAGTGGAACGAGGGCCACATCCCGCAGGCGACCCTGCTGCCGCTGGGCCAGCTGGCGCGCATCGCGGAACTCGTTCCGGATCCGCGCACCCCACTGCTGCTCCACTGCCGCTCCGGCGCGCGGTCGGGCAGAGCCGCGGCGTGGCTCGCGGCGCAGGGCTACAGCGACGTCGTGAACCTCGCCGGCAAGATCGCCGAGTGGCCGCTGCTGGGCGGCGAGTGGACCGATGCTCGCGGCTCCCTGAGCGACGCAGAGCGCGCTCGATACGCGCGGCAGATCGCGATTCCCGAGATCGGCGAGGAGGGGCAGAAGCGGCTGCTCGACGCGAAGCTGCTCCTGGTCGGCGCGGGCGGGCTGGGGTCGGGCGCGGCGCTGTACCTCGCCGCGGCGGGCGTCGGCACCATCGGCCTGGTCGACGACGACGTGGTGGACGAGTCGAACCTGCAGCGCCAGGTGCTGCACGCCAGCGACCGCATCGGGATGGCGAAGACCGATTCGGGACGCCGGTCCATCGCGTCGCTCAACCCCGCGACGCGCGTCGTCGAGCACCGCGAGCGGCTCGAGGCGGCGAACGCGGAACGGCTCATCGGCGCGTACGACGTGGTGCTCGACGGCACCGACAACCTCGACGCGCGCTACGCGCTGAACGACGCCGCGGTCCGGCTGCGCAAGACCGTCGT
Organism: uncultured Chloroflexia bacterium; assembly: GCA_963783725.1. Taxonomy (GTDB): domain Bacteria; phylum Chloroflexota; class Limnocylindria; order QHBO01; family QHBO01; genus CAWAOJ01. The sequence goes on along the minus strand of CAWAOJ010000002.1, from coordinate 1,551,199 downwards.
GCACGGCTCCGTGCACCGCTGGGAGGGCCAGGTGACGACCTTCGTGCCGTTCGTCGGGCCCTGCTACCGCTGCCTGCACCCGACGCAGCCGCCGGACGAGCTGGCGCCGGACTGCTCGGTGGCGGGCGTGGTCGGCGTGCTGCCCGGCATCGTCGGCCTTCTGCAGGCCAGCGAGGCGCTGAAGCTGCTGCTCGGGGTAGGGGAGACGCTCGCCGGGCGCCTGCTGATGTTCGACGCCCTCGCGGCGCGGTTCGAGGAGCTGCGCTTTGCGCGCGACCCCGCCTGTCCGGCGTGCGGCGAGGGCAGCGCAGCCGCGGCGGGGTGAGCGGCGTCCGAGGCGTCGTGATCGCCCGCGAGGCGGCCGATGCGATGCTCGCCCACGCACGAGCGGAACTGCCCAACGAGGCCTGCGGCCTGCTCTCCGGTTCGCTGGACGAGCACCGCGCGGTGGCATTCCACCCCGCCCGCAACGCCGAGGCGAGCCCGCTGCGCTACAGCATCGATCCCGAGGACCAGGTGCGCCTGACCTTCGAGATCGAGGCGCTCGGCCGCGACGTGGTGGGCATCTTCCACTCGCACACGCGCTCGCCGGCGGTTCCCTCGGCGACCGACCGCCGCACGGCGCTGTACCCCGAGGTGTTCTACCTGCTCGCCGGCCTGACCGATGCGGGCGCTCCTCCGGAACGCTCACTGCGCGCGTGGCGCATCCACGGCGGCCACGCGTTCGAGGTGCCGCTTCAGGTCGGCGAGCGGACCTCGAGCACCTCGCCCGACGACGCGTCGAGCAGCACGTCGAGCGCCTGGCTGCCCTCCTCGCCGCCCGAGCGATAGCTGAGCACGAACCTCCCCGCATCGGGCGGTGGGAGCCAGCGTCCGGCGATCAGGGTCAGGCCCTTCAGACGGTCCGGCGAGACACCGGCGCGGGCCAGCCGGTCGAGTCGCGGCTGCAGCGCGGCGGGGTAGCCGTGCAGGTCGGCCACCAGCACTTTCACCGCCCCGCTGGAGGGCGTGACAGAGAAGGTGTACAGGTCCTCGCCGCTGGCTCCGTCGGGCGTGCCCGAGACATCCAGCGTGCAGTCGCTCGGTCCGCACGAGCCGCCGGTGACCATCTCGGGCCATCGGCCGCCGTCGAAGGTCCAGACCGCCGCCGCGATGGCGCTGGCGATGCCCGTCGTCTGCAGCGCCTGCGGAACCCCGCCGGGCCGTCGTGACGCGCGCATCGCAGCGAGCACGTCGGCCGCCGCGTACGGGCGCGCCGGATTGACGTCGATCGCCGGGGTGGCGGTCGGCGCCGCGGTCGGCGAGGGCGTTGCCGACGGCGGCAAGGAGGTGGGCGCCGCAGTCGGCGATGCGCCGGCGGAGCTCGGCGTGACGGTCACAGCTGGCGAGGTCGACGGTGATGCCGACGGGCCGGCGCAGGCCGCCAGCAAGCCGAAGAGCAGGACCGCCACGCCGCCCGCCGCGCCGCGCCGCGCGCTCATTGGTTGCCGAGAAGCGATCGCAGCTGATTCACCACCTGGTCCGAAACGATAGCGCTGCCGCCAAGCACCACCGTCCGCGGAGGCCAGATGCGGCGCAGCTCGTTCACCACTGCCGCTGGAATCGAGGTTCGCGCGACCAGGAGCAGCGGCGAGCGCGCCAGGCCGGCGACCGGCGCCCCGCTCAGCGCGTCGGGGAAGTTGCCGCCGGAGGCAAGGTAGGCTCGCGCCGGCGTGCTGAAGAAGCTGGCCGAGATGGCGGCGGAGGTGGCGTAGCGGTCGCTGCCGGAGATGCGCTTCACCGGCGCGCCGGCGGCGCTCCCGAGCTGCTGCGCCACCGAGGACGAGATGGCGGCGCTGCCACCCACCACGTACACCTGGCGCGGCGCGAGAGCCCGCAGCGCGTCGGCGGTGGCGGCGGGCACGCGGTCCGCGGCAGTCAACAGCACAGGGCCGCGGGACAGCACCGCCGCCGGGCCGGCCGACAGCGCGTCGGCGTAGCCGGCGCCGGTGGCGACGAACGCTGCCGCAGCGCCCGGCGCGAAGAACGTCCGCGCGATGGCCGCGGCGGTGGCGAAGCGATCCGCCCCGCCGAGGCGCGTGACCGGTCCGCTGGTGTACGACGCGAGCTTCGAGGCGACGGCCTGCGACACGACTCCGGTGCCGCCCAGGACGTAGATGCGCGCCGGCCTGAGCCGGGACAGCTCGTTGGCCGTCACGGTCGGCAACGCGAGGGGCGTGGTGAGCAGCACGGGGCCACCGGCCACGCCGGCGGCCGGTCCGCCGGCGAGCGCATCGGCGAACGATGTCCCGGTCGCCACGAACGCCACCGGCACGCCCGCGCCGAACGAGGCGCGCGAGACCGCGGCGGAGGTCGCGTAGCGGTCGGATCCCGCGATCCGCGACGGCGTGCCCATGCTCACCTTCGACCACGCCAGCGCGTACTGCTCGCTCGGCGCGTCGAAGCGCGTCTTCGCCAGCCGGATGCGCGCCGTCCCGCTCGACGGAGCCGTGAAGTCGAGCACCTCGTAGTTGTTGTCAACGCTGTAGCTGCCCACCAGCGCCCCGTTGGGCTGGATCACCTGCAGGTCGAAGTCGGTGCGCAGTGCATCGGCCTTGCCGGTGTTGCTGGTCCCGGAGGTGTGGCTGTTCCAGCTCAGCGCGACGCGGACGCGCTGCCCCGCGACCACCGAGATCGCCTGCTCGACGCCGGCAGTGGCGTCGGTTGACCCGACCACGTACCCGCCGTAATGCCCGTCGCCGGCGTTCAGGATCCGGTTCGACCACAGCGCCGATGGCAGCCCCACGCCCTGGTGGTCGCGGTTGACCGAGCCGTCGGGCATGTGCACCTGGCGGAACGCGCCGGCCATGAGCAGCGCGCGGACCGCCTCGGGCCACGCCAGCAGGCTCGGTGCGCGCGCCATCAGCTGCGCCGCGATCCCGCCCACGATCGGCGTCGCGACGCTCGTCCCGCTGGCCGCCAGGCCGTTCGCCGTGCGCACGCTCACCGCGGGGGCTGACAGGTTCGGCTTGTTGAAGTCGCCGTGCGCGTTCCATGACGTCCCCGACGGATCGAGGTAGCAGCTCCCGTTCGAGCCGGGGACGTACCAGATGCGGTCGTCGCCGCGCGACGCGGTGTTCCGATCGTCCGTGCCCCCCACCGTCATGACGTTCCATCCCGTCCCCGGCGAACCGACCACCCACGACGCGGCATTGACGTAGTTGCCCGCGGCGGATACGGCGAACCGTCCGTCCTCGTCCACGACCGAGTCGAAGTAGCGCCGCGCCTCCTCGGCGCCGGTGGCCGTGTCCTGCACCAGGCTGGTGTTGATGATGTCGGCGTCGCCGCCGCTCGGAGCGGCCGCCCAGTCCGCTGCCGCGATGACCGCGCGGTCGTAGGTCAACGAGGCCGAGTAGCCGCCGGTCCCGGACGACACGATCAGCGCGCCCGGCGCGACCCCGCGGTACGTCGCGTTCTGACCGGCGACCGCTCCGGCGACCCAGGTCGGATGGTCGAAGCCGCCCGACGGCACGTAGGCCAGCGTGCCGCTGGTGCTGTGCGAGGCGACGACCTTTCCGGCGAGGTCGCCGGAGCCGTGGACGTTGTGATACTCGACCACCGCATAGCGCACGCCGGTTCCCTGGTCCGCGGTCGAGCTCGTCCAGTTGGCATCCACCGTCGGCGCGGCGGTGCTCATCGCCGGTGCCCAGGTCTGCTCCAGGCCGATGCTTCGCACGCGCGGCAGCCCGGCCAGGGCCGAGACGCGTCCGGCCGGCAGGTCCACGAACAGCATGGGCGCCGATGTGCTCGCGTACGCGACGCGGCCCCCCAGGCTGCGAATGCCGGCGGCCACCGCCTGCTGGACGACGTCGTACGCGACGCGACGAGCCCGCCACAGCTCGGCGCGCAGGGCGCGCATGGTTCCGAGGTCGTTCGCCATCGGCCTGTCGCCGATCCAGCGGACCTCCGGATGGCTCGCCACCACCGCCGTCTCCGCGGTCGCGGCATCGGCGTCGAGCCACACCGCGACGGGAAGCGTCCGCGTCGCCGGGGAAGTGGCGACGGCGCGGCGCAGCGCCGCATCGGCCTTGCGCTCGAGCGCGGGAACGGCGTTGCCGGCGGCGGGCGCGCGATCAAACGGATCGCTGGCGCTGAGGGCGCCGGCGGCGTCCCGGTAGACGGCCGCCACCGACCCGCGCGCATCGAGGAACTTGCCGACCCAGCCGCCGCCGGGAACGTTGCGCTGGTAGACCAGGCGGTAGTCGCCGGCGCTTCCACCGCGCGTCCGCGCCAGCAGCTCCGCCGCGGTTTCCGCCGTGGGCCCAGCGCCGCCTACCGGCGGGGCCGCGAGCGCCATGGCGAGCAGGGCGGAAACCGTCAGCGTCAGCGAGAGCCGCAGCGTTCTTGGTCGAGGTGCATTCGGGGTCCGCAAGGGCCGCATCTCCGTATGACAATGTCTTACGGTGGTGAGTGCGAGTCTACCAGCGCTCGCCGCCGGGATCGATGGCCTGTTCGTTCCGTTACGCTGTCCGAGCCATGACCTCTTCCGGCCGCTTCCCCACCAGCGTTCACGCCGACCGCCTCCGTCGAGCGGCGCACGAGGCCGCGGCGCGAGACGTCGATGCGCTCCTCGTGACGCCGTCCTCGGACTACGCCTACCTGCTCGGCTACCACGCCCCGGAGCTGGAGCGGCTGACGTGCCTCATCCTCCCCGCCGAGGGCGACCCGGTGCTCGTCCTTCCACGTCTCGAGGAGCCGCTCGCGCGCCATGCCCTGGGCGACCTGTGCGACGCGGTCGTCCTTTCGCCCTGGCAGGAGACGGACGACCCGTTCACGATCGTGCGTGCTCATCTCGGCGGCGCCCTGCGGGTCGGCATCCAGGACCAGATGTGGGGCCGATTCGTGCTCCGGCTGCTGGGGGCGCTGGAACCGGCGCAGCTCGTCGAGGCCGGACCCACCATGGCCGCGCTGCGCCGGACCAAGACCGCGGAGGAGGTCGAGCGCCTGCGCGCCGCTGCCGCCGCCGCCGATCAGGCCATGCTCGCCATCACCGGCGAGCGGCTCTCCGGCCGCACCGAGGCGGAGGTCAGCGCCCGGGTCCGTGAGCTGCTGATCGACGCGGGCCACGACCGCGCGGACTTCTCCATCGTCGCCTCTGGCCCGAACTCGGCCAGCCCGCACCACGAAGCGGGCGAGCGCGTGATCGCGGCCGGCGACGCGGTGGTGCTCGACATCGGCGGCACCCGCGAGGAGTACTGCTCGGACACCACGCGCACGGCGTTCGTCGGAGAGCCGCCCGCCGAGTTCGCCGCGCTGTACGAGGTGCTGCGCCAGGCACAGGCCGCCGCGTGCGACGCCGTCGCGCCCGGCGTCAGCGCCCGCGACATCGATCGCACGGCGCGGGCGATCATCGACGAGGCCGGCTACGGCGAGGAGTTCATCCACCGCACCGGCCACGGCATCGGCATGCAGACCCACGAGGAGCCGTACATCGTCGAGTCGAACGACGAGCCGCTGCAGGCCGGGCACGCCTTCAGCATCGAGCCGGGCATCTACGTCGCCGGCAGGTGGGGCGCCCGCATCGAGGACATCGTCGTCTGCACCGAGGCGGGCGGTGAGCGGCTGAACCTGACCGACCGGGACCTCTACCTCGTCGACTGATCCCCTGACGGAGACTGAGCGCCCGCGGGCGCAGCCGGGACAACTTCCCGGTGCGATGCGACCAGCGTCACCAGCACCTGGTCGACGGCCGCCGATGCCTCACGGAATGCCGAGGTCACGTCGGTGACGTCGGCCGAGCGGCGGCGCAGATGGGCGCCGATCGCCTCGAGGACCGGGGCGCGGAAGAAGAGGAACGCCTCCACCGCCTCGGCCAGCGAGAGGCCGGCGCGGGACGCCTCGGCGCCGTAGAGCGCGCCCATCTTCTCGGCCTCCTCCAGCAGCAGATCCCGCTCGGCACGCTTCGCCGCGGCGACGTACTCGATCACCAGGTTGAAGGTGCGCTGGCCCCAGCGTCGAAAGTCGGCGCGCTGCTCGGGCGACAGCCGCGCCTGCCACGGCTGGCCGGCGTACCCGGTGCGCTGCATGCGCCGCTGCACGTCGCCGACGATGGTGCCCGCCGAGTCGGCGAGGCGCTCGACGCCGTACCGATGCCGGCGCGGCGCGTTGATCATGGTCTCGAGGCTCGAGCGCAGGAAGCGGCGATGTCCGCCGGGCGTCTGGTAGCTCTGCACCTTGCCCGAATCGGCCCAGCGCCGGAGCGTGTCGGGCCCCACGCCGACCAGGCGCGAGGCGGCGCCCAGCGCAAGCCAAGGGTCCTCGCGAGAGGTGGTCCGCTGGGTCGGTTCGTCGCGATGGGGCACTCCGCTGGCCGGCTCTACCCCTGTCGCAGCTCGTCGGGTCGCGCCGCGCCGAACTGTGCCCAGAGGTGCACCAGGGCGTCCATTCCGCCGCGGTAGTTGGCGAGCGGCATCCACTCGTTGGGAGCATGGAAGTTCCCGTTGGGGGATGCGAAGCCGATCATCACCGTCTTGAGCCCGATCTGCTTCTCGAGCGCCGCCACGACCGGGACCGATCCGCCGGTGCGCTGGAAGAGCGGCGCCTTGCCGAACGCCGCCTCGAGCGCCGTGGCGGCGAGACGGACGGCAGGCGCGTCGAGCGAGGTCAGCGCGGGGGCGCCGCCGTGGATCACCTTGACCTCCAGCCGCACCGTCGGCGGCGCGATGCCCCTGAGGTGCTCCACCACGAGGCGCTCGATCTCCTGGAAGTCCTGGTCCGGGACGAGGCGCGTCGAGAACTTGGCGGCGGCCCAGGCGGGGATGATGGTCTTCGACCCCTCGCCCGAGTAGCCGCCCCACAGCCCGTTCACGTCGAAGGTCGGCCGCGCCGACATGCGCTCCAGCAGGGTGTAGCCCTGCTCGCCCTCGCCGGGGGCGGGGACACGGATCGACTGGCGCCACTCGTCCTCGTCGAAGGGAAGCGCCGCGTAGGCAGCGCGATCGGCGTCGCTCAGGTCGCGGACGCGGTCGTAGAAGCCCGGCACCGTGACGCGGCCGCTCTCGTCCTGCAGGCTCGCCAGGATCTTGACCAGGACGTTGGCCGGGTTGTCCACGCCGCCGCCGTACTGGCCGGAGTGCACGTCCTGGTACGGACCGAACACCTTGACCTCGAAGTAGGCGATGCCGCGCAGCCCGTAGGTGATCGCCGGCGTCCCCTCGTCGTCGTACATGTCGCTGTCGCTGACGACCGCCACGTCGGAGTGCAGCAGCTCGGGGTGAGCGTCGATGAACTCCTCGATCGGCTCCGAGCCGACCTCCTCGTCGCCCTCGAAGAAGAAGCGCAGGTTGACCGGCGCGCCGCCGGCGCCCTTCAGCCACGCCTCGGCCGCCTTGAGGTGCATGAACAGCTGGCCCTTGTCGTCGCCCGCTCCACGGGCGTAGACGCGATCGTCCTCGTAGCGCGGCTCGAACGGCGGCCGGGTCCACTCGTCGAGCGGATCCGCCGGCTGGACGTCGTAGTGGCAGTAGACGAGCGCCGTGGGCCTGTCCTCGCCGGCGTGCAGCCAGTCGGCGGTGACGATGGGATGGCCGCTCGTCTGGCTCACCGCGACGTGCTCGGCGCCGATGCGGCCGAGCTCCGCGGCGACCCATTCGGCGGTGCGTTCGACGTCGGCACGGTGCGACGCGTCGGCGCTGATCGAGGGAAGGCGCAGGAACTCGTCGAGCTGTCGAAGGTTCCGGTCGGCGTTGTCGCGCAGGTAGCTCAGCGCGGCGTCCACGCCGCGGGCGGTGTTCGTCGTCATCCGCGAATCATAGGCGGTTGAACGCACCCAGAAGGAAGCCGAGGAAGAGCGTCACACCGATGGCGGGGAGGAGCGACGCCGCTCGCAGGAAGGCCGGCCAGCCCGGATCGGCCAGGAAGGCGTAGGCCGGGATGGAGACCGGGAAGACGAAGGTCGCCACGGACCAGGCGATGCGCTCGCGCAGGGGCAGGTCCGGCCTGTCCTGCACATCCAGCCAGTACGCCGCGATCATCAGGAAGCTGCCGACGGCGCATGCCGCGAACACGGCCCAGACGATCGGGAGCATCGGGCCGGATGGTAGCAGCCGCGGGCTCGCCTTCGGCTCTCGCCGCGATCGGTCAGCGGCCCGCCCCGCCGTCGCGCCGCGCGATGTCGTCCGCGCCGTTGAGCGCATCGGTCAGGACGGAGAGCGGGCGGAAGCGCGGCAGCCGCGGCTCATCGCGCGGCAGCAGCGTGCGCAGGGCCGCAACCAGCTCCTCTTCCAGGGCATGGCGCGCCTCGCGGCCGCGCGCATCGCCGGTGGCCAGTGGCGGACCGAAGCGGATCTCGATGCGGCGCCGGAACCAGAGCCGCGTGCTGCCCACGATCACGGCGGGCAGGATCGGCACGCCGGCCGACACGGCGAAGGAGACGGCTCCCTCCTCGAGGGGCTGAAGCTGGCTCTCGCGAAAGCCGATACGGCCCTCGGCGAAGATGCCGAGCACGCCGCCGGCGGCGAAGACGCGGCGCACCGCGCGCACCGCCGACGTCAGGGTCGTCATCGACGGGTTGTAGGGAATGACGCCGCCGAAGAACGCCATCACCCGGTTCTTGAAGCCGTGGCTGAAATCGGCTTCCCGCGGGCCGAACCACGTGATCCGCGGCTCGAGCGGCAGGGCCGACATGACGATCAGCGGGTCGAAGCCGTTGTGGTGGTTCACCACGAGCTGGAACGGCGGCTGCGGCCAGTTCTCGAGGCCGCGCGTCCGCACGCTGAAGAGCAGCCCGATCAGCAGGCGGTTGAATCCCCACATGGCCCGATAGCGGGGCGTGACGCGCACGCTCAGCTCGCGTGGGCCGACGCGCCGCGCCAGGTCGCGGGTGCTCAGCGCCCCGGCTCCCGAACGTGGGCCAAGGCCCATGCCCCGATCGCGAACTCGATCACCATGAGCGCCATGATCGAGCGGTACCCGAGGTTCGCGTTCCCGGTCAGCACGATCACCCCGGCGGCGAGCAGCGCACCGGTCGCGTTGGCGACCAGCCCCGAGCCGGCGGTCACCACGTTGCTGATGCCCATGTAGCGGCCCGATTCCGCCTTCGGGATGATGTCGGTCATCAGCGCCCAGTCGACCGCCAGGAAGACGCCAAGGCAGGCGCCGAGGGGGATGATCGCCACCAGCAGCAGCGCGTACGACGGCACGATCGCCATCAGGGCGGCCGACAGCGCGCCCGCCGCCACCGCCACGTAGATCACCGGCTTGCGGCCGACGCTGCCGGAGATCCTGCCGCCGGGAACCGAGGTGAGCAGCGCCACGGCGAGCAGCACCGCCAGCAGCGGGTTCACCGCCGTGGCGGCCGCGTCGCGCGACATGCCCAGCGCGTTCTGCAGGTAGAAGACTCCGAACGGGAGCAGGGTGGTGAGCCCGATCAGCACGAACAGGCGGCTGAGCAGCAGCCACAGGAAGTCGCGCTCGGCGAGGATGTCGGTGCCCCATGCGGCGCGACCGCGCTGCGCCAGCGACTTCGTCGTCGGCGGGCCGGGCCGATCCGGGACGCGCAGCACGGTCACCGTCATCGTCGCCAGCTCGATCAGGCCCACGGCCAGGAAGATGCCGAGCGGGAAGTCGAGGATGACCAGGAACAGGGTGGCCAGCGCCGGGCCGCCGAGCTGCCCGGCCATCTGCGCCGCGCCCAGCAGGCCGGAGGCGATGCCGACCTGCGAGCTCGGGACCAGGTCCGGGACGTAGCCCTGGTACGGGCCCTGGGCGAAGTTGCTGCTGAACTGCAGCAGCATGACGGCGCCCATGAAGGCCCAGTAGCTGCCCTCCATGAAGGCCCAGGCCGCGAAGGCAAGGAAGACCATGTCGAGCAGCGTGCCGGCCAGGATGTACGGCTTGCGCCGGCCAAGCCGGGTGCGGGTGTTGTCCGAGATGGCGCCGATGGTCGGCTGCACCAGGATCGCGATCAGCACCCCGGGGATCGTGAGCAGCGCACCCGCCGGGGCCGCCAACGGCTCGCTCGAGGGGCCGACCACCGCCTCCACGAAGCGCGGGATGATGATGACCGAGAGCGCGCCCATCAGCGTCGTGATGGCGAGCCAGTAGGCGCTCACCGCGAGCAGGTCCGCCCAGCCCAGGTGAGCGGTCGGCCGTCCGAGCGAGTCGCGGTCCAGGTCGGCCGTGGGCGAGGCCATCGGCGCCATTGTGAGCACTTCGCGCGGGCGCCATCGGCGCGCCGCGGCAGCCGATCGCCGGCGGAAGGGCGACGCGGCGTAGAATCGCGGACGTGATCGACCCCATCGCCGTCCGTCTCGGCCCGATCGAGGTTCACTGGTACGGCGTCATCATCGCCACGGCCGTCCTCGCCGGCGCGGTGCTCGGCACGCGCGAGGCGATCCGCCGGCGCGAGGATCCGGAGCACGGCTGGTCGATGCTGCTGCTGGTCATCGTGACCAGCGTCATCGCGGCGCGCGCCTACCACGTCATCCACCAGTGGAGCTACTACTCCCAGCATCCCGCCCTCATCCCGCAGGTGTGGCTGGGTGGGATCGGCATCCCCGGCGCCGTCGCTGGCGGGGCGTTCGGCATCTGGCTCTACTGCCGCTGGAACCACCTCAGCACGGCGCGATGGCTGGACATCTTCGCGCCGGCACTGCTGCTGGGGCAGGCCATCGGACGGCTCGGCAACTTCGTCAACCAGGAGCTCTACGGCCCGCCGATCAGCCAGTGCGGCAACGGCTTTCCGCCGTGCCTGCCGTGGGGGATACAGATCGACGCCGCGCACCGCATCGGTACGCCGTGGGACGCGGTCGCCTTCCCGGTGGCCACCACCCGCTTCGTGCCGATGTTCGCCTACGAGGCGATCCTGAACCTGATCGGCATGGTGCTGCTGCTATGGATCGCGCGGCATTTCGCGCGGCGCCTGTACGACGGCGACATCGCGCTGATGTACATCATCTGGTACGGCGCGGTGCGGTCGCTGCTCGAGACGTACCGGGTCAACAACTGGGTCATCCTCGGCGTCCCGACCGCGATCTGGATCGGGATCATCGGCATCATCCTCGCCGGCGCGTTCCTCATCGTTCGGCACGTCAAGGGCTGGGGAACGCCCGGCGCATGGATGGCCGATGCGGACCATCGCGACGTCGGCGGCGCCAATCGGCCCGCCGGGCCGGAGCCGCAACCTGGCTGAGCGGTCGGGGATCCTGCCCGACGTCACCGCGGCGATCGGCGACACGCCGCTGATCGCCCTCGACAGACTGGCGGCCGGCGTCGTGCCGCGCATCGTCGGCAAGCTGGAGTCGATGAATCCGGGCGGATCGGTCAAGGACCGCATCGCGCTGCCCATGATCGAGGCCGCGGAGCGCGCCGGCCTGCTCCGTCCCGGCGGGGTGATCGTGGAGCCGACCAGCGGCAACACCGGCGTGGGCCTGGCGATGGCCGCGGCCGTCAAGGGGTACCGCTGCATCTTCGTCATGGCCGACAAGCAGTCGGAGGAGAAGCGCGCCCTGCTGCGCGCCTACGGGGCGGAGGTCGTCGTCTGCCCGACGGACGTCGATCCGCAGGACGAGCGCTCGTACTACAGGGTTTCCGATCGTCTGGCGCGCGAGACGCCCGGCGCGTGGAAGCCCGATCAGTACCACAACCCGGCCAATCCGGAGGCGCATCACGACAGCACCGGACCGGAGATCTGGGAGGCCACCGAGGGGCAGCTGACGCACCTCGTCATCGCCGTGGGCACGGGTGGGACGGTCACCGGCGCGGGGCGCTACCTGAAGGAGCGCGACCCGGCCATCCGCATCATCGGCGCGGACCCGGCGGGATCGGTCTACTCGGGCGACACGCCGCGCGCCTACCTGACCGAGGGGATCGGCGAGGACTTCTGGCCCGACACGTACGACACCGAGATCTGCGATCTCATCGTCCGCGTCAGCGACCGCGACTCGATGCTGACCGCGCGGCAGGCCACCGCGCGCGAGGGGATCCTGATGGGCGAGTCGTCGGGCACCGCGCTGTGGGCCGCGCTGCAGGTGGCGCGTGACGAGAGCGACTCGCACGCGCTGTTCGTGGTGCTGCTGCCCGACTCCGGCCGCAACTACATCGGCAAGCTCTACAACGACGATTGGCTGCGCTCGAGCGGCCTGCTCGGTCCCGACGAGCGCGTCGCCGACTACGACTGGCGGGCGACGCGGCCGCAGGTCGTGGTCGGGCGCGGCGAGGTGCGACCGCCGGGGTGAGCCACGCCCGGCCGTCGGAGTGCCCGTTCGGCGCGGCGAGTACCATGGCCCCCTGAGCGATTGGGAGGCAAGGACGTCATGACGCAGCTCGTGGACCGCCCGGCCGAGCGCACCGGCGCCGGCACGCAGCGGGTCAATCACTGGATCGACGGCCGGCGCGTGGCCGGCACCTCGGGCCGCAGCGGCCCGGTCTACAACCCCGCCAGCGGCGAGAAGGCGCGCGAGGTCGACTTCGCATCGGTCGAGGAGGTCGACGCCGCGGTCGCGGCCGCCGCCGCGGCGTTCCCCGCCTGGCGGGCGACGTCGCTGAGCCGCCGGACCGAGATCCTGTTCCGCATCCGCAACCTGTTCGAGGAGCACCGCGACGAGATCGCGGCGCACCTCACCGCCGAGCACGGCAAGGTGCGCAGCGACGCGCAGGGCGAGGTCGCTCGCGGGATCGAGAACGTGGAGTTCGCCACCGGCATCTCCAACCTGCTGAAGGGCGGGTTCAGCGAGCAGGCCAGCACGGGCATCGACGTCTACCAGATCCGCCAGCCACTGGGCGTGGTGGCCGGCATCACGCCGTTCAACTTCCCGGCCATGGTGCCGATGTGGATGTTCGCCAACGCCATCGCCTGCGGCAACACCTTCGTCCTGAAGCCGTCGGAGAAGGACCCGTCCGCATCGGTCTACCTGGCCGAGCTGATGAAGGAGGCAGGGCTGCCCGACGGCGTGTTCAACGTCGTGCACGGCGACAAGGTCGCGGTCGATCGGATCTTGGAGCACCCCGACATCCGCGCCGTGAGCTTCGTGGGCTCCACGCCGATCGCCCGCTACGTGTACCAGACCGGCACTGCCAACGGGAAGCGCGTCCAGGCACTCGGCGGCGCGAAGAACCACATGATCGTGCTGCCGGACGCGGACATCGAGATGGCGGCCGATGCGGCCGTCTCCGCGGCCTACGGTTCGGCAGGCGAGCGCTGCATGGCGGTCTCGGTCGTGGTCGCCGTGGGCGGCGTGGCCGATCCACTGGTCGACGCCATCGAGCAGCGTCTGCCGCAGGTGGAGGTTGGCCCCGGCGACCAGGAGGGCTCGCAGATGGGCCCGCTCATCACGCGCGAACACCGCGACCGGGTCACCTCGTTCATCGACAAGGGACGCGAGCAGGGCGCGACCGTACGCGCCGACGGCCGGCAGCACGTGCTCTACGAGCAGGGAAGCGGATTCTTCCTCGGCGTCTCGCTGCTCGACAACGTCTCGCCGGAGATGGAGTGCTACCGCAACGAGATCTTCGGGCCGGTGCTCGAGATCATCCGCGTGCCGACCTATGCCGATGCGGTCAAGCTCATCAACGACAACGCCTACGGCAACGGCACCGCCATCTTCACCCGCGACGGCGGGGCGGCGCGCCAGTTCCAGTTCGAGGTCGAGGCCGGCATGGTGGGGATCAACGTCCCGATCCCGGTCCCGGTTGCCTACTACAGCTTCGGCGGCTGGAACGACTCGCTGTTCGGCGACCTGCACATGTACGGGCCGGAGGGCATCCAGTTCTACACCCGGGCCAAGGTCGTGACGTCGCGCTGGCCCGACCCGGGAACGTCGTCAGTGGACCTCGGCTTCCCCCGCACCCGCTGAACCGTCGGTCGGGGCCGGCGTCGGGAAGAGGGGCGTGAGCATCTCCTGGCCCCTGCGGATGTTCGAGCGCGCGTGGCGGACGTGGAGCGCGAACGCGACCGCGAACGCCACCGCACCAACGGCGACGGCGACCAGGGTCGTGCCGTGCAGCTGCACGGTGATCAGCGCCACGATCACGGCGGCGAGGACGGAGTCGAGGGCCATCACGAGCACCGGCGTGCCCGACAGCATGTGCACCACCGGGCGCACGCCGGGCTCGAGGCCCATCGTGATCGCGATCCCACGCGCGTCGTCGTGGGTGCCCATGACGAAGTACGGAGCCAGCTCGGGCGCCATCTCAAGGTAGGCGCCCCGAATCCGGTTCATCCCCTCCACGCAGCGCGCGTCGTGCCAGTTCGCGGCACCCATGCGCAGGAAGGTGGTGACCCCGACGAACAGCGCGATGGGCAGGATCACCAAGGCGAACGCGACGAACCCCTCGCCGAAGCCGGATGCCTGCGCCGCGAGCGCCAGGGCGACCATCGCCCCGGACAGCGTGGTGAGGAACATGCCCGCCCGGCTGAACGACTCGTTCCACGCCAGCGAGCGCGACGCGAGCAGGCTCCAGTGCTCGGTGGACAGGATCTGGAGGCGCATCTGCGCCGCGGCGGGACCGCCCGGTGCGGGCGTCGGCGCCGGCTCCGCGCCGATGCCGGTGCCGGGAAGGCTGCGCTCGAACGACATGCCCGTGACCTCAGTGCGAACGTCCGGCGCAGCGTAGTGCTTCTAGGACGGCGCGGGGTCCTCCTCGTCCATCGGCTCGCCCTCGATGTTGGCGGCCGTCGGACCGGCGCTGTCGTAGTTCCCGCCCGATTCGGACGACGACGCGGCGTAGACGTCGCCCTCGATCGGCTCGCCCTCCTCGTGCTCTCCGGGTCGCCGGCCGGCCTCGTCGGGCGGCACGCTCGGCTCGTTGGGCCTCGGCTCGTTGCTCACCTGGCACCTCCTTGTCGCCATGGCGAGCGCACGCGTCATGCCACAATGGCCGCTCCATGACCGATGCAGCCGCCGACCGTTTCGAGACTCTCGCCGTGCACGCCGGCGCGGAGCCCGACGCGTCGACCGGCGCGGTGACGCCGGCGATCCAGATGTCGACCACGTTCAAGCAGGACGGCGTGGGCGGCCTGCGCGGCGGGTTCGAGTACGGCCGCAGCGGCAATCCCACGCGCTCGGCGCTCGAGGCCGCCATCGCGATGCTGGAGCGCGGAGAGCACGGGTTCGCCTTCGCCTCGGGGCTCGCGGCGACCCAGAACGTCCTCTACCTGCTGGAGCCGGGCGAGCGGCTGCTGATGAGCGACGACGCGTATGGCGGCACCTGGCGGCTGGCGGACAAGGTCTGGCGCCGCTACGGGATCGAGGTCGACGCCGTCAACCTGCGCGATCTGGATGCGCTGGCGGCCGCCCTCGGCGATCCGCGGCCGGCGCGGATGGTGTGGATCGAGACGCCCACCAACCCGCTGCTCAAGGTGGTGGACATCGCGGCCGTGGTGCGGCTCGCAGCGCAGGTCGGCGCGCTGACGGTGGTGGACAACACCTTCGCCACGCCCTACCTGCAGCGGCCGCTGGTGCTGGGAGCGGACATCGTGCTGCACTCGGCGACCAAGTACCTGGGCGGCCATTCCGACGTGATCGGCGGGCTGGTGGTGACGCGAGAGGGGGAGATTGCGGATCGCCTGCGCTTCACGCAGAACGCGGCGGGCGCCGTTCCGAGCCCGTTCGACTGCTGGCTGCTGATGCGCGGGATGCGAACGCTTGCGCTGCGCATGGACCGCGCATCGGCCAACGCCTCGCTCATCGCCGCCTGGCTGACGGGCCGTCGCGAGGTGTCGCGTGTGCACTACCCCGGCCTGCCCGACAATCCGCAGCGCGAGCTGGTCGAGCGGCAGATGCGACTGCCCGGGGCGATGGTCTCGTTCGAGCTCGCCGCCGGAGCCGATGCGGCGCGACGCTTTGTCGGCGCCACGCGACTGTTCACCCTGGCGGAGTCGCTGGGCGCGGTGGAGTCACTGATCGAGCTGCCCGCCGTCATGACCCACGCCTCGGTGTCAGGTTCGGCGCTCGAGGTGCCCCCGGCGCTGGTCCGGCTCTCGGTCGGCATCGAGGCGGCGGACGATCTGGTCGCCGACCTCGCCGCGTCCTTCGAGCAGCTGAACGCGTGACCGATCCCCAGCCCGGGCCGCCGAAGCTCGCCGAGGACAGTCCCACCGAGCTCGTCGAGACCGACGACGGCGAGCTGGTCGAACGTCTCTCCGGCGGAACGGCGACCCTGCTGCTGGCGTGGTTGATCGGGATCGGGGCGGGCAGCGCGCTGCTGGCCGCCTGGCTCTTCTCGGCGCTGGTCCTCGACATGCACCTGGGCATCAGCGCCCTCTTCTCCGGCTTCGGGATCTATGTCGGCCTGTTCGGCGCAGCGGGGCCGACGGTGCTGTGGCTCGCCGGGCGAGCACAGGGACACTCGCTTGGCTGGTACCTGTGGACCGCCGCGAAGATCGGCGTGCTGATGATCGTGATGGTCATCGGGGTGGCCGTGCTGGGCATCCTGGTCCTGGGCGGCGGCATCACCGTCGGGTCGCTCTACACCGCCATCGTGCTGATCGTCGTGACCCTTGTGCTGAGCGTCATCTGGGCGCTCGCCACCTGGTCGGCCGATCGGTATATCGCCAGGGCGAGGATCGAGGGCGAGTAGCCCAGCCGGCGGCGGGCACGCAGGCGCATCACGCAGGAGCCGAGGCGGCCTCGACGTCGCGCAGGTCCTTGCGCAGGATCTTGCCGATCATCGTCTTGGGCAGCTCGTCGCGGATCTCGATCGTGGCGGGCACCTTGTAGCGCGACAGGTTGGCGCGGCAGAAGGCGATCAGCTCGTCGGGCGTGGCGTGCTCGCCCGGCATCAGCACCACGAAGGCGTGCGGCAGCTCGCCGTGCCGTTCCTCGGGGCGGCCGATCACCGCCGCGTCCTTGACCGCGGGGTGGCTGGTGAGCACCTCTTCCACCTCGCGCGGATAGACGTTGAGGCCGCCGACGATGATCAGGTCCTTGATGCGGTCGACGATCGTGAAGTACCCGTCCTCGTCCACCGTGGCGAGGTCGCCGGTGCGCAGCCAGCCGTCGCGCAGCGCCAGCGCGGTCTCGTCCGGTCGCTTCCAGTAGCCGGCCATGACCTGCGGGCCGCGTACCCACAGCTCGCCCACCTCGCCCGGGGGACAGTCGCGGCTGCCGTCCGCGATGTCCCTGATGCGTGCCTCCGTGGACGGGAAGGGCAGGCCGATGGTGCCGATGCGGCGATCGCCGTGGACCGGGTTGCAGTGGGTCACCGGCGACGCCTCGGTCAGGCCGTATCCCTCGACCACGCGCCCGCCGGTGATCTCCTCGAACGCCGTCTGGACGTCGAACGAAAGGGGAGCGGCCCCACTGATGCAGGCCTCGATGGAGCGCAGGTCGTAGCGATGCGCCTGGGGGTGGTGGGCGAGCGTCTGGTACATGATCGGCGCGCCCGGGAAGAGCCGCGGCCGGTGCTCGGCGATCACCTTGAGCACCTCGTGGGCGTCGAAGCGCGGCAGGAGCAGCAGGGTCGCGCCCTTGACCATGGCGTAGTCGAGGTCGACGGTCAGTCCGTAGATGTGGAACAGCGGCAGCGGGCAGACGATGCTGAACGCCTCGTCGTTCCGCGCGTCCGGCAGCCAGGCCGCGACCTGCAGCGCGTTGGCGACCAGGTTGCGGTGGGTGAGCGTCGCGGCCTTCGGTATGCCGGTCGTCCCGCCGGTCGGCTGCAGCACGGCCGGATCTTCCGGACCCGCCGCCGACTCGAACGGCCGCCCGGGCGCATCGCGCAGCAGCCGAAACAGGTTCGGCGTCTCGGCGCTGTGGCGCTGCGGATTCCAGCGTCCCTCGCGCCTGGCCTTGATCGGGTAGAGCCATCGGATCGGCGCGGGGAGCGAATCCTGGATGCCGGTCACCACCAACCGGCCCGGCCGGCCCTCGCCGTCGAGCGAGCGCAGCCGCGGCACCAGCAGGTCGAGGGTCAGCGAGGCCGCGGGCTCGACCTGCGAGAACAGCTCGTCCAGCTCGCGCGGCACGTAGAGGGGGTTCATCGGCACGGCGATGGCACCCGCGCGGAGCGTGCCGAAGAAGCCGATCACGAACGCGGGACTGGTCGGCAGGTGCAGGCTGACGCGGTCGCCGGGCTGCACCCCCAGCGAGCGCAGGACGTGCGCGAACCGATCGACCGCGCGGTCGAGCGCCCGATAGCTGGTCCTGGCGCCGAAGAAGACCAGGGCGGTGCGCTCCGGCCAGCGCCGCGCCGCGTCTCGCAGCAGCCCGTCGACGGGCGTGTCCGGCAGCTCCAGCGACCTCGGGACGCCGGGCTCGTAATGCTCCAGCCAGGGACGCTCGCGAATCGTCGCCGCCATACCGCGCCTCCCTCCTAGACCGGGTAGCCCCCGGCGGCGATCGTCGCGGCCGCGACGCGACGCAGCAGTGCCACGCGATCGGTCGGCTCGCCGCGCATGAGGCGCCGAACGCCGGCCTGCAGCGTGCGCGCCTCGTCGCCGTCGGCCAGCGACGCCGCGAGCCATTTGGCTCGCTGCTCCACCGCCGCCGCGCGCTCGGCGACCACCAGCCGCGCCAGGTCGGCGTGGACGGCCGCGTCGGCCGCCTCGGCGCGGGCCTGTGTCGCGCGCTCCAGTGAGCTCTCCATGGCGAACAGGTCGATGCCCATGTCGCCGAGCGCGGCGAGGATCTCCTGCTGCTCGTCGAGCGCGGCTCCCCAGCGCTGCACCGCGGCGCCGGCGAGCAGGAGAGTCAGGGTTCGGCTCGCCGCGACGGCGGACGCCTCCGCCGCGAGGTCGCCCTCGAAGGTCGGCTGCTCGGCGCCGAGCAGCGCCTCGGACGCGCGTCGTGCCGGCCCCAGCAGGTCGAGCCGACCGGTCATCGCCCGCTTCAGCAGCATGCCGGGGATCAGCAGCCGGTTGATCTCGTTGGTCCCCTCCCAGATGCGGTGGATGCGCGCGTCGCGGTAGAGGCCGGCGACGCCGTATTCCTCGATGTAGCCGTAGCCGCCGTGGACCTGTACCAGCTCGTCCACGACGTGGCCGAGCTCCTCGGAGGCGAGCACCTTCGCCACGCTGCACTCGACCGCGTATTCCTCGAGCGCGGCGCGTACCGCATCGGTCGAGCCCGATGCGCCCTCGGCTGCGGCCAGGCGGTCCTCCAGCAGCCCCGCGATGCGGTACACGGACGACTCGACGGCGTACGTCCGGGCGGCCATCCCTGCCAGCTTGGCGGCGACGAGAGGAAAGCCGGTCAGCGGGCGACCGAAGGCCGTTCGCTCGGACGCATACCGGGTGGCGACTCCGACCGCCGGCCGCATGCCGCCCAGGCACGCCGCGGCCAGCTTGAAGCGCCCGACGTTGAGGACGTTGAACGCCACTCGATGGCCCTTGCCGGGATCGCCGAGCAGGTTCTCCGCCGGAACCACCACGCCGTCCAGCGTGACGGGACACGTCGATGCGCCGTGAAGGCCCATCTTGTGCTCCTCGGGGCCGACCGAGAGGCCCGGCGTGTCGCGCTCGACCAGGAACGCGCTGAACTGCTCGCCGTCGATCTTGGCGTAGACGGTGAACAGGTCGGCGAACGCGGCATTGGTGATGAACTGCTTTCCGCCGTCGAGCCGCCACGCTGCCGTCCGGCTGCCGCGTGGCGCGCGTGCGGATGCCCATCGCGTCGGATCCGGCGGACGGCTCGGTCAGCGCATAGGCGCCGACCCGCGTGCCGTCGGCGAGCCCGGGAAGGTAGCGGCGCTTCTGATCGTCGCTGCCGAAGAAGACCAGCGGCAGCGTCCCGATGCCGGTGTGCGCGCTGTAGGTGACCGCGAACGATCCGGCAGCCGAGATCGCCTCGTTGACGACCAGCGAGCTGATGCGGTCCAGCCCCGCACCGCCGTACTCCTCGGGCACGTCGATGCCGAGGTAGCCGTCCGCGCCCAGGCGCGCGAGCAGGGCGCGGTGCACCTCGTAGTCCTTGGCCTCGACCGCCTCGCTGCGGCGTCCCACCTCGCGCTCGACGAAGGCCGCCACCGCATCGCGGATGGCGCGGTGCTCGTCCGACAGCCGCTCGGGCGTGAAGATCGTGCCGGCCTCGGCGGCGCCGGTGACGAACGAGCCACCGGCGGCAGCCGTGCGCTCGGGAACGGTGGACGTCATGCCGCCGCCCCCTCGGCGCGCGGCGCCGCGGCGGCTCGCGGCGGCTGCGTGCCGCCGAGCCACTCGATCACCCCGGCGGCCCCCTGGCCGCCGCCGACGCACATCGTCACCAGGCCGTAGCGAGCGCCGCGCCGCGCCAGCTCGGAGAGGATCTGCACCGACAGCTTGGCGCCGGTGGCGCCCAGCGGGTGGCCGAGCGCGATCGCGCCGCCGTTCACGTTCGTCCGCTCCTCGTCGAGCCCCAGCTGGCGGACGACGGCGACCACCTGTGCCGCGAAGGCCTCGTTCAGCTCCACCAGTCCGATGTCGTCCAGCGTCAGGCCGGCCTTGCGCAGTGCCTTCGGCACGGCCTCGACCGGGCCGATGCCCATGATCTCCGGGTCCACGCCGGCCGTCGCGAAGCTGACCAGCCGGCCCAGCGGCGCGAGCCCCAGCTGCGCGGCCCGCTCCTCGCTCATCACCACCAGTGCGGCCGCGCCATCGCTCATCTGCGAGCTGTTGCCGGCCGTCACCGAGCCGCCGCTGGCGAAGACGGGCCGCAGATTCGCCATGCCCTGGGCGTCCGCGTCGTGCCGGATGCCCTCGTCGGCGTCGAACTCCACGTCGGCGACCGACGGGCGGCCATCCTCGACGCTCGTGCGGTGAGCGCCCACCGGCACGATCTCGTCGCGGAAGCGTCCCTCGCGCTGCGCCGCCGAGGCCCGCTGGTGAGAGCGGAGCCCCCATCGGTCCTGGTCCTCTCGACTGACGTCGAAGCGACGAGCGACCTCCTCGGCGGTCAGCCCCATCGACATGAAGACCTGCGGGCGCGTGTCGGCCAGCCCGGGATTGGGCGTGAACCGGTGCCCGATCATCGGCACGAAGCTCATCGACTCCATGCCGCCGGCGACGGAGACGTCGGTGACGCCGGCCCGCACCGACTGCGAGGCGAGCGCCAGCGCCTGCAGGCCCGAGGCGCAGAATCGGTTCACCGTCATGGCGCTGGCACTGACCGGGATTCCCGCGCCGAGCGCGACCTGGCGCGCGATGTTCAGCCCCTGGGCGCCTTCGGGCATGGCGCAGCCGAGAACGACGTCCTCGACCTCGGCCGGATCGAGTCCCGGCGCGCGCCGCAGGGCCTCCCGCACCGCGGTCATGGCCAGCTCCTCGGGCGGCGTCTCGCGCAGCGCGCCGCGCGGCGCCTTGCCGACCGCAGTCCGGGCGGCGGAGACGATGACGGCGTCACGCATCTCGATCGGTCCTTTCGTTCATCAGTTGCGCAGCGGCTTTCCGGTCTTCAGCGTGTGGCGGATGCGGTCGCGGGTCAGCCGCTCGCCGAGCAGGCGCAGGAAGGCTTCACGCTCGAGGTCCAGCAGGTACGCCTCGCTGAGCAGCGTCCCCTCGGCCACGTCGCCGCCGCTCATCACGCGCGCGAGCTCGGTGGCGATGCGACGGTCGTGCTCGCTGATCTGGCGCGCGGCCAGCTGGTTGTAGGTGAGCGCCTCGGCGGCCGCGACCCCGCGACGACCCAGGACCCGCACCGGCTGATCGCCCGGCGCGAGGTAGCCCTGCTCGGCCATGGTGCGCGCGGTGCGAACCGCATCCGCCCATTGCCGGTCGGGATTCGCCGTCTCGGCGTCGCAGCGCGCGAGCAGCCCGAGCTGCCGTGCCTCGGCCGCGCTGGTCGCGACCTTGGCGAAGGCGATGGTGGTGAAGGCATGCTGGAAGAACGGGAAGAGGTCGGCGTCCACGTCCGCCGGGAGCGATTCGGCGGCTCGTCGCGCCATCGCGGTGGAGCCGCCTCCGGCCGGGATGAGGCCGACGCCGGTCTCGACCAGGCCGATGTACGTCTCGCGCAGCGCCTGCGCCCGGTCGGCTGCCAGGACCAGCTCGGTTCCGCCGCCCAGCGTCCTGCCGCGGGGCGCCACGACGACCGGGACCGGCGAGTGGCGCATCTCCGACGTCGCGGCCTGGAAGCGGCGCGCCGCCCGATCCAGCTCGTCCCACTCGCCCTCCTCGGCCTCGAGCAGGATCAGTGCGAGGTTCGCGCCCGCCGAGAAGTCGGCCGACCGGGTGCCGATCACCAGGCCGTCGTAACGCTCGGCGGCCAGGGCCACCGCGCGCCGGATCATGTCGATGGTGTCGAGGCCGATGATGTTCAGCTTCCCGTGCAGCTCGAGGCCAAGGATCCCGTCGGGCAGCTCGACGACGGATGCGCCGGCATTGGACGGAAGCGCCGCGCCGTCCGACCGACCGAGCTCGATGGCGCCGGGGACCGGCGGCAGCGGCGCGAGCGCCGCGGCCCCGAAGCTCCAGCCCCGGCCGTCGGCGTAGAAGCGCTCCGGGAGCGAGCCGCCTCGCTCGCCCAGCAGCCGCTCGCGGTCGCCGGCGAGCGCGTCGAGCATCTCGAACGGGCCGAGCTCCCATCCGAAGCCCCAGCGCATGGCGCGATCGACGCTCGCCGCATCGGCCGCGATGGCGGGGCCGACGTCGGCCGCGTACCCCAGCCCCGCGGCGAGAAGGTCGCGCACGAAGGCGGCGGCCGGGTCGCCACCGGCGATGAGCGCGCGCAGGCGGGCCGGCAGGTCGCGCTCGTTGCGCGCCATCTCCACGGTCGCGGACGAGAGGCGTCGTCGCGGCCGGTACTCGCCGCTGGCCAGGTCGAGCGCCAGGATCTCACCGTCGACCTTGCGATAGAACCCAGCGCCCGCCTTCTCGCCGATGGCCCCGCGCGCGACCAGCTCGCGCATCGGCCCGGGAACCGCGAAGCGCTCGCGCTGCGGGTCGTCGACGAGGTCGGCGTGACAGTGCTCGGCGACGGCGACGGCGACGTCCACGCCGACGAGGTCCAGGGTGCGGAAGGTGGCGCTCCTCGGCCTGCCGATGAGCGGCCCGGTCAGCTCGTCGACCTCGTCGATGCCGAGACCGTGCCGCTCCGCCAGCTCGAGCGCGGTGAGCAGCCCGTGCACGCCGAGCCTGTTGGCGATGAAGGCCGGCGTGTCGCGCGCGACCACCGTTCCCTTGCCGAGCTGGCGTGAAGCGAAGCCGTCGATCGCGGCCATGGCGCCGGGGTCGGTGTCGGGCAGCGGCACCAGCTCCAGCAGCCGCGCATAGCGCGGTGGGTTGAAGAAGTGCGTGCCGAAGAAGCGCGAGCGGAACGCGGGGGAGCGGCCCTCGGCGAGCGCCTCGATCGAGAGCCCGCTGGTGTTGGTGGTCACGATCGGCGGGTCCGCCGCGTCGCCGATCGCCTCCTCGACGCGAGCAAGGAGCTCGCGCTTCGGCTCCAGCCGCTCGACGATCGCCTCGAGCACCCATGAGGCGGTGCTCACGGCGTCGGGCAGCGATTCGAACCCCGCGGTCCGGATGCGGGCGAGGTCGGCGGCCGCGTACATCGGCGCGGGACGCAGCTGCGAGGCACGCTGCAGGCCGGAGCGCGCGGTGGCCTCGTCCAGGTCGAGCAGCGTCACGTCCGAGCCGGAGCCGGCCAGCAGGCAGGCGAGCTGGGCGCCCATCGTCCCGGCGCCGAGGACCACGACGCGCGGGAAGCGGGGGATCATGCCCGCTCCACCCGCGGCTGCAGGCCGTGCAGGAAGAGCGCGATGAATCCATCGGCGATCTGGTCCACCGACATCGGTCCGTCCGGCCGATACCACTGCGTGAACCAGTTGCAGGCCGAGAGGATGGCGATGCCGGTGAGCCTGACGTCGACGTCGTCGCGCAGCGCGCCCGCTGCGATCGCATCGTTGAGCGCCGCCCGCCACAGATCCTCGTAGGCATTCCGGCGCTCGATCATGCGGCGCCGCCGCTCCTCGCCCAGCGACCGCAGCTCGATCTGGATCAGCGACAGCTCGCCGCCGAAGTCGGCCGCAACGTGCAGGTGCTCGCGCACGCCGCCGGCGAGGCGTGCCACGGGGTCGACCGTCGGCGCGGTGAGGACCGGCTCCACGCGCTCGAAGAGCACGTCGAGCGCGAAGCTGAGGATCGACCACAGCAGGTCGTCCTTGCTCTCGATGTAGTGGTAGAGGCTGCCTCGGTTCATCCCGAGCGCCTCGGCGAGGTCCTGCATGCTGGTGGCGTGGAAGCCGCGCTCGCGGAAGAGGCGAGTCGACACCCTGAGCAGGTCCGCCTCGCGGCCCCTGGTCGGGACTGTGGTCGTCATCGGTCCTCCCCGCTTCCACGTCGCCAAACGAACGTTTGGTGGATGGATGCTAGGCCGATGTGCTGCGCGGGTCAACGCCCGCGCGGGCTACACGTCGTACGTCTTCAGGATCTCGGCCACCTGAACGCTTCCCTCGAAGGTCGAGGCCGCCTCCTCGCGCGCCCACTCCCCGCCGTTCGAGGTCGGCAGGTGGGTCAGGATCAGCCGCTTCACGCGCGCCGCCGTGGCGACCTCTCCGGCCTCGCAGGGCAGCAGATGGCCGCGCGCCGTCTCCTCGGGCGGGTCGTCGGTCCGCGACCGCAGCGCCGCCTCGCACAGGAAGGTGTCCGAGTCGGCGGCGAGGACCTGCAGCGAGGGCGTCGGCGCGCTGTCGGCGGAATAGGCGAAGACGTGGTGCGCCGACTCTCCCGTGCCCCGTGCCTCGACGCGGAAGCCCCAGGTCGGCACGAAGTGCTTGGTCTCGTACGGCTCCAGGTGGAGGTCGCCGATCTGGATGGCGCTGTGGCCGTCGTGCTCGTGGAAGTCGAAGCTGCGGTCGAAGAAGTCCCGGTAGCCCGCGCCGAGGGCGACCTGCTCGAGCTGCTCACGCGACCCTGGAGGGACGATCACCTTGAGGCGCCGCTTGGCGTCCTCGAGCCACGGGTACGAGTAGCGCAGCGTCACCAGGTCCAGGAAGTGGTCGGTGTGCATGTGGCTCACCACCACCGCGTCCAGCTCGTCCGGCGTGGTCTTCAGCAGCAGCTGCGCCACCACCCCGGGCCCGACGTCGAGCAGGATGCGCGTCCGTCCGCCGTCCAGCAGATAGCCCGCACAGGCCTCGCCGGGGTTGGGCCGAGCGGGGCTGCGGCCGAGGATCGTCAGGCGCATGTGGCGCTAGTTATCGCCGATCCGCCGCCCGGATGCGTCGCATTTTCCGTCGATCCCGCGCGCTCGCTCACCCCCGCTGGTCCAGCGCGACGTAGTCGCGTTCGGTCGGCCCCACGTAGACCTGTCGCGGCCGGCCGATCTTCGTCTCGGGCGACTCGAGCATCTCCTTCCACTGCGCGATCCAGCCCGGCAGCCGGCCGATGGCGAAGCAGTTGGTGAACATGTTCTTGGGAAAGCCGATGGCGCGATAGATGAGCCCGGAGTAGAAGTCCACGTTCGGGTAGAGCTTGCGCGCCACGAAGTACTCGTCGTGCAGCGCGACCTCCTCGAGGCGCTGCGCGATGTCGAACAGCTGGTCGTCCGCGCCGGTGGCCGCGATGACGCGGTCCGCCGCGCGCTTGATGATCTTGGCGCGCGGGTCGAAGTTCTTGTAGACGCGATGGCCGAAGCCGGCCAGGCGGAACGAGTCGTCCGGATCCTTGGCCTTGTCCACGTACTTCTGGACGTTGCCCCCGTCGGCGACGATCCGCTCCAGCGTGTTGATGACCGCCTCGTTGGCCCCGCCGTGCAGCGGCCCCCACAGCGCGGCGATGCCGGCGCTGATCGAGGCGTACAGGTTGGTGTGCGCCGACCCGACCATGCGCACCGTGGAGGTCGAGCAGTTCTGCTCGTGGTCGGCGTGCAGGATGAGCAGCAGGTCGAGCGCTTCGGCGACGGCCGGCTGCACCTCGTAAGGCTCCGACGGAACGGAGAACATCATGTGCAGCAGGTTCGCGGCGTAGCTCAGGTCGTTGCGCGGATAGACGTAGGGGTGACCGATCGCCTTCTTGAACGACCACGCCGCGAGCGTCGGCAGCTTCGCCAGCAGGCGCTTGATGGTGACCTCCACCGCCTCCGGATCGAAGATCTGCTGGCTGTCGGGGTAGAAGGTCGAAAGGCTCACCGTGCCCGCGGCGAGGACCGCCATCGGGTGGGCGTCGGTCGGAAACGAGTCGAAGAAGTGGCGCATCTCCTCGCGGATCAGCGTGTGACGCGTCACCTCGTCCACGAACGCGTCCAGCTGCGTGCGCGTCGGCAGCTCGCCGTAGATGAGCAGATGGGCGACCTCCAGGAACGTGGACTGCTCGGCCAGCTGCTCGATGGGGTAGCCGCGGTAGCGCAGGATGCCGCGCTCCCCGTCGAGGAAGGTGATGGCGCTGGTGCAGGCGCCGGTGTTGCCGTAGCCGGGGTCGAGCGTGATCAGGCCGGTGCTCGCGCGCAGCTTCCCGATCTCGATCGCTCGCTCGCCCTCGGTGCCCTCGACGATCGGCAGCTCGTCGCGCTCGTCGTCGTGGGCCAGGGTCGCCGAGCTGCCGGTGCGCAGCGGTCCTTGCGTGACGGTCATGCGATCAGTCCGGCGACGGCCTCGCGCTCGGCGAGCAGCTCGTCGAGCGTGGCGTCGATTCGCTCCCGCGCCCAGCTCCCATGCTGGATCCCCTGCACGATCTCGACCGCTCCGGGGCCGGTCGCCCTCAGCGGAAAGCCGAAGACGATGTCCGCCGGCACGCCGTACGCGTCGTCGCCGCCGCTCGACGGGACGGCCGCGGAGAAGATCTCGCCGCTCGGCTGGGTGATCTGGCGCACGGTGTCGATGATGGCGTTGGCGGCGCTGGCCGCCGACGACGCGCCGCGCGCCTTGATGATCGCCGCGCCGCGCTGCTGGATGGTGGCCAGGAACTCCTCGTGCAGCCAGACGTCGTCGTCGATCATCTCGGGCGCGGGCCGTCCCTCGATCGTCGCGTGGAAGAAGTCCGGGAACTGCGTCGACGAATGGTTGCCCCAGATGGCGAGGTCGCGGACCTCGCTGACCGGGACGTGGGCCTTGGCGGCGAGCTGGTGGCGAGCGCGGTTCTCGTCGAGCATGGTCATGGCGAACCAGCGGTCGCGACCGATGCGCGGGGCGTTCGCGGCGGCGATCAGGCAGTTCGTGTTGCACGGGTTGCCCACCACCAGCACGCGCACGTCATCCGCGGCGCGTCGGTCGAGGGCGCTGCCCTGGATGGTGAAGATGCCCCCGTTCACGGTGAGCAGGTCGTTGCGCTCCATCCCCGCCTTTCGAGGCACGGCCCCGACCAGGAGCGCCCAGTTCACGCCCTCGAAGGCCTCGTCCGTGTCCGCTGTGCAGACCACGTTGCTCAGGAGGGGAAAGGCGCAGTCGTCGAGCTCCATCTTGACGCCCTCCAGCGCGGGGAGTGCCGCGTCGAGCTCGAGCAGGCGGAGTTCGACGGTCGTGGACGGCCCGAACATCTGTCCGGACGCGATGCGGAACACCAGCGCGTAGCCGATCTGGCCTGCGGCACCGGTCACCGCGACCTTCACCTGAGCGTCGGGCATCTTGCCTCCTCGAATGTGCCGAGCGAGTGTAGCGCAGGCTCTAGCGCGTGGCCGGGACGCCGCTCCGGCCCGCCGCCCAGTCGGCGACGGCGGCCGCCATGGCGGGGAATGCCATGCGCGGAATCCACAGCTCCGCCTCGCTGCGTCGCACCCAGGCGTGAGCGCTCGCCTCCGCGTCCGGATTGACCACCGGGTTCGCCTCCACGGGGCGGGCGAGGTAGATGATCGAGACGCTGTGCAGGCCGCTGTAGACGCCGACCAGCCGTTCGAGCCGAACCGCGAAGCCCGCCTCCTCGCGCGTCTCGCGCAGCGCGCCTTCCTCCGCCGACTCCCCCTCCTCGAGATATCCAGCCGGCAGGTCCCATCGCCCGCGGCCGGGATCGACGGCGCGCTGCAGGAGGAGGATCGCCGGCTCGCCCTCGAGCATGACCTCCACCAGGCTCCCGGCGGCGGGACTCGGGTTGCGATACCAGCGCCACCCACAGCGCTCGCATGCCAGGGGGATCTCCGACGCGGTCGCGCAGTGCGGACAGACCGGCACCGATGCGGTCATCGCCGACAGCCTGGCGTCGCTCGAATGTGGATGGCTGGTGGAGAAGTGTCGCCGCACGCGCGAAGATTGGGGATAAGCCGGGTTGTGCGGTGCGCGGGACGGCACCTATGCTGAGGTCGTCCCGAAGGGGCAGCTACGGCGCCAGAGATTGCATCAACGGCCCGGACGCGGTTCCTTCGGGGCGTTTCTTTGTGTCCGTTCATGCCGGCCGTCGCGTCGCGGCGGCGTTCAGCGCGGCTCGGAGGTCGGGCCGGCGAACGTGCCGAACTGGCGGTCCCCCGCGTCGCCGAGGCCGGGCTGGATGTAGCCACGGTCGTTGAGCTGGCGGTCGATGGCGCCGACGTGGATGTCGACGTCGGGGTGGGCGCGCGAGAGCGTGGCGATGCCTTCGGGGGCGGCGATGAGCGAGACCTGCTTGATGCGCGCGGCGCCCCACGCCTTCAGGATGTCCACCGTCGCGGAGGCGGAGCCGCCGGTGGCGAGCATCGGATCCAGGATCAGGCAGATCTGCACCGTGGCGGCGTCCGGCAGCTTGTTGTAGTACTCGACCGGCTTGAGGGTGCGCTCGTCGCGGTAGAGGCCGATGTGCCACACCTCGGCGGCGGGCATCAGCTCCAGCATGGCGTCCACCATCCCGAGCCCGGCGCGGAGCACCGGGATGAGGCCCACCCTGGGCTCCAGACGCGAGCCCGTCATCGGCTCCAGCGGCGTGTCGATCTGCTCCTGGCGGGTCGCCAGGTCGGCCATCGCCTCGTAGCCGAGCAGCCATGACAGCTCGCGCACCAGCTCGCGGAACTTCTTGGGCTCCGTGCGACGGTCTCGCAGCAGGGTCAGCTTGTGAGCCACCAGCGGGTGCTCGGACGCGTGCACGTTCGGCGGCAGGTCGATCTCCGGCATCGGTCGCGATTCTAGCCACCGGGGCGCTGCTGCGGGGTGCTTGGGGCGTGCTGTAGGCTATCCATCCTTACCACGCGCTCGTCGTGCCCGCGTCGCCAGGCCCTGCACAGGAGGAAACCAGTGGTCTTCGGATCAAAGCGTGACCAGAAGCCTGACGCCCTGTCGCGCGAGGACGTCGTGGGCAACCTCTATCCGGACAGTCTCACCAGTGAGGTCGACGTGACCCCTTCGCAGAACGAATCAGCCTTCCGTCGCAGCGACTCGGGGAACGAGAGCGTCATCGATCCGCACGCGCGCTTCAACGGAAAGTACGTCAGCGACCGCGACCTGCGGATCGAGGGCGAGGCGCAGGGCGAGATCGAGTGCCAGGGGACGCTGATCATCAGCCCCCAGGCGCGCGTTCGCAGCGCGATCAAGGCGCACAACGTCATCATCAACGGCGACTACGAGGGTGAAGTCGACTGCGGCGGCCGCTTCGAGATCGGGTCCACCGGGCGCGTCAAGGGCGGCGTGAAGACGGGCGTGCTGGTCGTCAAGGAGGGCGCCCACTGGGAGGGCTCCGTCACCATGACCCACGAGGCCCAGCGCCCGGCACAGGCCGGCGGGCAGGGCGGACAGGGCGGCGCGCAGTCGGCGCAGTCGCGTCGCGAGTCGCAGCCCGCGGCCGCGGCGGAGCAGCGCGCGGCGCAGCCGAACCAGGGCAGCATCTTCAGCAAGCAGGACCGCGAGGCCGCGCCGGCCGGAGACCGCCAGGCGCCCGAGCGCTAGAAGGCACGCGGGGTCGGCATGGCCCGTCCTCGCGCCGGCCGCGGCGCGCCGGCTCCGCCGGTGCTGGTCGAGGTGCTGCGCGGCGGTCATGTCGAGTCGCGCCACCGCGGCTCGATCGCCGTCGTCGCGCCCACGGGCGAGCTGCTCTCTTCGCTCGGCGACGTCGAGGCACCGGTCTTCATCCGGTCCAGCGCGAAGCCGTTCCAGCTCGCCCCCTTCGTCGCCTCGGGGCTGTTCGACTCCTACGGACTCGGCGACGAGGCGCTGGCGATCATGGCCGCCTCGCACTCGGGCGAGGACCGGCACGTTCGCACCGTGCAGGGAATCCTGCGCGGCGTGGGGCTGACGCAGGCGGTGCTGCAATGCGGCCCCCAGGTGCCGTACGACGTCGAGACGGCCCGACGGCTCGCTCGCGATGGCGAGCCGCCCAGCGCGATCCGTCACAACTGCAGCGGCAAGCACGCCGGCATGGTGCTGTTCGCCCGCGCCCTCGGTGCCCCGATCGACACCTACTGGCAGCCTGACCACCCGGTGCAGGCGGCCGCCTTGTCGGCGGTCGCGGCGTTCTCCGGCGTCGCCCAGGAGAAGATCCTGACCGCGACCGATGGCTGCGGGGTGGTCACCTTCGGCATCCCGCTGCGGGCACTGGCGCTGGCGTACGCGCGGCTGGCCGATCCGTCCGGACTGGCCGATCCGTCGCTGCGCGACGCGGCGACGCGAATCCGCGACGCGATGATGGCGCATCCGGAGCTGGTGGGCGGCGAACGGCGGCGGCTCGACACCGCGCTGATGCGCGCGGAGCCCGGCAGAATCCTTTCCAAGGGTGGCGCCGAGGGCGTTGCGGCGGTGGGCCTGCCCGCGGGCGACGCGACGGCGGCGCGCGGCGTGGCGATCAAGGTCGAGGACGGCGATTCGAGCTCCAGGGCGCGCAACGTGGCGACGTGCGCGGCGCTGGCCCAGCTGGGCGCGCTGCCACCGGCCGCGCTGGCTGCGCTCGAGGAGTTTGCCGCTCCCGCGATCCGAGATCCGCGCGGCGAGCGTTCCGGCGAGGTGCGTGCCTCGTTCAGCCTGTCGGCCTGAGGACCACGCGTTCGCTCGTTCAGCCCAGCGCTGCGCGCACCAGGTCGGCCAGCCGCACGAAGAGCGGCGCCAGCACGAGTGCGGGGAGGAAGCTGGCGACCCGGATCGGCTTGAGGTCGAGCAGCCGGATCGCGACCGCGAGCAGGATCAGGCCGCCGGCGGCGCTCACGGCCAGCACCGTCCGCTCGTCCATCGCGTCGCGCAGCAGGAACGCGCCGGCTGCAATGACTCCCTGCACCACGAGCACCGTCAGGGCGGAGAGGTAGACCCCGGCGCCCAGGGCGGCCGCGAAGGCGATGCTCGCCACCCCGTCGAGCAGCGACTTGATGGCAAGCAGCCTCACGTCACCGGTCAGCCCGTTCTGCAGCGCGCCCAGGATCGTCAGCGGACCCACGCAGAAGACGAGGCTGGCGGTCACGAACGCCTCGGCCACGCGGCTCGCCGCCTCGTCCCGGCTGAGGCGGCGCTGGAACCAGGCGCCGAGCGAATCGAGGGCGTCGGCGAGACCGAGAAGCTCGCCCAGCACCGCACCCAGGAGCAGCGCCGCCAGGATCGCGAGGTCATCCCCCTGGCGCACCAGCGGATCGGTGAAGATGCGGAGCGCCATCGCGACGCCGATGAGGGCGGTGAACAGGCCCAGCCCGGTGGTCAGCGTCACCTGCATCCGCCCCGGCATGCGCGCGCCGGCGAGCAGCCCGATGGTCGTGCCGATCAGGACGGTGGCGACGTTCAGCAGGGTCCCGCTCAGGAACATCGGGTGATTGTGATGCGCGCTCGCGGCCGATGCGCCGCCGATGACGCGGACCCGCCGCCTGCTACGCTTTCGGCATGTCCGACAGCAGTGGCGTCCGGGTGCGCATGGCGCCGAGCCCCACCGGGCCGCTCCACATCGGTACCGCCCGCACCAGCCTCTACAACTACCTGCGTGCTCGCCACACCGACGGCACCTTCGTGCTCCGCATCGAGGACACCGATACGGCACGCAGCACCGCGGAGTTCGAATCGGACATCATCGACAGCCTGCACTGGCTCGGCCTCTCGTGGGACGAGGGACCGCAGGTCGCGGGCGGCGACGACATCGGTCCGTTCGGGCCATACCGCCAGAGCCGGCGCCTGGAGCGCTACGCCGCCGAGGCGGAGCGCCTCTTGGCCGCAGGCAAGGCGTACCGCTGCTACTGCACGCCCGAGGAACTCGAGGCCGCGCGCCGCGCGCAGGAGGCGGCGCACCAGCCGCCCCGCTACAACGGCCGCTGCCGGACGCTGGGTGACGCCGATCGCGCCGCGTTCGAGGCGGAGGGGCGCCGAGCGGCGATTCGCTTCGCCGTCCCGCAGCAGACCGTGCGCTGGGACGACCTCGTGCGCGGCGAGGTGGAGTTCGACAACAGCCTGCTGGGAGACTTCGTCATCGTGCGTGCCGACGGCGGGCCGCTGTACAACTTCACCGCGGTCGTGGACGACGCCGCCATGCGGATCAGCGAGGTGATCCGCGGCGAGGATCACATCAGCAACACGCCCAAGCAGATCGCGCTGTACGAGGCCCTGGGCTACGCCCTCCCCAGTTTCGGGCACATCCCGCTGATCCTCAACCCGGACCGATCGAAGATGAGCAAGCGCAAGGCCCAGACGGCGATGCACGCCTACCGGGAGCAGGGGTACCTGCCGGAGGCGATGGTCAACTTCCTCGCCTTCCTCGGCTGGAGCCCCGGCACCGAGGAGGAGATCTTCAGCCTCGACGAGCTGGCCGACCGCTTCGAGCTCGAGAAGGTCCACAAGGCGGGCGCGATCTTCGACCGCGACCGGCTTGACCACCTCAACGGCGTCTACATCCGCTCGCTTGCCGATGCCCAGCTGGCCCTGCGTCTGCGGCCGTTCGTGCCCGAGGCGCTGGACGACGCGACGCTCCTTCGCGTGGTGCCGCTGATCCGGGAGCGGCTGGTCCGCCTCTCGGACGCGACCGAGCTGCTCGCCTTCCTGGTCGAGACCGATGCGGAGATCGCCGCGCGCTACGACGCCGCGGCGCTGCTGCCCAAGAAGCAGGACGCGGAGGCGGCGGGCAGGGGTGTGTCCGCCCTGCGCGGCTCCTTGGTGGAGCTCGACGACGCCGACTGGGCGGCCGACGTGCTCGAGTCGCGCGCGCGCGGCATCGCCGACTCGCTGGGCTGGAAGCCGGGCGACCTGTTTCTTCCGATCCGGGTGGCGATCACCGGCCGCACCGTCTCGCCGCCGCTCTTCGGATCGATGGAGCTCCTCGGCCGTCAGCGCTCGCTGGATCGGATCGATGCGGCGCGGGCGAAGCTGCGCGATGCCCAGGTGACGGCGTGACCGAGCCACGGCTGTCGGAGATCGTCGCGCGGCGGCTGATCGTCCCGATCCGCTCGTCGTCGGGCGAGCAACCGGATCCCGAGCGCGTGCCGACCGACGGGCTGCGCCACGGCAACGACGCCGAGGGAGCGTTCCTCGCCGCCTTCACCACTCCCGAGCTGTTCGCCGAGCACGGCCCGCCGGGGAGCGACACCATCTCGCTGCCCGCGCGCGAGCTGTTCGAGCGCGCCGAGGCTGCCGGCTCCCGGGTGGTCATCAATCCCGGCAGCGCCGCGCCGCTGGTGGTGCCCGTCGCGCTGCTGCCCTTCCTGGCCGCCGGCGTGGACCCGAACTCTCCGGAGGCGATCGCCGCCCGCCGTCCCTACGGGCAGCTGCCGCCACTCGAGGCGCCGACCGAGGTCCCCGAGCCGTTCGGCGCGGAGCTGCGCGCGGCGCTCGTGGCGTTGCCGCAGGTGGCCCGCGCCTGGCTGCTCCGCGTCGGCAGCGCCTGGACGGCGGGGATCGAGCTGGACGACGCCACCACGCTCGCCGACTTCGACGAGGTGCGCAACCGGCTCCACTCCGTGGCGAACGAGCATCTCGGTTCGCGGCGCGAGCTTGCCGTCACGGACCTGCGCGCGCCGTCGATGCGCGAGGCGTACGACCAGGTCGCGGCGCCGTTCTACGTCCGCGAGCCCGAGCACAGGAACCTGCTCTCGCGGCTGTTCGGCGGCTGACCGGCCTAGGGGACCAGCACCAGCCGCCCGTCGACCCTTCCCGCAGCGAGGCGCTCGAAGGCCGAGGCTGCCCGCGACAGTGGCACCTTCTCGACGTCCCAGCGCAGCTCCCCGGCGAGGGCGGCGACGTCGCGCAGATCCGCAAGCGAGCCCCAGGCGGTGGTGGTGACCGACGCCTCGACCGGCATCCGGTCGAATCCGAAGCGCAGCGAGCCGCCCGCCTCGCCCACCAGCGAGATGAGCCCGCCCGGCGCCACTTCCGCGGCACACTCGGCCAACGTCCGATCCGTGCCCACGAAGTCGAATGCGACGTCGGCCGCGCCGCCCAGCGACGCGACGGCGCCGGCTCGCCTGGCGCGCGCGACCTTCCCCGCGTCGAGGTCGCGCACCTCGACCGCCACGTCGGGATGTCGCAGCAGGTACTGCAGGGCGAACTGCCCGAGTCCGCCGTAGCCGATCAGCAGCACGCGCCCGCCGGCGCGGAGCCGATGCGCGGCCCGACGAACGGCGCGGTACGGCGTGACGCCCGCATCGGCCAGCGGCGCGGCGTGGATCGGATCGATTCCGGGGATCGGAACCAGGTACCGCCCCGACGGCACCAGCACGAACGCGGCATAGCCGCCGTCGCGCTGAAATCCAGGCGACGCTCCCCGCTCGCAGCGCTGCTCCTCGCCGGCCAGGCACTCGCGGCACTCGCCGCAGCCCCAGCCGCCGAAGACGAGGACCGGCGTGCCCGGCTGGGGCGCATCGGCTCCCGGGCCGACTGCGTCGACCCAGCCCGCGATCTCGTGGCCGAGGGTGATCGGCGGGGTCACTCGTGGCTGGGTGCCGGCAAGGATGTGCAGATCGGTGCGGCAGAGGCCGCAGCCCGCCACGCGCACCCGCACCTCCGTCCCCGATGGAACGGGGATCGCGACCTCCTCGAGGACGAGCGGGCCGCCGGCGCGAAGCAGGCGCGCCGCGAGCATCCGATCCGTCAGCTCAGCTGCCCGCGACGACCGCGCCGTGCTCCTCGATCGACTCCAGCAGCCGGGCCATCAGGCCGCGCGGCTGCGCTCCCTCGACGATGTCGGCGATCGTCCCGTCGGTCGCCACCGCGAAGGCGGTCGGCTCTGCGTTGAAGTTGTCGCCATCCGCCTGCAGGGGCACGCCCAGCAGCTCCACGGCGGAGCGCCGCTCGTCGCTGAAGAGGAGGAACGGGAGCTCCTTCTCGTCGACGTAGGCGCGCTGCTGCGCCTCGTTGTCGCAGGTGACGCCGACCAGGGCGACGCCTGCCGCCGCGAGGCGCCCGACGCCCGCCTTCAGTCCGTCGACCAGCAGGTCGGCGGGCGCCCGGGCGTCGCCGGCCAGGGTGGGCCCTCCGAAGAAGACGAAGACCGCGGGCTGCTTCCCGACGAACGAGCGCAGGTTGAGCAGGAAGCCGTCGGTGGCGCGCAGCCCGACCGACGGCATCGGGTCGCCGATCTTCACGTTGATCATGGGCCGATTCTAGCCGAGCATCAGCCACTCGCCGGTCCGATGCACCAGGCCGTCGCGCTCCAGCGCGCCGACAAGCGCGTCTGCGCGCTCTCCGAGCCGCGCCGTCACCTCCGTCGGCGTCAGCCGATGGCCCGGCGCCGCGCTGAGCGCTCGGAGCAGCGCGCCGCGGGCGGCTCGAGTCGACCCGTCGAACCGGGACTGGCGCCTGACCGGCACCGACGGCGGCGCGCCCCGCGACGGACACCCACGGGCCACGGGGCAGGCGTCGCACAGCGGGTCGCGCGAGCGGCAGACTCGCGCGCCCAGCTCCATCGTGGCGTGCGTCCACGCCGCCACCGCGCGGCCCGTTCCCGGCGCCGCCAGCCGGTCGGCGAGGCGCTGCAGCTCCGATGGGCGATCGACGACGCCGAAGCGACGAATCAGCCAGCGGCGAACGTTCGTGTCCACGACCCCCACCGGCTCGCCGAAGGCGAGGCTCGCCACCGCGCGCGCCGTGTACGCGCCGACGCCGGGGAGCGCCCGCAGCTCGGCGGCGCGCCTCGGCCAGCCGTGCGCGACCACGTGGCAGGCAGCGGCCTGCAGCGCGAGCGCGCGGCGGTTGTATCCCAGGCCGCTCCATTCGGCGAGCACGGTCGCGGCCGGCGCCTCGGCCAGCGCCGCGGCGGTCGGGAAGCGGGACAGGAAGCGCTCGAACCGGTCGCTCACCCGCGCCGCCTGCGTCTGCTGCAGCATCACCTCGCTGACCAGGACGGCGTAGGGATCCGCCGTGCGACGCCACGGAAAGTCGCGACGCTCGCGTTCGTACCAGCGCAGGAGCGCCGACCGCACCATGGCCGCGAGGGTAGCAGCGCGGCCGCGCGCCGGTCTGGGTTAGGGTTCCGCAGATGCGCTACCGGCTGGTCTGCCTCGACGCGGGCTTCACGCTGCTCAGCCCGCGCCGCACGCTCGCCGACGCGCTGGCCGGAGTGCTTGCCGCGCACGGCCAACCGGTCGACGAGGCCGAGCTGCGGGCCGCATGGGAGGCGGCGGATCGGTGGTTCTGGGAGGACTACCACCGGCCCGAGAACCGCAGCTGGACGAGCGACGACGCGATCGACCAGGTCTGGCGCCGCTACCACGGCCGCATGCTCGAGCACCTCGGACGCGAGGACGCGACGGATCTCCTCGACCTCGTCCTGCAGAGCCAGTTCGCGGTCGACGCGTGGGAGCCGTATCCCGAGGCCGTGCAGACCCTCACCGACCTGGGCGCCGACCCCGCTCTCCGGCTCGGGATCGTCTCCGACTGGGGCTCCAACCTGCCCGCCATCGTGGCCGGCCTGGGGCTGGACCGCCATCTCGACTTCGTCCTCGCCTCGGCCGCGGTCGGCCTCGCCAAGCCGGACCCTGCCTTCTTCGCGATGGCGCTGGAACGCGCCGGCGTCGGCGCAGGCGAGGCGCTGATGGTCGGCGATTCGTACCGTGCCGACGTGGTCGGCGCGCGTGCCGCCGGAATGGACGCGGTGCTGCTCGATCGCCCCGGGGAGTCGGGCGCGGACGACGTGCCGATCATCCGGTCGCTGGCCGAGCTGCCCGCGCTGGTCCGCGGCTGACGCCTGGCCATGGCCGCCGTCGTCGTCGACAAGTTCGGCGGCTCCGTGCTGCGGCGCCCGGCGGACATCCTCGCCGCCGTCGAGGTGGTCGAGCGGCAGCGCTCGCGTGGCCTGACGCCGGTCGTGGTCGTGTCGGCCCTCGAGGGCGTGACCGATACGATCCTCTCCGCCGCAGCCGTGCTGCTCCCCGACCATGGCGCATCGCTGCGCGCCGGGAGCCACGACGCGTCGTCGTCGCTGGCGCGCGAGACCGATCGCGCGCTGGCAACCGGGGAGGCGCTGTCGGCGGCGCTCTTCGCGCTGGGCCTGCAGGCGCGTGGCATCCCCGCGCGGTCGTTCAGCGGCGCGGAGGCGGGAATCCGGACCGCGGCGGCCCACCTCGGCGCGGAGGTGCGCCGCGTCCTTTCGCGCCCGCTGCGCGCCGCGCTGGCCGAGGGCCTGGTGCCGGTCGTGGCGGGCTTCCAGGGGATCGGCTCCCATGGCGAGCTCACCACGCTGGGGCGCGGCGGCACCGACCTGTCGGCGGTGGTGCTCGCCATCGCGCTGCGTGCCGAGCGCTGCGAGCTCTTCAAGGATGTCGGGGGCATTCGCGAGGCCGATCCGCAGCTCGTCCCCGCCGCTCGCGTGCTGGCCATGGTGGACGCCCGGCAGCTGGAGCTGCTCGCCGAGCTCGGGTCGGAAGTGGTCCACCCGGTCGCCGTTCGCCGCGCCCGTCGCGCCCGGCTTGCGCTCGTCGTGCGCGCCCTGGATGACGACGAGCCGACCACCGCCGTGCGGGCGGTCCCGTCCCGTCGCGGCGCGACGGCGACGCTGATGCTGGCCGTGGATCGCAAGGAGCGGATGGCGCGGCTCTCGCTGGTCGGTCCTGCCGGGTTGATGCCCGAGGTGCTGCCGCTGCCCGCATCGGGCGAGGGGTCGTTCGACGAGGGCGGCCTGCGGGTGGTGTGGGCCGAGGTGCCCCTGGCCGCCGCGGAGCGCGCCGCGCGCGCGGTCCACGCCGCGATCATGCTGACCGCCGGCTCACCCCTCGGCGAGGGCCTCGTGATCGGAGACCTCGCCGCGACGGAGCTGGAGCAGGACCGCGGCCGCGATGATCAGGGCTCCGCCGGTGAGCTGCAGCGGCCCCGGCCGCTCGGCGAGCAGCACCGCGGCCAGGAACGCCCCGACCACCGGCTCAAGGGTGGCCAGGATCGCCCCGCGCGGCGCGCCGGTGAGCCTGATGCCGACGATGAAGGCGACAGTCGGCAGCCCGGCGCCGAGCGTGCCGGCCAGGACGACGGGTAGCAGCGCCCCGCCTCCGGCCAGCGGCTGCGCGAACGCGCCCAGCTGCCCGCCCAGCGCGCCCATGGCCAGGACGATCAACGTGCCTCCGCCCATGGTCAGCGCGCCCGCCTGCGGACCCGGGACGGCGGAGAAGCCGTGCCGCGCGGCGAGCACGTAGAACGCCTGCACGATCGCCGACAGGAGCGCCAGCCCCATGCCGAGCAGATCGAGCGTGCCGAGCGCCGCGCCGCCGGCGACGACGAGGACCACCCCCGCCAGGGAGATCGCCAGGGCGGCCCAGCGCAGCCCATCCGGACGGTCGCCGAACCACGCCATGCTGGCAACCGCCACGAAGGCCGGGTAGAGGTAGAAGATCAGCAGCGCCAGCGCGATCGCGATGCGTCCGAAGGCGATGAACACCGCCAGGTTCAGGATCGCGTTGGCGAACGCCGCGGCGAGAAGCATCCAGCGGTCGCGTCGCGGGACGCCGGCCAGAGAGAAGACCGGCCGTCGGGTCACGGACAGGAAGGCGATGACGCACGCCGCGCCGATCCCCGACCGCCAGGCGACCAGGCTCAGCGCATCCACGCCCGCCTGGCCGGCGAAGCGCGACAAGGGTCCCAGCGTGCCGAAGCAGGCCGCGGCGAGGACGATCAGGCCGGCGCCGGCGGCACCGGACTCGGCGCGGACGGTCCTCACCGCGCGCCGGTGAACGCGCCAGACTCGGCGGCCTCGAGCTCCGACTGCAGGCGCTCGCGCTCTTGCGCCAGCGCCGCCGAGCGGTCGAGCCCGGCGTTGTGCCGCGCGATCAGGTCGCGCACGGCGGCGCCATCGGCATAGACCGATGGATCGGCGAGCCGCGCCGTGATCTCCGCCAGCTCACGCTCCGTCGCGGCCGCCTCGTGCTCGGCGTCATCGAGCGCCGCGCGCAGGTCGCGGGTGCGCCGATAGCGCCGGTTGCGCTCCTCGGCCTGCTCGCGCTTGCGACGCGCAGCCTGGGCGGAGCCCTCGCGCGGCTTTGGGGCGTCCGCCGCCTCCGTGCCGCGCGGCGTAAGGCGTCCCTCGCTGGCGCCGCGCTGCTCGAGGTCGATGCCGCGCTTCGCCGCGAAGTACTCGAAGTCCCCGCGGTACATCGTCGCGCTGCCGCCGTCGACCTCCACGATCGCGTTGGCCACCGAGCGGATCAGGTAGCGGTCGTGCGTGATCAGCACGATCGTGCCGGTGAACGCGTTCAGCGCGTCCTCGAGCACGTCGCGAGAGGCGATGTCGAGGTGGTTCGTCGGCTCGTCGAGGCAGAGCAGGTTCGCCGGATTGGCCATGATCTTGGCGAGCGCCAGCCGGGTCTGCTCTCCGCCGGAGAGGACGCGCACCTTCTTGTCCACCGCGTCGCCGGAGAAGAGGAACGCGCCGAGCAGCCTGCGCATCTCTGCCGACGTCAGCCGCTGCGACGCGAGTGCCAGCTCCTGCATCACCGTGTTCTCCGGATCCAGCGCGTCGACCTGGTGCTGGGCGAAGTAGGCGACCTCCACGTTGCTTCCCAGCTCCCGGGTGCCGCTCTCGAACGGGAGCACGCCGGCCAGGATCTTGAGCAGCGTCGACTTGCCGGCGCCGTTCGGCCCGATCAGGGCGACCTTCTGGCCGCGCTCCAGCTCGAGATCGAGACCGGCGTACACCACGTTGCTGCCGTACGCCTTGTGGACCTCGTTCAGGGTGATGACCGTTCGCCCGGAGCGAGGAGGCTCCGGGAAGCGGAACTTCACGCTCCTGCGTGCGCGCCTGCGGCAGCTCGATGCGGTCGGTGCGGGCGAGCGCCTTGATCCGGCTCTGCACCTGTCGCGCCTTGGTGGCCTTGTAGCGGAAGCGCTCGATGAATGCCTCGGTCGCGGCGATCTTGCGCTGCTGCGTTCGCGAGGCAGCGGCGAGCTGCGCCATGCGCTCGTCTCGCTGCTCCACGAAGTCGGCGTAGTCGCCGACGTACTCGGTCAGCGTGCCCGCGGCGAGCTCGGCGACGCGGTTCGCGACGCTGTCGATGAAGTCGCGGTCATGGCTGACCAGGACGATCGCGCCGGCATACTCGGCCAGGAACCCCTGCAGCCACTCGACCGATGCCAGGTCGAGGTAGTTGGTCGGCTCGTCGAGCAGCAGCACGTCGGGATTGGCGAGCAGCAGCCGCGCCAGCGCGACGCGCATCATCCAGCCGCCGCTGAACTCGCCGACGTCGCGTGCCGCATCGGCCTGGCTGAAGCCCAGCCCGGCGAGGATGCGATGCGCCTCCGCCTCCAGGCTGTAGCCGCCGAGCGCCTCGAACCGATGCTGCAGGCGGCCGTATTCCGCCATCAGCTCCTCGAGCTCGGCCTCCTCGCTCGCCTCGGACAGCTCCTGCTCGATGTGGCCCATGCGGCGGCCGATGCCGCTCACCTCGCCGGCTGCCGCGATCACCTCGTGCAGCACGCTCCGTCCGCGGCTCTGGGCGACCTCCTGGCGGAGGTAGCCGATCACCACGTCCCTGCCGCGCGCCACCGTCCCCGAATCCGCCTCCTGGTCGCCGCTGATGATCTCGAGCAGCGTCGTCTTGCCGGCGCCGTTCGGCCCGACGATGGCGATCCGCCGTCCCGCGGCGATCTGCAGGCTGGCGCCATCGAACAGGCGCTGCGCGCCGTGGCTCTTCGACAGGTTCGAGAGGGTGACGAGGGACATGTCGGGCGATGGTAACGGAGGTGAAGTTCCGCCACCCGATCTCAGTCGGCGGCCGCGACTCCGGCCAGCCGCGCCCCGGCGGTGTCGAAGCGCAGCCGGGTGGCCATCCCGCCGACCGTCGCGCCGGTGGCG
This sequence comes from uncultured Chloroflexia bacterium, assembly GCA_963783725.1. GTDB lineage: Bacteria > Chloroflexota > Limnocylindria > QHBO01 > QHBO01 > CAWAOJ01. The sequence goes on along the minus strand of CAWAOJ010000002.1, from coordinate 1,510,257 downwards.
TTGAACGCCTTCTCCACCGAGTGAGCGGCGGCCGGCGAGTCGCAGATGGCGATGACGCTCGGACCGGCGCCGGAGAGCGCCGCGCCGGCGGCGCCGTGCGCGTACGCCGCCTCGATCAGCTCCGCCGCACCTGGCAGCAGCGGCAGCCTGTGCGGCTGGTGCAGCCGATCGTCCATGGCCGGGCGCAGCAGCGATGCGTCGGCGGTCGCGATGGCCGTGGCGAGCAGCGCGGCACGCCCCACCGCGGCGGCCGCGTCGCGGTGCGCGACCGTTGCGGGCAGCGCGGCGCGCATCGCGGCCGTGCGGCTCTCCGTCTGCGGCAGGAAGACCACGGGGATCCAGGACTCGGGGACGCGGAAGCGACGCAGCACGATGGTCTCGTCCGGCTGCGTGACGGCCAGCGTGATCCCGCCGTACAGCGCGGCGGCGACGTTGTCCGGGTGGCCCTCGATGGCCGCCGCCAGGGAGAGCAGCTGGTCGGCGTCGGGCGCGTGGCGTCCGACGCTGGCGCCAAGCAGCACGCCCGCCACGATGGCCGCCGCGCTGCTGCCGAGGCCGCGGGCGGCGGGGATCATGCTCGAGACCTCGATTCGCCACGCGCCGGAGCCGCCGGGTGCCCCGTGCGCGACGCGCATCCCCTCGCGGAAGGCGCGGATCAGCAGGTTCTGCTCCGGGTCGTCGCCCGCTCGCGGCGCCCCCTCGCCGTGCGCGTTCAGCAGGATGCCCGGCTCGTCGCCGTCGAACAGCTCGGCGCGCAGCCGCAGGCTCAGGGCGGCCGCGAAGCAGTCGAAGCCACTTCCCAGGTTGGCGCTGCTGGACGGGACCTCGACCGATGCGATGGGACGCGGCATGCCGCGCGAGTATCGCACGCCGCCATCGGCCGGCAGCCATGGCGCATGTCAGCGATCAGCCGCCCTGCGACGCCTCGGAGCGCGCGAGCTGCGCGTGACGGAAGCACTCCACCAGGTGGTCGTTGACCATCCCCGCCGACTGCATGAAGGCATACGCGATCGTCGGCCCGACGAAGCGGAACCCTCGTTGCCGCAGCTGCTGCGACAGCGCCTCGGACTCCGCGGTGGAGGCGGGCACATCGGACGGCTCGGCCCACCGATTGATGCGCGGGCCTCGCGCGGCGGTCCACAGCCATGCGGAGACCGATCCGACCTCCTCCGCCAGCCGCAGCCACGCCCGCGCGTTGCCGATCGCGGCGTCGATCTTGGCGCGGTTGCGCACGATCCCGGCGTCGGAGAGAAGGCGCAGCCGATCCGCGTCGGTGAACGAGGCGACGCGCAGCGGATCGAAGCCGGCGAACGCTGCGCGGTACGCGTCCCGCCTGCGAAGGATGGTGATCCAGGCCAGCCCGGCCTGCGCGCCCTCGAGCGTGAGAAGCTCGAAGAGGGCGCGTTCGTCGCGCTGCGGAACGCCCCATTCACGGTCGTGGTAGGCCGTCAGCTCCGGGTCGGACGTGGCCCACGTGCAGCGCGGCAGGCCGTCGGCGCTCATGCGCGCCCTCCCGGGCCGGCCCTGCCGGCGAGCTGATGCGAACAGGGAATCTTCACGCTGGCGAGAGGGTATCAGCCATGCCGGACGCGTCCTCGCAAGCCGGAACTCCGCGCGCGGCGCGGTCCGTTATCCTCGGCGCGTGCAGACCGACACCGAGCAGCGAGTCGTGACCTTCCTGTTCACCGACGTCGTGGGAAGCACGGAGCTCGCCGAACGCTTCCCGCTCCTCGCGCCGGGCGCGCTGGCACGCCAGCACGAGCTCATCCGCGGCGCTGCCGACGAGCACGGCGGGCGGGTCTTCGAGCGCATCGGCGACGCGGCGTACGCCGCGTTCGACGACTCCAGCGCGGCACTCGACGCGGCCATGGCCATCCAGTCGCGGCTCGCCCGCGAGGACTGGGGCGAGATGCCGCACCTCCAGGTGCGCATCGCCCTCGACGCGGGGGCCGTCGAGGAACGCGACGGCCGCTTCTACGGCGCGCCGCTCTTCCGCGCCGCTCGGCTGCAGGGCATGACCCGCGGCGGAGAGATCCTGCTCACCGCTGCGGTGGCGGATGCGGCGCAGCAGGTGAGCGGGCGGGAGCTGCTCCTGCGCGACCACGGCACCCAGCGCCTGCGTGGACTGGTCGAGCCGGTGCACGTGTTCGGGCTCAACGTTTCGCAGAGTGAGGAGGAGGCGGTGGCGGACGACAACGGACCGATCCGGGTCATGCTGGTGGACGACCATGCCGTCGTCCGGCGAGGGCTGCGCGGCTACCTCGAGCTGCTCAAGGACATCGAGGTGATCGGCGAGGCCGAGGACGGCCTGCGGGCCGTCGAGCTCGCGGATCGGATCCAGCCGGACGTGATCCTGATGGACCTGCTGATGCCGAACATGGACGGCCTGACCGCCATCGGCAGGATCAAGGAGGCGCATCCGGAGATCGAGATCGTCGCGGTCACCAGCTTCATCGAGGAGGAGAAGGTGACCTCCGCCCTGGAGGCGGGCGCCTCGGGCTACCTCCTCAAGGATGCGGATGCCGAGGAGGTCGCCGGCGCGGTCCGCGCCGCGCACGCCGGCGAGGTGCATCTCGACCCCGCCGTCGCCCGCCTGCTCGCGCAGCGGCTGCGGACGAAGAAGACGGAGGAGCCGGTCGAGCCGTTGACGACGCGCGAGAAGGAGGTCCTCTCGCAGCTGGCGAAGGGAGCGTCCAACAAGGAGATCGCCTACGCGCTCGACATCACCGAGCGCACCGCCCGAACCCATGTCAGCAACATCCTGGGCAAGCTGGGGCTCGCGTCGCGCACCCAGGCCGCGCTGTACGCCGTGGAGCACAAGCTCGTCTGACACCGGCAGGACGTGTGGGTTCGGTAGTGGGATGCCGGGCGGATACTGGACACGAGCTTCTCGTAGGAGGGAACGTCCGTGGGACCCGCGGCAGACGCCTGGCACTGGTCAGAGGACGCGCTCGAGGCAGCCAACTTCTGCGTGATCACTCTGATCCGAGACGGGTTGCGAGTGCCGCCCTTCGACCAGCATCCAGATGGCGACGGCGTGCTGCGCAACTTCGGGCTCGACGCGGAGGCCTGGCTGGCCTGGGTCAGGGAGGTGGTGACCGCCCGCGCGCGACTCCAGGAGCTGTTCAGCGCCTCGCCGGGCGACCGGCCACAGGAGGTCACGGCGCTCGTTCGGGGTCCGGCGGCATTGTGCCCCGGAGATGAGCGGCTGCGGGCTGCCCTCGACGGGATGTGGATCAGCCACCGGGCGAGTCTCGATGCCTGGAAGCGGTCCATGACGAGCGGCCCGCTCGCGAAGCAGCGACGCGGCAGCGGTCGTGAGGGGCGGGATCAGTGGAGGGCGCTCGCGGCGTTTCGGGAGCGACTACCGACGCTCTCAGTCCTGCTGGTCGGCTATCCGGTGCCAACCGTTATGCCGGTGCCACCCACCACCCTACTCCTGGCCCCGGCCACGGACGCCACCCATTACATGCACCAGCTCGTCGCGGGGGCGCTGGCGCTAACGTCCGAGCCGACGCTAGGCGATCCCCTGATTCCCTGATGCCAGGGCTAACCAACACCAACTGCCGGTCTCGAGCTCGTCTGAGCCTGAGCGCGCAGCGAAACGCCCCGGGACGAGCCGTCCCGGGGCGTCGTGCGTGCGGTGAGCGCTCAGGCCTCGGCCGCGGCCCCCGCGGGCTCGGTGCCGGCTCCCGCCGTCCCGCCGAAGACGGTCGAGAAGGCGTGGCGGACCATCGCCACCGGGCTGCCGTAGACGCGGATGCTGTCCACCACCAGCAGCGTGATCAGGCCCACCTCGATCGCCTTGGCGATGTAGGCGAGCGAGAAGTAGGGACCCATGATCGCCCAGCCGACGATGGTGGCCGCGGCGTATCCCATCAGCCCCAGTCGCGGCATCCAGCTGAAGCGCGCGATGAGCGGGTGCGGCGCGGCAGCGCCGACCACGATCAGCACCGCCAGGCCCACGTAGCCGAGCGAGTTGAGCAGGAAGAGCAGGCTGCCGAGGGTGAAGTGGATGTACGCGGTGGAGAGCGTCAGTCCCACGATGGCGGCGGTGAGCAGGGCGCCGGAGGCGCGGCTCTTGATCACGGTGTTCACGGCTGAACCTCCAATTCGTCCGGCGCCCCGTCCGTCGGCGCGTCCGTCGTTTCGATGGCCCGACACTACGGGGCCTGCGATGCGCCGGAATCGGGCGGGCGGCCGTGCCGGCCTTCGGCAAGTGACGCAGGACCGGTGCGCGACGGATGACGTAGGAGCTGCCTCGGCGCCGTGTCGGCGGCCGCGCGCGCATCGCGTATCCTCGACGTCGGCATGAGCATCGAGACCGGCGATCGCCAGGGGACTGCCATGGTCGGCGCCAGCGTGGACCCGCTTCATCGGGCCGTGGAGGAGGCGGCGCGGCTGCTCCACGCCGACGGCGCCATGATCTACCTGCTCGATCCCGACGAGAACGAGCTCTACTGCGCGACCGATGCGGGCATCGGCGACCCCGAGGCGGCACGCATGATCCGCGAGCTGCGTCTTCCGGTGGGCAGGGGCATGTTCGGCGCGGCGGTTGCCCGCGGCCAGCTGGTGCGCACGGTCGACTACCTCGACGACCGCGGCTTCGATCACTCTCCGGGCGCCGATCGCATCGCATCGCGCGCGCACATGCGGGCGATGGTCGTGGCGCCGCTCGTCGCCAACGGCGAGGTGCTCGGCGCGCTGGGCGCATACCAGCGTCACCCGCGCGCGTTCGACGACGCGCAGCAGGGCCTCCTTCGCGCGCTGGCCGAGCATGCCGCCGTCACGCTCGCCAACCAGCGCCTGGTGCAGGAGCTGGCGCGATCGGAGGAGCGCTATCGGTATCTCGTCGAGCACTCGCCGGACGTCGTCTGGGCAACCGATCCGAGCGGCAACTTCACCTACGTGTCCGAGACCAGCGTGCAGCTCTCGGGATGGTCGCCGGCGGAGCTGATCGGCCGCCACTGGTCGACGATCGTTGCCGAGCAGGACCGCGAGGGCTTCCAGGCGGCGTGGCGCGACGCCCAGGGACAGGAGGCGGAGCAGCGGCACCGATACCACCTGCTGCACCGCGACGGCGGGCAGATCCCGGTTGAGCTTCGCGGACGCGAGGCGGTGATCGACGGGGAGAGCATCGGGGCGCACGGCTCCATCAGGGACATGACCGAGGTGGACCGGCTCGAGCACGACCTGCGTGCGCACGCCGACGAGCTCGCGCACCGGGTCGAGGCGCAGGCGACGCTCGGCGAGATCGCCGCGCGCATCACCGCCATCCGCGAGCCTGGTCAGCTGCTGCAGAGCGTGGTGGACGCGGCGCGCCGCCTGCTGCGCACGGACGGCGCCCATCTCTCGCTCGCCACGGACGACGGCCGGATCCTGCGCCCGACGGTCGTGGCCGGCGGCTTCGACGAGGAGACGTCGGCGTGGCTGCGCGGCCAGGAGTTCCCGATCCCCGGCGGCATCAACGGCCTGGCGGCGGAGACCGGAAGGGTGGTCTGCACCGAGGACTACGACGCCGACCCGCGCATCCCGCACGAGGCCGACGACAACGCCGTGGCCGCGCGCCTCAAGCTGCGAGGCGTGGCCGTGGCGCCGCTGCATGCGCCGGACGCCGGCACCATCGGCACGCTTGCCGTCTCGTTCGAGTCGCCGCATCACTTCACGCCCGACGAGCTGGAGCTCCTGCAGCGGCTTGCCGACCAGGGCGCCGTGGCGATCGTGAACTCGCGGCTCTACGAACAGCTGCGACGAAGGATCGACGCTCAGCGGTCGCTGGCCGAGCTCGCCGCGGAGCTGACGACCATGACGCGCTCCGACGAGATCCTGCAGAGGACCGTCGACGAGGCGGTACGCCTGATCGGCGCCGACTCGGCACGCGTCGACCTCGCCGAGCGCGGCGCGAAGACGCTGCACTGGGTCTTCGCCAACACCGGCGCCGGCGACCGCTTCCCGCGCGACGACGGCGACAACGTGGTGAGTGCCGACGAGGGCCTCTCCGGACGCGCCATCGCGGAGGGCCGCGTGGTGTGGACCGGCGACTACCTGGGCGACCACTCGTTCCAGCACGGTGCATCGGCCGACGCCTACGTGGCGAAGTACGGCATCCGCTCGGTGATGGCGGCGCCCCTCGTCAGCGAGGGGGAGACCCTCGGCACCGTGACCCTCAGCTCGCTGCGCCCGGACGCATTCGAGGAGGCCGATGCGGACCTCCTCGGCGTCCTCGCCACGCAGGTCTCGATCGCGGTCGCCAACGCCCGGCTGTACGAGGATCTGCGTGCGTCGGAGCGTCGCTACCGGCACCTGGTCGACAACTCGCCCGACATCGTGTGGGCGGTGGATGCCGAGGGACGCTTCACCTTCTTCTCCGATTCGCTCCATAGCCGCACCGGCTGGCAGCCTCGACAGCTGCTGGGGCTCCACTTCACCGAGCTGACGCGCGAGGGCTCGCGCGACGCCGCCGTCGCCGGCTGGGAGGCGATGCGCAGGAACCCCCAGCGCGAGCAGCGCCTGCATATCGAGCTGCCACTCGCCAACGGCAGCGTCTCGTCGGTCGAGATCACCATGATCGGGAACCTGGTCGACGGCACCTTCGTGGGCGCGCATGGATCGGTCCGCGACATCAACGAGCGCGAGCGCCTGGAGCGCGACCTGCGACGTCATGCCGCCGACCTCGCGGCGAGCCAGGAGCGGGCGAACCTGGCGCGCGAGCTGCACGACTCGGTGACCCAGGCCCTGTTCAGCATGGGGCTCACGACGCGCAGTCTCGAGCTGCTGCTCGACAGCGACCCCGCGGCCGCGCGCCAGAAGCTCGACGAGCTGCGGGAGCTGCAGCGCGACGCATTGGGCGAGATGCGCGCGCTCATCTTCGAGCTGCGGCCGGCCAGCCTGGAGCAGGACGGGCTGGTGCAGGCGCGTGCGCAACCACGCCACCGCGGTGCAGGGACGCAGCGGCCTGGCGGTCGAGGTCAGCTCCGACCCCGATCCGATGCCGCGGCTCCCGCTGGCCACCGAGGAGACCATCTTCCGCATCGCGCAGGAGGCGCTGCACAACGTCGTGAAGCACGCCAATGCGCGCAGAGCGACCATCTCCATCACGCGCAGCGGGCACGACGTGGCGCTGGCGGTCGAGGACGACGGGACGGGCTTCGAGCCGGAGCGCGTCGGGCGCGGTCACCTGGGCCTGCACGGGATGCGGCAGCGCGCCGACCAGGCGGGAGGCACGTTCCGCGTCGCGTCCACGCTCGGCTCCGGCACGCGCGTCGAGGCCAGCGTGCCGGTGCCGCCCTCGGCCGAATGACGTAGCGCGCGCCGCGTCCAACGTCGGATGACTCCGCACGCGGTCCGGGGTGACGATGCCCGAATGTCGAGCCAGTCGGCTGCGCCGATGGGCGATGGCAGCCACCAGCACCGCCCGCGGGTGGTGATCGTCGATTCGGACCGCCGCGTCCGTCAGAGCCTGAGCGACGTGCTGCGGCTCTCCGGCAGCGTCGAGGTGCTGGGCAGCGCGGGCGACGCGCGCACGGGGCTGGAGCTGGTCGCGCTGACGCACCCGAGCGTCGTGATCGTGGATCCTCGGCTCCCCGAGCTCTCCGACGGGGCGGCACTGCTCAAGGGCCTGCGACTCGGCTGGCCTTCGCTGCAGGTGGTGCTGATGGGCTGGTCCGACTCGTTCGACGAGCAGCTGGACCTTGGGCTGCAGGCGTCCGCGGTGGTCCACAAGGGCGCGCAGCCAGAGGCGTTCGTGAACGCGGTGCTGAACGCCTGCGGCTGCGGGCCCTCGCAGCCGACTTCAGCGACCTGATTCGATCGCGCGGCGTATCGCGTCGAGCTGGGCGGGGATGACGGCCATCGAGCCCTCCTCGCCCGACATGATGTCCGGGTCCTTGAGCCCGTTCCCGGTCAGGACGCAGACGACCGTCTCGTCGCGACCGATGCGGCCCTCGCCAGCCAGCCGCCGCACTCCCGCCACGCCCGCCGCCGAGGCCGGCTCGCAGAAGACTCCCTCGAGCTCGGCGATGCGGCGCTGGGCGTCGAGGATCTCCGCATCGGTCACCGCCTCGATGACCCCGCCCGACTCGTCGCGCGCGCGCAGCGCGCCTTCGCGCGATGCCGGCCTGCCGATCCGTATCGCCGTGGCGACCGTCTCGGGCTCCTCCACCACCCCGCCGCTGACGAGCGGGGCGGCGCCGGCCGCCTGGAAGCCCAGCATGCGCGGGAGAAGGGTCGCGCGTCCCTCGGCCGCGTAGCGCCCGAAGCCGCGCCAGTAGGCGGTGATGTTGCCCGCGTTGCCGACCGGCAGCGCCAGCGCGGCCGGTGCCTCGCCGAGCGTATCGACGACCTCCCAGGCGGCCGTCTGCTGCCCTTCGATGCGGTCGGGGTTGACGCTGTTCACCACCACCGCAACCCCCTCCTCGCCCAGCCGCCGCACGGCGTCCAGCGCGACGTCGAAGTTGCCGTCCACCATCAGCAGCCGCGCGCCGGCCGCCAGCGCCTGCGCCAGCTTGCCGCGCGCCACGCGGCCCGCGGGCAGCACGACGTGGCAGGCCAGCCCCGCCGCCGCGGCATAGGCGGCGGCCGAGGCGCTGGTGTTGCCCGTTGACGCGCAGACGACCGCTCGCGCACCACGAGCCAGCGCGCGGTTGACGGCGAGGACCATGCCGCGGTCCTTGAAGCTTCCGGTCGGGTTGGCTCCCTCGACCTTCAGCCACAGGGAGTCGAGGCCGAGCTCGGCGCCGAGGCGTCGAGCTCGGATCAGCGGAGTGTTCCCTTCGCCCAGGGTAAGGGGAAACGCCTCGCCGTCGTCTGCCAGCAGGTCGCGGTAGCGCTCCAGCAACACCGGCACGTGCGCACTCACCGTTCGGAGTATAGGAACGGCTCCCTATCATCGTCCGCCTGGACTCGGAGGGAGCGTGCTGCAGAAGATCGGGAAGTGGCGGCACGGCCTGCTCGCGCTCGAGCTCCTCCTTCTTGCGCTGATCCTGTTCGACTTCGTGCGAATCGTGGTGCGCCTGTTGGGCGTCGACGCCAGCCTCAGCTGGGACGAGGCGGTGTATGCCGATCGTGCTCGCGCCTGGGTCGCGCCCGATATCCCGCTGAGTGGCTGGTCGTACATCCGGCCGCCGCTCGTGCCGCTCCTCGCGAGCGTCGCTGTGGCCGCCGGCGGCGACGAGTGGCAGTTGCGGCTCATCGGTCTCGTCGCCGGGTTGGGACTCATCCTCGCGGCCTGGTGGCTCGCGCGCTCGATGGGCGGGCGCCTCGCCGGCCTCACGGCGGCGGCGATCCTCCTCGTCAGCCCGACGTTGCAGCTCGAGAGCGCGGCCCTCCTCACCGACGTGCCGGCCGCCGCGCTTACGCTCCTCGTCGTCGCGCTGCTCTGGACGCAGCTCGAGCTGCGTGATCGGCCGGGTGCAGGGCTGCTGGTCGCCACGGTAATGGCATGCCTGGCCTTCCTGGCCCGATACGGCTCGCTGCTCGCGCTGCTCCCGCTGGTTGCCATCGCCGCGGCGCTGTGGTGGCGGCGGCTGATCGGATCACCGCGCCAGCTGGTGGCGACGCTCGCCATCGCGCTCGCGTTCGCCGTCGCGCACATCACTTGGTCGATCACCCAGACGGGGTCTCCCCTCGGAATCCTGCTCGCGGCCCAGCGGGTGGTGCCGCCCGACCGCGCCGGGGCGTCGACCTTCGGCGAGTTCCTGGGCTACCTGCCCTTCCTGATGGCCGGCTCGCCCGGATACCCGCTCATGATCGGCGGCGTGGTCGGCGCGGCACTCGCCGCCGTGGCGGCCGTCCGTTCGCCCACATGGCGGCCGGCCCTCCGCGCGCTGTTGCTTCTCACCGTTCCTGCCGTCGCGTACGTCATCCTGGTGAGCGCCGGCATCGGCCATGCGGAAGCCCGCTACTTCGTCATCCCGGCGGCGTTGCTGGTGATCGCCGGGAGCGTGACGCTGGGCCTGGTCGCGCGCCAGCTTCCGTCACCGCTCGGCGCCGGTCTGGCGGTCGCAGTGGGGGCAGCGGTCCTCCTGAGCCACGGCTCGACCGCCCGGTACTCGCTCGATCGCACCAGCGTTCGGGCCGCCGTCCACGGTCCGATCAGGGCGGCGGCGACGCAGCTTGCCGCGCTGGCCGATGAGGATTGCGGCGTGGTCGGCGGGGCAGACCCGATCGTGGCGTGGTACTCGGAGTGCGAAACGAACCGGCTTCGCCTGCAGGCCGACGGCGGGTCACCGGCACGGAACCTCCACGCGCGCCAGCGCTGGGCGCTCATCCTCGCGCCGCGCGATCAGATCGACCTGAGCGCTCCGGTGATGTCACAGGTCGTCGAGAACGCGCTGAGCGGGCCGATCGACATCATTGACCCGCAGACCGGGCGCGCAATCGCGGCGGCCTGGCGCCTGCCGTAGCCGCCGGCGGGCGCGCGTCAGGCGCTGAGGGCCTCGGTGACGATCCGCTGCTGCTCCGCGGCGTGTGCCGCCGGATAGCCCTCGGCGGGACGCGAGCGCTCCGGTCGCGAGACGTCGCCGAGCGGGATCTTGTACGGGACCAGGTGCCGGATCTTGGGCATCACGAACTTGCGCGCGCCCATGTTGCGCGGCTCCTCCTGGACCCAGCTCACCTTCTCGACGTTGCCATAGCGCGCCAGGACCGCCCTCAGCTCCTCGGTCGGGAACGGGTACAGCCTCTCCACGCGCACGATCGCGACCTCCGGATGCGCCGCTCGCTCCGGCGAGGCGAGGAGGTCGTAATAGACCTTGCCGCTGCACAGCACCACGCGACGGACCTCGTCGGCGTCGGCGTCGCTCGTGTGCTCGACGTCGTCGAGCACGGGGTGGAACGTTCCGTTGGCCAGATCCTCGGGGCGCGAGGCGGCGGCTGGGAGGCGGAGCACCGACTTGGGCGCCATCACCACCAGCGGCCGCAGCTCCGCGTGGCGCGCCTGTCGCCGAAGCAGGTGGAAGTACTGCGCCGGGGTGGTGGGATTCACGACGCGGATGTTCCCTTCGGCGCCCAGCGCAAGGAAGCGCTCCAGGCGGGCCGACGAATGCTCCGGACCCGAGCCTTCGTAGCCGTGCGGAAGCAGGAGTGTCAGGCGTGACGTCTGGCGCCACTTGGCGAGCCCGGCGATCAGGAACTGGTCGATGATGATCTCGGCCCCGTTGACGAAGTCGCCGTACTGCGCCTCCCAGACCACGAGCGCCGACGGCGCCGTGACGGCGTAGCCGTATTCGAACCCGAGGCAGGCGAACTCGGAGAGGGGCGAGTTGTGCAGCTCGAACGAGGCACGGGCTCCGTCCAGGTGCTGGATCGGCACGTACGGCTCGCCGGTGCGGGCGTCGTACAGGGCCTGGTGTCGCTGGCTGAACGTGCCGCGCACCGTGTCCTGGCCGGTGAGGCGGATCGGCGTTCCCTCGACCAGCAGCGAGGCGAAGGCGAGCGACTCCGCGTGCGCCCACTCGATCCTGGGCTCGTCGGCGGCGAGCGCGTCGATGCGCCGCTGCAGCTGCTTGGCCAGCTTGGGATTCGGCTCGAAGCCGTCCGGCCAGCTGTACAGCTGCGCGTTCAGGCGGCGCAGCTCCTCGAGCGTGACGGCGCTGTCCGGCTCGGCCACGCGCGCGCGCTCGATCGCGTCGGGACCGCGATCGAAGCCGTTCGCCGCATCGGCCTGCTTTCGAAACGCCGTCTGGCGCGAGGCGATCGCCCGCGTGGCGGCCTTGAGCGAGGCGTCGACATCGGCCTGCCCGATGACGCCGTCGGCGACCAGGCGCTCGGCGTATCGCTGCCGAACGGTGGGATGGTCGGCGATGGTCGCGTACATCCGGGGCTGCGTGTAGGCCGGCTCGTCACCCTCGTTGTGGCCGAAGCGACGGTAGCCGACGAGGTCGATCACCACGTCGTTGTGCCACGTCTCGCGGTAGAGCATCGCCAGCCGCGCGGCGGCGAGGCACGCCTCCGGATCGTCGGCGTTGACGTGCACGATCGGCGCGTCGAAGCCCTTGGCAAGGTCGGAGGAGTAGTCGGTCGATCGGCCTTCGTCGCGGTCCGGTGGTGAACCCGATCTGGTTGTTGCTGATCAGGTGAATCGTGCCGCCGGTCGCATACCCGGGCAGCCGCGCGAGGTTGAACGTCTCGGCCACCACGCCCTGTGCCGCGAACGCGGCGTCGCCGTGGATCAGCACCGGCAGCGTCGCCTCGTGGTCGACGGTCGCCACCGGCGTGCTGCGATCGGTCTGGCGCGCGCGGGCCAGTCCCTCCACCACCGGGTCGACCGCCTCGAGGTGGCTCGGGTTCGAGGCGACCTCGACGTGCACCTCGCCGTCCTCGGTGGCGTACGTGCCCGCTGCCCCGAGGTGGTACTTCACGTCGTCCAGGCCGCCCTTGACCCCGTCCGCCGGCGCGCTCGCCCGGCCGGCCTCGAACTCGGCCAGGATCGCCTCCAGGCTGACCCCCACCACGTGCCTGAGCACGCTCAGCCGTCCGCGGTGTGCCATGCCGATCACGACGTCGCGCGTCCCGCGCCGCGCGGAGTCCCGGATGATCCGGTCGAGCATCGGCACCATGGCATCGGTGCCCTCGATGCTGAACCGCTTCTGGCCCAGATATGCCTTGTGCAGGAATCCCTCGAGCGCCTCAACCTCGGTCAGGCGCTGCAGAAGGGCGCGCTGCTCGTCGGCGCCGAGCGGCTGGCGGTGCTGCCCCGACTCGATCACCTGGCGCAGCCAGAGGCGCTCGTCATGGCTGGCGAGGTGCTCCACCTCGTACGAGATCGTCCCGCCGTAGGTGGCGCGCAGCGCCGGCAGCGCCTCGGCCAGGGTCTCGCCCGGGACGTAGACGCGCATCAGCTCGGCCGGCACGCGCGCCATGGTCGCCTCGTCGAGACCGAGCGGCTCAGGATCGAGCGACGGGTCGCCGATCGGCTGGCTGCCGAGCGGGTCCAGGTGGGCAGCCAGGTGACCGAAGTTTCGCCACGCTTTGACCAGCGCCATGCCGGCGGCCACGGCGGCGAGGTCGTCGCGTGTGGCGTCGGCGGTCGGGACCGATGCGGGTCCTGGCATCGGTTCGCCCTCCGGCGCGGACGCAGCCGTCGAAGCGGGTGCGGCGGCGGTCGGGAGCGTCGCTCCGAGGGCCGCGAAGACGTCGCGGTAGAAGTCGTCCTCTCCGCTCAGTGCCCGATCGATGCGACGCAGGAACGCGCCGGATTCCGCGCCCTGGATGATGCGGTGATCGTACGTGGAGCTGATGGTCATCAGGCGCTGCTCGCCGACCGAGCGGATCGCGCCCGTCGCAACGATCGTCCCCTGGTTCGGCATGAGGCGCGGCGCGCTGGAGGTGGTGCCCAGCGTGCCCGGGTTGGTGAGGCTGATGGTCGCGCCGACGAAGTCGTCCGGCGATAGCCGGTTCGCGCGCGCCTTCTCGACCAGCTCCTCGTAGCGCGCGTGGAAGGCGGCGAAGTCCATGTCGTCCGCACCCTTGATGACGGGCACCACCAGGAAGTGCGCGCCGTCGGGGCGCTCGACGTCGACCGCCAGACCCAGGTTCACGCGGCCGGGATCGACGCGGTACGGCTGTCCGTCGCGCTGCGTGTAGTAGTGCGTCATGGATCGCTGCTCGGCCGCGGCGAGGACGATGGCCCAGCCGATCAGGTGCGTGAAGCTGACCTTGCGCGGCGCCAGCGCCGCGTTCAGCTCACGGCGCCGCGCCTCCAGCACGGCGACCGAGATATCGCGGTAACTCGTCGCCGTGGGAACGGCAAGCGAGGCGATCATGTTCGAGGCGAGCCGCGCGGCGGGGCCCTTGATCGACGTCGCGCCGGCCGGAAGCGCCGTCTCCCCTGCGGCCGGGGCGGTGGCGCCGTTGCCGTTGGCGCCGCGCTCGGCGGCCGGAGGGGCGACGGGCGTGAATCCCCCGGCGCCGGCGTCGAAGAGCGACCGCCACTCGCGGTCGACGCTGGCGGGGTCGCGCTGGTACTGCGCGTAGAGCTCGTCGACGTAGCCCGCGTTGACGCTCTCAAGCGCCCGGTCGAATGGCGTCGCCTCTGGCTGGGCGGAGGCGGCCTGCTGTGTCGTCATGTGTGCGCTAAGGATAGGCGGGCGGCCCGGTTGCTTCAGCCTGGCGCGCTGCGGAGCGTCGTCGCGTCAGCGCAGCGTCATGCAGCAGCCGGATCCGTTCGGCTCGAACGCGGCTGCCGACCTGCCACCGAGGCCCGCCGCGAACCCCGTCAGCAGAGCGCGGTTCATCTCGGAGCAGACGAGTTCGGGCTGGTCGCGCGCCAGCAGCTCGAAGGGGCAGTTGCCCAGCCGTATGGCGCCGTCCTCGACGCGCGCCGCGAATCCCTCGTCGCTGAGCGTCTCGGCGCCAGCCGCCATGAGCGCGCCGCGACTCGGCCGCGACCCCGCTCGCCGTCGCGCGAGCCGGCCGAGGCGCCGGCCGTGATCGGAGGCCAGACCGCGCAGCGTCTCGGCCGGGGCGTCGCTGGCCATTGCCTGCGCCAGCCAGCCGGCGGCGAGCCGGTAGCGCCGCGGCGGCACGGACATCTGCAGCTCCTGCAGCGAGCGCCGATACAGCTTCGAGGGCCGGCCGGCGCCCGGGCCGCTGCGGCCGCCGAGGCGGCGGAACTCGACCGAGAGAAGGCCGGCATCGGCCAGGCGGTCGAGGTGGAACGCGGCAAGCGAGCGGGTGATGCCGAGCGCGCCGGCCGCGGCGTCGCGTGACACCGGTTCGCCGCGCGCGACGACCATCTCGTACAGCCGCCGCCGCATCGGCTCGGCCAGCGCCGCCAGCGCAGCGACGTCGTCGGCTGGGAGAGATGAGCTCATGCCGCGCATTGTAAAACCAAGCCCGGTTGGCGCTTGTCGCGCGACCGCGTCAGCCGCCGGCAAGGATCCGGCGCAGGGTCGCGCCATCGACGTTGCGACCGGTGACCACCACGGCCACACGACGCCCGGCGAGGCCGCCGCGACCCAGGCGCAGCGCCGCGACGCCCAGCACCGCGCTCCCCTCGAGCAGGAGGTGCGGCACGTCGACCGCCCATCGCATCGCGTCGGCGATCTCCTCCTCCTCGACCAGGACGATCTCGTCGACCAGCTGGCGCGACATCCTCCACGTGATCGAGTCGCGCTCGATGTTGCCCGCCACGCCGTCGGCCAGCGTGGGCGCGATCGGCATGCGCGCGGTGGCACCGGTGGCCAGGTGGGCGTACATCGGCGGCGAGGCCGATGGCTGCACTCCCACCAGCCGCAGCCCGGGCTTGACCGCCTTGGCCCACAGGCCGATGCCGCTGATCAGCCCGCCGCCGCCGATCGGGACCACCATCGCGTCCACCTCGGGCCAGGCGTCGATGATCTCGGCGCCCACTGTTCCCTGCCCGGCGATCACGTCCGGATCGTTGTAGGGCGGGACGTAGATCGCCTGGCCGACGGACGCGCGGCGTCGCGCCTCCGCCTCGGTGTCGTCGCTGTCGCGCCCGAAGATCTCGACCGTGATCCGATCGGTCTCGTGCGCGCGCAGGCGCTCGAGCTTGGCCGGGGAGATCGCCGCACCGACCAGGATCGTCGCGCGCAGGCCGTGCGCGGCAGCCGCGGCCGCGACCGCGATGCCATGGTTGCCGCTGCTGGCGGTGACGATCTCGGCATGCGGATCGGCCGCTGCGACGAGCGCGATGCGGTTCGACGCTCCGCGAATCTTGAACGAGCCGACCGGCTGGGCGCTCTCGAGCTTGAGTCGCACCTCTGCCGCGCCGCTCTCCTCGGTGAGCTCCGCCGAAGGCTCGAGCGGCGTCTCGAGCGCCACGCCGCGCAGCCGGCGCCGCGCGGCGACGATGTCCGCCAGCAGCGGAAAGCGCGCCATGCGGCGGAGTCTAGGCTCAGGCGGCGGGCGCGGGCTCCGTCCGGCCGGACATCGAGCGCAGGCGGCGGCTGATGCGCATCAGCGAGCCGAGGCGATCGGCGACGCGCGCACGCTCGACGGGCGTCGCCCAGTGGCGCAGCGTGTAGTCGATCTCGTGCTTGTGCCGCGTGGCGGTGGTGAAGAGCTCCTCGACCTGGTGCTCCAGCTCTCGATCCAGCGGACCGTCGAGCAGGGCCCGCCGGGCATCCACGATGTCCAGGAAATACGACGTCGAGAGGCGGTCGAGGTCGCGGTGCGCGTCGCGCTCCCACGCCTCCGGAGGGCCCCCGAAACCGTAGCGGCGCCACTCGTGCGGCTGGACACCCTGCTGCATCGGTCTGTTCGCTCCAACTGTCGGACGGTGAGTTGCGTGCCCTGTCGTGACGGTACGCGGCCGTGGTGGATCCCGGCAGCGGGCCGTCCGGCCTATGGCGACCTGTACCAATGGCGACCGTATCGGTCCCTGGCGTCGTAGGATTGGCCGATGCCGAAGCCCTTCGCCTCGACCGCGGACGTCGCGGAGAAGACCGCCACCTTCGAGACGCTGGCGGACGGGGTGTACGCCTACACCGCCGAGGGCGATCCGAACGTCGGCGCCATCGAGGGAGCGGACGCGGTGCTCGCCGTCGAGGCGCGCGCCACGCCGGTCATGGCCCGCGTGTGGCTCGACGAGCTGCGCCGTCACACGTCCACGCCGATCAGGCACCTGGCGCTGACGCACTACCACGCCGTGCGGACCCTCGGGGCGTCGGCCTTCGGCGCCGACGAGATCATCGCGCATCGCAGGACGGCGGAGCTGATCGAGGAGCGCGGGCAGGCCGACTTCGAGTCCGAGGCGGGCCGCATGCCGCGCCTGTTCAAGGGGATCGAGTCGATCCCGGGCCTCACGCGTCCGACGCTCACCTTCGACGAGCGCCATGACATCGACCTGGGCGGAGGCCGGGTGGTGGAGCTGCGCTACTTCGGCCGCGGCCACACCGAGGGCGACATCGTGATCTGGCTCCCCGACGAGCGCGTCCTCTTCGCGGGTGACCTGGTCGAGGCGAGCGCCGCGCTCTACACAGGCGACGCCTTCCACCTCGACTGGATGAACGCGACGCTCGACGCGGTGGCGGCGCTCGGCGCGGAATCGCTGGTCGGCGGCCGAGGGCCGGTGGTGCGCGGGGCCGATGCGGTGCGCGAGGCCATCGAGCAGACGCGCGGCTTCCTGCGCACGCTGCACCGGGAGGTCGAGGCGGTGCGGTCGTCGGGCGGCTCGCTGAAGCAGGCGTTCGAGGCGGCGCACGCGGCCCTCGAGCCGCGCTACGGCAGCTGGCCGATCTTCGAGCACACCATGCCGTTCAACGTGCAGCGCATGTGGGACGAGCTCGACGGGATCGAGCGTCCGCGCATCTGGACCGCGGAGCGCGACCGGCAGGTCTGGGCGCAGCTGCAGGACTGAGGCCCGGGCGCGTGCCGCAGCCGCTGCCTGTCCTCATCGTCGGAGCCGGCCCGACCGGCCTCTCGGCCGCGCTGGCGCTCGCGCGCTGGGAGGTGCCCAGCATCCTGATCGACGACGACGCGACGATCGCCACCGAGGGCAGCCGCTCCATCTGCGTGCAGGCGCACACGCTCGGCATCTTCGAGCGGCTCGGCGCCCGCGCGATCGCCGACGAGGGCGTCAGCTGGAACGTGGGGCGCACCTACTACCGCGACCGCGAGCTGTTCCAGGTCCGGCTCTCGGACGTGGGCGCAGACGCGTTCCCGCGGTTCGTGAACATCCCGCAGTCGCGCGTCGAGGAGCTGCTGCTGCAGCAGGTGCGGCGCCAGCCACTGGTCGAGGTCGCCTGGCGGCACCGCGTGGACGGCGTCGAGCAGGACGCCGGCGGGGTGACGTTGCACGCCGACGGGCCGGGCGGCCGCACCGCCTGGCGCGGCTCGTATGCCGTCGCGGCCGACGGCGGGCACAGCACCATGCGGCAGCTGGCCGGCATCGGCTTCGAGGGGAGCGACAACGCCGATCGGTTCCTGATCGCCGACATCAGAGCGCGGCTGCCGTTCCCGAACGAGCGCCGCTTCTTCTTCGATCCGCCCTTCAACCCCGGGCGCCAGGTGCTCATCCATCCGCAGCCACACGACGTGTGGCGCATCGACTGGCGCGTCCCGCGTGACTTCGACCTGGACGCCGAGCGAGCGAACGGCGGCGTCGACGCTCGCATCCGGCAGATCGTGGGCGACGTGCCGTACGAGATCGTATGGGTCACGACGTACAGCTTCCACCAGCGCCTCGCCTCTCGTTTCCGGGAGGGCCGGATCTTCCTGGCGGGCGACGCGGCGCATCTGATGAGCGTCTTCGGGGCGCGCGGCATGAACAGCGCCGTGCAGGACGCGGACAACCTGGCCTGGAAGCTGGGGCTGGTCTGGCACGAGGAAGCCCCTGATGCGCTGCTCGACTCCTACGAGGCCGAGCGCCGGCCCGCCGCCATCGAGAACCTGCGCGTCACCGGACGCACCATGCGCTTCCTGGCGCCCGCGAGCTGGCCGATGCGGCTGCGACGCAACCTGATCCTGCGCGGCTCCCGCTTCGGGTGGCTGCGCCGGCAGGTGGACTCGGGCCGCCTCTCCGAGCCGTTCGCCTACGCCGGCTCTCCGATCGTGGACGGGTCGTCGGACGGGGCGGTCGTGCCCGACATGCCGGTGCTGGCTGAGGGCGCCGCCACCAGGCTGCGCCACCGCCTTCTGCGGTCGTTCGTGCTGGTCGTCCCGGCCGGCACCGAAGCGTCTGTCCCCGACTGGGTGTCGCGGCTGGCGGTGGTGACCTCCGAGGAGCCGATGGGCGAGGCCCTGCTCGTCCGCCCGGACGGCCACCTCGCGGCGCGCCTGCCGCTTCCGGTGGACCCCGGCACGCTGCGATCCGCGCTCACGCGCGCCATGGCACGACTCGCGGCGTGACCGCGCCTCCGGCCCGACGCTGGGTCGTGCTCTCCGTCGCGCTGGTGGGCCTTGTGGCCGGGTGCGCGGCGCAGTACGGGCTGGCGTACCTGATTCCCGCGCTGCGCGCCGAGGGGCTGAGCCTCGAGAGCGCGACCGCCATCGTGATCGCGCCCGTCTTCGGCATCCTGCTGTCGCTCATCGCCTGGGGGGCCGCCGCCGACCGCTGGGGCGAGCGCGTGGTGCTCACCGCCGGCCTCACTGCCTCGGGGCTGGCGCTGCTCGGCGCCGCCGCGGCCACTGGCTCCGTCGAGCGCTGGGTCTGGCTGTTCCTCGCCGGGGCGTCCGGCGCCTCGATCCACTCGGCGAGCGGACGGCTCATCCTCGGCTGGTTCTCGGCACGCGAGCGAGGCCTGGCCATGGGCATCCGCCAGACCGGCCAGCCGCTGGGCGTGGCCGTCGCTGCGCTCGCGCTGCCGGCGCTCGCCGTCCTTGGCGTTGGCGTGGCGCTGGCGGCGCTCGCCATCGGGTGCCTGGCCAGCGCCATCGTGGTCGTCGCGGTCGTGCGCGACCCGCAGCGCCCGCCGTCGCACGAGCTGCCGAGGACGCCGTCCCCGTATCGGTCCGCCTACCTGTGGCGGATCCACGCCGCCAGCGCCATGCTCGTCATCCCGCAGTTCGCCGTCGCGGTGTTCGCGTTCGACTACCTCGTCACCGCCGTCGGCTGGTCGATCACCGTCGCCGGGACGCTCCTCGCCGCGACGCAGCTGCTCGGCGCGGGAAGCAGGATGCTGGTCGGCTTCTGGTCGGATCGCGTCGCGGCGCGCCTGGCGCCGATGCGCCGGGTGGCCGTCGCGATCGGACTCGTCATGGCGACGCTCGCCGCGCTGGCCATGCTGGGCGCCGGGGCGTCCGTCGCTGCGCTGGCCCTCGCCGCCGTCATCACCGTGTCGCCCAACGGGCTCGCCTTCACGGCCGTGGCGGAACGAGCGGGCGCGACGTGGGCCGGCCGCGCGCTGGGCGTCCAGAACACCTTCCAGAACCTCGTCGCCGCGGCCGTGGCCACGCCGCTGGCGGTCGTCATCAGCAGCCTCGGCGGGGGCATGACGGCGTACGGCGCGGCGTTCGGCATCGTGGTCGTGTTTCCCTTCCTCGCCGCGGCCGTGATCCCCGCCCATGCCGAGGCGGCGCGATCGCTCGACGCCGAAGCGGCATAGCGGGGATTTCCATCACCCGCACCCGGCGCGAGCGACTCGACGCTCCGGCGCGCGGGCGTGCAGAATGTCGGCCACAGCCGCGGCCACGCGGCGGGCACCGAGAGCCCGAGGAGGGGCCTGCATGGCCATCGATCCGAA
The DNA here is from genome assembly GCA_963783725.1 of uncultured Chloroflexia bacterium. Taxonomy (GTDB): domain Bacteria; phylum Chloroflexota; class Limnocylindria; order QHBO01; family QHBO01; genus CAWAOJ01. Next base: position 1,490,110 of record CAWAOJ010000002.1, on the reverse strand, counting down.
CATGTCCGTGAACGCCACGTGACGCGGGCATCGGCTGCCGCGGAGCTCGCGGAGGCACGTCGTCGCATCGCCGAGCTTGAAGCTCGCGAAGCGGAGCGGGCGCGGGCGGCGTCGCTGCAGTCCGCGCTGTACCGCATCGCCGAGACGGCGAGCGCCACCGAGGACATGCAGTCGTTCTACGCCGCCATCCACGGCATCGTGGGCGAGCTGATGTACGCCAACAACTTCTACATCGCGCTCTACGACGAGGCGACGCAGCGCATCAACTACCCCTTCTTCCGCGACGAGCTCGATCCGGACGTGCCGGACCCGAACGCCTGGGAGCCGTTCGGGACGGGCCAGGCCCGCGGCGTCACGGCATACGCGCTGCGGCTGGGGCGCCCGCTCCTGATCGACGGCGCCAACTACCAGGCCCTGATCAGCGAGGGCGCGTTCGAGCCGCTGGGCGTCACCCGCGCCGAGAGCAGCTGGCTCGGCGTCCCGCTGCGCGTGGAGGGTCGTTCCATCGGTCTGCTGGTGGTACAGAGCTACACGGCGGAACACCAGTACACCGATGCGGATCGCGACCTGCTCGCCTTCGTGGGGCAGCACGTGGCCTCCGCCCTGTCGCGCGCCCGGGCCATCGAGGAGACGCGGCAGCGCAACGCCGAGCTGGCGGTCATCAACGAGATCGGCGTGGCCCTGGCCAGCGAGCTCGACTTCGATGCGGTGATCACTGCCGTCGGCGACCGGATCCGCGACATCTTCCACGTGCCGACCGGGATGATCGGCCTCTACGACGAGGCGGCCGCCACGATCTCCTTCCCCTACGTGATCGAGGGCGATCGACGGGGACCTGAGCTCACCCTGGCGTACGGCGAGGGACTTGCCTCCGAAGTCATCGCGTCGCGCACGGCCCTGCGGTTCAACACGCCGGACGAGATGAGCGGCCACAGCGTCGTGGTCACCGGCGTGGCGGCCGAGCAGTCATGGCTGGGGGTGCCGATCCTCGCCGGCGACCGGGTGCTTGGCGTCGTCACCCTCGAGCGGCTGGAGCCGTACGGGTTCAGCGAGTCCGACGAGCGGCTGCTCAGCACCCTGGCGTCGAGCATGGGGCAGGCGCTCGAGAACGCCCGGCTGTTCGGCGAGACGAAGCGCCTGCTGACCGAGACCGACGAGCGCGCCGCCGAGCTGGCGGTCGTCAACGACATCGGCTCGGCGCTGGCCAAGCAGCTCGACTTCGGCCAGATCATCGAGGTCGTCGGCGAGAGGCTGTCGGGAATCGTCGGTGCGCACGACATGTACATCGGCCTGTACGACCGGGCCAGCAACGAGATCAGCTTCCCGTACGAGCTCGACCGCGGCGTGCGTCGTCACTCGGAGCCCATCCAGCTGGGCGAGGGCCTCACCACCACCGTGATCCGCTCGCGGCGTCCGCTGAGGCTCGGCACCAAGGGCGAACAGCACGAGGGCGGCGCGATCCTCCCCACCTACGCCGATGATCAGGCGAGCGGCGATCTCGGCGAGTCCTGGCTCGGAGTGCCGATCCTGGCCGGGGAGGAGGCGATCGGTGCGGTGGTGTTCGGCGACCCGCGCAAGAACGCCTTCACCGACGCGGACGAGCGCCTGGTCAGCACGGTGGCGTCGAGCATGGGCGTGGCGCTCGAGAACGCGCGGCTGTTCGGCGAGACGAAGCGCCTGCTGGCCGAGACGGACGAGCGCGCCGCCGAGCTGGCGGTGATCAACGAGATCGGAGCCGCGCTGGGCAAGCAGCTCGACTTCGACGCGATCATCGAGCTGGTCGGCGAGCGCGTGAGAGCGATCTTCAACGCCACCTCGCTCTGGATCGGGCTGCACGACGCGTCCACTGGCGAGATCCGCTTCCCGTACTCGGTCGAGGAGAACGAGCGGGTAGAGTTCGTCCCGCTGCACCTCGGCGAGGGCCTGACGTCGCGCGTCCTCGACTCCAGGCGTCCGTTGCTGCTGCGGACGTCGGCGGAGGCCGACGCCCTGGGAGCGGTCCGCACCGGCGGCGACACGCAGAGCTGGCTCGGCGTTCCGATCCTGGTCGGCGAGCGCGCCATCGGCGTCATCGCGCTCGAGAGCCTTCAACAGGGCGCCTTCACCGAGGCGAACGAGCGTCTGCTGACCACGGTCGCCTCGAGCATGGGCGTGGCGCTCGAGAACGCGCGGCTGTTCGCCGAGACGAAGCGGCTCCTGGCCGAGACCGATGAGCGCGCGGCCGAGCTGGCGGTCGTCAACAGCGTGCAGCAGGGCCTGGCCGAGAACCTCGAGATGCAGGCGATGTACGACCTCGTGGGCGACAAGATCCACGACATCTTCGACGCGCAGGCGGTGAGCATCTTCACCATCGATCGCGACGCGGGGACCTTCGAGGCGGCGTACATGGTCGAGCGCGGCGAGCGTCTCCCGAGCCGCCCGATTCCGCTGAAGCGCGGGTTCGTGGGGCACATCATCCAGACTCGGCAGCCGCTGCTGGTCAACTCCGACGTCCTGGGATGGCTCGAGTCGCACGGCATCGAGTCGGTCGTCACCGGAGAGATGTCGCGTTCGGTCCTGTTCGCGCCGCTCATCACCGGCGGCGAGGTGTCCGGTGTGGTCTCGCTCCAGAACGTCGACCGCGAGAATGCCTTCACCGATTCGGATGTTCGGCTGCTGACGACGCTCACCGCCAGCCTGAGCGTGGCGCTCGAGAACGCGCGGCTGTTCGACGAGACGAAGCGCCTGCTGACCGAGACCGACGAGCGAGCCGCCGAGCTGGCGGTCGTCAACAGCGTCCAGCAGGGCCTGGCCCAGAACCTGGACATGCAGGCCATGTACGACCTGGTCGGAAACAAGATCGCCGAGATCTTCGACGCCCAGGTCGTCAGCATCTTCACCTTCGACACCGCCGCGGGCATCGTCCGCTCGCCGTACACAATCGAGCGCGGAGAGAGACTGCCCGACATCCCCACCTCGCTGGGTGGTGGATTCGCCGGCTACGTCATGCGGACGCGCGAGCCGGTCCTGGTCAACGCCGATGTGCTGCGCTGGCTGGAGGAGCATGGCATCGAGTCGGTGGTCCAGGGAGAGATGGCGCAGGCTGTCCTGTTCGCCCCCCTCTTCGGCGGGAACGAGGTGCGCGGCGCGATCTCGCTGCAGAACCTCGACCGCGAGAACGTCTTTTCGGAGTCCGATCTGCGGCTCCTCACCACCCTGGCCGCCAGCCTGAGCGTGGCGCTCGAGAACGCCCGGCTGTTCGACGAGACGAAGCGCCTGCTTACCGAGACCGATGAGCGCGCCGCCGAGCTGGCGGTGGTGAACAGCGTGCAGCAGGGACTCGCCCAGAACCTGGACATGCAGGCGATGTACGACCTGGTGGGCGACAAGATCCGCGACATCTTCGACGCGCAGGTGGTCGACATCGGCATCTTCGACCTCGACGCGCGCCTGGTGCACTACCCGTACGCGATCGAGCGGGGCGTGCGCTTCCCGGACGAGCCGACGCCCATCGAGGGGTTTTCGGAGCAGCTCATCGGCGACCGCGCACCCATCTCCATCGCGGATGTCGCGGAGTGGAGCCGGGAGAGGGGGATGGATATCCCCGTCATCCAGGGCGAGCCTGCGCTATCGCTCGTCATCGCGCCGCTCTTCGCCGGCGGCGAGGTGCGCGGCCGCATCTCGCTGCAGAACCTGGACTCGGCCAATGCCTTCTCGGATGCCGACGTGCGGCTCCTCACCACCCTCGCCGGCAGCCTGAGCGTGGCGCTCGAGAACGCGCGGCTGTTCGACGAGACGCGGCGCCTGCTGGCGGAGACCGATCGGCGTGCCGCGGAGCTGTCCATCGTGAACAGCGTGCAGCGCGGCCTTGCCGCCGAGCTGGAGCCGCAGGCGATGTACGAGCTGGTGGGGGAGCGGGCGAGCGACGTCTTCGACTGCCAGGTCGTGGACATCGCGGTCTACGAGCACGAGCGCGGGACAATGCGCTTCCCGTTCACGATCGAGCGCGGCCAGCACTTCCCGGTCGGGGAGCGGCCGGTGATGGGCTTCCGCAAGCACGTCATCGACACCCGTCAGCCGCTGCTCATCACCCACGACCTGCGGGCGCGCGGCCGCGAGGTCGGACAGCCGGAGCAGCTGGTAGGCGAGCCGGCGCGCTCCGCCATCTTCGCGCCGCTCCTGGTCGGCGAGGAGATGCTGGGCGTCATCTCGCTGCAGAACCTCGACCGCGAGTACGCGTTCGAGGAGCGCGACGTCTCGCTGCTCACCACCCTCGCCGCCAGCCTCAGCGTCGCCCTGCGCACGGCGCGCCTGATCGACGAGACCAGGCAGCGGGTATCGGAGCTCGCCACCATCAACAGCGTCGGCGAGGCGCTCACCACGCGACTGGAGGTCGAGCCGCTGCTGGCCCTGGTCGGCGAGAAGACGCGCGAGGCGTTCGCCGCCGACGTGACCTACGTCGCGCTGCTCGACGCGGAGGCGGGCATGCTCGAGTTCCCGTACTACGTCGAGGACGGAGCGCCAATCCAGCAGGAGCCGCTGCCGCTCGGCAGCGGGCTCACCTCGCGCGTCATCGAGCGACGAGCGCCGCTGCTGCTCAACCGCGAGGCGGAGCTGGAGGCGTTCAGCCAGCCGATCATCGGCACCGTCGCACGCTCGTACCTTGGCGTGCCGATCATCTCCGGCGAGCGCGTGATCGGCGTCATCAGCGTGCAGAGCACGACGACCGAGGGCCGTTTCGGCGACGCCGATGCCAGGCTGCTCGGCACCATCGCCGCGAACGTCGGCGTCGCGGTGCAGAACGTCCGGCTCTACGACGAGGCTCGCCGCCGCGCCGACGAGATGGCCGCGTTGGCCGACGTGGGACGCGAGATCTCCGCCACGCTGGAGCTGTCCGGCGTGCTGGAGGTGATCGCCGACCGGGCCAAGCGACTGCTCAGTGCCGACACGGCAGCGGTCTACCTGCCCGACGAGGACACGGACACGTATCGGGCGGTGGTGGCGCAGGGCGACATCGCCGACGAGCTGCGCTCTGACCCCATCTCGCGCGGCATCGGCATCATCGGAGACATCGCCGAGACCGGGAAGGCCGAGGCCATCAACCACCCGTGGGAGGACTCGAGGGCGAGGGTCATCCAGGGCACCGAGAACAACGTCGAGGACCGCCTCATGGCGGCGCCGCTCATCGTCCGGGGCGCCGTGGCCGGGATCCTGGCCGTGTGGCGAACGCGCGGCGGAAGGGTCTTTAGCAACGCAGACCTCAGCTTCCTGATCGGCCTCTCGCAGCAGGCCGCCATCGCCCTCGAGAACGCCCGCCTCTTCGGCGAGGCGCAGGAGTCGCGGGAGGCGGCCGAGCAGGCGAACGAGGCGAAGAGCAGCTTCCTGGCCGCCATGAGCCACGAGATCAGGACGCCGCTGAACGCCATCATCGGCATGAGCGGACTGTTGACCGATACGCCCCTCGACGACGAGCAGCGCGACTTCGCGGAGACCATCCGCACCTCGGGCGACGCGCTGCTGACCATCATCAACGACGTCCTCGACTTCTCGAAGATCGAGGCCGGCCGGGTCGACCTGGACAACTCGCCGTTCATGCTGCGCGACGCCGTCGAGGTCTCGCTCGACATCATCGCCCCGGCTGCCGCCAAGAAGGGCCTGGAGCTGGTCTACGCCATCGACGAGGACCTGCCGCCGACGCTCGTCGGCGACGCCGGCCGGCTGCGCCAGATGATCCTCAACCTGCTCTCCAACGCGGTGAAGTTCACCGAACGCGGCGAGGTCGTGGTCACCGTCGGCGGCAGCGAGATCGAGCCGGCCGGGAGACGCGGCCTGGGGAAGTGGGAGATCCGGATCGACATCCGCGACACGGGCATCGGCATCCCGGTCGCGGCCATGGATCGCCTCTTCCATTCCTTCAGCCAGGCCGATGCGTCGATCGCGCGCCGCTACGGCGGGACCGGCCTCGGCCTCGCCATCAGCCGGCGCCTGGCCGAGCTGATGGACGGGTCGCTCACCGTCGAGAGCGAGGGCGTCGCCGGCGAGGGAAGCATCTTCCACCTCACGGTGCATATGCCCGTCGCGCCGGCCGATGCCGTCGCGCCCAGCCGTCCGGCGCGGATCGAGGCCGATCTCAGCGGACGCACCGTGCTGATCGTCGACGACAACGCCACCAACCGGCGGATCCTGGTCGGGCAGACCGTGCGCTGGGGGATGGTTCCGCGCGAGACCGGTTCGCCGCTGCAGGCGATCGAGTGGCTCCAGCAGGGCGAGCGATTCGACATCGCGCTGTTCGACCTGCTGATGCCCGAGCTCGACGGCCTGGAGCTCGCCGACCGGATCCGCGAGTCGGAAGGCCGCGGCAAGCATGCGCCGACGCCGGTGGTGATCCTTTCATCGGTCGGGATGCGCGACCGCGAAGGTGGCGCCGTGGCGGCCTGGCTCGCCAAGCCGGTCAAGCCGTCGGCACTGCACGACATCATCGCCACGGTCCTGCTCGGGGCGGTTGCGCCGCAGCCCGTCCTGCCCAGGGCCGCCGACGACGGGGCGCTGCCGCTGGGCGAGCGGCATCCACTGCGCATCCTGCTGGCCGAGGACAACGCCGTGAACCAGAAGCTCGCGCTTCGGCTGCTGGCGCAGATCGGCTATACGGCGCAGGTCGCCAACGACGGGCGGCAGGCCATCGCCGCGCTCGAGGACGGCGCGTTCGACGTGGTGCTGATGGACGTGCAGATGCCCGAGCTCGACGGCCTGGGGGCGACGCGCGAGATCCGCCGGCGCTGGCCGGAGTGGCCGCTGTGGATCGTGGCCATGACCGCCAACGCCATGGCGGGCGATCGCGAGGCGTGCCTGGCCGCAGGAATGAACGACTACCTGAGCAAGCCGATTCGCCCGCCGGAGCTCGCCGGGGCGCTCGAGCGCACGCCGGTTGCGCCACCAGTCGTCCCCGCGACGAACGGCTCGCGACCACGCCGAAAGGGGAAGCCACGTGCCCGAGCCTGAGCCGTCCATCCTCGACGAGACCGCACTGGCGGAGCTGGCCGCATCCGTCGGGGGGGACGATGCCTTCGTGGTCGAGCTGGTCGAGACCTACCTCGGCGACGCGCCCGAGCAGATCGCGGAGATCCGCGCGGCTGCCGCGGCGAACGACGCCGACGCGCTGGTGCGCCCCGCGCACACGCTGAAGTCGAGCAGCGCCACGGTGGGCGCGGCGCGACTCGCCGCACGGTCCCGGCGGCTCGAGATGGCCGGGCGAAGCGGCGCCATCGAGGACGACGCCACCCTCGATGATCTGCGCGGCATGGACGCCGAATGGGACGCCGCCGCGACCGCGCTGCGGGCATGGATCGACGGGGCCGCCCGATGAGCAGCGGCATCGCGCTCGTGGTGGACGACAGCCGCGTCAACCGGCTGGTCCTCGCCCGCCAGCTCGAGACGCTCGGCCTGGAAGTGCTGGAGGCGGCGAACGGCATCGAGGGACTGGAGCGCCTGCACGAGCACCCGGCCGAGATCGACGTCGTGCTGCTCGACGTGCTGATGCCCGAGCTGGACGGCTACCAGACGCTTGCCGCCATGAAGGCCGATGATGCGATCCGCCACATCCCGGTCATCATCGTCTCTGGCGTCGAGGAGCTGGAGAGCGTCGTCCGCTGCATCGAGCTGGGCGCGACCGACTACCTGGTCAAGCCCATCGAGGCGAGCATCCTGCGGGCGCGCATCAACGCCTCGCTATCGGCCAAGCGCCTGCACGACCTCGAGCTTGAGTACCTGGAACAGCAGACGGCGCTGACGCGGACGATCGAGTCGCAGAAGGCGGAGCTCAGCCGCTTCCTGTCCCCGCAGGTCGCGGCGCTGGTCTCGTCGCCGGAGGGGCATCAGCTGCTCGCCGGCCATCGTCGCCAGATCACCGCGGTCTTCTGCGACCTGCGCGGCTTCACCTCGTTCGCGGAGCAGGCGGAGCCCGAGGAGCTGTTCGGCGTCCTCTCGGTCTACCACCGCATGCTGGGCGACGCGATCGTCGAGCATGGCGGCACGCTGGAGCACTTCGCCGGCGACGGGGTGATGACCTTCTTCAACGACCCCGTCGAGCAGCCGGACCACGTCGAGCGCGCAGTCCGCATGGCCTGCGCCGTGCGCGAGCGGTTCGCGCCGATCTCCGCCGAGTGGCGCCGGCGCGGGTACGAGCTGGGGCTCGGCATCGGCATCGCGGTCGGCTACGCCACCCTGGGGCGCATCGGCTTCGAGGGCCGATACGACTACGGAGCCATCGGAAACGTGGTGATCCTTGCCTCGCGCTTGAGCAGCGGCGCATCGGCCGACCAGATCCTGCTCAGCCAGCGCGCGTTGGCGATGGTCGAGGACGTGGTCGAGGCGGAATCGGTGGGCGAGCTCAACCTGAAGGGCTTCAGCCGACCGATCCCGGCCAGCAACGTCCTCGGCGTGCGTGCCGTTGAGGTCGCGCATCCGGCCTGAACGGGGCGTTTGGTAGAATCTGCGGCACGCGCTGGGGTGTGGCCAAGCGGTAAGGCGCCTGACTCTGGATCAGGAGATCGAAGGTTCGAATCCTTCCGCCCCAGCCAATCCACCCGATGCGATCGCAGTCTGGGCGATCACACGCCGCGATACGGCGCACCCGCCGTGGAGCAACCGCATGGACGAGCCGAGGCGCGAACCCGCGATCTCGATGACTCGCTGGCGAGTGGTCGGCGTCGTTCTCGCCCTCGGCAGCGCCGCCTTCCTGGCGTCCTGGATGATCGCGTCGCTGCAGGGGGACGCGTTCTGGGGCGAGACGAGCATCGGGTTCTCACTGGCGCTCCTGGCGGTCGCCCTGTTGCCCTTCGTCGCAGGAGCGGCCGGCATCTGGTTCGGCTGGAGGCCCGGCTGGCCCCTGGCGGGCGTTGCGGGCGTGCTGCTGCTGCTGGTCGGACTGTATGGCTTCGCCGTCTACCACGCTTGGGAAGGCGCGGTGGCGGTCGGTCTTGGGCTCGCGCTCGTCGTGGCCGCGGCGGCACGGCCGAGGGGCCACGCATGAGCGCTGGTACTCTGCCGGCACCGTGTACACCATCAAGCAAGCGTCGGCCCGAACGGGCGTCGGCGTCCCGCTGATACGCGCCTGGGAGCGACGCTACCGAGTTGTCGCCCCCACGCGCACCGCATCGGGGTATCGCCTGTACGACGAATCGAGCCTGAACGTGCTGCGTGCGATGCGCTCGCTGGTGGATTCGGGCTGGGCGGCGTCCGAAGCCGCTCGCGCGATCCGGGAGGGCGAGGTGTCCGCGGACGAGGTTGCGGCGTCGGCGCGCGGCGACCGGACGGACGGGACCGATCCTTCCTCGCACCGATCCCGCATGGTGGAGCGCTTCGTGGCCGCGGCCGAAGCGGCCTCCCCGGCCGACACCGAGGCGTGCCTGGACGAGATGCTCGCCTCGGGCTCGTTCGAGGCGGTCGCCGACGATCTCCTTCTGCCGGCGATGGCCGCCATCGGTGACGCATGGGCGGCCGGCCGTCTGAGCGTCGCGGCGGAGCACGCAGCCAGTGCCGCCGTCGGCCGGCGGCTCGCGGCCATCTACCAGGCCGCGGGCATCCCGCGCCAGGTCTCGGTCGTTGTCGGCCTGCCACCCGGCGCGCTGCACGAGCTGGGGGCCCTTGCCTTCGCCGCCGCTTTGCGCCGGCGCGGGGTTGGCGTCCTGTACCTGGGTGCCGATGTGACGGTCGAGGGCTGGATCGACGCCGTCACGCGGACCAGCGCGCGAGCCGCGGTGATCGGCATCGTCACGCAGGCTGAGCGGCGATCGGCCGCGCGATCTGATCACGGCGCTTCGAGAGCGGGGCACGGCGGTGGTCGCGGTCGGTGGCGCGGCCTCCGCGGACGATCCGCTTTTCGAGGGCGTTGTGCAGCTGCCGGAGCGCGTCATCGACGCGGCCGCCGCGGTGGCGGACCTGGTCTCCCGGCCGGGCTGAGCCTCAGCTCAGCGCGTTCGGCAGCGGGTCGCTTCCGCCCGTCAGCTCCACCACCCGATTCCACAGCTCGCGACGGTCGCGTGCCGTGAGGCGGGTGGCGGGGACGCGGTCGAACGGCCGAGGGCGTCGGTCCAGGAAGAGGCTGCCGCTCGCCGATGCCGGGTCGGCCAGGGCGGCCAACCAGGCGATCGTGTCGGCGCCCTGGCGAGGCGTTCGCAGGAGGCGGCCCATGACCCGATGGAAGCCGGGCAGAGCGTCCGCCAGGCCGGGCGTGTCGGCCCACCCGGGATGCATCGCCATGTACGCGATGCCGTCGGGGCGGAGTCGCCGCGCCCACTCGCGCATCAGCGCCGTCTGAGCGCGCTTCGCCCTTGCGTACGCGCGCGGCCCCGAGAACGGGCCGCGCCGCGACTCGAGGTCGTCGAGGTCGAGCGCCTGGGTGTACATCCCGCCGGAGGTCACGGCGATCACCCGCGCATCTGGCGTCTTGCGCAGGAGCGGCAGCAGGCCGGTGACGAGCGCGAACGGCCCCGTCACCAGCACCGCGAAGGTCGCCTCGATCCCGTCCGGGCTCTCGGAGCGCTCGGGGAAGATGGCGCCGGCGCTGTCGACCACCACGTCGAGGCGTGGCTCGGTGGCGAGGATCCGATCCGCGGCGGCCCGAACGGACGCCAGCGAGCCCATGTCCGCCACCACCATCGGGAACCGATCCTGGCCGTGCCGCGCTTCGAGCTCGTCGCGGACACGCGCCAGGCGCTCCTCGCTGCGGCCGACCAGGATCACCCGCGCACCGAGCGCCGCCAGCTCATCCGTGGCGGCACGCCCGAGGCCGGACGTCGGCCCGGTGACGAGGACGGTCCTTCCCGCCAGGGCGTCGCGAGGCGGGTCCTGCCAGTCGAACAGCCGCCCGCGGACGGCTGGACCGATGCGGCTGAAGCTGCCGATGACGGTCAGCTCCAGGAGCGTGTCGACGAGGACTCGAACGGCGTTCAGCGGGTGCATGAGCTCCACCTTCCAAGATTAGACACAGTATGTGCAGTCGGCCCTTGACGCGGATGGGCGACCCGCGTATGGTGACACAGACATTGCACAAAGTCTAGACAGGAAACACACCTCATGGCCATCCTCCGCGAACGAATCGAGACATCACTGCCGCTCGACGATACCTTCGCCTTCGTTGCCGACTTCGCGAACGCAGCTCAGTGGGACCCGGGCGTGGCGTCGTCCGACCGAATCGACGACGGCCCGCTCGGCGTCGGCGCGCGCTACGCCCTCGGAATCCGGCGTGGCGACCGAGTCGTTCCGATGGAGTACCGGGTGACGGCGTTCGAGCCGCTGCGCCGAGTCGTTCTCGCGGGAACCGGTTCCGGCGTGGAGGCCGAGGACGAGATCGTCTTCGAAAGCATTCCCTCGGGCACGCGCATCGACTACACCGCCGATATCCGCCTCCGCGGCCTGATGCGCCTGGCCACCCCGTTCGCCGGCGGCACGTTCGCCCGCATCGCGCGCGATGCGCGTGACGGCATGCAGCGCGCGCTCGACCGACGCGCGACGACGGCCTGAGCGGGGCGCGGCCATGGAGATCGCGATCATCGGCTCCGGCGTGAGCGGGCTCACCGCCGCCTATGCGCTCCGCCGGGAGCATCGGGTCACGCTGTTCGAGCGGGAGTCGGTCCCGGGCGGGCATGTCGCCACCGTCAGCGTGGACACCCCGCAAGGCGGCGTGGAAGTCGACATGGGCTTCATCGTGTACAACGAGCGCACCTATCCGCGCTTCGTCGGGCTGCTCGCCGAGCTGGGCGTCGAGACGCAGCCCAGCGACATGTCGGTCGGGTCGGCGTGTGACGTCTGCGGCATCTCGTACAGCTCGCGCGGTGCTCGAGGCTTCTTTCCCGGGCCGCGCATGCTGGCCCGGCCGTCACACTGGCGCATGCTGGCCGACATCACCCGCTTCTACCGCCACGCGCGCGCCACGATCGACGCGCCCGTGCGCAGCCAGGCGACGCTCGGCGCGTGGCTGGCGGAGCGAGGCTACGGCCACGCCTTCCGCGAGCATTTCATCGTCCCGCTCACGTCGGCGGTGTGGTCCACGTCGGCGGAGCGCGTGCTCGAGTTCCCGGTCGACTACCTGCTTCACTTCCTGGACAACCACGGGCTCATCGGGTTCGGCAACGCGCCGCAGTGGCGGGTGGTCAAGGGCGGATCCAAGGCGTACGTCGCGCGCCTGGTGGCCGCGCTGCCGGCGGGGACCGTCCGCACCGGCAGCCCGGTGCTCGAGGTGCGGCGCGACCCCTTCGGGGTGAGCGTGCGCAGCGCGGCGCGCGGGGCGGAGCGGTTCGACGCGGTGGTCTTCGCCACGCACGCGGACGAGGCGCTTGCGCTGCTTGGTGACGCCGATGCCGCCGAGCGTCGCGTCCTCGGCGGCTTCGAGTACTCGGACAACGAGGTCGTCCTGCACACCGACGCCGGCATGCTGCCCGCACATCGGCGAGCGTGGGCATCATGGAACGTCCACACGCCCGATTGCCGGCAGCCGGCCGACGCGCTCACCATGACCTACCACATGAACCGCCTGCAGTCGCTCCCGGGCCCGGTGGACTACTGCGTCTCGTTGAACCCAGGGCAGCGCATCGCGCCCGAGCGGGTGATCCTGTCACGCTGGTTCAGCCACCCGATGTACACCTTCGCCACGCTGGCGGCCCAGGACGGCGTGCGCGACCTGCAGGGCCGGCGACGAACGTGGTTCGCCGGGGCGCACCTCGGCTACGGATTCCACGAGGACGGCTGCCGATCCGGCTTCGAGGTGGCTGAGCTCGTGAGTGCCGCGGCGCTGGACGTCGCGGCATGAGATCGCATCTCCTCGAGGGAAAGGTCCGACACCGTCGCGCGCAGCCGTTCAGCTACGGCCTCGAGCATGACGTGTGGTACGCCGCGCTCGACGTGGACGAGCTCGCTGCCGTGGACGCGCGGCTGCGGCTGTTCGCCCGCAACCGCCGTGGCGTGACCGAGTTCCGGGACGCCGACCACCTGCCTCGACCGGCCGCCGACGTCGCGGCCGGGATCCGCGAGCTCCTTCGCTCCGAGGGCGAGGTCCCCGACGACTGGAGGATCACGCTGGTGACCAACCTGCGCATCCTTGGCTACGTGTTCAATCCCGCAAGCTTTTATCTCTGCCGCGACGAAGCTGGCACACTGCGCATCGTGGTCGTCGAGGTGCACAACACGTTCGGTGATCGTCACGTCTACGCGCTCAGGCCGCGATCGGAGGCAGCGGTGAGCAAGGGGGCGCCCTTCGTCGCCGGCATGGCCAAGGACTTCTTCGTCTCGCCCTTCATCAGCGTCGACGGCCAGTACGCCGTTCACGTCCGCGACGAGGCGGACGGGCTGCGCCTGGCGATCAACCTGCGCCAGGAGGGGAGGCCGGTGCTGAGCACCAGCCTCGTGCTTCGCCGCCGACCGCTTCGCGATCGTGCGCTGCTGCGGCTGCTGCTGCGGCACCCGCTGGTGACACACAAGACGATCGGCCTGATCCACTGGCATGCGCTGCGGCTCTGGCTGCGCGGCGCGCCGTACTTCCGACACGGGGCCTGGCAGCACGCGCGCGAGGCCGCGCGATGACCAGCCGGCCTGCGGCCGCGCGGACGACGTCGCCCGTTCCCGGCCGCATCCTCGAGCAGACGGCGCTGCGCGTGCTGCTCGGAGCCGCTCGCCGCATCCGGGTCGGCCGCCTGGCGGTGGTGCTGCCCGACGGCAGCCGCCGGGTCCACGGCGACCCCGCGTCACGCGGTGTTCGGCGAGATTCGCGTGCACGACGAGGCGGCAGCGGTGCGCATGCTGCTGGGCGGCGAGATCGGGGCCGGCGAGGCATACATGGACGGCCTGTGGTCGAGCCCGGACCTGCCCGCGCTGCTCCGCGTGGCCGCGCTCAATCGCGAGGCGCTGGCGCTGTCCGGCGGATGGTGGCGGCTCCCGTTGCGGCTGCAGAAGACGCTGGTCCATCGCGCGCGGCGCAACACCGTCGCGGGCAGTCGGCGCAACATCGAGGCCCACTACGATCTCGGCAACGACTTCTATCGGCTGTTTCTCGACGAGACGCTCACCTATTCGAGCGCCGTCTTCACCGCGGCGGACCAGTCGCTGGCCGATGCGCAGCGGACCAAGTACCGGCTCATCGCCGAGCGCGCCGGGCTGCGTGGCGGCGAGCACGTGCTGGAGATCGGCTCCGGCTGGGGCGGCTTTGCGCTGTACGCGGCCGGGGAGCTCGGGTGCCGGGTCACCTCCATCACCGTCTCGCCCGCCCAGCAGCAGCTGGCGACCGAGCGGGTCCGCGCCGCCGGGCTGGCGGATCGGGTGAACATCGAGCTGCGCGATTACCGCGACATCCAGGGCGACTACGACGCGATCGTCTCGATCGAGATGCTCGAGGCGGTGGGAGCGGAGTACTTCCCGACCTTCTTCGAGGCCTGCGACCGCGCGCTGCGGCCCGGCGGCCGGATGAGCCTGCAGGTCATCACCCTGCCCGACGTGTCGTACGAGCCGCAGCGACGCGGCGCCAACTGGATCCAGACCTACATCTTTCCCGGCGGCCTGCTGCCTTCGCTATCGGTGATCGAGCGCTCGCTGCACGGCACGCGGCTGCTGGTGCGGCGAGTGGACGACATCGCGGACTCGTACGTGCGGACGCTGCAGGCCTGGAGAGGCGCGTTCTTCGGCCATCTCGACGAGGTGCGCGCGCAGGGCTTCGACGAACGCTTCGTGCGCATGTGGGACTTCTACCTCTCGATCAGCGAAGCGAGCTTCGCGACCGGACTGACCCAGGACCTGCAGATCGTCCTCGAGAAGGGGCGGGGACTGGCCTGAGCGACCTTCGTCGCAGGTCCGGCCCGCATACTCGACCGATGCGCATCCTCGTCGTCGGTGCCAGCGGATACATCGGCGCGCGCCTGGTTCCGCTGCTTGAGGCACGGGGCCACCAGCTGGTCCTCGCCAGCCGCGAGGCCCGATTGCTTTCGGGCCGATTCCCGGGTGCAGCGGTCGTCGCCGCCGACCTGCTCGACGGGTCGACCCTGTCGCCCGCCCTCGACGGCATCGACGTGGCCTACTACCTGGCGCACTCGATGCGGGCCGGCGAGCGGGGCTTCGCCGAGCGCGACCTGCAGGCTGCGCGCAACTTCGCCGAGGCGGCGCAACGCGCCGGCGTCTCGCGCATCGTGTACCTCGGCGGCCTGGGCGACGACTCCACAGCCCTCTCGCACCACCTCACCAGCCGCCACCAGACCGGCGCGGAGCTCGCAGCGCACTCGGTCGCGGTGACCGAGTTTCGTGCCGCGGTGATCATCGGCTCCGGGAGCGCGTCGTTCGAGATCCTGCGCCACCTGACCGAGCGACTGCCCGTCATGATCACCCCTCGCTGGGTTGGGACGCGCTGCCAGCCGATCGGGATCAGCGACGTGCTCGACTACCTCGTCGCAGCACTCGATCATCCCGACGTCACCGGCATCGTCGAGATCGGCGGTCCGGACGTCCTCTCGTACGGCGAGATGATGCGCAGCTACGCGCGCCTGCGCGGGCTGCGGCGGCTGATGATTCCCGTCCCGGTCCTCACCCCGCGACTCTCCTCGTACTGGGTGAACCTCGTCACGCCCGTCCCGGCCGGGATCGCCCGGCCGCTCATCGAGGGCCTTCGCAACGAGGTCGTCGTTCGTGACGCCGCGCCGGCTGCTGCATTCGCGATCCGCCCCCTGCCGTACATCGAGGCGCTGCAGCGCGCGATCGATCGCACCGACCGCCACGACGTGGAGTCCACCTGGTTCGATGCGATCGCCGCGCGCGACAGGGCGGGCCTGTCGTCACTCAGCTCTCACGAAGGGATGATGGTCGAGCGCCGCGCCCAGCTCGTGCCGGCCGCCCCCGAGGCGGTGTTCGCCGAGGTGGAACGGGTCGGCGGTCGTGGCGGCTGGCCGTATGCGAACGTGTTGTGGAGGATCCGCGGCCTGCTGGACCGCCTCGTCGGCGGCGTCGGCATGCGGCTCGGAAGGCGTGACGCCGATCGGCTGCGCATCGGCGATGCGCTCGACTTCTGGCGCGTGGAAGAGGTCCGAAGGCCGGCGCTGCTGCGGCTGCGGGCCGAGATGAAGGTCCCCGGCCGGGCCTGGCTGCAGTACGAGGTGACACCCTCCGATGCGGGCAGCCGACTGGTGCAGACCGCGTTCTTCGAGCCGAAAGGGCTGTTCGGATTGGCGTACTGGTACCTGCTCTACCCGATCCACACCGTCATCTTCCGCGGGACGGTCCGCGTGCTGGCCAGGCGGGCGAGCGCCCGCCTTCGCCCTCCGTCCACGGATCCGACCGCGTCGCCTACGCGCAGCCGATCACCTCGAAGCCGTCGATGACGAAGCCGATCTCCGCGAGGCTGGTGGCGGTCGGCGTGAAGTTCGTGACGCCGTCCGACACGCTGCCCGAGGCGTTCGCCTCGCGGCCGGATCCTTTCCAGCGATTGAGGACGTGGCAGCCGGGGCCGTAATTGTCATTCGAGTTGACGTCGTCCCGCGCGATGTCGGTGACGCCGACCCAATTGACGTCCACCGCGACGTTGAACGATTCTCCGGTATCGATGTTCGCCACGCCGATGACGGTGTCCAACGAGGCCGAATCCAGCTGTCGCGAAACCTGGAAATCGGCCGGCCCAAGCGCATCGGTCCAGCCCACCGCCTGCAGCAGCGTCGTGTCGGTGCACATGTCGTATCGGTAGATCGACACCGCGCCGACCCCCGTGGTCGTGCCACGGCCCGGAAGCAGCTGGTCCGTCCCGCCGTTGGCGCTGACGAACGTATCGGTCTCGATGCAGCCGGTCGAATCCAGATCCGAGAACCACGCGTTCACCAGCGGTCCGCGCAGGTTCTTCACCGTCGTCCTCTGAGTCGCTGCGCTCGCCGCACCCGAGCTGACGATGAGGAGCCCGACGGCCAGAACGGTGACAGCGATGGTCCGAGCTGCGTGCACCTGCGATGCCTCCACTGCAATCCCCGGTTGCTCAATCCAGTCACGGACGCGGCCTGGACCCGGTCTGTTGCAGCTGGTGCTGGTCGCGCGTCAGCGACCGCGGTGACCCGCGGTCGCTGATGGTTGCGTGGCCCGGTCACCCGGGCCACGCGCTACGGGGAGCGCTGCCGGCGCCCGGTACTCTCAGAGGGACGGAACCAGGACCGCGTCGACGACATGGATGACGCCGTTCGTGGCCGGGATGTTGGCCGTCACGATGTGCGGCGTGGTGAGGCCGCCGGTCGTGGTGATCGCGCCGTTCGCGTCGACCTTGAACATCTGCCCCAGAAGCGTGTCGATGGTCTTCATCTGGCCCGCCTTCTTCGGCAGAACGCTGTTCGAGAAGTGGCGGCCGGTCTCGACGTGGTAGAGCAGGACCGCGGTCACGACCGATTCGGGGAGGTCGCAGATATCGTTCGCGCCGAGCGCGCCGAGCAGTGCCGCGAAGGCATCGTTGGTCGGGGCGAAGACGGTGAGCTGTTGACCGCTGGTGAGCGCCGCGGCGACGGCGGGATCGGCGCAGCCGACGGCCTCGACGAGCGTCGAGAATGTCGCCGGCATGCTCGAGGCGATCTCAACAATCGTCCCCGAGGACTTCGACGGCGGTACGACGGGCGAAGCCGCGAACGTCGCTGGCGCGATCGAAAGCAGTAGCGCCCCTGCACCGACGAGCGCGATGAACTTGCGCATCCAATGTCTCCTTCTGGTTCTCGTGGTGCGACCGAGCTCGACGGCCCGCTCGCGGTTGGTGTAGAGCCTTTGTCTAAGGCGTACGGCGACTATAGCGGCCAAATCCGTCATGTGTCAAGCCTTTGTATGCGTTACGACCGTACCGACCTCGACGCAGGCTGTACACGGTCGGGCAGCAGGCTCGGTTCTGCGCTGGAGCGGTTCGAGCCGGGCAATCGTGACTCGGCCCCGATTTCGCGCGGTCATCTCCGTCGGTAGAATCAGTCTTCTCGACACATCAACGGCGAAAGCCAAATCGCACTGTCATGGCGGGGATGGGCCGGAACATCGTGCCGCTGCAACCGCAGCTCACCGTCAGCTGCAACCACATTGCGTTCAATGGTTTTGCCGTCGATGGTCCGCCGCATGAGTCGGCGACCTCGTGAGCGGCGTATTCCGCTCCACTGGCGTGCTGGCCCTGGCGTTCGTGCTGGGCGCCTGCGGCTCGCGCGGAACGGGGCCCATTCCCAGCGGTCCGGCCGCCGGCGGGCAGCGCGTATTCGAGGCTGGCCTTGGACCGGACGGTCAGCCGATTCCACGCAGCGGTGGGTTCAGCGGGCCGATGATGAGCGGTCGGGTGGGTTGTGCCGGCTGCCACGGTGCCGATGGTCGTGGGCAGCGCGGCATGATGCTCACGGCGCCGGACATCACCTACCGCAACCTCACCGACCCGGCCGGAATGATCGAGACCGATGGCAGCCACGGGCCCGTCTATACCGACGCCCTCATCCGGCGTGCGGTCACCGAGGGCGTGGGGGCGGATGGCGAAGCACTGTCGAGCGCCATGCCGCACTGGCAGCTGACCGATGGCGAGTGGCACGACCTGCTGGCCTACCTCAAGGCGCTGCCCTGACTGCGCCTTGGTGACTTTGACGTGCGCCGTGGAGGGGCGCGGCGACCCGGTGATTCAATGCGTGGGCGTTCCACGCGAATGTGCGCCGCCCATTCGTCGACCTCCGCGAATGCTCGTCCGAGGTCATCGGCCGATGCTACTGGGCGCAATGTCGGTGTAGGATCCGTCACCATGACGCGTCCGCATCGGTTCAGCATGGCGATGCCCGGGCGGCCCCGCCGCCCGTTCGAGGATCGCTGAGCGCCCTTTCTCTTCGCTCCTCCTCGCGGCCGACGGTCAGCCGCCTCGTCCCATCGGGACCGATGCGCTTCGCTCCGCGCCTCCGCATCGGTCAGGCAGACGCATGCTGAGGACGCCGACAGATGACCGATACGATTCACGCCTCACGATCCGCCCACCTGGTGGGCAGCACTCCCTTCGAGAGCGCCGACGAGGCGATGCAGCTGGCGCTGACGCGGCTGGACGGCCGGCTGCACACGCTGCCCGACGGTGAGACGGGCGAGCGACGCAACTGGATCATCCACATCGTCGAGTCGCTGCGGCGCCACCCCGACCTCGAGGTGACCCGCGAGGGACAGTGGGGCGACTACGACGACACGCTCACCTTCCGCGTCCGGCCGGGTCACGCCCTGCGCGGCGAGACGCTCGACTTCGGACACGTCGCCGACTTCGAGGACAGCTACCCGCGCTTTCTCGCCCACCGCGCCGCGCTCGGGCCCAACGGCGAGTCACTGCGCTTCCAGGTCGGCCTCCCGGGCGCCTTCGACATGGCGCTGTTCACGCTCGGGCCGATCGGCGCGCTGCGCCATCGAGCGGCGTTCACCGAGGCAACCGTGCGCGAGATCACGCGGATCTTCGAGCGTGCCGGCGACGACGTGGTCTTTCAGCTCGAGATTCCCGCCGAGCTGGTCTTCGTCGCGCGGGCGCCCGGACCGCTGCAGGAGCTGGCCGCCATGCTGCTGGCGCGTGGCGTGGCCGGCATCGCGCGACGATCGCCTCGCGGCGCGCGCTTCGGCATCCACCTCTGTCTCGGCGACATGAACCACCGCGCCCTGGGCCGCATGGGCGACGTGCGCCCGCTGGTCCGCCTCGCCAACGCGATCGTTCGCTCGTGGCCGAAGAGGCGCCCGCTCGACTTCATCCACGCGCCGTTCGCGGCCGCGGTCGAGCCGCCGCCGGTGGATCCGAGGTTCTACGCCCCGCTGCGCGAGCTGCGGCTGCCGTCGGGCACGCGCTTCGTGGCGGGGTTCGTCCACGAGCGCCGGACCCTGGACGAGCAGCGTGGTCTGCTCGCCCTGTTCGATGAGCTGGTCGGCAGGCAGGTGGACGTAGCCACCTCGTGCGGGCTGGGGCGCCGGGAACGAGAGGCGGCCCTGGCGACGATCGACCAGGCGCGGGCGCTGTGCGAGCCGGCCGGCGCGTGAGCGCCGATCAGGCGGGGAGCTGGTCGCGAACCTGGCGCTGGATGCGACCCAGCAGCGCAGTGGCGCCGCGGAGCCGAAGCGGGCTGACCACATCGGTCAGCGAGAGGCGGGATGCGACGTCGCCGGGCACCGCCAGCACGTCGCCGGCCGGCAGGCCGTCAAGGGCGGCGCGGAAGATCGCCGCGAAGCCGCGAGTGGTCGGCGATTCGGCCGGCGCGGTGACGTGGATGTGCGCGCGGCGCTCGTCATCGAGCTCCACCGCCACGAAGAGCGGCGACTGGCATTCCGGGACCGGCTCGAGGAGCTCGGGATGGTCGCGGAAGCGTTGCTCCAGCGGCGGAAGCGACTGCGAGTACTCCAGCAGCAGCTCCAGGCGATCGCGCGGCGCCAGGGAGGCGAACTCGTCGACGATCTCCGCGAGCGCGGTCGGAAGAAGCTCGGACTTCACGCGCGCTCCTCCACGTCGCGCTCGATGGGCAGCCGCACGCCGTTGCCCCACTCGGTCCACGACCCATCGTAGTTGCGCACGCGCTCGTAGCCGAGCAGATGGGTGAGCGCGAACCAGGTGTGGCTCGACCGCTCCCCGATGCGGCAGTAGACGACGACCTCGTCCGACGGCGCCAGCCCGGCCTCCGACTCGTACAGCGCTTGCAGCTCAGCCCTGGACTTGAACGTGCCGTCCTCGTTCGCCGCCTTCGCCCACGGCACGTTGGTGGCGCCGGGGATGTGTCCCCCGCGCAGCGCGCCCTCCTGCGGATAGTTCGCCATGTGGAGCAGCTTGCCGCTGAACTCGTCGGGGGAGCGCACGTCGATCAGCGGCTGCCCCAGGTGAGCGAGGACGTCGTCGCGGTAGGCCCGGATCCGGGAGTCGTCGCGCTCGACGACGGGGTAGTCGGTCGGGGCGCGCTGCGGCGCATCGGTCGTCATAGGCCTCTCCTCCGCCTGCCACTTGGCTCGGCCGCCGTCCAGGAGCCGCGCGTCGGGATGCCCGAACAGGCTGAAGACCCACAGCGCATATGCCGCCCACCAGTTGCTCTTGTCGCCGTAGAAGACCACGGTGTCGTCGCGGCGAATGCCCTTCTGGCGCATCAGGCGGGCGAAGTGCTCGGCGTCGACGTAGTCGCGCGAGACCGGGTCGTTGAGCTCGGTGTGCCAGTCGACCTTCACCGCCCCGGGGATGTGGCCCAGCTCGTAGAGCAGGATGTCCTCGTCCGATTCCACGACCACCAGGCCAGGCTCATCGAGATGCTGGGCGAGCCAGTCGGTGCTGACCAGTCGTTCGGGGTGGGCGTACTGCCCGAGGCGTGGATCGGGATCGTTCTGAACAGGCATGGTCCCTCGATGCTAGGCCAAGACCGCCGAACGTGCCGGATGGCCCTCATCGGTCAAGCCGTCCGCGGCGGACAATCAGGCAACACGCAGGAGACCGATGCAATGGCAGCTCAGCAGCCCGACCGCGTCGACATCGTCCAATCGGCATGGCACAACGACGCGTTCCGTCGCGAGGTGATCACCGGCGAGCACGAGCAGATCGTGGTGATGTCGATCCCCGCCGGCGGCGACATCGGGGAGGAGGTCCACCCCGATACCGACCAGGTCCTGGTCTTCCTCGACGGCCACGGCGAGGCACAGCTCGACGGTGCCACGTCGGCGTTCGGACCCAACGACCTCGTCTTCGTGCACGCCGGCACGCGCCACAACTTCATCAACACCGGCCAGGCGCCGTTGAAGCTGATCACCATCTACTCGCCGCCGCAGCACGCGCCGGGCACCGTCCACCAGACCAAGGCGGAAGCCGAGGCCGCGGAGGAGTGAAGTTCGCATGACAACGCTGACGCCGTACACGTTCGGGACGCGGCTCCCCGGCTCCATCGCCCGGGCGCGCGACAGGGTCGAGGCCGCGCTGCGCGTCGAGGGCTTCGGAGTGTTGACCGAGATCGACGTCGCGGCCACCTTCAAGGCCAAGCTGGGGATCGCGCACGACCCGTACCTCATTCTCGGCGCCTGCAACCCGCAGCTGGCGCAACGCGCCATCGAGGCCGACCCGTCGGTCGGCGCGCTCCTGCCCTGCAACATCGTGCTGCGCGCCGACGGCGACGGCACGATCGTCGAGGCGATGGATCCGGACGCGGCGCTGGGCCTGGTGGAGGCCGTCGGCGTGCGCCCCGTCGCGCAGGAGGCCGGCGAGCGGCTGCGGCGCGTGATCGACTCGCTCGAAGCCTCGTGACAATGGAAGGCGAGTCGCCGGACCAGGCGCGGCTGCGCTGGGACGAGCGGCACCGCGCGGGCGACTTCGAGGGGCACGGACCGAACCCGGCCGTGGTGGACGCAGTCGCCGGACTGGAGCCGGGCCGTGCCCTCGAGCTCGCGTCGGGGAGCGGTACCAACGCCGTCTGGCTGGCCCGGCGCGGCTGGCAGGTGACGGCGGTGGACTGGTCGCCGGTGGGCCTGGCCAACGGTCGCGGGCAGGCGGACGCGGCCGGCGTGAAGGTCGAGTGGCTGGAGCGCGACCTGTTCGAGTGGGCCCCCGACGCCGCCGCCTTCGACCTCGTCCTGATCGCCTACCTGCACCTGCCTCCCGCCAGGCGGCGCGACGTCTATGCGGCCGCGGCGCGGGCGGTCGCCGTTGGCGGGCGGCTGGTGGTGGTGGGCCACGACCGCATCAACCTCACCGAGGGCCAGGGGGGACCGCCCGACCAGGAGCGGCTCTTCACCGCCGAAGAGCTGGCGGCCGAGCTGACCGCCGGAGATCGCATGCTCGAGGTGGAGCGCGCCGAGGTCGTTCGGCACCGGCCGGCGCCGCAGCGCGCGCCGATCGACTCGCTGCTCGTCCTGCGACGGCGCTGAGCGGGCGCCGTCCGGGGCGGCGTCTGGCTGCTGCAGCGGCGGGCGGTGGGTCAGCGGCCGGGGGTCGGAATGCGCAGCGCGCGAGCCCCGCGAAGGTCGAGCCACGTGCTGCCCGGCACCTGGGCCAGCCGGATGACGACCTGCTCGCAGGACGGACAGCGAATGACGGCGCCCGGCGCATCGGCGTAGACGACGTAGCGGCCGAGCTCCGCCGCCGCGCCGCAGCCGTCGCAGATGGCCCGGACCGTGGTGATCTCTACCGCGAACACCTCCTCCAGCCTGCCTGCGACGGCGTTTCCGTCCAGCCGATGCGCAGCGATGGGATCCATGGCGCTCATCCTCCAAATCGCTCTGTCTTGATGCGGGCCGGAGCGTGGCCGCCGGCCACGGCGGCGTCCGCCACCGACTCCACGAACGCGGTCGGGCCGCAGACGAACAGCTGCGGCTCGGCGTCCGCCGCGAAGCCAACGCGGTCGAGCATCTCGGGTGTCACCCGACCGATCAGTCCGTCCCATGCCGGCGGCAGCTGTCGGGTCAGGGTGATCGCCACGTCGATCCCGCGGCGGCGATGCTGCTCCAGGCGGTCCCGGCAGATGACCTCCTCGATGCTCTTCGCCGAGAGGAGCAGCCGAACCGCGGCATCGGATCCGGCGGCGGCGTGGTGGTCGAGCATGGCCAGGAACGGCGCGATGCCCGAGCCGCCGGCAACGAGCTGCACCGGCCCGCCCAGCGCCGCCTGCCACACGAAGTAGCCGCCGATCGGCCCGCGAAGCTCGAGCGTGTCGCCGACGCGCAGCTCATCGGTCAGGTATGGCGAGACCTCGCCGTCGTCGAGTCGCTCGACCACCAGGTCCAGCGTAGCCGCCTCGGGAGCCGAGGCAATGGAGTAGCTGCGCTGCGCCTGGTAGCCATCGGGTGCCGTGAGCCGAAGGTCGACGTGCTGGCCGGGCAGGTGCGGCGCGATGGAATCGCGCGACAGCGAGATGCGCCAGGCGTGCGGAGTCAGCCGCTCGTGGGCGACGACCGTGGCGACCTGCCAGGTCAGTCGCCGCTGTAGCGCTGCTCGAGCCACGGGTCGCCGCGGTTGTGATAGCCGAGCGTCTCCCAGAAGCCGGGCTCGTCGCTGCTGAGCAGTCGCAGGCCGCGCACCCACTTGGCCGACTTCCAGAAGTAGAGGTGCGGCACCAGCAGCCGGGCCGGGCCGCCGTGCTCCGGTTCGAGCGGCCCGCCGTCGTACCCGTCCACGACCCACGCCTTCCCGCCGGTTGCGTCCGAGAGCGGCAGGTTGGTCGTGTACCCGCCGTCGCAGAACGCGACCAGGTACCCGTCGCTCGGCAGATGCAGGCCGTCGAGCAGCGTGTCCACCGAGACGCCGCTCCAGCGGGTGTCGAACTTGGACCACTTGGTGACGCAATGGATGTCGACCGTGATCTCCTCGTGCGGGAGCGCGGAGAACTCGTCCCAGCTCCAGCGGTTGACCGGCTGGCCGGCCAGCTCGATGCCGAAGTCCCACGCCTCGAGCGGCGTGCGCGGCGTGGGACCGGCGGACAGCACCGGAAAGGACGACCCGACGTCGTACTGGCCGGGCGGCAGCCGCCCCTCGTGTCCGCCCCCGCGTCGACGCCCGACAAAGCCCCGCGAGATCACGCCGGTCACCTCCGACATGGCGATGCAGTCCGCTACAGCATACGCACCCTGGCCAGCGTCGCGGCTCCCACCCGATCCTCAGAATCGTGGCGCACGCTGGGGGCGATGAAGCACCACAATGGCCTCGATGCACCTGCTCGTCGTCGAGGATGATCCGCGCCTCGGGCGCCTGCTGAAGCGACTGCTCGAGGGCGATCGGCACCTGGTGGAGCTCGCGGCAACCGGGCGAGCAGCACTCGAGGTCGCCGAGGCCGCGGGACTCGACGCCATCATCCTCGACATCGGCCTGCCCGACATCTCCGGGCTCGACGTCGCTCGAGGGCTGCGCGAGTCCCAGGACGCGACGCCGATCCTGATGCTGACCGCCAGGGACGCGGTGAGCGACCGTGTCCGCGGCCTCGACGCGGGCGGCGACGACTACCTCGTCAAGCCCTTCTCCTACGAGGAGCTGGCCGCCCGGCTGCGCGCCCTCGACCGCCGCGCGCGGCGGAACGGGTCGCGCGACGGTGTGGTGCTGCGCAACGGACCGATCGCGCTCGACGAGGTTCGGCGGTCGGTGAAGGTCGACGGGCGCGCGCTCGAGCTGAGCCCGCGCGAGTTCTCGCTGCTCGAGTGCTTCCTGCGTCATCCGGGCCAGGTGCTGTCCCGGCAGCAGCTGCTCGACCACGCCTGGCCGTACGGCGAGTTCCTGACCGAGAACAGCGTCGACACCTACGTCCACTATCTGCGCGACAAGCTCGGTGCGGCGGCGGGGGCGCGCATCGGCACCGTGCGCGGCATGGGCTATCGCATGGCCGAGGCGTGACCGGCGAGGGGAGCCGCATGGGACCGGGGCTCGACGCCCCGCTGCTCGGGCGCGTCCGCTGGCGGCTGGCCGCGTGGAGCGCGGGCGCCACGCTCGCGACCTTGATCGTGCTCGGCGTGGCGCTCTACGCCAGCCTGAACGCGGCGCTCTCCTCTTCCAGCGAGTCGCGCCTGCGCCAGCAGGCCACGACGACACAGCAGCTCATCCAGCGCTACGGCGATCAGGCGCTGGCGACCGTGCTCGGCGGTCAGCTCGACGATGACGAGCACTTCGGGACGCCGCAGTTCGGCGGGCCGGGCGCGGGGACGGTCACCATCCTGGTCTCGCCGAGCAACCAGCTCGTTGGGCGTCCGCCGGCCCAGCTCGCCTCGAGCCTGCCGGTCACCCCCTCGGTCGACGCCGCGCGTGGGGGCGGTACCGACGTTCGCTACGCCAATCTCAACTCGAGCCCGGTGCGGGTCCTCAGCGCACCGATGCGGGTCGGCGACCAGACCTGGGTCGTGCAGATCCTGCAGGACCGGACCAGCGAGCAGCGCGTGCTCGACACGGCGCTGCTGGTCCTCGTCGTCGGCGGGCTGGCGGTGCTGGCCGCATCGGTCGCCTTCGGCTTCCTGTACGCCGGCCGGGCGCTGGTGCCCATCCGCGAGTCGCTGCGCCGCCAGCGCGAATTCGCCGCGGACGCCAGCCACGAGCTGCGAACGCCGATCGCGGTGATCAAGAGCAGCGTGGAGGACCTGCGCCGCACCCCGCAGCGCCGCATGGCCGACGCACGGCGCACGCTCGACGACGTGGAGGCGGAGGCGGACCACCTCACCCGCCTCGTCGACGACCTGCTGCTGCTGGCGCGCGCCGACTCCGGCGTGCTGCAGCTGCGTCGTCAGCCGATCGACCTGACCGATGCCGCGGGCGAGGCGCTGCGCAGCCTGTCGTACCGTGCCGAGGAGCGCAAGGTGACCCTGCGCCTGGACGGAGCGCCCGCGCCGGTGAGCGGCGATCCGGATCGGCTGCGGCAGCTGATCGGCATCGTGATCGACAACGCCATCCATCACGCGCCGGCCGACTCCACGGTCGAGGTCGGGGTGCGGACCGATGCGCGCCAGGCCGTGGTCACGGTCGACGACCACGGCCCGGGAATTCGCGCCGACAACGTCACTCGCGTCTTCGACCGCTTCTGGCGTGCCCCGGATGCGCAGCACGAGGGGACCGGGCTGGGGCTCTCGATCGCCCGTTGGATCGCGCAGCAGCACGACGGGTCGATCCGTGCCGCGAATGCGCCCGGCGGGGGAGCGCGCTTCGAGATTCGGCTGCCGCTGCGTTCCGCCTGAGCGCCCGGTCGGCTAGTCCCGCTCGGCGACGGTCTCGCCGTCCTGCTCGCCCCGGGAGCCGCTGTTCACCTGCGGCTGACGAAGCGTCGAGTTGCCGCTGCTGGCCGATGCGCGAAGCTGCCCCTCGATCGTGCTGCGCGACGCCTGGCTGACGACGATCACCACGTCGACGCGCCGTCCATCGGTGGTGGTGCAGGCGCCGAGCAGCCGGCTTCCGTCCGACGCGGTGACACTTCCGTCGCAGACGGTTCCGCTGGCCAGCTGCAGCCGCAGCGCGGCCGAATCGAGCCCGATGCTGACCTGGCCCGGCTGCGGTCCGCTGAGCGGCCCCTGCACCGCGTCGCCGCGGCTGGTGAGCGACGCGCTGAAGCGCTCGGTGAACGGCAGCTGCAGCGTGGCGGCGGAAGCGGTCCCGGCGACCGCGACCTGGCCGTTGCCGTTGCCGTTGTTGGCGATGGCGTTCCATCCCGGCTGCAGCGGCAGCACCAGGCTCCACAGCGCCAGGGCCAGCGTCGCCGCGCCCAGGGTGAGCAAGCTCGGGGCCCGCTGCTCGGGTGAGACGGCGATCCACATTCGCCAGGCAAGCAGCGCGACCGTGACTCCGACGCCGAGGCCATAGATCCCCACCCCCCACCACGTCCGGGTGTCGCTTCCCGCGCCGATGCCGTGCAGCGTGGCGAGCAGGAAGACGAGGAACGAGGCGTAGTGGAAGCGGCGCCACCAGGCATAGCCGATGTGCGGACGAACCCACTCGCTGGCCCAGACCGCGACGAGCAGGTACGCCGCCACGATCCCGAGGCCGACCCACAGCGGCCGGTAGTGCGTCGCCAGCGGCACCAGCACCTCCGCCGGGGTGAAGGCGGTGAACGGATCGATCCAGACGGTGAGGGTGTGGATGGCGGTGAAGATGAGGGCAATCAGCGTGACGTGACGGTGGAGGCCGTCCGTCACGAACCGCGGCCAGGACTTCGAGCGCACCTTCAGGGAGAGCAGCAGGCCGAGCCAGACGGACCCTGCCGCGAGCAGATAGGCGACCATGCCGCCGACGCGCGCCGTCTCCCAGAGGAGCGTGTGGTCGAGCGTCATGCCGCTGACTCCCACTCACCGAGCCGCCACGCGGCCCCCGTTTCGAGGACGAGCAGCCCGGCGAGCCGGCGGCTGGCGAGGAATTGCGCCGCTTCGGTCGGCCCGAGCAGCAGCGACACCTTGGCGGCCACCTCTGCCGCCGTGCAGCTCGCCGCCGCGACGCTGGCGGTCAGGATTCCCGTGTCGGCGGGCAGGCCCGTTCGGGCGTCGAGCAGGTGATGGCGCAGCTCGCCGTTCGCCTCCCAGCGTCGCTTCAGCACGCTCGACGTTGCGAGGGCGCCGCGCTCGAGCAGCACCGGCTCCGCGACCCCTTCGATCGCGATCGCCCAGGCGCCCTCACGGGGAGGGGTGCCGAGCACCGCCAGGTCGCCACCGGCGTTCACCGCCGCGGTGGCGACTCCTGCGGCGCGCAGCGCGTCGATGGCGGCGTCGACCGCCATCCCCTTGGCGATGCCGCCCAGGTCGAATGCAGATCCCGCCGGCAGCCGAACCGTGCGCGCGGCGACGTCGAGCTGCACCTCGCGCCACGCTCCGGCGTGCCACTCCGGCATCGGTGGACGGCGTGCGCCCTCGGATAGGAGCTCGAAGCTGCGGTCGTAGCCGAGCTCGGCGATCCGTCGGCCGAGCAGCGGGTCGAACGTCCCCTGGGTCAGCCGTGCGGCGTCGAGGCTGATGCGCAGGGCCTCGATCATCTGAGCGCTGGCGCGGAACGTGCTCCCGGCCGCGGCGTTCAGCCGAGACAGCTCGCTGTCGGCGCGGAAGCGGCTGAAGCGCGCGTCCCACGCCTCGAACAGCGGTTGAACAAGGCCGCTGACCGCTGCCGCATCGTCGGGGAGCGACAGCAGCTCCACCCGGGTCCCCATCGAGTCGAAGGAAGAGGAGACGAGGCGCGTCACGTCACGAGCCCGAGGAGCGCATGACCGGTTGCTGGACGCCGCCGCTCGACAGGCTGGAGCCGCCGCCGAAGAACTCGTCATCGCCACTCTGCGGTGCGATGACGGCGGGCTGCTCCACCGGGGTCGGGTTCGCCGCGGCGGTCGCCGAGCCGACGGCATGCGCGCCGACGAGCCACCACAGCGTCGCGAACAGGCCGCCGCTGAGTGCCGCCATGGCAAGCTTCAGACGGCGAAGGCGGATGTGCGGATCCGGCCGCGAGGCGGCCGGCGCGGATGAGCGTTGCATGCCCTCATCCTCGGCCGCGACGCTGAGAGGATCATGGGACGCGCAAGGCTGAACGTTTCTTGACCGGCGCTTATCCGGCGCCGCCGCGCGCTCTCAGCGTCGCCTCAGGGACGAGCCCGATGCTGGAGCCATGATCAACGACACCACCGATCGCGCAACCGCCCCTGGGCCGATCGCTGCCGCCGATCCGCGTGCACCGAGGCGCGGGTCGGTCGGATGGGGCCTCGTCGTCATCGTGGCGCTGCTGACCGGGCTGCTCTCGGGCACGCTCGGCGCGGTCGCCGCCGTCAACCTGATCTCTCCGCCCTCGAGCACGGCGCTGCAGACGCCGGCCAGCGGCACCGTCGCCAGCAACCTCCGCATCGACGAGAGCAGCGCGATCACCAATGCGGTCTCCAAGAACGCCGCTGCCGTGGTCGTGATCACGTCGCAGGTGCAGAGCGCGCGCGGCAGCGGCACCGGGGTGGGTTCGGGGATGATCTTCGACGGCAACGGGTGGATCCTCACCAACAAGCACGTCGTGGACGGCGCCACCCAACTGGAGGTGCGTCTGGCGGACAGCCGCACGTTCGCGGCTCGCGTGTACGGGATCGACCCGCTCACCGACCTTGCCATCGTCAAGGTGGATGCGACCGGCCTGCCGACGGTGAGGATCGGCTCGAGCAGCGACCTCTCCATCGGTCAGCTGGCGGTCGCCATCGGGGATCCCCTGGGAACGTTCGAGAACACCGTCACCACCGGCGTCGTGTCCGGCCTGGGCCGGCAGATCCGGGCGGGAGACGTCACCTCGCTTTCCGGAGAGCAGCTCAACAACCTGATCCAGACCGATGCGGCCATCAACCCGGGGAACTCCGGCGGCCCGCTCATCAACAGCGCGGGCGAGGTCATCGGCATCAACACCGCGGTCGCCAGCAGCGCGCAGGGAATCGGTTTTGCCATCCCGATCGACGTGGCGCGGCCGCTCATGCAGCAGGCCCTCGCCGGCAGGCCGCTCACCCGCCCGTGGATCGGGGTCTACTACGAGCCGGTGACCAGGCAGCTTGCCAGCGACCAGCACCTCTCGGTCGACGCGGGCGCCCTGGTTCATGCGCCGGCCGGCGCGGGTGCGGCCGTCGTGGCCGGCGGCCCTGCGGAGAAGGCGGGCCTGCGTGAGGGCGACGTCATCACCGCCGTGGACGGCACCAAGGTGGACGCCACGCACGACCTCTCGACCCTGGTCGTGCCGCACCAGCCGGGCGACCGGGTCGTCCTCAGCATCGTTCGCGACGGCGCGACGCGCACGCTGGCGGTCACGCTGGGCACGCTGCCGTCGAACGGCTGACCGCCCCGACCGGGGCGGACGGGCGAAATCCCGGCCGCCCCGGTTCGGAGTAGAGTCGCAACGATATGTCCAGCACACCCGACGCGGCCGTCACGGCCGGCCCGCACACCTTCTCGGAGCGCCTTCGCACCTGGGGCTACGTGCTTCGCGCGGCCAACCTGCCACAGGGCATGACCGCTCCCGATTCCATCAGCAAGTGGCTCGTCATCACCCGCGCCGCGGTCTTCTCGATGACCGCGACCTCCGGCATCATCGGCGGCCTCCTTGCCATCGGCGCGGCGCGCACGGGAGGCGCCGAGGTCAACTACGGGCTGCTTCTGCTGGCGGTCGTCGGCCTCGTGGTCGCCCACGCCGCCAACAACATGATCAACGACTACTTCGACCTGGAGGGCGGGGTCGACACCGACGACTACTACCGCGCCCTCTACGCGCCGCATCCCATCCTGTCCGGGTGGGTCACCAAGCGCGGACTCGCGCTGGCGATCCTTCTCGCCAATGCCGTGGACCTCGCGATCATGGCCTTTCTGGCCCTGGAGCGAGGGCCGCTGGTCATCGCCTTCGCCCTGGCGGGCCTGTTCGTATCGGTCTTCTACGTCGCACCGCCCATCCGCCTCAAGTACCACGGGCTGGGTGAGCCCGGCGTCTTCCTGGTGTGGGGCCCGCTGATGGTCGGCGGCACGTTCTACGTCGCGACGGGCACGCTTCCGGCATGGGTCTGGATCGCCTCGCTGCCGTACGCCATCCTGGTCACCACCGTGCTCTTCGGCAAGCACATCGACAAGATCGAGGCGGACCGCAGCAAGGGCGTGCACACCCTGCCGGTGATGCTCGGTCAGGCGACTGCGCGCCGTGTGGCCCAGGTTCTGATGGTCGCCTACTACCCGATCGTGATCGTGCCCGCGCTGCTGGGCTGGATCGGTCCGTGGGTGGTCGTCTCGCTGCTCGGGGTGCCCATGCTGCTGCAGGTGCTCGCGATCTTCGGCCGGCCGCGTCCCGACGCGGCGCCCGAGGGCTATGTCGGCTGGCCGCTGTGGTTCGTGGGCGCCGCCTTCATCCACACCCGGCGCGCCGGCGGCCTGCTCATCGTCGGCCTGCTGCTGAACGCGCTGCTGCCGCTGACGCTGCCCTGGGGCTGAGCCGCGTCCGTGCCGTTCGGCCCTTGTGCGCCGGCGCAACGGGGACAAGGCTGCCGCTGCTCGTGCTGATCGTGTTCGGGGAGGAGGCAGCGCTTGATGACTCGCCCATCCCGGCGACGGACGCCGCTCCGGCTCATGGTGGAGTTCGGGACGGTCAGCTGTCCGCGCCATGGCCGCGACCCGGTCGCCGCCTGCCTCGGCTGCAGGTGGTTCCAGGGGACGCTCGACGGGCCGGATCGCGAGGTGCTGTGCACGGGCCCGGGGAACGCACCGGCGATCGAACGTCGGCACGGCCTCATCTTCGACGACGACTGGCCCGACGCCTGACGCGTTGTCGCTGGGCGGGCCGCCTCCCGGAATGCAACGCATGACGCAGTCGTACGTGGCGGGGCAGTGCAACATCGGCCCGGCCGAGATCGCACGCCGCAGGCTGATCGGTCACCTCGGTGCGGCCGCCACGGTCGCCGGACTGCTCGCGCTGGTCGCGCTCCGCCTGCCGGCCGCCTGGCGCCTGCTGCTCTTCTTCCCGGCATCGGCGTCCGCGTCCGGATACGTGCAGGCCGCGTCGCGCTTCTGCGCGGGTTACGGCTCGCGCGGCGTCTACAACTTCGGGCCGGTCGGCAGCCCGCAGGCCGTCCGAGATCCGGCCGATGCGGCGCGCGACCGCGCTCGCTCGAACCGAATCGGCCTCACCAGCGCCGCGATCGGCGCGGCGGTGGCGATCCTCGCATGGCTGCTGCCGCTCTGAGGCGAGGGCCGATCAGAACCGGATCGTCAGCAGCGCGTCGAGGCCGATCACCGCGAACAGGGCGCTGAGGTAGGTGATCGAGACGCGGTAGACGCGGATGGCGCGCACGGGTGTTCCGTCGCGCCACAGGCCATAGGCCTCGATCAGGAACCATGCCCCCAGGATCGCGGCTCCGGCGCCGTAGATGATGCCCATCGACGCGACCGGCACGAGGGCCACGGTGAGCGCGACCAGGATGACGCTGTACAGCATGATCTTGCGATAGGTGACCGCCAGGCCCTTGACGACGGGCAGCATGGGCACTGCCGCGGCGGCGTAGTCGCGCAGCAGACGGATGGCGAGCGCCCAGAAGTGCGGCGGCGTCCAGTAGAAGACGATCAGGAACAGCAGCAGCGAGGCCGGCGTGATCTGGTTGGTGACGGCGGCCCAGCCGATCATTGGCGGCAGCGCGCCCGCCGCGCCGCCGATGACGATGTTCTGCGGCGTCGAGCGCTTGAGCAGGATGGTGTAGACGACGACGTAGAAGGCAATGGCCAGCAGCGTCAGCGCGGAGGCGAGCACGTTCACCGTGACGACCAGCAGCGCACAGGCCGCGACGCCGAGGACGAGGCCAAAGGCCAGGGCGCTGGTCGGAGCGATGGCGTGCGCCGGCAGCGGACGCCGCCGGGTGCGGCTCATCAATTCGTCGATGTCGCGGTCGACGTAGCAGTTGATGGCGTTCGCCGAACCGGCGGCCATGGTCCCGCCGATCAGCGTCCAGGCGATGAGCCAGGCAAGGTGAAGCGGCTGCATGCCGGCGACGTCGCGCGCGGCCAGCAGCATGGCGGGGACGGTGGTCACCAGCAGCAGCTCGATGATGCGCGGCTTGGTGAGCGCCACGTAGGCCATCACCCGCGCGCGCCAGGGCGAGGGTCCGATGCCGGCCGGGCGGGTCGCTGCGGCGGGCGCGGAGGCAAGCGGCGACAGGGCGGTCGACTCTGGCTGGCGCGTCACGCGAGCATGATGCCATGGAACCGACGGACGACCTAGTACCTCGCGCGAGTAGAGTCGTTGACGTGCTGCACCTCGATGGGCCGATCCGGCGCCGCGGCAGCGTCGCCGCCTACCTCCTCGGCCTGCTGGCGATTGCCACGTCCACGCTGATCGTCGAGCTTCTCGGTCCGCTGCGGCTCACCAACGGAGCGATGCTCTACCTGGCCGCGGTGCTGATGGTCGCGGTCCTGCTGGGCCGTGGACCGGCCATCTTCACCGCGGTCGCGGCATCGTTCGTGTTCGACTTCTTCTTCGTCGAGCCGCGATTCACGCTGACCGTGGGGAACGCGGACGAGTGGCTGGTCCTGCTCACCTTCGTGCTGGTCGCCGTCGTCGTCTCCGAGCTGGCCGCGCTGCAGCGACACCGCGCCGACGAGGCCGAGGCGCGCGAGCGCGAGGCGCTCGTCCTGCACGACCTCGGCGACCTGCTCGGAGGGGGCCCGTTTCCGGTGGCCGCCGCGGCCGTCGCAGAGCGGGTGCGTGCGGAGCTGGGGGCCGATGCCGCGGCCATCGAGCTGGACGGCGACGCGCTGCCCGGGGCAGTCGTCGTCGGGGACCGGGAAACCTGGGAGGGTGCCTCGTCGGCGCCCTTCACCGTGCTCGGCGAGCAGAACCTGCCGGTTGCGGGCGAGGCGGCGCGTCCGGGTCACTGGATCCGCGTGGCGCCCCCGCGCGGCGCCGGCCCGCGCGGCGCTGCGGTGGTGGTGCGAGCCCCGATCCGCTCCGGCGGGCGCCGCATCGGTCAGATCTCGCTGGTCAACCGCACTCGACGCTTCTCGCTGGCCGCCGCCGACACGCGCCTGCTGGCGACCGCCGCCACGCAGCTGGCGCTGGCGGCCGACCGGGAGCGGCTGCGCGCCGAGGTCACCGAAGCCGAGGTGCTGCGCCGCGCGAACGATCTCAAGAGCGCGCTGCTGAACGCCGTCTCCCACGATCTGCGGACCCCGCTGGCGGGGATCATGGCCAGCGCGGGCAGCCTGCGACAGGACGACGTGGAATGGTCCGCCGAGGAGCGGGCGGAGTTCGCGGAGAACATCGAGAACGAGGCCGCTCGGCTGAACCGGATCGTCGGCAACCTGCTCGACCTCGGAAGGATCGAGGGCGGCGCGCTGCGCGCCTCGCGCGACTGGCACGACCCCGCGCTGATCGTGCGCGACAGCGTGGAGCGCATCCGATCGTCGGTGCCCACCGCGCGGATCCGGCTCGACGTGCCCGACGACCTGCCGCCGGTCCTGCTCGACCCGGTCGAGGTTGACCAGGTGGTGACGAACCTGCTCGAAAACGCCGTCCGGCACTCGCCGCCGGGCACGGAGGTGACGCTCAGCGTGCGCGTGGACGACGAGGGCCTTCGCGTCAGCGTCGACGACCTTGGACCCGGCATCGCGCCGGCTGCGCTGCCGCGCATCTTCGAGCCGTTCTATCGGGCACCGGGCGACTCGGGTTCGCCCGGCAGCGGGGTCGGGTTGGCCGTGGCCCGCGGGCTCGTCGCCGCGCACGACGGCCGCATCTGGGCCGAGAACAGGCCGCGCGGCGCCCGCTTCACCTTCGTGATCCCCTCGCCCCCCGCGCCGCGCCCGGCCGAGGCATGAGCTCGCCATCAGGCGCTCGCGTCCTCGTCGTCGAGGACGACCTGTCCATCCAGCGCGTGGTGACCCGGAACCTGGAGGCCCACGGCTTCGCCGTGGCGGCGGCGGCCAGCGGAGCGGCAGGCCTGGAGCTCGAGACCAGCTTCCATCCCGACCTGGTGCTGCTCGACCTGGGCCTGCCGGACATCGATGGAATGACCCTCATCACGCGCCTCCGCGACCGGACGACCGTGCCGATCGTGGTGCTCTCCGTGCGTGGCGCGGAGCACGAGAAGGTGCGCGCCCTCGACCTCGGCGCCGACGACTACCTGACCAAGCCGTTCGGCGTCGATGAGCTGGTGGCGCGCGTGCGGGTCGGGCTTCGTCACGCGGCCGGGACGGCAACGCCGGGCGCCGTGTATCGGGCCGGCGAGCTGGAGATCGACCTGGACCGCCGTCGGGTCAGCGTCGGAGCCAGGCCGGTGCACCTCACGCCGACGGAGTATGCCCTCCTCGTCGCGCTGGCCAGCCGGCCGGGGATCGTCATGACCGAGACGGCGCTGCTGCGCCGCGTGTGGGGAGCCGCGTACGCCACCGAGCGCCACTACGTCCACGTCTACATGGCCCGTCTGCGCAAGAAGCTCGAGCCGGACCCCGCCCGGCCGCGCTTCGTGCAGACCGAGATCGGGGTCGGCTACCGCCTGGTGGAGCCCGATGCGGCCAAACATTGAGGCGATGTTGAGCGGCTGACACGGCCGCACGCTCCCACCGGGCGCCCTGTCGGGGCGAGACTCTTGACATGGCACATTCACCGATCGCGCTCGAGGGGAGCGCGGTCGCCTCTCTGCGCGCCGCGGTGGCGATGCTGCTGGATGGCGCGTTCGACCTGCGCTCGGTGTCGCTCACCGTGGCGCTGCCCGAAGTGGACGGCGCCGCGCGGCCGATCCTGTACTCGGCCGAGCGGCTGGCGGCGACCAACGATCTCGAGCTCGACGTGCGACTCGGCCACGGGACGGCCGAGGTGACCCTCCGGCGCCGCGCGATCGCATGACGGAGCGCTCGACGGAGGAGCCGGATCCGCTTCTCGAGCGCCGGCAGGAGCAGGTCGGCCGCCGGCCGGGTGACCGCTACGTGCGCATCGTGCGCCTGTCGGAGGAGGCCTTCGAGCGAACCGAGGGCGCGCTGGTCGCCACGGAACGCACCCTGCTGGACAGGCACGGCTGGCACAGCTGGCTGCGCGGGATGCGAACGCTGCTCATCGGTCGTCCCATCAGCTCCGACCGGGAGTCGCACGAGCGGCTGACCAAGCTGAAGGCGCTGGCGATCTTCAGCTCCGACAACATCAGCTCCTCCGCGTACGCGACCGAGGAGATGATGCGCATCCTGGTCCTCGCCGGGATGAGCGCCATCACGCTGGCCCTGCCGATCACGGTGGCAATCGTCGCCATCCTCGCCATCGTGGCCTCCAGCTATCGTCAGACGATCCGCGCCTATCCCAACGGCGCGAGCAGCTACATCGTGGCCAGCGACAACCTGGGCGCCCTCTCGGGGCTCACCGCGGCCGCGGCGCTGCTCATCGACTACGTGCTGACGGTGGCCGTCTCGATCTCCGCCGGCGTCGCCGCGGTCACATCGATCGTGCCGGCCCTGTTTCCGGAGCGGGTGCCGATCGCGCTGCTCATCCTCGCCGTCCTGATGCTGGGCAACCTGCGCGGCATCCGGGAGTCGGGATCGATCTTCATGGCGCCGACCTATCTCTACATCGCCGCCATCGGCGGGGTGATCGTGGTCGGCCTGGCGCGCCAGCACCTCTTCGGCGGGATGCCGTCGTTCGCGGCGCCGGCGGACTGGCTGCCCGCCTGGCACGCGGAGGCGTCCGCCCAGGGCGTCGCCGCGCTCTCGGTGTTCCTGATCCTGCGCGGCTTCAGCTCCGGCGCCGCGGCCCTCACCGGCGTGGAGGCGATCAGCGACGGCGTGCCAGCCTTCCAGCGTCCCGAGTGGCGCAACGCGCGGACGACCCTCACCTGGGCGGCGGTCATCTTCGCCGCTCTGTTCCTGGGGATCAGCTACCTCTCGTCGACGCTCAACATCATCCCGGACCCGAGCGAGCGCCAGACGGTGCTGAGCATCCTGACCCGCCAGGTGATGGGAAACGGCTGGTACCTGGTCGTGGTGCAGATCGCAACCGCGCTCATCCTGGCCCTGGCCGCCAACACCAGCTTCGCCGACTTCCCGCGCCTCTCCTCGTTCCTCGCGCGCGACGGGTTCATGCCGCGCCAGTTCGCCTTCCGCGGGGAACGCCTCGCCTTCACGACGGGGATCGTCGCGCTCTCCGGGCTCGCCGCGATCCTGCTGGTGGCATTCGGCGCGAGCGTCACCGCGCTGATCCCGCTCTACACGCTGGGCGTGTTCGTG
This sequence comes from uncultured Chloroflexia bacterium, assembly GCA_963783725.1. Classification (GTDB taxonomy): domain Bacteria; phylum Chloroflexota; class Limnocylindria; order QHBO01; family QHBO01; genus CAWAOJ01. The sequence goes on along the minus strand of CAWAOJ010000002.1, from coordinate 1,453,018 downwards.
GCCTTCACACTGAGCCAGACCGGGATGGTGGTGCGCTGGTGGCGCCGTCGTGAGCCGGGCTGGCGCCTCGGGCTGCCGATCAACGCCGCCGGAGCGGCGACGACCGCCGTCATCGCCGTCATCGTGGCTGCCACCAAGTTCACCAGCGGCGCGTGGCTGGTGATCGTGATGGCGCCGTTCCTGATCCTGCTGATGCTCGGAATCCGGCGGCACTATGCGGCCGTCACCGCGGCCCTGGACCTCGACCGCATCGAGGAGGGCGCCGACGTCGCGGCCGACCCGATCGTGATCGTCCCCGTCTCGCGCCTCGACCGCTCGGCGCGCCAGGCGATCGCCTTCGCGCGGTCGATCAGCCCGCACGCGACGGCGGTGCACATCACCAACGAGCCGGGCGAGGCGGCGGAGCTGCGACGGCGCTGGCCGGAGTGGGCCGGCGAGACCGAGCTGGTCGTGGTGCAGTCACCGTATCGGGCCCTGATCGCCCCCCTGCTGGCCTACATGGACGCGCTGCAGCAGCAGGCGCCGGATCGGCCGATCCTGGTCGTGCTGTCCGAGTTCGTCCCGCGTCACTGGTGGGAGTACCTGCTCCACAACCAGACCGCGCTGCGGCTGAAGCTGCGACTCTTCGTGCGGCGCAACACGATCGTGGCCGACGTGCCGTACCACCTCGTCGAGCGCCGTCGCCGGCGCTGAGGCGCGTTCGCGTTGACGGGCCCTTCGGCCCGAAGCATGTGACCTCCGGCAGACGCCCGGCAGCGAGCTGCGCGCCCATGCTCGATGAAGTCGATGGCCATATGCCCGTCGCTCAGCAGGAGGAAGCTCGCAATGGTGATGACGAAAGGGCTGCATGTCGGCGACGTGATGAGCTTCAACCCGGTCGTCGTTGCCGACGACCGCCCCGTGACGGAAGCGGAGCAGCTGCTGAAGACGTATCGCGTGTCCGGGCTGCCGGTGGTCGTCGACGGCCTGCCGGTCGGCGTCATCAGCCAGACCGACCTCAACGTGGCGCGCTCGAGCGACCTCATCAGCGCCAACTGGCCGCGACTGATGGTGCGACACCTGATGACGACCCCCGCCGTCACCGTCCACGTCGGCACGTCGGCCGAGCACGCGGCACGGTTGATGGTGACGCGCCACATCCACCGCCTGGTGGTGGTGGACGACGAGGATCGCGCGATCGGCGTGGTCAGCTCGCTCGACCTGCTGCGAACCATCCTGGACGATCCCGAGATCATCTGACACCCTCCGGGCGCCGGCGGGCGGCGCGCGGTCAGGTGGAGTGAGTCGCGAGAGAGGCGTCGGTCAGGCGATCCAGGCGCGTCCCGGGCGCAGCGTCCGCATGAGCTCCGCCACCAGGGCTGGGACCAGGGCGATGACCGCCACCAGCAGCCATTCGCCCGCGTCCAGCGGGTGCGCGCGGAACGCGTCCGAGAGCGGGGGCAGCAGCGGGATGGCGACCTGGATCGCGATCACCGCGACACACGTGGCGGCGAGCGCCCAGTTCGGCGAGAGCCGGTGCACCGGCACCCGGATGCTGCGATTGGCGTACGCCCGAACCGCCTGTCCCAGGACGAGGGCGGTGTAGGCCACCCAGCGCAGCCGGTCGAACTGGTCGGCCCCGTAGACGAGCACGGCCAGCGCGGCAAAGGCCGTGAATGCGCCGGCCACTGCGATGCGCACGAGGATCCCGGTCGTCAGCAGCGGCTCGGTGCGCGGACGGGGAGGGCGGCGCATCGCGTCGGGTTCCTCCGGCTCCCGCTCGAAGGTGACCGATGCGGAGAGGTCGATGAACAGCTCCATCCACAGGATCTGCAGCGGCAGCAGCGGCTGGCCGTATCCGGCGACCGTGGCGATCAGGATGAAGCCGAGCAGCGCGACGTGCGTCGAGACGATGAAGACGAGCCCCTTCTGCACGTTCGACACGATCCGGCGTCCCTCGCGCAGGCCGCCCATGAGCGTGGAGAACGAGTCGTCGCCGAGCACCAGGTCGGAGGCCTCTCGCGCGACGGCCGTGCCGCTCCCCATCGCCACCGCGACGTCAGCGTTGTTGAGCGCCGGAGCATCGTTGACGCCGTCGCCGGTGACCGCGACCGTCCTGCCGCTCGTGCGCGCGATGCGCACCAGGCGAAGCTTCTGCTCCGGCAGCGCGCGCGCCACGACGCGCAGGCCGGGGAGCATCTGGGCGACCTCGTCGTCCGACGCCTGCGCCAGCGCCGGCCCGGTGATCTCGCCTCCGGCCGGGATGCCGGCCGCTCGCGCGATGGCTCCCGCCGTGGTGGGGTGGTCGCCGGTCACCACGATCGTCTGGATTCCGGCGTCGGTGGCCATCTGCATGGCCGCCGGAACGTCGTCGCGCAGCTCGTCCGCGAAGCACAGCAGCGCGCGCGGGCGCCATGGCTCGCCGCGTCCCTCGTCTCGTTCCGCGAGCAGGAGCAGGCGGCCGCCCCGGCCGGCCTCGTCGGCCAGCAGGCGCTCCCAGGCGCCGCGCTGATCCTGCGGCAGCGCGGCCGCGAAATCGAGCACCACCTCGGGAGCGCCGAGCGCCAGCTCTCGGGCCTCGTCCGCGTCGCCGCCGAAGCTTGCCAGCGAGAAGGGTCGTCCGTCGCCGGGAGCGGTGACTGAGCGCAGCGCCTCTCGCTCGACCACCGGCGCGCCATGCTGGCAGGCGGAGGCGATGGCCCGGGTGAAGGCGCCGCGCCGATCGACCGCGTGACGGTCCCACGCGTCGTCCTGCGTGACCAGCGCGTCGTGCAGCACCGCCTCTCGCGAGCGGCCGTCGATCGTCCCGTCCGGGTCGAGCACGGCCTGCAGGCCCAGGCGATTGCGGGTCAGCGTCCCGGTCTTGTCGGTGATGATCAGGTCCACCGCTCCCAGCGTCTCCTGCGCCGACAGGCGTCGCACCAGCACCCCGCGCTTGAGGAGCCGATACGCCCCGAGCCCCAGCATCACGGCCAGTAGCACCGGCGGTTCCTCGGGGATGGCCGCGATCGCCGCCGAGATGCCGGCCAGCAGGTTCGCGCCGGCCGGCTGCCCGCGCAGGAACCCAAGACCCACCGTGATCACGATCAGCGCCGTCGCGGCGACGAGGAGGATGCGCACCAGGCGATCCAGCTCGCGCTGGAGCGGCGAGCGTCCCCGCTCGGATCGGCCGAGGCCGCCCGCGATGTGCCCGATCTCGGTGCGCGGCCCGGTCGCGATGACGATGGCCCTGCCCCGGCCGCCCACGACGCTGGTGCCGGAGAAGACCATCGACTGGCGGTCGAGGACCGGGGCATCCTCGGCGTCAGGCCCCGTGGCGGCCAACTCGGGGACCGATTCGCCGGTGAGCACGCTGCGGTCGACGAGCAGCGCGGAGGCGTCGATCACACGGGCGTCGGCCGGCACCACGTCGCCGGCGGTGAGCAGCAGCACGTCACCGGGGGCCACCTCGGCGGCGGGAACCTGGACGTCGTGCCCGTCGCGCAGGACGTGCGCGCGCAGCGAGGCAGCCTCCTGCAGCGCCTCGAGCGCCCGTTCCGATCGATAGGTGGTCAGCACGTCCGCCCCGACGATCGGGATGAGGCCACCCAGCACGAACAGCCCGTCGCGCACCTCGTTGAGCAGCAGCGCGCCGATGCCGGCGGCGGCGAGCAGGATGATGAACGGCTCGGTGAGCGACTCCCACATCGCGGCCCAGACCGATGGCCGCTTGGGGGCCTCGAGCTCGTTGCGTCCGACCGCCGCGAGGCGGGCCGACGCCTCGGCCTGGCTCAGGCCGGCGCCGGCGTCGACCTCGAGTGCTTCCGCGACCTGCGCCGGCGTGCGCGCGTGCGCGTCGACGATGTGCCGCACCCTATCGGGCCGTCCAGCCGCCGTCGACGTAGACCTCCGATCCGGTCATGTACGAGGCCCGATCGCTCGCCACGAAGGCGATCACCTCGGCGACCTCCTCGGCCGTCCCCAGCCGGCCCATCGGCGTCGAGTCGATGATCATCTTCTCGACGTCGGTGCCCTTCAGGTCCGCCACCAGCGGCGTGTCGATGAACCCGGGGTGCACCGAGTTCACCCGGATCTTCTCGGTGGCGTACCTGATCGCGGCGCTCTTGGTCATCAGGCGCACGGCGCCCTTGCTGGCGTGGTACGCCACCGAACCACCGAACCCGCCGACCGCTCCGAAGATCGAGCTGACGTTCACGATCGAGCCGCCGCCTGCGGCTCGCATGCTCGGGATCACCGCGCGCATGCCGAGCCAGACGCTCGTCTGGTTGATGCCGATGACGCGGTTCCAGCCGTCCGGCGTCTCGCCTTCCACGTCCGCGGTGCTGCCGATGCCCGCGTTGTTGACGAGGATGTCGATGCGGCCCAGCTCGTCCACCGTGCGCCGCACCAGCTCGCTCCACTCGCTTTCCCTGGTCACGTCGAGGTGCGCATAGCGAACCGACCCGCCGCCCCGGTCATCGTCGCCGGCCGCGCGGACCAGCGTCTCACCCTCGTCGTCCAGGACATCGGTGGCGACCACCGTCGCCCCTTCTCGTGCCAGCGCGCGCACGGTCGCGTTGCCGATGCCGCGCGCCGCGCCGGTCACGATCGCGACCCTGCCGCGCAATGAATCCGCCATTCCTGGTCACCTCCGCTGCGATGGTCTCACGACCCGGACCGCATCGGGAGTGCCCGATGGCGAGCTCCGTTCAGCCGCCGGCGCCGCTGCCCACCGGCGTCAGCCGTCCGACCAGCGCCTCGGCCCATGCCGACGCCCGGTCCCCCTCGCCCGGCTCGAGCAGTGGCTTCATGCTGACTATGAAGCTCTCCGGCTGCGCGACGATGCGAGCGCCGGAGGCCTCGAGGCGCTCGACGATGCGGTCGGCGGCCGATCCGGAGAGCCAGTGCGGCCAGTGCAGCCGCGTGTCGAACGCGACACACGCGACGCCGTCCAGCGCGCCCGGCGCAAGCCCGTCGAAGAAGGCGACGAGGTCCGGCGTGATGCCGTGCCCCTCCGTCGGCCCGCCGACGACCAGCAGGTCGGTGTCCTTCGGCACGGAGGCGGGCGCCTGGTCCACCTTCATGAGCTCGACGCTTCCGTGGCGACGAAGCGTGGCCGCCACCGCCTCCGCGATGCGCTGCGTGTTGCCCGCGTGCGACGCGTAGATCACGACGCTCTTCATGCCATCTCCTTCTCTCACACCCGACCCTTCGGCACGGTGTGCCAGTACGTCTTGTTGAAGACGAGCTTGCCCAGGTGCCACAGCTGGTTCGGTCGCGGCGGTCGCGGCGGGTGGTCGTAGTCGAACTGCAGCAGGGTGCCCTTGCCGTCGCCGATCTCGAAGAAGCACATCACCTTGCCGACGTAGTCGGCGTGCTTCCCGGCCGGCTCCCGGCCCTCGATGGCGGCCACGATCCGCTCCGTCACCACCGGCGCCTCGAAGTGCGCCGTGGACCCGGCCTTGGAGAGCGGCAGGTCGGTGGCGTCGCCGAGGGCCCAGACGTCGGGCCGGCCCCCGACCTGCAGCGTCGCGCGGTCGGTCGGGAGCCAGCCGCCGGGTGCCGGGGCGAGCCCCGAGTCGATGAGGAACTGCTGCCCGCGGTGCGGCGGCACCAGGATCAGCAGGTCGTATGGCAGCTCCTCGCCCTCCAGGCTCTGCACCACCTTGCGCTGGGGGTCGATCGACTCCACGTTGAAGAAGGTGTGGAGCTCGATCCCCTTGCGCTCGAGGATCGGCGTCGCCATCTCCGAGACGGTCTCGATGGTGAAGGCGCGCCCGATGGGCGAGCAGAAGTGCAGCTCCGAGCGCTGCCGAAGCTCGCGGTCGCGCAGCTCGGCCTCCATCAGGAACGCCACCTCCAGCGGCGCCGGGGGACACTTGTAGGGCATTCCCGCGATGCCGATCACGATCCGCCCGCCCTTGAAGGCGTCGAGCGCCTCGCGGAGCCGGAGCGCCGCCTCGGCCGTGTAGAAGTGGTGCGCCTCTTCCGCGAAGTGTTCGATCTCCTCGGGCACGATGCGGCAGCCGGGGGCCAGGACCAGCTGGTCGTAGGCGATGCGCTCCCCGTCCGCCAGGTTCACCGTGCGCGTTGCCTCGTCCACCCGATCCACGTCGCCGAGCACGAGCCGGACCCACCGATCCAGCAGCCCGCGCTCCGGCCGCTCGAGATGCTCGGCCCGCTCGCCGCCCATGGCGATGTACATGAAGCCGGGCTGATAGGTGTGCTGCCCGCTGCGGTCGACGAGCGTGATCGTCACGTCGCCCCTCCGCAGCCGCGGCCGAAGCCGCTTCACCAGCAGATTGGCTGTCAGCGTGCCCCCCACACCGCCGCCGACGATCACGATTCGGTTGACCATCGGGGTCAGCGCATCTTCTCGACGATGATCTCGTCGTAGCCGTCGCGCGTCTCCAGGGCGACGAGGCGATGCTGGGCTTTCTCGATCCACTTCGGGATGTCGATCTTGCTGCCGCTGTCCGAGGAGTAGACGGCGATGACGTCGCCGACCGCTCCCTCGCGGATGGCGCGGATCAGCTCCATCAGCGGACCGGGGCAGTAGCTGCCGCGGGCATCCACCACGCGCGTGATGGCCGGGGCTGTGGTCTGGATCATGGGATCGCCTTCCTTCGGCTAGATGAAGAGCGAGGCGTCGGCCTCGGTCATGAGTGCGATGGCGGTGGCTGCTCCCGCGGGCTCGCCCATCTCGTCGATGAGGTCCTCGCGCTTGAGGCCGAACATGTCCATGGTCATCTGGCACGGGACGAATTCGACGCCCATCGCCAGCGCGGCCTCGAGCAGCTCACGCGGGCTGGCGATGTTGTAGCGGCGGCGGAGCGTGCCCATCATCCAGGGACCCATGCCCAGGAAGTTCATCTTGGTGAGCTTCAGGTGGTCGATCCCCGGGCGCTGCATCAGCGACAGCATCTTCTGCATCCAGGTATCGCCCACGATCCGCTTCTGGTCCTTCACGAACGGCAGCAGGCCCCAGAAGGTGACGAACACCTTGCAGCGGACCCCGCTCGCGGCGGCGGTGGAGGCCAGGATGAGGACCGGCCACATCTTGTCCAGGTCGCCGCTCCAGTTGACGATCACGAGCTCCTTCGTCTTGACGGGGCTATCCGCATCGGTCAATGGCGCCGGCTCGGTCGCCGGGCGCTCGACGGTCATGGTCATCTCGATTGCCTCACTTGTGACGCAGGACGAAGCGGTAGACGCCTTCGTCCACCGTCGATTCGATCAGCTCGTGCCCGGTCGTGCGTGCCCAGGCGGTGAAGTCCTTCCACGAGCCGGGGTCGGTGGCGAGCACCTCGAGCGTTTCGCCGCTCGCGAGCGTCTTCATGGCGGACGCGGCCTTCACGATCGGCATCGGGCAGGACAGGCCGCGCGCATCCACGCGCTGGTCGGTCTGAAGGAGAGTCATCGGAATCCCTTTCGGCTAGATGAAGAGGACCTGTCCGGAGCCGGCCGACAGCCAGAAGGCGGCCACGCCTTCGACGCCGTCCACCAGCGGGTCGAGGTCGTTCGGTTCGAGATGCAGCAGGTCCATCGAGAGCGAGCAGGCCTGGACGTCGACGCCGCCGAGCTCCTTCGCCTGGCGCAGCGTGTCGGCCCAGCTCGACTGGCCGGCCGCGGCCAGCGCGTCCACCGCCTGCCGTCCGGCTTCGCCGGCCTCCGGAGCGAGCCCGTGGTCTCGACCGATGCGGTCCGCGCGGAAGGCGTCGAGCGCCCAGTACTGCAGGAAGACGTTGACCGGCTTGCCGAGCGCGGCCGCGCCGGCGACGAGCACGACCGCCGCCTGCAGCCGATCGTCCGTTCCGGAGAAGAGCACGAGGTTGAGTGGCTCCTCGATCGTTTCGTTCATGGCTGCACGGTGCGGCGTCGGCTGCCGCCGGGTGAGTGCCGCGAGTCGCGCAATGGGGAGCCGTTCGGCACCCTGCGCATCGGTAATGCGCGATGCAGTCGATCCCGGCGAGCGTCGTGTGCGCGCCGCCGGCTCGCCCGACGAGGGGCCGAACGTCACCGTCGCAACGCGACCCTTGGCACTGCCGCCACCGGATCGCGGACCCGATGCTGGGAGTGTCGGTGCAGCTGGAGGAGGTTGAAATGCTTGAGCTGTTCGGCTGGGACGTCGGGATGAGCACTGTTGCCGCGATCGGACTGGTTGCCGGTGCGGTGATCCTCGGCGCGCTCCCTCTTTTCATTGGTGAGCCTCGGACGGGGTACGAGTGGCTCATCAGCGCGGCCGCCGTCCTGGTGGGCGGTTGGCTCGGAAGCGAGGCCTTCGGTGGCCTCAGCACGTTCGGTCCCGTGTGGGAGGGGCTCTACATCGTGCCGGCGCTGGTCGGCGGTGTGGTCCTCGGCGCGGCGGTCGATGCCGCCGCCCGCTACCTGACCGGCGGAAGCTATGTGCACGAGCCGCGCCCCATCTGACGGTCGGCTCTCCGAGAACCGCGACGGCCGCTCCGAGCAGAGCGGCCGTCGTCCATGATGAGGAGTGACATGAGAGTGCTGGTGACGGTCGCCTCCAAGCACGGAGCGACAAGGGAGATCGGCGAGGAGCTTGCGCATGCGCTGCGCTCGCGCGGGCTCGAGGTCGCGGTAAGGGCGCCGCAGGAGGTGGCGACGATCGACGACTTCGATGCGGTCGTGCTGGGCAGCGCCGTCTACGCGGGACACTGGCTGCGACCGGCGACCGAGCTGGCGGCGCGCGAGGGCGACGAGCTGCGCCGGCGGCCGGTGTGGCTGTTGTCCAGCGGTCCGCTGGGCGACGAACCGGCAGCGTTCGCCGATCCGCCCGAGGTCGCCGACATCACGCTGCGGATCGGCGCCCGTGGGCATCGCGTCTTCGGCGGCGAGCTCTCTCGCGGCGAGCTGGGCCTGGCGGAGCGCGCGGTGGTGAAGATGGTCCGCGCGCCCTACGGCGACTTCCGCAACTGGCTGGCGATCGACGCCTGGGCCGATGAGCTCGCGGGCGACCTGCAGCTGGCGGCCGTCTAGCACATGAGGAGGCCGATGCTGCGCCGCGTGCTGACGATCGGCGCGCTTGTGCTCGTCGTCGGCTTCCTGCTCATCCAGTTGGTGCCGTACGGGCGCGACCACACCAATCCGGCGGTCCTGGCCGAGCCGGCCTGGGATTCGGCCACCACCCGCTCGCTGGCCGTCACCGCCTGCTTCGACTGCCACAGCAACCAGACCGAGTGGCCGTGGTATTCGAACGTCGCCCCGCTCTCGTGGCTCGTTCAGCGGCACGTCGACAAGGGCCGGCGCCAGCTCAACTTCTCCGAGTGGGGCTCAACGCGCGAGCAGGAGGCGGATCAATCGGCGCAGACGGTTCGCAATGGCTCGATGCCGCCGTTCTCGTACGTCCTGCTCCATCCGGGCGCGGCCCTCTCCGACGCCGACCGCTCGAAGCTGATCGCCGGGCTGGCGGCCACGTTCGGAGACGGCGGCGGTCGCGGAGAGACCGGAGGCGACGGGGACTGAGCCCCGCCCCACCCGGACTACTGCGTCGCCAGCTGCTGGACCTGCTGCGCGAGGGTGTTGATGTCCTGCTCGCCGGTCTCGCGCAGGACGACCTTGCCCTGCGAGTTGACCAGCACGAAGCCCGGGAACGCCTCCATGCCCAGGGCGCTCAGCGCCCGCGAGTTCGCGTCGTCGACCATCACCGGCGGCGTCCACGACTCACGCTTGAGCCATGCCGATGGCGGGTAGTTGGGACGCGCGGGGTCGATGGAGGTGGCCAGGGTGACCATGCGGACGCCCTGCGGCAGGCCGCCGCTCTGGAGCCACTGCACGATGCGCGGCACCTCCGCCTGGCAGTGCGGGCACCAGTGGGCCAGGATGACGATGACCTGCGGCTGGCCGCCGGGCCCGATGGTGATCGGCTTCCCGGACAGGTCCACGCCGGTGACCTTCGGGATCTGCTGACCGACCGCCGGGTCGCCGCCGGAGCTGGGAAGCAGCGGCAGTGCGGTGCCCTGGACGGCGACGGGCTGCCTGGCCGGCTCGCTGGGAGCCGATGCGTTCGGCTGGGCGAGCGCGAAGGCGGCGACGCCGGCCAGCAGCACCACGGCCACACCGCCCGCGATGATCCATGGCGTGCGGCTTCGCTGGGTGGCGGTCACGGTGCGGCGGCGTGGGGTGCGGGAGGTGCGGGAGCGGGCGGTCATGCCGGCAGCTCCTCGGTTCCGCGCCGGCTGGCCAGCGCCAGGGCGAGGATGAGCAGGAAGCCGGAGAACGCCATCACGGGGATGGTCACGAAACCGAATACCTCGACGTAGATGGTGGTGCAGGGAGTCTGCAGTGAGCACGACCCGCTGGGCAGGCCGGGGATGCGCTGAAGGACGATGTGGTACGCCGCGATGAGCGCCCCGACGCCGCTGAGCGCGATGGCGTAGGGGCGGATGCCGTCGTCGCGACCGCGCACGGTGGCGACGAGAAGGATGAGCGCCTGCGGATACATGGCGATGCGCTGATACCAGCACAAAGCGCAGGGGACGAAGCCCGCCACCTCCGACAGGAAGAGGCTGCCGCCCATGGCCGTCGCGGCGACGACCCACGCCAGCGGAACCCACCACTCGTACAGCGTCTCGGCGACGTCGCCCGGTTCGTGGGCGGCGCGTGGCCCGAGTCGCGCGGAGAACAGCAGCGCGAACAGGACAACCGCCGCGACGAGCGCGACGAGCGACAGGATGGCAAGGAAGTTGACGACGGTGAGGACCACGGGTCAGGCGATCCTATCATCCGGCCCGCTGCGGCTCCTGAAACGCGACGAGGCGGCCACCGAAGTGGCCGCCTCGTTCGCAGTGAGTGCGGGACTAGCGACGGTCGCCGAAGCAGTCGCTGCAGTAGACCGGCTTGACGCCGCTGGGCCGGAACGGGACGAGCGCCTCGCGACCGCAGTTGGCGCAGGTGGCGCTGTGCATCTCGCGCGGCGCTCGGCCGTAGCCGCCGCTGCCGCCGCTGCTGTAGCCGCCGTTGCCGCCGCCGTAGCCACCGCCCGAGCCGTAGCTGTCGCTGGCGTAGCCGCTGCCACCGCCGGTGCTGCCACGCGACGCCTTGCGGACGGCGCGGCAGGCCTGGCAGCGACGCGGCTCGCTGAACTGCCGATCGGCGTAGAACTGCTGCTCGCTCGCGGTGAACGTGAACTCCTGACCGCAGTCAGCGCAGTTCAGGGTGCGATCGGTGAAAGTGCCTGTGTACAAAAAGAAACTCCTCTATATGCGGCTCCAGCGACCTTCTCGCCGAAAACCGTGAGAGGAGTGATCGTGCGCCGCGGTTGATGGTGCCCCATCCATACGGGGCATCGACCCACACTGTAGCACGGATTCGCGCGCCGCGACACGAGTACGATTCGGCCATGCAGCCCGAGATGCTCGAGCTCGTCGGGAACGACGTCGAGGTCCCGCTCGTGACGGGGGAGCGGCGACGCTACGTCAACCTCGACTACGCGGCCAGCGCTCCGGCGCTGCGCACCGTCGCCGATGCGGTCGCGGAGTTCCTGCCGTGGTACAGCAGCGTCCACCGCGGTGCCGGCTTCAAGTCGCGCGTCGCGACCGCCGCGTACGAAGGGGCGCGCGAGGCGGTGCGCAGCTTCTTCGGCGCGCGTGCCGGCGACGCGGTGATCTTCACCCGCAACACCACCGACGCGATCAACCTGATGGCAGCCGCGATTCCCGAATCGGTGAAGGTGATCGGCTTCGCGGGGGAGCACCACGCCAACATGCTTCCCTGGCGGCGCTGCTCGTACACGTGCCTTCCGGTCGCCGAATCGCCCGACGAGCTGCTGACCCGGCTCGAGGATGCGCTGCGCGAGCCGGCGTCCGGGGAGCGGCTGGTCGCCATCACCGGAGCGTCGAACGTCACCGGGGAGATCGCTCCGCTCGAAGCGGTCGGCTCGCTGGCGCACCGATACGGCGCGCGCCTGCTGGTGGACGCCGCGCAGCTTGCGCCGCACGCGCCGATCGACATGGCCGCGCAGCAGATCGACTACCTGGCGATGTCGGGGCACAAGCTGTACGCGCCGTACGGCGCGGGCGCCCTGATCGGCGCGGCCGACTGGCTGCTCGCCGGCGAGCCGTTCCTGCGCGGCGGCGGCGCTGTGAAACTCGTCACGGTCGACGACGTGGAATGGGCCGACATGCCGGATCGCCAGGAGGCCGGCTCCCCGAACGTGATCGGGGCGCTTGCGCTCGGCATCGCCTGCGCCACCCTGGCCCGAGTGGGCATGGATCGCATCGCCGCCGACGAGCGGTCGCTGTGGTCCTACGCGCGCGGTCGCCTCTCGGCCGTCACGGGCTTCGAGCACTACCGCCTCTGGCCGGCCGAGCATCCACGGGTCGGGCTGTTCACCTTCAACCTCGCCGGCCGCGCGCATGACGAGCTGGCGGCGATCCTCTCCGCGGAGCACGGGATCGGGATTCGGCACGGGTGCTTCTGCGCCCACCCGCTGATGATCGAGCTGCTCAAGGTCGAGCCCGCCGAGGCGGATCGGCTGATGAGCGAGACGCGCGCCGGGCGTCACCCGCGACTCCCCGGCGCCGCGCGGATCAGCCTGGGCCTCGGGTCGTCACGGGCCGACGTGGATGCCGTGACCGATGCGCTCAGCTCGATCGCCGAGCGAGGCCCGCAGTGGAGCTACCGGCGCTCGGCGACGACCGGTGAGCCGGAGCCGCATCCGGACCCGCGCGCCTTTCCGCCGCTGCGCGGCGCGTTCATGCACGACAGCGGGTTCGGCGAAGCGTCCTAGTCCGTCGAGGCGCGGCCGGCGTGGGGTGCGGCGAGGAAGATGACGCCGGGATTCATGATCCCGTGTGGGTCGAGCGCGGACTTGATGGCGCGCATCGCCGCCAGGTCGCCCGGCGCTCGGTCGCGTGACAGCCAGCCGACCTTGGCCACGCCGATGCCGTGCTCCGCGCTGATGCTGCCCTGCATCTCGATCACCAGCTCCAGCACGGCGTCGTCGGCGGCATGCTCGTCGGGCGGCGGGCCGAGCACGTTGACGTGGAGATTGCCGTCGCCGACGTGTCCGTACAGGATCAGCAGCGCGCCGGGCGCCACCCGCTCCACGGCCTGGCGACAGCGTTCCTCGAACTCGGCCAGTCGGTACAGCGGCAGGCTCACGTCGAGCTTGTGCACGATCCCGGCGGCGCCTATCGCCTCGGTGTGCCGTTCGCGCAGCTGCCACAGGCGCGCGCGCCCCACGGCGTCGCCGGCGAGGACCGCGTCGGCATCGCCGATGGCGTCGGCCAGCGCATCGGTCGGGTCGTCGTCCCCGCCGGCCTCGAGGAGCAGGTAGGCGCCGTGAAGCGCGCCGAACGGCCGCGAGCCGCCGGTGTGCTGCAGGACGAGGTCGAGCCCCTCCTCGTGGAACAGCTCGGCGGCGAGGAGCGAGGGGAGGCGGCGCTGGACGTCCGACATCACGCGGACCGCTTCGGCCGTCCCGTCGAGCGCGAGGAGCGCGACCGCCCGTCGTGGCAGCGGCGGCACCAGGCGCAGCCGCGCGCGGGTGACGACCGCCAACGTCCCCTCGCTCCCGCACAGCAGTCCGGCGAGGTCGTACCCGGTGTTGTCCTTGGCGAGGCCGAAAAGGCGAGAGAGGATGGTGCCGTCGGCCAGGACAGCCTCGACGCCGAGGACCTGGCGGCGCATCGCGCCATGGCGCAGGACGTTGATGCCGCCCGCGTTGGTGGCGATCATGCCGCCGACGGTCGCGGAATCGCGCGCGCCGAGATCGACGGCGAATGCCCAGCCGCTGGCCGCCGCGGCACCCTGCAGCTCGGCCAGCGTCGTTCCGGCGCCGACGGTGATCTCGCCCCTGCGCTCGTCCACGCCCTCGATGCCGCGCAGCCGTCGCAGGCTGAGCAGGATCTCTCCTCCGCGCGGGACGCCCCCGCCGACGAGCCCTGTGTTGCCGCCCTGCGGCACGACGGCGACTCCCGCCTTCGAGCACAGGCGCAGCGTCGCCGCGACTTCGTCGATGGATGCCGGCCGCACCACCGCGAGCGCCCTGCCGGAATAGCGGCGGGTCCAGTCGGTCTCGTAGCCGGCCGTGAGGTCGTGCTCGGTGAGCACGTGCGCCTCCCCGACCAGGGCGCGAAGGTCGTCGAGGAGCTGCATCCGCTCAATGCTGCCACGCGCCGACTTGACGGTCTCGCCACACTCGACCGATGTCCACCCTCGTGCTCGGCTCGTCGGCCGGGGGACGACGGCCGCTGGTCTAGGGCGCCGGCGAGCGGCGAAGCGCGGCGGCGAGCTGCCGCACGAACGGGTCCGCCTCCAGCTGTTCAAGGCCGCGCGGCAGCGCCACCGACCAGTTCGGCGCCCGTTGGGCCGTGGTCCCGGGCAGGTTCGGTCGCTCGGTGACGGCCAGCGCGTCCTCGAGCGTCGCGACGACCAGCGCCGCAGGCGAGTCGGCCAGGCGTCGGTGGACGGCCAGGATCGCGTCGCGGACGTCGCTGCCGGTGCTGAGCTCGGCAAGGGGACGCCTGAGCCGCTCGATCGCCTCCGGATCGGCGTCCAGGCCGGCGCGGCGCTGCTGCTCGAGGTCCGCGCCGGTCCATGCTCCGGCCAGCGTCGGCAGGTCGTGCGTCGAGACCGCGGCCAGGGCGAGCTGCGGATAGCGCGACACATCGGTCCCCTCGAAGATGAGCAGGCGGTAGGAGAGGATGCCCCGCGCCGCAAGCGCCTCGCGCATCGCGGGCTCGACGGTGCCGAGGTCCTCGCCGATCACGATCGCGCCGGCCCGATGCGCCTCGAGCGCCACGATGGCGAGCAGCTCGTCGGACGGGTAGCGCACGTACGCCGCCCGCGCCGGGATCGCCTCCGGCCGGCACCCACCACTGGCGAAAGAGGCCCATGACGTGGTCGATCCGGATGCCGCCGCTGCGCCGCAGCGAGGCACGCACGGTCTCGATGAACGGAGCGTGACGCGCCTGCTGCAGCCGCCACGGCACGAACGGCGGCAGGTTCCAGTCCTGTCCGGCGGCGTTGAACGCGTCGGGCGGCGCCCCGATGGTGACGCCCTGCGCGAGCAGGTGCTGCCACGACCACGCGTCGGCGCCCTCCGGGTCGAAGCCGACCGCCATGTCCGAGAAAAGCGGCAGCTCGCGCGCCGCGGCGGCGTGCTGCCGGTCGGCGAGCCACTGCAGCCAGGCGTGGAACGCGACCCGATCCGGGTGGCTGCGCGTGAACGCCTGGCTGCCGTGCGGCGTGCGCAGTGGCTCCGGCCAGCGGCGCCACCGCGCGCCGTGGCGCTCGGCGATGGCGCAGAAGGCGGCCCATTCCTCGAGCGGCCGCCCCTGCTCGGAGCGGTAGGCGTCGAAGCCGGGGCCCGGCGCCACAGAGCGCCAGACCGATTCGAGCGCGCGCGTCTTGAGCGCCACGATGCGATCGCGGTCGATGAGCGGATCGGCGTTGAGCGCCTCCGCCTGCCGGCGCAGCGCGTCCACGCTCGCGCCCGCACCCGGCACCTCCTGCGGCCGCAGGTAGAGCGGGTTGAGGAAGCGCCGAGAGCTGGGGAAGTAGGGGCTGGGCTCCTGCGGCGTCAGTGGTGCGACGGCGTGCAGCGGGTTGGTGACGCAGAAGGCGGCGCCCATGCCGCGCGACCAGCGCGCCAGCTCGCGCAGGTCGGCGAAGTCGCCGATCCCCCAGCTGTGGGCCGAGCGGAGGGCGTAGAGCTGGGCCGCCCAGCCCCACGAACGGCCGCGTGGCGCCGGGCATCGCGGCGGTGGCGCGATGAGGAGCAGCTCCTCGTCGTCGAGCTCGAGGCGGTGGTAGCCGTAGGGCAGGTCCTCCGGGAGCCGCGCCGGGGCGCCCAGCCGCGTGCCGTCCTCCAGCACCAGCACGCCGCGCCCCGGCATTTCGTCGCCGGCCGCGACCACGCGCACAGGCGACGCCGGGACCGCCTCGCCACGTTCGAGTCCCATGGCGCGCTGGATGGCTGCCTCGGCGTCTGGCGTCATGCGTCCGATTCAACCATCTCGTCAGGCTACGCTTCGCGTCGTGACCGACGTCGAGCTGCTGCTTGGGCTGCTGATGGTGGTGGCCCTGCTGGCCACCCTGGCGCAGCGCGTCGGCGTGCCCTACCCGATCCTGATGGTGGTCGGCGGCCTCGCGCTGGCGCTTGTGCCGAACCTGCCCGACGTGCGGCTGACCCCCGACGTCGTGCTGCTCGTCTTCCTGCCGCCGATCCTTTTCGGGGCCGGGTTCAGCACCTCGATCCGCGACCTGCGGGCCAACATGCGGGCCATCGGTCAGCTGGCCGTCGGCCTGGTGGTGGCGACCATGGTCGCGGTGGCGCTTGTCGCCCGCGCGCTCGTCCCCGAGCTGAGCTGGGGGGCGGCGCTGGCGCTCGGCGCCGTCGTCTCACCGCCCGATGCGATCGCAGCCACCTCCGTCGCGCGCCGCCTGGCGCTTCCGCAGCGCATGGTGGTGGTGCTGGAGGGGGAGGGGATGATCAACGACGCGACCGCCCTTACCGCCTACCGCTTGGCGGTGGCAGCCGCGATGGGCGCCACCATCGGTGCCGGCGGCGCCTTCGTTCAGCTCATCTTCGCGGTGATCGGCGGGATCCTGATCGGCTGGGCGGTCGGTCGCGCGACGGTCTGGGTGCTGGGCCACCTTGAGCAGGCTCCGGTCGAGGTGACCGTCACCCTGATCGCGCCGTTCGCCGCCTACCTCCCGGCGGAGCGGCTGGGCGCCTCGGGGGTGCTGGCGGCGGTGGTGGCGGGACTGATCGTGGGGCGCGGGGCGGCGCGGGTGCTCACCTCGGAGTCGCGGCTGCTCTCCCACGGCGTGTGGGAGATGGTGCTCTTCCTGGTCAACGCCTTCGTGTTCGTGCTGATCGGGCTGCAGCTGCGCTCGGTGATCGGAGCCGCACAGCGCTCGATCGGCGAGTTCCTGGCGTTCGGGCTGGCGATCACGGCGGTCGTGGTGGCGGTGCGCTTCGCGTGGATCTTCAGCACGGCTCGGCTGCCGTGGTTCAGCGCGGGCCGTCGCCGGCCGGGCTGGCGCTCGCTGACCGTCCTGAGCTGGGCCGGGATGCGGGGGTCGGTCTCGCTGGCCGCCGCGCTGGCGCTGCCGGTGGCGATCCCGGGCGGCCCTGGCTTTCCGGAAAGGGATCTGGTGCTGGTGGCGACCTTCGTCGTCATCGTCTTCACGCTGGTCGGCCAGGGCCTCACGCTTCCACCGCTCATTCGCTGGCTCGGCGTGACCGGCGCTGAGGAATGGGAGCGCCGAGAGGAGGACCATGCGCGCCAGGTCGCGACCCATGCGGCGCTCGACCGCCTGGAGGGCCTGGCCCAGAAGTGGCCGGGACACAGGCCGCTGATCGACCAGCTGCGCCAGAGGTACGAGCACCGCTCGGAGCATGCCGCCGAGGCGGGTGATCCCGCCGCCGACCAGGAGCTGCTCGAGCACCGCGAGATCCGGCGCGAGGTGATCGACTCCGAGCGGCTCGCCGTCATCGGCCTGCGTGACAACGGCGAGATCAACGACGAGGTGCTGCGCCAGATCGAGCGCGAGCTGGACCTCGAGGAGCTGCGCATGGAGGCGTGACCGCGCCCCCCGGCCCGCTCATGGCAGCAGGATCAGCTTCAACCCCGCCAGCAGCAGTACCAGCCCCAGCGCCCTTCGCACGCCGGGAGGCGTCAGCCGCCGGGCTCCCAGTTCCGCGCCCGCGATGCCGCCGAGCGCGACGGCGACGAGCCACAGCGGCAGCGCAGCGGGGAGCGCGGTGGTCCCCAGCGCGCCCACGTTCCCGGCCAGCCCGGCGATCGAGTTGGCCAGGATGAACGCCGCCGACGTGCCGGCCGCGTAGCGCACCCCCGCCCAGCCGGCCATGATCATCAGCGGCGTGAGGAAGATGCCACCGCCGGTCCCGGTGAGCCCGGCGAGCAGGCCCAGACCGATCCCGGCCAGCAAGGCGTGAGGCCAGGGCGCGCGAGGAGCGAACTCCTCCTGACCGCGTCCGGCGAGCGCGAAGAAGCGCAGCGCGGCGAAGACAAGCACCGCGCCGACCAGCGGCCGATACAGCTCGCCCGGCAGCTGCAGCGCTCCGCCCAGGAACGCGGCCGGCACCGACCCCGCCAGCAGCGGCAGCAGCGCCCTCGGCCGCACGAATCCGGCGCGCGCGAAGCGAGCGGTGACGAGCGTGGCGACGAGGATGTTGAGCACCAGGGCGGTGGGCTTCATGACGGCGGGCGAGAGGCCGATCAGCGCCATGGCCGCCAGGTACGCCGACGCGCCGGCGTGGCCCACCGACCCGTACAGCACCGCCGCGGCCAGGAAGAGGAGAGCGAGGAGCAGCGCCTGCTCCACTACAGCTCGCGGGAGGCCCGCACGAAGAGTCCGCCGAGCACGCGCGCGACCGTCGGGAAGGCGTGGATCGTATCGGCCAAAACGTCGATCGGCGTGGCGGTCTTGACGGCGAGCACCGCTTCATGGATGGCCTCCGACACGGCCGGCCCGGCCATGAACGCGCCGACCAGGGTGCGTCGTTCGCGGTCGACCACGATGGTGACGTGGCCCTCTGCCTGCGCGACGTAGCCCTTCGAGGTGGTGGCCAAGTCCTGCGTCAGCTCCACCGCGTCGATGCCGCGCTCGCGGGCCTGCTCCACCAGCAGGCCGACCGACGCCGTCTCCGGATCGGTGTACGTCGCGCGCGGGATCGCCGAGAAGTCGGGCCGGACGTCGTCACCCAGGGCCAGCCGGACCGCCATCTCCCCCTCGTAGTGCGCGAGGTGGGTGTGCAGCTCCGGACCGGCCACGTCGCCGGCGACGTAGACGTGGTCGGTGACGCGCAGGTCGTGGTGCCTGACGCGGCCGCCCTCCGCGCTGATCCCGGCGGCGGGCAGATCCAGCTCGTCGAGTGGCGACTCGCGCCCGATGGCCAGCAGCACCGCGTGGCCCTCCACGCTCGACCCGTCGTCGAGATCGATTCTGTGCGCCCCGCGGCTACCCCCGCCCGGATGCACCCGGGTCGCGCGGCTGCCCATGCGCAGCACCACCCCATCGCGCTCGAGCGAGCGAGCGAGCGCCTCCGAGCTGCGCGGGTGATCGCGGTCGTTCACGTGCCGGTGGGGATGCACGATGGTGGTCGGGATGCCGAAGCGGGCGTACACCTGCGACAGCTCCACGCCGGTCGGGCCGGCGCCCAGGATGACCAGGCTCGCCGGCAGCTCGCGCGCGCCGGTCCCCTCGCGATTGGTCCACGCGCCGATGGCGGCGAGTCCCGGAAGGTCCGGCACGCGGGCGTGCGACCCGACTGCGATGATGACGTCGTCCGCGGTGAGCTGCCGCGCTCCTGAGTCGGCCCGGATCTCGAGGCGGCCGCGCTCCAGGAAGCGCGCCGCGCCGCGGATGACTTCGATCCCGTCTTCGCTCAGCGCCGAGACGTGGCCGCCGTCATCGGGCCAATCGGTCCGTTCGCGGTTGATCATGTAATCGCGGAAGTCGGAGGCGCGGGGCCAGGCGAAGTCGCCGCCCGCGTGGTGCACCGCGGCCGCGTGCAGGAGCGCCTTCGACGGCATGCAGGCCCAGTACGGACACGAGCCGCCGAACAGCTCGCGGTCGACGATCGCGACCGATACGCCCCGCTGTGCCGCGTAGTGCGCGGCCGCCTCACCGGCGGCTCCGGCGCCGACGATGGCGATGCGGTAGTGCTCCACCTCCATGCGCGACATCATCGCGGCGCGGTCAACGCCGGACGCCCGCCGATCCAGACCTGGGTCGGCCGCACGTCGCCCAGGTGGAGCGCGAATGCGCCCTCGTGCTCGGCGTCCCACGCCACGAGGTCGGCCGCCAGGCCGGGGCGCAGCGCGCCGGTCAGCGATGACAGTCCGAGCGACGCCGCCCCGCCGGTCGTGGCGGCGGCGACCGCCTCCGCGACCGTCATGTCGAGCAGCGTCGAGCCGAGGCCGATCACCAGCGGCATGGACGAGCTGGCGAAGGTGCCCGCGTTCGCGTCGCTGGCGAGCGCCACCGTGACGCCGGCGTCGAGCAGTGCCCGCGCCGGCGGCAGGCCGCCGCGCATCACGACCGCGGGACCGGGCAGGAGCGTCGCGACGACCGATGAAGCTGCCAGGGCTCCGATGCCGGCCACGTCGACCTGCTCGAGGTGATCTGCGGACGTCGCGCGCAGCCGCGCGGCGAGCTCCGCGGCGCCGGTGGTGGTCAGCTGGTCGGCGTGGATGCGCAGGCCCATGCCCAGCTCCCGCGCGGCGAGCAGGATTCTCTCCGCATCGGCGACCGTGAAGAAGCCGTCGTCGCAGAAGACGTCGCAGAACTCGGCCTCGCCCGCCACCGCGGGCAGCATCTCGTCGACGAGCAGCGAGACGTACTCGTCCGTTGTCGCGCCGGCGGGCACGGCGTGCGCCCCCAGGAAGGTGCGCACGACGCGGATGCCGACCGCGCTCGCCGCCCCCCGGATCAGCCGCAGCGAGCGCAGCTCATCGGCGGTGGAGAGGCCATAGCCCGACTTGCACTCCACGGTCGTGGTGCCGGTCGCCAGCGCCGATCGCAGTCGGGCGCTGATCAGCGCCAGCAGCTCCTCGTCGCTTGCGGCCCGGGTCGCCGCCACCGTGCGGAGGATGCCACCGCCGGTATAGGCGGCCCCCGCGAGGCGGGCGGCGGCCTCGTCGGATCGGTCGCCGGCGTAGGCCGGGTGGGTGTGGGCGTCGACCAGGCCGGGGGTCACCAGCGCGCCGCCCAGGTCGACGCGCTCCGCATCGGTCGACGGGCAGCCGTCGGCGCGCCCGGCGTATTCGATCAGGCCCTCACGAGCCAGCACTGCCCACGGACCGGGTGCCGGCTCCGGAAGCAGGAGCCGGCCCCTGCCGGTCAGGAGCAGGTCAGCCAATTCGCCGTCGGGTCAGCATCCCCCAGGCGAACAGGACGAGGGCGGCGACCGCCAGGATGGCGAGCAACCCGACGAAGACGCGCACGACCCAGCCGATGACGATCAGGGCGACCAGGATGATCAGGATGATCCACAGCCAGCGCATGGACCGATTGTCGCAGGAACGCGCTCGGTTCTCAGCCGATCTCCGGCTCGGCGACCGGGGTCCGCGCACCGCGACGCCGCCCGGTGGCGAGGACGAGTCCGGCCAGGATGCAGGCGGCACCCACCAGCTGCAGCCACGAGGGCGCCTCGCCCAGCAGCAGCATCCCCAGCAGCACCGCGCCGACGGGCTGAACCGTGAGGACCACGCTGGTCAACGCGGCCGGCAGTCGCGGCAGCGAGACGCTGATCAGCAGCCAGCCGAAGACCTGCGCGGAGAGCGCCAGCAGGATGAGCCAGCCGTGCGCCGGCCATGACGGCAGCAGATCGACCTCGCCCAGCGGCAGTCCGAGCAGGATCGAGGTCACGGCGGCAACCGCCGTGGCGTCGAACAGCGGTCCCGCGGGGCGGCGCAGGTCGGCGTTGCCGCGGCGCAGGACGAGCAGGAAGCCGGCGTACGCGAAGCCCGTTGCGACGCCGGTGACCACACCGAGCAGCGGGTCTCGCCCGTACGGCCGGGCGCCGACCACGCCGCTGATGAGGACGACGCCGAGCAGGGCCACCGGCAGCGAGGCGAGCAGCCGGCCGCTCGGACGCTCGCCGAGGAGCACCCAGGCCAGCACGGCCACGATCAGGACCTGCGTGTTGCCGAGCACCGTCGCCAGGCCCGCGCCGACGAAGCCGATGGTGTGGTGCCACACCACGAGGTCGACGGCGAAGAAGACGCCCGCGACCATGGCCAGGCGTCGCTGGCTCCCCGGCCTCGGCCCGTAGGCCCGACGCTCGATGAGGGCCAGCAGGCCGAGCAGCGGCAGGGCGTATGCACAGCGGAAGATGGCCGCGGTCGCCGGACTGACGTCGGCCAGGCGCACCAGCACGGCCGAGAAGGCGATGCAGAGCGCGCCCAGCACGGCGGCGAGCACCGGGTGCGCCGCGAAGGCGACGAAGGGATTGGCCGGCATGCGGCGCTCGACGACGGTCACGGGACGCGAAGCGTAGCCGACCACCGCGGCGAAGCCGCGCCACACCCTCGTCAAGCGGGCAAGCGCCGCGTATCCTCAGCCACGCATGGCCAAGCCGGTGATCCTCGCCGTGGACGACGACGACCTCGTCCTGCGCGCGGTCGAGCGCGACCTCCGCGCGAAGTACGCCGCCGGGTACCGCATCGTGGCGGCCGATTCGGGGACGGCGGCCCTGGAGGCCACGCGCCAGCTGACGCTGCGCGGGGCGTCCGTGGCGCTGTTCGTGGTGGACCAGCGGATGCCGGTGATGACCGGCATCGAGTTCCTGCGCCAGGCGATCGAGCTGCAGCCCGACGCCAAGCGCGTGCTGCTGACCGCGTACGCCGACACCGAGGTCGCCATCAGGGCGATCAACGAGATCCGCCTGGACCAGTACCTCCTCAAGCCGTGGGACCCGCCGGAGGACCGCCTCTACCCGGTGGTGGACGACCTGCTCGAGGACTGGACGGCCACGTTCAGGCCGGCCTTCGAGGGCGTTCGCCTGGTGGTTGGCCGTTGGTCGCCGCGCGGCCACGAGATCCGCGATTACCTGGCGCGCAACCAGGTGCCCTACCAGTGGGTGGACCCGGAGGCCGATGAGGAGGGCCGGCGCCTGGCGGCCGCTGCGGCTCCGGATGGCGGGGACCTCACGCGACCGGTGGTCGTCTTCCCGGACGGCTCGCTGCTGCACGACCCCAGCAACGTGCAGATCGCCGAGAAGGTCGGTCTGCAGACGCGAGCCGGATTGCCGTTCTACGACGTGGTCATCATCGGCGGCGGGCCGGCCGGCCTGGCGGCGGCGGTCTATGGCGCCTCGGAGGGCCTCAAGACGCTGCTCGTCGAACGCGAGGCTCCGGGCGGACAGGCCGGCACCACCAGCCGCATCGAGAACTACCTGGGCTTTCCGGTGGGCCTCTCCGGCGGCGATCTCGCTCGACGCGCTCTGGCGCAGGCGCGGCGGCTGGGCGCCGAGATCCTCTCGCCGCAGGAGGCGGTCGCGCTCGAGCGCGAGGATCCGTATCGGACCGTTGTCCTTTCCGACGGGACCCGGATCGCCTGCCAGTCGCTGGTGATCGCCTCTGGGGTCAGCTACCGCCAGCTCGACCTGCCGGGCGTTCCCGACCTGGTCGGCGCGGGCATCTTCTACGGCGCCTCGGGGAGCGAGGCGGTCCTCTACCGCGACGCCGAGGTCGGCGTGATGGGCGGCGGCAACTCCGCCGGGCAGGCGGCCGTGCACCTGTCGCGCTTCGCCAGCCGCGTCCACCTGATCGTTCGCGGCGACGGCCTGGGCGGCATGTCGCAGTACCTCGTCGACCAGATCGAGGCCATTCCGGCCATCGAGCAGCACACCAGGGCGACGCTGAAGGCGGTGCGCGGCGATGGACGTCTCGCCGGCGTCCGCCTCGCGACCGCCGACGGGGAGGTCGACCTTCCGCTCGCGGCGCTGTTCGTGACCATCGGCCAGCGGCCGCGCACCGAGTGGCTCGACGGCGTGCTGGAACGCGACGCCAGTGGCTTCATCCTCACCGGCGCCGCGCTGGCCGGGACCGACGGCAAGCCGCCGCCGGGCTGGGGACTCGATCGCGAGCCGCTGCTGCTCGAGGCGAGCATCCCCGGCGTCTTCGCCGCCGGCGACGTGCGGTATCGCTCCATCAAGCGCATCGCGAGCGCCGTCGGCGAGGGCGCCATGGCGATCGCGCTGATCCACCAGTACCTGGCCAGCCGCTGATGTCGTACGTCGAGCAGCTGCGCGCGACGCCCCTCTTCTCGCAGCTGCCGGAGGAGGCGCTGGAGCTGCTCTGCGCTCGCGCCGAGCCACTCTCGCTCGTCGCCGGCCAGTCGCTGATCGAGGAGGGAACGATCGGCGACGCGCTCTTCGTGGTGCTCGAGGGCGAGCTCGACGTGACCAAGCGCTCCGGCGACGGCGAGCTGCCGCTGGCGCGGGTGGGGCCTGGAGCCATCCAGGGCGAGATGGCGGCCATCGAGGAGCGACCGCGGACCGCATCGGTGCGGGCAGTCGGCAGCGCGGAGGTGCTCAAGGTGCCGCGAGAGGCGCTGATCGACGTGCTCGGCTCCAGCCCGGAGGCGGCGCTGGCGATCCTGCGCACGGTGCTGGGCCGGCTGCGCTCGACCGAGTCGCTGCTTCGCCAGCGCGAGAAGCTGGCGGCGCTGGGCACGCTCTCGGCTGGCCTGGCGCATGAGCTGAACAACCCGGCGGCCGCCATGCGGCGCAGCGCTGCCGCCCTCTCCGCCGCCATCGCGCGACGTGACGAGCTGGATGCGCCGCCCTCGCGCCCCGCGGCTCCGGAGCCGCGACCGATGGACGCGCTGGCGCGATCCGAGGCGGTGGACGAGCTGACGCCGCTCACCGGCGACGCCGGGCAGGCGGCGGCGCTGGTGAGCGCGGGATGGACGCCGGCGGCGCTGCACACGGCCATCGGCCCGCTCGACGGCGAGGCGCGGAGTTCGGCGCTCGCCTGGCTGGCGGCCGATGCGGAGGTGCGCGCGCTGCTGGGCGAGGTGCAGATGGCCGCGGGCCGCATCGGTGACATCGTGGCGGCGGTGAAGGCCTACGCCTATCTCGACCAGGCGCCGGTGCAGCGGATCGACCTCAACCGCGGCCTCGAGGACACGCTGGTGATCCTCACCCACCGTCTGAAGCACGGAGTCAGCGTGCGCCGCGAGCTCGCGCCGGACCTGCCCCAGATCGACGCCTACGGCAGCGAGCTGAACCAGGTGTGGACGAACATCATCGACAACGCGGTGGACGCCATGGACGGCCAGGGCGAGCTCCTCATCCGTACCGAGCGAGCCGGCGCTGATGCGGTGCGGGTCACGATCTGCGACTCCGGGCCGGGCATTCCCGCGCCGATCCAGGAGCGCATCTTCGAGCCGTTCTTCACCACCAAGGCGCCTGGGGTCGGCACCGGCCTGGGGCTGCACATCAGCCACAACGTGATCGTGCGCCACGGCGGGCGCCTGGAGCTGGAGTCGAGGCCCGGCCAGACGTGCTTCCGCGCCACGCTGCCGATCCACCTGCCGCCGAGGAGCTGATGGAGCAGGAGCGAGAGACCGTCACGTTCCTGTTCAGCGACATCGAGGGCTCCACGCGCCTGGTGCAGGAGCTGGGCGAGCGCTGGCCGGCAACGTTGGAGCGGCATCGCGAGCTGATCCGCGCCGCGGTGTCGGCCTCCGGTGGCGAGGAGCTGGGGACGGAGGGCGACTCGTTCTTCGTCGCCTTCGCTTCCGCGTCGCGGGCCATCGCCGCCGTCGTTGCCGCGCAGCGTTCGCTGGCCGCCGAGACCTGGCCCGACGGCGTCGCCCTGCGCGTGCGGACGGGCCTGCACACCGGCGAGGCGGACCGCTCCGGCGGCACCTACACCGGGATCGACGTGCACCGCGCGGCCCGGATCATGGCCGCCGGGCACGGCGGGCAGGTGCTCCTCTCCGCGGCCACGCAGGCGCTGGTGGCCGCCTCGCTCGACCCGGGGCTGACGCTGCGGGACCTCGGCATGCATCGGCTGAAGGACCTGCCCGCGCCCGAGCGGATCTACCAGCTCGTCATCGACGGGCTGCCGTCCGACTTCTCCGCTCTGCGCAGCGAGGGGGCGACGCCGAACAACCTGCCCGTGCAGCTCACCAGCTTCCTGGGTCGCGCCGGCGAGATCGCCGAAGTGTCGGCGCTGCTCGACGCGCACCGGCTGCTGACCCTGACGGGGCCCGGCGGCGCGGGCAAGACGCGGCTTGCGCTGCAGGTCGCGGCTCGAGCCATGGACCGATTCCCGGATGGCGTCTACTTCGTGCCGCTCTCCCCGCTCAACGAGGTGGAGCTCGTGGCGCCCACCATCGCGCACGCGCTGGGGCTGGCCGACCACGGAGGCCGGCTGCCGGAGGAGAGGATCCTGGAGTACATCGCGGACAAGCGCGTGCTGTTCGTGCTCGACAACTTCGAGCAGCTGATCCCCGCCTCGCTGCTGGTGAACCAGCTGCTCACTCGAGCGCCGAAGCTGACCGCGCTGGTGACGAGCCGCGAGACGTTGCACCTGTACGGCGAGCAGGAGTACGCGGTGCCGCCGCTCGGCCTGCCGCCCGTGGACGCGGCGGGCAGAGCAAACGCCGACACGGCGGCGCTGGCCGGCTACGAGGCGGTCGCGCTCTTCGTGGAGCGCGCGGCCGCGCTCGGAACCGGGCTTCGCGCTCAACGACGAGAACGCGGCGGCGGTGGCCGCCCTGTGCGTGCGCCTGGACGGGCTCCCGCTGGCCATCGAGCTCGCCGCGGCGCGCGTCCGGATCCTCAGCCCGGCGGCCATCCTGCGCCGGCTGGGCGACCAGCTCGACCTGCTGTCGGGCGGCGGCGCGGATCGCCCTGCGCGGCAGCAGACCCTGCGCGGCGCCATCGCCTGGAGCTACGACCTGCTCGACGATCGTGATCGGACGCTGCTGGCCGCGCTTTCCGTCTTCGTCGGCGGTGCGACGCTCGACGCGATCGAGGAGGTATGCGCCCCGATCGTGCCCGGCGACGTGCTGGACGGGCTCAGCTCGCTGGTGGACAAGAGCCTCCTCTCGCGCCGCGCCGAGGACGACGAACCGCGCTTCGCGCTGCTGCACACCATTCGCGAGTTCGCGGTCGAGCGCGCGCGCGAGCTCGACATCTTCGAGAGCGCCCGTCGCCGCCACGCCGAGGCCTACGCGCGGCTGGCCGCGGAAGCGCGCGCGGTGATCATGGGCTCCGACAAGCGACGCTGGCTCGACCGCCTGGAGCTCGAGCACGACAACCTGCGGGCGGCGCTGGTGTGCGCGACCGAGGCGGGTGAGGCGCGCCTCGCGCTCGACCTGGCGGCCGACCTGTGGCGCTTCTGGCAGATGCGCGGCTACCTGGTCGAGGGCCTGGAGCGGCTGCGCCAGGCACTCGCCCTGCCCGCCGACCCGTCCGCGGCCGACGCGCGCCTGCGGGCGGTCGAAGCCGCCGGCGGCGTCGCGTACTGGCAGGGCGACCTTGCCACCTCCGAGGCGTACTACGTCGAGGCGCTGGCCGGCCACCGTTCCACCGGCGACGAGCAGCACGTCGCGGACGCGCTGTACAACCTCTCGTTCGTGTACGCCATCCCGACCTCCTCGGGCGGGATGGCCGATCCGGAGCGCGCCGCCGAGCTCGTCGCGGAGGCGCTCGCGATCTACCGCCGCGTGGGCGACAAGGGCGGCGTCGCCCGCTCGCTGTGGTCGCTCAGCAACGCGTCCTGGATCTCCGGAGACGTCGAGGGCGGCGCGGGGTACGCCGACGAGGCGCTGCACACGTTCCGCGAGCTCGACGACAAGTTCATGGTCGGCTGGTCGCTCTACACCCTGGGCGTGATGCGGATCCAGAACGGTGAGGTCGAGCGCGGCGGCCCTCCGCTGCGCGAGGCGCTGACCATCTTCTCGGAGGCGGAGGACATCAGCGGCTACGTGCTCGTCCTGGACGGCCTCGCCGCCGAGGCGTTCCACCGCGGCGACCTCGAGCGCAGCGCGCGGCTGGCGAGCGCCGTCTCGACCCTGCAGGCGAGCAGCGGGACAGGGCTGACGCCGGCGAACCGCGAGCTGATCGGCTTCAGCCACGAGCCGCTGCGTGCGGATCCCTCGCTGGCCGACGCGTGGGCCGAGGGCGAGCGCATGACGCCGTCGGAGGCGGTCGCCTACGCCCTCCAGCCGTCCGCCACGCCGTCGGCTCAGCCCGGCGCGGCGAGGTCGCGGCGCGGGAAGACGACCAGCGCGTAGACGACCGGCAGCGCGCTGGCGACAGCCAGGATCAGGAGATCGGCCGGATCGGCCCGGCCGGCCAGGATCTCGCTCGGCGAGAAGTGGTGGAAGAGCGAGTACTCCTGCGTCCAGGCCGCATCGGTCCACAGCGAGCCCAGGATCTCGAGGAAGTAGTTGACCAGCAGGTAGGCCATCGAGAGGCCGAGCGCCGGCGCGGTGCGGTCGAAGCTGACCGATGCGGCGAGGCTGAAGGTCGCGAACGCCGCCCACAGCAGGAAGCCGTTGAGCAGCAGCAGCGGCATCTGCGACAGGTCCAGCGAGGAGAGGATGTTCTCGAAGGCCGCGCCGGCGACCATGCCGGCCAGCATGAGCGCCACGATCAGGCAGGTGGCGGCCAGCAGCGCCACGGTCAGAGTGACGTAGAGAGTCCGGCGCGAGATGGGCCGCGACAGGAGGAGCTCCAGTGTCCCGCCCTGGCGCTCCCCGGCCACAGCGGTCGCCGCCGCGCCGACCGCGAAGACGCCGATCAGCGCCAGCGCGATCGGGTGCTGGAAGCCCAGGGCGATGGTGCCCGGCAGCGTGAACAGCGAGCCGGAGCCGAAGTTGAGCAGCTCCTTCGGGATCGCGCCCGAGTTCGCCAGCTGTCGCAGCGCATCGGAGAACTGCACGTAGAAGAACGGGAACAGGGCGCCCCACACCACGGCGGCGATGCCGAGCAGCAGCAGCCGCGTGCGCTGCCAGCGCCAGGTCTGGACCAGCACGCGGAGGTTCACGGCAGCGCCTCGGGCGGGACGTCCTCGGCGTAATACTCCAGAAACGCCTCCTCCAGCCGTGCCGGCTCGATGGTGAGGTCCTCGAGGTTCGGCGAGGCGACGGCTCGCACGAACGTGGCGACCGGTCCCTGCAGCGTCGCGGTGAGCGCCTCACCGTGCACCACGACGTCGTCGATGCCCGCGATCCCGGTGAGGTCCGGCGCCGCGCCGCGCCAGCGGAGGCTCACCCGTCGCTTGCGGTTGGCGAGCAGCTCGCCGACGTCCTGCAGCGCCATCAGGCGTCCGCGCCGCACGATCGCCACGCGGTCGCACAGGCGCTCGACCTCGGACAGCACGTGCGACGAGAAGAAGATCGTGCGCCCGGCGGCGCGCAGGTCGTCCAAGATGGAGTAGAAGGCCAGCTGCATCAGCGGGTCGAGGCCCTCGGTCGGCTCGTCCAGGATCGCGAGCTCCGGATCGTGCTGCAGCGCCTGCACCACGCCGATCTTCTGTCGCATGCCGCGGGAGTAGTCGCGCACCTTCCGCTTCAGGACCGATGCGGGCAGCTCCAGACGCTCGCAAAGCTCGTCGCGCCGAACCGGGTCGCGGCCCGACAGGTCGGCCATGTAGTCGAGCATGGCGGCGCCCGACAGCGGGTCGTACAGGTCGATCCCGCCGGGCAGGTAGCCGACCCGACTGCGGATCGCCACGCTGTCGCGCGCGATGTCGAGGCCGAGCACGCTCGCCCTTCCCGAGGTCGGGTGCAGAAGCCCCAACAGGGTGCGGATCATGGTCGTCTTGCCGGCGCCGTTCGGCCCCAGAAAGCCGAAGATCTCGCCCGGGCGGACCGCGAGCGTCAGGTCCACCAGCGCCTCGACGCGGCCGTAGCGCTTGGTGAGCCGCTCGGTCTGGATGGCGAGCTGGTCCATTGCTGCGCAGCGTAGCGCCCCGAGCGCGGTGCATCGCTACCATCGGCGGCATGGGACGCACCAGCCGCGTCGCGATCGTCGGCGCCGGCGTGATGGGAACGTGGACGGCGCTGCACCTCGCACGCGCCGGCCACGACGTGACGCTGCTCGACGCGCACGGTCCCGGCAACTCGCTCTCCTCGTCCGGCGGCGAGACCCGCATCACGCGCAGCGCGCACGGCACCGACGAGCACTACCCGCGCTGGCAGCGCCGCGCGCTGGAGCTGTGGCGCGACCTCGAGGCGGAGTCGGGCGTCCAGCTCGTCCATCCCACCGGAGTCGCGTGGTTCGCGCACCGCGAACGATGGCTTCGAGGCGGATTCGCTCGCCGTCCTGCAGCGCCTGGGCATCCCCGCCAGCCGGGTGTCCGGGGAGGATCTCGCCGGCGCATATCCCGGCGTCTCCGGCGAGGGCCTGGCCTGGACGCTGCTCGAGCCGGAGGGAGGGGCGCTGATGGCCCGGCGCGGCGTGGCGACCGCTGCCGCGGCGGCGGAGCGCGCAGGCGCCGAGGTCCGCATCGGCCTGGCCGTGCCCGCCGCCTCCAGCGGCGAGCACCTGGCGTCGGTTCGCCTCGCCTCCGGCGCCGAGATCGGCGCGGACGCGTTCGTCTTCGCCGCCGGACCGTGGCTGCCGCAGCTCTTTCCCGACCTGCTCGGACCGATGCTGGCCGTGACGCGCCAGGAGGTCGTCTTCTTCGCCACCCCGCCCGGCGACGACCGCTGGGACGCGGCGCGCTGTCCGGCCTGGGTCGACTACGACCGCGCCTTCTACGGCGTCCCATCGGTCGAGGGCCGCGGCTTCAAGTGCGCGCCGGACTGGCCCGGGCCGCTGGTCGACCCCGAGCGCCAGGAGCGCGTGATCGGGGAGGAGGCGGTGGACGCCGCGCGTGGCCTGCTGCGCGAGCGCTTCCCCGGGATCGCCGATCGGCCGGTGGCCGAGGGGCGCGTGTGCCAGTACGAGTCGACCGCCGACGCGCATTTCTTCATCGACCGGCATCCGGCGTGGGACAACGTCTGGGTCGTCGGCGGCGGCTCGGGGCACGGGTTCAAGCACGGGCCGGTGATCGGGGAGTACGTCGCCGCGCTGGTGGCCGGCGACGAGTCAGCGACGGCGCGCCTGGCGCCTCGCGACGACCGGTTCGCGCTCCGGCCCCGCACGGCGGCCGGCGGGCTGCGGACCATGGCCGCCCGACGCGATGCGGGCGAGGCGACCGGCGCCTAGGGCTGCTGCCGCATCTCCTCGAGCGCCCGC
The DNA here is from genome assembly GCA_963783725.1 of uncultured Chloroflexia bacterium. GTDB lineage: Bacteria > Chloroflexota > Limnocylindria > QHBO01 > QHBO01 > CAWAOJ01. The sequence goes on along the minus strand of CAWAOJ010000002.1, from coordinate 1,422,354 downwards.
GCGAAGGCAGCTTCGGTATCCGGGCGCAGGACGAATCGGGCCAGCGCGAGGCTCGTCTCGCCGCGCAGATGCGCCGCCACCGTCTCGACCGCGATCCCCGCGCCCTCCTGCAGCGGATAGCCGTAGATGCCGAGGCTTATCGCCGGAAAGGCGACCGACGCGGCGCCCAGCCGGTCGCAGAGCTCCAGGCACGACCGATACGCCGACGCCAGCAGCTCCGCCTCGCCCTTCGTCCCGCCCCGCCATCGGGGACCGACCGCGTGCAGCACCCACCGCGCGGGCAGCCGCCCCGCGGAGGTCTCGACCGCGCTGCCCGTCGGCGTGCCGTCCGGGTAGCGTTCGACGAGCTCGCGCATCAGCGCCGGCCCGGCGGCGCGATGGATGGCGCCGTCCACTCCGCCGCCGCCCGAGAGGGAGGCGTTGGCGGCATTGGCGATGGCATCGACCGCCTGGGTGGTGATGTCGCCGACGACCAGCTCGAGCCGGCGGCCGTTGATCTCGTAACGACGTCGGTCACGACATCAGCGCGCGACGCGCGCCGCACGCAGCACCTCGCGAATCCCCAGCCGCTGACCGTAGAGCAGGACGCCGGCGGAGTAGATGCGCGCAGCCAGCCAGATCGCGCCCGCGATGGTGACCAGCAGGATGGCGAGGATGAACGGCACTTCCCAGGGCGCGATGGTGCCGAACGCGGCACGGATCGCGACCAGGTAAGGGCTCACGAACGGGATCCAGGAGACCAGCCTGACCCATCCGGCGTCCGGCGCGTTCAGGGCGGCGAACGACACGAAGTAGCCGGCCATGGCCACGATCATCAGCGGCGCGCCCGCCTGCTGGACGTCCTCCTGGCGGCTGACCATCGAGCCGACCGCCGCGTACAGCGTCGAGTACAGCACGAAGCCGCCGAGGAAGAAGAGGAGTGAGACGCCGACCGTCGCGAGCGTCAGCCCGGGGACCGACAGATCGACGGCGCCGCTGCCGAGCAGCCTCTGCGCCACGGTGCCCTGCAGCAGGAAGCCGACGCCGAGCGCCACGACCATGGCGCCGTACTGCGTCAGCGCCGCGGCCGCGGTGCCGAGCAGCTTGCCGGTCAGCAGCTGACGCGGCGTGGCGGCGGTGATCAGCAGCTCCATCACGCGGCTGCTCTTCTCCTCTGCGACGCTGCCCGCGACCCAGTTGCCGTAGTTGACGATGGCGATGAAGTTGAGGATGACGAAGAAGAAGGCGACCAGGTAGCGCGCGCCGAAGTCCTCGCCCTGCCGTGCGGCCGCATTCGGATCGGCCGCCTGCGACGCAAAGGACACGGGCGCGAAGATCGAGCCGCGGTCCTTGGCGGCGACGCCCGCGCGATCCAGGCGATCGGCGATCGCCAGCGAGCTGGCGGCCTGTCGCACCGCGGCGACCGTCGCGCTGGTGATGCCCTCGTTGCTCACGTAGTCGAACGCCAGGTCGCCGCCGGGGTCGCGGCGGATGCTGAGAAGCCCGTCGAGCGTGCCCTTTCGAACCTCCGCCCGCGCGGCGGTCGGGTCGCCGGTGGTCGTTAGCCGGAAGCGCTGCGCCGATGTGCTGGATCCCGCCGAGCCGTCCAGCGCCGCCTCCAGCTGCGATACCGCCTGCGCAGGGGCGTCGGACGGCAGCGAGACCGCGATGGCATGCGGCTGATCGCCAGCGACGGCGCGGAGGATGACCGGGGCAAGCGCGATCACCAGGCCGACAAGGACCAGGCCGATGGTGACGATCAGGAACGTCCGGCTGCGGACGCGCTGCAGGTACTCGCGGCGCGCGACGCGCATGGCGTTGGGCAGGATGGAGCTCACGGCCGCGACGTCCCCGGCGCGAGGTGCGTCTCGTCCTCGCTCGCGCGTCGGCCGACGTGGGCGATGAACACCTCCTCCAGCGAGGGGTCGGCGATCTCGAAGCGGGTCACGTGCTCGCCGCGCGACAGCGCCGTGCGCAGCACGAGCTCCGGATCGGTCCCGGTCGGGACGGTCAGCTCCACGTAGTCCTCGCGCCGGCGACCGATGCGAATCCCGTCCAGCCCCTCGAGCCATGCCGCGTCACCGCCATCGGCGGTCGCGAGGCGCACCACCTGGCGGCCCATGTCGCGCTTCACGTCGCGAACCGAGCCCGCCACGACGACGCGCCCGCGGTCGATGATCGCGATCGACTCGCACAGCTCCTCGACCTGCTCCATCTGGTGCGTGCTGAAGATGAGCGTCTTGCCGCGGTCGCGCATGGCGAAGAACGCCTCCTTGAGCAGCTGGACGTTGACCGGATCGAGCCCGGTGAACGGCTCGTCCATGATCAGCACGTCGGGGTCGTGCAGGATCGCGGCGATGAACTGGATCTTCTGCTGATTCCCCTTGCTCAGCTCCTCGACCTTGCGCGTGGCGTACTCGGGGATGCGGAAGCGCTCCAGCCACTCGCTGACCTCGGCGGTCGCATCGGCCTCCGGGACGCCGTACAGCGAGGCGAAGAAGCGCAGCACGTCCATCACCCGCATGCGCAGGTAGAGGCCGCGCTCCTCCGGCAGGTAGCCCCAGGTGCGTCGCGGCAGCTCCGTGTTCGGCTTGCCCTCCCAGGTGATGCTGCCGGAGTCGGCGCGCAGGATGTCGAGCACGATCCGCATGGCGGTGGTCTTGCCCGCGCCGTTGGCGCCGAGCAGGCCGAAGATGCGTCCGGGCTCGACGGTGAAGCTGACGCCGTCGAGCGCCACGATGCGCCCGAATCGTTTGGTGACGTTGTCGACGACGAGGCTCATGTGCGGACGGCGATCCCAGCGAAGTGGGGCAAAGGCTAGCAGGCAAGCCAGCGGGCGACCGGGGCGACCGGGCGACCGGGCGGGCTCTGCTACACTTGGATTCCCGAACCGCTTCGCGCTGCGATGCGGTTCTGTGTGTGCCGCGATTCCAGCCCCAGGGAAGAAGTTGCCTTGAAGATTGCCGTCCCACGCGAGTCCGCCGAGGGCGAGACGCGCGTCGCGCTCACGCCGCAGACCGCCGGCCAGCTGGTCGGCGACGGCGTCGAGATCCTCGTCCAGGCGGGCGCCGGAGAGGCGTCGTTCTTCAGTGACGAGCAGTATGCGGAGGCCGGTGTCACCGTCGTCCCGGACGCCGCGTCGCTGTACGGGCAGGCCGACCTGATCCTTCGCGTCGGACGACCGACCGACCAGGAGATCGGGATGCTGAAGCCCGGGCAGGTGCTGATCGGCACGCTCGGAACGCTGTCGAACCCGAAGCTCGCGGAGAAGCTCGCCGCCGCCGGCGTGACGGCCATCAGCATGGACGCCATCCCGCGCATCACCCGCGCGCAGAGCATGGACTCGCTGTCGAGCCAGAGCACCGTGGGCGGCTACAAGGCGGTCCTGCTGGCGGCGGACCGGCTCCCCAAGTTCATGCCGCTGCTGACGACCGCCGCGGGCACGGTCCGGCCGGCGAAGGGCCTGATCATGGGCGCAGGGGTCGCGGGGCTGATGGCGATCGGCACTGCCCGCCGGCTGGGCGCGGTGGTCGAGGCGACCGATGTGCGCCCCGTCGTCAAGGAGCAGGTGCAGAGCCTCGGCGGCACCTTCCTGGAGGTCGAGATGACCGAGGAGGAGAAGGCGCAGGCCGAGACCTCAGGCGGCTACGCCCGCGAGATGAGCGACGACTACAAGCGACGCCAGGCCGAGCTGATCGCCCGTCGCGTGGGCGAGGCGGACTTCGTGATCACCACCGCCCTGATCCCGGGACGGCCGGCGCCGCGGCTGATCACCGACGAGATGGTGGCCAGCATGAAGCCCGGCAGCGTCATCGTCGACATGGCAGCGGAGGCCGGCGGCAACGTCGAAGGCAGCGAGCCGAACAAGGTGGTCGAGAAGCACGGCGTGACCATCATCGGCTTCACCAACCTGCCGGCCATGATGCCGGCCCACGCCTCGCAGATGTACGCCAAGAACGTGCAGACCCTGGTGAAGCACCTCCTCAGCGACGGAGCGCTGTCGCTCGACTTCGACGACGAGATCACTCGCGGAGCGACGATCACGCACGACGGCCGCGTCGTCAACGAGGCGACGGCCAAGGCGCTGGGCATCGAGCCGGCCGCCGCCACGGAGGCGCGCTGATGGACGCCACCTCGCTGACCGCGTTCGCGCTGCTTGCGGCGCTCTTCATCCTGGTCCTGGCCGCCTTCGTCGGCTACGAGGTCGTGAGCAAGGTGCCGACCATGCTCCACACGCCGCTGATGAGCGGCGCCAATGCGGTGCACGGCGTCATCGTCGTGGGCGCCATGCTCGTCGCCGCCAGCGCAGAGGGACCGCTGCGCATCGTGCTGGCCCTGATCGGCGTCACGCTGGGCACGATCAACGTGGTCGGCGGCTTCGTGGTCACCGACCGCATGCTCGAGATGTTCCGCAAGCGGCCGGGGGATCGCTAGATGCCCGACCTCAGCGGCCTCCAGATCCTGACCTACCTCGTCTGGCTCGTCGCCAGCATCGGCTTCATCCTGGCGCTCAAGTTCCTCGCGTCGCCCAAGACGGCGCGAACGGGGAACCTGCTCGGCGCGGCGGGGATGGCGCTGGTCATCGGATGGACCTTCTTCACCACCGACGGCATGTTCGGCAACTGGTGGATCCTCCTCGTCGGCGCCGGTATCGGCTCCGTCGTCGGCGTGCTCGGCGCTCGACGCGTGCCGATGACCGCCATGCCGCAGATGGTCGCCATCTTCAACGGCGCCGGCGGCGGCGCGGCGGCGGTGGTGGCGCTGGCGGAGTTCCTGCGTGACGCCGGCGCGAACGAGGGCCAGCTGCTGTCGCTGCCGTTCATCATCGCCACGCTGCTCGGCGCGGTCATCGGCTCGGTGAGCCTCACCGGCTCGATCGTCGCCTTCGGCAAGCTGCAGGGATTCATCGCTCCTCGTCCGGTCAAGCTGCCGGGGCAGCAGATCATCACCAGCCTGCTGTTCGTGGCGCTGGTCGCCATCGGCATCTACGTCGCGGCGATTGCCACCAGCATCCCGCTCTTCCTGCTCTACTGCGCGCTGGCGCTGGTGCTCGGCGTCGTGCTCGTCATGCCCATCGGCGGCGCTGACATGCCGGTCGTGATCAGCCTGCTCAACAGCTACACCGGCATCGCCGTGGCGGCGACGGGCTTCGTGCTGGGCAACTACGCGCTGCTCATCGCCGGCACGCTGGTCGGGGCGTCGGGCGCGATCCTGACCCAGCTGATGACGCGGGCCATGAACCGCTCGCTGTTCAACGTCCTGTTCGCAGGGTTCGGGACCGGCGGCGGCACCACCACGGCGGGTGTCGCGGGCGAGGAGTCGCTGAAGGAGATCAGCGCCGAGGACGCCGCGGTCCTGATGGCGTATGGCAAGAAGGTGATCATCGTGCCGGGCTACGGCATGGCCGTCGCCCAGGCGCAGGGGCCGGTGCGCGAGCTGATGGACCTGTTGCTGGCGAAGGGCGTCGACGTGCAGTTCGCGATCCATCCCGTCGCCGGCCGCATGCCCGGTCACATGAACGTGCTGCTCGCCGAGGCGAACGTGCCCTACGACCGCCTCAAGGAGATGGACGAGATCAACGACGAATTCGCCGATGCGGACGTCGCCCTGGTCATCGGGGCCAACGACGTCATCAATCCGCTGGCCCGCGAGGAGGGCTCGCCGATCTCGGGCATGCCGATCCTCAACGTGGACCAGGCGCAGCACGTCATCGTGCTCAAGCGCGGCAGGGGGACCGGCTTCGCCGGCATCCCGAACCCGCTGTTCAGCAACGAGCGCACCTCGATGCTGTTCGGCGATGCCAAGCCATCGGTCTCGGCGCTGGTCAACGGCGTCAAGAACGCCTGACCTCCGGGGCACGGCTCTTGCGTGATATGTGAGCGGGTACGCCGCCGGACGACCAGTCAGGGCAGGCCCACCAGGAGGTACGTTTCCAATGGCCGAGCTATCAGACACGCTGACCCAGCTTCTGTCGGGCCAGACCGATCAGATCAGCCAGCGCATCGGCGCCGACAAGACCGCGACCGCGAATGCGATCCAGACAGCCGTGCCGTCGCTCCTCGCGGCGCTCAGCCAGGAGGCCGACAAGGGCACCGGCCTGCACCAGGCGATTCAGAAGGACCACGACGGATCGATCATCGACAACCTGCAGGGCTATCTCGGCGGCACCGCCCAGCTGAGCCCTCGCACGACCGATGGCGCGGGGATCCTCAATCACGTCCTCGGCGACAAGCAGGAAACGCTGCAGCGCGGCCTCAGCGCCAAGAGCGGACTCGACATGTCGAGCGTCGGCAGCCTCTTGACGCTGCTCGCGCCGATCGTGATGGGCATGCTGGGCAAGAAGCAGTCATCGTCGGGCACCGGCGGCGGCCTCGGCGACCTGCTCAACCGCGAGAAGGCGGACGCCCAGAGCCAGGGCGGCCTGGGTGACATCCTGGGCAGCATCCTGGGTGGGTCCGGCTCGGGCGGCCTCGGCAGCATCCTCGGCGGCGACAAGTAGCCGCCCGACCGCGCCTGTAACTGCGCCGGGGGCGTGCTGCGTCCCGGAACGATGATTCGCCGTCGTCGTTCCGGGGCCGTCGCCCTCATGCTTGCACTCGCGCTCGGCGCGTGCTCCACTTCGCCGACGCCGCCGCCCTCCACGCACCCGAGCGCATCGGCGATCCCGAGCTCATCTGCACCGAGCCCGAGCTCATCTCCCTCCCCCACGGCCGCGCCCACCGCGACGCCGACGCAGAGCCCGATCGAGGCCGTCCTGGCCGGCCTGACGCTTGACGAACGCATCGGTCAGCTGCTGATGCCGTATGCCTACGGTGCTTCGGCCACCCGCGTCACCGCCGCCGAAGCCGCCGCCAACCGTCAGATCTACGGCGTCGACACCCCGGCCCAGATCGTCCGCCGCTTCCACCTGGGCGGCGTGATCCTGCTGCCGCGCAACACGCTCCACCCGACGCTCTCGGACGTGCCGACGCACAACACCACCGACCCCGCCGCGGTGCCGAGCCTGACCGACGGGCTGCAGCAGGCCGCCGTGGCCGATTCGGGCGTGCCCCTGCTGATCGCGACCGACCAGGAGGAGGGGATCGTCACGCGGATCGGCGCACCGCTGGCGACCTTCCCCGGATCGATGCCCCTCGGCGCGACGCGCGATGCCGGCCTCGCCCGGCAGGTCGCGTCGGCGACCGGCGCCGAGCTCGCGTCGCTGGGCGTGAACCTCGACCTGGCGCCGGATGCCGACGTCAACGTCGAGCCCGCGAATCCGGTGATCGGCCTGCGATCCTTCGGTGACGACCCCGCGCAGGTAGCGGCCATGGTCATGGCGCAGGTGAATGGGTACCGCGAGGCGGCGATCGGAGCTGCCGCCAAGCACTTTCCGGGTCACGGCGACACGACGGTGGACAGCCACACCGGGCTGCCGGTGATCCGGCACGATGCCGCGACCCTCGACCGCGTGGATCTGCCGCCCTTCCAGGCAGCCATCGACGCCCGCGTTGACGTCGTCATGGCGGGACACCTGCTCGTCCCGGCGCTGGATCCGAACCAGCCGGCGACGCTGTCGGCGCCGATCCTGACCCGCCTGCTGCGCGAGCGCCTCGGCTTCAAGGGCGTGGTGATGACCGACTCGCTGTGGATGCAGGGCATCAGGTCGCGCGTCCCGTCGGACGCCGCCGCCAGCCTGCGCGCCTTCGCCGCCGGCGCCGACGTGCTGCTCATGCCGCCCGATCCCGCGGCGAGCGTGGCGGCGCTGCGCGCCGCCGTGGCGGCGGGGAGCATCAGCCACGAACGGCTGGACGCCTCGGTGCGCCGCATTTTGGCGCTCAAGCAGCGCCTTGGCCTGCTCGAGCCGGGTTGGCGGCCCGCTGCCGCCATGCCGGCCCGCGCGGCACTCAGCGCGGATGGTCAGCTCGCGCGCAGCGTGGCCCGCAGCGCGGTGACCTTGGTCGCCTGCCGTGCCGGGCTTCCGCTCCGGACGGCCGGCGCGGTGGTGATCGGGCCGGCGCGCGCCGCCGCCGACCTGGCGCGCGACCTCGGGGTGCCGAGCATCGGCGTCGATTTCAACCCGACCGCCGCCCAGGCGGACGCAGCGGTGAACGCGGCACGCGGCGCCTCGGGCGTCGTCTTCCTGGCGCTCGACGCGAATGCCTCGGCGGGGCAGCGTCAGCTGCTCGCCCGACTGGCGGCCCTGGCGCCGCCGCTGATCGCCGTCTCCATCGATCTGCCCTACGACCTGGCCGTCACCTCGGCGGCGGATGCCCGAGCCGCGACCTTCGGGTCGGGGCCGACCTCCATGGCGGGGCTCGCCTCGGCCCTGTTGGCCGGGCGCTTCGGCGGGCGGCTGCCGGTCGCGGTGCCGGGCGCCTTCCGCAACGGAGCGGGCATAGACGGCTGCGGTTGATCTTCACCATTGCTCGCCCGCGCGGTGGGTGAGTAGGATGCGTCTCACACGTTCCGAGACGCGCTGAGGAACCGCTTCCCCATGAGTCCTCGCTGCACCGCTCCCATCAATCGCGAGGAGCGCGCGCGGCACGCGCGCGCCATCGGCCACCGCATCCGTCAGCTGCGCCAGTCCCGCGGGATGACGCAGTCGGAGGTCGCGGGCGACCGCTTCAGCAAGGCGTACATCAGCGCGCTCGAGAATGGCGTCGCCTATCCGTCGGTGCCGGCGCTGCATTACATCGCCACGCGGCTGCAGACGTCCCCGGAGTGGTTTCTGACCGAGGCGGCCGATGGCGAGGCGGTCGCCCTGCCGGCCCTCATCAGCAACTCGTGGATCGACCGCGACCGCGTATTCGTGGAGCTGACCGACGGCCGGGCGCTCGGCCTGCCCCTGCGCGTGCTGCCGCCGCTGATGTCGGCCTCGCTCGAGGCGCTGCGGGACTGGCGGCTGGTCCAGTTCGGCCGCGCGATCTCGTGGCCGTCGGTCGGCGCCGAGATCGGGCTGGAGGAGTTCCTGGGGATGCGAGTGCTCGACGCGGAGGTGCCGGGCGACGGCCCGCGCCGCCAGCGCGCCGGGCGAGCGCGCGGCCGCTACACGCCGTTCGCCGACTGGCTCGCCGAGCAGCGCGAGCACGAATGCACCCTCAGCTTCGACGAGGTGGAGGCCGTCATCGGCGGTTCGCTCCCGCCGTCGGCGCGGCGCTACACCGCGCCGTGGTACTCGTCGGTGAACCCGCTGGCGCGCGCCATCCGAGCCGTCGGCTGGCGGGCGAGCGTGAGCGTCCCGGACGCGCGCGTCACGCTCCGGCGGCGCTGAGGCGTTGGCCGAGCGCTGGGTCTGCCTCGACGTCGGTGAGACGCTGATCGACGAGACGCGGGTCTGGTCCACCTGGGCCGATCAGCTCGCCATCCCGCGGCTCACCTTCATGGCGGCGCTGGGCGCGGTCGTCGCGCGCGGCGGTGAGCACCGCGAGGTCTTCGGCGAGTTCGGCATCGACGACTGGCCGATGCGGCTCGCATCGGTCGAGGCCGCCTACGGCGGATTCCGACCCGACGACCTCTATCCCGATGCGCTTCCGGCGATCGGCGCGCTGCGCGGCGCCGGGTACCGCGTCGCGATCGTCGCCAACCAGCCTGCCGCGCGGAGCGAGGAGCTGCGGGCGCTGGGCGTGGTGGCGGACGTGGTGGCCATGTCGGACGAGATGGGCGTGGCCAAGCCCGACCCGGCCTTCTTCACTCGCAGCCTGGCATTGATCGGATCGCCCGACCCGGGCGACGTCGCCTACGTCGGTGATCGGCTGGACAACGACGTCGCGCCGGCGATGAGCGCCGGCATGCGCGCGGTCTGGCTGCGGCGCGGGCCGTGGGGCGTCATCCAGCGGCCGTCGCCGGATCTGCGTCCGGCGCTGGTGGTGGACTCGCTGTCGGAGCTGGCCGAGCGCATCGAGGACGCCTGGTCCTGATCACTCGGCCCGCCGCAGCATCGCGTCGATCTCGCGGTCGCTGACGCCGAAGCGGCGGAGGGCGTGCCGCAGCAGCTCGTCGCCCACCTGGTGCTCGGCGATCACCACCCGCGCCACGCCCATGCGACGCAGCTCGTCGCGGTCCGCGTCCGAGACGGCGCGCGCGCTGATGTCGATGCGCGGGTTGCGGCGCCGGGCGTGGACCACCGCCTGGCGGGTGGCGACCGGATCGGGGATGGCCACGATCAGCATCGACGCCTCGCCGACGCCGGCGGCGTCCAGCACCGACGGCGTGCCGGCGTCGCCGTAGATGACCGGGGCGCCGCCGGTCCTGGCGCGGTCCACCTTCGGATAGTCCACGTCCACGGCGACCCACGGGAACGATCGCGAGCCGAGCAGCCGTCCGATGCGCCGCCCGACCCGCCCGTAGCCGAGCACCACGGCGTGGCGTCGCGCGGGCGCAAGGGGAGCGAGCGGCGCGAATGCGGGCGCTCGTGGCAGTCGCCGCTCGAGCAGGTCCGCGATGGAGCCCGACAGGGCGAAGACGGGGCTCGCCAGCAGGATCGAGAAGACCGTCGCCGCCATGGCCAGCGAGAAGGTCGGCGGGTCGATGGCGCCCGCGCTCAGCCCGGCGGTGGCGAGGACGAAGCTGAACTCGCCGCTCTGCGCCACGAGCCCCGCGGCGCGTCCGGCGACGGCCGGCCGCTGTCCGGCGGCGAGCACGATGGCGGCGATGGGCAGCCACTTGCCCGCCACGATCAGCGCGAGCAGCAGCAGCACGAACGGCCAGCCGGCGAGGACAGCGGCCGGCTCCAGCACGATCCCGATCGAGACGAAGAAGACGGTCGCGAACAGCTCGCGCAGCGGCACCACCTCGCCCAGGACGCTCGCGGCCAGATCGGAGTCGGCCAGCGCCAGGCCGGCGATGAAGGCCCCCAGCGCGACCGACACCCCGGCCGCGGCGGCGAGGAAGGCGGTGCCGATCGCGACCAGGGCCACCGCCACCACGAACAGCTCGCGGGACGCGAGGCGCGCGACGCGCGACAGCAGGGCGGTCAGCAGCCGCGATCCCACCACCAGCACCACCAGCACGAAGGCCAGCGCGACGGCGGTCGAGCGCAGCGCGTCCAGCAGCGGGTTGGCCGAGTCCGCGGCGAGCGCCGAGAGGACGACCACCAGCACGATGGTGATGAGGTCCTGCACGATCGACCATCCCAGGGCGATGCGTCCCGCGAGCAGCGCCTGGAGTGCCGTCTCTCCGGCGACCTTCACCAGCACGACGCTGGAGCAGATGCTGACGATGGCCCCCACGAAAAGCGCCTCCATCGGCGGGTGCCCGAGGGCGAGGGCCGCCGCCACGCCGAGGGCCATCGTGACCGCCACCTGCAGCGGCGCGCCGATCAGCACCAGGCGGCCCACCGACGTCAGCTCGCTCAGCTTGAAGCGAAGGCCGATGCTGAACATCAGCAGCGCGACGCCGATGTCGGCCAGCTCGAGCACCTGCTCGCGATCGGCGACGAGCCCCGGCGTGAACGGCCCGATGACGAGGCCGGCGGCGATGTAGCCCACCATCGGCGGCAGTCGCAGCCGGTGCGCGAGCGTGCCCAGCACCAGGGCCACTCCGAGCGCCGCGACGAGGGTCAGGCCGAGCCCACCGGTCATCGGCGCACGGGGTTCATGGGGGCGATCATACCGATGCCGATTCGGTATTCTGGCCACTCGCCGAGGACGGGACCGATGCAGACGCCGGAATCAATCACCCAGGCGACGCCGGTCTCGGAGGCGGACCGGCTGCTGACCGTCGAGGGGGTGGTGGTCGACGCCTCGGACAGCCTCCACTCGGTGGCCGAGCAGGCGGTGCGCAACCCCGGCTGCCGGGTCATCGCGGTGACCGATGCGGACGATCGCCTGGTCGGCATCCTGCCGGTCAAGGACCTGGTCGACGACATCTTCCTCAAGATCGTGCCCGAGCAGTTCATCGGCGAGATCGACGACTACGCGGGCGTGCTCGAGTACGGCCAGCGGCTCGGGGCGCGGACGGCGGGCGACGACATGCTCGAGCCGATCTCCGTCTCGCGCAGCCAGACCGTGGGTGACGCCTTCGAGCTGCTGCACCGCCACGCCGTGGCGGGCGTTCCGATCATCGACGAGGAGCGCCGCGTGGTCGGCTACATCGACCAGCTGGAGCTGCTGCTGGTCTGGGTTCGCGCGACCGGCCGCGACCGGCTTCTCAAGCCCGAACCGGCGGCGGGGCCGCCCGCTTGAGCGTCCAGCTGGTCCTCGGGCTCACGGTTTTCGTCGTCACCTACGCCCTGATCGCAACCGAGCGGGCGGACAAGACGGTCGCCGCCATGGCCGGCGGCGTCGCCATGATCCTGCTCGGCGTGGTGAGCCAGGAGCGCGCCTTCGCGCGCATCGACTTCAACGTCATCTTCCTGCTGACCGGGATGATGATCCTTGCGGGGATCATCCGGAAGACCGGGCTGTTCGGCTGGCTGGCGGTTCGCGCGGCGCGGATGGCGGGAGGGGACGGCTACCGGATCCTGGTCATCCTCTCGATCATCACCGCCGTCGCGTCCTCGTTCCTGGACAACGTGACGACGGTGGTCCTCGTTGGGCCCATCACCCTCTTTCTCGCCGCGCGGCTGGGACTCAGCCCCTTTCCGCTGATCATGTCGGAGATCCTGGCCTCGAACATCGGCGGCACGACCACGCTGATCGGCGATCCGCCGAACATCCTGATCGGCAGCGCGGCGCATCTCGACTTCACGGCCTTCCTGTTCAACCTCGCCCCGCTGGCGATCCTGATCCTGGCGCTGTACCTCGTCGCCGCGCGCTGGCTCTTCCGGGGGCAGCTGCAGGTCGATCCGGAGCTCCGCTCCGCGCTGCTGTCGCTGGACGAGCGGCAGATGATCGTCGACCCGCGACTGCTGCGCCGGTCGCTGATCGTGCTGGGCCTGACCCTGATCGCGTTCGTGCTCCACGGTCCGCTTGGCTACGAGCCGGCGACCGTGGCGCTGACCGGGGCTGTGGTGCTGATCGTGGTGGCCGGCGAGAAGCCGCGCGACGTGCTGCACGACGTCGAATGGCCCACGCTCTTCTTCTTCATCGGCCTGTTCATGCTCATCGCCGGGATCGTGGAGCTGGGCGTCATCCGTGCCATCGCCGACGCGCTTGTCGCGCTGACCGGCGGCGCGCTGGCGCCGACATCGATGGTCATCCTGTGGGTCTCCGCCGCGCTGTCGGGGGTCATCGACAACATCCCGTACACGGCGACCATGATCCCGGTGGTGCACCAGATCGCGGACCAGCCGCACTCCGACGTGCTGTGGTGGGCCCTCTGCCTGGGTGCCGACCTGGGCGGCAACGCGACCATCATCGGGGCGTCGGCGAACGTCATCCTGGCCAGCCTTGCCCAGCGCGAGGGGCACGAGATCACCTTCGGTCGCTTCCTGCGCTATGGGCTGCCGGTCACGCTCGGCAGCATCGCCGTGTCGACGGTCTACCTCTGGATCCGCTACCTCCTCTAGAATCGGCCGCCCGTGGACCATCTCTCCCAGACGCTCACCCAGCTGTTCGTGGTGCTGCTCGCCGCCAAGGTCGGGGACGAGGTCTTCAAGCGCATCGGTCAGCCCCCGGTGATCGGCGAGATCCTGGGCGGCCTGCTGGTGGGACCGGCCGTGCTGGGCATCTACCAGGTCAACGCCGAGACGACGCTCTTCGCCGAGATCGGTGTCGTGCTGCTCCTGTTCCGCGTCGGGCTCGAGACGCGGCTGGGCGACCTGGTTCGCGTCGGCGGATCGGCGCTCGCCGTGGGCGCGCTGGGGGTGGTGCTGCCGTTCGCGGCCGGCTTCGGCCTGGCGCTGGCGCTCGGTCAGCCGCTCGGCGTGACCATGTTCATCGCCGCCGCGCTGGTGGCGACGTCGGTGGGCATCACGTCACAGGCGCTCTCCGAGCTGGGCGGCCTCAAGGCGGTGAGCGGCCGCGTGATCCTGGGAGCGGCGGTCATCGACGACGTGCTGGCCATGCTGATCCTGGCCTTCGCCTCCGGCGTCGCGGCGGGCACCGTCTCGCTCGATCGCATCGTCACCCTGTTCGTGCTCGCCATCCTGTTCATCGGCATCGTGCTCGTGGGCGGCACGCGAATCCTGCAGCGTCGCCGCTCCCTGCTGACCGACCCGCGGTTCGCCGAGACGCCATTCCTGCCAGGCATGATCGTCATGCTCGGCCTGGCCGCGCTGGCCTCGATCATCGGTCTGGCGGCGATCATCGGCGCCTTCCTGGCCGGCATGGTGGTGGGCGAGTCGAGCGAGCGCCACGCGCTGGAGCAGGAGGTGGCGCCGGTCGCCGCCTTCTTCACGCCATTCTTCTTCGGCTACATCGGCGCGCAGGTGGACCTGGCCGGCCTCGCCGATCCGGCCGTCCTGCTGCTGCTGCTGGCGGTCACCGTGGCGGCGGTGGTCTCCAAGTTCCTCGGCGCCTTCGTGGGCGCGATCCGCATGGGCCGAGCGCGGGCCGTGCTCATCGGCTGGGGGATGGTGCCGCGCGGCGAGGTCGGGATCGTGGTGGCGGGCCTCGGGCTGCAGGCGGGCGCCATCGGCGCCGAGATCTATTCGGTAGTGGTCGGCATGGCCGTCATCACCACCGTCATCGTGCCGCCGTTCCTGCCGCGGCTGCTGAGAGCGGCCGAGCCCGAGGCAATGCGCGAAGCGGATTCCGCGGGCGGCGAGCAGGAGTCCGAGCCGGCGGTATAGGCGCGTGACGCGGCGAGGCCCCTCGCCGGGAGGGGCCTCGCCTGATCTGGAGTGGCGTCTTGCGTTTCGTCGCCTAGACCATCTCCGCGGCTGGCTCCATCGCCGTCTCCGGGTGGGCCTGCGGGAAGGCCTTGGCCAGGACGTAATACGCGACGAAGGCGACCACCAGGCCGATGATCCAGCTGTAGTCGTACAGGTATCCGCCCCACGGCAGTTGTACATGCAGGAACCCGATCAGCCCACCCTGCGGGAAGGGGCCCGTCGGTTTGCCACTGGCGTCGAGTGCCGAGTACGCGCCGCCGACCGCGAGCACGCCGCCGATCACGAGGGCGGCGACTCCGCGCCAGTTGACGGTGCGGTAGATGCCCTCCGGCCGATACAGATCGGCGAGCCTGAGCTGCGTTCGTCTGATCACCCAGTAGTCGGCGATCAGCACGCCCGCGATGGCGCCCAGCGCTCCGCCATAGAAGCCGAGCCAGGTGAAGATGTAGATCTGCGGATTGCTGATCAGGTACCACGGCTGCAGGACCACCGCCGCGATGGCGGTGATGATGCCGCCCGTCCGGAAGCTGATCATTCGCGGCGCGGCGTTGCTCAGGTCATACGATGGGCTGACGAGGTTGGCCGCAACGTTCGTGGTCAGCGTCGCCAGCACGACTGCGAAGAGCGCGACGATGCTCACCAACGGATTGCCGAACTGCGCCACGAGCTTGACCGGATCGAACACGTCGATCTTGCTGCCGTAGGCGACGGTAGCTGCCGACGCGGTGACGACGGCGAGGACCGCGAAGAGCGTCATCGTGGTCGGCAGACCGAGCGCCTGTCCCACGACCTGATCGCTCTGGCTGCGCCCGAAACGAGTGAAGTCCGGCATGTTCAGCGACATGGTCGACCAGAAGGCGATCATCGCCATCAGGCCCGGGAAGAAGAGCTTCCAGAAGTCGCCCGTCCAGCCGCCAAAGGCGTTGGGACGCGCCAGCGCATCGCCGAGGCCACCGGCTGCCAGCACCATCCCGATCGCGAGGAGCGCCGATACGACGATGAGGAACGGCGCTGACCAGTTCTCGAAGATGCGCAGCGCATCCATGCCCCTCAGGATGATGTAGAGGTTCATCAGCCAGAAGATGACGAAGCTCAGCCACAGCGTCCATGGCTGCGGATCGCCGAACCCGATGGCGAACTTTCCGGCCGTGTTCCAGAACGAGTCGGGGCCGAGGATGGCGCCGATCAGGAAGAAGATTGCACCACCGCCGATCCATGTCTGGATGCCGAACCAGCCCGCGGCGACGCCGGCGCGCAGCAGGGCGGGGATGTTCGCGCCTACCGTGCCAAACGCGGCTCGCGCGAATACCGGGAACGGGATCCCGTACTTCGTTCCCGCGTGGCTGTTGAGGAGCATCGGCACCAGCACGATGAGGTTGCCGAGCATGACCGTCACCACGGCCTGGACCCAGTCCATGCCGAGCGCGATCAGGCCGGCGGCGAGCGTCCAGCTCGGGATGTTCACGCTCATGCCGATCCAGAGCGCCATGTAGGCGTAGGTGGACCAGGTGCGCCGCTCCAGCGGGACGGGCGCGAGGTCCTCGTTGTAGAGCGGGCTGTCGGCGACAGCCTCGGGATGGGCGAGCGCGTGCCGCCCGTCGGGATAGGTGATCTCCTCGTACGCGGATGCCGTCATGGGGTCTCCTCCGTCCTTGCTCCAACCGCAGGATCACGCTTCGCTTCGCGCCGCCCCGGTCGGCGCGGGTTCACCCCGATCTCGTCCCCCGGCTCAGCCCCCGATGGTCGCGTCCGTCTCGTCCAGCGCCACGTCGATGATGGCGAAGCCCTCACGCAGCTGCTCCTCGCTGATGCACAGCGGAGGGTTGGTGAAGAACGAGTTCCAGTGGGTCATGGTGTACAGGCCGGCGTCCCTCAGGCGACGGTCGAATGAGGCCATCTCCGGCGAGCTGCCGTTGAACGGCGCCAGCGGCACCCACGGGTCGCGGCTGCGCACGAGCTCCACGATGCCGAACAGGCCGATGCTGCGCGTGGTGCCGACGCTCGGATGCTTCTGCTGCAGGTCGTGCAGCAGCCCGCTCATGACCGGGCCGAGGTGCGCGGCATTGGCGACCATGTCCTCGTCGCGCAGGACGCCGACCGCCGCGATCGCCGCCGCGCAGCTGATCGGATGGGCGGAGTAGGTGAGCCCGCCGTAGTAGACGTTGTCGTCGAAGTAGGCCGCGATGCGGTCGCTGACCGCGACCGCCCCGAGCGGCATGTACGAGCTGGTGAGGCCCTTGGCCATGGTGAGCAGGTCCGGCACCACATCCCAGTGGTCGACCGCGAACCAGCGGCCGGTGCGACCGAAGCCGGCCATCACCTCGTCGCAGATCATGACGATGCCGTACTTGGTGCACAGGTCGCGCACGCCGCGCAGGTAGCCGTCGGGCGGCACGAGCACGCCGTTGGTCCCCGTCACCGTCTCCAGGATGAACGCCGCGATCGTATCGGGCCCCTCGTAGTTGATGACCTCCTCCAGGTAGGC
Source organism: uncultured Chloroflexia bacterium (assembly GCA_963783725.1). Lineage (GTDB taxonomy): Bacteria > Chloroflexota > Limnocylindria > QHBO01 > QHBO01 > CAWAOJ01. Next base: position 1,405,195 of record CAWAOJ010000002.1, on the reverse strand, counting down.
CAGGTGCTCGTCCACCGGGTCCGGCTCGGGACTGCCGTACCGATACGGATCCATGACCCGGACCACGCCGGGCACCGCCGGCTCGGAAGCCCAGCGACGCGGGTCGCCGGTGACGCTGATCGATCCGGCCGTCGCGCCGTGGTACGACCGATAGCGGGCCATCACCTTCTGGCGCCCGGTGAACATGCGCGCCATGCGCAGCGCGTTCTCGTTCGCCTCCGAGCCGCCGAGCGTGAAGAAGAAGTGGTTCAGGTCACCGGGGGTGAGCTCGGCCAACAGCTGTCCCAGCCGGCCGCGGACCTCGGTCGCGAACTGCGGCGCGGCGAAGGCGAGCCGATGCGCCTGCTCCGCGATCGCATCCGCCACGCGGCGGTTGCCGTGACCGATGTTCACGCTCATCAGCTGCGAGTTGAAGTCGATGTAGCGCTTGCCGTCGGGATCCCAGAAGTAGATGCCCTCGGCATGGTCGATGGCGATGGGGTTGACCCTGGCCTGGGCCGACCAGGAGAAGATGGTGTGCTCGCGGCAGAGGCGGACGATCTCGTCAGCGCTGAGCCTGGCCGATTCGGTGACCGTCATGCGCGAAAGCCTCCGGGATGTGTCACGCGCGATTAGAGCACATCGACGCTGCGGAAGGAGTCAACGATCGCGCCGTGCCGGGCGCTCGCCGACGGCATCGGTCAGTCGTGCTGCAGGCGCAGCGGCGCCAGCGTTCCGAGCGACTCGGCGACCACCACCGCGTCGTCGCCGGCCTGCAGCCGGAAGTCGGCGGGCGGGTTCACCTCCGAGTGTCCGTCGCGCGTCACCGCCAGCAGCGTCGCACGGTGGTCGCTGCGCAGGCGCGCCGAGATCTCGTCGATGCTCAGTCCGCGGTAGTCCTCCGGGAGCGCGACGCGGTACAGCTCCGAGCCGTGGCCGCCGGAGACGATATCGGTCACGATCTCGGTCAGCCCCGGGTAGAGCGCCGAGCGCGCCAGGAGGCGGGAAGCCAGCCGGGACGTGACGAGCACCTCGTCGGCCTTGGCCCGCTGCAGGTGCTCGACGTGCGCCGGGTTGTTGACCTCCACCACGGTGCGCACCTCCGGTGCGATGGCCTCGATCGCCATCACCGTCAGGATCGAGCGCATGTCGGCCTCGTTGGTCGGCTCCGACGGGAAGACGACGGCCGACGCCGCCTCCGCGATGCCTGCCCGACCGAGGTCCTCCGCGGAGGTCGTGTCACCGCGCACGAAGTAGACGCCGCTTCCGGCCGGATTGCGCTCGTCGTCGTGCAGCACGACGACCTTGGCGGTGAACTCGTCCCCCTTCAGCTCCTCGATCAGCTCACGCGCAGTGCTGTTCCAGCCGCAGACGACGATGTGGTCGCGGAAGCCCGCGGCGCCCATACCCTGGCCCTCCTTGAGAAGGAAATCGATGACGAATCCGACGACCGCGCCGGTCATCGCCGCCACGATGGCGACGCCGAAGAACGCGAGCAGCCAGCCGATGATGTAGCCGCCGGGGGAGCTGACGTAGCTGGGGTCTCCAGAGCCGATGACGGTGGTGATGGCCCAGTAGAAGGACGAACCGAGTCCGCCGAACGAGCGCTTGTCGGGCTCCACCAGCGTGACCGCCACAGCGGCGACCAGCACGAAGCCGATGATCGGCAGCAGCAGCGCGACGAAAAAGTGGCGGTCCAGCCCGCCGGTGATGCGCCGGACATGGAAGCCGATGCGGCGCATGAAGGGGCCGGCGAAGACTGCCCGCAGCACGTCAGTAGCCCGCGATGAGGCCGCCGTCGACGGCGATCAGCTGACCGGTGACGTACGACGCGGCGTCCGAGGTGAGGAAGGCAGCCAGCGCGGCGAGCTCCTCGGGGCGCCCGTAGCGGCCCGCGGGAATCTTCGCGACCTGGTCGGCGCGAACCGCGTCCACGCTGCGTCCCTGGGCGGCCGCCGCCTCGCCGTCGAGCTGCTCGATGCGCGCCGTCTGGAGCCTGCCGGGCATGATGCCGTTGACGGTGACGCCGTCCGCCGCCACCGCCCGCGCGGTGGTCTTGAGCCACGCCGCCAGGGCGCTGCGGCCGGCGTTCGAGTAGACCAGCTCGGCGATCGGCTGGCGCACGCCGGAGGACAGCACCGATACGATCCGTCCCCATCTCCGTTGCCGCATGCCCGGCAGCAGCGCGGTGGCCAGCGCGATCGGCGTGACGGCGAGGAGCTGGAGCGTGCGCCGCCACTCCTCGTCGCTGGTCGCGGTCGGATCGACGGTCGGCGGACCGCCCGCGTTGAGCACCACGATGTCCACCTCGCCCAGCGCGCGCTCGGCGGCCTCGGCGACGAGCGCGGCCGCTGCTGGGTCGGCGGAGTCGGCGCTCACCGTGGTGACCTCTGCGTCATGTCGTTGGCGGAGCCGCGCGGCAGTGGCGTCCAGCCGCTCGGCGGAGCGCGACCAGAGCAGCAGCCGGCATCCCTCGGCCGCGAGAGCGTCGGCGATGGCGGCCCCGAGCCCGGAAGAGGCGCCCCCGATCACCGCGCGGCGGCCCCGCAGCCCCAGGTCCATCAGCCGGCGGCCTCGCGCGCGCAGCGCAGGATGGCGTCCACCGAGCGCCGGCCGTCCTCGTCGCTGGTGGACCAGTTGCTGACCGAGATGCGCATCGCCGCCACGCCATGCCAGGTCGTCCCCGACAGCCAGCAGGTGCCGTCCTCCTGCACCCGGCGCACGACGTCACGCGTCAGCGCGTCGTCGTCGCCGAAGCGGACGAGGACCTGGTTGAGCGCCACCTCGTTCAGGATGGTGACCGATGGATCGGCCGCCAGCAGAGCGGCCATCTCGCGCGCGATGCGGCAGCCGCGCTCGATCATCTCCGCGACGCCACGCCGCCCCAGCGAGCGCAGCGCGGCGTAGGTGGGGAAGCCGCGGGCGCGGCGCGAGTACTCCGGCACCCAGTCGAATTCGTCGCGCTCCGCCGAACCGTACTCGATGTACGCCGCGCTGGCCGGCGCCATGGCCGCGTGGTGCGCCTCGGGATGCGCGGTGAACGCGAAGCCGGAGTCGTACGGCACGTTCAGCCACTTGTGGCCGTCGGTGGCCCACGAGTCCGCGCGCTCCGCTCCCGCCAGCAGCGGCCGCAGCTCGGGGCTGGTGGCGGCCCACAGCCCGAACGCGCCGTCCACGTGCACCCAGGCGTCGGGCCGCGAGGAGCGCACCCGGTCGATGATCTCGTCGAACGGGTCGAATGCCCCGCTGTTCACGTTGCCCGCCTGCAGGCACACGATCAGCGGCCGGTCGCCGGCCGCGGCGAGCGCGGCGTCCACCGCATCGGCCCGCATCCGTCCCTGGCGGTCGGCCGGCACCACGCTCACCCGCTCGCGTCCCAGGCCCAGGTACTGCAGCGCGGTGGGGATCGTGGCATGCGCCTCGGCGCCGATGACGAGGTGCACCTCCGGCGCGCCGAACAGCCCGCGCCGCTCCACGTCCCATCCGGCCGCGGCAAGGACGTGGTGCCGCGCCGCGGCGAGGCAGGTGTGATTCGCCATCTGGCAGCCCGTCACAAGCCCGAAGCTCGACTGCGCCGGGAGGCGCAGCAGGTCGGTCAGCCACGCGCCCACCGCCTCCTCCACGACCGATGCGGAGGGCCCGCAGACGTAGATCCCGGCGTTCTGGTCCCATGTCGAGGTCAGCCAGTCCGCGGCGAGGGCCGCCGGCAGGTGCCCGCCGATGACGAAGCCGAAGTAGCGTCCGCCCGACATGCCGATCAGGCCCGGGTCGGCGTCGCGCGCGAGCGCATCGATCACCTCCTGAGCGGGCAGGCCGTCCTCGGGCAGCGCCGAGACGAGCGCGGCGCGCAGCTCACCGACGTCCGCGACCGCGCGAACCGGCCGCTCATCGAGCGAGTCGAGGTACCGCCGCGCAAGAACCGCGGTGTGGTCGAGAAGGTCGTCGGTCTGCATCCGCGCATTCTGCACGGGCCGGCATGGCTCAGGGACGCTCGGCCGCTCCGCGGTACAGCAGGTAGGCGCCGACGGAGCCGATGACCAGGATGCCGAGGAAGACGAAGGCGAACGGTGGCGCCCCCGGCGGGCCGGAGGTCGGCACCTCGTCCGCCGGCGAGCGCACCGCGGCGGGCCGGAGCGACGACAGGGCATCGGTCCACGGGCGCGTCGCGGAGCAGGCGTCGTCGCGCACGACCCCTTGATCGCGCAGGGCAACCACGAGATACCGCTGGCCGAGCTCCCACGCTCGCTGTTCGTCGGATGTGGCCGTGTCGCTGGGGCCCTTGACCGCATAGAGCGACGGCAGGTCCGCTCCCTTCCAGACCTCGGCCACCAGGAACGTCGCGCTGCCGTAGCGGCCCGTATCGGTCACGGTGCCGACGAAGACGGTGTCCGCGGCCGCAATGGCGTCGGTGAGGGTGGGGGTCGTGGCACACGACGCACCCGCCGGGACGGAGGCGAGCGACGCGGCGAGGACGGCGAGGGCGAGGGCCAAGCGAAGACGTCGGAGCATGGGAGACGGCAAGCGTACCGGCCGCGCGCCCGTCGTGCGGGATACCGCACCCGGCGCGCCTCGACCTTCGGAGGGCCATCCGGCTCTCGCGCTCGTCGCGCCGGCAGTGCAGCGTGTGATGATGAGCCAGGACATGACGACATCCCAGCCGAGCTTCGGTCGCCTTCGCCTGTACAACCTCGTCATGGCGGCGTTGCACGCCGCCCAGGGCGCGGCCGTGCTGGCGCTCTCGAACGACTTCTCCCTGCCAGTCACCGCCGCCTTCATGCAGGGACCTCCGGGCTCGCCTGCCACGACGGAGAAGCTGTTCAGCGTGGCGCTCGGCCCGGCGGTCGCGGCGTTCCTGTTCATGTCGGCGCTTGCGCACCTGGTCATCGCCGGACCGGCGTGGTCGTGGTACCGGGCCAACCTCGCCAGGAGCCGCAGCTACGCGCGCTGGATCGAGTACTCGGTCAGCTCGTCGCTGATGATCGTGCTGATCGCCATGATCACCGGCATCGCCGACGTGGCGGCGCTGGTGGCGATCGGCGGCGTGAACGCGTCGATGATCCTCTTCGGCCTGCTGCAGGAGCACTACGAGCGGCCGGGGCGTCCGGGATGGCTTCCGTTCCTGTTCGGCTGCATCGCGGGCGCGATCCCGTGGATCGGGATCGGGATCTACCTGTGGAGCCCCGGCTCGGCCGCCGAGCCGCCGGCGTTCGTGTACGCGATCTTCGTCTCGCTGTTCGTGTTCTTCAACTCGTTCGCGCTGAACATGGTGCTGCAGTACCGGCGCGTGGGACCGTGGCGCAACTACCTGTTCGGCGAGTACGCCTACGTGCTGCTGAGCCTGGTCGCCAAGTCGGCGCTGGCCTGGCAGGTGTTCGCCAACACCCTCGTCCCGAGCTGATCCGGCGCGTCGCGTGCGCCGGGCGGCGGGGCTGCATCCGTCGCGCGAGCGCGTGTAGAGTTGATGCCTCGCTGAACTGACATTGCGACACAGACACCTTGAAGTCGGAGGTCGAGATCCACATGTCGCGAATCGTGCGCGCAGCCCTGTTGCAGGCCGAGTGGACCGGCGACAAGGAGTCCATGATCGAGAAGCACATCAAGTACGCCCGCGAGGCGGCGGCCCAGGGCGCGAAGGTGATGTGCTTCCAGGAGCTGTTCTACGGCCCCTACTTCTGCCAGGTGCAGGATCCGGAGTACTTCGGCTACACCGAGCACATTCCCGACGGGCCGACGACGAAGCGCATGCAGGAGCTCGCCAGGGAGACCGGCATGGTGCTCATCGTGCCGATGTACGAGGAGGACGAGCACACCACCGGGATCTACTACAACACCGCGGCCGTGATCGACGCCGACGGGACGTATCTCGGCAAGTACCGCAAGACGCACATCCCGCACGTCAAGGGCTTCTGGGAGAAGTTCTACTTCCGTCCCGGCAACCTCGGCTACCCCGTCTTCGAGACCGCCGTCGGCAAGGTGGGCGTCTACATCTGCTATGACCGGCACTTCCCGGAGGGTGCCCGCGCCCTCGGTCTGAACGGGGCCGAGATGGTCTTCATCCCCTCGGCCACCTCGCGCGGCCTGTCGGAGTACCTGTGGCGTCTCGAGCAGACGTCGCACGCGGTCGCCAACGGCTACTTCGTCGGCACCATCAACCGGGTCGGGATCGAGCCGCTCGGCGACGACGACTTCTACGGGCAGTCCTACTTCGCCGATCCGCGCGGACAGTTCGTGGGCGAGGTCGGCGACTCCCACAAGGAGGAGCTGATCGTGCGCGACCTCGACCTGGACCAGATCCAGGAGGTGCGCCAGACCTGGCAGTTCTACCGCGACCGGCGGCCCGATGCGTACGACGACCTCGTCCGCGCCTGACGAGATGGACTTCGGCTTCACGCTCAAGCCGGACCACAGCATCGGCCGCACGGTCGACCTCGCCATGCGGGCCGAGGCGAACGGCTTTCGTTACGGCTGGCTGTTCGACAGCCACGTCCTGTGGCGCGACCCGTATCCGTTGCTGACCCTGATGGCGGAGGCGACCGAGGAGATGCGGCTGGGCACCTGCGTCACCAACCCCGGGACGCGGGAGCCGAGCGTCACGGCCTCGGCGATCGCGGTGCTGAACGAGCTGAGCGAAGGACGGATGGACCTCGGGATCGGCCGCGGCGACTCGGCGCGACGCGTGCTCGGCAAGCCGCCGACCACGATGAAGACGCTGGAGGAGGCGATCGGCGTCATCCGCGACCTCGTCGAAGGGCGCACGGTGACCTACGAGGGGACCGAGCTCACGCTCCCGTGGACCGGCCAGTGGAAGCTGCCGGTGTGGGTCGCCGGCTACGGGCCGATGGCGCTGTCGATGACCGGGCGCATCGCCGACGGCCTGATCCTGCAGCTGGCCGATCCGGACCTCATCGCCTGGTTCGTCTCGCAGCTGCGCGCGGCCGAGGCGGCGGCCGGCCGGCCGCGGGGCAGTGTGCGGGTGCAGTCGGCGGCTCCGGCGCACGTCGCGCCGCGTGACGTCGGCCGCGAGTGCACGCGCTGGTTCCCGGCAATGGTCGGCAACCACGTCGTGGACCTCGTCAACCGCTACCCTCGCGAGGAGCTGCCCGACGCGCTGACCGGCTATGTTCACGACCGCGAGGGGTACGACTACCACCACCACGCGGAGGTGGGCTCGTCGAACGCCGCGTTCGTGGGCGACGAGGTGACCGACCGCTTCTGCATCCTGGGGGAGGCATCGGAGCAGATCGAGAAGCTGCACCGCCTGGCCGAGGCGGGGGTGGACCAGTTCAACCTGTACCTGATGAACGGCGACGAGGAGGAGCAGCTGGAGCGCTTCGGTCGCGAGGTGATCCCCGCCATGCGCGAGGTCCACGCCTAGGATGGCCAGCAGCGTCCAGACCTGGGAGCTCTACTACCCGCGTGCCGCGGCCAACGGCCTGGCGTTCGCCCGTGCCCGCATCGATCCGACCGAGGTCCTGTGGGTGCACGCGGCACCCGAGGCGCTGGCGGTCACGGTGCGGGAGGCGGATGACCGCGTGATCGCGCGTGGCGAGCCGCTGGAGCGCGACGGGGACTACTACCCCATGACGCGGCTGCGCCTGGAAGGCGATCGGGTCGAGCGCGAGGATCGCTGGCCGAGCGACGCGGACCTGGGAGCGCTGGTGATCCTGCCCGGCGGGGAAGTCGGAACGCTCACGGCGTGGCGCAACGCGGCCGACGGCAGTGAATGGCAGTGGAGCGTGGAGTTCTACAACCACCGCTGAGCCGCGACGAGCGCGGACGAGGCCCTCAGCGCCGCCGCCGGCCCTTGCCCGCGTAGGCGGCCGCCTCTTTGGCGTCGGCCCATGGCTCGAACTTCTCGCCTGACGCGCGCAGCTCGGCCTTGTAGGCGCGCTTCTTGGCCTGGTACTCGGCCAGTGCATCGGCCGAGTCCACGTCGCCCAGGGTCGGGTACGGCGGCAGCACCTCGCGCGCGCCGGGCAGGGAGACGCCCAGCCGCTTGACGAGCACCGCGAGCAGCGAGCGCACCTTCATCTCGCCGAAGCCCGGCAGCGCGCCGATGCGGCGCTCCAGGTCCGCGGCGTCGGCCGCATCGGTCCAGATCCGCGAGGCATCGCCACCGTGCTCGGAGGCGACGTGCGCCGCCAGCGCCTGCACGCGCTTCGCCATGGCACCCGGGAAGCGGTGCAGCGCCGGTCGCTCGCTGAACGCGGCCGCCAGCTTCTCCGGCTTCATCGCGGCCAGCCGGCCGGCGTCGAGCGTGCCGACGCGGCGCTTCAGCTCCATCGGCCCGGAGAACGCCTTCTGCACCGGGACCTGCTGGTCCAGCACGAAGCCGATCAGGAGCGCCATCGGGTCGGTCGCGATCAGCCGGTTGGCGGCCTCGTCATCGGTGAAGTGCAGGATCCGATCGGCCATCAGGCCCATATCGTAGTCGCGGTCGCAATGTCGGTCGCACCGCCGCGCCCCGCCGGCCTACCATGCGAAGCCTCTCCAGGGCCCTTTCGAGCACTCCTCAAGGAGGACCGATGCGCACGCTCATCAAGAACGGCACGATCGTGAATGCCGACGCGACCACCCGGGCCGACGTGCTCGTCGACGGCGAGCAGATCGCGCTGATCGGCGCCGACCTCGACGCCACCGCCGACCGCACCATCGACGCCACCGATCGCTGGGTCATCCCCGGCGCCATCGACGTGCACACCCACATGGAGCTGCCCTTCGGCGGGACCTTCGCCAAGGACACCTTCGAGACCGGCACCCGCGCGGCGGCGTTCGGCGGGACGACCACGATCATCGACTTCGCCGTGCAGCCTCGCGGCGGGTCGCTGCGTCAGGGCCTGGACGCCTGGATGGAGAAGGCGCAGGGCAACGCCGTCATCGACTACGGCTTCCACATGATCGTCAGCGACGTGCGCGACGACGTCCTGGCCGAGATGGACCAGCTGGTGGACGAGGGCGTCAGCAGCTTCAAGCTGTTCACTGCCTACCCGGGCGTCTTCTACTCCGACGACGGCGCCATCTTCCGCGCCATGCAGCAGTCCGCCAAGAACGGCGGCCTGATCATGATCCACGCCGAGAACGGCCTCGCCATCGACGTGGTGGCTGCCGAGGACGTCGCCGCGGGCCGCACCGATCCGTACTTCCACGGCACGTCGCGCTCGCCGGTCTTCGAGGGGGAGGCGACGAACAGGGCGATCCGCCTGGCGGAGGTCGCCGGAGCGCCCGTGTACATCGTCCACATGTCGGCCGCCGACGCCCTGAACGAGCTGCGCCAGGCCCGCAACGAGGGCCTTCCCGCGTTCGCCGAGACGTGCCCGCAGTACCTGTTCCTGACGCTCGACGACCTGGGCCACGGCTTCGAGGGCGCCAAGTTCGTCTGCTCGCCGCCGCTGCGGCCCCCGGAGCACGCCGAGGAGCTGTGGAAGGGCCTGCAGACCGACGACCTGCAGGTCGTCTCCACCGACCACTGCCCGTTCGACTTCCACGGGCAGAAGGACCTCGGCGCGGGCGACTTCCGCAAGGTGCCGAACGGGCTGCCGGGGGTCGAGGATCGCGTGGACCTGCTGCACGATGGCGGGGTGGTGGCGGGGCGCATAAGCCCCAACCGCTGGGTCGAGCTGATCGCGACCCGACCGGCGCGCATGTTCGGCCTGCCGCAGAAGGGCACCGTCAGCGTGGGAGCCGATGCGGACCTGGTGGTCTACGACCCGAACCAGGTGCGAACGATCAGCGCGAAGACGCACCACATGGACGTCGACTACTCGTGCTACGAGGGACGGCAGGTGCGCGGCCGGTCCGAGACGGTGCTGAGTCGCGGGCGGGTCATCGTGGACGGCAACGAGTTCCTCGGCACGCCGGGCGACGGGCGCTTCCTGCGACGCCAGCGGCCCAACCTGGCCTGAGTCATTCGGCCGATGCGGCACGCGGCGTGCTCGGCATATCCTGCCCGCCGCTGCCCGCCCGGCGCGGGAAAGCCCCATCCAACGGAGACCCGCACCCCATGAACCGATTCCGAAGCGCAGGCCTGGCCGGCCTGCTCGCCCTCCTCGTCGCCGGCTGCTCGAGCTCGCCGTCCTCGAGCCCCTCGAGCTCGGCCGTTGGCGTCGCCTCGCCGACAGAGGCGCCCACGCCGTCGCCCACCGTCGCCGCCACGAGCAGCGAGGCCGCGCTGCCGTCGGTCGGCCTGCCGCACAGCGCGCCGGACCTCGAGGCGTTGCTACCCGGCCAGCTCGGCGGCAAGACGCTGCAGAAGATGAGCATGACGGGCGCCGAGTTCATGACCAACGGAAGCGACAACACCGAGTTCGCCGCCTTTCTGCAGCGCCTGAACGCCAAGCCGGAGGACGTATCGGTCGCGCTGGCGGTCGACGCGACCGACGCGTCGGGGTCGAGCGGCATCTTCGCGTTCCGCGTCAAGGGCGCGGACTCCGGCGCGCTCGAGCAGGAGATGAAGACCTCCATGGAGTCCGGCGCGACCGGCGTCACGTGGTCGAGCGAAACCGTGGGCGGCAAGCAGGTCCAGGCGGCCAAGATCTCGTCCAGCGGCTCGCCGGCCGACCAGACGACGTACCTCTACACCAAGCAGGACATCGTCTTCGCCGTCATCACCGCCGATGCATCCGCCGCCGACGAGGCGCTCTCCGCGCTGCCGTAGGACACGTCGCGAACGTAGGTGATCGGGGGCGCGGCCTCAGTCTTCGGGTAGCATCGGCGCCTTGACCGATTCGCGCTCGCTCGCGTCCGGCCGCGATCTTCCTGAACCAGGGCGCCGGCTCGGCCGCGAGCGGCCGGGTGAGGCGCGCCGTGGAGCTGTGCCGCGAGGCGCTCGACGCGGACCTGCATGTCGTCGCCACCCGCGACGCCGCGGTCCTCGAGGCGTGGATGCGCGCCCGGCTGGCCGACTACGCGACGATCGTGGTGGTCGGCGGCGACGGCTCTCTGGGCGTCGCCTTCAACGCGGTCGCCGGCCGCGACGTCACGCTCGGCTACGTCCCCGCCGGGTTCGGGAACGCGACGGCCCACCTGCTGCGCCTGCCGCGCCAGCCCGAACAGCTCGCCGCGCTGATGGCGAGCGGAGAGTCGCGCCCCATCGACCTGATGGCCGTCGGCGAGCGCCTGGCGCTCTTCGCCGGTGCGGGCTGGGACGCGCGCGTCGCGCGCCGCTACGCCGACGAGGGCGCGCACCTGCTCTTCGGCTGGGCGCGCGCCGTTGCCGAGTCGGTGCCCGACCTGCTGCACCGTCCCTCGGTGCGGGTCACGGCAGACGGGGAGCTTGTGCACGAGGGACCGATGGAGCTGCTCGTGGTCGGGACGACGCCCTTCTACGGCCGCGGCCTGAAGGTCAACCCGGGAGCGCGACCCGACATCGGCCGTCTCACCGTCCGCGTCTATCCCGGTCCCGCTCCGCGCCTGGCGTTCGAGGCGGTGCGCTGGGTCGCGGGGCGGCGGCCGAGGGCCGTCGGGCATCGGGCGCTCTCGGTATCGGTGCAGACGCTCGACGGGCGACCGCTCGCCGTCCAGGCCGACGGCGACGCGCTGGGCGAATCGTCGTCGTGGCGGTTCGACGTCCGGCCACGCGCGGTGAGGCTCATCGGCCGATGGTGACGTCCGTGGCCTGCAGGATGCGGCCGATCTGACACGCCGACACGCGGTCCGCGGAGATCTCGCCGCGGACGGTGATCGTGTCGCCGCGTCGGGCGCTGCCGGTCGGGCCGCTCAGGTCGCCGGTGGCTCGATCCACGGTCCAGCCGGTCGGGTAGAGCACCTCGTAGCGGGTCGTCCGGTCCACCTGGAGGAAGGGGCAGCCGCCCTCGATGGCGTCCCAGGCCAGCGTCCCGGTGACCGTGAAGGGCTTCCCCGGGCCCTGGTCCACGTGCAGCGAGGCGGATGGCACCACCACCCCGGCGCTCGGGGTCGGCTGCTCCGGCTCGCCGCTGGGCGACGGGGGGCCGCCGATCCCGCGGTTGCAGGCGACGAGGAGCATAAGGCCGAGAACCGCCGTCGCGATGCGCATCATCGGTCGATCTTAGCGGCGGTGGCACCGGTCGGAACGCGTACGTTCGGTGGTGCGCGCACGCGCCGCGAATCGCGCGCTCGTGCCCCGAACAACGGCTCGGCTGCTTGCCAGATGCTGGTAGGGTTTTACCGATCGCCGTCGGCGGCGAACCCGAGAAGCTCACCGCGTCGTGCCCATGCCGTGGTTCGTGCTGGACGTCGGGCTCGCCGGCGACGGAACTCGTCAAGCCCAAGACCGCGACGGAGTCGCGCCGACGAGCACGGGAGGTGGAGGCCGCTCAGATCGTCCAGTCATGCATCGACGCATCCGTGCGCCCGCACGGAATTCCACTCGCACCGGAGAAATTCACTTGAAGAAGCTGCTGGCTCTCGTCACGAGCCTCTCTCTTCTCCTCACGGTCGTCGGCACCGCCGCGGCCAAGGCACCCACATCAAGCGCGAACAGCGCACCCAAGTCGGACAACCTGCCGAACCCTCTCGCCGAGAAGCAGGCCGCCCTTCGGGCGACCGGCCAAGAGAAGGTCGCGAAGGGGCAGGCGACCGCCAAGGGCGACAACAAGGTCGTCAAGATCGCGCCGGGACAGTACGTCGAGCTGGCGCAGACCGGCACCGACTCAATCTTCACCGTCCTCGGCCAGTTCAGCGACCTGGCGCACAACCAGATTGCGCAGCCGGATCGCACCGTCGACAACACGACCAAGTGGGAGCCGGACTTCAACCAGGCCTACTACAAGGACATGCTGTTCGACACCGGCAAGGGCCAGAACTCGATGGCCAACTACTACCTCGAGCAGTCGTCCGGCCGCTACAGCGTCACCGGTGACGTGACCGACTGGGTCTCGGTCCCGCAGACGGGCGCCTACTACGGCTCGAACGCGAAGTGCGACTCATATGCCTGGGTCTTCATCCGCGACCAGATGACGGCCTGGGTGGCCGCCCAGCACAACGCCGGCAAGACCGACGCGCAGATCGCGGACTACCTCTCGCAGTTCGACGTCTGGGACCGCTACGACTACAACGGCAACGGCATCTACAACGAGCCGGACGGCTACATCGACCACTTCCAGTCGATCCACTCCGGCGAGGGCGAGGAGGCCGGCGGCGGCGTCCTGGGCAGCGATGCGATCTGGTCGCACCGCTGGTACGCGTTCTACAACTACATCGGCGTCACCGGACCGGCGAACAATCAGCTCGGCGGCATCCAGATCCCGGGCACCAACCTGTGGATCGGCGACTACACCATCGAGCCGGAGAACGGCGGCGTCGGCGTCTTCTGCCACGAGTTCGCGCACGATCTGGGCCTTCCGGACGAGTACGACACGAGCGGCAACACCGGCGGCGCCGAGAACTCGACCGGCTTCTGGACGCTGATGTCCAGCGGCTCGTGGGGCAACAACGGCCAGGCGGACGAGGGGATCGGCGATCGCCCGTTCCACATGAACGCCTGGGACAAGTGGGCCCTCGGCTGGCTGAACTACGACGTCGTCCGGCCCGGCGGCGCGACCAAGAACGTGAAGCTCGGACCTGCGGAGGCGAACACCAAGCAGGCGCAGGGCATGATCGTGGTCCTGCCCGACAAGGAGATCACCAGGAACGTCGGCTCGGCGTTCGAGGGCTCGAGCTTCTACTACTCGGGCGCGGCGAACAGCCTCGACACCTCGATGAGCAAGTCGTTCGACCTTCCAGCCGGTGCGACGCTGAGCGCAAAGGTGCGCTACAGCATCGAGTCGGACTACGACTACGCGTACGTGATGGTTGACGGCACCAAGGTGCCGACCAACCTCTCGAACTCGTCCGTCATCGCCGACCGGCATCGACGGCCATTCGACGGGCTGGGTCGACCTCACCGCCACCCTGCCGGCGGGCACGCACACCGTTGGCTTCGGCTACTTCACCGATGGCGGCGTCCAGGGCGACGGCGACGGTTCGCCGGCGGGCATCGCGATCGACGCGATCGCGATCACCGGACAGCCTCTCGATGGTGCGGAGACCGATGCGGGCTGGACGTTCGACAGCAACCAGGATGGCGCGGGCTTCCACGTCACCACCGGCACCGAGACGTTCACGTACTTCAACGCGTACGTCGCGGAGAACCGGCAGTACTGGGGCTACGACGCCGGACTGGCGACGGGTCCGTACAACTTCACCACGGGGACCTGGGCGGAGCGCTTCCCCTACCAGGACGGCCTGCTGGTGTGGTACTACGACTCGTCGTTCTCGGACAACAGCGTCGGCGACCATCCGGGCGAAGGCCAGATCCTTCCGATCGACGCCCGTCCGGACATCCTCCACTGGGCGGATGACGGGACGAACATGCGCGGGCGGTTCCAGCCGTTCGACGCCACGTTCGGCACGCCGGCGCAGTCGATCACGCTGCACCACAACGGTGTTCCCACCACGATCCCGGCTCAGCCGGCTGTGAAGGTCTTCAACGACATGAACAGCTACTACCGTGCGAGCGATCCCGCCGATGCCTTCAGCCACTACCAGGCCGGATGGTTCAGCGTGAACAACCCGCACACCGGGACCGTCATCCGCGTCATGAGCGTCTCGACCGGCGGCATGATGCAGATCCAGGTCACGCCGCCGCCGCTGTAGGCGTCGCAATCGATCAGGCAAAGACCGAAGGCGCCCGCCGGATCCGTCCGGCGGGCGCCTTCACGTCCGCGCGCCTCTCAGCGCGTGGCGCGGCGAACCACGTCGAGGGCGGCGAACGCCGCGCGCCGCAGTCGCTGCGGGCCGCTGCCGTGGATCGTGAGCCGGCGCGGCGGAACGGCGAGGGCGCCGTCCAGCGCCACTTCCACCGGGCTGCGCCCGCGCGGGTCCTGCGGCAGCAGCGTGACGTGCAGCAGCGCGTCGGCCGCGACCGATGGCTCGACCAGCAGTCCGCCGCCCACGAACGTCGCCGCTTCGTCGGACGGCGCCTCCGCGGCCAGCACCGCCATCAGCGCCGCCTGCGTCCCGATCTCCTGCACCGCAACCGAGGCGATGCCGCGCGCGCGCAGGCCGCGCAGCGCGACGCCGGGCAGCGAGTCGGCATCGGTGCCGTAGACGTCGTCGCCCAGGATCTCGAGCGTGCGCTCGACCAAGCGCGCCAGCGGCGAGGGGTCGCCGCGGGTCGAGAAGCGCACGTGCACCCCGTCGTCGCGGGCGTAGATGCCCGCATCGGCCTCGGCGGTGTCGAGCACCTCCGAGAGCCGGTCGGCCGCTGCGGACTCGCCGATGCCGAAGGTCTTCACCGTCCGGGCATGCAGCGGCGCCAGCTCGAAGCGCTCGCGCAGTCGCGGGACCACCTCGTCGGCCCACATCAGCCGCATCTCGGAGGGCACGCCGGGCATCAGCACCACCACCGACCCGTCGCGGTCCACCCACCATCCCGGCGCCGATCCGATGGGGTTGGCAAGCGGCTCTGCCGACGGGACGAGCATCGCCTGGCGCAGGTTGTTCTCGGTCATGGCGTTCATCCGCTCGCGCAGCCGCGCCTCGAGGCGCCGGTCGAGGACGAGCGACTCGTCCAGCGCGTCGGCCAGGCTCTCGCGGGTGAGGTCGTCGTGCGTCGGGCCCAGGCCACCGGTCGCGACGACCAGCGCAGAGCGAGTCCGCGCCTCGCGGAACGCGGCGGCGATCACCGCTCGCTCGTCGGGCAGCTGCCTGACCTGCCGCAGCTCCACGCCGAGCCGCGCCATCTCCCCGGCCAGGTGCGCGGCGTTGGTGTCGATCGTCTCGCCGAGCAGGATCTCGCTGCCGATGCTGAGGATCTCGGCGGGCGTGGCGGGAGGCATCGGTCGAGTCTACGCGGCGACCCCTCGTCAGCGGGCGGGCCGTCGCAGGTCTAGTATGAGAAACAGAGCGCTCGACCGCGGCAACGGCCGAGCTGGCATCGGTCCTGCCCAAGACACCGAGAACCCCTGAACGACAAGGAGCTGGTCATTTCATGGCCGAAGCATTGATCACGCGCGAGGCGATGACCTCCGACGTCCGAGACTGGCTGATGCAGGAGCTGCGCTTTCCGGTCATGGCGACCATCGGCAGCGACGGCATGCCGAGCCTCTCGGTCATCTGGTTCGACCTGCACCCCGATCGCGACGACGTCATCCTGCTCAACACCAGGGCCGGCCGCGTCAAGGAGAAGCACCTTCGACGCGACAACCGCCTGAGCCTCTGCTTCGAGCAGGAAAACGACTACGTCACGCTCGAGGGCCGCGCGGAGCTGGTCGACGACGCGGAGCGCTCGCTGGAGGACATCAAGCACCTGGCGCGCCGCTACGGCGACGACCCGGAGCAGTTCAACGGCCAGCACCGCGTGACCATCCTGATGCGCGTCGAACGCGCCATTCGCCACACATAGGAGAGACACCGCACATGACGGACGACGGCATCAAGCTCGGGGCGCTGTGCTGGAACCAGTACACCGACTGGGCCTCGCTGCGCGAGGCGGGCATGCGTGCCGATCGTCTCGGCTACGACGACCTGTGGACCTGGGACCACCTCTACCCGATCGTCGGCTCGGACGACGGGCCGATCTTCGAGGGCTATACGACGCTCGCCGCCTGGGCCGAGGCGACGGAGCGCATCCGGCTGGGGCTGATGGTCGGCGCCAACACGTTCCGCAACCCGGCGCTGGTGGCGAAGATGATCACCACCCTGGACCACATCAGCGACGGACGCATGTGGCTCGGCATCGGCGGGGCGTGGTTCGAGACGGAGCACGAGGCGTACGGCATCCCGTTCGGCAAGTCGCCGGGCGAGCGCCTGAACTGGCTGGACGAGGCGGTGCGCATCATGCGCGGCATGCTGCACGGCGAGGAGCCGTCGGGCTCGGAGTACTACGCGGCGAAGAAGGTGCGCAACGACCCGCCGCCGGTGCAGCCGCACCTGCCCATCCTCATCGGCGGCGGAGGCGAGCGCAAGACGCTGCGCACGGTCGCGAAGTACGCGGATGCGTGCAACATCGGCGGCTCGGTCGAGAACGTGCGCCACAAGGACGAGGTGCTGCGGCGTCACTGCGAGGAGGTCGGCCGCGACGAGTCGGAGATCGAGCGCACCACCGGCACCGGCGTGATCATCATCCGCGACGATCCTGCCGAGGCGCGGCGCGTCTTCGAGGAGACGTTCCGGCGCAACGGCGACGCGCGCCTGTGGCGCAACCAGCGCGTCGGCACGGTGGACCAGGTCGTCGCGGACCTGCGCCCGTACGTCGAGATCGGCTTCCGGCACTTCGACGTCGGCTTCCCGGCGCCGTACGACGAGGAGAGCATGGAGCGCATGGTGCGCGAGGTGAAGCCGCAGCTCGAGCAGGCGATCTCCGTCGGCGCTGCCCGCTGAGGGTGCGCTGATGCTCGTCACCGTCCTCGCCGGCGGCGTGGGTGGGGCGAAGATGGCCCATGGGTTCCAGCAGGTGCTGGAGCCCGGCCAGCTGACCGTGGTCGTCAACGTGGCGGACGACTTCGAGCACTGGGGGCTGCAGATCAGCCCCGACCTCGACACCGTGCTCTACACGCTGGCCGGCATCGCCGATCCGCTGACCGGCTGGGGCATCGCACACGACACCCATCACGCGCTCGAGGCGATGGGCCGATACGGCGCGCCGACCTGGTTCAGCATCGGCGACCGCGACCTGGCCACGCACCTGCGGCGCACCCACGCGCTGCGCGCGGGCGCCTCGCTGACCGACGTCTCGCGCGCCCTGTCGGCTGCCCTGGGCGTGCCGTCGCAGATCGTCCCCGCCACCGACGACCCGGTTCGCACGCTGGTCGGGACCGATGCGGGCGAGCTCGACTTCCAGACCTACTTCGTCAGGCGCCGGCAGGCCGACGAGGTGCGAGGCATCCGATTCGATGGCATCGAACACGCGCGCGCCGGCGCCGCGGCGATGGCCGCCGTCGCCTCGGCCGACCTGGTCGTCATCGCTCCGTCGAACCCGCTGGTCAGCATCGCGCCCATCCTCGAGCTCGCCGGCATGCGCGACGCGGTGCACGCCGCTTCGACGATCGCGGTCAGTCCCATCGTCGCCGGGCGCGCCCTGAAGGGGCCCGCCGACCGCATGCTCGCCTCGCTGGGCCACGAGCCGACCGCGCTCGGCGTGGCGAGGCTCTACGCGGGGCTGGTCGATCGGTTCGTCATCGACGAGGCCGATGCGGCGCTGGCGCCGCAGGTCGAGGCGGCCGGCGTGCCCGTCAGCGTGCTGCCGACCGTGATGCGCGGCGACGCGGAGCGTGCCTCGCTGGCTCGCGCGATCCTGCGGCTGCACGCCGACTGAGGGCTATGCTCCGCAGGTGACGACCCGCATCATCGTCCCGCATCGGGGCCTGGCCGCCTCCAAGACGCGCCTGGCGCCGGTGCTGGATCCCGAGGAGCGCGAGCTGCTGGCGGAGGGCCTGCTGCGACGCGTGCTCGAGGTGGTGGTGCCCGTGGCGCCGGTCGTCGTCATCTCCCCGTCGCCCGAGCTCGGCCCCCTCGTCGAGCGCGCCGGCGCAGTGCTCGAGGTGCAGCGCGGCCTGGGGCTGAACGCGGGGCTCGAGCAGGCGAGATCGGTCGCAATCGCCGACGGCGTGCTGACCCTGGTGGTGCTGCACGGCGATCTGCCACTGCTCGAGGCGGACGACGTGCGCGCGCTCATCGCGGCCGCCCCGGCGCACGGCGTGGCGATCGCTCCCGATTCGGCGGGCACCGGCACCAACGGGCTCGTCCTGCGCCCGCCGGACGCGATCCCGTTCCATTTCGGCATCGGCTCGGCCACTGCGCACCGGCGCGCCGCGCTCGCCGCGCGCGTCGCGTTCGTCAGCGTGGAGCGACCGGGCCTGGCCTTCGACCTCGACACGCCCGACGACCTCCTGCGCTACCTGCAGCCGCTGGACGTCGCGTGAGCCAGCTGACGCTGCTGGCACTGGACGGAATCGGTGAGGTGCGCCCGGGCGACGACCTCGGTGCCGTCATCTCGGCGGCGCTCACCGCGGCGGAGGTCACCCTCGACGGCGAAGACGTGCTGGTGATCACGCAGAAGATCGTGAGCAAGGCCGAGGGGCGCGTGGTGGAGCTCGCATCGGTGGAGGCCTCGGACCTCGCCCGGGCATGGGCAGGGCGATGGAACAAGGACGCGCGGCAGGTGGAGCTCGTGCTGCGCGAATCCGCCTCGATCGTGCGCATGGCGCCCGGCGGGCTGATCATCTCGCGCACGCGCCACGGGCTCGTCTGCGCGAACGCCGGGGTCGATCTCTCGAACGTCGGGCAGCGGGACGTCGCGACCCTGCTGCCGGTCGATCCCGACGCATCCGCCGCGCAGCTCTCGGCGCGCCTCGGCGTGCCGGTGGTGATCAGCGACTCGTTCGGCCGTCCCTGGCGCAACGGCATCGTCAACGTGGCCATCGGCGTGGCCGGCATCGAGCCCCTGATCGACTTCAGGGGACGGCCCGACGTCGACGGCCGAACGATGGAGTCGACCGTGATCGCGATCGCCGACGAGCTCGCCTCGGCGGCCGACCTGGCCGGGGGGAAGGTGAGCGGCCGGCCGGTGGTGCTGGTGCGCGGCTACGCATTCAGCGCGTCGAGCCGCGGGGGCGGGCGGGCGCTGGTGATGGACCGCGAGCGCGACCTCTTCCCGTAGGCGGCGGGTCGGGCCTGCGCCTCAGATGGGTTGCAGGAAGAGCGCGGCGATCTCGCCGTTCTCGACGCGAAAGTTCGCCTCGACGTGCATCGACGGCGCGCCGGGGCGCATGACCGTCACGTCGGCGATGTAGCTGGCGCCCATGCTGCGACCGTCGTTGGCGTACATCCGGAACCCGTCGCCGGCGCGGATGAACCAGCCGCCGACCTTGTCGCGGCCGCGAAGGTTGGTGCGCTCGTCCGAGCCGGGCACGGAGATGCCGAGCACCGCGTGCTCGGCGAACAGGTCGACGGCGCGCTCGCGCTCGTCGTCGTTGATCAGCTCGAAGAAGAGGTCGACGGTTTCGGTGGCTCCCATATGGATCCGAGTCTAGCGCCTGTCGTGGGCGGTCGGCCGCGGCCGCTAGACTGGCGGGCCATGCCACGCCTCCGCATCGGTCTGATCGGGTGGGGCACCGTCGGCTCGGCACTCGGCCGGCTGGTGCTCGAGGGAGCGCTGCCGCTCGACCTCGTTGCCGTCTGCGTGCGCGATCCCGCCGCGGAGCGCGCGCACCCGCTGCCGAATGCCGATCTGGCGTCGCCGAGCGAGCTTGTCGCCGCCGCCGATGTGGTGGTCGAGCTGGCCGGGGGCATCGAGGGACCGCTCGACTGGGCGCGCCAGGCGCTCGCTGCCGGCAGGCCGTTCGTGACCGCCAACAAGGCCCTGCTCGCCAGCCACGGCGCCGAGCTGGCCGACCTGGCAGGCAATCACGAGGCGGCGCTGCTTGCCTCGGCCAGCGTGGGCGGCGGGGTGCCGATGATCGAGCTGGTCGAGCATCTTGCCGCCGGCCACGCCATCGCTCGGCTCACCGGCCTGCTGAACGCGACCACCACCTTCATCCTCGGCCGCATGGGCGCGGGAGAGACCTACGAGGAGGCGCTTGCCGAGGCGCAGCTCGCGGGCTACGCGGAGGCGGACCCCTCGCTCGACGTGGACGGGCACGACGCGGCGCAGAAGCTGGCCATCCTCGCCTCGGTGGCGTGGGGATCGTGGCGTGCCGAGACCGATGTGGAAACGATCGGCATCATCGGCCTGCAGCTGCAGCCGGGGAGCACCGTCCGCCTCGTCGCCGAGGCGACCGCCGACCGCCTGAGCGTGCGGCCGGTCGACCTGTCACGCGAGTCGCCGCTCGCGTCGGCCGGCGGCGTGGACAGCATGCTGGAGGTCCGAGTGACCGAGGGCGAGACGTTCCGCATCTCGGGGCCCGGCGCCGGTGGCCCGGCGACGGCGGGCGCGGTCTACGCCGACCTCGCTCGGCTGGTCCGCGGCGAGCGCCCGATCCTGTTCGGCGGTGCGGCGTGATCGACTGGCCGTCGGTGGGCGTCGCCGGCGCGCGCGGCGTCGTCGGGGCCGCCTTCCTTTCGATCCTCGCCGACGCCGGCCTGCCGGCGGACCGGGTTCGGGCCTTCGGCCACGGCGAGCGCGCCATTCCGTACGGCGAGGCGCTGCTGCCGGTGCACGAGCCGACCGCCGAGTCGATGGCCGGGCTGGACGTGCTCTTCTGCGCGACCGATGCGGAGACACGTCCCGGCAGCTCGTTCAGGGCGCGGCGGCCGACGTGCCGCTGGTGGTCGACAACTCGTCCGCGTTCAGGCTGGATCCCTCCATCCCTCTGGTCGTTCCCGAGGCGAACGCGGCCGCGCTCGAGCGCGGGGCGCGCCTGGTGGCGAACCCGAACTGCACCACCGCGGCGGTCGCCGTGGTGCTGGCACCGATCGCGCGGGCGGCCGGCCTGGCATCGGTCGACATCGCGAGCTACCAGGCGGTCAGCGGGGCTGGACGGGCGGGCCTCGACGCCTTCCTGACCGAGCGCGGCTCGTCGGGCCGTGACCAGGCGGCGGGCTCACCCTTCCACGGTCGCATCGCCGACAGCGTGGTGCCTCAGATCGACGTGCTGCGCGAGGACGGCTGGACCGGCGAGGAGGCGAAGATCCACGCCGAGCTGCGCAAGATCCTGGAGCTGCCGGAGCTGGACGTGGCCGCCACGGCGGTGCGGGTGCCGGTGCACACCGGGCACTCGGTCGCGCTGCACTTCCGCACCGCCCGCGCGACGAGCGTGGACGAGCTGGAATCGGTGCTGCGCCGCGCGCCCGGCCTGGAGTACCGCCCCGCCGACGGGTCGGAACGGCACCCGATGCCCCTCGACGTGGAGGGACGCGACCCGGTGGTCGTGGGACGCCTGCGCGCCGTTGCCGGCCGCGGCAACGGCTTCGCCTGCTTCGTCGCCAGCGACAACCTGCGCAAGGGCGCCGCCCTCAACGCGATCCAGGTCGCCGCCTGCGTGGACCCGCGGCGCTTCGGGTGCCTCCTCCCTGCCCCACGCTGAGCGCACGCGGTTCGGTTTCGGATGATGGCGCCCGCGTTCAGGCTGCCGCGGTATTCTTTCCGCGCCTCCTCGCCGCCGCTCGTCGGCGCGTGCCCACCTCCCCGAATGGAGTGATCGGATGCCTTCCTTCTCTGAGCTCACCGACGAGTTCCTGGCCGAGGAATTCGCCAACTCGCCCACCATGGCCAGCGGCCTGGGCCTGACCGAGTACGACGACAAGCTGGACGACCTCTCGGAGGCGGCGTTCGAGCGACGGCGCGCTTCCTCGGCCGGCTGGCGGGACCGCTTCCGGCAGCTCGACGGCGCGGAGCTCAACTTCGACGAGGGCATCGATCGCGACCTGATCGTGGCAGGCCTCACCGAGCGCGCCATCTACGACGAGTGGCAGGTCTGGCGACGGCACCCCGACACGTACCTCAATCCCGCCATGCGCGGCGTGTTCAGCCTGTTCCTGCATCGGCTGCGTCCGGAGGCGGATCTCGTCCAGGCGGCTGCCTCGCGGCTGCGCCAGGCGCCGGCCAACGTGGAGGCGGGGCGCGCGAACCTGCGGCCGGAGCTGGTGCCGCAGCTCCTGCTCGATCGCGCCGTCAACCAGGCGCGTGCCGGCGCGCGCTATGCGCGCGAGCTGCTGCCCGCGCAGGTGGACCCCTCATTTCGCGAC
Organism: uncultured Chloroflexia bacterium; assembly: GCA_963783725.1. Classification (GTDB taxonomy): domain Bacteria; phylum Chloroflexota; class Limnocylindria; order QHBO01; family QHBO01; genus CAWAOJ01. The sequence continues at coordinate 1,382,572 of CAWAOJ010000002.1, read as the reverse complement.
GATCTCGCCGCGGCCGGGGCGGTCGCAGCCGACGCCTTCGAGTCGTTCGCGACCTTCCTGGAGGAGATGCGGCCGAACGCCAGCGGCGACTGGAAGTTCGGAGAAGAGCGCTACGACGCCGTCCTGCGCGACGCCGAGCTGCTCGGCTTCACGACCCGCTCGCTGCGCGACCGCGGCCGCGAGGAGTACGAGCGGCTGAAGCAGGAGCTGACCCGATGCGCGCGCGACCTGCGCGGCACCGACGACTGGCACGCCGTGCTTACCGAGCTGTCCGCCGACCACCCCGCCACGCCCGAGGACATGCGAATCGGCTACGAGACCGCGACCGGCACCGCCCGCCAGTTCCTCGTCGATCGACAGCTGGTGAGCTTCCCGCCGGGAGAGGAGTGCACCGTCGAGCCCTCCCCGCCGTTCCAGCGTCCGGTGATCGCCGTCGCCTCCTACCAGAGCCCGCCGTCGTTCAGCGAATCGATGCACGGCCACTTCTTCGTGCCGTTCCCGCCCGACGGCGCCAGCGACGAGGAGATCGACAAGCGGCTGGAGTCGAACTGCTACCCGGGCATCCCGAGCACATCGGTCCATGAGGCGTACCCCGGACACCACTGGCACCTCGTGATGGCCAAGCTCAACCCCAGCCGCGTGCGCCAGGTCTTCGGCACCTCGTACTTCGCCGAGGGCTGGGGGCTGTACGCCGAGCGGATGATGCGCGAGCAGGGATTCTTCACCGATCGCGCCCAGGAGATGTTCCAGTACGAGGCGACGATCTTCCGCGCCGCCCGGATCGTGGTTGACACGAGCCTGCACATGGGCGAGATGACCTACGACGAGGCGGTCGAGTTCATGATGGCCTCGACCAACATGACCGAGCCGACGGCTCGGGCGGAGGTCACGCGCTACTGCGCCTGGCCGACGCAGGCCTCGTCGTACCTGACCGGCTGCCTGGAGATCGTCCGCATTCGGGACCGCTTCCTGGGCTCGCGCAACGCGACGCTGACCGATACGGCCGACCTCCGTGACTTCCACGACGCGCTCTGCTCGTCGGGCGTGCTGCCCATCGCGCTTGCCGAGCGGGCGGTGATGGCGGCCGTGTAGCGCGGCCACGATGATGACCATCGGCCCCCGCCGCACGGGCCGATGGACCCTTCCGCACCACACCGCAGTGCAGCGATGATCCTTCCACGCCCGGAGCGGTCACGCACCCGCGGTCGAATCGAACAGGTCCGATAGGAGCACCGAACGGCGAAAGCCGGGAAAACGTAGGTCGGGCAGGGACGAGTCGATCGCAGTGGGGAGACGGAGATCGCTCCGGACGTCTCTGTGCTCAGGCGCCCTCGACCGCGATCCGGATCCGCTTGTTGATCCGTCCCTTGGACTCGTAGCCGGTCACCCGCACGCGTCCGATCTCGGAGGTGCGCGCCACGTGGGTGCCGCCGTCGGCCTGCAGGTCCAGTCCCACGATCTCGATGGTGCGCACCTCCTCGATTCCCGGCGGAAGCAGGTTGATCTTGGTGCGGATGAGGTCGGGGATCGCGAACGCCTCCTCGCGTGGCAACAGGTTGACCCGTACCTCGCGGTCGGCGGCAATCTCCTCGTTGACGCGCCGCTCGATCTCGCTCACCAGCTCCGCGGACATCGTCTCAAACTCGAAGTCCATGCGTCCGGAGAGCGGCTCCATGTTGCCGCCGGTGACCTGCGCCGAGTGGTCGCGCCACACCACGCCGCACAGGACGTGCAGCGCCGAGTGGGTCCGCATCAGCGCATGCCTGCGCTCCCAGTCGAGCTCGACCGTCACCGCATCGCCGTTCGCCGGCACCGCCGCGCCTGGCTCGGCGAGCACGTGCCACACGTCGTCGCCGCGCTTTTTGGCGGAGGCGATCGGCAGCCGCGTGCCGTCGTTGGTGACGAGCCAGCCCGCATCGGGCGGCTGGCCGCCGCCGCCGGGGTAGAAGACCGTTCGGTCAAGCAGCACTGCGCCGTCCTCGGACCCGAGCAGGTGGGCGGCGACCGAGCGGGCGTAGGCGTCGCGATAGCAGATGTTGTCGCTCATCGGTCCAAGGCTAGCAGCGGCCGGTTCGCTACGATGGCCTCGCAACCCCCCGTTCGAGGTGACCCGTGGACTTCTCCGACCTCGTTTCCGAGGTGCTCGCCGACTACTTCCGGCACTACCCGACCACCGCCACCGAGCTCGGCAACCACGATCACGACGATCGCTGGCCGGACCTGACCGAGGCGGGCCGCAGCGCCCGAGTCGCCTTCCTGGCCGATGCGGAGCGCCGCGTGAACGAGGTGGACGAGTCCGCGCTGAGTCGCGACGACGCGATCGACCGTCGCATCGTGCTCGAGAACCTGGCCGCGGGGCGCTTCTTCGAGGAGGAGCTGGACGAGGGGTCATGGAGCCCGCTGAGCTACACCTACCTCTTCGGCGGCGGACTCTTCGCGCTGCTGGCGCGCGAGTTCGCGCCCTTGCCGGATCGCCTGCGCAGCGCCGCGGCTCGCATGCGGTCCCTTCCGGCGGCGCTCAATCTCGCGCGCGCCAACCTGCTCGCGGCGGGGGATCGGCCGGTGAGCCGGTTCCACACCGAGCGCGCCATCGCGACGGTCGGCGGCGTGGCCGACCTGGCACGCCAGGCAGCCGCGGAGGCCGAGAAGCTCGACGACGACATTCGGGCGGAGGTGAGCGAAGCGGCGGACGAGGCGGTTGCGGCGGTCGACGCCTTCCGCACCTGGCTGCAGGACGAGCTGCTGCCCCGCGCCGACGGCGACTTCCGGCTCGGCGCCGACCTCTACCAGCGCAAGTTCCGACACGCGCTGAAGACCGATCTCACGCCCGCGGACCTCGAGGCACGCGCGACGGATGCCTACGCGCGCGTGCGAGCCGAGATGGCGCGCATCGCGCGCGAGCAGTGGTCGCGCTGGGTTCCCGACGAGCCGGTCCCAGCCGACGAGGGGACCCTGGTTCGCCGCGTGCTGGACGAGATCGCGGCCGATCACCCGCAGGCGTCGGAGCTGCTGGACCTGTGTCGGGCCGAGAACCAGCGGATCGAGGCGTTCATCCGCGACGTCGACCTCATCGGCCTGGCCGACGAGCCGCTGCAGATCATCTGGACGCCGGAGTTCCTGCGCGCCTTCGGCGGGGCGATGCTGATTCCCCCCGGCCCGCTCGACCGCGGGCTCGACTCGTTCTTCGCCATCACGCCCATGCCCGACGACTGGACCGATGCCCAGAAGGAGTCGTACCTGCGCGAGGAGAACGCGCGGCAGCTGCGGCTGCTCACCATCCACGAGGCGGTGCCGGGCCATTACCTGCAGCTGGCGTACTCGAACCGCTGCCCGTCGCTGGCGCGCGCCGCGTTCCAGTCGGGCGTCTTCGCCGAGGGGTGGGCCGTCTACGTGACGCAGGTCATGATGGACGTCGGCTACGGCGCCGATGACCCGGCCCTGATGCTGGTCCACTGGAAGTTCTACCTGCGCTCGATCACGAACGCGCTGATGGACATCCGCATCCACACCGGCTCCATGGATCGCGACGAGGCGATGCAGCTGATGGTCGGCGGTGGCTACCAGGAGGAGTCGGAGGCGGCCAACAAGTGGGACCGCGCGCGCCTCTCGTCCACTCAGCTGTGCGAGTACTTCCTGGGCGCGACGTCGATGACCGATCTCGAGCGGGAGGCGCGGGCCCGAGCCGATGCGGATGGCGTGGGGTTCGCGTGGCGGCCGTTCCTCGAATCGGTGCTTGCGCACGGAACGCCGTCGATGCCGGTGATCCGCGACATCCTGTTCGGCTGAGTTCAGGCGGCCGCGGCGCGCGGGGGCCGGGTTCAGCGGCGGGCGGCGAGCGCCACGTCGAGCAGGGACGGATGGCCGCCGATGCGGGCGGTGAGCATCGACGCCACGTCGACCTTCGAGCGGTTGGTGATCAGCGACAGCGTGATGCCCTCCGCGGGGAGGCGGACCACGATCGCCGAATAGGTGGCCAGCATGCCGGTGTGGCCGTAGCCGGCGTGTCCGGCAAGCGTCAGCCTCCGTGCGCCCAGGCCGTAGTCGTCGGAATTGAAGGTCAGCATGTCGCGCAGGTCGGCCGCCGACAGGACGTCGCCTCCGTACAGCGCGTCGGCCCAGCGCACGAGATCACCCGCGGTCGAGCGCACCGCCCCGGCGGTCCAGAAGGCGCTGGCCCACGAGGCGTCCACGAGCGCCGGAGGCCGGTCGGTGCCGACCATCAGGCGCGTCGCGTCGAGCCCGAGCGGCGTGAAGATCCGTGAGCGCAGCACCTCGCCGGCGGGCTGTCCGGTGACCCGTTCGATGAGCAGGCCGAGCAGGACGTAGTTGGTGTTCGAATAGCCCCAGTCGCGCCCCGGCGCGAACCAGGCTGGACCGATGCGGGACAGCACCTGCGCCGGCGTCCACGTTCGGTTCGGCTGCGACACCAGCGACGCGGCGAGTGGCGGGTAGAGGTCCGCCACGCCGCTGGTGTGGTTGAGCAGCTCGCGGACCGTCACGCCGCGCGCGATGCGTGCCGCTTCCGGCACGTAGGCAGTGACGGGCTGGTCGAGACGCACCAGCCCCTGCTCCGCCAGCAGCAGTACGGTCGCCGCGGTGAACGTCTTGGTGACGCTGCCGATGACCTGCGGAGTGGTCGCGGAGAGGCGCGTCCGCCCGTCCCTGGTCACGCCCACCGCGGCGCTCCACTCGCGGCCGTCGATCGAGACCGCCATCTGCGCGCCGTACACGCCGAAGGCGCCGCGAGCGCGCCAGAGCGCGTCGGACAGAGCGGTCGCATCGGCCGCGGAGAGCGTCCGACGAGGCGCGGCCTGCGCAGGGCGCGCGTGCGGCCAGCGCTCGGCTTCCAACGCGAGCGTTTGCGCCGCCGGGGCCGCGGCCATCGCCGTGTCGCGGGCCACCGGCGCGAGCACCCGCGCGCGCGAAAGCGGCAGCGGCAGCAGCAGCAGCGCGGCCAGCGACGCGGCCAGGAAGCGAGAGCTCGGCAGCCGCAGGCGGCCTTCGGCTCGGCGAATCATGAAGGAGCGATTGTCGCCCCGCGCGGGGACTCGTGGCAACCCGTTCCGCGACCTCCGGGCGCGTTGCCGTCGCGGCCGCGAGTTTGTTAGCATCGGCAACTACCCATGCCGCGTCTCCGCCTCGTCCGTCGCCCCGACTCCGGCCCCGCCCCCGTCCTCGCGCCTCCCGCGCGCGGGAGCGCGCTGCGCCGTGGCTTCACGGCGCTGCGGCACCGCAACTATCGGCTCTACATCAGCGGCCAGATCGTCAGCCTGGTCGGGACGTGGATGCAGTCGGTCAGCCAGCCGTGGCTCGTCCTCATCCTGGGCGGTTCGCCGTTCCAGCTGGGCATGGTGCTGGCGCTCCAGTACGCGCCATCCATGCTCCTGGCGCCGCTGGGCGGCGTGCTGGCCGACCGGATCGACAAGCGCAAGGCGCTCATCGCGACGCAGGTCGCCGCCATGGTGGAGGCCGCCATCCTGGCCGTGCTGACGTTCAGCGGCGCGGTCCAGATCTGGCACATCTTCGTGCTTGCCGGCGTGCTGGGCATGGTGAGCGCGGTGGACATGCCGGTGCGACAGGCGTTCGCCGCCGAGCTGGTCCCGCGCGAGGATCTCGTCAACGCGATCGCGCTCAACTCCGCGACCTTCAACGCCGCGCGCGTCATCGGTCCGGCGGTGGCCGGCGTCACGCTGGCGCTCTTCGGACCGGCGGTGAACTTCGCCATCAACTCGGTCAGCTACCTGGCCGTGCTGACCGGGCTGGTGATGATGGTTCCCGCCGAGATCCGGCGCGTGCCTCGGCCGGAGAGTCCCGTATCGGTCCGTTCCAGCCTGGCAGAGGGGATCCGCTACGCGCGCCACAGCCCCATGGTGCTGTGGCCGCTGACGCTGCTGGGCGGCGTGGCGCTGTTCGGGATGAACTTCCAGACCCTGCTGCCGCTCTACACCAGGAACGTGCTCGGCCTCGGCGCGGACGGGTACGGCGCGCTCTACGCGGCCATGGGCGTCGGCTCGCTCGCCGGCTCGTTGATGCTGGCCTTCTCGGGCGGCCGCCGGCCGCTGCTGCGCTACATCCTGGGCGGCGGCGCGGCGTTCGTCCTGTTCGAGGCGGTGCTGGGCATGATCCGCTTCCCGATCGGCGCATTCGCGGCCGTCATCGTGCTCGGCTTCGCCTCGATGCTGATGGTCAACACCATCAACGTGACCGTCCAGAACAGCGTCCCCGATGCGCTGCGCGGCCGGATCATGGCGCTCTACGTCACCGTCTTCGCCGGATCGGCGCCGCTCGGCGGGCTGTTCGCCGGGGGCATGGCGCAGATCTTCGACGCGGCGGTCGCCTTCCTGATCGGGGCGGCTGGCTCGCTGGTGGTGCTGGCCATCGTGGCGTGGCAGCTGCTGGTGCGACGTCCACAGCATCGCGTCGTGCTGGCCGATGAACCGGCGGCCGGCGGAACGGCACGCTCGCGCGCGGGATGAGCGCGCTCGACGACGAGGCATTCGACGACGAGCCCGCCGCGCCGGCGGGCCGCCTGGCGCTGATCGGGCGAGCCTTCGAGGCGCTGCAGGTGCGCAACTACCGCCTCTACTTCGGCGGCCAGCTGATCAGCCGGGTGGGCACCTGGATGCAGCAGGTCTCGCTGCCGTGGCTCGTGCTCGCGCTGGGTGGCTCTCCGCTGCAGCTGGGGATCGTGGCGGCGCTCGAGTTCGTGCCGTCGATGGTGCTGGCGCCGTTCGGCGGCGTGTACGTCGACCGGCTGGATCGTCGCAGGGCGCTGCTCGCCACGCAGGCCGCCGCATCGGTCCAGGTGCTGGTGCTGCTGGTCCTGACGCTGGCGGGAGCGATCGACATCGGCCTCATCATGCTGCTCTCGTTCCTGCTGGGGCTGGTGAACGCGCTCGACATGCCGCTGCGCCAGTCGCTGGCCGCGGACCTCGTCCCGCGGCCGCTGCTGCCGAACGCCATCGCCCTCAACTCGATGGCCTTCAACTCGGCCCGCATCGTGGGCCCGGCCATCGGTGGCGTCACCATCGCCCTCGGCACCTCCCTGTTCGGCAGCGCCGTGGCCGGCGTCTCGTTCAACCTCGCCGTCAATGCCGTCTCGTATGCCGCCGTGCTGCTCAGCCTGTGGTGGATGGACCCGGCGCTGATCCGGCGCGTGGCCGGGCCGGCCGAGCATCCGTCCGTGCTCACCTCGCTGCGCGAGGGCCTGGTCTTCACCTTTCGCAGCCCCGATCGTGCTGTGGTCGCTGGTCCTGCTCGCCGGCGTCGCGACCTTCGGGCTCAACTTCCGCATCCTGCTGCCGCTCTTCGTGCGCGACGTGCTGAAGCTGGGGGCCGATGCGTTCGGGCTCCTGTACGCGGTCACCGCGGCGGGCTCGCTGGCCGGGGCGCTGGCGCTCGCCTTCATGGTGCGGCGCGCGGCGATCCCGATCATGCTCGGTGGAGGCTTCCTGTTCGGCCTCGGCGCGGTGGGCCTGGGGCTCACCACCGACATGCTGCTGGCCGTCCCGCTGCTGTTCGTGACCGGCCTGTTCTCGATGCTGATGATCAACACCGTCAACGCCACGGTGCAGGCGAACGTCAGCGACGAGCTGCGCGGCCGCGTGATGGCGCTGTACGTGACGGTCTTCGCCGGCAGCTCGCCCATCGGCGGAATCTTCGCCGGCGGCATCGCCCAGGCCTGGAACGCCCCGGCCGCGTTCCTCGCCGGCGGCATCATCTCGCTGCTCACCGTCCTCTTCGCCGCGTGGCGCTTCCGGGTGGCGGGACGCGCCGGCAGGCTGGGCGTCACCAACATCACCCAGCACGCGCCCCGCCCGGGGCGAGTGCAGGAGTCGCGCGGCTAGCGGTCGCGGCGGGACGGAAGCAGGATCTGCAGCTCGTCGAGCGCGGCGCCGATGGCCGCCCGGCGGCCCTCGGGCACCGGCTCTATCAGCTCCCTGGCGGCGATGAGCAGGTCACGCCGCATGGCGTTCGAGCGCTCGGTTCCGGCCGTGGTGAGGGAGAGGACGACCGTGCGGCGGTCTGCCGGGTCGCGGCCGCGCTCGACCAGCCCCGCCTTGACCAGCGCCGATACCAGGCGCGTGACGACCGGCGCGCTGACGAGCAGCCGCCGCGCCACCTCCACCTGGGCGACCGGCTGCAGGCTGGCGACGATGCGCAGAACGTTGTACTGCTGGTAGGTCAGCGTCTTCCAGGCGGGGCGACGGCGAGCGTGCGAGAGCAGGTGCCGCAGCAGCGGGCCGATGGTCGCGACCAGGCTCACCTCGAGCCCGGGCGTCTCGCTCTCGCCCGCGTGGAGCGGCGCGCGCGGTGACGGCCATGCGCCGATCGTACACCGGCGCATCCGGGCCGGTGGCCGTGGAAGAAGTCAGACGACGCGGTCCTCGGGCAGCTCCTCGGCGAACTCCCGCCCCAGCCGCGCGGCGTCGTACGCCTTGCCCACCAGGTGGTGGTACGGGACGCCGCTGAAGAAGTGATGCGACCGCGTCGGGACGTCCGCCGAGGGATCCCACTCCCGCCGCTGCAGCGCCACGTAGCCCTGCTCCTGCGCTGCCTGCATATCGGTCAGCAGCTGGGACAGCCCGTGCCCTTCGGCGTGCTGTGCTCCGAGGGTGATGAACACGAACCGATAGCCCAGCTCGCCCAGCTCGGCGAAGGTGATCGGCGACGGATCGTTGAACCACTTGAACGAGCTCGACCAGTTGAAGGCGAAGCGCGCCTCGGGGAATCGGTCGTGGACCTGCCGCGCGAACGACTCGACCGGGCCGCGATCGGAGGTGGGGAACTCGCACCACACCAGGTCGGGGATGCCGGTGTCGAGGTAGCGCAGGGCGCGCTCCACGGCCAGGTCCAGGCCGCGTGCCGGCTCCGGCGCGTCCACCGCGCTCAGTCCGTCGGTCCGCGCGATGACCACGAAGTCCTCGTTGCCGAGGTCGGACGCCACGGCCCGCATCATGCGCAGCTTGCCGACCATCTCCGACGCGGGGATGAGCGCCTTGCCGCCGATGTGCCCGCAGCGCTTGGGCAGCACCTGGTCCTCGATGTGCGCGGCCGCCACGCCGCCGCGGACGTAGAGCTCGGTGGTGCGCTGGACGTTGAAGATGTTGCCGTACCCGCCGTCCATGTCCACCACCACCGGCGGGACGTCCAGGTGGCGCGGGGCGACGCCCTTCTCAGGGTCGCCCACCGCCTGGGTGAGCTGGAACTTGCGCAGCGCGCTCACCGTGCGCGCCGCGGCATCGGCGATCTCCGGGCCGGAGTAGAGGTCCATGTCGGTGGTGCCGAGGTGGCCGATGGCGAAGGAGTAGCCGGAGAAGTAGACCGCCTTGTAGCCGTGGTACATCACCAGCTGCGCGCCCATCGGGTCGTAGACGCCGGGACCGAACAGGTAGGGCTCGGTCTCGAGCAGGCGCCGCATGCGCGTGGATGGGTTCTCCCAGCGCGAGGCGGGCACGCGGAAGCCGGAGGGCAGCAGCGGAGTCTCGACCAGCTCGGTGTCGGGCGCGCCGGTGGCGCCCTCGACCGTCTCGGCCGCGGAAAGCGTGACGGTCATCGGGCGCCTCTCTCAGTCGTTGCCGTGGTCGCGGTTGCAGAGGTCCGGGCAGCAGCACTCCGAGAGCTCTGCGGAGGTCAGCAGCTCCGGCTCGTCCGGCGCACTGATGCGCCAGCGGCGCCAGCGGAGGTGACGCTGCAGCCGGCCGCCCGTGGCGGCTACGCTGCGTCGTGAAAGGGCGCCGTCGTATGCACGTGCCTGCGTGTGCGTCATCTGATACTCCATGCGTGGCTCCTGTACCATCACCATCGGTGATTCATGTAAGGGTGAAGCATAAGCAGTTTTGATGCCAACCGTCAAGGCAACCTGCAGCTGACCCAGCTCGAGGCCTTCGTCGAGGTGGCGCGCGCAGGCACCATAAGTCGGGCGGCCGAGCGGCTGGCGGTGACGCAGCCGGCGCTCACCGCGCGCATCCAGGGCCTGGAGGCCACGCTCGGCGCGACGCTCTTCGTGCGCAGCCGCAGCGGCACCCGCCTGACCGATGCGGGCCGCGCCCTGCTGCCCTACGCGGAACGCGCGCTGATCGCGCTCGACCGAGGTCGAGAGCTGGTGACAGAGGTCGCCGGCGGCGAGGCGGGACACCTGACCATCGGCGCCGCACCGGCGGTGAGCACGTACGTGCTGCCGGCCGTGCTCAGCCAGTTCCAGGCGCGACACCCCGCCGTCCAGCTCTCCGTGCGCAGCGGGCATTCGGAGGAGATCCTCGAGATGGTCCTGCGCGAGGAGGTCGAGATCGGCCTGATGCGCCCGATCCGCCATCCGGACGTCGAGTCCACGCCGCTGTACGAGGACGAGCTGGTGCTGGTGGTGCCGCCCGGCCACGCGTTCACGTCGCTCGGCTCGGTGCCCATGGCCGCCATGGCGACCGAGCACCTGATCCTGTTCGATCGCACCTCCAGCTACCACGAGCTGACGAGCTCGATCCTGCGCGAGGCGGGCATCCAGCCGAGAGGCTCGATCGAGGTGGACAACATCGACGCCGCCAAGCGCATGATCGAGGAGGGACTCGGGGTCGCCCTGCTGCCGCGCACCGCGATCAACGTGGACATCGCCGACGGGCGGCTGCGAGAGGTCGCGCTGACCGACATGGCGCCGGCTCGGCGCCGGATCGTGGTCGTGCGGCGGCGCGACGCGGGCACGCCCTCGAAGCTGGTGGCGAGCTTCCTCGACACGCTGCAGGCGCTGCGACCGGCGTAGGCCGCGCCCGCTGCGGTGCTCCGGATGCCACGCGCCATTTCCTACAATGGGTGTCCAGCCGAGCGTCACCAGTGCAATCGCGATCGAGGAGGCGCAGACCTGTGACCGATGAGCGGAGCGAGGCGGCGACCACGACGAGCGACGGTGCCGGCGCGGACGAGGCAACGCGGGCGACGATCGAGAACCTGCTGCGCGAGGAGCGCGTCTTCGCGCCGCCGCTGCAGTTCACCGAGAACGCGCTGCTCAACGACGTCTCGATCTACGACCGCGCCCGGACCGAGGAGGGCTTCCGCGAGTTCTGGGACGCGGAGGGCCGCAGGCTCGACTGGATGCAGCCCTACGGCGAGCTGTACGAGTGGAAGCTGCCGTACGCCAGGTGGTTCCTGGACGGCAAGCTGAACGTGAGCGCCAACTGCCTCGACCGCCACGTGGCCAACGGCCTGGGCGACCGCGTCGCCTACTACTGGGAGGGAGAGCCGGGCGACAGCCGCACCATCACCTACCGCGAGCTGCTCGAGGAGACCTGCCGCCTCACCAACGCGCTGCGGCAGCTCGGCGTCCGGAAGGGCGATCGGGTCGCGATCTACATGCCGATGATCCCCGAGCTGCCGGTCGCCATGCTGGCCTGCGCCCGCATCGGTGCGCCGCACTCGGTCGTCTTCGGCGGCTTCAGCGCCGACGCGCTGGCCGGCCGCATCGACGACGCGCAGTGCACGGTGCTGATCACCGCCGATGGCGGCCACCGCAAGGGCTCGGTGGTGGACCTCAAGTCGCAGGCCGACGACGCGGTCGGGCGCTCACCGTCGATCCAGCACTGCGTGGTGGTCAGGCGCACCGGCGCCGACGTGGCCTGGACGGAGGGCCGTGACCACTGGTACCACGAGCTCATCGCCGACCAGCCGACCGAGGCCGAGCCGGAGCCGATGGACTCCGAGGACCTGCTCTACCTGCTGTACACCAGCGGCACCACCGCCAAGCCGAAGGGGATCATGCACACCACCGGCGGCTACCTGGCCGGGGTGTCGACCACCCATCGCTACATCTTCGACATCCACCCGGAGACCGACGTCTACTGGTGCATGGCGGACATCGGCTGGGTGACCGGCCATTCGTACATCGTCTACGGCCCGCTCGCCAACGCCACCACCGGGATCATGTACGAGGGCGCCATCGACTTCCCGGAGCACGACCGCTGGGCGCAGATCGCCGCCAAGTACCACGCCACCATCCTGTACACCGCGCCGACGGCCATCCGCGCGCTGATGAAGTACGGCGCGCAGGCCTTCGCCGACGACGACCTCTCCTCGCTGCGCCTGCTCGGCTCGGTCGGCGAGCCGATCAACCCCGAGGCCTGGGCGTGGTACTGGAAGGAGGTCGGCGGCGGCCGCTGCCCGGTGGTCGACACGTGGTGGCAGACCGAGACGGGGATGATCATGATCACGCCGCTGCCCGGCATGACGCGGCTCAAGCCCGGATCGGCGACCTTCCCGTTCCCAGGCGTGATCGCCGACGTCGTGGACGAGCGCGGAGAGTCGGTGCCGCTCGGCGGAGGCGGCTACCTGGTCCTGGAACGGCCGTGGCCGGCCATGCTGCGCGGGATCTACGGCGATCCGGAGCGCTACGAGCAGACCTACTGGTCGCGCTACCCGGGGCGCTACTTCGCCGGCGACGGCTGCAAGCGCGACGACGAGGGCTACTACTGGCTGCTCGGCCGCGTGGACGACGTGATGAACGTGTCCGGACACCGCATCTCGACCACCGAGGTCGAGTCGGCGCTGGTGGACGACCCGCGCGTGGCCGAGGCCGCGGTGGTGGGGCGCCAGGACCCGATCACCGGGCAGGCGATCTTCGCCTACGTGATCCTGCGCACGGGGCCCGATCCCACCGACGAGCTCGCCTCCGAGCTGCGCGATCACGTGGCGACGGTGATCGGCAAGCTGGCACGGCCGAAGCAGATCATGTTCACCCCGGACCTGCCCAAGACGCGCTCGGGCAAGATCATGCGCCGGCTGCTGCGCGACATCGCCGAGAAGCGGCCGCTGGGCGACGTGACGACGCTGGCCGACACCGGCGTGGTCAACACCATCCGCGAGCAGTCGGGCACCGGCGAGGAGTAGACCGGCGCGGACGCTCGCGGTCCGCTCGGCCGCATTTGCTAGGATTCGGCTGCACGGGCCGTTCGCCCTGCAGCCCCACGCTCACCGGGAGATTGCATCCGCATGGTAAGGGACCGAGGCCGGCGCGCGACCATCGCGACCATCGCGACCGTGCTCTGGCTCGGCTACATGGTGGTAGGCCTGGCGCTGATCAACCACTTCGCGCCGACCGTCGGGGGATCGGGGCCGGACGGCGCCGCGGCGTTCGTGGGGCTGGTGGGCGGCGTGATCGTGGTCGGCCTGATCATGTGGGCTGCATCGGACTGATCCGCGTCCCGCGACACCATGGCTGACCTGCGCCTGACCTGGCGGCGGCCGGTGCCCGCCGACGCGGCGGCGATCACCGAGCTCGTCAACGCCGCCGACCTGCACGACTACGGCGCCATCGACCTCACCGTCGACGACATCGTCGAGGAGCTTGAGCCGCTCGACCTCGACCGCGACGCCTGGATCGTGGAGGACGCGGCTCGGGTCGTCGGCTACGCCACCCTCACGCCGCGCGCCGCGGTCCAGTTCCGAGCCGCCATGGCGGTGCTGCCGGAGTACCGGCGACGCGGCATCGGGGCCCGCCTGGTGGGCCTGCTCGAGGACCGCGCCCGTGAGCAGCTGGCCGCGCCACCGCCGGACGCCGAGATCAGCGTGGTGGGCTGGATCAAGGCCGAGTCCGCGCCGGAGCTGCGCTGGGCTGCCTCGCTGGGCTACGCGCGCGTGCGCCGCTTCTGGCGCATGCGGATCGACATGACCCAGGCGCCGCCCGTGCCAGCCTGGCCGGAGGGCATCTCCGTCCGCACGTTTCGCCCCGGAGAGGACGAGCGAGCGCTGTTCGAGGCGGTCGAGGAGGCGTTCGCCGACCACTGGGGCCACGTCGCCCTTTCGTTCGAGGAGTGGCTGCCGCGCACCGAGCGGGAGGGGTTCGACCCGTCGATGTGGTTCCTGGCCATGGACGACGGGCAGATCGCGGGCATGGTGCTCGGCTCGACCATCCCCGGCAGCGGCTGGGTCTCGTCGCTCGGGGTGCGCCGGCGCTGGCGGCGGCAGGGGCTGGGACGCGCGCTGCTGCAGCACAGCTTCGCCGACTTCTGGCGGCGAGGGCTGCGCAGCGTGGCGCTCGGAGTGGACGCCGCCTCGCTGACCGGCGCCACGCGGCTGTACGAGTCGGCCGGCATGTACGTGTCGGAGCAGCACGACCAGGTCCGCAAGGTGCTCCGGGCAGGGCGGCCCGTGGAGACGCGCTCGGCGCGCTGACGCTTCCTCGACGTCTACTCGACGTCCGGCGAGAAGATGTGCTCGGTCGGCGCGTGGAGGCGGTCCACGCCCGGCTGCAGCAGCCGGTCGTAGAGGCCGGGGCGACGGTCCGCGATGGTGTCCCACTCGTGCTCGCCGGGCCGGCGCCGGACGTGGGTCGCGCGGGCGCGTTCGAGCTCCACGTCGCCGTACAGGATCTCCTCGTCGGAGTCGCTCGCCACGGCCAGCCGCTCGCCGTCGGGACCGACGAAGATCGAGCGTCCCATGAACGTGGTGCCGCGCTCCTCCCCGACGCGGTCGGCGGCGAGCAGGTAGCAGTGGTTCTCGGCGGCGCGCGCCGGCGCGAACAGGTCGGGGTGGAACTCGACGCCCACCGGCCAGTTGGTCGGCAGCACGATGAGGTCGGCGCCGTCGAGTGCGCAGATGCGCGCCGCCTCCGGGAAGCGCAGGTCGTAGCAGATCAGCACGCCGACGCGCATGCCGGCCACCTCGACCACGGCGGGCGGCGTGGGGCCCGGCGTCGCGAAGCGGTCGACGCCGAGATAGGGGAGATGCACCTTGCGGTACTGGTAGCGCCGGCCGTCGGGCGAGATGGCGTAGGCGATGTTGTAGACCTCGTCGCCCTCGGCGTCGAGCGAGCCGCAGACGACGACCAGCTGCAGGGCGCGCGACATCTCCTCGAGCCGATCCGCGGCGACCGCGCTGGCGCGCCGCGCGACGGGAAGCGCCTCGTCGAGCGAGGCGAAGGCGTAGCCGGTGATCGCCGCCTCGGGGAGCACCGCCAGCGCCGCGCCACCACGCGCCGCATCGGTCAGCGCGGCCTCGATGCGCTCGAGGTTGCGCTCCACGTCGCCGATCCGCGGCTCGACCTGGCAGGCCGCCACGCGCACCGTCGTCATGCTCCCCTCCTCTGTTAGCGTTCCGCCATGACTGCGGCATCCGCCGGACGCTGCGCGTCCATCTTAGGCCCGCCGCCGCTTCGGTATCATCCCTTGGTGAGCCGAGCAGCTGGTCGAGCCGCGCGTTGAGCGGCCCGTACACCGACCAGCCTTCGTCGATCCCGGACGAACCTCCCTGGCCGCACGACGACCTCGCCCCGCGCGCCCAGGAGGGCGATCCCTCCACGTCGTTCGACGCGGGCGCAAGCTGGGACCCGAGGCGCTACCAGGACCGCCGCCGCCCCACCACGGCCGAGCAGGCGGTGCCGTGGCTGATCGGCATCATCCTCGCCCTGACCGGGATGGTGATCGTGCTGCTCGCCCTGATCTTCACCGGCGACGCCGGGCTGGGGCTGGCATCGGGCTCGCCGACGACGCGTCCGTCCCTCCCGCTCGGGCCTGGCCGGGTCGAGTGGAAGCGGGGAGCCGACCGCGTCGGCGAGCGCCACCCCTTCGCCGTCGCAGAGCGCCTCACCCAGCGCCTCCGCGACCGCGTCGGCCAGCGCGGCGCCTGCCTTCGGCGCGCTGGAGATGGTGTACCTCGGGCGCAGCGCCGCCCGCTCGCCCGTCTACCTCTGGCGACGAGACTTCAGCAAGAAGGTCGAGCCAAAGGAGCTCGCCATCGCGGACCAGGGGATCAGCAAGACGGCCTGGCCGCCGGACGGGTCGCACGGCGCGGCGCTCATCGGCGGAAACGTCGGGCGCGTGGTGGCCATCGAGCCGGGCAGCAGCGCACGCTCGCTGGTCGACGGCGCCGATGAGATCGCCTTCGACGGCGACGGGCAGACGCTCTACGTGGTGAAGGTCACCCGCTCCGGCGCCAACGACCGCGCGCAGGTGCTGGCCGTCACCTACGCCGACGGCAAGGCGCGCACGCTGACCGATTTCACCTACCCGCATCCGGCGATCGTGGCCGAGTCCGCGCTGAAGGAGGCCGCGTTCGCCGACGACGGCGGCCTGGTGCGGCTCTACTCGACCTCCGACGGCAACCTGGTGCTGTGGATCCTGGGCGCGCCGGCTACCTACCGCATCGACCCTGCATCGGGGACCCGTGCGGCGGTGACCCGCACGCCGGTGCTGTGGTCGCCCGACGGCACGCGCCGCGTGGAGGCCACGCTGAGCGGCAGCACCACGACCCTGGCGCTCAAGGACGAGGCTGGCGCGACGCAGGCGTCGGTCCGGGTCGGCGGGCTCGTCAGCCACCTGCGCTGGGCGCCGAACGGCGCCGAGGTTTCCTTCACCCTGTCGCGCGGATCGGGTGGCGCGGTGCTGCAGGACCTCTACGTCTGGGACCTCAAGAACGGCAAGGCGCCGATGGCGCTCACCTCGAACGGCGCCTCGCACGGCGGCGAATGGCTGGGTGCGTCACAATCGTGGGAGCCATGAGCCCGCTGCAGGAGATCGTCAACCCCATCGCCGTCGAGCTGGACGAGACCGCGCGGCTGATGCGCATCCGCTGGGACGACGGGCACCTGGGCGAGTGGGCCTGGGAGGCGCTTCGGCGCGCCTGTCCCTGCGCGCTGTGCTCGGGCGAGGGCAACATGCCCGGCGTGGTGACGCTCGACATGGTCTTCACGCCGCAGCAGACGACGCTGGAACGGGTGAAGTGGATCGGCCGATACGCCCTGGCCCCCATCTGGGCCGACGGTCACGACACCGGGCTCTTCACCTACCAGAAATTGCGCGCGATGTGCTCCTGCGCCGAGCACGCCTCCGAGGGTGCCTGAGGCCACGGCCGCCACCGGCGGTCTGCTCCTCGTCCACGCGCACCCCGACGACGAGTCGATGGCGACCGCCGGCGTGATGGCGCGCTCGATCGCCGAGGGACGCCGGGTGGACCTGGTGACCTGCACCGGCGGCGAGGAGGGCGAGATCCACGATCCGACCCTCGACCCGGCGGAGGCCGCACCCCGTCTCGGGTCCATACGCGCCGCCGAGCTCGCCTGCTCGCTGGAGGCGATCGGCGGGGGGCTGATCCGCTTCCATTCGCTCGGCTATCGCGACAGCGGGATGATGGGCACCGAGGCGAACGAGCGGCCGGAATCGTTCTGGAAGGCAGACCTGGAGCGGGCCACAGAGCGCCTGGTGCGCATCGTCCGCGAGGCAAGGCCCGCGGTCATCATCAGCTACGACCAGAACGGCAACTACGGCCATCCCGACCACATCAACGCCTACCGCATCGCGCGAGCCGCCTTCGAGGCAGCGGGCGATCCCGCCCGCTTCCCGGACGCCGGCGTGCCGCACGGCGTGGCCAAGCGCTACGAGATCGCGTTCTCGCGCGAGCACTGGCTCGGGATCATGCGCGAGATGCAGGAGCGCGGGCTGAAGCTGCCCTGGGATTTCGACGAGACGGTGACGCCGGCCGCGGCCGACGACCTCAACCCCACCAACGTCGAGGCGCTGCGCCAGGTCGGCGAGAGCCTCGCCGAAGGCGAGGAGCCGGCCGACGCGTTCGGGACGCCGGACGCGCTGATCACCACGCGGGTGGACGTCCAGGCGTACCTGGACCAGAAGCGGGCGAGCATGGACTGCCACAGGACCCAGCGCCAGGACATGGGCTGGGTGCTGGACATGCCGGTCGACCTCGCCGATCGCGTCCTGACCCCCGAGCGCTTCGTGCTCGCCGCGTGGGCCGGGCACGAGGTACCCGAGGCCTACGCCGAGGATTCGCTTTTCGCCGCCCTCTGACCGAGGCGGGCGCGAGAACGGGTACCGCTGATGCATGCCCGGGTCGCGGAGGTGATGAGATGCCAGCACGCGATGAGCTGCCGGGAACGCTGAAACGCTCGCCGAAGAAGGCGCAGGAGACGTGGCTCAAGACGCACGACAGCGCCGTCGACGAGTACGGCGAGGGCGAGCGCGCGCACCGCACCGCGTTCTCCAGCCTGAAGCACTCGTTCGAGAAGGTCGGCGACCACTGGGAGCCGAAGGATCACAGGGGACCGTCGGACCCGCGCGCGGCGCGGGGCGGCAGGGCGGCGCGCGAGGGCCGCGGCGAGACGTTCGGCGGGGTCGACTACTACGGCCACACCAAGGACGAGCTCTATCAGCGCGCCCGGACCCTCGGCGTCAAGGGTCGATCCGCGATGAGCAAGAAGGAGCTGGCGCAGGCGATCGCGCGCAAGCAGGACTGAGCGCGCGCCGGATCGGCCGACCGTACAATCGGGCTCATGGCAGCCCGCACACTGAACCTGACCGACGAGCTGCAGGCGTACCTGCGCCGCGTCGGCGTGCGCGAGCCGGACGTGCTGCGCCGTCTTCGCGAGGAGACCGCCGCGATGCCGCGCTCGACGATGCAGATCGGTCCCGAGCAGGGCGCGCTGTTGGCGATGCTGGTTCGCCTGATCGGCGCGCGGCGATGCCTGGAGATCGGCACCTTCACCGGCTATTCCTCGACCGTGGTGGCGCTGGCCCTGCCGCAGGACGGCGCCATGGTCTGCTGCGACGTGTCGGTGGAATGGACCGATGTCGCCCGCCGCTACTGGGCCGATGCGGGCGTCGCCGACAAGATCGACCTGCGCATCGGTCCGGCCATCGAGACGCTCGAGACGCTCGAGCAGGGGAGCTTCGACTTCGCCTTCATCGACGCCGACAAGCCGAGCTACGACGCCTACTACGAGTGCGCGCTCAAGCTGGTGCGTCCCGGCGGGCTGATCGCCATCGACAACGTCCTGTGGAGCGGTCGCGTGGCGGACGGCGACGACCAGAGCGACGAGACGCGGGCGATCCGCGCCCTCAACGAGAAGGTCGCCGCGGACGAGCGGGTCGAGGTGGCGCTGGTGCCGATCGGCGACGGCGTGACGCTGGCCCGGGTGCGCTGAGGCAGCCGCCGCTCAGTTGCGCGGCGCCGCCGGCGCGAAGCCGTGGCCGCCCATCACCCGCCAGCCGATCCCGTCGTGCTCGAGGTGGTAGAGCGCCGGCGTCGGCATGGCCAGGTGAAAGTCCAGGTCCACCTGCGGCTCCAGCGCCTGCAGCACCAGGCTGATCAGGTTGCCGTGGCTCGCCACCAGCACCCGGCCGCCGTCGGGATGCCGTGCGCGCAGCAGGTCCAGCACGGCCATCGCGCGGCGCTGCGCGGCGCGGCTGCTCTCCGCGCCGGCGAGGGCGTAGTCCGCATCGGTCCAGGACCGCTCCAGGTGCTCGCGCCAGTCGTGGCGGGCGACGGGGGAGAGGAGCCGCTCGCGCATGTCGAGCAGCTCCTGGATGCGCAGCCCGCGACGCTCCGCCACCGGCTCGACCGTCTGCACGGGCACGCGCGTACGGGCTGGAGTAGATCGCGTGCAGGCCGAACGGTTCGAGCTCCTCGGCCAGCTCCTGGGCCGCACGCCGCCCGGCGTCGGTCAGCGGCCGCTCCTGCTCGTCCGCCGGTCCCTCGCCGACCGGTTCGGCCTCCGCGTGCCGCACGAGGATGACGTCCAGGGTGCCGAGGCGGGGCTGCATCGGGCCAGTCTAGGCAACGGCTCGGACCGATGCGGCCCGCGTCGCATCCCTCAGTTGAGCATGTCCGACAGGCTGGTCAGCGTGTAGCCGCGGGAGCGCAGGGAGCTCACCAGCGAGGGGAGCGCGTCGCGGGTGTGGTAGCCGCCCAGGTGCATCAGCACGATCGACCCGGCGGCAGCCTTGGTCAGCACGCGCGACAGGATCAGGTCGGTGGTGGTGGCGGTGCTCCAGTCGATGGTGTCGATGCTCCACTGGAAGGTCTTCGTGTAGCCCGCCGCTGCCGCGGCGGCGCGCACGCCGGCATCCGACGCGCCGAACGGCGCCCGCCAGTACGGTCGCGGCTCCATGCCGGTGCCCGCGCGGATGATGGTGGCGGCGTCGTTCAGCTCTTTGGCGACGAACGCGTTGGACGGGCGCGAGGTGGGGCAGTACGGGCTGCCCGCCGACTGCGCGCCGGTGACGAGGTCGCAGTGGTGCATGGTGTGGTTGGCGACCTCGAACAGCTCGGGGTGCGAGCCGATCAGCGAGAGCACCTGCCGGCCGATGGTCGTCTGGCTCGCGGCGCCGGTGAGGAAGAAGGTGGCGCAGACCTGGTTGTCGACCAGGTACTGCACGATCGAGAGGGCCGGATCCAGGCGGCCGCCCATGTCGAACGTGAGCGCCATCTGCCCGGTGGCGCCGGGGACCGAGAAGATGAACTGCGACGCGCCGGCCGGCACCTTGTTGGCCGACCAGCAGATCCCCAGCCGCTGCTGGATGGCCTTGGCCACCCCGACCTCCACCACGCTGCGGCCACCCAGCAGGAAGGCGCGGTTGGGATGCAGCCGGGTCAGCTCGGTGGCGACCGATGCGGGCAGCACGGTTCCCGGCACCAGCAGCACCGGCGCGTGCTGCGTGCCGGCGCCGGAGATGGCCGCCAGCGCGTCGGGGAACCCGACGCCGCTGGCGATGAAGACCGACCCCGCGCCGCTCGGGAAGGCGCCCTGGCTCAGCGCGATCGCCGTGCCGTAGCGGTTCGTGCCGGCGCGCCGCACCACGCTTCCGCCGTACGAGGCGAGCTGCGTCACCACCGCGGCAGAGACGACGGCGGTGCCGCCGGCGACCACGGTCAGCGAGGGGTGCAGGCGAGCCATCTCGCCGGCGGTGGACGCTGGAAGGCTCGCGGCCCGGGTGAGGAGCACCGGCGCGCCGGACGCGGCCGCGGCGGCGCCCGCGGCGAGGCCGTCCGGGAAGTTCTCGCCGGTGGCCACGTAGACCACCGAGGCAGCCGGGAACCAGGTGTGCGCCAGCGCGGCGGCGGTCGCGTAGCGGTCCGCGCCGTAGATTCGGCTGGCGCCGCCCGGCGCCAGCGCAGCCAGCTGCGAGCGCACCGATTCGGCGATCGCGCTCGGGCCGCCGACCACCACGATCCGCGACGGCCGCAGCCGGGCGAGCTCGGTCTTCGTGGCGGCGGGCAGGGACCCGGGAGTGACGTAGAGGACCGGACCGCCCGCCTTGAACGCGGCGGGGCCGGCGGCGAGCCCGTCGGCGAAGACGGTGCCGCTGACCACGAAGGCGATGGGCGCGCCGTTCGGGTAGAAGCGCCGGCTGATCGCCGCCGCGGTCGCGTAGCGGTCCGAGCCGGCGAGCCGCTCGATGTGGAAGCTGGGGTTGCCGGCCGCCGCCGCCCGCGGAACGGCGGACGTCGGGACGAGCTGCGCGGCGAGCAGCGCGGCCGCCAGGCCGATTGCGGAAACCGAGAACCTGAACCGACCCATCCCGCTTCTCCCTCTCCTGCTGGTGCGCAGCATGACGTCCCGGGCGCGAGCGGCTGTCACGGCCGTCCGGCCCGTTCGCGGAGTCCGTTGCGCCCGTGCGGGACCATCGGGCCATCGCGCCGTGCCGGACGGTCGGCCATCTTGCGGCGGTGCACCGCCTCGTCCCGCTCCTGCTCGCCCTCCTGCTCGCCGCCTGCTCGGGCGCGGCCGGTTCCGGGGCGCCGGCAGCCGTGGCCGTGGGCGACGACGCTTCCCCTTCGCCGCTGGCGGCCCCACTGGCGACCGCCGCGACCCCGGCGGCCCCCGCCATGCCGCAGCGCCTCCCCGGCAAGGCGCGGCTCGAGCCGGCGTCGGGCGCCTACTTCGGGATGAACCTCGACTGGGGCCACGACTCCATCGAGGGCGTCACCCAGCGCCTGGGGATGACACCGGCGGTGTGGGTCCAGTTCGTGGCGTTTCCACTCGACGAGGCGGGGCGCCGCAACCTGGACGGCTTCATCGACCAGGTCGCCGAGGCGCGCGGCATGGCGCTCATCACCCTGGAGCCGAACGACGGGCTGGCATCGGTGACCGATGCGGCCATCGCGGAGCTCGCCACGCGCGTCGCCGCCTACGCCGGGCGCGGCGTGCCGGTCTTCGTCCGCTTCGCGCACGAGATGAACGGGTCGTGGTACGCGTGGTCGCAGCAGCCCGCGGCGTACGTCGCCGCGTTCCGCCGGCTGGCATCGGCGATCCACGCCGCCACGCCGTACGCGGCGATGGTCTGGGCACCGAACTACGGCGCGGGCTATCCGTTCATCGACGGTGCGCACAGGGCCCGTGCTGGCTCACCCGACTTCGCGGCGCTCGACACCAACCACGACGGAACGCTCACCGCGGCCGACGACCCGTACGCGCCGTACTACCCCGGCGACGACGCGGTGGACTGGGTCGGCATGAGCCTCTACCAGTGGGGCACCGCGCATCCATGGGGCGAGAACGAGCTTCCCGAGCCCGGTTCGTTCGTGGCCCGGCTGACGGGCACCTACCGCGGCGCGAACGGTGACGAGACTGCCGTCCCCGACTTCTACGCCACCTACGTGGTCGGCCACGACCGCCCCATGGCGATCACCGAGACGGCGGTGCTCTACGACCCGGCCGGCCCGGGTCCGTCGGAGCGGGCGCTGAAGACGGCGTGGTGGAAGCAGGTCTTCGCGCCGGATGTGCGCGCACGCTTCGCGCGCATCGGCATGATCAACTGGTTCGAGTGGCGCAAGCCGGAGGCGGAGGTCGGACGCGTGATCGACTGGCGCATCTCGGCCGACCCGGCGCTGGCCCGCCAGCTGCTCGCGGGCGTGCCGACGGGCTGGCTGCGCTTCGCCCCCGCGGGCTGAAGGTGCGCTCCGCGCGCGTCAGGGGCGCGCTGCGTGCAGAATGCCCGCCATGACGACCCCCGCGGCGCGCGAACGCCGCTGGCGCATGGCCTTCTTCGTCGTGGCGACGGTGTACGTCACGCTGCTGGTGATCGACTTCGTCTCCACGCGACTGGAAGGCTTCAGCCAGATCCTGATCGTCCTGTTCCTGGCCTGGCTGCTCAGCTTCATCCTCGCCCCGCTGGTGCGGATGCTCGTCGAGCGCTTCGGCATGGGACGCGGCGTCGCCATCGGCCTGGTGTATGCCGGCGCGCTGCTGATCGGCGGCTTCCTGGTGGTCTACTCGCTCACCGCCATCGGCGCGCAGGTCGGCCAGCTGGTCGACAACTTCCCCGAGACCCGCACGCGGATCGAGGCCACGCTGAGCAGGCTGGCAGTCGTCGGTCGCCTTCGGCAAGTTCCAGCCCGACCTGGTCGGGATCTTCCACGACGCCGAGCGCCAGGTGACGCTCGCCGGCAACTCGATGCTCAACCGGCTGCCGAGCCTCGGCATCGGCGTCATCGGCGGGCATGGTGCTGATGCTGATCCTGAGCCTGTACATGACCGCCGATGCGGAGCGAATCCTCGCCAAGTTCAACCGCATCGTCCCCACCCGCTACGAGGACCACGTCGAGATCCTGGAGCGCACCGTGGGCCGTGCGTTCGGCGGCTTCCTGCGCGCGCAGGTGCTGCTGGCGGCGCTGCAGGCCGCCCTGACCATCGCGGTGGTGGTGACGGTCGGGCTGCCGTACGGCTTCCTCATCGTCGCCGTCTCGACGCTCGCCATGCTGGTGCCCTTCTTCGGGCCGCCGCTGGCGCTGATCCCGCCCATCGTCGCGCTGGCGATCTATGCCCCGGGCTGGCTGCTCATCGTGGCGCCGGTGCTGCTGGTGGTGCAGACGGTGCTCGTCAACTGGCTGCAGCCGCGGCTCATGCGCGAGGCGCTCGGGATGCACCCGATCCTGGTGCTGGTCGGCCTGCTCGTCGGGGCGCAGGTGGCCGGCGTGTGGGGCGCGCTGTTCGGGATCCCGGTCATCGCGGTGGCGAACGTCTTCTTCAACTACTTCGTCAACCTGCGCCGCATCGAGGAGACGCCCGAGGTCGAGACCGAGGAGATCCTGGAGGAGGTGCGCCGCGACCGGCCGACGGCGGCGCCCGAGGTGGTGGTCGCGGTGGCCGCCGAGCGCGCCGAGGAGGCCCACGAGGAGGCGACCGAGGCAGCGCCCGACGCGGAGGACGCCGTGGCGGAGGAGCTGGAGCAGGCCGAGGACGCGGCGGAGGCGGAGGCCGAGGCGGGCGCCTGAGCGGGTCGCTGCTGCAATCCTTTGGTTGCCGCTTCGCGTAACGGTCCGATTCCGACCCCTTAACTCGGCTGCGACGAGCGAACGACGCCGTAACGGTCCGATTTCGACCCGGTATCGCGTCCCGGACCCTCAACTGCCGGCGTAAGGGTCCGATCCCGACCCCTTACGCACTGACGGCAGCGACCGGCGCGCGACGTCAGCAGGGAGCGGCACCTCCTGCCGATGTCATACACTGCCCACCGACCGAACCGCGCGTCGCGGACCTGTCCACCCCCCGTCCACAGCGCGCCACCGGTTCTCCACGCTCCCTCCACCCGCCGTCCACCGCCTGTCCACACTCAACCGCAGCATGTGGTGGCGTCGGCGAAGAGATACCACAAGATGTTGTGGTTTTTGCTTGACGGCGCGGGTCGAGCGGAGTAGAGTTCCACCTCCACAACGGGTGCTCGAGGCCCGCATCGGACCGTCGCAATCGGGCGCGACGACCCGGCCAGTGACCAGCCGCGAGACCTCGCCGACGCAACGACGGCGTCATACGCCGCCCCACACGAGAGGGAACCAATGGCCCGCACCGCCACCCCGCATCGGTCTACCGGCACCGGCTCCGCCAACGGCCACAACGGCCACGCCAACGGCAACGGCCACGCCAACGGAAACGGGAACGGGACCAAGAAGCCGACCGCCTACCGCCAGCTGGCGGAGGGGGAGCAGCGGACCTGGAAGGGCCTGGAGATCGAGCGCCGCTTCACGCGGGCCGGCGTCGATCCGTACGACACCGTCGAGTGGGACGTGCGCGAGGCCGCCATCACCAACGAGCACGGCAAGGTCGTCTTCGAGCAGAAGAACCTCGAGTTCCCCAAGTCGTGGAGCGCCCTCGCCACCAACGTGGTGGCCAGCAAGTACTTCCGCGGGCCGCTCGGCTCGCCGGAACGTGAGCACAGCGTCAAGCAGATGATCGGCCGCGTGGCCGACACCATCACCGGCTGGGGCCGCAAGGACGGCTACTTCGCGACCGATGCGGACGCGGACGCCTTCCACGCCGAGCTGACCGACATCCTGCTCAAGCAGCGCGCCGCCTTCAACTCGCCGGTCTGGTTCAACGTCGGCATCGACGAGCACCCGCAGTGCTCCGCCTGCTTCATCAACTCGGTGGACGACACCATGGAGAGCATCCTGGGCCTGGCCAAGACCGAGGGCATGCTCTTCAAGTTCGGCTCCGGCACCGGCTCCAACCTGAGCCCCATCCGCAGCTCGAAGGAGAGCCTGCGCGGCGGCGGCGAGGCATCCGGACCGGTGAGCTTCATGAAGGGCTTCGACGCCTTCGCCGGCGTGATCAAGTCGGGCGGCAAGACGCGCCGCGCGGCGAAGATGGTGATCCTCAACGTCGACCACCCGGACGTCGAGACCTTCATCACCTGCAAGGTCGAGGAGGAGAAGAAGGCCTGGGCCCTGATCGAGGCCGGCTACGACGGCAACTTCAACGGTGGCGCCGCCTACGAATCGGTCTTCTTCCAGAACTCGAACAACTCCGTGCGCGTGACCGATGCGTTCATGGAGGCGGTCGAGCGTGACGCCGACTGGACCACCCGCGCCGTGACCGACGGCCGGGCCATCGAGACCTACAAGGCGCGGGCGCTGCTCAACAAGATGGCCGAGGCGGCCTGGGTCTGCGGCGACCCCGGCATCCAGTACCACGACAACATCAACCGCTGGCACACCAGCGCCAACACCGCGCCCATCAACGCCAGCAACCCGTGCAGCGAGTACATGTACCTCGACGACTCGGCCTGCAACCTGGCCAGCCTGAACCTGATGAAGTTCGTGCGCGACGACGGCGAGTTCGCCATCGAGGACTTCAAGCACGCCGTGCGCATCGTGCTGACGGCGCAGGAGATCATCGTCGACAACGCCAGCTACCCGACCCCGCTCATCGGCGAGAACTCGCACAAGTTCCGGCCGCTGGGCATCGGCTACGCCAACCTGGGCGCCCTGCTCATGAACCGCGGCCTGGCCTACGACTCCGACGAGGGACGCGCCTACGCCGCCGCGGTGACCGCCCTGATGCAGGGCGAGTCGGAGCTGCAGAGCGCCCGCATCAGCCGCGACCAGGGCGGCCCGTTCCAGGGCTACGCGGTCAACCGCGAGCCGTACCTGAAGGTCATGCGCCAGCACCGCGACGCCGCCAACCGGCTCGATTCGGCGCTGGTGCCGTCCGACATGCTCGACGCCGCCATCACCACCTGGGACGAGGTCCTGGCGCTCGGCACGCAGCACGGCTTCCGCAACGGGCAGGTCAGCGTGCTGGCCCCCACCGGCACCATCGCCTTCCTGATGGACTGCGACACGACCGGCGTGGAGCCCGACATCGCGCTGATCAAGTACAAGCGCCTGGTCGGCGGCGGCTACCTGAAGATCGTCAACCAGGGCGTCACCAGCGCGCTGCGCAAGCTCGGCTACGACGCGCGGCAGGCGGAGGAGATCGTCGCCTACATCGACGAGCACGAGACGATCGAGGGCGCGCCGCACGTCCGCGACGAGCACCTGGCCGTCTTCGACTGCGCCTTCAAGCCGGCCAACGGCAGCCGCAGCATCCACTACAACGGCCACCTCAAGATGATGGCCGCGGTGCAGCCGTTCCTGTCGGGCGCCATCAGCAAGACGGTCAACATGCCCGAGGCGTCCACGCCGGAGGAGATCGCGCAGGTCTACATCGACGGCTGGAAGCTGGGCCTGAAGGCCATCGCGGTCTACCGCGACAACAGCAAGCGCAGCCAGCCGCTGAACACCAAGAAGGAAGGCGGGACCGATGCGGCCAAGGCATCGGCCCAGCCGGAAGTGCAGACGGTCTACAAGCCGCTGCGGCGACGCCTGCCCGACGAGCGGGCGGCGATCACCCACAAGTTCAACGTGGGCGGACACGAGGGATACCTGACCATCGGCCTGTACGAGGACGGCACCCCCGGCGAGATCTTCCTGCGCATGGCCAAGGAGGGCTCGACCATCTCGGGCCTGATGGACAGCTTCGCGACGGCGGTCAGCGTGGCGCTGCAGTACGGCGTGCCGCTGAAGGACCTCGTCAACAAGTTCAGCCACCTGCGCTTCGAGCCGGCGGGGTTCACCACCAACCGCGAGATCCCCATGGCCAAGAGCCTGGTGGACTACGTCTTCCGGTACATGGCGACGAAGTTCATGAGCCAGGACGAGAAGGATGCGGTGGGGATCATCAATCGGCAGCTGACCCTGTCCGATGCGGCTGTCGGGAGTGGGGGGGCCGGTGCGGACACCACCGACGCGGCCGGCTCCGCAACGGCCGCGCCGGCAGCGCCCGCCCCGTCCTCCACCTCGCCAGAGGCGGCTCGGACACGGTCCGTTGAGGATGGTTCCGCGGCCTCCGGTTCCCAGGGCGATGCGGGTCGGCAGGAAGCGTCAGGCGAATCCGGCGGTTCGGTGGTGGAGAAGTCCGGGTCGGGGCTGCTCGACGGGTTGAAGATCGTGGCGCAGAACGCGGCCGCGGCGACGCGGGAGGAGCGGCTGGCCGTGGGTCAGGCGCCCGTGGTCTTCGACACCGCGGACTCGCCGGCCTGCACGGAATGCGGCTCGATCATGGTCCGCAACGGGTCCTGCTACAAGTGCATCAACTGCGGTGGCACGAGCGGCTGCAGCTAACCGCCGATTGACGGGCGCGCTCGTGGCGAACCAGTCGCGGAGTCAGGTGGCTGCATCGGGAAGCGCTCTGGCGTTATTCATCGTCATCGAGCGCGACCGACGCCTCAGCCGCCTCGAGGCCTTCCCTGATCGGCTTTGGAACGACCGTGGTTTCGGCTTCGATCGGCCCTTCGGCATCAACCGCGCCCTCAGAGGGCTGGAGTTTGGGTGCGCGCGGCCGCCACCCGGCGAGGTTTTGGAGGACGTCGCGGTAGTAGACAGTTACGGCCTCAACGACTCCGTCGATAAACGACCCTCGCCCGGCCATCGATTCATGCCCAGGTCCTGGGTCACGCTGACGCGGAACCCACGGATGTCCCGCGTCGGCGTCGGGTAGTAACGGAGTCGGATCCTCTCGAAGCGCGCCGAGCATGCCAGCCAAAGTCGACGATAGACGGCTGACCTTTGCCTCCACCATGACATCTGGGGGAGCCTTCGTGAGCTGTCGTAGGAGCCAACTCACGCGTCCGCGTGAACGGCCCTCCTTTGGCAGCGTCGAACTCCGTCGCGACTGTGATCTGGCGGGCGACTAGGTCCGCCACAATCTCAAGTGCACCGGCGGCGTGAGGAATTTGCAGTTGTGCGTACAGCTTTCCTCCCGACACCAGGGACTCTCTCAGTGCCTGATGGCGCGTTGCCGCAGTGCTTTCTTGTCGGGCCAGCGTCTGGCGCACGTCGCGTCCGAGGTCGCGGGTGAGATGAAGTACGAGGTATTGGATCAACTCATCCCAGCGTGTGGCGACGGCGGCGACCGTGGGATCGCTCTTCCTCAGGGTGTGGAGTCGCGCTCCATCACGGACGGCCGTCCACGCCGGCCCCATATCGTTGAACTGCACGACCCCGGATCGAGCATCGGACAGGTAGCGGATGAGCTCACCAAGGATGTAGGCCTGATCAGGATCCCGGACGCCTCGGAACTGCCGCTGCACTTCGGCTTCCGTCAACACGCGAACCCACGACCAGTGGTGGATTGCGACCTTCTTTAGCTTCTTGCGATCGATCGCAATCGGATAATCAGACGACTTGGTCGCATACTGGTTGGAGATCGACAGGACTGCGTGGACCTCGTTTACTCGCGCCAGATCGAGATACATCTCCATTTGCTCCACGGTGAGTTGCTGGTCCGCAACTTTGCACTCGACGAAGCACCACCACGTCTTGCCTGCGCGAGTCACTCCTATGAGCCCGTCTGGCCGCATCGCTTTCCCACCGTCGAGCTTGAACGGCACCTCGACGAATGCCTCAATCCGTCCGGCAGGTGCGCCAAGTGGCTTCAGCAGCGATCGCCCGAACTCCTCGACGTTAGCCAGGACGGCGAGCAGGGCTGAGGCAGCGTTCCGTTCGCGGGCCTCCACGCCCGTCGCGGAGGTGATCGGAATCAGCCGGGCAACAGGCCAGCGTTCGTCTCTCAGCATCACTTAGCTCTCCCTCATGCGGTTCCGAATGGCCCCTCGTGTCTCGGCGTCCTCGAAGTACACGTAGCAGCCTTTGAGGCCGCGGGTGAGGAGGACGCGGTAGGTGCGCTTGACGAGGTCGGTGAAGCGGTCGCCGGAGCGCTTGACGATGGAGTCGTAGGACTCGCTGGCGTCGCCGATCCAGTCGTTGGTGGCGGGATCCCAGCGCAGGTCGCGGCCCCAGATGACGCCGACGTAGTCGAACTCGAAGCCCTGGGCGGTGTAGACGCAGCCGACCTGGTTGATGCCGTTGGGATCGGATGCCCAGAAGTTCGAGGGCGGGATGCCGGGGGCCAGGCGGCCGGCATCGGGCTTGGCGTTCCAGGGCATCTGCCAGTTGCCGACCTTGACGTCGGGGACGAGCGTCCCGTCGGGATTCGGGTTGCTCCACGGCCAGCAGAAGCCGGCCGTAAGGCGGGCGGAGTGGCCCTCATCGGCCTTTGAGCGGATCAGCGCGTCCAGCTGTTCGACCGAGTCGACGATGCGGAAGTCGAACGTCTCGCGGCTGGGATCCCATATCGGATTGGCCGGCTCGGGCGCGATGCCGAGCATGCCGTCCACCCAGGTAGGAATGCTTTCGAGCCGGAGAGGCGGAACTGCGTCTCGAGCTCGAAGGCAGACACATCGGCGCCGTTGCGCTCGGCGGCCTCGAGAATCAACTGGGTGCTGCCGACCTCGTTCGGGCGTACGACCTGGTGATCGTCGATGAAGAAGACGGTCGTCTTGGCCGCGTGGATGAGTTCGTCGACCTGCGGCAGATCCGTCCGCTTTGCTTTCGGCGTGAAGCGGCTGGCGCTCGTGTCGCGGAGCCGGTGCGCTTCGTCGAGGATCAGGACGTCGATGTCGTTTGCATCCGCGTTGCCGAACTGGTTGAAGTAGCGGAACTGAGACTGGCCGGCGCGGCTGCCGACGACGCGGCGCATGTTCTCGGTGAACGCCTTGCTGCCGGTGGCGTGCATGGCGTTGTAGCCGCGCTTCGCGAGCTCGCCGACGAGGTGGAGCGCGATGATCGACTTGCCGGTGCCCGGTCCGCCCTGGACGAGGACGACCGACTTCTTCGCGTCATGGAAGCCATCGCGGGCATCCGCCAGGACCGACTCGAACGCGACGCGCTGCTCGTCGAGAAGGACAAAGTCGCTCTGCGCGGCAATCATCGCGGCGGTGTGCTCCAGGAGCTTGCGGCTCGGCCGGTACTTCGACTCGAGGACGCGCGCCATGACGGTCTCGCCGTCACCGGCGCTCAGCTGGTGGTCGAGGAACTCTGCGAGCGTGTCCGACTGGTCGCCGGTGTACAGCGGGTTGCGGTGGAGCGCCTCGGCGTGACGATCCGCCCACAGCTCGCCCGCAGGGTCGAACTGGAGGTTGTGCAGATAGCTGACGGCCGTGAGCGCGACCGCATCGGTCTCGTAGAAGACCGAGTGGTTGTCGAGCAGCCACTGCTGGTAGCCACCGACCTGGACCGATGGGTGCAGCACGCGCCGGAAGCGGTTTCCGATCGACAGCTCGACGCAGTTGTCGGCGGTCGACGGACCGATGGTGCCGTCGCTCCACTGCTTGAGCTCGACGACGACGGCGTTCTCGGCGCTGGTGGCGGAGTGGCCGGTCAGCATGGCGTCCAGCCGGCGGCTGGTGTTGCCGAGCTGGTACTCGAGGATGACGCCGTGGTCGTTCAGCTCCGCCTGGTCGACGAGCATAGACAGCGCCATGAGGCTGTTCTGCCAGCTCGTCACCTCGGACGGCGCCGGCTCGATGACCGATCTGGATCGTGTACTCGGCGCGCAGCTTCTCCGCGATGCGATGCATCCGCGCATCGGCGCGGAACTGCTCGGTCGTGCCTGCGTAGAGCTTCACCGCGTGAAGTGTTCGGCGAGATAGGGAACCGCCCAATTCAGGATCAGCAGCCACACACCGAGCGTCATCAGTGCGACGAGCGCGGCGCGGAACAGCCAGACGCCAAAGGCATGAAGCGGTGAGCGGCTCGCGAACTCGGTGAGCGGGCGTCTGCGAGCCGGGCGTCGTCGGCCGGTCATTTCCTCCCCTCAAGCAGTTGCCCGCTAGGGTAACAATGCTTGTCTACGGCAAGGAAGGGATCGATGGTACGGATCGACGCCAGGACGCACCTCAAGACCGCTCGCGGTGGCCGCCGGTCTGGGCAGCGGCGATGAGGAGGCCGCGGTGACGACTGAGCTCGATCACCGCGTTCGTCTGGCGGCATTTCAGTGGCTGCGAGCGCAGATGGACGTCCACGGCGACGTTCTGCCGCGGTCGCTCCTCGCGGAAGGCTTCGTGTTTGACGGCCGGCGCGTGCCACTGCTGGGACCGCAGGGGATTTTCAAGCCCGCACTGTGCGACACGCCACTCTCGATCACGACCATCCCTGGCCAGTACCCGGACGAGATGGGCGGTGGAACCCTGAGCTACGCGTACCGCGGAACGGATCCGGCGCATCCCGACAACCGAGGGTTGCGCCAGGCCATGCAGCAGCAGACCCCGCTCATCTACTTCTATCGGCTCCAGCCGGGGCAATACGTAGCGGCATTTCCGGTGTACATCGTCGGAGACCACCCGCAGCGCTTGGGTTTCGACGTCCAGGTCGACGATATTGCTCAGCTGCTGCGCCCTGCGGAACCGCTCGACATGGTGAGCGAGGACCGAGCGTCGATCCGCCGCGAGTACGTGACATCGGTCGTGCGTCGGCGACTCCATCAGCAGGCGTTCCGAGCGCGGGTGATCGAGGCGTATCGAACGAGGTGCGCGTTCTGCCGGCTCCGCCATCAGGAGCTGCTAGACGCGGCTCACATCACCGCTGATGCGGCCGAGACAGGAGAGCCGGTCGTCTCGAACGGCCTGTCGCTGTGCAAGCTCCACCACGCCGCGTTCGATCGCCACTTCCTCAGTGTTCGGCCCGACTACGTCATCGAGGTGCGGCGCTCCATCCTCGATGAGGAGGACGGCCCGATGCTGCTCCACGGGCTAAAGGGCATGCATGGAACCCACATCTACGTGCCGCGTGAAGCATCGCTGCAGCCCGACCGCGACCGCCTGGATGAGCGGTACGCGGCCTTCCGGGCGGCGAGCTGAAATGCGGTACTGGATCGGCATCACGGACTGGGACTGGTTCCGATTCCTGGCCGATAAGTCCGGGCTCGCCGAGGTGAACTTCTGGCAGCCGAGCGCCGGGCGGCAGCCGGTGCGGCTCGATCCTGGCGCGCTCTTCCTTTTCAAGCTCCACGCGTCGCACGGCGGGCAGATCGTCGGCGGCGGATGGTTCCTCAAGTACGAATCGATGCCTGTCCGCTGGACGTGGGATGCGTTCGGTGAGGAGAACGGCGCCGCGACGTTCGACGAGATGGTGGCACGCATCGGTCGATACCGGCGAACGAAGATCGATATTCACACTGACCGCGTTGGGTGCCTGGTGTTGGTCGAGCCGTTCTTCCTCGATGAGTCGGAGTGGATCGCTCCCCCAGCGGACTGGGCACCGAACATCGTGCAAGGCAAGCGCCTCGACTCCGAGGTGGGGGAGGGCGCGCGGATCTGGAGGCAAGTGCAGCTCGCCTTGGCGAGGCGCATGCCCATGGAGCACGCGGTGGCGGAGCATCGGTATGGCAAGCCGATCCTGGTGCATCCGCGCCTGGGACAGGGCGCGTTTCGCCTGCTCGTCACCGACGCGTACGAGCGGCGCTGTGCGGTGACGGGCGAGCGGACCCTGCCGGTCCTCGATGCCGCTCACATCCGCCCGTACGCGGCAGCGGGGCCGCATGACCTCCGCAACGGCCTGCTCCTGCGCAAGGACCTCCATGCGCTTTTCGATGCGGGCTACGTGACCGTGACGCCATCGCTCGAACTACGGGTCAGCCGGCGAATCCGCGAGGAATTCGAGAACGGCCGCGACTACTACGCGCTTGATCGTCGTGCGGTACGGCTTCCGCTGCCGCCGGCGCCGCCGCCGTCAGCTGAATTCCTCGAGTGGCACGCAGACACGATCTTCCGAGGTTAGCTGGCATGCCTACGCGCCACGTTGGGTCCGGCATGCGAGGGTCGAGTGGTATGGCTCCGATCGGCAGAGGTCCACGAGCTGGGTCTCGGGCCCCGGGCCGCTGAACAAGGCGCGGAATTCCAACCGCGCCATCATCCCGCCCACGGCGAAGGCGAGGTAGTCGTCCGCGGCGAGCAGCTCGTCCCCGGTGCAGGCGTTCATGACGCGGACGACCGCATCGGTCTGGGGCGTCGGCGGGGGCGAGAGCGCGATGCCGATGTCGGCGGTGAGGTCCTTCAGGAACGCGGCCTCGCAGTCGTTCCTTGGCGACGGTGGGGCGCTGTACTTGATCGGTTCGGAGTCGGTAAGCGCGTGGCGCATCCCGAGCCGAGCAATGCGAGGACCGACACCATGATCAGGAGCGCCGCTCGGCGCGGTCGGGCGTCGATCACCGCGTGTTCCCTCCCTCAAGTCGCTTGCGGGCTACGGTAGTGGTGGCTGCCAAGCGCGGGCACCGTACCATCGGCGTGTGGATGACCCATCGGTGCGCGAGCAGGTCGACGCGGCGCTGGCGGTGCTGCAGAACGCCCTCGGTCCGGCGCAGATCATCGGTGCGTACCTGTACGGGTCGGCGGTGGACGGGGGACTGCGGCCGGACAGCGACATCGACCTGTTCGTGGTTACGGATCGGTCGCTGCAGGCGGCGGAGAAGGCGCGGATCGTCGAGGGGCTGCTGCCGATCTCGGGGCGCGACACGCGGCCGGCGGGATGGCGGCCGCTCGAGGTGACCGTGGTCGCGCTGCCGGAGGTGCGACCGTGGCGCTACCCGGCGCGCATGGAGCTGCAGTACGGCGAGTGGCTGCGCGCCGGCTTGCTGGCGGGCGAGATCGAGCCGGAGCCGCAGGAGAACCCCGACCTGGGCCTGCTGATCGCCATGGCGCGGGAGCGCAGCCAGGCGCTGGTCGGGCCACCGGCCGCGGAGGTGCTCGACGCGGTGCCGCGCACGGACGTCGTGCGAGCGATGGCGGACGGCGTTCCCTCGCTGCTCGACGACCTGGAGGACGACACGCGCAACGTGCTCCTCACCCTGGCGCGCATCTGGACCACCCTCGCCACCGGCGAGATCCGATCCAAGGACGCTGCCGCGGACTGGGTGCTGGCGCGTCTTCCGGCGGCTATGCGACCGATGCTGGCGCGCGCGCGAGACCTGTACCGCGGCGGCGGCTACGGCGAGTGGCCGGACATGAATGCGGCGCGCGAGCTGGCCGACCAGATGGTCGGAGAGATCCGGCGCTACTTGACGAAGGCGCGGTAGAGCGTCCAGGGCGGGTCGATGCCGGCGGTCACCTCGACGTGGCGCGTCGGCAGCCGCTGGCGCAGGGTGCGCTGGAACGGCTCGAGCCAGTCGGCGGTCGGGGAGTAGTGGACGTAGACGCGCAGGCCCTCGCTGGTGATGGTGCCGGCGCGGACGGCGTGCGCGCGCGAAAGCGACTCGACGAGCGCCTCGAACGGCGCGAGCAGTGCGTCCTCGGCATCGGTGGAGGCCGTCATCGGTCAGATCACCCAGGTGACCGCCACCCGCACTTCTATCGGATGGTCCGGCCGGCCGGTCCAGCGCTCGAGTGCCGTGTCGAAGCGCGCATGCAGCGGATGGCCGTGGTTGAGCCCCTCGAAGTCCTGCCATCGTGGCGTGGGGCGGGCGCGACTGCGCATGCGGACCGCTCCGCGTCAGGTCTTCCAGTCGCCGACGCCCGCAACCCGTTCCACGCGCATCCGGACCACGAAGCCCGGCGGCGGGTTCGGCATGGCGGGGAAGACGACGTCGGGACCCAGATACGTTCGGGCCAGGCGCTGGAGCAGCTCGGGCGCACCGCCATCGGTGATGCGCGCCGTGCCCTGCAGCACGAGGTATTCGCGCAGCCCCCATTGGTTGACGCGCGTCGACTGCACGGTGAGCGCGATGCGCGGATCGCGGCGCAGGTTGCGCAGCTTGCGCTGGTCGTTCAGCGTCCCGAACACGACCTCGCCGTCCTCCACGCCGATCCAGGCCAGGCTGAGATGAGGAGAGCCGTCCGGGTCGAGCGTCGCGACGGTCGCGACGGCGTCCGACGCGAGCAGCTCCCGGGCCGATGCGGACAGCTGATCGATCACCGGCGAACTGTACCGCCCCTCCGCCCGCGTTGACGCCACTCATACCCAACCGCTACATTCATACCATGAGCAGCCGAGTAGGAGAGCGCGGCCAGATCACGATCGAGAAGTCGATACGGGAGGAGCTCGGCATCTACGCCGGGGACGAGGCCGTGCAGCGGGTGGAGGACGGCCGCATCGTCATCGAGGTGGTCCCCGGGCGCCACTCGCGTTCGCTCGCCGGAAGTCTGAAGGGCAAGGTCACGCGCCGGCCGCCCGACGAGTCGTGGTCGGCGCTGCGGCAGGCGGCATGGGAGACGCCCGATCCCGATCGCCGGCCGTGATCAGCGCGGACACCTCGGTCCTCGTCCGCTACCTGGTGGGCATGCCCCCTGCCCAGGCTCGAAGGGCCGCGGCACTGGTGGACGGAGCCGATGAGATCGGCGTATCGGCGGTTGCCCTTGCCGAGTGTGCGCACGTCCTGCGCACGCAGTACGGCGTGGAGCGGGCCGACATCATCGACAGTCTCATCGGTCTGGTCCAGCGCGAGAACATCCGCGTGCTCGGGCTGCGGACCGACGTCCTGGTCGGCGTGCTCGTCCGCGCCCGCCAGCTGCCCGGTCGTCCCATCCCCGACGCGCTGATCGTGGCCGCTGCCCTGGCGGCGGACGCGCTTCCGCTGGCGACGTTCGACCGCGATCAGGGCCGCTACGGCGTCGCGGTTCGCGAGCCCTGAACGTGGTGCGGCGCTATCTTGTGGCGTGACGTCCGCGGGTGAGTTTGCTGGCGGCCTTGTCTCACGCCTGATCGGGATCGCCGACGACCCCGCGGACGACGACGACCTGCGGCTGCGCCGGCGGGTGGGGGTGATCGCCGGTTACCTCTCCATCTTGGCGCCGCTGCCGCTGCCCATCCTGGCGGGCTTCCTGCCGGTCAGCTTCGTCCTCGCCGCAGGGCTGGGCGTGCTCTGCGTCGCGAACCTGATCCTCTTCGCGCGCTCACGCAACTTCGACCGCTACGTGCTCACGCTCAGCGGCTTCGGGGTGGTGTTCGTGCTGCTGGCGAACGCGGTGGGCGGCGGCATCACCGGCTCCACCTCCGGCCTGGTGTGGGCCTTTCTCGTTCCCGCCTACCCGACGCTGGCGCTCGGTCCACGGCGCGCGACGCCGTGGTTCGTCGTCTTCCTGGCAATGCTGGGGCTCATGGCGCTGACCGATGGATGGGCGCGCGAGACTTTCGGACCGGCGCCCTACCTTTCGGTCGTCATCGGCTGGACGATGAACGTGGCAATGCCGCTGGCGATCGTGTTCGTGCTGCTGCGCTTCACCGACCTTCGCCGTCGTGCCGCGGAGGCGAGGGTCGACGAGCTGCTCACCAACGCCATACCGCCCTCGATCGCGCGGCGCCTGAAGCGGGGAGAGAGCCGCATTGCGGAGGCCTACCCGTCCACGACGGTGCTCTTCGCCGACATCGCCGGCTTCACGCCGTGGGCCAGCCGGACCGATCCGGCGCGCGTCGTCGGCCTGCTCGACGACCTCTTCACGCGCTTCGACGCGGCCGCCGGCGAGTGCGGGCTCGAGAAGATCAAGACGATGGGCGACGCCTACATGGCAGTGGCCGGGGCGCCGGTCGCCAACGAGCACCACGCCGATTCGGCGCTCGCCCTGGCCCGACGCATGCTCGACATCGCGGCGGAGTGGCGCCGGGACCAGGGGGCGGAGCTCGAGATCCGCATCGGTCTGGCCAGCGGGCCGGTGGTCGGCGGGGTCATCGGCCAGCAACGAATCCTGTTCGACCTGTGGGGCGACACGGTGAACACCGCCTCGCGCATGCAGTCGTCCGGCGTCCCCGGGCGCATCCAGGTTTCCGGCGCGACGCACGCGCTGCTCGGGGAGCGCGCCGACTTCGAGCCGCGCGTCGTGGACGTCAAGGGCCTGGGGCAGGTGACCGCCTACCTCGTGCGGTGAGCCGGTCGCCACAACTCGGGCGGGCGGGCGCGTGCGCGCGGAATTATCGCCAGGGCCGATGAAATCGCGTCACTTCGACCCAGATCGGTCGATTTGGCGCGGAATTATCGCCAAGGCCGATGAAGCCGCGTCATTTCGACCCGTAGCGGCCGATTTGGCGCGGAATTATCGCCAGGGCCGATGAAATCGCGTCATCTAGCGCCCCGACCGGCCGATTTGGCGCGGAATTATCGCCAGGGCCGATGAAATCCGCGTCATTTCGCGCGCCGTCCCCCATAAGGCGGCCGCGTCTGGCGCGATGACATTACCGGATGGAGTGCCCACTCGGGGCGGATGCACCCTCGAAATGGGTCCGCTCGGCACTGATCGGCTGTCAGGCCGCGGCGAACGATGTCAGGGTGACCGGTGCTCAGCTGGCGGCAGGAACAGCGGCGCCCGCCGTGCGGCGGCCGGCGTGGAGCGGGCGGCTGACAGGCAGCCTGAGCGCATCGATTCCGTACGCCTGGCGTCCCGTGGCACTTGTCGCCATCAAGTCACTCCACACCGCGCTCTTCGCCTTTATCGCTGGTGCGATCGCGCTGTTCGCGTGGGACGGGCTGGTCGGCCGCCCGCGCCGGCGCTCGGTCTACGCGCTGTCCGTCGCGCTCGCGGAAACCGCGGTCTACGTCAGCAACAACCAGGTGTGCCCGCTCACCCCGGTCGCCGAGGAGCTTGGCGCGGAGCGTGGCTCCGTCGTCGACATGTTCCTGCCGGCCTGGGCGGCGCGCCGTATCCCGGTCGTAGCGAGCCTGACCCTGGTCGGCGCCGTGATCCTCAACGCGCGCGCTGCCCTGCACCGTCGATCCGGAAAGTGAGGCGCGCCGGACATCCCCAAAGGAGGTGGATCAGACCACATGACACATCGAGGTAAGCGGCTCACGCTCGTGGTCCTGGCTGCGTTCGTCGCGCTCAGTGCCATTCCGAGCGCGGTGTTCGTGATTCCGCAGCTGCCGCCGAGCTGGTTGGGCAGCGGCTTCTTCTCCGGCTACATGGTCCCTGCCCTTGCGCTCGGGGTGCTCGTCGGCGGCTCTGCGCTGGTGGCGGTGATCGCGGCGCTCGTTCGTCCGGCAATGACGGCGCTGACGTCGGCGATCGCCGGCGTGATGATCATCGGCTTCGAGGTGGTCGAGATCGCGGTCGTCGGTCTGGCGGTCATCACCTACGGAGCGCAGTACCCGCAATCGTGGCTGCAGTTCCTCTATCTGGCCATCGGCGTGGCGCAGCTGCTGATCGCGTACCGGCTGTGGGCGGCGACACATCGGCCGACGCAGAGGCTGCCTTCGGCGCATCCGGCGTGATCGTCCGGGCGAGGGAGCTGGCGCGGAATTATCGCCAGGGCCGATGAAATCGCGTCATTTCGGCCCGCATCGGCCGATTTGGCGCGGAATTATCGCCGGAGCCGATGAAATCGCGTCATTTCGACCCGCATCGGCCGATCTGGCGCGGAATTATCGCCGTAGCCGATGAAACCGCGTCACCAGCGCTCCCGGGCCCGATTTGGCGCGAAATTATCGCCAGCAGCGATACCGCGAGTGCCGGCTCGGCAGATGGTGACAGCGAGCCCCCGGCCGTGCCACCATCCGCCTCGTGACGGAGATGAGGGTCCGGGAGCTGCGGCGCTACCCGGTCAAGGCCATGGGCGGCGAGAGTCTCGATCGCGTGATGGTGGACGAGCGCGGTCTTCAGGGTGACCGATGGTTCGCCGTCGAGGATGCCGAGGGTCATTTCGCTTCGGGCAAGAGCACGCGCCGCTTCCGCCGCCGCGATGCGGTGTTCGCCTACCGCGCCTCGACGGTTGACGGCCGCGCCGTTGTCGCCCGCGACGGTGCCTCCTGGACCGTGGGTGACCCGGCGCTCGACGCCGAGTTGAGCGCCGGCATGGGCACCGCGGTGCGGGTCAGGCCGGAGGACGGCGTGCCGCACCAGGACGACGGACAGGTGTCCATCATCGGCACCGCGTCCCTGGCGTGGTGCGAGCGGGATCTCGGCGTCGATGCCGATCGGCGTCGGCTGCGCGCCAACGTGCTGATCAACACCGATGAGCCGTTCATCGAGGAGACGTGGATCGGTCGGCTGCTGGAAGTCGGCGAAGTCGGCGATGTCCGGCTGCGCGTGGTGGGACGGATCGAGCGCTGTCGGACGGTGGACCTGGCGCAGGACGGCGTCGCGAGCACGACGCAGCTGCTCAAGGGACTCGCGCGCGCCCGCGAGGCATGCCTCGGCGTGTATGCCGACGTCGTCACGCCGGGCGAGCTGCACGTGGGCGACCCCATTCAGCTCACGGAAACCGATGCCTGACGACCCGCGGATCGACGACTACCTCGCCGCGCTCGCGCCCGACCAGCGGGCGGCGCTGGAGCGGCTGCGACGGCAGGTTCGGCGCCTCGTCCCCGAGGCAACGGAGACGATCAGCTACGGCCTGCCGACGTTCAAGCTGCACGGCCGATTGATGCTGGCGTTCGGCGGCTGGAAGAACCACTGCAGCCTCTATCCGATGAGCGGCAGCTTCCTGGAGGCGAACGCGGAGGCGCTGAAGGGATACGGCCGCACCAAGGGGAGCCTGCACTTCACGCCGGACGCGCCGCTGCCCGACGCGCTGCTCGAGGACCTCGTGCGGCGACGCGTGGCGGAGCTGGGGCGGCGTTCGTCCTGATGCGCTTCGGCGTCTGAATCAGCGGCCGAGGGCGACCTCGCCCGACTCGGGCGCCACCTGGGTCGCGCTGCGCAGCGCCTCGGCGGCATCGGACAGCTCCATGGGCAGGCGCAGCACGTCCGGCGGAAGCTGGGCGTCGAGCGCTCCGTCGCCGCCGACGGCGAGCAGCACGTCCGGCGCGGCCCGGCGCAGCGCTTCGACCACGTTCAGCGCCGCGCGCCGGTCGCCCTGCGTGACGATCCCGATCACCGCGGCGCGGGCGCCGGTCTGCGTTGCCGCCTCGATCCAGTCGTCCACGGGCAGGTCGGCGCCGAGGTAGACGACCGGCAGGCCCACCCGGCGCGCTGCGACGCCGAAGGCAAGGGCCCCGAGCTCGTGACGCGACCCGGGCGGCAATCCGACCAGCACCGGCCGCGCAATCGCGGACGCGCGGCCCGCGGCCTGGAAGGCGGCCGCCAGACGTCGAAGGACGGCGTGCGTGGCCGCATGCTCGGCGGCGATGTCGAGGGCCCCGCCCTCCCACGCGGCACCGAGGGCCACCAGCGCCGGCAGCAGGTACGTCTGCGCCACGTGCTCGAACGAGCCGAGCGACGCCATCTCGTCGAGCACCGCTTCGAGCGACGTCGTGTCGAGCACGGTGGCGGCACCGACGAAGCGATCGACCAGTCCCGCCGGCTCCTCCTTGCCACGGCGCGCGAGCGCACCGAGGTCCACCCGCTCGCGAATGGCGTCGTCGCCGAGGCGAGCGACCGAGGTCGCGGCCGTGCTCGGCGTCCAGCCGTCGTCCACGAGCTGGCGCATGACGCGCAGGCGGGCGATGTCCTCCTCGCTGTAGAGGCGATAGCCCGCATCGGTCCGATCCGGGTTCACGACGCCGTACCGGCGCTGCCACGCGCGGAGGACCGGAACGGTCAGCCCGGTTCGTGCCGCGGCCTGCTTGATCGTGTACATGGTTTGCGGAGCATAAACGATAGACAAGGGGTTGACAAGCCGCGGGGCGCTCGATAGGCTGCGCACAGACGTTAAACGAACACTGGACGTCGCCCAAGCCAACCGCTCTCTCATCTCGAAAGGAATCACAGCATGCAGTACCTGAAGGCCCTGGCTCTCCTGCTCGTCATCGTCGGTGGCGCGAACTGGCTTCTCGTCTCCCTCTTCCAGTTCGACCTCGTCGCCGCGATCACCGGCAGCCAGTTCGGCGAAGTCAACGTCCTGTCGCAGATCGTGTACGCGCTGGTCGGCATCTCCGCCGTCGCGCTGATCCCGACCCTGGCCAGCTGGCTGTCCGCCGACGAGACGCGCTCCCAGCACGCCTAGCATCCCGCAGCCACTTCCTCGCGGCCCGGCCGTCCTCGACGCCGGGCCGCTTCGTGTGGCACCGTGCACGGTACGTTTCAGCCGCTGGAAACATCTGGCACGGAACGCTGGGAAACCCGCGCCCGGTGGCCGCGGGTTTCATGATTTGAAAAATCGGCCGACAAGCCGCGGTCCGCTGGCCGTTCGTTCCATCGGCCGGAACACCGCAGCTCGATCCAAAGGAACCTGAATGACCTGGCTCTCCCGCGCCGCGATCAACCGGCGCACCGTCGTCCTCCTGCTCGCCGCGGCGCTGTTCGCCGCGGGCATCGTGGCCTGGAACTCGCTCAAGCAGGAGCTGCTGCCCGACGTCTCCTTCCCGGTGGCGACGGTCATCGCCGCGTATCCAGGCTCCGCGGCGGACGATGTCGAGCAGCAGGTCGTGGCGCCCATCGAGCGAGCGGTGCAGTCGGTGGGCGGGGTCGACACGGTGCGCTCCACGTCGGCCAACTCCATCGGCTTCGTGACGGTCCAGTTCGACTACGGGACCGATATCGACGCCGCCACCGCGGACATGGAGAAGTCGATCGCCGCGCTGCGGCTGCCGGCGGGAGTCTCGCCGACGGTCTCGGCGCTGAACATCAACGCCTCGCCGGTGGTGGTCGCCTCGATCTCGTCGGACAGCCTCTCGCTGACCGATCTGGGCAAGCTCGCCACCGACCAGGTCGTGCCGTCGCTCGAGGGCATCGCCGGCGTCGCCGACGTCGAGGTCAGCGGCGGGCTGAGCGACCGCGTCGTCATCACGCTCGACCCGCGGGCGCTGGCGATGAACGGCATCGGCTACCAGCAGATCCAGGGGGCCTTGTCGGCCGCCAACGTCACGATCCCGTCCGGCGAGCTTCCGTCCGAGGGCGAGTCCATCCCGGTGACGACCGTGGGCGAGATCACCTCGGTCGAGCAGCTGCGTTCGGTCGTGGTCGGCGTCAGCCCCGGCGCGCCGCAGGCGGGCCCCGTGACGCTGGGCGACGTGGCGAAGGTCGAGACGCGCCAGGCGGCCACCACCGGCTACGCGCGCTTCAACGGCGTCAACGCGCTGGGATTGACGGTCAGCAAGAGCGTCTCGGCCAACACGGTCGATGTCTCGCAGGCCGTGACCGCCGCGCTCGACAAGGTCGCGGCCGCGAATGCCGGGCTGAAGATCGACGTCGTCTCCGACCAGGCGGACTTCATCATCGAGTCGCGGGACGGGCTGCTCAAGGAGGGCGGCCTGGGCGCGATCTTCGCCGTGCTGACCATCTTCCTGTTCCTGTTCAGCCTGCGCTCGACCTTCGTGGCGGCGGTGAGCATCCCGCTCTCGCTGCTCATCGCCCTGGTCGCCATGCAGCTCAGCGGCATCACCATGAACATCATGACCCTGGGCGGCCTGGCGGTCGCCATCGGTCGGGTGGTGGACGACTCGATCGTGGTGCTGGAGAACATCTACCGCCACCGCGCCATGGGGGAGGACCGGCGCACCGCCGCGCTGCGCGGACCGGCCGAGGTGGCCGGGGCGATCACCGCCAGCACCCTGACGACGGTCGCGGTCTTCCTGCCGCTCGGGTTCGCCGGCGGGCTGATCAGCCAGTTCTTCCTGCCCTTCGCGCTGACCGTCACCTTCGCCCTGCTGGCCTCGCTGGTCGTCGCGCTGACCGTCATCCCGGTCTTCGCCTTCTTCCTGGTCGGGCCGCGTGGCGAGGCGGTGGACGAGTCCGGCGAGCCGCGGCGCTCGGTCTGGGTGCGTCTCTACACGCCGACCATCCGCGCGGTGCTGAGGAACCGATGGACGTCGCTGGGCGTGGTGATCGGCGCGCTGCTGCTCTTCGTCGGCTCGCTGTTCATCGTCCCGCTGCTGCCCACCGCCTTCCTCAACTCGGGATCGGAGAAGATCCTGATCGTCAACGTCTCGCCGCCGGCGGGGACCAGCTCCACCGGGGTCCGCGACCGCGCCGCGCAGGCGGAGAAGATCCTGCTCGCCGACGGGCAGGTGGAGCAGGTGCAGACCACCGTTCCGCCCGAGGGCGACACCGGCTTCCGGACCCTGCTCGCGGCCCAGTCCGGACGCGCGGCCAACTCGGCCACCATGTTCGTGCGCCTGCATCCCGATGCGGACCTCACCGCATCGGCCCTGCGACTGGACAAGGAGCTCGCGCCCGTCCAGGCCGACGGCTGGAGCGCCGCGGTGCAGCAGGCCAACGGCCCGGGCGGTGGCGGCAACCTGGCCGTGGTCGTCAGCGGGCCGAACGGCGACGCGGTCGAGAAGGCGACCGGATCGGTGATCGACGCGGTCTCCACCGTCGACGGACTGGCCAACGTGACGAGCGACCTCGTCGCCGCCGCGCCGCAGGTGCAGGTGCAGGTCGACCCGCAGCGCGCCGCCGCGTCGGGAGTGAGCGCGGCGCAGATCGGCGGAATCGTCCGCGGCGCGCTGACGCCGGCCCCGGTGACCATGATCCAGCCCCCCGACGGCGCGGCGCCGATCCAGGTCCTG
Organism: uncultured Chloroflexia bacterium; assembly: GCA_963783725.1. GTDB lineage: Bacteria > Chloroflexota > Limnocylindria > QHBO01 > QHBO01 > CAWAOJ01. The sequence goes on along the minus strand of CAWAOJ010000002.1, from coordinate 1,338,837 downwards.
CTGCAGTTCGACCCGACGGCGGTGAACAGCGTGGCGAAGCTGCGCGCCCTGCCGGTCGGGAACGGCGTCACGCTGGGTGACGTGGCCACGGTCACCAGACAGGACGTGCGCGCCACCATCACCCGCGTCGATGCCGCGCCGTCCGCCACGGTGAGCGCCGAGGTCGTGGGCGAGGACACCGGCGGCATCTCGCGCGAGGTGTCGAAGCAGCTCGACCTGCTGCAGTCGTCAGGAAAGCTGCCGGCCGGCGTGTCGGCCACCATCGGCGGCGTGAGCCAGCAGCAGTCGGAGGCGTTCGGCGGGCTCTTCACCGCCATGGGCGTGGCGATCGTGCTCGTCTACCTGATGCTGGTGCTCGCCTTCAACTCGCTGATCACCCCGTTCATCATCCTGTTCAGCCTGCCGCTGGCGACCATCGGCGCCTTCCCGGCGCTGCTTCTCACCGGCCGACCGATCGGGGTCAGCGCGCTGATCGGGTTCCTGATGCTGATCGGGATCGTGGTCACCAACGCGATCGTGCTGCTCGACCTGGTCGAGCGCCTGCGCGCCGGCGGCATGCCGCTGCGCGAGGCGCTGATCGAGGGAGGACGCACCCGCGTGCGCCCGATCCTGATGACGGCCATCGCGACCATCCTGGCGCTGGTGCCGCTCGCCGCCGGGCTCAACGAGGGCTCGATCATCGCCGCCGAGCTCGGCACCGTCGTCATCGGCGGCCTGCTCAGCTCGACCTTCCTGACCCTGATCGTGGTGCCGGCCGCCTACCGCCTGGTCGAGGGCGTGCGCGGCCGGGCCTCCGGGCGCGCCGAGCGCATCGGTCAGCCGCGGATGGTGGAGGCCACGGAGGCGTAGAAAGACGCGGCGCGTAGGCGTTCCAGCCCGCGGAACCATCGGACATCGAGACGTCGGAGCTCGGCGCTCGACGGCCGCCCGTGGTCGCCATGCGGAAAATCGGCTGGTGAGCATGGTCCTGATGGCCGTTCGTTCCACCAGATGGAACGCTTCCGTCCGCCAGGTCGCGGCTGAGCGGGTGGCACGTCGGGTGCGGGGCCGGGCCAGGTGAGCTTCCGCGCCGCGCTGCTGCTGGTCGCCGGGATGGCGATCTTCGGCAGCGGCACCCCCATCTCCAAGGTCGTGGGCAACGGCTTCCCGCCGCTGCTCGCCTCGGAGCTGAGGATGCTCGTGGCGGCGGCGGTCCTGGTGCCGCTGATGCTGATCGTGCGCAGGATGCGCGGCCAGGCGTGGCTGCCCCAGATCGACGGTCGCGACTGGCTGCTGCTCGGCGCCATCGCGCTGTTCGGCATGTTCGCCTTCAGCATCCTCATGCTGTACGGGATGCAGAACGCGTCGGGCGTGGCCGGGTCGCTGGTGATGGCCACGCTTCCAGCGGTCACCGCGGCCGCATCGGTCGTCTTCATGCACGCCCGCCCGACGCGCTGGAACGTCGGCGCGGTGCTCCTCTCGGTGGCGGGCGTGGCGGTGGTGGGGCTCAGTGGCGCGGGCGCCGGGAAGGACGCGTCCCCCAACGTCCTGCTCGGCAGCACCCTCGTCTTCGGAGCGGTGTGCGGCGAGGCCGCGTACACCCTGCTCGGGAAGCGGCTCACGGCGGACATGAGCGCGGTGGACATCGCCGCCATCGCCACCGTGCTCGCCATTCCGCTCTTCGCTCCGTTCGCGATCCCCGCCGCCCTGTCGTTCGATTGGGCGGGGCCGGACCTCGCCGCCTGGCTGGCGCTGGGATGGTGGGGGATCGGGACGCTGTCGCTGGGCACGATCCTGTGGTACTTGGGCATGCGCCGGGCGACCGGCACGACCGCATCGGCCTTCATGGGGGCCATGCCGCTCTCGGCGCTGGTGCTCTCGTACTGGCTGCTCGGCGAGGATTTCCAGGCCATCCACCTGGTCGGCGCGGCCGCCGTGCTGGGCGCCATCGGCCTCGTCGCCTGGGGCGAGCACAGCGAGTCGAAGTCCACCGGCTGAGCGCCGGACCAAAGGCCCATCCAGCGTTGTCGCCGGCGCGGCGTAGGATTGGGAGCGCCCGATCCGGGCAAGGGAGGGACGCGTGGCTCGCCGCATTCGCTTGTTCGTGCTCGCCGTGACGATGGCCGCTCTGTCCGGCTGCACGGCGAGCCTGGCCAACCCGCCCTCGCCGACGGGAATCCCGGCGACAGCCACCGCGGTGGCCACGCCGACCGTCTCCCCGACTCCCACCGAGGCGACGCCAACCGAAACCGCGGAGGCGCTGCCGTCGGCCACATCGCGCCTCGGGCTGGCGCCGACCGGTCCGACGCAGGTCGCCCAGGTCGCCTCGATCACCGACGGCGACACGATCCGCGTCCTGATCGACGGCGTGAACTACCCGGTCCGCTACATCGGCATGGACACGCCCGAGACGCACAACGGCGTGGAGTGGATGGGGCCCGAGGCGGCCGCCGCGAACGCGCGGCTGGTCGAGGGCAGGCAGGTGGTGCTCGAGAAGGACGTCTCGGAGACGGACCGATACGGACGCCTGCTGCGCTACGTCTGGCTGCACGACGCCGCCACCTGGACGCTCGTCAACCTGGAGCTGATCCGCGAGGGGTTCGCGCAGGTGGCCACCTTCCCTCCCGACGTCAAGTACATCGAGCCGCTCTTCGTTCCTGCCGAGCGCGAGGCGCGCGCCGCTGGCCTCGGTCTGTGGAGCGGAGGCCCGTCGCCCACGCCGGCAGCGACCGCCGGCGCGCCGCGCGGCCTGGTGGGAGGCAGCTGCGAGCCGTCGTATCCCGACATCTGCATCCCGCTCAACTCGCCCGACCTCGACTGCGGCGATATCACCGCGCGCCGCTTCAGGGTGCTCTGGAACGTCGCCAACCCGGACCCGATGCGGTTCGACGGCAATCACGACGGGATCGGCTGCGAGTCGTAGCGCCCGGGCGACGCGAGCCGTCGAGTCTTGACCGCGCGCTGAGCCGCACATAGGCTCCCCGCGATGCCCGATCTCGCACCGGATCGCGCCGTCGACGTTCGCGAGCTGCGGAAGCGCTTCGACTCGGTCGTGGCGCTGGACGGGGTGACGCTTCGCGTGCCCGCGGGCGAGGTGTACGGCCTGCTGGGGCCGAACGGCTCGGGCAAGACGACCCTGATCCGCTCGCTGGTCGGCCTCATCAAGCCGGACAGCGGCGAGATCAGCGTCCTCGGCAGCCGCGCCGGAGCGACCGCCGCGCTCGGCGAGATCGGCTACATGACCCAGGCCGCGGCGCTGTACGAGGACCTCACGGCCGAGGAGAACGTCCGCTTCTTCGCCGCCATCGAGGGGCGCGGCGACGTGGACGCGGCGCTCCGTTTCGTGCACCTGGAGGATCGGCGGCGCTCGATCACCGCCACGCTCTCCGGCGGCATGCGCACCCGCCTCTCGCTGGCCTGCACGCTCGTGCACGCGCCGCGCCTGCTGCTGCTGGACGAGCCGACCGTCGGCGTCGATCCCGCGCTGCGGGTCGAGATCTGGGAGGGCCTGCGCCGCATGGCGGCCGACGGCGTCGCGATCGTGGTCTCCAGCCACGTCATGGACGAGGCGGAGCGCTGCGACAGGCTGGGCCTCATCCTGGCCGGCCGAATCCTGGCCGAGGGGAGCGCGGACGAGCTGCGCGCGCAGGCGGGTACGCAGCGGCTGGAGGACGCGTTCCTAATGCTCTCGGGCGCGGCGTCGTGAGCCTGCGGCGCACCCTCGCCATCACGGCCCGGCTGCTGGCCCAGTTCCGCCACGACCGCCGCACGCTGGGCCTGCTGCTGGTCGCGCCGATCGTGATCCTGGGCATCTTCGCCCTGCTCTTCAACGGCGACCAGCCGCGCGCCGCGCTCGGCGTGATCGACGACGACAGCGGGCAGCTCGGACCGGCCATCGTGGCGCGCCTGCGCGACTCGGACCTCGTGACGGTGAGCGCGACGACCCGCGACGCCGCCGAGAGCGCCCTCGATGCCGGCGACCTCGACGGGTACCTCACCCTGCCCTCGTCGTTGACTCAGGAGGCCACGGCCGACCACCAGATCGCGCCGGAGCTTCGACTGCGCGGGACCGATCCGGGGCGTGCCGCGGCGATGCAGCGCGCCGTGTCGCAGGCCGCCATCGAGGCGGTCGGCGCACTGGCCCCACCAGCCGCCAGCGCCCTGATCCCCCGCGTGACGCTCAAGACGACGGAGCTGTTCGGCGGAGCGCAGCTGCAGACGCTGGACCTGCTGGCCGGCCCGTTCATCGGCCTGATCGTCTTCTTCCTGGTCTACATCGTGACCTCGGTCTCGTTCCTCCGCGAGCGCACGCTGGGGACGCTCGAGCGACTGATGGCGAGCCCGCTGACACGGACGGAGATCGTGCTCGGCTACATGCTCGGCTTCACCATCGTGGCCCTCGTCCAGGCGGCCGAGGTGCTCGTCTTCGGGCTGCTGGTGCTGGGGCTGTACAACGCCGGCAACGTGCTGCTCGTCTTCGGCCTCGAGGTGCTGCTGGCGCTGGCCGCCATCAATCTGGGGATCTTCCTTTCCACGTTCGCGCGGACGGAGTTCCAGGCGGTGCAGTTCATCCCGCTGGTGATCGTGCCGCAGATCCTGCTGTCGGGCGTGATCGTGCCGGTCGCCAGCGAGCCGGGCTGGCTGCAGGTCGTCTCGAACGTGCTGCCGCTCACGTACGCCGTGGACGCCCTGCGCGGCGTGATGCTCGAGGGACGCACGCTCGCCTCGTCGGCCCTGCAGCTGGACCTCGCGGTGCTTGCCGGCTTCTGCCTCCTCGTCATCGCCGCCGCGGCGGCGACCCTGCGCCGCGAGGTCGCCTGACGCGGCATCATCGACACCGCCCTGCCCGCGATCGGGCGCTGAACACGAAGGAGCAACAGATGGCGACACTGCGCGAGGTCCAGGCACCGCTCAAGGACCGATACCGGGAGGCGCCGGAGGCGGCGGTCATCACGCTGCGCGCCAGGGGCAGCACCGGCGCCGGTGCCATGAGCTGCTCGGTGGACCTGGGCCGGATGCTGTATGCCGCCGAGGCGCATCCCGGGGTGGGCGGCGCCGGCTCGGCGGCCTGCTCGGGCGACCTGCTGCTGGGCGCGCTGGCGGCCTGCGCCCAGCTGACCTGCCAGATGGTCGCCGCCAACATGGGGCTCGAGGTCGGCGTCAACGTCGAGGTGGAGGGTGACCTCGACCTGCGCGGCACGCTGGGCATCGCCGACGTCGCGGTCGGGTTCACCGCCATCCGCACCACCTTCTCGCTCAGCGGCGACCTGGCCGCCATCGAACCGGATCGGCTGGCACGGCTCAGGGAGCGCAGCGAGCGCTACTGCGTGGTGATGCAGACGCTGCTGCAGCCGCCGGCGATCAGCACCACCTGGGCCGAGAGCGCCTGACGGATCTCCACCCGCCGTTCACAGTTCGCGCGCAATCGCGCGCCATCCTCTCCGCATCGGCCCGCGATGGGCGGGAATGCAGAAGCGAGGAGTGGAACGTGAACAGGCGAGTGATCTTCGGGCTGCTGGCGCTGGTGCTGCTGGCGCTGGTCGCCACCGGCATCGGCACCGCGGTCTACAACGCCGGCGTCAGCGCCGGCCTGAGCGACGCCGCGCGCCAGGCAGTCGCGTCGGGGCAGCCGGTCCCGGCCGCACCGTTCGGATATGGCTACGGGCCGTACTGGCACGGTGGCTGGGGCTTCGGATTCGGCTTCTTCGGGATCTTCTTCTGGATCCTGGGGATCTTCCTGATCATCGGCCTGCTGCGCGGCGCCATGGGCTGGGGTCGCTGGGGCGGCGGACCGCGCGGGGGCCGATCCGAGCGCATCGAGGAGTGGCACCGCGAGCTGCACCGTCGCGAGGGCGACGGTCCGACGTCGGGCGGCCAGCGCGCCGGCGCCTAGCCGGCCTAGGATGCCGGCAGCATGCCGCGGATCCTGATCGTGGACGACGAGCCGAAGATCGTTCGGCTCGTCGCCGACTACCTGGAGGCGGCGGGCTTCGAGGTGACCACCGCGCACGCCGGCGACGAGGCGCTGATGCGGGCGCGCACCGAGTCGCCGGACCTGGTGGTGCTTGACCTGGGGCTGCCGGGCCTCGACGGCCTCGACGTCACGCGCGCCCTGCGTCGCAGCGGCGAGGTGCCGATCATCATGCTCACCGCCCGTGACGACGAGACGGACAAGCTGATCGGCCTGGAGCTCGGCGCCGACGACTACGTCACCAAGCCGTTCAGCCCGCGCGAGCTCGTGGCTCGCGTGCGCGCGGTGCTGCGGCGCCGCTCCGGCCCGGTCGAGCGCGAGGTGCTGCGCGCGGGCGACCTGGTGCTCGACGTCCCGCGCATGCGAGTGACGCGCGGCGACGACCGGGTTGAGCTGACCGCCACCGAGTTCGCGCTGCTGGCCGCCATGGCGCGCCAGCCGGGCCGCGTCTTCACTCGGTCGCAGCTGCTCGACGCGATCCACGGCGTCGCCTTCGAGTCGTACGAGCGGGCGATCGATGCGCACGTCAAGAACATCCGGCACAAGCTCGAGCCGGCGCCACGCGCGCCGCGCTACCTGCTCACCGTGTACGGCGTGGGATATCGCCTTGCCGACTGAACGACCGATGCGGAACGCCCGCGGCTGGGGTCCCCGCGGCGGCCGGCGGCGCCCTCCGTGGTGGCCCGAGAACGAGGAGTGGCCGCCGCGCGACGCCGAGGCGTGGCGCCAGCTGCGCCGCGGGTTCATCCGTCGTGCCGGCGCCTTCGCCGTCGGCATGCTGCTGCTCCTCACCGCCCTCGCCGTCTCGTTGATCTGGCTCATCGGAACCCTGGTCGGCAGCCGGCATCCGCTCGCCATCGTGGCCGGCGGGGCGGTCGTGCTGGTCGTGCTGCTCGTCGCGCGCGGCATCGTCCGCGGCGTGCGGCTCTCGGCAGCGCCGATCGGCGAGCTGATCGAGGCCTCGGCGCGGGTCGAAGCGGGCCAGTTCGGGACGCAGGTGCCCGAGCGCGGCCCGGGCGAGGTTCGCGCGCTGGCCCGCGCGTTCAACGCCATGAGCTCCCGCCTGGCGCACACCGAGGAGCAGCGCCGCCGCCTGCTGGCGGAGGTCAGCCACGAGCTGCGCACCCCGCTGACCGTGATCCAGGGCAACGTCGAGGCGATGCTCGACGGGCTGTACCCCATGGATCGGCCGCACCTCGAGCGCATCCAGGCAGAGACACGGCATCTCGAGCAGCTGATCGACGACCTGCGCACGCTCTCGCTGGCCGAGGCCGGGGCGCTGCGTCTGCACCGCGAGCCGACCGACCTGGCGCAGGTTGCCCGCGACGCGGTCGCCGGATTCGAGGCGCAGGCGGGCGCGGCCGGCGTGCGGGTGTCGGTCGCAGCGCCCGCGGCAGTCCCCGAGCTGGACCTCGACCCGCAACGCATTCACCAGGTCATCGCCAACCTGGTCTCCAATGCGCTTCGCCACACGCCGGCCGGCGGCGAGGTGACCGTATCGGTCGCGGCCGAACCCGCGCGCGTGACGCTGTCGGTGACCGACACCGGCTCCGGCATGTCGGCCGATGCGGTCGACCACGCGTTCGAGCGCTTCTGGCGCTCCGGGACATCCGCCGGCGCCGGACTGGGGCTGGCGATCGTGCGGGACCTCGTCGCCGTGCACGGCGGCGATGTGACGCTGCTGAGCGCGCCCGGCGCGGGCACGACGGTCACGGTCGCCTTTCCCAGAAGTCGTGGATAACTCCCTCGACATCGCGGCGTGGCGCGCAGACACTGTGCGGACGTACCTCGTTCGAGCGACCCGCCGCCGGCGGGCACGGACGACAGGAGAGCCCGATGAACGACGAGGAGATGGCGGAGCGCATCCGTTCGGTCTACGCCAGCAACGACATGGGAGAGATGGCCCGCGCCCAGCACGAGATGGCCGATGAGCAGCTGGTGCTGGAGTACCCGCAATCGGGCGAGCGATTCCGCGGGCGGGACCGCATCGCCGAGATGAATGCCAACTACCCCGCGCAAAGCGGCACGCAGCCGACCGCGAAGCTGAGACGCATCCTGAAGCCCGGTGAGGCGTGGGTCATCGAGGCGACCATCGACTACGGCGACGGGACGCCCGTCAGCGCCATCTCGATCGTCGAGACTGGACCCGACGGCAAGCTGATGCGACAGACCGATTACTTCGCGTACCCGTTCGAGGCTCCAAGCTGGCGCGGTCAGTACGCCGAGAAGATGGAGCCGGGCGGCGGGAGCTGATGTCGGCGTCGACTTCGTGGCAAAAGGCGCCGCCGGAGCTCGTGGAGCAGTTCCAGGCGGCGGTGGCGGGCATCGACGGCGTCGAGGTGCGCCCGATGTTCGGCTATCCGGCCGCCTTCGTCGGTGGGAACCTCACAGCGGGCCTCTTCCGCGACACGATGATGGTGCGGCTGCCGGCGGCGGAGCGCGAGGCGTGTCTCGAGGCCGGCTGGTCGCCGCTTGAGCCGATGCCAGGACGACCGATGCGCGAGTACCTCGTCCTGCCGCGCGAGGTCGTGGCCGATGCCGCCGCGACGCGCACGTGGGTAGAGACGGCTGCGGCCTTCGTGCGCACCCTGCCGCCGAAGGAGACGAAGCGAAAGAAGGCGCCGACGGCGTAGAGTCGAGCGCATGACAGACACGGCATGGCGACCCGGCCGCCCCATCAACTGGGAGCGGCCCGGAGAGCTGTTCACCGCCGGCGGCCTGCATGCATTCGTGGTCGAGACGACCGGTGCGCGGTCGGGCGACACGCGGCGGGCGGCGCTCGGTTACCTCGAGGAAGGCGCCGAAGCCTGGCTGGTGATCGGCTCCAAGGGCGGCGCCCCGCGCAATCCCGGCTGGGTCTACAACCTGCGGACGCATCCGGCGGCCACGGTCGTCCTCGCCGACGGCGAGCGCGTCCCGGTTCACGCCAGGGAGCTCGAGGGAGAGGCGCTCGATGAGGCGTGGAAGCGGATCGCGACCGAGGCGCCGGAGTATCCGGTCTACCGCAGCCGGACCGAGCGGGCGATCCCGGTCTTCCGACTGACGCGCGCGCACGAATCGATGTAGTCGCGGGTGACCAGCGGGCGCCGCCGAGCTCCCGCGCACGGGTTCACAGCACTGGGCGCCCGGCGTACAGTGCGCCCGTGAACTGCCCGACCTGTGGGAGTCCCAACGAGCCCGGCCGCAAGTTCTGCGGCGAGTGCGGCACGGCGCTCGCGCAGGCGTGTCCGCGCTGCCGAACACCGAACGCCCCCGGCGTCAAGTTCTGCGGCGAGTGCGGGCTCGACCTCCGCGCGGCGGCGCCGCAGGCGGAGGCAGATCCGACGGTGGCGTCCCACGCGACCGAGCGCCGGCTCGTATCGGTCCTGTTCGTGGACCTCGTCGGGTTCACGACCGCGTCGGAGGAGCGCGACGCGGAGGACACCCGCGAGTTTCTGAGCCGCTACTTCGACACGGCCCGCACGATCATCGAGCGCTATGGCGGCACGGTCGAGAAGTTCATCGGTGACGCCGTCATGGCCGTGTGGGGCGCCCCGGTGGCGCACGAGGACGACGCCGAGCGGGCGGTGCGCGCAGGACTGGATCTGCGTTGCCGCCATTCCCGCCCTGGACGAGACCCGCGCGACCCAGGGACGGGCCGGCGTCCTCACCGGAGAGGCAGCGGTCACCGTCGGCGCGGTCGGACAGGGAATCGTGACGGGCGACCTCGTCAACACCGCGTCGCGCCTGCAATCGGTCGCCGAACCAGGGACCGTGTACGTCGGCGAGGCGACCTACCGTGCCGCATCCAAGTCGATCGCGTTCGACGAAGCGGGGGAGCAGCAGCTGAAGGGCAAGGCCGCACCCGTCGCCGCCTGGCGCGCCAGGAGCGTCGTGTCGCGTCGCGGCGGCGAGGGCCGCAGCGAGGCGCTGGAGCCACCGTTCGTCGGGCGCGACGAAGAGGTGCGCCTGCTCAAGGACCTCTTCCACGCCACCGAGAGGGAGCGCAAGGCGCGGCTGGTGAGCGTCATCGGCCAGGGCGGGATCGGGAAGTCGCGGCTGGCATGGGAGCTGGAGAAGTACCTCGACGGCGTGGTCGGCACCGTCTACTGGCACACCGGCCGCTCGCCGGCCTACGGCGAGGGGATCGGCTACTGGGCGCTGGCCGAGATGGTCCGCCAGCGGGCCCGCATCGCGGAGGCCGACGACGAGGCAGCCGCACGGGCCAAGCTGCGCGAGACGCTCGTGGAGTGGGTTCCCGACGCCGCAGAGCGAGCCTGGGTGGAGCCCCGGGTGGCGGGTCTGCTGGCCCTGGCACCGATGCCCGCCGGGAGCCGCGACGAGCTCTTCGCCGCCTGGCGCATGCTCTTCGAGCGGATGGCCGCCCAGGGGCCGACCGTGCTCCTGTTCGAGGACGTGCAGTGGGCCGACCAGGGCATGCTCGACTTCATCGACCACCTGCTGGATGCCGCGCGCAACGCGCCCTTCTTCGTCATCACCCTGGCTCGACCGGAGCTCATGGAGCGGCGACCGGGATGGGGAAGCTCCGCCCGCAGCGCCACGACCATGCAGCTCGAGCCGCTCGCCCGAACAGACGTCGAGGCCATGATCCGCGGGCTCATCCCGGACGTCCCGCGCGGCGCGCTCGACGCGATAGCGGAGCGCAGTGAAGGCATCCCGTTCTACGCGGTCGAGACGCTGCGCATGCTCATCGATCGCGGCCAGCTGGCTCCGCTCCGCCGACGGTGAGCGCTGGGAGCTGGTCGGGAAGCTTGACCAGCTCGCGGTACCCGGAGACGCTGCAGGCGCTCATCGCGTCGCGCCTCGACGCGCTCGACGCGCTCGATCGTGCGCTGCTGCAGAAGGCGGCGGTGCTCGGCCAGAGCTTCACCGTCGCCGGGCTGGTGGGGATGTCCGGCGACGATCCGAGTGTCCTCACGGATCGCCTGGGCACGCTCGCGCGGCGCGACGTGCTGCGACACGAGATGGATCCTCGATCGCCTGAACGCGGGCAGTACCAGTTCGTGCAGGGAATCGTGCGCGAGGTGGCCTACTCGGCCCTGTCACGGGCGGACCGCCGGGCGCTGCACCTCGCCGCGGCACGCCACTTCGAGTCGCTTGGCGAGGAGGAGCTGTCCGGCGTGCTGGCGAGCCACTACATGGACGCGCATGCCGCGGCGCATCCCGGCGCGGAGGCCGATGCGCTCGCGGTGCAGGCCCGCATCGCGCTTCGCGCGGCGACGGATCGTGCCTTCGCACTGCACTCGTATGCCAGTGCGCTGGGCTATGTCGAGCAGGCGCTGCACATCACTCCGGGCGACGACGACCGGGCGGCGCTCGAGCTGCGCGCCTCGGTGGCCGCAATGAACGCGGATCAGTACGACCTGGCGGTCAGCCACGCGGACGCGGGGATCGCCCTGCTCGCCAAAACAGGTGCTGGGCAGGCGCTGCTGCGCGCGCGCACCCAGCGAGCCGCGGTGGATATGTCGCAGCATCGCGATCGGACCGCTGTGGCGATGCTACGTGAGGCGCTCGCCGAAGCGGCCGACCTTCCCGCGTCGATCGACCATGCGCGCGCAGAGGTCGAGCTTGGCCGGGCGCTCATGATCCAGGGCTCGCCGGAGGCGGTGGAGTGGCTCGATCGCGTCCTCGCGTCGCCAGCGATCCGCGATGAGCCGTCGCTCGTGCTGGAGGCCATCGTCAGCAAGGGACCGGCGCTCCTCGCCCTCGGCCGCTGGCGCGAGATGGAGATCCTGCTGCGAGGCGCGATCGAGATGGCCGCCATCGACGGAAATATCCTCGAGGAGCTCCGTGCCCGCAACAACATCGCCGCGGCGCTGACGATGGAGGACATGCGATCGTTGCTCGCAAATTGGCGTGACGCATATGAGGTGGCGAGCAGGCTCGGCGTGCAGCGCTTCTCGCGGCAGTTTCTCGGCCTGCTGCTCGCGGGCTCGTTCGAGGTTGGCGACTTCGACAGCTGGATCGAGGAGGGAATCGAGGCGACGGCGGGCACCGAGGGGTTCTACCGCATCTGGGTGGAGATGGAGGTCGCCGCGCGCCGCGCGTTTCGCGGCGAGACCGATGATTCGCACGCACTGATGGCGCGGGCGAAGACCGGCAACTGGTCGAGCGCGCAGGCGGAGCAGGGCCTGCGCGGGACCGAGGCGCTGCTCGCGCTCGCGAGCGGGCGCTATGCGGAGGCGTTCGACGTGACGCGGCCGTCGTGGGCGAGTGAGCAGGGCGCGATGACGGTGGCCTGGGCGATCGCGGCCGCGTTGCTCGGGCGGGACGCCCGTCGCGTCGAGGATCTCGTCAGCGAACTGCCGAGCGCACAGGTGACCGGCAAGCGACGGCGCTCCATGGAGATCGCGACGCAGGTGGGGCTCGAGCTCCTTGGCGCACGGCCCCCGCGAGGCGACCTGCGAAGCCGGTTCCTCGAGGTGTTCCAGACCGCCGACACGGCCGGCATACTCCTCTGGCGGGCGCTGTTGGGGGTCGCGCTGGGGACGTTGGCCAGCGGTCGCTTCCCGGAGGCCGATGCGGTCGCCGCCGAGGGCGAGGAGTTCCTGCGCGCTCGGGGGGCGGGACCGGTGGTCGATCGCTTCCTCGAGTCCATTCCTGCGACGCGACCCGCTGCGCGCGGCGTGACCCAGGCCGGAGCACCGGCCGCCGACGAGCTGGTCAGCGAGCGCTGATCAGCGCTTTCTCGTCCGCCAGATCATCTCCATCGGCCAGCGCCTGGCCCAGGCGTGATCGTTCGCGTCGCGGTACGTCGACGTCGCTCCCTCCGCCGGCCGCGGCTCGATCAGCGCCTCGACGTCGAAGCCGTGTGCCCGGAACAGCCGGATCCACTCGCCGATGGGCAGGTTGAACTCCGCGGGGCCGTCGGGCTCGGCGTCGCGATGGATGCCGAAGTAGTCGCTGCGCAGGCGGTCGCTCATCGCATCGGCCTGCGGGTCGAACGCGAGCCAGACGAGCGGGTGCGTGCCCGAAAAGGCATAGATGCCCCCCGTCCGCAGCACGCGCGCCACCTCCGGCACGACGAGGTACGGGTCCGCGAAGCTGGGCGCGCCGTGGTCGGCCATCACGATGTCGAACGACGCGTCGGCGAAGGGCGTGTGCTCGGCGCCCGAGAGCACCAGCGGGAAGTTGACTCCGGCCTCTCGGTTCCCCTCCTGCGCCCTGCGCAGCCGCTCCGGCGAGTTGTCGAGCCCGGTGACCCGGGCGCCGCGACGCAACAGCGAGCGCGACCACTCGGCGCCGCCGCAGCCCAGCTCGAGGATGTCCCGTCCCTCGACGTCGCCCAGGACATTGAGCTCGGACTCGGGGATCTGCCAGACGCCCCACGCGTAGCCGTCGTGGATGAAGTCGGCGTTGCGGGCCTGGTATTCGTCGCTGCCAGCGTCCCACCACTCGCGGTTGCGACGCGCGTCGTCAGTCAGCTGGGTCTGCTCGGTGGGTTCCATGTCGCGGCGAGGCTATCCCATCATCGGTCTATCATCCAGCGATGACCGACGACACCGGGACCGATGCGCACCAGCTGCCCGGCGAGGAGGAGACGTGGCAGCGGCTCCATCACGTGATCGACCGCATCACGCCGGAGATGGCCGAGGTGCCGGGCTACTTCGAGGAGGGCTGGACGGCCAAGGACGCCGTCGCCCACCTGGGAACGTGGATGGCCGCCGGCGCGGCGATGCTGCGCCAGATCGTCTCCGGCACGTACCGCGAGGGCGAGATCGACATCGACGCGGAGAACGCGCGGTTCCTGGCGGCGATGCACGACATCCCGTTCGACGTCGTCCACCTCCAGGCGGCCGCGGCGCATCGTGAGCTGCTGAACGCGTGGAACGAGATCGACGAGATCACGCCTCCCGCCGCGTTCTGGGTTCGCAAGGCAGGCCCGGAGCACCTCGAGGAGCATCTCCCGCGTCTCGAGGAGTGGATCGACGAGCTGGAGCGGCGGCCGCGCAGCTAGCCTCCGACGGTCCGAGAGTTGGCCCGGAATTCTCGTCCTGCCGCCTCATCAGGCGCGCTGGCGCGAGTTGGCGCGGCGTTATCGTCCTGGCCGATGAAATCGCGTCAGATAGCCCCGCATCGGACGCATTGGCGCGAAATTATCGCCAGCACCGATGAAACCGCGTCAGATCGCCCCGCATCGGCCGCACCGACGCGAATTGGCGCGGAATTATCGCCAACACCGATGAAATCGCGTCACATAGCCCCGCATCGGCCGCACCCGACGCGAATTGGCGCGGAATTATCGCCAGCACCGATGAAATTGCGTCACATAGCCCCGCATCGGCCGCACCGACGCGAATTGGCGCGGAATTATCGCCAGCAGCGATGAAACCGAGTCAGATTGCCCCGCATCGGCCGCAGTGACGCGAAATTATCGCCAGCAGCGATGAAACCGAGATGAAACCGAGTCCGGTCGCGGGCCAACCGGATCCGGCGCCTCACGAGAGGCGATCCTCGATCTCCCAGGCGTGGTCCAGGACGTGCCACGCGGCCCGACGGACGTAGTAGCGCGGCGACCACAACTTGCGCGTGGCGCTCGGATCCTCGATCGGCTCGTCCCTGGAGCGCGCTCGCAGGGTCGTGCGAGCGAGGTCGCGCAGCTCGTCTGCGTCAGCATCCGCCGGCGACCGGGTGCCGAGCTTCGAGAGGTAGGCGCGCTCCGCGCCGCGCACGTGCTCCATCATCTTGTCGAGGTCGCGCCCGCCGCCGCGCGGACCCGTCCGCAGCCTCTTTCCTCGCGCCGCCGAGGCAGCGCGTTCGAGCGCCCGCCAGGAGGCGTCGAGAAGCTTCAGCTGTCGCGCGAGGTCCGCCGCGTCGAGCGGCCTCTCGTCGCCGGGCGCCTCGCGCTCCGGTGCTCCGAAGTCGGTCGTCGCGCCTCCGTCGACCTTGGCGACGACGTCGAGCGCGTCCGCGTCGGAGGGAGCTCGAAACGATCGGACGACTTTGGCGTACCTCGGCGCGTAGGCGAGCAGGGCCTCGAGCGCGCCCGCCTCGTCCCGCGCGGCGCGCGTCCAGCCGGGCCAGTCCACCGCGCCCGCGAAGGTGCGCTTCGAGCCAGTTTCGAGGTAAACGGCGACGCGGTCCTTCTTCTTCACCGCGACACGGTAATCCCGGACGACAGGCCCTGTCGTCGCCCCTCGGGTCGCGGCGCGCCCGCCGCCGAACTACGCCGGCGGTGCGCCGATGCACCCCCAACCCGGCGTGTGCGGGGTGCCGCTCTTGTGAAGTTGGGGGCGGTTAGCGACAATGCGGCGACACACGGCGGGGAGGCCTCGACGCCGCTGCCACTGCCCGAGCGGTCGGCATCCACCGAGACCAGCACTGGAGGAAAGCATGCGGAGAGCTGTTATCGCGTTCGCGAGTGCCATCGTCCTGGCGCTTGCGGCGTTTGGCCCGGCAATGGCCGTGACCAACGGAACGCCGGACGGCAACAACCATCCCTACGTCGGTCTGGCGGTCTTCGACGATGCCAACGGACCGGCATGGCGCTGCAGCGCGTCGCTGCTGACGCCGACCCTTGTGCTCACTGCCGGGCACTGCACCGACGGCGCGGTCGCCGCGCGAATCTGGTTCGACTCGGTCGTGCAGGGCAATGCGGAGTATCCGTTCAGCGGCACGACCTCGTACGACGGCACCCCGTACACCTTCCCCGAGTACACGAGCCCCGGCAACGGCCTGGTCGGCTTCTCGTGGGGTGACGTCGGCGTCATCGTGCTGAGCGAGCCTGTCCCGACGTCCGTCGTCTCGACGTACGCTCAGCTTCCGAGCGCGAACCTGGTGAGCACCCTGCCCACCGGCACGGGCCTCGACTTCGTCGGCTACGGCGTGCAGACCAAGGCGCACGTCAGCGGCCCGCCGAGCGGCCGCTGGACCGGCCCCAAGGTCCGGATGTACACCTTCGGCGAGCTCGTCGGCACCAAGTCGCGCACCAGCAACGACCAGATCCGGGTCACCATGAACCCGGGCGGCGGATCGGGCGGCACGTGCTTCGGTGACTCGGGCGGGCCGGACCTGCTGGCGGGCACCGATACGGTCCTGGCCGTGAACTCGTACGTGACGAACTACAACTGCGCGGGCGTCGGCTACGACACGCGTGTCGACCTGCCCGAGCGGCTGGCCTGGATCATGAGCTTCGAGTAGAAACGCTCGACGGAAGGGGCGCGGGGCGCCCCCACTAGCACGCAGACGGCCGGCTCGCGGAGCCGGCCGTCCGCACGTCCGGCTCGCGGTGCATGATCGCGGCATGCGTGACACGACCGATGCGGGCGCGCGGCTGCCGGCGCTCGGCCCGCGCGGCGAGGGCTGGGTCGTCGGGCAGCTCGTCCTCCTCGCGCTGGTCGGAGCGCTCGGACTGGCGGGCGCGAACAGCCTCCCACCCGGCTCGTCGCTGGGCTGGCTTGCCGGGCATCCTCGGCGTGCTGACGATGGGTGCCGGCGTGGGGGTCGGCCTTCGCGGTGCGCGCGACCTGGGGGCAAGCCTGACCGCCGTGCCACGGCCGCGCGACGACGCCCGACTCGTCACCAACGGCATCTACGCGCGGATCCGCCATCCGCTCTACGCGGCGCTCATGCTCGCCTCGCTCGGCTGGTCGATCGCCTGCCTGAGCGTCGCGTCGCTCGTCGCCTCGCTCCTGCTGGCCGGCTGGCTCGACGCCAAGTCGCGCCGCGAGGAGGCCTGGCTCGCGGCCCGCTACCCCGACTACGCGGCGTATCGGTCCCGCACGCGACGGTTCCTGCCCGGCGCCTACTGACGGCCGATCGGCCGCGACGGGCGCGACAAACGGCCCTTGTCGAACGCGCCGGGACGGCGCATGGTGCCGGCAGCCAGGGAGCTGAGGGAGTCGATGAGCGAGCAGGCGACGATCCCGCAAAGGCGTCCCGCGGCGCCCGACCGCACGCTGCTGTACATCGCGGCGGGAGTGCTGGGCGTGGTGCTGCTGGTCACCCTCGCGGTGCTGTTGATCGGGAAGCGCGACCCGACGACCTTCCCGGCCGGCTCTCCCGAGGCGGCCGTGCAGCAATACGCCACGGCCTACGAGCGGGACGACTACGCCGCGGCGTACGCGCTCTTCTCGCATCGGGTGCAGTCGAGCATGACGCTGAGCGCGTATCGGACCATGGTCATGCAGGGCAAGCCGATGTACGGCCCCGGCAGCAGCCGTCGCGTCGTCTTCGATCGCACCACCGGCGCCGGTGACCAGCGTGTCGTTCACGTGACGGTCGAGATCTTCAGCGGCGGGAACGGAAACCCGTTCGGCGGCGGTGGGAGCTCGTACTCCTACAGCGCGACCGTGCCGATGCTGCGCGAGGGCGGGGCGTGGCACATCGACGCGGCGCTGAACGGATTCGAGCCCGGACCGTACCCACTCATGGAGGGCTGACCCGTGCACACCGCGCGACGGCTGTATGTCTACCTGCTCACCGGGGTGGGGGTCGCGGTCCTGGCCTGGGGACTGACGCTTCTCCTCACCGCGCTGTTCGACGCAATCGGTCTTGGGGCGGCCTCCACCTTCGCCGATCCGCAGCAGCTCAACCGTGAGCGGCTCACACTGGCAACCGCCCTGACCGTCGTCGCGCTCCCCGTGTGGCTCATCCACTGGACGCTGGCCGAACGCAGCGTGCGGCCCGAGCGGCCCGACGCGGAAGTCGAGCGGTCGTCGGCCATGCGCGGCCTCTTCTTCGCGCTGGGGCTCGGCATACCGCTGATCTTCGCCGCCGGTGCCGCGCAGCGGCTCATCCAGGCGCTCATCCTCGCCCTGACGAACGCCAGCCAGGACTTCTACTCGCCGGGCGGCGACCTGGCGCTGCTGATCGTGTCGGGGGCGGTGTGGGCGTATCACCTGCGCACGCGGTTGCGCGACTGGGCGAGGGGGCCGATGGAGCGTGCCGGCGCATGGCTGCCGCGGACGTACCTCTACCTGGCGGTCTTCGTCGGCCTGCTCACGATGCTGTTCGCCCTCACCGGACTGGTCGACCTGCTTCGCTCAGCCGTCGTCGAGCCGGCGCCGCGCGACTTCGGTGACGCTCGCTGGTGGGCCGGAACGCTCGCCGCCGGGGTCTCGACCGCGATCGTCGGCGGTGCGGTGTGGATCGGCCACTGGTGGTTCGCCGACCGGCTTCGAGCGGACCCCGGCTGGCGCGGTGCGAGCGAGCGACCCGCGCGGCTCCGTCTCGCCCTCTTCGTGGCGGTGCTGATCGTCGCCTCGGCGGCGGTGCTCGGCTACGTGGGGTCGGCCGCCCGGGTGCTGATCGACGCGGTGCTCGGCCTGCCGCCCGACGCGCAGCCGGTGCCGCTGGCGGTCAGCTCGCTGCTGAGCGCGGGAATCTTCGGCGTGGCGTGGTGGCTCCATGCGCGATGGCTGCGCGAGGAGAGTGACGTGGGGTCGCGGGCGCTGACGGCGTGGAGGCTCGACGCGTACCCGTTGGCCCTGGTTGGCCTGGCCTTCGGCGCGGTGGCGATCGCCGCGCTGCTCGGGCTGATGATCGAGGCGCTGTTCGGTGCCAACGACGTGTTCATCGGTGGCGATCAGCGCCTTCGGCAGTTCGGCTTCTGGGTGCCGTTCGCGGTGCTCGGCAGCGCGCTGTGGGTATGGGAGTGGAGCCGCATCGGCCGCCGGCACGCCGCTGACCCGGCAATCGAGGGCACGTCGGCCGTGCGCCGCGCGGCGCTGCTGCTGGTGCTGGCCGTCTCGGTGCTCGCCGCGGTGGCGGCGATGGGCGTCATCCTGTACCGCGTCTTCGGAACCCTGTTCGGGATCGAGCTGTCCGCGAACGTCGCCGGCGAGCTGAGCGTCCCGATCGGTGCCCTGATCGTGGCGGCGGTGGTGGCGGCGTACCACGGGCTCGCGGTGCGGCGCGACCAGCAGCTGCGAGCGGCCGCCGCGGCCGACTTCCCGGTCGAGGCGCCCGTGCCGATCGGGATGACGCTGTTCGCGCCGCGCGGCGCGGTGGGCGGCGACATCGATGCGGTCCTCGAGCGGCTGCGGTCGGAGCTGCCCGAGGGCTATCGGCTCGAGGGTCGCGGCCCGTAGGACGAGGACGACCGGCTCGACTGGCCGTATCCTTGCCGAGGTGAGGAGAAGCCCGAGCCGATGAGCCAGCTCACCGACCGAGATCGCGCCAAGCTGCCCGACAGCGCGTTCGCGCACGTGGATTCGCGCGGCCGCCGTCGCCTGCCGATCAACGACGAGTCGCACGTCCGAAACGCCCTCGCGCGCTTCAACCAGGTCGTCTTCGACGACGAGGCGGCGCGCGACCGAGCGCGCACGCGTCTGCTGAAGGCGGCCAGGCGCTACGGAATCGTCCCGATCGGCTTCATGACCGGCCAGCTGCGTTCGGAGCGGACGCAGGCAGCGGCCACGCGCGCGGTGATCGACCTGGGCAGCACCTGGGCGCCCGCGGAGCTCGAGCAGCGGCTTCGGGACGCGGTCGCGGACGCGACGCTCGCCGTCCTGTACTGGTCCGATTCGGCGGCTGCGTACCTCGACGGTGTCGGAGCCGCGGTCGACCTGCCGGAATCGGAGGACGGCCGGGTGGTGACGCTACTGCAGCGCCGCGGTCGACCGATGGCGGCGCTGGTCCACGACCGATCCGTGCTCCGCGACCGGAACCTGCGCCGGACCGTCACCGCGGCGGTGCGCCTGGCGATCGAGAACGAGCGCCTGCAGGGGGAGGTGGAGGCCCGCGCAAGCGAGGTGCGCCACCTTCCGACCGGGCTCGTCACCTTCCTCCTGGCCGACATCGAGGATTCGACGTCGATCCTGCGCCGGCTCGGGGACGGCTACGCGGCGCTGCTGGCCGACATGCGGCGCGTCCTGCGCGGCGCCATCCGCCGCGGCGGCGGAGCGGAGGTCGATGCGCGCGCGGACGAGATGTTCGCCGTCTTCCAGCACGCCGGCGACGCGCTGCAGGTGGCGATCGCCATCCAGCGCGCGGTGCGCGACCGCTCCTGGCCGCTCGATCTCGAGGTGCGCGTCAGGCTGGGGCTGCACAGCGGGCGTCCGACGCTGACCGATACGGGCTATATCGGTCTGCCGGTCCACGCGGCGGCACGCATCTGCTTCGCCGCGCATGGCGGCCAGATCGTGGTCTCGCATGCCGCCCGCGGCGCCATCGGTGACGACCTCCCGCAGGGGATCGGCCTCCGGGAGCTGGGCGCGCACCCCCTCGCCGGCCTGCCCGAGCCGGAGCTCCTGTTCCAGGTGCTGGCGGCGGACCTTCCCGCCGAGTTCCCGCCGCCCCGCATCGCCGCGCGCTGAGCCGCCGCTCGCTGCCGGCGCGCCACTCCCGTGAGCGTGCCCGTGGAGTACGCTCAGTGCTCAGTCCGAGGGAGACTCCGTGCTCTGTTCAAGGTGTGGCACCGCCAACGAAGCGGGCCGCAAGTTCTGCAAGGAATGCGCGGCGCCGCTGGCCGTCGTGTGCCCGTCGTGCGGGGCCAGCAACGCCCCCGACGCCAAGTTCTGCGGCGAATGCGCCACGCCGCTGAGCGCCGGCGCGGCCGCGGCCGCAGCGCCCGCCGTCCCGGTGGTTTCGGGTCAACCGGCCGTCACCGCGCCGGCCGCCAGCGTCGCGCACGTCGCCGAGCGCCGCCTGGTATCGGTCATCTTCGCCGATCTCGTCGGATTCACCCCCTTCGCCGAGGGCCGCGACAGCGAGGAGGTGCGAGAGGTCCTGTCCCGCTACTTCGAGATCGCACGCGAGACGGTGGAGCGCTACGGCGGGACGATCGAGAAGTTCATCGGCGACGCCGTGATGGCGGTGTGGGGCACGCCGGTGGCGAGGGAGGACGACGCGGAGCGCGCCGTTCGCGCCGCGCTTGACCTGCTCGAAGCGGTTCCCTCCCTCGGCGAGGGAATCCGTGCGCGCGCCGGCGTCCTCACCGGCGAGGCTGCCGTGACGCTCGGAGCGACCGACCAGGGGATGGTCGCCGGGGACATCGTGAACACCGCCTCGCGGCTGCAGAGCGTGGCCGAGGCCGGGACCGTGTACGTCGGCGAGTCGACCATGCGCGCCGCGTCACGCGCGATCGTCTTCGAGCCGGTCGGGGAGACGGCACTCAAGGGCAAGACGAGCCCGGTGCCCGCGTTCCGCGCGCTGCGGGTGGTCGCCGAGCGCGGCGGCCGGAATCGGGCCGAGGGTCTCGAGGCACCGTTCGTCGGCCGGGAGGAGGAGCTGCGCCTGCTGAAGGAAGCGTTCCACGCGACCGGTCGCGAGCAGCGGCCACGGCTGGTGTCGATCACCGGGCCCGCCGGAATCGGCAAGAGCCGGCTCAGCTGGGAGTTCCTCAAGTACCTCGACGGCCTGGTGGAGCCGGTCTGGTACCACTCCGGCCGCAGCCCCGCCTACGGGGAGGGGATCAGCTTCTGGGCGCTCGGCGAGATGATCCGTGGCCGGGCCGGACTGGCCGAGACCGACGACGAGGCGACCACCCGCAGGCGCGTGGCGGAGATGGTCGCCACGCACGTCCCGGACGAGGGCGAGCGTCGCTGGATCGAGCCCGCCATGCTGGCCCTGCTCGGGGTCGGTGACGGCGGGGAACGCTCGGAGGAGCTGTTCGCCGCGTGGCGCACGTTCTTCGAGCGAATGGCGCAGACGGGGACGACGGTCCTCGTCTTCGAGGACCTGCACTGGGCCGATGCGGGCCTGCTCGACTTCATCGACCACCTGCTCGAGTGGACGCGCGACCTTCCCATCTACATCGTGACGCTCGCCCGCCCGGAGCTGCTCGAACGACGGCCGACCTGGGGCGCCGGGAAGCGGCACTTCAGCGCGGTCTTCCTGGAGCCGCTCTCGACCGAGTCGATGCGCGAGCTGCTTGCCGGGCTGGTCCCCGGCCTGCCCGACGCCGCCGCGCGCGCGATCGTGTCGCGGGCGGACGGCGTGCCGCTGTATGCCGTCGAGACGGTGCGCATGCTGGTCGGCGAGGGCCGGCTGGTCGAGAGGGACGGCGTCTACGTGCCGACCGGCGACCTGGCCACGCTCGCTGTCCCCGAGACGCTGACGGCACTCATCTCGGCGCGGCTCGACACCCTCGACGCCGCCGACCGCTCGCTCATCCACGATGCGTCGGTACTCGGACAGAGCTTCACCGTGGATGGCCTGGGCGCCGTCTCCGGCGTCGATCCCGGAACGCTCGAGCCGCGGCTGCGCACGATGGTCCGTCGCGAGCTGCTGGTCTTGAAGGCGGACCCGCGCTCGCCCGATCGCGGGCAGTACGCCTTCGTGCAGTCGCTGATCCGCGAGGTCGCCTACAACACCCTGGCGCGGCGCGACCGCAAGGTTCGCCACCTGGCCGCCGCGCGCTTCTTCGAGTCCCTTGGCACGGACGAGCTGGCGGGAGCGCTTGCCGGCCACTATCTGTCCGCGCATCAGAACGCGACCGAGGGACCCGAAGCCGAGGCGCTGGCCGGTCAGGCGCGCATCGCGCTGCGCGCCGCCGCCGAGCGAGCGTCGTCGCTCGGTGCATACGACCAGGCCTTCGGCTTCCTGCGCCAGGCGCTGGGCGTGACGAGCGACCCGGCGGAGGAGGCCGCGCTCGCCGAAGCGGCAGGCGAGGCGGCCGCTGCCGCCGGCCGGCACGACGTCGCGATCGAACAGCTCGAGCACGCGCGGAAGCTGCGCGCGCAGGCCGGCGATCGAAGGGCGGTGGCTCGTGTGACGGCCATGCTGGGACAGACGATGCTCGACGCGTATCGAGCCGAGCCGGCGCTCGAGATCCTCGGCAGTGCCGCGCACGACCTCTCCGACCTGAATGGCGAACCGGAGTTCGTGCGCCTCGAGGCGCAGCTTGCGCGGGCCCATTTCTTCGCGGAGCAGATGCCGCAGTCGATCGAGGTTGCCGACCGCGTGCTCGAGTCGGCGGAGCGGCAGAACCTGGTGGAGATCATCGCCGACGTCATGATCACCAAAGGATCGGCTCTCGGCTCCATCGGTCGCACGCGGGAAGGGCTCGTCCTCGTCAAGGGAGGCGGGGAGCTCGCACAGTCCAACGACCTGGTGCGCACCGAGCTGCGCTCCTACATCAATCGGGCCTTCGGGGAAGGGCTCAACGATCCGAGGGCCAACTACCAGTCAACGCGGACCGGGCTCTCGCTCGCCAGTCGGCTGGGGCTTCGCTCGATCGCAACGGTCCTGCTCAGCAATGCCGCCCTCGGCGCAATGCGCGTCGGGGAGTGGGAGTGGGCGGAGACGCAGCTCGGGGTGGCGCTCCAGGATCAGGTTGATCCCGCGCATCGGCTCCTCGTGCTCGCGACCGCCCTGCTGTTCGGTCGGGCGCGCGGGAGGGACGTGACCGAGCTCGAGCAGGCGCTGGCGTCGGTCCCGGTGGCGCCCGACGACCTGCAGAGCCAGGGGCAGCTGGATGACGTGCGCGGATGGAAGGCCTTCACCCACGGCCGCTACGCTGAGGCGAGACAGCACTGGCTTCGCCTCATCGCGAGCGTCTCCCAGGCGGCGGCAGAGCTCTACCCGCACGCCGCTCGTGCCGCGGTGTGGAATCGCGACCCGGACGCCGCGCGTGACGATCTCGCCGGGCTCGACAAGAGTGGTGCCTACGGACGGGCGATCGACGCCACCCGCGAGGAGGTGCGGGCCGGCATCGCTGCCATGGAGGGACGCGCGCCCGAGGCGCTCGGCCACTACCGACGCGCGCTGCACGAGTGGCGCGACCTCGGGCTGCGCTGGGACGAGGCGCTGACCGGCCTGGAGATGGCGATGTTCCTCGATCCGGCCGACCCCGAGGTGCGGCAGGCCGCCGAGATCGCTCGCGACATCTTCTCCCAGCTGGGCGCGCGACCGTTCCTCGATCTCGTCGAGGAGGCGCTTGTCGAGCCCGCCCCCGCGCGCACCGAATCGGCCGGCCGGGATGCGCCCCCGGCCGCGCGTCGCGAGTCCGAGGTGCGCGTCGCCGAGTAGCTCCGCGCCCGCCGTGGCACGCGTGCTGCTCGGTATGCACGCGTAAAGGAGGCACAACCATGGCTGAACTCGACACCAAGGACCGCGAGAAGCTCGACAGCGACCAGTTCGCGTACGTCGACAAGGACGGCAACGAGCATCTCCCCATCAACGACGAGTCGCACGTGCGCAACGCGATGTCGCGCTGGAACCAGACCGATTTCGACAGCCACGCCGACAAGGAGCGCGCGCGCAAGAAGATCCTGGCCGCCGCGAAGAAGCACGGCATCGACGTCGATCCGGACGACAAGATCGCCAAGGGCTGAGCGTGCGTGAGCGGCCGCCGCTCGGTGTGAATGCCACACTTGAGCGGTGAGCCTTTTCGACGTCGGCGTCATCATCCTGGTCGGCATCGCGGCCGGGACGATCAATACCATCGTCGGCTCCGGCTCGCTGATCACCTTTCCGACGCTGCTCGCGCTGGGCTATCCGCCGATCGTCGCCAACGTCTCGAACACGGTCGGCCTTGTTCCCGGGTCACTGAGCGGGGCTCTGGGCTACCGGCGCGAGCTCGGCGGCCAGCGCCGTCGGCTGGTCCGGCTCGGCGTGGCCTCGGCGCTCGGGGGCGTCAGCGGCGCCGCGCTGCTGCTGGCGTTGCCGGCGTCCTCGTTCGAGGCGGTCGTCCCTTTCCTGATCCTCGCTGCGACGGCGCTGGTCGCCATCCAGCCGCGCCTTTCCGCGGTCATGGCGCGGCGGCGCACGCAGGGTGAGCGCCACGGCGCGCTGCTCTTCGGCACGGTCTTCCTGACCGGCATCTACGGCGGCTACTTCGGCGCCGCGCAGGGCGTGATCCTGATCGCGCTGCTGGGCATCTTCCTCAGCGACGATCTCCAGCGATTGAATGGCCTGAAGAACGCCATGGCGGTGGTGGTGAACGGCGTGGCGGCGGTCGTCTTCGCCTTCGTCGCGCCGGTCGCGTGGGGTGCCGCGGTGCCCCTCGCGGTGGGAGCGATCGTCGGCGGTCAGATCGGGGCGTTGGTCGGCCGGCGCATGTCGCCTCTTCTGCTGCGCGGCGCCATCATCGCGGTCGGCACCATCGTCGGGCTGCGGCTGCTGCTGGGCTAGGGCGCCAGCGGCCGGACGCGCGCCAGCAGATCGGCACGCGGGCGCCCCCTGTCGGCACACGCCCAGCCGACGAGCTGCGGGCGCGGGCCGTACAGCACGATCGTCCACTCGGCGCGGCGAGGACCGGGCTGCAGCCCGCGCTCGACGCGCCAGCCGCTGGACGTGCGAGCCTCGAGCGCGGCGGACGGCACGCGCAGCGCCGTCACGCCGCGCGAGCGCAGGCGTCGCGCCGCTGCCTGGCAGGCGGGGTAGGACGAGAGGCCGCCGGTGGCGACGCGACGCGGAACGCGCGCGGCGACAAGCTCGCTCTCGTCGAGCTCGACGGCCCAGAGGCTGCGACTCACGCCCGCCACGTCGTCGGGCTCGCTGATCGCCTCGTGGCGCAGGAACTCGGCCCACGCCGCGTCGGGCGTTCCCGCCAGGTACTGTGCCGGCCCGTCGCCCTGCGCGTGCCAGCGTGCCGCGGGCTGGGTCGGGCTCTCCCAAAGGAACGGAAAGCGCGGATCGCTGTGCCGGTAGGCGATCACGTCGCGCCGCCGGCGAGGAGCGCCTGCGCCAGGCGCGTCACCGCATCGGCCGATGCGTCGTCCGGGCTCCAGTCGCCACTGAGCAGGGCAGCCGGCGCTCTCCCGTCGAGCTGCGGGCGCGGCCGTTCGAACCAGCGCCGAATGCCGGCGTCGTTGTACGCCCCGCGCAGGTAGCCGACGATCCTCGCCAGCCGATGCAGCCGCGCGGCGGTGCGGTCGGGGACGGCGCGCAGTCCGGACGCGTAGCGGCGCAGGCTCGCCGGCGACGCGCCGGCCAGCGGCGCGAGAAGGTCCGGACCGAAGACCGCCAGCAGCTCGCGGGTCTCCTGAAGGGGCGCCGGGGAGTCCTCGAGTGCGTCGGCGAGCCGCCGGATGACCGCTGCGACCGTTCTCGCGTCATGCGGCCGGCTGGCGAGCAGGGCCGGCAGATCGCGTCCGATGCCGACGCCGGCCGCCGCCGCCGCGGCGTCCGCGACGACCCGCGAGTCGAGTGTGGCGACCGGCTCGTGGATCCGGAGAACACCCATGGCGTCGAGCAGGCTGAGGATCTCGGCCATTCTCGCGGCGTCGCCAGGTTCCCTCACCGGAACGGGAATGGATTCGCTACGGAGCGCCATGATGATCCAAACCGTATCCGCTGGGGCGGATCCGGTCAAGGCCCGTCAGCCGGCGGGACGCTGGTCCCCGTCGCCGGCGCCGGGCCGCATGCGGCGCCTGGTGGACACCTCGACCTTCGCCTCGCGCCCCTCGTGAACGGGATGCTCGACGAGCGCGATCAGTCGGCTGGCCATGAAGCGCCCGGTGCGCACGATGGTGCCGCCGCGCGTCACCTCGCTGACCTCGACCACGCCGCGGCTGGTGGCGACCTCGATGCGCCGCCCGGCGCGCGTGGCTTCGATCACGAACGTCTGCGTTCCCTGCCCGGTGTCCACCACCGCCTCGACCCGGTCGCCCTTCATGGCCAGAGTGTAGTGGCGCGGGCAACCAGCCGGAATGTGGACAGGCTGTGGATGCACGCCTCGCAGCTTCCAAAACTCGGGGATAAGACCTATTGCCCGGCTCAATGGCGGCCGATAACCTGTGGTTGTCCCGAAGGGGCAGCGAATACCGGCTCACGAGATTGCATCAAGGGTTCCGGTACCGAAGCGGCGGTCCTTGTGGCCGTCGAGTCGGGCGCAGTTCCTTCGGGGCGTTTCCTTGTCCGCTGATCGGACCAAAGGCCGGGTGCCGAGCTGCCGCCCCGGGGCGGCCAGCGGCCTCGCTGCTACTCGACGTACTGAAGCGGCGTCACCGTGAAGTCCGCCGGCAGCGTCACGCCCGTCGCATGGTTCGGGCAGTAGCCGTTCACGTTCTTGGCCAGGTACTGCTGGTGGTACTCCTCCGCGAGGTAGAGCTCAGGCGCAGGACGAATCTCGGTGGTGATCTGCCCGTAACCGGCCTTCGTCAGCTCCCGCTGATACTGGTCGCGTGACGCCTCGGCCGCCGTCTGCTGTTGCGGCGAATGGGTGTAGATGGCGGATCGGTACTGCGTGCCGGCATCGTTGCCCTGTCGCATCCCCTGCGTCGGGTCGTGGTTCTCCCAGAACACGCGGAGGAGCTGGTCGTAGCTGATGCGCCGCGGATCGAACACGACCTGCACCGCCTCGGCGTGGCCGGTTCGCCCCGAGCAAACCTCCTGGTAGGTCGGGTTCGGCGTCGATCCTCCGGCGTAGCCGACCGACGTCGAGACGACGCCATCGGTCTGCCAGAACAACTTCTCCGCCCCCCAGAAGCAGCCCAGGGCAAAGGTGGCGACCTCCGTCCCTTCGGGGTGCGGCCCGCTCAGCGGCGTGCCGTTCACGAAGTGACGCTGGGCCGTCGGGATCGCTGTCGGTCGCCCGGGCAGCGCCTCGCTCGGATCGGGCAGCTTCGTCTTGTTGGCGTGCAGGAATCGCATGAGGAAAGTCTACTCCGGCCGCCTCGAGTCGCTACGAGGGCGGCGCTGCGTAGACACGGAGCAGGTCGGCGGGGATGCGGGTGGGGCGCCCGTCGGTGAGGCGAACCCACGTCCACTCCGTCTTCGCATCGGCGAGCAGGAGACCGTCAGCGACTCGGTGGATGGTGGTGGTCCGCGTCGCTCGCACGCCGCCCAGCGACTCGACCCGCGTCGTGACCCTCAGCTCGTCGGCATAGGCGGCGGGACGGTGGTAGGTGATGTGATGCCGATGAACCACCCATCCGCCGCCGTGGCGGAGGTTGAACTCCCGCCCGAACCCGGCTGCCTCGGCATGGTCGATGGCGACCTGCTCGGCGTAGTTCAGGTAGACCGCGTTGTTGACGTGGCCCTGCGAGTCGAGCTCGTACTGGCGCACGCGCCATTGCTCGCTGAACTCCCATGGATCGACCATCGGACGCACGACGGCCGTGTCCTGCCCCGGCGGCTCGCTCAGTTCTGCAGTCCCGCGGCGTGGCCGCGCACCGCGTCGAGCAGCTCCCCGATGTCGAATGGCTTGGCGAGGTATCCCTGCGCGTCGATCTCGTCCGCCCAGCTGGCAGCGTCGCGCGCCGCCGTCATGACCAGGATGGGGAGCCTGATGTCGCGCTCCCGCAGCACCTGGGCGAAGCCCCAGCCATCCAGGAGCGGCATGCGCATGTCGAGCAGCACCAGTGACGGCCGGCGCTGCTCGATCTTCTCGAGGGCCGCGATGCCGTCCGTGGCGGTCTCGACGGCATAGCCCTCGAAACCGAGCACGTCGGCCACCACCGAAAGGATCGCGGGGTCGTCGTCGACCACCAGGATCGTCCGGTCATCCATCGGCGAATCCTGCCGCATCGCTGAGGTTGATGGTTCTGGAGCCGTCCGACTGCTGCACCGCGGCCGGCTCGGTCACCGAGAGGCGGCCGGCAAGCGGGCTGGCGGTCAGCGGCAGCACGACGCGCATCATGGTGCCCTCTCCCAGCCGGCTCGAGGCCCAGATCCGGCCGCCGTGATCTTCCACGATCGCGCGACAGATGTAGAGGCCCAGGCCGAGGCCATGGAATCGACGATCGTCGACGTTCCCGCCCGCGCCGATAGCGCTGGAACAGGTGCGGCAGATCCTCGGGCGGGATACCGATGCCGGGATCGGCGACCTCGATCCGCGCCTCGTCGTCGGAGCGCTCCATGCGAACCAGCACCGTGCCGCCGTCCGGCGTGTACTTGACCGCGTTCTCGACCAGGTTGTCGAGCAGCTGCCGCAGGCGATCCGGTACGAATTCGCCGACCAGCGGGCCGCTCGCCTCGATCTTCACCGGGTGGCGATCGGTGGCGAGGCGTTCCCTGGACTCGTTGGCGAGCGCGACGAGGTCCGTCGGCTCGCGCTTGCCCAGCAGGCTGCCGCGACCGGCGTGGGTCGCATCCAGGAACTCGCTCACCAGCGATCGCAGCCGTCCACCCTCGCGCATGATGCTGGCCACACGCTCGGGATCGGCCGGCGCGGTCGGGTCGGACGCCGTCGCTCGCTCGAGCATCTCGGCATGCAGGAGCAGCGTGGTGAGCGGCGTGCGCAGATCGTGGGCCGCCGCGGAGAGGAAGTCGTCCTTGAGCCGTGCGGCTTCCTCGCGCGCCTGGACGGCAGCGGCCTGCGCGGTCAGCGCGCGGTTGTGAAGCGCCACGGCGGCCTGGTCGGCGAGGACGCCGAGGAGCTGCAGGTCGCCCTCGGAGAAGACGGGCGGCCGCCTGGCGTACACGCTGAGCACGCCGAAGCGCTGCTCGCCGGCGGTGACCGGCGCGGACAGGACCGCTCCCGCCCCCGCCCGACGATAGACATCCGCGCTGTCGGGGTCCTCACGGGTCGGATGCGGGGAGAAGACCGGCGTCTGGAGGCGGAAGGCGCGCCCGGCGATCGTGCGCTCCACCGGCGTGGTCACCAGCTCGCCCTCCACGTTGTGGTAGACGAGGCTGTTGCGCTCCGGGTCCCAGAGCCCCAGCACCGCCCCCGCGGCACCGAGCGCCTCCGCCGCCCCTCGCTCGAGGGCGTGAACGAGGGCGTCGCGATCGTCGGCCGCGTCGTAGCGCCACACCTTGGCAAGGAACGCCCGCAGCTCCGGCTCCTGCCAGGCGCGCCGCAGCAGCGCCGGCGGCGAGAAGCCGACGAAATAGGCGAGGCCGGCCACGCCGGCGCCAAGCCGTTCCACCGCGCCCAGGACGGCCGCGGAGTCGGGGATGAACAGGGCGATCCCGCCCAGCAGCAGGACGAGCACGAAGAGGCCCGATCCGGCAGCCACCGCCTGCATGCGGCGAGCGGTCACTCCTCGGCTCACCCTGGCCTGCAGCGCGAACTGCACGGACGCATAGCCGCCGAGCACCACGAACCAGGCGACGGGAGCGACCTGAAGCCAGACCGGCCGCGGCTGCTGGCTGGCGAAGGCGCCGACGGCGAGGACGGCCAGTCCCAGCGGAGCGAGGCGCATGAGCCATGCCGGCTGCGGCGAGAAGTCGTCCGCAAGGCGCAGCAGCAGGTACGGCAGCGCGCTGACGAGCGCGTAGTCGAGCGCTCCGAGCAGGTGATCGCTGGTCAGCCCGCCGAGTCGCTCGACGTCGCCGATGAGCAGGATCAGCAGGAGGCTGCCGAAGAAGACGGCGATGTCGATGCGGGCGGCCAGTGGACGGCGCACCGCCTTCACCAGCACGTCGATGAAGACGGCGAGGAACACCGCCTGGGTCACCAGCTGCAGAAACTCGTCAGCGCTCACGGCACGGGCACCTTGCGACCGATTGTACGAACCCGCCATACCGCGAGGGGGTCCGCACCGGTACTCTTTCGTTCATGTCGAGCGACGCAGCGCAGCCCGAAGCACGGCTGGTCGAACTGATCTCGCCGGATCAGACGAACCACTTCGGCACCCTCTTCGGGGGCCACGCGCTCGGGCTGATGGACAAGGCGGGCTTCATCGCCGCCACGCGACTCGCCCGTCGAACGATGGTCACCGTAGCGTCCGATCGCGTGGAATTCAAGGTCCCCGTGCGCGCGGGCCAGATCGTCGAGCTCGTCGCGCGCGTGGCGCGGGTGGGGCGAACCTCGGTGACCACCCACGTCGAGATGTACGTGGAGGAGGTCGTCTCCGGCGAGCGCAGGCTCGCCACCAGCGGCACCTTCGTCTTCGTCGCCGTCGACCGCGACGGCCGTGCGACGCCGATCGAGGGCGCCGGTTCCTGAGCCGGCGCTGGGGATGAGCTGTGGACGAACCGCGGCGCGTGGCAGCAAGTCGGGGATAAGTGGCATTGCGCGCGCAGCGGGCTCAGGCCTATGCTGAGGTCGTCCCGAAGGGGCAGCGGAGTACCGGCTCACGAGATTGCATCAAGGGTGCCGGTATCGGTTTCGAAGGTCCTTGCGACTGACGAGCCGCCGCGGTTCCTTCGGGACGCTTTTCGTGCCGGCGAGGTGCTAGGTCTCGTTGGCGAGACAGGCCGGACAGAGCGACACGGCCGGGATAGGCGGCTGCGGGCTGCCGATCGAGCGCGGCGGCGTGCGGCCGCACAGCGTGAGCTCGGAGTCCGCGAGCAGATGCACCTTCGAGAACTGGCGATCGGGCAGGCGCCACGTCACGTAGCGCCGTTCGCGGGTGGTCTTCATGGAGACCCAATTATGCCCCATTTTGTGCGTCAGCACAACCCCACCCGAGCGCAGGATGCCCGTTTGAGGCAGGATGAACCGCGATGAGCAAGCGCATCGGAATCCTCACCGGCGGGGGCGACGTCCCCGGCCTGAACTCGGTCATCAAGAGCGTCGTGTATCGGTCAACCGACCTTGGCTGGGACGTGACCGGCATACGCCGCGGATGGCAGGGACTGACCCACATGCGCGAGACCGATGCGCCCGAGCAGGGCTACGTCCGCCCGCTCGACCGTCGCAACACGCGGACGATCGACCGCACCGGCGGCACCATCCTGCACACGTCGCGCACGAATCCCGGCCGCATGACGGCGGAGCACCTCCCCTCGTTCCTCACCGATGAGCAGCGCGCCGACCTCCGCACCGGCGACGACCGCTACGACCTGACGCCCATCGTGCTCGACAACATCCAGCGCCTGGGGATCGACGCGCTGGTGGCGATCGGCGGCGACGACACGCTCGGCTACGCGCATCGGCTGGGTGCCGAGGGGGTGCCCCTGGTGGCCATCCCCAAGACGATGGACAACGACGTCCAGGGGACCGAGTACTGCATCGGCTTCTCGACCGCGGTGACGCGCGCGAAGGAGCTCATCAACCGCCAGCGAACCACGCTCGGGTCGCACGAGCGGATCGGGGTCTTTCGCATCTTCGGCCGCAACTCGGGCTACACCGCGTGGTACGCGGCCTACGTGACCAGCGCCCGCTGCGTGATCCCCGAGGCTCCCTTCGACCTGGACGACCTTGCTCGCCTGCTCGCCGAGGACCGTGGCCTCAATCCCTCCGGCTACTCCTTCGTCATCGCCTCGGAGGGGGCCATCTGGCGCGGCGGTTCGCTGCAGGAGGTCGGCGAGGCGGATGCCTACGGCCATCGGCACAAGGCAGACGTGGGATACGCGCTCGCCGTGGAGCTGCGCCACCGCACCGGCGTCGAGACGGTGAACAGCGACCTGACCTACGACCTGCGGAGCGGCGATCCCGACGCGGTCGACCAGATGGTCGCCATCACCTTCGCCAACGTGGCCATGGACCTTCTCGCCGAGGGCGTCACCGGTCGCATGTCCGCCATCCGCAGCGGCCGCTACGCCCACGCGCCGCTGCCCGACGCCTCGCTGGGGCCGCGCAAGGTGGACGTGGAGCGAACCTACAACGCGGAGCGATTCCGGCCGAACTATGCGAACAAGCTCGGCGC
This sequence comes from uncultured Chloroflexia bacterium, assembly GCA_963783725.1. Lineage (GTDB taxonomy): Bacteria > Chloroflexota > Limnocylindria > QHBO01 > QHBO01 > CAWAOJ01. Next base: position 1,306,521 of record CAWAOJ010000002.1, on the reverse strand, counting down.
TCCGCTGCTCCTGGGCGAGGCGATCGAGGACTGACCTCCGGCACTACGATTCGCCGGTGACTTCCGCATCGGTCTGGGCGCCCGGACGGCTGCTGCTCACCCTCGGCCTACTGGGGCTCGTCACCGCGGTGGCCTTCGAGGGCATGGCCGTCCCGACGATCCTGCCGGCGACGGTCGCCGAGCTGGGGCACCTGGAGCTGTACGGATGGGCCTTCAGCGCATTCTGGCTGACGAACATCGTCGGCATCACACTCGCCGGCGGCGATGCCGACCGGCACGGCGCGGCCCGGTCGTTCGCGCTGGGGGTGGCGCTGTTCGCCGTCGGCCTCGCCATATCCGGCGCCGCGCCGAGCATGACGCTCGTGATCGCAGGGCGCGCCGTGCAGGGCCTCGGGTCGGGCGCGATCGCGGCGATCGTCTACGTCGTCATGGCGCGCGGCTACCAGCCGCGCACGATGCCCCGCATGGTCGCGCTGGTCTCCAGCGCCTGGGTCGTGCCGGGCCTGGTCGGTCCGGCCCTGGCCGGGCTCGTTGCGGATCACCTGAGCTGGCGCTGGGTCTTCATCGCCCTCGCTCCGGCGGTGATCGTCATCGGCCTGCTGGTGATCCGCCCGATACGGGCGCTCGGCTCAGCCGGCGCGGATCCAGGAGGTGGGACCGGCCGGCGAGCGGCGGAGTCGGTGCGGCTCGCCGCGGGCAGCGCGCTGCTGCTGGCGGGGATCGGATCCGGACAGGCGCTGGCCGCGGTCGCGATGCTGCTGCTCGGCGGCTGGCTTTCGATCGCCGCGCTGCGACGCCTGCTGCCGGATGGGACGCTGCGCCTCGCGCGCGGCCAGCCGGCCGTGATCGCCCTCGTCTTCGGCGTGGCATTCGCCTTCTTCGGTGCGGAGGCGTTCGTGCCGCTGGCGGTCACGACGCTGCGCGGCGAGTCCACGACGGTCGGCGGGCTGGCGCTTTCCGCCGCGGCGGTCACATGGGCGATCGGCGCCTGGCTGCCAGATCGCCTGGCGCGGCGGTCGGTGACGCGGCGGATGATGGTCGCGGCGGGCGGCGGCTTGATCGCGGTCGGAATAGGGGTCACCGCGCTCGCGCTGCTGCCGACCCTGCCGGTCTGGCTGGCCGCGCTCGGGTGGGCCATCGGCGGGCTGGGCATCGGCCTCGCCTACTCGACCCTGACCCTGCTCGTGTTGCAGTCGTCGACGCCGGGGGCGGAGGGTCGGTCGTCGTCCTCCCTGCAGCTCATGTTCACCCTCGGCACCGCGCTCGGAGCGGGGCTGGGCGGAGCGATCGTAGCCGCCAGCGAGGCAGGCGTTGTGCCGCTCGGCGTCGCCATCGCCTTGGCCGATGCGCTGATGATCGGGGCCATCCTGACCGTCGTCGCGCTGTCCGGACGGCTGCCCGCGGACGCTGGTGGGCAGTCGCGGGTCATCGATGCAGCGGCGCCCGCCTCGCCCTCCGGCGCGATGGGACATTAGGGCGTTCGCGTCCGCCCACCCAACCGCCGCACGACGCACCGTTGTCGCGCGCCGGCGGCAAGATTGACGCATGAGACGCATCCTCTCGATCGACGGCGGCGGCGTGCGCGGCATCATCCCCGCCGTCCTGCTCTCGGCGCTCGAACGCCGGACGGGACGGCTGGCGCGCGACGACTTCGACTTCGTGGCCGGCACGTCGAGCGGCGCCATCCTGACCGCCGGGATCGTCGCCGGAATCCCGGCCGAGCGCCTCGTCACGCTCTTCGCCGAACGTTCGCCGCGGATCCTGCGTCGCGTTCCGCTGCTCAGCGGCCTGCAGCGGCTGGCGACCGGATCGATGTTCGACACCGCCGCGCTGCACGCGTTGATCCGCGAGGAGCTCGGCGCTGCGCGCGACTGGCGCCTCAACGATTCGCCGGTCGATCTGCTCGTCACCGGCAAGCGGCTGTCGGACGGCATGCCGTGGTACTTCGTGCGAGACAACCCGCGCAACTCCGGCCGCGCGGGCGGCCATGCGCTGGCGGATGCGGTCACGGCGTCCGCGGCCGCGCCGACCTACTTCAGGCCGTGGAGCATCCCGGGCGTCGGCGAGCTCATCGACGGCGGCATGGGCGTGGCGGGCAATCCCGTCTACCAGGCCTGCGTGGAGGCGTTCGAGTACAGCGACGCGTACTCCGCCGCGTCGACCACGGTGGTCAGCCTCGGCACCGGCAGGGTGCTGCATCGGCCGCGTCCGACGTGGCTCTGGCCCTGGGTCGGCTGGCTGCTCTCCGAGCTGCTCCGCTCGCCGACCGAGCAGCAGACGGAGCTCGTCCACCGCCACTATCCCGAGGCGCGCTTCTACCGCGTCGACGTCGCGCTCGATCGCGATATCGGCCTCGAGGACGTGTCCGCCATCCCCGCCCTGCGCCGGATCGGGGAGCGCCTGGCGGGCGAGGTCGACTGGGATGCGCTGATCGACGGCGCGGACGATCCGCATCTGGTGACCGATGCGCGCACGCTCCCGCGCGAGTATTCGGCCCTGACGTAGGCTTCGGCGATGGACGCCGCGCGGGTCCCGATCACCAGCCAGCCACCGCCCTCGGCGGAGGTGGTGGTCATCGGCGGCGGCATCGTGGGCGCTGCAACCGCGTTCTTCGCCGTCGCGGCGGGGCTGGACGTGGTCGTCCTGGAACGGCGTCCCGCGCTGGCCACCCTCACCACTCCGGCGGCGACGGGCGCGTTTCGGCTGCAGTTCGACAACGCCGATGAGATCGCCCTGGTCCGCGAGGGCGTGGAGCTGTTCGACGACTTCGCGGCGCGCACGGGCCTCGACGGCTGGGAGCTCGGGCTCCGCCACGGCGGCTACCTGTTCTGCTCGCTGACCGAGGCCACCCTGGAACGCTCCCGCGAGCTGGTCGCCCGGCAGCGTGAGTGGGGCCTCGACGACGTGGAGCTGCTCAGCGGCGACGAGGCGCGCCGCCGCTGGCCGTTCCTCGCGCCCGGCGTCCTGGGCGCGCGCTTCCGCGCCGGGGACGGCTGGCTCGATCCGAAGCGCCTCGCGCTCGGGTACGCGACGGCGGCGATCGCGGCGGCGGTCGGGCCCGGATCGGCGACGTTCTGCACCGACGTGGAGGTCCGCGGCTTTCGGCTCGCGGCTGATGGCTCGCGGGTCGTCGGCGTCGAGACGTCGCGCGGCCCGGTGGCCACCGAGACCGCGATCGTGGCGGCGGGCCCCTTCAGCGGCGTGGTCGCCGCACTGGCGGGCGTTTCGGTGCCGATCGCTCCCACGCGCCGACAGAAGCTCGTGATTCCGGAGCTGCCCAGCGTGCCAGCCGAGGCCCCGATGGTCATCGAGGAGGAGACCGCCGCGCACTGGCGACCCGCCATGCGCGGCTGCCTGGCGCTGTGGACCGAGGCTGGCACGCCTCCCTCGGTGCCGCTCGACGCGGTGCCCATCGATCCGGAGTGGGCGTTCGGCCTGCTCGACCCCGCGTCGGACCATTCGCTCGGGCGCGTGGCGCCCTTCTGGGACGAGGTGTGGGCCGATGGCACGCTCGCCTGGTACCAGCAGGCCGGACAGTACGAGATGACGCCGGACCGCCGTCCGTACCTTGGGCCTGCCCCCGGGGTGGAGGGGTTGTGGCTGAACTGCGGCTATTCGGGGCACGGCATCATGGCCTCGGCCGGTGGAAGCCGCCTGCTGGTCGACCTGCTGACGGGCCGTGACTCTGGCGCCTCCAACCCCTTCCGGCCGGATCGGCCGATGGAGCAGCGCGTTCACGACATCCTGTGACTTTTGAGATTCGTCGTCGGCGACGGCGAATGGCGCCAGTGCTTGCGCCACTGGAGTAACGTGCCGTACGGGTCCGAGACCGACCGGATGTACCGGCTGACGGACAGGGGCCGAGATCCCCGATGAGGAGAGTTCGTTGATGCGCACCCAGTTGGTACGAATCGCAGCGGCGGGATTCACCGTCCTGCTGCTCGCGGCGTGCAGCACGGCGCCCGGCGCCAGCAGCAGCGCCAGCGGCGGCGCCGGTGGCGGCAAGGTCGCCCTGCTGCTGCCGGAGAAGCAGACCGCGCGCTACGAGGCGGCGGACCGTCCGCTGTTCGAGGCGAAGTTCAAGTCGGTGTGCCCCAACACCGAGCTCATCTACAGCAATGCCGGCGGCGAGGACTCCGCGCAGCTGAACCAGGCCGAGTCGGCCATGACGAACGGCGCCACGGTGCTGGTGCTCGACCCGAACGACGCCGACGCTGCCGGCAAGATCGTCACCGAGGCGACGGGCAAGAACGTCAAGGTCATCAGCTACGACCGCCTGATCAAGGGCAACTCGAAGCCCGACTACTACGTCGAGTTCGACAGCAACTCGGTCGGCAAGCTGCAGGGCCAGGCACTGCTCGACAAGCTGACCTCGATGAACAAGACGAACCCCAAGATCCTGTGGATCAACGGCTCGCCCAAGGACAACAACGCCAAGCTCTTCGCCCAGGGCGCGCATAGCGTCCTCGACGGCAAGGTCCAGGTCGTCAAGGAAGACGCCATGCAGAACTGGAAGCCCGAGGAGGCGCAGGCGATCACCGAGGCGGCCATCGCGTCCTTCGGCAAGGATGGCTTCGACGGCGTCTACGTCGCCAACGACGGAGGCGCGGGTGGCGTCATCGCCGCCATGAAGGCGAACGGCATGGATCCCAAGACCCATCCGGTCACCGGGCAGGACGCGGAGCTGGCGGCGATCCAGCGCATGGTCGCGGGTGAGCAGTTCATGACGGTCTACAAGCCGATCAAGACGCTCGCCGAAGCGGCGGCGGTCGCCGCATGCGACCTCGCCACCGGCAAGTCCGTCGACACCTCCACGTTCTCCGGCAAGGAGAACAACGGCACGGCCGACATCCCGACCCAGATCATCCCGGTGGTCCCGGTCACGGTCGATGGCGCCGTCTCGGGCACCAAGTCGATCGTCGACTCGGTCATCGCGGACGGGTTCTACAAGGTGACCGATATCTGCACCGGCGACTTCGCGTCGGCGTGTGCATCGGCCGGCATCAAGTAGGCCCCGATCGCGGGAGCTGATCTCGAACGGCGGGGCGCCTCGGCGCTCCGCCGTTCGGCATGACGGAGGAAGAGATGGCCGAGGCAGAGACGACGCCGCTGCTCGAGCTGAGCGGCATCAACAAGTCCTTCGGCGCCGTCCAGGCCCTCAAGGACGTTCGGTTCGACGTCTCCGGCGGCGAGGTCGTCGCCCTGGTCGGTGACAACGGCGCCGGCAAGTCGACGCTGATCAAAGTCATCTCGGGCATTCATCCGGTGGACTCGGGCACCATTCGATGGGAGGGCCGCGAGGTCTCCATCAACGGGCCGAAGGACGCCGCGGCGCTGGGGATCGCGACCGTCTACCAGGATCTCGCGCTGTGCGACAACCTGGACGTGGTGGCGAACCTGTTCCTGGGGCGCGAGTCGACCGACCGGGTCGGCCCGGTCGGCCTCCTGGACGAAGTCTCCATGGAGCGACGCGCGATCGACACCTTGCGACGACTGTCGGTGAAGATCCCGTCGGTTCGCACCGCCGTCGAGTCCCTGTCCGGCGGGCAGCGCCAATCGGTCGCGGTCGCGCGGTCGGTGCTGTGGGAGAACAAGGTCGTCCTCCTCGACGAGCCGACCGCCGCACTCGGCGTGGCGCAGACCAAGGAGGTCCTCGACCTGGTCCGGCGGCTGCGCGACGAGGGTCACGCGGTCGTCATCATCAGCCATAACCTCGCCGACGTGTTCGAGGTGGCGGACCGCGTCACCGTCCTGCGGCTCGGACGCTACGTCGGCTCGTTCGACGCCCGCACGGTCGACCACGAGGAGATCGTGGCGTACATGACCGGCGCCATCGGCGCCGGCCAAGCAGCGGCGGCAGCTCCCGTGCAGGAGCCGGCATGACCGCCGCCACCGAGCGAGACCCGCGCCTGCGCGAGGAGGAGCCGGGCTTCGGCGGCGTCGTTCGCAGCTCGCTGCGACGCCTGCGTTCGGGCGACCTCGGCCAGCTGCCGGTGGTGCTGGGCATCGTGATCATCTGGGCCATCTTCGGCATCACCTCGCCCGGTCACAGCTTCATCAACCCGGGCAACCTGGTGAACCTGTCGCTGCAGATGGCCGCCATCGGCACCATCGCCGTCGGCGTCGTCTTCGTCCTGTTGCTGGGGGAGATCGACCTCACCGTCGGCGTGGTCAGCGGGCTCGGGGCGGCCGTCATGGCGGTCGTCAACACCAAGATGGGCCTGCCCGGCCCGGCGGCCGTAGGCATCGGCCTGCTGGCCGGGATCGCCATCGGGCTGATCCACGGCTTCTGGATCACGCGCTTCAGCATCCCGTCGTTCGTGGTGACGCTGGCCGGGCTCATCGGCTGGCAGGGGGCGCTGCTGTTCGTGCTGGGCGACACGGGCACCATCAACATGACCGACGACTTCGTGGTCGGCCTGGCCGGCACCTTCTTCAACGGTCTGAGCGGCTGGGTCATCGGCGCGCTGTTCGTCCTCTATTTCGCGGTGTCGGGCATCGCCGGGCGCCGCCGGCGACTGGCCGGAGGCCTGCCCGCCGAGCCGGCCGCGTTCGTATGGGCGCGGGTGGTCGTGGTGGCGCTCCTGACCGTCGGCGCGGTCTTCGTGCTGGAGCAGGATCGCGGCGTGCCGCTCTCGCTCGTCTTCCTGGTCGGGCTGGTGGTGGTGATGGACTACGTGGTGAGTCGGACCCGCTTCGGACGGATGATCTATGCCGTGGGCGGCAACGCGGAGGCGGCCCTGCGCTCGGGGATCCCGGTCAACCGCGTGCGGCTCGTCGTCTTCGTCATGGCCTCGCTCTTCTCGGCCTGGGGGGGCATGCTGGCCGCCTCGCGTCTGCTCGCCGTGAACCAGTCGTCGGGAAGCGGCGTCGAGCTGCTCAACGCCATCGCGGCGGCGGTCATCGGCGGGGCGAGCCTCTTCGGCGGCCGCGGGACCATCTGGGCGGCCCTGCTCGGCATCGTCGTCATCCAGTCGATCTCGAACGGGATGGATCTGCTCGCCTTCCCGTCGCCCGTCAAGCTGATGGTGACGGGCGCGGTTCTGCTCGCCGCGGTGACGATCGACGCCATCGCGCGCCGAGGGCGGGAGGCGACGGGCCGCTAGGAGAGCGGCCGCCCGAGCTCGAGCCCGGACGACCGAACAACCGTCGTTGGCGTGAACGTCAGCGGCTTCCCACGCCGGCGGCCTGCTCCTGGCCGGAGTGCTGATGCTCGAGCTGCATCGTCGTGCCGCACGAGCACACGTACGGCTGGCTGCCGTAGCCCTTCGACGTATCGCCGGTGTGCTTGATCATGGGTACGCGAGACACGCCGCAGAGCGCATGCCACGCCCGGCCGATGAGTATCCTCATGACGTGGCGCCCCGAGCCCTCGCCGCCGATCTTCTCGCGCGATCGCCGCGCTATCGCCTCTCGCTGGAAGCGATCGGCTGGCTGGCGTCGGCCATCGGTTTCATCGGATTCGCGAGCTACGCGATCTCGGAGACGACGCGGACGGGCGGCATCGGCTACGACCTGCAGTCGTACCTTCTTGCCGGACGCCACGCGCTGAGCGGCGCGGAACTGTACGCGCCGGTCAACATTGGCGACCCGGGGGCGTATCGGTACACGCCGACCTTCGCCTACCTCGTCGCGCCGCTTGCTGCACTGCCCGAGCCGGTCGTCACCTGGACGTACCGAGCGGCCGGCGTGCTGTGCGTGCGCTACCTCGTCGGCTCCTGGCGCGCCGTCGGCTGGAGCCTTCTGTTCCCACCCCTGGCCATCGAGCTGATGGCGTTGAACATGACGCTTCCGATCGCCGCCTTGGGCCGCCTGGCGCTCCGTCGACCGACGGTCGGCGGACCATGGCTCGCCGTTGCGGCGAGCCTGAAATACGGGTCGGCCCTGCTGATTCCGTACATCTGGCTGCGGCGTGCCGATTCGCGGCGTGCCGTGGTGATCGGCGTGGCCGCTCTGCTCGGGCTGACGGCCGTGCACGTCGCGCTCGATCCGGACATCTGGGGACGCTTCGGCGCTTCCCTTATCCAGCAGGGCGAGAGCACGAACACGGCGCCCTTCGTGGGCGATCAGCTCATCAGGCTGCTTCCTTCGACCTTCGGAGACTTCCTGCTCCGATTCAGCCTCGGGCTCGCGCTCGTCGGGATCGCCATCTGGCGCCGCTGGGAGTGGCTCGCCTTCACCGCCGCCACGCTCGCGGTGCCCACGCTGTGGATCGCCCGGCTGGCGCCGCTCGTCGCGGTCCCTCGCCTGTGGTGGGAAGACCGCGAGGGCGGCAGCTGGACCGCACTCAGTCGTCAGGCATCGAGCGACGCTCGCCGACCGGCCGTTCGGCGAACGGGAACGCGAGCGCGCCCGCCCGCACCCACCACTGCATTACCTCGTAGGTGAGTCGCCCGGCCTGGACCGACGGATCGGCTTCGGTCAGGCGCCGCGCCTGGTCGAGATCGCAGGCGAAGATCGACATGCCGCGCATCCTCTCGTCCGACTGCTCCACCAGCGGGCCGTTCACGACGAGCACGCCCTGCCGCCCGAGCTCGGCGCGGTAGGCGAGGTGTCGTCGCTGAAGCTCCTCCAGCTCCTCCTCGTCGAACGCTGGCTGTTCGTCCGGCCAGCGCAGCAGCACGAGCGTATAGGCGTCGAAGGCATCGGGGATGTTCGGGTCTCGGGGCATCAGCGGGCCTGGGCGAGCTCCGCCTCTAGCTCCCCAATGGGTCGGATCGAGCGTTCCCCGCTGGCGCGGACGGTGACCTCGGCGCCGCCCGCGTCCAGCGAGCGCGGCGAGACGGTGACGATGAGCGGCATGCCCAGCAGTTCCGCATCGGTGAACTTCACGCCCGGCGATTCGTCGCGGTCGTCGTACAGCACGTCCACGCCCGCATCGGTCAGGCGGCGGTAGAGCGCCTCCGCCTCGTCGGTCACGCGCGGCTCCCGGGCGCCGCCGATCGCCACGATGTGCGCCGAATAGGGCGCGACCGATGCCGGCCAGGCGATGCCCTTCTCGTCGTGGTGCTCCTCGACGATGCACGCCATGGCCCGACCGAGGCCGATGCCGTAGGAGCCCATGATCGGGTTCCGCCGCGACCCGTCCTCGGCCAGGAACGTGGCGCCCAGGGCCACCGTGAAATCGTCCCCGAGCTTGAAGATGTTGCCGACCTCGATGCCGTTGGCCAGTCGAATCGGCTCTCCGCAGCGCGGACAGGGATCGCCCACGCGAGCGTTCACGATGTCGGTGACGACATCCGCCTCGAAGTCGCGCCCGACGTTCACGTTGCGCAGGTGCACGCCCGGCCTGTTTGCGCCCGCGACGAGGTTGGCCGAGCCCGCGACGAGATCGTCGACCACGACCAGCGTGTCGTGCGCGCCGATGGGCGAGCCGGACCCGGGCTCCATGCCCGCCGCGCGGATCTCGTCTGCCTGCGCGGGGCGCAGCCCCGTGGCGCCGACCGCGTTGACGAGCTTCGTCTCGTTCACGTCGTAGTCGCCTCGCACGATGGCGGTCACCAGGCGGCCGTCGGCGGTCACGAAGAAGGCGGCCTTCGCCGTGCGCTCGCTGCCGATCCCGAGCGCGGCGCTCAGCGCGGCGATGGTCTCGGCTCCAGGCGTTTCCACCTCCTCGGTGGGCAGCGGCTCCTCGGCCGCCGGCGCCGGCTTGGTTGCGACCGCGACCTGCTGGTTCGCGGCGTAGCCGCAGGCGTCGCACAGCACCAGGGTGTCCTCGCCGTGCTCGTTGAGCACCATGAACTCGTGCGCGAGGCTGCCGCCCATGATCCCGACGTCGGCGCCGACCACCACGGTCTGCAGGCCGAGCCGCGTGAAGATCTTCTGGTAGGCCTCGTAGTGCGCCTGGTAGCTCCGGTCGAGCCCAGCGGCGTCGGCATCCACCGAGTAGCTGTCCTTCATCACGAACTCGCGCACGCGGATCAGGCCGCCGCGCGCGCGGGGCTCGTCACGGAACTTGGTCTGGAAGTGGTAGACGATCAGCGGCAGCTGTCGGTAGCTCTTGACGATGTCGCGCACGAGGTCGGCGACCACCTCCTCGTGCGTCATGGCCAGCACCATGTCGCGCCCGGATCGGTCCTTGAAGCGCGCCATCTCCGGGCCGATCTTCTGGTAGCGGCCGCTCTCGCGCCACAGGTCGGCGGGGTGCACGACCGGCATCTCCATCTCCTGCCCGCCGATGGCGTCGATCTCCTCTCGGATGATCTGCTCGATGCGCTGTTGCACGCGAAAGCCCAGCGGCAGCATGGTGAAGATGCCGGAGCCCAGCTGACGGACGTAGCCGGCGCGCTGCAGCAGCCGCGCCGAGGTCATCTCGAGATCGGCGGGGGCATCGCGCAGCGTGGTGAAGAAGAGGTCGGAGAGCCGCATGGGCCGCTGATTCTAGCGGCTGGGGCTACTCCTGCGGGACCGCCTGCCCTCCGCGGCGGACCTCCTCCGCGCTCATCCCGACCAGGTGCTCCGAGTCCCGCAGCCGGTTCAGCGGCAGCAGCGCCACGACCAGGAGGAGAAGGCTCGCCGCCAGCAGGCCGTCCACGCCCTGCCAGTCCGCGGCACCGCCGCTGACGACGGCACCGACGATCTGGCCCACGGCAAGGAAGACCGAGTAGAGGCCCATGATCACGCCGCGGTCGGCGGGATGGCTCTCGCTGATGTCGGCGAGCAGACCGAGCGCCGCGGGGGTCGCGCCGGCGAGCACGAACAGGCCGCCGGCCAGCACGACCAGCAGCGCGACGCGCACCAGTGCGCCCCAGTCCTGCGAGTGGTTCAGCCCGAAGACCGCGCCCATCATGACCAGGCCGCCCACGATGCCGATCAGGATGATGGTCGTCCGCCGGAAGCGCTTGAAGCGGCTTCCCCAGTAGAAGAGGCCGCCCATGAAGACCAGCATCACGATCGCCATTCCCATGCTCACCTGGGTCGGGTCGAAGCCTCCCATCAGCAGCTGGCGGTTGCCGAAGCGGGCCGGCGGCTCCTTCACCAGCTGGAAGACCGATTGCGTGGTCCATGCGCCGAGCACCGCGTTGAGCGCGATCCAGGTGGGCGCCAGCAGCCACACCGCCCGGCTGCGAAGCACGTCGAGGTAGCGTGCGATGTCGAAGCGAGCGCGCGCCTCGGCCAGGGCGCGTGCCTCGTCCGAGCCGGGGACCGGTGGACGGAGGTCCTCCACCCAGAAGCGGTAGATGAGCAGCGAGACGCCGTAGACGACGGCATTCAGGAAGAAGGCGTCTCGACCGATGAGGTCGTAGAGCAGCCCGGCTGCGACCACACCAAGACCGATGCCGGCCAGCGTCGCCGCCTCGAAGCGTGCCACCGTGCGGCCGCGCAGGCTCTCGTCGTTCGAGGTGCCGAGGGCGATGTAGCCGAGGATCGACGGGATGCTGGCCGCGCCGGCGGCGCCCTCGAGCAGGCGGGTCAGGGCGAGGAGCGGGATGCTGGTGGTGAGGCCGGTCAGCACCACCGCGACGGCGCCGAAAATCGGCCCCCACTGCATGACCCGATGCGCTCCCAGGCGGTCGGAGAGGATCCCGAAGCCCGGCGAGAGCACCAGCTCCGCCACGAAGTACGCCGCCGTGAGCAGGCCGACCGCCAGCGGTGCCACGTCCGGCCCGCCGTGCTTCGGCAGGTCGGCGAGGTAGTAGAACAGCAGCGTGCCGGTCAGGCCGGTGCTGAAGCGGAGGGTGAAGGTGCCGACCAGGACGGCGGCGATGGACCGATGCACGCTGGTGGCAGCCTACCCGAGCGCGGTGCCGCCGCGGGCGTCACGCGTCGTGAGCGCGCGCCGCCGCCGTCGTCGGGCCGCCATGCCGGCCATCAGCAGCAGATCGACGCCGAGCGCGCTGCCGCCGCCGATGGCGAGGCGCTGGCGCCCCACGCTGTCGGCGCCGGACCGCGTGCGCACTGCGGCCGCAGCCCGCGCCTCGGTGGTGTTCAGATCCCCGTTGGCGAACGCGTCGCGCGCGGCGGCGACGTCGGTGGCGGGATCGGTGCCGAGCAATCCGAGCCACTCCAGGGTCGACGGCTGAGCCGCGGTCAGCGCAGTCGCGCCGCGCAGGGATGCGAGCGCGGCAAGCTCCGCATCGGCCTCCGTCTTCGCAGCCGTGAGGCCGTCGTCCTTCTCGAACAGCGCCCGCAGTCGGGAGGGCGCCCCCAGCTGCAGCGCGGCCGACTCCCGGGCGATGCGGTCGCGCTGCGCCAGGATGGCGCGCGCCCGGGCGATCTGCGCCTCCGCCGACGTGAACTGCCACGCCGCCAGCGAAAGGCGGATGCTGCGCGGCAGCTCCCATGAGCGCGCGGCGGCGACGGCCTGGTGGTAGGCCTGGCGCGCCTTCGAGCGCTGGTCGAGCAGGGGCGCCTGCTGGGGATTCACCACCCACGCTCGCCACAGATCGTCGAAGCGCCGGTTGGTGCGTTCCTCGAGCAGGTCCAGAAGCCGCTGCCAGCCGTCCTGCGTCACCGCCGCCGTGATCTCGGGCTGCGGCCCCGGGTGTGCCGGCTGGTACGTCGTCTGGTGGCTGCTCGCTGCGGCCCACACCCTGCGCAGGGCCGGCAGGTCGGCGCGCTGGCCGATCAGCTGGGCGAGGTGGAAGGTGGCCGCGTATGCGAAATCCTCGACGTCCAGGCTCTCCACGCCGACGGCGCCCCAGTTGTTGAGCGGGATGCGGTGCTTCAACAGCTCGGCGTCGAGGGTGAACGTGTCGCCAGGCGTCCCGAGCTGCGTCCCGGCGCGCACGGCGTAGAACTCCGCCCACGCCTCGCCGATCCATCGGTCCGGGAAGAGCGCCTCGTTGAACCAGATGTGCGCCGCCTCGTGGAGGGCCACCGTGGCGTCGGCGTCGTAGCGCACCGTGATCAGCCCGGTCGAGTCGTTGTAGATGCCGGCGTACTCACCGAGCCGCGAGGTGGCGGCCTCCTCGACCTGCAGCACGCTCGAGATGTCGTAGTCGAGGCCGATGAGCGACTGCAGCATGGGCAGGCCGCGGCGCAGCAGCTCGGCCATGCGCCGTCCCCAGGCGGGGTCGTCGTCCCAGGCGCGTACGTCGATCGCGGCGGCTGTCGTTCCGAGCCGCACGTCGACGGATGTCGAGGTGAAGGCTCCCGGACGGTCGGCCGACAGGTAGACGAAGAAGGCGAACGGGTCACGGATCCCCGAGGAGCTGAGCGTCGTGCTGCCGTCGCGGTTGGTGGCGTGGTCCATCTGGCCGCCCTCGAGGGTCGGCGTGTATCCGGCCGGCAGGTCGACCCGGACGCTGCCTCCGGGAACGCCCTCGCTGCCGAACGCCCATACCGGAAACGCGACGATCGAGCGGCTGATGCGCAGGTCACGGTTCTCGGATCCGCCCTGGTCGACGAGGTCGAACGCGACGCGGTACGGGTACGACTCGCCCGCGCCCACTCCCGCCCCGAACCGCAGGTCGAGCGCGGTGTACTCCTGGGCGCGCTGCGTCACGCGCACCTGCAGTGACTGCGCCCCGGACGTGGCCACGAAATGCGTGGCGCCCGGCTGCACGAAGAAGCTGAGGCCGGTGTACGCGCCGTTGGGGTCCGGGTTGGTCGAGGTGGCGGTCGCGTCGATGGTCACGTGCACGCGCGCCTCTCCGGGCACCACCACGTAGCGGGCCGCAGCGACCACCTCGAGGTCACCGGCAGCCCGCGTCGAAGCCGGCAGCAGGCCCGATACGGCGAGCAGCGCGACGACGACGGACAGGGCAGCGAGGCAGCGACGCATGCGTCCCGCAGTATGCCGGACAGCGAAAAGCGCCCGTCCCGGAGGGGGAGCGGGCGCTCGGCTGAGCGCGATCAGGCGCTCAATCGCGGCCGGATCAGGCGCGTCTGTGCGATCTGGTCCAGCCCGAACGCGGCCTCGAGCGCCTCCAGCGGGCGGAATCCGACGGCGGCGCGCGGCGGCTGTCCCGGTGCGAAGTACGCGACAGTGGGGATGCTCATGATCCCGTACCGCGCAGCGGTCTGCGGGTTGGCGTCCACGTCAACCTTGACGACGTCGACCGCATCCCCGTACTTCGCGGCCAGCTTGTCGATCTCCGGGGCCACCATGCGACACGGGCCGCACCACGCCGCCCAGAAGTCCACGACGACCGGCTTGTCATTCTGGAGGACGACCTGCTCGAAGTTGGCGTCGGTCGCTTCGCGAACGTTGGACACGTTGATTGATCCTTTCCGGCCGCTCAGTTCGCGACCCGCTGCAGAAGTCGGTAGGCCTCGAGGACTGCATCGTCGGCGAGGCGGTAGAAGACGGTGTTGCCCTCGCGGCGGCTGGCGACGATCCCTGCGCCGCGCAGCACCGAAAGGTGCTGGCTCATGTTCGGAACCTGGCAGCCGACCTCACGGCTCAGCTCGCTGACGCTGCACTCGCCGGCGGCCAGGGTCTCGAGGACGCACAGCCGCTTGGGATCGGCCAGCGCGCGCGCGATGGCGGCCGTCCGTTCGCGGACCGTGTCGGCATCGAGCGTCGTTTGCGTCATCGTCGCCCGATCATGTCATAAGTTGCGCAAGTACGCAAATAGAAATCGCATGCGGCGCGGGCGTGTCGGTCGGCGTCGCGACAGGCTAGCTGTCGCGGGCGGCGCCGAGGATGGCGCCATGATGATTCTTCTCAACTGCCCCTGGTGCGACGACGAGGTCGCGTTCGCGGTCGACGAGGCCGATGACGAGCTCGTGTGCAGCGCCTGCAACACCCGCGTCGCCTTCGCCCCGGATCCCGTCGCGACCTTCGCCCTGCTGTACGACGCGGCCTAGCGGCGGCGAGCTGCGGCTAGTCGAGCGCGCCGGCCGGGAGCGCCACGCCGAGCGCTCGGCACAGGAAGCGGACGGTTGCCCGCTGCCGCTGGCGCCTCGCCGCCGGGCCGCGCTCTCCGTGACGTTCGGCGGGGAAGACGAGCAGCTCCACGTCACGGTCGCGCTCGGCCAGGGCGCTGAGCAGTCGGGCGGCGTGGCGGAAGTGCACGTTCTCGTCGATCAGGCCGTGGATGATCAGGAGCTGCCCGGCGAGCGCTCCCGCGTCCTCGAGCGCGGACGCGCTCCGGTACCCCTCGGCGTTCGTCGCGGGCAAGGTCATGTAGCGCTCGGTGTAGGCGCTGTCGTAGAGGCGCCAATCCGTGACCGGCGCGACGGCGACGCCCGCGCGGAAGAGCCGCGGCTCGCGCTCCATCGCCATCAGGGTCATGTAGCCGCCGTAGCTCGCGCCGGTGATGCCGACGCGCGCCTCGTCCAGAACGCCTCGCGCCGCGAGCTGGCGAACCGCCGCCGCCTGGTCGGCGACCTCCGTGCATCCCATCTCGCGATGCAGCGGCGCCTCGAAGGCGAGGCCGCGGTTGAACGTGCCGCGGTTGTCGATCGCCACGACGGTGAAGCCCAGCTGGCGCAGAAGCTGTCGCTGCAGGTCCACGGTGAGGCTCCAGGCGCGCGCGACCTTCTGGGAATGCGGGCCGCCGTAGACCGCCACGACCGCCGGCGGCGGCCCGCCGGCGGGGCTCGCTGGATAGACCGCGGCGTGCAGCGTGGTGACGCCGTCTGCGGCACGGACTTCGACCAGTTCGGGCGGCGGCAGCTCAGCCGACGTCGCGGTCGCGCTTGGCTCGTGAATCAAGATGGCCGGCGAACCGTCGCGAGCGCGAACGACGACGGCCGGAGCGCGTTCGAGGGAGGACCACGTGTCGGCCCAGCGCTCGCCGCCGGGCGCCAGCGCCGCCTCGTGCCAGCCCGGCTCCTCGCTCAGGCGTCGAGGATCTCCGCCGCCGAGTCCGACCGCGTACACGTGACGCTCGAGCACGCCATCCAGCGTCCCGACGAAGACGACCTCTCCCCGGGAAGGGTCGACGTCCACCACTCCGGTGACCACCCATTCGCCGCGGGTGAGCTCGCCGAGCGGCCCTCCATCGGCGTCGCGAAGCTCGAGATGCCGGAATCCCGAGCGCTCGGTCGAGCGCAGGATTCGGCCGTCGGCGAGGACCCTCGTGTCGTGGTCGAGGTTGAGCCACGGCTCGCTGCGCTCGACCCACAGCTCCTGCGCGCTGCCGTCGGTCGCGACGCGGAGCCAGCGCAGCGATCGCTGATCGCGCGGCAGCACGGCGACCAGCCAGCCGCCCGGCGGGTGCGCGACGACGCGGGCCAGATAGTCGTCCGGCGCCATCCCGAGCTCGGCCTCGCGGACCGTCGCCGCGCGAAGGTCGGCGACACGCAGCGAAGTGCGCGGGTTCGCCCCTCCGGCAAGCGGGTAGTGATGCTCCTCGATCGTGAGCTCCGGCTCGCCGAGATGCTGGAGCGCCACGACCGGCACCCCGCGCTCGTCGACGTGCGCGAAGGCCAGCGAGGCGCCGTCGAAACTCCACCACATGCCGACGTGACGATCGAGCTCCTCGGCCGAAAGGTAGTCTGGCAGCCCGTTGCTCACGCCCGGCTCGGCATCCTCGCTGAGCCGATGACGGCCGCTGCCATCGGCCCCCATCACGAAGGCGTCGCCGTCGCTCACCACCGCCACGCGCTTGCCGTCGGCAGACAGACGAGCGTCCTGCACCGACCCGGGCGCCGGGATCGCCGTCGCCGCATTGCCGGCTCGCGCGACGTGAACGCGACCGTCGAGAACGGTGAGCAGCGATCCGTCCGCGGCCAGCTGGTAATCGGTGACCCCGGCACCGCGCTCGCGCAGCCGCTCGCGGCGCAGCTCCTCGTGGCGCGAGGTCTCCCGCTCGGCGGGCGCCTGGGCCACGAGGCGACGCTCGCCGCCGGCAAGATCGTGCCACCAAAGCGAGCGCCTCAGAGACCCCGGATCGCCCTGCAGATAGATCAGCGCTGACCCGTCGGGGGAGAAGCGCACCTTGCTCGGGGCGTCCATGCCCGGCAGGGGATCATGAACGACGTCCGAGACGGTGAGGCGCCGGGGCACGGGCTGCCTAGGACTCGCGGATCTCGATCCCCTCGATCCGGTCGCCCGGCTGTCGGTCGCGCTGCGGGTCGCGCTCGCGCAGCGCTCGCACCACCTCCATCCCGGACGTCACCCGGCCGAAGACGGTGTGCCGACCGTCCAGGTGCGGCGTCGGCCCGTAGGTGATGAAGAACTGGCTGCCGTTCGTGTTCGGGCCGGCGTTCGCCATGGAGAGGGTCCCCTCCGCGTCGTGGCGTCGCGACGAGAACTCGTCGCCGAAGCTGTAGCCCGGTCCGCCGGTGCCGGTCCCGGTCGGGTCGCCGCCCTGTGCCATGAAGCCGCCGATGACGCGATGGAAGGTCGTCCCGTCGTAGAACCCCGAGCGCGCGAGATTCACGAAGTTCTCGACCGTTCGCGGCGCGTCCGCCGCGTAGAGCTCCACCTCGAAGTCGCCCTTCTCGGTGTGGAAGGTGGCGCGGTACGACTTGGTGGTGTCGAGTGAGCCGCTGGGCGGCTGAGGTCGGTCTGTCATCGTCCGATGGTAGCCCGTGAAGGGCCCGAGGGAGAGGGAGCGAACGCTGCGACCCGACGTGGCCGCGCGTAGACTGGCCGGCGTGACCGATGCGAAGGCGCCGTATTCACCCGGCCTGGAGGGCATCGTCGCCGGGGAGACGTCCCTCTCCATGGTCGACGGGGAGAACGGCCGCCTGCTCTACCGCGGCTACCCGATCGCCGAGCTCGTCGAGCACGGCAGCTACGCCGCCGTGGCCGAGCTGCTGTGGACCGGGGAGTGGCGCCCCGACGCGCGGCTCTCCACCGCGGCCGTGCCGGACGAGATCGTCTCGATGCTGCGCTCGCTGCCGGACGGCACCAGCCCGATGGACGCGCTTCGCACTGCAGTCTCGCTCTGGGGTGCCATCAACCGGCTCAGCGCTCCGCCGACCGTCGAGCAGGCGCGCCGGCTGACCGCGTTCTCGCCGTCGGCGCTGGCCGCCTTCGCGCGCCTGCGCTCCGGGAACGAGCCGATCGCTCCCGACCCATCGCTCGGGCTGGCGGCCGGGTTCCTGTACCAGCTCAGTGGCGAGCCCCCGGATCCGGCCGCCGCGCGCGCCTTGGACGCCTACTTCGTGGTGGGCGCCGAGCACGGCTTCAACGCCTCCACCTTCACGGCGCGGGTGATCATCTCGACGCGCTCGGACCTGGCCAGCGCGGTCGCCGGCGCCATCGGCGCCCTCAAGGGCCCGCTCCACGGCGGCGCGCCGAGCGAGGTCGTCAGCCAGCTGCACGAGATGGGCTCGCCGCAGCAGGCGGACGCCTGGATCCGCGACGCCGTGCGTCGGGGAGAGCGGATCATGGGGTTCGGGCATCGGGTCTACCGCACCTACGACCCGCGCGCCGCTGCGCTGCGGCACGTCGCCGAGGGCCTCACCGCATCGGCCGAGTGGCTGAGGGCGGCCGTGGAGATCGAGGACATCGCACTGCGTGCCCTGGCCGAGCTCAAGCCGCATCGGTCCATCAAGACCAACGTCGAGTACTACGCCGCGGCCGTCCTGCAGGGCGTCGGCCTGGCACCGTCCCTCTTCC
Organism: uncultured Chloroflexia bacterium; assembly: GCA_963783725.1. Classification (GTDB taxonomy): domain Bacteria; phylum Chloroflexota; class Limnocylindria; order QHBO01; family QHBO01; genus CAWAOJ01. The sequence continues at coordinate 1,288,058 of CAWAOJ010000002.1, read as the reverse complement.
CGGCCACCTTCGCGCTGGCGCGGCACGCCGGCTGGACCGCGAACTGCCTCGAGCAGGCATCGGCGAACCGGCTGATCCGACCCACCGCGCGCTACGTCGGTCCGCCGGAGCGCCCGCTCCCCGCGAACGGCCCGGATCGTGCTCCCGCGGAGGGCATGGACGAGCAGCAGGCAGCGGGCGACCGTCCGCCGACGATCGACCGGCACGAACCGCCCGCCGTGCCGGATCGGGAGGGCCCGATGGGCGCGATCCGTGGCGCGGATCGTTCCGCACTCGGGATCGATGCCGAGGTGCATGCCGCTCCGGCCTCGGCGGAGGTTGATGCCACCGAGACGAGCGTCCCCGGTCCGCGCTGGGGCGAGGTGCCCGCCACCGACGCCAAGCCATGGATGACGAGCATGGCGGCGCAGAGCGACGACGCCGAGATCGGCGCCGAGCCGGACCCCGAGGGCGAGGGCTAGCCGCTCTCACGATCGGCGCGGCAGGCGCGTTTGCAGGCCGTGGCGCAACCTTCAGAATGCAGCGGATGAGCTCCGCCAGCCGCTCGCCGTCATCGGCGCAGGTCATCGCCGCGCTGCTGACGGTGTACGTCGTGTGGGGTTCGACCTACCTCGCCATCGCGGTGATGGTGCAGACGCTCCCGCCACTGCTCGCGGCCGGAGTGCGCTACGTGGTGGCGGGCGCGCTGATGCTTGCCTTCCTGCGACTGCGTGCCGGCGCCAGCCACCAGCCACTGGAGCGGACCGGCATGCCGCAGTGGCGCGCGGCGGCGACCGTCGGCGTGCTTCTCCTCCTCGGCGGCAACGGCTTCGTGGTGCTGTCCGAGCTGCGCATCCCGTCGGGAATCGCGGCGGTGCTCGTCGCCACCGTTCCGATCTGGCTGGCGATCTTCGACGCGGTCGCAACCGGACGTCGACCCTCGGCGCTGGCGATCGGCGGGATCGTGGCGGGGTTCGTGGGCGTGGCGATCCTGCTGGCGCCCGTCTCAGGCGTGCCAGCCGTCGATCCGCTGGGCGTGCTGCTGGTGCTGGTGGCGGCGATCTCGTGGGCGCTGGGGTCGATCTACTCGCGCGGCGCGCCGATGCCGCGCTCCGCGCTGTTGGGAACCGGGATGGAGATGCTCTCCGGTGGCGTGGCGCTGCTGGTGGCGGGGACCGTGATCGGGGAGACGTCGGCGCTGGAGCCCGCGGCATTCTCGGGCGCCTCGCTGCTGGCGCTGGCCTACCTCATCGTGGCCGGATCGCTGGTCGGCTTCACCGCCTACGTGTGGCTGCTGGGCAACGTGCCGGTCCCCACCGTGGCCACCTATGCCTACGTCAATCCGGTGGTCGCCGTGGCGCTCGGTGCGCTGATCCTGTCCGAGCCGGTCACGCCGCGCACGCTGGTGGCGGCAGTGGTCATCATCGCCGCCGTGATCGCGATGGTCAGTGGCCGCCCGCGCGTCGCCGACGAGGCGCGCGGCGTGCCCGACGCCGCATCGGTCGAGGGCTGACGGCCCTCGCTCAGTAGTCGAGCTGCGAGCCGTCGAAGACGCGCCGCAGGACGTAGTGCCCGTCGGTCTGCGGGTCGATCAGGTTGGCCTGGGCCTGCTCCAGCATGATGTAGGGGTGCAGCCGCACCTGCGCGAGGTGGGTGCCGCTGAACGCGAGCTCGACGATCACTCCCTCCTGCGTCTGCTGACTCCAGTCCTGCCCGAACAGGAAGTTGCCGTGGCTGGCCATGGTGAAGTGCAGCGTCCCGGATTCGTCGCGCGCGAAGGCCATCGGCCCGGCCCAGTGTGACCCCGCGCCCAGGATGTGATCGCAGCCGGCGTCGAAGAGCCACTTGCGCTGCTTGAGCTGCAGATCGCTGAAATTGCCGAAGTACTCGCCGGGTCCCCACCACTGCGGCATGCAGAACAGGACCTCGGCACCGGCGGCGCGCGCGCGCGTCACGGCGGCATTCACGTTCGACTGGGTGAGCCACGCCACGCCCGGCGTGCCGGGAGCTGCCGCCTGCACGCCTGGCACGTCGTTGAAGCCGACGAATCCGAACTTCAGGCCGTTCACGTCCACGATCGCGGGCGCGAGCGCTGCATCCAGGTCGGCCCCGGCGCCGACGTGCGCGATGCCGTTGGCGTCGAACTTGTCGATGGTCGAGAGCAGCCCGGCGCGACCGCGATCGCTCAGGTGGTTCGCGGCGAGCGTCGCGACGTCCACGCCCAGGATCCGGCGCAGCGCGGCCACGGCCGCGGGATCGATGCTGAAGACGACCCCCTCGTTCACTCGCCAGTTGTCGACCACCGGACACTCGAAGTCGTCAACCGTCAGGTCCGCGCCGCTCACCAGCCGCGCCACGGCCCCCTCGTTGCCCGACGGGACGGCGTCCACGATGTTGTAGCCGTTGCCCACGTGGCCGGAGGGCGCCGGGTTTGGATAGACGCGCCGGTACTTGGCCGTCCCGCCGCCCATCACCCAGCTCCAGCCCCTGCCCTTGGTGATCGCCTGGAACGCGACTCCCCGGTCGGGGCACGAGTCGCCCAGCGAGATCACGCTGCGGACCTGGGCGGGGTCGTAGTCGGTCCAGTCCGCCGGCAGGCCGATGCCGGTGACCTGCACCGGATACGGCTTCTGACGCGCCGCCGGCTCGCCGAAGAGGTCCGCCCCGTCAACCGGAAGCACCTTCGTCTTCGGCTCGACCAGCCCCGGCGGAAGCAGCGCGATGGCTTTGGGATCACGGTCGAGCTGGGCCTTGATCGCATCGGGCTGCAGGCAGTCGCCTCCGCCCACGATCCGCGTCCCCAGGTACTCGGTGATCCCGCACGGAACGGCGAGGCTGCCGTCCCGCGCGAGGCCGGTGAGCTCCGCCAGGCTGATCTCGGCCTTCAGGTTGGTGAAGCCGGTCACCACCGCGGCGGGGAACGTGACGCTCGGCAGGGAGGTCGGCGTCGGCTCCGGCTGAGACGGCGACTCGGCAACGCTCGGCGGGACGCACAGGCCGCTCTGCAGCACCTGCGCGGGCGGGCAGGACGAGGATTGGCTGGGTGCCGGCGTGGGAGTCGCCTGCGCGGTGCACCCCGCGAGCAGGAGGAGCGCGATGGCGAGCACGGCGGGGCGCGCTGACGGGAGATGGCGCATCGTCCCGGATGGTAGCCGATGGGTCTATCATCGGGGCGCATGACGCTTGACCGCGCGAGAGACGCCATCGGCTTCGGCTCCGGCATCTCCGAGGACCACCACGACGGCATCCGCTGGGTCGACTACTCGAACATCAGCTGGAACCCGGTGTTCTGCAAGCGCTGCGACATCTGCGTCGAGATCTGCCCCAAGGACACGCTGGTGCTTCGCAACGACGCGATCATCGAGGAGGAGAACTGCATCCTGTGCGGGCTGTGCGAGCGCTACTGCCCCGACCTGGCGATCGAGATGATCCCGGCCGCGGTCGCGGCCCACGGCGCCTCCGAACCGACCAAGTGACCGAGCGGCGTCGCACATGCGCAAGCTGACCCAGGGCAACGAGGCGGTCTTCCGCGGCGCCATCGCCGCGGGCGCTTCGTACTACGCGGGCTACCCGATCAGCCCGTCGACCGAGATCCTGAACGTCGCCTCCGGCCATGCCGTGGAGCATCCGGAGTTCAAGTTCCTGCAGGCCGAGGACGAGATCGCATCGGCCAACGCCATCATCGGCGCCTCGCTGGCGGGCGCCAAGTCGTTCACCGCCACCTCCGGCCCCGGCTTCTCGCTGATGCAGGAGGCGGTCGGCTACGCGCAGAAGATCGGCGTGCCGTGCGTCTTCGTGGACGTGCAGCGCGTCGGGCCGGCGACGGGCATGCCGACCATGCCGGGCCAGGGCGACATCCTCCAGGCCCGATACGGCTCGACCGGCGACTACACGCCGCTGGCCTTCTATCCGAACGGCGTGGCCGAGGCGTTCCGGGTCACCGTGGACGCGTTCAACGCCGCCGAGGAGTCGCTCTCGCCGGTCGTCGTCTTCTCCGACACGTTCGTCGCCCACCTGAACGAGGTGGTCGACCTCGACGAGCTCCGGGCGGAGGTCACCGTGGTGCCGCGCGTGGCGCCGCCGCTCGGCAAGCACGAGCGCGGCAGGCCTCGCTTCTTCGCCGGCGTGCTGATGTACGAGTCGGGCCCGAACGCCGGCGAGCCGGCCACGGCCGACGCGGACGAATATCTGCGCCAGTACTACGACGCCAAGCACCGCCACCTGGAGGTTGCTCGGACGCTACGCGCGCTATGAGCACGGCTGGAACGTGGATGCGCCGGTGCTGGTCATCTGCTACGGGATCGTGTCGCGCGTCGCCTCGCCGCTGTCGTCCGAGTACGCCCTCTTCCGACCGATACGGATCCATCCCATCCTGGGCGACGAGCTGCGCGCGATCGCCGACCGCTACGAGCGGATCGTCTGCATCGAGGCGAACGACGGACAGTACGCCGACATGGTCGAGCTCGCCATCCATCGCCCGGTCCTGCGCGTGCCGCTCCTCGGCGGTCGCATCTCGCTCGAGGCGGTGCGTGACGGGATGGAGCGCGTCCTTTCCGGCGGACAGGGCGAGCCGGTCGTCCCACCGCCGCCGTCCGAGCGGGCGCCGCGCTCGCCGCTGGGGATCGGCTGATGCCCGAGGCATCCATGGCCGAGCTCGGCTACAAGCGGAACATCAAGACCGACCTGCTGCCCACCATCTGGTGTCCCGGCTGCGGCATCGGCACGATCATGATGCAGCTCGCCATCGTGCTGGACGAGATGGGCATGGACGAGACGAACACGATCATCGTCACCGGCATCGGCTGCACCGGGCGGATGGGCAGCTACATGAACTTCGAGAGCGTCTACACGCTCCATGGACGCACGATGCCGGTCGCTGAGGCGATCAAGACCGTGCAGCCGGAGATGAACGTCATCGTCGTCGCCGGGGACGGCGACACCGCCTCGATCGGCGGCAACCACCTGCTGCACACCATCCGCCGCAACGCGTCGCTCACCGTGCTGGTCAACAACAACGAGATCTATGGGCTCACCGGCGGGCAGACCGGGCCGACCACGCCGACGGGCACCAAGACGCTCTCCTCCCCGGCCGGCAACCCGAACACGCCGGTCAACCTGCAGGCAATCGTGCGGTCGTCGCCGCACTCCCTGTACGCCAAGACGACCGTCTACCACCAGCTGCACATGCGCAACGCCATCCGGGAGGCCATCGAGCACCCCGGCTTCAGCATGGTGGACATCACCAGCCAGTGCATCGAGAACAACGGGCGCCGCATCGGGTTCGCCAGCGCGAACGAGATGCTCAACTTCTACCGCAAGACCTACAAGCGCGCGCCCAAGGATGCCGATCGGCTGGAGCCCTTCCAGCTCGGGATCCTGCGACCGCTGGAGGCCGATGCGGATCAATCCGCGTCGAACGGCAACGGCCACCCGGCGGCCCTGCCGCCGCAGCCGGCCGCCCCGGTGACCTCGGCCGCGGATTCTCCGGGCGAGGCGGGGGCCACCGCCGCGACCGACGACGAGCGGGAGCAGCGGCGCGCCGAGTCGCAGCGTCGCGCGGCGCAGATGGCCCAGCTGCCGTCGGAGCTCAAGCTGCGCGTGGCGAAGCGCGAGATCACGCTGGAGGCCGCGCTGGAATCGGTGCGCACCGGCGCCAGCGCGCCTGTCGCCCCCGAGCCACCGAGCGAGGTGCAGGTCAGCGCCAGCGGCGCGGATCCGCTCACCGAGCTGAAGGATTCGCAGCTCGACGCGCAGAAGGGCGAGGCGGCGGCGGAGGGCCGCGACCTGATCGGCGGGGAGCCGGGCGGTGACGTGCAGCCGGCGATGCCGCGATCGGCCGCCGATGCGGCGCCCGCGGTCGTGGCAGGTGACGCGCGGGAGGCCCGGCGCGCAGAGGCGCAGCGCAAGCTGGCCCTCATGCAGCGCCTGCCATCCGAGCTGAAGCTGCGCGTCGCGAAGCGCGAGGTGAGCCTGGAGGACGCGCTGCGCGAGGCGGGCATCGAGGAGTGACGACCTCCATCGCGCTCGACGGCGTGGGCGGCCAGGGGGTGCGGGTCATCGCCGGCGTCATGGGGGCGCTGCTGGCGCGCATGGGCAAGCAGGTCACCATCCTGTTCGACTACGACTCCTCGGTGCGCGGCTCGATGTCCGACGCCTTCGTGGTCTTCGACGACCGGCCGATCGCCAACCCGGTGATCGAGGAGGCGGACATCATGCTCAAGCTGGCCGACAAGGGCCACCTGCGCATCCATGGCCGCAAGGTCGTCACCGACCTCGGCCTCGGCATCGCCGGCCAGGAGCAGATCCCCTTCGCGTCCCTCGGCTCGCGGCACTTCGGCAAGGAGCTGTTCGGGAACATGATCGCGCTGGGGCGGCTGCTGCGCCTGGCGGGAATCGAGTTCGACGAGCCGGCCATCCGCGAGTCGCTGCCCGTCCGCTTCCGCGACGACAATGTCGCCGCCATCAAGTTCGGGTACGAGCTGACTGCCGAGGAGATCGCCCGTCTCGCCGCGTCCGCTCCGCCGAGCCGCTTCGAGATGAACGACGCCGCGACCGCGCCCTTCCACCGCGAGACGGGGATCGCGACCGGCGGGCAGATGGTGGTCGCGACCGAGCCGGGCGAGCCCGGCGAGTCCGGCTAGGCGTCCGCCCCGAGTCCGATTCGGGCCAGCGACGCGTCGAGGGCCGAGCGCTCTTCGCCAGTCAGCGGACGCAGCGGCGCCCGCACGTCGCCGGAGACCGGCACGCCCCGGCGCGCCAGCACGTGCTTGACCGACGCGATGAACCCGCCCCCGCCGTCGAGCGCGCCGCGGAGCGAGGTCAGCCGCGCCTCCGCCTCGGCGTCGGGCCGGTCGACCGCCGCGCGCACGACATCGGGAAAGGCCGCGGCCACGCCGGATACCGCGCCGATGGCGCCCGCTGCCAGCCCGGCCGGGATCAGCGGCTCGTTCCCGATCAGCACCGGCAGCCCCAGCTCGAGATAGGGCCGCACGCGCTCGAAGGGCGACTCGCTGACCTTCAGGCCGGCCAGGTTGTCCGCGGCGTCCCGCACCCGCTCCACCACGGACACCGGAAGCGGGTAGCCCGACCGCGCGGCGAAGGCATAGCAGTAGAACGGGAGCGGCGCACAGGCCGCCGCCGCCGCGACGAAGTGGGCGGCCAGCGCATCCTCGTCGAGCGGGAAGTAGGGCGGTGCGATCACCGCCACCGCGTCCGCGCCGGCCTGCGCGGCATGCGCCGCCACGGCGACGGTGTCGGCGGTCGTCTGCGCCCCGGCGTGCACGATCAGCCGGCCGGCCAGGGCAGCGCGCCACGCCTCCGTCGCGCGACGGCGCTCGTCGACCGACAGCAGGACGCCCTCGCCGGTCGTGCCGCACACGAAGGCGCCGTCGGCGCCATGGCTTTCAAGGAACGCGGCGTAGGCCGGCAGCGCGTCGAGGTCGAGCCGCGCGCCGCCATCGGTCAGCGGCGTCACGGCGGCGGGGATGAGCCAGGGGCCGTTCATGCAGGCGATCCTACAGGCGCGGCGGCCGGTGTAGACTCGGAGGGCAGCCGCCACCGATAGCCAAGGGGAATTGGAGAGGCATGACCTACGTCATCGCGGAGCCGTGCATCGGCGTCAAGGACGCGAGCTGCGTCGACGTCTGCCCGGTCGATTGCATCCACGCCACCGACGACGATCCGCAGTTCTACATCGATCCGGACGAGTGCATCGACTGCGGGGCCTGCGAGCCCGAGTGCCCGGTGACGGCGATCTTCGCCGAGGACGCGCTTCCCGACCAGTGGACGAACTACATCCAGATCAACGCCGACTACTTCGCCAGCAAGTAGCGTGGCCGTCCGACTGATCGCGCTGTACCACCAGCCGCAGGACCCCGGAGCCTTCGACGCCCACTACCGCGACGTGCACGAGCCGATGGTGCGGCGGTATCCCGGCCTGCGCCGGTTGCGCCTGTCGCGGCCGCAGGGCCTCGGCGCTCGGCCGCCGCAGCACTACCTGATGGCGGAGATGGTCTTCGACTCGCGCGAGGACGCGGATGCGGCCATGGCCTCCGATCCTGGGCGCGAGAGCGGTCGCGACCTGCGCAACTTCGCGCAGGCAGGCGTGGACCTCTTCATCGTCGACGACGCTGCGGATGCCTGAGCTCGACGCCCCGCGTCCCGCCGACCCGGCGAGCCTCGACTTCCAGCGCATCCTCTACCAGAAGTCGCCGGAGACGGCCGTCGCGATCGTCACCATCAACCGCCCCGATGTCCTGAACTGCTTCGACTTTCAGACGCTGCGCGAGATGGCACGCGCCTTCCTGGACGCGTCGTGGGACGACACCATCGCCACGGTGGTGGTCACCGGCGCCGGCGAGCGGGCCTTCTGCACCGGCGCGGACCTCGACGAGCAGGCGCGCATGGGCGCCACCAGCGGCCAGTACTGGCGCTGGATGGGGGCGTTCATCGAGATGCACGACCGCCTGCGCGGCATCGGCAAGCCCACGATCGCCCGGATCAACGGCGTCTGCGTCGGCGGCGGCCAGGAGCTGCAGCTGGCGTGCGACCTGTCGGTCATCGTCGACGACACCTACATCCGCCACGTCGGACCCGAGCACGGCTCGGTTCCCGCCGGCGGCGCGACCCAGTGGCTGCCACTGGTCGTCGGAGACCGCCGCGCACGGGAGATCGTGATGCTGTGCGAGCCGATCACGCCGGCCACGGCACTCGAGTGGGGCCTCGTGTCGCGCGTCGTTCCGCGGGGCGAGCTGGACGCCACCGTTGCCGAGCTGGCCGAGAAGCTGCGCCGCAAGCTGCCCGAGACGGTGCGCTACACGAAGGCGCAGCTCAACTGGTGGCGCGACCTCGTCTGGTCGCAGACCGTCACGCACGCCCGCGACTGGCTGGCCGTCCACTCCACCGCCGACGAGACCAAGGAGGCGGTCGCGGCATTCCACGAGAAGCGGTCGCCTCGCTACGAGGAGCTGCGCTGGATGCAGGCGTTCCCGCGGACATGCGAGCGCTGCGGCGCGTCGGGCCTGCCGGCTGCCCACGGCTTCTGCGGCGTCTGCGGCGCGCCGCTCGAGCCGGCGTGGCAGGGCGAGGGAGGCGACCGGTGAGCGACGCCGGCGGCGACGAGCAGAAGCTGATCCTCGTCGAGCGCCAGGCGGAGCAGCGGACGGCACTGGTGCGCATCAACAGGCCGAAGCAGCTCAACGCGCTCAACGGCACCGTCATGGACCGGCTCTGCGACGCGCTCGAGGCCCTCGATCGCGACGATGACGTTCGCGCGATCGTGGTGACCGGCAACGAGCGAGCCTTTGCCGCCGGCGCCGACATCGGCGAGATGGCGGACGCGACGCCGATCGACATGCTCAAGGGAAACCGCATCGGTCAGTGGGACCGCGTCCGGCGCGTCGCCAAGCCGGTCATCGCGGCCGTCAACGGCTGGTGCCTGGGGGGCGGCTGCGAGCTGGCGATGACCCTCGACCTCATCGTCGCCGGCGAGGGGGCGAGGTTCGGGCAGCCGGAGATCAGCATCGGCATCATCCCGGGCGCCGGCGGCACGCAGCGGCTGACCCGCGCCATCGGCAAGAGCAAGGCGATGCGCATGATCCTGACAGGCGACCCGATCACCGCTCGCGAGGCCGAGTCCGCCGGACTGGTGGCCCAGGTGACGACCGACGAGCTGTGCGTGGAGGACGCGCTGGCGCTTGCGGCCAGGATCGCGCAGAAGTCACCGCTTGCCCTGCGGCTGGCCAAGGAGTCGGTGAATGCGGCGTACGAGATGAGCCTGACCGATTCGCTGGCGCACGAGCGGCGTCTGTTCTACCTCCTGTTTGCCAGCGACGACCAGAAAGAGGGAATGGCCGCCTTCCTGGAGAAGCGGACTCCTGACTTTCGGGGCCGATGAATCTCGGCAATCCGGATCGCGCAGTCGGCGGCCTCTCGGTCCGGACGCCGCCCGGTGTGGAGCTGCGGCCGCTGGGTCGCGCCGACTTTGAGGCAGCGTTGGCGCTTGTCAGCGAGCTGTACGGGCTGCCGGAGCTGGATCGTGAGCCACACCGCGCGCGCTACGACGCGCTGGTCAACAGCCCGGACGCCGCACCCTTTCTCGCCGTCGCGGACGGGGAGGCGGCCGGCATCGCCATCTTCCGCTTCCGGCGACGCCTCGGCTTCGCGCGCTTCCAGGGGTGGCTGAGCGACCTCTACGTTCGGCCGGGCTTTCGTCGTCGCGGGATCGCTCGCGCCCTCGTCCAGGCCTGCATCGAGGAGTGGAGGCTGAGACAGGGCTCATCGATCATGCTCGAGACCGGCTTCGCCAACCTGGAGGCGCGCCGCCTGTACCCCGTACTCGGGTTCACCGAGTCCGGCAGGCATTTCCAGCTGCGGCCGATCGTGGTGCGCGGCGTTTCGCCGCCAGCTGGGGTGTCGCTGCGCCCCATGGCCGATGCGGACTTCGAGGCCGTGACGCGGCTCCTCGGCGAGCTGGGCGTCCCCATCCCGCCGCCCGAGCGCCTGGATGCGGTGCGACGCACCTTCGCCGAGCACGTCCGGCGCGCGGACACGGGCTCCCTGGTCGCCGAGGTCGCCGGCTCGACGGTCGGCGTCTGCACGCTCGAGCTGCGCGAGCCGTTCTTCACCCTCGCCCCGCAGGCCTGGATCCCGGAGCTGGTGGTCACCGATGCGCGTCGTGGCGCGGGAATCGGGGCCGCGCTGCTCGACGCCGTCCTCGCCGAGGCAGCCAGGGCGGGGGCGTACGCGGCGGTCCTCGAATCGGGACCGCAGCGCGCCTCGGCGCACGCGGTGTACGCCGCCGCAGGGTTCGCCGAGGTCGGCAGCTTCTACACCTTCAGAACATGATCATCGCCGCATGAGCGAGCCGACCACAGCGGACGGCTTCGCCGCGCGTCTCCCGGTCGGGAGGCGGCTGCCGGTCGAGGCTCTGGAGCACGACGACCTCTTCCCGTTCGAGGGAGAGATCCGGCTCAAGCCGATGGCGCCGCCGATCCTCCCCGAGCCGACGCGCCGGGGCGCGGGCGGCGCCGATTGCTGGAACTGCAGCGACCAGGCTACCGCCGTGCTGTGGAGCGACGAGCGTTGGATGGTGCGGCATGGCGACGCGCCGAGCGGGCTGCCGGCCGTAGTCACGCTGATCCCTCGCCAGCACCACGACGTGGACGACCTCCCGGCGCAGTTGGCGACGGAGCTGGGAATGATGATCAGCCGCGTGTCGCGCGCGATCGGGCGCATCCCCGGCGTCGGGCGCGTGCACTTCAGCCGATGGGGCGACGGCAGCGAGCATTTCCACCTGTGGTTCCTGGCACGGCCGCGCGGTCAATGGCAGATGCGCGGGGCGATGCTCGCGGCGTGGGACGACATCCTGCCCAAGCTCCCTGAGGCCGAGTGGCGCGCGAACCTGCAAGTCATCGCCGACGGGCTGCGAGAGGACGAATAGCGCGACCCCTACAATCGCCCGATGCCTGTCCCCAAAGAGCGCGGGATGACGCGCGAGCAGCTGCTGGTGACCGCCGGCGTGATGGCCGGCATCGCGGTCGCGGCGCTGGATGCCACGGTGGTCGGCACCGCCATGCCGACGATCATCGGTCAGCTCGGCGGCATTGGTGAGTACGGATGGGTCTTCGCGGCCTACCTGCTGACCGCGACCACCACCGTGCCGGTCTTCTCGACGCTCGCCGACGTGCACGGTCGCAAGCCGATCTTCCTGATCGGTGTCGCGCTCTTCGTGGGCGGGTCGATGCTGTGCGGCATCTCGAGCAGCATGCTGCAGCTGATAGTCTTCCGCGCCATCCAGGGCCTGGGCGCCGGAGCGGTGCAGCCGATCGCGTTCACCATCGTCGGCGACATCTTCGAGCCGCGCCAGCGGGCGCGGATGCAGGGCGTGTTCAGCAGCGTGTGGGGCGTGTCGGCCATCGTCGGCCCGGCGCTGGGTGGGCTGATCACCGGGACCGTCGGATGGAGATGGGTCTTCTACATCAACGTCCCGGTGGGGCTGGTGGCGGCGACGCTGATCGCCACCTTCCTGCACGAGCGCGTCGAACGGCGCGAGCACCGGCTCGACTGGGTCGGCGCGCTGACGCTCACCGGCGGGGTGGCGCTGGCGCTGCTCGCCGTCTCCGAGGCAGGCAATGCCGGACTGGCCTCGCCGCTCGTCGCCGGTCCGGCGCTTGGCGCGGTGGCGCTGCTGGCCGGGTTCGCGGTCAACGAGCGCCGCGTGCCTGAGCCGCTGGTCAGCGTCGAGCTGCTGCGCAAGCCGATCGTCGCCGCCGGGCTCGCCATCGGGTCCTTCGCCGGGGTGGTGATGTTCGGTCTGACCGCCTACCTGCCGCCCGTGGTGCAGGGCGTCCAGGGACGGTCACCGCTCGAGGCGGGGCTCGCCGTCGGGGCCATGTCCATCGGCTGGCCGATCGGCTCGGTGATCGGCGGCCGGGCGATGCTTCGCTATGGCTCCCGCCCGGTGGTGCTCGTCGGAACGGGGCTGCTGGTGGTCGGCACGGGGCTGCTCACGCAGGCGATCGGCGTCGGGGCGCTGTGGTTCGCCGCGGTGGCGGCGGCCATCACCGGCCTGGGCATGGGCCTCACCACCACGCCGCTGCTGGTCTCGATCCAGACCGCCGTCGCGTGGAACCGTCGCGGGCAGGCGACCGGCCTGGTGCAGTTCAGCCGCACCATCGGCGGCGCCGTCGGCACCGGGCTGATGGGCGCCATCCTCGCCGCGGGCGTCGGTCCGCGGGCCAGCCGCGTGCTGGATCCCGTGGCGAGGGCCACCATTCCGGCCGCCGACCTTGCGACCGCCCGCGACGCCCTGGCCGGCGGGCTGTGGTGGATCTTCCTGATCCTGCTGCTGACCGCCGCCGCGACCTGTCTGCTCGCCATTCGCTTCATGCCCGAGGTGCACGTGGGTCGGGAGGCCGATGCGGCCGCGGCGGCGACTGCAGCCTCCGAGCCCGGCTAGCCGCCCTCGCCGGCAGGCTCGGGGCGCTCCGCCCACCACTCCGCGAACGCGGTCGCGCGCCCGTCGTCGGCGAGCCGCACCAGCCACAGGTTCTTGAACTCCGTCTCTGCCTCGTCCTCGTGCGCCGGATACGAGGTCCTGCCCTCGACCACGCCCAGGTCGCCGTCGGTCGCCAGGATGCGGTGCTCGAAGCCCCACGGTCGCTTCGAATCTCCCCGCTCGATCCAGCGCCGCACGATCTCATCCCGCCCACGCCAGGGCGGCGAATAGGGCCACGGAGAGTAGGTGGCGTCCTCGGTGAAGAGCGCGCCGACGTCGTCGGGCGCGTCGCTGCTCCAGGCGCGCCGATACGCGGCCAGCCAGGTCTCGAGGTCATTTTGCTGCATCTTTCTCACTCCAGCCTTCGGGTGCCGCAATGATGCACGCGTCCGTGCCGACCGGCTTGCACGGTCGCGCACTGCGCAGGTCCCGGTGATGGCGCCGGTAGAATCCGGCGCATGAGCGAGACCGAGTTCGCCACCATCAGGCATCAGGTCAGTGACGGCGTCGCCACCATCTCCCTGAATCGTCCCGAATCGCTCAACGCCATGAACGCCGAGATGCGCGGCGAGCTGCTGGCCGCGCTCCGCTCCGCAGCACGCGACGACCATTCGCGGGCCGTCATCATCACCGGCGCGGGTCGCGGCTTCTGCTCGGGCGCCGATCTGCGCGGTGGTGCGAGCGAGCGCGAGTTCCGCCGCATCATTCGCGACGAGTACAACCCGCTCATCCGCACCGTGCGCACGCTTCCCAAGCCGGTCATCGCCGCCGTCAACGGCGTGGCCGCCGGCGCGGGTGCCAGCCTCGCCTTCGCCGCCGACCTGATCGTCGCCGCCGAGGACGCTCGCTTCCTGATGGCGTTCGTCCGCATCGGCCTGGTGCCCGACTCCGGCGCGACGAGGACGCTCGTCCGAGCGCTCGGCCGTCACGCGGCGACGGCGATGATCTTCTCCGGCGAGCCGTTGACCGCGCGCGCCGCGGCGGACGCCGGACTCGTGGCCTCGGTGGTCCCCGCCGACCAGCTGCAGGGAGCGTCGCGAGACCTTGCCCTGCGGCTGGCGGCCGGGCCCTCAATCGCCCTCGGCTACGCCAAGCGGCTGGTGAATGCCGCGGAGGACGCGACGCTCGACGAGAGCCTCGAGCTCGAAGCCGCGCTGCAGGAGCTCGCCGGCCGTACCGACGATCACGCCGAGGGGATCGCGGCCTTCACCGAGAAGCGCGACGCCAGGTTCGTGGGTCGCTGATGGACGTCGGCCGCGTCGGCGTGCTGGGGGCGGGGACGATGGGTGCCGGTATCGCGCAGGTCGTGGCCGAGGCGGGCGTCGAGGTCCTGCTGCACGACCCGGTTCCGGGGGCGTACGACCGCGCCGCCGAGCGGATCGATGGCTACCTGCGGCGCAAGGTGGAGAAGGGACAGCTCGACGACGAGGACGCGCGCGCGGCGCTGGCGCGGCTCCATCCGGCGCAGACCCTCGAGGCGTTGGGACCCGCGGACGTCGTCATCGAGGCCGTCCCGGAGGACCTCGCGCTCAAGCGGGACCTGTTCCGCCGCCTCGACGCGGTGGTCGGGCCCGATACGGTCCTCGCCACCAACACCTCCTCGCTCTCCGTGGCCGCGATCGCATCGGCGGTGGAGCGGCCGCAGCGCGTGGTGGGCCTTCACTTCTTCAACCCGGTGCCGCTGATGGCGCTGGTCGAGGTGATCGCCGCGCCGATGACCGACCAGGCCATCCTGGAGGGAGCCATCCTCGTCGCCCGCGGGCTCGGCAAGACGCCGGTCGTCAGCACCGACACGCCGGGGTTCATCGTCAATCGCGTTGCCCGCCCGTTCTACCTCGAGGCGCTGCGAATCGTGGGCGACGGCACGGCGGGCGTGGAGGAGGTGGACGAGGCGATGCGCGCCATCGGCTTCCGGATGGGCCCGTTCGAGCTCGTGGACGCCATCGGCCTGGACGTCAACCTCGCCGTCAGCGTCAGCGTCTTCGAGCAGTTCTTCGGCGACCCCCGCTACCGACCTCATCCTCTGCAGCGCATGCTGGTGGACGCCGGCCGGCTCGGTCGCAAGTCGGGTGGCGGGTTCTACGACTACCGGACCGATGGCTCCCGCCCGGTCGCCTGGGCGGGCCTGGCGCCGCGCCTGGACGGCCCGTCGCTCGACCCGCTCAGCCGCGACCAGATCCAGGCTCGCGTGGTCGCGGCCATCGTCAACGAGGCCGCCTCGGCGGTCGCCGACGGGGTTGCCACGCCCGACGCCATCGACACCGCGATGC
Source organism: uncultured Chloroflexia bacterium (assembly GCA_963783725.1). Lineage (GTDB taxonomy): Bacteria > Chloroflexota > Limnocylindria > QHBO01 > QHBO01 > CAWAOJ01. The sequence goes on along the minus strand of CAWAOJ010000002.1, from coordinate 1,272,812 downwards.
GGCTCGGGACGAACTATCCGAGCGGGCCGCTGGAGTGGGGGGAGCGGATCGGCCTCGCGCACGTCGTCCGCACGCTCGACGCCCTGCACGGCGCCGTGCCCGATGGTCGCTACCGCGTCACGCCGCTCCTGCGCGCCCTCGCCGAGCGCGACGCTTCGTTCTTCGGTCCGCGGGGGTGAGTGGGGCGCTACCGGGGCGCTTCCGCGCCGTAGTGTTCGACATGGACGGGCTGCTGCTCGACACCGAGACGCTCTGGGAGCGCGCCGAGTCGGAGCTCTTCCGCAGGCACGGCGGGGAGTTCACGCGCGAGGATCAGCTGGCGGTGATGGGCACCGGGATGGAGTTCAGCGGCCGCTACTACGCCGAGCGCCTCGGTGAGCCGATTGAGGCCGGCGCCAGGCTGGTGGACGAGATGCACGGCTACATGCTCGACGAGCTGCGCAGGGAAGTGCTGACGCGTCCCGGCGCGGCCGAGCTGGTGGGGCGGCTGCGGGGCCGCGTTCCGCTCGGCCTCGCCTCCAACTCCGAGCGTCGCCTGGTGGACGCCGCCCTCGATGCGGCCGGCCTCACCGACGCGTTCGACGCGGTCGTGACCGCGGCGGACGTGGTTAACCCCAAGCCCGCACCCGACATCTACCTGCTCGCCTGCCGGCGCCTCGGCTCCACGCCGACGGACACGCTGGCGCTCGAGGATTCCGCGCCCGGCATCGCCGCGGCAAAGGCGGCGGGACTGACCTGCATCGCGGTGCCGCAGTTCGCGGAGACCGACGTCTCTGCCGCGGACGAGGTCATCGACTCGCTCGAAGAGCTGCTCGGAGGGTGATCCGCGCCCTGGCGCCCATTCCGGTCTACTACCTGATCCAGGGAATCTCGGCGTTCTTCTGGTTCATGCTCAGCACGGCCGGCGCGCTGTACGGCATCCAGGTCGCTCACCTCACCCCGGTCGAGCTGGTGCTGGTCGGCACCGCGCTCGAGGTCTCGGCGCTCGTCTTCGAGGTTCCGACCGGCGTGCTGGCCGATGCGGTCAGCCGCCGACTGTCGGTCATCGTCGGGACGGTGATCATGGGCATCGGCTTCGTCCTGTGGGGCGCGATTCCCGCCTTCGGCTGGATCATCGTGGCGCAGGTGGTCTGGGCGCTGGGCGTCACCTTCACCAGCGGCGCGACCGAGGCGTGGGTCGCCGACGAGTCGCGCGCCGACGACATCGGCCGCGTCTACCTTCGCGGCTCGCAGATCGCGTATGGCGCGGGCGCGCTGGGGATCGGCGGGACCGTGGTGATCGGCTCGCTGCTCGGGCTGCAGTGGCCGCTGCTGACCGCGGGCATCGGCCACCTCGTCCTGGCCGCGTTCCTGGTGGTGGTCATGCCCGAACGCCACTTCACGCCAGACCCGCGCGGCGACAGGACGCGCCGCCAGGCGTTCGGTGCGACCCTGATGGCCGGCCTGCGGCTGGTGCGGAACAGCCCGGTCCTGTTGACGATCGTCTCCATCACCGCCATCGCGGGCGCGGCCAGCGAGGCGTTCGATCGCCTGTGGGAGTTTCACCTGCTCGACCACTTCAGCTTCCCGCTCACGCCGCAGCTGCCGTTGATCGCCTGGTTCGGCATCATCAACGTCACCGCCCTTCTGCTCGGTGTGGCCGCCATCGAGTTCACGCGGCGCCGGGTCGTGACGGACACCCACGTCGGCGCGGCGCGCTCGCTGCTCACGATCGACACGCTGCTCATGGTCGCGCTGGTGGCCTTCGGCCTGGCGGGCAACCTCGGGCTGGCGGTCGGCGCGTACCTCACGGCGCGAATGCTCAGGCGGCTGGCGACGCCGATCCGGCTGACCTGGATCAACCAGGGGCTCACGGCCAACGTCCGCGCGACGGTGATCAGCATGGAAGCCCAGGCCGATGCGCTGGGCCAGATCGCCGGCGGTCCGCTGCTGGGCTGGATCGCCGGCGGGTTCGGAACGCGGGTGGCGATGGTGGTCGTCAGCCTGCTGCTCACCCCGGCGCTGTACCTCTACTCGCGCACGCTGCGCACGCGCGGCCGGGACCTGGCGGCCGTTCCCGACCGCTGATCCGACCGCCGGCTCGCCTGCGAGTCGCATCCGCGCTACGCTGAGCGCATGTGCAGAAGCATCAAGACCCTGCGCCTCGGCGCCGAGCCGGCGTCGGACGATGAGATCACCGCCGCCGCCCTGCAGTATGTGCGCAAGGTGAGCGGATACCGATCGCCGTCGCGTGCCAACGCCGTGGCATTCGACGAGGCCGTGCTGGAGGTCGCCGCCGCCTCCCGGCGGCTGCTCGACGCCGTGACGGAGACGCATCCCGCCCGCGCCCGGACCTGAGTCGCCTGCGGCCCCTGTTAGCATCCGCCGATGCGCGAACGCCGTGACCCAGCCGCGCAGCCGGTCGTCGTCGACGGGCTGCGAACCGCGTTCGGGCGCTACGCGGGCGCCCTGTCCGGCGTGCGGCCGGACGACATGGCGGCGCACGTCATCCGAACCCTGGTGGAGCGGAACGGGGTCGATCCGAGCCAGATCGATGACGTGATCCTCGGCGCGGCGAACCAGGCGGGCGAGGACAACCGCAACGCCGCCCGCATGGCGTCGCTCCTCGCCGGACTCCCCGTCAAGGTGCCCGGTCAGACGGTCAACCGCCTGTGCGGCTCCGGGCTGCAGGCGGTGGTGAGCGCCGCGCACGCGGTCGCCTTTGGCGACGGATCGCTGTTCGTGGCCGGTGGAGCGGAGTCGATGTCCCGCGCGCCCTTCGTGATGGCCAAGCCCTCGTCCGCGTTCCCGCGTGGTGAGCAGACACTTTTCGACACGACGCTCGGCTGGCGCTTCACGAACCCGCGGCTCGCCGACGCGCACTACCCGTACTCGATGGGCGAGACGGCCGAGAACGTCGTCGAGCGTTGCGGCGTGACCCGCGAGGATCAGGACGCGTTCGCCTTCGAGTCACAGCAGCGCTGGGAGGCTGCGGATGCCTCCGGGCGCTTCGCCGACGAGATCGTGCCGATCGAGGTGCCGGCGGGCCGCAGGGGCGAGACGCTCACCTTCGAACGCGACGAGCACCCGCGGCCGGAGACCACGCGCGAGGACCTGGCCCGACTCAAGCCCGCCTTCCGGCGCGACGGCTCCGGATCGGTGACCGCGGGCAACTCGTCTGGCATCAACGATGGAGCGGCGGCGCTGCTGGTGACCTCGGAGGCCCGCGCTCGCGAGCTGGGGTTGCGACCGATCGCGCGCCTCGTCGCCTCGGCGGTGGCAGGCGTCGACCCGGCGACCATGGGGCTCGGTCCGATCCCCGCCTCGCGGCTGGCCCTCGACCGTGCGGGCCTGGGCGTGGATGACCTCGACCTCGTCGAGCTCAACGAGGCCTTTGCCGCGCAGGCGATCCCGGTGATGCGGGAGCTCGGCCTCGACCCCGAGCGCACCAACGTGAACGGAGGCGCGATCGCCATCGGCCACCCGCTCGGCGCATCCGGCGCTCGCCTGGCGACGACGCTCCTGCACGAGATGCGGCGGCGCGGCGCACGGCACGGGCTGGCCACCATGTGCATCGGGGTGGGACAGGGGATCGCGGCCGTCTTCGAGGCGATCGAGTAGCCGGCCTCAGCTCCCGGCGTCACCCTCGTCGCGCAACGCCCAGGAGCTCCAGCGCTCGGCGCGCAGGATCATCGCCGCGCCGAATGGCGTCGACCAGGTGGCGTACTGCGGGTACTTGGCGACGAGCAGTCGGATGGCGAGGTCGCGCTCGGCGCCCGCCTCGGTGACGCGCGCCGTGCCGTCGACACGAACCCACCACAGCCGCTCCCAGTCCTCGTCGTACTCGTCCACCAGCAGCGATACCGCCGGCTGCGCGGCGATGTTCCGAAGGCGCAGCAGATCGGGTCCGCGCTTGGGCTTCGGATCCGCGATCGAGTAGATCAGGTCGGCCTCGAGCGCGAAGACGATCGGGACGATGTGCGGCGAAGCGTCCGAGCGGACGGTGGCGAGGTACCCCACGCGCGCCAGCTCGAGGCGCCGGCGCGCCTCCTCGACCGGCAGGCGCATCGGTCCTACGAGAGCTTCAGCCGCGGAAGCACCTTCTCGGCGAAGGTCGCGATGAAGGCCGGCTGGTCGCGTCCGACGTTGTGCAGGTAGATCTCGTCGAAGCCCATGTCGACGTACCGCTGCAGCTGGGCCACGTGCTCTTCGAGGTCGGCGCTGATCAGCATGCGGTTCCTGAAGTCCTTCAGCTGCACCAGCTTGGCCATGTTCGCGAAGTCCTCGGGATTCTTGATGTCCTGCTTCGGGAACGGCATGCCGCCGTTCGGCCACTCGCTGACAGCCTGCTCCTCGGCCTCCGCCTGGGTCGGCGCCCAGCTCACGTGCACCTGCAGCTGCGTCTTCATGGCCGATGCGTCCTTGCCGGCCTCGCGCGCCCCCTCGCGGAACTTCTCCCACAGCATGTCGATCTTCTCGTCGGCTGCGCCGACCGTGATGATGCCGTCGGCGTACTTGCCGGTGCGCTTGGCGTTCACCGGTCCTGCCGTCGCGACGTAGACCGGCACGGGCTGCTCCGGGCGCGTGTAGAGCTTCGCCGACTCGAGCGTGAAGTACGTTCCGGCGTGCTTGACGACCTTGCCGCTGAACAGCTTGTTGATGATCTCGATGGCCTCGAACATCATCGCGCTGCGGACGCCGACCTCCGGCCAGGTGGGACCGACGACATGCTCGTTGAGCGCTTCCCCGGCGCCGAGCCCCAGCCAGAAGCGCCCGGGGTACATGGCTCCGAGCGTCGCGGCGGCGTGCGCGATGACCGCCGGGTGATACCGGAAGCCCGGACAGGTGACCGCAGTCCCGAAGGGGAGCGACGTTCGCTGCCCCAGCGCGCCCATGAAGCTCCAGGCGAACGCGGCGTTGCCCTGCCGCGGCGTCCACGGGTGGAAGTGCTCGCTGACCTGGAAGCCGGCGTCGAAACCGGCGCCCTCGGCCTGGGCGCACCAGTCGAGCAGGTCGGTGGGGTGGAACTGCTCGAGCATGGCTGCGTACCCGATCTTCGTCATGTGCCTAGCGTAGCGGGTGCGCCGGCGGGCATCCTGCAGCCCGGCGATGTACGTGGCACGCTTACGCGGTGACCGCACTCGCCGCGCTCGCCCCCACCCACGAAGCGCTCGTAGACGGCCACGGGCGCCGACTCCGCTCGCTGCGGATCAGCGTGACCGACGCCTGCCAGTTCCGCTGCCTGTACTGCATGCCGTCGGAGCAGATGACGTTCCTGCCGGCTCGGGAGCTGCTCTCCGTCGACGAGATCGAGCGGCTGGCGCGGCTGTTCGTGCGGCTGGGGATCGCCAACGTGCGCCTGACCGGTGGCGAGCCGCTCGTGCGGCGCGACCTTCCCGAGATCGTCCGGCGTCTGGCAGCGCTCGCGCCGCTCGGCCTGGGCGACCTGTCTCTCACCACGAACGGGTTCCTGCTCGAGAAGCTTGCCGGACCGTTGGCCGATGCGGGGCTGCGCCGGCTGAACGTGAGCATCGACTCCCTGGTCCGTGAGCGATTCCGCGACATCACCCGCCGCGACGCCCTGGGCAAGGTGCTCGCCGGCCTCCGCGCGGCGTCGGCGCAGCCGAGCCTGCGCCCGATCAAGGTCAACGCCGTCGCGCTCCGGGGTTCGACCGAGCTCGAGGTGCGCTCATTCGCGGAGCTCGCCCGCGAGCACAGATACGTGGTGCGCTTCATCGAGTTCATGCCGCTCGACGGCGGCGACGCCTGGTCGCCCGATGCCGTGCTCACCGGATCGGAGCTGAAGGCCGCGCTCGAAGCGAGCGTACCCCGTGCGTGGCTGCCACTCGAGCCGGTCGGGGCCGAGGATGCGGCCCAGACGAGCCGCGTCTACCGGTTCGCGGACGGGATCGGCGAGATCGGCTTCATCAACCCGGTCAGCGAGCCGTTCTGTGACGCGTGCGATCGTCTGCGCCTGACCGCGGAGGGAACGCTGCGCACGTGCCTGTTCAGCATCGGCGAGACCGACCTGCGCGGACCGATGCGGGACGGCGCCGGCGACGACGAGCTGGCGGAGATCGTCCGCCACGCGGCGTGGGCGAAGGAGCTCAAGCACCACATCGGTGACCCCGGCTTCGTCGCCCCGCCCCGCAACATGAGCCGCATCGGCGGCTAGCGAGGGCCGCCCATCCAGCCGCGAAGGCCCATGCCGTGGCCCTTCATCCCGGGCCACGTGCCCGCCTCCAGTGCCGAACGCAGGTCGGCCAGCATCTGGTCCTCGCGCTGCTGGGTGATCCTGCCGCCGCTGACCGCCTTGTCCAGCTCCGCCTTGGCGGCGTTGGTGACGGCGGTCGAAACCTTGGCGTAGTCCGACGCCCTTCGCAGTCGCGACGTCCTTCAGCGACTTTCCGTCGTGCAGCTGGGTCGCCAGGTCGCTGGTCTGCATGCCGAGAGCGCCGGCCGCTGCGCCGAGCAGGTCACCGGCGCCGAATCCGTGAGCGAAGCCGCGTGCGAACGCCGGTCCCTTGCCGAGCCCCTTGGCGCCGAGGCCGAAGCAGGGCTGATCGGTGGCGCCGCTGATGCGCGCCTTCAGCTTGTCGGCGATGGCCTTGCTCAGGTCGCCGTCCTTGACCGCCTCGTCGATCGTGCCGCTCGCCGCGGCGGCGATCGCGGTGTCGAGCTTGCCGACGTCGACGCCCAGCTCGGAGGCGAGCTTTGAGCGGAACGTGTCGCAGTACTTGGCCGCCTCGCCCTTTCCGGCCGCGGCGCTCGGCGAGGCGGGCGGCGACTCCGCCGCCGACGGCGCTGATGATGGTGCCCCCGATGAGCGCCGCCGCGATCAACGCGGTCGCGCCGCCCAGGATCTTCGCAGTCCGCATCGGTCTGCTCCTTGTGCAGGTTGGTCGGGCACAGCTTGGCCGGCTCGCGTGAAGATCAGGTCAAGGCCGGCTGCTGGCTCCTTCACATCCGTGAATCGTACGCCGCCCGAGCCCGCCTGACGGGACGGGGTTTCGCCTCAGGAGGCGGGCTCGTAGTCCCAGGACCGCCGACGCGGCAGCGCCTCCCATTCGGCGCGCAGGATCGCCATCAGGATCACGTCGTGGTACGCACCGCGGTGAAACCGGGCGTTGCGCAGGACGGCCTCACGCACGTAGCCGGACTTCTCGTACGAGCGCTGGGCACGGGCGTTGTAGTCGAAGACGTGCAGGTAGATCCGCTCGAGCCGCAGCTCACCGAACCCGAAGTCGAGCAGCGCGTCCATGGCGTCCGATCCCATCCCGCGATCCCAGGTTCCGGGGCGCAGGAAGATGTTCGACTCCGCCGCCCCGTTCTCGCGGTCGATGCTGCGCAGCCCGCATCCGCCGATCCCCTCGCGTGAGCCGAGCGGACAGATCACGAACTGGACCGTCGACTCGCCGAGCTGCGGCAGGAGCTCGTTGAACCAGCGCTCGTTCATGTCGCGCCCGAACGCCACCCGGAACCCGGCGAGGTGCGCGAACTCGCTGTGGTCGAAGTCGCTGTCCGCCACGTCGGCCTTCTCGAGTGCGCGCAGCCAGACCTTGGCGCCGCGCAGGATGGGGTCGCCGGTCACCTGCTCCACGCGCCGATGATACCGGTGCTCGCGTCTATCATCTGCGGCATGAACGACGTCCTGATGCTGATCAACGGCGAGTCCCGGGCAGGGGCCGATGGCGCGACCTTCACCACTCATGAGCCGGCGCGCGGCGCCCCGCTGGCGGAGGTCGCGCGCGCCAGCGCGGCCGATGTCGACATGGCGGTCAGCTCCTCGCGCGCCGCGTTCGAGGGACCGTGGGCGCGCACGTCGCCCGCCAAGCGGGCGCGCATGCTGAACCGGCTGGCGCAGCTGCTCGAACGTGACGCGGAGCGGCTGGCCGAGCTCGAGTCGCGAAACAACGGGAAGGCCATCTTCCAATCGCTGGCCGAGGTGCGACAGGCGGTCAGCGACCTCGACTTCTTCGCCGGCGCGGCACAGCACCTGTACGGACGCTCGTTCGTGGTCAACCCGTCGGTCACCTCGTACACGCTGCGCGAGCCGGTGGGCGTGTGCGCGGCGATCATCCCGTGGAACTACCCGCTGATGATGGCCGCCTGGAAGCTCGCGCCGGCGCTGGCGGCGGGCTGCACCGTGGTCATGAAGCCGGCGTCCGCCACCCCGCTCACCGCGATCGAGCTGGCCAAGCTGGCGTTGGAGGCGGGCATCCCGCCCGGCGTCTTCAACGTCGTGACCGGGCCCGGCGCGGAGGTCGGCGAGGCGCTGGCCTCTCACCCCGGGGTCGACAAGATCGCGTTCACCGGAGAGACCGATACGGGACGCCGCATCGCGGCCATCGCGGCGGCCGGGCTGAAGCGCGTCTCCCTTGAGCTCGGCGGCAAGTCTCCCAACCTGGTCTTCGACGACGCCGATCTCGACGCCGCCGTGCTGGGTTCGCTGTGGGCCATCTACTACTCCGCCGGTCAGTCGTGCGAGGCGCGCTCGCGCATCCTCGTCCAGGAGTCGGTGCACGATGCCTTCGTCTCTCGCTTCGCCGAGCGCGCCGCGGCGCTGCGCGTGGGCGATCCGCTGGCCGAGAGCACGCAGGTCGGCTCGCTCATATCGCCGGCGCACGCCGCGAGGGTGATGGCCTTCGTGAACGAGGCGGTCGAGGCGGGCGCCGAGCTGGTGACGGGCGGCTCGCCGGACGGAGAGCTGGGCGAGGGCCTCGATCCCTCGGCCTACGTGAGGCCCACGGTCCTCGACGGCGTGCGCAACGACAGCCGCATCGGTCAGGAGGAGGTGTTCGGGCCGGTGGTCACGGTCAGCACCTTCGCCGACGAGAAGGAGGCGCTGGCGCTGGCCAACGGAGTCCGCTTCGGGCTGGCCGCCACGGTGTGGACCGGGGATGTCGGGCGCGGCCTCCGACTGGCCCATGGCATCCGAGCGGGCACGGTGGGCGTCAACCAGCCGTTCGCGGCGTTCCCCGGCGTGCCGTTCGGCGGCTTCAAGGAGTCCGGCTACGGGCGCGAGATGAGCATCGATGCGCTCGAGCTGTACACCGAGCAGAAGGCGGTGCTGGTCAGCACGTCGGCCAAGCCGATGAACCCGTTCGGCATGTAGTCGCAAGCGCCGCTGTCGTCCGCCGAGACGCCTTCCGCCGGCAGGCGCAGCGGCCACAGGTTTCCGCTCGGTTGCGTGCGACGGGTGCACGCCCTACCGTGGCAAACGGAATGACCGAGTCGCTGGCGGCGTGGTACGGACGCTTCCCGGAGGGCTGGTGGGGATACCACTGGGCTCCGCCGCGGCCGATGTCCGCGGTCGAGATCATGAGCAGCGGCAGCCTCGACGCGCGGCTGATGGCCATGCTGTGGGCGGTCGTCGAGCGGCGCAGGAGCGTGATGCTCGCCTCCGAGGCACCCATGGCCGGCAAGACCACCACGCTCTCCGCGCTGGTCGACTTCCTGCCACCCGGCACCACCGGCGTCTTCCTGCGCGGATGGATGGAGGACGCGGCATGGGTCGACGAGGTCGGCCGCGACGCCGCGTACATGCTCATCAACGAGATGAGCGATCACCTGCCGATCTACGTCTGGGGACGCAACGCACGCGGTGCGCTGATCCTCGCCGGGAAGGGGTACGGCCTGGGTGCCACCATGCACGCCGACTCCCTGCCCGAGGCGCTGGCCTGCCTGCGTGCCGAGCTGGGCGCAACCGATGTCGACCTGGCCGGGCTTACGATCTATCTGCAGTTCAGCGCCTACCGCACCCCGGCGGGCATGTACCGCCGCTGCGAGGAGGCATGGCACCTGCGCCTGGACGATGCCGGGCAGCTGGCCCCGGTGCGGCTCGCCGCGATGGAGGGGCGAGCGGTCACCGGTGCTGACCGGCGCGCAGCGATTTCCCACTCCGCCGGTGCTGCGCACCGATGAGGGTCGCTCGATGCGCCCGTTCGTCCACGACCGCGACGCGTATGCGATCCTGGCCCGTTCGCTGGGGGAGGAGCCTGCCGCGTTCGAGGCGGAGCTGGCACGTCGCGGCGACTTCCTCGCCTCCCTGGCGCAGCAGGGCATCTGCGATCCCGTCTCGGTCGCGTACGCGCTGGCCGACTATCCCTCCGAAGGAGCCCCCGAATGACCCGTCCCACCATCACGAGCCTGCGAGAGCTGCGCGAGCAGGGCTACCGGCCGCGATCGGTGAAGGAGGAGATGCGCGCCAACCTGCTCGAGCGGCTGCGCAACGGCGTGCGGCTGCTGCCGGGCATCCTCGGCTACGACGAGACGGTGCTGCCGCAGATCGAGAACGCGATCCTGGCCGGCCAGGACATCATCCTGCTCGGCGAACGGGGCCAGGCGAAGTCACGCATCGCCCGCTCGCTGGTCGCCCTGCTGGACGAGTGGGTCCCCTTCGTCGCCGGCGCCGAGCTGCACGACGACCCGATGGACCCCGCGTCGCCCTTCGGCCGCGCCCTCGTCGCCGAGCGCGGCGACGAGACGCCCATCGACTGGCTGCATCGGGACAACCGATACGGCGAGAAGCTGGCCACGCCGGACATCAGCATCGCGGACCTGATCGGCGAGGTCGACCCGGTCAAGGTGGCGGAGGGCCGCTACCTGTCCGACGAGCTGACCATCCATTACGGCCTGCTGCCGCGCACGCACCGCGGCATCTTCGTCATCAACGAGCTGCCCGACCTGGCCGAGCGCATCCAGGTGGGGCTCCTCAACGTGATGGAGGAGCGCGACGTCCAGATCCGCGGCTATCGCGTTCGCCTCGAGGTGGACCTGTTCGTGGTGGCATCGGCCAACCCGGAGGACTACACCTCGCGCGGACGGATCATCACGCCGCTCAAGGACCGATTCGGCGCGCAGATCCGGACGCATTACCCCGAGCAGACCGAGACCGAGATCGCCATCGTCGAGGCCGAGCGGCTGCGGTTCGCCGAGCCGGCAGCCGCCGAGGTGCCGGTCCACGTGCCGGGATTCATGAAGGAGGTCGTGGCCGAGGTCTCGCAGCTCGCCCGACGGTCCTCGGAGATCTCGCAGCGTTCCGGCGTGTCGGTGCGGGTGACCATCGCCAACCAGGAGACCCTCATGGCGGCTGCCCTGAAGCGCGCCGTGCGCCTGGACGAGCCGACGGCCGCGCCGCGCATCAGCGACCTGCCGTCGGTGGTCGCGTCGACCGCCGGCAAGATCGAGCTCGAGACGCTCGGCGACGAGGCGCGCGAGGACCGCGTGGTGGACAAGCTCGTGCAGCGCGCCGTGGTGAACGTCTTCAACCGTCACTTCGCCCTGTCCGAGCTGGCGCCGCTGCTCGATCGGTTCGACGGCGGCAGCGAGGCCGAGGTGGGCGAGAACGTGCCGAGTGCGGCGCACGAGCTGCTGGTGGAGCAGATCCCCGAGCTGCGGCGCGCCGTCGGTCGCCTCGATGTGGGCGAGTCACCGGCCGGGCTGGCGTCGGGCGTCGAGTTCGTGCTGGAGGGGCTGCACCTGAACCGACGGCTGAACAAGGAGCGTCGAGGCGGCGGAGTGCGCTACGCGCGCTGACCGCCTCGCGACCCGCGGCCCGTCGTCGTGACGGAGAAGGAGCTGATGCTCGCCGGGCGGCTGTACCGTCCGGAAGATCCCGAGCTGGTTGCCGACCGCGCCGCCACCGAGGAGTGGCTCGCACGCTACAACGCGTCACTGGCGTCGTCGGCGGAGGAGCGCCGCGCCCTGCTCAACGAGCGCATCGGCGCCGTCGGTGAGGGCGCCGCCATCCGACCGCCGTTCCACTGCGACTACGGCTACAACATCGCGCTCGGTCGCGGCGCGTTCCTCAACTTCGGGTGCGTGGTGCTGGACGTGGTGCGCGTGGAGATCGGCGAGCGAACGCAGATCGGTCCGGCGGCGCAGATCTACGCCGCCGACCATCCGCGCGACCCGGCCGTGCGGCGCGACGGGCGTGAGCTGGGGCGGCCGGTCCTCATCGGCTCGGACGTGTGGATCGGCGGCGGCGCCATCGTGCTGCCCGGCGTGACGATCGGGAACGGCGCGGTGATCGGCGCGGGAGCGGTCGTCACGCGTGACGTAGCGCGCGGCGCGACCGTGGTCGGCAACCCGGCTCGCCGGCGCCCCTCGTAGACGCGGCCGCATCGGTCTGTCACGCTAGGCGCAGCCGATGTCCCTGTACCGCTACTCACGCTGGGACGGCAGCCAGACGCTGCCACCGTTCGACGCCGACGACGTGCTCGAGGCGCTCGGCGACGACGTGCTCGCCGAGGGCGACGTGCGACGCGCCCTGAGGCGCCTGATGCAGCGCGGCATGCGCGGGACCCGTGGCGGCGACGTTCCCGGTCTCAGGCAGCTGATGGAGCGCCTCCGCGAGCGGCGCGCGTCGGAGCTGGAGCGCTCCAACCTGGGTGGTGTCCTGGACGAGATCGGCGAGCGCCTGGACGCGATCATCGGCCAGGAGCGCCAGGGTATCGAGCGTCGGCTGCACGAATCCGAGCAGGCGGCCCTCGACGCGCCGCCGGGGGAGCTGCAGGACCAGGCGCGCATGGGCGAGCAGGTCCTGCGTCGCTCCGCACAGCAGCGACGCGACCGCCTCGACGCGCTGCCGCCCGACGTGTCGGGCCGCATGCACGGCCTGCGCGACTACGAGTTCATGGACCCCGACGCCCGCGACGCCTTTAATGCGCTGTCGGACGAGCTCCGGCAGCAGATGCTGCAGACCTATTTCGAGGGTCTCAAGCAGGGGGTCGAGGGAATCACGCCGGAGGACCTCGGCGGCGTGCGGGAGATGGTGCGCGACCTCAACGCGCTGCTCGAGAAGCATGCCGCGGGGGCCGACACGCGTGCCGATTTCGAGCAGTTCATGCAGCGGCACGGCCGCTACTTCCCGCCGGGCATCGAGAACGTGGATCAGCTGATCGACCACATGCACCGGCAGGCGTCGCAGATGGCATCGTTGCTCAACAGCATGAGCCCGCAGATGCGCGAGGAGCTGCAGCGCATGATGGATGACCTGCTGCGCGACGACCGCCTGCGGTGGGACATGGCGCGACTGGCGGGCAACCTCCAGGCGCTGCGTCCCGATCGGAACTTCGGCGAGCCGTATCCCTTCTCCGGCGACGAGCCGATGGGGCTGCCGCAGGCGATGGCGGCCATCGACCGTCAGCAGGCATTCGACGAGATGGAGCAGGCGCTCGGCGCCGCCCGCGATCCGGAGGCACTGGACCGCATCGACGGTGACCTCCTGCGCGACCTGGGCGGCGACCAGTCGGAGGAGGACCTGGCACGCCTGCGCGAGCTGACCCGCTCGCTGGAGCAGGCCGGCTACCTCGAGCGTGACGGCGGCCGGCTGGAGCTGACGCCGCGCGCGGCTCGCAAGCTCGGCATGCGGGCGCTGACCGAGATCTTCTCGCGGCTGCGGCGCGACACCTTCGGCGGCCACGCCCTGCCGCGACCGGGGTTCGGGGGAGAGCCGACCGACGAGACCAAGCGCCTGGAATGGGGCGATCCCTTCGCCATCGACCTCAACCGGACGCTGTTCAACGCCATGGCGCGCGAGGGGCCGGGCACGCCGCTGCGCATCTCGCCGGACGACTTCGAGGTGCATCGGTCCGAGGAGACGACGGTGAGCTCCACGGTGCTGCTGCTCGACATGAGCCGATCCATGCTGCTGCGTGGCTGCTCCACGGCGGCCAAGCGCGTCGCGATGGCCCTGCACACCCTGATCCACACCAAGTACCCGCGTGACCGGCTGTTCGTGGTCGGCTTTGCGTACTACGCCCGGCAGATCAAGCCCGAGGCGATCGCGACGCTGTCGCCGTACGAGTTCGAGTACGGCACGAACCTGCAGCACGCGCTGATCATCGCAAGGCAGCTGCTCGGCCGGCGGCACGGCGGCAACAAGGAGATCGTGGTCATCACCGACGGGGAGCCGACCGCCCACATCGCCAACGGCCAGGTCGAGTTCGCCTACCCGCCGACCATTCGCACCATGCAGTCCACCCTGCGCGAGGTCGGACGCGCCACGCGCGAGGGGATCGTGATCAACACGTTCATGCTCGAGCGATCGCGGTACCTGTCCGAGTTCGTGGACCTGATGTCGCGCATCAACCGCGGCCGGGCCTTCTACGTCGAGCCGGAGAACCTGGGCGAGTACGTCCTGGTCGACTACGTCAGCAAGAAGACGAAGCGCGTGGCGTAGCGGAGCGGAGTGTGCCGCTGACCACGCCGCGTGCGCCGTCGCGAACCGCTTTCGCGCATGGCTGAGTGGGACGCCGAGCTCACGCTCGACGCTGCGGCGGTCCGGTCACTGCTGCAGGGCGACTTTCCTCGGCTTCGGGTGCGGGTCCTGCGGCCGCTCGCGACCGGCTGGGACAACGCCGTCTGGCTCGTCAACGAGGAGCTGGCGTTTAGCTTTCCCCGACGCGCTGTCGCCGTGCCGGGAATCGAACGCGAGGTCCTGATGCTCGGCGCGCTCGCGCCGCGACTGCCCCTCCCGATCCCGGTGCCGGCCTTCGTCGGCCGCCCCTCGTCCGCCTTTCCCTGGCCGTACTTCGGCGCGCGCTTCCTGGCGGGCCACGAGGTCGCCGAGCGTCCGCTGCTGGAGGTCGACGCGGCCCGTGCGGCTTCGAGCCTCGCCGCATTCCTGCGCCGCCTGCACCATCCGGCGCTGGTGGACCGATTCGGCGCGCGGCTCCCGGTCGATCCGAACCGCCGGGCCGACATGGGCTACCGGGCGGAGCTGACTGACGCACGGCTGAGCGAGCTGAGCGCGATCGACGGCTGGACGCGGCCGCCGATCGTCGACCGCCTGCTGGGAGAGGCGAGCGACCTGCCGCCGAGCGCCGAGCGCGCGGTGACGCACGGTGACCTGCACATGCGCCACGTGCTGTTCGACGAGCGCGGCGCGATCAGCGGGGTGATCGACTGGGGCGACATGTGTCTCGCCGATCCGGCGATCGACCTGCCGCTGTACTGGAGCCTGCTTCCGGGGGCCGCGCGCCGGGCCTTCCTGGACGTCTACGGCGACGTGCCGTCCGCCTCACTCCTCCGGGCGCGCATCCTCGCCATCTTCCTGTGCGCCACGCTCGTCGTGTACGGCCGTCGAGAGAACCTGGCATCCCTGGAGCGCGCGGCGCGCGAGGGCCTCGAACGCTCGCTCAGCTGAGGCCGGCCAGGAATTCGAGCACCAGGCGGTTGAAGCGCTCGGGCTGTTCGAGATTGATCATGTGCGCGGCGCCGTGAAAGACCTCGAGCCGCGCACCCGGCACCTGCTCAGCCAGCCGGCGGCACGACAGCTGCGTCGATGGCTCGTCCAGGTCGCCGACCATCACCAGCGTCGGAGAGGACAGCTCCTCCAAGCGGGCGTTCGCCGGCGGGTCGAGGCGACGGGGCCTGCCCTCGTTCTTCTCCTCCCGATAGGTCGTGAGGATCCAGTCGTGGACTCGCTCGCGAACCGCCGGATCGACCCGATCGGACCGCTGGCCGGGACCATCGACCCACATGCGCGTCTCGAAGTCGGCGACCCAGTCCCAGTCGTGCGCGGCCTCGTGGCGATCGGCCTCCTGCCAGACGGCCTCCATCTCCGCTGAATCGTCAGGGTTGAAGCCGCTGATGCCGCCGGCGGCGAAGATCAGCGAATCGGCGCGATCGGGGCTGTCAAGCGCGAAGTCGAGCGCGATGCCAGCGCCGCGCGAAAGGCCGAGGACGTGGGCCGATGCGGCGCCGACCTGGTCGAGGACGGCCGCAAGATCCTCGTGGTTGGCGAACTCGACCTGCTCCGTCTCCGAGCGGCCCCAGCCGCGGGTGTCGTAGCGAATGGTGCGGTAGCGTTCGGCGAAGGCGGGGACCTGCTCGTCCCACATGCGAAGGTTGGCCACGCCGGCGTGGACGAGGACGAGGGGGTGTCCCGATCCCTCGACCTCGTAGTAGAGCCGTCCCCCGTTGACGTCCACGAATCCGGATTCGCTCATCAGATCTCCATCCGTGCCGGCCTGGCCCCCGATAATGCGGCGATGCGTTCGCCACCAGCCGTGAGCCTGCACGCGGCGCGCCGCATGGCGGTCCATGCTGCGCTCCTCGACGCGCGGCTGCCTCCCAGCGCCGACGGCATCATGCGCGTCGTCGAGGGCCTGGGCAGGCTCCAACTCGACCCCACTCGCGCGGTGGAGCGCAGCCACCTGCTCGTGCTGTGGAGCAGGCTCGGCGCCTTCGATCGCGACATTCTCGACCGGCTGCTGTGGAAGGATCGTCGCCTCTTCGAGTACGACGCCTATATCTACCCCACGTCGGACTATCCGTCGGCACTGGCCAGTATGCGGCTATTCGCCACGCGCGACGCGGCGCTGGAGCGGCGCGCGCGAGCGTGGCTGAAGGAGAACGGTCGCTTCGCGTCCGCCATCATGCGGCGGCTGCGACGCGACGGCCCGCTGCCGTCACGCGCGTTCAGCGCGCCTGAGGGCACCACGCACTGGAAGTCCAGCGGCTGGACCGCCGGCCGCGACGTGACCCAGATGTTCCACTTCCTCGAGCGCGCCGGTCGCGTGATGGTCGCGGGGCGCCAGGGGAACGTGCGGCTGTGGGACCTGCCCGAGCGGGTCATCCCGGCGTCGGCGCCGCGAACACTGCCGAGCCGGAGCGGCCAGCTCATGCGCGCGATCGAGCGGCTCGTCCGCCGGCGCGGCGTGTGCGAACCGTCCGCCATTCCGCAGTGGATCGCCGTCGCGCCTCGCGCCGAGACGCGCGCCGCGATCGGGGCGATGGTGGACTCCGGACGGCTGGTGGCGGTGACCGTCAGCGGAGCGGGGTTCGCCGACGGCGCGCTCGTCCACGCGGATGACATCGAAGTGCTGCGGCGTCTCTCGGACGACTCTCCGGCCGAGCCGCGCACGACTCTGCTCTCGCCCTTCGACCCGCTCATCAACGACCGCGAACGCACCCAGCGGCTCTTCGGCTTCCGCTATCGTCTCGAGATGTACCGGCCCGCCAGCCAGCGCAGAGACGGCTACTTCGTCATGCCGATCCTGCGCGGCGAGCAGCTCGTCGGGCGCGCGGAGCCGGCGGTCGATCGCTCGACCGGCGCGCTCGAGGTGCGCAGCGTCTCGCTGGAGCGGGCCAGCGACGCTCCGCCGCCGGGGCTCGACGCGGCGCTCTCGTCGCTGCGCGAGTTCGTGGCGGCCGGCCGGTGAAGATCGGAGTTCAGCTCCCCGAGGTCGAGCGTGTCACGACCTGGCGCGAGCTGCTCGACATGGCGCGCGTGGCGGAGGCCATCGGTCTCGATTCGGTGTGGGTCGGCGAGCACCTGCTCTACCGCTACGCGGACGGCGAGCAGCGCGGCCCGTGGGAGGCATGGTCGCTGCTGGCGGCGCTCGCCGCGGTCACCGAGCGCGTCGAGATCGGTCCTCTGGTGGCCTGCACGGCATTCCACAACCCCGCCCTGCTCGCCAAGCAGGCCGACACGATCGACGAGATCAGTGGCGGGCGGCTGGTCCTGGGCCTCGGCGCGGGCTGGAACGAGGCGGAGTTCCGCGCCTTCGGCGTCCCCTTCGACCACCGCGTCAGCCGCTTCGCGGAGGCGTTCACGATCATCCGCGACCTGCTGCAGTTCGGTCGGGCGGACTTCGACGGACGGTACTACCGGGCGCGCGACTGCGTCCTCGTTCCGCGCGGGCCACGACCCGGCGGACCGCCGCTGATGATCGGGTCCAGCGGCCGGCGGATGCTCGAGATGACGGTTCCATACGTCGCGTCGTGGAACGCCTGGTTCATGTCGTTCGGCAACGACGTCGCTGGCTATCGCCGGCTGCGCGAGACCGTTGACGCGGCATGCGCCGATGCGGGCCGCGCGCCGGAAACGCTCGAGCGAACCGTGGCGCTGTTCGTCGCGTTTCCTGATGCGGTGGGACGTCCCAGCGCCCGCGGACAGGCCCCGGTCCCCGCGCTGCCCTCCGAGCCGGAGGCGCTCGCCTCCGCGCTCGACGAGTTCGCCGGCGAGGGGGTCGGCCACGTCCAGCTGGTCCTCGACCCGATCACCGTCGACAGCATCCAGCGCCTGGCCCCGCTGCTCGATCGACGCTAGCCGCTCGCTGCTACCATCGGGCGATGGAGGCTGATGGCCCGATCCTTCCTCTCGGTGCGGCCGGGCGCCTCGAGGCCGTCTCGCTGCGCAACGGCGCGGGTGACCACGCGGTGCTGGTGCGGCAGGACGACCAGCCGCGCGCGCTGCTCACGACCGAGCTGGCGGACGACCGCGTGGTGGTGACCCCGCTGGATGACAGGGTCGAGATGCGCGTCGACGGCGATGCGCTCGCCATCTGGCTGACGGCTGGGTCGTTGCGCTCGCCGCGATCGCCGCTTCCCGGCTGGGCGAGCGCGATCGGGATCATGCTGCTGGTCGCCATCGTGGGGCTCGCGATCCTGGGCAGCCTGACCTTCTTCGCCTGGCTGTTCGGCGCTTTGGGCTGGGTTCGCTAGGCCGATGTCGCGACCGCCGCGTCAGCGCGCGCTCGCGCCCGTCAGCGGGCTGCTGGCGATGCGCATCACCCAGGAGTTCGGCGGCGCCGACGAGTTCGAGCGGACGCTCGATCGCGCGCTGGCGCGCGGCGGAGACGGCGGCGCGACGATCGTGGCGCTGCTCGATCGTGGCGACCTCGCCATCCACATACCGCGCGAGGACGGCCCCAGCTGGAACACCGTCCCCCTGGTCCACCTCCATCGCGGCGACCACCCGTCGGAGAGCGAGTGGGCGAGCGCCAACGTGATCATCGAGAAGCTGGAGCGCTATCGCTGATGCGGCTCTACCTCTCGGTGGACATGGAGGGCGTGGCCGGCGTCTCGCATCCCCGACAGGTGGTCCATGGGGTCGACCGGACCGATCGCACCGAATACGACCGAAGCCGCTCGCTGATGGCCGGCGAGACGAACGCTGCGATCGAGGCCGCGCTCGCATCGGGCGTGGACGAGGTGGTCGTGAACGACAGCCACTGGCAGATGCGCAACCTGCGCGCCGAGGATCTCGACCCCGCTGCGCGCCTGATCGCGGGCGACAAGCCGCTCTCCATGACGGAGGGCATCGACGGTCCGGGGGGCGGCACGTTCGACGCGGCGGCGTTCATCGGCTATCACGCCGGGGCCGGCAGCGCGACGGGCGTCATCGGTCACACGTATTCCTCGCGCGCGATCGCGGAGGTTCGACTCAACGGCGTCGTCCACAACGAGGCCGGGCTCAACGCACTGCGGCTCGGCGAGCACGGCATCCCGGTCATCCTCGTCACGGGTGACGACGCTCTCGCCGCCGAGGTTGCCCGGCTTCTTCCGTGGGCCGAGCGGGTCGTGGTCAAACGCGCGCTGGGCGGCCACCTCGCCGATGCGCTCTCGCCGGAGCGCGCGAGGCAGGCCATCGGCGAGGGAATGCGCCGCGCGCTGGCCGGCCTGCCGCGGATGGAGCGCTACCGCCCCGCTCCGCCGCTGCGCCTCGAGATCGACTTCCTGCAGCCGGTGATGGCCGACTTCGCGGCAGTGCCGCCCGGCGTCGAACGGACCGGTCCCCGGACCGTGGCGGTGACGACGTCCGACGCCGAAACGGCGTTCCGCTGGTTCGTCAGCCTCTTCCGGCTGGCCAACGTCCCGCTGGGCTGAGGTCGTGGCCACCCGGCTCGAGCGCACCCCCACCGGCGGCAGCGTGGCGCCGCTGACCGCCGACGAGACGAGGCGGCTGCGCGACATGATGGCTCGCTTCGCGACGGGAGTGACCGTGGTCGCCGCCCGATACGGCCCGCTGCTGGCCGGAATGACGGCCAATGCGATCGCGTCGATCAGCATCGACCCGCCGCTCATGATGGCGGCCATCAGCCTCCGATCCGAGACGCATCGGGCCATACGCGACAGCCACTCTTTCGCCGCCAGCGTGCTGTCGGCCGACCAGCGCGGCCTGGCGGACTGCTTCGCCCAGTCCACCACCGCGATCAAGCTGCGCCGCTTCTGCGACGCGCCGTGGCACGAGGCGGAGACGGGCTCGCCCATCCTGGACGGGTCGATCGCGTACTTCGACTGCCGGCTCGTGGCCCAGCACCCCGGTGGCGACCACACCATCTTCGTGGGCGAGATCGTCGCCGCGGGCTACGACGAGGAACTGGAGCCGCTCATCTGGTTCGGGTCGCGGTACCGCCGGCTGTCGGTCGAGGATCCCCGATGAGCGGCGGCATCCCGGCCTGGGAGCGGCTTCGCGCTCCGGATCGGCGTGCCCTGCTGATCCGCCCGCTCGAGCGGCGCTCGTTCGAGGTGGCGACCGTGGCCGACGGGGATCTGCCGGCCTGCGAGGGCGCCACCGTCTTCGACGCGTGGCACGAGGCGGACGGGATCGTCCTGCGCGCGGCGACGCTGCGGGACGTGGAGCTGACCCCGTACCTGGTGCACGCGACGGCGCTCGAGATCAGCGGCTCCGACGGCCGCCTCGAGGCGCTGCTCGCCGGCCGCGGCCCGGTCGCCGGCGGCGGGGAGCTGGAGCGCCTGGCGTGCGCGTGCCGCGGTATCGCGGCGGACACCGCCTACTCCGCGATCGGCGCAGGCTGGCGGACCGCCGAAGCGGTGAAGCGCGCCACTCGCATCGCGTTCGGCGTGTGCCAGGGACGGCGCTGCCTGCCGTGGCTGGCCGACCGGCTGGAGCTGCGGTGGGACGACCAGCGCGCCCAGATCACGCCGCGGCCGCCGCTGGTGCCGGTCCCCGCCTCGCTGCTGGCGGCGTACGCGGAGGAAGACGCGCGGGCCATCAACGCTTCACGACCTGGCTGAAGAGGTCGTTCCACTGCTTCTCCTCCGCCTCGCCGAGGATCCGGCAGGGGTAGGCGAGCGCGAGCATCGCCGGGGTCGGGAAGACGAGCGGGGAGCCCGCCACCGCGCCGAGGTAGTCCGAGGTCTCCGAGTCGCCGCCGTCGGCCGCCTCCCTGGCATGCTGCCTGACGAGCGCCTGCGCCTCGGGCACCGGTGACACGTGATTGACGTACTCGGTGATGCGCGCCGCCACCGGCGGCTGGTAGACGAAGTTCATCATCTGCTCCGCGTCCAGCGGATGCCTCGCCCGGGCCGGGATCGCCATGGCGTCGACCCGCAGCAGCCCACCCTGCACGGGCATCGCGA
The DNA here is from genome assembly GCA_963783725.1 of uncultured Chloroflexia bacterium. Classification (GTDB taxonomy): domain Bacteria; phylum Chloroflexota; class Limnocylindria; order QHBO01; family QHBO01; genus CAWAOJ01. Next base: position 1,251,716 of record CAWAOJ010000002.1, on the reverse strand, counting down.
ATCTCAGCTCGGGATTGTCGAACTGCAGCTGGAAGATGTCGGCGCAGCGAGCGATGGTGATCCACAGGTCGCCCCGGGCGAGCGCGTCGGCATACGAGCCGTCGTAGTAGCGGGGCGCAAGCGGGGCCTGCTCGAGCAGCTTCTTCTGGGCCTTCCCGACGTCGTCCATGGTCGCCTGGTGGGGCTTCACGCCGATCCCGAGCAGCGCGAGGTTCATGGTGTCGCGCATGTCGCTCGACATGCCGATGTGTCCCTTGAAGGCGGGATCGAACAGGTCGCTGAAGCCGGTGATCTGGCGCTTGGTGAGCCTGGGGTCGTAGCCGATGCCGGTCAGCGAGCACTGCCACGGCACGCTGTGGCCGTTCCGCGGGTCGTACGGAAGGTCCCTGTAGATCTCGCCGGCGTGAGCGCTGAAGTTCGGGACGCGGGCGGCGACGTCGATCGGCTCGAGGTAGCCGAGGCCAGCCATGCGGGCGATCATCCAGTCGGCCAGCACCACCAGGTCGTAGCCGGTGTCCCTGCCCGCCGCCAGGGCCGGACGGATCTTCGCGAAGAACGAGGCGTCGTCCCTGATCTCCTCGGTATAGGTGACGTCGCTCTTGGTGGCGGCCTCGTAGTCGGTGATCGTCGTGTGCTTCGAGCCGCCCTTCTCGTCGGTGTCGATGTACAGCGGCCGGTTGGCGAAGCGCAGCGCGCCGGCCGGCGAGGCGGCGACGGGGAGCGAGCCGCCGGGCTGGCCGGAGGCGGCGAGCGATGGCGGCCGGGGCGTCGCCGAAGACGGCCCGAGGGTGACGCCGCACGCGGCCAGGATTGCCGGCAGCGAGAGCGCGCCGCCGACAACCACCCCGGCCCGCGCCGCGCGGCGCAGGAACGACCGGCGCGTCAGCGGTTCGTGGGAGAGCACCGCCTCGATCGCGCGCTCGATCCGCCTGTTCTCCTCATCGGGCATCGGTCGCTCCTGTCCTGCGCCTCGGGAGGGCCAGTATCGCCCGCCGCGCCGCCTCGCTGCCGGCGGTCGGATCTCGGAGGCTCGCGGCCGCAACCTTTACGGCCCCATGCGCGTCATGGAGCGGATGGCCAAGCCGAAGCACGCCAAGCGCTCACGTCCCGTGCCACCGCCGGTGCGTGCGCGACGTGCCGCCGCCCGGCGCGTGCAGGACCGCCAGACGCGCAACGACGTGGAGCGCTGGCGGCGCGGCTGATCGCGAGTCCTCCGCGGCACGCACAACGGTTCTTGCTACACTCGGGCCGCCCCTGAACTCGAAGCCCGGAGCGGTTGCCCATGGACTTTGCGCTCGACGCCGCGCACGAGGAGATCCGGCGTACGGTCCGCGACTTCGCCGACAAGCGCATCGCGCCGATCGCGGACGATCTGGAACGCAGGGCAGAGTTTCCGCACGACATCATCCGCGAGGCGGCGGCCATCGGCCTGCTCGGCGTGCCATATCCCGAGGAGATCGGCGGGACCGGCCTCGACAACCTCGCCTACGCCATCACCATCGAGGAGCTGGCGCGCGCCAGCGGCTCGGTGGCGATCATCGTCAGCGCGCACACCTCGCTCGGCTGCTACCCGCTCTACCTGGCCGGCACGGCGGCCCAGAAGGAGAGGTTCCTGCGTCCGCTGGCGAGCGGCGAGAAGCTGGGGGCGTACGGCCTGACCGAGCCCGGAGCCGGGTCGGACTCGCGCGGGACGCGCACGCGCGCGCATCGGGACGGCGACTCCTGGGTGCTCAATGGCGGCAAGCGCTTCATCACCAACGCGGGTGTCGCCGACACCTACATCGTCACCGCCGTGACCGATCGCAGCGCGGAGACGGGACGCATCTCCGCCTTCATCGTCGAACGCGACACGCCCGGCTTCTCCATCGGCCGCATGGAGGAGAAGATGGGCCTCCACGCCTCCAACACCGGTGAGCTGCTGTTCGAGGACTGCCGCATTCCCGCCGAGAACCTGCTGGGCGAGGAGGGCGAGGGCGACAAGATCTTCCTCGCCACGCTGGACGGGGGACGCATCGGGATCGGCGCCATGGCGCTCGGGCTGGCACAGGCCGCATACGAGGCCGCATCGCGATACGCGACCGAGCGCGAGCAGTTCGGCCGCCCCATCGCCGCGTTCCAGGGCGTGGCCTTCATGATCGCCGACATGGCGACCGAGATCGACGCCGCGCGGATGATGGTGTATCGGGCGGCGTGGCTCAAGGATCAGGGCCGCCCGTTCAGCACCGAGGCGGCCATGGCGAAGCTCTTCGCCTCCGAGGTCGCCTGCCGCGTCACGAACGACGCGGTGCAGGTCCACGGCGGCTACGGCTACATCACCGAGTACCACGTGGAGCGCTACCTGCGCGACGCGAAGCTGACCGAGATCGGCGAGGGGACCAGCCAGATCCAGCGCATGGTGATCGCGCGCAACCTGCTCGGCGTGCGAGCCGGCTGACGTCAGCCGGGCCGGCGCGCGGCCGCGACGGCCACGAACGCGTCGAGCGCCTCCGGATTCGCCAGCGAGCCGCGGGCGCACGCCTCGTCGGCCGGCGTGCCGGTCAGGATCCGCTTCAGCGGCACCTCCAGCTTCTTGCCCGACAGCGTCCTCGGCACGCCCGGGACCGCGACGATCCGGTCGGGGACGTGACGCGGTGAGAGCGAGCGGCGCAGCTCGGCGCTGAGCCTGGCGCTCAGCTCGTCGGGCAGCTCGCCGCCGGACCGCAGGGCCACGAAGAGCAGGAGCTCGTCCGGCTCCTCGAGGTGCACCACCACCGAGTCCGCGACCTCGGGAAAGCTCTCCACCACCGCGTAGAACTCCGCCGTGCCGATGCGGATGCCGCCTCTGTTCAGCGTCGCGTCGGAGCGCCCGCTGATGACGCACGAGCCGCGGTCCGTGATCGTGATCCAGTCGCCGTGTCGCCATGCGCCGGGGAAGTCGGAGAAGTACGCCTCGCGGAAGCGCTGGCCGCCCGGATCGTTCCAGAAGCCGACCGGCATCGACGGCATCGGTCGCGTGATGACCAGCTCTCCCTGCTCACCGATGACCGGCCGGCCGTCGGCCGCGAATGCCTCCACCGCGCAGCCCAGATGCCGGCAGCTGATCTCCCCCTCCCACACCGGGACGAGCGGGGAGGCGCCGACGAACGCGGTGCACACGTCGGTCCCGCCCGACACCGACTGCAGCTGCAGCTCGCTGCCCACCGCGTCGTAGACCCAGCGGAATCCCTCGGCCGGCAGCGGCGCGCCGGTGGAGCCGATGCCGCGCAGGCGCGAAAGGTCGAATCGCGCGCCCGGCGCGAGTCCGTCCTTGCGGCACGCCATCAGGTAGGGCGCGCTCGTCCCGAAGTAGGTGATCCGCTCCTCCTCCGCCAAGCGCCACAGGGCCGACAGGTCGGGATGCGCCGGCGAGCCGTCGAACAGGACGATCGTCGCGTCCACCAGCAGGCCGCTGACGAGGTAGTTCCACATCATCCAGCCGGTGGTCGTGAACCAGAAGAAGCGGTCGTCGGGCCCCAGGTCGTGGTGCAGGGCGTGGATCTTGAGGTGCTCGAGCAGGATGCCGCCGTGCCCGTGCACGATCGGCTTGGGCAGGCCCGTCGTGCCCGAGCTGTAGAGGATGTAGAGCGGGTGGTCGAACGGCAGCTGCTCGAACTGCAGCTCGCCGCGCTCGGACAGCAGCTCGTCCCAGCCGAGCGCCCCGTCGATTCCGCCGCTGCCGAGATAGGGGAGCACGACGGTCGCCGCCAGGGTCGGCAGCGAGGCCCGGATCTCGCCGACTTCGGTGGCGCGCGGGACGTCGCGATCGCCGTATCGGTAGCCGTCGATCGTGATCAGCACCTTCGGCTCGATCTGGCTGAAGCGGTCGACGACGCTGCGCGTCCCGAACTCCGGCGCACAGGAGCTCCACGTTGCGCCGAGGCTGGCCGTGGCGAGCAGCGCCACCACCGCCTCCGGCACGTTGGGCAGGTAGGCCGCCACGCGGTCCCCGCGCCCGACGCCGAGCTGCTGCAGTCCCCGGCGCGCGCGCGCCACGGCCTCGCGCAGCTGCTCCACGCTCATGGTGGAGGCGTCCCGGGTCTGCGACCGAGCCACGATGATCTCGTCGCCTCCCTGGCGTCCTGCGAGCCGAAGCGCATGCTCCGCCCAGTTCAGCCGCGCGCCTCCGAACCACGACGCCCCCGGCATCCTGGCGTCGAGCAGGACATCCTCGTACGGTGTCCCGGCGCGTACTCCAAGGAAATGCCACACCGATTCCCAGAAGGCGGGCAGGTCGTCCACCGACCAGCGCCACAGCTCGTCGTAGCTGGCGAAGCTCAGCTGATGCTGCCGTTCGAGCCAGGCGAGGTAGGCACCGATGCGGGTGTGCTCCCGCACGTCGGCTGGCGGTCGCCACAGGACGGGCGGCGTTTCCATGGTCCGATGATGCCAGATGCATCCTCATCCGACGGGGCGTACCGTGGGCCGATGCGGCGCCCGGCGCTCGTCCGTCTGCTGGCTGTGCTGGCGATCGTGTGCCTCTCGCCATCGCGCGCCACGGCCTCGGTGGGCTCGTCGCCCACCCCGCTTCCCGACGAGGGCGGCGTCACCGTGATGTCCACCGTTGCGCGGGCGGGGACGGCGTTCGACCTCGACGGGGATGGCACGCGCGAGCTGGTGCGGCTGACCGGCGTGGTCACCGCCGGGGGGCGCCTGATGGTCGACGCGTGGCGCGTGGACGCACCCGCGGACGGCGCAGCTCCGCGACTCACGCTCCTGGGTCAGCAGGCGCTGTTCCGGGGCGCCAGCGTGGAGGAGATCCTCACCGGAGCGCCGCGTCCCACGCTCGACGGGATGCTGCCGGTCAGCGTGAACGAGCCGGCTCGCTTCCTCCTGTGGCACGTGGGCGGAAAGGCTCGCCTGCTGGTCGCCACCATCGGGACGCTCGGCCTCGACGTGCCGTGCTGCCTGACGCTGTGGCAGGTGGGACTCGCCGACGGAACGTTGCGGCTGACGCGCGTGCTGAATACGCAGGACACCGCGAGCTCGGCATGGTCGATCGACATGGACGGCGACGGCACCGACGAGATCGTGCTCACCGAGCCGCGCGAGGGGCGCGGCGAGGTGCCGCTTCGCGTGCTCCGCTGGAACGGGACCGGCTTCGACCAGCAGCGATCGAGCTTCATCGCGCCATACAACGGCTGGGCGGCCTTCGCCGGCGGCGACTCGGACGGCGAACCCGGCGACGAGCTGTTCGTGAGCAGCGACCGGATCGACGGCGGGCCGGGCGCGCTCGTTCAGCGCGTGTCGCTGCGAGGCGGCGACGTGCGCGTCGAGTCGTGGCCGGTACGCGAGCGGGGCGCCATCGCCACCCTGCGTGACGGCGCACGCCGCCTGATCGCCCTGGTGGGCGACGAGAAGATCCTGCTGGTGTGGCCATCGGACGGGTCGCCGCTCGAGACCGCGAGCCGCGTCGGGGCGGCGCGACTGATCGGCGTCCTGGACGACGGCGCGCAGGCACCGCTCCTCACCGAGGAGGCCAGCGAGGGCGGCTCGGTTCGACTGAGCGCGTTCAGCCCGCGGCTGGAGCAGATCGGCACCCCCGAGCCGCGCGGGCGTGAGACTTCGGCCGGCGGCTTCTCGCGGCCGGTGCTCGAGAACGAGTTCAGCCCGTACGTCGGCGCCTTCCCCGGCGGCATGCCGACCGGCTCGCCGGCCTGGGTCTTCGCCGGGTGGCTCATCGGCCGCCAGCTGCCCGGAACGTCGGCATTGCTCGACGCGACCCCCATGGCGCTCCTCCCCGGCGTCGTGCCTCTCGGCGTGCTCGGCCCCGGTGGCCGCTTCACCGCGCTGCTGTCGCTGCCCGGCTTCACGCCGGAGTTCCGCGGCGGCGTGCTCGTCGGCGAGACGCCCGCGCTCGCCGGCCAGGTTGCGGTCGCGCCGACGGCGACGGTGCTGCGACCCGAGACCGCGCACGCCAGCCTCGGCGTCGGTCTGCAGGGCGCGGTGCCCGACCGGGAGGCGACCGGCGGCGATGCCGTCGTCTCGGGTGCGCGGGCGTTCAGCGTCGGGATCGCCGCGCCGGCGGGCTCGGTCGTGTCGAGCGCGGTGGGTGCCGAGCTGAGCCTGGAGTCGGCCACGCAGCTCACCGTGGGCGAGTCGGGCACCGTATCGGTTCCCATCGCGGCTCCGGATGAGAAGACGACGGCATTCCTGGTGCGTCTCGCCGTGGTGACGCCGGCCGGGCACGGCTATGCGACACAGCTGGCCGTCAGGCTGCTGCTGGCGCCGCCGCGCCTCGCGGTCACGACGCGAACGCAGTTCCCCTCCGCCCGCGCCGTGCTGAGCGGCACGACGGACCAGTTCGTGACCGTGAGCGTCGACGGGCGCCAGGCGCCGGTCGAGCGAGACGGCTCTTTCCAGACCACGGTCAGTGCCTGGATCGTGCCGCATGACGTGACGATCGTCGCCGAGGATGCGGTCGGCCACCGCGCGACGGAGGTGATCAGCGTGGTCGGCATCTTCGACTATCGCCAGCTGCCGTGGGTGCCCATCGTGGTCGTGATCACCCTGATCGTCGGCGCCACGCTCTACCTTCGCGTGCCGCGCGTGCGTCCACGCGGACCTCGAGCTCCGGAGGACGACGGCACGCTCGAGGAGATCGAGGGAGCCTGAGGGCCGGTGGGGCCGATGCTACAGTGGCGGCCCATCGACAGGACCCGGCGAGGCCGCCCGCTGCCCATGCAACCGACCAGGGACTCAAGCCCGGCGCTCGAAGCGCACCTGGAGCGCCAGATGCGCCAGCAGGAGCGTCAGCTCATCGTCGCGCGGTACGCGATCGTGCTGATCGCCGGGCTGGTCGTGGTGGCGTTCCGCGACGGCCTCTCCGCCTTCCCGCTGGTGGTGGTCGTGCTCGCCGTCGTCGTCGCCTACAACACGCTGCTCGCGGCGCTGGTGGGGCGATTCCCGGCCCGCGAGGTGGGCGTGGTCGCCACAGCGCTGGACATGGTCGCCGTCACCGTCGCCATCTACGCGGAACCGGCGGCGCTCGACGCGTACCTCTTCTACATCCCGGTCATCCTCGGCGTCGCGCTGCGCTTCGGGCTCGGCGCGTCGGCGTGGGCATCGGTCGTGGTCTCCTTCATGTACGGAAGCGTGGTCCTGTTCGGTGCTGCCGCCAGCGGCCCCGTCGCGCAGCTGCTGCCGGTGCGGGTCGCGTACCTGGTCGGCATCGGCCTGGCGGCCGGGCTCTTCGCCCGCGTCGTGATCGAGCGCGCCAGCGAGAACGCCCGGCTGCAGCAGCGCCTGGCCGAGGAGGAGCGCGAGTCGGCCATGTCACGCGAGCGCGAGCTGCTGTCCGCCATGTCGCGCGACTTCGGCGACTCGCTGGAGGGCGAGGCGACGGCGCGTGCCGTGGTCCGCGGCGCGTCGGCGCTGATCGGCAGCGCAACCGCCCTGCTGCTGGTGCGCGAGGCGAGGCTGCAGCTCGCGGCGGTGGACGGCGGGCGAGCCGAGGTCGCGCACGGGCTGCGCGACCACTTTCGTGATGTGCAACCGCGCCTGGGCGAGGGGGTCGCCGGCGGTGCCGCGGCGACCGCCACATCGATGCTCTTCGAGGAGGAGCCCCCGGCCTACTTCGGCGATCCCGATGCGGTGAGCGCGCTGGGGCTGCGCAGCGTCCTGGCCGTGCCGATCGTCAGCCGCGGGGCGGTGAGCGGCGTCCTCTTCGCCGCAGCCACGGAGCGACAGGCGCTGGGCGAGCACCAGCGACGCCTGGCGAGCGCGATCGCCGAGCGCGCCGGACCCGCGCTGGAGAACGCCGCGCTGTGGAGCGACCTCCGCGACCAGGTGGCGCGCGAGCAGCAGGCCCAGCGCATCAAGGACGACTTCCTCTCGATCGTCAGCCACGAGCTGCGCACGCCCCTGACGAGCATCCAGGGCTACTCCCAGCTGCTCGAGGGCCGCCTGCGCGACGCCGATGCGTCCGCCAAGCAGCTCTCGCACCTGGGCATCATCCGCTCCCAGGTCGGTCGCATGCGACGCCTGGTGGACGACCTGCTCGACGTGAGCCGCATCGACCGGCGTGGCGGCGTCAGCATCGAGCCCGCGCCGATGGATCTCGCCGACGAGCTGCGCGAGGTGGTGGCGCGCATGGAGCGCGCGCATCGGGACAGGAGCGTGACGCTGCTGGCGCCGGAGCAGCTCCCGCTCGAGGCGGACCGCGACCGGATCGCGCAGGTGCTCACCAACCTCGCCGACAACGCCGTGAAGTACTCGCCGCAGGGCGGGCCGGTGACGATATCGGCCGAGCGGGTGGCGGGGGAGGTGCTGGTGCGGATCTCGGACACCGGCGTGGGCATCCCCGCCGATCAGCTCGAGCGCGTGTTCGAGCGATTCCACCAGGCCGACGACGGCGCCGGACGCCGCCGGTTCGGCGGCCTCGGACTGGGGCTGTACATCAGCCGCGCCATCGTCGAGGCACACGGCGGCGCGATCTGGGCGGCGCGCAACGAGGCCGCGGGTCAGGGCAGCGTGTTCAGCTTCCGCCTCCCGGTTCGCGCGCAGCCGCGCCTCCAGCCGCCCACGGCGGTGGTGGGCGGCGAGCCGCCGCCGTTCGTCGTGCGCCGCCGGGGTCCTGACGCGTGAAGCGAGAGCGCGTCGTCGCGCTGGCGGAGCGACACGGGCTGTCACTCGTCGGCGTTGCGGCGGCCGACCCGCTGCCGGATGACGCGTCCCGGATGCGCGAATCGTTCGCGGCCGGCCGAATGGCCCGCATGGACTGGATGGGGGGCGATCGGCCCGAGCTCGCCACCGACCCCCGCCGGCTCAGCCCGGGCGCTCGCTCGGTCATCGTCGTCGCGGCCGATTACACGCGCAGCGGGCGCGCGGCGTGGGATCCGGAGCCGGAGCGGCTGCGCCGCACGTTGGCTTCGGTGCTGGCCGGGACTCCGTCGCGTCCGGCGGGCCTGATCGCGCGCTACGCCCTCGGGACCGATTACCACGCCGCGCTCCGCGAGCGCCTGACGGCGTTGGCGGATGAGATGCGCGCCGAAGGCGGCGACGCCGGCGACGTCGCGTACGTCGACGACCGGCCGCTCGCCGAGCGCGCGTATGCGGCGCGTGGTGGCCTGGGTTGGATCGGGAAGAACACGAACCTGCTCACGCACCGGTCGGCGGGCTCGTGGGTCTTCCTCGGCGCGCTGATCTCATCGGACGCCATCGAGCCCGACGAGCCGCTGCGCAGCAGCTGCGGCAGCTGTCGTCGCTGTATCGACGGCTGTCCGACGGGCGCGATCGTGGCGCCGCGGACCATCGACGCGCGGCGCTGCATCAGCTACCTCACCATCGAGCACCCCGGCGAGCTGGACCCCGCATCGGCCGATGCGCTCGGAGCCTGGATCTTCGGCTGCGACGTGTGCCAGGAGGTGTGCCCGGTCAACGCCGACGCGGACGACGCCGGCCCGCTGCGCGTCCCGCTGCTGCCGCTCGGCGAGTGGCTGCTCGGGCTCGGCGCGCGCGCCTTCGCCCGAGCCGTCACGGGCACCGCGCTGACGCGCGCCGGGCGGCACCGCCTGCTGCGCAACGTGATCTGCGCCCTCGCCAACGCGCAGCGCGCCGGCGAGATCAGCGCCGCGGCCATCGGGCCGTTCCTCGAGCGGGCGTCCTCGGATCCACGCCCCGAGGTGGCGGCCCACGCACGCCGCGCGCTCGCCGCCCTCGCCGGCTGATCGCACCCGCCACCGCCGGCGGACCGCATCGGTACACTCCGCGGATGCCCCTGGTTCGAGCCTTTCGCGGCATTTCCTACTCGCATGAGCGCTACGGCGCGCGCACGGTGCCGGAGCGGGTGAGGCTCGCGGGCGAGCCGGCGCGCCGCGACGGCCTGCTCGCCGATGTCACGGACCTCGTCTGCCCTCCGTATGACGTGATCGACGCCCGCGAGCAGGACGCGCTGCTCGATCGCGACCCGCACAACGCGATCCGGCTCGAGCTGAACCCCGGCTCGGACCCGCACCGCGACGCGGCGGTGACGCTCGCGCGGTGGCGCGCCGACGGGACGCTGCGGGAACGCGACGATCCGTGTGTCTACTACTACTCGCACGCGCGTTCCGCCCAGCCGGACCACCTGGCGGTGAGCGGCGTCGTGGCGCGCGTGCTGCTCGAGCCGTTCGGGGCCGAGGTGCGTGCCCACGAGCACACCATGCCCGGACCGAAGCGCGATCGGCTGGGGCTGCTGCATGCGACGCGCACCCAGCTCAGCCCCATCCTGCTGGTCTACTTCGACCGTTCGCAGCGCTACGCCAGGGTCATGGCCCGCGCATGGAGCGACGAGTGGCGCGCCAGGGACCGCGACGGGCTGCTGCACCAGCTGGCGGCCATCGAGCCCGACCCGCGCCTGCTCGGCTACCTGTCGCGCCAGCGGCTCTACGTCGCGGATGGACATCACCGCTACGAGACGGCGCTGGCGTACCAGGCGGAGGTCCGCGCGCGGCCCGAGAACGCGGACGCGCCGCCGGGAGAGCTGGGGGCGGACTGGGTCATGGCGGTCCTGGTGAACGCGGAGGAGGAGGAGCTCGAGATCCAGGCGACGCACCGCCTGCTGCGCGACGTCGATCCGCGCCGCCTCGCGGCGCTCGCGACGGAGCCCGAACCGGAGCTGCTCGCCGAGCCGATGCCCGCCGCCGCGGTCCCCGACGCACTCGCTGCCGAGGACGGGCCGACCCCGACGTTCGGTCTCGTCCTGCCCGACGGCCGCGGCTGGCTGCTGCGCGCGGACGAGGCGGCGACCGCGCAGCGGATGGTCCGCGAGCGGACGTCCACCGCGGTGAGGCGGCTCGACCTGGCGGTGCTGCACGCCGTGGTCTTCGGTGACCGCCTGGGTCTCGATGCCGGCCGGGTCATGGCCGGTGAGCACCTCGACTACACTAGAAGCGCGGACGACGCGCTCGCGCGAGTGGCACGCGGCGAAGCCCAGGCCGCGCTCCTGGTCCGGCCCACCCGCCTCGACCAACTGGCCGAAGTGGCCAGCGCCGGCGACGTGATGCCGCAGAAGTCGACCTACTTCCATCCGAAGCTGCTGACCGGCATGGTCTTCAATCCACTGGAGGACTGACCCGCCCGATGGTGCAGGCGATCAAGCGCGACGAGGTCTACATCGAGCCGGAGGGGATCTACGTCGAGACGCAGCAACCGGAGCGGCGCTCGCGCAAGCCTCCGCTGCTGCTGGTGCACGGCGCGCTCACCGGATCGTGGCTGTGGTCGAGCTTCGGCGCGTACTTCGCCGAACGCGGCTGGGAGGCCCACGCCCTGAACTTCCGCGGCCATTACACCAGCGATGTGGCCGACCTGGAGCAGACGCGGATGCGCGACTACGCCGACGACATCGGCATCGCGGTGCGGCAGCTCGGCCGCCCGCCGGTGCTGGTCGGGTGGGGGATCGGCGCCCTGGCGGCGATGATGTTCGCCACGCGCCACCCGGTCCTCGGCCTCGTCCTCCTCGCGCCGTCGCCGCCCGCGGCAGCGCTTCCTCGCCGGCCCTCGCAGCACGAGCTCAAGAACGTTCCTGCGGTCTACGACGCTCGCTGGTGGGGATGGATCGCGCCGATCGACGACCTGCGCGACGCCATGCCGGACATGACCGATGCGGACCTCTCCAAGATGCAGGAGATGCTGGCCGGCGCCCGCGAATCGGGGACCGCCCGACGCGAGCGGATGCTGGGCGTGGACGTGGACACGTCGCGCGTCGACGTTCCGTCCCTCGTCATCGGCGCGGGGCTGGATGACGTGGTGCAGCCGTCGGAGGCGAGCCGCACCGCCGACCTCCTCGGCGCGGCCTACGAGTATTTCCCGCGAGCAAGCCACTTCGGCCTGGTGATGGGCGAGCGAACGTGGCCGGAGGTCGCCGGATCGGTCCACGGCTGGCTGGAGGAGCGGCGTCACTCGATGCTCGCCGCGCTGGCCGAAGTGACCGCGGGCGCGAGGTAAGCATCATGGAGCTCAGCAGCCGGGACTCCGTCGGCGCCGAGCCATCGGTCATCTCGGTTCGCGACCTGGTGAAGCGCTTCGGCGACGTGGAGGCGGTTCGCGGCATCGACCTCGACGTGCGTCCCGGCGAGATCTTCGGCTTCCTCGGACCGAACGGGGCCGGCAAGTCCACCACCATCAACATCCTGTGCACCCTGGTCCGGGCGACGAGCGGCAGCGCCTCGGTCGCGGGGTTCGACGTGGACCGCGAGCCCGATTCGGTGCGCGCCAACATCGGCCTCGTCTTCCAGGATCCCTCGCTCGACCAGCAGCTGACGGCACGCGAGAACCTGCAGTTCCACGCCTTCATCTATGACGTGCCGGCCGCGATCCGCGACCAGCGCATCGACGAGGTGCTCGAGATGGTCGAGCTCACCGACCGGGCCGACTCCACGGTGATGACCTTCTCGGGCGGCATGCGGCGCAGGCTCGAGATCGCGCGCGGCATGCTCCACACGCCGCGCGTCCTGTTCCTCGACGAGCCGACCATCGGCCTCGATCCGCAGACGCGACGCCACATCTGGAGCTACCTCGCCGACCTGCCCAAGCGAGCGGGCGTGACGATCTTCATGACCACCCACTACATGGACGAGGCCGAGTACTGCGGCCGGATCGCCATCATCGACCACGGACGCATCCAGGCGACCGGAACACCGGACGAGCTGAAGGCGATGGTCGGGGGCGACGTGGTCACCGTGACCACGGAGGACAACGAGGCGGCGTTCGCGCAGATCGCGGCGCTCGCCGGCAGCGAGCCGATCCGGGACGACGGCTCGATTCGCGTCGAGGTCGCCGACGGCGCCGCGTTCGTCCCGCGCCTGGTGCGCGAGGCGGGCGTCGAGGTGACATCGGTCCAGTTCCGGCGGCCGAGCCTGGACGACGTGTTCCTGAAGCTGACCGGCCGCGCCATCCGCGAGGAGGAGGCGAGCGGCCTGGACCGCATGCGCATGATGGGCCGCGCGTGGGGCGGAGGCGGTCGGCGATGAGCGCGCCGAACGGAGTGATGACCGATGCGCGGGCGCTGCCGCGGCGGCGCGGCACCGTGTGGCCGACGCTGCGCGCGATCTACATCATCTGGTACCGCGACATCCTGCGTTTCTGGCGCGACCGGTTGCGCCTGCTGGGCTCGCTGGCGCAGCCGCTCCTGTTCCTGGTCGTCTTCGGCACCGGCCTCAGCTCCGCGCTGCAGGGCGCCGGGGGCGGATTCGGTGGCGCGGGGACCGGTGCGCCGGCCGCTTTCAGCTACACCCAGTTCATCTTTCCCGGCATCATCGGCATGTCGATCCTGTTCTCGGCCATCTTCGGTGCCATGAGCATCGTGTGGGACCGCGAGTTCGGGTTCCTCAAGGAGGTGCTGGTCGCGCCGATCGACCGCTCCGCGGTCGCCATCGGCAAGGCGCTGGGCGGCGCCACGCAGGCCATGGTGCAGGGCCTGATCCTGCTCGTGCTGGCGCCGATCGTGGGGGTGAAGCTCACGGTGACCAGCGTGCTGCTGGTGATCGTGTTCGCCTTCCTGCTCGCCTTCTCGCTCTCGGCGCTCGGCGTGCTGATCGCCTCGCGCATGCGCTCGATGCAGGGCTTCCAGGTGGTGATGAACTTCCTGATGATGCCGATCTTCTTCCTGTCGGGCTCGCTCTTCCCGCTGCAGGGCCTGCCCGATTGGATGACGGTGCTGACCCGCATCGACCCGGCCACGTACGGCATGGACCCGCTGCGCCGCGTGATGCTCGACGGGGCGGGCCTTCCGCCGGCGGTGCTCGACCGGCTGTCGGTCAACATCGGCGGCGTCGTGCTGCCGATCTGGCTGGAAGGGTCGATCCTGCTCGCCTTCGGCCTCGTGATGCTCGCCCTGGCGGTCCGCAACTTCCGTGTTCGGGACTGACGGCGAGAGTCCGCCCCCCGGTTGGCCGAGCGGGGGTCGCTTGGTATACTCCGGGCGGTCCGCGTCAGGCCGTGCCGCATTCGTCTAGAGGCCCAGGACACCGCCCTCTCAAGGCGGAGATCACCGGTTCGAATCCGGTATGCGGTACCAATTCCAAACCACAATATCTAGTGGTGAGATCGCGGAACCTACACCATATGTGGTGGTGGTTGCCGACTTCGTGCGTGGCAGCAGGGCTGTGCGGTACCAACGTCAATGGCGGCCCGCCTCGGAGCGGAACTGATCACCTAGGCGACCTGATCGGGGGTGCCGCACGGCGCCCAACGCCGCCGGCTCGCGAGCTCGGTCGGCGAGGTCCCACCCGGTTGCCCACGACACCGCCGCGCAGAGACTCCTAGTTGTCTGCGTCCGGCGCGTTACCTGACTCGGCGTCTCGATCACAGTCTCGTTTCCGACACGATCGGACGCGCAGAGCTACGAGGCCGTTTCCTGCGACGATGATCCGTCACGGCTGCGCTCGAGCATTCGCTCCAACCCGAACGCGATCAGGTCGATCGTGTTCCGCCACCAGCGGTCCGGGTCGCTGAGCCAGACCTCGGCCGTGTCCTCCGCGCTTTCAATCAGGTTCGGGAACTCGTCGCGCGGCAGGCTCATCTGGGCGAGCGCGAACCCTCGTCGCAGCAGGTCGATCTGGTGGGCGTCGCGCGGCAGGGGCGGGCCCTGCCGGAGGAGCAGCAGGTACCCGGCGAGGAGGCCCGAGAGCATGCGGATCTGGACGATCGCCTCGCGTCGCCCAAACCCTGCGTCGAGCAGGATGGCCAGGAAGTCCTCGAGCACCTTCCAGATGGCTGGGGTGCCCTCGCCGCTGTAGGCGATGCTGAGGGGAAGGGCAAGCGGACGCGTATCGAGCTGCTCCTTGTAGTTGTCGATCCCCAGGCGCAGCCGTTCGGTCCATGCCATCCCCGGTCGGAACCCGACGGTGGCGTCGATTCCTTCCAGTGTCGCCTCCGTCATGGCGTTGACGAGGTCCTGCTTGTCGCGAACGTGGCGGTAGAGGGCCATCGACGTGACCCCGAACTCCCGCGCGAGGCGCCGCAGGCTGACCGCCTCGAGGCCTTCGGCGGTGCCGATCTCGAGGGCACGGGCCACGACGGCCTCACGGTTTAGGCCGGGCCGTCCTCGGGCCTGCCCTGCGTGCTCCCTCACATTTCGCTGATCCATGGCTTGACAAGTATACGCCGCATACCTAAGCTCGCGCCAGTCAGTCTACGCCGCATGCTTACGGGGATAACAATGGATGGAGAAATGCCGATGACAACCATGCAAGTCCAAGGGCCTGCGATCCATGTGCAGGGCCTGGAGAAGGCGTACAAGGATCTGAAGGTGCTCCGCGGCGTGGACTTCGAGATCGCGCGGGGCAGCATTTTCGCCCTGCTCGGCTCCAACGGGGCGGGCAAGACCACGATCGTGAACATCCTGTCCACCCTGCTCAAGGCCGACGCGGGCACCGCGAGTGTCAACGGCTTCGACGTCGCCGCGCAGCCCGCGGACGTGCGCCAGTCCATCAGCCTCACCGGGCAGTTCGCGGCCGTCGACGAGATCCTCGGCGGGCGGGAGAACCTCGTTCTGATCGCTCGGCTGCGGCACCTGAAGGACGCGGGCACGATCGCGGACAGCCTACTTGAGCGTTTCGGGCTGGCCGAGGCAGCCGCACGCCGGGTCGCGACGTACTCGGGCGGCATGCGCCGCCGTCTCGACATCGCGATGAGCCTCATCGGGAATCCTCCGGTGATCTTCCTCGACGAGCCCACGACCGTGCTTGACCCCGAGGGGCGGATCGAGGTGTGGCAGGCCGTCAAGGAACTCGCCGGGCATGGCACGACGGTGCTGCTCACGACGCAGCATCTGGAGGAGGCCGAACACCTCGCCGACCGGATCGCGATCCTCCACGAGGGCCGGATCATCGTGAACGGCACCCTGACCGAACTCAAGCAGCTGCTCCCGCCCGCCAAGGTCGAATACGTCGAGAAGCAGCCGACCCTCGAGGACGTCTTCTTCGCCCTCGTCGGCGATCGCGGGTTGGGCAGCGGCGAGCGCCCGGACGCTGCACCGGCAACAGCAACTGAGGAACGACGATGACCACGCACTTCTTCGCCGACACGGCCACTCTGACGGGACGATCGCTGCGCCACATCACGCGCAGCCTCGACACCATCATCACCACCGCGATCATGCCGATCGCCTTCATGTTGCTGTTCGTCTACGTATTCGGGGGCGCGATCGACTCCGGGTCGGATTCGTATGTGACCTACCTGCTGCCCGGCATCCTGATCATCACGATCGCTTCGGGCATCTCCTACACCGCGTACCGGCTCTTCCTGGACATGCAGAGCGGCATCTTCGGGCGATTCCAGTCAATGCCGATCGCGCGGTCGTCCGTGCTGTGGGCACACGTGCTGACCTCCCTCGTTGCAAACCTGATCTCGCTCGCGGTCGTGGTGCTCGTCGCGCTGATCATGGGTTTTCGCTCGGGGGCGGGAGTACTGGCGTGGCTGGAGGTCGCCGGCATTCTGATCCTCTTCACCCTGGCGCTAACGTGGCTGGCTGTGATCCCCGGTCTCACGGCGAAGTCCATTGACGGCGCGAGCGCCTTCTCCTATCCGCTCATCTTGCTGCCGTTCGTCAGCTCGGCATTCGTGCCGACCGAGACCATGCCGGGCCCGGTGCGAGCCTTCGCCGAGAACCAGCCCGTAACGTCGATCGTCAACGCGATCCGCGACCTGTTCACCGGGGAGCCGGTCGGGACCGACATCTGGATCGCCCTCGCGTGGTGCGTCGGCATCCTCATCGTGGCGTACCTCCTGGCCATGCGCACCTACCGCCGCAAGATCGCCTAGGAGAGCGCCGACCGGGGGCGACGAACGCGGTGGTGGCCGACAATACGTGGGTCGATGCCGGCGCCGCCCTTCCTTGATGAACGGCCGAGCCTTCCGCGGAGCGGTGACGTGAACACAGGACCTGATCGTCGCTCGATCCCCACGCTATCGCTGAGCCCTTTTGAGGCGCGCCATCTCGACGAGGACTTCGGCGGACTACATCTCGTCGGTCGATCGGCGTCCGCCGAACAGCATGGGCGCCAAGCTCGTAGCGAAGGCCCAGCGAGCTGAGGGCGCCACCCGAGCTTGGACCCCTATCTGGACCCTTATGGATCTTGTTTCATGCGTCTCATGCGTCTCTTGGTGGTACTCCCTGAACGCGGCTGAGACGCATGAGACGGTTCACGAGGAAGTCCGGTATGCGGTACCAAATTCGTCATTGTCTGCGCGATTCACGCTCGGATCGGGCCGTTTCGCTGCCCGCCGAGCGCGGTTTGGTCCCTGATCTGGTAGAGCGGCAAGCTCGCAGTAGGCGTTGCAGGTCTAGCGGATATCAGCTAGCGTATGCACATGCGCAACCTCGATCGCCGCGTGCAACTGCTGCTCGATGAACCGCGCTATCGAAAGCTGACGGGGGAAGCCAAGCGTCGGCGGGTATCGGTGGCTGCCGTCATCCGGGAGGCGATCGATCAGCTACCGGCCGATGCGGATCTGCGGCGCGCCGCGATCGCGGAGATACTCGCTGCCGAACCGATGGCAATGCCCTCCGACCCCGCCGAGCTGCGGCGCGAGCTCGATGCCGCCCACCGCCGGGCGGGATGATCGTCCTCGACACCACGATCCTGGCCTACGCCGTCGGCGACGAGCACCCGCTGCGTGCGCCGTGTCGGCGCCTGTTGAGCGCGCACGGCGAAGGCCGCATCGAGGCGACTACCACGGTAGAGGTCATCCAGGAGTTCGCCCATGTCCGCGCGCAGCGGCGCACGCGGAGCGACGCCGTCACGCTAGCGCGCGGGTACCTCAGGGCGTTCACGGTGCTGGTGACGACGGCCGACGATCTCGACCGCGGACTGACTGTGTTCGAGCAGCATCCGGCATTGGGCGCATTCGACGCCGTGCTGGCGGCCGTGGCCCTGGATCGCGGTGCCGAGGCGCTGGTCTCAGCGGATCGGGCATTTGGGTCGATCCCGGATCTGCGCTGGGTCGACCCCGCGACGCCGGCGCTGCGACGCCTCATCAACGGATGATAGGCCGGACGCTCACAGTTGAGGCTCCTGGGTAGCCAATCGGGGGCGTCAACCTCCTGTTCGGTTGTTACGTACCTTGACAGTTACGTAACCATGTCGGTACACTGCCGGGCATGGAAGCCGTGCTGCGGGCCCTGGCGGACGACAGCCGCCGGGCCATGCTCGAAACCCTGGTCGGCGGCCCGGCCACCGCGGGTGAGCTAGCGGCGCTGCTGCCGATTGCCCGCCCCGGCGTGTCGCGGCACCTCCGCGTGCTGCGGGAAGCGGGACTTGTGGAGGTCCGCCAGGAGGCGCAACGGCGCATCTACTCCCTGCGCCCCGAGCCGCTGACCCAGCTGGATGCCTGGCTGGGTCCGTATCGGTCCCTCTGGGAGCATCGGCTGGATGCCCTGCACACCGAGGTGGCCCGGGGCAAACACGAACAAAGGAGCACCACATGACCGGCAATGCACGCGATGGCGCCCGCATCCTGGGCAGCCTGCGATCAGCCGATGGCAAGGGCGTCGTCCGTTTCGAGGACCGTTACGACACCGACATCGCCGACCTCTGGGATGCGATCACGAATCCCGGCCGGCTGGCGCGCTGGCTGGCCGAGGTGGAGGGAGACCTTCGCCTGGGCGGTGAGTTCCGGGCGCGCTACTTCGCCACAGGATGGGAGGGGACGGGTCGCGTGGAAGCCTGCGAGCCACCGCGGCGGCTGCTTGTCCGGACCCGGGACCTCGAAGGCGACGAGCTGGTCGACGAGGTGTGGCTTCGCGCCGATGGCGATCAGACCGTCCTCGTCTACGAGGAACGGGGTATGCCGCTGGATCAGCTCGCAGCCTTCGGGGCCGGGAACCAGGTGCATGTCGAGGACCTGGCGGATTATGTCGCGGGGCGCGAACGGCGCGAGATGGGGAACCGCTGGAAGGACCTGGTCCCCGCCTACGAGGCCCTGGCCGCGACCGTCGGCAGCAGCTAGGGCATCACGAGATCTCGGGCGACTACTCGTCTAGGGCGTTGCCGGCAAGATCGGTAGGGGAGCCGCCAACGGGCCGCGAGGTGTCGAATGCCTTCGCGGCGGTCCACGAGGTCGGTGGCGGGGAGATCCGGCGGGCGCGCCTCTACTACGACACCGCCCGGTTGCTCGCCCGGCTGGGTGTGACGCCAAGTGGAACCTGGAGAACAGGCTCGACCTGACCGACATCAACCGCTGGTGAGCAGGCAGCGTCGACCTAATCGGGCCGGCCGAACCCCTATCTGGACCCTTATGGATCCTGTCTCATGTGTCTCATGGGTCTCTTGGATGTACTGGGTGAACGCGGCTGAGACACATGAGACATTTCACTGGGAATCCGGTATGCGGTACCAAGTCTCAGCTAGGCCCGATTCTGATGACGAATCGAGTCTAGTCGTGAACGCGGCGCGGCGGTCTGGTCCCTTATCTGGTCTTATCCGGGCCGGACGCGCCAGCCCAGCGCTACGAGGGGCGCGGCGCGATGACCGGCGGCGCGGCGCCCGGGTCCGCGTCATCGATCCGGCCTCGACCCACTGGCATTGCCAAGAGTGGGGCTGCAGTTCCGTCGATCGCATCGGCGAGACGCGCAGGTGTGGCGGATCAAGCTAGCCGGCGTCCGGAACCCCAGGCGCGGCGTCGTGCCACCACGGCCAGAGCGCGTCGGCGACCGCCCGGTGCTGGGCGGGCGTCAGCCGCCGCCCGAACTCTCGGTCAATGACTTCCCTGTGTCGGGCAATTGCTGCGGTATAGCGTTGCCGGCCGTCGGTGGTGAGCACCACCCGGACGCCGCGACGGTCGCCGGGTACCGGCTCGCGCCGGACCAGGCCAGCAGCCTCGATGCGGTCCACTAGCCGGGTCAGCCCGCCGCGGGTGAAGAGCGCGAGCTCCTCCAGCTCCTGCATACGGAGGCCGGCCGGCCCCGCATCGGTGAGCCGCGAGAGCACGTCGAACCACGTCAACGGGAAGCCATCGTGCTCCAGCATGTCGAGGTCGGCGGCCCTGAGGACCCGGGCGCTCGCGAACAGGACACCGCGCCAAGCGTCGAACCAGGTCTCGTCGGCCGGCGGAGACTCGTCGTTCGGTTGCATGGCGACAGCGTACGGCAGTTCTCCTGCATTCGCAACTACCCCATTGACCGTTACTGCAGAAGCAGATACTGTTACGGCACGATCATTCGATCAGAGGCGAGAGGTCCTCGTCGCGGCCTGAGTGATCCGGGAGACATCCGATGGCCACGCTCTTCGTTCGACACACGGTCGCCGACTACGGCGCCTGGCGCCGCATCTTCGATGATTTCGCCCCCACCCAGAAGGCGTTGGGCGTGACCGACAAAGCGGTCTACCAGGCCGCCGACAATGCGAATGACATCACAGTCACGCATGACTTTGCCACGCTGGAAGCCGCCAAGGCCTTCGCCGGCAGCCCGGAGCTCAAGACCGCGATGCACGACGCGGGCGTGGCCTCGGCGCCGACCATCTGGTTCACGACCCGCGCCTGATCCGCGAGCCTGCCGTGGGCGGGCCGAACAGTTGCGACGGCAGCGGGCGCCCACGGGCACCCGATGTTCGATTCCGCGGGCGGAGCCAGGGCGTCGGGCCGATCGATCAGCGGGTAGGCGTCTCCGGGGCCGAACGACCGACCGATCCAACATGACGTGGCGAACGTGCGTCGCAGGTTCTCGATGGCGCGAGAAACGCGTGGACGATACATTCGGCTCAAGTCGTACACGTGTTCTATCGCGTGATGCGGGCGAAATTCGGCGCCCGGCCCTCTGACCTCGAGCTCGCCGACTACCTGCTGATTGCGGAGCGCGTGCTCGGGCTTCCGGGCGAGGCGATCGCCCATTTCGACCGGATCGGGCTGGCCGAGCCGGCGCTGGCCACCCCGCAGGCCAGCTTCGGCGGCGTCGAGTACCCGGACTTCGGCAGCCGGAGATCTGGAAGCTGATCGAGTGGTGAGTCAGCCGGACCGCGGTACGCCGAACAGCTGGTCCGCCAACGTCACGACGGTCCAGTCGAGCCATTCGTCGTGTGCCCAGCCCCGGCCCTCGACGAGGACGCGGTACAAGTCCGTTCCGGCATACAGCAGCAGCAGGTCGGTCGCGCGCTCCAAACCAATCCCGGGGCGGAGCGTGGCCTTGGTGCTGAGCAGCTTCACGATCTCGCGGTATGAGTCCGCCTGCCATGTGTCGTGGAAAGCCATGACCCGCGCCGTGTCGGGATCGCCGTCGGCGGCGACCTGCGCAACGCGGGACAGCGGCGTCACCCGGCGGGTGATCTCGCCCACACCGATAACGAAGTGACGGAGCGCCTGGGTGACCTCCGGCTCTGCGGTCATCGCTCGATACCACGCTTGCTGCTGTGGAATCTGAGGCTCCTCCTCGCCCATGACGGCAAAGTCATAGGCGCGACTTAGCAGCGCAGCCTTGGTATGAAACGTGAAGTAGACCGTCTGAACCGCCACGCCCGCGACCTCGGCGATCTGGGCCATCGTCGTGGCGACGTAGCCCTGCTCGCAGAAGAGCCGGTACGCAGCCTTGACGATCCGCCAGTGGGTCGCCTTCGCTCGCCCTCGGCGAGACAGCTTCGTTGGTCCTGATCCCTTGACAACCGACATTTCGGGGCTCACTCTAGCAGTGTCGGCGACTAGAGACAGACTCTAGTGCGGGAATGCGACTTTGAGGAGGAAGGTCAAAATGTCCGAGAAGACGGAGCCGGCCGAGCGGGATCATGACAGCACGGGTACGGACGGTCTCCGAGGCGGCGGTGCGCTCTGGGTCATGGCCGGCGTGGCCTGTGCCGGGCTTCTGATCGTCGTGTTCGTTGGGGAGAACCTTCTCCTGGAGAACCCAGGCCTGTCCGCCCTGGTTCTGGGCGGTGCAATAGCAGCGCTGCTGACCGGTGGTCTGTTGATTGCGCGACCGGGACCGAGCGCGGTGCGCTGGTCCACCGTCGTCGGCGTGGCGTGGCTGATCACCTTCGGATCGTTGTTGGTCGTCGGACTGGCGAGCAACGGCGCCGGCGCCGACTCCGGTCCTTTGTTCTCGCTGAGTCTGATCAGCGGGCTCGGGATCGCCGGCGCATTCGTGACATTCTGGTCTGGGAGGACCGGGCGGCGCGTCGAGTGACGTCCGAGCTGTCACCATGTTTCCGCCGACCGTTCGATACAGCGTTCCACCCCTCGAGCGGGAAACGCGCGACGACCTATTGCCGCGCTACCGGGCCGCGGTGGCGAGTGCCGAGGGGCACGTGGACTCGCTCCCGGTCACGCAGCTGCCCGCTTTGATCGACCGGCTGGCCGACCTCGCCGGCGAGTACTTCACCTCGATCGCGGCCCTGGCGGGAGGAGCGTCCAAGATCGAGATCATGCTGGCGCGGTTCTATCGCCGGCACCTCGCCAGCAAGCTCGGCGGCAGCCACCTCCCGCTTGTTTCGGGGCTCAAGGCACCCGCCGATGCGGGGGCTCATGCGGTGGTATCGCTCGACTCGTGGCATCCGTCATCGCCGCTTGCGGAGACTGCGGCAACCGCCGCCGAGCGGCATGCCCAGGTGGTCGAGGCGCGCACGGCGGTCGAGGAGGCCGCCTTCCAGACCCTCGCATCGGCGCCGCGGCGGCCGCGAGCATTCCGCAAGCTGATGGCCGATACCCAGCACCTCGCCTCCATCCGCGAGGAGCAGGTTCCCGAGCACGATCACGGCACGCCGAGGGCAGGGCACCATCCAGCCTCAGGTACTGAGCTTCCTCGGGAGTTGGAAGCGGGCGTAGAGGCTCGGATCCAGGAAGCGGGTGAGATCGACTATGCCGCCCGTCCTGACGGTGACAAGCCAGAGGCCGGCGGGCGTTGCGGGGGAACCAGGGCCATCGGCGTAGTAGGCGGCGAAGGCAGGGTGGCCGTTGGCGCGGGTGGGGAGGAGGCGCACCTCTCGGCCTGCGCGCCACGTGAAGCTCGCCAGCAGGAAGCCCGCGATCGCCTCTCTGCCTCGGTACCGGTGCGGCGCCGGGGGCATGGACAGCCACGCATCGTCGGTCAGCAGCGCCACGATGCCCTGGACATCGCCGGCCACGTATGCCTGGGCAAAGCGGATGCTTAGGTCCCGTTCGACGGCTGCGGCAGGGCGTCCGTGTGTCCCGGCAGCGACCGCCATCCCGGATCGCCTGGCTGCCGCCCTGGCCCGCTGGAGCGTGCCCTTCACGCCGGTCTCCGTGGTGTCCAGCATTGCGGCGACTTCCCGGCCGCTGAATCCGAGGACGTCGCGCAGCACCAGCGTGGCGGTCTGGCGCGGTGCCATCCGCTGTAGGGCGGCGATGAACGCCAGCTCGATCGTTTCGACGGCCTGGAGGTGGTGGTCGGGCGCCTCGACCAGGCTATCGGGCAGCGGCTCGAGCCAGGGGATCTCATCGCGGGTGGTAGGCTCAGGAGGCTCGAAGGGCGGGATCGGCTCGGTAGGGATGCGCCGTCGCCGGTCGCGCCGGGCGTTGAGGCATCGGTTGGTCGCGATCCGATACAGCCACGACCGCACCGATGCGCGCTGCTCGAACCGCTCGAGGGCGCGCCAGGCGGCCAGCAGCGTCTCCTGAACCGCATCCTCCGCATCGGTCAGGGAGCCGAGCATGCGGTAGCAGTGGACGTGGAGCTCGCGCCGATACGGTTCGGTCAGCTCGCGAAAGGCCTCCTCGTCACCGATGCGCGCCCGCGCCAGGGCCGTGTTGGTCATCGTCGACAGCATGCCACGCCGTTCCGATTGCGGCCGGATGGGTGTCTTCATGGGCATGCAAATAGAGAGCCCCATGACCGATACCGACAGCCCGGCCCTGCAGACTTGGCTGGCCTACTACCAGGCGTGGATCAGCGGCGACGTCGACGCGGCCATGCGCTACGTAGCCGCTGACATCGTGTGTGACGCCCCAGCAGGACGCCTTGAAGGAGCCGCTGCCTACCGCGAGTTCATCGGTCCGTTCACCCGGATCCTAAGGAGTTCGTCGGTCATCGCCGCCTTCGGCGACGAGGAGACCGCGCTCGCGATGTACGACGCCGAGACGGTGCCGGTGCCGGATGCGCCGGGTGCCGAGTGCGTTACCGTGCGCGGCGGCAAGATCGTGCGCAGCCGCTTCCTGTTCGACCGGGCGCCGTTCGACGCCGCCCGCCGCCCCGGCTAGAGGCGACCGGAAGCGCTACCGACGCCGAACCAGAATCCATCCAGCAGCGTCACGATGCGCTGTTCCGGGAGCTCATGCCAGAGCGCCGGGCGTTGCAGGTCTGGGCGATATTCGGACGGGTCGCGTGGAAGCCTGCGAGCCACCGCGGCGGCTGCTCGTCCGCACCCGGGACCTCGAAGGCGACGAGCTGGTCGACGAGGTGTCCCAGCCAGTAGCGAGGGATGACCACGCGCATGGCGCACCCACCCCAATCATGGTCGGCGCGCATGGGTCTCCTGGTAGCTCTGGGTAACGCGGGTGGCCGCTTCATGACCTGAATCCTGACCTACCCAGGCCGTAGCCACGAGGTAGCGTAGGCATGACGGCAAATCCGACAGGAGGAATGACGTGGCGCGTTGGAAGGCGGCCCACCTGGACGAGATCGAGGAGCTCGAGGACGCGGGCTGTCACTACCGGCCGGTCCGTCTCCAGTTGGGGATCACGGCATTTGGCGCCAGCGTGTGGACGGCCCAAGCGGACGGTGATCTCGTCATCAATGAGCACGATCCGGGCGACCCGACTGCCGACCAGGAGTTGTTCTTCGTCGTTCGTGGCCACGCCGTCTTCGAGCTCGACGGCGAACACATGGATGCACCGGCCGGCACATTCGTCTCCGCACGACCGGGTATTCGACGGCGGGCGCATGCCACCGCGGCGGGGACGGCGATCCTGCTGATCGAGGGTACGCCTGGTAAGGGATACGAGCCGCGCGGCTGGGAGCTCTGGGCGCCGCTGGCGCCGATGTATGGGGCGGGCCGCTACGCCGAGGTCGCCGACGCATTACGCGCCGCAGTCGAGGAACAGCCCGAGTACGGCATGCTGTTCTTCAACCTGGCCTGTTGCGAAAGCATGATGGGCAACCGGACTGAGGCGCTCGACCACCTCCGACGCGCGATCGAACTCGCCGAGGAGTTCCGCGACAACGCCAGGTCAGATGCGGATCTGGACGCAATCCGCGACGAGTCAGGGTTCAGGAAACTCGTGCGTTAGAGATGGGCGGCCGGCAGAGGACTGTCACCGACAACGTCCGCACGGGCTCGCTTATGAGCATGCGGCGGACAGCCATGTTGGACCCCTTATCGATCCTGTCTCATGCGTCTCATCTGTCTCTTGCGTGTGCTGGAGTGACGCGGCTGAAACACACGCGGGTGCGGTCGCCGCGTTCGACGTCCAGCCTGAGCATTGCCTTCAGCTCAGCAGATCAGTCGTCGAACAGCCAGCTGGCGATGTCGCCGGGGTTGGGAATCCGTCCGGCACTCACGACCTTGCCGTCGATCACCAGGCCCGGGGTGCTCATGATCCCGTAGGCCATGATCTGGCGGTAGTCGGTGACCTTGGCGATCTCCGCCTCGATGCCGGCCATCGCGACCGCCTGCCGGGCGTTTGCCTCCAGCTTCTGGCAGTTCGGGCAGCCAGGCCCGAGGACTTCGATCTTCTTCATGACATGGACCTCCTTACAGTCCCAGGGCGTTGAATCCGAAGCCGACCGCCAGGATCCCGGCGGTCACGGCGCCGACGAAGACGGCGATGAGCTGAGGGCGCATGACCCGCCGCAGGATGATGAGCTCGGGCAGGCTGATGGCGACGATGGCCATCATGAAGGCCAGGGTGGTGCCGAGCGGCATCCCCTTCCCGAGCAGGGCCTCGACGATCGGGATCGTGCCCGCCGCGTTCGAGTAGAGCGGCACGGCCAGCACGACGACCAGCGGCACGGCCAGCGGGTTGTCGCGGCCGCCGATGGCGGCGACGACATCGGTCGGGGCGTAGCCGTGGATGAAGGCGCCGATGGCGATGCCGGCCACAACGAAGGGCGCGACCTTCGAGACCAGGGACCGTGTGTAGGCCCAGGCGTCGCGCAGGCGTTCCGCGACTGCCAGGCGGATGCCGCTGGTGGTTGCTCCGCCGCCGGCGCGCACCTCGAGCACCCATGGCTCGATCCAGCGTTCGAGCGGCAGCCGTGCGAGGACCAGCCCGCCCACGATGGCGACTGTCAGGCCCGCGGCCATGTACAGCAGCGCGATTCCCGGGCCGAACAGGCCCCACAGCAGGACCAACGCGACCTCGTTGACCATCGGCGAGCTGATGAGGAAGGCGAAGGTCACGCCCATCGGGATGCCGGCCTCGACGAAGCCGATGAAGAGGGGCACCGCCGAGCAGCTGCAGAACGGGGTGATGATCCCGAAGCCCGCGGCCGCCACCGTGCCCACCAGCGTGCCGCGCCCCAGCAGGGCGGCACGCACCCGCTCCGGCGGGAAGTAGCTGCGGGCGAAGGTCACGACGGTCACGATCCCCAGCAGAAGCAGTAGGACCTTGGGCACGTCGTAGGCGAAGAAGGCGACCGCATCCCCGATGTGCGTGCCGGGGCCGAGGCCGAGGAGGTCGTAGGCGAACCAGTTGGCGGCAGGCAGGTTGGCGAACCAGGCGACCAGCCAGGCAACGGCGGCGACTGGGCCGATGAGGCGGATCGGTATCCGACGGCGCTCGAGCGCGATAACGCTCATGGAAGAACCGCCTTCAGCGACGTGAGGGCCGCGCGGCAGGCCGCCTCGTCGCGTTCGTAGTAGACGCGACGGGAGTCGGCGCCTCCGCGGGCTGTTCGGACCAGCCCCGCCTCGCGCAGGCGGGCGAGGTGGTTGCTGACGTTGTTCTGGCGCTCGCCGAGCGCCGCGGCCATCTCGCACACGCAGTGCGGCCCTTCGCGGAGCATGGCGAGGATGCCGGCCCGCGTTCGATCGGCGAGCAGGGTCGCCACGCCGACGGGGTCGTCGACGTCCGGTCGCGGCAGCGTCATGCGCAGATCGGGGAGAACCGGGAGCTCGATCGACATTGGCGACCTCACTACATGTCAGGTCCAACTGTGTCATCCGTGGCTGATACACCCTACGGCCGAAGGGCACCTGTTCGGCGGGCCGAAGGTCCCGCTGATTGCGCGAGGTCGTTCGCCGAATGTCGGCGGCGGGGGAGTGGCTGCTGGCTAGGAGGCTTGATCAGCTCTCCCCGACGCCGGTCGCCCGCTCCAGCGTTGCCTGTGCGTCTCCGGCCGGTCAGAGCTCTCCGGCCTCCATCATGTGCTTGAGGTTCGCCAGGCCGCGATCCCAGCCACGCTCGTACCAGCCGATGAACAGCGGCCCGATCAGGCGCATGACGCCGCGGAGGTGGAACGTCGAGTCCGCCTCGACTCGCGTACCAGTGGCGGTCGGTGTGAAGTCGAACCGCATCTCGAACGGTGCCATGGACGAGAGGCCCTTCATCGCCGCGTGATTTGGCGGCTCGAACTCCGTCACCACGGCGTCGTTCTGCGTGGCTCGTCCCATGAGCTTCACCCGCGCGCGCCGAACGGAGCCCACGCCGTATGGGGGAGGCGTGACCCACCATTCCTCGACCTCGGCCGGATACCAGTCACCTGTGCGAGTCACATCGGTCATGACGGCGAACACGTCGGCGATGGGTCGCTGGATCTCGATGGTGTGAAGCGTCATTCGTCGTTCTCGAGGTGGCTCCCCGTCGTCAACTTCATTGGATCGACGGCGTCAGCTGCGGCGCGGTGGCCAATGCTCGCATACATGATCGAGCGGCCAGCACAAAGATTGAGTCATCGGTCAGTGTGCCTCTCCCATACCGTATGAAGCATCGGTCCTGCCCGATGCGCAGAAGGAAGAGGCATGGATAGGCAGCTCGTGCTACGAGCGCGGAGTGGCGATGAGGAGGCCTTCGCGAGCCTCGCCGTTGCCACCGGCGATCGCTTCCATGCGGTGGCGCACAGGATCCTGCGCGACACCGACCTCGCCGAAGATGCGACGCAGCAGGCGCTGCTGAACGTATGGCGGGATCTTCCACAGCTCCGCGATCCGGCGCAGTTTGACGCCTGGTCGTACCGCCTCCTCGTGCGCGCCTGCTACGCCGAGGCTCGCAGGACTCGCCGCTGGGCGCCCAACCTTCACCTCCTGCCGGCGCAGGAGCCAAGCGTCGGGGATGGCACGCACCTGGTCGTCGATCGCGACCAGCTCGAGCGCGGCTTCCGACGACTGTCGATCGACCATCGCGCGGTGGTCGTCTTGCACCACTACCTGGATCTCTCGCTCGAGGAGGTCGCGGAGTCGCTCTGCGTCCCGATCGGCACTGTTCGATCTCGACTTCATTACGCGATGCGAGCCCTGCGTGCGGCGCTTGACGCCGACGCACGGCCACGAGCGCGGGAGGGTGTGCAATGAGCACCGATCGCGAGCTTGATCGCATCGTTCGGTCGTGGCTGGACGAAGGCGTCACGGTGCTTCCGGACCGCGTCCTGGTCGCCGTGCTCGACCGGGTCCACACGACCCCACAGCGTCGACCCTGGTGGCCGGCGCGGAGGTTCCCCAGCATGAACACCTTCCGAATGGTGGCCGTCGGCGTCGTGCTGGCAGCGACGGTTGGCACGATCGGCACGCTGGCGCTCTTCGCCGGTCCGCGGGGCGGCATCGGCGGGCCGAGCCCGTCCCCCACTCCGAGCCCGGCCTCCTCGTCCGCGAGTCCGACGCCGAGCGCCCAGCAGCTGTGCGCGAATGGTCTCGGGTGTGACGCACCAGCATCGGCACCGCCGCTGCCGACGCTCGACGCCACCTTAATCTCCCCCTCGTATGGCTATCGGATCCGTTACCCAGCCGCCTGGACGGTCACCGATGGAATCGGGCCGTGGCCGCTGGGCACGACCCGCTATCCCGGCAACCCCGTCAGCGACGTGATCGTCACGCCCTCCGGCCGCGACCGCATGCGGTTCTCGGGCGCCTCGATCGCCCTGCCACGTGGGATGACGATGGAACAATTCCGTGCATTCGCCAGCCCATTCTCGAGCCCCTTCCAGTCGGACCCGTGCACCCCGGTGGCGCCGCTGCCGGTGCCCCTGATGATCAGCGAAAAGGCGAGCCCCGGGGCGAGCGCGCGGCCGGTGGAAGCCGTGGTCAGCATCAACGGGTGTAACGCGCTCGCCGAGCTCGGCGGGTCCATCTACGACGTCGAGGTCATCGCCGGCGGTCGCGGCTATACCTTCTCGCTTGACGGTCATCTCAGCACGGCCGATGCGCTGGCCTGGCTCGCCTCCATCGAGCTCGACCCCGCCAGCGCCACAACCAAGAGCGCGGCGCCGAGCGCGTCGGCGTCGAAGTAGCAGAGGAGTTTCGCGATGAAGCATCTGAGTCGTGCGCTTGTCGTAGCGGTGGCTGTCGCAGCGTTTGCTGCTCTGACCGTCGCGCAGAGCCGTGCAGCCGGGCCTTCACCGGACCAGCTGACAAAGGCAGGCTGGACGTGCGTGCAGCCGCTGGTCGATCCGACGCGGGAGATCTGCGCGACGCCAGGGCAGGGATTGCCGCCGCTTCCCGGAACGCCCGGATTCGCGAGTCGCGGACCGTCGTACGAGCTTTGGTGGTTCGACTTCGCGACAGGCGACTTCATCGGCGTGGAAAACCTTCTGCGGCCGGACATCTACTTTCTCGGAACGCCGCCGTGTCCGCAGCAGCCGAATGGGGCGTACGTCTACATCCCGCGAAACGACACCTGGGGCTGCCTCCGAACGTCGTAGACCGGTTCGCCTTCACTCGTGGTTCGGCGACGGAGCTGCGGATGGTGAGCGGCGTGGCTTGACACGGTTCATATATTGCCGATATGACTCGTATCTCCACGCCGCCCGCGCGCGCCTACGTCAGCCAGCTTCGGGAGGAGCGGACCGAGGACACGAGAACCCGCATCCTGGACGCGACGATGCGGGTGATGGCGAAGGGGCTGGCCAGCCTGTCGGTCCCGGCCGTGGCCGAGGAGGCGGGCGTCTCTGTGCCGACGGTCTACCGCCACTTCGGGACGAAGCGCGGCCTTCTCGAGGAGGTCTATCCCCACGCCACGCGCCGGGCCGGGCTGGACGCGATCCCTGATCCCCGCTCGCTGGACGAGCTGCGCCCGATGATTCGAGCGCTTCTGGAGCGCCTGGACAGCCTCGACGATCTGACTCGCGCGGCGATGGCCAGCCCGGGGGCGTCCGAAGTCCGCCACACTACGATGCCGTCTCGTTACCAGCGCATCAGAGGGGTCGTCGACGCGATCGAGCCGAAGCTCCCGGTGGTCGACCGAGAACGGATCGCGCGGATGCTCACGGTCGTCACCGCTTCCGCGTCGCTGCGCATGTGGCGGGAGCACCTCCGCCTATCGGTCGATGAGGTCGCCGACGAGGTCGAGTGGATCGTTCGTGCTGCGATCGCGGCAAGCGCGAGCCACGCGAGCACGGAACTGTGAGCCCAGCGGCCGTCCGGCGCCTTCGCGAGGTGCGCAGGGCGGATCTTCCCGAGATCGGTGGCAAGGCGGCCCAGCTGGGTGAGCTGATCGCAGCGGGCGGCCATGTTCCCGACGGCGTGGTGCTGACCGTCGGCGCCGGCGACATCTCCTCGGACGAGCGGCGCTCGCTGATCCAAACGGGTACGGCCGACCTCGGCAGCGGCCCGTTTGCGGTTCGGTCGAGCGGCATTGCCGAAGACGGAGCGGAACGCTCCTTCGCCGGGATGTACGAGACGGTGCTCAACGTTCCGGCCGATGGGCTGCCCGCCGCTGCGGACAGCGTCCTGGCCAGCTCGCATGCGTCGCGGGCGAATGCGTACGGGCCTGCCGCGAACGGCCGTATGGCGGTGATCGTCCAGCGCATGGTCGCGCCGGCCGTTGCCGGCGTGGCACTCACCGCCGATCCGATCAACGGGGATCGGCACTCCTGCGTGATCACCGCGGTCCGCGGACTGGGTGAACGGCTGGTGTCGGGCGAAAGCGCGGGGGACGAGTGGGTCGTCACTGACGATGTCGCGACTGCGCGCCGGCAGCCTGAGCACGCTCTCCATCGAGGCCAGGCCCTGCTGGTCGCGAGGGAGGCACGGCGGATCGCGGGCACCCTTGGCACGCCGCAGGACGTCGAGTGGGCAATCGATGCCGACGGCGAGTTGTGGATCCTGCAGGCTCGACCGATGACGGCACTCCCGCCGGACGTCTCGTGGAACGCTCCCGCGCCCGGCGCCTACAGCCGCAACCTGCGCTTCGGCGAATGGATCTCGGAGCCGGTGACGCCACTCTTCGAGTCGTGGCTGCTGACCGCGATGGAGGAACGAACGCACGCCTTCTACCTCGACGAGATCGGGCAACGCGTTCCGCGGCCCTACCACGTCATCGTCAACGGCTGGTACTTCTACACGCTCAACTGGGCGACGCCCGGGGCGTTCGCGCGCAACCTGCCGAACATGCTGTGGCACCTCGTCCGGTCCCCGCGCAAGCTCGCCGGGATCAATCCCTCCACGGTCAGGTACAGCTTCCCCATCCTGGAGCGACAGTGGCGCGCGGAGCTCCAGCCGCGCTACCGCGCAGCGGTGGAGGCCGCGGAACGCGAGGTCGAGACGCTCCCGGTGAGCGACCTGCAAGCGTTGATCGACCGGCTGGCCGACCTTGCCGGTGAGTACTTCGGCTGGGTCACCGCGCTCGCCGGCGCGGCATACAAGATGGAGGTCAACCTCGCCCAGTTCTACCGCCACCACCTGGCACCCTCGCTGGGTGGCAGCCACCTGCCCCTCCTCACCGGCTTCGAGCGGCCGACCGATCCGGCCCGTCACGCGGTGAGCTCGCTCGACTGGTGGCATGCGCCGGGGTCGCGAGCGGAGTCATCGGTCAGGCCCGACGCAGATCACGGTTCACTGGTAGAGACGCGGCATGCCGCGGAGGAGGCAGCGTTCGCGGCGCTGGCTTCGTCCCCGCGTCGGCTCCGAGCCTTTCGCAGGGTGCTGGGCGATGCGCAGCATCTCGTCCCGCTGCGCGAGGAGCAGGTCGGGGAGCTGACGCTGCCGTGGCCGGTGATGCGACGGGGAGTGCTCCGCATCGGAGAGGCGCTCGCGTCGCGTGGAGTGATCGCCGATCCCAACGACATCTTCTTCCTGACCCGCGAGGAGGTGCTCTCGGCGCTCGACGACAGTGCAGATCGTCGCGTCGACGTGTCCGCCCGGCGCTCCGCCCGCGAGCAGCAGGCCCGCCTCGTGCCGCCGCTGGTGGTAGGACGGCTGAACCCGTTGTTGAAGAAGCTGTTCGACGGCCTGCCGCGGGTGCTCGGTGCCGTCTCGTCGGATGCCGCGATCGTCTCGGGCACCCCGGCGTCGCCGGGTCGCGCCAGTGGGATGGTACGGGTGATCCGTGGGCCGGAGCAGTTCGACGACCTCGAGCCGGGCGAGATCCTGGTCGCGCCGCTCACCGCCCCCGCCTGGACGCCGCTCTTCACGCGGGCGGCCGCGGTGGTCACCGATGTCGGGAGCGCCGCCGCGCACGCCTCGATCATCGCTCGCGAGTACGGGATCCCGGCCGTGGTGGGCTGTGGCGACGCGACGGCCCGCCTGCGGACCGGAATGCGGGTCACCGTCGACGGCACCACCGGGAACGTCGAGCCCGCCTGACTCCGGGAGGCTGGGCAACGGCGTCCGCGAGTCGGATACTTCGTAAGGCCCTGGCGTGCGCAAGGAGCTGCCACGGCGGCGAAGAAGGGAGCGAGAGGCGATGACAGCGGCACACGAATCCAGCCACCCCCAGGACGGAACACCGATTCCGCTCGACGCGCTTCGCGCCCAGCTGGACGGCAGCCTCGCGATGCCCGGCGACGACGCCTACGTCGAGGCGACGACCATCTGGAACGGGATGATCCACAAGCGACCGATGGCAGTGATCCGCGCGGCCTCGGTGGAGGACGTGGTTCGGAGCGTCCGAGTCGCGGCGGAACAGGGCATCGAGCTGTCGATCCGCGGCGGTGGACACAACATCGCCGGCCTGTGCCTGTGCGACGGCGGGCTGACGCTCGACATGGCCGCCTTCCGCGAGGTGGCGGTCGACCCCGACGCGCGGCTGGCGCGGGTGGGTGCCGGCTGCACACTCGCTGACGTCGACCGCGCGACGCTGGCCCACGGGCTGGCCGCACCACTCGGCTTCGTGTCGGCCACCGGCGTCGCCGGTCTGACGCTCGGTGGGGGCTTCGGGTACCTGACGCGCCGCTTCGGGTGGACGGTCGACTGCCTCGAGGAGGTCGAGATCGTGATGGCGGACGGCAGCGTCAGGCGCACCTCGCGCAGCGAGGAGCCGGAGCTGTTCTGGGCGCTGCGCGGCGGGGGAGGCAACTTCGGCGTGGTGACCGAGTTCGTCTTTCGGCTTCACCCGGTGGATCCGCAGATCACCGGCGGGCTCATCGCCTGGCCCGCGTCCCGGGCGGAGGAGGTACTCGACGTATTTCGCGCAACCACCGAGAGCGCCTCGCGCAACCTCACCCTGGCCGTGCTGCGGCGCCTCGCCCCGCCGGCGCCCTGGCTGCCCGAATCGGCGCACGGGAAGCCGCTGGTGCTGGTCGTGGTCTGTCACTCCGGCGCTGCGGAGGAGGCCGATGCGGACCTCGCCGAGCTGCGGGCGATCAGCGACCCGCTGGCCGACCTCATCGTGCGCAAGGAGTACGTCGCGCAGCAGACGCTGCTGGATGCGACCCAGCCCAAGGGGATGTCGTACTACTGGAAGTCCGATTTCGTGTCGAAGCTGAGCGACGAGCTGCTCGAGACCTACCACGCTCAGTTCGTCGACCAGAAGGCCCCCGCCAACCAGATCGTGCTGTTCCACCTCGCCGGCGCACTCAACGAGCTGCCGGAGGATGACGGCGCGGTCGGCAATCGGGACGCGGGGTACGCCTGCGTGGTTCAGTCAATGGGCGCCCCCGATATGCCGACCGACGAGAACCGCGCCTGGGTCCGCGCCGCCTGGGAGGCCCTCCGCCCGTTCTCGACCGGCGGCAACTACATCAACTTCCAGACCGATGACGAGCCGGATGCTCGCACGGCGGAGTCGTACCGTTCGAACTACGACCGACTGCTGGCCGCGAAGCAGCGCTACGACCCCGACAACGTGTTCCGGGTGAATCGCAACATCCGGTGATGTCGCCCGGCTGCTGAGTCGAATCGTTCGCGCGCGCTCGTCACTCCGGCCGATGAAGGTCCATCGCCTCGTAGTAGCGCAGCGCGGCCGGGGTGAAACCGGTGCGGCGGGCAACCGCCGAGATGGTTCGGTGCGTCATGGCGCACTGACCTCTGCCGCATCCCCCGGCGGTTCGACGTTGACCACCGTCGGTCCCTGACCGATGCGGACGAGGACGAGCTCGGCGCCCGCACCGGGTCGCGGCCGTTCCCGGTGAACGAGGCCGGCGGGTACGTGGCAGAAGTCCCCGGAGCCGACCGCGATGGTCGAGCCATCCGAGCCGTACTCGAACTCTATGCCACCGGCGAGCACGTAGAAGTAGGTGTCGGTCTCGCCATGGTGATGCCATCCGCTCCATGCGCCGGGCTCCGCGGTGACGTATCCCACCCAGCGGTCGCCGGCCGCGAACGCCTGCTCGCGCTGCATGCCGGAGGTCTGCTGGCCGGGCGGCGATCGCCGATCGGCAGGTGAGACGATCTGGGGTGATGCTGTGGCCGGTGTCGCGGACATGGTCGTCCTCCTTGCACCAAAGGACAGCGTGAGCGGCGATAAGCGTAGATCTTCAAGCCGACTCGAAGGTCAACCCAGGGGGCCGCGGAAGTGAAAAGACGGGGCGCGGGCCGCGGTTTCTGCTAAGAATGCTCGGATGCCGGACGTGCTTCAGCCCTTTGTCATCCCGCCGCACGGCGGCGATGCGCTGCGCGGGCCCGTCGGCGGCCCGGCGCGCGTACTGGCGCGGTCCGAGACGACCGCCGGCCGCTTCACGGCCATCGAGAACGAGATTCCGCCTCAGCAGGGGCCGCCGGAGCACATCCACGCTGAAGAGGACGAGATGTACTACGTCTTCGACGGCGCGGTCCGCTTCAAGGCGGGTGGTCGCTACTTCGATGCCCCACGCGGCGCCTTCATGTTCATACCGCGTGGCACACCGCATTGCTTCCGCAACACGGGCGCCGCGACCGCGCGGCTGCTGGTGATGTTCTCGCCCGCAGGCATGGAGCGCTTCTTCGAGGGCATCGCGGCGCTGCCGCCGGGTCAACCGGATCCGGAGCGCTATCGCGAGATCGCGCGCGGCGCCGGCATGGAGGTCACGGGCCCGCCGATGGACGAGCACGAGGGCGACTGACGCTCTCATCATCCTCGTGCTTGGCCGCAGTGCGCGACAATGCGGGTCATGTCATCGGCCAATCCGTTCCACGTTCTCCTCGGCATCAGCCTGCTCCTGACGGCGTGCTCGGCGCCGGCACCCGCTGCTTCATCGTCACCGGCGCCCGCGTCGAACGCGTCATCTCCCGCCTCGCTGTCGTCGGCGTCGGCGGGGGTGTGCCAGGCGCTCAGCTCCATGCCGGATGTGGCAGCCGCGGAACGGGCGTTCACGAACTCGGCGCACGAGGCGCTGCACGCGCTCGCCGCCACCCCGGCTCTCGACCGCACGCTCGTCGCACGCCTGCTCGAGGACATGGAGCGCGTCGAGAGCGATTTCGAGCAGAAGGCCGATTCCGGCAAGGTCACGGCCGACCTGTCGACGCTGCGTGGCTCAGCGAACGCGGCGCTGGCGGCGCTCGGACGCGAGGTGCCGGCGTGCGACCGATGAACGGGAGGCGCTTCCTCGCCCGAGTCTGGCGGGTCGTCGTCGGCGGCGCCTTGGCGACCGCGCTCGTCGGCTGCGCGGGACCCGGTTCCGGGTCGACTCTCACTCCGGGCGCCACCGGCGGCAGTCCCGCGGGTGCGCGCATCGTGGCCCAGGTGGCCAGCTACGAGATCGTCGCCAGGCGGCCCAACCGGCTGCTCGTGGCCCTCCTGGCCGACGACAACCGCTGGCTCAGCTTCGGCAGCGTCCGGATGAGCTTCCAGAGCCTCGGCGACCGTTCCGGCTCGGCGGCTCCATCGGTCAGCGTCCCCGATGCCTCCGCGAAGTTCCTGCCGATCCCGGGATCACCGTCGGGCGCTGCCAACGCGAAGCCGACCCTCACCTTTCCCGCCGACGGACATGGTGTCTACTCGGCCGATCCGGTGAGCTTCCCGCAGCCGGGCTTCTGGCAGGTGATCGCGCACGGGAACCTGGCCGATGGAACGCAATTCGAGGCGGACGCCGCGTTCGAGGTGGTGGCCAAGCCCGTCGGTCGTCTCGGTCGGTGACCTGGCTCCCCGCACGGACAATCCCGTAGCCGGCGATCCGAGCGTCCCTGCCGCCGCGATCGACTCGCGCGCCGCGGGGGGCCAGGCGATACCGGACCCGGAGCTTCACGCGACGTCGATCGCCGATGCCATCGCGGCACGACACCCGGCGCTGGTGGTCTTCTCGACACCGGTCTACTGCGTGAGCCGTTTCTGCGGCCCGGTCACCGACATGGTGGCCGACCTCGCCGCCCAGTACGGCGATCGCGCCGACTTCATCCACGTGGAGATCTACCGCGATTTCGAGGCGGGGAAGATCAACCAGGCGGCGATCGACTGGCTCCAGCCGCCGAACGGCGACCTGCGCGAGCCGTGGGTCTTCCTCATCGGTGCCGACGGCCGGATCGCGGGATCGTGGGACACGATGGTGACGCGAGGTGAGATCGAACCGCTGCTGAAGGCCCTCCCGCCCAAGAAGTAGCGACCGCCGCCGCGGCGCGAGCCTCAGGACGGCAGGATCGCCTTCAGCTGCTCCTCCATCAGCGGCCGCGTCAGCTGGCCGATGTAGCGGCCGCGGATCACGCCGTCGGCGTCAACGAAGTAGTGCACCGGCAGTCCCCAGCCGCCATACCGTTCCTTCACCTCGGCCGAGGCATCGAGACCGATCATGTAGTCGAGCTCATGGCGCTGCACGTAGTCACGGACGGCGGCCGGCGGCTCCTGCACGTCGATGGCGAGCACGACCAGCCCATCGGCCCGATGCTGGTCGAACGTGGCACGGATCTCCGGCGCCTCCTCCTGGCACGGCGTGCACCACGTCGCCCAGAACACGATCCACAGCGGTTTGCCGCGGAAGTCGGCGATGTGCACCGGGTGGCCGTCGAGGTCGACCAGCGGATGCGGCGTTCCGCTGCTGCTGAACTCCGGCGCGTGCTGGCCGACCGCGATCCCGGTCGTCTGGCCGGCCGACGATGCGTCGGGCGCGGCCGGAGCGGCACCGCCCAGGTCGAGCGTGCTCAGGTAGACGATTCCTGCGACGACGGCCGCGCCGAGCGCAAGGAGGGCGGGTCGCCGCCACGAGGGCCCGCCGGATCGGTTCGCCATCTCGCCCATGGCCCCAGATCCTAGTCGGTCGCGGGGGTCGTCCTCGGTTGTACCTCGTCGACGAGGTGATGCTCGACCGCGTACCGCGTCAGCGCCACGCGGCCGTGGACGCCCAGCTTGGTGGCGACGTTGGCCAGGTGCCGCCGGACGGTGTGCGCGCTGATCCCTATCGCGCGGCCGGTCTCGACCGCAGTCCGGCCGGCCGCCGCGAGCCGCAGGACCTCCGCCTCGCGCGGGCTGAGCCGATCGGCCTGTCGCAGCCAGCGCAACGAGTCCACCACCACCACCGAGGCGACCACCGGATGGATGTAGTGCTGGTGCTTTGCGACGGCACGGACGGCCGCGACGAGGTCGCTGCTGTCGGCTCCTTTCACCACGTAGCCATCCGCACCGGCCAGAAACGCCTGGCGGACCGTCTCCTCGTGCTGATGCATCGTGACCGCGATGAGTCGCAGCCGCGGGTAGCGCATCCGCAGGTCGCGCATCAGCGTCACGCCGTCCGAGCCGTCGAGCGTGAGGTCGAGCAGCATGATGTGCGGACGCCGCGCGGCGAGCGAGAACGCGCTGGCGGCATCGTGCGCTTCGCCGACGACCTCGATGTCGGGCTGGGTTCCGAGTATCAGGCGAAGGCCCTCGCGGACGAGCGGATGATCGTCGACGATGCCGACCCGGATGATCACGAGTCCCGCGACCGGCGCTGATGGAGCGGGACGGAGAGCGTCACCACCGTGCCGCTCTTCGGGGCGGACGCGATCCGCAGCCGTCCTCCGACGAGCCGTGCGCGCTCCTCCATCCCGGCCAGGCCCAGCCCTGTGGCGCGGACGCGAGCGGTGGAAAAGCCGCGGCCGTCGTCGGCGACCACGATCGTCAGCTCGTCGGGTGTCGGCGCGATCGTCACGCGAGCCCCGCGCGCCCCGCTGTGCCGGGCGGCGTTGGCGAGCGCCTCCTGGATGATCCGGTAGACCTGCACCGTGGTGGTTGGGTCGAGCAGGGCAGGGTCGCTGGCGTCGGCGCCTGCGGCGACGACGACCGAGAACCCCGACTGAGCGGCGAGATCCCGCACGGCCGCGACGAGGCCGCGCTGTTCAAGCCGCCCCGGCCGCATCCGATGCGAGAGGTGACGCGTCTCCTCGAGGGCGGTCGCGGCGAGCCTTCGCGCGGCCACGATCCGGCGCCGCACCACGCGGGGCTCGGTGGCGGCCTTTGCCGCGTCAAGTGTCAGCGTTAGCGCGGTGAGCACCTGCCCCACGCCGTCGTGCAGGTCGCCGGCGATCCTGCTGCGCTCATCCTCCTCGACCGTGAGGAGGCGTCCGCTCGCCTCGCCAAACAGGCGCGCATAGCGCCGCGACGTCGCGTTGCGCAGCTCCGCCATCCACGCCACCAGGATCGCGATGACGAACATCAGCGGCCACTCGGTGAGCTCGAGCGGCGGCTCCGCGAGCCCCAGCGCCTTTGCGTCCGCATAGAGGACGAGCGGAATCGACACCAGGCCGATCCGCACCAGCGTGCCGCGCAGGCCGAACATGAAGGCGTGCAGCACCAGCAGCACGAAGACGCAGTGGAAGATGAACTCCGCCGACAGGAGGGTGGTCCGGAAGGCGAGGATCACCAGGCCGATCGAGGCCGCGTCGAGCAGCGCCTCCAGCACTCGCGGCCGGCGAAGCCGGTCAGCGCTCGCCGCCACCAGGCGCCGCCATCGGTGAGCCGAAAGCGCGGTGTCAAGCGCCGCTGGCTGCTCAGTCACGTCGGTGGCGACCTCTTTGATACCGCCGGGCTGCCGAGGTGTGTACGTCCGAGTGGTCCACGGGGACTCTCAGAATGGTCAGTTCGGAGTATACGATCGCCGGCAACCTGCCTCGATGCTACGACGGATCGCGGGGACGAGCGCGGTACTGCGCGCGCCATGCGGTACACCGGAGGAGGAGTGGATGAGCGGAATGCAGCGAAGAGCCCTGGCGTTGCTTGCCATCACGGGACTGCTCGTCTCGTGCTCGGGCGGTGGATCACCGACCAGCGGTCCCGTGCAGGCAACCGAGAAGGAATGGCAGATCGCCCTCGCGTCGACGAACCTCAAGGCTGGCTCCCTCACCTTCAACATCAAGAACGACGGCGACAAGGAGCACGAGTTCGTCATCCGCCAGACCGATCTCAAGTCGGACGCGCTGCCGCTGAACTCCGATGGCGAGGTCTCCGAGGACGCGCCGGAGCTGAAGCCGGTAGGTGATCCGAGCGAGGTCGCCGAGATCAAGTCCGGAAGCTCCGACCGATCGATCACCGTGAACCTCAAACCGGGCCATTACGTGATCTTCTGCAACCTCCACGTCGGGGATCTGCTCCACTACCAGAAGGGCATGCACGTCGACTTCACGGTCAGCTGATCTTGATCATCCCAGCGACGATCCCGAACGGTTCGCAATGGTTCCCCGCCGAGGTGCTCACGTGGTGAGCCCTCGGCGGCACCTCGTCACCGCGATCGCGGTATGGGCGGTGCTCTCCGCCGCGCTCATGCTGCTGGTGGCCGGCATCCAGGTCCTGCCGGCCATCGCCTCGAACGAGGCGCGGATCCAGGACCACGCGTTCGTGCTGCTGACGGTCGTCTCGGTCCCGGTCCTGATGTTCGTGGTGGTGGGGATGGTCTATTCGGCCATCCGATTCCGCGCCAAGGACGGCGACGATTCCGATGGCCCGCCGATTCATGGCCACACCGGCCTGCAGGCAGGCTGGCTGGTCGTGACGCTGGCCATGGTGATCGGGCTGTTCGTCTACGGCACGATCGGCCTGCTCGAGATCCGCGGTGCGCAGACGGCGACGTTCGAGGTCCACGTGCGCGGCGAGCAGTGGGCATGGCACTACACGTACGCCAACGGCGTCGTCTCGAACGACCTGCACCTGCCCGTCAACGCGCGGGTGCACCTGCTCATCGAGTCGGATGACGTCATCCATTCCCTGTGGCTGCCGGCGCTGGGCGTCAAGCAGGACGCGGTGCCCGGGCGCGTGACCGAGGCGTACACCACGCCAACGGTCTCGGGAACCTATCCGGGCCGCTGCGCGGAGCTGTGCGGCTTCGGCCACACCGGGATGACGACCACCTTCATCGTCCAGGACCAGACCGCGCTTGATGCGTGGCTGCACCAGCAGCAACCGGAGGCCTCGAGTGGAAGCTGAGCGACGCCGACCCGCCATCTTTGCACCCGGGCTGCTGCGCGCGATTCTGGGCGCGATCGCCGGGGCCGCCCTCGGCGCCGGCCTCATGGCCTTCGTCGTCGGCGCGGAGGATGGGCAGATCCTCGCGGTCGGCTACATCTTCGCCTTCCTCGGCTGGCTGCTGGGCATCGGTGCCTTTCGCTTCTGGCTGACCTGGGCCTCCGGGCGCGAGGTGGACGTGGAGGACGAGCATCGGTCGCACGGCACGCTCGGCGACTGGCGTCGTTACTTCCAGTTCACGACCGACCACAAGGTCATCGGCGTCCAGTACCTGGTCACCGCCTTCATCATGTTCATGCTGGCCGGCACGGCCGCCATGTTCATGCGCGCCGAGCTGGCGCAGCCCGGGATCGCTACCGGCAAGGAGACTTACAACACGGTCATGAGCACCCACGGGGCCATGATGGTGACGGTGGCGCTGGTGTCGATCATCGGCGGCCTGGGCA
The DNA here is from genome assembly GCA_963783725.1 of uncultured Chloroflexia bacterium. Lineage (GTDB taxonomy): Bacteria > Chloroflexota > Limnocylindria > QHBO01 > QHBO01 > CAWAOJ01. The sequence continues at coordinate 1,210,683 of CAWAOJ010000002.1, read as the reverse complement.
ACTACCTGGTGCCGATCATGGTCGGCGCGCGGGACATGGCGTTTCCCAAGGCGAACGCTTTGAGCTACTGGATGCTGCCGCTGCCGGTCCTGTTCGTGATCATCAACCCGCTGCTCGGCGGGTTCGACTCGGGCTGGACCGCCTATCCGCCGCTGAGCCAGCAGGCGAATCTCGGCCAGCAGGCGTACCTGATGGCCTTCGTCACGGTCGGCTTCTCATCGATCCTGAGCGCCGCGAACTTCCTGGTCACCGTCTTCCGCATGCGCGCGCCGGGAATGACGCTGATGCGGATGCCGATCTTCGTCTGGGCGCTCACCGTGACCGCCTTCCTGGCGCTGATCGCGACCTCTGTCGTGGCCGGGGCGATGACCATGCTGCTCTTCGACCGCCTGATCGGCACGTCGTTCTTCCGGCCCAGCCGCGGCGGCGACGCGATCCTCTTCCAGCACCTGTTCTGGTTCTACTCGCACCCGGCCGTCTACATCATGGCAGTGCCCGGGCTCGGCGCCGTGCTGGAGGTGATTCCGGCCTTCGCGCGCAAGCCGCTCTTCGCCTATCCGCTGGCCGTCTTCTCGTTCATCATGATCGGCGTCCTCTCCTTCATGGTCTGGGCGCACCACATGTTCGTGAGCGGGATGGCGTCGTTCTTCCACATCCCGATCATGCTCACCACCGAGCTGATCTCGGTGCCGACCGGGTTCGTGTTCCTGACCGCCATCGGCACCATCTGGATGGGTCGGCTGTACTTCAAGACGCCGATGCTGTGGGTCTTCGGCTTCCTGTGGGCCTTCATGATCGGCGGCATCACCGGCGTGTACCTCGCCGACGTGCCGACCGACATCACCCTCAGCGACACGTTCTTCGTGGTCGCCCATTTCCACTACACGATCATCGGCGCCACCATCTACGGTCTCTTCGCCGGCACCTACTACTGGTTCCCGAAGATCACCGGCCGGATGTACAACGAGCGGATGGGCCAGGTTCACTTCTGGTGGTTCACCATCGCGTTCAACCTGACCTTCCTGCCGATGTTCTGGCTGGGGATCGAGGGCATGCGCCGTCGCGTGGCGGACTACCCGCCCGAGCTCGGCGGGGTGAACCTGTTCGTCAGCATCGCCGCCTTCAACATCGCACTCTCGGTGGCCGTCTTCGCCTTCAACATGGTCTGGTCCTGGCGCCGCGGGCCCAAGGCGTCCGCCAATCCGTGGAACGCGCACACGCTCGAATGGCAGACCAGCTCGCCGCCGCCGCTCGACAACTTCGAGCACATCCCGACGGTCAGCACGCCGCCCTATGAGTACGGCACCCCACCGCTCACCGGCCCGACCGGGCCGCTGCCTTCGCCGGCAGGCGTTCGGAGGCAGCCATGAGCCAGCACGCCGTCGCGGCCCACGGGCCTGCGCACCCCGAGGATCCCGTGGCGGCCCGGCGCAACATGCTGCTCGGGGTGCAGTTCGCCATCGCTTCGGAGGTGATGCTGTTCGGCGCGCTGTTCGCCGCCTACTTCGTCCTGCGTGCGGACACTCCGGCCTGGCACCCCTCGGGCCTGGAACGCCCGGAGCTGCTCCTGCCGGCACTTAATACCATCCTGCTCGTCTCGAGCAGCGTGACGATGCAGCTTGCCGTGCGTGCCGTCGAGCACGGCGACCGGCGCCTTCTGCGCTGGATGGGCATCACCCTGCTGCTCGGAACGATCTTCCTGTTGGTCCAGATCTACGAATTCGCCACCAACGGCTTCGGGCTCGATGACGGCGTCTTCGGCTCCACCTTCTACACGCTCACCGGATTCCATGGCGCGCACGTCCTCGCCGGCCTGATCCTGATCGCCGATCGTCGCGAATCGAGCCCGGCTCGGGCTGGTGAACCAGGACCGACCCGACGTCGGTCGAAGCGGTGAGCTACTACTGGCACTTCGTGGACGTGGTCTGGATCTTCCTCTTCACGACGCTCTACGTGCTGTAGGGGCGGATCGCGCAGAGGATCGGGGGGAGCAGTCAGCTCGCGCGCCGATCCTCGTCTGCCCGCGTGGCCACGGTCGCTCGCCCCGTTCGGCGCGCTCGCTCGTCGATGCGCACCGAGCGACGAACGTCCGAACGGATCCATGCTGCGACCACGAACGCCACCGCCGCGAGCAGCACGAGGTCGCCGCCGGCCCACATCAGCAGTCCGCCGATCTGCTGGTCGTCCAGCGGGCTCGGTCCCCACGTGCGGGTCGAGGTTGCGTAGTGCGGATAGAGGATGATGGGCGCGGACCAGATCACGAGGCCGACCGCCGCTCCTACCGGCATCTGCAGCAGCAGGTACGCCATCCGGGCGCCGTGGCGAAGCCGCCCGGGGATCGGATCGGCGGCGACGACCGGCCACCAGAAGAGGGCGCCCGAAGCCAGGTACAGCACGTGCTCCAGATCATGCACGGCCTGGTTTTCGAGCGCGGCGTCGTACAGCGGGCTGAAGTGCGTGGCCCACATCACGAGAGAGAAGAGAGGCCATGCCACCCAGGCCGAGGCAAGCAGTCGGATCGGCAGCGAGTGCAGGACGGGCAGGATCGTTCGCCTGCGAACGCTCGGTGACGCCGCTCGCAGCAGGAGCGTGACCGGCGCGCCGAGGGCGAGCAGCGGTGGCGCGATCATGGTGAGCAACAGGTGCTGGACCATGTGCACCGTGAGGAGCTCCTCGGCATACGGGTCGATGGCGGAGGTCAGGGCGACCAGGATCACCGCGAGGCCCGCAAGCCATGCGATGGCGCGCCACCGAGGCGTCGGCGTCCGAGGGTGGGCGCCGTTCACCCGGCGGAAGGCGAAGAGGTACGCGCCGGCCGCTGCGAGCGAGCCGAGCCACGGCAGCGGTTCGAGCGACCATGTCGTCAGCAGGCCGAGAAGATCCGGTGCGGGCGCCGCGCTCCCGTGCGCCTGGACGACGCCGACAGAACCGGCAATGGTCGCGGCCGCCGCCACTGAGAATCCGCTGCCGAGAGCGATCAGATGCCGCATGGGGACGATGGTACGGCCGCCGGTGGCGGTGGTGCGCGCATGCCAGTCCTCGTGGAAAAGAATGTGGACAACTTGGTGGACATACCCCCTTCCCACCGCCGAAACCGGCTCCTAGGATTCGTCCCCGACGCCTATTCTCAGATCCCCAACCCGCCGAAGTCCCGGCGGCCGGAATGAATCATCGATCCAATCGGAGGGTGTACCCAATGACCGAGCGGTCGAACGCGGCCCACGCACGACCTCTCTCCGACCCGCTTGCGAGTGACGTCCCCCCGCCCGATGCCGTCGCCTTCATACGCTTCTGCCACGCGCGTCGCGGCGTTCCCTGGCCCGATCTTTATGACGAAATGTGCGCCGTCGCCGCACGAAAAGAGTTCCGCGGATGGGATCTCGACGAGCTCGCGACCCACGGCGTGGCATTCACCCTGTTCGACATGCCACGGCTCGCCGGCTGGGTTCGAGCGGTCCTCGCGGCACAGGCAGAGCGTCCACAGCCCCTGCTCGTGCGGCCGCTTCCCGCCTGACGCGCCGGGCGGCGCGGCGCCGTCGTCAAACGACGAGCGGCCATCGGCGAAGGCCGCTGGAGCGGTTCGAGAAGTTATCCACATCGGCCAGCGCGGCGACGCCGGCTTTCCACAATTCGGCGTCCGACGTTCGTCCCGGGCTCGCCTAGTACGTGTGGCGGCGCGCCATCTCGCGTTCGATCATGCGCTCCATGATCATGTACTGCTCGATGCGTCGACGCAGCTCGTTGGCGTCCGGGGTGTAAAGGTGCACGTACTGTTGCAGCTGCAAGCTCAGCTTGCGGCTCGTCACGCGAGCATGGTCCAGATTGCGGCGCAGAAGGACCTGGTCCATACGTCGCAGGTGCTCCTCGTTGAGCAGATCCTCGTCGCGCAGCAGCCCTCGATCGCTCTCGATCTGCGGCTCCTGGAGCTGGACCTTGCTGAACAGCGAGTCGTCGGCCATGTCGCTGCGGAGTATACCGATGCGCCTCGCGGCGCCGTCCGACGGCGCCGCGTGCAGTGACGTTACGCGGGTGGCAAGTCGAGCCAGCCGTCGCGCACCGCACGCGATGCCAGCTCCGTGCGCGAGGCGACGTGATGACGCTCGAAGAGGCGGCGCAGGTGCGACTCGACGGTCTTGGGTGAGATGGACAGGCGGCCGGCGATCTCGTCGTTGGAGAGGCCATCGGTCACCAGGCGCACCACCTGCTGCTCGCGTTCGGTGAGCGGCGCCTCGCCCCCGCCGGGGCGCACCCCGAAGTGCATCCCGCCGCCGGCGGCGCTGCGCACCGCGGCAAGCAGCTCGGCGATTGGCGCGGTCTTGAGCACATACCCGGCCGCCCCCAGGCGCAGGGCGGCCTCGACGTACTGCGGATAGTTGTACGAGGTCAGGACCACGACCGCCGGACGAGCATCGGCCGGGACGCGCTCGAAGAGGCGAAAGCCAAAGTCCTGGCCGAGGCGCAGGTCGAGAAGCAGCACGTCAATCGGGCCGGCAGCGAGCATCGGCTCGGCCTCCTCCAGGGACGCCGCGAGGCCCACCACCTCCATGTCCGCCTCCTGGCGAATGAGCGCTGCGGTACCCTCGCGCACGACCGGATGGTCATCGATGACCGCCACCCGGATCGGCGTCACCGCGGTCGCCACTCCAGCGCGACATGGGTCCCGCCGCCGGGCCATCGGCGCACGTCGAGGAGACCGCCGATCTGCTCGGCGCGCTGCTGCATGTTGGCCAGGCCGAAGTGTCCGGCCCGTTGCGCCGCCTCGGCCTGCTGCAGGTCGATCCCCGGGCCGGCATCCTCGACCGACAGGGAGACGCGGCCCGCATCGGTCACGTGGTAGCGAACGGTGATCGGGGCGCTGCCGTGTCGAACGGCGTTCGAGACCGCCTCCTGCGCCACGCGGAAGACGGCGAGCTCGACATTCGACGGTGGTCGCAACGTGTCCGACCGCTCCAGCTGCACGGTGCCACCGGCGAGCGGCTCCACCCGGCTCACCAGCCACTCGAGCGCGGCGCCCGCGCCGAGGTCGTCCAGCAGCGGCAGGCGCAGGTCGGAGCAGATGGCGCGCAGCCGCTCCGCTACGTGTCGGGCGAGGTCGGCGCCGGCAGTGTCGCCCGCGGCGTCCAGGCGGCGGACGAGCGAGATGAGGTCCTGCAGCGCGTCGTCGTGCAGGTCGGCCGCCAGCCGGGCACGCTCGGCCTCGCTGGCAGCGACGACCAGGTCGCGCTGCCGCTGGGTGCGCTGCACGAAGCGCACGAGCGGCGCCACGGTGAAGTGGCTCGCCAGCGCCACGAGGGCCAGCCACAGGATGAGAAGCGGGAGCGCGCCACCGCCGGAGGCAGGCGACCAGACGCCGAGCGCGAAGATGGGCGTCAGGCTCATGGCGACGATTTCGAGGCGCGCCGTGGGAACGGTGCTCTCGTCGACCCGCTCCTGGTCGCGTCGCACGGAGAGCAGCGCACCGAGCGCCGGTACGCCGACGATCCCGGCCAGCATCGGGTAGCGCAGCCATGCCATCCCGTCCCCGGTGTTGCCGAGGTGTCGGGCGAGGGTGATATAGACCAGCGCCGCCCCGAGAATCCACGCCGCCATGAACCACGCCTTACGTCGGTCGGCGGTGGGCTGCAGCGAGGCGAGCACGTGCGCGAACGGCAGCATGGCGAGCGCCGGCAGGATGAACGATGCCGCGATCCCGAAGGGAATGCCGGTCAGGTACATCGGGATGGCGAAGAGCGGTGCGACGACGGCCGCCGTCAGCGGAAGGGCCGCGCGCCGCCAGGCCGCTCCCACGCCGCCGCTGGACACCGTGCGCCACAGTACGAATCCAATCACCATACCGATGAGCAGCACGCCAAGGCTCTGTTTCAGCAATGCCTCCGCGATATCGCGGTACAGGTCCGGCCCGTTCCAGCCCTGCAGCTGCCCCTTGTCGTCGCGATAGACCTGCCCGGCGCTGACGTACTCGATTGCTGGCTCCTCCAGCGCGACCCTGGGCTGCTGCAGCACCTGGCCTTCGAACAGCGGCTGGGACCCGCCGGCCACGTCCGGGGCGGCGAGCTTCTCCGCAGGCTTCAACTGGTCGGCGCGGAGCGGAGAGAGTGCCAGCACCTCCGTCCCCGGCACGATCCCGGCGCGGCTGGCCAGCCCGTCGGGCGCGACGCTCTCGACCGCGATCGTGCCATTCGCATCGGTCAGCGTCAGTCCGAGATCGACGCTGCCGCTCAGCCACGCGCTCCAGCCGAGCAGGAGGGCGATTGTGGCGAGCGCCAGCGCGGCGAGGTCGGCGGTCCGGAGTCGCATGGACGGAAGGTAGCAGAGGCTCGTCGGAATGCGATTGCGGGTTATCCCTTAACGGGCCAGCAGGGAACTGACCGATTGGCCGCTTTCCGAGGCACCGTCAGGCTGGAGCCACCTACAGGAGAAACGCCGATGCGCACCTTCCGAGCAACGCTCATCGCGGTCCCATTCGTCGGTTTCGCGGTCCTGGTGGCCGTGCTCTCCGCGGTCATCGGTCTGGGAAGGTGAGCCAGGCGGAGCCGGTGCTCGAGGCCCGCGAGCTGGCGAAGCGCTACCGGCGCGGGGTCTGGGCCCTGGGGGGAATCGACCTCGCGCTTCGCAGCGGCGGCATCACCGCGCTGGTCGGCCCGAACGCGGCGGGCAAGTCGACCCTGATCAAGACCTGGGTCGGCTTCGAACGTCCGACACGCGGATCCGTCACGGTGGCCGGGATTGACCCGTGGAAGGACCGATCCGGCGCCTTGGCGCGCCTGGGCTACGTCCCGCAGTCGCCGTCGCTGTACGACAGCCTGAGCGTCGAGGACCACCTGGACATGGCGGTGCAGCTGCGTCCCGGCTTTGACCGGGCCTACGCGGCCGCGCGGCTGGGGCAGCTGGCGATACCGCAATCGGCGCCCGCCAGGCAGCTGTCCGGCGGCCAGCAGGCGCAGGTCGCCCTGGCCCTGGCGCTCGGCACTCGGGCGTCCATCCTGCTGCTGGACGAACCCTTGGCCTCCCTGGATCCGCTGGCCAGGCGCGAGTTCCTGCACGTCCTGACCGAAGCGGTCCGCAGCGACGGCGCCACAGCGCTCCTCTCCTCGCATATCGTCACCGACGTCGAGCAGGCCTGCGACAATCTGATTGTCCTGGGCGTCGGCCGCGTCCTGCTGCACGCGTCCATCGCGGATGCCCTGGCGACCCACGCCATCTCCTCGACGCCGCGCTCCGACGCCGTGGCGTCGTTCGCCGAAGCCGACGGCTCCATGCTCGCCCTCGTGCGCGGCTCGGCTGAGCGGCCGGCCACACTCGAGGAGGTCGTGCTCGGCTACCTCGCGTCGGGCCGGATCAGGGCGATGGCGGCGTGATGGCCGATCTGACCGCAACGGCGATCTCCGGCCGCGACGTCAGGCGTCCCGTGCGTCTCACCCGGTGGCTCCGCATCTCGTTCGCCATGCAGCGTTGGGAGCTGCTCCTTGTCGCTGCGGGCACGGCGCTCCTCGCCGGCGCCATGCTCTGGATCGCCTGGCAGGCGCGAATGCTCGTCGACATCGACCCGCGGTGCTTCGGCGGCGACGGGGGAGGCGCGTGCCAGGCGCTGAGCGAGCAGTTCTCGAATCTTGCCTCGTTCAGCCGCCAGGTGATCCTCGCGAGCTTCGCCGCGCCGTTCGGCATCGGCCTCGTGCTTGGTGTGCCGATCGTCGCCCGCGAGATTGATCATGGCACCGCCAGCCTGGCGTGGACCCTGTCGCGCTCGCGCCTCCGGTGGTTGCTGCCGCGCGCCACGTTCGCGGCGCTCGTGGTCATCGGTCTGTTGGCGGTTCTGGCCATCTCGAGCGACGTCATGACGCAAGCAATCATGCCCGGATCGAACATGTCAGCCGATTTCACGTGGTACGGGCGCCGGGGCGAGCTGCTGGTCATGCGCGGGCTTGTGGCGCTCGGGATCGGCCTGCTGTTCGGAGCGCTTCTCGGACGGCAACTGCCGGCGCTGCTGGTCGCGATCTTCGCGAGCGTCGCCATCTTCACCGGGGTCAGTCTCGGCATGGACCGATGGTTCGAAGCCGATGCATTGACCGCCCCATTCGGTCAGGAGCTGCCTGCCGGCAGCCTGCAGCTGGACCAGCGTCTGGAGCTGCCCGACGGACGGCTCGTTACGTGGGCGGAGCTCGACCCGGAAGGCCGGCGGAATATTGCCATCGAGAACGATGGCATGGTCTACGCGTCGATCGACGAGAACGGCGTGGTGTCCGATCCCATCGGTCGCATGGTGACGTTCGTGGTGCCTGGAACGCTCTACCCGGCCTTCGTCCTGCGCGAGTCGCTGGTGCTCGCCGGCCTGTCGCTTCTGCTCGGCGGTCTTGCGTACTCTGTCGTCGCTCGACGCAGGCCCTACTGACGGATGCTGACGTCGTTCCGCCTCGCATGGCGATTACAACGCTTCGAGCTGCGGCTGCTGGTTGGCGCCTGCCTTCTCATCTCCGTTGCCGGGCTGCTGCTGGTGTGGCAGATCCGCGCCGTCCGGAGCGAGGAGCTGGCCTGCTACGCCAATGCAGCCCGCGTCGCGGCCGATACGGCGCTCGACGCCTGCCACACCCTCAGCGGCCAGCTCTCGCCGCTCGAATCGGCCGCACAGATCGTCCACGGCATCGTTGCGGCGTCGCCGTTCGTGCTCGGCCTCTTCGTTGGAGTCCCGATCGTGGCTCGTGAGATCGAGGGCCGGACGGGAAGCGTCGCGTGGAGCCTTGCCGTGTCACGTCGATCATGGCTGATCGCGCGCGCCGGGCCGGCGCTGCTGTTCGTGATCATCGGCTGCGGCATGCTTGCGATCGCCGGCGAGGCACTGACGCTCGCGATGCCTTCGGCGGAGGGCGCCGAGATCGGCTTCACGGACTATGCCATGCGAGGGCCGCTCGTCGTGGTGCGCGCCATGGAGGTGTTCGCGATCGCCGTTCTCCTCGGAGCGGTCGTCGCCCGGCAGCTGCCCGCGATGCTCCTCGCCGGGGTCATGACGTTCGCAGTCCTCGGCGGCATCCAGCTGAACCAGGATGCAGCACTTGCCGATGCCGCCATTCCGCTCGATCCCCAGGCCATGCAGCAGGGCGCCTACCCGAAGATCTACGGCAGCGCCCTGCGCGACGATGCGACCGGACGGCTGGTGTCCTACGAGCAGTATGTCGAGCTGCACCCGACTGCCGACGCCAACGGTGACCTTCCAGCAGGCATCACCCCAGTCCAGTTCGGGATTCCTGGCTTTCGATACAGCGAGTTCGCCTTGCGCGAATCGGCGCTCTTGCTTGCAGCCACGGCGCTGGCTGTCGGACTGACATTCGTCGTTGTCAGTCGACGCCGGCCGTACTGACCGATGATGACGTGGATCCGCCTTGCATGGCGCCTCAACCGTATGGAGCTCGCCGTGCTCGGCGGAGCCGCGCTCTTCGTGAGCGTTGCCTTGGCCTGGCTTGCCTGGCGGGCGAGCACGATCATCGGGATGGATCCGACGTGCTTCTACCATGGCAATCCTGGTGTCGTGCCCAGCGATTCGCCCTCGTGTCAGGCGTTGAACCTGTTGTTCAGCGACCAGATGAGGTGGGAGCGCACGCTCAACCTTGGCGTGGCGGCCACGGCTGCACCGTTCGTCCTCGGGATTCTGCTCGGCGCTCCGATCGTCGCGAGAGAGATCGACCATAAGACGGCCGGCCTCGCTTGGTCCCTCGCGCGGTCGCGAACAAGGTGGCTGATCCATCGCTTGCTCCCGATCGCGACCTTCCTCGTGGTGGCGCTGGTCGTCCTCGGTCTGGTCGGTTCCTGGTTCGACGACGCGCGCTTCAGCACCGGTTTCTGGCGCGAATACGATCCATGGCCGCTGCTTGTCTCGCGCGGGTTGCTCACGTTCGCCCTCGGCGTGGCATTGGGGGCGTTGGTCGGCCGAGGCCTCCCCGCGGTGCTGCTGACTGCATTCGCATGCGCGATATTCCTGTCGATCGGCGCCGTCATGGATCTCTGGATGGAGGCCGAGGCGGTGCCGATTGCGGTGACCGACGAGCGCGGATCCTTGGGCGCCTCGCGCATCTTCGACATGGCGTATCGCGACGATGCGACCGGTCAACTCACAAGCGTGAACGAGTACCTCGGCGTTCCCGAGGGCCAGGCTGTAATGGCTGCCGACGACGTCGCCGGGCTGACGATGGTCGGGTTCCAGGTTCCGGCGTCCCGCCACCTGGACTTCGTGCTCCGCGAGTCCGCGCTGACTGGTGTGCTGGCGCTCGGGGTCGTCGGCTTGGCGTTCGTCGTTGTCAGTCGACGCCGGCCGTACTGACCGATGCATCGGCGGCTCGTCCTGACTGCTGCGCTCGCATTCGGAGCGGGCTTCCTGCTTGGTCCGGGTTTCCTGCCCTCGTCGCCGGTTGCCGGGTCCAACTTGGCGGCATGGGTCTCGACAAGTGCGCGTCCGAGGCCGGCCCAGGGCCTCCCAGCGCGGAAACTTCCGGCGAAGCCACCGTCGAAGAGCGCCGTTGACAGCTGCCAGCCGGGGAACGTTCCCGCGCCGCACGCCGGGTACGACGAATGGCCGCTGACCGTGCTCGACGCGCAGCGTGACCTCGGCCCCGACTACGTGCCGCCGGATCTGGTCGATGCATCCGCCGCACATTTCGACGCGGGCTTCCGCGTCCGGCGCGTGATGCTCGACTCGCTTGTCGAGATGGATCGGGCGGCAGCGGCGGACGGAGTGCGACTGGTCATGACATCGGCCTATCGGAGCTACCAGCAGCAGTCGGACACGTTCAAGGCGCTGCAGGCGCAGCTCGGCTTCTCGGATGCGGCGCGACGGGCGGCACAGCCGGGGCATTCCGAGCACCAGCTCGGCACCGCCGTCGACTTCGCGCGCGAGGGAGGCGCGTACGACTGGTTGGCGGCCAATGCATCGGCTTATGGGTTCATCGCCAGCTATGCGCACGGCGATTCGTGTTACGAGTTCGAGCCCTGGCATTACCGATACGTTGGCGTCGACCGGGCGGCTCGCGTCGAATCGTCGGGGCTGTCGCTGCACGACTTTCTGCTGATGCAGGACCGCTAGACAATCGCCTGGTGCTGTGGCTCGGCCGCATGACTGGCGCAGGCAGAGGTTGGGTATCCTGTGAGCGGTCCCCGTAGCTCAGTGGACCAGAGCGGCTGCCTTCTAAGCAGCGGGTCGCAGGTTCGAATCCTGCCGGGGACGCCATCGAATCCGAGGCACGTCCGCTCTGCGCCGACGGCGTCAAGAAGGCCGGATGGGGTGACGTCATCGTGGCCGGGAAAGGATGCGAAGTGAGGGACGATCATCCGAACACGCTGGCGTATCTTCGGACCGTCGAAGCGTTTCGGGACGGCGACTTCGACGCCATAGCGTTGTTGATCGCCGAAAACGTGGTGTGGCATCTCCCCGGAGACCACTCCCTGGCCGGCGACTGGGAAGGTCGAGATCGGTTGCTCCAGCTGCTCGCGGGGCTCGGCCCACTGGGGTTCACCATACGCGAGCACGACGTCTTCGGCGACGACGACCACGTGTGCGCGCTGAGCTACATCGGCGCACGTCGCGACAGCTTCGAGGTCGAGACTCGCGTCGTGAGCATCTTCCACTACGCTGATGGGCGGCAGACCGAGCGGTGGTTCTACCCGGACGACATGGTCGCCTGGAACAGCGTCTTCGGGGGCTAGTCAGCAGTCGAAGGCGGACCAGCACAGATCGTTGCGGAGTCGCTGGTCGTCCAGGACCAGCTCCCGAATCGCGCCAGGGAGCTGGCCGCGCTGCCAGCCGCACTCGACGCGACCGGCGCTCTCGCCCTCTCCGTCCGGCGCTGCGGCGCGTGCGGCCCGGATCGCATATGCGGCGGCGCCGAGCTCGTGTGCCGCGACGTGCGCGACGGCAGCTGCCTGGCCGGCGGCATACGCGGCGTGCCGAGCGGCGCCTCGCAGGTCACGCGCGGCCGCCATGGCGTGGCCGGCGGCGGTGCGCGACTCGCTCATCCTGATCTCGCCGCGCGCCCACGCTCGCGCGAGCTCGATGGCGCCACGCGGGCGCGGATCAGCTGGCCGCGCCTGCTCGAAGTGATGCAGCACGTGCTCCGCGCAGTCCGCCGCCCACTCAGCGAGAAGATGATGATCCTCGTCACGCAGCGACCCGCCGCGCCGGATGGTGATGAACCTCGGATCGCGGACCCGGGGCAGGATCATCGGTCCTCAGTCGTCGGACGGCTTCCAGGGCTGATGCGAGCTCAGGGCCAGCAGCCAACTCCCGTCGCGCCGAAGGTAGACCGATCCGATCGAGCCGCGATACGGCTCGGCGTCGCCCTCGTGCCGTCCCTGTCCGTGGTAGGCCAGGAGCACCACATCGGGCGAAACCTGGCGAACCCGAAGGTCGGTCATCTCCACGTCGATCCACGGCTTCTCGGCCGGCATCCCGACGAGCTGTTGCTTGTCGATGAAGCCCATCGGCTCCATCACCATGATGCCGTCGTCCGCGACGTGCTCGGCGAAGTAGCGGGGATCGTCGGCCTGGGTCCAGAACCCCTTCTCGATGTCCACGATCTGGTCGGTGATATCACTCATGGGATGAGGCTACCGCGCCGGCGGCGCCGCGATCAACCCCCGCGTCAGCTGCCGCCGACGAGGAGCAGCCCGGCGATGCCAATGACGTAGACCACCAGCACCGCCAGGGAATCCGGGCCCATGCCCAGAATCCGGCGACGCGGGCGCGCGATCAGCCCCACGACGACGATCGCGCTGAGCAGCGCGGCGAGCCCGGTGAGGTACAGGTCCGGCGCTTTCGCACCAGCGAGCACGGCGCGCCCCGACACGAGGCCGGTTACGAAGAACAGCGTCGGCAGGAATGCGTTGCCGCCCAGGATGTCGCTGACCGCGAGTCGTGCGGCGCCGAGCCTCACCGACGCGAGCCCGGTGGAAACCTCCGGCAGCGCCGTCGCGGCGGCGAGGGCCGTTGCTCCGAAGAGGACGTTGGAGAGGCCGATCCGCCCGGCGATTGCCTCGCTGCTCTGTTCCAGCGCGGCGCCCGCGACGAGGGTCACCAGTGCGGCCACGGCGAAGATCGCCGCGGCCTTCGAGACGCCGAGGTCCTCGCGGTGCTCCTTCTCGCCAGCGTCCTGGTCTTGCTCCTCGTCGTCGCGTGCGTCCGACCACGGCACGTCGCGCCGAGCGTGGCTGACGACCCACAGACCGGCGATCCAGAGCAGCACGATGGCGAGCCCCGCGGGCTCTATCCGCAGCAGCGACGCCGAGCGCGGCAGCTGCGCGCCCATCACAGCGGCCGATAGAAGAGCGAGGACCAGCAGTCCCTCGATCGCGAGGACCAGCGACGCGGCGGTATAGCTCAGCGGGCGTCCCGACTCTCGGCCGCCGACCACGTCGAGCAGCACCAGGATCAGCGTCTGGACCGCGATGCCGCCCAGGATGTTGCCGGTGACGATGTCGACGTTGCCGCTGATGCCGGCCGCCACCGCGATCGCGATCTCGGGCAGGTTCGTGGCGAAGGCGAGGAAGATCATCCCTCCCAGCGCTTCGCCGAGGCCGAGCCCGCGAGACAGCGCATCGGTCGCACCGGTCAGCTTCGTGCCGGCGCCCCAGACGCCGGCGGCGCCGGCAAGAAAGATGGGGACCAGCGCGAGCATGGGCAGATGCGTGAACACGGCACTCACCAACGCAAGTGCCGGACCGGGGCCTATCGGTCGGCGAACTCGTGCGCGGACATCCGCGGTCCACGCCGCGGCGGACCGTCGCCGGACGCCTCCAGCAGGCGCTGGACGCGGCCGCGCTGTCCCCTGAATGGCTCGAGCAGCTCGAGCATCCGCGCGTCGTCGGCGTGTCGCTCTCCGGCCAGCACCCAGCTCACCAGGCTGGGGACGTGGTAGTCGCCGACGCTCACCGCGTCCGGATCCCCCAGTGCCACCCGCCCGACCTCGGCAAGGGTCCACGGACCGATGCCGGGAATCCGCTTCAGCCTGGCGTACGTCTCGGGGATGCTCCGTCCCTCCAGTCGTGGCGCCTCGGCCGCCGCGCGGACGATGACCTCGGCTCGCCGCCGCTCCACGCCGTGGCGGTGGAAGGCGAAGTATGGGATCCCGACGACGATGTCGGGCGCGAGCGGAAGCCACAGACCGGTAGGGCCGGGAGCGAGCTGCGAGTAGCGGTGGATCAGGGACCGGTATGCGCGTCGCGCCTCGAACCCGGTGACCTTCTGCTCCAGGATCGCCGGAATCAGCGCGTCGAAGACGCGGCCGCTGCGCGGCAGTCGCAGGCCCTCGAAGCGCTGCTGCAGGCGAGCGATCCTGCGGTCGTTCGCGACCAGCCGCTCCGGATCGTCGTGCTCGCCGACCAGTCCGGGGACGTTGTCGGCCGCGCCGGCCGCGCCGGGGCCCCAGGCACGGACCTTCAGGAAAGAGCCCGACTTGTCGAGCTGCAGCGCGGCCGCCCCCTCCGGAGTGCGATGCGCCAGCGTCACGCGCGTCTCGAGATGAAACCGGATGGTCGGGTCGCCGGTGCCGTGCGCGAGCGGCCACAGCGTCCGCGCCAGGTCCAGCGGCCGTTCCAGGCGCAGCTGACGTTCGAGCACGGCGGACGACACGGCGGTCAGCCCGATGCCTTCATCGACAGCACGAGCGGCGCGTGCGATCGCTGGCGCGCCTCGAACGCCTTGCGGGTGCGCAATCCGGCGTAGCCCTCGGCCACCACGACCTGGCCGCACGCCGCTGCCAGGCCGCCCCTCGCGCCGGGAAGCAGCAGGACGTCGGGCGCGTACTCGCGCAGGGCGACGCGCAGCGCCAGCCCGAATCGGTCCGTCTCGACCGGCAGCTGCTCCAGGCTGTACGCGGCGAGCGCGGCGGGGTCGGCGGACCATGGTGTGTGACGTCGCCCGCGTCCGTCGATGAGCGTCACCTCCGGCATCCGCCATTCGACCTCGCGCCCACGGAGCGCGCTGACGATGGGCGCCGCCAGCGGCGTGTGGCGCGCGCCGGATGCAGCTGCCAGCAGCGGGTATCTCCTCCTTCCGCCGGCGAAGGGCGGCAACGCGCGTGCCGCGTCGCTGACGGCATCCGTCTCGCCCGCGAGCCGCACAAAGCCCCCCAGCTCCACGGCGCGGTGCACGTCGCGCGACCGTTCCGCGGCTCCGATGGCAGCACGCTGTGCGGGCGCGTCGCGCCACTCCTGGTCGACGATCGGGTAGACCAGCTGGCCCGTCCCGTCGATGCGCCCTTCCGCGTCCACGAAGCGCTGGGCGAGCCGCAGCGCGTCCTCGACGTCCAGGACGCCGGCGACCGCAAGCGCCGCGTACCAGCCGATGGAGACGCCGAGCACCGCCACCGGTTCGGCATCCTGCAACGAGCGTCGCGCGTTTTCGATCGCCGCGCCGGCACGGTCCGCGTCGTCGGGGAGGACCAGCGCCGCTCGCACGCTCATCGCTGCTCGACCATCCGAAGGGCGGCGGCGACGATCTCGTCGCGGCTCACGAGCACGGTCGAGGCGGCCGGACCGAGCGGCACGAACGAGTCCGCGGAGCGCAGCGACGCGAGGCGCGCGCCGATGCCGCCTTCGGCCAGGTCGGCGATCACGGCGTCGGCGATCCCCGCTCCTGTGGCACGGCACTCGTCGACGACGAGCACCGCAGCGCACTCTGCCGCGTGGCGCCGGATCGCATCGGACGGCAGCGGGTTGAGCCAGCGCAGGTCGACGACGCGGGCGCGGACGCCGCGCTCGGCGAGCAGCCGGGCGGCCTGCAGCGACAGGCGCAGGCCGTTGGCGTAGCTGACCAGCAGGATGTCGGTTGCCGACGGGTCGTACACGCCGACCTCCCCGGGAAGCAGGACGTCGCGGCGGCGCTGGATACGACGCCAACCAGCCGCCGTCGCCGGGCACGTGCAGGTCCTTCTCGTGGTAGAGCGCGATCGGCTCCAGGAACACGCTGACGCGGCCGTCCTCCAGCGCCATGGCGACGACGCCGCGCAGCATGCGCGCCGCATCGTCTCCGCGAGACGGCACCGCCAGCACCAGGCCCGGGATGTCACGCAGCGCGCCGATGCTGTTGTCGTTGTGGAAGTGCCCTCCGAAGCCCTTCTGGTAGGCCAGGCCCGCCACGCGCACCACCATCGGGTTGCGGAACTGATCGGAGCTGAAGAACTGCAGCGAGGCGGCTTCGCCGCGGATCTGGTCGAGCGCGTTGTGCAGGTAGGCGAGGTACTGGATCTCCGGCAGCGGCAGCAGGCCGGCCAGGGCGGCGCCCTGCGCGATTCCCAGGATCGTCGTCTCGTCGAGCAGAGTGTCGAATACCCGCCCGCCACCGAACCGGCGCTGGAGCCCATTGGTGAGGTTGTAGACGCCGCCCTTGCGCGCCACATCCTCGCCGAAGACGATCGCCCGGGGCCGGCGCGCGAGCTCGTCGGTCAGCGCGGCGTTGATGCAGCCGGCCAGGGTCCTCGCGTTGGGCAGGGCGGACTGCTCGGGCAGCGACCCGCCGAACAGCCCCTCGCGTTCCCGGGTGGAAAGCAGCGGCCTCCTTGCGCGTTCCGCGACGCGGGCAGGATGGTACGGCGCGAGCGGGCGAACGACGTCGTCGCGCGTCCGGAGCCGCGGCCGGCTCGCCGCTTCCTCCGCCACGGCGCGGATGCGGCCTCGGGTGTCATCGAGCAGGCGTTGCAGCGTCTCCGGCGTCGCGGCGCCGAGCTCCACCAGGCGCCGCATGTTGCGGACGATCGGGTCGCGCGCCTCGGTCTCGGCGATCTCGCTCGGCGTGCGATAGACGTGCTCGGCATCGCTGCCGGCGTGGCCCCACAGCCGCACGGTGGGGAGGTGCAGGAAGACCGGGCGTCGCGCGCTGCGAACGTGGTGGACCGCATCGGCGACGCGGTCCCAGACCTCGTCGAGCTCGCCGTCGGCGAGGACGTAGCGCAGGTACGGCTGAGCGGCGAAGGTCTCCGCGACCCACCCCGCCGGCGTCGGCACGCTGATGCCGGTGCCGTTGTCCTCGCAGACGAACAGGATCGGCATTGGAAGACCGATGCGGACCGCATAACGAGCGGTGTTGAACGCCGCGAGGGCCGTCGCGTGGTTCGCGCTGGCGTCACCGAAGCTGCACATCACGATCGCGTCCGCCGGCAGCTCCTCGACCCCCAGCCTCCGTGCGCGGGCGAGGGAGAAGGCCATCCCCACCGCCTTGGGGAGGTGCGACGCGATGGTGCTGGTCTGCGGCGGAACCCACGTTGCGCGGCTGCCGAAGACCTTGTGCCGCCCCTGCGAGATCGGCTCATCCGAGGAGGCGACGATCCCGAGCAGGGCATCGAAGGCCGGAGTGCTGCCGGGCTGCTGGCGGGCTCGGGCGTTCATGAACGCGCCCGAGCGGTAGTGCAGGAAGGCGGGGTCGGTGGTCCGCAGCTGCGCACCGAGCACCGCGTTGTTCTCGTGGCCCGCCGAGCCGATCGTGTAGAAGCTCCGATCGGTCTTCTTCAGCTCTCGGGCGGCGGCGTCGACCTGCCGGCTCGCCAGCTGATCCTCGACCAGGCCGATGGCGGTGCGGACGTCGAGGCTCGAGCCGTCCGTCAGCGCGGCGTCCGGCGGGCGGGCCGTCGCCGCGGGCCGCGCATGACGGAGATAGGCGTCGAGCGCGCCCTCGACCGTGGCGACGCGATCGAAGGTCATGCGGTCGGCGAAAGGTCCGAATGGGTCGGCACGGGCGTCCCATGATAGCGACCGGGACGCAGCCGATCGCGTGCGGCGGTGCCTTGGCCCCCCGGCTGTCTCGCGGGGGACCGCCAGCGGTCAGCTGGGCCAGCCCGCCCCGTTGCTGCAGGCCGCTGCGACTGCGACGTTCCAGAGCTCGAGCAGGAGGCTGCCGAGGACCGTTCCGCCGATGGCGCGCAGTGTTCCGAACATGAAATCTCCTCGTTGCGGGACCTTCCGCCGGTTCCGGCGGACATCGAGGACAGGGAACTCCGACGGTGCTTACGAAGCGGTTACCGCGGGCTTACCGGCAGCGCGCTGGAACGCTCGGGGCGTCAGCCGAGCGAGATCAGAACGATGCCGCAGGCCGCCAGGCCGATGCCGGCCAGGCCGATGGCGGGAATCGTTTCGCGCAGCACGACGCGGGCGCAGAGCATGGTGACCAGCGGGTAGAGGCCGGAAAGCGCGGCGGCGACGCCGACCGGGATGCCGGCGCGCGCAAGCACGAACAGGCCGTTGCCCCCGACGTCGAGCACTCCCGCGAGGGCGACGAGCCGCCAGGCCGAGACGCCGCGCCTCAGCACGTCGCGTCGGTGAAGGAGGAGCGCCAGCGCGCCGACGGTCGATGCCGCGGCGACGCGGCTGGACGTCAGGGCCCACAGCGCGTCGCCGAGCGCGGCTCGATCGAGCAGCACGTACCAGCCGCCGAACCCCACGGCGGCCAGCAGCGCGAATCCCAGCGCGCGGCGCGACCCCCCGCGCCCCGAGGCAAGCCCCGCGGCCCCGATCGCGACTGCGGTGAGGGCGACGCCGACGAGTTTCGGCCAGGCGAGCGGCGTGGCGTACAGCAGCAGCGTCGCGAGCAGCGGGATGGAGACCGAGCCTGCACCGGAGATCGCGGCCACAAGGCCCATGCTGCCCAGCGACAGTCCGCGATAGAGCGCCATCAGGCCCAGGCCGCCGGACGCGCCCGAGAGGGCGCCGAGGAGCAGATCGCCGGGCGCGGGAGCCGGCGTGCGCACCAGGGCGAGCACCGCCACCAGCAGCACCGCGCCCACCAGCTGCGATCCCGCCGCGACGATGGCCCCGGGGATTCTCCGGGCGCCGAGGCCGCCGGTGAAGTCGCCGATGCCGAACGAAAGGGCCGACGCGATCGCCTCCACCACGCCCGGCCCTGCCATGCGGCGACTCTAGCGTCGTCCGTCCGCCGCGGGCCGTAGAATCGGCGCCTGCACCCGCTCACGGATCACCACACAGCATGACCCGCATCCTTCTGTACACCGGCAAGGGCGGCGTCGGCAAGACGAGCGTCGCCGCCGCGACCGCCCTCGCCTGCGCCGATCGCGGCTACCGCACTATCGTCCTGTCGACGGACATCGCCCACAGCCTCGGGGACGCGCTCGACGTCGAGCTCGGTCCAGAGCCGCGGCTGGCGGCGCCCAACCTGTGGGGCCAGGAGTCGGAGGTCTTCCACAACGTCGCCAAGTACTGGGGCCGCATCCAGCAGTACGCCGCATCGGTCCTGCGCTGGCGCGGGCTCGACGAGGTGCTCGCCGAGGAGATGACCGTGTTGCCGGGCATGGACGAGGTCGGCAGCCTGCTGTGGATCGCCGAACACCACGACTCCGGCGACTACGACGTGGTGGTGGTGGATGCGGCGCCGACCGGCGAGACGCTGCGACTGCTCTCGCTGCCCGAGGCCGCGAAGTGGTGGATGGAGAAGGTCGAGCCGATCGGCCGCAAGATCAGCAAGCTGACCGGGCCGTTCGTGCACCGCGTGGTCGGCATCCCCGTGCCGGGCGACGACGTGTTCGACGCCGGGGAGGAGCTCTTCGCCAAGCTGGAGCACATGCGCGAGCTTCTTGCCGACCGCGACAAGACGTCGGTCAGGCTGGTGCTGACCCTGGAGCAGGTCGTCATCAAGGAGGCCGAGCGCTCCTTCACCTACTTCCACCTCTACGACTATCCGACCGATCTGGTGGTCGCCAACCGAGTCCTGCCCGACGAGGTCGGCGAGTACTTCCACGGCTGGTACGAGGCGCAGCAGAGGTACGGGCCGATGGTCGAGCAGTCGTTCATGCCCATCCCGGTGCGCAAGGCGCCGTACTTCGACCGCGAGGTCGTCGGCGTCGAGATGCTCCGCGAGCTGGCGCACGCGCTGTACGGCGACCTGGATCCGACCTCGTTCTTCTACCGTGGCCGGCCCTACCAGGTCAGCCGCGTCGGCGACCAGTTCGAGCTCTGCGTCGAGCTGCCGTTCACCAGCAAGGAGCAGATCCAGCTCTCGCGTCGTGCCGACGAGCTGCTGATCGACGTCGGCACCTGGCGACGCAACCTCGTCCTGCCGCGTGCGCTGGTCGAGGCGCCGGCGCTCGGGGCGCACTTCGAGGACCACGTGCTCAAGATCAACTTCGCGGCAGCACCCGCGAGCAGCGCAGCGACCAATGGAGGAAGCAAGGGATGACCGACGAGGCGCGCACCAGGGAGCTCGAGGATCGCATCGCGCAGCTCGAGCTGCGCATCGCCCGCAGCGACAGCCGCGGCGACGGCCGCTCGGCCGCCGAGACCGCGTTCTGGGCGATCATGCACAACGTCTTTCCGGAGGACGCACGGCGGCACCTCAAGGTCGCCGGTCGCGAGCAGCTGATGGCCGCCCGCGTCTATCTCGACCGGTGGATCGCGAAGCTCGACGAGAGCTCGTCCGGCATGGACGGCGCGACCGCACCCGAGGCGGAGAGCATCGAGATCAAGTAGCCCCATGGCGCCGCTGACGCGGCTCGACTGGCGCGGCGAAGAGCCGCCGTCGCGATCGGCGGTGGAACGGCGTCTGCGCGCCGAGGGGGTGCAGCCGTACGCCTGGTCGAACGGCGCAGGCGACAGGTACGAGCCCCACGCGCACGCCTACACGAAGCTCCTGATCTGCGCAGAGGGTTCGATCACCTTCGACGTCGAAGGTGAGTCGATCGAGCTGCAGCCGGGCCAGGGATTCGTGCTGCCGCCGGACACTCGCCATGGAGCGGTCGTCGGGCCGCGCGGCTGCACCTGCGTGGAGGGACACCGCTGACGCGGTTCACCGCCGAGCCCGCGCTTGAGCCGCTCGGCCCGCTCGAACGGCGGCTGCTCGACCGGTTCGCGGCCGAGACCGATCCGGCACGGCTGCGCCGAAGGCTGGCGGAGCTGCCCGCGCCTCGCCACCGGGCGTCGGATCCGGCGCGCATGGAGGCGGCGGAGCGCGTCGTCGCCGGCTGGCTCTCGGACCCAGGCTGGCCCGCGGAGCGAACGCCGTTCGACGGCGGGACGAACCTCGTCGCCACGCGCGACGGTGAGGAGCGGACGGCGCTGCTGGTCGTCGCGCATCTCGACACGGTCGCCGGCTCCGGCGGCGCCGACGACAACGGAAGCGGGATCGTCGCGCTCGCGGAGGTGGCACGTCTGCTGTCGCCCTTTCGCTTCCGGCGCTCGATCGTGCTCGCGGCGGTCGACCTCGAGGAGAGCGGCGGCTTCGCCGGTACCGAGGCGCTGGTGGCTGACCTCCGCGACCGGCGCGAGATCGCCGGCGGCATCGTGCTCGAGACCATCGCCTTCACCGACGCTCGACCGAACACGCAGCGGATACCGCCCGGGCTGGGCGTCCTCTATCCGGGGCAGCTGCGTCGCGCGCGCGCGGTCGGCATGGCGGCAACCTGGACGCTGACCGTGTACCGCGCCACCGCGCTGCCGCTGGCGCGTGCCTTCGGGGAGGCGCTGGTCGCCGTCGCTGGGAACGAGTCCGCAATGCTGGTCCGCGATCCCCTCGACCTCCCGGTGGTCGGCAGGCTGCTGCCATATGCCGTCCCCACGGTTCGGCATTTCGCGCGCAGCGACCACGTCGCCCTGTGGCGGCACGGGATTCCGGCCATCCTGGTGACCGATACGGCGGACCTCCGCAATCCGGCCTACCACACGCCGTTCGACCTGCCCGCGACGCTGGATCACCGCCGCCTGGCCGACATCGCGATCGCGACCGCCCTCGCGGTCCACCGCCTCGCCGGCGGGTCAGGCGAGTGAGAGCAGGTCGCGGCGGTCGCCCCAGTGCTTGAGGAACCGATAGAAGTTGCGCTTGGAGAGGCGGTCGCGCTCGGCCGCGGGGAGTGACGTCCAGCCGCGATGCTCGTGGCGGATGAGCGGCAGGTCCACGGCCACCGCGCGCCAGCCGGCGTCGCGCACGGCGAAGCTCAGGTCCAGGTCCGCGTTGCGATAGAAGCGAAAGTGCGGGTCGAACCCGCCAACGCGGCGCAGCGCCTCGCGCCGCACGGCGAGCGCATATGCCTCGATCGCGTGGACCTCGCCTGCCGGCGCCTCGCGGAAGCTGCGCCCGTCGTCGGTGACCACTCCCCATCCGCCCGCGATCCCCACTCGCTCGTCCTCGAACGCGGCGAGCAGCGGCGTCAGGAAGTCGCCCGTCGGCTCGATCGAGGTGTCGAGCAGCACGGTGATCCCGCCACGCGAGCGCCGAAGCGCGAGGTTGGCCGCATCGGCCCAGCCCAGGCGATGGCTGGTCGGCAGCACCACCGTCCCGCCAGGAAGCGCGTCCGTGGGGAACGACGGGGCGTTCGCCACCACGATCGTCTCGGTCGTGGCCGCGGGCGGATGCCGCCGCAGCGCGTTCAAGAGCCGATGCAGGTCCGAGGGGTGATCCTCCGCGACCGCGATCAGGGTCGCGTCGACCGTCGCCGGCTCGTCGAGCAGGCTCTCCAGATCCTCCGGACGCGCGTAGCCGGTGGGTGCCGGGGTTGGCGGCAGGCGCGGGCGCGCGGTCGACCCCGAGGCGAGGTCCTGGACCTCCCAGCCCAGCTCGCCGATCCGCGCGCGGAGGTCATCCGCGCGGGCGAAGTCGCGATTGCGGCGCGCCGTCGCGCGCTCCTCGACCAGTCGCGCGACCTCGTCGGGCAGTCCCTCGCTCACCGCAGCACGCGTCCCTCTGCGTCGCGCGGCAGCTTGTGCGGACCCATTCCGGGCGGGTCGTAGCGCAGCCGCTCGACGGGCACGCCGGCGACGAGGTGGCTCTCCACGATCTCCGCGGCGTCGGCGGGGGAGACGTGGGCGTACCAGATCGCATCGGGGTAGACCACCACCATCGGCCCGTTGCCGCACTGGCTGAAGCAGCCGGCGTGGTTGATTCGTACGCTGCCCGCAAGGCCCGCGTCGTTCACCAGCGCCTTCAGGCGGGCGTGGACGCCGATACCGTCGCCGTCGATGGCGGGACACCAGTCACCGCTGGTGCAGACGAAGACATGGCGCTCGTAGACGGGCATGCGCGACGAACGTACTCCTGTGCTGCTACCGAAAGTACGGGGGCTGCGGACGGCACCCCAACCTTACTATCCGACCACGAACCACGCCGACCGCACCCCTGGATGCGGCTGCGACGATCGCTCCTGCCGGAGGCTCCACCCAACCGATGATGACCAACGAAGTGGGCAAGCTGCTGACGGCCTCCGAGGTCGCCGACATGCTTCACCTGCACGTGAACACCGTCAAGCGCCTCGGCGACCGAGGCGAGCTGCCGTTCTATCGCGTCTGCAAGCGCGGCGACCGGCGCTTCCGCTACGACGACGTGCTCGACTTCCTGCGCCGCAGCAAGTAGCGCTCGCACTCAGCCCGCCTCTTCGAGGCGACGAATGACCGCCGAGGTGCCAACCTCTCGGCGGTCATTCCGCTTGCTCGGTACCATCTGGGCATGACCGATGACACCGATACCCTCGCGCACGCGCGGCGGCTGCTCGATGCAGGCGACCTGGGCGGAGCGCGGGAGGTCCTGGCGCCGCTCACCACCTCTGTGGACCGCGACACCGCCGGCGAGGCGTGGCTGCTGGTGGGACAGGCGCTGTACCGCGCGGACGACGAGCCGGGCGCGCTCGACGCATGGCAGCACGCCGCCGACAGCGGCGGCAGCGCCGCGTGGCAGGGCTGGCGCGCCGTCGCCGAGCAGCAGGTGCGTGACTCGCGGCTCGAGGACGCGGTGGCGTCCTATCGCGAGGCGGATCGCCGGGCGCCGGCGGACGAGCGTGGCGCCATCGCCAACCGCATCGCCTGGCTGCTGAAGGAGACGGGGCACGATTTCGCGGCCCGGCGTCAGTTCAATCGCGCCCGGGGCCCGTATGCGGGCTACATGCCGTACGTGACCTGGGGCCTCATCGCGATCAACGTGCTGGTCTTCCTGGCCGGGATGGCGCTCTCCGGCCGCGCGAACGTGGGCATCGGCGGTGGTGGCGGCGGCGATCCCGTCGTGGACCGCCTCCTGATCTACGCGCCGTACGTGGCCAACGGCGAGTGGTGGCGGATCTTCACCAGCGCGTTCGTCCACCTGGGGCTGCTGCACATCGCCTTCAACATGTACGCGCTTTACCTCTTCGGGCCGATCCTCGAGCAGATGTACGGGCATGTCGAGTACTTCGTGCTCTACATGCTGTGCGCCGCCGGCGGCAGCGTGCTGACGATCCTGGTCGCGCCCCAGCAGGCGGCGGCGGGAGCATCCGGCGCGATCTTCGGGCTGTTCGGGCTCGCCTTCGTGGTCTCGCGGCGGCACCACGTCGCGACCACGCGGCAGGCCCGAGCGATCCTCAACCAGGCGGGCACGATCCTGGTCCTCAATCTCGTCTTCACGTTCGCGGTGCCGGGGATCAGCTGGACCGGTCACGTCGGGGGGCTGCTCGTCGGTGCGGTGCTCGGCTTCCTGCTGCCGCCGCGCGAGGTCGAGACGATCGCGAGCATGTGGCGCGACCCGAGCGGGCAGCGGCTCAACGCGCGGATGCCGGTCGCGGTGCGCGCGTCGATCTACCTGTTCGTCGTCGCGGCGCTCGCGATCGGCACCTATGTCGCGGTGCTCAGGGTCCCGTCCTTCGGCTGAATTGCTCCGGACGGCGCGCTGATCGGGCAGAACTTATGCGGTACGGTCGCGGCATGTGCTTCGATGCAGATGCCCTTCCGCCGCTGCCACCGATGCGTGGCGCGGCCCTCGACTCCGCCGATCTCACCCTCACCTCGGCCGATGGGACCGCCATCGCCGCCTTCGAGGCACGACCGAACAACCCGGCCGGCGTGGGAATCGTGATCATCCCCGACGTCCGCGGTCTGCATCGGTACTACGAGGAGCTGGCCCTGCGGTTCGCCGAGCAGGGGGTCGATGCCGTGGCGGTGGACCTCTACGCGCGCAGCGCGGGGGCCGACAAGCGGGACGACGCGTTCGACTACGGTCCGCACGTCGCCCGGGTGCGGGCGGACACCGTGGACGACGACGTTGCGGCCGGAGTGGAGCACCTGCGCTCGGGACCGCGCGGGCGCGAGCTGCGCATCTTCACCGTCGGCTTCTGCTTCGGGGGTCGCGTCAGCTTCCTGCAGGCGGCGGCCGGCCTGGGGCTCTCGGGCGTGATCGCGTTCTACGGCTCGCCGGCCGGCTCCCACCGCTCGGGCCTGCCTGCGCCGGTGGAGCTGACGGAGCGGATGGATTGCCCGATCCTCGGCCTCTTCGCGGGCGCCGACCAGTCAATCCCGGCAGACGCGAGAGAGGCGTTCGACCGCGCGCTGACCGAAGCCGGCGTCGACCATCGCTTCGTGGTCTACGAGCGAGCCCCGCATTCTTTCTTCGATCGGCGCGCCGAGCAGTACGCCGAGGAATCGGCGGACGCCTGGCGGCGGATGCTCGACTTCATGGGCGTCGGCCGCGCTGGCTGACCGGAGGTCAGGCGCCGACCGGGTTCCGCTCGGAGCGCTGTGCCGGGCGCGACCGCATCGGTCGCAGGTAGAGCGTCAGGACCGCCACCAGGTAGCCGGCCCACGCCAGCAGCGCTATCCATTCGGGCGAGCTGCTGTAGCCGAACAGGGCGCGCAGGAAGCCGCCCACGATCGCCGCCCCGCTCGTCCCCTGGTGCGGCAGCACGGCGCTGATGTCGAATGCGATGCCGGTCCCCACCGTGATCGCGCCCGCCTCGACGAACTCGTGCACGGCCTGGCCGAGCAGTCCGGCCGCGATGAAGACCAGCGCCACGCCGGTCCACGTGAAGAAGGTGCGCAGGTTCACCACGCGCGCGCCGCGGTAGAAGCCATATCCCATCGCCGCGGCGACGAGGAGTCCCACGATCGCGCCGACCAGCGTGCTGGCCGCGGAGCCGTCCGCACGCGACGCGGCGGTGGCCTGCGCCATCAGGAAGAGCGCAGTTTCGATTCCCTCGCGAATGACCGCCGTGAACGCCAGCACAGCCAGCCCCACCGCGCCGCCATCGAGCAGGCGGCGGTCGACGCTGGCATGCAGCTCGGTCTTCACGTTCGCCGCCGTGCGACGCATCCAGAACAGCATCCACGTCACGACCGCGGCGGCGAGCAGCATCGCCGAACCCTCGAACAGCTGCTCGGCGGGAGCCTGCAGGCCGCCGATGGTCGCGAACAGCACCAGGCCGATGGCGGCGCTCAGCGCGACGGCGATGATGGTGCCGAGCCAGATCTTCGGAAAGTGGCGGCGATTCCCGGTGCGTCCGAGATAGGCGAGGATGATGCTGACGATGAGCGCGGCCTCCACGCCTTCGCGCAGCCCGGTGACGAGCCCGGTCGTCAGGAATCCGACATCCATGAAGCCTCGCGCAACCTCCGGGGAGTAGGTGGGGGAGCCGAGTTAGGCTAGGCGACGCCGGAACCTTCGTCAAACGAATCACCGACGATCAGGTCGGCATTCCGCCCTCCGCTAGAATCGCGGAGCCTCCCACCCGCTTTCGTACGGAGCCCCGATGTTCGACCTGTCCCTGACCGACGCACAGCGCGAGGTGCAAAGAACGGCGCGAGCGTTCGCTGAGCGCGAGATCCTGCCGCGAGTGCGCGAGATGGATGCCGCCGCGCAGTACGACCGCTCGCTCTACGAGAAGATGGGCGCGGAGGGCCTGCTCGGCCTTCCCATCCCCGAACGGTACGGCGGCGCCGGAATGGACTACATCGCCTTCGCGCTGCTGTGCGAGGAGATGGAGCGCGCCGACACCGCCTTCCGGGTCATCCTTTCGGTGCACACCGGGCTCAACTCGCTGACCCTGCTGCAATGGGCCAGCGAGGAGCAGAAGCAGGCATACCTGGTACCGCAGGCGCAGGGGACCAAGCTCGCCACGTTCGCCCTCACCGAGCCGGGCGTCGGATCCGATGCGGGCAACCTGGTCACGACCGCGCGCCGCGACGGCGATCGCTACATCCTCAACGGCTCGAAGATCTGGATCAGCCTGGCCGACACCGCCGATCACTTCCTGACCTTCGCGACGGTGGATCGCGCCAGGGGACACCGCGGCATCACCGCCTTCATCGTCGAGCGCGGCTTTCCCGGGTTCTCGTCCGACTCGCTGCACGGAAAGCTCGGGGTTCGGGCCGGCAACACGGGCGTCGTCTACTTCTCCGACTGCGAGGTGCCGGTGGCGAACCGCGTCGGCGAGGAGGGGGAGGGTTTCTCGATCGCCATGAGCGCCATCGACCAGGGGCGCTACACCGTGGCCGCGGGTTCGGTGGGGCTCGCGCAGGCGTGCCTCGACGCATCGGTCAAGTACGCGCACGAGCGCCAGGCGTTCGGCGAGGAGATCGGACGTCACCAGCTCGTGAAGCAGATGCTCGCCAAAATGTACGCGGGGGTCGAGGCGGGACGGCTGCTGGTCTGGAAGGCCGGGTGGAAGAAGAACGCCGGCGAGCGCAACACGCGTGAGACGTCGCTGGCCAAGTGGTTCACCACGGACCACGCGGTCGAGTCCGCGCTCGACGCCATCCAGGTCCACGGGGCGTACGGGTACAGCAACGACTATCCCGTCGAGCGCTACCTGCGCAATGCCAAGGGGTCGGTGATCTACGAGGGAACGTCGCAGATCCACACCCTGATGCAGGCCGACTACCTGCTCGGCTACCGAAACGATCGGCCGCTGCGAATGCCGCAGCCGGCGTTCGAAGGCGAGATGTAGCGCCTACCATCGCGTCGTCGTCGCGAGCAACCATGTCGAGGGGGTCGCCGTGTCCGAGCGCGGAGCGTCCGAGTCAGCCCTGAGCGTCTTTGGGCGAGGTCGGGCCCTGCTCCCCGCGACGGCCGCGTCACGCCTGGTGATTGGCCTGGCGGGCGCCATGGCGGTGCTCATCGCCCTCTGCTGGGTCTGGCCACCATCGTTCTTCGCGCTGGCCGTCCTCGCGGTGGTGGCCGTGGCCGCATCGGCCTATCGCTGGCCCCAGGCGACCCTCGTCGCCGTGATCCTCGTCGCGCTCGGCGATCCGTACCTGCTGCGCGTGATCCTGCCGCCCAGCGTTCAGTACCTGTTCGTCGGCGTGACCGAGGGCCTGGTGCTCGCGGCGGCGGTGGGGATGGTCGCGCACCCCGTGCGACGCCGGGCGCTGCGGGCCGCCCTCGATGATCCGGTGCTGCTCGGAGCGGCCGCCTTCGCGCTGCTCGCCGCCGTGTCGGCGGTCGTCAACGGTGTCCCGCCGCACGTGGCGCTGATCGGCATCCTCGTCACCCTCGATGCGGTCGCGCTCTACTTCATGGCCCGCATGGCCGGCTTCGACCAGGACGGCGTCTCGCGCGCGCTGATCGCGCTGATCGCGGTCGTGGCCGTCGCGGCGGTGCTCGGGATCCTGCAGATCGTGCTCACCCCCGACGTCCTCGGCTTCCGCGCCTTCTCGGGCCGCTTCGGCGAGGGAGCGAGGGTCACGGGCTTCCTGGGGAATCCGAACATGCTCGGCGCGGTCGTCGGGATGTGCCTGCCGTTTCCTCTCTACGCCACGCTCCACCTGTCCTCCCGCCGCCGCCGATTGGTGGCCGCCGCGCTGCTACTGGTGCTCACCCTGGCGCTCTACTACACCTATTCGCGCGGCGCGTGGCTGTCGGCGGGCGTGGGCATCGTCGTCGGCTCGCTGCTCGTCGACTGGCGCGCCACGGCGCTCTTCATCGGTAGCGCCGTGGTCTGCTACGGCATGGCGCTGGTCGTTCCTCATCACGTTCTGCTCCGGGATGGCGAGCAGGGCGACTTCGCGACGCCGGACTTCGTGGACACCACGATCAATCGCTTCGACGAGCTGAGCAGCTCCACCGACGTGCGGGTGCGGTTCGTGGTCGAGGCGATGCCGATTCTCTCCGATCACCCGCTGCTGGGCGTGGGACCGGGACGGTATGGCGGCGCGGTGGCGACCATCTTCCGCTCGCCCGTCTACGACCGGTACCAGACCGGGCTGTACGGCTACCGCACCGTGCACGACTTCTGGCTGCATCTCGTCGGCGAGGTGGGCGCCCTCGGCGCCGCCGCCTTCATCGCGATGGTCGTCGCCCTCGCGCTTCGTTTGCGACGCGGCGCACGAAGGGCCGGCGGGGCGCGCTTCGTCATTCTCGGCGGCGCGTGGACGATGCTGCTGGTGGTGATCATCAACAACTTCACCGAGATGGTCTTCGAGGGCAATCTTCCGAGCGTGCAGCTGTGGACGGTCCTCGGCATGGCATCGCTGCTGGCACCGGCGGGGGCGCTTCTCGGGTCGCGGGCCGCGTTCGCATCGGAGGCGTCTGCCCCGACCGCGTGACGCCGGCTCCCGCGCTCCTATACTCGCCCGCATGAGCAGGACGATCGAGCTGGCGGCGGGCGTGATGCTGCTCGTGCTCGGCGTCCTCGTGCTTGCCAGCGAGTCGCTGCGGAGCTGGTTCGTGGGGCTCGGCATCAGCCAGGAGGTGCTCGCATGGTGGCCCGTCCTGCTCGTCGTGCTGTCCCTGTTCTTCCTGCTGCCGGCGATCTTCGGCCGGCAGCGCCGCCGCCTGCGAGCCGGCATGGTGATCCCGGGCTCGGTCCTGGCCGTCGTCGGCGCGGCGCTGCTGTACACCAGCCTGACCGACCGCTGGGGGGCGTGGACCTACCTGTGGACCAGCCTGCCGTTCAGCTTCGGTATGGGCATGTACGCCGCCGGGTGGATCGCGGACGCTCCCGCCTTCAAGTGGATCGGCTCGGGGCTCGCCGCGGCGTCGGTGATCGCCTACCTGGCGCTGGCCACGGCGTTCGGTGGCGAGGCGTTCCGCCTGGTCGGTGCGCTCGGCATCATCGCGCTGGGCCTGGCGCTCACGCTGGGCGGCCTCGCCGAGCGGCTGTCGCGCAAGTCACCGGCGTAGCGGGCGCGCCCTACTCCTGCCGCGCGTACCAGACGTTCCCGGGACCCAGATAGCTGTTGCCCTCGCCCCACAGGGCGTGCGTCTTGCCGGCCCCGTCGATGTCGATCTCGAAATAGTCGCCGTACGGCTGCAGGTAGCCGTCGCTCGGAGTGGCGAACTTGTAGGTGAAACCGGGCGCGAAGGCCGAAAGCTGCGCCTCGCTGCTCCACGACGCGCCGCCATCGGTCGAGACGCGGTACCACGTGTTCCAGCGCGCGCTCTGGTCGCCGCCGCCGGCGTCGTGGCCGTTGCGGTCGTCGGTCCAGGCGATGCGCACGTCGCCGCTGCCGGTCGCCGCCATGGCCGGGAATGCGTTGTTCGAGCCCGCCGGGGCGAGGGAGACCTCCGAGCGCGCGCTCCAGGTCGCCCCGCCATCGGTGGAGCGCGAGAAGTAGAGCCGGTTCGGCGCGCCCGCCTCGTTGCTCGCGTTCCACAGCGCGTAGAGGACGTCGTCATGGTCGGCGGCGATCGCCATCTGCGCGCCCCAGTAGTCCCAGCCCGGGCAATCGCAGCTGGGGGCGGGCGCGGAGGTGTCGACGAGGGTGGTGGTCCACGTCGTTCCGCCGTCCGACGAGCTCGTCACGAACAGGTTGATGGCGCCCTTCGCCTGCCCGGCGCGCCGCACCCCGTTCCACGCGAAATGAACCGCTCCCGTGGAGTCGACGACGCCGCCGCTTCCGAGCGAGACGCCGAGCTGCGACGTGTTGTTGATCGGCTGGTGGACGGTCCACGTCGCGCCGCCGTCGTGGGAGAGCGAGACGTAGATCTTCTGCTGGGTGTGGTACGAGAGGTACACGTTCCCGTCGCGCACGGCCAGGATGTCCTTGTCGGTGCCGCGCTGCAGGCTCTCGACCAGCTCGCGGGTCCAGGTCACCCCGCCGTCGTCGGAGCGCGCCACGATCTGGCTCGACTTGTTGCCCTCCATGTAGGAGGCGTAGAGCGTGTGACCGTCGGCGGGATCGACCACGATCTGGGGATCGTCCTGCCGCAGTGTCGAGGGGGCCAGCGGAGCGGGGGCGGACCACGTCGTTCCGCCGTCGCGCGAGATCTGCAGCTCGGTGTGCGGGCTCGCGCAGGTGGCGCATGCCGGATCGGCCAGGTAGTGCGACCAGACGGCATAGACCGATCCGTTCGCGTCGGCCGCGATGGCCGGCTCCCAGTCATCTCCCGCGGCGTAGCCGAGCCGCCGAGGTGACGTGAACGCGGGCGCGGGTGCGGCGGCGGCGGTCAGCAGTGACGCCGTGGCGAGCAGGACGACGAGCGTGGAGACGTGGCGGAGGGGACGCGAGGGCACGGCATCACCTGGTGGCGAAGAGGATCGAGCGCACTATCCATCTCCCAGCGCCGAGGCGTCAACGGCGAGTGGTGCGCTCAGGCAACGAAGTTCAGCACGTTGATGGCCCAGAACGCGTAGGCGTGGACGGCCACGCTGAGGACGATCAGCACGCGCGGTGCGAGGCCGATCCGCTCGCGGAAGACCATTCCGAGCAGCAGCATCAAGACCGGCATGGCGTCGAGCATGAAGCGATAGCCGAACTGCGCGAATCCCCACGAGCCGTGGCTCAGGTCCGGCAGCAGGACGAGCAGCGCCACCGCTCCCAGGCCGACGGCGACGCGGCCGCGCGCCGCCAGCACCCAGAAGAGGAACGGCGCGGTGAAGGTGATCGCGGTGCCGCTCCACGAGGGGCGGATGAACGGCGCCTGGCCGACCCAGTCGAAGCTCTGCAGGAAGACGGCGTAGAGGTTGCGGGGGATGTAGGCGAGCGAGACGATGCCGTCGTAGAACCACGGCTCGTCGGTCACCAGGTGCCCGTCGGCGGACTGGATGCGCGCGTACCCGAAATCGGTCGGCGAGCCGAACCGCGCGACGTTGTAGGCAGCGAGGAGCAGCGCGGGCACGGCGAGGCCCATCAGCAGCCGGGCATGCGCCACGTTCGGTCGCGTCCCGTACAGGGCGAGCAGGACCGGCAGGGTCAGGCCCATCGGCAGCCGGCTCGCCGCCGCCAGCCCCAGCAGCAGGCCGGCGGCCCACTCGCCGCGCCGCCGGACGGCGAGGTTCAGCGCCAGCAGCGTGAAGAAGACGCCGCACACCTGCGCGTAGTGGTGCGTGCCCGCCATGCCCGCCACCCACCAGTGGGTGGTGAAGGCGAAGGCCACGGTCAGCCACAGCCGCGAAACGGGCCGCACCCGCCACGCCGAGAGCATCAGCCACATCAGCGCGACGTTGGCGCCGCCGAGGAGCGACGACATCACGTTGGAGGGCAGCTCGTGGTACCACGGCTGGCTGCCCATCAGCGCCACGATCGGCATGAGGGTCAGGGCGGGCGCGGGTGGGAACGGCACGTACCAGCCGGCACCGCCGGTCGGCACCAGCTCCAGCCAAGAACGGCCCTCGACCGTCAGCCGGCCGTGAAGGAAGGCGTCGGCGAGCGGCACGAAGACGTCGCCGCCGCTGTTGAACGGACCGGTGCAGAAGTACACCACGGCAGCCAGGATCGGGAGGCCGATGCCCACCAGGCGCCACGGCCGCAGCCATGCCCGAGCACGCGGCCGCCATGCCCGGGGCGTCGCGTGGGGGTCCGCCTGGACGGCGGCGCTGTGCATCGCCGCCCTACGCGCTGCCGAGCTGTCGCACGACGACGAACGCCACGGCGATGCCGATCGCGGATGCAATCGCGATCCGTCGCAGCCGCGAGTGGAGCGCCGCCAGCGCGGGACCGACGACTGCCGCAGCGAGCGCGCCGCTCGATCCGGCGACGGCGACGACGAATGCCTGGGCCAGCGTGGGCGACGCCGACTGGAGCTGGCGCTCCCCGGCCAGCACCAGGCCGACGATCACCGTCGCCAGCGACGCGAAGAGGCCGGCGCCGAGCGTGCCGGCGAAGGCGGCCGGTGCCGCGGACTGCGTGGCTCCGGTGAGCACCGCGCCGACGACCAGGGAGGCGGCGGCCAGCCACGTCCCAGGCACGACGGACGCATCCGCCGGCCTGGCCAGCCAGAACCAGGCAAGCGTCGCCAGCGGCCCGGCCAGCATCCCGAGGGCGGCGACCCAGGTCAGCGGGCGGGTCCAGTCCTCCGGGTCCTCGGGCGGCACGACCGTCCCGAGGCGAACGCTCACCGGCACGCTGTCGTCGCCGTCGGTTCCCCGGTCGGGCGCCTCTGTCACGCGCCGACCGGCTCGATGGGGCGCGGCTCGGCCGGCACCTCGGCCAGCCGCAGGCCGAGCACCCTGGCGCCGAGCTCGCGGACCATCCAGCCCGCGTCGACCTTCAGCCGCCTGTCGTCGCTGCCGTCGCAGATGGCCGCCAGCGCGTGGAGCTCCGGCAGCGCGGCCGGCGTGTCGAGGTCGTCGTCCATGGCGGCGAGGAACCTCGCGCGGTGCTCGGCGACGGTCGGGTGAAGCGACTCCGGTTCGGCGAGCCCCGTCGCAACCGGCTCGAGCTGCTCGGCGATGGCGCAGGCGCGAGCCATCCGCCCGACGCTGAGCTCCGAGGCCCGGAGGTCCGCCTCGTCGAACTCCACCTCGTCGCGGTAGCGGTGCGAGACGAGGTAGTGGCGGATCGCGTCGGCGGACGACGTGCGCAGCAGATCTCGGACGAGGACGAGGTTCCCAAGCGACTTGCTCATCTTCTCGGTGCCGAAGCGCAGCATGCCGGTGTGCAGCCAGTGGCTGACGAAGGGCCGCTCGCCGGTGGCCGCCTCGCTCTGCGCGATCTCCGACTCGTGATGCGGGAAGATGAGGTCGGCGCCACCGCCGTGGATCTCGAAGCGCTCGCCCAGGTAGCGCATGCTCATCGCGGAACACTCGATGTGCCAGCCGGGCCTGCCGGCGCCCCAGGGCGACGGCCACGACGGCTCGTCCTCGGCGGACGGCTGCCACAGCACGAAATCCAGCGGATCGCGCTTGCCGGGCATGTCGGGCACGTTGCCGCGCTCGTTGGCGATCGGCAGCATCGCATCGCGCGGAAGGTCGGAGAGCTCTCCATAGCGGCGCCAGCTGTCGATGGCGAAGTAGACGTGGCCGGCCGCGACGTAGGCATGGCCGCGATCGACGAGCGCCGTGATCACCGCCTGCATCTCGCCGATGTGCATCGTCGCGCGCGGCAGGACGTCGGGCGGCAGCCAGTTCAGGGCGTCCATCTCGGCCAGGAAGCTGGCCAGGTAGCGGTCTCCCAGCGCCGCGTAGTCCTCGCCCACCTCTCGGGCGCGCCGCAGCAGATCGTCGTCCACATCGGTCACGTTCTGGATGTAGCGAACGTCATGGCCGAGGTACTCGAGGTACCGATGCAGCACGTCGAAGCTGACGTAGGTGAAGGCGTGGCCGAGGTGGCCGGTGTCGTACGGCGTGACCCCGCACACGTACAGCCCGACCGGCTCGCCGCGGATCGGCTCGAAGCGGTGCAGACCGCCGCGTCGGGTGTCGAAGAGGTGCAGGGCCACGCCCGATTCTAGGCTCGACAGCGGGGATAGAATGCGGTGCCCGATCGTCCCCGACGTTGCGCTGCTGCATGAGGAGTGGCACCCGAGCATGGAAGTCCTTCGCTGGTTCGCGTTCTTCGTCGTGGCCATCCTGCTCATGGTGGCCGCCATGTTCTGGCTGATGGGCCGGCCGCTGCCGTTTCCCAGCTTCTAGCCGTCGTTCACCACAGCTCGGGCTTGGTGCTCATCAGGAACCCGATGAGCCCGGTGGCGGCGGCCATCCCGTACGCCACGTAGCGCTGCTGTCGCGCGCGTCGCCGCCACACCGCGCCCTGCGCCACGTCCCCCGGCAGGCCGACCAGACGACGCAGGTTCGGCCTGGAGATGAACGCCGCCACCAGGAGATTGGTGGCATACAGCGCCAGGGCGACCAGCATCCACGGTCGCGACAGCATGCCCAGGCCGAGCACCAGCAGCAGGCCGATGCCCGTGATCGCGACTCCCGCTCCGACCAGCAGCGTCCCGTTCGCCTGCAGCGCCACCAGCGACCGCGCCAGCGCGCCCGGCTGCCGTCCGTCAGCGGCGCCGCGCATCACGAAGGGGAGCACGACGCTGGGCAGCAGGAGCGCCAGGGCGAGCGCGACGTGCGCGACGAGCAGCAGCGGAAACCACGCGGGCATGCACGCGATGCTAGCGCAGTTGTCGCAGTGGGACCCTCAGCCGCGAGACCGGGGCTGCATCAGGCCGAAGCGCCGAAGGACGGCGGGGATGTTGATGGCCCAGCCGACGCCCAGCGGTCGATCGGTGAAGATGCGGTTGCTCTTCGGATTCCAGTAGGCGTCGCGAAGCCGGCTCAGGCGTCGGCATCCTGAAGTCGTACGGGATGGTGCCGAGCAGCCGTCCCTCCCACGTTCGCTCGCCGGGCGGCTTGCGCAGCTCGGAGTAGATGGCGCCGCCGACGGCCGCCAGCACGGCCGTCCTGAGCAGCCAGGCCAGCGCACCCATCTCGTTGCGCACGGTGTCCGCCGTATCGCCGATGTCATCGCGTACCCGCTCGATCATGCCGGCCCTTCTCGCAAGCCACATGCCGCGCGGACGCCGATCAGTCGATCAGGCGGACGAGGAACGAGGGCAGCGCCACCTGGTTGCCGCGCGTCTGCGCCAGCGCGAGGCGCAGGCCCTCGATTGCCGCGGGGAAGAGGCGGCGGAACGAGACCAGGCGCAGGTCGGAGCGGGCGAAGGTGGGCCACGCACCGATGGCTGCGCCGACGGCCGCGCCTGCGATGAGTCGCCGGTCGGGATGCCATGCCGGGGTCGCCGGTTGCGCGGCGACGGCCGCGGTGCGGCCAACGGTTCCGGCGCTGACGACGATCGGTTTCGGCCGCTCGCTGGGCGCGGCCGGCGGCGCCGCCGCGCGGGCGAGGCTGGACTGCCCGCCGCCGGGCTGCGCAGGAGGAGCGGGGGCCGGGGCGGTCGGACGCGGGGTGGGTGCCGGCGTCGGCGCGGGCGTGGCCGCCTGCGTCGGGCTCGCAGAGGCGCGCGGCGAAGTCGACGGAGGCGGCGCGGTCGGCGTCGCGGCCGGGCTCGGCGTTGCCGCCGGGCTCGGGCTCTGGCTCGGGGTCGAGGTCGGAACGGGCGTCGGCGACGGGCTGGGCGGCGCGGCGAGGGGAGCATCGCTGACCACCACCCCGTCGTAGTAGACGGCCATGATCTGTGCCGCGCTCCTGCCGGCGAGGCCGCATGCCTGCGTGCCCCACTGGTACATCCGCCAGCCGTTGGCGTTGGCGCCGCACGCCTCGTACGCCGTGCCCGCCGTGTAGTAGGTGGGGAAGATCAGGCCGTTCCTCAGGGCGAGCGTCGACCAGGTGGCGTCAACGGCGGCCGCCGCACTGGCCCACGTCGTCCGGGACGGGTCGTAGACCTGGTCCCGCGTGGTGTCGTAGACGTCGAAGCAGGCTCCGCTCCCGGACGCCACCTCGCCGCGCCAGTGCAGCACGTAGTACCAGGCGTAGTTCTTGACCGCGAGAGCGCCGGAGCGGAGCGACTCGGTCGTCCACGAACCGACCCATTCGCGTGACAGGACGTTCTTGACGTACGCGCGGAAGTCGACGGTCTCCACCACCCCCGTCGCGGCGCGGAAGACGCGAATGGTGGCCGGCGGCTGGGTCTGGGAGCTCCAGCCGGTGCACGATGCTGCCGCCGTCACGGGCGCCATTCCGGGTGCGGCGCCGATGCCGGCGATCAGCGCGACGAGCACCAGCGGCGCGACCAGGCGGCGTGTCATGGCCCGACCGTATCAGCGCTCGGCCGTCGTGGCAGCCGAACCAAAGTACCGGCCCGGTCACGCCCAGCGGTGGACCCGCTCGCGCACCCGCGTGAAGCCGAGCTCGTCGCACAGGGCGATGAACTCCTCGCGGGGGACTCCCCGCCACTCGAGGTCGGCGATCTCGGCCGTGCCGATCTTCGAGTCGCGGTTCAGCGTCGCGAGGCGCCGGTAGAGCAGCGCATCGGCGCGCTGGGCGTCGAGGACCGCCGCCAGGCGGCTGGCGTTGCGCAGCGGCACCTCCCAGTCCAGCGCGCTGGGCGGGATCAGCTCGAGGTGCGGCCATCGACGAAGCACCGTCGCGGCGGACTTCGCTCCCCAGCCGGGAAGGCCCGGAAAGCCGTCGGACGCGTCGCCGACGAGCGCCAGGTAGTCCGGGATGCTGGCCGGCGCCACGCCCCACTTCTCGATCACGTCGGGCTCGGCGTAGGTTCGGCTGCGGATGCGGTCGCGCAGCACCACCCGCGTGCCGTCGACGCACTGCGCCAGGTCCTTGTCGACGCTGCAGATGATGACCTGCTCGACGTCGGCGGCGAACAGCCGGACCGCGGTCGCGATCGCGTCATCCGCCTCGTCGACGACCATCGGCCAGGTCACCATGCCGAGCGCGCGCAGCGCGCGTTCGGCATCCTCGAACTGGGCCAGCAGCTCGGGCGGCACACCCGCATCGGTCTTGTAGCCCGGATACACGTCGTTCCGCCACGAGGCGATCACGTGATCCGTGGCCGCGGCGATGTGGGTGACGTCCGGCTCGCGCAGCAGCGACAGCATGGAGTCCAGCAGGCCCGCCACCGCGTTGGTCGGCCGGCCGTCCGGCGCCCTCATCGGCGGCCGCGAGAAATGGGCCCGAAAGAGCTCGAAGGTGGCGTCCACCAGGTGCAGCTTCATGTCTGAGCAGGATACGGTGCGGAGCGGGCACGCCCCGTGCTCAGCGGCCGATCATGAGCTCGAAGTCGCTGCGGATCGCGATGCTCGCCCCGCCGTTCATCCCGATCCCGCCGCCGGCGTACGCCGGCACCGAGCGCGTCATCGCCGCGCTGGTCGAGGAGTTCAAGGCACGTGGACACGAGGTGACGCTGTTCGCATCCGGCGACTCGGACGTCGACGTCGAGCTGGTGCCGGTGGTAAGCGAGGCGACCTGGAAGCACGACGACGAGGACGGCGCGCTTCCCTCTCTGGTCCTCACCAGCGCCATGGCCTGGCGCCAGCAGGATCGGTTCGACATCGTTCACTCGCACATCGAGGCGGTCGGCTTCCCCTTCGCCCGATACGGCACCCTGCCGGTCGTCTCGACCCTCCATGGCCGTTTGGACGTCGGCGGAGTTCCAGAGCTGCTGGCCGAGTTCGGCGACGTGCCGCTGGTCGCGATCAGCGAGAGCCAGCGGCGATGGGCGCCGGAGGCCAACTGGGTGGCCACCATCCACCACGGCCTGCCGCTCGCGAAGATGCCGTCGCGCGCGGAGCCCGGCGACTACCTGCTGTTCCTTGGCCGAACCGTGCCCGAGAAGGGCGTCGCCGAGGCGGTCGAGGTGGCCCGCGAGACGGGCATGCTGCTGCACGTGGTAGCGAAGGTGAACGCGCCGGCGGAGGTGGCCTGCTTCGAGTCCGACGTGGCGCCGGCGCTCGAGCCGGGCAAGGTCGAGTTCCACGGGCAGATGGCGCCGGAGGCGCGCGATCCCATGCTTGCCGGCGCGCTCGCGACGCTGATGCTCGGCGCCTGGCCGGAGCCCTTCGGGCTGGTGGCCATCGAGTCCCTGGCCACCGGCACGCCGGTGATCGCCCGCCGGGCGGGAGCGCTGCCGGAGATCATCGAGCATGGCGTGGATGGCTACCTCGTCGACGACGTCCACGAGGCGATGCTGGCCGTCGAGAAGGTCCGCGACCTGGACCGGGTCCGGATCCGCGAGCGGGCCGCTGGAGCGCTTCTCGACCGAGCGCATGGTCGACGATTACGAGGCCCTCTTCCGCCGCCTGGTGGACGAGGCGCGCTGACGGTCGCCCCACCAGGCGGTCAACTCGCGGTGCGCATTGCCGGGCCTCTGCCACGCCGTCATCTGCCGCGCGAGAGGCGTCATCCCGGCCGCGCCGCCCTCCTCGGTCCACCACGCCGCGATGCGCCGCCTTCCCGCCTCCCCGGCGATGTGCGGCGTGCCGGCGAGGAACAGCGCCTTCGACCAGACCTCGGACCAGGCCGCATCGGTCCCCGCCACGGTGACCGAGGTCAGGCCGGTCGAGGCCGGCCGCCAGGTGCGCGGGTCGAGCAGATGGTGCACCGCCCGCCCGGATGGGTCGATCCAGCGCCGCACGGCCGTGGACGAGGTCACGATCGCTCCGCGGGCGAGTGAGACGACCGTCGCGGTCGAGCCGGGTCTGCCGTCCGGGTCCTCGATGCCGATCCGCCACGGACCGCCGTCGGACGGTCGTCCGGATATGACGATGTCGCCCCCCGCCTCGATCAAGAAGTCGGTCACGTCGATGCGGCGCAGGGCCTCGGCCGCCCAGCGCAGGGCCAGGCCCTTGCCGATCCCTCCGCTGTCCGCCGGCTCCCACAATCGCACCGACCGTGTCCGCGGGTCGCGTTCGAGCCAGGTGCCGCGCTGGGTGGAAACCGTTTCCGGGAGCGCGACGCCGGCCCGCTCTCCGAGCTCCTCGAGCGGTCGCACGGTCCGTGCGTCGAAACGTCCGCCGGTGAGGCG
This sequence comes from uncultured Chloroflexia bacterium, assembly GCA_963783725.1. GTDB lineage: Bacteria > Chloroflexota > Limnocylindria > QHBO01 > QHBO01 > CAWAOJ01. Next base: position 1,171,382 of record CAWAOJ010000002.1, on the reverse strand, counting down.
CGACGCGCGCTCGCACGCGGCGAGGCACGTCCACAGCCTGTGTCCCACGCGGTGCCACGCGCCGTCGCCGGCTCGAGCGTTGAGCGCACTCAGCTCGCTTTCCGCCCGAAAGCGGGAGAGTGCCTGCTCCGTCTGCTCGATGTCGTCGCGCAGCACCCGCCACGCTCGCTGCCGCGCTCCCGGGGCGAGCCGAGGCACGACCAGCCGCAGCGCGGATCCCATTGCGCGATCCTCGTGGCGGACGGCAGGGCTCACCCCCGCGTCACCCGCACCACGGCGACCGCCGACTGCGGCGCGCCGTAAGCCGCTGGTAATGGCCGCCGTGCCACGATGGAGCAGCGGGGAGGCGGCGCGGGCGCGTGCCCTGCGACACCCCGTGGCGCCGCCGGCGCCGAGGGACCGCGCCGCCTCCCGGCACGCGTTCTCAAACCGCGAGCGGTTCCCGGTACTCGCCGTAGACCGCGCGAAGGACGTTGCACATCTCGCCGATGGTGGCGTAGGCGCGCACGCAGTCGATGATCACCGGCATCAGGTTCACGTCGCCGGCCCGCGCCGAGTCCTCCAGGCGTCGCATCGCGGCAGAGTGGGCGTCCGTGTCGCGCTCGGCGCGCACGCGCGCCAGCCTTGCGAGATGGCGAGCCTCCTGCTCGGGTGAGATGGTGAGCAGGGGGATGCGCAGCTCCTCGTTCGGGTCGTCGTACCTGGTGAGGCCCACGATCTCGCGCTCGTGCGCCTCCACCTCCCGCATCTGCTCGTATGCGGCGTCGGCGATCTCGCCCTGCGGAAAGCCGAGCTCGACCGCGCGGACCATGCCGCCCATCTCGTCGATGCGGCGGATGTAGTCCCACGCTCGCTGCTCGGTCTGGTTGGTCAGCGTCTCGACGAAGTACGACCCGCCCAACGGATCCACGGTGTTCGCGACGCCGGACTCCTCGGCCAGGATCTGCTGCTGACGAAGGGCGAGCAGGGCGGCCTCTTCCGACGGGACGGCCCACGCCTCGTCGTACGCATCGGTGTGGAGTGACTGCGTGCCACCGAGGATGCCGGCCAGCGCCTGGATCGCCACGCGGGTGAGGTTGTTGAGCGGCTGCTGCGCGGTGAGGGACACGCCGGCGGTCTGGGTGTGGAATCGCATCCAGGTCGAGCGCTCGTTCTCGGCGCCGAATCGTTCGCGCGCCAGCTTGTACCAGATGCGGCGCGAGGCGCGGAACTTGGCGATCTCCTCGAAGAAGTCGTTGTGGCTGTTGAAGAAGAACGACAGGCGCGGAGCGAAGTCGTCGAAGCGCAGCCCGCGCGCCAGCGCGTCCTCGACGTAGGCGATCCCGTCCGCGATCGTGAACGCGAGCTCCTGGACCGCGGTCGAGCCCGCCTCGCGGATGTGGTAGCCCGAGATGCTGATCGTGTTCCAGCGGGGCATCTCGCGCGTGCCGAACTCCACCGTATCGGTGACGAGCTTGAGCGACGGCGCGGGCGGGAAGATGTACTCCTTCTGGGCGACGAACTCCTTCAGGATGTCGTTCTGCAGGGTGCCGGTCAGTCGCTCGCGCGGAACGCCCATCTTCTCGGCAGCGACGATGTACATGGCCCAGATCATGGCCGCCGGCGAGTTGATGGTCATGGAGGTCGAGATCTCGTCCACCGGAAGGCCGGCGAGCAGGATCTCCATGTCGGCCAGGCTGCTGACCGCCACGCCGCAGGTGCCGAACTCGCCCGCCGCGTGCGGATCGTCGTGGTCGTAGCCGTACAGCGTCGGCATGTCGTAGGCGATCGACAGGCCCGTGCCGCCCGCCTCGATCAGCTTCTTGAATCGCGCGTTGGTGTCCTCGGCGGTGCCGAAGCCGGCGAACATGCGCATCGTCCACAGGCGGCCACGATGCCCGGTCGGGTGGATGCCGCGCGCGTAGGGCGGTTCGCCCGGCAGACCGAGGTCCGAGACCTCGTCCCAGCCATCCTCGTCCGGCGGCGCGCCGCCGAACGCGTAGCGCGGGCGACCGCGATCCGGGTCGTTGGCCGGGTCGCGAAGGTCCTGCGGCGTATAGACGCGGTCGATCTCGACCCCCGACTGGGTGATGAACCGCGCCCTGCGCTCGGGCGTGCGCTCCAGGGCGGGGTCGAGCCGCTCTCGGCGCCACGCTTCCTGGTGATCGGTCCACTCTCGTCGGTCGGTCATGGGACAAGTGTGCGGGCAGGGCGCGCCTCGCCGCAAGCGCCTGCTGCCGCGGGTCTCTGGCCGATGGGCCACAGTCCAGTGGCGTGTGACATGCGGGATAATGCGGAATGCCTGCTCGAAGAGGGAAGCAGACAGCCTTCGTCGGCCGTCAGCCCGAGCTGCAGCGACTTCGCAGCGCCCTCGCCTCACTTCCTCACGAGGGAGCCCGCACCGCCCTCATCAGCGGCGAGGCCGGCGTGGGCAAGAGCCGGCTGCTGGAGGAGTTCGCCGAGTGGGCGCGCGACGCGGGGGCGCGCGTGCTCGTCGGAGGTGCCGTCGACGTGGGCGAGGGCGGACTGCCGTTCGTGCCGATCGTCGAAGCGCTGCGATCCCTCGCCGAGGAGCGCGAGGTGCAGTCGCTCAGCGCAGGGTCGCCGGCGGACGTGGCGCGGCTCGTGCCGGGGCTCGGCGAGGCGACGGCCAGCGAGGGCGGGTTCGCCCAGGCACGCCTCTTCGAGCAGCTGCTCGCGCTCTTCACCCGCCTGGCTCCGCTGGTCCTGGTCATCGAGGACCTGCAGTGGGCCGACCGCTCGACGCGCGAGCTGTTCCGTTATCTCGATCGCAACCTGCGGAGGGCCGAGGTGCTGCTCATCGGCTCGTACCGGACCGAGGAGCTTCCGCCGAGGCATCCCCTGCGAGCGATGGTCGCCGGCCTGCACGCGCGCCGCGTGACCGCCATCCGACTCGGGCGCTTCAACGAAGAGGAGCATCGCCAGCAGATGAGCGCCCTGCTGGGCGACGCCGCGACGCCGCAGCTGGTCGAGGCGATCTACCGCCGCAGCGGCGGCAACGCGTTCTTCACCGAGGAGCTGGTGGCCGAGGGCGGACACGGCGCCGCCGAGGTGGGACTGCCGACCTCGCTGCGCGACGTCCTGCTGGCGCGCTACCACGCCTCGACGCCCGCCGCGTGTCACATCCTGCGCCTCGTCGCGATCGGCCGAAGCGTCCCGCATCGCCTGCTCGCCGCGGCGGCCGGACTGGACGACCGGACGCTCCTCCTGGCGCTGCGCGAGGCCGTCGACCGCGCGATCATGGTTGCCGATCCGGAGACCGGCCGATACTCGTTCCGTCACGAGCTGATGGCCGAAGCGATCCACGCTCACCTTCTCCCCGGCGAGCGAGGCGCGCTGCACGCCGCGTTCGGCGCCGCGCTGGAGGGCGAGCTGGAAGGCAGCGACGCCGTCGACGCCCGCCGAGCCGGCGAGCTCGCGCACCACTGGCTCGCGGCCGGGAACGAGGAGCGGGCGCTCCCGGCGCTCGTCGCCGCCGGCGAGAGCGCTCTCGTCGTGCACGCGCACGCGGAGGCGGTGCAGCACCTGAACCGCGCCCTCACCGTTGCCGAGCGGCTGGGTGCGGCGGCGATGTCAGGTGAGCAGCACGCGCGCCTGCTGGAGCTCGCTGCCGAAGCCGCCGAGGCGAACGGCGCGTTCGTCGAGGCCACCGAGCTGTGGCACCGCGGACTGGAGGAGGTCGATGTCGAGCGCGAGCCGCTGCGCGCCGCACGACTCTACGTTCGCCTGGGCGAGACGCGCTGGCTCGCGGGCGACCTGCCCGGCTTCGTGGCGGCGCGGCGCGAGGCCGCGCGACTGGTGCCGGCCGATCCGCCCAGCCGGGAACGGGCGATGGTGCTGGCGAAGCTGGCGTCGGCGCTGACGCTGGCGGGCGACCTCCATCGCGCGCGCGCGCTGTGCGAGGAATCGGTCGCCATCGCGCGCACGGTCGGGGCGGCAGATGCGGAGTCGCGCGCACTCGCCGCGCTCGGCACGGTCTCGTCGCTGGCCGGCACGCCGGGCGAGGCGATCGAGCCGCTCGAGCGGGCGCTTTCGATGAGCATCGCCGCGGGACGAATCGGCGAAGAGGCGACGGACCGATCCAACCTGGCCGAGGCGCTGCACCTGGCCGGGCGACTGCGCGACGCGATCGCGGTCGTAAGCGAGGGCATCGAGCGTGTCTGCGCTGCGGGCCTCGAGCGCACCTACGGCGAGACGATGACGATGATCGCGATCGAGCTCCACTACCTCCTCGGCGACTGGGACGAGGCGCAGCGCCTCGCGAACGAGGCGCTGGAGCGGCGCCCGACTGGCGTGGCGGCGACCTGGTTCCACCTCGCCTACGCCGAGTTCTCGGCGTGGCGCGGCGAGTTCGACGGCGCCCATGCCGCGCTCGCCGCCGCCGTCGCGGCATGCAGCACCCGCCGCGCCACCGGCTGGACCGGACCGCAGGAGCAGGCGGCGCAGCTGGCCCTGTGGGAGGGACGGCCGGCCGACGCGCTCGCCGCGATCCGCGATGGGCTGGATGCGCTCGCCGAGGCGCCGCTCGAGCTCGACGACCGTCGCTGGCTCTGCGTGCGCGGGTCGTGGGCGGCCGCCGATCTGGCGCAGGACGCACGGGCCGAAGGGGACGTGGCGGGGGTGGCTGCGGCCCAGGCCGCGCTCGACGAGCTGCGCGATCACTTCGTGCGTCACCGGGAGGCGGTCGGCCGACGCCGCGTCGCCGCCGATCCGCACCTCGACATCGACGCATGGCTGATCGAGGCGGAGCGAGCCCGCGGCATGGCGCAGCCGGCTCCCGAGCTGTGGGCGAGGATCGCCGCCGAGTGGGACCGCCTTGAGCACGCGCCCGACGCCGCGGTGGCACGCTGGCGCGAGGCCGAGGCGCGGCTCACCGCCGGCGAGTCGCGGCAGCACGCCGCGGTTCCCCTTCGTCAGGCGCTCGCGACGGCGCGTCAGATCGGGGCGAGGCCACTGATCGAGCGCGTCGAATCGCTCGCCCGTCGCGCCCGCATCGACATCCAGGCGCCGCCGTCCGTCCCGAGCACGACGAACCACGGCCTGACCCCCCGAGAGCTGGAGGTGCTGCGGCTCGTGGCCGCCGGACGCACGAACGCCGAGATCGCCGCCGAGCTGTTCATCACCGACAAGACGGCCAGCGTGCACCTCACCAACATCAAGGCCAAGCTGGGCGTCCGCAGCCGAGTGGAGGCCGCGGCGTTCGCGATCCGCCTGGGGATGGGTTGACCGGCGAGCGCGGCTGAGGCGACCGGCGGTCAAATATAAGGCGCAGGCCAATGGACGGCGGCCGACATCGGCTTCAGTCTGTGGCCGATGGAGCACTGCGTCGTCTTCACGGTTCTTCCCGGTCGGCTGGCGGCAGCGCGCGAGTTCCTCGCCCAGCTCGCGGCAGCACGGCGTGGAGACCAGCAGCGCTCCGAACAGCGCGTGGGCATCGCCGGCGAGCGCTGGTTCCTCGCCGCTTCGTGTGACAGCGACCTCCTCATCGGCCTGATCGAGGCCGATGACCTCGACGCCGCGGTCGGCCTGCTCGCCGTGTCGCTCGAGCCGTACGACCTGTGGTTCAAGCGCAGCTTCCGCGACGCGACCGGCGTGAACCTCAACGACGCGCCGTCGATCCAATCAGCCGTGCTCCTCGCCAGCTCGCGGGATCGCGACCTGGCGGCGGGGTCTGCCCCGCTGCTGGCGCCGGGATAGGGGAATTCAGGCGGGGGTTCGGGAACGGTCGCATGGGCCAGTCGGGGGGAAGGCCCATGCGACCGCCCAGCGCTGATCAGGGATAGAGGCCGCGGAGCTGGGTCGCTTCGGCGACTCGTCCGACGGCGAGCATCATCGCCGCGCCGCGCAGGTCCACGCCCTTCGCCTCGCCCAGCGCGGCGACGTTGGCGAAGGCGTCGTCCATGATGCGGTCGAGCTCGCTGGCGATCTCCGCATCGGTCCAGAAGAAGGACTGCATGTCCTGCACCCACTCGAAGTAGCTCAGCACCATGCCGCCGGCGGTGCACAGGATGTCGGGAATGACACGCACGCCGGCCGCAGCGAGGATCTCCTGCGCGCCGGGCGTGGTCGGCGCGTTCGACGCCTCGGCCAGGATGCGCGCCCTGACGTCCGCCGCGTTCGTCTCGGTGATCTGGCCCTGCAGTCCGGCCGAGACGAGGACGTCGCACTCCGTCGCGAAGATGCGGGCCCGATCGATCGGTTCGGCGTCGGGCAGCCCCGCCACCGAATCGTGCTCGCGAACCCACCCCAGCGCGCGCCGCACGTCGAGCCCGGATTCATCGCGCACGGCGTCGTGGTCGTCGGCGATGGCGACCACGCGGGCACCGGCGCGCGCCAGCATTTCGGCGAGGATGCCGCCCACGCGGCCGAAGCCCTGGATCGCGACGCTGGCTCCGTCGATGTCGAGGCCGAGCGATCGCGCGCAGGCGCGAATGGTGCGAAAGGCACCACGGCTGGTGGCCTCGCGTCTGCCCCTGGTGCCGCCGATCGCGATCGGCTTGCCTGCCACCACGCCTGCGATGGTATGCCCGGCGTGCATCGAGTAGGTGTCCATGATCCACGCCATGGTCTGCGAGCCGGTGTTGACGTCGGGAGTCGGGATGTCACGGTCGGGTCCGAGGAGAAGGCTGATCTCGGTCGCATAGCGCCGCGTGAGTCCCTCCCGCTCGTGCCGGCTGAGTGCGCGCGGATCGACAACTACTCCTCCGGCCGCGCCGCCGTACGGGATGCTCACCAGCGCGGCCTTCCAGCTGTTGAGCATGGCCTGGGCGCGGGCCAGATCGAGAGTCAGGTCGCCGGTGTAGCGGATGCCGCCGGTCGCGGGCCCCCGATTGATGTTGTGGTGGACGCGGTAGCCTGCAAAGACGCGGACCTCGCCGCTCTCCAGCGTCACCGGGAAGTGCACGGTGAGCTCGCGCTTCGGCACCCGCAGCACGCGACGCATCCCGTCGTCGAGCTTCAGCCGGTCCGCGGCGAGGTCGAGTGCCGCCTGTGCCGATGACCAGCCGTCGCCGGTCGCCGGGGTGTTCTCGGAGCGTTCGACTGCCTGGGACGCCATCCTCGCTGCATCTCCTGTACGAGCTGGCCCGCGCGGGGCTCAGTGGGCAGAGGCTACCCGTTCGTGTCGAGCCCTGCGCCCGCCGTGGGCGCCTCGCTCTGGCACTATGACGCCGATCACTTGCACCTGCACGCTGCTCCGCAGCTGCCCGCACGCTCTCACGAGGTAGCGATCATGTCACCCCGCGTCATGACGGTGAGCGGACCGGTGCCACCCGACCGCATCGGGTTCACCCTGCCTCACGAGCACACCGGCATCGCCCTCTGGCACGTGCCCGGTCGCTGGGATTACTGGGAGCTCACCGCCGACGAACCTCTCCTCGCCGACGAGCTGCGGGACTTTCGCAGGAGGGGCGGCAGCGCGCTGGTGGACCTGACCCTTCCCGGCGTGGGCCGCGACCCCGAGCGCCTGAGACGGCTCGCCGGCAGCACCGGCCTTCACATCGTGATGGGCGCGGGGTGGTATCGCGAGGCGTACTACCCGGCCGCCGCCGAGATCGATCGCAGAAGCGTCGGCGACCTTGCCGACGAGCTGGTTCACGAGTTCGAGGCCGGCGTGGGCAGCAGCGGGATCCGGCCCGGGATCATCGGCGAGATCGGCACCGACAAGCCGTGGGTGAGCGCCAGGGAGGAGCGCGTCCACCGCGCCGCGGCGCGGGCAGCGGTTCGGACCGGGATGGCGATCACCACCCACTCGGTGATGTCGCCGGTCGCGCTGCGAGCAGCTGCGAATCTTCGTCGAGGAGGGGGTCGACCCTTCCCGCGTCGTGATCGGCCACGCGGATTCGTATCCGGTGCTGGAGCACTGGCTGGCGATCGTCGAGCAGGGCGCGAGCATAGAGCTGGACTTCCTGGGGCAGCGCTTCGGCGAGGAGGAGGCGGCCGAGCCTCGACTGGTCGAGATGCTCGTCGAGCTGCTCGCCGGCGGCTTCGGCGACCAGATCCTGCTCAGCCAGGACGTGTGCCACAACCGGCAGCTGAAGGCGAATGGCGGATTCGGCTACACCTACCTGCAGCAGCATTTCCTGCCCCGCCTGCGGACGGCGGCCGTCGGGGAGGGCGAGATCGCGCGCATGACGGTGGACAATCCGCGACGCATCCTCACCCTCGCCTGACCGATGGCGTCGCGCGACGTGGTCGCCGACCTGCGGCGCATCGCCTTCCTGCTCGAGGCGGCGCACGAGCCGGGGTACCGGGTGCGCGCCTTTCGCGGCGCCGCGGAAACCTTGGCCGGGCTCGGGCCCGAGGAAGTCGCACGACATGCGGCGGGGGGCACGCTGCGCCAGCTGCCGGGAATCGGCGAGGTGCTCGAGCGCACGATCCTGGAGTCGGTGCGGGACGAGGAGCCGGTCTACCTGCGACGCCTGGAGGCGACCGGAGGACGCCCGGTGGTGGAGGCAGGGGCCGAGCTGTGCGCCGCGCTGCGCGGCGACTGCCACGTGCACTCCGACTGGAGTGACGGGGGAAGCACCATCCGCGAGATGGCCGAGGCGGCGCGCGACTTCGGACGAGAGTACATGGTCCTCACCGACCACTCGCCACGGCTCACGGTCGCCAACGGCCTGTCAGCGGACCGGCTTCGCCGCCAGCTCGACGAGGTGGCGGCGCTGAACGAGGAGCTGGCGCCGTTCCGGATCCTGACCGGGATCGAGGTCGACATCCTGCCCGACGGGACGCTGGACCAGGAGCCGGAGCTCCTCGGCCGGCTCGACGTGGTGGTCGGCAGCGCTCATTCCGAGCTGCGGATGCCGTTCGAGCCGATGACGCGCCGCTTCGTGGCGGCGCTGGCCGAGCCTCACCTCGACGTGCTGGGGCACATCACCGGACGGCTGAAGACCCGAAAGCGGCCGCGGCCCGAGTCCACCTTCGACCCGGAGCTCGTCTTCGCCGCCGCCGCTCGCTTCGACAAGGCGATCGAGGTGAACTCGCGGCCCGAGCGTTCGGACCCGCCGAAGCGTCTGCTGCGCCTGGCCGTGGAGGCCGGCTGCCGCTTCTCCATCGACTCCGATGCGCATGCGCCGGCCCAGCTGGCGTGGCTGCCCTTCGGGTGCGAGCGGGCGACGGCCTGCGGCGTGGACGCCGGATCGGTGATCAACGCCATGCCGGCCGACGAGCTGCTGGCCTGGACCGCGGCCCACGACCGCTGACGGCGCGAGGTCTCGGAACGCGAACGAGGCGCCCCTTGCGGGACGCCTCGGGAGCTGAACGACCCTGTCGAGGGCCGTATCGGCCTACTCGTTGACAGGCGTGACGTTCGTCGCGCGCGGGCCGCGGTCCGAGCGCTCGGTGTCGAAGTTGACCTGCTGGCCGACCTGGAGCTGCTCGATCTGCAGTCCGTTGGCGAGGCCTGAGAAGTGGAAGAAGTGCTCGTTGCCACGGTCGTCGGCGATGAAGCCGAATCCGCGGTCCGCAACGACGCGCTTGATGGTGCCGGTTGGCATGTGTGTTTCGGGCCTCCTCGGACCGATGCTGAAACGCTCGCAGCAATAATCCGAAAGGAGTACGCCGACGCTTCGTGCCGACAGTGTGCGCGCGACGTGGCGCGCCGTCAATCGCGCAGTGGGCCGCAGGGCCGCACCGCGGAGCGAAACATGCAGGACAGGCGCCCGTACCCGTGGACGCGCCACCGCGCGTCGACCGTCAGCAACAGAGGAGACGATGATGTCCGTCGCGAAGGTAACCGAGCTGTCCTGCACGTCGAACGAGAGCTTCGAGGACGCCGTGCGTCAGGGAATCGAGCGTGCCAGCCGAACCCTGCGAGAGGTGCGCAGCGCGTGGGTCAAGGAGGAGCGCGTGAACGTCGGGCGCGATGGAGCGCTCGAGTTCCAGGCGAACATCCTGGTCACGTTCGTCCTCGAGGACTGAGGCGCTCCGGCCGCTGGGGCCGGCACCAGGGCTCAGCCGGACGCGAGTCCGATCTTTCCGTCCTGCCGCGTGAAGCGCGAGCGATAGGTGGGATTCGAGACCCGTCCGTTGACCATCGCCGCGTCGAGCGGCTTGGCGCTGCGCGGCGCGCTGTACCGACCGCGGTCGGCGATCGCCTGCGCGATCTCCGCCGCGGTCATCGGTCCGGACTCGCCGATCACCGCCGAGATCTCGTCGTGCAGCGCGACACGCGGCTCGCCTGCATTCGCCGTGCGCCGAGCGGCCCGCGGACGCGCCGTCTTGGTGGCCGCCGCCCGACGGCGTCGACCGCTCTCGCGCGGCTCGTCTTGGGCGGACTCCACGCCGGGTGACTCCGGGGAGGCCGCGATCGGCTCCCCGGGCGATTCGCCGACCGCCCCGGTCGCTTCCGCCGCCGGCTCGTGGCGCCGTGCGGCCGGCGAGGAGAGCTCCTCGACGCGGCGAGCCAGCTCGTCGACGCGCTTGCTCAATGCCTCGAGCGCGCCGCCGGAGACGCCGCCGGCCGCGCGCGCCGGCGCTGGGCCCGTTCCCGCCCGCGCGGCATCGAGGCGCTCCTCGACCCACTGCGTGACGAGCTCCCCCGGCCGCAGGCCCGCCTGGGCGGCGAGCTCCTTGAGCAGCCCGACGCGTCGTGGATCGAGCCGGATCGCCATGCCGCCCTCGTCGGGAGGCGTCGGACGGCGGTACGGACGCCCGCCGGGCGGCGATCCCGCCGCCCGATCCGGCGGCCCGTGGCGATCGGGCGGTCCGTAGGCGGGACGCTCGCGCTGGAAGTCACGGCGCGGCGGTCGGAAGTCGCGCTCACCGGGAAAGTCGCGTCGTGGCCCGCGCTGATCGCTGCGCGGCCGTCCACCCGGTCGGCCCCCGCCACCTCGTCGGTCGTCTTGCATGTCCAGCACGATAGCCGCCACGCGTCGCGTGCGCCAGTAGCAGCTAGAAGCTTCCGCTCGCTCCGCCGCCGCCTCCGCCGCCTCCGCCGCCGAAGCCACCGCCGGAGCTGCTCGAGCTCGGAGGCGTCGCCCCGATGCTGCCGAGTGCCGACATCATGCCGCCGAAGTCGGGGATCCCCGAGCCCGAGAAGCCGCTGCCGGATCCGAGCATCACTCCGGCGGTTCCGCCGCCGGCGAATCCTGCCCCAGCGCCCGACGGAGACGTGCTGAGCCAGTACGGGTAGTAGGACGGTTGGGCGCCGCTCGCCCGCGCATCGGCCAGCGAGCGCTCGAGCACCTCCGCCACCTGGCGGTGGAGGCCGAGCGCGAAGGCCCAGACGACCGCCTTGTCGGGCGTGTCGGCCAGCAGGCGAACCGTCTCGTCCTCGACCACCTGGGTCATCGAGCGCGCCTGCTCGAGCGTCTTCTGCAGCGTGCGCCGGTACGCCTTCAGCATCGCGTCCACGATCGCGCCGTTCTGCGTGCGCTTGCTCATCGCCTGTCCGAAGCCGGCGGTCACGATGCCGCCGACGACCAGCGCGCCACCGACCAGGGTCAGCCCGCTGATCGGCACGCTGAGGCCGATGAATCCGATTCCCAGGCCGAGGAGCGCCTCACCGATGCCGATCGCGGTCCACTTCGTGATGGCGGGGCCGGGCAGGTGCGCCAGCCAGCCGAGGCGCAGCGCGTCGGCGTCGAGCGAACGCCTGACGCCGCGCAGCTCGCCGTTGAGCGACCACAGCGATGAGCGCGTCAGCCGGTTGTCGGCGCCGCCGAGCAGCCGCATCGTCCGCTCGGCCAGCGCCTGCGGCGCCGCCAGCGGGCGAGGGTCGTCGGGCTGCGGATTCAGCAGGATCGCCGGATCGGTCTCCGGATCGGGCTCGCTGTCGCTGCGCACCTTCTTGACCTGGTCGAGGTTGGCGAACGAGATGTGGCCCCGGCTGGCGAGCTCCATCAGGACCGTGTCGATGCTGTGCTGCGTCGCGCGGCCCTGACGCACCACCGTCGCCAGCGGCGGCGTCATGTCGGCCGGCGGCCCGGCCATCAGCACCGACGGACTGTCGAGGTACTCCGGGTCGTCCCCCTCGCGCCGCCACGTCCTCCACGCCAGGCCGACGACGAACAGGAGGAGCAGGGGCGCGACGACCAGGCCGAGCACCGCGTTGACCTGGCGCATCGTCTCCAGGCGCGAGCGGCCGCCGGCGGTGACGTCGGCGTCGATGGCGGCGAGGCCGGCGAGCAGCGCGCCGTCCAGGTCGCCGCGCCGCGCGTCGGGCACCATGCGCTGGTCGATGATCTGCTTGAGCCCGCTCTCGTTGACGTAGGCCGCGAGAAAGCCCGCGCCGCCATACAGGCTGATCCGACCGTGAAGGCGGGTCTCGTCGAGGCCCAGCATCATCACCAGGCCGTCGTCGAAGCCGCTGCGGCCGACTCCCCACTGGTCCATCAGGGCATGCGCGTCGGCGAGGTTCTCGTCCTCGCTGATCCCCGGCTTGACCTGCGCGTAGATCACGATCTCCGCGCCGCTGCGGGTCTCGATCTCGTCGATGCGGCGCTCGAGCGCGGCCTCGGTCTCCGCTCGGATCGCTTCAGCCGGGTCGTACACCGCCTGGTTCGCCACGGGCGGAGGGAAGGGCGGTCCGGCCGCCAGCAGCCGCGTCGCGAACAGCGCGAGGAGCGTCGCGGCGAGCGCGGCTCGCGTCGCCGCGATCAGGGCGCGACCCGGGGCTGTGCGCATGTCGTGAGCATAGCGGCGGGCGTGCGGTCGCTGCCCTCGTTTGACCCGGCTCTCCGCGGCTGGCACGCTGATTGCGCCTGCAACGTCGTTCAGGTGCGCCACATGTGCGCCGCATCCCGACGGCCCGGCCATCACCTCCGGCCCGAGCGCCATCGGTCGAACCTCCAATGGAGATCCACAATTGAAGTTGTTCCAGGGGGCGCTGGCCGCCCTGTCAATCGCCGTGGCCGCCGTGGTCGCGGCGTCATCCGGTGCGTGGGCAGCCGCCCCCGCGCCGACCGCCTCCGCGTCGGCGCTGCCGTCGGGCGTCGAGCAGCAGGTCCTCGCCTCGCGGGGAAGCAGCTCGATCCGCGACTCGATCGCGGAGCGCCTCGCTCCGACCGCCGCGCCGTCGCGGCCGCCGATGCCCGTTGCTCGCGCGGCGCGACGAACGCCGCGCCCCGCCCCTCCGACCCGGGTGGTCAGCGGCATCGCCAGCAACTATGGCGGCACCGCCGGCTTCAGTGGCCTCGCCGCGGTGGCGTTGCCCGGCAGCCTCGGAGGCCGCTACACCGGACGGGTGAACGGGTTCGTCACCGTCTGCGCGGACCGATGCGCGCGCCTGCCGATCGTGGACTGGTGCCAGTGCTACTGGGGCACGGCCGACCAGCGGGTCGTCGACCTGACCGGTGCGGCGTGGGCCGCCATCAGCGACCTTCCCGTCAGCCGCGGGTTGATGCCGGTGCGGCTGATCCTCGAGTAGTCGCGATCAGTTGCGGACTTGAGGCGCCGCGCTCAGCCGAGCGGGCTCAGCCGCAATCCGCCGAGACCGAGGCGGGCCGCTCGGCGAGCCCGACCATCGGCTCCGAGAAGGTGCTGGTCCTGCCCGGGCCGATCCGGGGCGAGACGACGGACCGCGACAGCAGCGAACGCCCCTGTCCGTCCTGGGCCACGATCCGGCACTTGGCGCGCCCGGCCGCCGTCCCGTCGTTGCGAACGCTGAGCGTCACGCTGGTGATTCCGTCGGCGCCGACCGTCGTCCGGGTCACGTCGGCGCTGAACGGCCCCACCCCGCGCATGGCGAGGCTCGCGGCGACCGCCATCAGGATCACGCCCACGACGATCGCCACGACCATGGTCCCGTGGTACTGGCTGGCCGACGGCGTCTTCATGCCGGCCCGATTGCAGACCTCGCAGATCGACTCGTCGGGGCCGATCTCGCGTCCGCACTTGATGCAGTGGCGTGGCGCCGCTGTCACGACGCATCCTCGGCGACGAGCCGCTCGCCGGCCTCGATCGGCACGTCGATGCGGTTCTCCTGCGGCGCGAGCGGGCAGCTCCAGCGCGGGTCGTAGGCGCACGATGGGTGATAGGCGTAGTTGAAGTCGATCACCAGTGACGTCCCGGACGACCCGAGATCGGCGCCTTTCGCGGAATCCCACAGGTAGCGCCCCCCGCCGTATGTGGTCCGCCCCGCGGTGGCGTCGCGAAACGGGATGAAGATGCCCCCGGCGTACTCGTCGAGCCAGTAGACGGCCAGGCTGCGCGCCGTCCCGGCGAGGTCGAAGCGGACCGAGCCGATGCGCACGAACGGCATGCGCGGTCCTTCCCCGGAGCGCGGGACGTCGAGCCGCGGCGCATCCGGATCGGTCTCCAGCTCGCCGACCAGGCGCAGGCCCGGATCATGACGCCAGTAGGCCAGGCCACGAAAGTCGCGTCGCTCAGCGGTCGGGATGGGCGACTGCGGATGCTCGGCGAAGAGGCGGTCCTTGCGTGCCCTGAAGCTCACCAGGCGCAGGGCATCGGCCCGGGTGTCGTTGCGCATCGCGTCGTACAGCGCGAAGACGCGCCGGCGGTAGTCGACCAGATCGAGGTGCTCGGACATGAAGCTCCGCTGCGGCGTCAGGCGAACGCGGCGGGCGAGGCGCCCGCCGCGTCATCGGTCCGGAGGTCTACTTGAGGGCGTTGTCGGTCAGGAAGGAGCCGGCCACGTCCTCGGGCTTCTGATGGTTGACGGCCACCGCCACGCCCATCTTGGTGAGCGCCTCGGTGGTGAGCTTGGCCGAGACCGCGTTGAGCGTCTCCGCGAAGTCGGAGGGCGCCTTGTCGAGCACCGACTGGCGCACGATGGGCGCCATGTTGTCGGCAGCCTGCGACTGCTTGTCGTCCTGCAGCAACACGAAGTTGAAGCTCTCGATGTCCGGCTGCGTGGTGCACAGTTCGGCGACGTCGATGGAACTGCTGTTGAGCGCCTGCGCCATGGCCGTGCTGCACGGCGCCAGCTTGGTCACCTTGACCTTGCCGACGTCGATCCCGTACGCGCTCTTCAGCGCATCACCGCACGACGGGTTGGTGGAGCACTCCGGCGGGAGGCCCCAGTTGAGCTGGTCGGCGACCTTCGCCGCGTCGCTCATGGTCGCCAGGTTGAACTTGTCGGCAGTCTCCTGTCGCACCGCGAAGCCGTTCTGGTCCTGGCCGGGCGCAATGTCGAGCAGCGCGAGGCCGAGCGGCTTCAGGGCATCGGCGAGGTTCTTGGCGGTGGCCTGCGGGTCGCCGGTGGCGGTCGCCTTCAGCTCGCGCGCCTCGCTGCCGATGTACTCCGGCATGACGTCGAGGTTGCCGTCCTGCAGACCCTTGTTGGTCAGTGCCCGGGCGCCGAGGTTGAACTTGCGCTCGACGGTGTACCCCTTGGCCTCGAGCGCCTGCGCGTAGATCTCGCCCACCAGCGCCGATTCGTAGAAGTCGGCCGAGCCGATGGTGATGGTCGGCTTGCTGGCCGACGGGCTGCCTGACGCCGCGTTGGTGGCGCTCGGCGAGCTGCTGCTGCCCCCACCCGTCGTGCAGGCGCTGACGACCAGCGCGAGCAGCGACGCCCCGAGGGCGAGCCTGCGGTTGAGCCGCATTGGGTCCTCCTTGTCTGTTGCATGGCTGAGCTGCGCGCGAGTGCGGCAGACCGAGGAGTCTAGCGCGTCAGGCCGATCGGGCCAGTTGCGGGGCCGCCGCCGCCGAGGCCGCGCCGCGGCCGGGGCGGGAGGCTCGCTGCAGCAGGGCGAACGCGAGCTCGGTGAGGATCGCCAGCAGCGCGGTCAGCACCGCGCCGACGAAGAGCTGCGGGTCGTCGTGCTGCGCGATCCCGTCGATGATGAAGCGTCCGAGGCCACCGGTGCCGAGCACGGCGCCGAGCGTCGCGGTCGCGACGACCTGCACCGCCGACGTGCGCAGGCCGGCGAGCAGGATCGGCATCGCGAGCGGCAGCTCGACGCGCCGCAGCAGCTGCAGCTCTCGCATTCCCATGCCGCGCGCGGCCTCCACCAGGTCGCGATCGACGCCGTGCAGCCCGACATAGGCGTTCGTGACGATGGGCGGCACGGCCAGCGCGAAGAGCGCGATGAGCGTGGCGAGCACCCCGAAGCCGAGGCCGGCGTTCGGCACGAAGATCAGCGCGATGCCCAGGATCCCG
This sequence comes from uncultured Chloroflexia bacterium, assembly GCA_963783725.1. Taxonomy (GTDB): domain Bacteria; phylum Chloroflexota; class Limnocylindria; order QHBO01; family QHBO01; genus CAWAOJ01. The sequence continues at coordinate 1,155,316 of CAWAOJ010000002.1, read as the reverse complement.
AGCGACGGAAGCGCCCTGCCGATGTTCGCGATGCTCACCGCCGCGATCGCGCCGCGACCGGTATGGCCGATGAACAGCCCCACCGGCAGCGCGACCAGCGTCGCCGCCAGGAGCGGCACGGCCGAGATCAGCAGGTGCTCGCCGAGGCGCACCGGAATGCTGCCGTCGCCGCTCCATTGCGCCGGATCGGCGAGCCAGCGCGCGGCCTCGGCGAGGAAGTCCATCAGGTCGAAGCCGGCTGCGCCCGGCCGCGCGCCCAGGGGGTGAGCGCGCGCTCCAGCGCGATCAGCCCCACGTCGGCGACCACCGCCAGGGCGATGGACAGGAACGCACCGACCAGGATCGGGGTCGGGAAGAAGAGCTTGATCCCGACCGTCACGATCAGGTAGCCGAGCCCGCCCAGGCCGATCAGGGAGGTCACGGTGACCAGCCCCACGGTCGACACGGTGGCGATCCGCAGGCCGGCGATGATCACCGGCAGGGCAAGGGGCAGCTCGACCGACCAGAGCCGCTGCCCACGCGTGTAGCCCATCCCGTTCGCCGCCTCGCGCACCTCCTCGGGAACGCCCTCCAGCCCGGCCACGATGTTCCGCACCAGGATCAGGATGGTGTAGCTGACGAGCGCGACCTCGGCCGAGAGGAGCGAGAACCCGAAGAACGGCTGCAGCAGCGCGAAGAGCGCGAGGCTGGGGATGGTGTACAGCACCCCGGAGACGGCGAGCACCGGGCCGTAGGCGAGGCGGTAGCGGCGGACCAGCAGCGCCACGGCGAACGAGATCACGAAGCCGATGACGATGGCGATGCCCGTCATCAGCACGTGCTCGCCGAGTCGCTGCCCGATCTGGTCGAGGTTGTCGGCGATCCAGCCGACGTCGAGCAGCGGCTGATCAGGGCGCATCGCGGCGAGCCCTGGGTGCGGTTGCCTGCTGCAGCAGCTCCGAGATCTGGTCCACGCTGACGAGGCCGACGACGGCGCCCTGCGCGTCGACCACGACCCCCTGCTGCACCCCCGAGGCGAGCATCGTCGAGAGGGCGTCGCGCAGGGTGGACTCCGGCTCGAGCAGCGCCGATCCGGGCTCCGCATCGTCGGGCGCGATCTCACCCTGCGGAAGCGCGTCGGCGGCGAGCCAGCCGAGCGGCCGCCCGCGTGCGTCCACCACCAGCACGTACTCGGCGCCGGCCTGCTCGACGCGCGTCCGCACGCTGCGGCCCTCCTCGCCGACCGTCGCGACCACGGGCTCCATCAGCCGCAGATCGCGGACGCGGGCCAGCGACAGCCGCTTGAGGCCGCGATCGGCGCCCACGAAGCGCTCCACGAAGTCGTTCGCGGGCGCGCCGAGGATCGTGGCAGGCGTGTCGTACTGAGCCAGGATCCCGCCGCGCTGCATGATCGCGATGCGATCGGCCATCTTGATCGCCTCGTCCACGTCGTGCGTGACGAAGACGACCGTCTTTCGCACCTGGGCCTGGAGACGCAGGAACTCGTTCTGCAGACGGTCGCGCCGGATCGGGTCCACCGCGCCGAACGGCTCGTCCATCAGCATCACCGGCGGATCCGCGGCCAGCGCGCGCGCGACGCCGACCCGCTGTCGCTCGCCGCCGGAGAGCTCCGCCGGGTATCGGGAGCGGTACTGCCCGGGGTCGAGTCCGACCAGCTCGAGCAGCTCGTCCACCCGGCGGCGGACCCGCGCGTCCGGCCACTTCAGAAGGCGCGGAACCACGGCGGTGTTGTCGGCCACGGTCATGTGCGGGAAGAGGCCGACCTGCTGGATCACGTACCCGATGCGGCGACGCAGCTCGAAGGCGGGCAGCGCCATCACGTCCTCGCCGCCGATGGTGATGCGCCCGCTGGTCGGCTCGATGAGTCGGTTGATCATCTTCATGGTGGTCGTCTTGCCGCACCCCGACGGGCCGACCAGCACCACGATCTCGCCGGCCGGAATGCGCAGCGACAGGTCGTCGACCGCCGGTGCGCCGTCCGCCGCGTAGCGCTTGGTGACGTGCGCGAGCTCGACGACCGCGCCACCCGCCGCGGCGGTCGCTTCGGGGCCGGTCGGCTCCGCGGCGGTCACCCGATCATCTGGAGGATGTCAGCCCGGCGCCGACGCGGCGACACGCGGCAGCCGCTGGCGGGGGTCGAGCAGCGCGACGATCCTGTCCACCTGTGCGGGGGTGAGCACGTCGTCGCGCGCGATGACCGCGGCCAGCGCCGCGGGGTCCTGCTCGACCAGCACGCCGGGGCGCTCGTCGGCGTCCCACTCGATGATCACGTCACGGCCGGCGTACAGGACCGCGCGCACGTCGGCCGGAAGCCCGGCGCGCTCGAGCTGCAGCTGCAGCCGCCGCGCCCCCATGCGCGCCTCGTCGACGCGCTCGGCGGCCCACGGCACCCACGACTCCGTGCCGCGGTTCCAGGTGTACCAGTGGCCGTTGCGGTGCCGGAAGCGTCCGCGCTCGTTGGTCGGCGTCACGGCGAACGTGCCACCCCGACCGACGACCACCGCGTGCAGCGGCGCCACGCCGGCAAGCACGACGCGACGAAGGTAGTGGTGCCCGTCGTCCAGCCGCCGCCCGAGCGCGGCGGCCAGGGCGTCCCCGGCCAGCGATGGAAGCCCCGGCAGGCCGAAGCGGCGCACTGTGCTGGTTGGTTGGTGGATGATCACGGCAGCTCGATCGTCCTCTCCTGCGCGACCGTCGGTCGCCGCAGTCTACCCGCTCGTGGCGGTCCCGCCTAGGGCCACCGGCCGCTGTTACGATGCGCCGCATGGACGAAGGGAGGCCCGGAGCGGAGCTCGAGGCGGCGGTGCGGACGCTGCTCGACGAGATCGGCGAGGAACCGCGGCGCGAGGGCCTGGTCGACACGCCGCGCCGCGTGCGGCGGATGTACGACGAGCTGACTGCCGGGTACCACGTGGACGCCGACGCGCTGATCAACGGAGCCTGCTTCACGGTCGACTACGACGAGATGGTCGTCGTGCGCGACATCGGCTTCTTCTCCCTGTGCGAGCACCATCTGCTGCCGTTCTACGGCAAGGCGCACGTCGGATACCTGCCGTCGGGACGGGTCATCGGCCTGTCCAAGATCCCGCGCATCGTCGACATGTTCGCGCAGCGGCTGCAGGTGCAGGAGCGGATGACGCAGCAGGTCGCCGGGCTGCTGATGGAGAAGCTGACGCCGAAGGGCGTGGCCTGCGTGATCGAGGCGTCGCACCTGTGCACGATGATGCGCGGGGTTCGCAAGGAGGAGGCGCGGATGGTGACCTCGGCCATGCTCGGCACGTTCCGCCGCGACGCGCGCACGCGCGCCGAGTTCATGGGCCTGATCGGCAAGGCCGGAGGCTCGGCGTGACCGAGGAGCGCTCGGCGCCGATCCGGGTCCTGATCGCCAAGCCGGGGCTTGACGGACACGATCGCGGCGCCAAGGTGCTTGCTCGCGGCCTGCGCGACGAAGGCTTCGAGGTGATCTACACCGGACTGCGACAGACGCCGGAGATGATCGTCGACGCCGCGGACCAGGAGGACGTGGACGTCATCGGTCTGTCCATCCTCTCCGGCGCCCACATGACGCTGCTGCCGCGCGTCGCGGCGCTCGCGCGCGAGCGGGGGATGGACGACGTCCTCGTCGCCGCGGGCGGGATCATCCCCGACGCCGACGTGGCGCGACTCAGGGAGGCCGGCATCGCCGCCGTGTTCGGGCCGGGGACGAGCATCGGGCAGATCGCGCGCTACTTCCGGGAGCACGCTCGCACGCGCTCATGACCGATTTCGCCGCCCTGCTCGATCGGGCGACGAGCGGCGACCGCCGCAGCCTGGCCCGGCTGCTGAGCGCCATCGAGAACGAAGCGCCGGGCCTGCGACCGCTGCTGCCGGGCCTGTTCGCCGCGGGACGCGGCGCGCACCTGGTGGGCATCACCGGGCCGCCGGGAAGCGGCAAGTCGACCCTTGTCGCCGCGCTCGTGCGGGAGCTCCGCGGCCGGGGGCGGCAGGTCGGGATCCTGGCGGTCGATCCGAGCTCGCCGTACACCGGCGGCGCGATCCTGGGCGACCGGATCCGGATGATGGACCACGCCGAGGACGCGAGCGTCTTCATCCGCTCCATGGCGTCGCGCGGCGAGCTGGGCGGGCTCGCCTCCACCACCTGGATCGCGGCCGCGGCGCTCGATGCCGCCGGCTACGACCCGGTCGTCATCGAGACGGTGGGCGCCGGCCAGAGCGAGGTGGAGGTCGCGCGCCTGGCCGAGACGACGATCGTGGTCGAGGTGCCCGAGATGGGCGACGAGGTGCAGGCCATCAAGGCCGGGCTGCTGGAGGTGGCCGACATCGTCGTCGTCAACAAGGGCGATCGGCCCGGTGCCCAGCACGCCGCTCGGCAGCTGCGGGCCATGATGTCGACGGCGGGCGGCCGCGTGGCCCGAACGCCGCCGCAGATCCTGATCACCACCGCCACCAGCGGGGCGGGGGTTCCCGAGCTCGCCGACGCGATCGCGGCGCACCGTGTCGCCGCGCGCGAGCCGGAGCGGGCGCGGCAGCGGGCCGAAAGCCAGGTCGCTCGCGCGCTCGCCGAGCTCTCTCTGCGCCGCGCTCGCGGCCACGACACGTGGTCCGAGACGGTGGACGCGGTCGCCGCCCGCGAGCTGGACCCGCTCACCGCCGCCGAGCGGCTGCTCGACCGTTGACGCCCCGGGCGCGCTGGGCGGCCCTGCTAGGCTTCACGCTGAGATGAGCATCGAACGCGTCTTCGTCATCGGCGCGGGCCTGATGGGCCACGGCATCGCCCAGGTCAGCGCGGCCGCCGGCAAGCAGGTCACCCTCAGCGATCGCAGCGCCGACCTCGCCGAGAAGGGCAGGGCGCGAATCGAGGCCAACCTCGGCCGGCAGGTCGACAAGGGAAAGCTCGACCGCGCCGCCGCCGACGAGATCCTCGGCAGGGTGAGGACCGCGGCCGGGACCGATGCGGCTGCCGGGCACCAGGTCGTCATCGAGGCGGTCTTCGAGGACGAGCCGCTCAAGCGCGAGGTGTGGGCGGCGCTGTCGAGCGCCGCCGATCGGGACGCGATCTTCGCCAGCAACACCAGCAGCATCAGCATCACCGGCCTGGCCACCGTCACGGACCGGCCCGAGCGCTTCATCGGCCTGCATTTCTTCTCGCCGGTGCCGGTGATGAAGCTGATCGAGATCATCCGCGGGCTCGAGACCGACGACGCGACGTTCGCGGCCATGCGCGCGTTCGCCGAGGAGCTGGGCAAGACCGTGATCACCGCCGCCGACTATCCGGGATTCCTCGTCAATCGCATGCTGGGGCCGTTCATCAACGAGGCGATCTTCGCGCTGATGGAGAGCGCGGGCAGCGCGGACGACATCGACACCGGCGCGAAGCTCGGCCTCAACCACCCGATGGGGCCGCTGGAGCTCTCCGACTTCATCGGCAACGACGTCATGCTGGGCGTGATGGACGTGCTGTATCGCGGCTTCGGCGACCCGAAGTTCCGCGCCGCTCCGCTGCTGCGCCAGATGGTCGCCGCGGGGCACCTCGGCCGCAAGGCCGGGCGGGGCTTCTACCGCTACGACGAGAAGGGCAACCGCATCACGTGACCGAGATCGCCTCGCATGCCCGGGCGGCCGATCCGTTCGCCCTGAGCGACGAGGAGCGGGCCGTTCGCGACACCGTTCGCGACTTCGCGCAGCGGGAGATCGCGCCGGGGGCCGCGGAGCGCGACGAGCAGGAGCACTACGACTTCCGGCTGTTTCAGCGCGCCGGCGAGCTGGGGCTGACCGGCCTGCCGTACCCGGAGGAGCTCGGCGGCGCCGGGATGGGCACGTTCGCGTGGGTCCTGGCCGCCGAGGAGATCGCCGCCGCCGACATGTCGATGGCCGTCAGCCTCTCCGTCCACGTCCTGAGCCAGCTGTGCATCTTCGCCAACGGCAGCGACGAGCAGCGGCGGCGCTTCATGCCGGGCATGACCGCCGGGCGCGAGCTCGGCGCCTTCGCGCTCACCGAGCCGGGCGCGGGGTCGGACGCCTCGGCCATCTCGCTGGGCGCCGTTCGCGACGGCGACGAGTACCGGCTCTCCGGGACGAAGATCTGGATCACCAACGCCGGCGACGCCGCGCGATACGTCGTCTTCGCCACCCTCGGTCGACGCGCCGGTCGATCGGGCATCACCGCCTTCGTGGTCGAGGCCGGGACGCCGGGCTTCGCGGTCGCCGGCAAGGAGCGGAAGATGGGCATCCGCGGCTCGACCAGCCGCGAGCTCGTCTTCGACGACGCGCGCGTGCCGGCCGCGAACCGCCTGGGCGAGGAGGGCGACGGCCTGAAGGTGGCGCTCTCCGCGCTCGGAGCCGGGCGCATCAGCATCGCCGCCTCGTGCGTCGGGCTCGCTCGCCAGGCGCTGGAGCTCGCCGCTCGCTACGCGCTGCAGCGCCGCCAGTTCGGCACTCCCATCGCCGAGCAGCAGCTGGTGAAGGGAATGCTGGCCGACATGGCGACCGGGGTCGAGGCGGCGCGACTGCTCACCTGGCGTGCCGCGCGACTTCGTGACGCGGGCGCTTCGATCGCATCGGCCTCGAGCATGGCCAAGATGCATGCCTCCGACGTGGCGATGCGGGTGACCACCGACGCGGTGCAGATCTACGGCGGCGCGGGGTACAGCAGGGACAACCCGGTCGAGCGCCTGATGCGCGACGCGAAGGGCGCCCAGATCTACGAGGGCACCAACCAGATCCATCGCCTGATCGTGGCCGACCAGCTGCTCGAGTCGCTGGGGCGATGACGCACGCCGCCCAGGTCGCCCCGGTCGAGCCGCTGCTGATCGAGGGCGAGCCGGTCGCGAACGTGCTCGAGCTCGTCCATCGCACGGTGCAGCGGCAGCCCGACCATGAGGCGCTGCGCTGGAAGCTCCCCAAGTCGCGGCGCATGACGGGCGGCGAGGCCGAGACCGATGCGGTCAGCTGGACGAGCACCACCTACCGCACGACATGGGAGTGGATCCGAGACACGTCGCTCGGCATGCAGCAGCTGGGCATCCTCTCCGGCGACCGGGTCTGCATCATCAGCCGCACCCGCCCGCACTGGCTGGTGGCCGACCTGGCGACCATGGCGCTCGGTGCCGTCTCGTGCCCGATCTACCCCTCGTCCGAGGCGAACCAGGTCGCGTTCATCATCAACAACGTCGGCGCCAGGCTCATCTTCGTGGAGAACGCCCAGCAGGCGGCCAAGATCGCATCGGTGCGCGCGGAGTGCCCGACGATCGAGCAGGTCGTCGTCATCGAGGACCGCGGCAAGGCCCCGCAGGGGACGATCTCGCTCGACGAGCTGTTCGACCTGGCACCGACCGATCCGGACCATCGCCGGCTGTGGGAGGAGGGCTGGCGCCGCATCGGCCGCGATCAGCTGGCCACGATCATCCACACCTCCGGCACCATGGCCAACCCGAAGGGCGCCATGATCAGCCACGGCAACCTCGTCTTCAATTTCGAGGCGGTGGTGCAGTGCGTGGACTTCACGCCGGACGACGTCTTCCTCTCGTGGCTGCCGCTGTCGCACATCTATGAGCGCGTCGCCGGCATGGTGGTGCCGATGGGACGCGGCTGCGCCATCGCCTACGCCGAGCCGCTGATCGAGCGGCTTCCGGCCAACATGGCCGAGGTGCGCCCGACGGTGATGGTGGCCGTCCCTCGCCTCTATGAGCGGCTCTACGCCCGCGTCCTGGCCACGGTCGAGGCGGGCCCGCCGCTTCGGCGTCGCATCTTCGACTGGGCGATCGGCCTCGGCGCCCAGAAATACGCCAACCATTTGGCACGGCGACAGGACTCGCCCTGGCTCGCGCTGCAGCTGTCGCTGGCCGACGCGCTGGTCTTCGGCAAGATCCGCTCGCGCACCGGGGGCAGGGTGCGCTACTTCGTCTCCGGCTCGGCGCCGCTCAGCCGGGAGATCGGCGAGTTCTTCTACGCCATGGGCATGCTGGTGCTCGAGGGGTACGGGCTGACCGAGACGTCGCCGTTCGTGTCCATCAACCGGCCGGACGACTTCGAGTTCGGCACGGTCGGTCGGCCGGCCCCGGGGACCGAGGTTCGCATCGCCGAGGGCAGCGGCGAGATCCTCGTGCGCGGACCGCAGGTCATGCTCGGCTATCTCGACGAGCCGGCGGAGACGGCGCGCGCCATCGAGCCGGACGGCTGGTTCCACACCGGCGACGTCGGCGAGCTCGACGCCGAGGGCCGCATCCGCATCACCGACCGCCTCAAGAACATCATCGTGCTGGCCAACGGCAAGAACGTGTCGCCCGGACCGATGGAGGCGGCGCTGTCCACGTCGCGCTACGTCGCGCAGGCGCTGATCCTGGGCGATCGCGAGCCGTACACCGGCGCGCTCATCGCGCCCGACTTCGAGGAGCTCGGCAGGTGGGCCGCGGCGAACGGCATGGCCGAGATGCCGCCCGAGCAGCTGGTCGAGCAGCGCGAGGTCGAGCGCCTGATCGATGCCGAGGTGAAGCGCACGCTGACCGGGTTCGCCGTCTTCGAGCGTCCGCGTCGAGTCGCGCTGCTGCCGCGGCTGCTCTCCGAGGAGGAGGGCGAGCTGACGCCGAGCATGAAGATCAAGGCGCGCGTGGTGAAGGAGCATTTCGCCGACCGCGTCGCGAGGCTCTTCCAGGACGACGCTCGCGGCTGACGGTCCGCCTGAGGGGCGATCGGTGCGCGCCGGGGTTACGATGGCGCAATGAACGACGTGTACATCCTCTCCGCAGCGCGGACCCCGATCGGCAAGTTCGGTGGCGGCCTCTCCACCACGCCGGCCACCGAGCTCGGCGCCGTCGCCATTCGCGCGGCGATCGAGCGCGCCGCGATCTCGCCGCAGCGAGTCGACGAGGCGATCATGGGCGAGGTGCTGCAGGCTGGCGTGGGCCAGGCGCCCGCGCGCCAGGCGGCGCTCAAGGCCGGGCTGCCCGAAGGCGTGAGCGCGACCACCATCAACAAGGTCTGCGGCTCCGGCCTGAAGGCGGTGATGATGGGAGCCGCGGCCATTCGTGCCGGCGACGCGGACGTCATCGTGGCCGGCGGAATGGAGAGCATGAACATGGCGCCCTACCTGCTGCCGGGCGCGCGGACGGGGTACCGGCTCGGCGACGCCACGGTGGTGGACAGCACGGTGCACGACGGGCTGTGGTGCTCGAGCTGCGACGTCCACATGGGCCTGCACGCCGAGCGCGTCGCGGCCAAGCACGACATCTCCCGCCAGGCACAGGACGAGCTCGCGCTGCGATCCCATCGGCGCGCGGTCGCGGCACAGGAGTCGGGCGCGTTCGACGACGAGATCGTGCCGGTGACCGTGGCGGGTCGCAAGGGTGCGACCACGGTGAGCGCCGACGAGTCGCCGCGTGCCGACACCAGCGCCGAGGCGCTGGCCAAGCTCAAGCCCGCGTTCCAGCCCGACGGTGGAACCGTGACGGCGGGGAACGCGCCGGGGATCACCGACGGAGCGGCGGCGCTGGTGCTGGCGAGCGAGGGCGCGGTCGAGCGCGACGGCCTTGTTCCGATGGCGCGCATCCTCGGCTATGCGCAGGCGGATGTGGCGCCCGAGTGGCTGTTCGAGGCGCCCATCCACGGCGTGCGGCGGCTGCTCGAGCGGCTCGGACGCGACCTCGACAGCTTCGACCTGATCGAGATCAACGAGGCGTTCGCGGCACAGGTCCTCGCCGACGGCAACGAGCTCGGATTCGACTGGGACCGGGTCAACGTCAACGGCGGCGCCATCGCGCTCGGGCACCCGATCGGGGCGTCCGGCGCCCGCGTCCTGACGACGCTGCTCTACGCGCTGAAGCGACGTGGCGGCAAGACCGGCCTGGCGACGCTGTGCCTGGGCGGCGGAGGAGCCGTCGCGCTTGCCGTCGAGATGGCCTAGGCGGGGCCATTCGGCCCTGCCGGACGATCGGGGGCCGCGCCTATAATCGGCGCAGATCCTGAGACCTGCACTCGCGGCCAGCCTCCGCCCGTATGGCGTGAAGAGGCGCCCGAGCGCGCAGCAGAGGAGGCGTTCCACGAAGCCGATGGCTACACAGAACCCGGCCACCGCGCAGGCGCCGAACATCTGGGCGGTCGCCCAGCAGCAGTTCGACGCGGCGGCGGACAAGCTCGACCTCGATGATGGACTGCGGCGCGTGCTGCGCGTCCCGAAGCGAGAGCTGACCGTCAATTTCCCGGTCACCATGGAAGACGGCCACGTCGAGGTGTTCACCGGGTACCGCGTGCAGCACAACGTGTCGCGAGGTCCGGCCAAGGGCGGCATCCGCTATCACCAGGACGTCTCGCTCGACGAGGTCCGCGCGCTGGCCATGTGGATGACCTGGAAGTGCGCCACGGTCAACATCCCCTTCGGCGGCGGCAAGGGCGGCGTGATCGTCGATCCCAAGAAGCTCACCATGCGCGAGCTCGAGGGCCTCACGCGTCGCTTCGCGACCGAGATCAGCCCGCTCATCGGTCCCGACCGTGACATTCCGGCTCCCGATGTCAACACCAACGCGCAGACCATGGCCTGGATCATGGACACCTTCTCGATGCACCACGGCTACACCATCAGCGGGGTCGTCACCGGCAAGCCGATCAGCATCGGCGGCTCGCTCGGTCGCAACGAGGCGACCGCGCGTGGCGCGGTCTTCACCCTCCTCCAGGCGAGCGCGGTGCTGAACCTGCCGCTCACCGGCGCGAGGGTCGCCATCCAGGGCTTCGGCAACGCGGGCTCCATCGCGGCGACGCTGCTCGCCGCCGAGGGCGCCACGATCGTGGCGGTCTCCGACTCGTCTGGCGGCATCCACAACCCGAACGGGCTCGACCCGGCCAAGGTCGGCGCCTGGAAGCGCGAGCACGGGACGGTCGTCGGTTTCCCCGGCGCCGACGAGGTCACCAACGCCGAGCTGCTCGAGGTCGACTGCGACATCCTGGTGCCGGCGGCGCTCGAGAACCAGATCACGCGCGACAACGCGCCGCGGATCAAGGCGCGCGTCGTGGCCGAGGCGGCCAACGGGCCGACGACCCCGGACGCGGACGCGATCCTGCACGACAACGGCGTGTTCCTCATCCCAGACATCCTGTGCAACGCCGGCGGCGTGACCGTCAGCTACTTCGAGTGGGTGCAGGACATGCAGTCGTTCTTCTGGACCGAGGACCGCATCAACGAGAGCCTCAAGGGGATCATGGACCGCGCGTTCGAGTCGGTCCATGCCATGAGCGAGCATCGGGACGTCGACATGCGCACGGCGGCCTACATGGTCGCGGTCGCACGAGTGGCCGAGGCGACCACGCTGCGCGGCCTCTACCCGTAACCCAGCAGCGCGGCGCGCGCCGAAGGAGCTTGATGCTCGATCACGAAGAGCGCTTCCTGTTCCGCGAGGAGATCGTCAACCTGGCGAACGCGGTGGCGGACCCGGCGGCGCTCGACAACGTCGAGGACCTGCTGGCGGAGGTGACGACGAGCCCCCGCTTCGACTCCGACGTCTTCACGCTGGAGCGCTCGCTGCAGGTGATGCTCGGGGCGCGCGCCGGCTCCACGCTGGTGGGGCTGCTGACCGTCAGCCGCGAGGTCTTCGACGAGCTGGGCGACATGGGCCTCCCCGCCGAGGTCCATGAGCGCCTGGTGTCGTGGCGCGCTCGCTTCGGGCTCGCGATCGACAACGCGCTGAACTTCCTGAACAACCCCGATGGGATCCAGGGCCACAACTTCAGCACGCAGCTCTCGCATGCCGAGGGAGGCACGACGCTCCAGGGTCGCCTGACCCTGGTCCGCTACAACAACGAGCCGCAGTTCTTCATCGCCGACGTGGACGTGCTGCTGGCCGTGGTGGCGGACGTCATGGAGCGCCTGGGCGAGCATCTTCAGCCCGAGATGGTGGACGCGGAGATGGTCACCCGGCTGCGCGAGGGAGTCGAGCTGATCGAGCGGCGCACCGCCTCGCGGTGAGCGCCGTCCGGCGCGTCTTTCTCGCCGCCACCGGCCAGAACCGCGGCAAGACCACGGTCTCGCTGGGGCTGATGGCCGCCATCGCGGCGCGCGGTGACCAGCTCGGCTTCTTCAAGCCGATGGGCCAGCGCTACCTGGTCGTGGACGGCACGCGCGCCGACGAGGACGCGGTGCTGATGCGCGACGTCTTCCATCTCGGCGACCAGCTCGACGACATGAGCCCCATCACGCTGCCGCGCCACTTCACGACCGATTTCATCCTGAACCGCGGCGGTGAGGATCTCGTCCCGCAGGTCGTGGCCGCCTTCGGTCGCGTCGCGGAGGGGAAGGATGTCGTCGTGGTCGAGGGCACCGGTCACGCCGGAGTCGGTGCCGTCGTGGGGCTCTCCAACGCCCGTGCGGCCGCGGCGCTCGACGCGCCGGTGATCGTGGTGTCGGAGGGCGGCGTTGGCCGGCCGATCGACGAGATCGTGCTCAACTGCGCGCTGTTCGCGCGCGAGGGCGTGCGGGTCATCGGCGCAATCGTCAACAAGGTGGACGTCGACGGCCGGCCGGACCTGGTCGAGGTGCTGCGGCGAGGGCTGGAGCAGCAGGGCGTGGAGCTGCTCGGCTGCCTGCCCTACAGCCCGGTGCTGACCAACCCGTCGCTGGAGCTGGTCGCCACGCACCTGCGCGGGGAGCTGCTGGCGGGCGAGCCGACGCCGGGGCAGATCGTGGGCGGCGTCGCCATCGGCGCCATGCAGCCCGATCACGCCATGCAGGTGCTCCAGGGTCGCACGCTGCTCATCACCCCGGGCGACCGCGAGGACCTGATCGCGTCCTCGCTGGCGGCGAATCGGGAGAGCCCCACCACGCCCAAGGTGATCGGGATCGTGCTCACCGGCGGATTTCGGCCCGGGCCGGACGTGCTCGCTGCGCTGCGCCGCGCGGGGCTCTTCACCTATCTCGTCGAGGCAGACACCTACCACACCGCCGAAGCGGTGCACGACATCCTGGTCAAGACGCATCCCTCGGACCGGGAGAAGATCGCGACCATCATCGACCTGGTCGCGCGCAGCCTCGACGTCGAGGCGCTCCTGGAGCGCATCGGTCAGGCGGGGGAGAAAAGGCAGGAGGCCGGACGTGGGCACTCGCCGGCCTCCTGAGACCGCCGGGTCGAAACCGGCGACAGGCGCATCATACGGACGGCAGGCGGTCGAGCACTAGTACCTTTCGGTGTCCGCGGCGACGTCCCAGGCGAGCGGCATGTTGTCGGTCAGCCGCGTGTGCCCGACCCACACCGCCAGCAGCGCGAGCGCCGGTCCGCTGACGCGCTGAAGCTCGGCGAGGGTGGAGGCGTCGGCGACGCTGATGTAGTCGGGCCGGGCCATCGGCTCGGCGCCCACCACGTCGGTCATCCGCGCGCGCAACACTTCCGCCGACCGCTCGCCGCGTTCGTACGCCGCGCGTGCGGCCGAGAGGGCGGCATACAGGCATGTCGCCGCGTGGCGCTCCTCGATCGACAGCTGCGCGTTGGCCGAGGAGAGCGCCAGGCCGTCGTTGGCGCGCACCGTCGGACAGATCACGATCTCGACGTTCAGGAACAGGTCGATCAGCATGCGCCGCAGGATGACGACCTGCTGGGCGTGCTTCTGGCCCAGGTACAGTCGCGCCGGGCCGACCAGGTGCAGCAGCTTGAGCATCACCGTCGTCAGCCCGTCGAGGTGACCGGGCCGCGAGGCGCCTTCGAGCTGGCGGGTGAGCCCCTCGACCGTCACACGGGTGCGGTCCTGAGGGGGGAAGATGGTGTCGACGTGCGGCAGGAAGACGATGTCCGCGCCCGCCTGTTCGAGCAGGGCGAGGTCACGGCCGGCGTCGTGCGGGCCGCGCGACGCCTCGTCCAGCATGCGGAACTCGGTCGGATTGACGAAGCTGCTGACCACCACCGCCCCGTTCTCGGCCCTGGCCCTCGTGACCAGGGACAGCTGGCCCGCGTGGAGCACTCCCATGGTCGGGATGAAGCCGATGGAGTCGCCGGCAACGCGCCGCTCGAGGATGGCGGCACGCAGATCCGCGGCGTCGCGGACCGTCCTCACCCCGCGCTCACCGAGAGCGGCGCTCCCGGGTGCCGCCGCTGGGCGTGGAGCGCGCGGCGCGGTAGCGATCCACGATCAGGTCCCACAGCCGCTCGGCGACCTGGCGCTTGGGGAGCATCGGCCAGTCCGTCAGCGCGCCCTCGGCGCCGAAGACGGTGACCTTGTTCTCGTCGGAGCCGATCGCGTCGAACGGGCCGCCGACCACGTTGCCCACGATCAGGTCCAGCCCCTTGTCACGCAGCTTCGCGGCGGCGTTCGCCTCCAGGTCGTCCGATTCGGCTGCGAAGCCGATGAGGAACGGGCGCACGTCCTCGGGCATCTCGCCCACCTCCGCCACGATGTCCGGGTTGGGCCGCAGCTCGATCTTGAGGTTGCTGCCCTCGCGCTTGATCTTGTGGCTCGCCGGGCGGACGGGCGCGAAGTCGGAGACGGCTGCGGCCATGACCAGGATGTCCGCCCCGGGCGCCTCGCGCAGCACCGACTCTCGCATCGCGGAGGCGGTGCCGGCCGTGATCACGCGCACGCCCCGCGGCGGCGTGACGCTCATCGAGCCCGCGATGACGGTCACGCTGGCACCGCGGTCGCGGGCGGCCTCGGCAACCGCGACGCCCATCTTGCCCGAGCTGCGGTTCCCGATGAAACGGACCGGGTCGATCGGCTCGCGCGTTCCGCCGGCGCTGACGACGACCTGCAGGCCGTCGAGGTCACCCGCGCGCGCGAAGAGCCGCTCGACCGCCTGAACGATGCGCTCGGGCTCGGCGAGGCGGCCGATGCCGGTCAGCCCGCTCGCCAGGGCACCGACCTCCGGCTCGACGAGCTGGTAGCCGTATTCGCGCAGCGTCGAGACGTTGCGCTGCGTGGCGGGATGGGTCCACATGCCGGCGTCCATGGCCGGCGCCACCACGACCTGCGCACGACCGGCGCACACGATGGCCGTCACCGCGTCGTGCACGACGCCCGCCGCCAGCTCGGCGATCAGGTTCGCCGTCGCCGGCGCCAGCACGACCGCATCGGCCGCCTCCGCGAGCTCGATGTGGGCGATCTGCTGGTCCGCGTCGAGCTCCATGACGTCGGCCAGCACCGGGCGGTGGGTCAGCGCCGCGAAGGTGAGCGGTCCGACGAAGCGCGTCGCCGCCGGCGTCATGGCCACGTCGACGATCGCGCCGGCATCCATCAGGCGTCGGACCACCAGCACCGCCTTGTAGGCCGCGATGCTGCCGCTGACGCCGACCACGATCCGGCGTCCCGCCAGGACGTGGGCCGTCTCCGCGCTCATCGCGAAGGGATCGTGGAGTGCTGCGCCAGCCAGGCGTGGCGCACGCCGCGCAGCGTGAGGTCGGGCTCCACCGCGTCGATGCCGGGGACGTCGCGCAGCCACGGCTCGTGCGTGTAGCCGCCGGTGGCGATGACGTGCACGCGGCTGCCGGCCGGCGATCGCTCCAGCAGCTCGCCGCGCAGCGCGGTCAGCAGCCCGCTGACGAGACCGATGTAGCCGAGCACGGTGCCGCTCTGCATGGCGTGAATGGTGTTGGTTCCGATCGCGTGCTGCGGTCGCACCAGCTCGATCCGCGGCAGCTTGCTGGCATACCCGACCAGCGCCTCCAGCGAGAGGCCCAGGCCGGGGGCGATGGCGCCGCCGATGTATGCGCCATCGGCGCTGAGCAGGTCGAAGTTGGTGCTGGTGCCGAGGTCCACCACGATGGCCGGACCGCCGAACTCGATGCGCGCCGCGAGCGCGTTTGCGAGCCGATCCGCACCGGCCTCCGACGGCCTGTCGATCCGAATCTCGAGAATGTCGCTCAGCGCGGCGGCGTCGACGACGAACGGCTCGACCTCGAGGCGCGAGCGGGCCATCGCCAGGAAGGTCGCGGTCAGCGGCGGGACGACGCTGGCCACCGCCAGGGCGTCGACGTCTCGCGAGCGCGTGGCCGTCGAGGCGGAGCAGCGACGCGAGCTGGGCGGCGAGCTCATCCTCGGTGGCGCGGCCGAGCGTGGTGGCCCTCCAGGAGCCGATCAGCGCGTCGTCGTCGAACAGCCCGAGGGTCAGGTTCGTGTTGCCGATATCGGCCGCCAGCAGCTTCACGGGCCGTATCGTAACAGCCGCTCACGCCCGCTCAGACGACCTCGAGCGAGTGCTAGACTCGCCGACGATCAGCCATCCCATCGAGAGCCCGATGTCCGACGCGCCCGCCAAGCTCTACATCAACACCGGCGTCGTCACCGCGAAGAGCGACATCTACAACATCCTGCGTCCGCTGCTGAAGCAGACCGTCAGCTACACCTATCACCGCGGCAACCACGTGGCGAGCAGCGGCACGGGCTGGGTCGAGCGCCTGGTGGTGGACCATCCGGAGATCGCGAGCTACTTCACGCCGCTCGCCATCTGCGTCAACCTCGACTCGTTCGACTACCTCCAGTTCGACACCACCTCCGAGCAGCTGCTGGTCTACACGCTGGTGGTGGGCGACGAGCGCGTGGTGCTCGAGTTCGTTGCCGCCGGCCCCAGGTCGGCCGAGCACGACGGGGAGTCGCTCTCGCGGCCGCTCCCGCGCAACGCCGACGAGCTCGCTCGCGACCTGCGCTTCATCCAGATGGAGCTGATGATGGCCCCCGACGCCGCGGACGAGGACGAGGACTCGTCACGGTGACATCCCGCCTCGCCGCCGTGCGGCGAGAAGCTGCCGCGGCCGACCGACCCTTCGAGCGCACCGTTCTCCCCAACGGGATGCGGGTGCTCAGCCAGGAGATGCCGTTCGCGCGCTCCGTCGCCGTCGCACTCTTCGTCGGCGTCGGGTCTCGCTCGGAGGGCGACCACGAGGCCGGCCTCTCGCACCTGCTCGAGCACCTCGTCTTCAAGGGCACTCGCGCGCACCCGCAGGCGGGGGTGCTGTCCGAGCTGATCGAGGGCAGCGGGGGGAGCGTGAACGCCTCGACCGATCGCGAGATGACGGTCTATTCGGCGCGCGTGCCGCGAGCGCATGCCGATCGGGCCCTCGACGTCGTCGCCGAGATGGCGCTGCGGCCCCTGCTGCGCCGGAACGACCTCGTTGCCGAGAAGCCGGTCATCGTCGACGAGATCCGCATGTACGTCGACTCGCCGAGCGACCACGTCTTCACCGTCTTCGACGGCATTCTGTTCGGCGATCACCCGCTCGGTCGCGAGATCGCCGGGACGCCGCGCAGCGTTCGTCGCGCGACGCGCGATCGGGTGGTGCAGCACTGGCGGCGCTGGTACCGGCCTCCGCGCCTGGTGCTGGCCGTCGCCGGTGCCATCTCGCACGAGGATGTGGTGCGCGCCGCGTCGTCCTGGTGGGACGAGGCGACCGTCGGCTGGCTGTCCGACGTGGCGCCGATGATCGCCGGCGGGGATGGCGCGCACGGTCCGCCCACGCTCGGGGGGCCGGGCACGCTTCGCGTGGTCAACCGCCGCCTGTCACAGGGCAACCTCTGCCTGGGCATGCCCGGCACCGCCCGCGAGGATCCGGATCGCTGGGCGCTGGACATCCTCGGCGCGATCCTGGGCGACGGCATGAGCAGCCGCCTCTTCCTGGAGCTTCGCGAGCGGCGCTCGCTGACGTACGACATCTCGACCTTCGGTGCCAGCTACGCCGACTGCGGCAGCTTCGGCATTCACGCCGGGTTCGACCCCGACCAGGCGACGCAGGTCGTCTCCGCCATCCTCGACCAGCTCGCGCGCGCGGTTGACGATCCGGTGAGCGACGCGGAGCTCGAGCGCGCCCGCGCCTACACGCGCGGCCGCCTGGAGCTGCGCATGGAGGAGACCGGCGGCGTCGCCTCGTGGCTCGGCGCAGGGGAGACGCTACTGCCGCGCGTCCTCACCGTGGACGAGGTCCTCGAGCGCTACGACGCGGTCACGCCCGACGACATCCTCAGAGTGGCGCGCCGGATCGCAGCGCCCGACCAGGCCCGGCTGGCCGTCCTCGGGCCCTTCCGCTCCGCGCGGCCCTTCGAGGCGGCGCTGGCCCGATGAGCGACGAGGAGTACCTCGTCGACCTGCTTCCCGACGACCTCGCCCTGGCTCGTTCGCAGATGGCCTCCGGGCTTGCCACCCTGGCGGAGGCCACCATGCGGCGGCGCATCGCGCAGCTGGAGCTCGAGGGCGTCGCGGCCCTCGACGAGCTGGACGTCGCGCGCGCACTCCTGGGCGAGGCGCTGTGGCGGCAGGGGCGGCCCCTGGCCGCCGGCACGGCGGTCGGCGCCATCAGGGGCTCGAGCCTGGAGAGGCGCCGCCCGCTGGTGATGCTGGTCGAGGCCGAGGCGGCCGCCGCTGGCGGTCAGCCGGATCGCGCGACCGCGCTCATGGAGCGCGTCCTCTCCGCGGTCGGGGTCGACGAGGCGTGGCGGCTGCGGGCCGGCGTTCCGACGCGCCTGGGCTGGCCGCTGCCCGCATCGCTGCGGCCGGGGGCGCGGCGCGCCGTGCCGGTGGTGCCGACGTCCACGGTCGAGCCGGCGCCCGAGCGGACCGCGGCAGCGCACGCGCGGCTCGAGGCGGCTCGATCGGCGTACGCGGCGCGGGATCTCGTGCGCGGCGACCGCGAGATCGGGGTGGCGCTCCGCCTCGATCCCCGCGTCGCCGCCGACGGCGTGCTGCTCGTCGAGCCGACCCTCGGCGAGCTGCCGGAAGCCGAGCGTCTGCTACTCTTCGGCGACCTGCTCCGCGCCGCCGGGCGCGCGGCCGACGCGTCGGTCGCCTACGACCGCGCCGCCGGATCATGACCCACCGCTGATCGTCCACGAGGAGCCTGCCTGTCGATGGAACGCACCCTTGTCCTGGTCAAGCCCGATGGCGTGCAGCGCGGACTCATCGGCGAGATCGTTGGCCGCTTCGAGCGCAAGGGACTGAAGATCGTCGGGCTGCGCCTGCTCCACGTCCCGCGCGAGCTGGCCGAACGCCACTACGCGGTCCACGGGGGCAAGCACTTCTATGCCAGCCTGGTCGAGTTCATCACCTCGGGCCCGGTCGCGGCCGTCGCGCTCGAGGGCCCTGACGCCATCGCCACCGTGCGGCGCCTCGTCGGCCGCACCATGCCCAACGAGGCCGAGCCGGGGACAATTCGGGGCGACCTGGGGATCAGCGGACTGCGCAACCTGATCCACGCCTCCGACGCGAGCGAGACCGCCGAATCGGAGCTGGAGCTGTGGTTCGGCGAGGCGCAGCTGGTCGACTACGCGCGCGACGTCGACCGCTGGATCGTCGCCGAGGAGCCGTCCTAGCCGCTCGCCGGCACCGCGATCCGGCGTGGCAGCGTCGCCGAGGCCGGCGTGTCGCTAGGCTTGGACGGCAGCCCCTGGTAGGTGGGCCGTTCCACGAAACCGATGCGGTCGAGCGGGAAGTAGCGCAACCACGCGCGACCGATGATCGACTCGCGCCGTATCGGTCCGAACACGCGCGAGTCCTCGCTCACCGGCCGGTTGTCGCCCATCACGAAGTAGCTTCCATCCGGGACCGTCCAGCGCGAAGTGGCCTGCGCATCGCGCGGCTGAGTCGGAGTGCCGCGCCCGTCCGAGGTGCGGACGATGTAGGGCTCGCTGATGCGGACCGTCGCGCTGCCGGGCGGCGTGATCAGCACGCTGCCGTTCTCCAGCCGCACCTCGTCGCCGGGGAGGCCGATGACGCGCTTGATGAACGGGATCCCGTCCTGCTCGTAGCCCGCCGGCGGATCGAAGACCACCACATCGCCGCGCTGGTACTGCCCGAAGCGCTCCGTCACCTTCTCGATCAGGACGTAGTCGAGCGGCGTGATGGTGGGCACCATCGAGCTTTGCTGCACCTGGAAGGGCTGCGCCACGAAGTTGTGGATGAGCAGGTAGATGACGAGCGTGAGGACCAGCGTCTCGACGATCTCGAAGGCGCATCCGAAGCCCCGGCGTGACGGCCGCTCGTCGTCGGAGGGCAGCGCATCACGCTCGGTCTCGTCGGGGGCGTAGGTCATCGGCGCTCCGTGGGGCAGATGGGGATGAGGCGGCGGACAGCATAGCGCAGAGGCAGCGCGCCGCGACCGATACACTCCGCCGCATGGGGACGCTCATCCTCGCCCGCCATTCCATCACCGCCGCCAGCGCCAGCGGCCGGAACCTGGGCCGCGCCGATGATCCGCCGCTCGCCCCCGAGGGCATGGTCGTGGCCCGCGAGCTGGCGCGCAGCCTGGCCGATGAGCTGGCCGAGCTGCCGCACGATGAGGTGCGGCTCCTCAGCAGCCCCGCGCTGCGCTGCCGGCAGACGATCGCGCCGGTCGCGGAGGGCGTCGCCGGCTCGACGCGGGTCGAGATCGAGCCGGGCCTGCTCGAGATCGACTACGGGGAATGGGACGGCCTGACCGCGGAGGAGTGCATGCAGCGCGACCCGCAGCTCCGACGCGCGTGGATCGCCGACCCGTATCACACCCGTTGCCCGGGCGGCGAGAGCGGCGAGGACGTCGCCCGCCGCGCCTTCGGCGTCTTTGCCGAGCTCGAAGCCTGGCTCGCAGCCGACCGGGCCCGCTGCGCGATCGTCGTCGCCCACAACCATGTCAACCGCCTGCGGCTCACCGCGCTGCTGGCATGGCCCATGCGTGACTACCGTCGCCGGGTGGCCCAGGATCCGGCGGGCTACAGCATCGTGACCTTCGGCGGCGGACTCCCGGCCGTGCGGCGCATCAACGCGCCGGCGGCCCATGGCGTCTCCGCGGAGGGCTGACGCCGAGCGACCTATAATCGGCTCTTCCGAGCCGGCCATCCCAGTCGATCCCCCGAGGTGTCATGTCGCTCGACCTGAAGCAGCAGCTGCAGCCCGCCCTCCAGGTGCGGGTCACTCCGAAGCAGATCGCAGCCAACTACATCCTGCAGATGAGCTCGGTCGAGCTTCAGGAGGCGATCAGCCAGGAGCTCGACGAGAACCCGGCGCTCGAGATGCTCGAGCAGCAGACGTGCCCCATCTGCGGCACCCCGATCACGGGCAACTACTGCACCGAATGCATGCCGCGCAAGGGCGCCGACGACCCGGGAAGCTCGGCCGTCGACGAGCTGCCGGCCGATCGCCAGCAGCGACTGCGGGACGAGGCGGACGACCTGGACCCGATCGCGAGGGCCGAGGCGGAGTTCACGCTCGAGGAGCATCTCACCTGGAACCTCTACGCGCTGCTGCCCACCCGTCTGCACCCGGTCGCGGACTACGTGATCGGCGCGCTCGACGAGAGCGGCTTCCTGACCGAATCGGACGACGCGATCGCGGCAGCCACCGGGGTTACCCCGGACGACGTGGAGCAGGTCCTGGCCGCCATGCGCGGCCTCGAGCCGATCGGCATCGGCTCGCGAACCATCACCGAGAGCCTGCTGGCGCAGATCGCGCACCTCGAGGAGACCGGTGAGATGGAGGTGCCGCCCATCGCCGCGGCGGTGGTGCGCGACCACCTGCAGCATCTCGGCGAGCGCAAGTTCCGCGAGATCGCTTCCGCGCTGGGGGTGAGCAGCAACGCGGTGGTCGAGGCCTGGGAGTTCGTGAAATCGAACCTGAACCCGTACCCGACCTCGGCATTCACCGCGGCGGTGAGCGGCGGCGGGCCGCGCACGATCATCCGTCCCGACGTGATCATCCGCGCCGTCGAGGACGAGCTGGTGGTCGAGGTCGTCGAATCGCGTCGCTTCAGCCTCCGCGTCACGCCCATCTACTCGAGCCTCTCGTCACAGCTGCGCAGCGCGGAGGCAACCGAGAACGAGAAGCAGCACGTCCGCGAGTACGTCGGGCGCGCCAAGTTCTTCATCGACAACATCAATCGCCGCCGCGCGACCATGCAGCGCATCGCCGAGTGCCTCTGCGATCGACAGCGCGACTACCTGCTGCAGGGCGTCCAGCACCTCGTGCCGCTCACCCGCGCCGAGGTCGGTGAGGTGATCGGGATGCACGAGTCCACCGTCAGCCGCGCCACGGCCGAGAAGTACGTGATGATCCCGTCGGGCGAGGTCGTGCCGTTCAGCCACTTCTTCACCGCGTCGCTGGGGATCAAGGACCAGATCCGCAAGATGATCGAGACCGAGGATCCCGCCAACCCGTACTCCGACCAGGAGATCGCGGACCTGCTCCTGTCGAGCGGCGTCGCAATCGCGCGTCGCACGGTCGCCAAGTACCGCGACGAGCTGCAGATCCTGCCCGCCCGACTGCGGCACACCTGACAAGCGTGCGGCGAGTCCTGCTCAGGACCCTGGCTGTCTTCGTCGTCGGGGCGGTCATCCTGGCCGGCATCCTCTACTACGCCAGCACCGTCGACTCGCGTCCGCCGACCGTAAGCCACGTGCTCCTCACCCAGCACCTGTCGGCCGATCCGACCGTGGCGCTGACCACCACCAGCCTCGAGGTCGATTTCTCCGAGCCGGTCGACGAGAAGAGCGCCGAGGCGGCGTTCGCGATAGAGCCGACCGTGCGCGGCTCGTTCAGCTGGAGCGGCAGCACCATGGTCTTCACGCCGCTCGACCCGCTGCCGCTGCAGACCACCTTCCATGTCCGCGTGGGGAAGGGGATACGCGACCGCGCGGGCAACGCCAGCCCGGACGCCGCCGCGCCGTTCTCCTTCACGACCGTGGGGCAGCCGCAGGTCAGGACCAGCGACCCGGCGGACGGCGCGTCCGACGTGCCGCTCGACAGCGAGGTGTCGCTGACCTTCTCCACGCTGATGGACACCAGCTCGGTCACCGCGGCGCTGCGAGTCTCGCCGCAGCTCGCCTACCGACTGCGGTGGAGCGGCGAGACGGTCACCATCGTGCCCTCCGTGCCGCTGCAGCCCGCGACGCGCTACACCGTTCGCCTGGACCAGACCGCCACCGATCTCGCCGGCACCGCCCTGGGTACTGCCTGGTCGCTGCAGTTCTCGACCGCCGCATCGGGCCTCGGCATCGCCACGGTGGTGCCGGCCGACGGCAGCGACGGCATCTCCGTCCGCTCGCCGATCGCGGTCATCTTCGACCGCAGCATCGATCCCGCGACGGTCGACGGGAGCGCGCTCAGCATCGAGCCCGCCGTGGCGGGAACGGTCGACCTCGTGCGCCGGCCCGGCGCCGCGGGGGAGGAGGACGACGGGCCCAGGATGCTGCGGTTCCAGCCCTCCGGCCCGCTGCCGCCCAACACCACATTCACCGTCTCGCTGGCCGCCGGGGTCACCGGCGTCGACGGGGCCCGCCTGACCGGCCCGCGCAGCTGGACCTTCCTCACCGGTGCGCCAGTCGCCGCGCTGGGGAACCAGGTCGTGTTCATCTCGACACGCGGCGGGATCGCGAACCTGTGGGGCATGAACTCGAACGGCAGCGGCCGCCGGCAGCTCTCCTACGAGCTGTCGCCGGTGAATGCGTACGCGATCGCGCCGGACGGACGATCGTTCGTGGTGGGGGACGGCATCCGGCTGGTGGAACTGGCGGCGGACGGCAGCTCTCGGCGCCTGCTCACCGAGGACGGACAGCTCGAGTTCGACCCGGCCTATGCACCGGACGGTGGCCGGATCGTGTTCGCCCGCGTCGACGCGAGCACCGGCGCCAGCCTGGGACTCTGGACCCGCGAAGTGGCCGGCGGCGCGGCGCACCAGGTCGAGGCGCCGGTCGCCAGCCCGACCCCGGGTGCCAGCGCCTCCTCGGTTCCGGGGCCGGTCGGCTCGCTGCTTCGCGCGCCGCGCTACGCGCCGGACGGCGGCGCCATCGCCTTCGTCGACACCGCCGGATCGGTCGGCATCCTGGACCTGGCCGACGGCGCCATCACCAGCGCGCCGTTCGACGCGCTCTCCCCGCCGGTGTGGACGCCCGATTCGCGCTCGGTGCTGCTCAGCGGCGTCTCCGCCGGGACGCTGACGGGGCGGGCCCTCGACACGCAGGTCGCGGTGCCGCCCCTCGACCCAGATCAGGCGCGGCTGGATCGGGGCACACTCTCGTCGCTGCGCATCGTGCGGCTCGACCGAGGCGGCAGCGGCCTCGGCGCCTCGAATCTGCCCGTTGGCGTCGCCCGCCCCGTAATCGACGCGCAGTCGAGGCTGGCGTACATACGGATCGATGACGCCGCAGCCACCGCTGGTGCCGCCGAGGGCACGCCGTGGCTCTCCGCGATCGGCGGAACCGCGGGTCGCCTGCTGCTGAACGGCGTCCAGGCCAGCGCGGTCAGCTTCACACCCGATCCGGACCGCGTCCTGCTTGCCCGCTCCGGCGCAGGGTTCGGCGGGGTGTGGCTGCTGGACATCCCGAGCGGACGGCTGCAGCAGCTCAGCCCGGAGGGATCGCAGCCCAGGTGGGTGCCGTGAGCCGGCGAGGCGCGCCGAAGTTGACCGAGAGTCGGCGCGGACGGTACCATGCGCCAGCCTCGCTGGCGGACGCACACAGGGCGCATCCCGCCGGCGATTTTCAGTGCGTCAGACACGGTCGCCATCGCCATTGACCGACCGTTCGCCCGCTTCCCCTTCGGAGGACAAATGGAGCTCATCACCTGGGTGATCCCCCTCGCCGGGATCCTGTCGATCCTGTTCGCGCTGTGGCTGGCGTGGGGCGTCCTGCACGCCGACACCGGCACCCAGGCCATGCAGGAGATCGCCGACACGATCTTCGAGGGCGCCGTGGCCTTCATCCGGCGCCAGTACCAGACGATCGGCATGCTGGCGCTCGTCGGCGCGGTGCTGATCGGCCTGGTGATCGCGGTGGTCGAGGGCAAGCAGGTGGCCGACACGGACATCTACGGCACGGAGCTCGGCATCCGGACCGGTATCGCGTTCCTCGTCGGAGCGGCCTGCTCGATGGCCTCGGGCATCATCGGCATGTACATCAGCGTGCGCTCCAACCTGCGCACCGCTGCCGCGGCGCGCCACAGCCTGGTGCGCGCGGTGCAGATCGCGATGCGCGGCGGTGCCGTCTCCGGCTTCCTGGTCGTGGCGCTGTCGCTGCTCGGCGTGTGGGGCATCTTCGCCGCCTACGGCGGCTTCACCCATCCCAACCAGGCCCCGTTCCTGATCGTCGGCTTCGGCTTCGGGGCGAGCTTCGTGGCCCTCTTCGCGCAGCTCGGCGGCGGGATCTACACCAAGGCGGCCGACGTCGGCGCCGACCTGGTCGGCAAGGTCGAGGCGGGCATCCCCGAGGATGACCCGCGGAACGCCGCGGTCGTCGCCGACCTCGTGGGCGACAACGTGGGCGACTGCGCCGGGCGTGGCGCGGACCTGTTCGAGTCCACAGCCGCCGAGAACATCGGCGCCATGATCCTCGGGGTTGCGGTCTACGGCCTCGCGCTGGCGAGCAAGTGGCCGCACCCGGAGCTCTGGATCTTCTTCCCGCTCGTCGTGCGTGGCTTCGGGCTGCTCGCCACCATCCTCGCCATGTTCTTCGTCCGCGGTCGTGAGGATGAGAATCCCATGAACATCCTCAACCGCGGCTACTGGGCCACCACGCTCCTGTCGGTCGCCGGACTCGCGCTGACAACCTACGTAATGATGGACACCGGCGGCGAGCTGCCGACGAGCGGCATTCCGCCGTGGCTCTGGTTCTTCGGCGCCGGCGTCGTCGGCCTGGCGACGAGCGTCGCGTTCGTCTACATCACCCAGTACTACACCGCTGGCAGCTTCCGCCCGGTGCGCGAGATCGCGCAGGCGTCGCGGACCGGTCCGGCGACGAACATCATCAGCGGCACCGCGGTCGGCTTCGAGACCACGGCCGTCACGGCCATCACGATCGGCATCGCGCTCTTCGCCAGCCACTGGCTCGGTGAGCAGGCGTTCGCCGGCATCGAGGGCGCCCGCAGCGGCGGCATCTTCGGTACCGCGGTGGCCACCATGGGCATGCTCATGACGACGGCCTACATCCTCGCCATGGACACGTTCGGCCCGATCACCGACAACGCGGGCGGCATCGCTGAGTTCAGCCATGCCGAGGCGAGCGCGCGCGAGATCACAGATCGGCTCGACGCGGTCGGCAACACGACCAAGGCGCTCACGAAGGGCTACGCGATCGCGTCGGCCAGCCTCGCCGCCTTCCTGCTCTTCAACGCGTATATCGACAAGATCAACCTGATCCAGACGAACCGCGGCGGGCCGCTTCTCGAGTCGGTGAACCTCGCCGACGTCAACGTGTTCATCGCGGCGCTCATCGGCGCGATGCTCGTCTACTTCTTCAGCAGCCTCGCCATCCGGGCCGTGGGCACTGCAGCGCAGTCGATCATCATCGAGGTGCGCCGCCAGTTCCGCGAGATGCCGGGCATCATGGATTACACGCAGCGCCCCGACTACGCCCGCGTGGTCGACATCACCACCCGTTCCGCGCTGCGCCAGATGATCCTGCCGGGCGTGGTGGCGGTGGCGACACCGATCATCGTCGGCCTGCTCCTCCGCCAAGAGGCGGTGGCCGGCCTGCTGATGGTCGGCACCATCGCGGGCGTCCTGCTCGCGACCGTGCTGAACAACGGCGGCGGCGCGTGGGACAACGCGAAGAAGTACATCGAGTCCGGCAACCTGACCGACGAGGGAGGGGAGGTGCTCGGCAAGGGAAGCGCCGCGCACGCGGCTGCGGTCGTGGGCGACACCGTCGGTGACCCGTTCAAGGACACGGCCGGCCCGTCGCTCCACGTCCTCGTGAAGCTGCTCGCGACCATCAGCCTCGTCCTCGCCCCGCTCTTCATCAGATAGCCGTGGACCTCGTGGTCCAGGCCGCCCTGATCGG
Source organism: uncultured Chloroflexia bacterium (assembly GCA_963783725.1). Lineage (GTDB taxonomy): Bacteria > Chloroflexota > Limnocylindria > QHBO01 > QHBO01 > CAWAOJ01. The sequence goes on along the minus strand of CAWAOJ010000002.1, from coordinate 1,128,625 downwards.
CCTGCTGCAGGGGCTGACCGAGTTCATCCCGGTCAGCTCCTCCGCGCACCTGGAGCTCTTCCCGTGGATGGCGGGATGGGGGACCGACGGACTGCTGGGCAGCCTCGCCTTCGACGTCTTCCTGCACCTGGGCACGCTGGTCGCGCTGCTCGTCTACTTCGCGGGCGACTGGCTGCGCTACCTGGCCGCCCTGGTGGCGAGCATCCGCGAGCGCCGCATCGGTCGTGACGCCGACCGCCGCACGGCCTGGCTGCTGGTCATCGCGACCATTCCCGCAGCGATCATCGGCTTCGCCGGGCAGGACTTCATCGACTCGGTGCTGCATGGCGGCTCGGATGCCGTGCGGCTGGCGATCGCCGGCTTCCTGGTCATCGGTGCGGTCGCACTCTGGCTGGCCGACCGCTTCGGCAGCCGCCGTCGCCGGCTGGGCGACGTGGATGTTCCCGCCGCGCTGACCATCGGCTTCAGCCAGGCGCTGGCCCTGCTGCCGGGGATCAGCCGATCGGGCGCGACGATCACCGCCGGCCTGGCGCTCGGCATGACACGCGAGGCTGCTGCGCGCTTCTCGTTCCTGCTGGCCACCCCGATCACGCTGGGGGCGGGCCTGTACGGCTCGCGGCACCTGCTGACCGAGGCCCACAGCGGAACCGAGTGGCTCGCCATCGGAGCCGGGTTCGTCACGGCGACCGTCGCCGGCCTGCTGGCCATCGGCTTCCTGCTGGCCTGGCTGCGCAGCCGCTCGGTCACCGTTTTCAGCGTGTACCGCATCGCGTTTGCCGCGCTCGTGGTGGTCCTCGTCCTCGTCGGCCGCTGAGCGCGCCGCAGGCGGCGACATCTTTGACAGTCCCAGCGTCGAGACCTACAATCCGGCGAACGTCGACGCGGGAGCACCTCGTGAAGCGTCGGCGGGCCAAGCTCCTGGCCACACCGGGTGCGGCCAGCTCTGGGAACGCCACCCGTCGTGGCAGGGCCCGGGGCATTTTTTGTTGACCGATACGGCACACCGGCCGCGACGTCGTCACCTCCCCGCAGCGACGTCGCTCCTGCCCACAACCATGAAGGGGGCACGATGAACACCAAGCCCGTCTACCTGACCGCAGAGGGCCTCGCCAAGCTCACCGCGGAGCTGAACCAGCTCATCACGGTCGACCGTCCGCGCGTCGCGCAGCGGATCCACGACGCGAAGCTGGACGGCGACATCAGCGAGAACGCGGAGTACGAGGATGCCAAGCAGGAGCAGTCGTTCCTCGAGGGCCGCATCGCCACGCTCGAGGCGCAGCTCAAGAACGCCGAGGTCATCCAGCACGAGAACGGCGGAGACAAGGTGGGCATCGGCTCGAAGGTCGTCATCAAGGGTGCCGACGGCGAGGAGACGTTCACCATCGTCGGCTCCGCCGAGGCGTCGCCGCGCGAGGGACGCATCAGCAACGAGTCGCCGGTCGGCGTCGCGCTGATGGGACGCAAGAAGGGCGACAAGGTGACGGTCGACGCGCCCGCCGGACCGATCATCTTCACGGTCATCTCGATCCACTGATCGGCCACCCCGTGTTCTGGGCCGATGAGATCGCTGCGCAGGCATCCGGCCCGCAGGTCGTCAACGATTCGAAGACGCCGTCGGGCACCATTCACGTCGGCGCGCTGCGCGGCGTGATCATCCACGACGTGCTGGCGCGCGCGCTGCGCGACCGGGGCCTCGAGACGCGCTTTCTGTACGGCATCGACGACCTGGACCCCATGGACTCCGCGACCCTGGCCGGGCGCGAGGGAGTGAGCGCCTACATGGGCATCCCGCTGGCCCACGTCCCGGCCCCGCGCGGCTCCGCGGAAGCGAGCTGGGCGCGGCACTTCGCCGGCACCTTCCTCGACACGTTCGAGCGACTCGGCGTTCGTCCGGAGCTGTACTGGGCCAGCGAGCAGTACGCCGCAGGGCTGTACGACGACTTCATGCGCGAGGCGCTCGACCGCGCGGCCGACGTTCGCCGCGTCTATCGCGACGTGTCGCACGTCCGTCACGGCGACGACTGGTACCCGGTGCAGGTGATCTGCGAGCAGTGCGGCAGGATCGGCACGACCTTCGTGGACGGCTGGGACGGCGAGACCGTCCACTATCGCTGCCGTGCCGACCTGGTGGAGTGGGCGAGCGGCTGCGGGCACTCCGGCCGCGTGTCGCCCTTCGGTGGCCGCGCCAAGCTGCCCTGGAACCTGCACTGGGTGGCGAAGTGGCGCCTCTTCGGCGTGACGGTCGAGGCGGCCGGCAAGGACCTCTCCACGCGCGGCGGTTCGCGCGACCGCTCCGACGCGCTCGCGCGCGAGGTCTTCGACGTGACGCCGCCGCGCAACGTGCCGTACGAGTTCCTCACCATCGGCGGTCGAAAGATGAAGTCGTCCGCGGGAAGCGGCGCGTCCGCCGACGCCATGGTGGACCTGCTGCCCCCGGAGATCGTGCGCTTCCTGATGCTGCGCTACCGCCCGCAGGCCGCGATCGAGTTCGATCCCTCCGGGGAGACGATCCCTCGCCTGTTCGACGAGTACGACGCGTACGTGGCGGAGGCGCTCGCCCCGTCCGAGTCGGTCGGCAGCGACGCTGCCGGCGAGCCTGACGTGACCGATGCGGGCCGCGCCGAGCACCGACGGGTCGTCGAGCTGGCGCAGCTTCCCGGCAACGACGTGCCAGCGGCGTTCCTGCCGCCGTTCGTCCAGGTCGCCACCTACGTCCAGATGCCCGGCGCGACGGCGGCAACGGTTGCCGACGCGATCGGCCGCCATCGCGGCGCGCCGCTCGACGACGATGCGCGGCAGGCGCTCGACGAGCGGCTCGAGACCGCGCGCCGCTGGCTCGCGCGCTGGGCCCCGGACCGCATCCGCTTCAGCGTCGCGCTGGACGACGTGCCGGCCGCCGCCGCGGCGCTCAGCCAGGTCCAGCGGGAGTTCCTGGTCGCGCTGGCGCGCCGCCTCGAGGTCGCCGACGAGTGGGACGGCGACGCGCTGCAGGCGCTGATCTTCGACGTCGCGCGGGAGCCTGCGCTTCCCACCGGCAAGGCGTTCGGCGCCATCTACCTCTCGTTGCTGGGTCGCTCCAACGGGCCGCGCGCCGGTGCGCTGCTGGCGTCGCTGGATCGGCAGTTCGTGGCCGAGCGGCTCGCCATGGCCGCCGAATACGGCGCGCCGGCGGCGGGCGAGGGGAGCCGCGAATGATCTCCCTGCAGGCGATCCGGGACGATCCCGATGCCGTGAAGTCGGCGATCGCGCGCAAGGGCGAGCCGCCGGACGCGGTGGATCGGATCCTGGACGCGGACGCTCGACGCCGCAGCCTGCTGCGCGAGGCCGATGGCGCCAAGCAGGCGCGCAACGCGGGCAGCAAGCGGGTCGGCGAGCTGATGCGCGCCGGCGACGGAGCGGCCGCCGATGCGCTGAAGGCCGAGCTCGCCGAGCTGTCGGCACGCATCAAGGCGCTCGACGCCGAGCTGGTCACGGTCGAGGAGCAGATCCGCGCAGATCTGCTGCTGATCCCCAACCTGCCGCGAGAGAGCGTCCCCGACGGCCGAAGCGACCGGGACAACCCGGAGCTGCGCCGCTGGGGCGCGCCGCGTCCGGAGGGCGAGGTGCCGCCGCACTGGGAGATCGGCTCTCGGCTGGGGCTGTTCGACCTGGAGCGCGGCGCCAAGATCGCGGGCTCGGGCTTCATCCTCTACACCGGCGCCGGCGCGCGCCTGGAGCGCGCGCTCATCGGCCTCATGCTCGAGCTGGCCGACCGGGCGGGCTTCGGCGAGGTGTCGCCGCCGCTGCTGGTGAACGCGGCATCGGCGCGCGGGACCGGGCAGCTGCCGGACAAGGAAGGGCAGATGTACGTGGTCGAGCGCGACGACCTGTACCTGATCCCGACCGCGGAGGTGCCGGTCACCAACATCTATCGCGACGAGATCCTGCCGCTGTCGGCGCTGCCGATCTACCACGCCGCCTACACCCCGTGCTTCCGCCGCGAGGCGGGCGCCGCCGGCAAGGACACGCGCGGCCTGCTGCGCGTGCACCAGTTCGACAAGGTCGAGATGGTCAAGTTCGTCGATCCGGAGACGAGCGACGCGGAGCTCGAGACGCTGACCCGGGCGGCGGAGCAGGTTCTCGAGGCGCTCGAGCTGCCGTACCGCACGGTCGAGCGCTGCACCGGGGACGTCGGGTTCGCGGCGGCCAAGGGCTACGACCTCGAGGCGTGGTCGCCCGGGGTGGGGCGCTGGCTGGAGGTCAGCTCGTGCTCCAACTTCACCGATTTCCAGGCGCGCCGCATGAACCTGCGCTTCCGACGCACGGCCGATGCGCGACCGCAGCTGCTTCACACCCTCAACGGCTCGGGGCTCGGGATGTCGCGCACCTACGCCGCGCTGCTCGAGACGCACCTTCAGCCCGACGGCTCGGTGCGCATCCCCGAGGCGTTGCGCGGCCATTTCGGCGCCGACGCGATCCGGTGAGCGCCGCCGAGAGCGGCTCGTGGTGCGCCGGCTGCGGACAGCCGATCCTGGCCAACCAGAGCGTGATCCGCCTGGAGGCCGGCCTGCTGCACGCGGAGTCCAGGTTCGATCCGCTGGTGCTTCGACCCGTCGCCTACCTGCACGCCGGGGCCGGCTACGACGCGGTGAACGACCTCGAGGATCGATGGTGCGCCACGCCGGAGGGACTTGCCGCGGCGGTGCTGATCGTGGGGGTGCACGGCCAGACGAGCCCGTCAGGGCACTGATGGTGTCTCAGCCGGGGAGCGCGAGGCTCGCCAGCAGCCGGCGTCCGGCCTCCCACGCATCGGGATTCTCCGTGTGCAGCCGGGTCGCCTCGGCGCGCAGCACCCGCGCGTCCGGGTCGGGCTCGGAGCTGAGGCGAGCCGCTCGCTCGAGCCGCCCGACCTGGTACTCGACGAAGGCGCAGTAGCGTTCGAGCGGCGTGGCGGCGGAGACCGCACCTTCGACGCCTGGCGCGAAGTCGATCGGCACCAGCATGCGACCGAAGAACGCGCCGAGCTCCACGCTGACCGCGTCGTAGTCCTGGCTGTGCCCGCCCAGGCGCAGGATCGGCCCCGGCGAATGGAACACCGCGAGCGTCGTGTCCGCAGCGACCTCGTTGACGGTCAGCTCTCCGCCGAGCGAGATGAAGCGATTCTTCACGGCCAGGCGGTCGATCACCTCGATCTTGCCCCAGCTGAAGCTCTCGCTGCGGGGCGAGGCTCCCCGCGCGAGCTCCGCCCGGTGCCCACGCCCGTCGCTTCCCGTCTGCCAGTAGGTCACCAGCTCCGGGTCGAAGTGGCGCAGCGTCGGCCGGTCCCGCAGCGCGACCACCAGCCACGCCTCGCCGGCGGGGCCCGGCACGCCGCCATCCACGACCACGAAGCCGAGGCGGGAGACGAGCTCGGCCCCCTCGCCAAGGGTCAGGGACGAGCGAATCGCGGTGTGGCTCTGACCCGCGAAGCCGGGAGGTCGTCGGATCGGCCGCTGCTGCATTTCGATATGATCGCGCTTCGGAGGGGTCGCATAGTGGCCTAGTGCGGCGGCCTTGAAACTGGCCGCTTTTGACGTTTCCGCCTCAGACCGCACCTTCGCCACGCTGCAGACTGCTGCACTGTCACGCTGGGGGCCGGTGTAAGCCACGGCGTAAGCCACAGGTCTGCCACAGCGCCAGCATATTGGTCCGGACTCGCAATGCGAGAAGGCGTGCTGGTTGGTGGCGTCTGGGGCGCCCCCAGTCAGGGGGTAACAGCACGGCGACCGGGAGCCCCTGCGTCACCTCGAGGACGATGCGCTCGCCGAGCGATGCGAGATTGGCTGGATCGCCGCCCCCGTCGTCTTGCCGATCATTCCCATGCCTCCTTCGCCCGCCATGGTGCGACGACTAGCGACGCCGACGAACAAGCACGATGACCAGAAAGATCGCAGCCGCGATCCCCGCGAGGGGAACCAGCAGATACCACGAGATGAGCGTCACAACAGTCTCCCTTCACTGGCTCGAGCCGTGAGTGCCCACTCCCACCAGAAACACGATGGGGAGCAGCAACAGCACGGCCACGATGATGGTCCCGATCAGCTTCTCTCGCGTGGTCCAGCGCGTGGATGCCCATACGAACACGAGGCCGAGGATCGGGCCTACGAACGGCAGGAATAGGGCCCCGACCGTTAACAGCACCAGCGCGATGATCTCGGTCGCGCCCCACGCGGAGGAAGCCATGACGGTGCCTCCCCGCTGGGGCGCGACCCATGTGGATGGGGCCTCGCCCGGCTCTGCCTCGGCGGCCACGATCTCCTCCGGCCGTCCCAGCCGCTCGAGGACGTTGCGAACCGTGACCTCGTCGCGGCGGCCGGCCTCACGCAAGGCGGCATCGATGTGCTCGCGCACCTCGCCGATGAGCTCCGCCCGCCGGTCGACCGCCAGGGGCCAGGCTGCGGCTTCCAGCCGGCCGAGGTAGTCGCGTACCAGAACCTCACCGTCCATCAGTCTTCTCCTCGAGCTCCACGCCCAAGCACGCCGTCGACGGCGTCGCGGAAGCGGGCCCAGTCGCCGGCGAACACGTCAAGCACCCGCTGGCCGTCGTCGGTGATCCGGTAGTAGCGGCGCGGCGGTCCGGCGTCGGACTCGCGCCACGTGGTGGTCACCAGATGGTCACGGCGCAGTCGTGAGAGGAGCGGGTAGATCGTTCCCTCGCTGGTCATTAGCTCGCCGGTGGAGGCCAACGCCCGAACGATGTCGAAACCGTAGGACTCCTCGTCGCGGACCACGGCCAGGACGCAGTGCTCCAGAACGCCGCGGCGGAGCTCCGTCAGCGGGTTGCGTGTCTCGCCCCGTACCATGCGACGCATTGTACCGCATTTGGCAACCGAGCCGCGCTACGACAGTCGATTCAGCCTATGGCCGACTCTTCGGTGACCGCTGTCAGCGGCGGGGAACTCCTCAGGGGAGATGTGGCAATCATTGGGTGATGGAGCCACTGACCGACGCCGAGGTGACGCCGCAGCAGCGTCGGCGCGCCGGCCGGGGGCGGCAACGGAACTCCGCGACCCTGAATCGCCCTCTGGATCAGGCGTTCCGTCGCGAGCGCGTGCCAAGCAGCAGCATCACCGCCAGCAACAGCCCACAGAGCAGCGTGACGCCAGTCGCATCGGCGGCAGGCCCGACGCCGATCGTACTCGTGTCCGGCAGGCCGGGCGAGGAGGCGGGCACACCCGGAGTCCCGGACGCGGCGGCCGCGGACGGCACCAGCGAGGACGTCGGCGCGTGGGTGGAAGCCGGCGAGGCGGTGGGGGATGGGGTTGGGGTTGGGGTTGGGGTTGTGAGCCAGCTGCCGCGAGGTTGGTGATGCTCGACGAGCAGATGACTAGCCCTCCGCCGCCGTTCGTCGAGTCGTTGCACTGGTTGATGGTGACCGCGTGGGCGGGCGTCTGCGTCCCGCTGGCGGTGCACGTCAGGCCCACCAGTGTGCCGCCGTTGGCCGATCCGTTGCACTGCGTGATCGTGGCGCCGGTCGTGGTCGCGGGGAAGGGATCGCAGCCGCTGGTCATCCCATCGCCGGACCCGACGCACTGGTTGATGGTGACCGGCGTTGACGTGGCGCTCACGCCGACGAAGGTGTTGGTGACCTGGACGCTGCAGCGGAGGGTGCCGCCTCCGCCGTTGGTCGCACCGTTGCACTGCGTGACGGCGGTGAGTGGCTCAGCCAGCACGTTCGTCTGCACGGTGCACGCCGCCTCGGGATCGCCAGCGGCGCCATGACACTCGCGCACCGTCACCTCGGCCGAGCCGCCGGTGGTGGTGATCGTGTTATTCACCGTAACCTCGCAGATCAGGCCGAGACCCCCGGTGTTGTCGACCCCGTTGCTGCAGGCCGTAGTGGCGGCGATGGTTGCGGCCGATGCACGGGGCGCGTTGGTGAAGGTCACGCCCATCAGGAGCGCGACGGCGAACAGTCCGGTGGGGACGAGGGAGAGCAAGCGACGCATGGTGACACCACTGAAGGTCGAGCGTCGAAGCCAATTGGGTTCAGCGGCGGGCCCGTGCTCACCAGCTTGGCGCGGCATCTGCCGAACGCAATCGGACCAATGCCGAAGATACTTGTCTCCTTCGCTCCAGTGCGCGTTCTGGTCTCGCCTACTCACCCACGCTGGGCGCATGATGGAAGCGTCGTCGGCGTGTGCGCGGGGGCCAGATGGCTCTTCCCGCCTCAGCTTGTCGCCGCGACCGTCAGCACGCCCCTGCGTAGGGCGAAGGAGTGAAAGATGGATGTGCTGCTCTACCTCGCGCTGCTGATGCTCGTGTCGTTGCCCTTCGTCGGCTTCGCGGCACTCGTTCGTAGTCCTCTCGTCATCGGCGTTCCGCTCGTGTTTTGGGGTCTCGTGGTCGTGATGCAGAACCAAGGATTGCTGCCCGGTCCAACCATGTTTCTCGGGACAGCGGCATTCGCGGCCCTCATCGGCGTTGGGTTCGCCGCCGTAGGCCATGAACTCAGGCAAGGACGTGAAGCGTCGGCGCAACCCCACGAGTCAGGCGGTCTCTCCCAGCTCGAAACTCGCTGAGCACTCATTCGTCCCGCCACGATAGGGCCGGCGTTTCTTCGTGCATGTGAGTCCGTAATCACCTGCGGCGGCTTCTTGGGGAAGGGGGACGCAATCACGGTTTCCCGCCCCTGATGGCCGCGAAGGGTGCAGTCAGTTGATGATCTCGCCTCGCTCCTCGCGGATGGCTGCCAACCGGTCGCGCCAGGCTTGCAGCGCCTCGGGCGTCAAGCGGGTCCAGTCCGTCACCTCGCCGATGATCCTCAGCGGGTCTCGACTGCGGTAGGACCGGGTCGGGTTACCCGGGAACTTCTTGTCGGTCACGTTGGGGTCATCCTCGAATGGCCCCGTCGGCTCGACGATGTACACCCGCGGAGGGCCGTCACCTGGCGCAAGCTCGGCGGCGAGCCCGGCGCCGTCAGGCAGGGCGGTGAAGTAGATGTGATTCATCGTGATCTCGCGCCGGTAATTGGACGGGTATCCGGCTGTAAGGAGATCGCCAATCCGCAGGTCGGCCTTGGTGCCGTGGAAGAACGGGCCCTCGTCCACCAGATGTCCTCCTCATCCAACTTCCTCGACGGTTCATGACCAGGCCCCCCGGCTCGCACTGCTCGGATCAAGAGCGGGGAGTGTGACCAATCCGGAGGCCTGAATGTAAAGCGTCATCCGATGCAGTGCGCGAATGTCCAATTACCGATGGACACAACGCGAACCTGGGTCGAGACGACGAGGATCAGGATCGGGAGTGACCCGTCGAGCAGCGCCTGACGATGCCCAGGCAAGCCAACGTCGTCGGACGGCGGTAGACGACGGTCCCACGCTAGAATCGCGCTCCGGAGGGGTCGCATAGTGGCCTAGTGCGGCGGTCTTGAAAACCGTTGAGGCGCGAGCCTCCGTGGGTTCGAATCCCACCCCCTCCGCCAGCACCAACGGACGCGGCTCTACTCCGCGGCGGGAACCTCGTGGTGCAGCCGGCAGCGGGCCTCGTACGTCTCGTCGCCCATGCCGCCGATGACGATGAGCGGCGAGTCGGCAGGCGCCGGCTCGCCGTCGATGAGCCGCTGGGTTCGCGTGGCCGGTTCACCGCACACCACGCAGATGGCCGTCAGCTTGGTGACCTGGTCCGCCAGCGCCATGAGCCGCGGCATGGAGCCGAAGGGAATGCCGCGGAAGTCGCGGTCCAGGCCGGTGATCAGCACCTGCTTGCCGCTCTCCGCCAGGCGCTCGGCGACGTCGGGCAGCCCTGCATCGAAGAACTGTCCCTCCTCGATGGCCACGATGTCCGCGTCGTGCGCCAGCGCCTCGATCTGCGATGCGTCGTCCACGGTGACGGCGTGGTGCGCGGCGCCCGGAGCGCGACACGACGCGCACCTCCTCGGTCCGCGTGTCGAGGCGCGGCTTGACCAGCAGCACGCGGCGCCCCGCGATGGAGAAGCGGCGCAGCAGGCGCAGCATCTCGTCGGTCTTGCCGCAGAACATGCAGCCGCAGATGACGTGGACCCAGCCCGACGTGTAGAACATCACCGCCCGCGCTGTGTCAGTCGCCCGCGACCGGGGCGATGCCGTCCGCCGGCGCGTCGACGGCAGCGGCGAGCGCATCGCGCATGGTGTCCGCCGACGCCTCCCCTCCCGTGAGCAGCTGGAAGGCCACTGCGCTCGACCGCAGGAAGCTCGCCTGTCCGTTGCTCGCGCTGCCGCCACGCTCCTGCACCTCGCGCATCAGCGGCGTGACCTTCTGGCCCAGCACCAGGTCGAGCAGGAAGAGGCTCGGCGGCAGCACGTCGGGCGGCACGATCGTCTCCCCGTCGAGGGTGCTGATCGCGGTCGCGTTGACGAGCAGCCCTGCGCGTGAGAGCTCGGCCTCGATGATCGTGTCGTGCCACGGCATCGCCCGCAGGTCCATGTGCCTGGCGGTGCGCGCGAAATGCGCCACCAGCGACTCGGCGCGGTGGAGATGCCGGTTGAAGACGGCGACCCGCTGGAAGCCCGAGGTGACGAGCACCGAGACGACGGCGCGGGCTGCTGCGCCACCACCGAGCACCACCGCGTGGCGTGGCCACTTGCCCTGGACCTTCGGCAGCAGGCCGGCGAGCGCGTGGCGCGCCCCGTCGACGTCGGTGTTGTGCCCGCGCAGGCGCTGCCCGTCCCTGACGAGGAGGCTCACCGCACCGGTGATCCGCGCATCCTCGGAGAGTGTCGTGACGAGCGTCGCGACCTTCTCCTTGTGCGGGGCGAGGACGAGCGCGCCCATGTAGTCGCGCCCCTTCAGCGCGCTCACCGCATCGGCCAGCTGATGCGGCTTGCGGTCCCAGTGCTCGATCGCGACGTCGAGCTGCGCCTGCTGCAGGGCGGCCCGCATCACGGCCTCGAGAGGCGGTGCCTCGATGTTCTGACCGATGAGGGGTAGGCGCTGTTGGGGCATGCTGTTTCCGGGGTGTCGGTGCTGCGATGAGAGGGTTGCGCGGTCATCCGCGGCGTTCGTCGGCTCGGCGACCCCATGCTATCATCGGCCGCGATCGGGGAGAGGTCGCATAGTGGCCTAGTGCGGCGGTTTGCTAAACCGTTGAAGGGGATTTCCTCTTCCGAGGGTTCGAATCCCTCCCTCTCCGCCACCCCGGGTGCCCGTAGCTCAGCGGATAGAGCGTCAGGTTGCGGTCGGTCGGCAACCTCGCCTGGCGCGCCTCCGTCTGACCAAGCGGGCCAGGGCGCATCATGAGCGGGTGAGCAACGGATCGTCGGTACCCCTGCACTCGGTCGACCCGCGTTCGCCGGTGGTGCCGGTCTTCCTCGTCGGTGTCCTGGTTGGGGTCCTGATTGGCCTGGGGGTCGCGCAGGTGACTCCCGCTACTCCGAAGGCCACCACGACCAGCGGGGTCGACGCGACCCCGTCGAGCCCGAACCCGAGTTCCTGGATGACCAATGCCTCTGTGGCACCGGAGTTGTTGCAGGCGTACTACGCAACCCGCGCGACCTCAGCCGGGCTAGGTCGGGTAGTGCATCAGCCGAACTGACGAACTACCCGAGGTGGGCGCGCCACCCTTGGGCCGGCATCTGGGCAGGCCCGGGTTCCTCGCCAAGCGAGGAGGGTCCTGTCCCACACGGCCAAGTCGGCAGTGGCAGCCAGACGCATGTTCTGAGCAGAACCTGGCACTACTGGCTACACCGTGGTCCAGTCCACCGTATAAGGAGGGAGCGACAAAGATGCTGACGGCTAACGTCAAGGCTGCACTACTGGCAATCGCAGCGCTCGTGATCTTCGCCCTGCTGCTTGCCTATATATCCAGCCTCAACATCCAAACGATTACCTTTGACCATGGCGTGCCCCTGCACAGCTAGCAGCTGCGTCATTTACCGCCGCCGCTGCCAAGCGCTACTCGGATTGGGGTGTCGATGCGACCGATCAGATCATCACCGACGGCCTGAACGATGCGATGGCCTGTGCTGGCCGTTGAGAGAGAGCGTGATATCCTTCGGTTCCCCGACGCTTGGCATGGCTTTGGCATGTTTCGGGGGTATCACGAAGCGGTAATCAGTACCGTTTCGTGCTCAATGCTCAATGTGCCCGTAGCTCAGCGGATAGAGCGTCAGGTTGCGGACCTGAAGGTCGGAGGTTCGAGTCCTCTCGGGCACGCCACTCGTTTCTCAGATCCCCTCGACCTCCACCTCGTCGGTCACCTGCTGCACCCCGGGCACCTCGCCGACGATGCCCAGAATCTCCTCCAGCACGTCGATCGACTCGACGGTGCCGGTCAGGGTGACGGTCCGACCGATGACCGATACGCCGAGTCGGTCGCCGGCGGTCACGTTCGAGTCGCGCAGCCGCTCCACGACGTCGCCCCGCAGCGCGTCATCCGTCGGCCCTGCCGAGTCGGTGCCGACCTGGATGTCGTCCTCGCGCTCCAGCTCACCGGCGTCGGTGGGCGCGGTCCCGGCGACATCGGGCCCGCCCTCCCCGTATCGCGCCTCGCTCATCACTCGGTCGGACGGCGGCACGTACGGGACGCCCTCCTCGCTGGCGACGAGCGGGTCGTCGGTCTCGCCCGATGGCGGAGTCTCGTTCAGGTCGCCGGTGTCCTCCGACGGCAACGGCTGCCGACGCTCATTCTCCGGCTGAAACATCGGTCGTACCTCCTCGCGTGCGTTGCCGGCCCATGTCGCAGGAATCGGGCCGCCGGGTCAGATCCAGCACCAGCCCTCGGGGGGCGGGCCGCTGGTGACCTGCGAATCGGGGAGGTCGAGGGTCGGGGCCCCGGGCCGCCGGCAGTCGGTGAACAGCATGTGCGCCCGCCACCCGTCCGGCGTCACCGGCAGGCCGGTCAGCAGCGGGAAGTAGAACGCGAAGCTGAACACCAGCAGTGCGCCCCAGGCAGCGACGAGCACGCGTCCGGCGACCCGCTGCCACGCCCACGCGACGACCCAGCCGAGCGCGATGCAGAGGAACGGGACCGTCGGCAGGATGTACCAGATGAACGTCTCGCTGCGCGAGCCGGAGAGCACCAGCCACGGGAGATAGGTCGTGATCGCGGCGCCCAGGACGACCGGCTCCGCCCGCCACAGCCCGAAGCCGGAGCGTGCCCAGCTGATCGCCATGGCCACCAGCGCCAGCAGGCCGGGCCACCACGTCAGCGGGTTGCCGACGGCCAGGATCTCGCGGTAGCGTCCCCCGTCCTGCGAGAAGTAGAACGCCACCGGCCGCCGGTCGAGCAGCCACGCCCAGGGCGCTGACTCGTACGGATGGTTCCCGGCCAGCGTGGTGTGAAAGTCGAGCATCGCTGCCTGGTGGTCCCAGATCCCGCGCCACACCGTACCCGCACGCCACGGCAGGCCGAACAGCTCGCCGGGCATGCGACCGGTGTAGCTGGCGAGATAGATCAGCACCGGCACGACCACCAGCAGCATCAGCGTCGGAAGCGCCTCCTCCCGGAGGGCGCCCAGGACCGATGCGGGCCAGCGCGCGTCCCGGTCACGGCGTCGCGCGGCGATCTCCCAGGCGATCGTGAGCCCGATCACGGCGAGCGCGACGTAGCCGCCCGACCACTTGACCGCGGCGGCGGCGCCCAGCGAGGCGCCGGCAGCGAGCCGCCACGGTCGCCCCAGCGCGAGGCGCGACCAGCCCGCGGCCGGCCGCCCGCGGTCGCGCTCGGCGTCGAGGACGATGAAGAGCACCGCGGCGACGACGAACACGGTGAGGAACACGTCGAGCATGGCGATCCGCGACTGGACCAGGTGCAGGAAGTCGGTGGCCAGCAGGCCGGCTGCGGCCGCCGCGCCGATCGCCGCACCCGCCGACGTCGAGCCGTTCCAGTGAGACAGGAGCCGGCGCGCCAGCAGGTAGACGAGCAGCACGCTGAGCGTCCCGGCCAGCGCAGCGGTGATGCGCCAGCCGAACGGAGTGAAGCCGAAGAGCTTGATGCCGGCACCGACCAGCCAGTTGCCGAGCGGCGGATGGGCGCGGCTGGCGAGGCCCTCCGCACCGCAGGCGCTCGAGCCGAGGACGTACTGGCAGCCGTTGTTGGCGTAGAAGATCTCGTCGAACACGAGGTTGATCGGGCGGTTCAGCCCGGCCAGGCGCAGGCCCAGCGCACCGATGGTGATGCCGACGAGCGCGAGCCAATCAGCGCGGGTCCATGCCGGACCCGGCGACGGGGCGCTCGGGTGGTCCACCCCTGTCACGCGCATGTGGCGGACATGCTATCCGTCCGCCGGTTCTCCCGCGCCAGAGGGCGCGGACGGTCAGTCGCGCGGCCGGATCGGTCCTTCGGCGCGCGTGCTGCGAGCGAGCTCGGTGTTGCAGCTCAGCGAACGCTGCGCGGTCGGGTTGCGGTACCAGACCAGGTAGGTGGCGTGGTCCGACACGCTGGCCAGGCGGCTCTGGGTGTAGGCGTCGTCCGGCTGCAGCCACATGTCCCCGACGGCCAGGCCGTGCTCGGGGACGAGCTGGAAGCCGAGGTCCCGACCGCCGCACGACGCGACGACCGTGTAGCCGCCCTCCCACGCGGCGTTGGCATGCACGACGCGCCAGCCGGGCAGCCGCATCCGGACCTCGCTCACCACGCTGTCGAGGCCGGCGTTGCCGGTGCTCGGCACGGGCATCCAGAGCCCCAGCAGGAGGGCGATGCCGGGCAGCAGGAACAGGCCGCGGCGCATGAACGGTCGCAGTCTCATCGTGACGAAGTGAGCCCCCTTGGGTCTGCTATCGATCGGGTTTCGTACCCACGATAGAGCAGGATGCGTACCGATGCTCTGCTAGACTCGGCCCTAGGCTGCGATCACCGGTCGCAGTGGTGGGAGGACCGATGAATTACGAGCTCTACATGGCGGAGGCGATCGCCGAGGCGCGACGTGGCGCCGAGGAGGGCGAGCAGCCGGTCGGGGCCGTGGCGGTTCTCGACGACGCCATGATCGCGCGCGACCACGACCGCATGGCGCTCGAGGAAGATCCCACCGCCCACGCGGTGCTGCTGACCGTCCGCGCCGCCGCCAGAAAGCTCGGCGCGCACCGCCTGTCGGACGTGACCATCTTCACCACCCTCGAGCCCTGCGCCATGTGCGTCGGCGCTCTGCTCGAATCCCAGGTTCGCGCGCTCGTGTTCGCGGTGCCCGACGAGCGCCGCGGCGCCGCCGGCGGCGCCTGCCAGCTGGCCCGCGACCCGAGCCTGCCGCACCAGCTGTCCGTCGTCTCGGGCGTGCGAGAGACCGAGGCACGGCGCCTGGGTGACACGGCCGCGGCGGTCTGACCCGCGCGTCGAGCCGGCACTTCTCGTCTGCTAGACTCCCCGGCGGAGAGGTGTCCGAGTGGTTTAAGGTGCCGCTCTCGAAAAGCGGTGTGCGATGAGCACCGAGGGTTCGAATCCCTCCCTCTCCGCCACTCCCGCCCCCTGAGCGTCGCGCCGTGAGCAGCCGCGGAGAGGTCGCCTAGTGGCCTATGGCGCCGCATTGGAAATGCGGTTCGGGGCAACCCGTCGGGGGTTCGAATCCCCCCCTCTCCGCCATCTCGATTGACCGATCCGGACGCCACGTCTACCATCCCCGGGCCGTGCTAGGCGGGGAACCAGCGGTGCCCTGTACTCGCAATCCGCTACAGCGAGGCTGAATTCCCGGCCGAGGTCGCCGACCTCCGCCTCCGAGTGACATCGTTCGACGTTGAGAGTCGGGTCCCACGCAGCGCAGGTCCGTGAACCCCGTCAGGTCCGGAAGGAAGCAGCGGTAAGCGATTTCCTGCGGGTGCCGTGGGGCGACCTGGCTGGAGCCGGACGATGGTTCGCACGCGCGGGCGCCGTCGATCGACGCCGGGTGCACGGTTAATCACACACTCTGGCCGGCGCCCTCACCGGCGGCCCGGTGGTACGGTTAGAGGGCGATGCCCGACCCCATTCCAGCCGTGGACCACGCCGATATTCCGGTGCAGGCCCACCGAACCCTCTATCGCCGCTGGCGCTCACAGCGCTTCGCCGAGCTGCTGGGTCAGGATCCGATCATGCGCACCCTGCGTCGCGCGGTGGCCACCGACCGGGTCGCGCACGCCTACCTGTTCGTGGGTCCGCGCGGCACCGGCAAGACGTCCACGGCGCGCATCCTGGCCAAGGCGATCAACTGCACCAATCGCGGCGATGATGGCGAGCCGTGCGACCAGTGCGCCGCCTGCGTCTCGATCCGCGAGGGGCGGGCGATGGACGTCATCGAGATCGATGCCGCGTCGCACGGGCTGGTCGAGGACGCCCGAGACCTCGTCATGCGGGCGCTCACCGCCCCCTCGGAGCTGCGACGCCGGGTCTACATCATCGACGAGGTCCACATGCTGAGCACGCACGCGTTCAACGCGCTGCTGAAGCTCATCGAGGAGCCGCCGGATCACGTCGTCTTCATCCTGGCCACGACCGATACGCACAAGGTGCCGGCGACCATCCGCAGCCGCACGCAGCGGTTCGACTTCCGGCGCCTCGCCGCGGACACCATCGTCGGCAAGCTGGAGCGCATCGCCGCGGCGGAGGGAGTCACCGCGGACGCCGACGCGCTCGCACTGATCGCGACCCTGGCGGAAGGCGGGATGCGCGACGCCGAGTCACTGCTCGACCAGGTGCTGGCGTTCGCCGGCGACGCGGTGACGGCCGACGACGTGCGCGAGGCGGTCGGCCTCGCGGACGAGGCCAGCATCGAAGCGCTCGTCGACGCCCTGGTGGCAGGCGACGCGGTCGTGGCGCTCGAGGCCATCGCGCAGCTCGCCGATCTGGGCCGCGACATGGCGCAGGTGGCGACCCAGGCCGAGTCGGTGGCGCGCCGTCGCCTCCTTCGTTCGGCCGCCGATCCGTCCCTCGCGCGCAGGCTGGCCGTGATCCTTCGCGGGCTGGCCGACACCGCGGGCGTCGGAGCCCGGGAGGGACGAGCGCGACTGGGACTCGAGCTGCTCGCCGTCGAAGGGCTGCCCTCGGCCGGCGCCCCCACCGCATCGGTCAGTCCTGAAGCGGCGCCCGCGAGCGCACCAGTGGAGTCCGACGCGCCTCGCGAACCCGCCGCGCCGACTCCCGCGCGCGTCGCGGTCTCGCGCGCCCCGCGTCCCGCTCCGTCAAACCCGCCACCGGACAGCCATCCCGCCGCTGCTGCGTCCGCCGGCGAGCGCCCCGCGCTTGCCAGCGTCCGTGCCCGCTGGTCCGAGGTCGTGGCGCAGGCCAAGCCGGTCATCAAGCCGCTCCTCGCCGAATGCCGGCCGGTCACGCTCGACGGCGCTCGGCTCACCCTCGCCTTCCCGGAGGGGCGCGAGTTCATGCGCTCGCGCATCGAGCAGCGTGCCGATGCGATCGAGCAGCTGCTGGGCTCCCTCTTCGGCGGCGCATGGGCGATCGAATGCGTCGCGTCGAACGTCGAGCTGGAGCCGCTCACCGTCGAGCAGGTCGTCGGCACCGGCGCCGCCGACGATGCCGAGGCGCGCGGCCTGCTGGAGAACGTGCTGAAGATCACGGGCGGCGAGCTCGTCGACGCGCCCGAGGTCCGTTGAGGGCCCATCATGACCCGACCCAAGAACGTCCAACGGAGAGCAACGTGAACATCGGCCAGATCGCCAAGATGGCGCAGCAGATGCAGGCGCAGATGGCGCAGGTCCAGCAGGAGCTGAAGGAGACCACCCTCGAGAGCACGGCCGGAGGCGGCGCGGTGCGGGTGGTGATCACCGGAGCCCAGGAGCTGCGCTCGGTCACCATCGAGCCCGGCGCCGTCGACCCGGAGGAGGTCGAGATGCTCGAGGATCTCGTCCTTACCGCCGTGAACGAGGCGATCGCCCGGAGCAAGGCCATGGCCGAGGAGCGCATGGCGACGATCGCCGGCGGGATGGGGCTGCCGGGCCTGCCCGGGCTCGGCGGACCGATGATCCCGCCGCCGATGCGTTAGTCGGTGGCAGGGCTCATCGCGCCGGTCGCGCGGCTCATCGAGGAGTTCAGCAAGCTGCCGGGCGTGGGTCAGAAGACCGCGCAGCGGCTGACGTACCACATGCTTCGCGCGCCCGCGGACGAGGCACGCGGCCTCGCCGCGGCGCTGGTCGCCGTGAAGGAACAGGTCGCCTACTGCTCGGTCTGCTGCAACATCACCGAGGCGGGCGTCGACCCCTGCTCGATCTGCTCCGACGCTCGACGCGACACCACCCGCATCTGCGTCGTGGAAGAGCCGCTCGACGTCCTGGCCATCGAGCGGACCGCCGAATTCCGCGGCCTGTACCACGTCCTTCACGGCGCCATCAGCCCGATCGACGGCATCGGCCCGGATCGGCTCAGGACGCGTGAGCTCCTGGCGCGCACGTCGCGTGGCGGGATCGAGGAGGTCATCCTCGCCACCAACCCGAACCTGGAGGGCGAGGCGACCGCGATGTACCTGGCCGACCTGCTCGACGGCCAGGTTGCGCTCGTGTCGCGCATCGCGCGCGGGCTGCCCGTGGGCGGCGACCTCGAATACGCCGACGACGTGACGCTGATCCGCTCGTTCCAGGGACGGCGGCAGGTGGAGCGCGGCGCTTGACACTCGTCCGCGGCGAGCCTAGTATTCGTGGTCGCACTGGCAGCTAGCCGTGCGGCGACGCAAGAACGGCGGCCATCGGCCGTGCAGCTTGGCGCCGAGGTTCCATGATGGAGGCCTCGAATCGAACGATTGCCGATTCGTCGGCGAACGCGACCTTAACACCTGAAGAGTGATAGGAATCCACACGAGTCAGTGGGACCCAAGTCTGAACTGTGAACGGTGGTAGCGCCCTCGGGCACGACCACTGTTTGTTTTTGTTCGGAGAGTTTGATCCTGGCTCAGGACAAACGCTGGCGGGGTGCGTGAGACATGCAAGTCGAACGAGGTGCCATCGAGCTTGCTCGAAGGCTACCTAGTGGCGGACGGCTGAGTAACGCGTAGGTGACCTACCCGAAAGTGGGGAATAACTGCCCGAAAGGGTGGCTAATACCGCATGTGGTCGATGGTTCGCTCCATCGTCCAAAGCCGCAAGGCGCTTTCGGAGGGGCCTGCGTCCGATTAGCTAGTTGGTGGGGTAACGGCTCACCAAGGCGACGATCGGTAGCTGGTCTGAGAGGATGATCAGCCAGACTGGGACTGAGATACGGCCCAGACTCCTACGGGAGGCAGCAGTCGGGAATTTTGCCCAATGGACGAAAGTCTGAGGCAGCAACTCCGCGTGAGGGACGAAGGCCTTCGGGTCGTAAACCTCTTTTCTCAGGGAAGATTCAAGACGGTACCTGAGGAATAAGCCACGGCTAACTACGTGCCAGCAGCCGCGGTAATACGTAGGTGGCAAGCGTTGTCCGGATTTACTGGGCGTAAAGAGCGCGCAGGCGGCTGGTCAAGTCCGATGTGAAAGCTCCCGGCTCAACTGGGAAATTGCATCGGAAACTGATCGGCTTGAAGGTGGGAGAGGGTAGTGGAATTCCCGGTGTAGTGGTGAAATGCGTAGATATCGGGAGGAACACCAGTGGCGAAGGCGACTACCTGGCCCACTCTTGACGCTGAGGCGCGAAAGCTAGGGGAGCGAACGGGATTAGATACCCCGGTAGTCCTAGCCGTAAACGATGAACACTAGGCGTTGTCGGTATCGACCCCGGCAGTGCCGAAGCTAACGCATTAAGTGTTCCGCCTGGGGAGTACGGCCGCAAGGCTAAAACTCAAAGGAATTGACGGGGGCCCGCACAAGCAGCGGAGCGTGTGGTTTAATTCGTCGCAACGCGAAGAACCTTACCAGGGCTTGACATGCACCGGAAAACGGCGGAAACGTCGTCCTCCCGCAAGGGATCGGTGTGCAGGTGTTGCATGGCTGTCGTCAGCTCGTGTCGTGAGATGTTGGGTTAAGTCCCGCAACGAGCGCAACCCCCGTGGCATGTTGTATCACTCATGCCAGACTGCCGAGAGAAACTCGGAGGAAGGTGGGGACGACGTCAAGTCAGCATGGCCCTTACGTCCTGGGCTACACACACGCTACAATGGCCGGTACAACGGGTTGCCAAACCGCGAGGTGGAGCTAATCCCCTAAAGCCGGTCTCAGTTCGGATTGCAGGCTGCAACTCGCCTGCATGAAGCCGGAGTTGCTAGTAACCGTGGGTCAGCACACCGCGGTGAATATGTTCCCGGGCCTTGTACACACCGCCCGTCACGTCATGAAAGCCGATAACACCCGAAGCCGGTGGGCCAACCGCAAGGAGGCAGCCGTCGAAGGTGGGATTGGTGATTGGGACGAAGTCGTAACAAGGTAGCCGTACCGGAAGGTGCGGCTGGATCACCTCCTTTCTAGGGAGTATTCGGTGCCGGTTCGCCGGTGCCGCAGCTCTCAGGTCGATCGATCTGCCCCGAAGTGCCGTCGTCGCGAGGGACGCCGGCGCCTGCGCAAGCAGGAGGGCTTATCGCCTCGAGAGATCCAGACCTGCTCACTGGCCACGCGGATTCCTGTCACTCTTCAGCTGTCGAGGCGCCTCGGCCGTCCCTCATCGGGGACGGCCTTTCGTTCGCGCGGAGCGCCCGTCTCCTTGCGCCGGCCCGTCGCGGCGGGTACCATGCCCGCCCTGCAGGGGGCGTTTAGCTCAGCTGGTTAGAGCACTGCCCTGATAAGGCAGAGGTCTCTGGTTCGAGTCCAGAAACGCCCACCACCTTCCCCCTGCCCCCTCGAGGATCGAGCATGTCCGACACGCCGCTCGAAGACCGCCCGACGGGCATGCTCCATGAGCCGAACGAGGGTCGCGCGCTGCTCGCCACGGTCAGCGGGATCGTGTACGCGCGCCACCCGGTGCGGACCCACCTGGTCACCGCCGCCGACGACGCCGCGGAGGTCGTCGCCCGTTACGTCGGCGCTGTCGGCCGCGACGTGCGATTGGTTGCTGTCAGCGAGCGCATGGTCGCCATCACGCAGGGCCGCTCGCATCCCATGGACGAGGTGCACCCCGGCCGCCTGGCCCGCATGCTGGTCCGCTACGTGACGCGCCCGGGGTACGGCATCGGCCTGGGGACGCCGCAGACGATGCAGCTCGCCATCGACGAGGTCGGAGCTCCGCGCATCCTGCTTGCCGCGGCGGTGAGCGCGCTGACCAAGCCGTTCGGCGTGCACGGCCTCTTCTATCGCATCGCGGGTCCCCAGGCTGCCGCGATCGACGGCCCGACGAGCTACACCATCCCGCCCTACAACCAGGCGGCGACGCTCGGTCCGAGCGATCCAAACGGCGCCGCACGGCGAATCGCCGCCGCCGTCGATGGGCCGGTGGCGATCATCGATGCCAACGATGCCGGCTGCAACGTGCTCGGCGCCTCGCCCGGCGTCGACCGGCGCCTCGTGACGGCCATCTTCGCCGACAACCCGCTCGGCCAGGCGCGAGAGCAGACGCCCATCTGCGTGGTGCGCGAGGTCCCCTGGACGTCCGGCGAGCCGCTGCCCGCGGAGCCCAGGCGGCGGCTCACGCCTCCCTGATGGCGCGGGCCTTTGACCGCATCGGCGTGGCCAACGTAGGATTGGCCCCGCTCGTCGAGGGGATGTAGCTCAGCTGGGAGAGCACCTCCTTTGCAAGGAGGGGGTCAGGGGTTCGAGTCCCCTCATCTCCACCACTTTCTCGCTCGCTGGCGCCAGCCGTGCCGTCTTGACCACGGGCGCGCGCGAGTGCTACAGTATCGACCGCTCTCGCGGGAGGCCCGCCTCGGGTCGGCCCGCGATCGTTGTGACAAGCCCCATCTGACGTGACCGTCTTCTGACCACTGTGCGCGACGCGCTCGCGCCCATCGGTCAGCGGACATTCGCTGACGCCGCGACGTCGTCGCAAGCGTCGACCGGAAGGTGTGAGCCGACCGGCGGGCCAAGAGAGCCAGCGCGGCGGGCGCCATCGACTCGATGGCGCAACGAGCTTAAGAACCGAAGACTGGAAGCATCGATTTCGTCGAGGATTTTCCGACACAAGATCGACGACGCGACGGCCAGCATGCGTGCTAGCCGCGTGAATCGTTAGGTCAAGCTACTAAGAGCGTGTGGTGGATGCCTTGGCGCCAAGAGCCGATGAAGGACGTGGCAGGCGACGAAATGCTTCGGGGAGCTGCGAGCAAGCTTTGATCCGGAGATGTCCGAATGGGGAAACCCACCCGGGGTAATGCCCGGGTACGGCCGACTGAATACATAGGTCGGTTCGAGGAAACCGAGGGAACTGAAACATCTAAGTACCTCGAGGAGCAGAGAATATTCCGTTAGTAGTGGCGAGCGAAAGCGGAGAAGCCCAAACCGTGGCTGCGTGACAGGTCGCAGCCGTTGCAGTCGCGGTGTTGTAGGGCCGGACAGCGGGAGCTGCGATTCCCGCAGAGAGTTACAAATCGGTTCGTTAGCAGAAGTGGCATGGAAAGGCCAGCCAGAGCGGGTGACAGCCCCGTACGCGAAAGCGATCCGACTCTCGACCGTGTCCCTGAGTACCACGTGGAAGGTCTCTCATGTGGGAAACCGGGCGGACCACCGTCCAAGGCTAAATACTCTTGGCGACCGATAGTGAACAAGTACCGTGAGGGAAAGGTGAAAAGCACCCCGGGAGGGGAGTGAAACAGTACCTGAAACCGCACGCTTACAAGCAGTCAAAGGGTGTTGCCCAGGGGCTTCGGCCGCTGGGTAGCCTGATGGCGTGCCTTTTGAAGAATGAGCCGGCGAGTTACTCGTAGGTGGCAAGGTTAAGTCCGGGAAGGACGCAGCCGCAGCGAAAGCGAGTCTGAACAGGGCGTCAGAGTCGCCGCGAGTAGACCCGAAACCGAGTGAGCTACCCATGGGCAGGTTGAAGCGGGAGTAATGTCCCGTGGAGGACCGAACCCACTAGCGTTGAAAAGCTAGGGGATGACCTGTGGGTAGAGGTGAAATGCCAATCGAACTCGGAGATAGCTGGTTCTCCCCGAAATAGCTTTAGGGCTAGCCTCGGGGGTTCAGTCACGGGGGTAGAGCACTGAATGGGCTAGGGGGCTTTCCCGCTTACCAAACCCAATCAAACTCCGAATCCCGTGATTCCATACCCCGGGAGTCAGACTGCGAGGGCTAAGCTTCGTGGTCAAGAGGAAAACAGTCCGGACCGACAGCTAAGGTCCCAAAATCCAGACTAAGTGGGGAAGGATGTGGAGTTGCACAGACAACCAGGATGTTGGCTCAGAAGCAGCCACCATTTAAAGAGTGCGTAATAGCTCACTGGTCAAGTGATTCCGCGCCGAAGATCCAACGGGGCTAAAGTCTGGTACCGAAGCTTCGGATCGTGCATCGCCTTCGGGCGTTGTGCGGTGGTAGGGGAGCGTTCCGTCAGCAGTGAAGGTCGACCGTGAGGACGGCTGGAGCGGACGGAAGTGCGAATGCCGGCATGAGTAGCGAAATGCGCGTGAGAAACGTGCACGCCGTATGTCTAAGGTTTCCTGAGGAAGGTTAATCCGCTCAGGGTTAGTCGGGCCTAAGCCGAGGGCGAAAGCCGTAGGCGATGGACAATCGGTTGATATTCCGATACCGCCAGAGATCGTTTGCACCGCAAGGTGCCTTGCTCGTGGACCCTGGTGCGCTGAGGCGGCTTTGCCGTCGAGGCAGCCAGGACGAAGCGGGCATGGGAGCAAGGGCGTGACCGGGAACGGTAGGTTGAGCGCACTTTTGGCTATGTGCGTCTAAGCCGGTAGGGGGAGAGGACAGGCAAATCCATCCTCTCATTAACTCCGAGCAGCGAATGAAAGGCGAAAGCTGATTCGACTGAGCCGATCCTGCAAGAAAAGCGTCTAGCGAGATCAAAGGCGACCGTACCGCAAACCGACGCAGGTAGACGGGTAGAGCATACCAAGGCGATCGGAAGAACCCTCGTTAAGGAACTCGGCAAATTGACCCCGTAACTTCGGGAGAAGGGGTGCCTCGCAGTGGCTCACTTCGGTGAGAGGCTGATCGAGGCCGCAGTGAAATGGCCCAGGCGACTGTTTAGCAAAAACACAGGTCTCTGCTAAAGCGAAAGCTGACGTATAGGGGCTGACGCCTGCCCAGTGCCGGAAGGTTAAGAGGAGGAGTGCAAGCTCTGAATTGAAGCCCCGGTAAACGGCGGCCGTAACTATAACGGTCCTAAGGTAGCGAAATTCCTTGTCGGGTAAGTTCCGACCCGCACGAATGGCGTAACGATCTGGGCGCTGTCTCAACGAGGGATCCGGCGAAATTGAAATACCTGTGAAGATGCAGGTTACCCGCGGCAGGGCAAAAAGACCCCGTGGAGCTTTACTGTAGTTTGATATTGGACTGAGGTTCAGCATGTGTAGGATAGGTGGGAGACGTTGAAGCTGGGGCGCTAGCCTCGGTGGAGTCGCCCTTGAAATACCACCCTTGCTGGATTTCGGCTCTAACAGCGACCCGTTATCCGGGCGCTGGACAGTGTCTGATGGGCAGTTTGACTGGGGCGGTCGCCTCCTAAAGTGTAACGGAGGCGCCCAAAGGTACCCTCAGGCTGAATGGAAACCAGCCGTAGAGTGCAAAGGCATAAGGGTGCTTGACTGCGAGACATACAAGTCGAGCAGAGACGAAAGTCGGGCTTAGTGATCTGGTACCTCCGAGTGGAAGGGGTATCACTCAACGGATAAAAGCTACCCCGGGGATAACAGGCTTATGGTGCCCAAGAGTTCACATCGACGGCACCGTTTGGCACCTCGATGTCGGCTCGTCGCATCCTGGGGCGGAAGTACGTCCCAAGGGTTTGGCTGTTCGCCAATTAAAGCGGTACGCGAGCTGGGTTCAGAACGTCGTGAGACAGTTCGGTCTCTATCCGCCGTGGGCGTAGGGAACTTGAGAGGAGCTGCTCCTAGTACGAGAGGACCGGAGTGGACGAACCAATGTTGTACCAGTTGTCGTGCCAACGGCATTGCTGGGTAGGTATGTTCGGTTGGGATAAGCACTGAAAGCATCTAAGTGCGAAGCTCGCCTCAAGATGAGGTTCCCCACCGGGTTAACCGGGTAAGACCGCAGCGAGACTAGCTGTTTGATAGGCCGCGCGTGTAAGCGCAGTAATGCGTTGAGCCAAGCGGTACTAATGGTCGAGGGCTTGACCTAATTCACGCGTCTAGCACGATGCTGGATCGCGTTCGGAGCGCCAGGTGGCGCATCCACGACTGATCGAAGCTTCCAGTACGGTTCTGGCCGCCAATGCCGGCGGCCGGCCAATTGAAGATTTATCCCGGTGACGCTAGCGGAGAGGATCCACCCGTTCCCATCCCGAACACGGAAGTTAAGCTCTCCAGCGCCGAAGATACTCGGGGGGCGACTCCCTGGGAAAATAGGTCGTCGCCGGGATAATTCACACTTCGTCGATTCACGGCGCGCCGCGAGGCGCGCCGCTGCTATTCTCGGGCCCGTGGACCGGATATGTCCGCTGCTGGCGCTGGCGTCGGATCGACGCTCCGTCTGCGACGGCTACGACGCCGACCACCGCTGCCATGCCGATGCCGACGCGCCCGCGGTCTCGCGCGCGCAGCAGCTCCAGTTCTGCCTGAGTGCCCGACACGTCGAGTGCGAACGGTTCCGTGCGGCTGCCTCCGGCCCGTCCGCCGACCCCCGCTTGCCGCGGCCGGCGGACGACGTCGTGCTATCTCGGACCCGGCTGGTCGTGGATCCTGCGGCGGCCGGGTGGCTGCGCAGCGGCACCCGCCGCGTGCCGCTCGGTCCGCGGGCCGTCGTCGCGGCGGTCGTGCTGCTCGCCGCGGGCAGCGCCATCGCGACGGGAGCGCCCGGCGTCCCTGCTGTCCGGCGCGCGGGGTCGGCCGGTGGCGGCGCCGCTCACCGGGACCGCCACGCCAGCACAGGACGTCCGGGGCAGCACGGGAACGCCCACGCCCACCCCGTCGCCGACTCCCGCGCCGCTTCTGACCGTCATGCCCACGCCATCCCCGCGCGCCACGCCTGCCGGCACGCCGACGCCCGGCGCGACGGCGGCACCCCGCACCTACGTCGTCCGGGCGGGCGATACGCTGCAGGCGATCGCGAATCGGTTCGGGATCTCTGTCAAGGCGCTCAGCGCCGCGAACGGCATCAGTAATCCGAACCTGATCACCTCGGGCCAGGTGCTCGTCATTCCCTGACGGCCAGCGCTCAGATCGGCGGCTGGCACGTGCGACAGAACGTCGTCGCCTCGTCTCCGCCGATCTGGCGCAGGACACGGCCGCAGCGCGGGCACGGCTCTCCGCCGCGACGGTGGACGCGCAGCAGCTCCCGGTGCTGCACTTCGATCTTGGGTGGTACGAGGGGGCGAAGCTCCTCGACGGCGCGTGCCAGCACCAGGCGCATCGCGACGTACAGGCGATCGACCTCCTCCGGACTCAGGCTGCTGCGGCGGCGGAACGGCGCCAGCCGCGCTTCCCACAGGATCTCGTCGCTGTAGGCGTTGCCGATCCCGGCCACGAAGCGCGCGTTGCGCAGCAGCGGCTTGAGCTGGCCGGGATGGCGGCGGATCCGCGTCCGGAACTCGTCCAGCGTGAGCCGTGGATCGTCCGCGTCGGGCCCCATCTCCGACCAGCCGGGAACCTGGTCGAGGTCGGCCTGACGTACGAGATACAGCTTCCCGAGCATCTCGCGGTCGACGTATCGAAGTTCCACGCCGTCGTCCAGCTTGAGGCGCAGTCCCGTCCGGGCGCGCACTCGCTCCGTCGGGTCGACGAGCCAGAAGCGTCCGGCGAGCATCGGGTTTGCGGCGAGGACGACGTCCTCGCCGTGGCGGTCGCGGAACGGGAGCAGCAGGAACTTGCCGCGACGGCGCGCCTCGCCGACCGTGCTGCCGACGAGGGCGGCGAGCTCCTCCGCGGTGGCACGCAGCAGGATCGGCGTGGGTGCCGAGGCATCGGTCACCAGGCGGCCGGTGACCCGTCGGGCGAGCTCCTCGGCGACGATGGTGAGATCCGGAAGCTCAGGCATGGACTCGTTTGGAGCGTGTGGTATTCTGCATCGGCTCTGTAGCACACAACCTCATACGCCCGTGCGCGGGATGCGCCGTGCCACCAGACAGGACGGAGGAGAAGCCAGTCGTCTCATCGAAGATGTCACCGGAGCTCATTCGGCAGTCAGTGGGACGCCCTCCGTGTGCGGAGGGCGTTGTTGTTACCGGAGACATCATTGACAGGAGCGTACTAGCAACTTGACCGAAGAGACGAACCAGCCCTCCGAGCAGGCTGAGGCTCCGGAGCCGATGCAGGCCCAGGAACCCGAGCCGATGCAGGCTGATGCCGCTGAGCCGCCGCAGGCCCAGGAACCGGAGCCGATGGAGGCGCCCGCGCCCGAGGCCGACGAAGGGCAGGAGCCGCAGCCGCAGCAGGCGAGCGACCTTCCGCAGGAGGCTGCGCAGGGCGACGAGCCGGTGGCCGGCACTACCCCGGCAGCGGCGGACGCAGGATCGGCCGAGGCAGCTGGTCGCGAGGCCGTGCAGGAGGCGCCGGTCGCGACCGAGGCAGCCCCACAGCGGGACGAGCCGATGACGATGGCCGAGCTGCTCGACAACCCGGAGAACGAGGTGAAGAGCCTCAAGCACGGGGATGTGGTCGAGGGAACCGTGGTTCGGATCGATCCCGATGAGATCCTGGTCGACTTCGGCGGCAAGAGCGAGGGGGTCGTCAGCAACCGCGAGCTGCTCTCGCGGCGTGGCCCGCGCGATGGCGACGAAGGTCGGCAGCAGGAGCTGAAGATGGGCGACGAGGTGCTCGTCTACGTGCTGCAGCCGGAGTCGCCGGAGGGGCACGCCGTCCTGTCACTGCGCCGCGCGGGCCTGGAGCGGAAGTGGCGCGCGATGCAGGAGCGCTTCGATGCCGGCGAGATCGTCGACGCGCGCGTCATCGATCACAACAAGGGTGGCCTGATCGTGGATCTCGGCGTGCGCGGCTTCGTGCCGATCAGCCAGATCGTCGACTTCCCGCGCCGTCCGCGCGACGAACAGCCGCGCGACGCGGCGCAGGAGATCGCCGAGAAGCTGCAGCCGTTCGTCAACCGCACGCTGCGCCTCAAGATCCTCGAGGTCAACCGCAAGGCGAACCGCCTGATCCTGTCCGAGAAGGTCGCCTTGTACGAGGAGCGTCGCGAGAAGCGCGACGAGCTGTTCAGCAGCCTGCAGGTCGGCCAGCGCGTGACCGGCCAGGTGCGCAGCATCGCGCCGTTCGGCGTCTTCATCGACCTGGGCGGCATCGACGGGCTGGTCCACAAGAGCGAGCTGTCGTGGAACAAGGTCAACAACCCCGAGACCGCGTACCAGATCGGCGACGAGGTCGAGGCCGAGGTGATCGACATCAACCACGAGCGAGGTCGCATCAGCCTTTCGATCCGCCGGCTGCAGCCAGACCCATGGCAGGAGTCGGTTGCCAAGTACAAGATCGGCGACGTCATCGACGGGACGGTCACCAAGCTCGTCAACTTCGGCGCGTTCGTTCGCGTCGAGGAGGGGCTCGAGGGCCTGATCCACATCAGCGAGCTCTCGAACCAGCGCGTCGCGCATCCGGGCGACGTGGTGAAGGAGGGAGAGGTCCTCAAACTCAAGATCATCTCCCTTGACTCGGAGCGCCATCGCCTCGGCCTCAGCCTGAAGCAGGCCGAGGAGCGCGCAGCGCCGGCCCAGCAGCCGTCCGCGCCGACCGCCACCGGCTCGCGCTACGAGGAGCGTCCGCGGCGTGAGCGGCGCGACCGTCGCGATCGGTTCCGTCCGGAGGACGCGACCGCCGAGCCCGAGGAGGGGATCGACAACACCATGGCCGCGGCGTTCGCCGAATCGGGCCTGCTGGAGCAGTTCCGCGCCTCGCAGGCCGAGCGCGAGGCTGGCCAGCCCCAGCCGAGTGGGGAGCCCGCCGGGGACGATGCCGCCGCCGAGCCGGCGACCCCGGAGCCCCCAACCGCGGAGGCGGCAGGCGCGGAGCCGGCAGACGCGGAGGCGGCAGCGCCCGAGGAGCGTCCCGCGGGCGAGGAGCCCGAGGCGGGTCCGTCGGCCGAGCGAGCGTCCCGCGGGCGAGGAGCCCGAGGCGGGTCCGTCGGCCGAGGAGCCCGAGCCGGCGCAGGAGGACGCGACCGTCTGATCCGGGCGGCTCATCCAGCGATCACGCGAGGCGGGCCGGCAGCGAGCCCGCCTCGTGCGCTTCCCTGAGCGGCGCGAATGAGCCTTCCGGCCGTCGGCGGGGTAGTTCGTCATATGGGCACTGATGCGCATCGGTGCCGTACACTCTTTCAGAGCCACGCCACCGCGCGATGACCCGAGCAGGAACGCGACATGGACAGATTCGACAAGTTCACCGACCGGGCGCGAAAGGTCCTCACCCTCGCACAGGATGAGGCGCAGCGCTTCAACCACAACTACATCGGCACGGAGCACCTCCTTCTCGGCCTGGTCCGCGAGGGCGAGGGCGTGGCGGCGCGCGTGCTCGAGAACATGAACGTCGAGCTGTCGAAGGTGCGGACCGCGGTCGAGTTCATCATCGGCCGCGGCGATCGACCGGTCGTCGGCGACGTGGGCCTGACGCCGCGCGCCAAGCGGGTGATCGAGCTGGCGATCGACGAGGCGCGGCGGCTGGGTCACAACTACATCGGCACCGAGCACCTCCTGCTCGGCCTGGTGCGCGAGGGCGAGGGGATCGCCGCGGGCGTGCTGGAGAGCCTCGGCGTCAACCTGGACAAGGTGCGCCACCAGGTGATCCACGTGCTCAGCCAGTCGTCGAGCGTGTCGCCGGCGCAGGAGTCGAAGCGGCCGTCCAAGACGCCGACGCTCGACCAGCTGGGGATCAACCTCACCGAGGCGGCGCGCGCCGGCAAGCTGGATCCCGTCATCGGACGAGAGAAGGAGATCGAGCGCGTCATCCAGATCCTGTCGCGGCGCACGAAGAACAACCCGGCGCTGATCGGTGAGCCCGGCGTCGGCAAGACCGCCATCGCCGAGGGCCTGGCGCATCGCATCGTCAGCGGCGACGTCCCCGAGACGCTTGCCGACAAGCGTGTGCTGACCCTGGACATCGGCTCGCTGGTGGCGGGGACGAAGTACCGCGGCGAGTTCGAGGAGCGGCTCAAGAAGATCATCGAGGAGCTGCGCGCCAGCACCGACAGCGTGCTGTTCATCGACGAGCTGCACACCCTGGTCGGGGCGGGCGCCGCGGAGGGCGCCATCGACGCCGCGAACATCCTGAAGCCGCCGCTGGCGCGCGGCGAGCTGCAGTGCATCGGCGCCACCACACTCGACGAGTACCGCAAGTACATCGAGAAGGACGCCGCGCTCGAGCGGCGCTTCCAGCCGGTCATCGTCGAGGAGCCGACGATGGACGAGGCGGTGGACATCCTGTTCGGCATCCGCTCGCGCTACGAGGAGCACCACCGCGTCAAGATCACCGACGCCGCGGTGCACGCCGCGGTCGACCTGTCGGTCCGTTACGTCGCCGACCGTGCGCTTCCTGACAAGGCCATCGACCTCATCGACGAGGCGGGCTCGCGCGTGCGGCTTCGCCGCTCGTCGGCGCCGCCGAGCGTCAAGGAGGCGCAGCACGAGCTCGATGACGTGGTGCGCCAGAAGGACGAGGCGATCGCCAACCAGGACTACGAAGGTGCCGCCCGGCTGCGCGACGAGGAGGCGCAGGGGCGAGAGCGGATCGAGCAGCTGCGTGCCGCGTGGCACGAGGAGTCGGCCAAGGACACGCCCGAGGTCACCGACGAGGACATCGCCCAGGTCGTGAGCATGTGGACCGGCATCCCCGTCATCCGCATCAGCGAAGAGGAATCCGATCGCCTGCTGCACATGGAGGACGCGCTCCACGAGCGGTACATCGGCCAGGAGGAGGGAATCCTGACCATCAGCCGCGCGGTGCGCCGTGCCCGGGCCGGGCTGAAGGATCCGAAGCGGCCCATCGGCTCGTTCATCTTCTCCGGCCCCACCGGCGTCGGCAAGACGGAGCTCGCCCGCGCGCTGGCCGAGTTCATGTTCGGCAGCGAGGACGCGCTGGTGAAGATCGACATGAGCGAGTTCATGGAGCGCCACAACGTCTCGCGGCTGGTCGGCGCGCCTCCGGGCTACGTCGGCTACGACGAGGGCGGCCAGCTCACCGAGGCCGTTCGCCGCAAGAGCTACAGCGTCGTGCTCCTCGACGAGATCGAGAAGGCGCACCCCGAGGTCTTCAACATCCTGCTCCAGATCCTGGAGGACGGTCACCTGACCGATGCGAAGGGACGGCGTGTCGACTTCCGCAACACGATCATCATCATGACCAGCAACGTCGGCGCGCAGCAGCTGCAGCGCGACACGAGCATCGGGTTCCGCGCCACCGGCAACGAGGCCGCCGAGGCCGCCGCCGACTACGCTCGCATGAAGGACAAGGTGCTCACCGAGCTGAAGAACGTGTTCCGCCCGGAGTTCCTCAACCGCATCGATGCCACCATCGTCTTCCGGCAGCTGACTCGACCGGAGATCCGGCAGATCGTCGACCTGCTGCTGGTCCGGGTGAAGAACCAGCTGGCCGGCCAGCAGATGGAGCTGGTGGTGACCGATGCGGCCAAGGACGCGATCATCGAGAAGGGCTTCGACCAGGCCTTCGGCGCGCGTCCGCTGCGCCGCGAGATCCAGAGCCAGATCGAGGACGCGCTCGCCGAGCGCATGCTGATGGCCACCTTCGTGGCCGGCGACAAGATCGTGGTGGACGCCAGCGATGGCGTGGTGACGATCGACAAGGCCTCGCCGCAGCGTGAGCCCGTGGAGGCCACGCCCGCCAGCTGACGGGGCGATAAGCCGCCGGTAAGGCGGCCACAGCGGCCGGCGTGGCAAGATGAGCTCCGTGCCCGCCCCCCGATCGATCCACGTCTGCCAGAGCTGCGGCGCGAGCACGCCCAAGTGGGCCGGCCAGTGCCCGTCGTGCGGCGCGTGGAACACGCTGGTCGAGACCGTCGCGCCGAGTGCCGCCCAGCGACGCCGCTCCGCGACGAGCGGCCGCCCGAGTCCCGATGCCTCCCATGGCGTGCAGCGCATCACCGATGTCAGCAGCGCCGAGGCGGTGCGGCTGCGCTCCGGCGTCGGCGAGGTGGACCGAGTGCTCGGCGGCGGGCTGGTGCCAGGGTCGATCGTGCTGTTCGGGGGCGATCCCGGGATCGGCAAGTCGACCCTGCTCCTGCAGCTCGCCGCGCGGCTCGCGGCCGACGGCCGGCCGGTCCTGTACGTCACCGGCGAGGAGTCGTCGTCGCAGGTGCGCGGCCGTGCCGAGCGCATCGGTGCGGTGGTCCCGAACCTCGACCTGCTGGCCACGACCGAGCTGGAGCATGCCATCGACGCCATCTCGGCCGCGGCGCCGGCGCTGGCGGTGGTGGACAGCGTGCAGACGCTCTCCAGCGCCGATCTCAGCGGGCCGGCCGGGAGCGTCGGCCAGGTACGGGAAGTCGCCGCGCGGCTGGCCGAGCTGGCCAAGTCGGGGAGCACCGCGGTGGCGCTGGTTGGCCACGTCACGAAGGAGGGGACGGTCGCCGGGCCGCGGACCCTGGAACACCTGGTGGACGCGGTCATCTACCTCGAGGGCGAGCGGCTCGGCACCACGCGCCTGATTCGCGCCGCCAAGAACCGCTTCGGCTCGACGGACGAGGTCGGCGTGCTCGAGATGCGTGGCGAGGGGCTGGTGGAGGTCGCCGACGCGTCGCGCTTCTTCCTCGAGTCGGAACAGCCGCCGGTGGCGGGCAGCGCCATCACCATCGCCCTCGAGGGAACGCGGCCGCTCGCCGTCGAGATCCAGGCGCTGGTCGCGCCGGCGGGCTACGGGTCGCCGCGTCGCGCGACGACCGGCGTGGATGTGAACCGCGTGCTGATGCTCATCGCGGTGCTGGCCCGCCACGCCGGGCTGAGCCTCACCGGCCACGACGTCTACGTCAACGTGGCCGGCGGCCTGCGCATCGACGAGCCCGCGGCAGACCTGGCCGTGGCTGCTGCGCTCGCGTCGTCGCTTCGAGAGCGCGCCATCGGGGCGGGCACGGTCCTCGCCGGCGAGGTCTCGCTGTCGGGTCGAGTGCGGCACGCCGCGCGGGCGGAGCGTCGATTGCAGGAGGCGCAGCGGCTCGGGTTCACGCGACTCATCACGGGCCCCGTCCGCGGCGCGGACCACGGCGCGACAGGGATGGTGGGCAGCCAGGACATCCGCAGCGTGCTGGAGATCGCGCTGGCACGCGACTGATCGTGATTGCCGGGGCTGGGACCGAGTGCTACTGTGGCGCCCCGTCACGGCGGGACGCGCCATCCTCATCCTGATTTCATCGCGTTCATCACGGGCTCGGCGCGCATCGATCATTCATCACCGGAACTCATCGGTCCATGGCCAAGATCATCCAGCTCTTCGGAGCGCTGGTCGGAACCTTCATCGGGTTCGGGCTGGGTCTCCTGATCCTCGAGCGCGCGGGCGACATGATCAGCCCGCCGAACCGTCCCGCCTTCCTGATGGCGATGGTGGCCGCTGCCCTGCTCTTCGGCTATCTCGCGATCCCGTACGTCACCGTCTACCCCACGCGCTGGGCAGTGGACCGCATCGCGGCCGCCGGCGCCGGCGACTATGCGCTCGGCGTGGCCGCGATCGTGGTCGGCCTGGTCATGGGACTGCTGATCGGCATCCCGCTCGCGCAGCTGGGCGGCACACTCGGCGCCGTCCTGCCTCCTGCGGCTTCGGTGTTCGCGGCGTTCCTGATGCTCGCGGCCACGCTCTCGAAGCGGGACGTGCTGCTGCCGGCCGTCGCCGCATGGCTGCCCCACGGACGGCGGCGCGGCGGGCCGCACGCGGTGGTGATCGACACTTCGGCGGTCATCGACGGGCGCATCGCCGACGTGGCAAAGACTGGGTTCGTGATGGGCAGCCTGGTCGTCCCGCGCTTCGTGCTCGACGAGCTGCAGCGCATCGCCGACTCGCCCGACGCGATGCGGCGCAACAGGGGACGGCGCGGCCTCGAGATCCTGGCCGCCATGCAGAAGGACGAGCTGACGCCGGTGGAGGTCGTGGAGGCCAGCTACCCGGAGATCGGCGAGGTGGACGCGAAGCTCATCGCCTACGCGCGCGACCACGAGGCGGCGATCCTGACCAACGACTTCAACCTCAACCGCGTCGCTGAGCTGCAGGGGATCCGCGTGCTCAACGTCAACGAGCTCGCCAACGCCGTCAAGGCGGTCGTGCATCCGGGCGAGGAGATGACGGTGCGCATCATTCAGGAGGGCAAGGAGCCCGGGCAGGGCGTCGGCTACCTGGACGACGGCACCATGATCGTGGTCGAGGGCGGCGTGCGGTTCATGGAGCGTGACACCCCGATCACCGTCACCCGCGTGCTGCAGACCGTCGCGGGCAGGATGATCTTCGCCCAGCCACGCGAGGCGGCGTGACCCCAGGGCTGAGCGCGGTGGTCGTCGCCGCCGGCCAGAGCCGGCGAATGGGGACCGACAAGCTGTGGATCGACTTCTTCGGGCGTCCCGCCTGGCGCTGGAGCGTGGACCTGCTGCTCGGCATCCCGGGCCTGACGCGCCTGGCGCTCGTCGTGCCGGAGGCCGATGCGGGACGCTTCGCCTCAGCTCTTCCCGCTGCACTCGACCGCTGCCTGCTGGTGGCCGGCGGCGCCTCGCGCGCGGCGTCGGTGCGCAAGGGGCTCGAGGCGCTTGCCGCCGACGGCCTCGCCGATGACGCCGTGATCCTGGTGCACGACGCCGCCAGGCCGGCACTGACCATGGAGCTGGTCGGCCGGCTGCTGGCGGCGTCCGAGGATGCCGCCGCCGTCGTTCCGGTGGTCGGCGTGCACGACACGCTGCTGCGCGACGGCGCGGTTGTCGATCGCGCGGGGCTGGTGGCGGTGCAGACGCCGCAGCTGGGGAGGCTCGGCGATCTGCGCAAGGCGCTGGTCGGGCGCGACGAGTTCAGCGACGAGGGCACCGCCCTCGCGGCTGCAGGCTACGAGGTCGCCCACGATTGTGGGCGAGGTGGCGAACCGCAAGCTGACCGAGCCGGGCGACGCCGTGGTGATGCGGGCGCTGCTCCGCGATCGTGCGATCGGGACCATGCCGGTGGCGGAGCGCCCGGGGGCGGGCATCGGTTTCGACGCGCACCGCCTCGAGGCGGGCCGGCCGCTGCGTCTTGGTGGGCTCGACTGGCCGGACGAACGGCGCGGACTGGCCGGCCATTCCGACGGCGACGTGGCGCTGCATGCCGTCATCGACGCGCTGCTCGGCGCCGCCCGGCTCGGCGACATCGGCGCGCACTTTCCGTCCGACGAGCGATGGGAGGGAGCCGACTCCGGCGAGCTGCTGCGCCGCGTCGTCGACGATCTGGCCGCGGCCGGGCTGAGACCCGCGGGCATCGACGTGGCGATCGTCGCCGCGCAGCCGACGATCGCGCCTCGCCGAGCGGAGATGGTCTCGGCCATCGCCCGGCTGGCCGGGATCGCCGAGAGCGCGGTCGGCGTGAAGGGAACCACGTCCGATGGCCTCGGGCTCCCGGCGGGCGAGGGGATCGCCGCCTTCGCGGTCGCCACCGTCGAGCCGGCATGAGCGAATGGATCGGCGGCCGCCGACCGGTGGCCGAGGCGCTCGCCGCGGGCCGTCAGGCGCGCCGCCTGCTCGTCTCGCGCAGCGCGCGGCCGAACCCCGAGCTGAAAACGATCCTGGCCCAGGCTCGTCGTGCCGGCGTCGGCGTGGAGGAGGTTGACGGCGACCGCATCCGGCAGCTGGCCGCCTTCGACGGGCATCAGGGCGTGCTGCTCGAGGTCGCCGAGCGCCGCTACGCGGAGGTGGAGGAGATCATCGCCGCGGCGGCGACTCGAGAGCATGACCCCTTCGTGCTCGTCCTCGAGCAGCTGCAGGACCCGACCAACTTCGGCACCCTGCTGCGCGCCGCCGAGGCGGCGGGCGTGGATGGCGTCATCTTCCCGGAGCGCGGCGCCGCGCCGCTTTCGGCCGCGGCGGTGAAGGCGAGCGCAGGCGCCTCGGAGCATCTGCTCCTGGCCCGCGTGGAGAGCCTCGGATCGGCGGTCCACGATCTCAAGCAGCGTGGCATCTGGCTCGTCGCAGCCGACCAGGAGGCGCCGGCGACCGCCTGGGACACCGCGCTGGACGGCCCCATGGCCGTCGTCATCGGCAGCGAGGGGAGCGGCGTTTCCGGCGCCATGCGACGACGCTGCGACCTGCTGGTGCGCTTCCCGATGGCGGGACGGGTTGCCTCGCTGAACGCGGCAACGGCCGGCGCGCTGCTGCTGTTCGAGGTCGTTCGCCAGCGTTCGCTGACGGCACTTCGCTAGAATCGGCGAGCAGCGAGCCGAGGTAGCTCAACGGCAGAGCAACTGTTTTGTAAACAGTCGGTTGTGGGTTCGATTCCCTCCCTCGGCTCCAGCTCCTCGAATCGCTACGGAGCGCCCGAGGCAGCCTGCGTCGGTGTGGCGAAGCCGCACTGCTTGAGCTCCTGCTCGACCTGCAGCGTGAGCCGGGACTTGCCGGCGGCGTGCGCGTCACCCACCGTGCCGGAGAAGATCGTGTTGTCCTTCGAGGTCAGGTTCACCGCGGACGCCTGCTGACAGAGGTGGTAGACCTCGCCCGACTTGGTCCAGAAGACGAGGTCCTGGCCCGTGTACTGGATGACCTGGTTGGTCTCCGCGTCGTAGCTCTGCACGGACGGCGAGTTGGTGGTGATCCCGGCCGCCGCGGCGATCGCGAGCACCACCACGGCGAGCCCGCCGGCGATCGTCTTCTGTCGCTGGTCCATGTTGTCGTTCAGCAGGATCATGACGATCAACGGCAGGAAGGCGACGGCCGCGATGATGGCCCCGAGCTGGTTCTGGATGAAGAATCGAACCGGGTCGGATCGCGACGCGGGGTCGGCCCGATTCGCGCGCTTCCACAGCAGCGAGCCGACCACCGAGAGCACGCCGATCACCACGATGGCGACGATCAGCACCACGAGATTGACCGAGGGTTGCCTGAGCACCCAGAAGATGGCGAACGCCTCGCCAGCGATGGCCACGATCCACAATGCGAGTGCAATGAGCCGCAGCGTCGTCGCCTGCTGCTTCGCTTCGGCGGTCGGCTTCCAGGTCGGTTCGGGGGCGCGTTCCGCGGCGTCGTGCTCGACGCGAACGACCTTCTTTGGCACTTTCTTCCTCCGCAGTTGGACCCGCATTATGCATATCGCGGGATGCGTCGCCGCTTGAGTGGCGGAACGGCGTTCGCTATACTCCGCCTCCGGATCAGCCGCTCGGAGCCCCCCTCCGCATCGGTTCCCGGTCGTGGGTAGGTTGAGCAGGTGGTGAGCTCCGCTGACTGTAGATCAGCCGTCTTTCGACTGTGGGGGTTCGATTCCCTCCCTGCCCACCACGCTCATTCGGTGACTCGGGTCATAGATTTACCAAGATAGACCGATGGTTGTGCAGAATCGGTCGATTCCTGCACAATCGGCCGGTCCGGGGAGCCCGGATGCCGCGCCGCGAAGGCAAGGCCCACGTAGCTCAGCAGGCAGAGCACTTCCTTGGTAAGGAAGAGGTCTCCGGTTCGAACCCGGACGTGGGCTCCACACCGCCGCAGGGGCACGGCCGGAGCGTGTAGCCCGTGGAGGCAGTCATCGCGGTGGATCCGAACGTCATACTCCCATTCCTCTCATCGGCCCTCTCGTTCGTCTTCGCCGTGCTCGTCGGCGACCAGTGGATCCGGCGGCGGCAGCCCTATCAGCTGGTCTGGACCGTCGGGCTGCTGTGGTACGGCATCAGCGCCGGCACCGAGTTCATCGGCGGGGCATTCGGCTGGAGCGAGCCGCTCTACCGCGCCTGGTACCTGATCGGCGGATTCGGCGTGGCGGCGTATCTCGGGCTCGGGACGGTGTTCCTGCTCAATCGCACGCGCTTCGGCTACTTCGTGGCGTTCTCGCTCTTCGCCGGCGGCCTGTTCAGCATCCTGGCCGGCCTGGCCCGCGCCAAGGAGGGCCACCCGGCCGACGGCGCGGCGATCCTGGCCGTCGTCGTCTTCGCGACCGTCGGCGCCATCGCCATCGCGCTCGCAACCCACTACCGCCGGCGCTGGATGGCACCGGTGACTGCCGCGATCCTGGTCGTCGCCTCGCTGGTGGTGGCGGTGCTCGTGCTCACGGCGCCTCTCGCGGCACCCGGCTACGCGCTCGACCCGGCGACGGGCGTGCCGGTCGGCACGGCGTTCCCGAGCAACATCCGCATCCTGACCCCTCCGTTCAACATCACCGGCGCCTTCGCGCTCGTCTTCGGCGCGCTCTACTCGGCGTACATCTTCATGCCGAAGCGGCGCCTGCTGCGCATCGGCTTCTCGATCCCGGTGGTCTCGCAGATCGCGCGCGCCGATCGCCGTGGTCATCAACTTCTTCGCCTCGATCCCCGGCAGCTGGCGGGCGTTCCGGCAGGGCCGCCTCAACTCGCGCGTGCCGGCCACCATCCTCATCGCCCTGGGCGGGTTCATCCCAGGCTGGACGAGCGGGCTCAACCGGTTCGGCATCACCTGGTCCTTCTTCCTGGGCGAGCTGCTGGGCGTGGTCTTCATCCTCGCCGGCTTCCTGGTCAGCATCGAGGTCTTCAACGACGTGCGACTGCCGTTCACGCGGATCGTCCTCGCGCGGCGGCATCCGGAGGCCGTCGGGGGCTCGGCGCCGGGCGACGTCGTTGACAGTCCGTCGCGCTCCGCATAGAATCGGCAGGCTTTCCCCCGGCCTCCCAGCCTTAGTTTGGCGTGGGCTTCGCCGGGCGAACGAAGGGACTGAGAAGACGTGGCCAAGGCCGAGAATCGACCCGTGATCGCGCTGGCGTGCACCACCTGCAAGGAGCGCACGTACAGCACGCGCAAGAACAAGAAGAACGACCCGGGGCGGATGGAGCTGAACAAGTTCTGCCCCCGCTGCCGGCAGCACACGCTGCACCGGGAGACCAAGTAGCGAACGGACCTGGCCGGAGGGGTGTAGCTCAATTGGTAGAGCACTGGTCTCCAAAACCAGCGGTTGCAGGTTCGAGTCCTGTCGCCCCTGCCAGACTCCGCACCATCCACTAAGCAGGAAGCAGAGCAGCACATCGTGGTAACGGGCCTGCGCCAGTATCTCGTCGAGAGCTGGTCCGAGCTGAAGAAGGTCGCCTGGCCGCCGCGCCAGACGGTGGTCAACCTGACGCTGATCGTCATCGGCGTCTCGGTGGCCATCGGTGCCTACATCGCCGTGCTCGACCTGATCCTGCACACCGCACTGCAGCAGGTGCTCTGACCATGGCCGAGAGCGAGTCGATGACGAACGAGGCGCGCCAGGCCGCGCGCCTGTCCCGCGAGGCGCCGCATCTCGATGACGCGTACGCCGCCGAGCGCACCACCAAGCAGTGGTACGTGATCCACACCTACTCGGGGTATGAGAACAAGGTCAAGGCCAACCTCGAGCATCGGATCGAGTCCATGGGCGTGGAGGACCAGATCTTCCAGGTCCTGGTGCCGATGGAGGAGGAGATCGAGATCAAGAACGGGCAGCGGCAGACCGTCAACAAGAAGGTCTTCCCCGGCTACGTCCTGGTCGAGATGGTGATGAGCGACGAGTCGTGGTACGTCGTGCGCAACACGCCGGGGGTGACCAGCTTCGTCGGCTCCGGCAACCGCCCCACGCCGCTCCAGGAGTCCGAGGTCAAGGCCATCCTGAAGCAGATGGGCGTCGAGACCCCGAAGTTCAAGGTCCAGTTCACCAAGGGACAGAGCGTCCGCGTCAACGACGGGCCGTTCGCCGAGTTCATCGGAACGGTGGACGAGGTCAACCCGGAGCGCAACAAGGTGAAGGTGCTGGTCAGCATCTTCGGCCGCGAGACGCCGGTCGAGCTCGACTTCCTGCAGATCGAGAAGCTCTGACCGCCCAGACCGATGCGGCCGAGGGCCGCGCAGCAGAGGGAGGGGCGACACCGCCCCGCTCGAACCTCGAAGGAGATCAATGGCAAAGAAGATTCGCGCGATTCTGAAGGTGCAGGCACCGGCCGGAAAGGCCACCGCGGCACCGCCCGTCGGGCCGGCGCTCGGTCAGCACGGCATCAACATCATGGAGTTCATCAAGGCCTTCAACGAGCGCACCGCCGGCCAGGCGGGCTACGTGGTTCCGGCCGAGATCACGGTCTTCGAGGACCGCTCGTTCACCTTCGTCACCAAGGCGCCGCTGGCCGCCGCGCTGCTGAAGCGCGCCGCCGGAGTCGAGTCCGGCTCGGCGCAGCCCAACCGCGACAAGGTGGGCAGCGTGACGCAGCGGCAGCTGCGCGAGATCGCCGAGGCCAAGATGGACGATCTCAACGCCAACGACGTGGAGCATGCCATGCGCATCGTGGCCGGCACTGCGCGCAGCATGGGCATCGAGGTGGCCGACTGATGGCCAGGCACGGCAAGCGATATCGCGAGGCGGCCCAGCTCCTGGAGGCGGAGCGCCGCTATCCCATCACCGAGGCGGTGGAGCTGCTGCCGAAGGTGAGCCTGACCCGCTTCGACGGCACCGTGGACGCGCACCTGCGGCTCGGGGTTGATCCGCGCCATGCCGATCAGCTCGTGCGCGGCACCGTGGTGCTGCCGCACGGGACGGGCAAGTCGACGCGCGTCATCGCCTTCGCCCAGGGCGAGAAGGCCCAGGAGGCGCTGCGCGCCGGGGCCGACGAGGTGGGCGGCGAGGACCTGGTCAAGAAGATCGACGCCGGCTGGTTCGAGTTCGACGTCGCGGTCGCCACGCCCGACATGATGGGCATGGTCGGCCGGCTGGGGAAGAAGCTCGGCCCTCGTGGCCTGATGCCGAACCCCAAGTCGGGCACGGTGACCTTCGACATCGAGCGCGCCGTGGGCGAGGTGAAGTCCGGCCGCATCGAGTTCAAGGTCGATCGGGCGGGCATCGTGCACGCGCCGGTCGGGCGCGTCAGCTTCACTCCCGAGCAGCTGCAGGCCAACGTGGCGACGCTCGTCGACGCCGTCAACCGGGCCAAGCCGTCCGGCGCCAAGGGGACCTACATGCGCAGCCTGACGCTCGCGCCGACCATGGGCCCCGGCGTATCGGTCGACATTCCATCCGCGCTCGCAGCGGCGAGCGCCTGAGACGATCCGCGGCCGAGTGATCTCGGCGACAACAGAAGACGAAGCGCCACAGACAGCGATGCGCCCGGTGAGAGACCGGGCCAATTGCCGGACAGCGAGCCGGCGGCACGCCGAGGCACGAACCACCGATCCGATCGACGGTCCTCGTGCACGCGTGCGAGGACCGTTTCGCATACAGGAGGTGGAGAACCGAACCAATGCCGACCGATGCCAAGCGCCAGGCGGTGAGCGAGCTCGCGGAGACTGCTCCGTGAGAGCTCGGCGCTCGCCGTGGCCGACTACCGGGGACTGAGCGTCTCCGACATGCAATCGGTCAGGAGGACGCTGCGCGCCAGCGGCGTGCAGCTGCACGTCGCCAAGAATCGCCTGCTCAAGATCGCCGCCGACCAGGCCGATCGCGGCGAGCTCAAGCCGATGCTCGAGGGACCGACCGCGGTCGCCACGATCTCCGGCGACGAGGTCGCCATGGCGAAGGCGCTGCAGGAGGCCTTCCGACCCTACCAGCGCACCGTCACCCTGCGTGGCGGGCTGCTCGGGACGCGCGCCATCGATGGCGCGCAGCTGCAGCGCCTGGCCGCGCTGCCGAGCCGCGAGACCCTTCTCGCCCAGCTCGTCGGCGGGATGGCCGCCCCGATCTCGGGGATGGCCGGCGTCCTCGCCGCAAACCTGCGAAACCTCGTCGGCGTGCTGTCAGCGGTCGCCGACCAGAAGCGAAGCAACGAGGGCGGCAGCGCCGCCTGACGAGACGAACAGGAGCACCACACAGACCATGGCTACCAAGACACTGGACAAGGACACCATCCTCGAGGCGATCGACAACATGACCGTGCTCGAGCTCTCCGAGCTGGTGAAGGCGTTCGAGGAGCGCTACGGCGTCACCGCCGCGGCACCGGTGGCGGCGGCCGCCGCGCCGGCCGGCGGAGAGGCGGCCGCAGCACCGGCCGCTGAGGAGCAGACCGAGTTCGACGCCGTGCTGACCGAGGTCGGCGCCAACAAGATCCTCGTCATCAAGGGCGTCCGCGAGCTCACCGGGCTCGGGCTCAAGGAGGCAAAGGACCTCGTCGACGCCGCGCCGAAGGCCGTGAAGGAAGGCGTCACCAAGGAGGAGGCCGAGGCCGTCAAGGAGAAGCTGGCCGAGGCCGGCGCGACGGTCGAGGTCAAGTAGCCTCGAGGCTCATCCACGTTCGGCGGCGGGCTGTCCGTGTGGCGGCCCGCCGCCGATCCGTATCCGCGCGCCGTTCGTAGGATGGCGCACAGGACGTCCGCGGCATTGTGGCGCGGGCATCGGCTGCCTACGCTTCGCGGGAATGCCGCTCCGCCGCTTCAGCCGCACCGTCCCGCCCTCCCCGATCGACCCGGCCGAGGGTGACCCGCGCTATCTCACCGCCTGGGGGCTCGAGCCGGTTCAATGGCGCCCGTCCGGCGGCCGCATCGCCGACGACGAGCGCGCCACGCTGCTGTGGGCGGTCCATGGCGACGACCTCCCCGACGACGTGGCGCTCCGCGCACGGCGGGCGTACGACGCCATCGCCGAGCGGGGGACGCGGTTGGTCGCCGAGGCGACGAGGCGCGGCATCGAGATCGACCTGCCCATCGACGCGGTCGCCGAGCACATGCGCCACCTGGCGACCTACGCGATCCTGCCCGATGCGGTGCTCGTCACCCCGCACGTCCCGAGCGGCGCCGTTCGAGCGCTGCGCGGTGAGCTCAAGCGGCTCCGGCCCGAGGTGGCGCTCTCAGTCGGCGACGAGGCGGATGACGGCTGGATCGCCGAGCTGCGACGGAGCTCCGGGCTGACCTGACCCGCATCGGTCCGCGCTAGTCGTCCGAGCCGTTGTCCTCCTTCGGCGTGCGCTTCGCCGCCGCGTGGGCAGTGGCGAAGGCCCGGCTCTCGTCGCCGTCGTACTCTTTCAGCGCGTTGTTGAAGGCGGCGAGAAACGCTTCCTTCTGATGATGGCTGTACTGGTCCACCTGGCTCTGGGGCAGGTCCGAGATCTTGTCGTACGGCATCCCGATCTCCTTCGCTATCCGGTGATCACAATCGAGCTGCTGCAGATTCGCGGCCGACCGAATCCCCGCTGCGAGCACGCCCGCAGCGTCACGCGCCGTCGCGCATGCGAATGAGCTATGGTTGCTCTCGAAGTCCCGCCTCTTCTCCCCCCGGAGGCGGGGCTTCTTCGCGCCCGAAGCCCGTCAGGCGGCGGCGATCGTTTCGATGGCCGTCAGCGTGCGATCGACCTCGGCCAGGGTGTTGTAGTGGACGAGGCCCAGACGGAGCACGCCGCCGGCCCCCTGCAGTCCGAGGCGCTCCATCAGCGCCCGGGCATAGAAGTCGCCGTCCCAGGCGAAGATGCCCTGCGCGCCGAGCGCCGTGGCGGCCGCACGAGGTGACACGCGCTCGAAGGTGATCGCCACGGTCGGTGTTCGCGCACCGAGGTCGGCGCGCTCGGTGACGCCCCAGACCCGGACGCCGCGCATCGCGCCGAGTCCGGCGAGCAGGCGCGTCGCCAGCGCCTCCTCGTGTCGGGCGATGACGCCGAAGGCCGCCGCGAGGTCGGCGCGCCGACCGGAGCCGGGTTGCCGCTCGTCGCTCCCGAATCGACGACCGAGCTCGGCCAGATACTCGACCGTGGCGACCGTGCCGGCCATCGCCTCGAAGCTCTGCGTGCCGGTCTCGTATCGGTCATGCGCGGGACGCACCTTGTACGGTGGAAGCGCGTCGAGAAGGTCGGCCGCGCCGTACAGCACGCCGATATGCGGGCCGTACCACTTGTACGCCGAGGTGACGAGGAAGTCGGCCTCGAGCGCTCGCACGTCGGCGAGCCCGTGTGGCACGTAGTGCACCGCGTCCACGAACGCGAGCGCACCAACCGCGTGGGCTCGCGAGACGATTTCGCTGATGGGGTTCACCGTGCCGACGGCGTTGGACGCATAGCCGACCGCCACCACGCGAGTCCGCCGGCCGAGCTTGTCGTCGAGGTCGTCGAGATCGAGGGTGCAGTCCTCGACGCGGATGTCCACGCTGCGCACGACGAGGTCGCGGTCGGCGGCGATGGCGTGCCACGGCGACACGTTCGCTTCATGGTCCAGCGTGGTGACCACGATCTCGTCGCCGGCGTGCAGCGTGGCGCCGATCGAGCGGCTGAGGTGGAAGGTGAGCGAGGTCATGTTCTGCCCGAACTTGATCTCCGCCGGCGAGGCGCCCAAAAGGTCCGCCGCCGCGGCATGTGCCTCCGCGGCGATCGCATCGGTCGCGGCGCTGGTCGCGAAGGCGCCGCCGTCGTTCGCATTCGACTCTCGGTAGTAGCGCACGACCGCG
Organism: uncultured Chloroflexia bacterium; assembly: GCA_963783725.1. GTDB lineage: Bacteria > Chloroflexota > Limnocylindria > QHBO01 > QHBO01 > CAWAOJ01. Next base: position 1,084,274 of record CAWAOJ010000002.1, on the reverse strand, counting down.
TCGATGGTGCGCTGCGGGACCTGGGTGCCGCCCGGCCCGTCGAGGAAGATCACCGGCCGACCGTCGTGCTCCAGGCCGAGGGACGGGAACTCGCTGCGCACGAGCTCGGGATCGAAGGCTGTCATGCGTCTCCTCGAGACGGGCGATCAGGGCGCCGTCGTCCGTCTGACGGTAGCCCCTCGCGAGGCGGCCCGTGCTACGCCGCGCGCAGGTCGTGCGCCACGGGCGTCCAGATCACGCTGTCGTCGAGGGTGATGGCGAGCGCCCCGTACCCCGGTTGCTGCGCGACCCATGCCGGCCCGTCGTGCGGTCCCATGGCGAACGCCGCGGTGGCGTACGCATCGGCGTAGGTGAGGCTGGGGCCGACGACGGTCAGGCTCAGCAGCGAGTCGGCCGAGCGCCCGGCCAGCGGCTGGTGGATGTGCGAGCCTCGCTCGTAGGTGCCCGACGTCGCCACCGCGCCGTCCGCGAGCTCGAGCACGGCGGCGAGCTTGCCGCGCTGTCGCGGATGCTGGATCCCGATCCGCCAGCGGCTCTCCGGATCGGGGCGGCCGCGAACGAAGAGGTCGCCGCCCGCGCTGATGGCGAAGTTGCGCGCGCCATCGGCGTCGAGCATCCACCCCGCCTGCTCGGCGGCCCAGCCCTTCACCACCCCGGTCGGGTCGAGCATCCCGTCCGCCCGGTGGGCCGAGGCGTCGAAGTGACCGCCCGTCGTCACGCGCAGCTGCTCGCACAGGGCCAGCACCTGGCGCAGGTCCAGGCTCGTCGCGGCCAGCTCCATCTCCCCGCGAGCGAGACGGCTCACCTCGCTGTCGGGCCGATACGGGCTGAACCTGGCGTCGATGTCGCGCAGGTAGGCGAACGCCCGCTCCAGGGCATCGGGTTCCACGAACGGACGGCGGACGTCGATGCTGATGACGGTCCCCATCACCTGCTCGACGCGCAGCTGGCGCCGTCCGGCGCCGGCGACGACGAACGCGTCAGCCGTTGGCATGGTCGAGGACGGCCTGCAGCGACTGTGCGTATGCCTCGCTGGTGAAGGTGGCGCCAGAGATGAGATCGATCTGCGCGCTCTGCGCCTGGAGAGCCTCCTCGCGCAGGAGGGGCGCGGCGACGGAGGAGATGTACGCCGAGCGGCGGCGGTCGTACGGGAGCTCGAGCGGCGTGATGTCCTTGATCTTCCCGTTGGCCAGGGTCACCCGCAGCTGGACGTCACCGAACTGAGTCGAGACGACCGGGCTGGTGACGGTCCGCGAGGCGGTCTGTGGCGGCGTCTGGGTCGGCTGCGGCGTCGGCTGTTGGGTCGGCTCGGTCGCCGTTGCCGCGGGGTCGGGGGGATTGGTGGGCGCCGGCGAGTTCGCGGGGCGGCGCAGCGCGGCCGTCGCGCCCGGAGGGGTTTCGGTCGGCGTCTTGAAGCTCAGCAGCAGGACGAGCCCCACCGCGGTGAGGGCTGTGGCGATGACTCCGCGCTTCGGCATGAAAGTCTCCCGGTGATCAGTACGAGAAGCGTTCGACGTGCAGCTGCGCCTTCGGCAGCCCCAGCGCGCGCAGGCTGCGTCGCACGGCGTCGAGCATGGGAAGCGGACCGCACACGAACACGTCCCGCTCACGCACGTCCGGGACCATGCGCTGCAGCTCGGCCGGTGAGAGCGGGTCGGCCGAGACGCCTGCCGTTCCGCGGCGACCGACGAGGTACTGAAGGTCCACCCCGCGTCGGCGAGCGAGGTGATCCAGCTCGTCGGCGAGGACGGCGTCGTTCCAGTCCCGCGCCCGGTAGAGCAGCGTGATCTGGCTCGGGCCCGCGGGGAGCTCCTCGAGCAGCGCGCGCAGTGGCGTGATCCCGATGCCGCCGGCGATGAGCAGGACGCGCTCGCGGGTGCGCCGCGCGCCGGTGAGGATGCCGTACGGACCCTCGATCGCCACCGCGGTCCCGGGGCGCAGCCGGAGCATGGTGCGGGTGTAGTCGCCGTCGGCCTTGACCGTCAGCCGCAGCGACTTCCCGTTGGGCGCGGCGGACAGCGAGAAGGGCCGCGCCCGCCACCACCCGTCGGGGGTCAGGAAGCGCCACACGAAGTACTGCCCGGCGCGCACCGCCAGCTCGTCGAGCCTGCGGCCCTTGACGTAGACCGATACGACCCCGGGCCCCTCGCGCACGACGTCCGCCACGCGCAGCTGGTGGCGCAGCGAGAGCGCGATGGGCTGCCCGAAGCGGAACATTCCGATCAGCAGCGCGGTCAGCGCGTACAGCCCGATCCAGTAGACGCGAGCGACCGGGTCCTCCTGGAAGTCGGTGCCCACCGCCACCTGGTGCCCGAAGCCGAGCGCCATGGCCAGGTAGGTGTAGAGATGGATGCCGTACCAGGTGTCGTACGACAGCCGCCGTCGCGCGCCGCGTGCCGAGGCGATGCCCACCCCGATCAGCAGCAGCAGCGCGACGGTACCCATCAGGACGTAGGGGTAGGTCGTCAACAGCGACCCACGCCTCCGCGACGACGCTGCTGCCATCGCCGAGGGCGTAGCCGACCGTCGTCAGGACGGTGTGCCCGACGAGCAGCCAGATGACGGCGAACCCGATCCAGCGGTGCCAGTTTGCGAGCCGATGCATCCCGGCAAGCTGGTCGAGCCACGGACTGCGCGCCACGAGCACCAGGCCCAGCAGCGCGAGGTAGGTGCCGAACAGCGCGGTCAGCTGGCCGCCCGCGGTCAGCCAGCCCGACGGCTCGGTGAGCTGGCGCGAGACCTCCGTGCCGCACCCACATGGCCCCGATGAGCGCCGCGTTGCCGACCGTGAGCCACACCAGGTCGCTGAAGCGAAACGCCCACAGGCGCGGCAGCGGGACGCGTTGCAGCGTCCGCTCGCCGAGGGGCGGGATCGTCACGCCACGTCGCGGCCGGCGCGTGGCGGTTCTGGCATGCATCGTCGGACAGCGTGGCTTGGGGGTCTGGGAGGAGTCTGAGAACGAGCGCCGACCGATGGCCGCGGCCTACGAGCACTATCGGCCGATGGAGACGTTCGTCCTGCCACTCCCCTGACCACGGCGGCTCGGCGGTTTCACCGCCCGTTCACCCGGCCCGGTAGGTGATCACGTCCACCTTTTCGAGCGTGATGAGCCCGTCGCCCAGCATCTCGTCGAGCTCCGGCAGGACCGCGCGGATCTTCTCCTGCGTGTCGACCGCCTCGATCAGGATGGGCAGGTCCTCGGAGAGCGACAGGATGCGGGTCGAGTGCAGGTGCTGCTTGGCGCCAAATCCCTCGATGCCGCGCAGCACCGTGGAGCCTGCCAGGCCCCGCTCCCGCAGGCGCTCGATGATGGCCTGGTAGAGCGGCTTGCCGTGCCAGCTGTCGCTCTCGCCCAGGTAGATCCGGACCAGCAGGCCCGTTCCCTCGAGTTTCATCAGATCGCTCTCCCGAGTGCGACGCCGGCGATGACGGCGATCATCCCGATCACGACCGAGCCGGCGAGGTTCGCCGCGGCGTAGAGCCACGCCGCATCCTCGATCATGCGCCAGCTCTCCAGGGCCAGTGTCGAGAAGGTGGTGAAGGCACCGATGAACCCGATCATCAGCGGCCCGCGCAGCTCGCCGGGCAGTGCCGCGCGCTCGATGACGAGGGCGAACAGCAGGCCCACCGCGAACGAGCCAGACACGTTGACCGCGAATGTCCCCCACGGCAGGACGCCGCCGGTCCACGCGCTGACGCGCTGGTCGACGAGATAGCGGGCGACGGCCCCGGCGAATCCGCCGGCGCCGATGAGCAGGACAGAAACCACGGGCGGCACTCCATGCGCGATCAGGGTCGATCGGTAGGAGCCATCAGCCCGGGCGGGCGGTTGCGGCGAGCCCCATCGCCGTCGCCCGAGGATCGGGCCTCGGCAGCACCGGCGTCAACCCTTGGCGGACTGAGGCATCGGGCCGCATCGGGCTATCCTTTCGAGCATGGCTTCGCGCCGACGCACCGTGGTGAAGACGTACGGTCGGGGGAGCTTCCTTGCCTTCCTCGGCCCGTTGTTCGCCTACTTCATGGCGTCGCGCGGCATGAATGGCTGGGAAGAGAGGGCTCAGCGCGACATGCGCGACGACGCAGTGGCCATGGAGGCCAGGGGCTATCGGGTCGTCTCGGCCGATGAGTACCGCGTGCCGCTGCTCGGCATCGCCTGGTTCAGGGTGACGTACGAGCTGGCGCCGACCTCGGGGTGATGCTCGCACCGTGACCGACCTTCATGGTCGGTATCAGAGTGAGGATCGGCGGTCCACCGGCTCGTAGCTGGCGATCACGATGCCAGCGGACGTGATCACGCTCTGCGCAAGCCGAAGTCTGACTTCCACCCCCTCCGGGAAGAGGCGGCGGCCGCTGCCGAGCACGAGCGGGTGGATCATCAGCAGGTACTCGTCTATCAGGTTCGCGGCCATGAGCGACGAAATCAGCCGGCCGCTGCCCATGATCGCCAGCACACCATCCGAGCGCGCCTTGAGCGTGGCGGCGGCGTCCGCGACGTCGCCGTGCAGCAGCGTCGAATTCGGCCATGGCAGCGGCTCGTCCAGCGTCCTGGACGCCACGTACTTGGGTGCATCGTTCAGCGCTTCCTTGAATGGGCCGCCCCTGGCATTCCAGACCGTGAGCAGGTCCTCGTACGTGCGGCGGCCGAACAACCATCCCTTCAATCCGCCGCCGGCGACCATCCTGTCGCTCATCGCGCGCGTCACTTCTTCTGATGATTCGGCCGACCGCGATCCCCAGCCGCCGTGGCGGAATCCGCCTCGCGTGTCCTCATCGGCACGCGCCGGTCCCTGCATCACGCCGTCGAGAGTGACCTGGTTCATGACCACGATCCGACCCATCGGTGACCCTCCTGTCCGAACCGTCAGCCGATCCGCTCCGCAAGCTCGACGATGATCCTCTCCGGACCACGGACGTAGCAGAGCCGGTAGATGTCCTCGTAGCGCACCCGCTCGCCCACGACCTGCGTCCCGCGCGCCTGAAGGCGCTTCTTCCGGCCGCCGGTGTTCAAGAGCCGAGGGACAGATCCCTGTCCTCCATCTCCCAGGCGTGGTCGAGCACGTGGTAGGCGGAGTGCCGGATCACGAACTGGACCGTCCAGTTCCGCGCCTCCGTACCACGGGCGTTGTACTCGCGGATCGCTGCGCAGAACGCATCGCGGTACGCGTGCAGCGCATCGGGATCCCGCTGCGCCTCGAGCGGCGTGTCCACACCGACCTTTCTCGCGAAGTCGCTGATCTCGACGTTGTTGACGTGCTCGACCATCCTGTCGCGGTCGCGTCCGCCTCCCCGCGGGCCCTTGCGCAGCTCGGGCGAGACCCGCGAGGCGACCTCGTCGAAGTAGGTCCAGCTCGCGCGGAGCAGGGCGATCTTGCGTTCGCACTCCGCCTCGCTCATCTGCTCGCGCTCCGATGTGGCCGGCCGCATCGAGAGCCGGTGGAAGTCGGTCATGCCGATGCCCTCGACGTGCTCCACGACGACCGGCTGCCCCGCGGCGCGGAACTCCTCGCGCAGGCCGGCAAGCTCCGCGACCCTGGCGTATCGCGGACGGTACGTCTCGAGGACACGAAGGGCGTCCTCGTCCGACGCCCCGGGCCGCTCCCAGCCCGGCCAGTCGAAGGCAACGGCCACCACGACGGGCTTTTTCCTGCCCGTCTCCATCATCACGCGAATCCCGTCGCCCACGAAGCGCAGCCTCCGGTAAGCAGATTCAGTCGTGATCGATTGTAGGGTCACTTCGATGTGGCCCGTCCTCCGACTCTCCCCCGGTGAACGGCCCGGGAACCTTCTTCCTATTGGGCCGTGAGTACTCCTGGTGCACCCTTTGGGTGTCGCCGGTCCAGATGTCGGTTGAAGGGAGCAGCCCGTGGCGGTCACGCGCGAAGTCGGCTCGGTCGCCGTCGAGCGAGCCCGCTGCGCACTGCGGGACTACCTTTCCAGCGTCGATGCCGACGTCGATCCGATGCTTCCCGCCGCCGCGCTGAGCGCCACTGACCTCGCACCGCCGCATTTGCCGGAAGACCTTCTCAAGCGCTACGCGCTGCGCCAACCTGCGTACGGGCGCGACAACTCCCGTCGCTATCGTTGGGGTCTCGGCTTCCGCGCGGAACCGAACCACGGGCTCTACGCCAATCCACGCGTGCGTGGCTTCTGGCGTCCCAAGGAGGCCGAGCTGCTGGCGGAGCACCCCGGCCGCTACGCCAGACGGCTGATGGTGCCGCTGACGCTCGGCAGCCAGCTCGAGTACTGGAGCCGCGTCGCCGACCGGGAGTCTGACCCGCTCGCGGACGCGGCACGGGGTCTGTTGCTCGAATCGCAGCCGATGGCCGAGAACGACGTGGCGACCTGGATCGCGGCCACGGACCCCTGGGGCGACACCTTCGCCCTCTGGGTCCTGACCAGCTACCCGCTCGCCCACGCGCGCCTCCGGGATCTCGTCTTCGCGCTTGCCGTGCGGTACGGTCAGGTTGCGCTGCGTGACGGTGCGGTGCGTGGCACACGCTTTCCCTTCTGGCAGGAGCCGCTGATCTCGGCATCGGCCCACCTTGGCACGGCGCTGTGGCGTCTCGGTATCTACCCCTCCCTGCTGCCTCGGCTGCTCGACTCCGTGGCTGCCGGCCAACAGCTCGACGGAGGCTGGGCGGATCCCGGCCAGCCGAGCGACCTGCTCACCACCCTGGCCGCGGCCGAGCTGCTTGGCACTCTCGACCCACGGTTCGACCCCACACCGGTCGTGGACTACTTCGAGCGCCGGCAGGAGCCGGACGGCTGGTGGCGCGCCTTGAACCCCGAAGTCCCCTGGCTGACCGGCGCGATTGGGAACTGGATCGAGCGAAGCGAACGGCCCTTCACGGCCCGCTTCCAGTGGCCGGAGCTGCCGGTCTGGAGTCGTGACCGCACCACGCGCCTACCGACCATGGCCGTGTTCGATGAGCTGGCCGTGGCGCTGGCATCGATCCACGGCCTGGCGGAGTCGAGCCTGGAGGTGGCGTTCATCGACCTTGCCGGTTTCGGCGCGTTCAACAACCGCTACGGGATGGATGCCGGCGACGCGGCCCTGGCCGCCTACGCCGCGGCTCTCCTGCGGCTGCCGCGCAGCATGACCATCCGCCAGGGCGGCGACGAGCTGCTCGTCCTGGGCGTGCCGGGCGAGCGGGGCGTGCTCGATCCGCTGCTCCGCCGCTTCATGTCGGACTGGCAGGACGCCGCCGAAGACGTCGGCGTGCCTCGCGGCGAGGTGGTGCCCCGGGTACTGCTGACAAGCGGACCATCGGGCGATCTTCGCCGGATGCGGGGCGAGTTGGGCGCGGCGATCGGGCCGCTCAAAAAGGCGGTCGAGGACCCGCGGCCGGACGGAATCCTTGTGTGGCTGTGATGCCTCAGCACCTCACTCGGCAAGCGGGCCAGTGCGCAGGTCGTTTGCACCGGCGGGTTGCGCGCGGCTTGGCGGCCGTATCGGCCGTGCCAAGAGCGTGAGCATTCCCGCGCGTCCGCGCCTTTATTTGGTGCGCCATGGCCGTACCGCGTGGAACGAGGCAGGCAAGCTGCTGTCGCGCACCGACGAGCCGCTCAACGCCGAAGGCGAGGCCGAGGCCCTCGAGCTCGGTCGCCGGCTATCGGAGATCGAATGGACCCATGTCCGCGTCTCTCCGGCCAGCCGCGCCCAGCGCACCGCCGAGCTGATCCTGGTCGGGGCCGGACGGCCGGGGGGCTGGAGCACCGACGAGCGGCTGCACGAGCTTGACTTCGGTCCCTACGAGGGCTGGACCGATCGCGAGCTGGCGGCCGATCCGGTGGCCGCGACACGCCGCAGCCAGGGCGCCGAGCTACCCGGCATGGAGAGCATGGCCTCGGTCGAGGCGCGCGCCGGAGAAGTGTGGAACGAGCTGGCGGTCATGCCCGGCAACACGCTGGTGGTCGGGCACGGCCGCATGCTGCGCGCGCTCATCGTGCGCTTCGTGATCGGCGCGCCGGCGACCGCGGTTTCCGCCCTGCGCCTACGCCACTGCCGGCCGACCATCGTCGAACCGGGCCCTCGACCGCTGCTGCTTGGACTCAATGTCGGCGATCCAGCCAGCGAGGCAGTCGAGAACCTTGCCTGACGCGGCAACGTGGTCCGTGGTGACTGTTGCCGGGAGCCGCCACTCGGGCCACGCGCCTGTGGAACTCGTACGGGTGTGAACTCCGGCCCGGCGGAGCCCTACGACTTCACAGCGGCAAGGACGAGGAACGCCCCGACGATTGCCATGATCTGCAGAAGGCACCCCCCGGTCACCATCCTGCCCACCTTGCGCTGCCGGCCGCTTGACGTCAGCGGAATTCCGGTGCGTCGTGAGACCCGGGACTTCGCGCGCGAGATGCCAACGGCGCGCTTCCACGAGAACCCACCTTTGTTCATGGACGCCCTTCCACTCAGCGCATGCCTCGACTTCCCCGGGACTGTACGACGAATCCAACACCTACCGTCACTGTCGCGACACCGGGACACAGAGCGATCAGGCGATGGGGCATTGGTGGTGGCTCAACAAGGTGTGTAAAGCGTCATCCGATGTCCAGGGCGCGTATGTCCAATTGCGAATGGGCTACGCGACCTGGAGCGAGGCGATGAGAATCAGGATCGGGAGTGACACGTCGAGCAGTGCGTGCCCGATGACAAGGTACGGCAGCGTCGTTGGACGGCGGTAGACCACGAAGCCGATCCACAGCGCGAAGGGCAGGAACATCAGCGCGCGCCAGACGAGGAAGCGCCAGTCGAAGAGCAGCGGCAGCGCGACGTGCTGGGTGGATAGCACCAGCGCGGTGACCACCACTGCCCGCGAACGCCACCCCTGGGACGCGACGAGGCGAGGCATGACGAAGCCGAAGTAGGTCGGCAGCTCCGCGAGCGCGTGGATGACTGGGAAGGCCACCACCAGGATGGCGGCCGCGGCCAAAGGCAGCGGTCGGAAGCTCAGGTCGGCACCCATCTGAGCCGAACCCCAGAGCAGGTTGCCCACCACCAGGTTCGGGACCACGGTGACGGGGCCAGCGACCGCGAGTGCCAGGGCGACCCATTTCAGATCGGTTCCGCGGCCACGCGGGGATGGCCGGTACAGGTCGCGCAGTCTTCTGCCTTCCCGATGAAGGAGCGTGCGGAGCACGGCGAGGTTGACCACACTGACGGCCGCGAACCAGGCCAGCCACCAGTCCGCCGCAGCACGCCACGGGTCGACGGCGCCAGCGAGCAGGAAGCCGATGGCGACGGCTGCCTGGAAGAGGACCGCCAGACCGATACGCAGGAAGAGCACCGTCCAGAGTGCCGAAGCAGCAACGGGTCTCGGCTCGGCAATTCCTGCGGGTGCGAGCGGGACGGCAATACTCACTCGGCCATGCTTCAGCGACGCCGTCCGGAGCGGGAGAGTCATTCGGCATGATGTGGTGCGCCCTTCGGCACGCGCGCCGGCCCTCGCGCGGCACGACCATCCCACCATGTCGGACCTGCGGCGAGACGCGCGACCATGACGGCCACGTCGCCCGCCCTCGACGCCATCCCGCTCGACGCACGCAGGGTCGTCGCGCTAGCGCTTCCGGTTGCCATCCCGGTAGCCATGACAGCCGCGTTCACGCTCGGCGCGGAGCGTCTTGGCGAGCGCGGTGGTTACCTTGCCGGGTTCGGAGCCTACTGGGTCACCTGCGCGGGGCTCTCGGTCGCGCTCCTCGGTCGCCGGCGCATCCGCCAGCTGTTCCGCGACCGGCGACCGCGTCTCGGCAAGCCCGGGGCGCTCGGTGCCACTTGCTTCTGTGGCCGCCGCTTGGCGCCATCGCCACTCGCTTCATCCCCGAGATCGGCCAGGCGAGCATACCGATGGTCGCCACCATCCTGTGCGTGGCGCTCGTGAACTCCGTCCTCGAGGAAGTGCTGTGGCGCGGTGTCTACATCAGCCTGTGGCCGCGCAACCCGTGGCTGGGGTGGGCGTGGCCGGCGCTTGGTTTCGGCCTCTGGCACCTGGCACCCCAGGCCATCCATCCCTGCCGATGGGGCCGGTCTTCTACGTCATGTCGGCCACCGCGCTGGGGCTGTCGTGGGGCTTGGTCGCGTGGCGAACCGGCGCCCTGCGCTGGGTGACCGTCTCTCACCTCTTCACTGACGGTTCAGGCCTGCGGAACGCGGTCTTCTTCCTGGGGTCGTGAATAAGCTGGTCAGGAGCGGGCCGATGGCCGCGATCGAGCCGGACGCCTCCGGAGCGCACCTTCGCGGGGGTGGGTCGCTGGCGCCCCGCGGGTTGCCGCCTGGGCTCAACGTGGTTCTGAACGCCGCCGCGGTTCACTTGGGGTGAACGCGCGGGATGCAAGCGGTCGCTGACCGATAACGTTCCACGTCAAGCGGGGGCGCTTCGCTTGACGAAGCGGGAATGTTTGGTATACTCCCCATTCGCGTGTCCGCGCCCCACCCTGCCTTCCTCTAGGAGTCCTGAATGGCTTTGGCCGAGTCAGCCAGCCAGTTTGAGCTGGCCCCGCGCCGTGAGAATTTCTCGCACATTCCGGAGGTCCTTCCCCTCCCGAACCTGATCCACACCCAGACCGATTCCTTCGAGTGGTTCGTCCAGACCGGCCTCCGTGAGCTTCTCGACGAGATCACCCCGATCACCGACTTCACCGGCAAGAACCTCGAGCTTCATTTCCGCGACTACTACTTCGAGGACCCGAAGTTCGACGAGGAGGAGTGCCGCACCCGCGACCTCACCTACTCGCGTCCGCTGAAGGTCGAGGTCGACCTCATCATCAAGGAGACCGATGAGGTCAAGCACCAGACGGTGTTCATGGGCGACTTCCCGTGGATGACGGAGCAGGGGACCTTCATCATCAACGGCGCCGAGCGCGTCGTCGTCTCGCAGCTGGTGCGCTCGCCCGGCGTCTACTACACCGCGGCCGAGGACCCGGCCACCGGCCGGCATCTGTTCGCGGCCAAGGTGATCCCGAACCGCGGCGCCTGGCTCGAGTTCGAGACGAGCAACAAGGACCTGCTCAGCGTCAAGGTCGACCGCAAGCGGAAGATCCCCGTCACCACGCTCCTGCGCGCCGTCGGCTTCGCCGACAACCAGGAGATGCTGAGCCTGTTCGGCCCGGCCGACGACAATCCGGAGCACCCGTTCGTGTCGCTGACCCTCGACAAGGACCCGGCGGCCACCCAGGACGAGGCCCTGATCGAGGTCTACAAGAAGCTGCGCCCGGGCGATCCGCCCACGGTCGACAACGCTCGCGCGCTCGTCAGCAGCCTCTTCTTCAACTTCCGCCGCTACGACCTCGGTCGCGTCGGTCGCTACAAGCTGAACAAGGCGCTGGCCGACGTGGCCAAGAAGCTGAAGATCGAGCTCCCCGCCGAGGAGAGCGAGAATCCGCGCGACTCGCGGGTGATCAGCAAGAACGACATCCTGGCCATCATCGGCAAGCTGATCGAGCTCAACAACGGCCGCGGCGATCCGGATGACATCGACCATCTCGGCAACCGGCGCATCCGCGCCAACGGCGAGCTGATCCAGAACCAGTTCCGCATCGGTCTGCTGCGCATGGAGCGCGTCGTCAAGGAGCGCATGACGATCACCGATCCGGAGCAGGCCACGCCGAACGCGCTGATCAACATCCGCCCGGTGGTGGCGGCCATGAAGGAGTTCTTCGGCGGCAGCCAGCTGTCGCAGTTCATGGACCAGACCAACCCGCTCGCCGAGCTGACCAACAAGCGCCGCCTCTCGGCGCTCGGCCCGGGCGGCCTGTCGCGTGAGCGCGCCGGCTTCGACGTTCGCGACGTGCACCCCAGCCACTACGGCCGGATGTGCCCCATCGAGACGCCGGAGGGCCCGAACATCGGTCTCATCGGCTCGCTGGCCACCTACGGCAAGATCAACCGCCACGGCTTCATCGAGACCCCGTACCGCAAGGTGCGCAAGTTCCTGTCGCACAAGGACAGGCAGGCCGATGCGCTGGGTCAGTACCTCGCCGAGGACCTCGTCCCCGGCGACGGCGCCAAGCCGATCGCCAAGGCGGGGGCGCAGATCGACGACAAGCTGTGGGCCGCGATCAAGCAGCACAAGCTCGCCAGCGTCCGCATCCGCCCGGTGGTGACCGACGAGATCGAGTACCTCGACGCCTCGGAGGAGGAGAAGTACTCCATCGCGCAGGCCAACGCGCCGCTGGACGAGACGCAGCACTTCCTCGAGGAGCGCGTGATGGTGCGCTACCGCGACAAGTTCCTGACCGAGCCGGTGGACGACGTCGATTACATGGACGTCAGCCCAAAGCAGATCGTGAGCGTGGCGACGGCCATGATCCCGTTCCTGGAGCACGACGACGCGAACCGCGCCCTGATGGGCTCCAACATGATGCGGCAGTCGGTGCCGCTGCTCCAGCCGCAGGCGCCGCTGGTCGGCACCGGGGTGGAGTACCGCGCCGCGTTCGACTCGCAGCAGGTCGTCGTCGCCCGCGAGGGCGGCACCGTCGTCAGCGTCACCTCGACCGACATCCAGGTCGAGCGGGACGAGGGCGACGTGCGCGACACGTATCGGCTCAAGAAGTTCCTGCGCTCGAACCAGGGAACCTGCATCAACCAGCGTCCCATCGTCAGCGTCGGCGACCGGGTGGCGAAGGACCAGGTCCTCGCCGACTCGTCCTCGACCGATCACGGCGAGATGGCGCTCGGGCAGAACATCCTCGTCGCCTTCCTGCCCTGGGAGGGCGGCAACTACGAGGACGCCATCGTCATCAGCGAGCGGCTGGTGCGTGACGACCTGTTCACCAGCATCCACATCGAGAAGCACGAGATCGAGTCGCGCGACACGAAGCTCGGCCCCGAGGAGATCACCCGCGACATCCCGAACGTCGGCGAGGAGTCGCTCCGCAACCTCGACGAGGACGGGATCATCTACGAGGGCGCCGAGGTCACGCCGGGCGACATCCTGGTCGGCAAGATCACCCCGAAGGGCGAGACCGAGCTGACCGCGGAGGAGCGCCTGCTGCGCGCGATCTTCGGCGAGAAGGCGCGTGAGGTGAAGGACAGCTCGCTGCGCCTGCCCCACGGCGAGCGCGGCATCGTGGTCGACGTGCGGCAGTTCAGCCGCGACAACGGCGACGAGCTGCTCCCCGGCGTCAACCGCCTCGTGCGCGTCAGCGTGGCGCAGAAGCGGAAGATCAGCGTGGGCGACAAGATGGCCGGGCGCCACGGCAACAAGGGCGTCATCGCCAAGATCCTGCCCGTGGAGGACATGCCGTTCATGCCGGACGGCACGCCGGTCGACATCGTCCTCAACCCGCTCGGCGTTCCGAGCCGCATGAACATCGGCCAGATCATGGAGACGCACCTCGGCTGGGCCATGCACGCCCTGGGGCTGAAGGCCGCGTCGCCCGTCTTCGACGGCGCCAGCGAGGCGCAGATCGACGAGGCGCTGGTGCGCGCCGGCATGCCGAAGGACGGCAAGGCGCAGCTCTTCGACGGCCGCACCGGCGAGGCGTTCGACCAGCGGGTCACCGTCGGCTACATCTACATGCTCAAGCTGCATCACCTCGTGGAGGACAAGATCCACGCTCGCTCCACCGGCCCGTACAGCCTGATCACGCAGCAGCCGCTGGGTGGCAAGGCGCAGTTCGGCGGGCAGCGCTTCGGCGAGATGGAGGTCTGGGCCCTCGAGGCCTACGGCGCGGCGAACATCCTCCAGGAGCTGCTCACCGTCAAGTCGGACGACGTCGTCGGCCGCGTGCAGACGTACGAGGCCATCGTCAAGGGCGAGGAGATCAACTCGCCGGGCGTCCCGGAGTCGTTCAAGGTGCTCATCAAGGAGCTCCAGGCGCTTGGCCTGTCGGTGGAGATCCTGAACGAGAACGAGGAGGAGATCCGCTTCATCGAGGACACCGGCAGCTACCCGCTGCCGGACCTGGGCGGCATCAATCTCCAGGGATTTGAGGAGTAACCCCGGGGCGGCGGCCGCCGCCCCCACCAATCGGTCCAATTCCCGCCGGGGTCCGGTCAGCCCTGGCCGCCCGCTCAGCAGCGGCAGTCTGCCGCAGGAGTCGTAAGCCAGCCATGCTGGAAGTCAACAACTTCGACGCGATCCGTATCAGCCTCGCATCGCCCGAGCAGATCAAGTCGTGGTCGTCGGGCGAGGTCACCAAGCCCGAGACGATCAACTACCGCACGCTCAAGCCGGAGAAGGACGGCCTCTTCGACGAGCGCATCTTCGGTCCCACCAAGGACTGGGAGTGCTACTGCGGCAAGTACAAGCGCATCCGCTACAAGGGCATCATCTGCGACAAGTGCGGCGTGGAGGTCACGCGCAGCAAGGTCCGGCGCGAGCGGATGGGCCACATCAAGCTCGCCTCGCCGGTCAGCCACATCTGGTACTTCAAGGGCACGCCCAGCCGGCTCGGGATCCTGCTCGACATGAGCCCGCGCAACCTGGAGCGCATCCTCTACTTCGCCCTGTACGTCGTCACCCGCGTCGACGAGCACGAGCGCGAGAAGGCGCTGGCGCGCGTGGACGAGGAGATGAACGAGCGCATCGCGCGCGCGCAGGCCGTGGTCAACGACAAGAAGGCCGAGCTCGAGGGCGCCATCGCGGACAAGCGCACCGAGATCGAGGGCGCGCACGCCTCGGAGATGCAGCGGCTCGACGATCAGCAGGCTGCTCGGACCGAGGAGCTGATGACCGCCGCGCAGCAGGTCGAGGCGACCATCAAGGCGGGCGGCAAGACGGTGAGCGAGGACGTCGTCTTCGCGGCGACCGGCGAGGTCATCGCGCGCGACGGCGACACCGCCAAGGACGCGCTGGCGAAGCTGCGCCAGGTCGTCAAGGACGAGGTCGAGGCGGTCGAGAGCGACGTCAAGCAGGCCCGCGCGCGAGCGCAGGAGAAGCTGCAGACCGCGGTCTCCGACCTGACCGGCGGCATCGAGGAGGCGCTCGTCTCCGAGCGCGCGGACGTGCAGCGCGAGACCGATGACGCCCGCCTGGCGGCGCGCAGCGCCCGAGCGCAGCTCAACGACATCAAGGTCCAGCAGATCCTGGGCGAGGGCGAGTACCGCAACCTCACCGAGCAGTACGGGCGCCTCTTCGACGCCGGCATGGGCGCCGAGGCGATCAAGAAGATCATCGAGCGGCTCGACATGGACGAGCTGGCGCAGACGCTCCACGTCGAGATGCGCCAGACCTCCGGACAGCGGCGCAAGAAGGCGATCAAGCGGCTGCGCCTGGTCGAGGCGTTCCGCAAGAGCGGCGCGCGGCCCGAGTGGATGATCCTCTCCACGCTGCCGGTCATCCCTCCCGACCTGCGACCGATGGTCCAGCTCGACGGCGGCCGCTTCGCGACCTCCGACCTCAACGACCTGTACCGCCGCGTCATCAACCGCAACAACCGCCTGAGCCGCCTGCTGGACCTCGAGGCGCCGGAGATCATCATCCGCAACGAGAAGCGGATGCTGCAGGAGGCGTGCGACGCGCTGATCGACAACGGCCGCCGCGGCCGCGCCATCGCCGGCACCGGCAACCATCGGCTCAAGAGCCTGAGCGACATGCTCAAGGGCAAGCAGGGCCGGTTCCGCCAGAACCTGCTCGGCAAGCGGGTCGACTACTCCGGCCGCTCGGTCATCGTGGTCGGTCCGGAGCTGAAGCTGCACCAGTGCGGCCTGCCCAAGAAGATGGCGCTCGAGCTGTTCAAGCCGTTCGTCATGCGGCAGTTGGTGGAGAAGGGCTTCGCGCACAACATCAAGAGCGCCAAGCGCATCGTGGAGCGCGTGCGTCCCGAGGTGTGGGACGTCCTCGAGGAGGTCATCAAGGACCACCCCGTGCTGCTCAACCGCGCCCCGACGCTCCATCGGCTGGGCATCCAGGCCTTCATGCCGGTGCTGGTCGAGGGCTCCGCGATCCAGATCCACCCGCTGGTCTGCTTCGCGTTCAACGCGGACTTCGACGGCGACCAGATGGCGGTGCACGTGCCGCTCTCGACCGCCGCGCAGACCGAGGCGAAGGAGCTGATGCTCTCGACGCAGAACCTGCTCTCCGCCGCGGACGGCTCGCCGGTGGTCAGCCCGACGCACGACATGGTGCTCGGCTGCTACTACCTGACCGTGCTGCCCGAGCTGCGCAAGGGCGAGGTGCTGAAGGGCACCGGCAAGGTCTACTCCAGCGCCGACGAGGTCATCATGGCCTCCGAGCTCGGTCACGTGAACGTGCAGGCCACGGTGCGCGTGGAGCTCGAGGTGTGGGACCCGGCCGCGAACGACGGGGCGGGCGGCATGACCGTCCAGCTGCTCGAGACGACCCCGGGCCGCGTCATCTTCAACACGGTGGTGCCGCCACAGCTCGGCTTCGTGAACCGCGTCATGGACCGCAAGGGGCTCAAGGCGCTCATCGCGCAGTGCTACCGCGAGCTCGGACCGGCCGCCACCGCGACCCTGGTCGACGGGATCAAGGGCGTGGGCTTCCACTACGCCACCGTGGCCGGCATCACCATCGGCATCGAGGACATGCACGTCCCCGACGAGAAGGCGCAGCTGCTCGACGACGCCGACGGGCGCGTGCGCGACATCGATCGCGAGTTCCGCCGCGGCTTCATCACCGAGGAGGAGCGCTACAACCAGACGGTCGACGTGTGGCGCGAGACGACCGACGAGGTCACCCGCAAGATGCTCGACGGCCTGGACCGTCGCGGGTCGGTGTGGATGATCACCCACTCCGGAGCGCGCGGCAACGTGACGCAGGTCCACCAGCTGGCCGGCATGCGCGGCCTGATGGCCGACCCGTCGGGCCGGATCATCGACCTGCCGATCCGCAGCAACCTGCGAGAGGGCATGACCGTGCTCGAGTACTTCATCTCGAGCCACGGCGCCCGCAAGGGCCTGGCCGACACGGCACTGCGCACCGCCGACTCCGGGTACCTCACCCGGCGCCTGGTGGACGTGGCGCAGGACGTCATCACCCGCGAGGACGACTGCGAGACCGATATCGGGACGTGGGTCACCCGTGCCGAGTCGGAGCAGATCCCCGAGCCGTTCGCGGATCGGCTGCTGGGCCGCATGGCCGCGCTCGACGTCGTCGACGAGAAGAGCGGCGAGGTGATCGTCGCGCGCAACGACGAGATCAACGAGGAGGCGGTCGAGAAGATCGAGGCCCGCGGGATCGACCGCATCAGCGTTCGGTCGCCGCTGACCTGCGTCGCGCGCCACGGCGTGTGCCGCATGTGCTACGGCCGCAACCTGGCGACCGGCAAGCTGGTCGACCTCGGCCAGGCGGTCGGGATCATCGCCGCGCAGTCGATCGGCGAGCCGGGCACGCAGCTCACCATGCGCACGTTCCACACCGGCGGCGTCGCCGGCGAGGACATCACGCAGGGCCTGCCGCGCGTCGAGGAGCTGTTCGAGGCGCGCGTGCCGAAGGGCCTGGCGCAGATGACCGAGATCGACGGAACGGTCGAGGTCATGCGGACCGGCCAGGACCAGCCGATCACGGTGCAGGTCACCCATCGCGAGACGTACGAGGTGCCGATCAAGGTCACCCCGCAGCACGAGCTGCTGGTCGCATCGGGCGACGAGGTGGTCGAGGGACAGCTGCTCGCGACGCTCGGCGAGGGTGAGGAGCGCGTCGAGGTCAAGGCGCCCTCCGCCGGCCGCATCACCAAGAAGGGCAACACGCTCACCCTGCGCTCGGAGGAGGTGGACGCGCGCGAGTACGCGGTGCCGCACTCCGCGCGGCTGCGGGTGGAGACCGGTGACACCGTCTCGGCCGGCGATCCGCTGACCGAGGGCTCGCTGAACCCGAAGGACCTGCTCCAGATCAAGGGCGTGGACACGGTCCAGCGCTTCCTGGTGACCGAGGTCCAGAAGGTCTACAAGTCACAGGGCGTCACCATCCACGACAAGCACATCGAGATCATCGTGCGCCAGATGCTGCGCAAGGTGACGGTGGACAGCGCGGGTGACACCGAGCTGCTGCCCTCCGAGCTGATCGACCGCTTCGAGTTCGAGGAGACGAACAACCGGATCCTGGCCGAGGGCGGGGAGCCGGCGACGGCACAGACGGTCCTGCTCGGCGTGACCAAGGCATCGCTGAACACCTCCTCGTTCCTCGCCGCCGCCTCCTTCCAGGAGACGACGCGCGTGCTGACCGAGGCGGCGATCAACGGCGCCAAGGACCACCTGCTCGGGCTCAAGGAGAACGTGATCATCGGCAAGCTCATCCCGGCCGGCACCGGTGCCGCGGCTCGGGCGCTCGCCGCGGCTCGTTCGCGCGAGCTTCCGCCCGAGGAGGCCGAGGCGCTCCGCGAGCGCGAGGCGGCGCGTGCCTTCCTCGGCGGCGACGCCGACACGGACGGCGACGGCGTGGTGGACATGGACGAGGCCGAGGTCGCCGCCGCCGAGGCGGGCCTGGACGCCGCCGACCTGATGGATGCGGGAGAGGGGAGCGAGGTCGCCGCGGAGGTCACCGAGGAGGTCTTCGACGCCCTCGAGGCCGAGCGCCAGCCCGCCGAGGAGAAGGTCTAGCCAGCCGCCGACCGACCGCCGCGCCCGGCGCGGCGGTCGGTTGACATCGGCCCCTTCCGAAACCTATACTCCGGCTTCGGTGTCCCGCGTATTCGCGGGGCGCTCACCGCGCGCCTTCGAGGCGCCCGAGTCGTGTTTTGATCCCGTCGGTCATATATGTCCGGGGATTCGTGCGGCCCGCCACGGTGACCGATCTAGGCGTCAAGTCACGAATTCATTGAACGCGAGGTTCTCGTTGCCAACGATCAGCCAGCTGGTTCGCAAGGGCCGGAAGCCGGTCAACAAGAAGGTCAAGGCGCCCGCCCTGCGGCGGACGTTCAACACCCTCAAGCAGACGACGTCGGAGGGGCGCGGAGCGCCGCAGCGACGTGGCGTCTGCCTGCAGGTGATGACGCGCACGCCCAAGAAGCCGAACTCCGCCCTGCGCAAGGTCGCTCGCGTGCGGCTGACCAACCAGATGGAGGTCACCGCCTACATCCCCGGCGTCGGCCACAACCTCCAGGAGCACTCGGTGGTCCTGGTGCGCGGCGGTCGCGTCAAGGACCTTCCGGCGGTGAAGTACCACATCGTGCGCGGCACGCTGGACGCCGCCGGGGTGCGCGACCGCAAGCAGGCGCGCAGCAAGTACGGCGCGAAGTCCCCGGGGAAGGCGTAGCCAGATGCCCCGTCGTCCCACCGTCGCCCGCAAGAGCAAGTACGAGGAGCAGCTGGTCGGCACCGCGCTGACCATGGACCAGTTCACGCACAAGCTCATGCGCGGCGGAAAGCGTCATCTCGCCGGCCGCATCCTGGAGGGTGCCATCTCGCGCTGCGAGCAGCAGGCCGGCCGCTCGGGCGTCGAGGTCATGGAGCAGGCGCTGCGCAACGCGATGCCGCTGATCGAGGTCAAGCCCAAGCGCGTGGGCGGATCCACGTACCAGATCCCGGTCGAGGTGCGCGCGGATCGCCGCGTGTCGCTCGGGATGCGCTGGCTGATCGAGTCGGCCCGCAAGCGCAACGGCAAGAGCATGTCCGACAAGCTCGCGGCCGAGTTCATCGACGCCGCCAACGGCATCGGTGCCGCGGTCAAGCGTCGCGAGGACACCCACCGCATGGCGGAGGCGAACAAGGCCTTCAGCCACTTCAAGGCATAGGATCCATGAGCACCACCACGGTCGCCGGACGACCATCCCCGAGCAGCGGCGTCGCGGCGCTGGACCGCACCCGCAACATCGGCATCATCGCCCACATCGACGCGGGCAAGACGACCGTGACGGAGCGCATCCTCTTCTACACCAAGAAGATCTACAAGGTCGGCGAGGTCCACGAGGGCGCGGCGACCATGGACTGGATGGAGCAGGAGCAGGAGCGCGGCATCACCATCACCGCCGCGGCCACGACCTGCTTCTGGGACAACCATCGCATCAACCTGCTGGACACGCCCGGGCACGTGGATTTCACGGTCGAGGTCGAGCGCAGCCTTCGCGTGCTCGACGGGGCGGTCGTCGTCTTCGATGGCGTCGCCGGCGTCGAGCCACAGTCGGAGACGGTCTGGCGGCAGGCGGACAAGTACCACGTGCCGCGCTTCTGCTTCGTCAACAAGCTCGACCGCACCGGCGCCGACTTCTGGCGCGTGGTGGACATGATCCGCGACCGGCTGGGCGTGCAGCCGGTACCCCTCGAGCTGCCGATCGGCGCCGAGGAGAAGTTCCGCGGCGTGATCGACCTGGTCAACATGAAGGCGATCACCTACGGCAACGACATCGGTGACGCCATCGAGGTCGGCGAGATCCCGGCCGAGTACGTCGAGCAGGCCAACGAGTGGCACGAGAAGATGATCGAGGCCGTCGCCGACCTGGACGACGAGGTCGCACAGGCGTACCTCGATGGCGAGCCGATCGCCCCGGCCAAGGTCCGCAGCGCGCTCCGTGCCGGCACGCTGGCCTATCGCATCGTGCCGGTCCTGTGCGGCTCGGCGCTGAAGAACAAGGGCATCCAGCCGATGCTCGACGCGGTCATCGACTACCTGCCGTCGCCGCTCGACGTGCCGCCGGTCAGCGGGACCGACCCGCGCAACGGCGAGTCGGTCACGCGCGAGACGGACCCGAGCGCCCCGTTCGCGGCGCTGGCCTTCAAGATCGCGGCCGATCCGTTCGTCGGCAAGCTCGCCTTCTTCCGGGTCTACTCCGGAACCCTGAAGACGGGCTCCTACGTCTACAACAGCTCGAAGGGCCACAAGGAGCGCATCGGTCGCATCCTGCAGATGCACGCCAACCACCGCGAGGAGATCGAGGCGGTCGGCGCGGGTGACATCGCGGCGGCGGTCGGCCTGAAGAACACCTTCACCGGCGACACGCTGTGCGAGGAGGCGCATCCGATCGTCCTCGAGTCGATCACCTTCCCGGAGCCGGTCATCGAGCTCGCCGTCGAGCCGAAGACCAAGGCCGACCAGGACAAGATGGCGCTCGCGCTGCAGCGCCTGGCCGAGGAGGACCCGACCTTCCGGGTCAGCACCGATGCGGAGAGCGCGCAGACGCGCATCGCGGGCATGGGCGAGCTGCACCTCGAGGTCATCGTCGACCGCATGCTGCGTGAGTTCAAGGTGCAGGCCAACGTGGGGCGCCCGCAGGTCAGCTACCGCGAGGCGGTGCGCAAGTCCGTGGAGGCCGAGGGCCGCTTCGTGCGCCAGACCGGCGGCAAGGGCCAGTACGGCCACGCGGTCATCACGCTGGAGCCGCTGGGGCGCGGCTCGGGCTTCGAGTTCGAGTCGAAGATCGTCGGCGGCGCCGTGCCGCGTGAATACTGGAAGGCCATCGCGGAAGGCATTCGCGACGCCCTCGCCGGCGGCGTGATCGCCGGCTACCCGGTCATCGACGTCAAGGCCACGCTGGTGGACGGGTCGTACCACGAGGTGGACTCGTCCGAGATGGCGTTCAAGATCGCGGGTTCCATGGCCGCCAAGACCGCCGTGCAGAAGGCGAACCCGGCGATCCTCGAGCCGGTGATGAAGGTCGAGGTCACCACGCCGGACGAGTTCATGGGCGACGTCATCGGCAATCTGAACGCCCGGCGCGGGCACATCGAGGGCATCGACGAGCGCGGCACGTCGCGCATGATCCGCGGGCTCGTCCCGCTGGCCGAGATGTTCGGCTACGCCACCGAGCTGCGCAGCATGACCCAGGGCCGCGCCACCTATTCAATGGAGTTCTCGCGCTATGCGGAAGTCCCAACCGGCATTGCCAACGAGCTGATCGCGAAGTCGAAGAGCTAAGCGAAAGAACAGGAGCGAACGAAAAAGACCATGGCCAAGCAGAAGTTCGACCGCAACAAGCCGCACGTCAACGTCGGCACCATCGGTCACGTGGACCACGGCAAGACCACGCTGACGGCGGCGATCACGAAGTACCTGGCGCTGCAGGGCGGCGCGGACTTCCGTGCCTTCGACCAGATCGACAACGCTCCCGAAGAGCGCCAGCGCGGCATCACCATCGCCATCAGCCACGTCGAGTACCAGACCGCCAACCGGCACTACGCCCACGTCGACTGCCCGGGTCACGCGGACTACATCAAGAACATGATCACCGGTGCCGCCCAGATGGACGGCGCCATCCTGGTCGTGTCCGCCGCCGACGGCCCCATGCCCCAGACGCGCGAGCACATCATCCTGGCTCGCCAGGTCGAGGTCCCGGCGCTGGTCGTGTTCCTCAACAAGGTCGACATGGTGGATGACGAGATGCTCATCGACCTGGTCGAGATGGAGGTTCGCGAGCTCCTCAGCCAGTACGAGTTCCCCGGCGACGACATCCCGGTGATCCGCGGCTCGGCGCTCAAGGCGCTCGAGTCGACCAGCACCGACCAGAGCGCGCCGGAGTACGAGCCGATCAAGAACCTGATGGACGCGGTCGACTCCTACATCCCCACCCCTGAGCGCGAGATCGACAAGCCGTTCCTGATGCCGATCGAGGACGTGTTCGGGATCAAGGGCCGCGGCACGGTCGCCACCGGCCGCATCACCCGCGGGCAGGTCAAGACCGGCGAGACGGTCGACCTGGTGGGCATCCACCCCAAGACGCGCCCGCTGGTCGTCACCGGCGTGGAGATGTTCAAGAAGACCCTCGACGAGGGACAGGCGGGCGACAACGTCGGCCTGCTGCTGCGAGGCATCGAGCGTGACGAGCTCGAGCGCGGCCAGGTGCTTGCCAAGCCGGGCAGCGTCAAGCCGGGCACCAAGTTCAAGGCCGAGGTCTACGTCCTGTCCAAGGAGGAGGGCGGCCGCCACACGCCGTTCTACGCGGGCTACCGGCCCCAGTTCTACCTCGGCACCACCGACGTCACCGGCGCGATCATCCTGCCCACGGGCGTCGAGATGATCATGCCGGGCGACAACGTGAACATCGACGTCGAGCTGATCACCCCGATCGCGATCGAGCAGGGTCAGCGCTTCGCCATCCGCGAGGGCGGTCACACGGTCGGCGCCGGCGTGATCACCGAGCTGATCGGCTGAGGACGATGGCCAAGCAGCGCATCCGCATCCGCCTCAAGGCGTACGACCACAAGCTGCTCGACCAGTCGGCCGAGCAGATCGTGGAGACGGCGCAGCGGACCGGCGCCGATGTGGCGGGACCGGTCCCGTTGCCGACGCGGATCGAGAAGTACACCGTGATCCGGGGCCCGTTCGTCCACAAGGACGGCCGGGAGCAGTTCGAGATCCGGACGCACAAGCGGCTGATCGACATCATCGATCCGTCGACCAAGACGGTGGATGCGCTGATGCGGCTGAGCCTGGCCGCGGGCGTGGATATCGAAATCAAGATGTGATGCGAGGGGTGGCACGGCGCCGCCCCTCCCATCCGCCATCGCAGGAAGGAAGCAACCAACAGTGCCGGCAGGATTGATCGGGAAGAAGCTCGGAATGACGCGCATCTTCGGCGACGACGGCAGCGTCGTCCCGGTGAGCGTCATCGAGGCTGCCCCGAACACCATCACGCGGCTCCGAAGCGCGGAGCAGGACGGGTACTCCGCCCTGCAGCTCGGCGCGGGCAGCGCCAGGCGCCAGACGAAGCCGGTTGCCGGGCAGTTCAAGCATCTCGAGCGTGAGCATCAGCGTCCCGCATCGGTGCGCGAGGTCCGCCTGGACTCGACGGAGGGCTACGAGGTCGGCCAGCAGGTCGACGTCAGCCTGTTCGAGACCGGCGACCTCGTCGACGTGACCGGGGTGAGCAAGGGCAAGGGCTTCGCGGGAGTGATCGAGCGACACAACTTCCGCCGCGGTCCGAAGACCCACGGCTCGGACCACCACCGCGCTCCCGGCTCGGTCGGCGCGGGGACGACGCCGGGGCGCGTATTCAAGAACACCCGGATGGCCGGCCACCTGGGTCACGAGCAGGTCACCGTCAAGAAGCTGACCGTGGTGCGCGTCGACGCCGAGAGGAACCTGATCCTCGTCCGCGGCGCGGTGCCCGGTGCGCGCAACGGGCTGCTGATCGTGCGGAAGGCGAAGTGAGCATGACGCAGACACCCATCCTGAGCGCGAGCGGCGATGAGTCGGGCTCCTTCGAGCTGGCCGACTCGCTCTTCGACGCGCCGGTCAACGAGGCGCTGATCCACCAGGCAGCGGTTCGGCAGCTCGCCGGACGCCGCATCGGGACCGCGGACACGCAGACGCGCGGCCAGGTCTCCGGCGGCGGCGCCAAGCCGTGGCGCCAGAAGGGCACCGGCCGCGCGCGGCAGGGCAGCCGCCGCGCGCCGCAGTGGAAGGGCGGCGGCGTCGTGTTCGGGCCGCATCCGCGCGGCTTCGAGCAGAGGATGCCGGCCAAGATGCGCCGCGCTGCGCTGCGCGGCGTCCTCTCGGCACGCAACTCCGACGGCGCGCTGCGGGTGGTGGAGGGCTTCGGCCTCGACGCCATCGGGACGCGCGCCGCCCTGGAGCGGCTCGAGGCCTGGAAGGCGGAGGGCAAGGTCCTCCTCGTCCTGGCCGCGCGCGACGAGACGGTGGAGCGGTCGGTCGGCAACGTCCGCCACGTCCGCGTGCTCCTCGCCGACAGCCTGAACGTGATCGACCTGCTCGAGGCCGACACCATCGTCTTCACCCGCGACGCTCTCGAGCGCGCACAGGAGGTGTACGGATGAGCACCATCAGCGTGCACGACATCCTGCTGCGCCCGGTCATCAGCGAGAAGAGCGTCGCGCAGACCGAGCGCAACAACTACACGTTCGCCGTCGCGCGCGACGCGAACAAGTTCCAGATCAAGGCGGCGGTCGAGACCGAGTTCAAGGTGGACGTGCTTGGCGTTCGCGTCATCTCGGTGCGACCCAAGGAGAAGCGGCGCGGGCGCCGCACTCCGGGCATCGTGCCCGGCTGGCGCAAGGCGGTGGTGACCATCGCTGCGGGCCAGAAGATCGAGCTCTTCGAGGCGGTGTAACCAACATGCCACTACGCAAATACCGGCCCACCAGCCCCGGCATGCGGCAGATGACGCGGTCGACCTTCGACGAGGTCACCACCGACGTTCCGCACAAGCCGCTCACCGAGCGGCTGCTGAGGCACGCCGGCCGAAACTCACAGGGCAAGCTCACCGTCCGCCACCAGGGCGCGGGGCACAAGCGCCTCTACCGGGTCATCGACTGGAAGCGCGACAAGTTCGGCGTGCCGGCGAAGGTCGCGACCGTCGAGTACGACCCGAATCGGTCCGCCCGCATCGGCCTGCTGCACTACGCCGACGGCGAGAAGCGATACATGCTGCTGCCGCACGGCGTGGGCGTCGGCGACACGGTCGTCTCCGGCCCGGATGCCGAGGCGCGAGTCGGGAACGCCCTGCCGCTGTCCCGCGTTCCGCTCGGGACGCAGGTGCACAACATCGAGCTGACCGCCGGACGTGGGGGCCAGATCGTGCGCAGCGCCGGCAGCAGCGCTCAGCTGCTGGCCCGTGAGAGCGACCACGCCACCCTTCGCCTGCCCTCGGGCGAGGTGCGACGGGTGCGGGTCGAGTGCATGGCGACGGTGGGCCAGGTGAGCAACCTGGACCACGAGAACCAGAAGATCGGTAAGGCCGGTCGCAGCCGGCACATGGGCCGACGGCCCGAGGTTCGCGGCGTGGCCATGAACCCGAACGACCACCCGCACGGCGGCGGCGAGGGCAAGTCCCCGACGGGCATGCCGCCCAAGACGCCGTGGGGCAAGCCGGCCATGGGCCTTCGCACGCGGCCCAGGGCACATCCGAGCAACAAGATGATCGTCCGTCGTCGGTACGGGCGGGGTTAGGAGGCCTCGATGAGTCGCTCTCTGAAGAAGGGACCCTTCGTCGACGCGCGCCTGCTCGGCCGCATCGACGACATGAACAAGCGCAACGAGCGCAAGGTGCTCCGCACCTGGTCGCGCGCCAGCACCATCTTTCCGCAGATGATCGGCCACACCATCGCCGTCTACGACGGCCGACGGCACGTGCCGGTCTTCATCAGCGAGAACATGGTCGGGCACCGGCTCGGCGAGTTCGCGCCGACGCGTCACTTCCGCGGACACGCAGGTCGAGCCACCGAGCGCTCGACGGCGCTGAAGTAGGAGCGCGCCGATGCGAGTCAGCGCAACCGCGCGCTTCGTCCGGATCAGCCCCCGCAAGGTGCGGCTGGTGACGGACCTGATCAAGGGCAAGCCGGTGGAGGAGGCAGCGGCCATCCTGCGCTTCCTGCCCAACGCCGCCGCGCGCGACGTCGGGAAGGTGCTGAAGAGCGCCACCGCCAACGCGGAGAACAACTTCAACCTGTCGGCCGACGACCTGCGCGTCGTGACCGCGGTGGCCGACGACGGGCCGACCTTCAAGCGCGGGCGGCCGCGCGCGCAGGGCCGGTACTTCCAGATCCTGAAGCGAACCAGCCACATCACGGTCGCCGTGGCTGACCGAGAGGAGTCGTAAGTGGGGCACAAGGTTCACCCGTACGGATTCCGGATCGGTATCGTCAAGCCGTGGCTGGCCAAGTGGTACGCGGACCGCGACTACGCAACCCTGCTGCAGGAGGACATGCGGATCCGGCAGCTCGTCGGCAGGCAGCTGTCGAACGCGAGCGTCAGCCAGGTCGAGATCGAGCGCGGCATCAATCACGTCACCGTCACCGTCCACTCGGCGAAGCCGGGCATCGTGATCGGCAAGGGCGGCGCGAACGTCGAGGCGCTGCGCACGGCCGTCGGCAAGCTCACCGACAAGAAGGTGAAGCTCGAGATCAAGGAGATCCTGCAGCCCGAGCTGGACGCGATGCTGGTCGCACAGAACATCGCCGGCCAGCTCGAGCGTCGCATCGCCTTCCGCAAGGCGATCAAGCAGTCGATCCAGCGCACCATCAAGGCCGGCGCCAAGGGCGTCAAGGTGCAGGTCTCGGGCCGCCTGGGCGGCTCGGAGATGAGCCGCACCGAGTGGGACAAGGAGGGGCGGATCCCCCTCGGCACGCTGCGCGCCGACATCAGCTACGGCGTGGTCCACGCCCGCACGACCTATGGCCGCATCGGCGTCAAGGTCTGGGTCTACCGGGGCGAGCAGCTCGGCGAGCGCCCGGGCAGCGCGCGCACCGAGCCTCGCGAGCGGACCCGTCCGGCGCGCGGCGGCCGCGCGCGAACCGCCTCCGGATCGAGCGCCGCCAGCTCCACGGCGAGCGCCGCATCGGGTGGCGCCGCGACGGCGACCGCTGAAGCCCCGGCGCGTCCGGCGCGCACCACGCGGGCACGTCCGCGCGCGACCTCCCCTGAGGAAGCGGCCTTCCCCACCGGCTCCGGCCCGGAGACCGCGGAGCCGGCGGTCGGCGCCGTCGAGCCGGCCACCGGCGGCCAGGCTGCCGAGAATGCGGCGCAGGCCGCGCCCCACGGTGAGGAGGCCTGAGCATGTTGATGCCAAAGCGAGTCAAGCATCGCAAGGTGCAGCGCGGACGGCGCGCGGGGATGGCCAAGGGCGGGACCACGGTCAGCTTCGGCGACTACGGCCTGATGGCCGAGGAGGTCTGCTGGCTGACCAGCCGCCAGATCGAGGCCGCCCGGCGCGCCATGACGCACCACATCAAGCGAGGCGGACGGATCTGGATCCGCGTCTTCCCCGACAAGCCGGTGACGAAGAAGCCGGCCGAGGTGCGGATGGGATCCGGGAAGGGCGCCCCCGACCACTGGGTCGCGGTGGTCAAGCCCGGCCGGGTCATGTTCGAGATGTCCGGCGTGCCGGAGCCGATCGCCCGCGAGGCGATGCGCCTGGCGAGCCACAAGCTGCCGATCCCGACCAAGTTCGTGGTCAAGGAGGGGGTTGAGCATGGACATCAATGAGATCCGAGGTCTCTCCGACAGGGATCTCGAGAGCGCGCTGGTGGACGCGAAGCAGGACCTGTGGAAGATCCGCTTCGACCTCGCCACGCGCCAGGAGAAGAACTACAGCAGGCTGCCGGCGACGCGCAAGCGGATCGCCCGCATCCTCACCGTGATGACCGAGCGTCAGCATGCGGCGAGCGCCGCCCACGCTGATGCCGAGAAGGCCAGCTGATGCAGGGCAAACGCAAGGGAAAGGTCGGACGCGTGGTGTCCGACAAGATGGACAAGACGGTGGTCGTCAGCGTCGAGCGATTGCGGCGCCACCCGATCTACAAGCGCGTGGTGCGGCTCTCGACGAAGTTCAAGGCGCACGACGAGTCGAACGGCGCGCAGGTGGGCGACACCGTGCGCATCGAGGAGAGCCGGCCGCTCTCGCGTGACAAGCGCTGGACGGTCGTCGAGATCGTGGCGCGTGGCACGCACGAGGAGCTGGTGGACTGATGATCCGCCAGTACAGCCGTCTCCGGGTCGCGGACAACACCGGTGCGCGCAGCATCCAGTGCATCACCGTGCTCGGACGCTCGCAGTCCGACACCGCCGAGGTCGGCGACGTGATCGTGGCCAGCGTCAAGCAGGCCCTGCCGAACTCCGGCGTCAAGAAGGGCGACGTGGTGAAGGCGGTCGTGGTGCGCACCACCAAGGAGTACGGCCGTCCCGATGGCAGCCATATCCGGTTCGACGAGAACGCGGCGGTGCTGATCAACCCGCAGGGCAATCCGCGCGGGACGCGGATCTTCGGTCCGGTCGCGCGCGAGCTCCGGGAGCGCAACTACATGAAGATCGTCTCACTCGCCCCGGAGGTGCTGTAAGTGGCGAACGTTCGAAAGGGCGACACCGTGCTGGTGCTCGCCGGCAAGGATCGCGGCAAGCGCGGCACGGTCGATCGCGTGCAGCGCACCAAGCGCGGCCTGGGCGTGGTGATCAACGGCATCAACATGGCCAAGAAGCACCAGCGGCCGCGATCCCAGACGCAGACGGCGGGCATCCTCGACATGGCCATGCCGCTCGACATCAGCAACGTGCAGGTCATCTGCCCCAGCTGCGACAAGCCGACGCGCGTCGGCCACCAGCATCTCGAAGGCGAGGAGCGCCGCGTCGTGCGCCTGTGCAAGAACTGCGGTCAGCAGATCGAGGTCGGCCGATGAGCCCGACGGCCCGCAAGACGGCGTCGCCGAAGGCATCCAAGCCGGCCGAGACGAGCTACCGGCGGCCGGAGTACGGCGGGCTGCGCGGCAGGTATGCCGGCGACGTCGCTCCCGCCATGCAGCGCGAGTTCGGCTACGCCAATCCGATGCAGATTCCGCGCGTCGACAAGGTGGTCGTCAACATCGGTCTGGGCGAGGCGATCCAGAACGCGAAGGCGCTGGATGCCGCGGTGGGAGACCTCGCGCGCATCACCGGCCAGAAGCCGATCGTCACGCGCGCGAAGCGCTCGATCGCGCAGTTCCGGCTGCGGACCGGGATGCCCATCGGGGCCAAGGTCACGCTGCGTGGCCAGCGCATGTACGATTTCCTGGAGCGCACGTTCAACCTGGCGCTCCCTCGCATCCGCGACTTCCGCGGCATTCCGACGCGGTCGTTCGACGGCCGCGGCAACTTCAGCCTCGGGCTGCGAGAGCAGCTCGTCTACCCCGAGATCGACTACGACAAGATCGACCGGCTGCGGGGTCTGGAGATCAGCATCGTCACCACGGCACGCACCGACGAGGAGGGGCGGAAGCTCCTCCAGCTGCTCGGGATGCCGTTCCAGGGCGCCTGAGCGCCCGCTCGAGCAGCGAACGAGGAAGGGACACACACCCGAAGATGGCAAAGAAGTCCATGGTCGCGAAGTCGAAGCGCTCGCCGCGGTTCCCGGTTCAGCAGCACAACCGCTGCTCGATCTGTGGCCGACCGCGCGGGTACATGCGACGCTTCGCGCTGTGCCGCATCTGCTTCCGCGAGCGCGCCCTCGAGGGCCAGCTCCCGGGAGTCACCAAGTCGAGCTGGTAGCTCGGTCGTATCAGCGGAAGGCGCCAACCACGCGCGAGCGTGGCGCGAACCACCGCCGAGGAGAAGACACCTGACATGAACAGCACCGATCCGATCGCCGACATGCTGACCCGCATCCGCAATGCGAGCGCAGCACGGCATCGGGAAGTCACGCTTCCGTCCTCGCGGGTGAAGCGCGAGATCGCGCGCATCCTCGCCGAGGAGGGATTCGTCGACTCCTACGAGACGCGCCCCGACGGCGTGCAGGACCTGCTGACGCTGCGCCTCAAGTACGTGGAGGGCCGCACGCCGGTCGTCTCCGGGCTGAAGCGGATCAGCAAGCCGGGCCTGCGCGTCTACGCGCGCAAGACCGAGATCCCGCGCGTCCTCGGTGGACTCGGGCTCGCCATCCTTTCGACATCGCGCGGGATCATGACCGGGTCGCAGGCCCGGAAGCTGAACCTCGGCGGCGAAGTCGTCTGCTACGTCTGGTAGGGGGAGCCGCCATGTCACGAATCGGTCGAATGCCGATCACGGTTCCCGGGAACGTGGAGGTCGAGCAGGACGGTCGCGTGCTCCGCGTCAAGGGACCGCTGGGCGAGCTGACCCGCGAGCTGCATCCGGAGATGCGCGTCGAGCGCGAGGACGGTGAGCTGCGCATCGTGCGGCCCAGCGACGCGCCGCGCCACCGGGCGCTGCACGGGCTCACGCGCACGCTCGTCAACAACATGATCACCGGCGTCACCACCGGTTTCAGCAAGGGTCTCGAGATCTCCGGGGTCGGCTACCGCGCCACGCTGCAGGGCAGCAAGCTGGTGCTGGCGCTGGGCTACTCGCATGCCGTCGAGGTCCCGGCGCCGGACGGGATCGAGTTTCGGGTCGAGACGCCCACGCGCCTGGCGGTCTTCGGTGCCGACAAGGAGCTGGTCGGGCAGACCGCCGCGTACATCCGCTCGCGGCGCAAGCCGGAGCCGTACAAGGGCAAGGGCATTCGCTACGCCGGCGAGCAGATCCTCCGCAAGGCCGGCAAGGCCGGCAAGGTCGGGGGCGGGAAGTAGACGATGATCACCAGCGACTCACGCAACGCGCTGCGCCGCAAGCGGCACGAGCGCATTCGGCTGCGGCTCACGGGCACCTCGGAACGTCCGCGGCTGTCGGTCTTCCGCAGCGCACGCTACATCTACGCGCAGGTCGTGGACGACACGACCGGGCGCACCCTGGCGGCGGCGTCGAGCCTGGAGCCGGAGCTGCGCGACGACGGCGGCAAGGTAGGCTCCGCGCATCGCGTCGGACAGGCGCTGGCGGAGCGGGCAAAGGCGGCCGGCGTCTCGGCGGTCGTGCTCGACCGTGGCGGTTACCAGTACCACGGGCGGGTTCGCTCGCTCGCCGAGGGCGCCCGCGAGGGCGGCCTCGACCTGTAGAGCGGAGGAACGATGGCAAGAATTGACGCCTCCAAGCTGAACCTGGAGGAGAAGGTCGTCCAGATCAACCGGGTCGCGAAGGTCGTGCGCGGCGGTCGCCGCTTCAGCTTCAGCGCCATGGTGGTCGTGGGCGACGGCAACGGCACCGTCGGGGCCGGACTCGGCAAGGCCGGCGAGGTCCCGGAGGCGATCCGCAAGGGCGTCGAGGACGCGAAGAAGCACCTCGTCCGCATCCCGCTGGTGGGCTCCACCATCCCGCACGCGGTCACTCGCGATTTCGGGGCGTCCACCGTCATGCTCAAGCCCGCCTCGCCGGGCACGGGCGTGATCGCGGGCGGCTCGGTGCGCTCGGTGGTCGAGGCCGCCGGCATCCGGGACATCCTCTCCAAGTCGATGGGCAGCACCAACCCGATCAACGTGGTCCGCGCCACGCTCACGGCGCTCACGGAGCTGCGCTCCGCCGACGCCATCGCGGGGCGTCGCGGCCGGACCGCCGAGGAACTGCTGGGGAAGAAGGCCGCGGAGGCGTCGCGGCTGCCGCACGAGGTCATCGAGCGGCCGGCTCCGCCGTCGTTCGGCGACCGGCGAGGAGGCGGCCGTGGCCGCTGACAGCGCCTCGCGCGGCGGTCCTCTGCGCGTGACCTGGATCCGCTCGACCATCGGTCACAAGGCCGCGGCGCGCGGCACGATCCGGGCGCTCGGGCTGCATCGGCTGCACCAGACCGTCGAGATCGACGACACGCCAGTCAACCGCGGCATGCTGCGACGCGTCGCGTTCCTGCTCCACGTCGAGGAGCCGGGGAACGAGAAGCCGTCGGGCAGGGCCGCCACGGAAGGAAACGGTTCCTAGATGAAGCTGCACGATCTTCGCCCCGCCGCGGGCTCGCACAAGCCGGCGCGACGCGTCGGTCGCGGGCACGGCTCGGGGCGTGGCAAGACCGCCGGTCGCGGCACGAAGGGCCAGAAGTCGCGGGCCGGGTCGAGCATTCCGGCCTGGTTCGAGGGGGGCCAGACGCCGCTCCACGTCCGCACCCCGAAGCTGCACGGGTTCCGAAATCGAGGGCGGGTCGAGTACGCCCCGGTGAACCTGGGCCGCCTCTCGCACGCCGAGGCCGGGACGCTCGTCACGCCGGACGTGCTCGCCCACGACGGGATCCTGCGCGACACACGACTGCCGCTCAAGATCCTCGGCGGCGGCGACGCGCCGAGCGGGGTGACCATCCACGCGCACGCCTTCAGTCGCACGGCGCTCGACAAGCTCGCCGCGGCCGGATGCACCGTCCAGCGTCTGAGCTGGCCGGACAACGCGCCCGTGGATGAGGAGGAGGAAGAAGCCGCATCGGTCTCCGGAACCGAATCGAGCGGGGGCGAGTCCTAGGTGATCGACTCGCTGGTCAGCGCCTTCCGCGCGCCGGACATCCGGCGCAAGATCCTCTTCACGCTCGGCATCCTGCTCATCTTCCGGGTGCTGACCACCGTCCCGGTGCCGAACGTGGACCAGGCGCAGCTGGCCAACCTGTTCAACTCGAACGACCTGCTGCGGCTGCTCGACCTGTTCTCGGGCGGTGGGCTGGCGACGGCGTCGATCATCGGCATGGGCGTCAACCCGTACATCAACGCCAGCATCATCATGCAGCTGATGCAGGGCGTCATCCCGAGCCTGGGCGAGCTGGCCAAGGAGGGGGAGTACGGCCGCAACAAGATCAACCAGTACACCCGCCTGCTGACCGTCCCGCTGGCGTTCGCGCAGGGCTACGGCTTCAGCGCGCTCCTCGCCAGCGCGAACGTCATTCCGCGCGCCGACCTGTTCAGCTTCCAGACGCTCTCGCTGCTGCTCAGCTTCACGGCCGGCACGATCCTGCTCATGTGGCTCGGTGAGCTGATCAGCGAGCGAGGGCTGGGCAACGGCATCAGCTTCATCATCTTCGCCGGCATCGTCGGTCGCATCCCGCACCAGGCGGGTCCGGTGGTGACCGGACCCGACGGCCTGCTGCGCATCATCCCCTTCGCGATCATCGCCGTGATCGTGATCGCGGGCGTGGTGTGGGTGAACGAGGGTCAGCGGCGCATCCCGGTGCAGTACGCCAGCCGCGTCCGCGGACGCCGCATGTACCAGGGCCAGACGCAGTACCTGCCGCTCAAGGTGACCATGGCCGGCGTCATCCCCATCATCTTCGCCATCAGCATCCTGCTCTTCCCGGCGCAGATCGCGACCTACTTCACGGCCAGCGACATCGGCTGGGTGCGCGGCGTGGCGCAGTGGATCAGCACGAACCTGACGCAGTCGAACGTGATCGTCTACGGCGGCCTCTACTTCCTGCTGGTCGTCTTCTTCACCTACTTCTACACGGCCTTCCAGTTCCGGCCCGACCAGACGGCCGACTTCCTGCGCAAGAACGGCGGCTTCATCCCGGGCATTCGCCCAGGCAGGCCGACCGAGGAGTTCCTGAGCCGGGTCACCAACCGCATCACGCTGGGCGGTGCCGTCTTCCTGGGCGGCCTGGCGGTGCTGCCGCTGGTGGTGGCCAGGATCATCCCCGGCACCAGCAACCTGTCGCTGGGCGGCACCAGCATCCTGATCGTGGTCAGCGTCGTGGTGGAGACCATGAAGCAGCTCGAGGCGCAGATGATGATGCGCCACTACGAGGGCTTCATCAGGTGACCGATGCGGGCCGTGCCCCGACGTCGGGCGACCGGCCCGCGAAGCGGCGGCAGATCATCCTCCTCGTCGGGGCGGTCGGCGCGGGCAAGGGCACGCAGGCGGAGATCCTGTCGCGCGAGCTGGGCCTGGTGCATCTCGCCTCGGGCGACCTGTTCCGACGCGCCACACGAGACGGCACCCCGCTGGGTGACAAGGCCCGCGCGTACATGGAGCGCGGCGACCTGGTGCCGGACGACATCACCATCGCCATGTTCATGGAGGAGCTGGCCAGGCCCGTCGCCGCGCGTGGCGCGATCCTGGACGGGTTCCCCCGCACCGTGGCCCAGGCGGAGGCGCTCGACGAGAGGCTCGCCGCGATGGGCGAGAGCGTCCGCCATGTGGTCTACATCGAGGTCGAGCCGGACGAGCTGGTGCGGCGAGTGGCCGGTCGCTTCGTGTGCCCGACCTGCGGCACCTCCTACCATCGCGTGAGCGACCCGCCGCGCAGGCCGGGGATCTGCGACAACGAGGGTGCCGCGCTGACCCAGCGCGACGACGATCGGGCCGAGGTGGTGCGGGCCCGCCTCTCGAAGCAGGTTCCGCCCATGCTCGAGGTGGTGGCGCACTACGAGGCGCTGGGCGTGGTGCATCACATCGACGGCACGCAGCCGATCGAGTCGGTGACGGCTGCGATCCTCGCCGCCATCGGCGCCACCGAGCCGGAGGCGGTCTGAGGTGGGGATGCCCGCGCGGCTGCGGCAGGTGACCGTCAAGCGGCGCTCCGAGATCGAAAAGATGCGTCACGCCGGCTCGCTGCTGGTCGACATCCTCGAGCTTCTGCGCCCCAGGGTGCAGCCGGGGATGACCACCGGGGAGCTCGATGCGATGGCGGAGCGGCTCATCCGCGACGGCGGAGCGGTGCCGTCGTTCAAGGGCTATCAGGGCTTCCCGGGCTCGATCTGCAGCTCGATCAACGACGAGGTGGTGCACGGCATCCCGTCGCCGACGCGCGTGATCCGTGACGGCGACGTGGTCTCCATCGACATCGGCTGCATCTGGCAGGGATGGCACGCCGACTGCGCTCGGACGTGGCCCGTCGGCGATGTGCCGGTGGAGGTGCGTCGCCTGATCGACGCGACTCGGCGCGGAATGGAAGCCGGCATCGCCATGGCCGTCCCGGGCAACCGGCTCGGCGACGTCGGCGCGGCGATCCAGGAGGTCGCGGAGGCGCACGGCTACGGCATCGTGCGACCGTTCGTGGGGCACGGCATCGGCACCGAGATGCACGAGGAGCCGCAGGTGCCCAACTACGGCCGGCGCGGCCAGGGGATGCGCATCGAGGCGGGTATGTGCTTCGCCATCGAGCCGATGTTCACCCTCGGCCGCGGAGACGTCGCCGTGCTCGACGACGACTGGACGGTCGTGACGCGAGACGGGAGCCTGTCCGCCCATTTCGAGAACACCATCGCGGTGACCGATTCGATCCCCGAGGTGCTCACCGAGCGATGACCCAGCCGCGGTTGTCCGTCCAGCGGGGGATGGTGTATACTCCCGTTTCCGTGGGTCGCCCTGTGCGGCGGCCTTTCCGTGTGTTCCACAGCAGATTCAACAGACAGCAGATTCGGGGTGCGTAGCGCTTGGCGAAGAAGGATGCGATCGAGGTCGAGGGCGAGGTGATACTCCCGCTCCCGAACGCGATGTTCAAGGTGCGGCTGGAGAACGGGCACGAGGTGCTCGCCCACATCTCCGGCAAGCTGCGCCAGAACTTCATCCGCATCCTGCCCGGCGACACGGTCCGCGTGGAGCTGTCTCCCTACGACCTCACCCGGGGTCGCATCACGTACAGGATGAGATGAAGGTTTCCGCGTCCGTCAAGCCGCGCTGCGAGCGCTGCAAGGTCATCAAGCGCTCGGGCGTGGTGATGGTCATCTGCGTCATTCCCAAGCACAAGCAGCGACAGGGGTAGCAAGAGCCTCGTGGCAAGAATCTCCGGCGTCGACATCCCGCGCGAGAAGCGCGTGGTGATCAGCCTGACCTACATCCACGGCATCGGTCCGACCTCCGCGCAGCAGGTGATCGGCGCCGCCGGCGTGTCACCCGACACGCGCGTCCGGGACCTGACCGAGGACGAGGTGAACCGCCTGCGCGAGGTCATCGACCGCCGCTTCAAGGTGGAGGGCGACCTGCGCCGCGAAGTGAGCATGAACATCAAGCGCCTGATGGAGATCGGCTCGTACCGGGGCCTTCGTCATCGTCGCAACCTGCCCGTCCGCGGGCAGCGCACAAAGACCAACGCGCGGCAGCGCCGGGGCGCTCGCAAGACGGTCGGCATCCGCCGCAAGAAGTAACCAGCACCAATCGGTTGACACAGGAGTTTCATGGCAGAGCGTAAGCGCGCCGCGCGCACCAAGAAGCGCGAGCGAAAGAACGTCCCGGTGGGGCACGCGCACATCCAGTCCACGTTCAACAACACGATCGTGACCATCAGTGACACGACCGGGAACGTCATCAGCTGGGGCAGCGCCGGCCTGGTCGGCTTCAAGGGGTCTCGCAAGAGCACGCCGTATGCGGCCGCGCAGACTGCCGACGGCGCCGCCAAGCGCGCCATGGAGCACGGAATGCGGCAGGTCGAGGTGTTCGTCAAGGGCCCCGGTGCCGGTCGCGAGCAGGCGATCCGCTCGCTGCAGGCGGCGGGTCTCGAGGTGACCGCCATCACGGACGTGACTCCCATCCCGCACAACGGCTGCCGGCCGCCCAAGCGGCGGAGGGTCTGAGCCATGGCCCGCTATACCGATCCGGTCTGCCGCATCTGCCGCCGCGAGGGGCTGAAGCTCTTCCTGAAGGGCAGCCGCTGCTACACCAAGAAGTGCTCGTTCGAGCGCAGAAGCACGCCGCCCGGCATGAACACCATGCGCCGCCGCAAGGTGAGCGAATTCGGCATCCAGCTGCGCGAGAAGCAGAAGGTGCGCAAGAGCTACTCGGTGCTCGAGAAGCAGTTCCGCAACTACTTCGAGAAGGCGGAGCAGCACAGGGGCATGACCGGCGAGAACCTCCTGCGCATGCTCGAGATGCGCCTGGACAACGTGGTCTATCGAATGGGCTTCGCGAGCTCCCGCGCCCAGGCGCGCCAGCTCGTCAACCACCGTCACTTCGCGGTGAACGGACGGCCCACCGACATCGCCAGCTTCGGAACCAAGGTCGGCGACCGGGTCGAGGTCCGCGAGACCCGGCGCGGACGCGAATTCTTCAAGGCGGCGGCCGACACCATTCGGTCGGCGCAGATTCCCGGATGGGTGAGCGTGGACCCCGACAAGCTGTCGGGGACCGTGCTGGCCGAGCCGGAGCGCGAGCAGATGCCGCTCGAGTTCAACGAGCAGCTGGTCGTCGAGTACTACTCGCGCTGACAACCGCAGGAGTCGAAATTCCCCCCATGATCGAACTTGAGACACCTCGCATCGACGAGGTCGAGTCTGACGGCAATCGCAGCGTCTTCGAGGTCAACCCGCTCCAGGACGGGTACGGCGTCACGCTGGGCAACGCGCTGCGCCGCGTGCTGCTCAACTCCCTGCAGGGCGCCGCGGTGACGTCGATCCAGATCGCCGACGTCTACCACGAGTTCAGCACCATCCCGAACGTCAAGGAGGACGTCACCCAGATCGCGCTGAACGTCAAGAAGCTGCGCCTGCGGTCGTTCGCGGCTCATCCGGTCACCCTCAAGCTCGCGAAGCGCGGGGCCGGGCCGGTGACCGCCGCCGACATCACCGAGACCGCCGACGTGGAGATCGTCAACCCCGACCTGGTCCTGCTGACCCTCGACTCGGACGACGGCTCGATCGAGATGGACCTCACCGTCGAGAACGGCGTGGGCTACCGCCCCGCCGAGCACACCGAGGACATGCCGATCGGCGTGATCCCCGTCGACGCGATCTTCTCGCCGGTGCGGCGCGTGAACTTCGTGGTCAGTGACACGCGCGTCGGCCAGATGACGAACTTCGACCGCCTGACCCTCGAGATCGAGACCGATGGCACCACCAACCCGCAGTCGGCGCTCAGCTCCGCCGCCGACATCCTCGTGCGCGAGTTCAGCCGTTTCGCCGACATCGGCCGACGGCCGGCCGCCGGTGACGAGGAGGCGTCCGCCCCGGTGAGCGCCAACCTGCTGGAGGCGCCGATCGAGGAGCTCGACCTGCCGATGCGGGCCTACAACAGCCTGAAGCGCAACAACATCACCAAGGTCGGGCAGCTGCTCGCCCTGGGGGACGACGAGCTGCTGCGCATGCGCAACTTCGGCAAGAAGAGCCTGGACGAGATGAAGGAGCGACTCGCGCTGCGCGGCTTCATCCTGCCCGAGGGGAGCGACGACGCCGGCGACGACTCGGATCTGCCGGGCGCCGCAGAGCTCGACGAGG
Source organism: uncultured Chloroflexia bacterium (assembly GCA_963783725.1). Lineage (GTDB taxonomy): Bacteria > Chloroflexota > Limnocylindria > QHBO01 > QHBO01 > CAWAOJ01. The sequence goes on along the minus strand of CAWAOJ010000002.1, from coordinate 1,046,022 downwards.
CCGCGGCCGCAGAGCTGGATCGCGAGGCCTAGGCCGATGCCGCATCGCGTCGCCGGACGCCGGCTCAGCCGGAAGGACGACCACCGCCGCCACATGCTCGCCAACCTGGCGGTCGCGGTGCTGCGCTACGAGAAGGTCCGCACCACCGAGGCCAAGGCCAAGGAGGTCCGCGGCCTGGTGGACGGCATGATCACCACCGCCAAGCGCGGCGACCTGGCGGCGCGCCGCGCGCTCATCGCGCGGATGCCGCACGAGCCGCTCATCGTGGACAAGCTGATCGGCGAGATCGGCCCGAAGTACGCCGACCGCAGCTCGGGCTTCACCCGGATCGTCAAGCTCGGGCAGCGCCTGGGCGACGCCGCCCCGATCGTCCAGATCGAGCTCGTCTAGCAACGGAATACAGACCGATGCCGGCCGGGGCGCAGCGATGCGCGCGGGCCGTCGTCGAATACGACGGGACCGCCTTCGCCGGCTCCCAGTACCAGCCGAACGTTCGGACGGTGCAGGGGGAGCTGGAGGAGGCGCTTAACAGACTGACCGGCAGGCGGGTGCGAATCCGTCTCGCCGGGCGAACCGATGCCGGGGTGCACGCCGCCGGCCAGGTGGCCGCGTTCTGCCTCCCGCGCCGAAAGCGCGGGGTCGGGCTGAGCTGGCCGGACCTGCTGCAGCGCCTCAACGCGATGCTGCCGCCGGACCTGGCACTGCGCACGCTCCGGCCGGCCTCCCCGGGCTTCGACCCGCGGCGGGACGCGCGCACTCGCGTGTACCGCTACCGCATCCTGGATGCGGGGGAGCGACGACCGCTGGAGCGGTATCGGACGCTCGAGATCGACGACGCGCTCGACGTGAGCGCGATGCGGGCAGCGGCAGCGGTGCTCGTCGGCGAGCGCGACTTCGGCGCGCTCGGCAGCCATCCGCATCGGCGAACGGTGCGGCGGGTGGACGGGATCGCGGTACGGCGCCGTGGCCCGCGCGTCGAGATCACGGTCACCGCCAACGCGTTCCTGCGCCGCATGGTGCGGAGCATGGTGGCGGTGCTGATCGAGGTCGGCAGGGGCCGGCTATCGATCGACGAGGTAGCGGCGCTGATGCGGCGCGGCGAATCGGGCCAGCGGGCACTCCACGGCCGGGCGGTCCCGGCGCGGGGCCTCACCCTCGAGCGAGTCACCTATTCGAATACGAAACGGCGAACAACGGCACTGGAGAGAGCAGGAACGTGAAGACGTACGCAGTCAAGGCGAGCGAGATCGAGCGGCGCTGGTGGCTGGTGGATGCCAGCGGCCAGACGCTGGGCCGGCTGGCGACGCGCATCGCCACCCTGCTCGAGGGCAAGCACAAGGCGATGTACTCGCCGCACATCGACACCGGGGACCACGTGGTGGTGATCAACGCCGCGCGCGTCAAGGTCACCGGCAACAAGCTGGTCCAGAAGCGGTACTACCGCCACTCGAACTACCCCGGCGGCCTGAAGGAGGAGAGCCTCGAGACGCTCCTGGCCCGCAAGCCGGAGCTGGTCATCGAGCGGGCGGTGAAGGGGATGCTTCCCCGCAACCGGCTGGGACGGGCGATGTTCAAGAAGATGAAGGTCTACGGCGGAGCCGAGCATCCGCACCAGGCACAGCAGCCGGCCGTGGCCGAGCTGTAGAGGAACGAGGAGCACGTTGAGCACCAGCTACATCTACGGCACCGGGCGGCGCAAGACCGCGGTCGCGCGGGTGCGGCTGATCCCCGGCGACGGTCGCATCATCGTCAACGGCAAGGAGGCGAGCGACTACTTCGGGCGCACCGGCGGCGTCGCCCAGCTGCGCATGCCGTTCCGCGTCACGGACACCGACGGGCGCTACTCGGCCAACGTCCTCGTCGCCGGCGGCGGGTTCTCGGGCCAGGCCGGCGCGATCCGGCATGGCATCGCGCGCGCCCTGCTGAGCGCCCATCCGGACGCTCGGCGTGTGCTCCGCGAGGCGGGACTGCTGACGCGCGACCCGCGGGCAAAGGAACGCAAGAAGTACGGCCTCAAGCGCGCGCGCAAGGCGCCGCAGTACACCAAGCGCTAGGCAGTTTCACAGAGGGCCATCGCTCGGGGACGCGGTGGCCCTTTGGTATCATCGGCCGACGCAGCTAGGTCGCCCCTGACATCGTGCTCGACGCCATCCGCGGATTCTTCGATACGTACCTGCTGGGAAGCTGGATCTCCCTGATCGACATCCTGCTGGTCGCGATCGTCGTCTACTGGATCTTCATCCTCATCCGCGGCACCCGGGCGGTGCGGATCGTCATCGGCCTGTCGATCCTGTATCTGGTCTACCTCCTCGCGCAGTGGTTCCAGCTGCGTCTCCTCTCCACACTGCTGCAGACCGGCGCCGTCGTCGGGCTGTTCGCGGTGGTCGTCGTCTTCCAGCCCGAGCTGCGACGGGCCCTGGAGCAGATCGGTCGGGTCGGCTCGGTGAACCGCTTCTTCGTCTCGCACGAGGTGGCCAGCGCGGAGCGGGTGGCGCGCGAGATCAGCCGCGCGGCACGGCTGCTGGCCGGATCGCGCCACGGCGCGCTGATCGTGATCGAGCGTGAGACCGGGCTGTCGGACCTCGCCAGCGAGTCGGGCGTCCCGCTGCATGCCGACCTGCGGGCCGAGCTGCTGGTGACCATCTTCTACCGCGGCACGGCGCTGCACGACGGCGCGGTCATCGTCAGCGGTGAGCGGATCATCGCCGCCGCGGTGCTGCTGCCGCTGTCGCAGAACGTGCTCGACTCGGAGCGGTACGGGACGCGTCATCGCGCCGCCATCGGGATCAGCGAGCAGACCGATGCGCTGGTCGTCGTCGTCAGCGAGGAGACCGGCTCGGTGTCGCTGGTCATGCGTGGCCGGATCGAGCGCAACCTCAACGAGGAGCGGCTGCGTCGGCGACTCTTCAACCTGATTCGTCCCCAGGCGCCGCGACGCGCCGTGCCGCTCCTGCGCCGCACGATCGAGGGCCGCTGGGGGATGGGTGACGTGGACGCGCCGCTCGACACGCAGCCGATCGACCCCGAGGAGCGGGTCGTGAACCGCGCGACGCCCGTCGCCGCGGCGTCCGATCGCAGCGTGCCCAGTCCCGTGGAGCGGCGCGGCTGATGCGCTGGCTGTTCCGCAACTGGCAGCTGAAGATCGCGGCGGTGGCCCTCGCCACCATCCTGTACACCGGGCTGGTCTACTCCGGGTCGTTCACCGAACAGACCATGCCGGGGGTGCCGATCCGTGGCAACAACCAGCCGAACGGGTTCCTCCTCACCGACCAGCTCGGGTCGGTCAGCGTCACCTACCGGGCCGCGACCGACATCACCGACCCGGTGACCCCTGACGCCTTCTCGGCCATGGCCGACCTTTCGGGCTACGACATGACGCACGCCGGCGAGCCGCAGTCGGTCGCGATCAGGGTCAGTGCCGTGCGTGACGGCATCACCGTGCTGAGCTTCTCGCCCGAGCAGGTCTCCGTGGCGATCGACACCGTCGCGTCGCGCGAGGTGCCGGTCACGGTGGACCGCGGCGTGGTCCCGGATGGCCTGGAGATCGGCGAGCCCACGCTCACCCCCCAGACCGTCACCGCGCGCGGGCCACAGAGCCGTCTGCGCCGCGTCGATCACGCGGTGGCGGCGGTGCGCATCGACCCGTCGGGGATCGACGTGGACGGCGCCTATGACCTCACCGCGGTGGACGCGCTCGGGCGCCCGGTCGAGTCGATCGAGCTGACGCCCGCATCGGTCAGCGTGAAGATCGACGTCTCGCAGGTCGAGACGACCAAGACGGTGCCCGTCCGCCCGCAGCTGGGCGGCAACCCCGCGCCCGGGTTCGCGGTGACGGCCGTCGAGGTCACGCCGGCCACGGTGACGCTGCGCGGCCAGCCCGACGCGCTCGCCGGGGTCACCGACCTGGCCACCGAGCCGCTCGACATCTCGGGGGCCACCAGCGGGAAGACCTTCACCGCCGGCCTGGTGCTGCCCAAGGGGACGCGCATCGCCGACACGCCGAGCACCGCCAAGGTGGTGGTGCGCATCGCCGCGGCCACCGGCACGCGCACCTTCCTGACCGGGGTCGTCTGCAGCGGCGCGGCGGCCGGGACCGCCTGCCTGCCCTCGCAGGACCAGCTCGCCGTCACGTTGAGCGGTCCGGTCGGTCAGCTCGATGCCGTCGATCCCACCGCCATCACGCCGGTCCTGGACGTGACCGGGCTTGGCGGCGGGCACCCATTCGGTGCAGCCCTCGATCTCGCTGCCGCAGGGCCTGCGGCTGGTGAGCATCTCGCCCGGCACCGTATCGGTCGTCATCCGTCCGCCCGCGACGCCGCCGCCGACGCCGGCGCCGGCGGGCTGAATGGGACGCCTGTTCGGGACCGATGGCATCCGCGGCGTCGCCAACGTCGATCTGACCCCGACGCTCGCCTACGACCTCGGACGCGCGGTCGGCCATCTGCTGACCAACGGTGACGGCCGCAGCGTGGTCATCGGCCAGGACACGCGCAGGTCGGGCGACATGCTGGTCGCCGCGACCGCGGCCGGGCTGGCGGCGGTGGGGAGCGACGTGCTCGAGCTCGGCGTGGTGACGACGCCGTGCCTGGCCTTCATCGCCGGCAGCGGCGCGCACGCCGCGGGGATCATGGTCAGCGCGTCGCACAACCCGGCCGAGGACAACGGGCTGAAGGTCATGTCGGGCGGGCGCAAAGTGGACGACGCGGCCGAGGACGAGCTGGAGGGGCTGATCCTGCGCGCCGAATCGCTGCCAGGCCGTCCGAACGGCGAGCTCGGCCGAATCCGGCGTGACGACGCCTCCGTCGCGGCCTACGTGGCGCACCTCGCCGACGCCGCCGGCGACGCCCTGCGCGGCCTGCGCATCGGCCTCGACTGCGCCAACGGCTCCGCCAGCGCCGTGGCTCCGGACCTGTTCCGCCGGCTCGGCGCCCAGGTCACCGTGCTCTCCGCCCAGCCGGACGGGTCGAACATCAATCTCGACTGCGGGTCCACGCATCCGGAGCACCTGCAGCGCGCGGTGGTCGAGCACCGGCTGGACATCGGCCTGGCCTTCGACGGGGACGCGGACCGGCTGATCGCCGTCGACGAGCGCGGCGAGCTGGTGGACGGCGACGCGGTGATGGGGATCTGCGGGCTGGACCGGCTGGGCCGTGGCGAGCTCGCCGCCGGCCTGCTGGTCGCGACCGTGATGAGCAACGGCGGCCTGGAACGGGCGATCACCGACGCCGGCGGCCGGATGATCCGCACTCCCGTCGGCGACCGCCACGTCCTGGAGGCCATGGAGCGTACCGGAGCCACGCTGGGCGGCGAGCAGTCCGGACACATCATCTTCCGCGACCGAGCCACCACCGGCGACGGGCTGCTGACCGGCATCGAGCTCATTCGGACGCTGCGCGCCGCGGAAGGAGCGACGCTGTCGCAGCTCGCCTCGGCCATTCCGCGCCTGCCGCAGGTGATGCTAAACTCGGCCGTCCGTCACAAGGACCAGTGGCAGATCGACCCAGACTTCAGTGAGGCGGTGGCGCGCGCACGGACGCGCCTGGGGGACCGCGGCCGTGTCCTCGTCCGTCCGTCCGGCACCGAGCCGAAGATCAGGATCATGGTCGAGGGTGACGATGCCGCGGAGATCGACGACATCGCCCGCGAGCTCGATGCGCTGGCGCAGGCGCGCCTGAACTAACCAGTCATTCCGGGAGAACGAAATGTGCGGGATCGTCGGCTATGTCGGCCCGCGTGATGCGGCGCCGATCCTGCTCGAGGGCCTGCGTCGGCTGGAGTACCGAGGCTACGACTCGGCGGGCATCGCGCTTCTCACCGATGAGGGCGAGGTCTTCATCGAGAAGCGCGCCGGAAAGCTCACCAACCTCACCGAGCACCTGAACGGCGACGCGCCGGCCGGGCATCCGGGGATCGCCCACACGCGCTGGGCGACGCACGGACGGCCGAACGACACCAACGCGCATCCGCACAGCGACTGCAGCGGCAAGCTGGCCCTGATCCACAACGGGATCATCGAGAACTACCGCGAGATCGGCGACCGGCTTCGGGCCGCCGGCCATCGCTTCCACTCGGAGACCGATACGGAGGTGCTCGTGCACCTCATCGAGGAGAAGTACTCCGGCGATCTGGTGGAGGCGGTGCGGCTCGCCCTCAACGAGGTGCGCGGCGCGTACGCGATCGCGCGTCATGCATCACGACCATCCCGAGCGGATCGTGGGCGCGCGCATGAACGTCCCGCTGATCGTGGGCCTCGGCGACGGCGAAGGCTTCCTGGCCAGCGACGTCCCGGCCATCCTGGAGCACACCAAGAACGTCGTCATCCTGCACGAGGGCGACATCGCCGACGTCACGCCGGGGGGCGTTCGCATCCTGTCGCTGGACGGCGAGGAGGTCCAGCGCGACGTCACCCGCATCAAGTGGAACATCGCCGCGGCCGAGAAGGGCGGCTTCCCGCACTTCACCCTGAAGGAGATCTACGAGCAGCCGCACGCGATCCAGGAGGCGCTTCGCGGGCGGATCGACGCCGCCGGGAACGTCACGCTGCCCGAGCTGGATGCCATCGCCGACAAGCTGGCGCGCGCCGAGCGCGTGTACGTCGTCGGATGCGGCACGGCCGGCTACGCCGCGCAGGCCGGCGCGTACCTGATCCAGCAATGGGCGGGCCTGCCGGCGGTGAGCCAGATCGGCAGCGAGATGCGCTACGCGCCGCCGCCGCTCGACGACCGGACGCTGGTCATCAGCGTCAGCCAGTCCGGCGAGACCGCGGACACGCTCGCGCCGCAGAAGCTCGCCGTCGAGCTCGGCGCGACGATCGTGGTGGTGACCAACGTCGTCGGCAGCGCCATCACGCGCGAGGCGGACGCGGTCTGCTACCTGCAGGCCGGCCCGGAGATCGCCGTGGCCTCCACCAAGGCCTTCGTGACGCAGGTGCTGGTGCTGCAGATGATCGCGCTGCACCTGGCGCGCATGCGCGGACGCCTCTCCGAGCATCGGCTGCGCGTCTACGGCAGCGCCCTGCGCGAGCTGCCCGCGCTCGCCGCGGAGGCGCTGAAGCGCGGCCCGCAGATCAAGAAGCTGGCGCGCCGCATCGCCGGCGTGCACGACGTCATGTACATCGGTCGTGGCCTGGGCTTCACCGTGGCGATGGAGGGCGCGCTGAAGCTCAAGGAGCTGAGCTACGTCCACGCCGAGGGCTATGCCGCCGGCGAGCTGAAGCACGGCCCGATCGCGCTGCTCGATCCGCAGACGCCGCTGGTCGCCGTCGCCACGCGCAGCGCGACCTACGACAAGCTGGTCAGCAACGTCGCGGAGGCGCGGGCTCGCGAGGCGCCGGTGATCGCGATCGCGACCGAGGGCGACGAGGAGATCGGGCGCTACGCGAGCGACGTGATCTACGTCCCCGACTGCCTCGAGGAGGTCTCGCCCGCGATCGCGGTCCTGCCCCTGCAGCTGCTCGCCTACGAGGTCGCCGTGGCGCGGGGCACCGACGTCGACCAGCCGCGCAACCTGGCGAAGTCGGTCACGGTCGAATAGGCGTCGGGGGAATGGCGCGGCAGGAGGTCGGCGTCGACCTGGTCGACATCGACCGCATCGCCGAGGTGCTGCGTCGCCACCCCCAGCGTTTCCGGCGTCGCGTGCTCACCGAAGCGGAGGACCGCTACTGCGGGAGGCACATCCAGCGCGTCGCCGGTCGATGGGCGGCCAAGGAGGCGATCAGCAAGGTGCTGGGCCTCGGCGTTCGCGGTGTCGGCTGGCGCGAGATCGAGATCCTCCCCAATCGTGCCGGCCAGCCGCAGGTGCAGCTGCACCGCCGTGCCGCCAGACGCGCCGAGGCGTTGCGGATGAGCGAGGTCCGCGTCTCGATCTCGCACGAACGCCGGATGGCGGTCGCGGTGGCGGTCGCCACCTCGGGGGCGGAGTGATGGTCGCAACCCCCGTGCCGCTCGACGCCGACTGGCTGGCGGCGCATCTCCCCGATCGGCCGCGCGACGCACACAAGGGAACGTTCGGCCGGCTGCTCCTCGTCGCCGGATCGCTGGAGTACGCGGGCGCCGCGCTGCTCTCGGCCTCGGGGGCGCTGCGCTCCGGCGCGGGGCTCGTCACGCTGGCGACGCCGGAATCGGTGGCCGGGCGGGTGATGGGCCTGATTCCAGAGCTGACCATGATGCCGCTCTCCGAGGAGGCTGCCGGACTCATATCGCCGGCCGGCTGGCGGAGAGTGGCGACCGAGTCGGCCACCTACGACGCGATCGTCATCGGTCCCGGCCTCGGCCGGCAGCAGGGGACGCTCCGACGCTCCCGGAACCTCGTCGCCGAGCTGCGCCGGCCCGCGGTGGTGGACGCCGACGGGCTGAACGCCCTCGCGACGGGCGAGCACTGGTGGCGAGGGCTCCACGACGGACTGGTGCTCACCCCGCATCCGGTCGAGTTCGGTCGCCTGCGCGGCGGGGAGGTACCCGGCGATGGCGACGAGGAGCGCGCCCTGGCGGCGACCGAGGCCGCCGCCGAGTGGGGACAGGTCGTCGTGCTGAAGGGCGCGCGGACGGTGGTCGCCGCACCCGGCGGCGAGCTGCTGGTCTGCCGGGTCGCGACTCCCGCGCTCGCCACGCCGGGCTCGGGCGACGTGCTGGCCGGTTGCATCGGCGCGCTGCTGGCCCAGGGGCTGGAGCCCCTGGCCGCGGCGGGATGCGGCGTCGCGCTGCATGCGGCCGCGGGCATGATCGCCGAGCAGGAGATCGGCACGGCGGGCGTGCTGGCCGGTGACATCGCGCGGCTCCTGCCGCGCGCGGCGCGATCGGCGCGACAGATCGGCCGATGAGCGCGGGCCACAGCCCGCATCGGGCCTGGATCGAGGTCGACCACGCGGCGCTGGCGGGCAACCTGTCCCGGCTGCGCCAGATCGCCGGTCCGGAGAAGCAGGTCATCGCGGTGGTGAAGGCGAACGCGTACGGCCACGGCGCGCTCGAGGTGGCGCGGACGCTGATCGCACGCGGCGTGGAGCGGCTGGCGGTCGCGACGGTCGGCGAGGGTCTCCGACTCAGGGCAGCCGGCATCGAAGCGCCGATCCTGGTGCTGTGGGGCCTGGGCGATCCCGAGGCGCTGCCCGTGGTCGAGAGCGGACTCGAGGCGACCGTGCAGGCGGAGCGCGACCTCGGCAGGCTCGAGTCGGCGGCCGCGGAGCGCGGGTCGCGCGCGGCGGTGCATCTCAAGATCGACACCGGGCTCGGGCGGCAGGGGATCGAGCCGGGCGCCGCCGTGGGGGTGGCCGCGGAGATCGTGCGCAGCCACCACCTGCGGCTGGTCGGAACGTACAGCCATCTCGCGGCCGCCGGCGAGGACGACGCGTTCACCGAGGTGCAGCTGCTGCGCCTGGCGCAGGCGCTCGACGCGATGCGCTCGGCGGGGATCGATCCGGGCCTGGTGCACGTCTCGGCCAGCGCCGGAATCCTGGCCGGGGCCGGTCGCTTCGCCGATGCGGTGCGTCCCGGCATCGCGCTGTACGGGCTCATGCCCGATTGGGTGACCGATCGCGACCCGGCATTCCAGCCTGTGCTCGCGCTGCGGGCGCTGCCGCTGCGCATCTTCGATCTGCCCGCAGGCGCCGGCGTGGGCTACGGCCTGCGCTTTCGCGCTCCGGCGTCGGGGACGCGCATCGCCACGCTCGGCATCGGCTACGCCGACGGGTGGCCCCGCAGCCATGGCAACAACGGCGTCGCGCTGGTTCGGGGACGCCGCGTCCCGGTGGTCGGCGCCATCAGCATGGACGGTCTCGCCGTCGATATCGGCGAGGTCGATGATGTAACCTACGCCGACGAGTTCGTCCTGATCGGCGAACAGATGCGCGAGCAGATCAGCGCCGATGAGGTCGCCGCCCAACGGCGCACCATCAACTACGAAGTCACCACCGCGCTTCGTGAGCGCCTCCCGCGCGTGCACCTCGGGTAGGCGCCGCGGGCGTCCGGAGTCGAGCAGCATGGCGATACCGATCGAGATCGACATCTGGCAGGGCGAGATCTCGGAGCTCGAGGTCGACGCCATCGTCGTCCCCGCCAACGAGAGCCTCTTCATGACCTCCGCGCTGGCCAGCGCCGTCAAGCGCCGCGCCGGCGACCGGGTGGAGCGGGCGGCGGTGGAGCAGGGACCTATCCGCGCCGGCGAGGCGGTGCTCACCGACGGCGGAAACCTGGCCGCACCCTACCTGATCCACGCCGTCTCGGTGGGACATGAGCTGCGGGCCGATACGGCCGTGCTGGAGCGCGCGCTGCGGAACGCGTTCGACCTCGCCGACCAGGTCGCCGCGCGACGAATCGCGATGCCGGCGCTGGGCACCGAACGAGGCATCTTCGAGCCCGCCGCTGCGGCCGGGGCCCTGGGACGCGTGCTGCAGGCGCGTGCCGGGCGCGGGTCGCTGACCTCGATTGTGATCACCGTCGCGACACCCGATGCCGGCGCCGCGCTGCATGCCGTCCTCGACCCGCTGCGGGCCGAGGCCCGATGAGCGAGGACCCGACCGCCGCGACCGCCGAGCAGCTGCGACGGCACGGCCTGCTGGCCCCGGCCCACTTCCTCCTCGCGGCGCACCGGCCGCTGCGTCCGCTCCTCTCCCACCTGGCGACGTTCGCCGAGCCGCTGCTGCGCCCCGTTTTCGGCTCGACGGTGAGCGGAGTGCGCGCCACGCTGGACGATCCGGACCTGTATGACCGCCTGGTGGAGCGACTCGAGCACGCCGCTCGCGAGGGGCGCTGAGGTGCCGGACGTCGGCGAGCTGCTGGGGCGGCTGATCGGGGTCGTGGGCGAGCTGCTCGGAGCGTCGTCGCTGAGGCTCGGCCTCGGGCCGACCCTGGCCCTCCTCGGCGTGCTGCTGGTCCTGTTGTCGCTGGTGGCCCGTCCCGCGGCGCGCTGGACGTCGCGCGACCTCGGCCGGCTCGCGTCGGTCCCACGCACGATGGCGCTGGCCGCCGAGTCGGGAGCCGCGGCCGCCTTCTCGCTGGGAACGGCCGGCGTCGCTCGCTCGGTGACCGCCCTCGATCGTCTGCAGACGCTGGCGGCGCTGCCGGTGCTGGCACACGTCGCGCGGTCGGCCGCTCGCAGCGGCGTGCCGATCGAGGTGACGTCGAACGACCCGGTGGCCGCCATGCTCGCCGCCTCCGCGCTCGAGGAGGCGCACCGCCGCACCGGGACCCCCGAGCGCGCCGGACGGTCGCACGTGGTCTACGTCGGCGAGGGCCGCGCGACGGCGGCCGCGCGGGCCATGGCGGGGGCGGACGAGCACGCCGCCGCGTTCGTGCTCGGCAGCATGCGCGAGGAGAGCCTCGTGCTTCTGGGCGGTGCATCCGCCTCGGCCGTCTCCACGACCTTCGGGACGGCCGACGCCTCCCAGGCGGCCTCGGTGATGCTCGAGGGCGAGGGCACGCTGGTCGGCCCGGCGCTGTACCAGGCGCCGAGCGAGATCGTCTCGACCACCAACGACCGCGTCGCCGTCTTTGCCGGGAATCGGCTGACCTGGATCGCGATCGCGGTGCTCGTGCTCGGCTCCGCACTCGTGGTCGCCGGTGGCATCGACCTGGCGTCCTTCCTCGTCGGGCACTGAGCGATGCGCCGCTCGCTTCCGACCGCCGTCACCGTCGTGGTCGGGCTGCTGCTGCTCGCCGACTTCGTCGTCGTCAACCCCTCGCTGGCGGCCGTCGCCGACGCGCTGCTGGCGTACGTCGTCGTGCTGGCCGCCGCGGCGGCGCTGGTCGGGGGCGTGGCGCTGGCCGGGGATGCGGGCGCGCGCCTCCTGCGCGGCGGAGAGGACCGCATCGGTCCGGGACTCGTGCTGGCCGGGATGGCGGTGATGATCGTGGCGGGCTTCTACCCCGGCTCGCGCGGCGTCGACGACCCCGCGCTGCGCTGGCTCATCGGAGCGCTGCTCGCTCCGCTGGTCGCATCGGTATTCGCGCTGCTCTTCTTCTTCCTGCTCGGCGCGGCCAGGCGAGGCGTCCGCCTTCGCGGCCGCGAGACGAGCGTGATGCTGCTCGCGGCCGCCCTTGTGGTGGTGCTGCAGCTTCCCGTGGGCGGCAGGGCAGGGGAGTGGCTTGCCGCCGCCTCGGGCTGGACGCTGGGCGTGCCCATCGACGCCGTCTTCCGCGGGCTGCTGATCGGCATCGGCATCGCGACGGCGGTGAGCGCCGCGCGGATCCTGATCGCGGTGGACGGCGCGGCCGATGATTGAGCGCGTCGGTCGCCGACCCGGTGGCTGGCGCGGTCTCGCGCCGTTCGGACTGCTGGCGCTGCTGGCGATCGCCTCGGTCCTGCCCGCGCTTCCCGGCCGCGTCGAGCTGGCGAACCCCGACCGCAGCGCCGCGAACCAGTTCCGCTCCGCCATGGGCGCGCTGCCGCGGAACCCGACGGTGCTGGTCGCGCTCGACGCCGATCTGGGCACCTACCCGGAGATCCGAGCGGCGACGCGCGCCGCGCTCGACGCGCTGCTGCGCGCGGGCGCCTCGCTCGCCTTCGTGAGCTTCTCCCCGGAAGGGCGTGCCATCGCCGCCGCCGAGGTCGAGCGGCTGCGCTCGGCCGGGAACGGTGACGACCGCGTGCTGGTGCTCGGGTATCGCGCCGGAGCGGAGGCGGGTCTGGTGCTCGGCGTGACCTCGATCCTGCCCGCACACGCCCGCGGCGCGGTGGCGCAGCGGGTCAGGGCCGCCGGCGGCGGGATCGACGCGTTCGACATGGCGCTCCTCGTCGGCGGAGCCGACATGAATCCACGATCGTGGATCGAGCAGGTCGCCACCCGGCTGCCGAAGCTGCCGCTGGTCGCCATCGCGCCGACCTTCCTGCGCCCCGAGCTGCAGCCGTATCTCGCCTCGGGGCAGCTCGCCGCGCTGCTCGGAACGCTTCGGGACGACGCCGCCTACGTCGCCGACCAGGCCGCGGCCGCGCAGGTGCCGGCCCAGCCGGGCCCGGGCGCGCTGCCGATGCTGCTCGGGTCGCTCGTCGCCATCGGTCTCCTCTTCGAGGCGGGCGGCGGCCGGCTGGCGCAGCTCGTCGGGCGCGTCGCCGGGCTCGGCTCGGAGGACGAGTCGTGACCGGCTTCCTCGACGCGGGTGCGGCGGGCGCGGTCGGCACGACCGTGGCGGCGCTGGTGACGCTGGGCGTGTGGTCGTACCTCGCCGGTGAGCGCCGCCTCTTCGCCTGGGCTCAGCATCTCCTGGCCGGCCTCGCCACGGGCTACCTGATCGTGCTCGCGGTGCGCGAAGTGCTGGTCCCGTCGTTGGTGGAGCCGCTGCTCACCGCTCCGCTCGGGAACGCTGTGCTGTGGCCGGGGCTGGTGCTGGTGGTGCTTCTCGTCGGCGCGCGCTGGCTCCCGCCGTCGTTCGGCGCGGTCCCGGTTGCGGTCCTCGTCGCTGCGACGGCGGCGTTCGCGCTCGGCGGGGCAGTGGTGGGGACGCTGCTTCCCCAGCTGGCCGCCGGCCTGGTGCCCGGCGCGGTGGCGCCGCTGTCGCTGGCCAACGTCGCGGTCGGCATCGTGATCAGCGTCCTCGTGCTCATCACGTTCCTGCACGGCACGCGTCCGAGCAGGGCGGGTGGCGCAGCGGCGCGCGTCGGCCGCTGGGTCCTGGTCGCCGGCATCGGCGGCTGGCTCGGCTTCCTGGTGGTGAGCCGCCTCGCGCTCCTCGTCGACCGCCTGCGCTTCCTGCTGGTCGACTGGCTGGGCATCGGCCGATGACGGTCCAGCGCCGCCCGCGCATCGCGGCCGAGATGTCGCTGCTGGTCGATGTCGGGTCGGCATGGACAAAGGCGACGGTCATCGGCCGCAGCCGCGGCCGCTGGCGCATCGTCGCCCACTCCGCACTTCCGACGGCATGGGGCGACGAGGAGCTGTGCGCCACGCTGGCCCGGCTGCTGGCGACCAGCGCCGACACGCGCCTCGGCGACCGCCTGGAGGCGATGATCGCCGACGCTCCGCGCATCGAGTGCCACACTCCGACCCGTCCGGCGCGGCTTGCGCTGGCGTCGGTCTCCCGGGACGTGTCGGGCACGGCGGCTCGTCGCGCGGCGGAATCCGCGGGCTGGGTGGTGGGAGAGGCAGCCAGCCTGGACGACGGCCGATCGCTGGCGGACCGGCTGTCGGCGCTACAGTCGACGACGCTGGACGCGTGGCTGATCGCCGGAGGATTCGACGACGGCCGCGCCGAGCAGGCGCTGGAGATGGCGGCACTGGTGGCCGCCGCACGCGGCGACGGGCGCGCGCCGGTCGTCTGGGCCGGATCGGCGGCGCTCGCCGACGAGGTGACGGCGCTCTTCGAGCCCGGAGCGCTGACCGTTGTCGGCAATCCACGTCCGAGCGCGGATCGCGAGGAGCCCGCGGCGCTGCGCCGGCACCTGGAGCTGCTGCTGCAGCAGATCGTCGAGCCCGGCGGGTTCATCCACCTCGCGCCGGTGAGCTTCCGGCGTGCGATCCACGAGCTGGCGCGCGCCTCCAACTTGTCGATCCTCGGGGTTGACGTCGGCGCGCGCTACGCGAGCTGGGTGCTCGCCGTGCCCGGCACCGATGCGGAGAGCCGCATCTTCGCCAGCGGCGGGATGTCGTCGCCGTCCCTGGTGGCGCCCGGCATGCCCGGGCGCCTGACGCGCTCGCTGCCCTATGCCATCGACGAGCTGGCGGTGGCCGATGCGCTGCAGAACCTGCGCGCGCGGCCCGGTACGGTGCCGCAGACCGAGGACGAGCTGGCGGTGACGCACACCGCCGTGCGCTCGCTGCTGGGCCAGATGGCCGACGAGGACGCGGGGCATCCGGCGGTGGACCTGATCATCGGCTCGGGCCGCGCCATCGCCGCAGCGCCGAACCCCGCGCAGGCGGCGCAGCTGCTGCTGGACGGCATCCGGCCGCTGGGCGTCACGCAGCTGGCGATCGATCCCGCCGGCGCGCTGGCGCCGCTCGGCTCGCTCGACGACGTGGAGATCGGAGAGGGCATCGCGACCCTGCGCGACGACCTGGTGGTGCCGCTGGGCGCCGCGGTCGTGTGTCGCGGCGGCCGGCCGGGACAGGTCGCCATGCGCGTCACCGTTCACCGCATCGGCTGGCCGACCGCCGGCCCGATCGAGGTTCGCAGCGGATCGGTGCAGGTCGTGCCACTCGGGCGGGGCCAGCGGGCGGAGCTCGAGATCGAGCTTGAGGGCGGCGCCTCTCTCGGCAGCCCGCGCCGAAGCCGGCACGCGCGAAGCGAGGTGACCGGGGGCACGGTGGGCCTCATCCTGGACGCCCGCGACGCGCCCCTGGTGCTGCCGCGCCGATCGGACGACCGTCGCTCGGTGCTCGCGGGCTGGCGCGACGCCTTCCTCCGCGAGCCGCAGGTCGCCACGGTGAGCGTCGAATGAACCGCCGCGTGGTGCACCACCTCGCCATCCCCCGCGGGGCGACGCTGCGCGTCACGCCGGGGGATGCGGTGAAACCGGACCAGGTCATCGCCGTCCGCAACCCCCCGGCCACGCCGATCGCGGTCGAGGTCGCGCGGCCGCTGCGCCGGCGCGGCACGGACGCCGGTTCGCTGCTCGTGGTGCGGCCCGGGGAGCGGCTCCAGGAGCAGCAGGTCATCGCCCGGGACGAGCGCGGCAGGACGGTCACCTCGCCCGTCGCCGGCTCCCTGGTCGCGTACTCCTCGCACGACGGCACGGTGCTCATCGCCCCCCTCGGTCCGGAGGTGCCGGTCATGGGCCACGTCGCCGGCGAGGTGCTCTCCGTCGACGAGGACGGCATCAGCGTCGAGGTGCGGGGCGCGCTGGTGCGCGGCGTGGGCGGCACGGGCGACGCGGTCCACGGGGAGCTGATGGTGGCGGTGCACGACCCGGCCGCCGAGCTGCGAGCCGGCGCGATCGACGTCGGCGCGACCGGCCGGATCCTGGTGGGCGGGTCGCGGGCATCGGCCGAGACGCTGACGCGTGCGCGCGCGATGGGCGTTGCCGGCATCGTGCTGGGCGGCGTGCTGGACAAGGAGCTCCGCGACTTCGAGGCGATCCAGCGCCGGCGACGGGAGATCGGAGGGCTCACCGGCTCGTTCGGCGTCGTGCTGCTCGAGGGATTCGGGAAGGTGGGATTCGACCCGCAGCTGTTCGCATGGTTCCAGCGGCACCAGGGACACCTGGCGAGCCTGTTCGGCGATCTTCACCAGCTCTACGTGTACGACGCCGAGCGCGCGCCGTCGCGCCGTCCACTGCCGAGGGTCGGGGAGCGGGTAGTCGCCCATCGGCGTCCGTTCCAGGGCTATGGCGGCGTCGTGGTGGCGGTGCTCGAGGACCTGCACTCCACGCCGTCGGGAGTCGCCACGCGCATGGCGCTGGTGCGCTTCGAGGACGGCCGCCTCGCGCCCGTTCCGCTGGCGAACCTCGAGGCGACCAGCGCCTGAGCCTCCGCTCCCTATACTTTTTGGGACCCATGCAGCACTCATCAGCCACGCCACGCACTGCCGGCGGCACGCTCCGAAGCCAGTCGCCGCGGCGCACGCGCGCGCTCGGCCGGAGGATCGGCGCTGCCGCCCAGGCGGGGACCGTCCTCGCCCTGTTCGGCCCGCTCGGCGCGGGCAAGACCCTGCTGACCAAGGGCGTCGCGGAGGGGCTCGGCGTGGCGTCGGTCGTCAACAGCCCGACCTTCGTGCTCATGAACGAGCACGCCGGTCGCCTGCGCCTCTTCCACATCGACGCGTATCGGCTCGGCGAGCCGGACGAGGCGTTCGCGGCGGGGCTGCTCGACGAGCGCGAGGCCGAGGGCGTCACCGTGATCGAGTGGGCCGACCGCCTGGAGGGGTGGCTGCCGGAGGAGCGCATCGAGATGGAGCTGGCCGCGGTGCCCGGCGAGCCGCAGGCCAGGAGCATCGCCTGGCGCGCGCTGGGCGACCGGCACGTGGCGCTGGCGCACGCGCTGGAGCGAGGGCCGTCGTGATCGTGGCACTCGACAGCGCGTCCGGCGACCTCTCGGTCGCCGTCGCCGGCGACGACGGCCGACTCCTCGCCGACGACGGCTGGACGGCGGACCGGCAGGGACACCAGCTCCTGCCGCGCCTGCTGGCCCTGCTCGAGCGGGAGGGACGGCGGCTGGAGGAGCTGACCGCCGTGGCGGTCGGGACGGGTCCCGGATCGTTCACCGGGCTGCGGGTCGGGATGAGCGTGGCGAAGGGACTGGCCTACGGCCTGCGCAGGCCGATCGTCGGTGTCCCCAGCCTGCGTGCCTGGCTCGTCGCCGTGCCCGATGCCGCAGCGGCCGTTGCGCGCGCGGGCGCGGCGGAGGCCTTCGTCCTGACGCGCGCCGATGACGAGCCGCTGGTGGTCGGCGCGGACGCGCTGCGCGGACGCCGGCCCGGGATCCGCCTCGTGGCCGCGCACGACGTGTCCGAAGCCTTCGCGCTCGTTGATGCGCGGCCGCCATCGGGGGCCGCCGCGGCGATCGCGCGGCTCGCCGCGGCTCGGCTGGCCGAGCATCCGGCCGGCGATGACCTGGAGCGGCTCGAGCCGGCCTATGGACGCGGGCCGCGGGGCATCGGCCAGGTCAGCGGGGAGGCCGTGCGATGGTTGTGAGCCTGGCCGTCGAGGTCGCGCCGATGCGGCGAGCGGACATTCCCGCCGTCCACGAGATCGAGCGCCTCAGCTTCTCGACGCCCTGGCCGACGCATGCCTTCGAGCAGGAGCTTGCCTCGAACCGGATGGCGCACTACCTCGTCGCGCGGCAGGGAGAGCGCATCGTGGCGTTCGCCGGGCTGTGGCTGATGGCGGACGAGGCGCACATCACCACCTTCGGCGTGCACCCCGACGTGCGCCGTCGCGGCGTGGGTCAGCGCACGCTGCTCGCCACCATGGAGCTCGCCGTGCAGCTCGGCGCAGCCCGCGTGACGCTCGAGGTGCGTCCGTCGAACGAGGCGGCGAAGGCGCTCTACCGCCGCTTCGGCTTCATCGTCGCCGGGCGGCGCGCGCATTACTACACCGACGACGGCGAGGACGCCGAGATCATGACCACTCCGGAGCTGGCGGGGCCCAGCATGCGCGTTGCGCTGCAGACGATCCGCGCGCGTCTGGAATCGGAGGACGCGACGTCGTGACCGCGCCGCGCATCCTGGCCATCGAGACGTCGTGCGACGAGACTGGCGTGGCGGTCGTGGTCGGCGGCCGCCGCATCGAGGCCAGCGCCGTCGCCACCCAGGTCGCGCTGCACGCGGCCACCGGCGGGATCGTGCCCGAGGTCGCCGCGCGCCAGCAGCTGCGATGGATCGTCCCGACCCTGGATGCCGCCTTCGACGAGGCGGGCGTCGGCTGGAGCGACCTGGACGCGGTGGCGGTGACGTACGGGCCCGGCCTCATCGGCTCGCTGCTGGTGGGCGTCAACGTCGCCAAGGCGCTGAGCGTCGCACACGACCTGCCGCTGGTCGGCGTCAACCACATCGAGGGCCACATCTACGCCAACTGGTTGACCGATGCCGCGGCGGACGCGCCACTTCCGCCGGAGCCGGCGTTCCCGCTGCTGTGCCTGGTCGTCTCGGGAGGCCACACGCAGCTGGTGCTGATGCTCGACCACGGGCGCTACCGCCTCCTGGGACAGACCGTGGACGACGCGGCCGGCGAGGCGTTCGACAAGGTCGGCCGCCTGCTGGGCCTGCCGTATCCCGGCGGACCGGCGATCTCGGCCGCGGCGGAGGGCGCCTCGCCCGCGACGCGCTTCCCGCGCGCGAGGACGCGCGGCGCCTACGACTTCTCGTTCTCGGGGCTCAAGACGGCGGTGCTGCGCGAGGTCGAGGGCTACCGTGAGCGCGGCGCCGCGCTGCCGGTCGACGGCCTGGCGGCGGCGTTCGAGGAGGCGGTCGTCGATGCCCTGGTGACCAAGACCGCGGCGGCAGCGCTCGACCACGACGTGGCGGCGGTGGCGCTCGGCGGGGGCGTGGCCGCCAACCGCGCGCTGCGTGCGACGCTCCGCGACAGGATCGGGTCGTTGCCGCTGCTGGTGCCCCCGCCGGCGTGGTGCACCGACAACGGCGCGATGATCGGCGCCGCGGGTGGGTTCCGCTACGCCGCCGGCGACCGTTCGGACGCGTCGCTGGAGGCCGTGCCCTCTCTCGCCCTTCCGTGGCTCGCCGAAGCAGCGATCGCCGATGCGGGCTGACGCTGCGTCGCACCCCGCGCTGGCCGCCGATCGACTGCAGCCCCCGACTCCCGGACAGCTTCGGCGGCTGCTCCGCGCGGAGGGGCTCCGGCCCCGGCGCGCGCTGAGCCAGAACTTCCTGACCGATCCGGAGGCACTCGACGCGATCGTGGCGGCCGCGGACCTGCATCCGGGCGAACGGATCATCGAGGTCGGGCCGGGGCTCGGGGTGCTCACCCGTCGGCTGCTCGCCGCGGGCTGCCGCGTGACCGCGGTGGAGCTCGATCCGCAGCTCGCGGCGTACCTCCGCCGCGAGCTGGGCGAGATCCCCGCGTTCGACCTGGTCGAGGCCGACGCCCTCTCGGTCCACCCGCGCGACGCCGGCATCGACGAGCCGTACAAGCTGGTGGCCAACATCCCGTACCACATCACCAGCCCGCTGCTGCATGCCTTCCTGGAAGGCGAGCAGCCGCCCGAGGTGACGGTGCTGCTCGTTCAGCTGGAGGTGGCGGAGCGCGTCGCGTCGCCTCCCGGGGGGATGAGCTACCTGTCCGTGTTCGCGCAGAACGTGGCCGAAACGGCGGTGGTGGCGCGCGTGCCCCGCGCGGCCTTCGAGCCGTCGCCGGACGTCGATTCGGCCGTCCTGCGCCTGGTCGCACGCGCCGATCCGCCGGTCCCCGCCGGGCCGCTGCGCGAGCCGTTCTATCGGGTCGTGCAGGCGGGCTTCCGGCAGCGCCGCAAGCAGATCCACAACGGCCTCTCCCGCGAGCTGCCCGTCGCTCGCGAAACCGTCGAAGCCGCGCTGGCGGGGTGCGGGGTCGATGGCGAGCGCCGCCCACAGACGCTGGAGATCGAGGAGTGGGCCTGCCTGGCCCGGGCGCTCGCTCCGGCTCTGACGGCGAACGGGTGAGCGCGGCGCTGCGGCTGGAGGCGCCGGCAAAGCTCAACCTGTCCCTGGCGGTGATGGGCCGCCGCGCGGACGGATATCACGAGCTGGCCGGCGTCTTCGTGCTCATCGAGCTCGCCGACTCGCTGATCCTCGACGACCGCGCCGCGGGGCTCGTGGTCGAGGGATCCGACGACGACGTCCCGGTGCAGGCGGAGGAGAACCTGGCCTGGCGAGGCCTGCGCGCCGGCCTGGGCGGCGAGCCGCGGCTGCGGCTGCAGCTCCGCAAGCGCATCCCGTCGCGGGCGGGACTGGGCGGTGGCTCGTCCGACGCGGCGGCCGCGTGGCGCCTCGGGCGGCGGTCGCGCGGGCTCGCCGACTCCGCCGCGCCCGAAGAGCTGCAGCGACTCGCGCATCTCGGCGCGGACGTGCCGTTCTTCGCCGCGCAGCTGCCCGCCGCCTTCGTGACCGGGATCGGGGAGCGCGTCGATGCGCTGCCTCCGTCGCCGCTGGAGGTGACGCTGTGCGTGCCCCCGCAGCGGCTCGCCACCGCCGCGGTCTTTGCCGAGCTGCGGCGCGGCGAGTGGTCGGAACGGGCTCCGCGGCGGACGCTGGCGCCCGGAACCAACGACCTGCTGCCGGCCGCGCGCCGGCTGTCGCCGGCGCTCGACGAGCTCCTTGCCATGTTCGTCGGCGCCGGGGCGGAGCCGCACCTCAGCGGAAGCGGCACGGCGATCTTCGCCACCTCCGACGACGCCGAACGTGCCGATGCGCTGGCGATGCGGCTGCGGCGTGGCGGCCTGCGCGTGGTCCGGACGCGGGTTCGTGACGCAGCGACTACGATTGAGGAGAACGTGGAACAGGAGTTGCGCCACTCATGACCGAGCGAGCCGTCGTCCACACCGATGCCGCGCCCGCCGCCATCGGTCCCTACAGCCAGGCGATCCGTGCCGGCGACCTCGTGTTCACGGCGGGCCAGGTCGGCTTCGACCCCGCCACCCGTCAGCTGGTGCAGGGCGGAGTCGGCGCCCAGGCCGATCGGGCCATGCAGAACCTGGCCGCGGTGCTCGAGGAGGCCGGCTCGGGGCTCGACCTGGTGACCAAGACGACGATCTTCCTCGCCGACATGGCCGATTTCGCCACCGTCAACGAGGCATACGCGCGGCACCTCGCCGAGCCGTACCCTGCCCGCTCGACGGTCGCGGTGCGCACGCTGCCGGCGGGCGCGCTGGTCGAGATCGAGGCTGTCGCACTGGTGCGGACGGCGAGTTGAGCGCGACCGCGGCCATCGTCCTGGCCGCCGGCCAGGGGACCCGCATGCGGTCCCGGGTTCCGAAGGTGCTGCACCCGCTCGCGGGCCGCCCCATGCTGTGGCACGTGCTCGACGCGCTCGCCGCCGCGGGCGTGCGACGGCCGGTGGTGGTCATCGGACACGGCGCAGAGGCCGTCGAGGCCGCGCTCGACGGAGCGGCCGATGTCGTGCGGCAGGAGCCGCAGCTCGGCACGGCGGACGCCACGCGGACCGGCCTGGCGCGCGTGCCGGCGGACGCGCGGCACGTCCTCGTGACGCACGGCGACGTCCCGCTGCTGCCGCCCGAGGTGTTCCAGGCCCTGCTGCGGGAGCAGGCCGAGGGCGACGCGGCGATCAGCCTTCTCTCGGCGCGGGTGCCCGACCCGACCGGCTATGGCAGGGTCGTGCGCGACGGCGCTCGGGTACGCGCCATCGTGGAGGAGGTCGCCGCGGACGAGGCGACGCGCGGCATCGACGAGGTGAACGTCGGAACCTACTGCTTCGACGCGAGCTGGCTGCGCGCGAACGTCGGCGACGTGCCCGCCAGCGCGGCCGGCGAGTTCTACCTCCCCGACCTGGTCGCGCGCGCCGTGTCCGGCGGGCGCCGGGTGAACGTCGTGCTCGCCGAGCGCGCGGAGCTGACCATGGGCGTCAACGACCGCGTGCAGCTCGCGGCCGCCGAGCGGATCGCCCGCAGCGTGGTCGCGGAGCGCCACATGCGTGCCGGCGTCACGATCGTGGATCCGGCCTCGACCTGGATCGACGCGGGCGTCGAGATCGGGCGCGACGCGAGAATCGAGCCGCTGAGCGTGCTGAGCGGCTCGACGGTGATCGGCGAAGAGGCGGTCATCGGACCGCGCAGCGAGATCCGCGATTCCTCCATCGGCCCGCGCAGCGTCGTGTGGGCCAGCGTGGTCGAGTCGTCGAGCGTGGCAGAGGACGTGCAGATCGGTCCGTACAGCCATCTGCGGCCGGGCTCGCGGATCGGGGCCGGCTGCCGCATCGGCAACTACGCCGAGATCAAGAACAGCGAGCTCGGCGCCGGGACGCAGCAGCACCACTTCAGCTACCTCGGTGACGCGCAGCTGGGAGAACGGGTCAACGTGGGAGCAGGGAGCGTGACGGCGAACTTCGACGGTCAGCGCAAGAACCGGACGATCATCGGCTCCGATGCCTTCCTGGGCGTCGACACCATGCTGCGCGCGCCGATCACCATCGGCGCCGGAGCAAAGACCGGCGCCGGCGCGGTCGTGACGCGCGACGTGGCGCCGGGCGCCACGGTGGTCGGCATGCCCGCCCGACCGATCGAGCTGCGACGCCGCCGCCGCGACTCGCCTGACAAGCCGCAGCCGGGAGGCACCGCGACCCGCGACGATGCCTAACCCGGTCATCGACCTCGCGATCGTGGCCGCGCTGATCCTCGTCGGCGGCTTCTTCTCGGCGTCCGAGATCGCCCTCATCACCGTCAAGCGCCACCGGCTGCAGCAGCTCGTCAACGAGGGCAACGAGGCGGCGCGAACGGCGCAGCGCCTGACCGAGGATCCCAGCCGCTTCCTGGCCACGATTCAGATTGCGATCACCTTCCTTGGCTTCCTGGCCTCAGCCGTGGGTGCCATCGCCCTGTCGAAGGGGCTCGCGGATGCGATCCGCGTGCTGCCGGACCCGATTCGGGGAGCGGCCGACGAGATCGCCTTCGTGCTGATCACGCTGCTCATCGCCCTCGCCTCGATCATCGTCGGCGAGCTGGTGCCCAAGACGTTGGCGCTCAGCTTCGCCGAGCGCTTCGCGCTGGTCGTGGCACGGCCCATCGGGTGGCTCGACTTCATCCTGCGACCCATCGTGCTGCTGGTGACCGCGGTCGGCGGCGTGCTCGTCCGCGCGCTGGGCGGGAAGGAGAAGCCGCAGGCGGGGTACCTCTCCACCGAGGAGCTGAAGATGCTCGTCGAGTCGGGGTCGGAGCAGGGCTCGATCGAGAAGGACGAGAAGGAGATGATCACCGGCGTCATCGAGCTCGCCGACAAGAAGGTCCACGAGGTGATGGTGCCCCGCATCGGGATTCGCGCGGTGGAGGCGGACGACGACCTGGACGACGTGCTCGACGTCATCGTGCGCGCCGGGCACTCGCGCGTGCCGGTCTACGACGACAGCCTCGACAACATCGTCGGCATCCTGTACGCGAAGGACCTGCTGCCGTACCTCAAGGAGTCCTCGCGGCCGCAGAAGATCGACATTCGCGCCCTCGCCCGGCCCGCGGTCTACGTCCCGGAGACCAAGGCGGTGGACGAGCTGCTGCACGAGATGCAGCTCGCCAAGCGGCACATCGCCATCGTGGTGGACGAGTACGGCGGCACGGCGGGGATGATCACCCTGGAGGACGTGGTCGAGGAGATCGTGGGCGAGATCCAGGACGAGTACGACGTCGAGGAATCCCTCGTCGAGCTGGTGGACGCCGACGGGCAGACCGTATACCGCCTGGACGGGCGGGTCGGCATGGACGACCTGCGCGACCTGCTGGGCATGGACGACCGGGAGGAGCCCGACGAGGAGGCGTACGACACCGTCGGCGGCTTCATCATCCATCGCGAGGGCCGCATCCCGCTCCCCGGCGCGGAGGTGCCGTTCCACGACGTCACGCTGCGAGTGGAAGCCGCCGATTCGCGGCGCGTGGCCAAGGTCATCGCCTCGCGGCCGCGACCGGAGGGCGAGGGGGAGAACCGCACCGACGAGGACGCTCCCGCCGGCGACCTCTCGAACTAGGCGGCGATCAGGCTCAGCACGAGCGCGGCCAGCTCGTCGCGTCGGTCCTGCGGAACCGGCAGCGCCGCGATCCCGGACAGCGCCGCGTCGCGATGCTGCCGCACCTCCGCCAGCGCGTTCTCGCGAGCTCCGCAGCGCTCGAGGATGGCCAGCACCTCGTCCACCTCGTCGGGGCTCATCGGCGCCAGCGCGCCCTC
Organism: uncultured Chloroflexia bacterium; assembly: GCA_963783725.1. Lineage (GTDB taxonomy): Bacteria > Chloroflexota > Limnocylindria > QHBO01 > QHBO01 > CAWAOJ01. Next base: position 1,021,786 of record CAWAOJ010000002.1, on the reverse strand, counting down.
GCCGCCGGCCAGCGGATCGGCGTAGATGGCGCGCAGTCGCGACCGATCCGGCTCGTCGGCGTGCTCCAGCGCCCACACCAGCGGCAGGCTCTTCTTGCGTCGCTTGACGTCGCCGGCCTCGGGCTTCCCGGACCGCTCCGACGCCCAGAACGTGCCCTTCACGTCATCGGCCATCTGGAAGGCGAGGCCCAGCTGGTAGCCGAAGCGCCGATAGGCCTCGACCACCACATCGTCGTCGGTGGCCAGGATCGCGCCAGCCTGGACCGATGCGCCGACCAGCGCCGCCGTCTTCTTGCCGATCATCTCGAGGTACTCCGCCACGGTGACGTCGGCACGTCGCTCGAACTCGATGTCGAGGAACTGCCCCTCGCACAGCGCGATGCAGGTCTCGTCGTAGATCCGCATCAGCTTCAGCAGCCGCGTCTCGCTCACGCCGCGGTCGAGCAGCCGGTACAGCGCCAGGCGCGAGAGGGCGAACAGTGCGTCGCCGGCGTTGATGGCGAGCGGCACGCCCCACAGCGCCCACAGCGTCGGCCGATGGTGGCGCTCGAGGTCACCGTCCTCGATGTCGTCGTGCACCAGGCTGAAGTTGTGCCCCAGCTCCACGGCGGCCGCGCCGGGGAGCGCGGTCTCGTACCCGTCGCTCAGCGACTGGTAGGCGAGCAGCCCGAGCAGCGGCCGCATGCGCTTGCCGCGCGGCCGGTCCGGGCTGTCGATGCCGAGGTGGTAGGCGAGCATCTCGTACAGCGGCTTCGCGCCGTCACCGCGCTCGTCCACGATGCTCCGCATCTCGTCATCGATGTCGCGCAGTTGCTCGCTAAACTCGACCCTGATGTCCACCTCAGAAGCGTACCCGACCGGCGCCAGATGAGCCCGCGCGGCCGCGTCTACAAGACCGAGGCGATCGTGCTGCGCAGCATGGACCTCGGGGAGGCGGATCGCGTGCTGACCGTGCTCACGCCCCGCCTCGGCAAGCTGCGCGTCATCGCCAAGGGCATCCGCCGCACGCGGTCGCGGCTGGGCGGCGGGCTGGAGCCGTTCAGCGACGTCCACCTCGTGCTCGCCGTGGGCCGCACCTTCGACGTGGTGACCGGCACCTCGCTCGAGGACCCGCACCTCGGCCTGCGCAACGACCTGCACTCGACCGCCGCGGCGTGGTACGTGATCGAGCTCGCCGATCGGTTCTGCGAGGGGGCGGCAGACTCGCACGGCGCCTTCATCCGCCTCGCGCAGGCGCTCTCGGCCCTCGACGCCGCGCCCGAGGAGGTTTCGCGGCGGCTGGTGGCGCGCTGGTTCGAGCTGCACCTGCTCGACGCGATGGGGTTCCGCCCGGAGCTGTCACAGTGCCTCGACTGTGGCGCGCCGCTCGTCCCCGACGGCAACTCGTACTCGCCGGTCGGCGGCGGGATCCTGTGCGCCGCGTGCGGCTCGGCCGCCCTGGGGGCGCGCTCCATCTCGACTGACGCGCTGAAAGTGATGCGCCACCTCCAGCGCAGCCAGCTCGGCGAGGTGCTGCGGCTCTCGCTTCCTGCCGCGCTGCACCGCGAGGTCGAGCGGCTGCTCCACGACACGATCTCCGCGGTGCTCGAGCGCGAGCTTCGCTCGCGCGACTTCCTGGACGAGGTGGAGGCCCGCAGCGCCGGCGCCGTGGCGCTCGGCTAGACTCGACCGGTGCCTGCTCCCACCATGGACGTCGTCGTCAGCCTCGCCAAGCGGCGCGGCTTCGTCTTCCCGTCCAGCGAGATCTACGGCGGGATGGCGGGCTTCTGGGACTACGGGCCGCTCGGCGTCGAGCTGAAGAACAACGTCAAGCAGGCCTGGTGGCGCCACATGGTGCAGCTCCGCGACGACGTGGTCGGCATCGACACCTCGATCATCATGAACCCCCGGGTGTGGGAAGCCAGCGGCCACGTCTCCGGCTTCAGCGACCCCATGGTCGACTGCCGAAACTGCAAGCATCGGTTTCGCGCGGAAGACCTGAAGGCGGCGCCGTCCGAGGCTGCCTGTCCGAACTGCGGCCAGCGCGGCACGCTGACCGAGGCGCGGCAGTTCAACCTGATGTTCAGCACCCACGTGGGGCCGGTGGCCGACACCGCATCGGTCGCCTACCTGCGACCCGAGACGGCGCAGGGCATCTTCGTCAACTTCGACAATGTCGCGCAGTCGATGCGCCGCAAGCTCCCGTTCGGGATCGCGCAGATCGGCAAGAGCTTCAGGAACGAGATCACGCCGGGCAACTTCATCTTCCGTGATCGCGAGCTCGAGCAGATGGAGATGGAGTACTTCGTCCACCCCTCGGAGGAGGACCGATGGTTTCGCTACTGGGTGGATGAGCGGCTGCGCTGGTGGACCGATGTGATCGGCGTCGACGCCGAGCGCCTTCGCCTGCGTCCGCACGCGCCCGACGAGCTGAGCCACTACTCGCGCCAGACGACCGACATCGAGTACGCCTTCCCGATCGGCTGGTCCGAGCTGGAGGGCATCGCCGATCGCACCGACTTCGACCTCTCGGCCCACTCCGCCGCCAGCGGCCAGCGGCTGGCGATCTACGACTCCGCGGCCGATGAGCACGTGGTGCCCTACGTGATCGAGCCCGCCATGGGGGTCGATCGGGCGGTGCTGACCGCCCTCCTCGACGGCTACGAGGAGCAGCAGCTGGCGAAGGAGAAGCGTGTCGTCCTGCACCTGCGGCCGTCGCTCGCGCCGGTCAAGGTCGCCGTGCTGCCGCTGCTGCGCAACCGGCCGGAGCTCGTCGACCGGGCGCGGCGCCTGGCCCGGGATCTGCGCGAGGTCGCGGCGACGATGTACGACGACACCGCGTCGATCGGGAAGCTCTACCGCCGCCAGGACGAGATCGGGACCCCGTTCTGCGTCACCGTCGATCCCGAGTCGCTCGACGACGGTGCCGCCACCATCCGCGAGCGCGACTCGATGAGCCAGGAGCGCGTCGCCCTGCACGACATTCCGCGCCAGATCGACGATCTGCTGGCGGGTCGCACCACCTGGCAGGGAACGCCGGTCGCGTGACGTGATGGAAGGCGCCGATCCACCGCCCTTCACCGAGCTCGAGTCGGCGTTCGAGCGTGGCGACAACGAGGCGGTCGTGCGCCTCGGGCAGGCTCGGCTGGCCAATCGACCCGGGGACGACGCCGCTCACGAGCTGGTCGCGCGCGCGCTCCTCGCCCTGGGTCGCATCGGCGAGGCCGAGCGGCACGCCTCGGACGCGGTGAGGCTCGACCCCGAGGAGGTGCGCTATCGCGAGCTGCTGGCGCAGGTGCTGGCCGCAGGGGGAGCGCATCGCGACGCGGCCGACGAGTTCGCCCGGCTCGGCCGACGGGATCCGCACCAGGAGGAGTGGGAGGTCGCCGAGGCGCGGCAGCGACTCGCGGCGGCCCAGCCCGGCATGGGCGCGGAGGCGGCGCGGCGGGCGGTGCGGCTGGATCCCCGCAACGGCCGCGCGCAGCTCGCGCTTTCCCAGGCACTCGCCCGAACCGGCGATGGGCAGGGCGCGCTGAATGCCGCCGGCGCGGCCCTGCGCCTGCTCGCCGGCGCGCCCGAGGCTCGCGAGGCGGTGGCCGATGCCGAGTGGCTGCTGGAGCACGACGCGACGGCGTTCGCGCAGTTCCGCGCGCTGTCGCGCGAGCTCACCGGCGACGCGCGACGACGCCTGCTGCGCAAGGCGCGCACGCTGTACCGCCAGCGAGCCGGACGGCTCGGTCGTGCGATCGCCTCGGTTCGACCACTCTTCGAGCTCGCCTTCCGCAGCGGCTGGCTCCACGTCAGGCGCCGGTGAACGTCGGCTCGCTGCGTGAGCACCTGGCCGCCGCGCTGCTCAGCGGCATGCGGCGACCCGAGGCTGAGAAGGTGGCCCTCACCGCGGATCGCGCCAAAGCCCTGGCCGTGGCGCTTGCAGGGCTCGGCGACGAGGACGATGTCGACGTCGAGAGTCTGGAGGTCGGCACCGCGGCGGCGGGGATCATCCTCGGATTTCACCGGGAGCACGTGCGGCGCCTGATTCGCACCGGTCGCCTCCGCGCTCGCCTGGTGGCCGGCGATTACCGCGTGCTCGTCAACGACCTGTGGCCGCTGATCGAGGTCCGCTACCGCGAGCCGGGGCGGCGTCGCCTGCGGCCGCGCTGACGCCCGTCCCCCGCCGCGCGGACGCCCGCACGGCGCGTGGACAAGCCGCGCGGGCATCGGTACGCTCCGCGCGATGCCGATCAAGAGTCGCCTGTTCGACGTCGACGCGACCGATCTCCCGATCGACGTCGACGCGTCGGTCGTGGAGGGGCTCAGCGATCGCCAGCTGCTGTGGACCGATGTCGAGGGCGAGGACGACGGCGAGCTGCGCGGGGTCGCCCAGCTCTTCTCGCTCGAGCGAGAGTCGATCAGGAACCTGCTGAACCCCATCGGCCGCCCCCGCCTCGACGTGATGGGACGCTACTTCGAGGTCAACGTCGTGGCCCTCGTCGACGCGGGCAGGCGCGCGGTCTCGCTGGACCTGTTCGCCGGCCCGAACTGGGTGGTCACCGCGCACCGCCAGCCGATCACGTTCCTGGAGGACTTCCGAGCCCGCGTCGAGGGTGACACCGACCTCGGCCAGATCGAGGCCTCCTCGTTCCTGGCAGCCCTGCTCGACTGGCAGATCGGCACCTACTTCGACTCCGTCGACGAGCTCGAGCACCAGGTGGACCTGCTCGACGACCAGGCGCTGAGATACCGCGACAACCGCGACCTCCTCAAGGACCTCGTGCGTCTGCGGCGCCGCATCGCCATCGTGCGACGCACCCTGAGCCCGCATCGCGAGGTCTTCGCCGCGCTGGCGAGGCCCGACTTCGAGGTGCTGGCGGCGTCGCGGTCGGGGGCGCACTTCCGTTCGCTGCACGATCGGCTAGAGCGTGCCATCGCCGCGGTCGAGAACGCGCGAGAGCTTCTGATCGGCTCGTTCGACGTGTACATGACCCAGACCGCGCAGCGGACGAACGACGTCATGCGCGTGCTGACCATCGTCAACGTCATCCTCCTGCCGTCAGCGGTCCTGGCCGGGGTGATGGGCATGAACTTCAAGCTCGGCTTCTTCGACGAGCCGAGCTTCTTCTGGGTCGTCATCGGCGTGATGGTCGCCATCGGTCTGGTGACCCTCGTCGTCGCGCGCTGGCGTCGCTGGCTCTGAGCCCGGAGGAGCGCACGGTACAATCGAGGCTCCCAGCCGCACGAGGACCTGCTCGACCCATGGCCACGACCGGCAAGAAGCCCGCGACGCACGCATCCAGCGCGGCACCCGACGCCGCGAAGGACGACGGCAAGCTGATCTACACGTTCCAGGAGGGGAACGCGCAGATGCGGGCGCTGCTCGGCGGAAAGGGCGCCGGGCTGGCCGAGATGACCAACGCCGGGCTGCCCGTCCCCCCCGGCTTCACCATCACCACCGAGGCCTGCAACGCCTACTACGCCAACGAGCGGCAGCTGCCGCCGGGCCTGTGGGACGACGTGGTCGAGCACATGCATCAGCTCGAGCGCGAGACGGGCAAGGGATTCGGCGACCCGAAGGACCCGTTGCTGGTCAGCGTGCGCTCTGGCGCGGCGTTCAGCATGCCGGGGATGATGGACACGGTGCTCAACCTGGGCCTGAACGACGAGACCGTCCACGGCCTGATCGAGCTGACCGAGAACCCCCGCTTCGGGTACGACGCGCTGCGTCGCTTCATCGCCATGTTCGGCCGCATCGTGCTCGGCATCCCGGCCGAGACCTTCGACGAGCCGCTCGAGCGGCTGAAGTCCGAGCGCCAGGCGAACCTCGACACCGATCTCGAGGCGGACGACCTGAAGGCGCTCGCCGACGATTACCTGGCGATCGTTGCCGAGCGCACGGGCGAGCCGTTCCCGACCGACCCGTATCGGCAGCTCGAGCTGGCCATCCGCGCGGTGTTCGACAGCTGGTTCGGGAAGCGGGCGCACGACTACCGCGAGTTCAACAAGATCCCGCACGATCTGGGTACGGCGGTGAACATCGTGACCATGGTGTACGGCAACATGGGCAGCGACTCCGGGACCGGGGTCGCCTTCACTCGCGATCCGAACACGGGGGCCAGGGAGCTGTTCGGGGAGTACCTCACCAACGCCCAGGGCGAGGACGTGGTGGCCGGCATCCGCACCCCGCAGAAGATCAGCGACATGCAGCGCGCCCTGCCCGAGGTCTACGCCCAGTTCGAGGAGATCGCCGAGCGCCTGGAGAAGCACTACCGCGACGCCCAGGACCTGGAGTTCACCATCGAGCGCGGCAAGCTGTACATGCTCCAGACGCGCTCGGCCAAGCGAACCGCCCCCGCCGCGATCAAGATGGCCGTCGACATGGCCAACGAGGGCGTCATCAGCCGCGAGGAGGCCATCGGCCGCGTCGAGCCCGCGCAGATCGTGCAGCTGCTGCTGCCGCGCTTCGACGACGCCGCGAAGGCCGAATCGCAGGACCGCTACCTGGCCAAGGGCCTCAACGCGTCTCCCGGCGCGGCGACCGGCAAGGCGATCCTCGACCCCGATCGCGCGGTCGCCGCCCACGCGGCCGGGGACCCGGTGATCCTGGTTCGCATCGAGACGAGCCCGGATGACGTGCACGGCATGCTGGCGGCGCGAGGCGTGCTCACCGCGCGCGGTGGCGCGACCTCGCACGCGGCGGTCGTGGCGCGCTCCATGGGCCTGCCCTGCGTCGCCGGTGCCGAGACGCTGAGGATCGACTACCGCAGCCGGACGATCACCGCCGGCGACAAGGTCGTCAACGAGGGCGACATGATCAGCATCGACGGCACCACCGGCGAGATCTACGCCGGCGCGCTGGCGACGATCGAGGCGCGCTTCGAGGACGAGAAGGACCTGGCCACGCTCCTCGGCTGGGCCGACGACGTGCGCCGCCTGCAGGTGTGGGCCAATGCCGACTACCCGCGCGACGCGCAGCGGGCGCGCGAGTTCGGTGCGCAGGGCATCGGCCTGTGCCGTACCGAGCACATGTTCTTCGAGGAGGACCGCCTCCCGACGGTGCAGCGCATGATTTTGTCGGCCCACGCCGCCACGGCGGCCAAGTCGAAGCGTGATGCGGGTGAGTCGCTGTCGGCCGACGAGGAGGAGATCGTCGGCACCTTCGACGGCGCGCTCGCGTCGCTCGAGCAGCTGCAGACCGATGACTTCGCCGGCCTCTTCCGGGCCATGGACGGGCTGCCGGTCGTCATCCGCCTCATCGACCCGCCGCTGCACGAGTTCCTGCCGAGCTACGAGGAGCTGGTGGCGGACACGACGCGCCTCCGCACGCTGCTGGAGGTCACGGCAACTCCCACGGACGCCGTGGGCGATACCGATGCGCCGATGCTGCAGCGCGGCCTGACCAGGGTCTTCGGCGAGAAGGATGCCGCGCGGGCGATGCGCCTCATCCCGCGCCGTGGACGCGCCGGCGGCTCGCCGGCCGGCGGCGACGCGGACCGCTCCGCGCTGGAGAAGGAGCTCGCCGAGAAGACGGAGCTGCTGCACGCCGTCGATGCCATGCGCGAGCAGAACCCGATGCTCGGGCTCCGAGGCGTGCGCCTGGGGCTGATGGTGCCCGACATCGTGAAGATGCAGGCGCGCGCCATCCTGGCCGGGGCGGCACGGGTCGCGGCCGAGGGCCTCACGCCGTTGCCCGAGATCATGATCCCGCTGGTCGGCCACGTGAACGAGCTGCGCGAGACGCGACAGATCCTCGAGGCCGAGGTCGCGCGCATCGTCGAGAGCAGCGGGCAGCAGGTGACGTACAAGTTCGGGACCATGATCGAGGTCCCGCGCGGCGCGCTCACCGCCGACGAGATCGCCACCGAGGCCGAGTTCTTCAGCTTCGGCACCAACGACCTGACCCAGATGACGTTCGGCTACTCGCGCGACGACGCCGAGGGCAAGTTCCTGCTGCAGTACGTCGATCGCAAGATCCTGCCGGTGAACCCCTTCCAGGTGCTCGACGCGACGGGCGTCGGACAGCTGGTGCGGATGGGCGTCGAGAAGGGGCGCGCCACGAAGCCGAACCTGAAGGTCGGCATCTGCGGCGAGCACGGCGGCGACCCGCAGAGCATCGCCTTCTGCCACGAGGTCGGGCTGGACTACGTCTCCTGCTCTCCCTTCCGCGTCCCGGTCGCGCGGCTCGCGGCGGCTCAGGCGGCCATCGCACAGCCGGAGACCCGCGACCGCTGATCAGGCGCTCGGCGACGCCGACGGAATCGCGGTGGGGGAGGTCGTTGCGGACGCAGTCGGGGACGCCGTCGGACTGGCAGATGCGGTCGGCGCCGGCGTGACCGGGCTCGGCGTGGCCGTCGGCGTCGACGTCGGCGTTGATGGGCTCGGCGAAGCGGTGGCCGACGCGCTCGCGGTGGGAGTTGGGGTCGCCGACCGGCTCGGCGCGCTGGGACGCGCAGTGGGAGTCCGGTTCAGCGGCGGCGACGGCGCGGCCGCTCGGGTGGCTGCGGCGGTGCGCGCAGGAACCGGCAGCGCGGCCGGCGCCTTCGTGGCGGGCGCCTTGGTCGTCGGTGCCGGCGTCGGCGACGGGACGAGCGGATCCCCGCTCGCGCTCGGCGCAGGCGTGGCGTCCGGCGTGCCGGTGGCAGCGAGGACCGCGCCGGTCGCGGTCGGCGGCTGTGCGACGTGCCGTTCGCCGAAGATCCGAAGCGCGCCGAGCCCCACGAATAGGGATGCGACGAGGGCCAGCGCCGCGATCGGAGCCACGAGGATCGGTCGGGATCGGCGAACGCTGCGCACTGAGGCCGGCATCCAGGCGTGCGACGGATCGATCCCGGCCAGCGCGTCGAGCGCGGCGACTCGCCGATGACAGGTGGCACAGACCGATGCGTGCAGCGCCAGGTCGCGAGGCGGCTCGGACCGCGCGCCGTCCAGCAGCCATCCGAGAAATCGGTCGTGCGGGTCGCTCACGAGGCGAAGATCCGTCCCGCCACCGCCGCGATGCGGTCGGCGATCTCGCCGCCGCCGGGATCCAGCGGCTCATCGAGCTCGTCGCAGGCCGCGATGTAGCGTCGGCGAGCGGATCGCACGACGGTCAGCGAGCGTCTGCTGCTCATACCCAGCACGGTCTCGATGTCGATCGTGTCGAGGCGCTCCACGTCGGCGGCGACCAGTGCCGCGCGCTCGGTGATCGAGAGCGCGGCGAGCGCGGACGCCAGCGCATCGGACACGCCCAGCGGGCGCAGCGCGGCGTGGGGCGCTTCCTCCGGTCGTGTGGAGCGCGCGGCGCCAGCACGTCCGACCCGTCGCCGGAGCCGTCGCACGACCCTAGCGCGCAGCCATGCCGCCGCCCGCTCGGGGTGACGCAGCTCGCGTGCGCGCCCCGTTCCCTCGGCCAGCACGGCGGTGGTCGCGTCGGCGGCAGCGGCTCGGTCGCCGAGCGCGACGAGGAGCGCGAAGCCATGCAGGCGAGGGCCGTGGAGGTCCCGAAAGGCTCCGTGCAGAAGCGAATCGTCCTCCACACGCGCGGCGTCTCCGGCGCGCGTGAGTATCGGCTCGATCATGATTGGCGAAGTGTAGAGGACCGTCGGATCAGGCCCTCCGCGCCGCGGCACCGCCGCTAGAGGGTCCCGACGCGAATGCTGACCGTCGCGACGTTCGAGTTACCGGATCCGTCGGTGGCATGGTACGTGAATGTGACCGTCCCGCTCGAGCCGGCCGCGGCGAGGAACGTGAACGACCCGTCGTGAGCGAGGCTCAGCGTTCCGGTGCTCGGCGGAGCGTCGAGCACCGCGCTCAGCGGCTCGCCGTTCGGATCCGCGTCGTTCGCCAAAACGCCGTTGTCGGCGGGCACCACCAGCAGCACGCCAAGCGTCGCGGAATAGGCGTCGTCGTTCGCGACCGGCGGCGAGTTCGTCGGTGATGGCGTGGCCGCCGGCGGGGGCGATGACGTGGCGACCGATGTCGGAGTGGGGCTCAGCGCGGCGGTCGGCGAAGCGGTGGGGAGCTGGGCGGGCGTCGGTCGGCTCGCGCTCGGTGTCGGGGTCGGCGCCGCCTTCGGGCCCGACGTCGGACCGGCGGCCACGGTTCCGCCCCCCGCGCCCGGCTGAGAGCCGCCAGCGCTGGGGTTCGGAGCACCCCCGCCGTCGCCCGGTAGCGAGCCGCCGCCGGCGAATCCCGGTGTGCCGGTGGGGGCGTCGACGGTGGGTTGAGCGCTCGCGGAAGGCACCGCCAGGCGGTTCGGCAGCGCCTGCACGCCCACGCCGCGGGCAACCTGACCGACAGCGTTGCGGTCGATGGGCGATCCTGTCACCGGCCGGTCGCCGTGCGTCACCGCCACGAGGGCGACGGCGGACACCGCGACGCCTGTCGCCGCCACGATCCCGACGCGCAGCGCCTGCCTGGAGTGGATCGTGTCGAGCCATGCGTCGAGTCGACGCGAGGTGAGGGCGTTCACTGCGCGCAGCGCGTATCCGGACGTCGCCGTCCATGCCGCGGCGGCGTTACGCTCGACGGCGGGCATGGCGTGCGCCGCCCGGCGTCGCGGGACGCCGAGCAACCATGCGCGCTTCCGGGGTTTGGTCATGGGCACTGACAACCTTCCACGGAAACCCTAGCAACCGGCGCGCCAGACCGCGGCGCCTTCACCCCTCGCCGGCAGCGCGCCGGTACTTGACTCGAGCGATATGATGGGGTCGTGCCCTTGACAAAGTACTTGACACGCGCGGACCTTCTCGCGCATTGAGCTCCAACGGGATCGCTTCGGAGATCAAGACCAAGCTCAGCGTGCTCGATGTCGTGGGCGAGACGGTGCAGCTGAAGCGTGCCGGATCGGTCCACAAGGGGCTCTGCCCCTTCCACGCCGAGAAGACGCCGTCGTTCATCGTCAGCCCCGACCGCGAGACGTGGCATTGCTTCGGATGCGGCGAGGGCGGGGACATCTTCACCTTCCTGATGCGCCGAGACGGCCTCGACTTCCGGGAGGCGCTGACCCGCCTGGCGGAGCGCGCGGGCGTGGAGCTGAGCGAGCGAAGCGCCCGCGAGGACCGGCAGCGCAAGCGGCTGCGCGAGGCGCTCGAGGCGGCCATCGCCTGGTACCGCGAGGTGCTGCTGCGAACGCCGCAGGGCGAGGCAGCGCGCGACTATCTCGCCGGACGCGGCCTGACCGACGAGACGCTGGAACGCTTCGGCATCGGCTTCGCGCCGAACGCGTGGGACGCGCTGACCAAGCGCCTGCGCGGGCGTGGGTTCAGCGAGGAGGAGCTGACCGCCGCCGGGCTGGCCAGCCCATCGACGCGGGGCGGCGTCATCGACAAGTTCCGCAATCGGGTCATCATCCCCATCCGCGACCAGTCGGCGCGCCCGATCGGCCTGGGCGGCAGGATCATGCCGGGCAGCGAGGGACCGAAGTACCTGAACTCGCCCGCCACCATCCTGTTCGACAAGAGCCGCACGCTGTACGCCATCGATCTTGCCAAGACGTCGATCCGCAAGGAGAAGCTGGCCGTCATCGTGGAGGGCTACACCGACGTCATGGCCGCGCACCAGGCCGGTTTCACGAATGTGGTGGCCTCGCTCGGGACGGCACTGACGCACGGCCAGATCGAGCTCGCCACCCGCTACGCCGATGCGGTCGCGCTCGCCTACGACGTGGACCTGGCGGGCGAGGCGGCAACCCAGCGCGGTCTCCTCGCCGAGCTCGGCCCTGACCAGAGCGTCAGCAAGGTGCGCGTGGTGCGCATCCCGGCCGGCAAGGATCCGGACGAGCTGATCCGGACCGATGCGGAGGCATGGCGCACCGCCATCGGTCAGGCGAAGCCGGTGATCGAGTACTTCATGGACCGTGTCGCGGCCGAGGTCGACCTCGGCACCGTCGCCGGACGGCGCGAGCTCACCGGACGCGTCCTGGCGCTCCTGCGACGCGTCGCGGATCCGATCGAGCGGGCGCTGTACGTACAGCAGCTGGCGCGGATGGTGAACGTGGAGGAGCGCGTCCTCAACGAGTCGCTCGCCAGGGCGCCGCTCGTTCGTCGGGAGCCGCAGCGCGCGGCGGTGCCGGACGAGCCGGTCGAGTCGTCGCTCACGCCGCTCGAGCTCGAGACGCTGGCATTGCTGCTGCGGCAGCCGGCGACCGTCGCCGAGCTGCCGGCCGCCACTCGGCTTCCGTTCCGCGACGCCGCGGCGATCGCGCTGATCGAGGCGTGGCGCGACCTGGGTCTCCACCACCGAGCCGGGGGCGCGCGGGATCGACCGCTTCATCGCCGAGCTCGATCCGGTGACCGCCTCGCTGGCGCGCGGCGTGCTGGCCGAGCTCGCCTCCGGTGAGCCGGGACCGACCCCGACCGCGGCCGAGGCGGCGGAGGCACTGCGGGTGTGCCTGCTGCGTCTGCGAACGCAGCGCATCGAGGAGGCGATGCGCGACGGCCGCGTCCTCCTCGACGACGCGGTGCGCGACGGGGATCGTGAGCGGCTGGCATCGATCGAACAACACATCATGCGGCTCGGTCGCGAGAAGGCCGAGGTGACCAGGCAAATGGCAGAGCCGGCGGGCGTCGGCGGCAGGAGGAGTTGAGCGTGGCGACCACCACAACGGCGAAACGAGCGAAGGCGGCCACCACGGCCGACAAGGAGACCCCGGCGAAGAAGGCGACGCAGCGGGCGCCGTCGGCGAAGGCAGGCGCCTCGCCGTTCGCCAAGCTGCTCGAACAGGGGCGGAGCGAGGGCTTCATCACCCAGGACCAGATCCTGGCCGTGATGCCGCAGCCGGAGGCGAACCTCGCCGCGATCGAGGAGCTGTACGCGACGGCGGAAGAGCAGGGCGTCGAGGTGCTCGACGCGCAGAACCAGCCGACCCTGCTGGCGGAGCCCGAGGCGGAAGCCGAGACGCGCCCGAGGCAGGCCGAGGGCGAGGAGGATCTCGAGGCTCTGGCGGCGGACATCATCGGCATCGACGACCCGGTGCGGATGTACCTCAAGGAGATCGGCAAGGTCGCCCTGCTCACCGCCGAGGAGGAGGTGGTGCTGGCCAAGGCCATCGAGCTCGGTGAGCTGATGGTCGAGGACCCGGCGCGCGCGCTGACCAACCTCTACGCCTGGGTCAGCATCGGCAGCGAGCCGAAGGCACGCGCAATGGCCGCCATGCGGGCATTCGACCTGCCGCGGGAGTCCGCCCGCGTCACCGCCGACGCCATCGACTGGTGGGTGAACCGGCGCGCCGAGCAGATCAGCGTGCCCCCGGTCAAGCTGGCCAAGGCCCGCAAGGCGGAGGGCCTGGACGACGAGGCGCGCGAGCGGATCATGCACGCCGAGGCGATCCTGAAGCTCCTCGCCCACGAGCCCGCCGAGGGCCTCAAGCAGGCAGTCGTGTTCGGTGCCAGCTACCGCAACCGGCCCCTCGACCACGCCGGCGCGAGCGAGCTCGTCGAGCTCGAGCGCTGGGCGCGCGAGACGGCGCAGGAGATCACCGGGCAGTACATCGAGGACGGCAACGACGCGGCCTACCTGCACGAGCTCGGCTACGACCCGACCATCCCGGCCGACGTGCCGCTCGAGCAGCGCAGCGGCCGGCTCATCGAGCAGAGCACCGACGCCCGCAAGCGCCTGACCGAGGCCAACCTGCGCCTGGTGGTCAGCATCGCCAAGAAGTACATGGGCCGCGGCATGAGCTTCCTTGACCTGATTCAGGAGGGCAACATCGGCCTCATCCGGGCGGTCGAGAAGTTCGACTACGAGAAGGGCTTCAAGTTCAGCACCTACGCCACCTGGTGGATCCGGCAGGCGATCACGCGCGCCATCGCCGACCAGGCGCGCACCATCCGCATCCCGGTCCACATGGTCGAGACCATCAACCGCCTGATCCGGGTCAGCCGCACCCTGCTGCAGGAGCTGGGTCGCGAACCGACCGTCGAGGAGATCGCGCGGCGCATGAGCCGTGACGAGATCATCCGCGAGCTGCGCGACAAGCTGCAGCGCGAGCCGACCGAGGGCGAGGTGGACGACCGCGAGGCGATCGGCCCCCAGACGGTCAGCGCGGAGAAGGTGCGCGAGATCATGAAGGTCAGCCAGGAGCCGGTCAGCCTCGAGACCCCCATCGGCGAGGAGGAGGACAGCCACCTCGGCGACTTCATCCCCGACCTGGCCTCCGTCGCCCCGGCCGATGCGGCGAGCCACCAGCTGCTCAAGGAGCAGGTGGAGGGCGTCCTCGACTCGCTGACGCCGCGAGAGCGGCGCGTGCTGCAGCTGCGCTTCGGCCTGGAGGACGGCCGCTCCCGGACGCTGGAGGAGGTCGGCCGCGACTTCAACGTGACCCGCGAGCGGATCCGGCAGATCGAGGCCAAGGCGCTGCGCAAGCTGCGCCACCCGTCGCGCTCACGGAAGCTGAAGGACTACCTGGAATAGGACCGATGCGGTCCGCCCCTGGCCGCCGGCGGGCACGCATCCGCGCGGGCGGTGGCCCGCGCAACGAGCGATGACCGCGCGCATCTCGTGGGAGCAGGCGCTCGCCTGGCGCATGCGCCGCCAGATGCTCGACCCGATCGGCGCGCTGCCTGCCGACGAGGTTGTCCGCAGGCTGTGCGCCGTGCAGGCACAGGTTCCGTCGTCCGCCGAGCTGGCGATTCGGCTGCGCTCCGACCGCGTTGCGATGGGCGCGGTGGCGGAGGCGCTCGCCTCCGGACGTCTGATCCGCACCTGGGCCATGCGCGGCACGCTCCATCTGCTCACTCCGCAGGAGGCGGGCTGCTTCCTCGCGCTCATCGCCGCAGGGCGTTCCTGGGAGCTGCCGAGCTGGCAGCGCGCCTTCGGCATGCCCGTGGAGCGCTGGGATGAGCTGCGCGATGTGGTGCGCGAGGCGCTCGACGGCACGATCCTCACGCGGGACGAGCTGATCGCCGCGATCACCCGCCGGCCGGCGCTCAGCCACCTGGCTGAGGCGCTGCGCTCGGGGTGGGGAACGCTCCTCAAGCCGCTGGCCTTCCAGGGCGAGCTGTGCTTCGGCCCGAGCAGGGCAGGAAGAACAACCTTCACCCGGCCTGCGGCGGCGAGCGCGGAGTGGACCGGCCTTGCCGAACCGGACGAAGCGGGACCGCGCGCGATCGCGTCCTACCTCGCCGCCTACGGCCCTGCCACGCTCGACAACTTCCGCAAGTGGCTGGCGCGCGGTCGCGTCCGGGCGGGCGCGCTGCGCGAGTGGTTCGCCGCGGCGCGCGATCGGCTGGTGCCGGTCGACGTTGAGGGTGAGACGGCATACCTCCTCGCCGAGGATCTCGACGAGCTGTCGAGGATTAGCCCGAGCGACGTCGTCCGGCTGCTGCCGGGCTTCGATGCGTACGTCCTCGGCCCGGGCACCGATGACGGGCATGTGCTGGGACCTGCCCGCCGCGCCGCGGTGAGCCGCCAGAGCGGTTGGATCTCGCCGGTCATCGTGGCGGGCGGGGCCGTGGCGGGAACCTGGGAGCTTGATGGTGAGCGGCTGCGCGCGAGCTGGTTCCGCGAGGCAGGAGCCGTGCCCCACCGCGCACTCGAGGGGGAGATCGCGCGCCTCTCGGCGGCGCTCGGCCGCGACCTCAGACTCGCCGTCTCGGTCGCCTAGCCCGTCGGCGGAGCAGCCGCCAGGCGCGCCTCTTTCCGCTGAAGCCGGCGGGGGCTAGCCGGGGACGGTGAACCAGAAGCGCGTCGTCCCGGCCGACGACTCCGCGCCCACCCTTCCGCCCGCCGCCTCGACCAGCTGGCGCACGATGGCGAGGCCGATGCCGGCGCCGCCGCGCTCCCGATCTCGCGACTTCTCGACGCGATAGAAGCGCTCGAAGACGCGCGGAACGTCGGCGGCGGGTATCCCGTCGCCCGTGTTCGTGACCGCGACCAGCACATCGCGCGCTCGTCGCTCGGCGCTGACGCGCACCCGGCCGCCGGCCTCCGAATAGCGGACCGCATTCTGGAGCAGGTTCGCCAGGATCTGGACCATGCGATCGTGGTCGGCATGGACCCGCATCGGTCCGTCCAGGTCGAGCGCGAGCTCCAGCCCCTTTGCCCGCGCGGCGGGGCGAGCCAGCTCGACCGCGGCGCGGATCGTCTCGCCCAGGTCCAGCTCTGTCTCGACCGACGCTCGCCGTCCGGCGTCGCCCTCGGCCAGCTGATCGAGATCGCGGGAGAGGCGCACCAGGCGGTCCGCCTCCTCCCACAGCGACTCGAACGTCGCCCGATCCGGCGTGACGACACCGTCCCTCAGCGCCTCCAGGTAGCCCTGCAGGTTCGTCAGCGGCGTCCGCAGCTCGTGCGCCGCGTTGGCCGTGAACTCGCGTCGCGCGCGCTCCTGCTCATCGAGCGCGGCCGCCATGGAGTTGAACGAATCGGCGAGCTCAACCAGCTCCTGCGGCCCGCGACGTGCGAGTCGAGCCTGCAGATCACCCTCGGCGATCTTCTGGGCCGCATCGCGCGCCTCACGAAGCGGACGCGCAAGGCGTGCTGCCAGGAGCGCGGCGAGCAGGGCGCCGCCCAGGATTGCGGCCCCGAGCGCCGCGATCAGCACCTGCGCGACCGACTCCTCGAACATGCTGTGCGCCACTGCGGCGTCCTGGCCATGGCTCGCCATCAGCCGCGCGAAGCTCTCGCCACCGATGACCCATACGCCGGCGGCGAGGATCGCAAGCGCGACGGCGGATGCCAGCACCGCGACCACCGCGACCTGCAGGCCGATGCCGCCCAGCAGCCGCCTCACGGGGGTTCCTCGCCGGCCGCGGGCGCCATGCGGTAGCCGATGCCGCGGACGGTGGCGATGTAGCGCGGCGCAGACGGCTCGTCGCCCAGCTTGGCCCGCAGTCGCGCCACGTGCGCGTCGATGGTGCGGTCGAGAACGCTCTCGTCGATGCCGTACACCTCATCGAGCATCCGGTCGCGCGTCAGCACGCGTCCATCGGCCTCGAGCAGCGCGGCGAGCAGGGCGAACTCGATGCGCGTCAGGGCGATTTCGCGCCCGTCCACCGTGGCCTCGTGCCGCTCGCGGTCGAGGCTGAGATCGGCGTGTCTCAGTGGGGAGCGCGGTTGCGCCTGCGGGAATCCGGTGGCGCCGGGCGCGCCGGATCGGTCGAGCAGCCGGCGCACGCGGAGGGTGAGCTCGGCGGGGGAGAACGGCTTCGGGACGTAGTCGTCGGCCCCGATGGAGAGGCCGCTCACGCGATCCTCGACAGTCCCTCGCGCCGATAGGACGATGACCGGCGTACGCGACGTTCGGCGCAGGGCCTCCAGCACGGAGAGGCCGTCAACCTCGGGAAGCATCACGTCCAGGATCACCAGCGCGGGATCCTCCAGCGCGATGGTCGCGAGGGCGCTGCGCCCGTCATTCGCCTCGACGACCGCCAGGCCCTCGCGTTCCAGGTAGGTTCGGACGAGCCGCACGATCTTCGCGTCGTCGTCGACGACCAGGATCGGCCGCTGACGGGTGTTCATGGTTGCGAATCGTACGGCGGGTGGGAAGGGTGAGCGCCGGCGCCACGCGAGCCGCGGCGCTCGACGTCACCCGCATCGGTCCCGGCGCCGCTTCAGCGCCGTCCGCCCACCGGAATGACCGGGCACTCGAACTCCTTGACCGGCGTCGCGCCAATCTCGATCAGTCCCTGGTCGGCATACATCTGGACCTGCTCGTTGCTGGTCAGCTGCGTCGGCGTGACGTTCCAGGTGATCGGCAGCACCATCCATCGGCCGCCGCGGAAGCCCGGCTGCCCCGGAGCCGCCTCGGCCACGTTGATGAGGCCGTCACCCAGGGCGTAGATCTTCTCGAACGAGCTGTCCGGGGCGCCCGTCTGCGTGAAGTCGGTGGGGGTGCCGACGGTGCGGTAGCGCACCCCGTCCACGTAGAAGGAGAGCGCGGGCGGTCCCCCCGCCCCCACGATCCCCGCCGTCAGGGCGAGCGTCAGCGCCGCGCCTGCGCTTGCCGTGATGAGTCGTCGCATCGGTTCCTCCTTGCTGTGCGCCCGCATGTCAGGCGCCTGCGGGGAGGATGGACGCGAATTGCGACTGGACGATGACGCCTTGGCGACGGTTGTGTGACGCGCGAAGGCGGACCGTCACTTCAGGCTGGTGAGATACGCGACCAGGTCGTCGAGCTCCTGCTTGCTCAGGTTGTCGTAGGCCGGCATCCGGTTGTCCTTGGGCGTCACGATCTGCCGCCTGATGTCGACCGCTTCCCAGCGGAAGCCTGCGCGGGAGAGGTCCGGCCCGGTCGTGCCGCCGATGCCGCGCACCTCGTGACAGCTGATGCAGCCCTGGTCGTTGAATACCTTCAGCCCGGCGGTCTGGCTGGACGACATCCCGGCCGTGGCGGGAACCTTGACGACACCCGGCGGAGTGGCCGTCGCGCCCAGGAACGTCAGGGCGAGGACGCCGGCCACCACGAGGCCGGTGATCCCCATGGCGACCGGTCGCTGCCGCGGATGCCGTGCTCTGCCGCGGTCGATGAAGGGGACCAGCACGAAGATCACGGCGGCCGCGGTGAAGACCAGGAAGATCAGCAGCGGCTCCAGGCTGCCGGTGAAGTACCACAGCAGCTGGAACATGTCGAGGAAGTACCACTCGGGGCGCGGCACGTAGCTGGTCGAGTTCGGATTCGCCTGGGCCTCCAGCGGTGCGCCGAGGCCGATGGCGAGCGCGAACAGGATCACGAGCAGCACCGCGGCCACGATCCCGTCCTTCAGCAGCGAGTCCCAGAAGGGCTTGCCGGCGCGCTTCTCCTCCGCGTATTCGACCTCGTACGCGTCGCGCTGCGAGATGCCCTGCTGCGCCGCCACCAGCGGTCGCAGCCTGGGTGACGCTGCGATTCCCTGGCGGATCACCGCGAAGAGATGGATCGCCACCAGCAGGAAGAGAAGCGACGGCAGCACCCAGATGTGGATGCCGTAGAAGCGAGCGAGGGTCAGCGCCCCGAGCTGCGCGCCACCGCGCAGGATCTCCAGCGCGGCCCCGCCGACGAGCGGTGCGGATCCGGCGATGTTGGTCCCCACGACCGTCGCCCAGTACGCCTTCTGGTCCCACGGCAGCAGGTACCCGGTGAAGGCGAAGCCGAGCACCACGAAGAAGAGCCCGGCCCCGACCAGCCACGTGATCTCGCGCGGGTACTTGTGGGCTCCCCAGATGAAGACGCGCAGCGTGTGCAGGCCGATGAGCAGGACGAGCAGGCCGGCGCCCCAGTGGTGGGTCGCGCGCACCAGCCCGCCGAAGGGCGTCTGGTCGATGTACAGGACGCTCTCGTAGGCGTGGTCGGGGCTCGGCACGTACGACATCGAGAGCACGATGCCGGTGACGATCTGGACCACGATGAGGAACAGCGTCGCGCTGCCGAGCGTGTGGAACCAGCCGATGTTGCCCGGCAGGCGGCGGTCGACGAAGGCTCGTCCGATCTGGGCCAGATGCAGCCGTTCATCGATCCAGCGTCCGATGGCGCGCATCGCTCAGGCCTCCGGGTTCAGAGCGCCGATGAGCAGCTGGCCGCCCTCGACCCTCGTCTCGTAGCGGACCATCGGTCGCGGGGGCGGTCCTGCCGCGACCTCACCGGCAGGCGTGAACGCGCCGCCGTGGCAGGGGCACACGAACTTGCCGGCGCCGCTCGACCATGCCAGCGGGCAGCCGAGATGCGTGCAGTGCGGGTCGAAGACGACCGCCTCCGCGTCGCTCTTGCGCACGACGTAGACGCCCACCGGTGCGGTCTCCGTCACCCAGCCGTCGACGACGTGCCGGTCCACCTGCAGGAAGTGCGGCACGCCGACCTCGAAGTCGGCGAGCTTCCCGACCGTGCTCCAGCCGTCGGAACGCAGCGTGGGCACGATCGACGTCGAGAGCACCCGCCACGGCAGCCTGGATCGCCAGCCCGGTGCCGTGGCGAACCCGACCACCGGGACCGCGATCGCGGCCGCGATGGCGCCGCCGATGACCGTCAGTCCGCGGAGCGCGAAGGTGCGCCGCGTGATCTTCGCGTCACGGGTGTCGTCGACGGAGCTCATGCGAACTCACCTCGGTGTGTGCGCGAGCGGGTGCGACGGGCGCTGCTCGCGCGCCGCGCCCGTCGCTTGCCGCCCTACTTGAGGACGATGACGCCCTTGGCGCCCTTGGAGTAGTGATCGCCGATCTGGTCGCCGAAGGCGTACGGCCCGTCGCCGTCGAACGTGTAGGTGACCGACTTCGATGCGCCGGGAGCGATCTCCTCGGCCTCCTTGAGGCTGTCGCCCGAGTCGGCGGCGACATCGGTCGCGAGGCCGACGATGAGCTCGACCTCGGTGGTGTTGACGTTCTTGGCGTTGAAGGTGACCGTCTCGCCCTTGGTGACGTCGACGGACGCAGGCGTGATCTTGCCGTCGCCGATCTCCAGGTCCACGGTGCGCGCGCCGGCCGGAGCTGAGACCGATGCGCCGGGCGTCTCGGACTCCTCGGTCTTGACCGAGGCCGACGGCGCTGCGCTGCAGGCCGCCAGCAGGATCGCCATGGTGCCGATTGCGGCCATTCGCTGGATCATCATTCCGATTCCTTCCGTTCGTTGCGATCTCCGCCGGCGGAAGCGCCGCCGCGGGACGTTGCCCACGGTAGTCCGTCCTCATCCCGAGCGTATCGGCGTACCGGTCGTTGGCCGGTGTCCGCGATGTCGCGATTGCGTCAAAACTCGGGCGGGGTGGATGTGCTGGCTGACGCGGTGTGCTAGAAGAGGAGCGCGGACCCCGCGATCGGCCACGGCCGCGTCGTCATTCCGCGCGACGAGGTCCCAGTCTTGAAGAAGGTCCATCGGCTACCACCACCGAGCGTCTACCGCATGGTGGGGCTCGTCCGCTGGGTGCTGCCGCTTGCCCTCGCCGTCATCGCGGTCGTGATCGAGTGGAGCGAGCACATCGCCACCGGGGAGGGCGACATCACGCTCGCCTTCTTCGGCGAGATCGCGCTGTTCGCGGTGGTGGGGCCGGTCATCGTCGCCATCACGCTGAGCTGGTTCATCGCCATCCTCGACGGCTACCGCGCGACCGGGACGGCACTCGAATCGATGAATCGGTCGCTGGAGGAGATGGTGGCGGAGCGCACGCAGCATCTCGAGGCGGCGACCGCGCAGCTCGCCGAGGCTAACGCCGACCTGCTGCAGCTCGATCGGATGAAGTCGGAGTTCGTCTCCCTCGTGTCGCACCAGCTGCTGGCGCCGCTGACCAACATCAACGGCGCGCTCGAGATCGTGGCGCAGGATGCCGAACAGCTGCCGCCGTCGAGCGGCCGCGTGATCCAGATCCTCACCCTCGAGAGCCAGCGCCTGTCGCGCCTCATCCACACCATCCTCGACGTGTCGAGGATCGAAGCGGGCGAGCTGAAGCCGCGACTCGGACCGATCGCCATCGAGCCGCTCCTGGCGCGCCTGCGTCGCGCCACCGTCGAGGCGGAGCCCGATCGGTCTCTCTCGCTCGACATTCCGTTTGGCCTGCCACCCGCATGGGGCGACGAGGTGCTGGTCGAGGAGGTCGTCCGCAACCTGCTCGAGAACGCGCTGCGCTACTCCGCGCCCGCCGCCGGCGTCGAGATCTCGGCGGGGGCGCGTGACGGGTTCATCGAGATCGGAGTGATGGATCACGGTCCGGGCGTGCCGGCGGACGCGCAGGAACAGATCTTCCGCTCGTTCCACCGACTCGGCGACGCCGAGACGACGACGCGCGGATACGGCCTCGGGCTGTATTTCGCCAGGGAGCTGGTTCGGGCCCAGGCCGGAACGATCGCCGTTGAGAGTCCCGTCTGGGAGGACGAAGCACGCCCGGGCGCGCGATTCGTGTTCACGCTGCCCATGGCTCCGGAAGAGCCTCCCGAGCGCGACCACGCGGCCAGCGGAGAAGGATAGATGTCGCGCATCCTCGTCGTGGACGACGACCAGTCGCTGCTCGAGCTGCTCACCGACTACCTCGGGCGGCTCGGACTCGACGTTGCGTCGGCGACCGGCGGCCACGACGCGCTCGCGGCGATCGAGGCCGCGCCGCCGGATCTGGTGCTCCTCGACGTCACCATGCCCGGCCTCAACGGCTGGCAGGTGCTGGCACGCATTCGCGCCGTGTCGTCCGTGCCGGTGATCATGCTCACCGCCAGGGGCGCCGAGCTCGACGTGCTGCGCGGCTTCGGTGGCGGCGCCGATGACTACGTCACCAAGCCCTTCAGCTTCGCGCAGCTCGGCGCGCGCATCAAGGCCGTGCTGGATCGGACCACACCTGACCGCGCCGAGCCGTCGAGCGTGCTGCATGGCGCCGACCTGGTGGTGGACGTCGATCGCCACCGGGTGCTCCGCGGCGGCGAACCGGTGGAGCTCACGCCGACCGAGTTCCGCATCCTGGCCACGCTGCTCCGCCAGCCGGGCCGCGTGCTCTCGGCGCGCCAGATCGTCACCGAGGTGTGGGGCGCCGAATACGTCGAGGAGACCGGCTACATCCGGCGCTACGTGTGGCATCTGCGGCAGAAGCTGGAGCGCGACCCGCGTGACCCCCACTACATCGTCAACGAGCGCAGCGTCGGATACGTCTTTCCCGCGGACTGAATCGGCGGCCGATGCGGGCTTTGACCCTTCGCGCTCGGTCGCGATATCATCCGCCCCGGTCCCGAACCGATCACCGCATCGGTTTCGCACGCGTTCCGGCGTAGCTCAGTGGTAGAGCGGGCGGCTGTTAACCGCTTGGTCGTAGGTTCGAATCCTACCGCCGGAGCCACTCTGTTACTGAATCCGAGCGGCTATCACCCTCGTCGTCGGTTGCCTTCCAGACCGCCACCGCGTGCTCCTCGCGGCTGTCGACGTCGATCCGCTCGAACAGGTCGCGAACCCAGGCCACCCTGGTGTTGAGGCCAGCGTGCTCCACGCCGGCCCATGCCGCCTTTCTCGCCACCGCGCGGGAAGCATTGCAAGCTGAGAACCAGGGAGCCAGCGCAGGTCGCCGGATCCCAGCGGCCGGTCCCGCTGGAGAGAGCGCGGGCATCAACGCAGCAGGCTGATGGCCGCGACGGGTGGCCCTAGGACGCGACCGCCAACAGAAGACCGAGGCCTGCGAAAACGAGGACGCTGGTCCGGGTGATGATCCGGCGGACGCGCGGCGTGAGCAGGCGAGACGCACGCCAGGGATCCTGTCAGTCAGACCTGCACCTGATCCCGCGGCATCCAAGGGGTGTTCGGCCTGGCCGTGCTGGTCGACCTAGCGGCGGTGTCACGGGTAACCGGATGCTACCGTCCACAACAGACATGAGCATGAGCCAGGTACCCCCCGACGCAGAGGAGCCCGGCGGCGTCTACGCCGTCCTGCGGCCGCTGCTCGCCTCGATCGCCTACCAGATGGTGGGCGCGGTTGGTGAGGCGGAGGACATCGTCCAGGAGGGGTTCATGCGGTTCCATCGTGCCGTTGGGGAGGCCACGGAGATCCAATCCCCGAAGGCGTGGCTCTCGACGGTCGTCAGCCGTCTCGCGATCGATGACGTCCGGTCGGCGCGAGTCCGCAGGGAGACCTACGTCGGGA
This sequence comes from uncultured Chloroflexia bacterium, assembly GCA_963783725.1. Lineage (GTDB taxonomy): Bacteria > Chloroflexota > Limnocylindria > QHBO01 > QHBO01 > CAWAOJ01. The sequence goes on along the minus strand of CAWAOJ010000002.1, from coordinate 998,324 downwards.
CCTGGCTCCCGGAGCCGCTCCTGACCGACCCGACCCCGGACGTTGCCCGGCACGTCGAGGCGGCCGAGGCGCTCTCCATGGCGTTCCTCGTCCTGCTTCAGCGCCTCAGCCCCGTCGAGCGGGCGGTGTTCCTGCTGCGCGACGTGTTCGACTTCGGTTTCGACGAGACCGCGGACATCGTCGGCAAGTCCCAGGACAACTGTCGCCAGATCGCGGTGCGTGCCCGGCGGCACATCCGGGACGGGAAGCCGCGGTTCGAGGCTTCCCGGCAGCATCGCGAAGCGCTGGCCCGGCGGTTCTTCGAGGCAGTCGGAGCCGGAAGGACGGACGGGCTCGCGGACCTGCTGGCGGCCGACGTTGTCCTCTACACCGACGGCGGTGGCCAAGGCCCAGCGTTCCCGCAACCAATCCGCGGGCGCGAGCGTGTGACGCGGATCTTCAGCGGCTACCGCCCGGCCTCCCTGGGAGCCGTCGAGCAACGGGTCGCCGAGCTCAACGGCCAGCCGGGGATGGTCTTTTCTCGATGCCGAGGGTCGGACGGTGGCCGTCATCGGGCTCGACATCGCCGACGGTCAGATCATCGCCGTGCGGGCGATCAGCAACCCGGAGAAGCTCCGCCACCTCGAGGAGCAATTGGCCCGGCTGCCGAACTCACGAGCTGTCACGGGCAAGACTCCGGTCCCGTCTTGATCGTTGTCGAAGGAAGGCCCGGCATCGAGATTGCCGTTGAGGCGATGCGAGCGATCCACAACCGAGAGGAGGCACCATGACCGACGAGAAGACGACCGCGAGGCGCCCGGGCGCGCGCACGTCAGACGAAGCGTGGACCGACGAAGAGAAGGCGGCGATCAAGGAGTACCGCCGGGAGCGAAGCCGCTCGGCGCGCCCCAGGAGGCGCGGCAAGCAGGACGAGGCGGACGGCGAAGCCGAGGTGCTCGCCAAGATCGCCCGGCTGGACGAGCCCGATCACTCCATGGCCGAGCGACTCCACGCGATCGTCAAGGCCGCCGCGCCAGGGATGTCGTCCCGAACCTGGTACGGGAGCCCGGCGTACTACCGGGATGGACAGCTCGTCTGCTATTTCCAGGAGCGCGCGAAGTTCAAGGCGCGATACGCGGTCTTAGGTTTCAGCGACAAGGCCCACCTCGACGACGGCTCGATGTGGCCGGTCATGTACGCGCTGCCGGAGATGACCCCCGCCGACGAGGCGAAGATCACCGCGCTGGTCAAGAAGGCGGTGGGCTGAGAAAGCCACGAGCTGAGGCCAACCTCCTTACCTCGACATGTGTCTGGAACGACTGGCAGCCGTGCGACTCCGGTGTCGTTTCAGGGCCGCACGACAGTCTGGGCAATATCGCTGGACCGGCGAGCGGCGTTCGACGACTTGATGGCAACGCGCGCAGCTGGACGAGCGCGACCTTCAGCCACGCGCGCGATCGAGCCGTGGGGCGGGAGAGCGAGATGCGACTCTCAGTCGCTCCACGCGATTCAGTACACGGCCGGCTCCCGCCCGGCCAGATGACCCTGCGGCCAATCCGTTAACTCGAACGGGGTACCTCGACCGGCGGCACCCCGACGCTTTCCGCGGCGCCTTACTCGAGCGCGTTGTCGACTGACATGGCAGGGATGCCTACCTCGATCGCAAGCCCGCCGGCTTGCCTCGCGCGAGCCCTGACGATGCCGCCATGGGCGTCGGCAATCGCCCGCACAATCGAGAGGCCGAGTCCCCACCCTTCTTGGCCAGCCGATCGATCGGGCAGTCGCTGGAATGGCTGAAACAGCCGCTCGACTTCCATCGCCGGGATCGGCAGGCCGGTGTTGGTGACCCGCAGGACGGCCTCCCCGAAATGTCTTTCCGTCGAGATCTCGATCGCACCGTTGGGGATGTTGTACTTGGTCGCGTTGTCGACCAGATTGGCCGCGAGCCGCTCGAGCAGCTGAGGATCACCGCGCACATCTGCGCGATCCAAGCGCTCCTCGAGGTGCAGCCCGGCGGCCTCGATGCCGTGGCGCCGAGTTCGCAGCGCGGCTTCGACGGACTCGGCGAGGTCAGCCCGCTCCGCGCGTTCCAGCCCGCGCTCGCCGCGTGCCAGGGTGAACAGCGCCTCGAATAGCCGCTCCTGCTGCTCCTCGGCGACCAGAACTCGCTCGAAGGTTGCGCGCCAGCCGTCCATCGTGGGCTCCGGGTCGTCGAGCGCGTACTGGACCAGCGCCCGCTGTCGCGCGAGTGGTGTGCGCAACTCGTGCGAGGCGTTGGCGACGAACTGCCGTTGCGCCTCGAAGGACCGCTCGAGTCGGCCCAGGAGATCGTCGAACGTCTGCCCCAGATCCTTCAGCTCGTCGTCCGGGCCGGCCGGGGCCAGCCGGAGCCCGAGGTTCGTGCTCGAGATCTCCCGTGCGGACGCGGACATGGTGCGCAGTCGCCGCAGCAGACGCCCGGCCACGAACCACCCGATCGCCACTGAGGCGAGGGCCAGGCTCGCAATCGCCACCATGGACAGGATCAGGTAGTAGCGTTGCTCCGCAACATGCTGGCCCTCGACCACCGATCTGAGCAGCTTCGGCAGGTCCGCCGCGGAACCACCGAAGGGAGCAGCCAGGGTGTTCGCACCTCCGCCGCCGAACGGGCCGCCGAAGTCGACCGTCACCTGGCCGCCGGAACCAACGTTCACGGCCAGATTGGTCGTCGTGAACGCCACATACGAGACCCCGAGGAGCGCAGCCCCCGCGAGCAGGATCAGCGCGCCGTACAGCAGCGCCAGGCGGAGGCGGATCGTGATCCGCGGCAGGTGGGGAATCGGGAGTCTCATCTCGCCTCGCCCGCTGGTGTCATCAGATCCGGTACCCAGCCTCCACGACCGTCTCGATGAGCGGTGGATCGCCCAGCTTGGCCCGGAGGCGGCTCACGGTCGTCCTGACCGCCTGCGAGAACGGATCGGCGTTCTCGTCCCACACTCGCTCGAGGAGTTCCTCCGATGACACCACGCGACCCTCGGCGGCGAGGAGCAGCTCGAGCACGCCCAGCTCCTTGGGGCTCAGCTCGACGAGCTGGCCGGCGCGCCGGACCCGTCGGCGGGCGGTGTCGAGCTCCAGATCGTCGTGCCGCAAGACTGGCGGGAGGGCGGGTTGCGAGCGCCGCACGAGGGCGCGGACGCGAGCCACCACTTCGGGGAGGTCGAACGGCTTGCCGATGTAGTCATCGGCCCCGCGGCCGAGCCCGTCGACGAGGTCATCGGTCGTGGCCGCGGCCGTCAGCATGAGCACCCGGGCGCGGCAGCCTCGCGAGACGAGCTCGGCGCAGACCTGGTCGCCGTGGACGCCGGGCAGGTCGCGGTCGAGGACGATGACGTCGTAGTCGTGCTCCAATGCGCGCTCGAGGCCCGCACTGCCATCGAGCGCGACGTCCACCGCCATCTGCGCCCGGCGCAGGGTCGCACTGACGATCTCCGCCAGCTCCTGGTCGTCTTCGATCACCAGCACGCGCATCGGCTCCTACCGTCGACTTCCCATCGAGCGAATCGGCCCGACCGCGTCGGTGGCCGACCCGTCCTGCCCGTCCATGATCGCTTCCCCACGTTGCGCGGGCATAACACCACGTCGCGAGGCGCCGAGTCTGCTGTTCGCGGCGTTATCCGGTCGCAACATCCCATCGCCCATACCTCTTCACGGCGGCGGCGAACGCGGCCGGTTACCGGTAGTGACGAGAGGAGCGACCATGCGTGCCGCCTGGACGAGGCGAAGGGAAACCAGATGAGCGGGCCAGCGACGACCATTCTGCGCGCCCGCGGACTGCGCAAGGACTATGGCGCGGGTCCAGGACTGGTGCGGGCTGTTCATGACCTCGACCTCGATGTCGCGCGCGGCGAAGCCGTCGCCGTGATGGGCCCGAGCGGCTGTGGGAAATCCACACTCCTCCACCTGCTTGGCGGGCTCGATCGGCCCACGGCCGGCGAGGTCTGGGTCAACGAGCGCCGGATCGACGCCCTCTCGCAGCGCGCCCTGGCCCGGGTGCGGCAGACGGAGGTTGCCTTCGTCTTTCAGGCGTTCCACCTCATGGAGGAGCTCACCGCCCAGGAGAACGTGGAGCTCCCGGCGCTCCTTGGTGGACGCCGGCCGGACGACGCCCGTCGGAGTGCCAGATCCCTGCTCGACCAGGTCGGCCTCGCCGGTCGGGCCGAGCATCTGCCGTCGGGGCTCTCGGGCGGCGAGCGCCAGCGGGTGGCCATCGCCCGGGCGCTGGCCAACGAGCCGGCGATCGTGCTCGCCGACGAGCCGACAGGCAATCTCGACAGCACCGCGACCCGGGAGGTCGTCGCCTTGCTCGGGGCACTCCACCGATCGGGTCTCACGGTCGTCATCGTCACCCATGACGAGCGGGTCGCCGCGACCGCGGATCGCATCGTGTCGATGCGCGACGGCGCCTTCGGCGATCGGCATGGCGCCAACGGCGCCGTCGCGAGGACCTGACGATGGGCCGCGCACTGCTCATCGCCCGCCTGGGGTTGAAGGACCTGGGACACTACGCCGGCCAGTCCCTCCTGCTCCTTCTCGCGGTGGCCACCGGGGCCGCGATGTTGACGCTCGGCCTGGCCCTGGATGGAACGACCAACGACCCGTACGCCCGGACCCGCACGGCCACAAACGGGCCCGATGTGGTGGCCGAAGCCGCCCCGTCCGATGCCCTCGGGAGCGGCTCGGGGCCGGCCCAGCCAGGCCCCGGGAGCGGAGGACCGGAGAGCCAGACCAACGTCGCCGATGCCAGGGTGCTTGTGCCCCTCGAGCAGGCGGCTGGCGTGATGGGCTCCTCAGGCCCGTTCCCGATGACATGGGGCTTGCTGCGGATGCCGAGTGGGGACGGAGCGGCGTTGGTGGTTGGGCGCGACCCTGCGGCGTCGTCGGTCGACCAGCCGCAGTTATTACAGGGCAGCTGGGTTCGGCCCGGCGGCGTGGTGGTCGAGGCCAGCTTCGCCGCGGCAGTCGGTCTTCAGATCGGCGATCCGCTGAGCATCGGCGGCCGGTCCTACGTCGTGGTTGGAATCGCCGTGACGGCCGCGATTCCCACCTATCCGGATGGATGCCATTACCTCGGCTGCTTCCTGGTCGGGACCCTCGGCGATTCCAACCCGGGTCTCATCTGGGTCCCTGCTCCCGACGTGCCGGGCATCGCTGCGGCAAGCAAGGAGCCGCTCTTCTACGTCTTGAATCTGAAGCTCAGCGATCCCGCCGACGCTCCGGTCTTCGCCGAACGCCGCAATGCGGACGCCGCCGCGACGGGCATCACGCTGTTCACCTGGCAGGGCATCCGTGCCGCCGATGCCGATGCGGTCGGCACCATGCAGCAGGTGCTGTTCACCGGGAGCGCACTGCTCGATCTGCTGGCACTCCTGAGTGTGGTGGTGCTCGTCGGCGCTCGCATGGCGGCGCAGAGGCGCCGGGTCGGCCTGCTGAAGGCCGTTGGTGCCACGCCCGAGTTCGTCGCAGCGGTACTGCTCGTCGAGCACGCCCTGGTCGCGGTTTGCGGCGCCGGGGCGGGCCTGCTCATCGGCTGGCTGGCGGCGCCGTTGATCAACGGACCGGGCGCCGGGCTCCTGGGCGCGGCCAGCGCCGCGTCGCTCACCGGCTCGGTCGTCGCGATCGTGGTGGTGCTCGCGCTCGCCGTGGCCATGGTGGCGACGCTCGTGCCCGCCGTGGGCGCTGCCCGGCAGAGCACCGTGGCGGCACTGGAGGACGCGGCGCGTCCCCCGCGGCGTCGGGAGACGGTGCTGCGGGCCACGGAGCACCTGCCCGCGACGCTGCTCGTGGGTGTCCGGCTTGCGATGCGCCGGCCAAGGAGACTGGCGGTGAGTGCGCTCAGCGTCGCGGTCACAACCTTCGGGCTCGTCGCGGTGCTGATGGTCAACACCACCGGCTGGTCACTCGGCCCGCGCGTTGCCCAGGCGACCGTCATCGTGTCGGTGATGCTCGTCATCCTGGCCGCGGTGAACGCCCTTGTCATCGCCTGGGCCACCGCGCTCGATACTCGACGGCCAGCCGCCCTGATGCGTGCCCTCGGCGCGACACGGGTGCAGGTGACGACCGGCTTGGCGCTGGCCCAACTGGGCCCAGCGTTCGTGGGAGTGCTGCTCGGCATCCCTGGCCCGATCGTGCTCTACCTGCGTGGCGGCCGCCTGTCGACATCACCCCCGGTGCTCCCGCTGGTGGCCGTGGTCATCGTCACGCTGCTGGCGATCGCGGCGCTCACCGCCCTCGCGACGCTGGCTGCTTCCCGCGGACCGGTGGCCGACGTCCTTCAGGCCGATACCGCCTGATCGGCCGCTTCGTTGCAGGGCAGTGAGGGGCCTGCGCTTCTCAGCACGCTTGCTATAGATCAGAGCCTGGATCGGCGTTCCGTTGCACCTTCCGTCGCTGCATCATCGCCTCCCGGTTGAGCTTGCGTTTGAGGACGGCTCGACACGCCGGACAATGGCGTTGTACTGGGGACTTCCGCTCGACGACCTGAAGGCAGCCGGCGCACTCGACGAGTGCGATCTTCAGCCACTCGCGGGAGCGAGGCTGGTGGGGGAGCGGGATACCGCTCTCGGTCGCGCCCAACCGATTCAGTACACGGCCGGCTCCGGCCCGCCGGAGCCACTCTGTTACTGAATCCGAGCGGTTAACACCCTCGGCGTTTAGACCGACGACATCGCCTCGACCTCGACGAGCTCGCATGCCGGGTCCTGCAACGGAGGCGCAGCGAGCTCGACCGAGTTGGCAGCGGCGCGTGGGCTAGCCGTGCCTGCGCCGCGGTTCGGCCCGGGGGAGGATCGGTGCCTATAGAGGCTCACTCCGGCTAGACCCCGGGCTCAGCCGTCCCCGGCCTCCCGAAGCTCGGCAAGGTCGGCTTCGATGGCTCGGAGCTCATCCTGGAGCAAGGCGAGGAGCTGGGCTCCAAATCCAGCAGGACCAACCACCGCACAGCGCGGTCGCGTAGATCAGCTGCAGTCGTCAGGCGCAACCGCGCCCGCAGGTCTGCCAGATGTCGCTTCACGGTGCTCGGTCGGTCCCGCGAGCTTGACGGCGTCGCTACCGGTTCCGCCGGCGGCCAAAGTATGCGACGCGGACAGGCTCGGCCAAACTGAACAGGCCCGACGCTCGGCGGTGTAAGGGCTGAGTGGGCGGGAACGTAGATACCAGTGAGAGTGCGCACCGGAGGCTCCATGAGCGGAGGAGGAGAGTGTTCAGCCGAGCCCTTGAGGGTGAAGCGGTCGATGCACGCGATGCGCAGGTACGCACCGCGATCGAGGCGGCGTACCCACGCCTGTACGCGTACGCCCGCTTCCGGGTTGCTCGCGAGGACGCCGAGGATGGCGTGGCCTCGGCACTCGAACATGTGTGGCGATCCCGAGCCAAGTTCGACCCGCGGCGTGGCGATGCCGGACCCTGGGTCTATGTCGTCGGGTTGAATGGACTCAGGGACGCGCTGCGCCGAACGCGTCGCGGTCCGCGGCTCGTCGCGCTGGACGAGGCCGACTTGGTGGCACCGCCGCCCGGTCCTGACCGCGACCGCGTCCTCGATGCGCTCGCGTTGATCCGGGGTCTTCCCTCGGCGGACGCCGATCTGCTGGCCATGCGATTCGGGGCCGGACTGACGAATGCCGAGATCGCCGAACACACGGGACGCTCGGTCGGAGCCATCGCGACCGCGATGCACCGGGCCATCGTCCGCGTTCGCGCTGCGATCCCCGCGGAGTCCATCACAGGAGATCGTGATGACAACCGATGATGAACTGACCCGCGCTCTCGAGGCAACGAGGTTCGAGGCACCACCGCTCGACTCGGTCTGGCAGCCACGCCAGGCACCGGCTCGCCGGAGCCGCCGATCCTGGTTCGTGGCGCTGGCCGCCGCCGCCCTGCTGCTTGTCTCCGCCGGCGTCGTCCTGGCAGCGTCCGGCGTTCTCTCGGACTTCCTAGGCGGATTCGGCGGACCGGACTGCCAGCCCGACCAGTGCGGTCCGACCTACCGGGTCGTGGCGCGGTTCGATGACCTCGTCGACGCCCCCGTCATCGCCCTCAACGTCAGCGTCACGGGCGACCTATCGAATGACGAGATTCTCGCGGTCGCCGAAGGCTTCCAGCAGCGGCATGGAGACGCTCGAGTCATCGTGTACGTGTTCGATGCCCCCAGCGCCGACCGCCACTTCGGTTTCGGCTTGATGCCGTCCACGAACGCGGAGCAGGCGCCGCCACCTCTCGATCGAACGGGCTGGATCGCGACGTTCGACTTCGCGTCGAACGGGGCGGTGAGGGAGGATTGGGCGAGTCCGCGCTAGCCGGCCGCGTCTCTGGGTGGCTCCAGCCTATGCGGTCTGGTTTGCCAACGACCCTGCCGCGGCACGGAGCTCGAGTCGAGGCGTGCGGAAGATGTCAGGCGCTCCGAGGTTGGCACAGCGAGCCAACCGGCAGCCCGCCCGACATAGATCAACTGCTCAGCGGTGAGGCCCGACGGCGCATGGCGGCACCTTGGGGGGTCGCCGCAGGAGCCAGTTGGATCATCTCGAACGCTGACCTCTGTGGTCGGCCGTCACGGGACCACGAGGGTCCGTGCGTGGAGCTGGGGTACGCGCTCGTTGGGCTGATGGGCGCCAGCGTGGCGAGTGCGGAGGAGCTCGAGGCGAATGCCACCACCGCCCTCGACCTGGCGCACCGATTCGGGGACCGCGAGCTCGAGTGCAAGGCACTCGGCGACTCGGGCCTCGCGCTGGTGTCGATGGGCCGCATCCGAGACGGCATGGCGCGGCTGGACGAAGCCTTCATCATGATCACCAGCGGAGAGAGCACGGACCCATCGGTCGTTGGCCCGGTCCTGTGTGACCTGCTCAGCTCCTGCGACCGCTGCGGCGACGCGACGCGCGCTGAGTCGTGGCTCCGCGTCATCGAGCGCAATGCGCCTCGTCGACGGACATCAGGCCCGAGCCTGCATGCGCGCCGGAATGCTGGCCGATGGATCAGAAGCGCTGGGGCGGCTGCAGTGTCCTCTGCTCGTCGTGCGGCGCGCCGAGACGCCAATGGATACGGCACACCTGCTCGAGCTTCAGCCTGCGGCCCGGATTGGCGCCCCGGTCGGCACGGGGCATTGGATGACCCTCTCTGTGCCCGACCAGGTCAACGCCATGCTGGATCGCTTTCTGGAAGTCGGCGTCAATGCGGTCACGAGAGCGGAATCTGGAGCGGGCGCGCGTTCTCAGTGACCCTGCAGACGACGGGGATCCAGTTGTGTGACCGCGGGTTGCACCGGCTCGAGGGCGTCCCCGGCAAGCGGCAGTAAGTCACGCGATCCGGGTACCTGCATTGTCAACCGTCACATGGCGGCTAGACTGCGAGGACCTGTCGTCGCGGGGACGACCCCGGAAGGTTCGCCGATGGCCACAGAGCGCGCGTGTCTCCTGATTGCCGACATCTCGGGCTACACGGGTTATCTGCTGGGAGTTGAGCTCGATCACGCGCAGGAGATCCTGGCCGACCTGATGCGAACCATCGTCACGGCGCTGCAGCCGACCTTCCGGCTCGCCAAGCTCGAGGGCGACGCAGCGTTCATGTTTGCCGTCACCGAAGCGATCGATGGGTCTCTGCTCCTCGACACGATCGAGCGGTGCTACTTCGGCTTCCGACGGCGCCGCCGTGACGTCCGCCAGGCCACCTCGTGCGAATGCAATGCGTGTGTGCACATCCCGGACCTCAACCTGAAGTTCGTCGTACACCACGGCACGATCCTGCGCCAGCGGGTCGCGGGAGGCGAGGAGCTGGTGGGAACCGACGTCATCATCGCCCACCGCCTGCTCAAGAACGAGGTGGGATCCACCGGCATCGAGGCGTACGCGTTGCTCACCCAACAGTGCGTCGATGTGATGGATGTGGACGTGTCGGCGCTCGGCATGCTCGCCACGAGCGAAACGTACGAGCACATCGGCGCTGTATCGGCGTGGGTGCACGACCTCGGCCGGCGTTGGCAGGAGGAGGAGTCCCGCACACGCGTCATCGTTGACGAGCGCGAGGCGGTCTTCCGGATTGACCTACCCGCCTCCGCCCCGCCGCAGCTCCTGTGGGAGTATCTGACGGCGCCGGGCCGACGACCCACCTGGCAGGCGGGGGTGACCCGGGTGCAGGTGATCGCGACGGGGAACCGGCGAGGTGTCGGGGCCACGAACCACTGTATGCACGGGAAAGGGGCCAGCATCGAGGAGCTGCTCGACTGGCGCCCATACGACTACTTCACTCTGCGGAACACCGTCTCGACCCCGGTCGGCCCTGTCCGCTTCCTGCAGACGTGGGAATTCGAGCCAACGCCCAGCGGGACGATCGCGCATATGCGGGTCGCCGCGCCGAAATCGGCCAGGGAGCGTCTTGTTCTGAGACTGGCGGCTCCGTTGCTGATGCGGGCGCTGCGTGCCTCCAGCGAGCGTCTCGCCGAGCACCTTGACGCGGAGTTAGCGGAGCGCGGCCGCGATGTTTTCCGGGAGCCAGCCCTGCCCGAACCCCGACCGAATGGCCTGCTCGCCGGGGCTGCGCCGGACCCGTAGCGGAACCAGCGCCGCCCGTTCATTTATTCGTGACCCTCGACCTTCCCATCTGGCAGCCCTAGACGATCTTCAACCATTCGCGAGAGCGAATGGGACGAGCAGCGGCTACCCGGGGATAATCTGCTCCGCAATGACGGACATCGATCCGCTCCGGCGCACGCTCGTGGCGCGCATCCTCGAGCGCGTGGCGACCGCACCGCGTGCGCTGCGCCGCGCGGCGTTCGACAACCACGGCCTGTCGGAGCGCGTGGCGCTCCTCGTCGAGAAGGTCGCCCACCACGCCTACAAGGTCACCGACGAGGACGTGGCAGCGGTCCGTGCTGCTGGGCTGAGCGAGGACCAGATCTTCGAAATCGTCGTCTACGCCGCTGTAGGTCAGTCGATGCGCCAGTACGATGCTGGCCGCGCCGCCCTCGATGCCGCGGAGGGAGCCTGAGCGATGCGCCTGTCGATCCTGGACCACGGGCACGGATTGCGGACGAAGGCGCTGCTGACCCTCGTTCGCGTGATCTCCAGGCATCCCGTCGTCGACGCGGTGAAGGTCGCCCTGTATCGGCCGGACTTCTACGGGGCGGGACCGCTGACCCAGGAGGCGATGCGCGGCCCATCGGCCTGGTCGATCGGGGATCGCGAGCTGATGGCGGCGTTCGTCTCAGAGGTGAACTCGTGCCCGTTCTGCGTCGCCGCGCACTCGGCGACGGCGAGGATCTGGTACGGGGACGCTGCCAAGGTGACGGCGACCCTGTCGGACCTGGAGTCGGCGCCGATCGACGAACGACTCCGCGCCACACTGCGGATGCTCGCCAAGCTCACGCGCGAGCACCAGGTCAGTGCTGAGGACATGCAGCAGGTGCTCGCCGCAGGCGTTTCCCGCGAGCAGATCCTCGACGCCCTCGCGGTGTGCCTGGCCTTCAACATCACCGATCGGCTGGCCAGCGCTTTCGCCTTCGAGATCCCGGAGCAGGCGGCCATGGACGCCGGGGCGAGGTATCTCCTCAAACGCGGATATGGCTGATCGCTGATCCGGTGCGCGCAGGCGATCCATCGCCGTCCTCGCCCTCGGGATACGGCTGCGCGCCGGTCTGCACACCGGCGAGATCGAGCTCGCCGGTCGCGACGTGCGCGGCGTGGCGGTGCACATCGGCGCGCGCATCTGTGCCATGGCGGAGTCTGGCGAGGTCCTGGTTTCGTCCACGGTGAAGGACCTCGTTGTCGGCTCGGGCATCGAGTTCGACGACCGCGGCTCCCATGTGCTCAGGGGCGCCCCCGGCGAGTGGCGCCTGTACGCGGTGAGGGACTGAAGGCGGGCGGACGGAGCCGGGGATAGAAGTCGGCGACCGCGGGTGCGGGTCGGTCATGCACCGTTCAGCGCCTCAGCAGCTGGTGCCGAAGCGCCGCAGCCAGCCACGATTCGTACGCGTCTGGCGTCCACGCTGTGAACCCCGACCAGCTGCGCGTACACCTCCGGCATCGTCAGTGCGTCCAGCACCGCGATCGCGGCGCTGACGGTCAGCGCCGGCGCGAGCCGGCCATCAAGAGTCTCGGCCAGTCCTCGCAGGCCGCCCTGCCGCCGGCGCAGAACGGCACGCGCCTCGGTCCTCAGCGCGGGATCGGTCGTCGCGGCCTCGGCGTAGACCCGCACCACGTCGCTTCCGGCGACCCATCGCGTCCGAATCGAGCGAGCGAAGAGGTCGAGCGCCGCGTCCGCATCGGCCGCGGCGAGGGCCTCCACGTACATCCGTTCCGCCTCGGGCTGGTGGACGACCGCGTCCCGCAGGTCGCGAAGGATCCCGGCCTTCGAGCCATAGACGGCATAGACCGTCTGCACGGCAACGCCGGCCTCGTCCGCGATGGCGCGCAGCGTCGTGGCGCCGTAGCCATCTCGCCCGAACAGCAGCCTGGCGGCATCGGCGATGCGCCGCCGGGTGACCGCCGCGCGCGCCGCTCGCAGGGTCTGTCGTCCGGCCTTGACGGCATCGCTCATCTCGATATAGTAACGCTCTAATACAATAGAGTGCCACTCTATCGAAGGGAACGACCGAATGACCGGCGGCAATGGGGCGGCGACCACGGAGCATCGCCAGGCGATCGTGATCGGCGGCGGCCAGGCCGGCCTTGCCGCCTCCTACCACCTGGCGCGACGGGGCGTCGACCACGTGGTGCTGGATGCCGGCGCCGCGCCGGGTGCCACGTGGCGCCGCCGCTGGGACTCGCTGCGGCTGTTCACACCGGCCGCCTTCGACGCATTGCCGGACATGCCTTTTCCCGAGCCTGCCGGAGCGCTGCCGACCAAAGACCGCATGGCCGACTACCTGGTCGAGTACGCGCAGCGCAATCGGTCTCCGGTCCGATACGGCACGCGGGTCGATTCCCTGGACCGTGATGAGGGGCGCCTCGTTGCGACCGCCGGCGCGAGCCGGTTTGTGGCGGGCGAGGTCATCGTCGCGACCGGATTCCTGACGGTGCCCCTCGTTCCCGCGTTTGCCGGCGATCTCGAGCCGGGGATCACGCAGCTCCACTCCGACGCATATCGCAACCCGACGTCGCTGCCGGAGGGCCGGGTGTTGCTGGTGGGCGGCGGCAACTCGGGCGTCGAGATCGGGCTCGAGCTCGCACAAGCCGGGCGGCAGACGATGCTCGCCGGACACACCAACTTCCTGCCGTGGATCGCCCGCAAGAACCCCCGCCTGTTCTTCTCGCTCGCGCGCCGTGTGCTGACCCTGGACACCCCGATCGGGCGTCGCATGCACGCTCGCATGGGCGAGCACGTCTCGGCCCCGGTGATCCGCGTTCGCCCCGTCGAGCTGCGCCGGGCGGGCGTTGTGCGCGTGCCGCGCGTGACGGGCGTGCGCGACGGCCGTCCCATGCTGGCCGACGGCCAATTGCTCGACGTGGACGCCGTGGTGTGGTGCACCGGCTTCCGGCCCGCCTTCGACTGGATCCGGCTGCCGGTCATCGGTCCCTCGGGACTTCCTCGCCACGAGCGCGGCCGCGTCGCAGAGCAGCCAGGTCTGTCGTTCCTCGGCCTGCCGTTCCAGAGCGGGTTCCTGTCGGCGCTGGTGGGCGGGGTGGGGGCCGATGCGGAGCGGATCGTCGAAGATGTCGCACGGCGGCTGGGATCGAGTGCCGCCACGGCCTGACGCCGGACGCAGGCGGTTATCGGAACTCGTCGAACGCGTCGGCGATCGCGGCCAGCTTCTCGAGGCTGGTCGACGACAGCTCCATCTCCTCGGTGGTCGCCGCGATCCGACGACGCCGGTAGGCGAAGATCGCGCGGCGCGTGGCGCGGCCGTTGCCGGTGAGGCGGGCACGGACCGCCCGACGATCCTGCTCATCCGGGCGGATCTCCACCAGTCCGCGGCGTGCCAGCCGTTGCAGCTGACGGCTGGTGGCGGGCACCGTGACGCCGATTCGCGCGGCGACCGCGCTCACCGTGGCGCCGTTGGCATGCTCGCCCAGGACGACGATCACCCGCCACTGAGGGAAGGTCAGGTCGGTGCCGGGTGCGGCTTCCGCCAGCGCACGCGTGGTGAGGCCGACGCCGGCGAGCACGATGCGCTCGAGGAGCGTGGCGAGCGTTCGGTCGGGCATGACCGAAATGCTACTGCAAACTGTTTGCCACCTGGCTATTATCTGCCTCAGCAGCAGGTGGCTGCGCAAGGAGGCGACGAGGTGAGAGATTCGGCAGCTGGCCACGAGCCGCTCGTGGTCGTCCGCGGGGTGTCGAAGCGATACGGGCAGGGCGAGGCATCGGTCGAGGCGCTGAAGGACGTGAGCCTCTCGATCGACAGTGGGGAGTTCGTGGTCATCCTGGGGCCGAGCGGTTCGGGGAAGACCACCCTGCTCAACCTGATCGGGGGCATCGAGCACGCGACATCGGGCGAGCTGGTGGTGGCGGGACGCGACCTCGCCAAGCTCGGCCCGGACGAGCTCACGACCTATCGCCGTGAGACCGTCGGCTTCGTCTTCCAGTTCTTCAACCTCGTGCCCACGCTGACGGCGCTCGAAAACGTGCAGCTGGTGGCGGAGCTGGACGGCACCGATGCAGCACGGCGCAGCGCGACCGCGCTCGAGAACGTCGGTCTGGCCGATCGCGAGGACCACTTCCCGGGCGCCATGTCGGGCGGGCAGCAGCAGCGGGTGGCGATCGCGCGGGCCATCGTCAAGCAGCCTCCGCTGCTCCTCTGCGACGAGCCGACCGGCTCGCTCGATCTCGCCATGGGACGCCAGGTCCTGGCGCTGCTGCGCCAGGCGAGCGAGGAAGGACGCACCGTCGTGGTCGTGACGCACAACGCCGCGATCGCGGGAATCGCCGATCGCGTGATCCGGATGGGTTCCGGTCGCGTCGTGGACGACCGTCGCGTGACCGCACCGGTCCCCGCCGACGAGGTCGCCTGGTGAGCCTCCTCGAGCGCAAGCTGCTCCGCGACATCGGCCGCCGTCGCTGGCAGTTCGTGGCCATCGTCGCCACCGTGACGCTGGGCGTCGCGCTGTTCGGGGCGTCGTACGACGCCTATCAGAACCTGCTGGCCAGCTACCAGGCGCTGTTCGACCGCACGCACTTCGCCGCGCTGACCATCGAGGGCGGCGATCGAGCCGCCGTGGCGTCCGCGATTCGCGACCAGCCCGGCGTCGCCGCCGTCGCCACCCGCTCCACCGCGGACCTGCCCGTCGAGGTGGGGGCAGACCGCTTCATCGGCCGTGCGGTCGGGCTGCCGGCGGGCTCCCGCGCGGCGGTGAACGACGTCTTCGTCCTGGAAGGCGACTACCTCTCCGCGGGCGATTCCGGTGGCGTCCTGGTGGAGCGCCACATGGCCGACCATTTCGGCCTGCACCCCGGCGACACGCTGCGGATTCACATGGCGAATGCCTGGGAGCCGGTCACCGTGCGCGGCATCGTTGCCTCGGCCGAGTACATCTGGCCCGCCCGCAGCCGCCAGGAGATCTTCACCCTGCCCGGCGACTTCGGCGTCGTGTTCGTTTCGCAGCAGCTTCTCGCCACCCTGCCCCCGCAGCTCACCACTCAGCAGGTGCTCGTCACGTATGGCGGGCCCGCCGCCGATCCCGCGCTGAGCGAGGCGCTGGTGGCTCGCGCGCGCGCCGCCGGCGCGACCGATTCGTTCACGCGCGCCGAGCAGCCCTCGAATGCCGCGTTGCAGGAGGACATCTCCGGGTTCGGCGAGCTGTCCGTCATGTTCCCCCTCATGTTCCTTACGGCCGCGGGCCTGGCCACCTACGTCCTGCTCAGCCGAATGGTCTTCGCCCAGCGCCCCCAGATCGGTCTGCTGCTGGCGGTCGGGTTCCGCCGCCGCAGGGTCTTCGGCCACTACCTCGGCTTCGGGATCGCCACCGGCCTGGTCGGAGCGGTGATCGGCGCGGCACTGGGGCTCGCCCTGGCCGGGCTCATCACCCGCGTCTACACCGGCGTGATCGCCATTCCGATCACGGTCGTCGACCTGCGCCCCACGACCGTGGTCGAGGGACTGCTGTTCGGCGTGGTCGCCGGCGCGCTGGCGGCGCTCGTCCCGGCATGGCGTGCCAGCCGCCTCAGTCCCGCCGCGGCCATGTCCGGTTCGGTGGCCGGCGGCCACGGCACTCAGAGCCTCCTCGAACGGCTCGTCTCGCCGCTGCGGCGCCTGCCGGCGCGCTGGAAGATGGTGATCCGCGGCATCGGTCGCTCGCCGGTCCGCAGCATTTCGACGGTGGTCGGCGTGATGATCGCGGTCACCCTCGTCTTCGTCTCGTGGGGGATGCTCGACACCACCCAGCTCCTCCTCGATCGACAGTTCAAGCAGGCCGACCGGGCCGATGCGGTCGCCTTCATGGCGGCGGGCGCCACGCCAGCCGCGCTCGATGCCCTGCGCGGCGTCCCGGGCGTGACCGCTGCCGAGCCGCTCGCGCAGCTGGGCGTGACCATCGACCACGGTGGCTCGCGCTACTCGACGACCTTGACGGCGTATCCGCTGGACACCTCCATGCATCGGTTCCTGACCGATGCGGGGACGACCTCCCTGCCGTCGCGTGGCGTGCTGGTCGGCACCGCGCTCCGGGACCGGCTGACCCTGCGCGACGGCGATTCGGTCACGCTGCTGTTCGGTTCCCTCGGCCGTTCCGTCACGTCCACCGTGGCCGGTTTCGTCTCGGAGCCGCTGGGGACCTTCGCGTACACGAGCCTCGACGAGCTGACGACGCTGCTTGGCGCGGACGGCGCAGCGGCGGCGACCAGCGCCGCCAACGTCCGCTTCAGCCCGGGCGCTGATCGCGCCGCCGTGCGGGGGCGGCTGCAGGCGGTCGACGGTGTCGCCGCGGTGTCCGACACGCGGGGTCTGCAGCAGGCGGTCGACTCGCTGATGGGCCTCTTCTACGCCTTCGTTGGCGTCATGCTCGTCCTCGGGGCGGTGATGGCGTTCGCGCTGCTGTTCAACCTCATGTCGGCGAACATCGGCGAGCGGGTGACCGAGCTGGCCTCGCTGCGCGCGGCCGGAATGCCCGGTTCGCAGCTTGCGGGAATCATCACCGCCGAGAACGTGCTGCTCACCCTGGCCGGGATCATCCCCGGCCTGGTGGTGGGCTACCTGGGCGCGGCGGCATTCATGGCCTCGTTCTCCAGCGACCTGTTCAACTTCGACCTCAACGTCCGTCCCACCACGTTCGTGCTCACCGCTGCCGGCGTGCTGCTTGCCGCGCTGGTCTCGCAGCTGCCGATCCTGGCGACCGTGCGCCGCATCGACATCGCGCAGGTCGTACGCGAGCGCGCCACCTGACGGTCGGGTGTAACCGCCGGCGATTGAGACTCCGAGGGCACCACCCGCGGACGCCCGAGTGACTTCCGACCACCGCGGGACAGCGGAGGAGGACGCAGTGGAAGAGCGGAGCCTGTACGAGCGGCTGGGTGGCGTGTTCGCCATCGCCGCCGTGGTGGACCGATTCAGCGACGAGGTCGTCAGGAACCAGATCGCCGGGCAGGGTTCGGACAACCCGCGCCTCCGCGAATGGCACACCGAGAAGCTCGCTCGGCTCCCCGGTCTCAAGTTCATGCGCACGCTGTGGGTCTGCGACGTCGCCGGCGGGCCGTTCGACTACGTGGCGACCGTGCGAGGTCACGACCAGCTGAGCCTGGAGGAGGCGCATCGGGATCTCCAGATCACCTCCGAGGAGTTCGATGCGGTCGCCGGCGAGCTGGCGCGCACGCTGGACTTCTTCGACGTGCCGGAGCGTGAGAAGGGCGAGGTGCTCGCCGCTTTCGCCGCGCACAAGGGCGAGGTGACCGAGGGAGCGCTGGCCGCAAGCCCGGGCTGACCCCGGGAACGCTCACGCTGCCGCTAGCATCAGCGGCGAGTGAGCCCGCCCGACATCCTTCTTCTCGTCGCGGCTGCGTTCGCCGCGAGCACGCTGGCCGCGGTCGCCGGCTTCGGCGGCGCTGCGGTGCTGCTGCCCGTGCTCGTCGCCATCTTCGGCGTGCGCGACGCCATCCCGATCCTGACCGTGGCGCAGCTGATCGGCAACGGCTCGCGCGTGTGGTTCAACCGGCATCAGCTCGACCTGGGCGTGGTGGGGTGGTTCGCGTTGGGCGGCGTGCCGGCGGCGATCCTGGGCGGCCTCTTGTTCGCCGCGGCACCGCTCTCGGCATTGACGCGGGTCCTCGGCGCATTTCTGCTCCTCGTCGTCGCCTGGCGGCACCTGCGACCGGGGCCGCCTCGCCGCCTCCCGCTTCGCGCGTTCGCGCCGCTGGGCGCGCTGTTCAGCTTCCTCTCCGCGCTCCTCGGCAGCGTCGGGCCGCTGATGGCGCCGTTCTTCCTGGCGTACGGGCTGCTCAAGGGCGCCTACATCGGCACCGAGGCGCTGGCGACGGTCGTGATGCACGTCACCAAGCTCGCCGCGTACGGCAGCGCGGCGCTGTTGACGGTCGCGTCGGTGCTGACGGGGCTCGCGCTCGGACCCGTCATGATCCTCGGCTCGTTCACCGGGAAGCACATCGTCGATCGCCTTCCGGAGCGAGCGTTCGTGATGATCATCGAAACCGTCCTGGTCGTGGCCGGCCTCGCGTTCCTGATCCGCGGCTGAGGCGGGCGCCGGCGCCTCCTAGCGCTGTACGTCACGCCTGGCGAGCCCCCACGCGCCCGCTGCCAGTCCCGCCGCCGCCAGGCCGAGGCAGATCGCGATCCCGACAGGGTCCCAGGTGCCGATCATTGGCTGGCCAAGGTGCGCGGTGATCGCGAGCTGGCGGAGCGCATCGGGAAGCTTCAGCGCCGGTACCACCAGGTCGACCAGGAAGGTCAGGATGACCACGGCCGCCACCGCCTCCGCGGCGATCGAGGCGCGGAGCAGTCCGCCGACGGCGAGGCCGATGCCGGCCAGCGCCGCGGCATACAGACCCAGCACCACCGAGCCGAGGATCGGCGTGACGACGTCACCACCGCCGAGGGCCGCCCCCACCCCGATGCCGGCGGCGAGCAGCGCGGTCATGCAGCCGACCGCGGCGAGAAGCCCGATACCGCTCTGCAGGGCCCATCGCACGCGCGACAGGGGAGTGGTGAGCAGCATCTCGAGCCGGCCCTCGCGCTCGTCGGATGCCCAGCCGGAAACGAGCGTCGCCGCGGCAAAGCCGACCAGGATGAAGCCGAGCTCGACGAACGTGAGCTGCAGGAACGCACCGGCGCTGTTCAGGTCGATGCTGGGGAAGACGGCGCGCATGACGTTCAGCGTCTCGGGCGAGACGTTGCGCAGGGCATCGCCGAACGATCGGGCCGCCGCCCCCAGCACGAGCCCGAAAAGGCCGATGCCCGAACCCCACGCGAGTGCCAGTGGGATGCGTTCACCGAACGAGCGCGCCGTTGCGTCGCGCAATCCGAGGGCGACGGCCGGGAGCCCGGGCAACGCGATGCCGCCGGTGGCGCCGAGGTCGCGGCGCGCGAACGCCTCGACGCCGATGACGAACAGCGCGGCTGCGACCAGCGCGACCGGGATGAGCGACACCCAGTCGAACTGACCGACCAGCGGCTGATGGCGAACCGTCCAGCCGAACCACGTCAGATTCGCGAAGCCGGAGAAGGCGGGTGCGGTCGCCTGGTAGCCGTTGAGGAAGTAGCCGGCCAGCATGAGCGCGCCGGCGAGGCCTGCTGCCGCGACACGCCCGAGGAACGGCGCGATCGCGAAGGCCACCGAGCCCGAGGCGAGCCCCACGGCCCCGACCCATGCGCCGAAGCCGAGCGCCTCGATCGGCGTGATCTGGTCGCCCGGCAGCGTGCCGAAGGCGGCCGCAGCGGCCCACGCCGCGAGCGCGACCACGATCGCGACGATGCCCATCCCCGTCAGGTGTGCCGCCAGCTTTTCGAGCGCGATGCGGCGCGCGCCCACTGGCGTCACGGCGACGAGTTCCAGGCTTCCGCGTCGCGCCTCGGCGGCGAGCGTGCCGGACATTGCGATGATCGACCACAGGGCGACGGTCAGACCGATGGAGCCGCCGCTCTTCCAGGCGATGGTGCCGCCAAGCGTCTCGATCTTCGCCGGGAACGGACTCCCGTAGATGCCGGCAAGCGCCGGCGGCAGGCTGTGCACCAGGGCCGCGAGGTCGGTGCGCGACTGGGGCGTGGCGTATGCCTCGCCGAACGCCGCCCCGCTCGAGAGGAGCACCGCGGCCACGATGCCTCCGACGATGAGCAACGCGAGGCGGGAGTCGCGGAGCGTCTTGGCGTAGACGCTGCCGAAACCGTAGATGCGGCTCCACGCCGAGATGGAGCGCTGAGCGGGAAGCCGAGCGGCGTCAGCGCTCATCGGTCCCGTCCTCCGGGTCGTGATCGCCGTACTGCGCCAGGAAGGTCTCCTCCAGGCTCGGCTCGCGGCTCACGAAGTCCAGCAGGTCGTGTCGTGCCGCCGCCTGCACCACCGGCGTGATCGCGCCGCTGACGCGCATTCGCAGCACGTGGTCGTCGGCGCGGACATCGGTCACCCCGTTCAGGCGCTCGAATTCCTCGAGCGGGACAGGGCCGGCGAAGCGCAGCTCCACCTGGTGATGCGCCAGATCCCGCAGGGCATCGACGCGGTCCACCTTCACCAGCCGCCCATCGCGGATGATCGCCACGCGGTCGCAGGTTCGCTCGACCTCCGACAGGATGTGGCTCGACAGGAAGACCGTCCTGCCCTCGTCCTTCGCCTCGCGCACCAGGGCGTAGAACGACTGCTGGACCAGCGGGTCCAGGCCCGATGTCGGCTCGTCCAGGACGAGCAGCTCCGGCCGGTGCTGCAGTGCGATCACCAGCCCGATCTTCTGCTTGTTGCCCTTCGAGTACTCCTTGAACCGCCGGCTGGGGTCGATCTCGAAGCGCTCGATCAGCGAGGCCTGGTAGGCGCGGTCCACCCCGCCCCGCAGGTTCGCGAAGTACGTCAGCGTCTGTCCGCCGCTGAGCCGGTCGTACAGGCTGAACTCGCCCGGGACATAGCCGATGCGGCGATGGATGGATACCGGATCAGCACTGGAGTCGATCCCGAACACGCGTGCGCGGCCGGTGGTCGGCCGGATCAAATCGAGGATCGTGCGGATGGTGGTCGTCTTGCCGGCTCCGTTCGGCCCGAGGAACCCGAACACCTCGCCGGCCTCGACCGCGAGGTCCACGTCGACGATGCCGCGGTGCGTCCCGTACGTCTTTGTCAGCTTTTCCGTCTCGATGATCGCAGTCACGAAACCTCGCCTCCTGTGCGCCGGCCGGTCACGAGTACCACTCGCGGATGACTGCCGGATTGATGAACGTGATCGAGCCCTGCGGCGCGCCGAGGATGCGCTCGAACGCGTCGTTGAATGACGCGAACGTCCGCTCCACCGCCTCGAACGAGATGCGGTCCGCCTGGCGCGCGAGGAACATCTCGAGCGCCGCCTCGTTCGCGCTCTGCAGCAGCGCGACGATGACGCGCGCGACCTCGTCCGCCGGCGTCGCGGAGAAGGTGCCCTCCTCCAGTCCCTGCCGGACGATCAGCGCCAGCGATGGCGCCACGTGTCGGACGATGTCGCCGCGCAGCTTCTCGCGCACGATGGCGTTGTCGTCCGACATCCAGACCTGCAGCAGCGACAGGAGCAGCTCGCGCCGCTCCATCTTCCAGCGCGCGATCCCGCCGAACATTCCCTCCAGCTTCTGGACGGCGGAGAGATCGGGATCGGCCAGGACGGGGGCGACGCTCGACAGCGCCTCGACCCGCACCCGGTCGACGACGGCCTCCAGCAGCGCGGCCTTCGAATCGAAGTAGTGATAGAAGGCGCCGCGCGATGCATCGACCGAATCCAGGACGTCCTGCACGCTCATGCTCTCGTATCCCTTGAGCTGGATCAGGCGCAGGCCAGCGTCGACGAAGGTCTCGCGTCGTATCGCATGAGCCCGGCGATCAATCGTCCTCGCCATGTCTCCTTTCCCAGACCGACTGTCGGTCGGATAATATCACAGAGGGCAAGCAGCGCGTATCCTCCTCGCGTGATCGTCGACGAAACGACCCGCCATCGGTTCAGCATCGAGCAGGACGGCGCGACCGCAGAGCTGCGCTACCGGCTCGATGGTGACCACCTCGTGCTCGAGCACACGCTAGTGCCGCGAGCGCTCGGTGGCAGGGGAATCGGCGCCAGGCTCGTCGAGGCGGCACTGCGGCGCGCTCGCGAGGAGTCGCTGGTCGTGGTCGCCGAGTGCCCGTTCGCCAACGCCTGGCTCCGTCGTCACCCGCGACTGGCCGATGGCCTCCGCGTTGAGTATCCGTGACGTCAGGCCCTTCGCCTGATTCTGCGGGCCGGATGGCCCTCGCCCGCCCGGGGGCAGATATGTCACAGTCCGCGCACAGGAGGTAGCGACATGAAGGTTCGCGACGTGATGAGCCGCGAGGTCATCAGCGTCCCGCCCACCATGCGACTCAGGGAGCTGGCCCAGCTCCTCACCGAGCATCGCATCAGCGGCGTGCCGGTCATCGAGGACGGGGCTGTCGTCGGCATCATCTCGGAGGCCGATGTGCTCGTGAAGCAGGTCGGACGCCCGGTCAGCCGCCGGCGCCCGCTGGAGTGGATCTTCGGGGACGCGCAGGATCCCGAGGAGCTGCGGCGCCGGAATGCCGCGACGGTGGGGGAGGCGATGAGTTCCCCTGCGGTGACGATCGAGGGCGATCGGCCGCTGCGCGAAGCGGCTGCCCTGATGGTGGACTCGCGCGTCAACCGGCTCCCGGTGACGAGTGACGGAACGCTGGTCGGCATCCTCACTCGGTCGGACCTCGTTCGCGCGTACCTGCATCGCGACGAGGAAGCGCTGCGCTCGATTCGCGAGCAGGTCTTCCGCAAGACGATGTGGCTCGATCCGGACGCGTACCGCATCGACGTGCGGGAGGGGATCGTGACACTTGGCGGCACGGTCGATCGCAAGTCCACCGCTACCATCCTGGAGCGGCTGATCGGCGTCGTCGAAGGGGTCGACCGGGTCGAGAGCGAGCTGGGATGGGAGTTCGACGACAGCAGGTTGGAGCCGTCTGCGGAGGGCGAGCCGGAGCCCGGCGCCCAGGACATCACCGCGCGCGAACGCCCTCGGCCGCTCCGCGGCTGACCTTGCCGCGGGGGAGCACGGCCTCGAGGCGGTCTGCCGCGGGCAGAACGTAACGGCACGCGACCAGCGCGGCGTAAGCGAACGACACCGTGAACAGCGACAGGAAGGCCACGGCGCTGACGGCGAGCAACGCGCCCAGCACGATTCCCAGCGTCCCGACGCGGACCGGGTGAGCGAGGACCAGCAGCGCGGCAAGCCGAGCGGCCCGCCGGACGCCTGCATCGGACCGATGCGGGTCGAGGAAGATCGGCCAGAAGCAGAGCAGCCAGCACCAGCCGGCGGCGATGCCCCATGCCGCCAGCGTCGCGAGGCCCCAGCCGATCGCGCTCGTGGACAGCAGTCCGCTGACGAAGTTGCTGATCAGGACCAGCGCCGCGAACACGACCGCTGCGCCGAGCGCGAGACGTCCGCCGACGCCGTCTCGCAGCGCGTCGAGCGCATCGGCGAAGGACGCGGGCTCGCCGCGCGCGATCAGCGCCGCGAGCCGGAACACGCCCGCCGTGGGGAGCACCGCAAGCACAGAGATCGCGAGGCCGAGCGGCGGGAGCACGACGAAGGCCAGCGCTGCCGCCGCCGCCGGGAGCGCCCACACGAGGTTCGCGGGGACGAGCCGCCACGAGTTGTAGAAGAAGTCGCCGGCCGCCTCGCGCACTGCGCCCCGGACCGTCGGCGCGGGAGGCAACCGCGCCGCGCCGACCTGCTGCTGCGTCGGCGTCAGCCCTTGACCCCCGATGCCGCGATTCCCTCGACGAAGTAGCGCTGGAAGAAGACGTACAGCACCACGATGGGCGCGGTCGCCATGACCACCACCGCCATCAACGGCGGCCAGTTGGTGGAGAAGCCGCCGGCGGTGCGGAAGAAGAGGAGGCCGATCGGAAGCGTGTAATGGTCGGGGTCCTGGAGGAACACGACGGGCCAGAAGAAACTGTTCCACGTTCCCTGGAACTGCAGGATGGCGACTGCGGCGAGCGCGGGTCCGGCGAGCGGCAGCATCACTCTCCAGAACGTCGTGAAGAAGCCGGCGCCATCGATGCGCGCCGCCTCCTCGAGGTCCAGCGGGATCGAGAGGAAGTACTGGCGCATCAGGAAGATGCTCGTGCCGGCGATGGCAAGCACGACGACGACGGCGAGATACTGACCCACGCCCCGCGTCAGCCCCAGCCCGTTCATCATCAGGTAGACCGGGACCAGGCGCAGCTGGTCGGGGATCATCAGCGTCGCCAGGACGACGAGGAAGAGCAGCTCCCGGCCCGGGAAGCGCAGCCGTGCGAAGGCATATCCCGCGATGCTGCCGAGCACGAGGTTCGTGACGGTGATGACCGCCGCCAGCACGGTGCTGTTCAGGAACAGCTGAGGCAGGGAGGGCCGCAGCTCGTTGACGGCGTACTGCCACCCGGCCAGCGTGATCGGCTGCGGAATGAACGTCATGGAGGTCGCGTCGGGCAGGGTCTTGAACGAGGTCACGATCGACCATGCGAAGGGAATGAACATGATCAGCGCGTAGGCGATCATCACCGCGTACGCGATGCGTCTCCGCCACGCGGCGCCGGTGTCGCCGACGGGCGCCACCACGACCTCGGCGTCGCGCGGAACAGCGAGATCGGTCACGAGGCGTGTCTCCTCACCATGCCGGGGCCTGGCCGAAGAATCGTCGCTGCACCAAGGTCAGCAGGAAGATGATCACGAACAGGATCAGGCCGATGGCCGCCGCGTAGCTGAAGTTGAACTGCCGGAAGGCAGCGTTGTAGAGGTACAGCACCATCGTCATCAGCGAGTTGTTCGGGGCGCCGTCCACGTTGCCGGCGATGAGCGCCTGGTCGAACAGCTGCAGGCCGCCGATCACGGCGACCGTCGCGACGAAGTAGTGGCCCGGCCGCAGGAGGGGGAAGGTGATCCTCCAGAACGTCTGCCAGCTGCCCGCACCGTCGATCGCCGCCGCCTCGTAGACCTCGTGACTGATCGACTGCAGGGACGCGAGGTAGAAGAGCATGAACGTGCCCGACGTCGTCCACGCGTTCAGGATGATGATCGAGTTCATCGCCGTGCCCTGGTCGCCGAGCCAGTTCTGGTTCGGCGAGAAGCCGAGCAGCGAGAAGAACGGGTTGACGCCCATGGCGCCCCGCACCTCGTTGAACAACCCGGACGGCGCGAGGAGGAAGATCCAGAGCGTGGTGATCGCCGCCGAGCTGGCGATCGAGGGGAAGTAGAAGGCGGCCCGGAAGAACGTTCGTCCGCGGATCTTCTGGTTCACCACCACGGCCAGAAGCAACCCCGCCGCCATGGTCAGCGGCACCCAGATCACGGTGTAGTACGCGGTGTTGACGATCGCCTTCTGGAAGATCGGGTCGCCGAGCGCGTTCTGGTAGTTCGTGATGCCCAGGAACTTCTCGGGTCCAGAACGGATGTTCCATTTCCAGACGCTGATGTAGACGGCGTAGAAGAACGACCCGATGTGCAGGATCAGGAAGAGGACCATCGGGATCGCAATGAACGCATATCCCGCGAGCGCCTCGGACGCGGCGCGGGTGCGCGGCCGCCTGCCGGACGTGGGCTCGCTCGCCACCGTCATCCGCGTCTTCCTTCCACGAACGAGAACACGTCCCGGACGCGGTCCGTCCGGGACGTGTCGCCGTCCTCAGCTCAGGAGGCCAGCGCCTTGTCGATCGCCTGCTTGGTCGCCGTGATCACTGGTCCCGCGTCGTACGTCTTGGCCTGCAGCTGCGCGGTGAAGGCGTCCTGGAACGCCTTCTGGACATCGGTCCAGCCGAGCATGAAGCCCGATCCGGGCTTGGCGTATGCGTTCTCCTCCGACAGCACGTCCTTGCCCTGCGGGACCGGGACGTCCTTGCGGGCCGGCAGCGCGACGCCACCCTGCGTCCACTTCGTCATGCCGTCCTTGCCGGTGAGGTACGAGAGCAGGACCCAGCCGGCATCCTTGTTCTTCGAGTCGGCGCCCATCGAGTAGCTGACGGTGAAGGAGATCGTCACAGGGTTCCCCGACGACCCCGTGGGCACGGGAGCCCAGGCGTACTTGACGTCGGGATAGGTGCTGGTCATGGCCGGATCAAGCCAGCCGCCCTCGAAGATCATCGCCGCGTGCTTCTTGCCGAGCGCGTCGCCGCACCAGCCGTCGCCCATGTCGCTGGCGGTCATGCCGAGGCCGTTCTTGAACAGGTCCATGTACCACTGGACGGCCTTCTTCGACGCGTCGCTGTCGATCGCCGCGCTCTTGCCGTCATCCGAGAGAAGAGTCCCGCCCTGGGCGTACAGGAACGCGAGGCCGCGATCCAGCCCGGGGTTCAGGCAGAGCGGCGCGGTCAGACCGTTCTTGCCCTTCAGAGACTGAGCGGTGGAGACCAGCTCGTCCATCGTCTTCGGCGCGGTGGAGACCATGTCGCTGTTGTAGGCCAGGCCGATGGTGTTGCCATCCTTCGGGAAGCCATACGTCTTGCCGTCGTCGCCCTTGAAGACAGACGCGTAGCCTTCGTAGAACTGGCTCGTGTCGAAGCCGGACTTCGAGACATAGTCGTCGAGTGGCTCCAGGAAGCCATCGTTGATCCATTGCTTGGCGTAGTCGGCGTTGACGTAGAAGACGTCCGGGACGTCATGCGACGCGAACTTGGCGGCCATCGCGGTCTGGTAGTCGCCGGCGATGGGCTGATAGTCGACCTTGATGTTCGGGAACTCGGCCTGGAAGGCGAGCAGCGTCTGGGTCAGGGCGTTGCCCTCGGCGGGGGAGGACTGCCATCCCGACAGGACGACCGTGCCGCTGACGCTGTGCGGATCGTATGCGCCGGTCCCTCCGGATGCTCCACCCGGAGGCCCTCCGGCGCTGGGTGAGGCCGAGTTGCCCGCGGTGCACGAGGTGACGAACAGTGCGACGACGAAGAAGACGGACGCTCGACGCATTTGGCTCTCCTCTTACGCAACGGCTCCCGGTGCCGGGCCGATCGAATTCGGCCGAGGCGTCGCCGGAGGTCCACCACTGCGTACCATACGACCGGCGGTCAATATGGAACCGTAGCTGGGTGTCGACGTCTGGGGACCATGCGACACGCGGTCCTGGTGCTCCTGTCGTGGGTCATCGTGGCCTGTCAGCCGGCGACAGGGCCGACCTACCTGATCAGCGGCCGGGCGGTGGCCGGGCCGACCTGTCCGGTGGAGCCGGCGTCGCCGGCCGCCGCGTGCGCGCCGCGGCCAGTGGCCGGCGCGACGATCCTCATCACGGCGGACCACGGCTCCCGCGTGGCGGACGTGAGGACCGGGGTCGACGGCTCGTGGCGCATTGCGCTGCCCGAGGGATCGTACGTGGTGGAGGCGCAGCCGGTCAGCGGACTGATGGGCACGCCGTCGTCGGTGCGCGTGCTCGTGTCGTCGAGCGCCCGCCCCTCGCCCATCGACCTGGAGTACGACACCGGCATCCGCTGACCGCGTGCGCGGCGTGACACTAACGGACTGGGTACTGCCCCGTTAGTACTAGTGAGCCGGGCACTGTGTTGGCGGATTCCGCCAGGGCAGCCACAGCTGCCCGGCGTCTTCCTCTCTCTCGATCACGAGGCTGCCCTGCGCCCGGCAGGTGTCGTCAGCGACCGGGATCCTCGAAGTCGGGATCGACCGGCGCGGTGGGGCCGACATTCTCCGCCGCCGGGACCAGCGCCCACCCGAAGACGGCCATCCCGAGCGAGAAGATGAAGAGCATCACCGATCCGGCCATCTCGTAGCCCGAGACGAACCAGTAGATGACGGCAACGGCGAGGATGAGCCCGGGCAGGAGCATGTACCTGGCGAGTGACATGGGCCGATGATACCCGACCTTCTCAGGTCAGCCAGCCGCAGTCCGTGCGATGCAGCGGCTCGGCACCGGCGCGCGTGGCGGGTGGCGGCGGGTTGGAGTGCACCAGGGGACGCGCGTTCAGGATTCGGTCGCTCTCGGCGAGCGTCTGCCGCCGCCGGGCCGCATCGCGAACCGGCGGCCCGGGCTCGCTCACCGCGATGATCGGGGCGTTTGGGAGCTGGGTCGTCTCGCGGGCGGTGATGACCGAGCCGTCCGGATAGGCGAGCCACAGGCCCCTGAGTCGCGCGATGAAATGCTCCGGCATTCCCGGCACCAGCATGTCGACCGTCCCCCGGCCGGTGCGCCGGTAGCCCCGCGGCCGCTCGTCGGCCTGAAGCCGGTCGACGTACGGCTGCTGGAGCAGCTCCCGCACCGCGATTCCGACGTCGCCCTCCGCCTCAACCTTCGACGCGCCGCCGCGGAAGGTGGCCAGTCCCAGGACATCCGCGGTCGCACTTCCCGGGACGCTGCGCAGCAGCTCGAAGACGATGGTGTCCTCGGTTCGCGGGTCGACGAGCGGGTCGTGCACCATGGCCCGAGGATAGCAGGCGAGCTGGTCGGCCCGCCTGCCCACGCCGCTACAATCGGGGCAGCATTCAGCGGAGGTCCAGGTGAGCGAAAGCGACGAGAAGCCCTATCGCGAGATGGTGTCGGCGCAGAGCGACGAGCAGATCGACGCGTGGGCGTCGGATCTCTTCGTCGACTTCGCCAAGCGGATGGGCGTGGGCAATGCCATCGCGTCGTTCTGCGCCGTTGCCGGCCTCGACTCCAGGGGCTTCCAGCGCGCGTTCATGGTCGGCGGGGGACCGGACCATGTCATCGGCATCGACACCGGCGGCCAGGTCGCCGCGCCCATCTTCGAGCTGCCCCGGGCGATCGCTGGATTGCGCCGCATCGACCCTGGCGCGCGCGGGAAGCTGGTGGCGTTCCTGGTCGGCAACCGCGAGGTGATGTCCTACACCGCCTGAGGCGGCGCGCTACTCCTCGCGGGTGGCGCGGATGATCGCGATCGCGTTCTCGAGCTTGAGCTTGGTGATGGTCAGGTACTTGGCCAGGTTGTCCCGGTTCACGTCCGGGATCTCCTCAACCAGGTCAGGCTGCCGGAGCACATCAACCAGGTCCGCCACTGCGTCGGCCAGCCGTCCTTTCACGTCGATGAGAGCGTCGTCCGCGGCACGCACGGCGGCGACCTTGCCTGCCACGGTCTTGGCCCTGCGCTTCGGCTTTGCCTCCACGCCCTCTACCGGCTCACCGCCGGTGACCTGGCGCAGCTTGGCCAGCGAGAGCTCCCCGGCAGCGACCTTCCTTGCCAGGCGACGGCGCGTCCGCTCGTCCGGGACCTTCATGAGCTCGTATGCGTGGCTGATGGTGTCCCTGCGCAAAGACACGAGCTCGCGGATCTCCGGCGGCGCCTCCGCCAGCCGGATCCGGTTCTCGACGTATCCCTTGTCCTTGCCGATCTTCTGCGCGAGCTGACGAACCGAATAGCCCAGGTCGGTCATCTTGCGGAACATGGCCGCTTCCTCGAGCGGCGACACGTCCTCACGCTGTAGGTTCTCGATGATGGAGGCCTCGAGCGCGGTCTCCTCATCGAACTCGACGACGATGGCCGGGATCGTCGCGCGCTCAGCAAGGGCCGAGGCGCGCCAGCGGCGCTCGCCGGCTATGAGCTCGAACTTCGGCCCGACCGGTCGCACCAGGATCGGCTGCAGGACGCCGTGCTCGCGGATCGAGTCGGCCAGTTCGGCGAGCGATTCCTCCTCGTAGGAGAGGCGGGGCTGTGCCGGATTGGGAAGTATCCGGTCGAGGGCGAGGTCGCGCAGCTGCGCCCGCGTGGCGCGGGACTCGATGAGCGAGACGATTCCGGGGGCGAGTTCGGCTTCCTGCGCCTCGTCGAAGAGGCGGTGGATGTTCTCGCGGAACGCGGGGCGCTTGTTAGCCAAGTTCGACCACCTCTCGGGCGAGCTCGCGGAACGCCTTGGCGGCGGCGGAGTTCGTCGCGTATGCGGTGATCGGACGGCCGGTCAGCGGCGCCTCGCCCAGCTTCACCGTGTTCTTGATCATGGTGTTGAAGACGCGATGGTCGCCGAGCTCGCGCAGGTTCTCGAGCATCTCGCGTGCGAGCACGGTGCGACCGTCGAAAAAGGTGGCCAGCAGCCCCAGGATCTCGAGGTCATGGTTCAGCTTGAGCTTGATCGTGTTGATGACCTTGATGAGAGCGGTGAGGCCCTTGATCGCGTAGTACTGGGTCTGGACCGGAATGATCACCCGCGAGCTGGCGACGAGCGAGTTGATGGTGAGCAGGCCCAGCGTCGGCGGGCAGTCGATGATCACGACGTCGAACTGGCGCTCGGCCCAGCCGGCGACCGCATCGCGGAGGACCATCTCGCGCCCGATGGCGGTGAACAGCTCGACCTCGGTCGAGGCCAGCTCGAGGGTCGACGGCGCCACGGACAATCCGGGCATCTCGGTCTGCTTCACGACCGCGTCGAGCGAGGCGCGGTCGTCGGACAGCACGTCCGCCATCGACTGCCGAACGTCGGACAGCGAGATGCCGAGGCCGACGGTGAGATTCGCCTGCGGGTCCATGTCGATGCAGAGCACGCGATAGCCCAGTTCGGCGAGCGCCCCACCGAGGTTGATGGAGCAGGTGGTCTTGCCGACTCCGCCCTTCTGGTTCGCGATCGCTATCACCTTCGTCAAAGGACATCACCTGCTGCGGGTCGGGCGGAGAGGAGAGGTCGCGGATGCGACCGTCCGATGATACGCGGCGCTTCGCCGGTGAGTCCATTTGAGTTATCCACAATCGGTCCGCGCGGCGACGTCTTTGTGCAAAGACGAGTGTCTATACTCGAACTTGTCCACCATCCATCGGGCCCATAGCTCAGTGGTCAGAGCATCCGGCTCATAACCGGCGGGTCGCAGGTTCGATCCCTGCTGGGCCCACCAACCAATCGGAGGACGGCCGGTGTCGACCGCCGACAGGATCGAGAGACTCGAGGAGCTGCGTCGCGAAGCGATGCTCGGTGGCGGAGCGCGTCGCGTCGAGCAGCAGCATGATCGCGGAAAGCTCACCGCGCGCGAACGGCTCGATCTTCTGCTCGACGAGGGAAGCTTCGAGGAGCTCGACGCGTTCGTCACCCATCGAGCGAGCGACTTCGGGCTGGACGACGAGCACTACCTCGGTGACGGCGTCGTCACCGGCTACGGTCGCATCGACGGCAGGCTGGTCTTCGTCTACAGCCAGGATTTCACCGTCTTCGGCGGCTCGCTCTCCGAGGCGCACGCGGAGAAGATCTGCAAGGTGATGGACCTCGCCGTGGACAACGGCGCCCCGATCATCGGTCTGTCGGACTCCGGCGGGGCGCGGATCCAGGAGGGCGTGGTGAGCCTCGGCGGCTACGCCGACATCTTCCTGCGCAACACCCTCGCCTCCGGCGTGGTGCCGCAGATCTCGCTGGTGCTCGGACCCTGCGCCGGCGGTGCGGTCTACTCGCCGGCGATCACCGATTTCGTGTTCATGGTCGAGGGCATCAGCTACATGTTCGTGACCGGCCCGAACGTCGTGAAGACCGTCACCCACGAGGAGACCGACTTCGAGCGGCTCGGCGGCGCGCGCATCCATAACGAGACGAGCGGCGTTGCGCATTTCCTGTCGCGCTCGGAGCCGCAGGCGCTTGCCGCGGCGCGATCGCTGCTCGCCTACCTGCCGCAGAACAACGTCGACGCTGCGCCGACGGCGAGCGAGTGGCGCGAGCCATCGGCCACCGCGGAGGAGCTCGATTCGCTGGTGCCCGATTCGCCGCAGCGCTCGTACGACATGCACGAGGTGATCCGCGGAATCGTGGACCAGGCCTCCTTTTTCGAAGTGCACGAGCATTTCGCTCGCAACATCCTGTGCGGCTTCGCGACCGTCGAGGGTCGAAGCATCGGGATCGTCGCGCAGCAGCCGCAGGTGCTCGCCGGCGTGCTCGACATCGACGCGTCGGACAAGGCGGCGCGGTTCGTCCGGTTCTGCGACTGCTTCAACATTCCACTGCTCACGCTGGTCGACGTGCCGGGCTTCCTCCCGGGCGTCGACCAGGAGCACCGCGGCATCATCCGCCACGGCGCGAAGCTGCTCTACGCGTATTCGGAGGCGACCGTTCCGAAGCTGACGGTCATCACTCGCAAGGCGTACGGCGGCGCCTACGACGTCATGAGCAGCAAGCACATCCGCGGCGACCTGAACTTCGCATGGCCGACTGCCGAGATCGCCGTGATGGGCGTCGAGGGAGCGGTGAACATCGTCTTTCGCGACCGCATCGAGAAGGCAGACGATCCCGCCGCCGAGAGGGCTCGCCTGGTCGCCGAGTACGAGGAGCGGTTCGCCAACCCGTACGTCGCCGCGGCGCGCGGCTACGTGGACGAGGTGATCCTTCCGTCGGAGACGCGTCGCAAGATCGCATCGGGCCTGACCATGCTCGAGGGAAAGCGCCAATCGGTACCGCCGAAGAAGCATGGCAACCTTCCCCTCTGAGATGGCGCTGTCTTTGCGCACGGACAGCGGGCCGCGCGCGTGAGCGCGCCGTTCCGCCGGCTGCTGGTCGCCAACCGAGGCGAGATCGCGATTCGCGTCATCCGCGCCTGTCGAGAGCTGGGCATCGAGTCCGTCGCCGTCTACTCCGATGCGGACGCGGCCGCGCTGCACGTCCAGCTGGCCGACCGGGCCGAGTGGATCGGGGAGTCGTCGCCGTCCGCCTCCTACCTCTCCATCCCGGCCGTGATCGATGCCGCGCGACGCAGCGGCGCGGAGGCGGTGCATCCGGGGTACGGCTTTCTGAGCGAGAACGCCGCCTTCGCCGAGGCGGTGGAGCGCGAGGGCCTGGTCTGGATCGGCCCGCCGCCCGCGACCATCGCGGCGCTGGGCGACAAGCTCGCCGCCCGTCGCGCGGCGGACGCTGCCGGCGTGCCGATCGTTCCGGGCCTCTCGGTCGCCCTCTCGGAGGGCGAGGTTCCCGACCTGTCGAGGGTCGGCTTTCCGGCCATGCTCAAGGCCGCGGCGGGCGGCGGCGGGCGCGGGATGCGCCGCGTCGACCGACCGCAGGACGTGGCCGCGGCCGTCGAGCTGGCGCGCCGCGAAGCGGTCTCGGCCTTCGGTGACGGCACCGTCTACGTCGAGCGCCTGGTGGCGCCGGCGCGGCACGTAGAGGTGCAGCTGCTCGGCGACCGGCACGGGACGCTCAGTTGCCTCGGCGAGCGAGATTGCAGCGTGCAGCGCCGGCATCAGAAGCTGGTCGAGGAGTCGCCGTCGCCGGCCGTGGACGAGGAGATCCGTGCCCGCCTGTTCGACTCCGCACGCCGCGTCGCCCGCGCGGTGAGGTTCGAGAACGCCGCGACGGTCGAGTTCCTGCTCGACCGGCAGGGACGCCACTACTTCCTGGAGATGAACACTCGCCTGCAGGTGGAGCACGGCGTGACGGAGCTCGTCACCGGGCTCGACATGGTCGCGCTCCAGATCCGGGTCGCCGCCGGCGAGCGGCTGCCCGACGCCGCGATCGACCCGCCCTCGCATGGCCACGCCATCGAGGTCCGGCTGTACGCCGAGGACCCGTACGACGGCTTTCGTCCGGTTGCCGGTACCGTGACCGCCTGGCGCATGGCCGCCGGGCCGGGGGTCCGGGTGGACGCCGGCGTCGGCGCGGACACCGCCCTGTCGCCGGCCTACGACCCGCTGCTCGCCAAGCTGCTGGTGCACGCCGGCGACCGCAGCTCGGCCATCGACCGGCTGCGGCGCGCCCTGGACGAGACCCTGATCGGCGGTGTGCAGACCGATCTGGGCTTCCACCGCTGGCTCGTCGACGAGCCAGCATTCGTGGACGGCGACTACGACACCGGACTGATCCCGGAGCGGTGGGGGAGCGGTCCCGGCCTGAGCGACGAGGAGCGCGCCGTCGCGGCGGGCGCAGCGCTCGCCGCGCGCGCGGCGGGCTCCCCGCGGACCGGCCGAGGCGCCACGAGGGGCCGCCTGTCGGCCTGGGCCTCGGCGGCGCGCCGCGAGGCGGTCGACCGATGAGCGACGACCTGCAGGCAACGGTCGCAGACGAGCCGACCGAGCCCGCCGGCCTGCAGCTCGAGTGGCTCGACCGCGCCCACGGCATCGCGAGCATGATGCGCGACGGGCGCCGATCGCTGCTGTTGGTCGAGGGTGAGGGCAGCGATTGGGTGGTGACGCTGCACGGGCGCCGGATCCCGGTGACGGTCCGGTCGTGGCGTGAACGCGTGCTTGCCGAAGCGGAGCGCGCGGCCGCCGCGCATGGCGGACCGATCGAGATCCGCGCCATGCTGCCGGGGCTGGTGGTGGCCGTATCGGTCCGGGTGGGGGCTCAGGTCAGCGCGGGGGAACCGTTGCTGACCATCGAGGCGATGAAGATGCAGAACGAGGTGCATGCGCCGCGCGACGGCACGGTGGCCACGCTCTCGGTCGGCGCCGGCGACACCGTCGCCACCGGGGCGCTGCTGATCGCCCTCGAGTAGTCAGGCGCGCCGGAGGACGAGCCGCTCCAGGCCCGCCACGACGAGCGCCGTGAGGACCGCCAGCGCCGCGTCGAACAGCAGCGTCACCCGGAAGCCGAACATGTGGACCACAGGCCCGACGCCCCAGCGGAGCTGGTGCCCGAGCAGGTAGAGGACCACGAAGGCGGCGAGGACGGGGAGCACCCAGCCGAAGTTAGCCTTCGGCGAGACGAGCAGCCACGCGATGACGCCCGCCACAGCGGAGACGAAGAGGAACGTCAGCAGCAGGTAGAACGCGTCGATCGGCATGCTGCGCAGTGTGCCACGAACCCGCCGGTACAATCGAGGCGCATGACCGATCCCCGACCCAGCCGGACGACGCCGAGCGGCATTCCCATAGCGCCCTCGTACGGGCCGGCCGACCTCGCGGGGTTCGAGGCCGCGCGCGACCTCGGCGAGCCGGGTGAGCCTCCGTACACCCGCGGCGTGCGGCACGGCGGCTATCGCGATCGGCTGTGGACGATGCGCCAGTACGCCGGCTTCGGGTCCGCCGAGGACACCAACCTGCGCTTCCGCTACCTGCTCGACCGGGGACAGACGGGCCTCTCCATCGCCTTCGACCTGCCGACCCAGATGGGCTACGACAGCGACAACCCGCTGGCGGCGGGAGAGGTCGGCCGCACCGGCGTCCCGATCGACACGCTGGCGGACATGGAGATCCTGTTCGACGGGATCGACCTTGGCGCCGTGAGCAGCAGCATGACCATCAACGCCACGGCGGCGATCCTGCTCGCGCTGTACGAGGCGCTCGGCAGGCGGCGCGGCGTCGATCCGCATCGGCTTCGTGGCACCGTCCAGAACGACATCCTGAAGGAGTACATCGCGCGCGGGACCTACATCTTCCCGCCCGAGCCCTCGATGCGCCTGGTGACCGACACCTTCGCCTATTGCAGCAGCGAGCTGCCGAGCTTCAACACCATCAGCATCAGCGGCTATCACATGCGCGAGGCCGGGGCGACTGCCGTGCAGGAGGTGGCGTTCACGATTGCCGACGCCATCGCCTACTGCGAAGCGGCCCAGGCGGCCGGCCTGGACTTCGACGACTTCGCGCCGCGCCTCTCGTTCTTCTTCGCCGCCCACAGCGACCTGCTGGAGGAGGTCGCCAAGTTCCGCATGGCTCGACGCGTCTGGGCACGGCTGGCCAAGGAGCGCTTCGGCGCCCGCGAGCCGCGCTCGATGCAGATGCGCTTCCACGTGCAGACCGGCGGCTGGACGCTCACCGCCCAGCAGCCCGAGGTGAACGTGGTCAGGACGACCGTCGAGGCCCTGGCCGCGGTCCTGGGCGGCGCGCAGTCGCTGCACACCAATGCGCTCGACGAGGCCCTCGGACTGCCGACCCCCGCGACCGCCCGACTCGCGCTGAGAACTCAACAAGTGTTGGCTTTCGAGTCGGGCGTGGCGGCCACGGCCGATCCGCTCGGCGGTTCGTACTACGTCGAGGCGCTGACGCGGGATCTCGAGGAACGCGTCTGGGCCGAGCTGCGCGAGATCGATGACCGGGGCGGGACGCTTGCGGCGCTCGCCGACGGCTACCAGCAGAACGCGATCGGTGACGCCGCGTACCGTGTGCAGCGCGCCATCGAGGGAGGGGAGCGGGTGATCGTCGGTGCCAACGCCTTCGTCGAGGAGGGAGACGAGCTGCGGCCGGCGCCGCAGCGCATCGACGAAGCCGCCGAGCGGCGCCAGATCGAGCGCACGCGTGCCGTCCGCGAGTCACGAGACCCCGGCGGCGCGTCGGCCGCCATCGCGTCGCTCGACGCAGCCGCGCGCGGCACGGAGAACGTCCTGCCCCGCATCAAGGCCTGCGTGGAGGCGGCGGTCACGCTCGGCGAGATCAGCGACGTCCTGCGGGCCGCGTGGGGCGAGTACCGACCGTGAGCATCGGTGCCATCGACCACGTCGCCGTGGTGGTCCGTTCGATCGACGCGTCGCTGCCCGGCTACGCGCGCCTGTTCGGGATGCGCCCGATCGACGCTCCCAGGATCATCGATGGGCAGCGCGTCCGCATCTGTCTGCTGCCCACCGGGCCCGCGCCCGCGGCCAGGATCGAGCTGATCGAGCCGCTGGACGACGAGAGCGGAGTGGCGCGCTACCTCGCGGCGCGCGGCGAGGGGCTGCACCACGTCTGCCTGCGAAGCGACGACCTGCCGGCCGACCTTGATCGGCTCGCGGCGCAGGAAGCGCGGCTGCTCGACGAGGAGCCGCGAGCGGGCGCCGATGGCCGCGTCGCGTTCGTCCACCCGAGCACCCTCAGCGGCGTGCTGTGGGAGCTCCTCGAGCCGGAGACGTCGCGGCCCGGCTGACCCGTGACCCGTGGGCCGGCGGTGCGGCGTGCCCGTGGCCGCCGACGCCGACGTCAGGAAGCGCCCGCGCCGCGCAGCAGAGCAGGGATGTGCGACGGCGAGTCGGCGACCGCCACGCCGGCATCCTCCAGCGCCCGGCGCTTCGACTCGGCCGTGCCCGCGCCGCCGGAGATGATCGCGCCGGCGTGCCCCATCCGACGGCCGGGCGGAGCGGTGCGGCCGGCGATGAAGGCGGCCATCGGCTTGCGCACCTCGCGCGCCACGTAGGCCGCCGCCTTCTCCTCCTCGTCGCCGCCGATCTCTCCGATCATCACGATCGCATCCGTGTCGGGGTCCTCGTTGAACATGGCCAGGATGTCGATGAAGGTGCTGCCGACGATCGGGTCACCGCCTATGCCGACGCAGGTGGACTGACCGATGCCCGCATCGGTCATGGCCTGCACCACCTCGTAGGTGAGCGTTCCCGACCGCGACACGAGTCCCACGCTGCCCTCGCGATGGATGTTGCCGGGGATGATCCCCACCTTCGCCTGGCCGGGCGACGTCGCGCCGGGACAGTTCGGGCCGATCAGCCGCACGCCCTTCTCGCGCAGCACCCAGTAGACCTTCAGCATGTCGAGGGCGGGGATGCCCTCGGTGATGCACAGCACCAGCGGAACGCCCGCGTCGGCCGCCTCGAGCATGGCGTCCGGAGCGAACGGGGCAGGGACGAAGATGCACGAGGCGTTCGCGCCCGTCTGGGCGACCGCGTCGTGGACGGTGTCGAAGATCGGCACGCGGCCGTCGAGCGCCGACTGCCCACCCTTGCCGGGCGTGACGCCCGCGACGATGCTGGTGCCGTAGTCGAGCATCGCCTCCGAGTGGAAGGCGCCCTCCCGGCCGGTGATGCCCTGCACCACGAGTCGCGTGTCGGCGTTGACGAGGATGCTCATGCGGCCGCGCCCCTCGCTGCCGCGACCGCCTTGGCCGCCGCGTCGTCGAGCGAATCGGCGGTGATGAGGTTCGCCTCCGCCAGGATCGGCCGCGCCTCCTCCTCGTTCGTGCCGACGATGCGCACGACCATCGGCACTTCGCGCTCCAGGCCCCGGCGCGCGTCCACGATCCCCCTCGCCACCTCGTCTCCGCGCGTGATGCCGCCGAAGATGTTGACCAGCACCGCGTCCACGTTCGGGTCGGAGAGGATGATCCGGAACGCCGCCGCCACCCGGTCCGCCTTCGCGCCGCCGCCGATGTCCAGGAAGTTCGCCGGCTCGCCTCCGGCGAGCTTGACCAGGTCCATGGTCGTCATCGCCAGCCCCGCGCCGTTGACCATGCAGCCGATGTTGCCGTCGAGCTTCACGAAGCTGATCCCCGCCGCCCGAGCCTCGGTCTCGGCGGGGTCCTCCTCGTTCAGGTCGCGCATCTGCTCGAGCTCCGGGTGGCGATACAGCGCGGAGTCGTCGAGCACGATCTTGGCGTCCAGCGCCAGCAACGCCCCGTCAGTGGTGATCGCCAGCGGGTTGATCTCGGCCAGGTCCGCGTCGGAGTCGACGAAGGACGCGTACAGGCCCTGCATCACCGAGCCGAAGGCCTTTCGCAGCTCGGCGGGCAGCCCCAGGAAGAAGAAGACGCGGCTCGTGTCGTGCGGCTGCAGGCCGAGCAGGGGGTGCAGCGGGAGGCGCAGGATCGCCTCGGGCTTCGTCCTGGCCGTCTCCTCGATCTCGACCCCTCCCTCCGCCGAGGCGATGACGGTGATCGCCTTCGCGGCCCGATCCAGGATGAGGCCGAGGTAGTACTCCCTGGCGATGTCGGCGGCCGGCGCGACCAGCACGGTGCGCACGGTGATGCCCTTGATGTCGAGCCCCAGGATCTCTCGCGCGCGCTCCTCTGCCTCGTCCGGACCGTCGGCCAGCTTCACCCCGCCGGCCTTGCCACGCCCCCCCACGAGCACCTGCGCCTTGACGACCACCTGGCCGCCGATGCGCTCCGCGGCCGCCCGCGCGTCCTCGGGCGTGGTCGCGACCTCGCCGGCGAGGAGGGGCACGCCGTGCGCGGCGAGGATCTCCTTGCTTCGGTACTCCTGCAGCTTCAAGCGTCTCTCCCGTCTTTGCGGCGCGCCCCGCTGGGCGCGCGCGCAGATCGTTCGGCGGCGGCTCGGGACGGACCGATTGTACCCGCGCCCACGGCGGGAAGCTCCGGCGTGGCTACACTTGCGCCCGCAGCGCCGGCGCGTTGATCGGCGTCACAGCAGTGAGGAACGCGTGAGCTATACCGTCACGCTGATCCCCGGCGACGGGATCGGGCCGGAGCTGGCCGATGCCGCGCGCGGCGTGCTCGAGGCGACCGGGATTCCGTTCGAGTGGGACGTGCAGCAGGCGGGCGAGGCGACGATCGCCAGCGAGGGGACGCCGCTTCCGGAGCGGGTCATCGACTCGATCCGCCGCAACGGCATCGCCATCAAGGGCCCCATCACCACGCCGGTCGGCAGCGGCTTTCGCAGCGTGAACGTCGGACTCCGGCAGGCGCTGGAGCTGTACGCCAACGTCCGCCCGGCGCGCTCGATGGAGGGCGTTCGCACGCGGTTCGCTGGGGGTGGACCTCATCATCGTGCGCGAGAACACCGAGGACCTGTACGCCGGCATCGAGCATCGCGTCGGCCCGGATGCCGCCGAGAGCATCAAGATCATCACCCGCGCCGCGTCGCAGCGGATCGCCCGCTACGCGTTCGAGTACGCGCTGCGCAACGGCCGCCACCGCGTCACCGCGGTGCACAAGGCGAACATCATGAAGCTGTCCGACGGCCTCTTCCTCGAGAGCTGTGCCCAGGTCGCGGCGGAGTACGAGGGACGGATCGCCTTCGACGACCGCATCGTCGACAACATGTGCATGCAGCTGGTGCAGAAGCCCGAGCTGTACGACGTGCTGGTGCTTCCCAACCTGTACGGCGACATCATCAGCGACCTCGCGGCCGGCCTCGTCGGCGGGCTCGGCGTGGCGCCCGGTGCGAACATCGGGGAACGCGCCGCGGTGTTCGAGCCGGTCCATGGATCGGCCCCCAAGTACGCCGGGCAGAACAAGGCCAACCCGACCGCGCTGATCCTCTCCGGCGCGCTGATGCTGCGTCACCTCGGCGAGACCGGCGCGGCCGATGCCGTCGAGTCGGCGGTGCGCTCCATCGTGGCGAGGGGCGAGACGGTCACCTACGACCTGGGTGGAACGGCGGGCACGCGAGAGTTCGGTGCGGCGGTCGCCGACCTCGTCCGTGCCACGAGCTGAGAGCGGTAGAATCGAACCGCCCTCGCCGCCACTCCCATGGCGGGTCCGTGTCCATCGATCGAAGGAGAAGTGGAGCAGCGTGCTCAAGGTCTTCGGGTACCGGGTCTCGTGGGCGCAGCTGGCCTATTTCGGTCACCGAGCCAGCGGCGTCGGGGTGGTGCTGTTCCTCTTCCTCCACGTCGTCGAGACCGCCACGGTCGCCCTGGGGCCGGACGTCTACAACTTCACCCAGACCTTCTACCGCAACCTGCCCGCCCGGCTCGGCGAGATCCTGCTGATGGCCGCGCTGGTGTACCACTCGCTCAACGGCCTGCGCGTCATCGTGATGGACTTCTGGCCGTCGACCACCGCCTACTACCGTCCGCTGACGTACGCCGTGGTCACGGCGACGGTGGTGGCGATGATCCCGCTCGGGGTGATCATGATCACGCCCTACGCACCGTGGGGGCACGGCTGATGGCGGTCGGGCGCACCATCTGGACGACCGCGGACACCGAGCACGAGCGGCGACGCAACCCGTCGCGCGCCTCGCGGCCAAGACCTGCGCGGCCCGGCCGTGAGCGACTGTGGTGGTACTTCATGCGCCTCTCCGGCCTTGCGCTGGTGATCCTGGCGCTCGGCCACATGCTGATCATGCACGTCCTCGTCGAGCTCTCGGGCCACGAGGTCGACTTCGCGTTCGTCAGCAGCCGCTGGGGATCGCCGTTCTGGCGCATCTACGACCTGGTGCTGCTGCTGCTCGCGCTGGTCCACGGCGTCAACGGCACCCGCATCATCATCGGCGACTACGTGCGCCAGCGGACGGTGCGGACCGGGCTGGTGGTCCTCCTCGGAGTCGTCACCGTGATCTGGCTCATCGCCGGCATGATCGTCATCATCGCCTTCAATCCGGTCGGGGCGCCGAGCGTGGGGCCGTTCTCGTGATCTCGACCGTCCCGTCCGCGTACCTGCGCACGCACGAGCTGGACGCAGTCGTGGTCGGCGCCGGCGGGGCCGGGCTGTACGCCGCGCTGGAGCTCAAGAAGAGCCTCGGCCCGGATGCCCGCGTCGCGGTCCTCTCCAAGCTCTATCCCTCCCGTTCGCATACCGGCGCGGCGCAGGGAGGCGTGTGCGCCGCGCTCGGTAACACCGAGGAGGACCACTGGGAGTGGCACTGGTTCGACACGATCAAGGGCGGGGACTACCTGGTCGACCAGGACGCCGCCGAGGTGATGTGCCACGACGCGATCGACACCGTGATCAACCTCGAGCACCTGGGGCTGCCGTTCAACCGAACGCCCGAGGGACTCATCGACCAGCGGCGCTTCGGCGGGCATACACGCGACTACGGGGAGGCGCCGGTGCGTCGCGCCTGCTTCGCGGCGGATCGGACGGGCCACGCCATCCTGCAGACGCTCTATCAGCAGTGCATCAAGCACGAGGTCAGCTTCTACGACGAGTTCGCGGTCCTCGACCTGCATCTGCCCGACGGCCCGGCCGGGCCGGTCGCCGGCGTGATCGCGCTGGAGCTCGCCACGACCGAGATCCACAGCTTCACGGCGAAGGCGGTCCTGTTCGCCACCGGCGGGTTCGGGAAGATGTTCAAGGTGACCTCGAACGCGCACACCCTGACGGGAGACGGCGTCGCGATCGCGTATCGGCGCGGGATACCGCTCGAGGACATGGAGATGTACCAGTTCCATCCCACCGGGATGTACAGGCTGGGCTTCCTGCTCTCCGAGGCGGTCCGTGGCGAGGGCGGCTTCCTGCTCAACGGCCAGGGCGAGCGGTTCATGGAGCGCTACGCCCCGACGATGAAGGACCTCGCCTCGCGTGACGTGGTCAGCCGCAGCATCTACCAGGAGGTCGCCGCCGGACGCGGGATCGATGGCAAGGACTACGTGCACCTGGACGTCCGCCATCTGGGGCGCGAGATCCTGGACCAGAAGCTGCCGGACGTGACCGGGTTCGTGCGCACCTACTTCGGCCTCGAACCGTTGACCGACCTCATCCCCATCCAGCCCACGGCCCACTACGCCATGGGCGGCATACCGACCGACGTCGACGCGCGCGTGGTTGCCGACGAGCGCGGGACGGTGGTGCCCGGCCTCTACGCGGCGGGGGAGTGCGCGTGCGTCAGCGTTCATGGCGCCAACCGGCTCGGCACCAACTCGCTGCTCGACATCCTCGTCTTCGGGCGTCGCGCGGGGATCAGCATGTCCGAGTACCTCGCCTCCGCGCCGGCGCCGCGTCGCGATCCGGGCGCCGAGGCGGCTGCCCGCGCCGAGGTCGGCGAGCTGCTCGCCAGTCGGGACGGGGAGCGAGCCGCGGTCATCCGCGCCGAGCTGCAGGACGTGATGTTCGAGAAGTGCGGCGTCTACCGCTCGGAGCGCCTGCTGACCGAATGCCGGGACGCCGTGGCGGGGCTGAAGGAGCGAGGGCGCCGGCTGCTGGTCGAGGACAAGGGATGCCGCTACAACACCGACCTCGGCGAGGCACTCGAGCTGCGCTACCTGCTCGAGTGCGCGGAGGCCAGCGTGGCCTCGGCGCTGGCCCGCCACGAGAGTCGCGGTGCGCACGCGCGCGAGGACTTCCCCGAGCGCGACGACGTGGACTGGCTGAAGCACTCGTTCGCCTTCCGCGCCGCACCCGGCGAACAGCCGCGGCTCGCGTATCGGCCGGTGAAGATCACGCGCTTCGAACCCAAGCCGCGGACGTACTAGGCTTCGCCGATGGACGTCCAGCTACGGATCCGCCGCTTCAATCCCGAGCTCGACGACGAGCCTCACTGGGAGACGTACCAGGTCGAGGCGGAGCCGACCGACCGCGTGCTGGACCTGCTGCACCAGGTGAAGTGGTACCAGGACGGGACGCTCACCTTCCGTCGTTCGTGCGCGCATGGCGTGTGCGGCTCCGACGCGATGATCATCAACGGACGCAACCGCCTGGCGTGCGAGACGCTCGTCAAGGACACCGGCACCAGCATCACGGTCGAGGCGATGCGGGCCGTACCGCTGGTCAAGGATCTGCTGGTCGACATGGACGGCTTCTTCGACAAGTACCGCGGCGTGATGCCGTTCCTGGTCAACGACGAGGTGCCCGACGACGGCCGGGAGCGACGGCAGTCGCAGGAGGAGCGGGAGCGCTACGACGACACCACCAAGTGCATCCTGTGCGGCGCCTGCACCACCTCGTGCCCGCCGTTCTGGACCAACCCCGACTACGTCGGCCCGGCGGCGATCGTGAATGCGCATCGGTTCATCTTCGACAGCCGCGATCGGGCCCAGGAGGAACGGCTCGAGATCATGGCCGACGCCAACGGCGTATGGCGCTGCCGCACCGTCTTCAACTGCGTCGAGGCCTGTCCGCGCGGGATCAACGTGACGCGAGCCATCAAGGAGGTCACCCAGGAGATCGAGCGGCGGCGTGCCTGACGCTCCGCCGCCCGCGCCTTCGTCGGCACGACGCCTCCTGATTTACACGGACGGCGCCGCACGCGGCAACCCGGGGCCGGCGGGTGCCGGCGCGATCCTGCGAGATGCGACCACCGGCCGGACGCTCGCCGAGATCGCGACCTTCCTTGGCGTTCGGACCAACAACTACGCGGAGTGGACGGCCGTCGAGGAAGCGCTCGCGGAGGCGCTGCGCCTCGGTGCGACCCACGTCGACCTGCGCATGGACTCGGAGCTGGTGGCGCGCCAGCTCATCGGTCGCTACCGCGTCAAGCATCCGGACCTCAAGCCGATCCACGCCAGGGTGATGTCGATGCTCGGGCGGCTGACCGGCTACAGCGTCGGGCACGTGCCGCGCGAGCTGAACAAGGACGCCGATCGGCTCTCGAACGTCGCCATCGACGACCCCCGCCGCTACGCCAGCTGACCGGCACGGGCCGTCACGCCCCTCCATTCCGAACACGCGTTCGAGACGCTACACTGACCGTCCCTGGAGACGGCCGGACGGCCGCGGACGCATCGGTCGAAAGGCCGCGTCCGAGGAAAGTCCGAGCTCCACAGAGCAGGTTCGCGGGTAACGCCCGTCCACCGCGAGGTGAGGACCAGCGCCACAGTGACGATGCCCGCGCGAGCGGGAGTGAAACGAGGCAAGCTCGAGCCGGAGCAAGACCGAATAGGAGGGCGCAAGGCGGCGTTCGCGTCGCAGCAGGCTGCTCGCTCAGCCCTCGGGTAGGTCGCACAGATGGATGGCCGTCCATGGGGCCGATGCGAATCGGCCTCGGGACAGAACTCGGCTTACAGGCCGTTCTCCAGGGACCTCAGTCCTCGTCCTGGCGCCAGATGGTGCGCGCGGTGCAGGCGTTGCAGATCGACCGTGCCTCGTCCATGGTCCCGAGCGGGTAGGCGTGGTCGATGCCGCCCAGAAGGCAGGTGACCTGCGTCCTCGACGCGCGGCCATCCGGAACGATCGAGACGTGGCGCACGCGGCAGCGGCGGATGTGCCCCCTGCGGGGGACGGTCACCTGTTCGCGCGAGTCGAAGAGGGCCACTGATCTCCTGCCCGGACGCAACCCCCCGGCCGCACTCGGCCACGCTACGGAATGGTCGACCGGTACCTCAATGACCCTTTGGTACCGACCGATGCGGGCCATCGCGCCCGGTCGCCACGAGCCGGGGCCCACGCTAGACTCTGCGCGCTCGGTCCACGCGTCCGGCGGGGAGGAGCCCAGCGAGGATCGCCTTGTTTCGAAAGCAGAAGCAGCGTGAGGAAGCCGCGGCCGAGGCGGCTCGCGATGCCGAGCGCCGAGCGCTGTTCGAGAAGCTCGCG
This sequence comes from uncultured Chloroflexia bacterium, assembly GCA_963783725.1. Lineage (GTDB taxonomy): Bacteria > Chloroflexota > Limnocylindria > QHBO01 > QHBO01 > CAWAOJ01. Next base: position 953,500 of record CAWAOJ010000002.1, on the reverse strand, counting down.
CAGCGGCCCGAAACGGTGTGCCCGTTCCTCGGCCTCGCCGAGGATCGGGTCGGCTTCGAACCGGGCGCCACGGACGAGCACCGCTGCTACGCCTTCGGTGATCCGGCGCCACTCTCGTTCGAGCAGCAGACGCGCGTCTGCCTGCAGCGAGGCTACGGCAACTGCCCGCGCTACCTTCGCGGCATCCTCGTCATCCCGACCGAGGAGCTCGAGGCGTTGCGCCACCCACAGCCGATGCCCATGCAGCCGGCCCCCGTCGAGGCGCCGCCGCCGCGACGCCGCGGCGCGCTCGTGGCGGCCGCCCTGGCCCTGCTCCTCGTGCTCGGCGGGGGTGCCGCCGCCTTCCTGCTGACGCGAGGCGGCAACGGGGTCGCCGTCGGGTCGCCGACGCAGCAGCCGATCGCCACGCCGAGCGAGACAGCGTCCGCCACGCCATCGATCGCGCCCACCAGCACCGCCACGGGATCGTCGGTGCCCACGCCGACCCCCGAGCCGACCCCGACCGCCGGGGACGTGTTCGACCATTACGAGGTGCAGGTGGCGCCCGGCGACTACACCATCTACCGGCTCGATGCCGCGGGCAACGTCGTCGGTCGCCGGCCGGCGAGCTTTGACAATTACTCGTTCGGCATCGTCAGCCTGGTCGACTCGCCGGTCCGTTCGTGGCTGTACGAGGCGGGGGACTATGCCGGCTTCTCGTTCGTCGCGAACCGCTCCGGCCCGTTTCGCATCCGCAAGGTGTACCTCAGCCCCGCCGGCGAGCGGCGCGTGGAGTATCTCCCCGACGACCAGCTCTGAGCGCTGAGCCGCGCCCTCGCGCGGCGCTCCCCTGAGACGGGCCGTTCATCCAACCGTCGGCTGCCGCAACGCTCGCCGTCTGCGTCGGTGTCGGATGCCCCAAAAAGGCCTTGACGGGCGGTCGTTGCCCTGTAGAATGGCGGCCGATGGCCCGAAGTGGGGCTCAATGGGGAAAGATGGGAAAGCAGCCGGCCGATGGAGCGCACTCCCTTCCTTACGGGCGAGTTCCGGCACGCGCTGGACGATCGCGGCCGCGTCGCGATCCCGGCGCGGTTTCGGCCGCGGCTCGCGGAAGGCGCGACCCTCGCGCGCTGGCTCGATGGCTGCCTGGCGATCTTTCCCTCCGACGCCTGGGAGGAGCTCGCCGCCAAGCTGAAGCAGCTGCCGGTGACGAATGCGACCGCGCGGCAGTTCGCGCGATTCATGTCCTCGGGCGCGGTGGACGTGGAGCTCGATCGGCAGGGGAGGGTCCTGGTGCCGGGCTACCTGCGGGAGTACGCGGGGATCTCCGGCGGGGAGGTCGTGATCGTCGGCGCGCTGGATCGCCTCGAGATCTGGTCCGCCGCGGCGTGGCAGCCGTATCGGTCCCGAATCGAGGACGAGCCGGAGGCGCTCGCCGAACACCTCGCCGACCTCGGCATCTAGCGGGTCAGACGCCATGACGCACGTCTCGACCTCGCCATTCATGCGTCTCCGGGCCGATCGGCCCGTCATCCGACCACAGAGGTGCAGCCGCGCATGGGAGAAGGGCACCTGCCGGTCCTCGTCGACGAGGTCATCGCCTCGCTGGCGCCTGGACCCGGCAGCTCCATTGCGGATTGCACGGTCGGAGGCGGTGGGCACGCCGAGCGGCTCCTGGAGGCCACGTCTCCCGATGGTCGCCTGCTCGGCCTCGATGCCGACCAGGCGGCCATTGCGGAGGCACATCGGACACTCGCTCGGTTCGGCCAGCGGGTGGTGCTGGTCCAGGCCAACTTCGCGTCGCTGCTCGACGTCGCGATCGAGCGCGGATTCGTCCCGCTCGACGGCTGCCTTTTCGACCTGGGCCTGTCGAGCTATCAGCTCGCCGACCGCGGGCGCGGCTTCTCGTTCGCGAGCGCCGCGCCCCCGGACATGAGATTCGATGAAGCCACCGGACTCTCAGCCCTCGAGCTCATCGACCGTTCGTCGGAACGAGAGCTCGCCGGCATCCTCGCCACGTTTGGTGAGGAGCGCCGTGCAGGCCGCATCGCGAAGGCGATCCTGGCGGCGCGTGCGGAAGGGCGGCTCGTGACGGCCATCGACCTCGCCGGCGTCGTCGCCGCCGCCGCACCGCATCGGCCCGGACGTGCCGATGCGGGCCGCATCCACCCGGCCACGCGGACCTTCCAGGCGCTGCGGATCGCGGTCAACCGCGAGCTCGAGGTGCTCGGCGCCGGCCTCGCGGGCGGCCTCGCCGCGCTGCGACCGGGCGGCCGCATGGCGGTGATCAGCTACCACTCGCTGGAGGACCGCATCGTCAAGCGATTCATGGCTCGCGAGAGCCGCGACTGCGTCGAGGAGCCATTGCCACCCGTCTGCACCTGCGGCCACCGCGCGCAGCTGCGGGTCGTCGTCCGTCGCGGGATCACCGCGTCCGCGGAGGAGATCGGCCGCAACCGCCGCGCGCGCAGCGCACGCCTTCGCGTCGCGGAGAAGCTCATCCCCAATCACCAGGAGGAAGCCAGGATCTCATGAGCAGAGGACGTTCCCGCCACCAGGCGAGCCGCCGGCGCATGTACAGCGCTCGGCAGCGAGAGCTTCGCGAGCGCCGCACCGCGGCGGTCAGCGAGGAGCAGTACTGGCTCGGCGACGGTGTCGCGGCCATCGAGATCGAGGAGAACCTCGACTTCGAGTCGCCGACCTCGTGGTCGTCGTTCCGCATCGGCGAGCGCGCCAGCGCGGCCTGAGGCATGGCCATCGTCGGCGCGCGCCCCGCCACAGGGCTCTGGGTCTTCGGTCGTCGTCCGCGGCCGCGTCGTCGTGCGCTGCCGCGCCAGCGGCCGCGGGCGGGGCAGAGCGTCGCCCGTCGCGCCGAGGTGCGCATCTCCGGCGTGCTGATCGCCATGGCGGTCGCCGTCGGACTGGCGCTGTTCTACCTGTCCCAGTCGTCGCACGTGGCGGCGACCGGCTACCAGATCGATGCACTGCAGTCGCAGGTCGAGCTGCTCACGCGCGAGCAGCAGCAGCTGGTGCTGCAGATCGGCGCGGCCCGCTCGCCGGCGCGCATCGAGGGTCGCGCGCGCGCGGCCCTGCACCTGACCGTGCTGCCACAGGACGCCGTTCGGTTCGCGCCGGGCGCGAGCCATCCACCCGCCGATTGACCGACCCTTTCCGGAGATCGCCCCATGCTCGCCAGGACCGACAGCCGTGCCCGCGCCGCGTTCCTGCTCGCAATCGCCATCGCGCTCGGCGCCGTCATCGGCGGACGGCTGATGTGGTGGCAGGTCGTCGAGCAGCACCGTCTGTCGGTCATGGCGCTCGCGCAGCTTGCCCAGAACCAGGACATCCCTGCCGAGCGCGGTGAGATCCGCGACCGCAATGGCGTGCTGCTCGCCACATCGGTCGATCTGCAGTCGGTCTTCGCGACGCCGCCGTCGATCCGCGACCCGAGACGCGCCGCCGAGCTGCTGGCACCCGTGCTCGGGTTGGACACGAGCACGCTGATCGAGCAGCTGTCGAACCGCGCGATGCAGTGGGTCTGGCTCAAGCGGCGCATCGAGCCGCGCGTGGCGGGACGGGTCCGCGCCCTGTCGCTGTCGGGCGTCGGCATGATCCCCGAGACAAAGCGCGTCTACCCTGTCGCGGGCGCGGCGCCGGGCAGCACCATCGCGGCCCAGGTGCTCGGCTTCGTCAACGTAGACGGCGTCGGCCAGTACGGGATCGAGGGCGCCGAGAACGCCACGCTCGCTGGCCAGCCGGGCGCGGTCGCTGCCGAAGAAGACGTGAGCGGCCGGCGGATCGCCGATTCGGTCGCCGAGCTGCGTGCCCCGGTGAACGGCGCCGACGTGACCCTGACCATCGACGCGGGCCTGCAGCACCTGCTCGAGACGACGATGTGGGACACCTACCGCAAGAACCACGCGCAGGGAGTCACCGCCCTGGTCATGGACGTCCGCACCGGCGCGATCAAGGCCATGGCGAGCTTCCCAAGCTTCAATGCCAACGACTACGCGAGGTCCGATGCGGCGCTCTTCACCGATCCGGCCGTGAGCCGCCAGTACGAGCCCGGATCGGTCATGAAGGCGTTCACCGTCGCAGCCGCGCTGGACGCGGGCGCCATCACGACCACGGATACCTTCCTGGACAACAACAACCTGCGCGTCGGCGGCGTGCGGATCCAGAACGCGGACCGCTACGACTTCCCGAGCGGGCACGGCAAGATCACGGCGGGCCAGGTGCTGCAGCTCTCGAACAACGTGGGTGCGGCCAGGATCGGGCTGACGCTGGGGGGCGAGAAGCTGTACGAGGCGTTCCGGCGCTTCGGCTTCGGGTCGCCGACGGGAATCGAGATCGCCGGCGAGCAGAGCGGCGTCGTCTGGGATCCGGCCCGGGCGTCGAAGGAGCTCACCACCGCGCAGAACTCGTTCGGCCAGGGCATCTCCGTCACTGCGGTCCAGCTCCTCACCGGCTACGCCGCCATCGCGAACGGGGGGACGCTGGTGACGCCCCACGTCATCGCCGGATGGACCGATGCGGCCGGCACCTTCCACGCCGCCGAGCCGGGGCCCGGTCAGCGGGTGATGCGGGCAGAGACGGCGCACACCGTGCTCGGACTGCTCCTCTCGGCCGTGGACGACGGCATCGCCAACCTGGCCCAGGTGCCGGGCTACTCGATCGCGGGCAAGACCGGCACGGCCGAGGTCGCCGGGCCGGTCAGCGCCACGGTGCGAGACGGCGTGGATGCCACCGGGAAGCCGAAGTACAAGAAGATCACCCGCATGGAGTACATCTCAGGCTGGATCGACTCCAGCTTCGTCGGCATCATGCCCGCCAGCGACCCGCAGCTGGCCACGCTGATCCTGATGCACCGTCCGGCGACCTGGGGCCGCTACAAGATGGCGGAGCGGCCCGACCAGGTCTTCCACCGCCTGGCGCCCCAGATGCTCGACTACCTGGCCATCCCGCCGGACCGTCCGGTGACACCGGTCGCAGCCCGGTGAGGCTGCTAGACTCGGGCCCAACCACCACGGGAAGTCGCGTGCCTCCGTCGATCCGCCTCGAAGACCTGCTGTCCGTCACCGGCGGCCGGCTCGCCGGGCCGACGACCATCACCTCCTTCAGCGGCGCCGCCGTCGACTCTCGCAATGTCAGCCCCGGCTGCTGCTTCGTCGCGCTGCGCGGCGAGCGAGTGGACGGGCATCGCTACGTCGCGCAGGCGATCCGGGCGGGCGCGGTCGCCGCCCTCGTCGAGCGTCCGGTCACCGTCACCGGGGACCCGGCAGTGGTGCAGGTGCCCGACAGCCTCTTCGCGCTGCAGCAGCTCGCCGCGTGGTGGCGCGACGCGTCGAGCGTTCGCGTGGTGGGCATCACCGGCTCGACCGGCAAGACCATCGCCAAGGAGATCACCGCCGACGTCCTGTCGCGCGGGTTTCCGGTCCTGCGCAACGAGGGCAACCTGAACAGCGAGACAGGGTTGCCCATGACGCTGCTGCGGCTCGAGCCCGAGCACCGCATCGCCGTCCTCGAGATGAGCATGTACACGGAGGGTGAGATCGCGCGCCTGGCCGAGATCGCGAAGCCCGAGGTGGGCGTGGTGCTGGCCGTGCACCCCACGCACCTCGAGCGAGCGGGGAGCATCGAGGCGATCGCGCGCGCCAAGTCGGAGCTCCCGGCTGCCCTGCCGCTCGACGGCCTGGCGGTGCTCAACGCGGACGACGACCGCGTGGCCGCGATGTCGAGTGTGACGCGCGCCGCCGTCGCGACCTTCGGCCTGCGACCGTCCGCCGACGTGCGCGCCACGGAGGTCGAGTCGCTCGGCCTGCGCGGCACCGCGTTCACGATCACGGCCCCGTGGGGGACACGTCACGTTCGGAGCGGGACGCCCGGCCGCCATCTCGTGCCCCATGCGCTCGCCGCGGCGGCGGTGGCGCACCATTTCGACCTCTCGCTGGCCGACGTCGCGGCCGCGCTCGAGGAGGGCAGCCGCGCGCCGCACCGCATGGCGGTCGTGGAGGGAGCGAGCGGCGCGACGCTGATCGACGACACCTACAACGCCTCGCCGGTCTCGGTCGCCGCCGCGCTCGACTTCCTGGCCGAGACGCCGATCCGCGCCGGTCGGTCCCGGTACGCGGTGCTGGGCGACATGCTCGAGCTCGGACCCGACGAGGAGCGGCTGCATCGCGAGGTGGGCGTGGCGGCCGCGCGCAGGGTCGATGGCCTGCTCGCCGTCGGTCCGCGTGGCCGCTGGATCGCCGATGCGGCGCGCGACGCCGGTCTGAGTCGCGTGGCGACGGCGGCATCCGCAGCGGATGCGGCGCCGGTGCTCGACGCGCTTCTGGCGCCCGGCCCGGGCGACATCGTGCTGCTCAAGGCGTCGCGCGGGATCGAGCTCGACCGCCTGGTGGAGCAGCTCGCGTGCTGAACATCGTGCTGGCCCTCCTCCTCGCCTTCGCTGGCGTCGTCCTGCTGGCACCGGTCTACATCGGCCTGCTGCAGCGGCTGGGCTTCGGCAAGCAGATCCGGCTGGAGGGGCCGGAGGGCCATCAGAGCAAGGCCGGGACGCCAACCATGGGGGGCATGCTGCTGGTGGTGGTGGTGATGTTCCTCGCCATGGCGATGCGCATCGAGGACGTCTTCACGCTGACGCCCATGCTGGCGCTGGTGGGCGTCGGCATCCTGGGCGCGATCGATGACTTCGTGAACGTGCGAACCGGGATCGGGATGCGCGGCCGCTACAAGCTGGTGTGGCAGACGGTGGTCGGCCTGCTGGCCGCGTTCTACCTGCAGCGCCACTTCCACCTGGACGCGCTGAACGTGCCCGGCCTGGGTGACGTCACCGTCGGCCCGGTGCTGTTCGTCCTCTTCGTGGCGTTCATCATCGTCGGCGCCAGCAACGCGGTGAACCTGACCGATGGGCTGGACGGGCTTGCCGGCGGCGTCCTCATCTTCAGCTTCGTGGCGTACCTGCTGATCGCGCTGGTCGAGGTTCCGGGGCTCAAGCAGAGCCAGCCGAACCTCGCCATCTTCTGTGCGCTGCTGATCGGCGGGCTGATGGGGTTCCTGTGGTTCAACGTGCACCCCGCGCAGATCTTCATGGGCGACAGCGGCGCGCTCTCCTTCGGGGCAACGCTGGCCGTGGTGGCCACCATCACCACCCAGCTGCCGCTGCTGGCGGTGATCGGCATCGTGTTCGTGGCGGTCACGCTGAGCGTCATCCTGCAGGTGGCGTCGTTCAAGCTCCGCGGCCGCCGCATCTTCCGCATGGCACCGCTGCAGCACCACCTCGAGCTGATCGGCTGGGCGGAGGAGAAGATCACGGTCCGCTTCTGGATCGTCTCGGCGCTGGCGGGCCTGCTCGGCTTCAGCTTCTTCCTGGCAAGCGTGCACGGGCTGCAGTGAGACCGATGCCGGCCGCCCCCGCCACCCCGCCGCGCACGCGGGCCGCCATTCCCGGAAGGCGCGCGCTCGTGCTGGGTCTGGCGCGCTCGGGACTCGCCGCCACGCGGTTCCTCTCCGACGCCGGCGCCGAGGTGACCGCGTACGACCGCCGCCCGGCGGGCGAGCTCGAGCTGGGGGAGCTCGGCGCACGCCCGGTAGCGCTCGAGCTCGGGGTCGATCCGGCGCGGGTCGGCGCACTCCTGGACGCCGCCGACATCGTGGTCACCAGCCCCTCCATATCGTCGCGCTTCCCGACCACCGAACCGTGGCTGCGGTCGGCGCTGGCGCGCGCCGAGGCGCGCGGCGCCGACGTGGTGAGCGAGGTCGCGCTCTTCCTCCGCCTCACGGCGGCGCGGATCGTTGCCGTGACCGGCACCAAGGGCAAGACCACCACCACCGCGCTCCTCGGGCAGATCCTTGCCGCGGCCGGCGTGCCGCATGCCGTCGGCGGCAACATCGGGACGCCGCTGATCGAGCGCGTCGACGAGCTTGGGCCCGGCGATTGGGCGGTGCTCGAGCTGTCCGAGCTGCAGCTGCCGACCATCGACCGCGGGGCGGACGTGTCGGTCTACACCAACGTGACCGCCGACCACCTCGATCGTCATGGGACCGTGGAGGCGTACCGGGCGGTGAAGGCGCGGCTCGCCGAGCTCGCCCGCGGTCCGGTGGTGCTGAATGCCGACGACGTGGGCTGTCGCGAGCTCGCCGAGCGGCTCCGCTCCATGGACGCGCGCTGGTACGGTCTCGACCGCGGCGCGGCGCGCGTCGCCGACGGCATGATCCTGATCGACGACGCGCCGGTCATGGCGGTCGCGGACGTGCCGCTTCCCGGCGAGCACCTGCTGCACGACGTGCTGGCCGCCGCTCTCGCTGCCTCGCTGATCGGCGCCTCGCCGGATGCGGTCGCCTCGGGGATCCGCGGCTTCGCGGGCGTCCCGCATCGGCTCGAGACGCTCGGTGAGTGGAATGGCATCCGCTTCGTGAACGATTCGCAGGCCACCATCCCGGCCGCCACGATCGCCGCCCTCGGCGCCTTCGGCGACCGCGGCGTGGTGCTCATCGCCGGCGGCAAGGACAAGGGCCTCGACTACGCGGAGCTCGCCGACGCGATGGCCGAACACTGCCGCGCCGCGGTGCTCATGGGCGAGACCGCCGACGAGCTGCAGGCGCTGCTCGCCGGCCGGGTGCGCGTGCAGCGGGCGACGGGCATGCCCGACGCGGTGCGCGCGGCCGTCGCATCCGCCCAGCGCGGCGATGTGATCCTGCTCAGTCCGGCCGCCGCGAGCTTCGACATGTTCCGCGACTACGCGGCGCGAGGCGACGCGTTCAGGTCCGCGGTCGCGGCGCTCCGGCCCGGGGACGCGGAATGAGCACCGCCGTGCTGCGAGGCGCGACGGCCACCGCGCGCGCCACGTCGCGACGTCCTGCCCGCGCCGGGGTGCGGCGCGAGCGACATCCGCCCGCGTACCCGCTGCTGCTGGCGGTCATCGCGCTGGTGGCGGGCGGCGTGGTGATGGTCTATTCGGCGTCGAGCGTGCGCGCGTACATCGCCTCCGACGATCCCGGGCTGTACGGCATGCAGCAGGCGCTGTGGGCGGCGATAGGCCTGGCCGCGATGCTGGTGATGAGCCGGCTCGACTTCCGCCTGCTGCGCTACCTGGCCATCCCCGCCTACCTCGGCATGCTCGTGGTGCTGGTGGCGGTGCTCATCCCCGGCATCGGTGTCGACGTCAACGGGTCGCGGCGCTGGATTCCGCTGCCCGTCATCGGCAGCGTCCAGCCGGCCGAGATCGCCAAGCTCGCCATCTGCCTCTACCTCGCCCATTGGCTCGACCGCCGCGGCCGTGCCGCGAACGGCTTCTGGCACGGGTTCATCCCGTTCGCGCTGCTGGTGGGCCCCGGATTCGTGCTGATCGCGCTCGAGCCGGATCTCGGCACCGCCGGGGTCTACATCGCCGCGGCGCTGGCGATCTTCTTCATGTCCGGCGCGAACCTCATCTACCTCTCGGCCACCGGTGCGGCGGTCCTGGCGGGCGCCGTGTTCATGGTCTCGAACACCAGCTATCAGCTGCAGCGGGTGCAGTCCTTCTTCGATCCGTTCCGCGATCCGCTGCACACCGGGTACAACAGCGTGCAGGCGCTGCTGGCGCTGGCGCTGGGCGGCATCACCGGCCTCGGCCTCGGCGGCAGCCGTCAGAAGTACCTCTACCTGCCGGCGCCGTCCACGGACTTCATCTTCGCCATCATCGGCGAGGAGTGGGGCCTGATCGGGACGCTGGCGGTGCTGGCGCTCTTCGTCGTGATCGCCTACCAGGGCTACCGGATCGCGATCAACGCGCCCGACACGTTCTCGGGGCTGCTGGCCGCGGGACTCACCACCTGGCTGGTGGTGCAGGCCTGCATCAACATGATGGTCGTCACCGCGCTCCTGCCGGTGACGGGCATCCCGCTGCCGTTCATCAGCTACGGTGGCTCGGCGCTCATCATCAACCTCGTCGCGGTCGGCATCCTGCTGTCGATCAGCCGCGAGACCAACGAGACGGGGTCATTGCTCGATGCGGTGTTTGGTGTCGGGCGGCGGGACGGGCGGGCACGTGTACCCCGCGCTGGCCGTCGCCCACGCGCTGCGCGACGCGCAGCCAGATCTTGACCTGCGCTACGTCGGCGGTGCGCGCGGATTCGAGCGGCGCATCGTGGCCGATGCTGCGCCGGAGATGCCGTACGAGCAGCTGGTGGTGCGGTCGCTGCGCAGCGGAGGACGCGACGTCCACCTCATCCTCGACCCGTTGCGCCTCGCCGCCTCGATCCCGCAGGCGTGGTGGCTGCTGGGCCGCTTGCGCCCGGACGTCGTCTTCACGACCGGCGGCTACCTTGGCATCCCGCTGGTGATCACCGCTCGGAGCCGCGGGATCCCCTCCCTGGTGTGGGAGGGAAACGTGGTGCCCGGTCGGGCGACGCGGGCCGTCGGTCGCGTCGCCACCGCCGTCGCCGTCTCCTTCCCGCCGACCCTCGGCGCCTTCCCGCACAAGGGATTCGTGTCCGGGACGCCCATCCGCTCGTTCGACGGCGTGGATCGAGGCGCTGCACGGCACTCCCTTGGCGTGGCCGATGCGGATCGGCTGCTCCTGGTGTTCGGCGGCTCACAGGCGGTGATGCGGCTCAACAGCGCGGTGATCGGGGCGCTGCCGGAGATCCTCCCGGAGTGGCGCGTGCTGCATGTCACCGGAGAGCTGGGGCTGACCGACGCGGAGTCTGCCGCGGCGGCGCTCGCGCCCGACCTGCGCGACCGCTACCGACCGGTGCCCTTCCTCTCCGACGGCATGACCGAGGCGCTGGTCGCCGCGGACGTCGTCCTCGGCCGCGCCGGGTCCAGCACCTGCGCGGAGATCGCCGCGGTCGGCGTGGCCTCGATACTCGTTCCGTACCCCTTCGCCGGCGCCCATCAGCGCGCCAACGCCGCATGGCTGGCAGGGCACGGCGCCGCCGTCGAGGTCCCCGACGGCGAGCTGGATGCCCGGCGCCTCGCCACCGAGCTCGCATCGCTCCGCGTCGACGGGCGGCGGCGGGGAATGGCGCGAGCCGCCGCCGCGCTGGGACGCCCGGGCGCCGCGCGCGCGATCGCAGAGGCGCTGGTCGGGCTCGCCAATGGCGGGCCACCTCCGGTCGAGACCTCGACGTGACCACCCGAGCCGGCACCGGCGTGGCCGCCCTGGACGCCATGGCGACGGAGCGCGGGATCGAGCTGCAGCACGAGGTTCCGCTGGGCCCGTTCACCTCGCTGCGACTCGGCGGACCGGCGGAGCGCTTCGCCGCGCCGACCACGCGCGAGGCGCTGGTCGGGCTGCTGGAGCTGGCCCGCGACGCCGGGCTGCGGCCGTTCATGCTCGGGAACGGCTCGGACCTCGTCGTCGCCGATGCGGGCATGGCCGGACTCGTGATCCGGACTCGCGCGCGAGCGGTGGCGGTGGACGGAGAGACGCTGCGCGTGGACGCCGGGGCGCCCATGGCGATGCTCGTCAAGCGCTGCACGGCGGAGGGCCTGGCCGGCCTCGAGTTCGGGATCAGCATCCCCGGCACGCTCGGTGGCGCCGTCTGGGCCAACGCCGGCGCGCACGGTGGCGACATGGCGCAGGTGGTCGTGACCGTCGATGCGTGGGAGGCGCGCCGCGGCGTGATCGCTCTTCCGGCGGCCGAGTGCGGCTTCTCGTACAGGGAGTCGAGGTTCAAGCACGACGACGAGGTCATCCTGGGCGCCACGCTCCAGCTGACGCGCGGCGAGCCTGCCGCGATCGCCGGCCGCGTCGCCGAGCACCAGGCCCAGCGCCTTGCGACGCAGCCGCTGGCCGAGCAGAACGCCGGGAGCGTCTTCCGCAACCCGCCCGGAGACCACGCGGGACGGCTGATCGAGAGTGCCGGACTGAAGGGCGAGCGGGTCGGGAGTGCCCAGGTCAGCACGCTGCACGCGAACTTCATCATCGCCGATCGCGGCGGCCGTGCCGGAGACGTCCGCGCGCTCGGTGACCGCGTTCGCCGCATCGTCGCGGAGCGCACCGGCGTGACGCTCGAGTACGAGATCGAGTTCGTCGGTCGCTGGGAGGAGGACCGATGAGCCGCCTGCGCGTCGGGGTCTTCGCGGGCGGCGCGTCCGCCGAGCACGACGTCAGCATCGCCTCCGCCGAGGCCGTGCTGCGCGCCATCGACCGCGAGCGCTACGACCCCTGCCTGATCTACATCGACCGCGGCGGCCGCTGGCACCTCCCGACCACCGCCCCCCAGCTGCCCGCCGGCGCGCCGGTCGCCGCGCTCATCGGCGCCGCCGACGCCTCCCTGCAGGCGCGGGCCGCGCTGCGTCCGCTTTCCGAGGCGATCGACGTGGCGTTCCTCATGATCCACGGTCCGTTCGGCGAGGACGGCACGCTGCAGGGATTCCTGGAGCTGGCGGGGATCCCGTACATCGGCGCGGGCGTGCTGGCCAGCGCGGTCGCCATGGACAAGGTGATCTTCAAGGACCTGCTGCGCGGGCACGGCCTGCCGGTGGTCGAATACGCCTGGTTCCGACGCCACGCCTGGGAGTCGCGACCGGACGACGTGCTGGCCGAGGTTGCGTCCCGCATCGGGCCGCAGAGCGTCGTCAAGCCCGCGCGGCTGGGCAGCAGCCTCGGCATGACGCTCGTTCACGCGCCCGACGCCCTTCCGGCCGCGCTGGAGGAGGCGTTCCGCTACGACTCCAAGGCGATCGTCGAGCGCTACGTCGCCGAGGCGCGTGAGATCGAATGCGGCGTCCTCGGCAACGACGACCCGATCGTCTTCGAGCCGGGCGAGGTCATCAGCCACCACGAGTGGTACGACTACGACGCGAAGTACACCGAGGGACTGGCCGACGTCATGCCGCGCGCCGACCTCGCGCCGGCGCTGGCGGCGCGGATCAGGGAGCTGGCGCTGGCTGCCTACAGGGCTGTCGACTGCGCCGGCATGGCCCGCATCGACTTTCTGGTCCCGCCTGATGCGGTCTACGTGAGCGAGATGAACACGCTGCCCGGCTTCACGCGCACGAGCATGTTCCCCAAGCAGGCGGAGGCCGCCGGCGTCTCCTTCCCCGAGCTCGTGACACGCCTCATCGAGCTCGCGCTGGAGCGCTCGACCGAGTGATGCCGGCCCGCCGCTCCGCACCCGGTCGAGCCGTCCCTCAGCGCCAGACGCCGAAGCGCGGCGCCACCGCGCGCGGGACGACGGCCGCCGACGCGGCACGACGTCGTCGCGGTCCCCATGCCCGCAAACCCGGGGTCGGCTGGCGTCCGCGCCTGCGCATCCCGTCCGCCGGCCGGGCGCTCGCGCTGCTGCTCGCCACGCTGACCGTGGCAGCCATGCTGGCAGCGGTCAACGGCCCGTGGCTGCGCGTGACCGAAATCACCTACGCGGGGGAGCGCCTGACCAGCCGGGACGAGCTCGCGGCGAAGATGCGGGACGCCAGCGGCGCGCCGCTGCTCGGCCTGCGGGCCGGCGCCCTCGAGCGAGGGCTGCGGCAGCTTCCGGCGGTTGCCTCGGCTCGCGTCGACGCGTCGCTGCCGAACGTGCTGCATGTCGAGGTCACCGAGAAGTCGGCCGCATTCGTCTGGCAGGCGGGGCCGGTGCGCTGGGTCGGTGCGAGCGACGGGACCATCATCGGGCGCGGTGGGGCGAGCGCCGAGCCGCTGCCCGCGGCGCTCGGGGGGCTGCCGTTCATCGACGATCGCCGGGGTTCCGCCGCGGAGATGGGGGTGGGCTCCCGGGTCGATAGCGCCATGCTCGACACCGCGCTCAAGCTCGTTTCGCTGGACCCCGCCAGGCTGGGCTCGGAGAGCCGGCACCTGACGCTCCAGCTCGACGACCAGATGGGCTTCATCCTGGTTTCTGCCGCACCGACCTGGAGCGCGGCCTTCGGCTTCTACACCGATGCGGCGCCTGGCGACGTCGCGGCCCGCGTCGCGGCGGCGGGCCAGATCGAGCGGCAGGTGGCCGCGATTCGCACCCTGTTCGCCACCCGGCCCGAGCAGACCGTCAGCTGGGTGGATGCCCGCAATCCGGGAAAGGTATATTTCCGTGCCAAGGGGTGACGACCGACACAGCCGCGAACCGGCCGGCGTGCCTCCTCCGTCCTTCGCATCGAGTGATCGCCCGCATGTGGCTTCCCCTCATCGGCCTCGGCGTCGGCGTCGTCCTGGGACTGGTGCTGAACGTCAACGTCAGTCCGGACCTGGCCCGCTACAGCGCGGTCGGGATCCTGGCCGGCCTCGACTCGGTGCTGGGAGCCGTGCGCGCCCAGCTGGATGCGCACTACGACAATCGCGTCTTCCTGTCGGGCTTCGTCACCAACGCGCTGGTGGCGGTGGCGCTGACCTTCGTCGGCGACCGCCTGGGGATCGACCTCTACCTGGTCGCGCTCTTCGCCTTCGGGTTGCGCATCTTCCAAAACGTGGCGTTGATTCGGCGCCACTTCCTGTAGGCTCGGCCGAGGGTATCCACTCGCCGGGCGGCGAACGAACGCGGAGGTAGCTTGGACAGGGAGACGGTCCTCGTCGGCATCGACGTCGGGACGACCAAGGTGACGACGCTCATCGGCGAGGTCGGCAGGTCGGGCGACGTGAACATCATCGGCTACGGCATCGGGCCGTCGGTCGGGATGAAGAAGGGCATGGTCGCCAACATCGACCAGACGGTGAACTCCGTCGCGACCAGCATCGAGAAGGCCGAACGGCTCTCCGGCTACAAGATCAGCTCGGCCTTCGTGAGCGTCGGTGGCAGCCACATCAGCAGCCAGAACAGCCGCGGCGTGGTCGCGGTCTCCGGGCACAAGCGCGAGGTGAGCCGCGAGGACGTGGCCCGAGCGACCGATGCGGCGAAGGCGATCCAGGTGCCGTCGAACCGGGAGATCCTGCACGTCGTGCCGCGCGGCTACATCGTCGACGGGCAGGAGGGGATCAAGGATCCGCTCGGCATGAGCGCCGTGCGCCTCGAGGTCGAGACGCACATCGTGGCGGGCGCCGGCACCTCGGTGCAGAACCTGTCGAAGTGCATCAACCAGGCGAACGTCCACATCGACGAGCTGGTCATCAGCTCGCTCGCGGCGGCGGAGGCGACGCTGACCGACACGGAGAAGGAGCTCGGCGTCCTCGTCGCCGACATCGGAGGCGGCACGACCGACGTCGCGATCTTCGTCGACGGCGCGGTGTACCACACCGGCGTGCTGCCGGTCGGCGGCATCAACGTCACCAACGACGTCGCCATCGGCCTGCGCACGAGCCTGAACCTCGCCGAGGAGATCAAGATCAAGCACGGCACGGCGGACCTGGCCGACGTCGCGCCGGAGGAGCTGCTCAACGTCGCGGTGCTGGGCGATGGCGGCGGGCAGACGATCCAGCGCCGCAAGCTGTCCGAGATCATCGAGGCGAGGATGCACGAGATCTTCTCGCTGGTGCGCGAAGAGGTGCAGCGTTCCGGAGCCGGGATGCTTCCCGCCGGCGCGGTCCTCACCGGTGGCGGCGCCCGCATCGACGGCGCGGCCGAGCTGGCCCGGGACGTCCTGGAGATGCCGGTGCGCATCGGGGCCCCGCAGGGCGTCGGCGGCCTGATGGACCAGCTCTCGAATCCGGCTTTCGCCACGCCCATCGGGCTGCTGCTGTGGGGTGCTCAGCACGCGGCCGCGGAGCCCATCGGGGGCTACGCCAATGGCTCGCCGATGGGCGCGGGGATGGGTCGCTTCATGGACTGGCTGCGCGGGCTCTTCCCGGGCTGACATGTCGACCCGCAGCCCGCGCCGCCCTCCCGCCGCCTGACCCGGCCGAGCCTGCGCGATCGACCGAACCGACGCTGTGGACGGGCCGCGAAGCCGTCCACGATGGCCCGTCAGGATGTGGATAACTTGGTCCGGCAGTGTGGAAAACTTCCGACGCGGGCCGGAGTCCAGTCGCTAGAATCGGTCAAACCCGCGAGCCCCGGGTTTGCAGCTGCTCAAGCAGGAGAGAGAACCCCATGCCGCTCCGGTCGGACGCAGAAAACTTCGCACTCATCAAGGTCATCGGGGTGGGCGGCGGCGGGAGCAACGCCGTGAACCGGATGATCCGCGCCGAGATGATGGGCGTCGAGTTCATCGCGGTGAACACCGACGCGCAGGCGCTGCTGCAGAGCGACGCCCCGCACAAGATCCGGATCGGCGACAAGATGACGCGCGGCCTCGGCGCCGGCGCGGACCCGAACGTCGGGCAGCGCGCGGCCGAGGAGGACTCGGAGAAGATCTACGAGGCCCTCAAGGACGCCGACATGATCTTCATCACCGCCGGCATGGGCGGCGGGACGGGGTCCGGGGCGGCACCCGTGATCGCCGAGATCGCGAAGGACCTCGGCGCGCTCACGGTCGGCGTGATCACCAAGCCCTTCAGCTTCGAGGGCGTGCGCCGCAAGCTCGTGGCCGAGCAGTACTCGGAGCTTCTGAAGGAGAAGTGCGACACCCTGATCACCATCCCGAACGATCGGCTGCGCGAGGTCGTCGACAAGAAGACCTCCATCCTCGACGCGTTCCGCGTCGTCGACGACGTGCTCCGCCAGGGCGTGCAGGGCATCAGCGACCTGATCACCGTGCCGGGCCTGATCAACCTGGACTTCGCGGACGTCAAGACGATCATGCGCGACGCGGGCAGCTCGATGATGGGCATCGGCACCGCGACCGGCGAGAACCGCGCGGTGGAGGCGGCGCGCGCCGCGGTCATGAGCCCCCTGCTCGAGGTGAACATCCAGGGCGCGCGCGGCATCCTGTTCAACGTCACCGGCGGCAGCGACCTCGGGCTGTTCGAGGTCAACGAGGCGGCCGAGGTGATCAAGGAAGCGGCCGATCCGGAGGCGAACATCATCTTCGGCACCGTCATCGACGACCGGATGCGCGACGAGGTGAAGGTCACCGTCATCGCCACCGGCTTCGACGCCAGCAAGAAGGTGAAGCAGCCCGGCCGCCACGCCGCATCCGACGTGGCGAGCGGCGTCGAGCAGTCGCTCGACGAGCGGAGCCGCGAGATCCTCGCCGAGATCGAACGCGAGCGAACCGAGCGCCAGGCGCTCGAGGCGCAGATGGAACCGGAGTCGCCCTTCGCGCGTGACGTGAGGCCGACCGAGGTCCGGCGCTCCGAGCGACAGCCGCTGCCGATCCGGCCGGCGAACCTCGAGCGACCGGCCTACGGCGAGACGGACCTCGACATCCCGAGCTTCCTGCGCCGCAAGAACGACTGAGCCGATGGGCCCCGGCGACGGCCGGGGCTCTCGTGGGATTCACCGCGGGGGAGATCGCCGCACGGAACCTCGCGCTCGCCGAACGCATCCGCGGCGCCGCGGACCGCGTCGGTCGCGACCCGCGCGAGGTCGCGTGTGGTGGCGGTCAGCAAGACATTTCCGCTCGATGCGGTGCGTGCAGCGCGCGACGCGGGCCTGACCCGGTTCGGGGAGAACCGACTGCAGGAGGCGCTGCCCAAGATCGCCGCGCTGCCCGACCTCGAGTGGCATCTCGTCGGCCATCTGCAGTCGAACAAGGCCCGACAGGCGTCCGCGGCGTTCGCCATGATCCACTCGGTCGACTCCCTTGCCCTCCTCGGTCGTCTGACCGAGATCGCTCGCGGGGCCGAGGACGGTCCGGCCCTTCTGCTCCAGGTCAACGTCGGCGGCGAGGCGTCGAAGTCGGGGTTCGAGCCGGCCTGGTTCGCCGAACAGTCCTCGGCCGCAAGCACGGAGCTGACGCGCGCGATCGTGGCGGCGCGACGCGTCCGCGGGCTGATGACGATCGCTCCGCTGGGCGCCGATCCGCGGCCGTCGTTCAGCCGGCTGCGGCGGTTGCGCGACGCGCTGCAGCAGACCCTCGGGACCGCGCTGCCGCACCTGTCGATGGGCATGAGCACGGATGTGGAGGTCGCCGTGGAGGAGGGAGCGACGCTGGTCCGCATCGGCACGGCGCTGTTCGGCCCGCGCCCAGTCTGATCGCGCGCCGCCCCGGCCCGCCTCGCGCCGCTATCCTGCTTCTCACATGCCCGCCGTCATCGTCAACTTCATCCAGCTGCTGGCGTTCGCGCTGTGGATCCTCATCATCGCGCGAGTGGTGGTGAGCTGGGTGGCGCCGATGGGCGGAGGCGGCCTGGTCGCCTTCATCTACCAGGCGACCGAGCCGATCCTGGCGCCGATCCGCCGCGCGATCCCGCCGACGGCAGGGATCGACTGGGCGCCGCTCATCGCGCTCCTGCTGCTGGGCGTCGTGACCCGTCTGCTGACGGGGCTGTAGCGACCCGTTGAAGCGCCGGGGCGGGCGCCGGTATACTGCCGCTCCCGCGTCGTGGGCGATTGGCTCAGTCGGTTAGAGCGCACGGTTCACATCCGTGAGGTCACTGGTTCGAATCCAGTATCGCCCACCATTCACCTCATCCGATGAAGGCCGAAGATGCTGCAACGGCTGCGCCGCGTGCGCCTTCTCGAGCCGCTCGCGGAACGCGACTACGCGCTTCTGACGGCCGGTTCCACGATCTCGCTGCTGGGTGACGGATTCTTCTTCGTCGCGCTTGCCTGGCAGGTCTACGAGCTTTCGAACGTGCCGACCGCCCTCTCGATCGTCGGCGTGGCCTGGACGCTGCCGCTCGTCCTGTTCATCCTCCTCGGCGGCGTCTTCACCGACCGATACGACCGCCGCCTGCTGCTCATCGGCGCGGACCTGCTGCGAGCGGTGGCGATCGGCCTTATCGGCATCCTTTCCATCCTCGGCGCCCTGCAGCTGTGGCACGTCGTCGCGCTCATCGCGTTCGTCGGAATCGGCGACGCATTCTTCAACCCGGCCTCGACGGCGATCGTCCCGGACCTGCTGCCGGAGCGTCACCTGCCCCGGGCGAACGCGCTCCAGGGCCTGCTGCGGCCGCTCACCGTGCGCCTCATCGGTCCTGCCATCGCCGGCTTCGTCGTTGCCGCCGTCGGCCCGGGCGTGGCCTTCGTGATTGACGGCGCGAGCTTTCTCGCCTCGGCCGCCGCGGTGCTCGCCATCGCGGCCCGACCACGCCACGTCGCCGCGGCATCGCACGGCGTGCGCGAGACGCTGACGCAGATGCGCGAGGGATTCTCGTTCGTGCGTGCCAACCCCTGGTGCTGGGCGACGCTCGTGGCGGCGATGCTCAGCCTCCTCGTATTCTTCGGACCGATGGAGGTGCTGCTGCCGTACCTCGTCAAGAACCGGCTCGGGCTCGGTCCGGACGCGCTCGGGCTGATCTTCGCCGGCAGCGGAATCGGGTCGATCCTGGCCGCGGTCGTCATCGGCCAGACCGGCATGCCGCGCCTGCGCATCACGGCCATGTACGCCGGCTGGACGGTCGGGGTCGCGCTGTTCGCCGTGTATGGCGTGATGACCGAGCTGTGGCAGGGACTGGCGGCCGGCTTCGTCACCGCCGCCTGCTTCCAGCTGGGACAGATCATCTGGACCACGCTGTTGCAGACGCTCGTCCCACGGCGCCTCCTCGGCCGCGTGGCGAGCCTCGACTGGCTGGTCTCCACCGGGTTGGTCCCGGTCTCCTTCGCGCTGACCGGGCCGGTGGCCGCCGCTCTCGGTGCGCCGACGACCATGATCGGCGCCGGGCTGGTGGGCGCTGTGTTCATGGGCGCTCTTCTTTTCGTCCCCGGCGTGCGCGACCCGGAGCGAATGCGGCTGGTCGAGGCCGGGGCGCCAGCCGCACCCGGGGCGCCGGGAGAGATGCCGCCCGTCGGAGGGGTGTGATGCGAATCGCCATCCTCGGCGAGTCGTATCTGCCCTACCGCTCCGGGGTCACCTTCGCCACCGACGCCCTGGCGCGCGGCCTGGTGGCGGCAGGTCAGGAGGTGATGCTGGCCGTGCCTCGCCCGCGCGACCCGGCACCGCCCGTCGCCGGCCTGCGCTTCTCATGGCTGCCGTCCTATCAGCTGCCCGCCATCGCGCCGCCCGGCTACCGCATGCCGCTCCCCGGCGCGTGGCGACGGACGTTCTCCGAGCTGCTCGCCTTTCGTCCCGACGTCGTTCACGCGCAGTCGCCATTCACCTCCGGCGCGCTGGCCGCCCGCGTGGCGCGACGCGCCGGCGCGCCGCTGGTCTTCACCCATCACACTCGCTTCGCCGACTATCGTCACTACCTCGGTCCGCTGGCGCGTCCGGGCGCCGCCCTCACCGATGCGTACCTGCACCGGTTCTGGCGGCGCTGCGCGGCGATCGTCGCGCCGTCCCGCTACCTGGCAGACGAGATCGGGGCCACGCTCTCCGTGGTCGAGGGCGCGCCGCCGCTGATCCGCGTCATCCCGACCGGTCTGGACCTCGCCGCCATCCGCGCGCTCGAGGCACGGGATCCGCGCCCGCTGGCCGGTTGGGCGCCCGACGACGTGGTCGTCGTGTCGCTCGGTCGGCTGGCGCGCGAGAAGAGCGTGGAGGACGTCGTCCGCGCCGCCACCACCGCGAGTGCCCTCGTCCCGCAGATCCGTCTGCTGCTGATCGGCGGCGGGCCGCTGGAGCGGTCCCTCCGCCGCCGGGCGGCGTCGAGCGGGGGAGCGCTGTTCGTGGCGGGTGCGATGCCGCGCTTCGACGCGCTCGCCCTGCTGAAGGGCGCCGACCTCTTCGCCTTCGCTTCACGCAGCGAGACCCAGGGCCTGGTGCTCGCCGAGGCGCTGTCCTGCGGACTGCCGGTCGTCGCGCGGGAGGGCCCGGCCATCGCGGAGTCGGTGCGCGACGGCGTCGACGGCGTCCTGGCTTCCGACCTCGACGCACTGGCAGAGTCGCTGGCCGCCCTGGCGCGGGATCCGGAGCGTCGGGCGACGATGCGGCTCGAGGCGTCCGCCGGCGCCGACCGCTTCGACGAGCGACTGCGGATCGACGAGGTGCTGCGGCTCTACCGGCGAGCTTGCCGCCGCAGTGCCCTGAGGCGCTGCGCCGTCCCGTCGCGCCCTGGCCGCGAACCGCTTGCGCGCGCGAGGTCGCGTCGTACAATGCGGCCATGCGAGTCAGTCTGACGGCGCGCTTCGTGTCGCATCCACCGATTCACTTCGGCGCGGGGCGGTCGTCGGCCGCACATCGCGCTCGCCTGGGGCTCGGGCGCGGGACCACGGTGTATCACCGTCCCAGGCGCGGGCTGCGGGTCGCGCCGACCATCGGCGCCCTTCGGTCGCAGACCAGTCGCTTCAGCTTCCCTTCGCTGGGCCGAATCGGGCGCGTCCGCGCTCGTCCGGTCTCGCCGACGCTCGGGTCATCGCGCGCGCATCGCGCGTAGCGCGAGCGTGCCCATCGTGCGCAATGCGCGGGCCACCTCGGCGGGTGGCGTCGTCCACCGCGCGGTGAACGGCGTCACCGAGATCGTCCTCGTCCATCGGTTCTCGCCGCCGCTGTGGGCGCTCCCGAAGGGAACGCCGAACGCTGGGGAGACACTCGAGGAGACCGCCCTGCGCGAGACGCGCGAGGAGACCGGGCTGGTGGTGACCATCACTCGCCCGCTGGAGGCGATCCGCTACTTCTTCGTGCGGGGCGGCACGCGCTTCCACAAGACCGTCCATTTCTTCCTGATGCAGCCCATCGGCGGGGCGCTCGAGGATCACGACCACGAGTTCGACGAGGTGCGCTGGGTGCAGCTCGAGGAGGCGCTGGGCCTGATGTCCTACGCGACCGAGCGCGGGGTCGTGGAGCTGGCGAGCCGCCTCCTTTCCACGCGGGGCACCGAGGTCGGCGCGTGAGCGTCCCCGTCGGATTGCAGCGAACTCCGCTCTTCGACGAGCACGTGGCGCTCGGCGCCCGGATGGTGCCGTTCGCCGGGTACGAGATGCCGGTCCAGTACCGTTCGATCATCGATGAGCACCGAACGGTCCGCCGCGCCGTCGGGCTGTTCGACCTGTCGCACATGGGCGAGCTCCTCATCTCCGGCGACGAGGCGCTGGCGTTCGCGCAACATGCCGTGGTCAGCGACCCGGCGACGCTCGATCTCGGCCAGGCGCAGTACTCGATGCTGTGCGCCCCCGACGGCGGGGTGATCGACGACCTGATCGTCTACCGCACCGACGAGGGATACCTGCTGGTGTGCAACGCCGCCAATCGCGCGGCCGTGCTCGACCAGCTGAGCGCGCTGCTGCGCCGCGGCGACTTCGACGCGCGACTCGACGACCGCAGTGACGCCACGGCGTTGATCGCGCCGCAGGGCCCTCGAGCGGCGGAGCTCCTCCAGCCGCTGACCGACGTCGACCTGGGCGCGCTCGGCAACTACCGCTCCGCGCGCGGGAGGGTGGCGGGCATCGACTGCCTGCTGGCGCGGACCGGGTACACCGGCGAGGACGGGTTCGAGCTGTTCTGCGACGCGGCCGATGCGGTCTCGCTGTGGCGAGCCTTCCTCGACGCGGGACAGCCGCTCGGGATCACCCCCTGCGGCCTCGGCAGCCGCGACACGCTCCGGCTCGAGGCCGGCATGCCGCTCTACGGCAACGAGCTGGACCGCGATCACAACCCGTACGAGGCGAACCTCGGTCGCGTCGTCAAGATGGAGAAGGGGGACTTCGTCGGACGCGCCGCGCTCACCGATGTTCAGGCCGCCGGCCCGCGGCGTCGGCTGGTGGGGCTGGTCATGCGTGACAACGCGGTGCCGCGGCACGGGTACACGGTGCTGCGCGATGGTCGGGAAGTCGGCGTCGTCACGAGTGGTACCGCGTCACCCACGCTCGGCGAGAGGATCGCCATGGCCTACGTGCCTGCCGACATCGCCCAGGTCGGCGCGGAGTTCGAGGTCGTCGTGCGCGAGCGTCCGTATCGGGCCGAGCAGGTAAAGTTGCCGTTCTACCGGCGCCCGCGAGAAGCCTGAGTCGCGGCGCCGACGTCGCAGCAAGAGGTGCCCATGTCGGCCAACCCGGACGATGTCCGCTACTCCAAGGAGCACGAGTGGGTGCGCGCCGAGGCGGACGCCGCCACGGTCGGCATCACCAAGTACGCCGCTGACGAGCTCGGCGACGTGGTCTTCGTCGAGCTGCCCGAGGTGGGAAGCGCGCTGGAGCGCTTCGCGAGCTTCGGCGTCGTCGAGTCGGTCAAGGCGGTGAGCGACCTGTATGCACCGGTATCCGGGACGGTGACCGAAGTGAACGAGGCGCTGCGTGACCAGCCGGAGCTGTTGAACCGGGACGCGTTCGGTGAGGGCTGGGTGCTGCGCATGACGCTGGCCGATCCCGCCGAGCTCGACGACCTGCTGGACGCTCAGGCCTACGACGCGCTGACCGCGTAGCTCCGCATGGCCTACTCCCCGCATACCGCCGCCGACCGCGATCGTATGCTCGCCGCCGTCGGCGTGAGCCAGATCGACGACCTCTTCGCCGACATTCCCGCTGCCGTTCGGGCGTCGCGCTTCGACCTGCCGTCGCCGCTCACGGAGCAGGAAGTGCGCGCGGAGCTGACCCGGCTGGCGCAGGCCAATGAGCTGCCGCGCCTCAGCTTCCTCGGTGCGGGCGCGTACCGTCACCTGATCCCCGCGGTCGTCTGGGAGGTGATCGGGCGCAGCGAGTTCAGCACCTCGTACACGCCGTACCAGCCGGAGGTGAGCCAGGGCACGCTGCAGAGCATCTACGAGTTCCAGTCGCTCATCTGCGACCTCACCGGCATGGAGGTCGCCTCGGCGAGCCACTACGACG
Organism: uncultured Chloroflexia bacterium; assembly: GCA_963783725.1. Lineage (GTDB taxonomy): Bacteria > Chloroflexota > Limnocylindria > QHBO01 > QHBO01 > CAWAOJ01. The sequence continues at coordinate 929,923 of CAWAOJ010000002.1, read as the reverse complement.
GCGCGACGGCGACCGCCGAGGCGGCGCTGATGGCGTGCCGGCTTACGCGCCGGTCCCGCGTGGCGGTCTCCAGCGCCGTCCATCCGCAGGTCCGCCAGGTGATCGAGACATACTGTTCCGGGCCGGGGATCGAGGTGGTCGTGGTGGCTGCCGACTTCGCGCCGGGAGGGACGGGCCTCACGTCCGCCGAGACCGCGGCCGCCGTTATCGGCGACGACGTCGCCTGCCTGGTGGCGCAGCAGCCGAACTTCCTCGGCGGCATCGAGGCGCTGCAGGAGCTCGCCGACGCGGCCCACCGCGTCGGGGCGCAGCTCGTCGCGCTGGTCGAGCCGATCTCGCTCGGACTCCTTGCCGCTCCCGGCGACTGCGGCGCGGACATCGTCACGGCGGAGGGCCAGCCGCTCGGCATCCCGCTCAGCTACGGCGGCCCGTACGTCGGCCTGATGGCCACGCGGATGTCCGCGGTGCGGCAGATGCCCGGCCGCCTGGTCGGCGCCACGTCGGATGCCGAAGGAAGGCGCGGCTACGTGCTGACTCTCCAGGCGCGCGAGCAGCACATTCGTCGCGAGCGAGCGGCGTCGAACATCTGCACCAACCAGGCGCTCTGTGCGCTCGCCGCAACCGCCTATCTCTCCGCCGTCGGTCCGGAGGGCCTGCGCGAAGTCGCGGAGCTGTCCACGGTGCAGGCGCGCCACCTGACCGCGGCGCTGGAACGCGCGGGCCTGGCGCAGCGCGCGTTCACCGGCGCCTACTTCAGCGAAGTGGCGCTGCGAGTCACCGATGCCGAGCGACGGATGGCCTCGCTGCGCAGCCAGGGGATCGAGCTCGGCTACCCGCTGTGGCGCGATCACCCCGATCTCACCGACACGGTGCTGGTCGCCACCACCGAGCTCACCACCGACGGCGACATCGAGCGGGTCGTGGCTGCACTGGAGACCACGCCATGAGCGTCACCGAATCGCCGACGACGACGATGGCCGACGACAGCGGACGCGGCGCCGCGTTCCAGTCCCCGCACGCCGGCGAGGGTGGGGAGGTGGTCGAGCCGCTCATCTTCAGCCGCTCGCGCGCGGGACGCCGCGGGATCCGCTTCCCGGCGGCTTCGGCGGAGGCGCGCTCGGCTGCCGGCGGGCAGCCGCCGATACCGCGGTCGGCGCTCCGTGCCGGCTCGCTGCGCCTGCCCGAGGTGAGCGAGCTCGAGCTGCTGCGCCACTTCAACCGGTTGGCGCACCTCAACTACGCCATCGACCTCAACTTCTATCCGCTCGGGTCGTGCACGATGAAGTACAACCCGAAGGTCAACGAATGGGCCGCCCGCCTGCCGGGGTTCGCCGAGTCGCATCCGCTGGATCCGGATGCCTCGGCGCAGGGCAGCCTGGCCCTGGAGTGGCTGCTGGCCGAGCTGCTCAAGGAGATCAGCGGCTTTCCGCACGTGAGCCTCCAGCCGGCCGCCGGCGCGCAGGGAGAGCTCACCGGCATGCTCATGACGCGGGCGTACCACGCCTCACGGGGCGAGGGCGCGCAGCGGACGACGGTGCTGGTGCCGGACAGCGCGCACGGGACGAACCCTGCCACCGCCACCATGGTCGGCTATCGGACGGTGACCATCCCGTCCAACGAGCGCGGCGGGATCGACCTCGCGGCGCTGCGGCAGGCGCTCGGGCCGCAGACCGCGGCGCTGATGATCACCAACCCGAGCACGCTCGGTATCTTCGAGGACCAGATCGACCAGGTGATCGCGGCGGTGCACGAGGCGGGAGCGATCGCCTACATGGACGGCGCGAACCTCAACGCCATCCTCGGCCGCTTCCGTCCCGGAGAGGCCGGCTTCGACGTGATGCACTTCAACCTCCACAAGACGTTCAGCACGCCTCACGGCGGCGGCGGCCCGGGGGCCGGGCCGGTCGGGGTCGGAGAGCGGCTCGCGCCGTTCCTGCCCGTCCCTCTGCCCGTCCTGGTCGAGGGGAATGCCGAGCGGGTGCGTTCCGACGCGTGGCAAGGGAGGTCGACGCCGGGCGCACGCTTCGCGCTGGACTGGGATCGTCCGCGCAGCATCGGGAAGGTGCGGATGTACTCGGGCAACTTCGGCATGTTCGTGCGCGCGTACACCTACATCCGAAGCAATGGCGCGGCGGGGCTGCGCGAGGTGAGTGACGACGCCGTGCTGGCGGCCAACTACCTTCGCGTTCGCCTGGCCGATGCCTTCGACCTGCCCTATGACCGCATCTGCAAGCACGAGGTGGTCTTCAGCGGCCGGAGACAGAAGCGAGCGCACGGCGTGACCACGCTCGACATGGCCAAGGCGATCCTGGACGCCGGGGTGCACCCTCCGACGATCTACTTCCCGCTGATCGTCGAGGAGGCGCTGATGATCGAGCCGACCGAGACCGAGTCGCTCGAGACGCTGGACCGGTTCGTCGACATCATGCACGACGTCGCGAGCCGCGCCGCCGATGACCCCGGATCGGTGAAGCGGGCGCCGACGAGCACGCCGGTGGGACGCCTGGACGAAGCTGCGGCGGCTCGCCGGCCCGACCTGCGCCACGTGCCCGCGCCGGGAACCGAATGAACCGTAACCGCGTTCGGGAGGTAGTATCTCTACCGAGCGGCGGTTCGAGCACGGGGTGCCTTTGGTGACGGAGCAGCCGGACGGCCTCGTCGAGCGCATGCAATCTGGTGATTTCGATGCGTTCGAGGAGTTCTTCCATACCTACAAACGGCCTGTCTACATGACGGCGCTGGCGATCACTCGTGATCCGTTCCTCGCCGAGGAGATCCTCCAGGATTGCTTCGTCAAGGCATATCGCGTCCGCGACCGACTGCGCAGGGACTGCTCGCCGCTGCCCTGGCTGCAGCGCGTGACGACGAACCTGTGCTACAGCCGCATCTCGCGCCGGCGGCGGACCTTCGCCGAGCCGCTGACCGACCTGATCGGGAACATCGTGGCCGACCTCACCGCTCGGCCGGACCAGGTGGCCGAGTCGCGCGAGATCATCGAGGTCCTGCAGCGCGGCATCGACGCCCTGCCGCCCAAGCAGCAGACCGCGATCATCCTGTACTACCTGCACGGCTACTCGCTCGCCGAGTCGGCCGAGATCGCGAACTGCAATGTCGGCACGATGAAGTCGCGTCTGCACTATGCGTTGAAGGCACTGCGCTCGCTGCTTCCCGTGGAGCGGCGTGCCGGACTGCCGGCCGGGGCGAGGCTCGCTGCCGATGAGCTGCCGTAGGGTCAGCAGGGAGCTGCTCGAGCGGTTTCGCTTTGGCGATCTCGACTCGCGGCACGCCGGCCATCTCGAGCACCTGGAACGCTGCGAGTCGTGTCGCGGCGAGGTCGGGCTGGACCAGGCGCTGGTCCACCAGCTTCAGCGCGCGCTGCGCGCGCGCGTCGAGGGACCGACGCCGTCACCCGCCGCGTGGTCGGCGATCCGGGCGCGCGCCCTCGCTGAGCCGCCTCCGTCGTTCATGTCGCGCCTGTTGCGCCTCAGCAGCCCGGTGCGCGGCCTGGTCGTGGTGGGCATGCTCGCGATTGTCGCCGTGTTCAGCGGCGGGCAGCTGAGCACTCTGAATCGGTCCTCGCAGGATGCGCTGGCGCCGCAGTCCGTCGAGTGGCGCGGGTTCGTCGAGGCGGCCAGCATTCCGCCCCAGCAGACGCCGCAGGCGCGCCCGCTGTCGCTGGGGCTCGTCCCGCCGCCGCGCGCGTCGGGCGTGACGAAGCTCGCCGACCCATCGGCGAACATCGGATCGCTGCCACGGAGCTCCGAGCCGGCGCCGCGATTCTTCCAGTGATGCGGTCAGCCCCCCGCCGCAGCGCGCTGCTCGCGTGCGCGGTGCTGCTGCTCTCCTCCTGCTCGATCCCGGGCTCTTCGTCCTCCTCTTCGACGTCCATGAGCGGCGCGCCGGAAAGCTCGGCGTCCTCGCTCCCCGCATCGGTATCCGATGGGCGTGCGCAGACCGCGCGCTTCGAGGTCGGGCCTCCGCCCGGGCCGGTCAAGCCGTGGCGTGGCGAGATGGTCCAGCAGGTGCAGCTCGTCGACGGCTACGCCACGATGTACTTCGTCCTGCGCAACACCGGCGAGGAGCCGGTCACCTTCCTCAACCTGCTGTACGACTACGAGCCCAACCACCTCTACGACCCGCTGGTCCACGCGTACTGGGCGGGTGCCGCCAAGACGGCCCAGAACGAGGCGTTCCGCAGCCGCTCGGGCCGCTTCTTCCCGAGCCCGGCGGTGCTGCAGCCCGGCGCGGAGGGCGTGTACCTGATGGGTGGCGTGCCGATCAAGGGCGCGGGAACCATCGGTGAGCTGACGACGAACGTGAAGTTCTGCCCGACGCGCGGGATGGATGACGTCCAGTCGCAGGCGCTCGACGTGGGTCAGCTCGCCTGGTCGACCCGAGCGGGCGTGACGACCGTGAGCGGCACCCTCTCGCAGCGCGGCGGTGGCCGGCGCGCTGCCGCCCCGACCATCGGCGTGGCCTTCTTCGACGCCAGCGGCGGCTTCGTGGGCGCCGTCGTCGGCGACAAGGTCGGCGCGCCAATGAAGCCGGGCAGCAGCCGCGGATTCGAGATCAGCGGACGCGGCGTGCGGGCCGATGCGATCGCCAGCGCGAAGGCATGGGCATGGGTGCGTTGATCGCCTCCGCGCCGATAAACGTGCAAAGAAATCTGAACATTCTGTACTCTGGGACGGTATTACCTCCAAAGGGAGCGGCGCGCCCGCTTTCTTGACGGCGTCCGAAGGAGCCCGCCATGATTGGCCGGCCTTGCGCCTCGTGGCCGTGCCCGGGGCGATCCGAACGACGACGACGCAGACCGCATTCACGACGGCGTTCGATGAAGGAGAGGAGGCACCACCCTTAAGACAAGCGCTGAACGTCATGGACCGACGGTCACCGCGAGCATCGATGGCTCATGGCGGACAGACCGATACGTCGCGTGAAGCGACGTCCTCGCACCAGACCGGCTTCACCGGCCGGTTTACTGGAGGGATGTATGTGGGTTAAAAAATTCTTCGGGGCGTTCGTCGCGCTGAGCCTCGTGCTCGCCGCGTGCGGCACTCCGGGAGCGTCGCCGACTCCGGGCGCTTCGGGATCGACTCCCGCGAGCGCGACGGAGCAGCCTCTCGCCGAGGATCAGACGCTCCATCTGGCGGGTGGCGAGCCGCCGACGCTTGATCCGACGATCGCTGACGACAGCTCGTCGATCCAGCTTCTGACCTCGCTGCAGCGGCCGCTGGTCTACTTCGACAAGGACCTCAACGTCACTGTCGACGGCGGACTCGCGTCCGACTACAAGGTTGCCGACGATGGCAAGACCGTCACCTTCACCCTGAAGGACGGGATCAAGTACAGCGACGGCAACCCGATCACGGCGAAGGACTTCGTCTACAGCTGGAAGCGCCTCGTCGACCCGCGCACCGCGGCGTCGTACTCGTACGTCATGGGTGACGTCGTGGGCGGCAACGATCTGCTCGGACTCGACCCCGAGAAGCTTCCGCCGGATGCCGACATCAACAAGATGCTCGACAAGCTCGGCGTCGAGGCGCCCGACGACAAGACGTTCGTCGTGCACCTGGCGAACCCGGCCAGCTACTTCCCGTTCATCGCGACCCTGTGGGTCACGGTGCCGCTGGAGGAGAGCTGGGTCAAGAGCGGTGACAAGTTCACCGAGGCCGCGAACTATGTGGCGAGCGGACCGTTCACTCTCAAGGAGTGGGCGCATGACGACCACGTCACGATGGTCCCGAACCCGCAGTGGACTGCCGGCGACAAGCCGAAGCTCTCCTCTGTCGAGCTGACGGTCATCGACACGGCCGAGTCTCAGTACCAGGCGTATCAGAACGGCGAGGTCGACATCGTCGCCGTGCCGAGCGCCAACACCGCGCAGGTCCGGAGCGATCCGGCCCTGAGCGCGCAGCTTCTCTCCGGCGACGTGCTGGCGACGTACTACGTCGGGTTCGACCTGAACAAGAAGGACGACACCAGCCCCGTCGAGAACAAGGACCTTCGATACGCGCTGTCGCAGTCGATTGACCGCCAGGCGCTGATCGACACCGTCCGCCAGGGCATCGGCTCACCGGCGACCAGCATGGTCCCGCCGGGCATGCCGGGGCACCAGCCGGACATCGGGCTCAAGTACGACGTCGAGGCTGCCAAGGCCTCGCTCGCCAAGGCTCTCACTGGCCTGAACATGAAGGACGTGAGTGAACTCAACGGCAAGCTGAAGCTCGGTTACAACACCGGCGGCGGCGCGGCCCACGAGGACATCATGCAGTTCATCCAGAACCAGTGGAAGACCAACCTGGGCCTGCAGGTCGAGCTCCAGGGACAGGAGTGGGCGCAGTACCTCAAGGCGCTTGAGACGGCTCCTCCGGACATCTTCCGGCTGGGCTGGAGCGCCGACTATCCGCACCCGAACAACTTCCTTCGGGACGTGTTCCAGTGCGGAAGCGGGAACAACAACATGGCGTACTGCAACAAGCAGTTCGACGACCTCCTCAACCAGGCGGCCCAGAAGCCGACCCTCGAGGAGCAGATCCCGCTCTACAACCAGGCACAGCAGATCCTGGTGGATGACGCGCCCGTCGTGTTCATCTACTGGTACGGCCGATTCTCGTTGGTCAAGCCGTACGTCCAGGGCCTGGTCCCCACCTCGCAGGACTCGAGCACCGGCTCGCTGTTCTACGACAAGGTCACCATCGCCGCTCACTGAGAAGTGATCGGTCGCTGACGACGCGATCGCGCTGGACCGGCCGAGGGCCGGTCCAGCCGACCGCCGCGCACTCCGGGCTTCGTTTCGGAGTTCGCGGCGGTCGCGTAGACTGCGCAGAATCCGCCTGAGACGAGAGGAGCAGCAGCAGGAGAGCCATGACGGCCTATATCGTTCGCAGGGTGCTGTGGCTTGTCCCGGTCCTGTTCGTCGTGTCGGTCATCACCTTCGGCCTGATGCACATCGCCCCGGGCGGCCCGTGGCAGCGCGAGAAGCCGCTCCCGGCCGCCACGGTCGCTCTGCTGAACGACAAGTACGGGCTCAACAAGCCGGTGGTCGAGCAGTACCTGATCTGGGCCGGCGGGCTGGTCACCGGTGACCTGGGTCCCTCGTACAAGTACCGCGGCCGTGGCGTGAACGACATGGTCGCCGACGGCATCGGTCCGACCATGCAGCTGGGCGTGATGGCCTTCATCCTGGCCGTGCTGCTCGGCATTCCGCTGGGGGTGATCGCCGCCCTGCGGCAGAACAGCTGGCCCGACTACCTTTCGACCGGCATCTCGGTGCTCGGCATCGCCACGCCCAGCTTCGTGCTGGCCTTCCTGCTGGTGCTGGTCTTCGCCTCGGGGTTGCACTGGTTCCCGACCGGCGGCTGGCACGGCCCCGAGACGTGGGTCATGCCGACCGTCGCGCTGGCCGCCTTCCCGATCGCCCAGATCGCGCGCTACACGCGCGCCAGCATGCTCGAGGTGACGCGCAAGGACTACGTGCGCACGGCGCAGAGCAAGGGCCTGCGCGAGCGATCGATCGTGGTGATCCACATGATCCGCAATGCGCTGATCCCGGTGGTGACGATCCTGGGACCGATCTTCGCCGGCCTCGTCACCGGCTCGTTCATCATCGAGACGATCTACTACATTCCCGGCATCGGCAGCTTCTACGTCAACGCCATCGGCCAGCGCGACTACGGCGTCATCATGGCCATGACGATCCTCTACGCTGCCGCGGTCGCGGTCATGAACCTGATCGTGGACGTGGGCTACGCCTGGATCGATCCCCGCATTCGCTACAGCTAGGCAGGAGAGACGGCAATGGCAACCCGCACCCAGGCGCTCGAGGCGCCGGCCGGCCTCGAGGGAAAGCCGACCAGCCTGTGGCGTGACGCGCTCGGGCGCCTCGTCAAGAATCGGCTGGCCGTCGTCGGCGGCGTGATCGTGGCGATCCTGGTCTTCCTCGCTCTCTTCGGCCCGTACCTGACGCCGTACCCGTACGACTCGATCGACTACAAGGCCATGGCCCAGACGGGCGGCATTCCCGTCCGGCCGCTTCAGATGGGCCACCTGCTCGGGACCGACAACCTGGGACACGACCTGTTCAGCCGTCTCCTCGACGGCGCGCGCATCAGCATGACGGTCGCGCTCGTGGTGCAGATCGTGGTGCTGGTGATCGGCATCCCCATCGGCGCCATCGCGGGGTGGTTCGGCGGACGCATGGACAACCTGCTCATGCGCTTCACCGACGTGGTCTACGCGTTTCCGGACCTGCTCTTCATCATCCTGCTCAGCATCTCGTTCCGGAACACGTGGTTCGGAAAGGCGATGGACGGCCTGCTGCTCGTCTTCGTGGCGATCGGCATCGTGGCCTGGGTCACCATGGCCCGGCTGGTCCGCGGCCAGATCCTGAGCCTGAAGGAGACCGAGTACGTGGAGGCGGCACGCGCCATCGGCGTCTCGGATGCCCGCATCGTGGCGCGACATCTGCTTCCGAACGCCATCGGTCCGGTGATCGTCGCCGTCACGCTCGGCATTCCCGCCGCCATCCTGGCCGAGTCGACGCTCGCGTTCCTCGGCATCGGCGTCCAGCCGCCGCGCGCCTCGTGGGGCTCGCTGATCGACCAGGGGTCCAAGTGGATGAGCTCCACGCCGCACATGCTGGTCTTTCCGGCAATCGCCATCGCGCTCGCCCTGCTGAGCTTCACCTTCCTGGGTGACGGCCTGCGGGACGCCCTGGATCCGAAGCTCAAGGGGAAGCAATAAGTTGACGCTCACCGACGAGAACGCCCGGACCGCCGGCGCGGGGGTCACCGATCTGCCCGACGACGTGCAGATCGCGACGGAGGAGGGGCAGCGGCTCGCGCAACAGCTTGCGGACGAGCGCGGGCGCCATGCGCGCAAGCTGCTGGAAGTGCGTGGCCTCACCACGCACTTCTTCACGAAGGAGGGCGTCGTCCAGGCGGTCGACGACGTCAGCTTCGAGCTGGACTACGGCGAGACGCTGGGGCTCGTCGGGGAGTCGGGTTGCGGCAAGAGCGTGACCGCGCTCTCGCTAACGCGACTGGTCCCGCATCCGCCCGGCCGCATCGTGAGCGGCGAGATCATCTTCGACGGCATCAACGTGATGAAGCTCTCCGAGGAGGAGATGCGCCTCCTGCGCGGCAAGAAGATCGGCTTCATCTTCCAGGATCCCATGACGAGCCTCAACCCGACGCTCACCATCGGCTACCAGATCGCCGAATCGGCCCGCGCGCACCTGGGCCTCTCCCGCAAGGCGGCCGATGATCGGGCCGAGGAGCTGCTCGCCAAGGTCGGCATTCCGCGCGCCCGCGAGCGCATGCGGGACTACCCGCACCAGTTCTCCGGCGGCATGCGACAGCGGGTCATGATCGCCATCGCGCTCGCCTGCGACCCCATGCTGCTGCTCGCCGACGAACCGACGACGGCCCTGGACGTGACGATCCAGGCGCAGATCCTGGAGCTCATCCGGTCGCTCTCCGAGGAGTTCGGCACGGCGGTGATCCTGATCACCCACGACCTGGGCATCGCGGCAGGGATGTGCAACCGCGTCAACGTCATGTACGCGGGGCGCATCGTGGAGACCGCGGGCGTCGATGACGTCTTCGAATCTCCCAGCATGCCGTACACGTGGGGACTGATGGAGTCGCTGCCGCGGCTCGACGAGGAGCGCGGCGCGCGGCTGCGCACGATCGAGGGGCTTCCGCCCGACCTGATCCGGCTGCCCGACGCATGCCGGTTCAATCCGCGCTGCGACTACGTCCGAGACGTCTGCCGAGAGCGTGAGCCGGAGCTCACCCCGCGCGACCAGGAGCGTCATCTCGCCCGCTGCTGGGGCACCGAGCCTGGAGGATGGATCAAGTGACCGCCGCCCCGGCCCAGAGGGCGCCGCAGGACTCGACGACCGAGAGCCTGGTCGAGGTCGAGAACCTCAAGGTCTACTTCCCGATTTTGGCCGGGATGTTCCAGCGCAAGCAGGGCGACGTGCGCGCGGTGGACGACGTCAGCTTCGAGATCCGACGGGGCGAGACGCTGGGACTCGTCGGGGAGTCGGGATGCGGGAAGAGCACCACCGGGCGCGCCCTGATCCGGCTGCGAGAGGCGACCGCCGGGACCGTGCGATTCGACGGGCACGACCTGTCGTCGATGTCCCGCGGCGAGCTGCGCAGGATGCGCAGGAGGATGCAGATCATCTTCCAGGACCCCTACAGCTCGCTCAACCCGCGCATGACGGTGGGGTCGATCATCAGCGAGCCGATCGAGACGCATCATCTCGCCAGCGGCCGCGAGAAGCGCGATCGCGTGCAGGAGCTGCTGCGGCTGGTGGGCCTGAACCCGAATTTCACCAACCGCTATCCGCACGAGTTCTCCGGCGGCCAGCGGCAGCGCATCGGCGTCGCGCGAGCCCTCGCCGTGCAGCCGGAGTTCATCGTCTGCGACGAGCCGATCAGCGCGCTCGACGTGTCGATCCAGGCGCAGGTCATGAACCTTCTGGTCGATCTGCGCCAGGAGTTCGGTCTGACCTACCTGTTCATCGCCCACGACCTTTCGGCCGTGCGGCACATCAGCGATCGCGTCGGCGTGATGTACCTCGGCAAGCTGGTCGAGGTCGGGCCGCCCTCGGCCATCTACGGCACGCCCGGGCACCCGTACACGCGGGCGCTCCTCTCCGCCGTGCCGGTTCCGAATCCGAAGGCGGAGCGGCGCCGCAAGCGCGTCATCCTCGCCGGCGACGTGCCGTCGCCGGCGAATCCGCCGTCCGGCTGCCGGTTCCATACCCGGTGCTGGCTGTACGAGAAGCTCGGCCGTCCGGAGAACTGCCGCACCGACGACCCGGAGTTGCGGCTGATCGGCGACGACCATCGTGCGGCGTGCCACTACGCCGAGCAGGCGCAGGCAAGCGACGTCGGCGTCGCGCACATCGTGCACGCATCGGATGGTGCGGAGCAAGGGGTGTTCCATGCCCCGACTCCCGTACCGGATCCGGAGCGGCCGCAGGTCGCGCAGCCGGTGGGGGAGGCGACCTAGCGAGCGGGGGTGTTGTAAGGGGGCAAGGCATCGGGCGTCTCAGGTCAGCCTCATCGGCCGACCGTCGTTCCGGCGGGTACCGGGAAGCCGCGATCACATAGTGGAGGACACGTATGCACAGGTGGAGACTCCTGCCCCTCGCGATGGGAGCGGTCCTGCTCCTCGCCGCGTGCGGCGGACCGGGAACGAGCGCGACGCCGAGCCAGGGCGCTTCGGCGAGCGTTGTGCCGAGCGCGACCGAGGCAGCCAACATCAAGGAGGGCGGCACCTTCGTGGTCGCGCTCCCCGGCGAGATCGACAACCTCGATCCCGCCATGATCAGCGACAGCAACTCCTCGTACGTCATGAACCAGGTCATGCAGGGCTTGGTCGGCCTGCACGAGGGATCGATCTCGCAGATCGACCCGGTCCTGGCCGAGAGCTGGTCGGCCAGTGACGACGGCCTGACCTACACCTTCAAGCTGCGCACGGGCGTGAAGTTCCACGACGGGACCGACTTCAACGCCGATGCGGTGAAGTTCAACTACGAGCGCTGGATCAACCTGCCCAAGAACCTGCAGCAGTACGCGTACTACTTCGGGTCCGTCTTCAGCTTCGGCAAGGACTCGAACATCGCCTCGGTGGCGACGAGCGGCCCGACCGACGTTTCGATCACGCTGAAGAAGCCGCAGTCGAACTTCATGATCAGCCAGACCCTGACGCCGTTCTTCATCTCGAGCCCGACCGCGCTCCAGAAGTACAAGGCTGACGAGCCGGACATCAAGAAGAACGAGTATGCGCAGACGAAGGGAATGGTGGGAACCGGCCCCTTCAAGTTCACCGAGTGGGCGAGCGGCGATCACGTGACCGTCGACAAGTTCGCCGACTACTGGGATACCGCGAACGCCGCGCACGTCGACAAGATCGTGTTCCGGCCGTTCAAGGATCAGACGTCCGAGTTCAACGCCCTCCAGTCGGGTGACGTGGACTTCGCGCAGACGATCGCCCCGGTCGACGCGCAGTCGGCCTCGAGCGACAGCAATCTGCAGCTGGTCGATCGTGGGCAGTCGTGCAACATCGCGAATCTGGCCATCAACGACACCAAGCCACCCATGGACAACAAGGACATCCGCATGGCGGTCGGCTATGCGGTCAACAAGCAGTCCTACATCGACGCGTTCTATGCCGGACAGGCCAAGCCCGCGGACAACTGGATGCCTCCGGCGACCCAGTTCTACAAGGCGCTGAACCTGCCGACCTACGACCAGCAGAAGGCGAAGGACCTGATCGCGTCGTCGGGCGTCGCCAATCCGACCATCGACTTCTGGTATCCCTCGGACGTCGCGCGGCCGTACATGCCGGATCCCCGCGGCCTGTTCGAGGCGATCCAGCGCGACCTGGAGGCGGTCGGGTTCAAGGTGAACCCGCACACCGCGACCTGGAATCCCGATTACCTTGACGCGGAGTCCGCCGGCGAGTACCAGATGTGGCTCATCGGATGGACCTGTGACTGGGCCGGCCCGGACAACTTCCTGAACACCTTCTTCGGCTACCGCGACGGCCAGCCGAACCCGGAGTTCGGGTACAAGAACGACGAGCTGGACAAGACGATGAAGGATGCGCTGGCGGCGACGACCGAGGACCAGCAGAAGACGCTGTGGGAGAAGGCCCAGGACCTCCTGGCCGCCGACCTCCCGACCGTCCCCCTCCTGCACTCGACGCCGCCGGCGGCCGCGCAGTCGTACGTGAAGGGCATTGTCGGCAGCGGTGCGTTGAACGAGTACTTCAACACCGTCTGGCTGGACAAGTAGGCCAACGGGGCTCGCCGGCCATCCGGTGAGCCCCAGCGACAACCGGCCGGTCTTCCGGGCCCCCGAGGCCCGGGAGGCCGGCACCTTCCATCCGGGCGAGGACGCGAACGATGGGCAAGTACATCATCCGACGCCTGCTCAGCACGATCCCCGTGCTCATCGGGCTGTCGATCGTCCTGTTCGCCTTCGTCCACCTTCTCCCCGGCGATCCGACCCGCGCGATCCTGGGGCAGCACGCCACCGCGGAGTCGGTCGCCAGGCTGCGTGAGGGGCTCGGGCTCGACAAGCCGCTGTGGGAGCAGTACCTGCTCTACATGAGCCAGCTCGCCCACGGCGACCTGGGCAACAGCGTCGTCAACAACAGGCCCGTCCTCGGCGAGTTCATGAGCCGCTTCCCGGGCACCGTCGAGCTCACCATCGTGGCGCTCATCTTCTCCGTCGGCGTCGGCATCCCGCTCGGACGGCTCGCGGCGCGGCACCCCCAGACCTGGACCGATGGCGCGGTCACGGTCATCTCGCTGCTGGGGATCAGCATCCCGATCTTCGTCCTGGGGCTCACGCTGCAGTACCTGCTCGGCGTCAAGCTCGGGATCCTGCCGACCTCGAGTCGCATCAATCCGCGCATCGGCATCGACAGCGTCACCAATTTCATGCTCATCGACACGCTGCTGGCCGGCAAGCCGGACGCGTTCGTGGACGCCCTGCGGCACCTGGTGCTGCCCGCGATCTCGCTGGGCTCGATCCCGCTGGCGATCATCACCCGCATCACGCGCGCCTCGGTGCTCGACGTCGCGAACGAGGATTACGTGCGCACCGCTCGAGCCAAGGGGCTCACCGAGCGGCGCGTCGACGACCGCCACATCATGCGCAACGCGTGGCTGCCGGTGACGACCGTCATCGGCCTTCAGGTCGGCGGCCTCCTGGCCGGCGCCGTGATCACCGAGACGATCTTCGCCTGGAACGGGGTCGGACGCTGGGTGGTGGACGCGATCACCAACCGCGACTACTTCGTGATCCAGTCCTCGATCCTGATCTTCGCGCTCATCTTCCTGGCGGTGAACCTGGCCGTCGACATCGGCTACGCCTTCCTCAACCCTCGGATCCGCTACTCGTGACCTCCGCCGACCTCACCGTACCCGGACGCGTCGAGGTTCGCGCCAGCCGCGGCCTGTGGGGCGATGCGCTGCGGCGGCTGCTGCGCAACAAGCCGGCCATGGTCGGGCTGGTCTTCATCGCCCTCTTCGTCGTGGCCGCCATCCTGGCGCCCGCCATCGCGCCGTACGGGCCGATCGAGGGCACCCTGGTCGACCGGCTGCAGGGGCCGAGCGGCACGCACTGGTTCGGGACCGACCTGCAGGGTCGTGACGAGTTCAGCCGCATCCTGTACGGCGCGCAGATCAGCCTCCAGGTCGGCGTCGTCGCCGTCTTCATGGGGCTCGCCATGGGCGGCACCATCGGCGCGCTCGCCGGCGCCTTCGGGGGCAAGGTCGACGCGGTGCTGATGCGCATCGTGGACGTGCTCTTGTCGATCCCCGGCATCCTGCTCGCCATCGGGATCGTGGCATGGCTGGGCCGCGGGCTGCCGCAGATCATGCTTGCCGTCGCCGCGACCACCACGCCGCTCTTCGCGCGGCTGCTGCGCGGCAGCCTGCTGGCGCTGCGCGAAGCGGACTTCGTCATCGCGGCGAGGTCGCTCGGCGCGTCGCGCTGGCGCGTCCTGTTCCGGCACATGCTTCCCAACGCGCTGACGCCGTTGATCGTGGCCGCGACGCTCGCGCTGGCCACGGCGATCATCGACGTAGCCGGCCTCGGCTTTCTGGGGCTCGGGCCGCCGGATCCCCGCACCGCAGAATGGGGAACGATGCTGACCGACTCGACGCGCTTCCTGCGCCAGGCGCCGTTCCTCCTCTTCTTCCCCGGCGCGGCGATCGTGGTGACCGCCATCGGCTTCAACCTGCTCGGCGACGGCCTGCGTGAGTCGCTCGACCCGCGGTTGAAGCGCTGATGGCGCTGCTCTCCGTCCGCGGCCTCTCGGTGCGGTTCAGGACCCACGAGGGGACGATTCACGCTGTCAACGGCGTCTCGTTCGACCTCGACGGTGGCGAGACGCTCGGGCTGGTGGGCGAGTCGGGCTGCGGGAAGAGCGTCACCAACCTCGCCATCATCCGCCTCCTTCCGAGGCCGGCGGGCCAGATCACGGCCGGGGAGGTGCTGTTCGGCGGGGAGGACATCGTGGCGATGGACGAGTCGGAGGTGCGCGCGATCCGCGGCCGCGACATCGCCATGATCTTCCAGGACCCGATGACCAGCCTTAATCCGGTGCTGACCGTGGAAGAGCAGATGGTGGAGACCATCCGCGCGCACCGGCACATGTCTCGTGAGGAGGCGCGTGACCGCGCGGTCGAGCTCCTCGAGCGGGTCGGCATCCCCAAGCCTGCCGCCCGGCTGAGCTCGTATCCACACGAGTTCAGCGGCGGGATGCGCCAGCGCGTGATGATCGCCATGGCGCTCGCGCTGGAGCCGCGCCTGCTGATCGCCGACGAGCCCACCACCGCCCTGGACGTCACGATCCAGGCGCAGGTGCTCGAGCTGCTGAAGAGCCTGACCGCGGACCTGGGGACATCGGTCATCCTCATCACGCACGACCTGGGCGTCGTGGCCGGCATGGCGCAGCGCATCAACGTGATGTACGCGGGGTTCATCGTCGAAACCGGCGCGACGGTCGACATCTTCGCGACGCCGCATCACCCCTACACCGTCGGCCTCCTGCATTCCATCCCTCGCCTCGACGCCGAGGAGGGCAGCGAGCTGATCCCGATCGAAGGCACGCCACCCGACCAGCGACAGGCGCCGGTGGGGTGTCCGTTCGCGCCGCGCTGCGCGTGGCGCCTCGATCGGTGCTGGACCGACAACCCGCCGCTCGCGGCGGTCGACGGCGCGCGCGGGACTCCGGTGCTCAGCGGTCCGCAGGCGACCCATCGCGCCGCCTGCCACAACCAGCCGACCGCCGACGAGGCGGCAGCGGGCCGGCCGCTGCGTCCCGGGTTCAGCCCCGCGCCGCCGCCACCGTCCATGGCCGCGACGCTCGCAATCGGGGAGCCGGCATGACGGCGGCAGGCACCGCCGATCCGCGTTCGGAGGCGGCGGCGCCCTCGGACGTGCTGCTGCGGGTGGAGGATCTGAAGGTCTACTTCCCGATCACCGAGGGCATGGTGATCGAGCGCCACGTGGGCGACGTGCGCGCCGTGGACGGCGTCTCGTTCTTCCTTCGCCGGGGCGAGACGCTCGGGCTGGTGGGCGAGTCGGGCTGCGGCAAGAGCACCACCGGACGCGCGATACTGCGCATCTACGACCCGACCGAGGGCCGCATCTTCATCGACGACGTGGACGTGACGGCGCTCGGGGCGCGCGACCTCAACCGGATGCGGCGCCGGATGCAGATGATCTTCCAGGATCCGTATGCCAGCCTCAATCCGCGCATGACGGTTGCCGGCATCGTGGGAGAGCCGCTGGAGATCCACCACATGGGGACCGGCCGCGAGCGGCGCGAGCGGGTCCGCGAGCTGCTCTCGATCGTCGGGCTCAATCCGGAGTTCGGCGACCGCTACCCGCACGAGTTCAGCGGAGGGCAGCGGCAGCGCATCGGCGTGGCGCGGGCCCTGGCGCTGAACCCCGAGCTCATCATCGCCGACGAGCCGATCAGCGCCCTCGACGTCTCGATCCAGGCGCAGATCATCAATCTGCTGGAGCGGCTGCAGAACGAGTTCGGCCTGACCTACCTGTTCATCGCGCACGACCTGTCGGTTGTGCGTCACATCAGCGATCGCATCGCGGTGATGTACCTCGGGCGCATCGTGGAGCTCGCGGCGTCGCGAGAGCTGAACGTCTCGCCGCTGCACCCGTACAGCATCGCCCTCCTCTCGGCGATCCCGGTGCCGGACCCGACCGTCGAGCAGCGACGGCGCCGCATCATCCTGTCCGGCGACGTTCCCTCACCGGCGAACCCGCCGTCGGGCTGTCGCTTCCACACGCGCTGCTGGCTGCGCCAGCGGCTCGGCAACCCCGAGCGCTGCGTCACCGAGGATCCTGTCCTGCGCGAGCTGCGTCCGGCCCATGCCGTGGCCTGCCACTTCGCCGAGGAGCTGGAGGATGCGAGCCGGCGCGATGAGCTGGTGGGCAATGCCGCCGACGAGAGCTCGGCCGCCACGGTCAGTGCCGACGAGTCGACCGGCCCGGCCGTCCCGCCGCGCAGCACAGACAGCGGAAGCCTCTTCGACCCCGGCGACGAGGTGCGCGGCGCCTGAGCGGCGTCGGGTACGCTTCGGAGCATGGAGTTCCGGGTCGCCCTGGCGCAGATCGCGCCACGCCTGGGCGAGGTCGAGGCGAACCTGGCGATCGTGGCCGACACGGCGCGCGAGGCGAATGCGCGGCGCGCCCATCTGACCGTCTTTCCCGAGCTCGCGCTCACCGGCTACCTGCTGTCGGACCTCGTTCCCGAGGTCGCCATGCGTGCCGATGACCCTCGACTGCTCGAGCTGACCTCCGGCCTGCCGGGCATGCTCCTGGCGGTCGGGTTCGTCGAGGAGACCGACGAGCATCGCTACTGCAACGCCGTCGCGCTGCTCCGCGACGGCGTCCTGGTCGGCCTGCATCGCAAGGTCTACCTGCCGACCTACGGCCTCTTCGACGAGGGTCGCTTCACGTCGCCGGGCGATCGCATCCGCAGCGTCGCGGTGGGGGAGCCGCTGGGCCGCATCGGCCTGAGCGTGTGCGAGGACTTCTGGCATCCGAGCCTCCCGATGCTGCAGGCGCAGGACGGGGCTGGGCTGCTGGTGAACGTCGCCGCCGGACCGGCACGCGCGCCAGGAAGCGTCGCGGGGCTGGCGGCGATCGCCGGCTGGCATCGCATGCAGGACACGTACGCGCTGCTCGGCACCGTCCCCATCGCCTTCTGCAACCGGGTGGGCAACGAGGAGGGGCTCACGTTCTGGGGCGGGTCGCGGCTCATCGGCGCCGACGGTTCGGCGATCGTCGAGGCGCCGCTGTACGAGGAGGCGCTGGTGGTCGGAGCGGTCGAGACCGACGACCTGCGCATCCAGCGCTACGCGCTGCCGCTGCTTGCCGACGAGCGCCTGGAGCTCACCGAGCGAGAGCTGCGCAGGATCATCGCGGAGCGGTCGGGGACCGAGGAGTGACCGGGGAGTCAGCCCCGCTGCCGCAGATCGAATCCGCCCGTGCGGTCGAGGTGATCGTCAGGTTCATTCGCTCCCAGATGGACCAGACCGGCTTCTCGCGGCTGGTGCTCGGACTCTCCGGCGGCCTCGACTCGGCGACCGTGGCGGTGCTGGCGGCGCGCGCGGTCGGGCCGGAAAACCTTCTCGCGCTGCGCATGCCGTATCGCACCTCGTCGCCGGCATCCGAGGCCGATGCGGTCCGGGTCGTGGACCTCATCGGCTGTCGCACCGATCGCGTGGATATCAGTCCGATGGTGGACCCGATGCTCGAGCGCATCGGTCCGGGCGACAACCCCTCGCTGCGCGTGCGCCGCGGCAATGTCATGGCGCGCGAGCGGATGATCGTCCTGTACGACGCCTCGGCGGCCGAGGACGCGCTCGTGGTCGGCACCTCGAACAAGACCGAGGCGCTGCTCGGCTACGGGACGCTGTTCGGCGACATGGCGTCGGCCTTCGCGCCGATCGGCGACCTGTACAAGAGCCAGCTGCGCGCGGTGGCGCGGGAGCTCGACGTCCCGGACGAGATCATCGCCAAGCCGCCATCGGCCGACCTGTGGCCAGGGCAGACGGACGAGGGCGAGCTGGGCGCGACGTACGAGGACCTCGACCGCTGCCTGTACGCCCTGGTGGACCGTCGCTGGACGCTGGAGCGCTGCGTCGCGGCGGGCCTCGATCCCGCGCTGGCCGCGTGGGTTCAGCGCCGCGTGGCGCAGATGGAATACAAGCGTCAGACGCCGCCCGTTGCGAAGCTGAGCGAGCGCACGCCCGGGATCGACCACCTCTACCCGCGCCGCCGGCCCGGAGCTCGCAGGCGCGCCTGACGACGCTCGCCGCCCGTCTGCGCGGTGGAGGTAAGGGCGCGGTAACCGCCGCGTAACGGCGGCCCGGTAGCGTTCCGGGTCGAGCCACCGACTCGCCCGGTGCGGCTCACGAAGCCCGAGAAGCGGGCGCACAAGGAGAGTCGAGCGCATGAACAAGGTGATGCTCGTTGGCCGTCTCACGCGTGATCCGGAACTGCGCACACTGCCGAGCGGAAAGGCAGTCGCGAACTTCACGATCGCCACCAACGAATACCGCGGCAACGGAGCGGGCGAACGCACCGAGTACCACAACCTCGTCGCGTGGGAGCGGCTCGCGGAGATCTGCGGCCAGTTCCTCGGGAAGGGGCAGCTGGTCGACGTCGAGGGCCGCCTGCAGACCCGGCAGTGGGACGACGACGCCGGCGCCCGCCATTGGAAGACGGAGGTCGTGGTCAACTCGCTCGAGATGCTGTCGGGGCGCGGAAAGAAGGAGTACGCCCGCGAGGCGGAGGCGGCTGCCGCGGATGGCGAGCACGTCAACGGCGCGGCCATCGGCGCGGGACAGCCCGAGGAGGCGGTGCTCGCGATGTGACCGCGGCGCCGTGCCCTCGGGCACGGCGTCCGCACCCCCGCCGGCGATGCCGGCACCCGGGGAGGGCCGGAGGAGGCCGGTGCCGAAGCTATACTGACCGCCGATGAACGCCGAATACCCCTACAACGGGCGCCTGTCGCGGTGGGAGGAGATCGCCGAAGGGCTCGCCATCGTCGGGGTGGAGCCCGATGGCGAGCCGTTCCCCTTCGACCCCGGCCAGTACGCCACGCTGGGGCTGGTCGGCGACGCCGGCAAGCTCGTCCAGCGCCCGATGTCGATCTCCTCGTCCGCCGACCGGCTCGACGAGTACGAGTTCTTCATCCGGCTGGTCCACGGCGGCGCCTTCACCCCGCTGCTCTGGGAACGATCGGTCGGCGACCCGATCAACATCAAGGGGCCCAAGGGCAAGTTCCTGCTGCAACCGGACGGCAGGACCTGCCTGTTCATCGCCTCTGGCACCGGCCTGGCGCCGTTCATCAGCATGATCACCACGCTTCGCCAACGCGGCCTGACACGCGACGTGGTCCTGCTGCACGGCGTCAGCTACGACTACGACCTCGCCTGGCGCGCCGAGCTGACCGAGCTGGAGCGGACACAGCAGTTCCCGCTTCGCTATGTCGGAACGATCTCGCGCCCGCAGCGCTGTCCCGACTGGAGCGGCTGCACCGGCCGCGTGGAGTCGATTGTCGAATCGCAGCTGGACGAGCATGGACTGACGCCGGAGACGGCGACGATCTACCTGTGCGGGAATCCCGACATGATCGCCGCGGTCGAGGCCATCGCCGGGGCGCGGGGATTCCCGCCGGAGCAGGTGCGCAAGGAGCTGTACTGGCCCAAGGGCCGCAGCCACTAGGCGGGGGATCCGTGGGCGCGCCCAATCACTTCTACCTCACCACGGCCATCTTTTACCCCAGTCCCGCGCCCGCGCTGCACTCGCTGTTCGAGGCCATCGGGGCGGACGCGCTGGTGCGCTACCGGCGCCTGGTCGGTGACGAGACGCGCTTTCTGACCGGCATGGACGAGCATTCCGCGCAGGTGGAGCGCCTCGCCGCCGAGCACGCGAGCGACCCACAGCCGCTGCTCGACGACTGGGCCGCGAGCTGGCGCGCAGCGTTCGACCACTTCCGCATCAGCTACGACCGCTTCATCCGCACCACCGATCCCGACCATCGCGTGGCAGCGGCGGAGATGGTCCGCCGCGCGCAGGCCAACGGCGACATCTACAAGGGGACGTACTCGGGCTGGTACTGCACCGGGGACAACGAGTTCAAGACCGATGCCCAGATCGTCGACGGCCGCTGCCCCGAGCACCCGACCCTCGAGCTGCAATGGCTGGAGGAGGAGAACTACTTCTTTCGGCTGTCGGCCTACCAGGAGCGGCTCGAGCGGCTGTACGCCGACAACCCGCGATTCTGCGAGCCGGAGCCGTTCCGCCGCGAGGTGCTCGCATGGCTGCGCGAGGGGCTGCGCGACTTCTCGATCAGCCGAGCGGGAAGTGGCTGGGGGATCCCGTTTCCCGGCGACCCGGATCATCGGATCTACGTCTGGTTCGACGCGCTGACCAACTACCTCACCGGCGCAGGCTTCCCCGATGACGAGGAGTTGTTTGCGCGCTGGTGGCCCGCGGACGAGCACGTCATCGGCATGAACATCACGCGCTTCCATTGCCTCTACTGGCCCGCGATGCTGATGAGCGCGGGGATCGAGCTGCCCCGCCAGGTCTTCGCCCATGGCTTCATGACGCTGCGCGGCGAGAAGATGAGCAAGACCCGCGGCAACGTCGTCCATCCCGCGGACGCGGAGGAGCTGTTCGGCATCGACGGGGTGCGCTATCTCGTCCTGCGCGAGATCCCCTTCGACCGGGGCGGCGACATGACCGTCGAGGGCCTCGTGCGGCGCTACAACGCCGAGCTGGCCAACGACCTCGGCAACCTGGTCAACAGGACGGTCTCGATGAGCCGCCGCTATCTCGACGGCTCGCTGCCGGGCGTGGAGACCGCGACGGCGGCCGCCGACGATGAGCTTCGACAAGCCGCTCAGCGGGCGGCGACGGCTTACGCGGCGGCGATGGACAGGCTCGCATTCGACGAGGCGCTGGGCGCCGTGATCGACCTCACGCGGTCGGTGAACGGCTACGCAGAGTCGCAGTCGCCATGGGTCCTCCACCGCAGCGGCGACGGAGAGCGCGTGGGCGCGGTGCTGTCCGCGATGGCGGAGGCGTGCCGGATCCTCGGTCACCTGATGGCGCCGTTCACCCCGGCGGTCGCGCGCCAGCTGCACGACCAGCTGGGCGTGCCGGCGCCGTACGACGAGCGCGGAAGCGGCGGGCCGGGGCTGGACGACCTCGTGCGCTGGGGCGGTCGCGGCGGCGGTTGGCAGACCGGCACGCCGTCGCCGCTGTTTCCGCGCGTCGAGCTGCCCGAGGCGGAGGCGCAGCCGGTGGAGAGCAGCTGAGCCGGCGACACGCGCCGCGGACGTTGGCCGGCGTGGTCGACTCGCACTGCCACCTCCAGGACGCGGCGTTCGACCGCGACCGGGCCGAGGTGCTCAACCGAGCCCGAGCGGCGGGCGTCGTGCGCATCCTCGTTCCGGGCTGGGACCTTGCCTCCAGCAGGCGCGCCGTGGCGCTCGCCGCGGAACGCGCCGACCTGATCCACGCAGCGGTGGGCATCCACCCGCACGATGCCGCGGCCGCCACTGACGCCGACTGGACGGCGCTGGAGGCGCTCGCTGCCGACCCGGCGGTGGTCGCGATCGGGGAGATCGGCCTCGACTTCTTCCGCAACATCTCCTCTCCGGACGTCCAGCGCGAGGCGTTCGCGCGTCAGCTGCAGCTCGCCACGCGGGTCGGGAAGCCGGTGCTCGTCCATGACCGCGATGCGCACGAGGAGGTGAGCGACGCGCTGGTCGGGTGGGCCGGCTGCGGTCGCCAGCCAGGCGGCGTCCTGCATGCCTTTTCGGGCGACCAGACGATGGCGACGCGGCTGGGCAGAAGCGGCTTCCTCATCTCGTTCGCGCTTCCGGTCAGCTTCTCGTCGGCGCGAGGGGCGCGCGCGGCGGCCGCCTCGCTGCCCACGGAGAGCCTTCTGCTTGAGACCGATTCGCCCTGGCTCGCGCCCGGCGGGGCGGGATCGCGCAACGAGCCGGCCACCGTACTGCGAGTCGCGGCGGAGGTGGCCCGGCTGCGCGGTGATTCCCCGCAGGGCGTGGCGGACGCGGCGAGGAGCGCGTACGCTCGGCTGGTCGGCGGGCAAGTGGCATAGCGGTTGCTAGGGACTGAGGCGTACGCCCCACCTAAGGCGTGCGCTGCACGTTGCGGCCAACACGAAGGAGGGCTTTTCGAACATGGGACAGGTGAACGTCAACACGCCGAACGACGGCACCGGCGGGAGTGGCGCCGGATTCATCCTCGGCATCCTTGTCGCGATCGTGATCATCGCGTTGCTGGTCTACTTCCTCTTCTTCAACGGCGGTGGCACCACGACGAACAACACCGTGGCGCCGGGACCCAGCGCGTTGCTCCTCCACTTCTTCGGCTGATCGCGTCCCGAGCGCCCAGGCGCTCCCGATCCATGCCCGCGGCCATTCATCGGCCGCGGGCATGACCGTGTCCGGCACAATCGCGGGCGCGGCGTTTCGGTTGACATCAGCCCCCGCGCGGCGGTACCATTGGCACTCTCCTTGGTCGAGTGCCAAGCCAGCGCATCGACGGCGTGCGCACTCCCGGGAGAGAACCGCACCGGTTTGTATCCATCAAGGAGGCATCACGCACACATGACCACCACCACGGTCAGCGGAACCGCGACCCAGCTTCGGCCCCTCGGGGATCGCCTGGTCGTCAAGCCCACGCCGCGCGAGGAGATGACCAAGAGCGGGATCGTCCTGCCGGACACCGCGAAGGAGCGGCCGCAGGAGGGCAGCGTCGTATCGGTCGGACCCGGGCGAACGCTCGACGACGGCACGCGCGAGCCGATGGAGCTGCAGGCGGGCCAGAAGGTGCTGTTCCAGAAGTACGCCGGCACCGAGTTCAAGCTCGACGACGAAGAGCTCCTGATCCTGTCCCAGAAGGACATCCTCGCCGTCATCGAGTAGACGGCGACACGATCAAGCCACCGAATGCACCTGCCGCAGCCGCGGCGCTCAGTTAGGAGACAGACAACACATGGCGAAGCAGCTCCTGTTCGACGAGGAGGGCCGTCGCGCCTTGAAGCGCGGCGTCGACAAGATGGCCGACGCAGTCAAGGTCACGCTCGGTCCGCGCGGCCGATACGCGCTCCTCGACAAGAAGTTCGGCTCACCCACCATCACCAACGACGGCGTGACGATCGCCCGCGACATCGAGCTGGAGGATCCCTACGAGAACATGGGCGCCCAGCTGCTCGAGGAGGTCGCCACCAAGACCAATGACGTCGCCGGAGACGGCACCACGACCTCGATCGTGCTCGGCCAGGCGATCATCGCCGAGGGCCTCAAGAACGTCACCGCGGGCGCCAACCCGATGAGCCTCAAGCGGGGCATCGAGAAGGGCGTCGCCGCGATCGTCGAGGAGATCAAGCGGCTTTCCAAGCCGGTCGAGACGACCGACGACATCGCGCACATCGCCGCCATCAGCGCCCGCGATCCCGAGATCGGCCGCATGATCGCCGAGGTCATGGAGAAGGTCGGCAAGGACGGCGTGGTCACCGTCGAGGAGAGCCAGGGCCTCAAGCTCGACAAGGAGTACGTCGAGGGCATGCAGCTCGACCGCGGCTTCGTCAGCGCCTACATGATCACGTCGAACGACGGCGGTCGGATGGAGGCAACGCTCGACAGCCCGTACGTTCTCGTCACGGACAAGAAGATCAGCGCGGTCGCCGACATCCTGCCGGCGCTCGAGAAGGTCGTATCGGTCGGGCGTCCGCTCCTGATCATCGCCGAGGACGTCGAGGGCGAGGCCCTGGCGACGCTGGTGGTGAACAAGCTCAAGGGCACGCTCAACGTGCTGGCCGTCAAGGCGCCCGGCTTTGGTGATCGCCGCAAGGCGATGCTCGAGGACATCGCGGTCCTGACCGGGGCGCGAGTCATCAGCGAGGAGGTCGGCCGCAAGCTCGACAGCGTCCAGATCGAGGACCTGGGACAGGCGCGCCGCGTCACCGCGACCAAGGACACCACCACCATCATCGAGGGCAAGGGCTCCGAGGACGCGATCAAGGCCCGCATCGGCCAGATCAAGCTCCAGGTCGAGGACACCACCAGCGACTTCGACCGCGAGAAGCTGCAGGAGCGGCTCGCCAAGCTCTCCGGCGGCGTGGCGGTGCTGAAGGTCGGCGCCGCGACCGAGGTCGAGCTCAAGGAGAAGAAGCACCGCATCGAGGATGCGCTGTCCGCCGCGCGGGCGGGCGTCGAGGAGGGCATGGTCGCTGGCGGCGGCTCGGTCCTGGTGCACGCCATCCCGGCGCTCGACAAGGTCGAGGTGCTCAACGACGAGAAGATCGGCGTCAACATCCTGCGTCGCGCGCTCGAGGAGCCGCTGCGCCAGATCGCGATCAACGGCGGTCAGGAAGGCTCGGTCGTCGTGGAGGCGGTTCGCAAGCTCGAGCCCGGCCACGGGTTCGACGCCGCCAAGGGCGAGTACGCCGACATGTTCGCGGCCGGCATCATCGACCCGGCCAAGGTGACGCGCTCCGCGCTGGAGAACGCCGCTTCGGTCGCGGGCCTGCTGCTGACCACCGAGACCGTCGTGACCGATCTCCCCGAGAAGGAGAAGGCCGGGATGCCGGGCGGCGGCATGCCGGGCGGGATGGACTACTAGTCCATCCCGCGCAGATCCACCGGAGAAGGGCCTCGGCGACAGCCGGGGCCCTTCGCATACTCGCTTCGATGCCAGCACCGCCGAAACGGGGCATTTCTCCGCGAGAGGCCGTGGAGGGCGAGTGCGAGCGCATCGGCAAGGCGGCGGTCGTTGCCGGCTGCATCGCGCTGCTTCGCGGTCGCCGCGCCGATCCCGGGCTGATCCTCGCGCTCGGCGGCCGGCCCGCTCGCTGGGCAGCTGGGTACGACGAGCTTCCCGGCCCAGCCTACTGGCTGCGCGTCTGGGCGGCGCGCGGGCTGTTGTGGGCGTGGGACGAGAGCGCGACGCCGGCGATCCTCGGGGCGCTCACGGACGAGGCGTGGCGAGTACGGGAGATGGCGACCAGAGTCGCCATCCGGCATGGGCTGGTTGCGGCACTGCCGCTCGTGAAACGAATGGCGAAGCACGACTCGACTGCCAGAGTGCGCAACGTCTCCGAGCGAGCGGTCGAGAAGCTCGCCTCGGCGTAGCCAGCGAGCCTCGCCGGCCACGCGGTCCGGCGAGCGCCGCGCGGGTAGAATCGAGAGGATGCCCCCGGAGACCACCACCCCGCGTCCCGCGCTGCTCGGCCCGCAGCAGATCCTCGACCGGCTGAACCCGCCGCAGGCCGAGGCGGTGAGCCACACGCACGGGCCGCTGCTCATCCTCGCCGGCGCCGGAAGCGGCAAGACGCGCGTGCTCGCGCATCGTGTCGCCTACCTCGTCGCGAGCGGCGTGAAGCCGTGGCAGATCGTCGCGGTGACCTTCACCAACAAGGCCGCCAACGAGATGCGGGAGCGGATCGCTGGGCTGATCGGCGAAGACAACGCCCGCGAGGCGACGATCGGCACGTTCCACGCGATCTGCGCCCGGATCCTGCGACGGGACGGCCAGCAGATCGGCCTGGATCGGTCGTTCACCATCTATGACCGCGCGGACCAGGTCGCGCTGGTCAAGGGCATCCTGCGGCGGCTCGACCTCGACGAGAAGCGGTTCGCGCCGGCGGGGATGCTCGCCTTCATCGGCCAGCGCAAGGACGAGCTGGCGGATCCCGCAACCGCCAGCCGCCAGGCGGCCAACTTCTACGAGGAGACCGCGGCGCGCGTCTACGACGCCTACCAGGCACAGCTGGCCGAGGATGACGCGGTCGACTTCGACGACCTGCTGATGCGCACCGTGTTCCTGTTCGAGCAGCATCCCGACGTGCTTGCGCGCTATCAGCGCCGCTGGCAGCAGATCATGGTGGACGAGTACCAGGACACGAACCGCGCGCAGTACCTCCTCTGCCGACACCTGGCCGCCAAGCACAAGAACCTCGCCGTGGTGGGCGACGACGACCAGAGCATCTACTCCTGGCGCGGCGCCGACCTGCGCAACATCCTGGACTTCGAGGCCGACTATCCGGACGCCAAGGTGGTCAAGCTCGAGCAGAACTACCGGTCGACGCAGAACATCCTGGAGGCGGCGCACGCCGTGGTGAGCCGGAATGCCGGCCGCAAGGAGAAGAAGCTGTGGACCGATAAGGGGGCCGGCACCCAGATCGAGCTGTTCGACGCCTACAACGAGTACGAGGAGGCCGAGTTCGTCGCACGACAGGTGGAGAAGCTGGTCGGGTCGGGCGGGCCGATGGGCGGGCTCCTCACTCGACGCGCCGGCGACGAGGACGGTGGCCTGCGGTACGGCGAGATCGCGGTGACGTACCGCATCAACGCCCAGAGCCGGGTCCTCGAGGAGGCGTTCATGCGCTTCGGGATCCCGTATCAGCTCGTCGGCGGCACGCGGTTCTACGAGCGGCGCGAGGTGAAGGACGCGCTCGGCTACGTTCGCCTTGCGCGGAACCCTGCCGACCGGGTCGCGCTGGAGCGGATCATCAACGTGCCCGCGCGGGGGATCGGCGAGAAGACGCTCGAGGAGCTGCGCGCGCACGCTGCCGCGCACGGCACCACGCTGTGGCAGGCGGTCGAGGCGTCCGGCGAGAACGCGAACCTCGCCGCGCGCTCGCGCGCGTCGCTCGGCGAGTTCGCCCGCCTGATGCGCGGGCTGATGGAGATGACCGCCAGCGAGGCGCCGTCAGCGGTCTTCGACGCGGCGCTGGATCGGTCCGGCCTGCGGGAATCCATCCTGGACGGCAGCGAGCAGGGCGAGGAGCGCTGGCAGAACGTGATCGAGCTGCGAAATCACGCCGCCGAGTTCGACGAGATAGCGCCGCCCGAAGGGCTCGCCCGATTCCTGGAGGAGGTCGCGCTGGTCAGCGACCAGGACACCCTCGAGGACCGCACCGACCGCGTGACGCTCATCACGCTTCACGCCGCCAAGGGGCTGGAGTTCCCGGTGGTGTTCATCGTGGGGCTGGAGGAGGGACTCCTGCCGCACAAGCGCGCGCTCGAGGACGAGCGGGAGCTCGAGGAGGAGCGACGGCTCGCCTATGTCGGGATGACGCGGGCCAAAGATCGCCTCTACCTTGTCCACGCTCACCACCGCTCGACCTACGGCGTTGGCTCGGCATCCGAGCCGAGCCGCTTCCTGTCCGAGCTGCCCGACGATCTGCTGAGCGCCAATCGGGCGGCCGGCGCCGCATTCGGGCGGGGCGCCGCCGGCGCGCGAGACGGGTGGGGAGGAGACGACGGCGAATGGCTGCCGGGCGGGTACCGCTCGCCGGTGCGTCGGCTGCGCGAGCCGCTGCGGCCGGTCTCGCTGCCGGACATGGCCTCGCCCGCGTCGCCGCGGGTCGGTCGCAGCCTTGACGCCCAGCGTGAGCGTGTCGCGGCGGCGACGTATCGTGCGGACGAGGTCCAGATCGGCGGCGGCACATTCGACGCGTCCGGGGCGGCGGCCACCGGCGATCTCGTCTGGCGCCCGGGCGACCACGTGCGGCACCGACGCTTCGGCGACGGCATCATCGTGTCGAGCAAGCTGGTCAAGGGCGACGAAGAGGTCACCGTGGCGTTCGTGGGCCACGGTGTGAAGCGCCTCATCGCGGTCTACGCCGGTCTCGAGCGCTCGTAACGGGAGGACCTCACATGTCGCAGCAGCACGGCACGCACTCGCGCGACGCCCTGGTGGCCGAGCTGATCGAGGCGCGCCAGGCGTTCCTGGCCGCCCTGGCCGATGTCGATCCGGCGCTGCTCCTCACGCCCGGCCTCGTCGGCGACTGGTCGGCACGCGAGCTCGTCGCGCATCTCGCCTACTGGGCCGGACACGCTGCCGAGGCGCTGCACCGCGCCGCCGAAGGGCGCCCCGACGAGTTCGGCGAGGAGGAGCTCGACGTGGATGAGCGCAATGCCGTGGTGACGCGGGTGGCGAAGGAGACCGACCTGCGCACCGTGCGCGACCGGGAGGAGGCGGCGTTCGAGGCGCTGCTGACAGCCCTGCGCGAGCTGGACCCGGCGCTGCTCGACGAGCGGGTGGCGTATGGCGACTCGGTCGAGCAGGTGGTCCGCGACGACGGGCCGGACCACTACCGTGAGCACACCCTCGACCTCCGCTCCTGGTTCACCGGCGAGGATGAGCCGGATGACGAGGACGAAGCGGCGTACCCCGAAGACGCCGTGGACCCCGAGGCGCCGGAGCTCGGGTCAGCCATCGATGACGGAGGCTGATCCGTCGGCGCGCGCGGCCGACCTGCGCGCGCAGATCGACGACGCGAACTATCGGTATCACGTGCTGGACGCGCCGCAGATCGAGGATGCCGAGTACGACCGCCTGCTGCGCGAGCTGACCGACCTGGAGGCCGCGCACCCGGAGCTCGTCACGCCCGACTCGCCGACGCAGCGCGTCGGTGCGCCGCCGGCCGGCCTCTTCGCGGAGGTGCGGCACGACGTTCCGATGCTCAGCCTCGGCAACGTCTTCAGCGCCGAGGAGCTCCGGGAGTTCGACGCGAGGGTCCGGCGCGGGCTCGGGCGAGCCGACGATGCGCCGGTGGAGTACGTCTGCGAGCTGAAGATCGACGGGCTGGCGATCAGCCTGCTCTACGACGGGCGCAGGTTCGTGCGTGGCGCGACCCGCGGCGACGGCATGACCGGCGAGGACGTGACGCCGAACCTGCGCACCGTGCGTGCCATTCCGCTGCGACTGAGGCAGGATCCGCCGGGCGCTCGTCTGGAGGTGCGCGGCGAGGTGTACATGCCGCGCGGGGCGTTCGCGGCGCTGAACGAGGAGCTCGAGCAGGCCGGCAAGCCCTTGTACGCCAACGCTCGCAACACCGCGGCGGGGACGGTGCGACAGAAGGACCCGGCGGTGACCGCGAGCCGGCGGCTGTCGGTCTGGGCCTACCAGCTGGTCGGAGCGAACGGGCTCGCCAGCCACTCGGAATCGCTCGAGCTGCTCGCCGCGCTCGGCTTCCCGGTGAATCCGCACGTGCGTCGCGTTGGGGGCATCGAGGCCGTCATCTCGTACGTTGACGAATGGGCCGATGCGCGCCGCGAGCTCGACTACGAGACCGATGGGATCGTGGTCAAGGTCGACTCCCTCGCCGACCAGGCCGAGCTCGGCTTCGTCGCCCGCGCCCCGCGCTGGGCGACGGCGTACAAGTTCCCCGCGCAGCAGGTCACGACCAGGCTCGAGGCGATCGAGGTCTACGTGGGCCGGACGGGGGCGATGACTCCGGTGGCCCACGTCACGCCGGTCCTCGTCGGCGGCACGACGGTGCGCAACGCCACGCTGCACAACATCGACGAGATTCGGCGCAAGGACCTGCGGGTCGGGGACACGGTGGTTCTGCAGCGCGCCGGCGACGTCATCCCCGAGGTCGTCAGCGCGGTCGTCGACGCGCGAGACGGCTCGGAAACGATCTGGGAGATGCCGACTCACTGCCCGGTGTGCGGGTCGGAGGCGATACGGGAGGAAGGCGAGGCGGTGACGCGCTGCCCGAATCCCTTCTGTCCGGCGCAACGGATCGGCGGCCTGCTTCATTTCGCCGGTCGCGGCGGCGTGGACATCGACGGCCTCGGCTACAAGATCATGCTGCAGCTCGTCGATCGGGAGCTGGTCACGGAGCCGGCCGACGTGTTCCGGCTCGACGTGGAGACCCTCGAGTCCCTGGATCGGCTGGGCCGCAAGAGCGCCGAGAACCTGTTCGCCTCGATCCGCGCCGCCCGGCGCCGTCCCTTGAGCCGGATCATCAACGGGCTCGGCATCCGCCACGTCGGCGAGCAGACCGCGATCGACCTCGCCAGCTGGCTGGCGCAAGAGACGGCGCGCACCGAGGACGAGACCGAGGACCATTGGACGCGACGCGCCGTGGACCGGCTGCGCGACGCGACGGCCGAGGAGCTGACCGCGGTGTACGGGATCGGGGCAGTGGTCGCGGAATCGATCGCGCGCTTCTTCGAGGACGAGCGGACGCGCGACACGCTGCACCGTCTGGTCGGGGCGGGCATGGTTGCCGAGGCGCCCGCCGCCGGCGCAGCCATGGACGAGGGGCAGGGACCGCTCGCCGGCAAGACGTTGGTGGTGACCGGGACGCTGCCCGGTTTCAGCCGAGAGGATGCCGAGAGCGCCATTCGGGCGGCGGGTGGGCACGCCGCGTCCTCGGTGAGCGCTCGCACCGACTTCCTGGTGGCCGGCGAGAAGGCCGGCGGCAAGCTGACCAAGGCGCAGCAGCTCGGCGTTCCGGTCCTCGACGAGGAGGGCCTCCGCCGTCTGCTCGCCGGCGAATCGGCCTGAGATCAAGGTGACTCGGTGAGCGCAGTGGATGAGGAGCGGCAGCTAGCCCTGACCCTCGACGAGCTGAGGGTGGTGGCGGGCTACGCCGCACAGAGCGCGCACGACGTGCTGCGCATCTTCGAGGAGGCGAATCCGGCGGATGCGGCGCCGCGGGCCGCGATCGACGCGGCCCTGGCATTCGCGAACGGCGGCGAACGCGGGAAGGCGCTGCGCGATGCCGCCTGGGCTGCCATGAGGGCGGCGCGACGCGCAGGCGG
The DNA here is from genome assembly GCA_963783725.1 of uncultured Chloroflexia bacterium. GTDB lineage: Bacteria > Chloroflexota > Limnocylindria > QHBO01 > QHBO01 > CAWAOJ01. The sequence continues at coordinate 898,749 of CAWAOJ010000002.1, read as the reverse complement.
GACCCCGGCGGCGGATGCCGCGCGTGCGGCGATGTCGGCCGCATCGGCCGCATACCTTCATCCGCTGTTCGACCCGCATCAGGTGAAGCACATTCTCGGCGCGACCGCCTATGCCGCCAGGGCGGCCGAGCGGGTCGCGGGTGATGACCGGGACGTCGGCGCGCAGCACGTGGAACATGCGGCACGGCGCGCCTCGCCGATCGTGGTGGAGGTGCTTGGCCGCTATCCGCCGGCGCCGCAGGGCGGGGGCCGCGTCGGCGCGCTGCTGCGCGAGCTGGACGCTCGTCTGCGCGGCCGCCCCCGAGCCGATCAGCGCGGGGCGCGGAGCAGCGCCGGCCAGACGCCGCTGCCGAAGCTGTCGTAGGGCGTGACGCGGTCGATCAGTCCCTCGGCGTGCCGCTCGAGGGCCGATCGGAGATCCTCAGGTCGGGCGACGACGGCGAATGCCTCGAGCATCGCGTCGGAGACCAGGGCGCCCATCTCGGCCCAGCGCCCGTGCCGGGCGTGTGCCGACAGCTCGTCGGCGACGGGGCCCCACCCGTGGTGCTCGAGCACCGGCCGATAGGTCGGCGTGGAGGCGTAGAAGCCGATGGTGCTGCGGGCGGCGGCGATCTCGGCATCGGTCGTGGCCACGATCACCGACGCAGCCACGGTGACCCCGCCGCTCGGCCGGCCGGCGTCGAGCGATCCACGGGCAACGGCGGGCAGGAGCACGTCGACGAGGTAGGCGCGCGAGTGCAGCGGGTGGACGATGATGCCGTCCGCCGCCTCGCCCGCCAGGCGCGCCATGCCGCCGCCGACCGCGGCGAGGTAGAGCGGGACCCGGGGCTCGTCGATCGGTCCCGGATCGAAGGCCGGCGACATGAGCGTGAACCGGTAGAACTCGCCGCGGAATGACGGTCGCGTGCCGTTCTGCCAGCAATCCCACGCCGCGCGCACCACCGCCATGTACTCGCGCATCTGCGAGACGGGCCGCCCGGACCACGTCATGCCGAACCGCCGCTCGACGTGCGCTCGCACCTGCGTCCCGAGCCCCAGCATGAAGCGTCCGCGCGACATGGCAGCCAGGTCCCATGCCGTGGCGGCGACCGCGACCGGCGAGCGCGCGAATGCGACGGCGATCGCGGTGCCGAGCCGCAGCCGAGTGCTGTGCTCGGCGGCCAGGACGAGCGGCAGGAACGGGTCATGGCTCGTCTCCGCGGTCCACAGGGCATCGACACCCGCGGACTCCGCGCTGCTGGCGACGCCCGCCACGTGGTCGAGCGGCGTGGCGAAGCCGAGCGCGGCGTCCAGCCGCATCAATCGCCCTCCGCCAGGAACTCCTCGACCAGGGCGTCGTACCCCGCGAACGACGAGCGGACGGTGTGGCCGCACTCCGGGTCGAGCTCGAATCGGGCGTGCGGGAGCCGGTCGGCGACCAGGCCCGTGCCGGCAGGGGGAACGACCTGGTCCCGTCCCCCTGCGAGCACCAGCGCCGGCACGGAGATCTCAGCGAGTCGGTCGGTCACGAAAGAGGACGGGTCGAGCGTCGCCTCCAGCTCGCCGATGAAGCGCTCCGGCGTGGCCGGGCGCGGTTGGAGCCGGGCGGCGACGTCGAACCCGTCGTTGGTGCCGTCGGTGGCCGGCTTCATCTGCACCGCCATGCGCCCGAAGAACTCGCCCCAGCGCCCCTCGCGCGCGAGCCGGATCCACTGGCGCATGCGCCCGGCCATCTCGGAGTCGGGGGCCGTCTCCGAGGCGACCGATGCGAGCACGAGCCGCGTGACGAGGTCGGGATGGTCGACGGCAAGCCACAGCGAGATGCGCCCGCCGCCCGATTCCGCCTCGATGGCGAAGGGCCCGCTTCCGGTCACGGCGCGTGCCACCGCGTCGGCGGCGACGCGCGGGTGCATCATCCGTCCCGCGTCGGCGGGGTCATCGGGGAGCGGACGACCGACGACGGTGACGCTGCGGGCCGCCGCCCGGCCGCTCCATCGGCGCAGCAGGACACTCTGCGTCCCGTCCAGCGCGCGCAGGCCCGTCTCCACGCCGCCCAGCACCAGCAGCGGCACGCCGGGGCCGCCGGGGATCGTGAAGCTCTCGATCCGGCCGCCGGGGAGCGGGGTGACGCGCAACTCGGGCTCTCGGGACATCGCACGAGAATGCTAGCGGGCCCCCTGCTAGCATCGGGCGCATGATCAGCCGCCAAGAGGTCGAGCACGTCGCGATGCTCGCCCGCCTGGGCCTGACCGATGCGGAGATCGACCGCATGCAGGCGCAGCTGTCGCACATCCTGGAGACGATCGAGCAGCTGCGCGACGTGGACACCAGTCACGTCGGACCGACCGCGCAGGTCATCGAGCTCGAGAACGTCATGCGCGACGACGCGCCGTCCGACGGCCTGTCGCGCGATGCCGGGCTGGCGAACGCGCCGCTGCGCGAGGGAGCCATGCTGCGCGTGCCGCGGGTGCTGGAGGGGGGCGATGACGCTCGAGCTCGCCGACCGCACGATCAGCGGCGTGCGGGACCTGCTTCGCGCGCGGGAGGTGAGCAGCGTCGAGCTGGTGCGTGCCTGCCTGGCGCGCATCGAGCGTGATGCGGCGCGGCTGAACACCTTCCTGGCGCTCGGCGCGGACGCCGCGCTGGCCGGCGCGGCGAGCGCCGATGCGGCGCGGGCGGCCGGCGGGGACCGTCCCCTGCTCGGCATCCCGTACGCGCTCAAGGACATCTTCGTCACGCTGGCGGTCGACGCGAATGGCGCGCCGACGGACGGGCTTCCGACCACCGCGGGCTCGCGGATCCTGGAGGGCTACCGCTCGCCGTATGCCTCCTCAGCCGAGGAACGCCTTCGCGAGGCGGGCGCCGTCCTGCTGGGCAAGACCAACTGCGACGAGTTCGCCATGGGCTCCTCGAACGAGAACTCGGCCTACGGCCCGGTGCGCAATCCGTGGGACGAGGCAACCGTGCCGGGTGGCAGCAGCGGCGGGTCGTCGGCCGCGGTCGCCGCGGGCCAGGCCTTCTTCGCGACCGGAACCGACACCGGTGGCAGCATCCGGCAGCCCGCCTCGCTCAGCGGGGTGGTGGGCCTGAAGCCGACCTACGGGCGCGTCAGCCGATACGGGATGATCGCCTTCGCCTCCAGCCTCGACCAGTGCGGGCCGCTGACGCGGAGCGTGCGCGACGCGGCACTTGTGCTCCAGGCGCTCGCCGGCCACGACCCGCGCGACTCGACCAGCGTGGAGCTTCCCGTGCCCGACTACGTCGCCGCCCTGAGCGGTGAGGTGGCGGGCCTGCGGCTCGGCGTGCCGCGCGAGTACTTCGTGGAGGGGATGGAGCCCGGTGTCGACAAGGCGGTGCGCGCCGCCATCGGCTTGCTGGAGGGAATGGGAGCGGAGATCGTCGAGGTCAGCCTGCCGTCGACGCGGATGGGCCTGGCCACCTACTACATCATCGCGCCGGCCGAGGCCTCGTCGAACCTCGCGCGGTTCGACGGCATCAAGTACGGCTTCAGCGCCGGGCGTGACGACCTGCTCGACAACTACCTTCAGACGCGCGGCAGCGGCTTCGGACCCGAGGTCAAGCGGCGCATCATGCTGGGCACGTACGCGCTCTCGGCCGGCTACTACGACGCGTACTACGTCAAGGCGCAGCAGGTGCGAACGCTCATAAAGGACGAGTTCGACGCCGTTCTGTCCGACGTGGACGCGCTCCTGGCGCCCACGTCGCCCAGCGTCGCCTTCCCGATCGGCGCCAAGACCGACGACCCGCTGCTGATGTACCTGAACGACGCCTGCACGCTGCCGGTCAACATCGCCGGCCTGCCCGGGATCAGCGTTCCCTGCGGCCTGTCGGACGGGAAGCCGGTCGGCCTGCAGGTGATCGGCAGAGCGTTCGACGAGGGCATGGTCCTCCGCGTGGCCGATGCCTACGAGCGCGCGGCGGGCATCGCGGACCTACGCTCGCCGCTCGCGCACGACTGATGGGAGAGATCAGCCACGTGCGCATGGGGGTCCCCGAGCAGGAGACACTGAACCGGATCCTGCGCGAGTCCGGCACGACCATGTACCCGCAATGGCTGTACGCCGAGCCGCACGACGATGCGGCGATCCTGTGGTGGGGGATCCGCGGCGCCCCCACGCAGCTGCTGGAGGTTCCCGAGGGCGGCCCGCGACGGCGGCTCTTCCCCCGACCGATCGACGACTGGTCCGAGCCACCGCGCGGGCTGGTGCTGGCCACCGCCGAGGCCGAGCGCGCCGCGGCGGACCTGGAGCCGGTGCTGGGGACCGACTGGCACTCCGTGGGCGACGATCCGCTGCTCGGCGCGCGCTGCTTCCGGGTCTCGCTGGGGCGTGGCTTCGTCGTGCTGGCCGAGCCCCTCGGCGAGGGGTACACCGCCACCTGCCTGGAGAGCAACGGCGAGGGCCCGATCGCGGTCGCCCTGGACGGGGAGAACGCCGCGGGCCGCAGCTCCCGCTGGAACCCGGTCACGCTGGGCCCGGCCGTCTACGTCCGCATCGACGGCCCGGTGAAGGCGCCGACGCTCCTCTTCCTCACCTCGTGACCCACCGGCGGTGAGCGAGGACCTCGTTGCTGCGGTCGAGGCGTGGAGGCGGCAGCGCTACGCCGCGCTGCGCCGCGACATGGGCTGGCTGACGCTGGCGGGCCTCGGCTGGCTGCGCGAGGGGACGAACCGGGTGGGAAGCGACGATGGCGCGGACGTCGTCCTGCCGGCCGGGCCGGCCATCGCGGGGACGGTCCGCGTCGAGGGGCGCTCCGCGGTCGCCGACGGCGCGTTCACCTACGACGGCGAGCCGGCGCGCGAGCTTCACCTGCGCAGCGACCTCGACGGCGACCCGACCATCCTGGAGCTCGGAGCGTTGCGCATCGGCCTCATCGAGCGCGGCGGTCGGCTCGCGCTGCGGACGTGGAACCTGGACGCGCCGGCCCGTCGCGAGTTCACGGGCCTCGATCACTGGCCGGTGGATCCCGCCTGGCGCGTCCTCGGAACGCTGGACCGCTCGGCCCGGCGCAGCGCGCTGGTGCCGGACGTGCTGGGTACGGCCCAGGAGGAGCAGACAGAGGGAGTCGTCGGGTTCGAGCTGCACGGGACGCCGTGCCGCCTCGACGCGCTCCCCGGTGATGCGGGTGCGCTGTTCCTGGTCTTCGGCGACCTCACCAACGGCACGCAGACGTATGCTGCGGGACGCTTCCTCTACACCGAGGCGCCCGACCCGGACGGCACCGTGGCGATCGACTTCAACCGCGCCTACAACCCGCCGTGCGCCCTGAGCCCGTATGCGACCTGTCCGCTGCCCTGGCCGGAGAACCGGCTGGCGGTGCGGGTCGAAGCCGGCGAGCGGGCGCCCGTCCCGCATCGGGCCTGACGGCCGGCCCGCGTCCGAGCCCGCAACCCGACCCGATCCGAGGCGCTGCCCGCGGCGATGCGGGCTACACTTGCCGCCCATGAGCATCGAGCCCGGGCTGCGCCCTTCGGCTACTCGGCGTCCCATCGCGGACTTCCTGTCCGATACGGTGCGCGACATGCCGCCCTCCGGCATCCGGCGCTTCTTCGACATGCTGGCCGAGATGAAGGACGTCATCAGCCTCACCATCGGCGAGCCCGACTTCACGACGCCCGAGCCGATCACTCGTGCCGCGATCGCGAGCCTCGAGGCGGGGGAGACGCACTACACCGCCAACGGCGGGATGATCGAGCTGCGCGAGCTCATCGCCGCCAACCTGCGCGAGCGCTACGCGGTGAGCTACGAGCCGCGCGGCGAGCTGATCATCACGGTCGGGGCGAGCGAAGGGCTCGACGCGACGCTGCGCGCCCTTCTCAACCCGGGCGAGGAGGTGATCTACCACGAGCCGTGCTTCGTGGCCTACGCGCCGTGCATCGAGCTGGCGGGCGGCGTCCCGGTTGCCATCCGCACCACCGATGCGACCGACTTCCGCGTCACGGCCGCGGCGATCGAGGAGGCGATCACCGACCGCACCAAGGCCATCTTCCTGGGCTACCCCAACAATCCCACCGGCGCGGTCCTCTCGCGCGACGAGCTGGAGGCGATCGCCGACGTGGCGCGGCGCCACGACCTGCTGGTGATCTCCGACGAGATCTACGATCGGCTCGTGTACGGCGCGCACCGGCACGTCGCCATCGCGTCCCTGGACGGCATGCGCGACCGGACGGTCCTGATCGGCGGCTTCTCGAAGGCATACGCCATGACCGGCTGGCGCATCGGCTACGTCGCGGCGCCGGCGGACCTCATGGCGGGCATCGCCAAGGTCCACCAGTACGGGATCATGTGCGCGCCGACGGCGTCGCAGTACGCGGCCATCGAGGCGCTGCGGGCCGGTGAGCCGTACGTCCAGCAGATGCTCGCCGAGTACGACCGACGACGCCAGCTCATGACCCGTCGCTTCAACGAGATGGGACTGCGCTGCTTCGAGCCGCAGGGGGCCTTCTACTGCTTCCCGGAGATCACCTCGAGCGGGCTCGACGACGAGCAGTTCGCGGAGCGGCTGCTGCGCGAGGAGAACGTGGGCGTGGTGCCCGGACGTGCGTTCGGCTCGTCGGGGACGGGGCACGTTCGCGTCTGCTACGCGACCGCCTACGAGCAGATCGTCGAGGCGATGGACCGCATCGAGCGCTTCATGGGCCGCCTGGCCTAACCGGTCGCGCGCTCCAGGCAGGCGTGTGCCAGCGCCAGCAGGGCGTCCGTCGCCTGGTGGTCGGTGCCGCTTCCCTCGGCCGCCAGCTCGATCTTCGGCTCCTCGGCGATGAGCCGCCAGATGGAGCGCATCTGGCTGGTGTCCTCGCCGATCTGCGCATCGGTCTGCAGCCGTATGCCGCGCACGCTGCGCCAGCGGTGGACGGTGCCGCGCAGGTACCAGTCGGCATCGGCCGCCGATCCTGCCGGAGCCCACGAGTAGTCGGCCAGGCCGATGTCGGTCGCGACCAGGATCCGCATCCGCCCGTTGTCCGGGTTGACGGTCACGTGGGCGGCCAGCTCGGTCGCCTCGAGATCGCCGATGTGCCGCTGCAGCAGCGCTCGCGCCCTGCCCAGCGCGTCCCATTCGCCGATCTTCATGGCGTCGAGGATACAGCCCGCGTGCCGATACAATCAGCGGCGATGACGGTTACGACGCGCTACGAGACGATCATCGGCATCGAGGTCCACGCGCAGCTGCGAACGGCCTCGAAGATGTTCTGCGCGTGCGCGGTGCCCAGCCTGGATGACGCGCCGAACAGCCGCGTCTGCCCGGTCTGCCTTGGGCTGCCCGGCAGCCTGCCCGTCATCAACCGCCATGCGGTCGAGCTGGTGATGCTGACCGGCCTCGCACTCGAGTGCCACGTCGAGACCGATGCGGTCGCCTTCGAGCGCAAGAACTACTTCTACCCGGACCTTCCCAAGGGCTACCAGATCAGCCAGTACGCGCTGCCGCTCTGCTCTCGCGGCCGCCTCAGGGTCGCCGTCCCCTCCGAGGACGACGAGCTGCTGGTGCGCATCACCCGCGCGCACCTGGAGGAGGACACCGCCCGCATGCAGCACGGCGAGCGAGGGCACTCGCTGGTCGACTTCAACCGGGCGGGCGTGCCGCTGATGGAGATCGTGACCGAGCCCGACGTCAGGACGCCCGCCCAGGCCCGCGCCTATGGAGAGACGCTGCGCGACATCCTGCGCCACGTGGGCGCCAGCAATGCCGACATGGAGACGGGGTCGATGCGCATCGAGGGCAATATCAGCCTGAGGCCGATGGGGACCGAGGCGTTCGGGACCAAGGTCGAGGTCAAGAACCTCAACAGCTTCCGATCCCTCGAGCGCGCGATGGCCTACGAGATGGAGCGACAGGCCGAAGCGCTGCAGCGCGGCGAGCCGCTGCTGCAGGAGACGCGCGGCTGGGACGAGGCGCACGGCCGCACCGTCTCGCAGCGCTCGAAGGAAGAGGCGAACGACTACCGCTACTTCCCCGATCCGGACCTGCCACCGCTGCGCCCCTCCCTGGAGTGGGTGGAGCGACTGCGCGCGGCGCTGCCCGAGCTGCCCGCCCGACGCCGAGAGCGCTACGAGCGTGCGCTCGGATTGAGCGCATACGATGCCGGCGTGCTGACCGGCGACCTCGCGCTGGCGGCCTACTTCGAGGACGTCGTGGCGGCCGGCGCCCCGGCCAAGGCCGCCGCGAACTGGGTCACGGGCGAGCTCAGCCGCCTCCTCAACCGTCACGCTTCGGAGGGCCTGCGCGCCGATGCCATCGCGCTCCCGCCGGCCGGACTGGCGGAGCTCGTCGAAGCGGTGGAGTCCGGGCACGTCAGCGCCGCGAATGCGAAGGCCGTCCTCGCCCGCACATTCGAGACGGGGGAGTCGCCGCGCGAGGTGATCGACCGCGAGGGCCTGGCACAGGTGAGCGACGAGGGCTTCGTGAGCGACGCGGTCGCAGCCGTGATCGCCGACCACCCGTCGCAGGTGGCGGAGTACCGGTCCGGGAAGCAGCAGGTCTACGGCTTCCTGGTCGGGCAGGTGATGAAGCGGACGGCCGGGCGCGCCGATCCGCGCCGCGTGAACGAGGAGCTGCGCCGCCAGCTGTCGGGCTGAGCCGCCGTGCGGCTTCGCGGCGTCAGCGTCGCGGCGGCGCGGATCGCTCCGGATCGAGCTCGCGCAGCAGCCGCCGGATCTCGACGCGGTGCGGCACCCCCGAGGCGTGCCGTTCGAGCCAGCGCACGTAGCCGATGTCCCGCCGCGCGATCTCGCGCAGCGTCCACCCCTCGTAGCGACCGAACGCGAGTCGCGCGTCCTCGCCGCGTGCGGGCGCCGGCGGCCGCGGCGGGTCGCCGGGCGGTGGGGCGTGGCGCAGCGGCGCGCCGCTGCGTCGCTCGCGGTCGTACGCCGCGCGAGCGGTGGGATCGCGCAGGACGGCGTAGGCGCTGTTGAGCTCCGTCATGCGCTCGGCGTCGCGGCTCCCCGCGCTGTCGGGGTGGAGCTTGCGCGCCAGCACGCGGTAGGCGGCGGCGATGACCTCCGCATCGGCCGATGGGTCGACCTGGAGCACGCGGTAGTGGTCGCGCATCAGGCCGCCATCGCCCTGCGTCGCTCGTCCAGCCCGCGTACCGTGGCGAGCGCGATGGCGGCCACGATGAGGGCGCCGCCCAGCAGCTGAAGGGCGTCGAGCCGCTCGCCGAGGAGGATCGCGGCGATCAGCGCGCCGCTCACCGGCACCAGCATCATGAACGGCGCCGACCGTCCGGCGGGCATTGCGCGGACGCCGAAGTTGACGAGGAGATGCGCCAGCGCTCCGGCCGCGAGGGCCAGCCACAGCAATGCCAGGCCCCCGCGCGCCGAGAGGGTCGGCAGCAGGCCGTGAGGGTCCAGCACGAGCTGGATCGGCACGCACACCACGACGCTCACCAGCATGAGGATCATCGCCACGACCACCGGTCCGGGCAGGCCGGGCGCGGCCCAGCGCCGCGCGAGGTCGAGGTAGCTCGCCATGGCGACCGCCGCCACGAGCGCCGCGACGACCCCGGCAGCCACCACGTCGGCGCCGCCGGGGCGAGCGAGGAGCAGCGTTCCCACGGTGGCGATCCCCACCGCGCCGACGACCCGCGGCGTGATCGGCTCGGAGAGGAGGGAGGGCGCCAGGAGCACCGTCCAGACCGGATAGCTGCCGGCGACGAACGACGTGATGGCCGCACCGGTGAGGCCGACGGCGAGGTTCATGCCGATGATGAAGATGCCGCCACCCAGCAGGCCGAGCGCGCCGAGCTGCCACCACACCGCGGCGCTGCGCGGCAGTCGAAGCTCGCCGCGCCAGGCGGCCACGGCAAAGAGGACCACGAAGGCGATCAGACAGCGCCACGCGGCGGCCCCGATGGGCGGCATGTCGGCGAGGACGAAGCGGGTCACCGGGTAGGCGCTGCCCCACAGCAGCGCGGCGAGGAGCATCGCGAGCCAGGCGGGCATGCGTCGAATCCTACCCGTGCGTCTTCGGCCGCTTGCGCCCCGATGTGAAAATGGCGGCGCCCATGACCCCACCGCGCCGATCTGACCGCATCGGCTTCGACAGCAGCGTGCTCATCGCCCTGCTGCTGCTCGCCGCGCTGGTGGAGGTGACGGTCGTCGTCCTGGTGGATCCCACGATCGTGCCGGCGGTCGTGGACGAGCGGGTGGATCTCGCCATCAACAGCCTGGCGGCCCTGATCGCGTTCGGCGTGGCCGCGCTGGCGTGGGGACGTCACCGAGAAGCGAGAGAGCCTGGCGCGGTGTTTCGGGCTGCCGGTTTCGGGGTGCTGGGAGCGTTCAACGCGCTCACGGTGGCGGTGATGCTCGCGCACGCCGAGGCGGCGTTCGGGATGTCGCTCGACATGCCCGGTCAGCTTCCGGTGATCGGGACCGTGCTGTCGCGCACGGCGGCGGCGGCACTCCTTCTGCTCGGCGCGGTCGTGGGGGTGCGCGGCTGGCGAATCGGCGCGCACAGTGGCCTTCTCACCGTCATTTCTCCGGCCGTGGTGGTGGTCGGCCTGATGATCGTCGGGTCCCGCGCGCAGGAGGCGCTACCGTCGCTGATCGGTGCTCAGCAACTCGCTGCGCTGCGACTGAATCCTCAGCAGCCGCTCGAGCTCGCGGGCGGGACGCTGGCGCTGGCCGTGATGCAGATCGTCGTTGCGGTCGGCTACGGGGTGGCGGCATGGCTCTCGCTGCGAGTACGGTCGGCCGGGCGGGGCTGGCTGGCGGCAGGCCTGCTGGTCGCGGCATTCAGCCAGCTCCACGCGGCGATCCACCCCGGCGCCTACTCCGCGCTGGTCACCACCGGCGACCTGCTGCGCGTGCTCTTCTACTCGATTCTGCTCGTCGGCATGGTGATCGAGTGGAGGGCCGACCTGCGCTCGCTCGAGGTGGCGCACAGCGACCTGCAGCGGCTGCGCCAGGCAGAGCTGGCCCAGGCGACCTACGAGGAACGCGGCCGCCTGGCCCGGGAGATTCATGACGGTCTGGCCCAGGACCTGTGGTACGCGAAGCTGAAGCAGGCTCGACTCGCCGATGCGGCGGAGCTGAGCGACGACGCGAGATCGCTGATCGGGGAGGTCGCTGCCGCGATCGATTCCGCGCTGCTGGAGGCGCGCAGCGCGGTGATGGCGCTGCGGCCGGCGGCAGCGGGCAGCTTCTCGGAGGTCCTGGCGCGGTCGGTGGACGAGTTCGCCGACCGCTTCGGCATTCGCGCCGAGCACCAGGTCGCCGCCGCCCTGGAGCTGGCGCCACGCGCGCAGGCCGAGGTGCTGCGCATCGTGCAGGAGGCGCTGACCAACGTCCGCCAGCACGCCGATGCCACGGTGGTGCGCGTCCACGCCGCGCAGGACTCCGGCGGCGTCACCGTGCGCATCGCAGACAACGGACGCGGCTTCGATCCTGTCGGCGCCGACCCCGCCCGCTATGGTCTGCGCAGCATGCGTGAGCGGGCCGAGAGCGTGGGAGGGAGGCTGAACGTGGACAGCCGGCCGCTGGACGGCACGCGGGTGGAGATCGTCATCCCGGCGGCGCCTCGATGAGCGGGGCGCTGCGCATCCTGCTCGTGGACGACCACGCGCTGGTCCGGTCGGCGGTGCGCCAGGCGCTCACCGCTGCGGACCTCGAGGTCGTCGGGGAGGCGGGGACGGCGAACGATGCGCTGGAGCTGGCCGCGAGGCTGCGCCCGGATCTCATCCTCCTCGACATCGACCTGCCCGACAGCGACGGCCTGCGCGTGCTGCGCGAACTGGTCCCGCGGCTGCCGCAGACCAGGATCGTGATGCTCACCGTGTCGACCTCGCGTCGCGATCTGATCGAGGCGGTGCAGCTCGGAGCGGCGGGCTACCTGACCAAGGACCTCGACCCGGCGGCCCTGCAGCGGGCCGTGCGCGGGATCCGCCACGGTGACCTGCCCATGTCGCGCGCCATGGCCGCCCACGTCATCGGGGAGCTCGCGACGCGCAGCGCATCAACGACCCACGAAGCAGAAACGGGGTGGGACCTGAGTGCCCGCGAGGACGAGGTGCTTCGCCTGCTGGGCGAGGGACTCACCGATCGCGAGATCGCCGATCGGCTGGTGATCTCGCCGCGGACCGTGGAGACGCACGTCGGCAGCATCCTGCGCAAGCTGGGGGTTCGCAATCGCGCCGCCGCGGCGCAGCGGCTCCGCGATCGGGGCTGATCAGCGCGCGGCTCGTGCCTCGGCCATTGCCGCGCCGATCAGCACGCGCAGCGTCCGCGGGTGATCGGTCTGGATGTCGAGTCCCTCGCCGGCGGCGAGTGTCAATAGAAGCCGCTCGCCGGCGAGCGACAGCTCGCGGATCTGCTCGAGCGGAACGCCGAGCTGGATCTGGCCAAGGTGCAGCAGCCGCCGCGACGTGACGTAGAACGCCCCGCCATAGCCGAGGCTGCCGGCATCGGTCGACGGTGGAGCGAGCAGCGCAGACGCCCGCCGGGCAACGACATGCTCGCCGTCTTCGAGCACCGCGGCAACCGTCGGGTCGGACTCCAGCGCGACGAGGCCGTGCTCGCGAATCTCCTCGCGTGCTCGGCTCGCCTCTCGCTCATCCGCCTCGACACGTGCGAGCACGCGCGACGCGTCGTCGACGGCCGGCTCGGCGCGGGCGACCTCGTCGACGCCTTCAATGTCGCGCTTGGGTGTCACGACCAGAGGCTATCGGCTCGGGCCTGCCGCCGCATCCGGAGTTGTACGGATCGGTGTACTGAGCGCTCGCTCGGTATCCGGAGACGCGGTGCGTACACGCACCGCGCTAGGGGCGGCGAAAGAGGCGCCGGAAGCGGCCCATAGGCCCGTCGTCGCGGCGGGCGTCGCGGCGTCGAACGGCGTCGCGGACGGCATCGCGCTGCAGGATCGCATCGGTCCACGTCGAGGCAAGCAGCTCGTGACGGCGCTCTTCGTGGAGGCGGGCGCGGATCTCGTCAACCGACTCACGCGCGCCCTGGGCGGCCCGCATCGCCTCACGGTAGGCAGCTTCGGCGGCGTCCATCTCTTCCTTGCTGGTGATGCCGTGCGCCCGTCCCGCGACGTGGTTGCCCCATGCCGCGCGGACCTCGGCCAAGTGCTGCTCGGCCGCTCTGACGCCGTCCTCGGCGCGGCCGAGCTCAGTGGAAAGCTGTTCGGTGGTGACTCGCGCCATGTGAAGTGTGCCGTCCCCCGGTGTCGCGATGCTTCTGTTGCCAGTGTGCGCCGGCTCTCGCCCGCCGTCCATCCGTGCTTCTACGGAATCCACTGCGTCGCCATACCGAGAGTACGGAGCCCGGGACGGCGTGCCGCCCCGGCGTCTCCGAACGCTGGCGCCGCTACATCTGGCCGCCGAGGGACGCCGATCCCTGGGAGGTGTCGTGCTCGTCCCAGTGCTCGCCGTGCTTGGCGTGCCAATGGCCATCGTGCTCGTAGTCGCTGTGGTCGCCGTGGCGGCGGGTCTCGTGCCCGCACATCTCGTTGTGCACGTGCGTGTGCTCTCCGCCATGTTGGTCGTGCTGTTCGTGCTGCGTCTGTCCCATGGGGACCTCCCGTGCTGTGCGTGTGATCGAGATGACCGCATCAGGCGTGCCCGATCCGCCCAGACATCGGTCTAGACTGCCGCGATGCACTGCCTGCTCGCCGGCGGGCGCTCCGCCCGGTTCGTCTCGCGCCCCCACCGCTGAGTCGTTCGCGAGGTGGCCTGGCAGCCGTTCGAGCATCCCCTCATCGCCGCCGCGTACGCCGTCAACCTGGGCGTTCGGCTGCGCCGGGCGATCGTCGGCCCGCGGCGGCATCGCGGGACGGCTGCGCAGATCGTCCGCGCCTGCATCGACGATTGCTGGGACGGGACGCACTATCGGGCGAGCCCCGGCTACTTTCGCCAGTTCTGGACGCGTGACCTGTGCTTCAGCGCGGTCGCGCTGTCGCGGCTCTCGCCCGAGCACCGGCGCCGCGCGCTCGCCTCCATCGCCTGGGCCGTTCGGACCTGGCGGCGTCGAGGCAGCCACGTGACGACCACCATCCACTTCTTCGATCAGCCGGTGGACGTCTTCGACTACGGCGTGGACTGCCTGCCGCTGCTGATCGCCGCGCTGCACAGGCTCGGTGCACGGCGGCTGATCGAGAGGCATCGGTCATGGCTGGAGGAGGAGGTGCGGCACTACGTCGACGAGGTCGTCGACCCCTCGAGCGGCCTCGTGCGGGAGGATCGGAAGTTCTCGGCGCACCGCGACACGCAGGTCAACCGCTGCAACGCCTACGGCAACAGCATGGTCGCGCTGCTGGCGGCCACAATGCGCGACCTTGGCTGGCCGATGCCCGCGGTGCTCCTCCCGCTGGCGGCCGATCCATCCCGGCTGCTGCTGGCCGAGTTCTGGGATGAACGCGGCTTCTTCGTCGACGTGCCCGGCGACGAGCAGCCATCGGGCGAGGGCAACATCTGGCCCTTCTGGACCGGCGTGGTGACCGATCCGGGCCGGCTGCGCCAGGCGCTCACCACGCTGCACGACCGCGGGTTCGCTCGGCCCTACCCGCTCAAGTACGAGACGGTCCGCCGGCCGGAGCTCGAGCCCCTCTTCGTGCGCATCGTGATGCCCGATTACCAGGGCGCCACCGTCTGGACCTCGCTCGGCTCGATGTACCTGCAGCTCCTCCAGTCGATCGATCCGGAGCGCGCAGAGAGGCAGGTCGAGCGGTACTGCGGCTGGATCGAGCGAGACGGCACGTTCTGGGAGGTGATCGACGACGAGACCGGCCGCGAGTACGACTCGACTTGGCTCACCCAGAGCGACGAGAGCATGCTGTGGTCGGCAATCTTCCTCGACCTGCTGGAGCACCCGGACGGGCCGCCCGCGACGATGCGGCCGCTGGCTCCGTACGGTGGGGACTGAGGATCCGGCCGTCGATCAGGGCGTGAGCTCGACCGCGGTCGCCGGCCGCGACAGCTGAGCGATCGCGACTCCCGCCACCACGCAGGCGCCGCCGACGAGCTGTGGCGGGCTCAGCTGCTGCCCGAGCAGCAGCCAGGCCAGCGCCGCGCCGAAGACCGGCTCGAACGTCGCCGCGATGCCGGCCAGCGCCGCCGAGACGATGCGGACCGCGGACACCGCCAGCAGGAAGGGAAAGAGCGTCCCGACCAGCCCGACGGCCAGGACGCGGAGGCTCACCTCCGGATCGGCGAGCAGCGCGAACGGCCAGTCCCACCACGGTTGCACCACGCTCCACGCCGCGGCCGCCACCGCGAACCCGACGAACAGGGCGCTGGCCGGGTGCGCGCCACGCCGCCCGGCCGCTTCCGCCGTCAGCAGGTAGGCGGCGAACGACGCGGCCGAAAGCGCCGCCGCCCCGAGGCCGATGCCGTCGAGCGACGCGAGCCCCGAGTAGGCACCGCTGACGAGGACCGCGCCGGCCAGCGTCAGCAGGCCGGCGGTCCAGGCGAGGCCGCCGGGAGCGCGGCGGCTGACCAGCGCGACCAGTATCAGCACCAGCACCGGCGCGGTGTACTGCAGCGAGATGGCGATCCCGACCGCCAGCCGATCGATGGCGACGTAGTACGACCAGTTGACGATCACCACCGCCACGCCGAAGAGGGCCGACATGCCGAGCGCCGGCCGAGGTGGCAGGAGCAGGTCGCGGCGCCGCAGGGCGAGATAGGCGAACAGTGGCACCACCGCCACCACCACGCGCGCCTCGGACATCTGGGCCGGCCCGACGCCCCGCTCGAAGGCGCCCTTGGCGAGGATGGCGGACAGTCCCCAGCAGAACGCCGCCAAGACCACGCCGAGCGTCGCGAGCCAGATCCGGGGCGGCTCCTTGGCGGCCTCTGCGGCGCGCTCGCGCGTCACGGGGCGGCGGAAGAAGCAGCCTCGCTCGCCATGCCGCGCAGTCGGAGGTAGGCGCCGCTCGACGGCGGCCGGCCGAGGAACTCGCGGACCATCTCCTCGGCCGCGCGCGAGCCGTTCGGCTCGAGGATCACGCGCCGGTACTCGGCGCCCACCGCGGGCGACGTGATCCCCTCGTTCGCGAAGCGCTCGAACATGTCGTCGCCGATCACCTCGGCCCACAGGTACCCGTAGTAGCCCGCATCGTAGCCGCCGATGATGTGGCCGAAGCCGCTGAGGAAGAACGTGCCCTCGGGATATTCCAGCCCGGTCACCCGCCAGGCGTCGCGAGTCGCGGCGTCGAGGTCGGGCGCCTCGAGCGCGGTGTGCAGAGCGAGGTCGAGCGTGCCCATCCAGACCTGGCGCGTGGCGCGGATGCCGACGTTGAGGTGCCGACCAGCCGCCATCTGCTCCACGAGCGCGCGCGGAATCGCCTCGTCCGTCCGGTAGTGGCGGGCGAAGCGCTCCAGCACCTCGGGCTGCCAGACCCAGTGCTCCATCACCTGCGACGGAGCCTCGACGAAGTCCCACTCCGTATCGGCGCCGCTGAATCGTCCGAACTCCGCCCGTGTCAGCGACATGTGCAGGATGTGCCCGAACTCGTGGAACAGCGTCTCGACCTCGCCGTGCTGACCGTGGGTCAGCAGCGACGGTCGATCCCCGGACGGCGGTGTGAAGTTGGCGACGATGGCGCTGACCGGCGCAGCGTACGAGCCGTCGGGGCGACGATGGCCGATGACCAGCGGAAATGCCGCCGCGTGTCCGTACTTTCCCTCGCGTGGAAAGAGGTCGGCGTAGAAGTGCGCGATATGGCGTCCGCTGGCACGATCGCGGATCTCGTACAGCCGAACGTCCGGGTGCCAGGCGCGCGCATCGGTCACGCGGCGGTAATCGAGCCCAAACACGTCGCCGGTGAGCGCGAACATCCCGTCGAGCACTGCGTCGAGGGCGAAGTACTCGGAGACCTCGTTCTGGTCGACCCCGAATCGCTCCCGCGCCTGCATGGCGTCGTAGTACATCCAGTCCCAGGCCTGCACCGTTCGGTCGTGCCCGTCCCGCACCAGCAGCTCGCTGATCGCCGCGAGCTCCGAGCCGGCCGCAGCCTGCAGGGCGGGAACGAGCTCGTCGTAGAAGGCGTCGACCCGCTCCGGCGTCGCCGCCATCTTGACCTCGACGGCGTAGGCGGCCCAGTTCGGGTAGCCGAGGATCTGCGCCGCTCGGCGTCGCAGCGCGAGCGCCTCCTCCAGCAGCGGGCGGTTCGCCTCGACGGCCTTGCGCCACGTCTTGCGCTGCATCTCGCGGCGCAGCGACCGGTCCGTCGCCTGCTCCATGAACGGGACGCTCTCCGGGTAGTCCAGGCTCACGCGATGCGTCCCGGGTCGCGCCCCGGGCCGCAGCCGCTCCACGTACTCGTCCGGAAGCCCGCCCAGCTCCTCGCGCGTGAGCTCCAGCGCGTCCTCGTACTCGTTGATGTTGCGCTGGAACGCCACCTCGATCTCGACCAGTCGCTCGCGCAGGCGCTCCAGCTCCGCGCGTGGCGCCGGTTCCAGCTCCTGTCCGGCGCGCCGGAAGTCGCGCAGCCAGAAGTCCAGCAGGCGCCGTCGCTCACCCTCCATCGCAGCTGCCTCATCGGTCGCCGCGAAGGCGACGACCGCGCGGTACAGGTCCTCGCGAAACGGGAGTGCGACGCGCCATTTCGTGATCCGCTCCTCGGCGTCCTGTCCCGCGTTGCGAACCCCCTCGTCGGGGTGGACCTGGGCCATGAAGCCGCCGCGTCCGTACCCCTCGGCGAGCGCCATGCCCGCCAGCTCCAGCGGGACGAGCGTGGCTTCGAACGAGGGGGTCGAGGAGGAGGCAGCGGCCTGCGCGGCGAGCTCCTCGGCGCGCGCGACCGCGGCATCAACCTCCGCCGCGACGGTGTCCGAGGTTACGGCGGTGTAGTCGTACATCACGGCATGGTACGGCGTCCCGCGGCCGCCTCGCTCACGGTGCGACGTGGCCGCTGCGCCGCGCGAGCCAGGCGAGTGCGTCGCCGCCGTGCTCGAGCACTGAGATGTGACCGTCGTGCGGCATCAGCCATAGCTCCGCGGATGGGATCCGCCTGGCGAGCCACTCCCCGTGCGCCGCGGGGACCATCCGGTCGAGCGCGCCGTGCAAGACGAGGACGGGGGAGCGTATGTCGGCCGGCTCGAAGCCCCACGGGGCGACGTAGGCGAGGTCGTCGTCGATCAGCGCCGCGGGGCCGGCGCGCAGCGCGGGTCCGACGACCTTCCCAAACCACGACCAAGCGCCTTCCAGCGCGGCGTAGTCCGCCGCGATGAAGCCGGGCTCGCTCTCCTCGGCGGAAGCTTCGTGGCGCTCCTTGGCTTCGCGGCCCGTCGCCGCGGCTCGCAGCGACGCCTCGCCCGAGGGCGCCATTCCGTCGTACCAATCGAGTCCCTGGGCGTCGAAAGGCGCGAGGCCGGCACCCGAGATGACCCCCACGACGCGGCTGGGCAACAGCGCCGCGCAGGCCAGGGCGTGCGGCCCGCCGCCGGAATGGCCCATCACCGCGAACCGCTCGATGCCGAGCGCGTCAACGACCGCCTCTGCGTCGGCTGCCGCCGACGCGATGTCGCGTCCGGGGAGGGGATCGGACCCACCGTACCCGGGCCGGTCGTATGAGACCCAGCGAATCCCGAGCCGCTCCGCCGCCGGGAACAGCGGCTCGGGCGGCAGCCCGATGTTCGGCGTGCCGTGATGCCACAGGACCGTCAGCGCATCCGTGCGGTCCATGGCACCCGCCTCGTAGGCGTGGAGCGTACGGCCGTCGGGGTGGCGCACGTCGAAAGCTCTCATCCTCTGCCGGATCTCCCTGCTTGGTCGTGCCCTGCTGGTGGCCGAAGATTCCTTGCCTGCGCGGTAGACGGCTCTATGTGCCATTCGGCACGCCGCGAAGCGCCGTAGCGGCCCTGCACAACGCGCAGCCGTGCCGCGCATGGTGGAACAGCCTTAAGGAGGTCACCATGGCGACGCCACTCTCCATTGACCGGACGCGTACGGCGTCTCAGTCTGTCGCGTGGGTCCCGGGATTCCTGTTCTTCGTGCTCGCGGCGCAATTCATGACCGCGATCATGCTCGGCGCATCCATCGCGCCCGGTTACGACATCGGTGGCGCAGCCATAAGCGACCTCGGGGTGGCTCGCGAGACCGCCCTGCTGTTCAACATGTCGCTCGTCGCGGTCGGCGCGCTGAACCTCGTCGGCGGCTATCTCTTCTACCGATTTCACCGCAGCGAATGGGTGCTCGCCGCCTTCGTCCTCGGCGGCATCGGCGCCTTCGGTGCCGGTCTGATCCCGCTGGACACCAGCGAGTTTCATTCGATCTTCGCGCTCGTCGCGTTCATCTTCTTCAACGTGGAGGCGATCGCGTCGGCGAGCGTGGTGTCGGGCCCGATGCGGGCCGTCTCGATCTTTCTGGGCATCGTCGGCCTCGCGTTCGTCGTGATCATGGTCGTCGGCGACTCCGGCAATGGCGCCGTCTTCGGGCCGATCGGTCACGGCGGAGCCGAACGCATGATCGTCTACCCGCCGATGCTTTGGATGATGGCCCTGGGCGGGTACCTCATGGCGACCCCGTTGCGCCGCGCGTCGGAGTAGACGGCCTACTCGCGGTCGAGGAAGTCGAGCGTGACCGCTGCCAGCAGCGGCGACATGGCGATGTTGTAGTGCGTCAGGCCGGGGAGCACGGCGAGCGCATGCCCTCCGGCCGGACGGCCCTCTCCCATCCAGCCGCCATCGCGCAGCCCGCCGTCGAGGAGCCGGAAGACTTCCACGTAGTGCGACGGCGGCGCCATGTCCGCATCGGCGCAGACGATCATCGTCGGCACCTTCAGGCCGCGGACGTCGTCGCTGAAGTCGAAGTCGTGGCTCATCGATTCGCCGATCTTGTCGAGCAGGCGTCCGAATTGCTCCGGGTGCGGGGCGACTCGCTGGTACAGCTCGTACATCGGCGTGTCCCGCATGAACTCGACTGCGCCGGCGTTCATCTGGGCCTGCTGGGCCAGCATCTCGGCAGGGATCGCATCGCGCCTGATGTTCGCCGAGACCGAAACGAGCCTGCGGAGCTTTTCGGGATGCCTGAAGGCCAGGTGCATGGCGACCCCGCCGCCGAGGGAGTAGCCGACCACGTCGGGCTTCTCGAGCGACAGGTGGTCGATGAGTGCGGCGATGTCGTCGGCCATGACCCGGACATCGATCGGTCGGTCAACGTCCGCAGTGCGTCCGTGCCCCTGCAGGTCGGGCGCGATCACCAGGTGGCCGGCGGCCAGCATGGGAAGCACCGGCCCGAACATCTCGCCCGACCCGAGCCCGCCATGGAGGAGGACCATGGGCCTCCCTGCGCCGTGGGTCTCGTAGTAGAGGTTGATGCCGTTGACCTCGGCGTACTCGCCGGTAGCCGGAGTGTCGGTCGTCCATCTGGTCGTCACGGTCGTGCTCCTCGCGGGCTGTGCTGTCGGTGATGGTGATGGGACCGCGGGAGCGACCCGAACTCATCGGACGTCGGGCTCCCGGACCGGGCGTCGTCTTAGCCCGATGGCGGAACGGCCGTCTCGCGGCCGGCGGCCCTGGCATACGCCCACACGTCCAGCTCGCCGGGCTCTATGCCCAGGCTGCTGAGGGCCGTGCAGATCTGGCTGCGGTGGTCCGTGCCGTGGTGCACGACCTGGGCGAGGCGGACCCCGACCGGCGAGCGGACGGTCCACCCGTCGTCCTGCTCGGTGATCTCGCGGTCCGGATCTCGCTCCTCATCGAGGACCGCGCGCCAGGCAGCCGCGTTCGTCGCGAACAGCGCACGCAGCTGCTCCAGGCTCATCGCGTCCACGTCCTCGTCGTTCAGCTCCGGGCGGTTGACGAAGAACGACAGGTACCAGTGGTCGGAGTGGACGAGGTGGCGCAGCGTTTCGATGATCGGGCCGCGGGTGCCGATCACCGATGTCGCCAGCTGCTCCTCGCTGAGCGTCGCGCACGCGTCGATGAGCCGCTCCGTGGCCCAGGCGTGATGAGCGAACGCGTCGGCGAGCATCGAGCTCATGCGTCGTTCGCGTGCGCCTTCGCGACGTCGCCGATGATGGTGGCAAGCTCGCGCGGCCGCGACCACATCGGCCAATGGCTGGTCGGCAGGTCGATCCAGGTCGCGTTGCGAAGCTCCGGGATGCCCGCGAGGAACGCCCATTCCGGGTGCTCCTTCGCGTAGGCCTGGTACTGCTCGGCGCTGAACCCGGTGCAGATCAGTGTGCTGGGGATGTCGCGCCGGGCGTCGTTGGTGAGCACGGCTCCCTCGCGGAGGAGGCCGCCGGGGACGGGCACAGCGCGCTGCCGAAAGGTCTCCTTCTGCTCCTCGCTCAGCCCGTCAAGGTTTTCCCCCGCCTCGATCTCGGCCCACACCATCGGCTTCTCGGCGCCGTCGAATTCCGGATCCAGCGCGCCGACGCCCGGGGCGGTGTCGACGTAGACCATGGCGGCGATGCGCTGCGGGACGCGGTCGCTGGCGGCGTAGCCGGAGAAGCCGGTCGCGCTGTGCACGACCAGCACGACGGGGGAGTCCTTCGCCTCGATGGCGCGGACGATGGCATCGACGTGGTCGGACAGGCCGATGGACGACCGGTCGGCGTCCGCGGACTCCAGGCCGGGGAGCGTGATGGCCGTGACGTCATGGCCGTCGGCGCGGAGGAGGTCGGCGACCTCGTCCCACGCCCACGCCCCGAGCCAGAATCCGGGAACCAGGATGATCGGAGTGTTTGTCATGTGGCGATCTTACCGGCCTGCCCCGGGCGTGGCTTCCCTCGCCGGAACCGGCGCGCGCACGCTCGTCGGTCTCGCGTGCGGCGTCGAAACACCGTATCGTTTGCGCATGACCGCACCCACGATTCGCCCGTACTTCGACATGTGGCCGCAGTACAACCGCCGCCTGCGCGACGTGATCGCGCCGATGTCGGCCGAGCAGCTCGCCATCCGCCCTTCGCCCGAGCGGTGGCCGATCTGGGCGACCGTCGGCCACGACGCAGGGATGCGGGTCTACTGGCTGTGCGACGTCGTCGGCGAGCCCGGCGCCGAGACCACGCCGTTCACCGATGCGGCGAACGCCGGCTGGGAGGACGACCTCGACCATCCGCGATCCGCGGACGAGCTGGTGCACGCGCTGGATGCCACCTGGCGCATCCTCGAGCGCTGCCTCGACACGTGGACGCCGGACATGATGGCCGACGAGTTCCACCGCCGGTACGACGGACGCCCCCAGGTCCATACCCGCAGCTCGATCCTGCAGCGCCTCTTCAGCCACGACGCGTACCACTGTGGCGAGCTCTCGCAGACGCTCGGCATCGCCGGGCTGCCGCAGATCGACCTCTGGCGGCAGGACTGACCCTCGGCGTCTCGCGCGGCGCGGGCCCTAGGTGCCCTCCACCTCCGCCATGCCCAGCCATGCGGCGAGATTCTCCAGCTCCGCGCGGACGGCTGCTCGCGCCGGGCGCGAGAACGCGACGTCCTCGTGGATGGCGTTGACGCGCAGGATCGATGCGTCACGGTCAACGGCCGCGTCCACCTTTCCGACCAGCCGATCGCCGTGGAGGATCGGAAGGGCGTAGTACCCCCACCGGCGCTGTGATGCCGGCTTGTACATCTCGAGCGTGTACTCGAACTCGAAGAGCTCCATCGACCGCACTCGGTCGTGGACGAGCCGGTCGAACGGCGACAGCAGCGCCGTCCGGCCCTCGAACGCGTCGCCCAGCATGCCGGGCTCGACGCGCCACTCGCCCTTCACTCCCTCGACCACGGCTGGCTCGCCCGCCTCGCCGACCTCGTACGGCTCGACCGGGATCGCCCGCGTCCGGCGGCGCGCGATCCCCAGCGCTCGGAGGCGGCGCGCGTTCTTCCTGCGCTCCGCCTCCTCGACCGACGGCACCTCCACGTCCGACGGATACACCCGCGCGGGAAGGTCCCATATGCGCTCGCGGCCGATGCGTCCCGCGATGGCGACCTCGCCGCGGACCATCAGGAACTCGAGCATCTGCGTGACGTTGCGGTTGTTCGTCCACCCGCTCGACGGCCACGGCACGACCGACGTGTCGGGGATGTCGCGCGAGACCGACGGGCCGCTCTGGCGCAGCACGTCGAGGACGTCGCGTCGGAACGCGTCGTTGTCGCGCAGCCAGGTCCGAGACCGCTCGTACCCCGGCTGCTCGGAGGCGCCAGCGAGGTAGAGGCCGAGATCGCGCATCGGTCGCACGACCGCGTTGAACTCGAACAGGGTGCGGTCCTGTTCGAGAGCCTTCTTGAGATCGTCGGGCCGATACGTCGAGCCGAGGCGACTCCATGCGACCAGGTCGGCGCTCGGAGCGATGGCCGCCGTCGGGTCGAGCTGCAGCAGGGTCAGACGTTCGACCATCGGCACGAGGTCCGTCGGCCGCTTCGCGTCGAGCAGCTGTGCCTTCACCGCGATGCGGCGCGCCTGCGCCTTCGAGAGCTGGTGCACCGCCGCAGCCTAATCGGTCCACTCGCCGCCTGACCGATGATTTTCGAGCCGAAGCGCGGTCCAACAAGCAGCGGGGCATTGGAGGAAAAGGAGGAGCGATGAACTTCAACAGCATTCTGATCGGCTCCGAGGATCCGCAGCGCCTGGTCGGCTACTACAGCGCGCTCTTCGGACCTCCGAGCTTTTCGGAGGGCGGTTACACCGGCTGGCAGCTGGGCTCAGGGATCGTGACCGTCGGGCCCCACTCCGAGGTCAGCGGCAGCAATCCGCAACCCGGTCGTCTGATCTGGAACATCGAGTGCGACGACGTGCTGACAACGTTCCAGCGCTTCAGCTCGGCTGGCGCGACCGTGGTGCGTGAGCCATACACGATGGACGGCGCCCCGGCGAATGCATACATCGCCACGCTGGCGGACCCCGACGGCAACTACTTCCAGCTCGCGAGTCGCATGGATCCCGAGGGCTGACCGCGGGCGCGGACGAGCGGCCGCACGCATCGACTGCGATGGAGAGAGCCGTCGCGGTCGTTGCGGTTGCCGGCGCCTGGGCGCACGCTGGACGCATGCCGCATCGCATCCAGCTTCTGTGGTTCGGCGACTGCCCGCACCACGAGTCGGCCACGGCCCTCATTCGCGAGCTCGTCGAAAGCGTTCCGGGCACCGTCCTCGAGGATGTCGATGCGAGCGACCCAGCGGTCGCCGACCGATACCGCTTTCCGGGATCCCCGACGGTGCGCGTCGACGGCCGCGATGTGGAGCCAGGGTTTCGCGATCCGGGAGACTACACGCCCCGCTGCCGGATGTATCGCACCGCTCGCGGGCTTGTAGGATTGCCCGATCGGGAGTGGATCGAGCAGGCGCTCGGCGTGGAACCACTCATCCCCTGAGAAGCCGCAGGACGCGCGACTGGCCGAGGCCGGCCGGCGTAGTCGACGTGGCGTGCCACTTGCCCAACACCGGGGACAGCAGCCGGAGACCGATGCAGCACCCGAACCATGAGGCCGCCGACCCCGACGGCCGACACGCCGCGCACAGCAAGCACGCCGGCCACGACCCGGCGGTCTTCCGTCGCCAGTTCTGGGTAGTCCTGGCGCTGACGATACCGGTCGTCCTGTGGAGCTCCGAGGTTCAGCACTGGTTGGGCTACCGCGCGCCGGCGTTCCCCGGCTCTGACTGGATCCCGGCCGCGCTGGGCACGCTCGTCTTCGCCTACGGCGGCCGCGTCTTCCTGGTTGGTGCCATCAGCGAGCTGCGAGATCGACTGCCGGGGATGATGACGCTGATCAGCCTGGCCATCGTCGTCGCTTTCGTGACCAGCTGGGCCTCGACCATCGGCATCTTCGCCGTTGACGTGTGGTGGGAGCTGGCGACCCTCATCACCGTCATGAGCCTTGGCCACTGGCTGGAGATGCGCTCCATCATGCAGGCGCGCGGAGCGCTGTCTGCCCTGGCGGAGCTGTTGCCGGACAGCGCCGAGCGAGTTACCGACGACGGCACCGAGACCATCCCCTTGACGGCGCTCGCCACCGACGACGTCGTCCTGGTGCGGCCCGGCGCCCGCGTGCCCGCCGACGGGGAGGTGGTCGAAGGGGCCGCCGACGTCGACGAGTCGATGATCACCGGCGAATCTCGCCCCGTGGCCAAGCAGGCGGGCGCGCGCGTGGTGGCGGGAACGGTGCCGGCCGGTGGCTCGCTGCGCGTGCGGGTGACCGCGGTCGGCGATGAGACCGCACTGTCGGGGATCATGCGTCTCGTCGCGGATGCCCAGGCTTCGAACTCGCGCGCGCAGGCGCTGGCCGACAGGGCCGCCGCGCTCCTTTTCTTCGTCGCCCTCGCGGCGGGCACCATCACCCTCATCGTGTGGGTGCTCCTCGGCGACCCGGAAGAGGCCCTGATCAGAACGGCCACCGTGCTCGTCATCGCCTGCCCGCACGCGCTGGGCCTCGCCATCCCGTTGGTAATCGCCATCAGCACCACGCTCGGCGCTCGCAACGGCCTGTTGGTCAAGGACCGGCTGGCCCTCGAGCGCGCCAGGGAGCTCGGGATCGTCATATTCGACAAGACAGGGACGCTCACGCGCGGCGAGCCCGTGCTCGCCGAGGTCGCGGTCGCGCCGGAGCTCGACAGCGGCGAGGTGCTGGCCCTGGCGGCCGCGGTGGAGGCCGATTCGGAGCATCCCCTCGCGCGAGCCATCGTCGGCGGGGCCGCGAAGAGGGGGCTGCGGCGCGCGCGCGCCAGCGGATTCGAGGCGCTGCCGGGCGTCGGCGCGCGCGGCCGAGTCGACGGGCGGGACATCAGCGTCGGCGGTCCGCGACTGCTGAACGAGCGCGGCGGCGACCTGGCGCCCGGCCTGGCAGCCGCCGGCGATGCGTGGAGCGCGGAGGGGCGCACGGTGCTGTACGTCATGGAGGGATCGAATGCGCTGGGTGCCCTCGCGCTCGAGGACGAGATCCGCCCGGAGTCGGTCGAAGCGGTGGAGCGCCTGCACGCCATGGGCCTGCGCGTGGCGATGATCACCGGTGACGCGCAGGCGGTGGCCGACGCGGTCGCGCGCCGCATCGGGATCGACGAGGTTGCCGCGCAGGTGCTTCCCGGCGACAAGGCGGACGCCGTGAAGCGCTTCCAGGCGGGCGGTGCGAAAGTGGCGATGGTGGGAGACGGCGTGAACGACGCGCCAGCGCTCGCGCAGGCCGATGTCGGGATCGCCATCGGGGCGGGCACGGACGTCGCCGTCGAATCGGCCGGAATCGTCCTGGTCCGCGACGACCCGCGTGACGTCGCGGGCGCGATCGAGCTGTCGCGCGCGACCTACCGCAAGATGATCCAGAACCTGGTCTGGGCGACCGGCTACAACGCCCTCGCCATTCCGGTGGCTGCGGGCGTGCTCGCTCCCATCGGGTTCATCCTGCCGATGAGCGTGGGCGCGCTGGTGATGAGCATCTCGACCGTGGTGGTCGCGCTCAACGCCCAGCTGCTGCGTGGGCTCCGACTTCGCCCCGAGCAGGCCGACGCCTGATCAGGCGGCGTCGGCTGCGCGCTGCAGCTCGCTGACCTCGATCTTTCCCATCTGAAGCATGGCCTCCATGGCCCGCCGCGCCCTCTCGGGGTCCGGATCGTCCAGCAGACGACCGAGCTCGCGCGGAACGATCTGCCACGAGAGCCCGTATCGGTCCTTGAGCCAGCCGCACGGCCCGGGTTCGCCACCATCCGCGGTGAGGGCCTCCCACAGGCGGTCCACCTCTGCCTGGCCGTCGCACTCCAGCACGAACGAGACGGCCTCGTTGAAGCGGAAGTCTGCGCCGCCGTTGAGCCCCTGCATACGCTGCCCGGCGATGGTGAAGTCCACCGTCAGGACGGTGCCGGCCGGACCGCTGGGGGTGTCTGCCGGCGACCGCCACACCCGGTCGATCTGGCTGTCGGGGAGCAGGCCGACGTACAGCTGAGCGGCCTCCTCGGCCTTCCCGTCGAACCATAGGCACGGATAGATCGTGTGCATCGCTGCCTCCTGTTTGCGCTTTCGGCGCTGCGTGGTGCTTGTGACTAGCCCTCGAGGACCTCGCGCAGCCTGGCTGCGAAGGCGTCGGGCTCGCCGGTCTGCCCGTATTCCCCGCCGAGGAACCCGGCGTGATTGCTCGGGAAGATGACGGGCTCGGTGCCGAGACGCTCCGCCACCGCGACCGCCGCCCGGTGCGCGAGCTCGCCGTCCGACTCCGCGCCGGCCGCGACCACCACCCGCGTCGACGCCGCCCGGATGGCCCCGAAGTCGAGCTCGTGCTCCGTGCTCGAGCCGATGTTCTGGCCCAGCAGGGGATCGTCTCGCGATCCGTCGTCCCCGACCGGCAGCCCGAACATCGCGGGATCCGGCGCGGGTTGTTCCGCCCAGTCGTCTGGCAGCGGTCCCCTGTGCATGACCAGGGAGATGAAGCGCGCCATCCCCGCCCCGAAGCCGTCGCGCAGGTACGTCTCGTGAACGGCCCGCGAGGCCGCCAGGGCGGCGTCACGGTCAGGAAGGACGTCGACGATCGGCGGCTCGTGGGCGACGAGGGTGCGGACGTCTTCGGGGTGCTGTGCGACGAGGGCCAGCGCGTTGACGGCGCCGCCGCTGGTCGCGAACAGATCCACCGGCCCGCCGCCGACCGCCCGGATGATCCGGTGCAGGTCATCCGCGTGCTGCTCCGGCGTGGACGCGCTGGTGGGGTCATCCTTCGTCGACCGCTCCGACCCGCGCGGGTCGTAGGTGACCACGGTCCGATCACCGAAATGGCTCGCCAGGGTTGCAAAGCCGGCGGCGGCCATCGGCGACCCGATCAGGAGCAGCGGCGGGTCCCCCGCTGCGCCGCCGCCACGTACGTCGTAGGTCAGCGTCGCGCCCGGCACCCCGAGCGTGTGGGTCGTCATCTCCGCCACGGTCATCGTTCGTCTCCTTGTGTGCGCGCCTGCCTGATGTGACTCGGCCGGCTGCGGAATGTCATCGGTCTCAGGCGCGCACCTGGTCCTCGGCGAGGATCGCGTCGATCTGGCCGACGGCCTGGGTGAGGCCCTCTTCCATGCCCATCGCCAGCATCTGCTCGAGCGCCTCTGCACTGGGGAACAGGCTCTCGATCGACATCCGCGTCCGGCCCTCGCCGATCGGCTGGATGGACACGCGTGCCTCGGTCGTCGGCTGATCGGCGTTCGGGATGCCGTCCTCGTTGGCGAAGCCGTCGCGGAAGACGAGGGAGCGCGGAGGATCGGTCTCCAGGACGTCCCAGTAGCCGTGCGGCTGGTCGCCGGTGGGCCCTGTCATGTGGTACGCCACGCGGCCGCCGGGGCGCAGGTCATGGGCGGTGAAGGTGGACGGGTAGGTCGGAGGCCCCCACCAGCGCTCCAGCTGGCGCGGATCGGCCCACAGCTGCCAGACGCGCTCCGGCGAAGCGTCGAATTCTGCGGTGAGGGTCATGGTCAGGGCGTTCGGATCCTTGGTGACGGCGGTGACGGTCAACGGGGTGCCTCCTGGTGGCTGTCGGCGATGAGCTGGGTCATGCGGTCGATTCGATCACGCCACAGCTGTTCGTATCGGTCGAGGAGGCGCTGCGCGACCTGCAGGCCCTCGACCCTGGTGCGCACGACCTTGCGCCGGCCGATGCGGTGCTTGCTCACCAGCCCTGCCCGGTCGAGGACGGCGACGTGCTTCTGCACGGCCGCGAAGCTCATGCGGTAGTGGCTGGCCAGCTCCGCGACGCCCTCCTTGCCGTCGATCGCGCGGCGGACGATGTCGCGTCGTGTGGCATCGGCCAGCGCGGCAAAGACGCGGTCGAGGTCGAGCTGGCTCGCTGCCGAAGTCGTGAGCATGGATACAACCATACGGTTGTATCCGAGCGGTGTCAAGGGAGCGTATGCGAGCGCCTGGCGCGACGTGGCATTGGGACTGCGGATGACCGCCATGACAAGGCAAGCACGTACGAAGGAGAGCCATGGCCACGCGCGTACCACCACGAAAGAAGACCGACGAGGCGTCGAAGCACGGACTCCAGCTCGCCAAGCGGGCGGGGGACGCCTACCAGGAGATGGTCTCGTACTTCATCGCCGACGTCGCGAGCGACGGCGGGACCGTGGAGGCGGGCGATTACCGCATCGGTGTCGCGGTCGAGGAGGCCGAGCCGCTGTGGCAGCTGTCGGGCGACCGCCTCGAACTGACGTCGCCGCCCGAGGGCGACAACGCGCATCTCGAGGTCGTGGTCACCGATGCGGCCGACGGCCGCTTCATCCCCGGACTTCACGTCACCGCGCGGCTGCGCGCGGCGGACGGGTCGGAGATCGGCAGCTACGAGCTGCCGTTCCTGTGGCACCCGACGATGTACCACTACGGCCGCAACGTGCGCGTCCCGCAGGAGGGTGACTACGAGCTCGAGGTCGGGATAGCGGTTCCGACGTTCGCGCGTCACGACAAGACCAACGGACGACGGTACGTGTCGGGCGTGACCGCCAGCGTGGCCGGCCTTCACATCAAGCCCGGGCGGAAGACGTAGCCTCCGCAAGGATCTCGACGTATCCCTCCCCACCGTGGACGCGGATCCTCTGGCCGTCGCGAATCAGCTGGGTGGCTTGCTCCACGCCCACCACGGCCGGCAGTCCGTACTGACGGCGTAGCGACCCACCCGTTCCTCCGCGGTGCGCTCGGTGCCACCGAATCTTGGCGCCGGCGGAGAATGGTGCTCGTTCGCCACTCGTTCGTCAGCCCTTGTCGATCACGCAGAAGCGGTTTCCCTCCGGGTCCGCCAGGATCACGAAGTCCGCGTCGGGCGGCATCCGCTCCCAGTGCACCTCGGTGGCGCCAAGGCCGATCAGCCGACGCACCTCGGCCGCCTGATCGTCCGCGTACAGGTCCAGGTGAATCTTCGGCGGGACCTGCAGCGCGGCGTGCCATCGGTCCAGCGAGACGTTCGGACCCATGCCGTCGCGCGGCCGCAGCAGCACGAAGCTGTCATCCGCGTCCTCGCGCGGCACGTAGTCGAGCGCCTTCGACCAGAACTCACGCATGCGCTGCATGTCGTCGACGCGGATGACGACCGAGCCGATCCGGATCATCGGTCCACGTTTCCCACCGCGGCGACGATGGCGCGCAGCGTTCGTTCCGGCACCGCGATGCGCGCGGATCGATTCGTCCAGCAATGCGTCCGTGCCCCCTCGTCGGCGTGCTCACACCACGCGATCACCGCGGCCAGGCGCAGGAATCGCCCATAGAAGTCGCGGGTTCCGGTGAACCCGTGATGGACGAAGAATCCCTCGTCCTTGGCGTCCGCCCTTCGTCGCAGCCGGAGCACGCCGTTGGCGACGTCAAGCTCGTCGGCTCGCCGTCCGTCGATAGCGACGATCACCACGTTTGGCACGCTGGGTCGAAGCTGCCGGATCTTGGCCAGCACGGGGCGGGCGTCGCGGACCTCGGTCGGCGGCCGTCGCATGCGGGTCACCTCGCATCCGATCGAGCGACCACCGCGATGGCGAATGGTGAAGTCGGGACCCCCGGTGGCGCCGCCCTCCTCGAACGCGAGCTCCATCCGCGGATCCTCGAGGAGCAGCTGCGCGACCCGGAGCTCGGCCCGCACGTCCCTGAGCGCGTCCTCGCCGACCGCGGTCCGAAGCTTCTTCCGAATCTTCTCGCGGTTGGCAAGCGCGAACGCCAGGAACCGAGGCGAGCCGGCCAGCATTCCGGCCAGATCGGCCTCCATCGGCTGACGCGCCTCGCCGTCGACGAGGTATTCGGTCAGCCGCTCCCGCGAGCCAAGGGCAATGCGTT
The DNA here is from genome assembly GCA_963783725.1 of uncultured Chloroflexia bacterium. GTDB lineage: Bacteria > Chloroflexota > Limnocylindria > QHBO01 > QHBO01 > CAWAOJ01. The sequence continues at coordinate 868,117 of CAWAOJ010000002.1, read as the reverse complement.
CCATGGCAGACAAGTGTGAGCCATCGCCGGCGGCCCGTGGAGGCGAGTTCTCCGGGCTCGCTCGCACTCCCTCCTCGCTACCATGTCGCTCATGAGCGAACAGGGTTGGCGCGACTTCCTTGCGGCCGATGGCGTCGAGGACTGGGTCATCCTGCACGGCGGCCCGACCGCGGTCTTCAGGGTCGCCTCGCTGCAGGACGCGGCGCGGCTGGCGGCCGCGATCGCGACCCTCCCCGGGCTCGGTCCGCGCACGCTGCTGACCGCCGCCTCCGACCGGCTGACCGTGAAGCTGACTCGGGAGATGTGGGGCACCGAGCACCGGCACGTCGAGGTTGCGCGAGCCATCTCGGCAGTGGCGCGCGCACACGACGCGATCGCCGACCGAGCCGCGGTCCAGGAGGTCCAGCTGGCGGTCGCCGCCATGCCCGACGCGATCGACCTGGGTTTCTGGCGCGCGGTCCTGGGCTACGCGCCCATGCACGACGACAACGCGATCGATCCGCTGGGACAGGGCTCGACGGTGTGGATGCAGGACCTCGACCCGGACAAGCCGCTGCGCCATGCCATGCACGTCGACGTGTCGGTCGCTCGCGAACATGCCGAGGCGCGGATGAAGGCGGCGATCGCCGCGGGCGGGCGGATGGTGAGGGATTCCGACGCGCCCGGGGCGTGGATCCTCGCGGATCGGGCCGGGAACAAGGTCTGCATCGCCGCCTGGCCCGATGGAGCCTCCTCGCCCGAGTCGGATCGCGAGTAGCGCGGGACCATGAGCCGCGAGATCGAGGAGTCGAACCGGCGCCTGCTGCGCGCGCGGGACGCCATGGACCGCGCCTACGCCGAGCCGCTCGACGTCGGCGCGGTGGCCGCGGTCGCCCACGTGTCGGAGGCGCATTTCATCCGCAGCTTCCGCGCCGCGTTCGGTGAGACCCCGCATCGGTATCTGCAGCGCCGCCGTGTCGAGCGCTCGATGTTCCTGCTGCGCGAGACGGACCGCAGCGTGACCGACATCTGCCTCGACGTCGGGTTCACCAGCCTCGGAACCTTCAGTCGGATGTTCAAGCAGGTCGTCGGCGAGACGCCGTCGCACTACCGCGCCGGCCACGGGCCGATCGTCGCGCCGCACTGCGTCCAGCTCGCCGCGCTCCGCCCGCGGGAAGCGCACGGACCCCCGCTCGAGTCGAGCAGTTCCGGAGAAGTCGTCGTGGCGGCCACGGTCGTAGGCTCACTGCACAGCCACGCCACCCAGGAGAACGCAGCTCATGATCACCATGCTCAACGTCGCGACGATCTACGTCCTCGACAAGGAAGAGGCTCTCGACTTCTACGTCAACAAGCTCGGCTTGGAAAAGGGCAACGACGTCCGCCAGGGTGACTACCGCTGGCTCACCGTCCGCGTCCCCAACCAGCCGGGTACGGAGATCTCGCTCGAGCAGCCCGGCACCCCGCTTCACGACGAGGCGACGGCGGCCCAGCTGCGGGAGCTGATCACCAAGGGCGCGCTCGGGGGACTCGTCTTCCTGACCGATGATGCGCGCGGCCTGTTCGAGACGCTGAAGTCCCGCGGCGTCACCGACTTCACGCAGGAGCCCACCGACCACTTCTACGGCACCGACATGGGAATCCGCGACCCGTTCGGCAACGCGATCCGGATCCTGCAGCAGGGGAAGGTCGCTCAGGACGTGACCCGCTGACCGATGTCGCGCCCGCCCGGACATGCCGGCGGGTGTCTCACGATGAGTTTCCCGTCGCCGGGCGGTCTATCCGGCCATGAGCAAGGTACGCGCGTACATCTCGGTTTCGCTCGACGGCTACGTCGCGGGGCCGAACGAGACGATCGAGCAGCCCCTCGGCGAGAACGGCGAGCGGCTGCATGAATGGGTGGTCGCGCTGAAGGCCTGGCGCGAGCGGAATGGCCTGGAGGGCGGCGAGGAGAACGCGAGCAGCGCCGTCGTGGCCGAGGCCAACGCGAACGTCGGGGCGGAGATCATGGGGCGGGGGAAGTTCGGCCCGCCCAGCCGGGGGCCCTGGGATTCGGAGGACCCCTGGCGCGGATGGTGGGGCGACGACCCGCCGTTCCACGAGCCAGTCTTCGTCCTGACGCATCACGCGCGCTCGCCGCTGACCCTCTCGGACACCACCTTCCACTTCGTGACCGATGGCATCGCCACCGCGCTCGATCGCGCGCGGCAGGCGGCGGGGCGGCACGACGTCCTCGTCGGCGGCGGGGCGAAGACCATCAACCAGTACCTCGCCGCCGGCCTGCTGGACGAGCTGCAGCTTCACGTGGTGCCGATCCTCCTCGGCGGCGGGGCACGCCTGTTCGACGGCGTCGGGCGAAATGTCAGGCTCGACCTCGTGCGAGTGATCGACGCCCCCGGCGTCACGCACCTCAAGTACGACGTGACGACGGCTCGCTGATGACCCTGCTGCGACTGGACAACGTCCTCGTCGTGGTCGAGGATCTCGAGGCCGCGATCGCGTTCTTCATCGAGCTCGGCATGACGCTGGAGGGACGAGCGGAGCTCGAGGGCGAGTGGGTCGACCGCGTGATCGGGATCGATGGCGCGCGAGACGAGATCGCGACGCTGCGGACGCCGGATGGCCACTCGAGGCTCGAGCTCACCCAGTTCCACCGGCCCGCGGCGGTCGGACCCAACCCGAGGGACCTGCCGGTCAACGCGCTGGGGTACCGCCGCATCATGTTCGCGGTCGACGATCTCGACGACACCCTGGAGCGGCTCCGCGCGCATGGAGCCGAGCTCGTGCGCGACGTCGTGGAGTACGAGGATGTGTATCGGCTCTGCTTCGTTTATGGGCCGAGCGGAATCATCATCGGGCTCAGCCAGCCGCTGAAGGAGGACGGCTGAGTCGCGCACCGGGTTGCCGGATGCCTCCCACGCCCCCGTCGTACCGCGCCTCCTCGAGCACGTCTTGACGACCGATGAGTCTGGCGCGGCAACCGCGTCGATATTGGTAGACACCCGCCAGGAGAGCAGGCCGATGACCTCGAACACGACGATCCAGCCGAAAGACACGAAGAACCTCGACATCTACGGCTCGCCGCCGCTCGAGTGGGAGCGGGTGATCAGCGCGCTGGACACGACCGGCGAACAAGACCACGCGGACCCCGGCAGCCGATTCTGGATCGCCACCACCCGGCCGGACGGTCGTCCACATCTCATGGCCGTCGGCATCGTCTGGGACGCCGGCCGGTTCTACCTGTGCACCGGCGCGGGAACGCAGAAGGGCAGGAATCTCGCGCACGACCCGCGCTGCATGGTCGCGATCGCGGCCCCCGGCATCGACATCGAGGCCGAGGGCGAGGCGAGGATCATCCGGGACGATGCCGAGCTGAGGCGCATCGCGACGCTGTTCGACGACTGGGGTCCGGAGGTTCGCGACGGCGCCTTCTGGCACGAGTTCAGCGCCCCGAGCGCCGGTCCGCCGCCGTGGGACGTGTACGAGATCACGCCGACGACGTTCTACGCGGTCGCCAGCGCCGAGCCGCACGGCGCCACGCGCTGGCGGCTGTGACGTCGTGGCATGCGCAAGCTTGTCGACGGGCTTCTACTACGCCACGAACAACCACGTCATGGTGATGCGGTTCGACGCAAGCTTCAGCGACTAGAACCTGGAGCCACTGCGGCCGGCCGATACGCTGCTCCTCGGCCGCCGATCGTTCGAGGGCTTCCGCGTTACTTGCCACGGGTGCGCCGGGAACCGAACAGCCCCCGGTCGAGCGCGCCGCCGCCGGTGCGTGCCATGGCGCAAGGCCGTCCCCGCCGTCCGAAGCATGATCGCGCAGTGTCGTTCGCGGGCCCCGTTGCCGAATACCGGTTGAACGCTGGGTTGGCGTGCGTCCTCATACTCAATGATTGGCCGCACACCGCGGTCAGCGCACAGTCCCGGGTGAGTGCATGGAACGCGAGCTCGTCCTGCAGGCGATGCACGGCGATCACGAAGCATTCGACGTGCTCGTCGGGCGCGTCGGCGACTCCATGTACTCGGTGGCGCGGCGGATCCTCCGCGACACGAACCTCGCTCAGGACGCCACGCAGCAGGCGCTTTTGGATGCATGGCGCCAACTACCGACGCTTCGTGATCCCGATCGGTTCGAAGCGTGGACTCACCGGCTCCTCGTGCGTTCCTGCTACGCGGAGGCGAAACGCGAACGCCGCCAACGGGTGAGCCTGACGATCCTCAGGCCTGACGATGGGGCCGCGGACTCCAGCATTCAGCTCGCGCAGAGGGACCAGTTGGACCGCGGATTTCGACAGCTCAGCATCGAGCACCGCACGGTGGTCGTGCTGGTCCACTACCTCGGCCTTACTCCTGCCGAGGCAGCCGACCGGATGGGGACGCCCGCCGGCACGGCGCGATCTCGGCTGCACTACGCGCTTCTACAACTGCGGTCGGCTCTCGAAGCCGATGCGCGTCTCGCAACAGCACGAGGCACGGCATGACTCGCGACCCGGACTTCATCGGCCTCCTCGAGGAATACCTCGACGATTTCGACGGTTCAACGCCCCTCCCCGATGCGAGTCGCGAGTTCGTCCGCGCCCAGGTCCCTTCGATTGCACAGCGCGCGGCCTGGTGGCCGGCGCGGAGGACTCCTGAAATGAACGCCACGCTTCGCATCTTCCTCGCGGGAGCAGCCGTCGTGGTTGTGGCTCTTCTCGCCATCCGCTATCTGGTACCGGGAGGCGGCGTGGGCACTCCCGCAGCACCGACGCCCACCGTGGCACCGACGCCGTCACCGAGCCGCGAGGCAGCCTCCATCGTCATCGGCCAGGGCTTCCTTGCTCATGCCAAGGTCACCACTCCGAAGCCCGACGGCTGGACGCTGAACTACAACTTCGCCACCAAGGGTGCGACGCTGAACGACCGAGTCGGATTCAGCGCCTGGAGCACGACAGGCGTGTACGCCGATCCGTGCAACTGGACGAGGGAGAGCATGGATGCCGCGGCCTCGCCGCACGCTGGTGAAATCGTCGCCCGTCTGATCGCGCAGCCGGGGCGGCGCGCCGGAACGCCGACGAAGGTCACGCTCGGAGGGTGGTCGGCGACGCGGATCGAGCTCATGTTGCCGGCGGGGCTCGACCCGTCGACATGCGATCTGGGCAGATACACCGCGTGGACCGACCGTTCCGACCCCGGCGGCGGCAACTGGAACCACCAGGCCGGGCAGACTGATGTCGTGTATGTCGTCGACGTCGATCGCGGCCCGGTCGTCATCGACGCCTGGCACAACCGGTCGAGCCCGCCGGCCGACCTGAGCGAGCTCGACTCGCTCCTCGCAGCGATGGTGATCGACTTCCAGTAGATTCGGGCAGCCGCGATGCCGGCGCACCTACGCCGGCATCGCGAGGGCGGATGGGCGAATCTCGCGGGTCACGCCGATCCGAGCGGTCGGATGAACGAAGGTTCTGTCAACATCGACGCGTGAGCCAGCGACTGCCCGACCCGAGCCAGAACCGCGACTTCGTCCAGCTCCACGTGTCAATAGGTGGGACTTTGGCCACCGAGACCTGAGCGTGAGGCGCGAGACCCGCTCGGCGCCAGCCCGGATGTGATGACGCACACGATCACCAACACGTTGAGCCGTCGCTTCTTATCGCTCGCGGTCCCCTGGCCGGTCCTCGTCGTCGCCAGCCTGATGCTCCTTGGACTGCTGGCCGTGTCGGGCGCGTACGGCTTCCATGGCGACGAGATGTACTACGTCGTGGCGGGCCAGCATCCGGCCTTCGGTTACGTCGACCAGCCACCCCTGACCCCGCTCCTGTCCGCTGGATCGGTGGCGCTGCTCGGCGTCTCGCCGACTGCCGTGCGGGTGCTGCCCGCCCTCGAGATGGGGCTGGTCGTCGTCCTGATCGCCCTTATGGCGCGCGACCTGGGGGGTCGCGCCGGGCGCAGGTCCTCGCTGCGATCACGGCTGCCCTCTCGGGCTACCTCGGGGCGGGCCATCTCGACACCACGACCGACCCAGATCTGCTCGCGTGGGCGGTCGTCCTGTGGCTGCTGGTGAAGCTGCTTGCGGGGGGTGATCGTCGCCTCTGGCTCGCGGTGGGCGTGGTCACGGGATCGGCCTGGAGAACAAGGACACGCTCCTGTTCCTCGGCGCGGGACTGGCCGTCGGGTTGGTCTTCGCGCGACGGTGGGACATGGTGCGCTCGCCGTGGGCGTGGGCAGCGATCGGCATCGCGCTCGTGCTCTGGGCGCCAAACCTCGCCTGGCAGGCGGTGAACGGTTGGCCGCAGCTCACGATGGCGCGCGCGATCGCGGGCTACGCTGCCGACAATCGCGGGCAGTTCCTGCCCCTGATCTGGCTGTTCAGCGGGCCGCTGCTGTTCCCGGTCAGCGCCGCCGGTCTCGCATGGGTGCTCCGAGCCAAGGCTGCGGGGCCGTGGCGGGCGATCGGAGTCGCGGCCATTGTCGCGCTCGCGCTGGTGTACCTGAGCGGGGGCAAGGCGTACTACGTTATCGGCAGCGTGCCCATCTTTATTGCGGCCGGCGGGATCGTCATGGACGGTCGGCTGGCTCGTGGCCACGTCCGCGCTAGGACGGCGAGCTTCGCTGCTGCGGCGGTCCTCTCGGGCGCGTTCATCGCGTTGCTGACCCTGCCGGTCCTGCCGGTGGCCCTGTACGCGAAGTCGTCACTCCCTGCAGCCGTCCCCGACACGGCCAACGAGATCGGCTGGCCGCAGTTCGTCTCGACGCTGGAACAGGTGGTGGCGGCGCTGTCACCTGACGAACGAGCCCATGCCGTGATCCTGACTAACGACTACAGCGAGGCGAGCCCGCTCGTGCTGCTCGGCAGCGGGTTGCCCCCTGTCTATTCGGGCCACAACAGCTACTGGACCTGGGGACCTCCGCCGGCCGATCGCACGGTTGTGATCCACGTGGGTGACTGGAGGCCCGCCGACTGGAGCTTGTTCTTCGTGGGCTGTCACACAGTCGCCACGATCGATAACCGGCTCGGCATCGCGAACGCGGAGCAGGGGACGGAGGTCTCCGTGTGCACCGACCTGGTGGCGCCGTGGACCGTGATGTGGCCAAGCCTAAGGACAATCTCCTAGCGACGCGACCCCGAACCTCATCGCTCTCGTCCATCGTGACGATCACCTCCGTGACTCGGGACGCCGTCGACGTGCTTTCGCCGATGTTCTTCGTTGCTTCTCCCGCTCGGTGACCTGTGGTTGCCCTGCCGTGGCCACCTGCCGCGCCCGCCGCTTACCATGGACCTCCCGTGAATACCCCCACCTCGCGAGATTTCTGCCAGCTCCACGTGTCAATAGGTGGGAGTTCGCGCACGAACTCCTGAGGTGGGTTGCGAACGAAGGGCAGGGCCTTCCCGAGGTCAGTGATCGGCGAAGTGGTTGGCCACCACGGCGAACGCCTCCTTCGGCTCCCAGGGCATGTCCGGATAGGCGATCCCGTGGCGCCCGTTGGGGCAAGGACTTCACGAGGGACATGGAGTCCATGTCGAGGTCGTGGCGAGGAGTCGTCGTCGACGTACGCCTCAGGTGTCACGAAGGTCGACAGCAAGGCACCGGCCACGCTGGCGCGTTCGAGCTCGTCGAGGGTCTCGGCGAGCTCGCTGGCCTGCATCGCTTCGTCACGCTCGAACACACCCTTCAGGCGCGGCCGGAAGAACCGCCCGATCACCGGCCGCGTGTGGAGCCACAGCCGGGTGGTGTCGGTGACCCCGAAACCCAACGCCCCGGAACTCTCAGCGCCACGGAACGTGCGCATCCCGAACTCGGTGACGATCACGGGCTTGCCCGTCAACAGGAATGGCTGGAGCATCTCGACGTAGCGCTCCTTGGTCCGAGCCTCGCGGTAGTGGTCGATGCCCACGTAGTCAAAGGGCGCCCAGTCCACCTGCTCGAAGGTGAGCGCCGCGTATGTGAGCGGGCCATCGAACTCGGCGCGCAATCTGGGCACCATGGCAGCCAGATACGCTTTGAGCTTCCCCGTTGCCAAGCAGCGCCGGGTCTGCCTTGAGGTTCTGCAGGCGCTCGGTGACGCTCTTGCCGTGAAGGATCCCCTGCATGAAGAGCGTGAGTTCGCCGCCGGCGACGAAGGCCACGTGCCCCGGATGGGCCGCCTCCAGCCGCGCCGCCGCCTCGGCTGCTGCGACCAGTCGGGTCGCGGTTTCCTCGGGCGAGTAATCGAAGAAGGCCGGCGAGAACCACACCTCGAGGCCGAGCCCGAGGGCAATCTCGGCGACAGCCGTCATTCGTCCTACGTCGCTGCCCACGATCCGTACGGCGTTGGCGTGGAGGTCGTCCCGGATGATCTCGAGCTCGCGCTGCACGACTGCCCTGTCGAGGGGCTTCCGCCGCGTGGAGATGGCGTAACCGGGGCCGCGGAACGTCGTCCCCGTGTCGTAGTGGATGCCCTTGTGCTGCACGTCGCCTCGCTTCGCGCCCAGCCTACATCGCCATCCCCTTTGGGTTGCAGAGCACAGCAGGGTCATCCGCTTGCGCGATGCAGCCCCCAGCCCCCTCCACGACGAAATTCCTTCGCTTGACTACGCTGGGGCGGTCACACCACACAGCCGCGCCCGGCGTCGTCGGCTTCTGGCACCATGGTCGGGTGACCCAGCGACCCGAGACTGCGGCTGGAATTGGGTCGCGCGAAGCGTTGTCCAAGGAATGCCCGAGCCGGCCACGACCCGCTCCGCGGCGAGCTTCGACGCGAAGTAGCCGAACATCGCACGGTCGATCCGGCTCCGGACCGGAATCCGGTCGGCGCCGACGACGGAGATGTAGACGAGATGACGCGCCCCGGCTCGCGATGCTGCGCGGACCAGGTTCCGTGTCGTGTCGTCGTCGCCGACGCGGGCGCCTGCGCAATGCACGATGACCTCACTGCCCTCGACCGCGGCCTCGAGCCCAGCGCCGGAGGCTAGGTCGCCCGTGACGGACTCGACGGCCGCGTCGGCCTCGGCAGCGGCGCCGTGCCGGCTGAACACGCGGACGTCCCGTCCCGCCTCTCGGAGACGGGCGACGACGAGCCCGCCCAGCGTGCCCGTGCCCCCGGTGACCAGGATCCGCTTGTCCATGGGTAATCTCCTTCGGTCACACCATCCCGCCTGGGCGGGTCAATGAGGTGACACCTCCGAACGAAGGAACGTGACCGAGTGGATCAGCAGGGGTTGCTCGCAGAACGATTCGAGGCCCACCGCCGACGACTGCGTGGGATCGCCTACCGGATGCTCGGCTCGCCCACGGAGGCTGATGACGCCGTCCAGGAAGCCTGGATCCGGATCAGCCAGACGGACGAGAGCGAGATCGACAACCTCGGTGCATGGCTGACGACGGTCGTCGCAAGGGTCTGCCTGAACATGCTCCGCGCGCGCAAGGCGCGGCGCGAAGAGTTCCCACCCGGTCGTGTCCCCGAGCCGATCATCGATCGCCCCGACGGGATAGATCCCGAGCACGAGGCCCTCCTCGGCGACTCGGTCGGCCTGGCGCTCCTGGTCATGCTCGAGACGCTCGCCCCCGCCGAGCGAGTGGCGTTCGTCCTGCACGATGTGTTTGCCCTGCCGTTCGAGGAGATCGCGCCGATCGTCGGCCGCACCCCAACCGCCACCAGGCAGCTCGCAAGCCGGGCGCGACGCCGCGTGCGAGGGGTCGCCCCGGCGCCTGATCGGGACCTGCGTGCCCAGCGAACGGTCGTCGATGCGTTCATCGCCGCCGTCCGCGGCGGCGACTTCGAGGGCCTGATTGCTGTGCTCGATCCGGACGTCGTCCTGCGGGCGGACGGCGGCGCACGCTGGCTAGGAGCCACCCGGGAGATCCGCGGAGCCGAGACGGTGGCGCGATCGGCTCTCACGATCACGCGACGTCTGACCGGCTTCGATGTACAGCACGCGCTCGTCAACGGCTCGGCCGGTATCGTCTCCCGCGATGAGAACGGTGAGCCGTTCTCGGTGATGGGCTTCATGGTCCACGATGGCAGGATCCTCGAGATCGACGTGCTCGCTGACCCCGAACGCCTGCGTCGGCTCGACCTGACTCGCCTCGGTCCAGCGGTCACCTGATCGACCGGATCCGGGTCTCGTCGCCGGGCTACCATTGACCTCCCGTGAAATCCCTCAGCTCGGCAGATTTTTCGCACCTGCACGTCCACTCCGAGTTCTCCCTCCTCGACGGCCTCTCCCGCATCCCGGAGATGACGCGGCGCGTGGCGGACCAGGGGATGACAGCCCTTGCGATCACCGATCACGGCAGCATGTACGGCGTCATCCCGTTCTATGCCGCTGCCAGGAATGCGGGCATCAAGCCGATTATCGGCATCGAGGCGTACGTCAGCCCGCGCGGCATGACCCAGAAGGAGGGCAAGCAGGACGCCGACTACCACCACCTCGTCCTCCTCGCCCGGGATGACGTGGGCTATCGCAACCTGCTGGCCCTGACGACGGCCGCGCATCTCGACGGCTATTACTACAAGCCGCGGATCGACAAGGAGCTCCTGGCGAGGCACTCGCAGGGACTCATCGGTACCTCCGCCTGCCTGGGCGGGGAGGTGCTGAAGCGGCTGGCGCAGGGAGACGAGCGCGCGGCCGCCGCGGCGGCCGACGACTATAGGTCCATCTTGGGCGACGGCAACTTCTACATCGAGGTGCAGGAGCACGGCATCGACGACCAGCGCCGCCTGCACTCGCAGCTGGTGGAGCTCGCGCGGCGCAACAACCTGCCGCTGGTGGCCACGAACGACACGCACTACACCGCGCCCGAGCAGTACGAGGCGCACGACCTGCTGCTCTGCATCGGGACCGCAAGCAACCTCGACACGCCGGGTCGCCTTCGGTTCGAGAACAACGAGTTCTACCTGAAGTCGGCGGCCGAGATGCGGCGACTGTTCAACGGCGAGCTGCCCGACGCGATGGACAACACGCTGCGCATCGCCGAGCAGTGCAGCGTCAATCTCGAGTTCGAGGGCCTGCGCCTGCCCCACTTCGAGGTCCCCGCCGGCGAGACGGAGGCGAGCTGGCTGCGCAGGGAGTGCGAGCGCGGGCTCGCCGACCGATACGGCACCATCACCGACGCCGTTCGCAACCGGCTCGATTACGAGCTGGGGATCATCGACCGCATGGGGTACAGCGCGTACTTCCTGATCGTGGCCGACTTCACCCGCTTCGCCCGACAGCAGGGGATCATGATCACCTGCCGAGGGTCGGCGCCGGGCAGCATCGTGACCTACTCGCTCGGCATCACCCCGGTCGACCCGCTCGAATACGGCCTTCCCTTCGAGCGCTTCCTCAACCCCGACCGCGTGACGATGCCGGACATCGACATCGACTTCCAGGACAGCCGGCGCGACGAGGTCATCGACTACGTCACCCGCAAGTACGGCGACGATCGAGTGGCGCAGATCATCACCTTCGGGACGCTCGGCGCGAAGGCGGCGATCCGCGACGTGGGGCGCGCGATGGGGCTCACCTACGCGGAGGCCGACCGGGTCGCGAAGGCGGTGCCCAACGAGCTCAACATCTCGCTGGACCGCGCCGTGGAGACCTCTCCGCCGCTGCGCGAGCTGATTGCCGGCGACGATCGGGTCGACAAGCTCATCGGCATCGCCAAGCAGCTCGAGGGCGTGGCGCGCCACGCGTCGACGCACGCCGCGGGAATCGTCATCAGCCGCGAACCGCTGACCGAGATCATGCCGCTGCAGCGAGCGACCGACGGCCACACCACCATGACCCAGTTCGAGATGCACGCCTGCGAGGCGCTGGGCCTCCTCAAGTTCGACTTCCTCGGACTGATCAACCTCACCATCCTGGCCGATGCGGTCGAGCTGGTGAAGAAGCACCGCGGCGTCCAGCTGGACGTGGACCGGCTGCCGCTGGATGACGCACGGACGTTCGAGCTCCTGGGTCGCGGCGAGACGATGGGCGTCTTCCAGCTGGAGGGCTCCGGGATGCGCCGCTACGTCAAGGAGCTCAAGCCCACCGAGGTTCGCGACCTCGCCGCCATGGTGGCCCTCTTCCGGCCGGGACCGATGGCCAACATTCCGTCCTACATCCGTCGCAAGCACGGCGAGGAGGCGGTCACGTACCTGCATCCCGCGCTCGAGCCCGCCCTTCGCGACACGTACGGGATCTTCGTCTACCAGGAGGACATCATGACCGCCGCCATCGCGATGGCGGACTACACCGGGCCCGAGGCGGACAACCTGTGCTACGCGATTCGCAAGAAGAAGGAGGAGGTCCTCCGCCAGCACGAGGCGAAGTTCAAGGCCGGGGCCAAGAAGAAGGGCATCCCACCGGGCATCGTGGACCAGGTCTTCGCGGCGTTCGAGCCGTTCGCTCGCTACGGATTCAACAAGGCGCACGCCACCTGCTACGGCCTGATCGCCTACCAGACGGCGTATCTCAAGGCGAACTACCCGATCGAGTTCATGACCGCCGTGCTGAACGGCTTCTCCGGACGTGCCGAAAAGGTGGCCGCCGTCATCGCCGAGTGCCGCCGGCTCGGCATGGAGGTTCGTCCTCCCGACGTGCAGAAGTCATGGGCCACGTTCACTGTCGAGACCGACGCCGCCGGCGCGCCGGAGGCGATCCGCTTCGGGATGGCGGCCATCAAGAACGTCGGCGAAGGTGCCATCGAGGCCATCGCCGCCGTCCGCGACGGCGGCGAGGCGCCCGGCCCCTTCCGCTCGCTCGACGACCTCTGCCGCAGGGTGGACGTGCGCACCGTCAACAAGCGCGTGATCGAGTCGCTCATCAAGGCCGGCGCGATGTCCGCCCTGGGCACGCCGGGCGCGCTACTGTCGCGGCTGGACCTCGCGCTCGAAACGGGCTCGCGGCACCAGCGTGACGTGGCGGCGGGGCAGTCCACCCTGTTCGATCTGTTCGCGCCGGTCGCCGACGCGCAGGTGGAGTTCCTGGACGACGGCGAGGAGATCCCTCGCCGCGAGCGGCTGCGATGGGAGAAGGAGCTCATCGGGCTCTACCTGTCGGAGCACCCGCTGGGCGACATCGCCGATCAGCTGCCCGACTACGTCACCGCCTACACCGGTGAGCTCAGCGATGAGGGGGATGGCAGCAAGGTCACCCTCGGCGGGATCATCCTCTCGACGCGCCGCATCGTCACCCGCGCCGGGTCCACGATGCTCGTCGCCACGCTCGAGGACGTGCAGGGCAGCATCGAGGTGGTCGTCTTCCCCAAGGTCTTCGCCGATACTGGCCCCGCCTGGTCGGACGACGCGCGGGTGCTCGTCACCGGACGCGTCGACCACCGCGACGACGGGACGCAGCTGCTGTGCGAGGCGGTGCACGCCTGGGACGACGCGGTCGCGATGGGGCCGCTGCAGTTCGGCGCCGAGCGCGATCGTCTGCTCCGCGCGCGAGCGCGGCCCGCGGTCCCGCGGAACGGAAACGGCGGTGGCAACGGCCACGGGAACGGCAACGGCCATGCCGCGCCGTCGCGAAACACCTCCACGGTGGTGGCCCTCCCTGTCGGCAGGGTCGAGTCCGACGAGCCCCCCGCGCCGCCGGACGCGGTGCCGCTGGCCGCGGTGCCGATGGGAGCCGGCGGCACGGTCGATATCAGGTTCGGCCCGGACGCCGGCGTCGAGCGCATCCTGGGCGCCGTCGAATCGGTGACGCGTGCCATCCGCGGCCGGCCGGGCTCGCTGCCGGTCGTGATCAGCATCCCCGTCGCCGGCGCCACGCGGCAGGTGCGCCTGCCCGAGCGGGTGGCGTGGGACGACCGGCTGGGCGACGCCCTGTCGCGCGCCGCCGGCCTGCCGGTGGCGGTCGAGCTGCGCTCGTCGCCGGGCGATGCCTGAGGCCGCTATCCTAGGTCGGTGAGCAGCCGTCCACCCCGCAGGCGACGCCCGCCGGAGGTCGCCGACCCGTCGGCCACGGTCCGTCCGTCGAAGCGCGCCGCGACGCGTGCCGCGGCGGTCGTCGCGGCCGAGCGGCCCACCGAGATGGCCATCCTGCGCTTCATCCGCGAACGCCCGAACCGCGTCGTCGACCTCTCGCCGCTCGCCGTAGAGCTCGGCGTGGAGCCGTTCGAGATGCAGCTGACCGTCGAGCGGATGGGACGCCGCCGCCTGCTCAACCTGCCGTTCGTGGAGCCGGCTGCGGCCGGTGGCGCCGAGCTGACCGAGAAGGGCCTGCGCGAGCTCATCGCGCACGAGGGCGGGCGCCCGCAGGAAGTGCCGCAGCTGCTGCAGCAGGCCACGACGCGCGTCAGGCAGCAGGATGAAGCGCCGCGCCGCCCCCGCGCGGAGGTGTACGGCCCGCGCGACTGAGCGTCGCTAGAGGGTGAGGTCGGCCACCGCCGGAGCGGATTCCGTGTGATGGCTGGCGAAGAAGAACGCCGGCGCATCCTCGAAGGAGACCTTCGCCAGGTCCGGGTCCAGGCCGCACACCGGGCAGGTGGCACGCGCGGCATCGAGCAGCTCGATCTCCGCCTCGCAATGAACGCAGCGTCGGATGATCACCGAATTACCCTCCTGAGATTCGAGCGCGCTGAATGCACGTCGCGTGCCTGTTGGCGGTAGACGGCTGACGGACGCGATCGGTTGCACGGCAGGTATGCTCCGCCGGCAATGGAACGCAACGTCGTGGGGACAACCGTCCGCATCGGGCTCGTCGTCATCGCCATGCTCATCGTCGTGGCGCTGGCCTGGCAGCTGCGCCTGCTGCTGATCCTGGCCTTCCTCGCCGCGCTGCTCGCGGCGGGGCTTCACGGTCCGGCGCTATGGATCGAGCGCCGAGGGTGGTCGCGGACCGCATCGGTCATGGCGACCTACGCCGTCCTGATCGGGATCCTGGCGCTGGTCATCTTCCTCATCTTCCCGCCGCTGGTGCAGCAGGTGGTCGCGCTCGCCGACGACCTGCCCAACCTGCTGCAGCGGCTGCGCACCGGGCTGGCCGGGTTCCTGTCGGGCATTGCCGGGCCGGGGACGGGGGAGCGGATCATCGACTCGGTGACGCAGGGCGCGCAGCAGCTGACGCCGCAGCTCGGCTCGCTGCTGAGCGTGCCGCTGACCGCGCTGTCGGTCCTCGTCAACACCTTCGTGATCATCGTGCTCAGCGCGTTGATGCTGCTGGAACGCGACCACACGCGCGAGTGGATCAACCAGTTCGTCGACGTCGAGGATCGCGAGCAGCTCGACGACGTGTCGCGCCGCGCGCTGCAGAAGCTGGGCGCCTACGTCCGCGGTCAGCTCTTCCTGATGACCGTCATCGGGGTCGGCACCGGCATCGGCATGGTGCTGGTCGGCCTGCTCACCACCGGAAGCCCCCTGCCGTTCCTGTTCCCGCTGGCACTGCTCGCCTTCGTGACCGAGGCGATCCCGATGGTCGGACCGTTCATCAGCGGCATCCCGATCGCGTTGGTGGGGCTGCTCGACGGCCCGCTCACCGGCGTGCTCATGGCAGCCTGGGTCACCGCGCTGCAGCAGCTCGAGGGGCTCATCCTGGTGCCGGTCATCCAGAGCCGGGCAGTGGCGCTGTCGCCCATGGTCGTGCTGCTGGCCGTGATCGCCGGCGGCTCGATCGCGGGCATCGTCGGCGCGATCATCGCCATCCCCGTTGTCGCGGTCGCCGACGTGGTGCTGCACGACGTCGTGCTTCCGCTGCGCCGCGAGCGCAACGTCCGCCGTCGTCGGGCGGAATCACGCGCCGCGTCGCGGACCGCGGGACCGGTCGAGGCCGACGGATCGCCGCGCGGGACGCGGAAGTCCGAGACGAAGCCGGCCCGCGGGTAGCGTCATCGCCCGCGGCGTGGGTCCCGCGCCCGCGTAGCGGCCCCGCCCTAGAGGATCTTCGACAGGAACGCCCTGGTCCGCTCGTGGCGCGCCCCGCCGAAGATTGTGTCGGGCGTGCCCTCCTCGACGATCTCGCCCGTCGTCCATCATGACCACCCGGTCGGCAGCCTGGCGCGCGAAGCCCATCTCGTGGCTCACGACGATCATGGTCATGCCGTCCGCGGCCAGGCGTTCCATGACCTCGAGCACCTCGCCGATCATCTCCGGATCGAGCGCGCTGGTCGGCTCGTCGAAGAGCAGGAGCGAGGGGTTCATGGCCAGCGCGCGGGCGATCGCGACGCGCTGCTGCTGTCCGCCGGAGAGCTGGCCGGGGTACGCGTCCACCTTCGAGGCGAGACCCACGCGCTCGAGCAGCTCGCGCGCGGTGTGGATCGCCTCGTCGCGCGGCGTCCCGCGCACCTGGATCGGCGCCTCGATCACGTTGCCGAGCACGGTGAGGTGCGGAAACAGGTTGAAGCGCTGGAAGACCATCCCGATCTCCTGGCGCTGCCGCGCGATGTTCTTCTCCCTGTCCTCGACCAGCCTGCCGTTCACCTCTCGGTAGCCGATGAGGTGGCCGTTCACGAAGATTCGGCCCTGCTGGATCTTCTCGAGGTGGTTGATGCAGCGGATGAAGGTGGTCTTTCCGGAGCCGGAGGGACCGATGATCACCACCACCTCGCGACGCTTCACCTCCAGCGACATGCCCTTCAGGACGTGCAGGCGCCCGAACCACTTGTGGACGTCGCTCGCCTGCACCACGGTGTCCGCGGCAGGCGGCGTCGCGCCGAGCGCGTCGAGGATGTGCGCCGACACCTGCGCCATCAGCGCCCGCCGCTGACCTGGCTCGGATCGTCGACCGGCGACAGCCGCGTGCCGAACAGGCGATCGCGCAACGTCGGCCCGCCGGACGTCGCGCCGCCCACGCTGCGGCCGAGGCGGCGCTCGATGGTCGCCTGGATGATGCTCCAGATGGTGGTGAGCAGCAGGAACCACAGGGCGCAGGCGAGGAAGAGCTCGAACGGATGAAATTGCGTCTTGCCGCTGCCGTTCAGCTGCGAGAAGGTCACGTACAGCTCGGGCACGGCGATGACGGTCAGGAGCGAGGTCGTCTTCAGCATGTTGTTGAACTCGTTGCCGAGCGGCGGGACGATCACGCGCGCGGCCTGGGGCAGGACGATTCGCCGCATCGCGGTCGGATACGTCATCCCGAGCGACTTGGCGGCCTCCATCTGGCCGGTGTCGACGGCCAGGATCCCCGCGCGAACGATCTCGGTCATATAGGCCCCCTCGTTCACGCCGAGCGCGAAGATGCCTGCCTGGATGGCGGCGGGGAGCGTGATCCCGAGCAGGGTCAGGTCGGGCCAGCCGTAGATCTTGGTGACCAGCAGGCCGTAGTAGAGGAACGTGATCTGCACGAGCAGGGGCGTGCCCCGAAAGACCCACACGTACAGGTTCGCGAGGTATCGAGCGGGCCGGAACCTCGCCATGCGGCCGAGGGCGCCGAACACGCCAAGGACGACGCCGATGACCTGGCTGGTGACCGCGATCGAGACGGTGAGCCAGATCCCGTTCAGGATGCGCGGGCTCGGTCGCAGCAGGGAGTCCCAGAAGATGCTCCAGTTGTACTGGTAGGCGCCCGGCTGGCTCGTCCCGCACCCCGCCAGGACCAGGACCACGAGCGCGACCCCGATCAGCGTGCGAGCTGATCGAGGCCGCATCACGAGTCTCCTCGTGCCATGGAGGGCGTTTCGAGCCGGGCCGGCGGTGTTAGAGCTTGCCGCTGTTCACCTCGTCCGCGGTCACGGCCGAGTCGGCGAGGCCCCACTTGTCGAGGATCGCGGCGTACTTCCCGTCGCTGATCATCGACAACAGCGCCGTCTTCACCGCGTCACGCAGCCCGGTGTTCGTCTTCGCGACGCTGATCCCCTCGAGAGCGACGTCCAGGGTCAACCCCGACAGCTCGAACTGGTCGCCGTGCTGCGAAACGTAGTAGCCGGCCGCCGGCGAGTCCGCGAAGTACGCGTCCGCCGTCCCGCTCTGCAGGGCCAGGAGCGCGTCGTTGTCCTTGTCGAACTGCTTGATGGTGATGGCGGGCTTGCCCTTCTTGACGCAGGCGTCCGAGAGCCCGGCGCCCTCGTAGTCGCTGGTTCCCTGGAGGTAGTCGAGCTCGGTGGTTCCCTTCTCGACGCCGATAGCCTTGCCGCACAGGTCGTCCTGGGTCTTGATCCCCTTCGGATTGCCCTTGGCCACGACGAAGGACTGTCCCGCCTTGAAGTAGGGGACCATGTCGACCTGCTTCAGGCGGTCCGCGTTGATGTTCTGGGCCGAGACGATGATGTCGCACTTGCCGCCGGTGAGCGCCGGGATGATCACGTCGAAGACCGTGTTCTCGACCTTCATCTTCAGACCCAGGCGGCTCGCGATCTCCTGCGCGATGTCCACGTCGGAGCCGATCGGGTTGCCGGCGTCGTCGAACGCTTCCTGCGGCGGATAGGGGATGTCGATACAGACGAACAGGTTTCCCGCGACGACAAGCTGGCCGTCGGGGACCGTTGCGACCGGCGACGCGACGGGCTCGCTCGACGCCGCCGTCGGGCTCGGAAGAGTGGCCGAGGCGGACGAGGTCGGAGTGGTCGTGCCGGTGCATGCGGTGAGCAGGGCGAGCGCGGCGACGGCAACGACCGCGTGCCTGGCCTTTGTGATGACCATGGATCCTCCAGAACCCCCACAGTCGGGTGCCAAACGCAGTGATCGATCGCCTGTAGGCTACTCCAAAGGCTCGTGCGAATGCACCATCCGCGAAGGCGGGGCGGCGTGGGGCGCGCGGGCGAACCACGATACGGAAGGGCGGTTGCGGCAATGACGGCGCGCACGGACGGTCGGCTGACGGTGGCCCTCGTGAGCGAGGTCTTCTGGCAGCCCGATGGAGCGGCGCGGCTGAAGGACCGCCTCGCGGAGGCCGAGGAGCGCGGCGCCGACATCGCGCTCCTGCCGGAGCTGCCGCTCAACCAGTGGCGTCCGGCGACGAAGGACCAGGTCGCCGACGACGCGGAGCCGATGGACGGGCCGCGCGCACGCGCGCAGGCCGAGGCGGCAGCGGAGGCGGGCATCGGCCTCGTCGGAGGGATCATCCACCGCGACACCGACGGGCGCCGCACGAGCCGCTCGCTGATCTTCGATGCGGCCGGGGAGCCGGTTGCGACGTACGAGAAGCTGCACCTGCCGGAGGAACCGGGGTTCTGGGAGACGAGCCACTACGAGCCCGGGAGCGATGCGCCGGCGGCCATCGGCGCCTTCGGCCTGCCGTTCGGCGTCCAGGTCTGCAGCGACATCAACCGCCCCGAGGGGTCCCACATCCTCGGGGCGCAGGGCGCCATGGCGATCCTCGCGCCACGGGCGACCGAGGAGCGCACGTACCGCCGCTGGAAGGTCGTCTTCCGCGCCATCGCGCTGACCAGCTGCGTCTACGTGCTGAGCGTCAACCGCCCTGACCCCGAGGAGGGGGTCCTGATCGGCGGGCCGTCGGTCGCCGTGGATCCGGACGGCGAGATCCTGGTCGAGACGAACGACCGGATGGCGCTCGTGACGCTCGACGCCGAGGTGATACGGCGGGGTCGAATCGCGTACCCGGGCTACCTGCCCATCAGGGCACGGCTGTACGCCTCGGCGTGGAAGGAGATCGCCGGCCGGGACGGCGTGCCGGGCGAGTAGCGCCTACTTGGTCAGCGTGAAAGGCGCCTCGGCGATCTTCGCGTTGCCGCGGTAGATGCGCATCACGAAGCTGCCGGTGCCCCACGCCTGGATCACCACGTTGCTGGCCACCTGGTAGCAGGCCACCTTCGCCTTCGGCGCCACCGGGTTCTGGCCGTCCGCGGTGTCGTGGGGCTGGACGATGGTCTCCTTGCCACCAGCGACCTTCACTACCTCCTCACCGATGCTGTTCACGCCGAACGGCTCGTTGAGCGTCACCGCATGCGCGAAGCCCGTGCCGGGCCCGAACTGGCTGGTCTTCCCGCTGATCGCGCAGGTCGACTTGTCGCGGGCGGTGCCGAAGACGAGCGTGCCGGGAAGCTTCGGCGCGGGAGCCGGCGTCGCAGTCGGCACTTCGGTGGCCGCCGGCAGCGACGCGCTGGCGACAACCGGGACGGAGGCATGCGGCGTGGGAGTCGGGGAGGCCATGCCCACGGTCGGGTCGGTGGGGTTCAGGTTCGAGAAGAGGAGCCCGACGATCACGGCCAGCACGATCGTTCCGATAGCGGCGGCCATGGACAGCAGGGAGCGCTGGTCGGTCGGGAAGGGTCCGGCGGGAACCGCCCCGGAGGTCGCGGCGACGAGCGGCATGCCGCACGAGCGGCACACCTGGGCCCAACCGGGGTTCGACCGGCCGCAGTTGAAGCACTCCACCGTCTCCCCGGTCATGGGTCACCGTCTCCGTGCAGATGGGCGTGGCGCCGGTCAGCCTAGCATGGCGCTCGCCGCTCGGAGCGGTGCACGCCGACACCGCTGGCCGTCGCACTGGCAGGGGGTTTGCTTCGCCCTGCGGGCAACCAATCCGTGGTGAGGTGACCTCATGACCGCGACACCGATGACCACCGACGCAGCCGCTCCGGCGGCCGACATCCTGCTCCGCGACTACCATGACGCGCGGCGTCGCGAGGACCAGTGGCGAATCCCGCAGCTGCTGCTGGCGCTCGTCACGCCGGTCCTGGCGCTTGTCGCCGCGCTCTTCTCGATGGGCGGAAACGACTCGAACGCCACCATCAGCGCCGCCCTCACCGTGATCACCGGCGTCGGCGCCGCGCTGCTTGCCGTCGAGGTGTGGCGCTGGCATCGGACCGGGCTGGGCATCGTGAACCGCTTCCGCACCGAGTTTCCCGCCGACGCGGCCCTGCTGCTCAAGGACCCGCTCTAGCGCTCCGTTGGACGGGAGCCGGCACGCCGTCATCAGGGGTGAAGGTCGGGCGCCAGTACACTGGCGGCCAGGCCGTCCGGGAGCTCCAGGTTGGATCGCGACGCGTACGAGGTGCTGCAGGTTCATCCGCACGCTGACGCGCGCGTCATCCAGGCTGCGTTCCGCGTGCTTGCCGCCGTCTATCATCCCGACCACGATCCCAGCGCCGCGTCGCAGCAGCGGATGAGCGAGCTCAACCGCGCCTACGACAGGGTACGCACCCCGGAGCGCCGGGAGCTGTACGACCGCGAGCGCCAGGTGCTGGCGAAGCGGCTCGAGGTGGCGGTCGTCGTCACGCCGCCGCAGGCCGCGTCGCCGCCGCCACGGGCACGAAATGGCAGGAGCAGCGTGATCGACTTCGGCCGCTATCGCGGCTGGGAGATTCGGCAGCTCGCGCAGCACGATCCGGACTACCTGCGCTGGTTGCAGCGCCATTCCTCAGGCGGGCGGTTCCGTCGCGAGATCGCGGAGGTCCTGCCCCAGGAGCCGCCGGCGGCATCGGAACCACGGCGTCGAAAGCGCCGGTAGGGCTGCCGATGCTGCCAGGCGCTCGGGCAAGTGCGGCATGACTCGTTGGAGCGGGAGCATGACGAAGGTCATATCGTCCCGAGTGACGGGCCGCCCGAGAATCGGCGCATGGCCGCAGCAACGAGCTCTTTCATGGCGCAGTGGCTCACGCTCGTGGCGCTCATCGGCGCCACGATCGAGTACATCGAGGTCATCAAGCGCCGCGCCGCGCGTCGGCGGTTGAGTCTCGAGCGCATGACCGCGGAAACGTCGGGCCTGCGCGGACTGGTCCGCGTGTTCCTCGCCGACCAGGAGCAACCGGCGCAACCTTAGGACTGCTCCTCCGCACCGTCGAATGCGGTTGCCGTGGACGTGGGCGGTCTTTCCCTGCCGTGGCGCCGAAGACAGTGGTCCCGGCGGTGAGATTCGAACTCACACGGCCTCTCGGCCACGGGATTTTGAGGCCCGCATGTCTGCCATTCCATCACGCCGGGGCAGCCAGTGTAGCGAGACGGGGCGCCGGGTAGAGCGGGCCGCGGCGGACGGCGCGCCCGGCGCGCGAGCGTCAACGTAGTACTTCCTGCCCGTTGCTCGCCTCAGTGAAGGGATGAGACGCTTGGGGGGTGACCTCCCTGGGGTAGGGATCGGCTCTTCCTCACGTGGTTGCCGACAGGGAGGTCACATCCCATGCCTTTCGTGCGCGCCAACCCCAATCAGTATCTGCTCACCGGCCGCGACGGCCGGCTGCTCAATCGGGGTTCGGCAGTCCAGAAATACCTCTGGCCCGGAACCGTCTACGTCCTCGTCCCCAGCACCAAGCAGGAGGCGCAGTTCGCCTTCACGCAGGAGACCCGGGACGGCATCCCGGTTCGGTTCAAGGGGATCGTGATCTATCGGATCACCGATCCCATCGCGGCGGCACGGCTGTTCGACTTCACCGCCGGCCAGGGCACGACGCAGATCAACGAACTGCTGACTCACGTTGCCCTCGGCGAGCTGCGTCACGCAGTGTCGGGGATGACGATGGTCGAGTGCATTGAACAGAGGAAGACGACGCTGTCGGGCGTGGTGGAGACGGCACTGGAGGCGACGATCCATCCGCATGGTGCGAACGACTGGGGGCTGACCCTCGAGGTCGCGCAGCTGGCGCAGGTCTTCATCGTGGACGCCGATCTGCGACAGCAGCTGGAAGCGGAGATTCGAAACGAGATCAAGCTCCGGGCCGAGCAGTCGGACATCCAGACCGCCGAGGAGAGCATGCTGACCGCCATGGCGTCCGAGGGTCGCGTGGCGGAGCAGAAGCTGGCGACGGATCGCGAGAACCTGCGCCGCACCGAGGAGCTCGAGATGGCCCAGGTGGTTCGTCAGCGACGGACGGAGGCCGAGCGACTCGCGACCAGGCAGCAGGCGCTCGACCTTGCGCAACAGCTCCATGAGACCGAGATGCGAGCGGAGGAGGCGCGGATCAACGTCGCCGCGCCGGTGCAGATGCTGGAGATCGCGCGCGAGAGCGAAAAGCTGCGCGAGGAGCTCGGACTGCAGGAGCTGCGCAACCGGCTGCGGAGGCTCCAGGTTGAGCACGACCAGCTTCTTCCGAGGGCACAGCACGAGCTCCGACGCGAGATCCTGCCGTTGGAACAGGCGCCGGCCATCGTCGAGGCCGCGGCCAGAGTGTTCCAGGGAGCGAACCTCTCGATCTATGGGGAGGACGCGCCGCTGCTCAGCCAGCTCGCGCCCCTGTTCGAGATGATCGGCGGGGCGGTGGAGCGCGCCGCGGGTCCCGCAAACCGGAGGGAGGGGACCGGCCAGAGCCAGCGCTGACGCGGGTCGTGCGGCGGATTCGACGGATGCCGAGACCGCGGCGCCTGCAGCCGTCATCATACGGAGCCGATGCCCGAGCCTCAGCGCGAGCCGAGCCGCCGCACGCCCGCCCTCCCGGACGAGGAGGCGCTCGTCG
Source organism: uncultured Chloroflexia bacterium (assembly GCA_963783725.1). Classification (GTDB taxonomy): domain Bacteria; phylum Chloroflexota; class Limnocylindria; order QHBO01; family QHBO01; genus CAWAOJ01. The sequence goes on along the minus strand of CAWAOJ010000002.1, from coordinate 844,925 downwards.
CCCGCGCCGTCGCGGGCGACCGCTCCGCATTCGCCCGGCTGGTCGACCACTACCAGGCCGCGTGCTACGGCGTGGCGTGGCGGCTTCTCGGGGACGCCGACCTCGCCGCGGACGCGACGCAGGACGCGTTCCTGCACGCCTACCGTGCCATGGCGCGCTACCGGGGAGGCATCTTCCGTTCGTGGCTGCTGCGCATCACGGCGAATGCGAGCTATGACATCCTGCGCCACCTCGGTCGACATCCCACGACCGCGATGCCGGAGGCGGAGCAGGGCGAGCGGGAGCTGCCCGACCGGGCGGCCGCGGATCCGGTCGAGGAAGTGACTCGTGGCGAGATGTACCAGCGTCTCGACCTCGCGCTGGCCCAGCTCCCCGTCGACCAGCGGGTCGCGGTCGTGCTGTGCGACGTGTACGGCATGGACTACGGACAGGTCGCGCAGATCACCCAGGCGGCAATCGGGACGGTGAAGTCACGGATCCATCGCGGACGGCTGCACCTGCGGACGCTGCTGATGGGTGATCGGGAACTGTTCGAGCGATGAGGGCGTCTGACCGATGATGCACGACCCCTCCTGGCATCCCGACGACGAGTCGCTGGCGGCGCTGGCGGACGCCGAGGATGGCAGCGCGACCAGCACCGCCCTGCGCGACCACGTCTCACGCTGCGACCGGTGCACCGCGCTGGTGGACGAGCTGCGGTCGCTCACCGCAGCCCTCGCGACCCTGCCCGATGTGGCCCCACCGCGGCAGCTTCGGCTCCTTCCGCCGGTCGAGCCGGACGCGCCGCGAACGGCCTGGTGGCCCCGGCGCGTGGCGCTCCCGGTCTTCGCGGCCGGCTTGGTGCTCATCATCGCCGGCGGGGTCGGCAGCGTCGCGAGCTCCGGCTTCGGGGCGGCCGGCGGATCGGCCTTCCGCGCCACAACCGAGGACCGGCAGGCGCCCGCAGCGGCGCCGTCGGCAGCGCCGAGCGCCGCGTTCCTCGGCGAGGACGGCTCCGGTGCCGTCGCGTCGCCGCGGGGTGCCGGCGACGATGTAGCCGCTCTCCCGAGCGTCATCTGGCCCGGGATCCTCGCTCTTGGGCTGGGCATGGTCCTGCTCGCCGCGCTGCTTCGATTCCTGATCGCGCCTCGCGCCGGCTGACGGCTAGATCCGGCCGAGCACAATCGCGGAGAGCAGCAGCAGGACGAACACGGCGGCGACGATCAGCGCCGCCCACCCCGAGTCACGGAACCGCGCCGGAGCGGGCGCGCGTCGCGGCGGCCGGCGCGTGACCGGAGCCTGGACCTCACCGGCCGCACGGGTGGTCCGCGGTGCTGCCCGTGTCTCGGCCGCGGTCGCGCGCCATGCCGCCCAGGTGCGCGTGGTGGTGGGTGCGGCGGGCCGGATGACGCGACGCGTCCCGGTCCAGTGACCGCCGCGGTGAGGCATCGAGGCAGGGAGGTGGGAGCGGTCGAACTCCTGGCGCCGCAGGGGCGACGACAGCACCGCCCAGGCCTCGTTCACGAGGCGCATCGCCTCCGCATCCCCGTCGGCGCGGTCGGGGTGATAGCGCTTGGCCAGGCGCCGGTGCGCGCGTGCGACCTGCAGCGGCGTCGCGTCACGCGCGACGCCGAGCACCGCATAGGGGTCGAGCGCACGGCGGTCCGACATCGGCTTCGATTCTACGGCTCGGGGAGCGTGGCGCCTGGTCCGGCACCGGCCGCCATCGGGCTAGACTCATCCTCCCATGGCTGATCGCCGGCCCCTTCTCATGCTCATCGACGGCCCGAGCCTCGTGTACAGGGGCTACTTCGCCCTGCCGCCGCTCACCACCTCGGACGGCACGCTGGTGAACGCGGCGTTCGGCTTCCTGCAGATCGTCCTGCGCGGAATGCAGGATCTGAAGCCCGACCACGCCATCGTCAGCTTCGATCTCGGCCGGCCGCGTTTCCGCTTCGACGCATTCCCCGAGTACAAGGCGGGCAGGCCCTCGATGCCCGACGACCTGCGAAGCCAGTTCCCGTTGGTGCGAGAGATCGTGGGCATGATGGGGATGCCCGTGGTGGAGCTCGAGGGGTTCGAGGCCGATGACGTCATAGGGTCGCTCGCCGGCCAGGCCACCGTGGCGGGCGTCGACACGATGATGGTCTCCGGTGACCTCGACGGGCTGCAGCTGGTGAATGACCACGTGCGGCTGCTGACCACGCGGATGGGCGTGGCCGCCACGGTGATCTACGACGAGGCCAAGGTTCTCGAGCGCTACGGCCTGCGGCCCGCGCAGATGCTCGACTACAAGGCGCTGAAGGGCGACACCTCGGACAACATCCCGGGCGTGCCGGGCGTCGGCGAGAAGACGGCCATCCAGCTGTTGCAGCAGTTCGGCTCGCTCGACGCGCTGTACGAGCGTCTCGACGAGGTGAAGGGCAAGCTCCGGGAGCGCCTGGCCGAGCACCGCGATTCCGCGTTCATGAGCCGCGAGGTGGGTCGCATTCTGACCGACCTTCCGCTGGCGCTCGACCTGGACGGCAGCCGCACCGGCCGCTATGACCGCCGCGCGGTGGCGCAGCGCTTCCGCGAGCTCGAGTTCCGATCGCTGATCGATCGTCTTCCGCCGTCCATGATCGCTCCGACCGGCCACGACGCGCCCGAGCAGGAGACGGCCGGTGGCCTGCAGCTCTCGTTGCAGCTGCTCGAGTCGGGCGAGCGGACGCTCGGTGAGCCGCGTCCGCGCCCGGATCCGATCGCCGATCCCGCGGGCGCGATCGAGCACGCCGACCCTCGCATCGCGCGAGCGGCGCACGACCTCGACGACCTGCAGGCGTGGCTCGAGGCACACCGCGACGGGATCGGCGTGTCGCCCGCCGCCGGCCCCGGCCGGCCGCTGACCCGGCCGCTGCTCGGCGTCGCCTTCGCTGCCGGTGATGGCAGCAGCTGGTACGTGCCGTGGGGCGAGGGCTCAGGCGGCGAAGCGGCGAGGGCGGCCGCGGCCTGGCTGTGCGACCCGGAACGCCGGCTCACCGGCCACGACCTCAAGCAGCTCTTCGTGCTGCTCGGTGCCCGGGAGCTCGAGCTCGACGGCGCGCTGTTCGACACGCTGATCGCGAGCTACATGCTCAACCCCGCGCTTCGCGCACAGTCGCTCGACGACCTGGCATCCACGCGGTACTCGGCGGAGCTGCCGCCCAAGCCCGTACAGGCCGAGACCGGGGCCGAGGAAGCGGCCTCCGCACGACGGGCCGCGGCGGAGGCGCTCACCTCGCTGCTGGTCATGCCGGCCCTCGAGCGCGAGCTCGGGGACGCGGCCCTGAGCGACCTCTTCCGCCAGGTCGAGATGCCGCTGATCCCGGTCCTGGCCCGCATGGAGCTGGCCGGCGTGGCGATCGACCTCGCCGCGCTGGCACGGATGGCCGACGAGTTCGGCGCGGAGCTCGCCCGGCTGGAGTCGAGGATCTTCGAGCTGGTGGGGCACGAGTTCAACATCGGCTCGCCCAAGCAGCTCGAGCACATCCTCTTCGGCGAGCTCGGGCTGCCCGCCACCAAGCGCACGCGCACCGGGTACTCGACCGACGCCTCGGTCCTGGAGGAGCTGCGCGAGAGCCACGAGGTGGTGGGGCTCATCCTCGAGCATCGCCAGCTCGCGAAGCTGAAGTCCACCTACGTCGACGCCCTGCCGACGCTGCTCGGTCCCGACGGCCGGCTGCACACCACCTACCAGCAGGCGGTGGCCGCCACCGGCCGCCTGTCGAGCGTCGATCCCAACCTTCAGAACATCCCGATCAGGACCGAGCTCGGCCGCCGCATTCGCCGCGCGTTCGTGGCGCCGCCCGGCAAGCTCCTCCTCGGCGCCGACTACTCTCAGCAGGAGCTGCGCATCCTGGCGCACGTCTCGCGCGACCCGGGGCTCAAGGCGGACTTCCTGGCGCACGCCGATATCCACCGGGCGGCGGCGGCGCGCGTCCTCGGCATCGCCCCCGAGGAGGTCAGCCCGGCCCAGCGGAGCATGGCGAAGATGGTCAACTACGGCATCGCGTACGGGATGAGCGACTTCGGGCTGTCGGATCGGCTCAAGATCAGCCGCGAGGACGCACAGCGCTTCATCGGGGACTACTTCCGTGCCTACGAGGGGATTCGACGCTACACGGTCGAGATCAAGATCCTGGCGCGCGACCAGGGCTACGTCACCACGCTGCTCGGCCGGCGCCGATACCTGCCCGAGCTGACCGCGCGCAACTCGGCGCTGCGGTCGGCGGGCGAGCGAATGGCGATCAACATGCCGATCCAGGGCACCGCGGCCGACGGAATGAAGATCGCCATGGTGCGGCTCGACGCGGCGCTTCGCGAGCGTGGCATGCGATCGCGGATGCTGCTGCAGGTGCACGACGAGCTGGTCATGGAGACCGATGAGGAGGAGCTCCACGACCTGGCGTCGCTCGCCTGCGAGGTGATGGAGGCCGCGCTGCCGCTGGACGTGCCGCTCACCGTCGACCTGAAGGTGGGCGGGAACTGGGAGGAGGTCCAGCGCCTGGAGCGCGACGATCAGCTCGGCTGGCGGCGTGCCTGAGCTTCCCGAGGTCGAGACCGTCGCGCGCGACATCGAGCGCTGGGTGGCCGGAGCGACGATTCACGACGCCGAGGTGCGCTGGGAGCGGACGATCCGCCATCCGCTGCCCTCCGAGCGCTTCGTGGCCGAGATTCGCGGCGCACGCATCGACCATGTGGGGCGTCGCGCCAAGACGGTCCTGGTGCACCTCGACGACGGGCGGGTGATGACCGTCGCGTTGCGCATGACGGGCGCGCTCATCGTCGCGGCGCCCGGCGCGCCCGACGATCCGTACGCGCGCGTCGTCTTCACCCTGGCCGACGGCCGCGAGCTTCGTTACCGGGACGTTCGCAAGTTCGGCCGCATCGGACTGTGGCCGGGTGGCGGACTGCGCCCGCGGAGGAGGCGACGGCGGGTCCGCGAGGATCCCGAGCGATACCGGGTCGGTGACCTCTTCGCCGGGCACGGCCCGGAGCCGCTCGCGCGGTCCTTCACCTTCCTCCGCTTCCTGGAGCGCCTGCGGCACCGTCGCGCGCGGCTCAAGACGCTGCTGCTCGACCAGTCGTTCGTGGCGGGGATCGGCAACATCTACGCCGACGAGGCGCTGTGGCGCGCCCGCCTGCACCCGCTGCGCAGCGCGGATTCGCTCTCCGACGACGAGGCGAGACGGCTGTATCGGTCGATCCGCGCGGTGCTGCGACAGGGAGTCGCCAACCGCGGCGCGAGCTTCAGCGACTACGTCGGCGGCGACGGCCGGCCGGGCGGCAACGCGGAGCGTCTGCATGTCTATCGACGCACCGAGCAGCCGTGCCATCGCTGTGGCAGCCCGGTGCGCAGGATCGTGGTGGGGCAGCGCAGCACCCACTTCTGCCCGCGCTGCCAGCCGGAGGACGACGCGTGAAGGTCATCGGCCTCACCGGAAACATCGGCTGTGGCAAGAGCACCGTCTCGGCGATCCTGCGCGACCTGGGTGTGGCGACCATCGACGCGGATGCGCTGGCGCGCGAGATCCGGCAGAACGATGCGGAGGCGCGTCTCGCCATCGAGCGACGCTTCGGCACGACCGATGCGCGAGCGCTGGGCCGTGTCGTCTTCGCCGATCCGGATGCGCTGCGAGCGCTCGAGGCGATCCTTCACCCGCCCGTGCGCGACGCGGTTCGAGCGCGCCTGGCGGAGCTCGAGGAAGGAGGCGTCCCGGTCGCGAGCGTCGAGGTCATCAAGCTCTTCGAGTCGCCGCTCCACGATCGCTGCGACGAGTCCTGGGTGGTGACCTGTGACGAGGCCGATGCGGTCCGCCGCCTGGCCAGCGCCCGCGGCATGGACGAGTCCGCGGCGCGGGGGCGCATGGCGGCCCAGTCGTCGCAGGACGAGAAGGTCGCGCGGGCCGACGTGGTGATCGACAACCGCGGCTCGCTCGACGCGACGCGAACGCAGGTCGAGGCGGCGCTCGCCGCGCTGCTCGCGCGCTAGGGCGTCGCCTGCCCGCGGTTGAGATCCGGCGGCAGCGGGATCGGGAAGCCGAACTCATCGATCAGTCGGTCGATGGTCGAGCCGGTGGTCTTCGCCGTGCGATCGTCGGGATCGGCCCGCAGCACCATCGTGAACTGTCCACCCGCCGCGGTGAGCTCGGCGACCTTCTCCGCGGTGGCGAGGTCGGTGCGCAGGATGTAGAGCGCCCCGGTTCGCGCCAGGATGTCGAGCTTTTGCAGGGTGACCTTGGTCGACGGTCCGGGAATGAACTGCGCCGGCGCCGCGGCAGCGCTGGCGGCCGGCTTGCCGATCTCGGGGTTGATCGCCATGGTCACCAGCAGGTCCACCCGCTGGCCCGGCTGCAGCGTGCCCGCCACGGCGCGCTCGTCGGGGACGCTGACCGATACGGCCCGCAGGTCCGGGCCCGCAGGATCGAACGTCTGTCCCGGCTCGAGGATGGAGAACGCCTGGCCCTGCGTGGTGGACGCCAGAAGGTTCGGGGTCAGCAGCTGGCCGGTCGTGACCGGAAGTCCGCTGACCCGCCCCAGCACCTGGTCGATCCGCGTGAAGGCGGTGGCGTTGGTCGGGTCGACCGGCACCGTGCGCATCACGACGTCCGCCTCCTCGATCGGCTTGCGGCCGGCGATGTCACGCGCCGCGACCACGACCTGCCGCGTCTGCGGCTCGGCGCTGGTCGAGAGGCCGTTCGCCTGCAGGGCGACGAAGACCATTCCGCCGACGATCAGCGCAATGATGACCCCCACCGCGATGTACAGCTTCGACCGCTTGCTGTTTCGGTCCGAATACTCCAGTTCCACGGGGCGTCGTTCTCCTTAGCGGTTCCAGTCGACGAGCCGCGGCTGCTGCGCGCGGCGGAGCCCGTCGGCATTGGGGTCGGCGTAGGCACCGGTGACGGCCTGGCCGAAGATCGAATTGGCATCGATGGCGGTGACCTTGAAGACGGCGAAACCGATGAGGTCCACGTAGCTGCCGGTGCTCGGCGTGGTTGCCACGGTGATCGTCATGGGCAGGAGATGGGTCACCGGCCGGTTGTCGAGGTTGAGCCCGCTTGCCCGCACGTTGAAGCGGTAGCAGCCGGCGTTGAGCCCGACGGTGCTGACGTTGAGATCGATGCTCGTTCCTGCCACGCTGGGCACCGCCGACGCGCTCGAGAACGTGATCTGGCCGGCACCGATCGCCTTCGGTTGGAACGAGCAGTCGGTGAACGATGCTGCGTCCCAGCTCAACGAGACAGGGTTGGTCGAGGCCCAGGTCGCAGGATCGGACGTCCTGGCGGTCGACACGACGACCGGCAGCGTGATCGTCGCCCCGCTGGATGTGGCAGTGCCGGTCGTGGTCGAGAGCCCCAGGCTGAAGTCGCGCAACGGCGTGCCGGCCGCTTGCCGTACCTCGACCGGCACCGGCGCGCGCCGCGTCTGGTAGTAGGGATCGCCGGACTTGCCCTCCAGCCAGGCGGCGTAGATCCCGGGCGGGACGGCCGTGGTCTGGATGCTCGAGGTGTCGACGCGAGTGCCGTTCTTGTCCGGCACGAACGCGTCCGTCGACCAGGTCGGCTCGTTCATGTACCCCGCCGCGGGCGGCGTCAGCGGCGGGTCCGGCACGATGTCGTACTCGGGATGCCCGGCCGCGGCCGCGTCGGCGTCTCCGCGCAGCCGGAGCGTCACGGTCGACTGGAAGGCGTCGTTGCGCGCGACGGTGAAGCTGGGTCCGCTGGTCGCTGACTGCGTGGCCAGCACGGTGAACGAGCCGGGCGGGCTGATCGAGAAGTCGGGGATCTCCATCACGGTCCCGTTGTAGAGGGCCAGCAGCACCCGGTCGCCGACCGCGTACGACTTCCGGAAATTGCTGACCACCATGGCCGAGTCGTTTCCGACCATCACCGCCACCTGGTCGTTCGGGTCGGAGGGATTCGTCACCGAGGGAAATCCCGGCCCCGGGTAGCCGGTCAGCGTGTACACGCCCTGCTTGTCCTTGAGGGTCTGGACTGTTGTGCCCGCCGTCACGCCGTTGTAGAACATGCGCGAGGTGGCGTCCTGGAAGTTGCGGACGTCGAGCGCGATGAAGCCCCGGAAGTCGCTGCCGTTGCTCGCCTTGGCGCCCGGGCCGTAGAGCTCGAAGGTCGGTCCGGGATCCGTCTCGGCGGCCGGCGCCCGTCCCGTGGCGGCATAGCCGATCAGGCCGCTGCCGTCGATGGTCTGGCTCGTGTCGACCTGGCCGATCCGGCTCGTGCCGGAGGTCGCGGCGTGGTCGATGAAGTCGTTGCCCGGCCCCGGCGCGTTCACGTAGCGACGGGCCACGATCGGTACTGCCGGTCCGCCCTGCAGCTGGCATTGCGCGCGGCCCTGCGCCTTGAGCAGTGGCGCGCCGACGATGGCGCCGATGGTCGCCGCCACGTGGCTGGTGATGGCGACCCGCACGGAGTGGCTCTGGACCAGGATCCCGGCTTCGAGCCGTCGCGGGTCGCCCGCGCCCCCGTCCTCGTAGACCAGCGACGCACCGATCGGCGGCAGCTCGAAGGCCGTGCCGGACGGGGAGGAGGTCAGGTTTGCCCGCGCGACGGTGTCGCCGGCCTGCTGCGCGGAAAGGTCGGTGGAGCCGGCGATGAGCGCCGAGCATGCCGCGAGCGCCCCGGCGTCGGCGGCGTTCTGGAGGTACCGCTCCTCGGCGGCGCGGCGTCCGAGGTCGACCGTGAACGCCGCCGCGGCGAGGAGCACGACGAGGCCGAGGGCCACCACGACCAGCACCTGCCCGCGCTCGTCGCGCATCAGTTGACGACCATGGTCACCGCCGCGCGCAGCGAGACCCGGTTCTGTGCGTCCGCGCCGAGGAACGTCCCCACCAGCGGAACGAAGAGCGGCTGGCGATAGGTGAGCACCACTTTGAGCTGGCATCCGACGCGCGGCTGGTTGGTGCAGGTCGCCGAATCGGGGTAGGAGATGGCGAGGTCGCCGCCGCCCGACGAGGTGGTGCAGGCGGGGGAGAACTGGCCCGGGATGCCGACGTCGAGCGACTGCTGGGCGGCGGCCAGGATCACGTTGCAGCGGGCGACGTCGTTGGCGGTCGGCGTCTGCTGGTTGTCGTAGACGTAGATGGTGCCCGAGCGGGCTCCCTCCCGCGCCGCGTTGCTGGTGCCGACGTACGCCGCGAAGAGGAAGCCGAACTGGATGATGGCGACCACGATCAGCATCAGCGGCAGCAGGACGGCGGCGAACTCGACCATGGCCTGGCCCGCCGGGCCGGACGAGGGCAGCGGGCGGCGGCGGTCGCGAGGAGCCGTCGGGCAGCGAGGAACGAACCGGGTGGGGGACATCGGTACGCCTGAGGGTAGGAACGGACGACCCATGGGCATATAGGCCGCTTGGGGGAGCCCGAAATCCGCGACCCCGGCCTCGGCTAGAATCGACCCGTCCCCATGCCCGATCTGAAGGTCCGCGCGCCCTACGAACCGACCGGTGACCAGCCGCAGGCGATCGCCGCGCTGTCGAGCGGGCTGGTCGAGGGCCTGCGCGACCAGGTCCTGCTCGGCGCGACCGGCACGGGCAAGACGTACACGGCGGCGAAGGTGATCGAGGCGGCGAACCGACCGACCCTCGTCATGGCCCACAACAAGACGCTCGCCGCGCAGCTCTACCAGGAGTTTCGGGAGTTCTTTCCGGACAACGCGGTCGAGTACTTCGTGAGCTACTACGACTACTTCCAGCCGGAGGCGTACCTGCCCCGGTCCGACACCTACATCGAGAAGGATTCCAGCCGCAACGACGAGATCGATCGACTGCGCCACAACGCCACCCGGGCGCTGTTCGAGCGCCGTGACGTGGTCATCGTCGCCTCGGTCTCGGCGATCTACGGTCTGGGCGCCCCGGTCGACTACGGCGCGACAGTGATCAACCTCAAGGCCGGCGGACGCTACCGGCGCGATGGCATCCTGCGGCACCTGGTCGACCTGCAGTACCAGCGCAACGACGCCGCGCTGTCACGAGCGCGCTTCCGGGTCCGCGGTGACGTCCTCGAGGTGCAGCCTCCGCACGGGCAGTTCATCGTGCGGGTCGACTTCTTCGGTGACGAGGTGGAGCGCATCGTCGAGGTCGATGCGCTGACGGGCGAGGTGCAGGCGGAACGGCGGGAGGTCAACTTCTATCCCGCCACCCACTACGTGACTCCTCGCGACAAGCTCATGGCCGCGGTGGTGGACATCGAGGCCGAGATGGAGGAGCGCGTCGCGCAGCTGCGCAACGAGGGCCGCGACCTCGAGGCCGCGCGGCTTGAGCAGCGAACGCGGTTCGACCTCGAGATGATGCGCGAGGTCGGCTTCTGCTCCGGGATCGAGAACTACTCGCGTCACCTCGCACGCCGCGAGGCAGGCAGCCGGCCGTGGACCCTGATCGACTACTTCCCGACCGATTTCCTGCTCATCGTCGACGAGAGTCACATCACCATCCCGCAGGTCCACGGCATGTACAAGAACGACCGCACGCGCAAGGAGATCCTGGTCGACTTCGGGTTCCGGCTGCCGTCGGCGCTCGACAACAGGCCACTCACCTTCGAGGAGTTCGAGGACCACCTCAACCAGGTGATCTACATGTCGGCCACCCCCGGACCGTACGAGACCGATCGCGCCCAGCGCGTCGCCGAGCAGTTCATCCGGCCGACCGGCGTCGTCGATCCCGAGATCGTGGTGCGGCCCACGGCGGGCCAGATCGACGACCTGCTGGCCGAGATCAGGGACACGATCCAGCGCGGCGAGCGCGCGCTGGTCACGACGCTGACCAAGAAGATGGCGGAGGACCTCGCCGACTACCTCGCCGAGCTGGGCATCAAGGTCCAGTGGCTGCACAGCGAGGTCGACACCCTTGAGCGCGTGGAGATCCTGCGTGACCTGCGCCTCGGCGTGTACGACGTGCTGGTCGGGATCAACCTGCTGCGCGAAGGCCTGGATCTGCCCGAGGTCACGCTGGTGGCGATCCTCGACGCCGACAAGGAGGGATTCCTGCGCAGCGGAGGATCGCTGATCCAGGTCATCGGGCGGGCCGCGCGCAACGTCGGCGGCCACGTGATCATGTACGCCGACAGGATCACCGATTCGATGCGCGCGGCGATGGACGAGACCGAGCGCCGTCGGGCGAAGCAGGCGGCGTACAACGCCGAGCACGGGATCGTGCCCGAGACCATCACCAAGGCGATCCGCGACATCCACGACGGGCTGCGCCGAGTCGCCGAGGAGCGAGCCGAGCTGCAGGTCACCGGCAAGACGACCGAGGAGGTCGCCGACATGATGAGCCGCCTCGAGGCCCAGATGAAGGAGGCCGCGCGCAACCTGGAGTTCGAGCGAGCGGCCGCCATGCGCGACGAGATCCTGCAGCTGCGACGGCTGCGCGACGAGCTGAACGCTGCACCCGGCGAGATCCCCGCCGACGTGTATGCCGCGGCCGCCATGGACGGCCCGCGTCGGGAGCATCGCGAGGTCTTCAGCACCGCGGCGCGACCGAACATCGTGGCGGCCGGGTCGCGGCGTCGCCCGCCGGGCCGTCGGCGAGGCTAGCCGGCCCATGGCGGGAACGATGCCGCACGCGATCTTCGTCGAGGTCGAGCTACCGGACGGCGGCACCGCAGCCCATGCCGCGGAGCTCCCCGGCTGCGCGGCCTTCGGCGCGACCGATGCGGAGGCGGTCGCCGCGCTGCCACGCCGTGCGGCGCGCTTCGCCGAGTGGCTGCGGGCCAAGGGCGAGGACGCGCCGCTCTTCGTCGGCGACAACTGGTACGAGGTCGAGCGCGCGGCCGCCCGCGACGGGCGTCGCGCGACGTTCTCGCTCGACGAGCTGCCTCCCTCTCGCGACGAATTCGGCAGCTGGTGCCGCTGGCTCGAGCTCGCCCGGGAGGAGCTGGCGGACGCGCTGGACGGCGCCGGCCCGGAGGGTGCCGCAGCCGCGCTCGACGCCATCGCGGCCCAGGACCTGGACTTCGCGGAGCAGCTGGGGGCGGAGGCAGCCGCCGCGAGCGACGGACCGCTGGATCGCCTCTACGCGGCGCGAGACGCGCTTGCCGACGCCCTCGATCGGTGCGGTCCCGAGGCTCTCGCCGTGCGGCGCATCCTCCGCATCGCGATCGCCGACGACCTGCGGGCGGCGGCGCAGCTGCGGGGGAGCGACGACTGAGCGAGCTGGACGGCGCATCCCCGAAACGGCTGCGCCACATCGGAGAGTGGCTCGTGCCGAGCCCTCGTCGCGCAGCGCAGGGCACCGCACTCCGTACGCTGCAGGATTCGATGCCCGGGTGCGACGGTCGCTCACCGGTGCTCTCCGGCGACGGCGGCGAGCGCGCGATGCTGATCGGCCAGGCCCCCGGCTGGCGCGAGATCGAGACCGGCGTTCCGTTCGCCTGGGACGCGGGCAAGCGCCTCGTCGGGTGGCTGCGGCTGGCGGGCGTCAGCCAGGACGACTTCCGGTCGCGCTGGTACGTCACCTCGGTCGCGAAGTGCTATCCCGGCCGCGCTCCCGGCGCATCGGTCGACAAGCCTCCGTCGCGGGTGGAGATCGAGCGCTGGGGACCGTATCTGCTGGAGGAGGTGCGCCTGGTGGCGCCTGCGTTGATCGTCCTCGTCGGGGGCACTGCGCACCGCTTCGCGTTCGGGCGCGAGGTGCGGCTCGACCAGATCGTCGGTCGAGAGATGGAATGGGAAGCCGCGCCGGGCGCATCGGTCGTCTGCCTGCCTCACCCGTCCGGGGCGAGCACGTGGCTTAACGCGGACCACCATCGCGCGCTGTGGCGCCGGGCGGTCGAGCTCGTCGCCGATCGATGGGCGGGTGTCGAGGCGACGGCGTGAGCGACCATCGGGGCGACGACGATGAGTGGACGCCGGCGGGGCCACCCGAGCCGCCGACGGAGCACGAGATCCTCGCCGCGACCCCTGAGACGCGTGCCGGGCGTGAGCGGCTGGTGTGGACGGCGCTCGTGGTGGGCGTCGGTCTGCTCGTCTTCGTGCTGATGGTCGCCAGCAGCTTCCTGCCGAACCGCCCGGAGCTGCAGGTCGTCACCGCGCAGGACGTCCTCAGCGGCCGGCCGCCGGCCGATCGCTTCGGGCACAACGAGATCCGCATCTCCGGCTGGTACCTCGCGCTGGCGGCACCGAACTGCGCCGGCGACAGCGGCGGGGCGGACGCCTCGGTCGCATGGCTCCAGCGCGCGTGCCCGGTGCGGACGCTCCTCGCCGACCAGCCGGCGCGCGGCGTCACGCAGGCCGAGGTCGAGGGCAGGGGGATCCGGCTAGCCGCACCGAGCGGCGATGCCTTCCCGCCGCTCACCCAGCCGGGCGAGGGGACGGCCGGGATGGAGGAGCTTGTCTTCGTCGGACATTTCGACGACCCGCGCGCTGCGTCGTGCGTCCCGGATCGCGTCCAGCTGTGCCGCAACACGTTCGTGGCGAGCGACTACGACCCGCTCATCCACTGAGTCGGCAGGCACATCCAAACAGAACAGGCGTTCGTATCGGTCTGGTAGAATCAGCCGATGCCCCTCGACCGGATCGCTGTGCGCGGCGCGCGCGAGCACAACCTGAAGGACGTCGACGTCGACATGCCGCGCGATCGTCTGATCGTGATCACCGGCCTCTCCGGCAGCGGGAAGTCGAGTCTCGCCTTCGACACGATCTACGCCGAGGGCCAGCGGCGCTACGTCGAATCGCTCTCCGCCTACGCCAGGCAGTTCCTGGGGCAGATGGAGAAGCCGGACGTCGACCAGATCGACGGGCTCTCGCCGGCGATCAGCATCGACCAGAAGGGCGCCTCCCGAAACCCGCGCTCGACGGTCGGCACGGTGACCGAGATCTACGACTACCTTCGCCTGCTGTTCGCGCGCATCGGTCGCATGCATTGCCCGGTATGCGGGCGCGAGATCAGCCGCCAGACCGTGCAGCAGATGGTCGACCAGCTGTACGAGCTTCCCGACGGCACCCGGCTGATGATCCTCGCTCCGCTGGTCCGCGACCGGAAGGGCGAGCACGAGAAGGTGCTGGCCGGCGCGAAGCAGGCGGGCTTCGTCCGGGTCAGGGTGGACGGCGAGCTGCGCGACCTCGACGAGGAGATCACGCTCGACAAGAAGTTCAAGCACTCGATCGAGGTGGTCGTCGACCGGCTGGTGGTGCACGCCACCGACGAAGAGGGCGCGCCGCGTCCGGATGCCAGCCGCATGGCCGACTCGCTCGAGACCGCGCTGCGCATGGCCGAGGGTACGGTGATGATCCACTTTCCCGACGAGGGGACGGATCGGCTCTTCAGCGAGCGCTACGCGTGCCCGGTGCACGGCGGCTCGTTCGAGGAGCCCGCGCCGCGCAACTTCAGCTTCAACTCGCCGCACGGCGCCTGCCCGTCGTGCACCGGCCTCGGCAGCCGCCTCGAGATCGATCCCGACCTCGTCCTGCCCAACCGCGAGCTCACCCTCGGCGAGGGAGCGATCCTGCCGTGGCGTCGCATGGTCGCCACCGAGTCGTGGTTCAGCAAGATCCTGGACGCCGTCGCCGAGCACTACGCCTTCCGGATGGACGTGCCGGTCTCGCAGCTCTCCGAGCGCGCGCGGCAGATCCTGCTGTACGGCAACGGCGGGGAGCGGGTCGAGGTCCGCTACCGATCGCGGCAGGGCCGAACGCACACGTTCAGGACCACCTTCGAGGGGATCGTGCCGAACCTGGAGCGCCGCTATCGCGAGACCGGCTCGGAGATGATGAAGACCGAGATCGAGCGCTACATGACGACCCGGCCCTGCCCCACCTGCGGCGGGATGCGGCTCAAGCCGGAGTCGCTCGCCGTGACCGTCGGCGGCAGGAACATCATCGAGACGACGCGGCTCTCGGTGACCGATGCGCTCGCCTGGTACGGCGCGCTCGGAACGCTGCTCAGCGAGCGCGAGAACCAGATCGCGCGGCAGGTGCTCAAGGAGATCCGGGCGCGCCTGGGCTTCCTGGTCGATGTCGGGCTCGACTACCTGACCCTCGACCGCGCCTCCGGGACGCTCTCCGGCGGCGAGGCCCAGCGCATCCGGCTGGCCACGCAGATCGGATCGAGCCTGATGGGCGTGCTCTACATCCTCGACGAGCCGTCGATCGGCCTGCACCAGCGCGACAACGACCGACTCATCGCGACGCTGGAGCGGCTGCGTGACCTGGGCAACACGCTCCTCGTCGTGGAGCACGACGAGGAGACGATCCGGGCCGCGGACTGGGTGATCGACATCGGCCCCGGTGCGGGCGAGCACGGCGGCGAGCTGATCCACTCCGGGCCGCTCGACGAGCTGCTGCGGAACGAGCGGTCCATCACGGCCGCCTACCTGCGTGGCGACCGATCGATCCCTGTTCCTTCCGCTCGTCGCACCGGCAGCGGCGCATCCCTGACCGTGCGCGGCGCGGCCGAGAACAACCTTCGCCGCATCGACGTCGAGATTCCCCTCGGTACGTTCGTCGCGGTGACCGGCGTCAGCGGCTCCGGCAAGTCGTCGCTGGTCAACCAGATCCTGTATCCGGCGCTCGCGCAGCGCATCTGGGGCTCGCGCGAGCGGCCCGGCGCGCACGACGCGATCGAGGGCCTGGACCAGGTGGACAAGGTGATCCAGATCGACCAGTCGCCTATCGGTCGCACGCCGCGCTCGAATCCGGCGACCTACACCGGCCTCTGGGCGCCGCTGCGCGAGCTGCTGGCGGCCGTCCCCGAGGCGCGCCTGCGCGGCTACAAGCCGGGACGCTTCAGCTTCAACGTGAAGGGTGGGCGGTGCGAGGCGTGCGAGGGCGCCGGAATCGTCCAGATCGAGATGCACTTCCTGCCCGATGTCTACGTCCAGTGCGAGGTCTGCAAGGGCAAGCGCTACAACCGCGAGACGCTCGAGATCCACTACAAGGGCCGCAACGTGGCCGAGATCCTGGAGATGACCGTGGACGAGGCGCTCGCCTTCTTCTCGGCGGTGCCCTCGATCCGCAACCGCCTGCAGACGCTGCACGACGTGGGCATGGGCTACATCCATCTGGGGCAGCCGGCGACGACGCTGTCCGGCGGCGAGGCGCAGCGCGTGAAGCTCGCCACCGAGCTCGCCAGGCGCTCCACGGGCCGGACGCTGTACATCCTGGACGAGCCGACCACCGGGCTCCACTTCGACGACGTCGCGCGGCTGCTGGCCGTCCTGCAGCGCCTGGTCGACGCGGGCAACACCGTCGTGGTCATCGAGCACAACCTGGACGTCATCAAGAGCGCCGACTGGGTGATCGATCTCGGTCCGGAGGGCGGCAATGCGGGCGGCGCGGTGGTGGCGACCGGGACGCCCGAACAGATCGCGCGCTCACGCACGTCGCACACCGGCCACTACCTGCGGCCGGTCCTGGCGCTCGAGAACTCGCGCGACGTCTCCAAGTCGCGCGCGGCGCCGGAAGCGGTCGCGGTCGCCGGCTGACGCCCCGCTCGATCGACGTCGCACACGTATCCTTCACCGATGCCGACGCGTGACGACGCCATCGCCCTGCTGTACGAATGGAACGAGAACCCGTCCCTCAGGAAGCACGGCCTCCTGGTCGAGGCGGGCGTGCGCGGCTACGCGGCCGATGACGGGCTGGACCCCGAAACCGTGGAGCGGTGGGGGATGGCAGGTCTGCTCCACGATCTGGACTACGAGCGGCACCCCGACGCCGCGACGCATGGCGCCATCGGCGCGGACGAGCTCGAGCGTCGTGGCTACGACCGGGAGACCGTGCACGCGGTTCGCGCGCACAACGACGCGCTCGGCATTCCGCGCCAGACGCGCCTCGACCATCTCGTCTACGCCTGCGACGAGCTGGCGGGCTTCCTCGTCGCCGTCGCGCTGATGCGGCCCTCGAAGAAGCTGGCCGACGTGGAACCGGCGAACGTCCGCAAGCGCATGAAGGACAAGGCCTTCGCGCGCGCCGTCCCTCGCGAGATGCTGCTCGCCGGGGCCGACGAGGTCGGGCTGCCGTTCGACGAGCACGTGGAGCGCATGGTGCGGTACCTCGGCGTCATCGCGGCGGAGGTGGGCCTGTAGCACCCGACTCCGCGAGGAACCGCGACGGTCGGGCCGGATCGAACGCCAGCACCAGCCGCCGGGTGGCGCGTGTCATGGCGACGTAGGCGAGGCGCCGTTCCTCCTCGAGCGCCCGTTCCGCATCGGCCGCCTCGACCAGCGAGCGGCGATTCGGGAACCGATCCTCCTCGAACCCGACAACCACCACCAGGTCCCACTCCCTGCCCTTCGCGCCGTGGACCGTCACCAGCTCGAGGAGAGCGTCCGGCACGCGGAGCGACGCAAGCCGCCGACGGGCGTCGTCGTAGGCGGCGAGGTACGCATCGGCCCGGGCGAAGCCCACGGCCCAGCCGAGGCACGCGTCGAGGGCCGCGTGGTCGTCGTCGCCGAGGGAGTCCTCCGCGTCGCCGCGACGCCAGCCACGAGCGGCGCGGCAGCGGAGCAGGGTCGGGAACGGCGAGGCGTGCGCAGGCGCGCGCCGGAGGTCGTCCACCAGGGCGACCACGCGTTCGTCCTCCGCGGGCGCGGGCAGGACCGTGGCATGCGGCACGCCGGCACGCAGCAGGGCCAGCGAAACCGGCACTAGCTCGGCACGTGTGCGGGCCAGGATGCATGCTCGCCGGCGCGCCCTCGTCTCGGCGACCGCGAGGCGCATCACCTCCTCCTCCCAACCGCTCCTCTCCGTGGGGAGTGCCAGGAGGGTCCCGGAGCGCTCCGCCGCGAAGGGCCGGATCCGCTTGGAGAACCGCTCCACGTTCGCGTCGATGAGGCGTCGCGACGCCTCGACGACGGTTTCCGGGCATCGGTAGTTGGTCGCCAGCTGCACACGGCGCGCGGTCGGGTAGCGCGTCCCGAAGTCGAGTATTCGCCGCACGTCCGCCAGTCTCCAGGCGTAGATGGTCTGGTCGTCGTCGCCGACCACGAACAGGTTGTCCTCCGGTGCGGCCAAGAGGCGCACCAGTCGCAGCTGCGCCGCGTCGACGTCCTGGAACTCGTCGACCAGGACCTGCTCGAAGCGAGACTGCCAGCGGACGCGCAGCGCCGGGTTCGTCTCGAGGAGGTCGCAGGCGACCACCACGAGGTCGTCGAAGTCGAGCGCGCCACGCAGCTCGAGCATGGTCTGATAGGCGGCGATCACGGGCGCCGACTCCTGGGGCGGCTGGCGCCCCTCGATCTTCCACGCGGAGACGACGGCGTCGAGCATGGCCGCTTCCGGCAGCGGCGGGGCGTCGGACGCTCGCCCGACGCTGACGCGCCGCCGCGCGGCCCGGAGCAGAGGCAGTCGGTCGGCGATGAGATCGGCGGTCCGGCCGGCATCGATGAGGATCTGGCGAGCGAGGGCGTGCAGCGTCCGGACCTCGATGCCGGCGGCCTGCGGCAGGTGCGGCACCAGCCGCGCCTCGACGCGTCGCCGCACGTCGGCGGCCGCCTCGCGGTTGAAGGTGACGACGCAGATCGCGTCGGGAGCCGTTCCGCGTGCCACGAGCACTGCCAGCCTGGCGAGCAGCGTCGTGGTCTTGCCGCTGCCCGCCGGGGCGATGATCTGCGCCGGCCCGGATGGCAGCGTGGCGGCCGCTCGCTGTTCCGGGTCGAGGACTGCGAGGATGGGCTCCAGCCACACCGGCGCGGCCGGCTGCGTCATGACCTGCATGCCGGTCACCGTAGCCGGGGACGGTTATCGCCTCGTGATCATCCCCTTACCGGCGGTCCGCTATGCTGTCGCCCGCCCATCGTTCCCGCCGCACAGGAGAAGAGACACGCCGCCGATGGGACCCCATGGCCCGCTCTGACCGCCTCGCTCCGCACGCGTTCCGAACGGCGCCACAGCGCAGGACCCGAGAGGCCGCGCGCCGCGACGAGCGACTCCGCCGGCTGGGACACGATCCCGTTTCGCTGGACGACACCGCTCCGCAGCCGCCGCGCCCGCGCCGGCGTCGGGTGCCGCTGCGGAGGTACCTCCAGCTCGTCGCGCTCCTCCTCATCGTCGGCCTGCTGGTGGGTGGGGGGCTGCTCTGGCAGCGCATGGCGTCGTTCAACGGCGCCGTCTCGACGGCCTCGGCCGCGTCGTCCGCGCTGTTCGGACCGCTGAACGGTCGCGACCGCGTCAACGTGCTGATGGTCGGCTATGCCGGCGAGGAGAAGCACGGTGGCGCGTACCTGGCCGACTCGCTCAACATCCTGTCGATCGACCCGGTCACGAACACGACCACCATCGTGCCGATCCCGCGCGACTTCTGGATCGAGGGATTGCCCGAGCTGCCCGACAACGGCAAGGTCAACGAGGCGTTCGCGATCGGCTGGGCGCGCGGAGGCGTCGAGGAGGCCGGCCGCGCCACCGCGCAGGTGCTCTCCGAGACCACCGGTCTGCGGATCGACCACTGGATGGCCATCGACTTCGCGGGTTTCCGCGAGATGGTGGACGCGGTGGGCGGCGTCACGGTCGAGAACCCGAGAGCGTTCGCCTACACCTGGAACGAGACCGATTTCCATGCCGGCCGCTGGAACGGCGGCTCGTTCAAGAAGGGGACGCTTCACCTGAACGGCACCCAGGCGCTGTCGTACGCGCGCTCTCGCTACACGAGCGTGCCGGCCGAGTCGAGCGACTTCGCACGCTCGATTCGGCAGCAGAGGATCATGGGCGCGCTGCGCACCAAGCTCGGCGCCGGCGGAATCGGTTCGCTCGGTCCGGGCCTGGCGCTGATGGACGCGCTGCAGGGACGGCTCAAGACGGACCTCTCCGCGATCGACCTCGCGCTCCTCTCGTCGCACTTCAACCCGGATCGCCGCATCGAGCTCAAGGAGGGCGTGGTACTCGAGGCGACCCGCAACAGCGGCGGCCAGTACATCCTCGTCGTCATCGGCCGCTCCTCGCCGACCGACTACACGCCGCTCCGGCGGTGGCTCGCCGAGGAGCTGGCGCGACCGATCGCCAGGGCCTCTGCACGGCCGTCCGGTGGCTGAGGCGGTCGTCCGCCGCGTCTTCCGCCTGGGCCTGGTCGCGCTGCACGAGGTCGCGGGCATCCTGGCCGGACGCTACTCCCGCGTCGAGGGCGCCCACGGCCTGGTTCGGAACGAGGACGGCGCGCTGCTGCTGGTGCGGCCGATCTTCCCGCCGCGGGAGTGGACCGTGCCCGGCGGCAAGGTCGAGCGCCGCGAGCGGCCGCACGAGGCGGTGGCGCGGGAGGTCCGCGAGGAGACCGGCATCGAGGTCGAGGTGGTCGAGTGCCTCCTGGTCGACGGGCATCGGCGCCGCACCACCGACTTCGTCTTCGGGTGTCGTCCTGTGGGCGGCGCGTTGAGGGCGCAGCCCGAGGAGATCGAGGAGGTGCGATGGGTGCCCGAGGCGCAGATCGCGTCGCTCGAGCCGAAGCTGGTCCGTCTGTTGGCGCTGCTCCCGCGCGGCGGCAGCGGCCCGCGGTACCGCTCGGAGCGCTGACGACCCGAATGCGGGAGCTCGCCCTAGAATCGGAGGCATGACCGAGCAGCTGGGACCGGGGCGCGTGCGCGCGATCCTGCGCCAGCTTCCCGGCAGGCCCGGCGTCTACCTGATGAAGGACGCCGGCGGCCGCGTCCTGTACGTCGGAAAGGCCGATTCGCTGCGCAACCGCGTGCGCAGCTACTTCGGCAGCAAGGGAGCGCTCGACGCCCGGATCCTGCGCATGACGCAGGAGGTGGCCGACATCGACTACATCCTGACCGATACGGTCAGCGAGGCCTTCCTGCTGGAGAGCAATCTCATCAAGGAGCACCGGCCGCGCTTCAACATCCGGCTGCGCGACGACAAGAGCTACCCGTTCGTCAAGATCACGCTGGGCGAGGACTTCCCTCGCATCGTGCGCACCCGCAAGCTGGCCCGCGACGGGAGCCGCTACTTCGGCCCGTACGCATCGGCCTCGAGCGTGGACGAGACGCTGAAGCTGCTGCGCAAGATCTTCCCGTTCCGAACCTGCAACCTCGACATCCCGGAGGGCAAGCGAGTCCTGGAACGTCCCTGCCTGCTCTACTACATCGGGCGCTGCCAGGCGCCGTGCATCCAGGCCGTCGAGAAGGCGCCCTACCGCGCCACGATCGAGCGCATCGTCGACTTCCTGGAGGGCAAGCAGGAGGGCATCGCGGACGAGCTGCGCCGCCAGATGGAGGCGGACGCCGAGGCGCTGCGCTTCGAGGCGGCGGCCGCGGCGCGCGACAAGCTGCGCGCCGTCGAGCGCACCATCGAGCAGCAGAAGGTGTCCGCCTACAGCCGCGCCGAGCAGGACGTCATCGGCTTCGCGCGAGAGGAGAACGAGGCCTGCCTGCAGGTCCTCGTCATCCGCAACGGGAAGATGATCGGTCGTGAGCACTTCATCGTGGAGGGAGCGCGGGACGTGACGGACGCCGAGGTCCTCGGCTCTTTCCTGCCGCAGTACTACGCCGCGACACAGTCCGTGCCCCGCGAGGTGCTGGTGCCGCTGCTGCCATCGGAGGCGGAGGGTTTGGCGGCCTTCCTCTCGGACCGTCGCGGTTCCAGGGTCGCCGTATCCGTCGCCATGCGGGGTGATCGGCGCCGGCTGGTGGCGCTCGCCACCCAGAACGCGGTGGAGGCGCTGGCCAAGGAGCGCGCCGAGTGGCTCGCCGACGAGGGCAAGCGGGACGAGGCGCTGACGGAGCTGGCCGAGGCGCTGGCGCTGCCCAGGCCGCCCGAGCGGATCGAGTGCTACGACATGAGCAACATCCAGGGCACGAGCGCGGTGGGCAGCATGGTCGTCTTCGTGAACGGGCGTCCCGACCCGCGCGAGTACCGGCGCTTCAGGATTCGCTCCGGCGACACCCCCGACGACTTCCGGATGATGGCGGAGGTCCTGCGTCGCCGATTCGGACGCGCCGCCAGGCTCCGCGCGGAGACCGGCTACCTCTCGCTGGCGGCGGTGGGCGCCGACGAGGCGCCAGAGGGCGACGCCGACGACCCGCCGGACCTCGAGCACGGCGCCGGCCCGGTCGAGCGCGACGACGCGCCACAGATCCGAGACGACGCCTGGTCGCTGCCGGATCTTGTGATCGTGGACGGCGGCAAGGGACAGCTCTCCACCGCGGTCGGCGTGATGGAGCAGCTCGACCTGCGCGACATCCCGCTGGCCGGCCTGGCCAAGCGCTTCGAGGAGCTGTACGTCCCCGGCCGGTCGGCGCCCATCGTGCTGCCACGCACGTCGCAGGGCCTCTACCTGGTGCAGCGCATTCGCGACGAGGCGCATCGGTTCGCGATCACGTATCACCGCACCGTGCGCGGCAAGCGCGCGCTGGCGAGCGTCTTCGACGACGTGGCCGGCATCGGTCCCAGCCGCAAGCGGGCGCTCCTCAAGCGGTTCGGCAGCGTGCGCCGCATCCGGGAGGCATCGGTCGAGGAGGTGGCCGAGACGCCGGGGATCAACCGCGAGCTCGCCTCGCGGCTCAAGAGCGTGCTCGCCCGCGAGGGGATGCTCACCTGAGCGCGGTCCGGGCGGGTCGGCGACAACCGCGCGCCCGAGGCCCTATAATCGCGCCGCCCGCCGCAGACGCGGCGGCTTTCGTGTCCGCGACCGATTCGGGCCGCGGCCAGTCCCGAGCGTAGAGGACCTTCAGCCGAAGCATGACCTGGCGCCGCATCGCTCCCTGGGTGATCTTCATCACGCTCGCGCTCGCGCTGTATATCGACATCCCGCGCGACTGGCTGCCGTCAACCTTCCCCGGCAGCAGCATTCGGACGGTCCTTGGGCTCGACCTGCAGGGCGGCATCCGCGTGACGCTTGCGGTCAAGCCGCAGCCCGGACAGGTGATCAGCGACGCGGACCTCGACACGGCCCGCACGATCATCGAGCAGCGCGTCGGCGGCATCGGCGTCTCCGAGCCCCAGGTGCGGACCGAGATCGCGGCCGACGGGACCCGCCGCATCATCGTCGAGGTGCCGGGCGTCAGCAACGAGGACCAGGTGCGCAGCCTGGTCGGGTCGACCGGGCAGCTGCAGTTCATCGATCCGCAGGGTCAGCAGCTCACGGTCGGCCAGGACGTCACGCAGCTCATCGCCAGCGGCACCGTGAAGGTGCTGTTCAACGGCGGCGAGATACAGCCGGGGACCGTCGCACCGAGCAGCGACCAGGGCTCGCTGGGGGTCGTCTTCACGCTGAAGGACGCCGGGAGCAAGACGTGGTGCGACTTCACCACCGCCAACGTGCAGCGCCCGGGGCCGATCGCGCTCGACGGGAAGGTGATCACCACGCCCAACATCCAATCCGCCATCTGCGCCGGCCAGACGGTGATCACGGTCGGCAACGGCCAGTCCGCCGAGACCGAGCGCACGAACCTCTACAACACGCTCCGCTTCGGCGCGCTGCCGGTGTCGCTCGAGGAGCAGGGCGTGGAGCAGCAGGCCGCGACGCTCGGTGCGAACTTCCTGGGCCAGGCGCTCCTCGCCGGCGGGCTGGGGCTGCTGCTCGTGCTCTTCTTCATGATCGCGTTCTACAGGCTGCCCGGCGTGCTCGCCTCGCTGGCGCTGGTCTACTACACGCTTGTCGTGTACGCGATCTTCCGCCTCATCGGGGTGACGCTGACGCTTGCCGGCGTCGCGGCCTTCATCCTCTCGATCGGCATGGCCGTCGACGCGAACATCCTCATCTTCGAGCGCATGAAGGAGGAGATCCGCGCCGGCAAGAGCCTCGCCCCGGCGCTGGAGGCGGGCTTCAACCGCGCCTGGTCGTCGATCCTCGACTCGAACGTCAGCTCGATCCTCGTCGCCGCGTGGCTCTACTGGCAGGGCACCACGATCGTCCGGGGCTTCGCGCTGGTCCTGATCATCGGCGTGGTGGTCTCGATGTTCAGCGCGGTGACCGTGACGCGCACCATCCTGCGCTACGTCGTCCGCACCGAGTGGGGCCGTCGCATCGAGCTCTACCACGTGGAGCGCTGACCGATGTTCGACGTCGTGGGCAAGAAGCGATGGTTCTTCCTCTTCTCGGCCTTCATCACCGTGCCGGGGCTGATCTTCATCCTGCTCGGCGGCCTGAAGCCGTCGGTCGACTTCACCGGCGGGACGGTGTGGGAGGTGAAGTACGCGCAGCAGCCGGCCGCCTCGGACGTGCAGGCAGCCCTGGTCTCGCTCGGCCACCCCAGCGCGCGCGTGCAGCGGCTGTCCGATGGCTATTTGCGGATCCAGACCGAGCCCATCGACCTGCTGCCGCCACAGCAGCCGTCGCCCGTGCCGTCGGCCTCGATCGGTCCGCTCGCCTCGGGCAGCCTCGCGCCGACGCCGGCGCTTACGCCGACGCCGGCGCCGGTCGCGTCACCGGGCGCGTCGGGAAGTCCCGCGCCGGGCGTGGCGCGACAGGGAACCGACTTCGCCAAGGTGGAGGCGGCGCTCGAGTCGCGCTTCGGCGCGCCGGAGGGCGGCAAGCCACGCCTCGAGCAGACCATCGGCCCGATCATCGGCAGCGAGCTGATCCGCAGCTCGGTCATCCTGATCATCGTCGGCGAGCTGTTCATCCTCGCCTACCTGTGGATCCGCTTCGGCTTCCGCTTCGGCACCTGCGCCATCGTGGCGCTGCTTCACGACGTCGTTGTGGTGGTGGGACTGTTCGCCGTGCTCGGCTACTTCCTCGGGGTCGAGTTCGACGCCCTGTTCGTGACCGCGCTGCTGACGATCATCGGCTTCAGCGTGCACGACACGATCGTCGTCTTCGACCGCATCCGGGAGAACCGGATCCGCCACGCGGGCGAGCCATTCGGCGCGATCGTCAACCACTCGATCCTGCAGACCATCGGTCGCTCGATCAACACCTCGCTCACGGTCGTCGTGACGCTGACCGCGCTGCTCCTCCTCGGACCGAGCTCGATCCGCACCTTCACGCTGGCGCTGCTGATCGGCGTCATCAGCGGGACCTACTCGTCGATCTTCAACGCCAGCCAGCTGCTGGTCGCGTGGCACGAGTGGGACCAGCGGCGGCGCGAGCGCAGGCTGGCCACCGTTCGCGGCGTCCGGCCCCTCTCGCGCTAAGCGCGCGGTACGCCGGCGGTAACCCGCCGACGGCTACCATGACCTGGTGATCTCGCCGCGGCTGGAATGGTTGCTGCCCGAGCCCGTCCCGGATCCGCCGACCTTCTCCGGCTTCGGGCGGCCGATAGCCACTCTGCTCTCCCGTCGAGGGTTCGGCGCCCAGGCGGATCTCGACCACTTCCTTGGCGCCGGGGTGGCGTCACTGCACGATTTGGCGCTGATGACCGATGCGCACGCCGCGCTGGATCGCCTGGAGACGGCGCTTGACGCCGGCGAGCCGATCGCGATCTGGGGCGACTACGACGCCGACGGGATGACATCGGTCGCGATCTGGATGCTCGCCCTTCGCGCGGCGGGCGCGACCGCGCTGCACTACGTTCCGTCCCGCATCGAGGAGGGCTACGGTCTCTCCAGGCCGGGGCTCGAGCAGCTTCGCGCGGCCGGTGCCCGTCTGGTGGTGACCTGCGACTGCGGCATCGTGAACGTCGAGGAGGTCGAGGTCGCCCGCGAGATGGGGATGGACGTCGTGATCACCGATCACCATCTGCCCGGTCGAACGCTCCCGCGCGCGGTCGCCGTGGTCGACCCGCATCGACCCGATTGCGGCTACCCCGACCCGGAGATCACCGGCGCCGGCCTCTCCTTCCGCCTGGCGACGGCACTGCTGTCGCGAAGGGGGCTCGACGCGCCAGACCTGGCGGCCCTCGGCGCGATCGGGACGATCGCCGATGTGGCGTCCATGACGGGGGAGAGCCGCACCATCGTGCGTCTCGGCCTCGAGGAGCTCGCACGAACGTCGCGTCCCGGGCTTCGCGCGCTGCTCGCCCGAGCGTGCGAGCACCCCGAGCGGCCAACCGCCCGCGACGTCGCCTTCGGAATCGCGCCTCGGATCAACGCCGCGGGGCGGATCGCCGAGGCGGAGCTCGCCATCGGGCTGCTCCTCGAGGAGGATGAAGACCGGGCCGAGGCGCTCGCCGAGGCACTCGAGCGGGTGCACGAACGGCGTCGCGAGCTGACGCGCGCCGCGGTGGACGAGGCGAGTCTGCTGATCGCGGCCGACGGCGAGCGGACCGGGCCGCTGGCCCTGCTCGGCGCGTGGCCGGCGGGAATCGTGGGTCTCGTGGCGGGACGGCTGAGCGAATCGCTCGCGCGTCCGGTGGCGGTCGTCACCAGGCTCCCCGACGAGCTGCGCGGCTCGATGCGATCGCCGGCCGATTTCCACGCCGCGGCCGCCCTCGAGGCCTGCGCGGCGCACCTGACCAAGCGCGGCGGACATGCGGCGGCGGCCGGTTTCAGCCTGCTGGCGACCGACTGGGAAGCCTTCGTGCAGTCCTTCCACGCGCTTCCGCGGCCGTTCCCCGCCGGATCGCGCGAGCCGCTCCTTCGCGCGGGCAGCGTCGAGGTCGACCTCGTCCTGCCGGCGGCGTTCATCGGCTGGCCGCTCGCCGACGAGATCGATCGCCTCGCGCCGTTCGGGCCGGGCCATCGCGAGCCGATGCTGGCGGTGACCGGGCTTCGCGTCGTCGACGCCCGTCGGGTCGGCGCCGGCGCCGAGCATGTGTCGATCCGCCTTCGTCGCGGCGTCGAGGTGATGGACGCGATCGCCTTCGCCACCCCGACGGACAGACCACTGCCCGAGCCTGGCGAGCGCCTCGACCTGGTCGGCACGCTCGAGCGGGACATGTTCGGCGGAATCCCGCGACTGCGGCTGCGCGTCGTGGACTACGCCCACTCGGAGCACAGCCCGCTTGTCGCGCGACGGCGCGCGGTGGCGATCCCGGTCGAGCCGTCGCCTGTCGCAGGGGGCGCGGGGTGACCGCGGCCGGCCCGCTCGATCGTCTGCGCCTGCGCGCACGCCGGCTCGGTGCGCCGCTGTGCATCGGAATCGACCCGCATCCGGCCTCGCTGCCGGGGGGCCTCACGCCGGACGCCGCGGGGATCGAAGCCTTCGCTCGCGGACTGATCGAGGCGACCGCCGAGCACGCGGCCGCATTCAAGATCAACGTCGCGTTCTTCGAGGCGTTCGGTTCGGCGGGGCTCGCCGCGCTCGAGCGCGTCCGCGACGACGTGCCGGCTGACCACGTCGTGATCCTCGACGCGAAGCGCGGCGACATCGGTTCGACGGCCGAGCGCTATGCGGCGGCCCTGTACGAGCATCTTCGCGCCGACGGCGTGACGCTCTCGCCGTATCTCGGCGCCGACGCCATCGAGCCGTTCGTCGCCTTCGCGGACCGACTCGTGTACGTGCTGGCGAGGACGAGCAACCCGGGCGCCGCCGATCTTCAGGAGCTCGACGTCGGCGGTGCGCCGCTGTACGAGCGCGTTGCGACGTGGGTCGCGCAGCGCTGGCCGCAGCCGCGCGTCGGACTGGTGGTCGGCGCCACCGCGCCGGACGCCCTGCGGCGCCTGCGCGCGCTCGTCCCGGCCACCGCGTTCCTGGTGCCGGGGGTCGGCGCGCAGGGCGGCGACCTCGCCGCGGCGGTCGAGACGTGCGACGGGCAAGACGCGCCGGGGCTGGTCAACATCTCTCGCGGCGTCGCGGGCGCGTCACGCGGATCGGACTGGGCTCGGAAGGCTGCGGAGGCGGCGAGCGGCTTCAGGGCCCGCATGTCGGCGCGGTGATAGACTCGACCGAGCGCCACTTCAGCCGGTAGGAGGTCGATCCAGGCATGCCAATCGGTCCATGGGAGCTGCTGGTGCTGCTGGTGATCGTGCTGATCATCTTCGGCCCAGGAAAGCTGCCCGACGTCGGCAACGCGATCGGCAAGGGAATCCGCGAGTTTCGCCGGGCGTCCTCCGACATCGAGGATGCCGTGCGAGGCGAGCCGCCGCGCACCGAGCCACCCCGCTCCGAGCCGCCGGCCACTGCGACGCGCACCGAGGCGACGCCGTCCGAGCCTGCGCCTCCGCGCGAGCCTGGTGAGCAGACCCACTGATCACGGCCGGCACGTCAAGCGACTCGAGATGACGGGCGCACGCGAGGCGGGCGCCCGTCACGCTGTGCGACGCACGAACCGATGACCGACGACTCGAGCATGACCGTGGTCGAGCATCTCGGCGAGCTGCGTCGACGGCTGATCATCGTGGTGGCCGCGGTCGCGCTGGCGGCGCTCGTCGGGTTCGTCTTCTCGAGCCAGGGCATCGCCGTGCTGCGTGCGCCACTGCCCGACCAGTACGACACCATCTACTTCACCAGCCCGCTCGGCGCCTTCGCCGCGAAGCTGAAGGTCGCCATGTTCATCGGCATCGCGCTGGCCATGCCCGTCATCCTGTTCGAGGTGTGGCGCTTCGTGACGCCGGGGCTGACGCGACGGGAGCGCCGCTGGGTCTGGCCGACGCTGATCGGCGCCGTCGCGCTCTTCGCGGTCGGCGTGCTGGTCGGCTACGCGATCCTGCCGTTCGCCTTCAACTTCCTGCTGGGCTTCGCCGAGCCGAACTTCCCGCCGCTCCTGACCATCGACGACTACATCGGCTTCGTGACCACCATGCTGCTCGCGTTCGGGCTGGTGATGGAGTTTCCGATCGTGCTGGTCGGTCTGGCTCGCGTGGGCGTCCTGAGTCACCGAGCGGTCGCCGCTCGGCGTCGGACGATCATCGTCGGCATCGTCATCTTCGCCATCGTGATCACGCCGGGGGGCGACCCCTTCTCGCCGCTGCTGCTGTCGGGCGTGATGTACGTGCTCTTCGAGGCGTCGCTGCTCGTCATGCGCCTCGTCCGTCGGTGAACGACGCGCCGAGGGTGGCCCTGCTGACCGATGCGGCGATGCGCGGGCACGTCGCGCCGGGCCATCCCGAGCGGCCGGAACGGCTCGCGGCGGCATCCGAAGGCGTGGAGCTCGGCGCGCGGGCCGCGGCCGCGGCGCTGGCTTGGCCGGAGTTCACGCCGGCGACGGACGCGCAGATCACCGCGGTTCACGACCCGCGCTACCTGGCCTCTCTGCGCCGGGCCGCCTCCGCGGGTGGCGGCTGGCTCGATGCCGACACGTATCTCGGGACGTCCTCGGTCCGCGCCGCCGAGATCAGCGCCGGGGCGACCGTCGCGGCCGCGCTGGCTGTCGCGGGCGGGGAAGCCGAGGTCGGCTTCGCCGTCGGGCGGCCGCCGGGCCATCACGCGGCCCGCGCGGCGGCGGGCGGCTTCTGCCTGCTGAACAACGTCGCCATCGCGGTGGAGGCGCTGCGCGGTGCCGGCATTGCGCGCCGCATCGCGATCGTCGACTGGGACGTCCACCACGGTGACGGCACGCAGGCCATCTTCGACGCCGATCCCGACGTGTGCTACGCCTCCTCGCACCAGTCGCCGCTCTTTCCGGGGACCGGCGACGCAGACGAGACGGGCACCGGCGCGGGGAGCGGCACGATGCACAACGTCCCGCTGCCGCCGGGAAGCGGCGACGAGATCTTCCTCGCAGCGTGGCGGACGACCCTGCTGCCGGCGATCGAGGCCTTCTCGCCGGCCGCGATCCTCGTCTCGGCGGGCTACGACGCGCACGCTCACGACCCGCTCGCTAACCTCGAGGTCACCGAGGACGGCTACCGGACGCTGGCGAGGGAGCTGGGCGGCCTCGCCCGCAGGCTCGAGCTTCCCGGTGTGTCGCTCACACTGGAGGGCGGCTACGACCTCGAAGCGCTGCGCGCGTCGGTCGCGGCGACCGTCGCGGGGCTTCTCGAGGGCCTGCGGCCGGTCGGGGAACGCTGACGGTATACTCGTCGGCACCTCACGCAGGAGGCGGATCGGTGTCACGCGCAGCACAAACCGAGGCCACTTCGGCGCGCTCGGGGCGCGCCGAAAGGCCGGTCGCGCGCGCGTCCGACGAGGCGCCACCGCAGCACTCGGGGAGCGGCCGCATGGTGATCCTGAGCGGCCTCTCCGGCGCGGGCAAGAGCCAGGCGTCGAAGCTGTTCGAGGACCTCGGCTACTACTGCGTCGACAACCTGCCGCCGGACCTGCTCGACGGCTTCCTGGAGCTGCGACGCAGCGAGCCAAAGCGCTATCGCGACGTCGCGCTCGTGCTCGACATCCGCGCCGGCGACCCCGCGCCGGCCATCCGACGCGCGCGCGACGTGCTGGAGCGGCGCGGGATCCCCATGGTCCTCATCTACCTCGAGGCGAACGACGCCAGCCTGGTGAGCCGCTTCAGCGAGACGCGGCACCGTCATCCGCTGCAGTCGCGAAGCGGCGTCCAGGCCGGGATCGCCGAGGAGCGGCGCCGGCTCGCCGCCACGCGCGAGATGGCCGACACGATCCTGGACACCAGTGGCCTGTCGATCGGTCAGCTCAAGGAGCGCCTCTTCAGCGTGGTGCCGCGCGACACCGACGACGACCTGCTGCAGGTGGACATCCTCACCTTCGGCTTCAAGTTCGGCATCCCCCTGGAGGCGGACCTCGTATTCGACGTGCGGTTCCTGACCAACCCGTTCTACATCCCGGACCTCAAGCCACTCTCCGGGCTGCAGCCACCGGTGCGCGACTTCGTCCTGCGACAACCCACCGCCGGCCGATTCCTGCAGCTCGTGACCGAGCTGCTCGAGCTCACCGTCCCCTCGTATCGGACCGAGGGGAAGTCGCGGCTGACGCTCGCGCTCGGCTGCACCGGCGGCTATCACCGCTCGATCGCGCTGGCCGAGGAGCTCGCCGAGCGGCTTCGCCGGCAGGGCGGGATGGACGTCGCCGTCTTCCACCGTGAGCTCGAGCGATGAGGCTCCGTCCGCGGATCCCGCGCTGGCTGTACCCGGGCATGCACCTGAAGCGCTGGCTGGTGCTGGTCTTCATCGGCATCCTGATCCTCGGCCTGGGCGCCGCGGTGTTCATCCGCGACCTTTACAGGACCACCGGTGACGACATCCCGGTCATCTATGCGCTGACCGGGGCCTGGATGCCGCCGCAGCTGCGGGCCGGGATCTTCGGCGCCATCGGTCTGGTCCTCACCGCGCTCGGGGTGTGGGGCCTGATGCGCAGCGTCGTCTCGCCGTTCGTGACCCGCGGCAACTCCGTCATGGAGGTGCTCTACACCAAGCGTTACCTCGCGCGCGGCCCGCGCATCGTGGCGATCGGGGGCGGGACCGGCCTCTCGACGCTGCTGCGCGGGCTGAAGGGGTACTCGGCCAACATCACGGCCGTCGTCACCGTCGCGGATGACGGCGGATCGTCCGGCCGTCTGCGGCAGCAGCTCGGCATCGTGCCGCCCGGCGACATCCGCAACTGCATCGCCGCGCTGGCCGATGCGGAGCCCCTCATGACGCAGCTGATGCAGTACCGATTCCCCGCCGGCTCGGGGCTCGACGACCACGCCTTCGGCAACCTCTTCATCGCGGCCATGACCGCGGTCACCGGCGACTTCGAGGAGGCGGTGCGCGAGTCGAACCGGGTCCTCGCCGTGCGCGGCCAGGTGCTGCCCGCGACCAGCGTGCCGCTCAACCTGAGCGCGACGCTGGCATCCGGGCGCCACCTGCAGGGCCAGGCGGCGATCAGCCATGCCGAGGAGCCGATCGAGCAGGTGCAGATCGAGCCGGCCGACGTTCGCGCCAACCCCGAGGCGATCGAGCGGATCCTGGAGGCGGACATGATCGTCATCGGTCCGGGAAGCCTCTTCTCGAGCGTGCTGCCGAACCTGCTCATCCCCGACATCCGGGACGCGATCGCCGCGGCCAGCGGGATCCGAGTCTACGTGTGCAACGTGGCGACGCAGCCGGGCGAGACGGCCCACTTCTCCGCCGGCGCCCACCTCGAGGCGCTGTTCAGCCACGTCGGCCACGAGTTGATCGACTACGTGCTGCTGAACGACAACTCGCGGGCGCGCCACCCCGAGCACTGGGAGGCCGAGCCGGTGGAGCTCGACGTCCGCCGCCTCGAGGGGCTGCCGGTGGTCGTGATCGAGGAGGACCTGGTCGACGTGGCGAACGCGCACCGGCACGACCCGGTCAAGCTCTCCGCCGCGCTGCTGCGCCTGCAGCAGGAGGATCGGGGCGACCGCCCGCGCAACCGCGTCCGCCGCCTCACCGCCTCCGCCGGGTGACGATGCTCGTCGCCGCGGAGGTCAAGGGGGAGCTCGCCCGCATTCGCCCCGCGCGCGCCTGCTGCCGCAGGGCCGAGCTCGCCGGATTGCTGGTGGACGGGGACGGTGGCGTCAGCACGCTGGACCACCCGACCGCGCGCATCGCCGTCCATCTCGCCGCATCGCTCGGGATCGATGCCAGCGGGCCGCGGCTGGCGTCCTCGCCCGCTCGGCCACGGGCCGGCCGGCATCACCTGCACGTCGCGGTCGCCCGGGGCGAGCAGGCAGCGGCGTGGCACTGGGATGACGCCGCGCCGTGTGACCGGCGTGCCTTCCTGCGCGGCGTCCTCCTCGCGCGCGGCTCGATGTCGCTCGGGCCGAGCGGCGTCCACGTCGAGTTCCCTTCTCGGGCTCGCTCGACGGCGGAGACGCTCGGCCAGCGGCTCGGCGAGGTCGGGATCCGCTCGTCACAGATCGAGCGCCGGGGCCGGCACGTCGTCTACCTCAAGGGACAGGAGGACGTGGCCGGCCTGCTGCGCATCACCGGCGCCAACCGCGGGCTGCTCGACTTCGAGAGTGGTCGCGTCGGCCGTGACGTCCAGAATCGTCTGAACCGGCTCCTTAACGCCGAGGAGGCGAACCTGTCGCGGACGGTGCACGCCGCCGACCGACAGCTGCAGGCGATCGGGGCGCTCGAGGCGTCCGGCGAGCTCGAGCACCTCCCGACGGCGCTGCGAGAGGCGGCGCGCGAGCGACGCCTCCATCCGGAGGCGGACCTCGATGCGCTGGCCGCTGGACTGGGGATCAGCCGATCGGCGGCCAATCACCGGCTGCGCCGCCTGGTGGAGCTCGCCGCCGAGGCCGAACGCTGATGCCGCGGCGCCAGGCACTGGTGGCCGGCAACTGGAAGATGAACCCGGTCGACCGTGAGGCCGCCACGCGGCTGGCCCGAGAGATAACCGCCGCTGTCCGGGTGCCGACGGCGACCACGGTGGTCGTGTGTCCCCCCACCATCTGGCTGGCCGACGTGGCCGCGGTCCTGGCAGCGTCGCCCATCCGCGTCGGAGCGCAGACCATGGCGGCCGCGGAGAGCGGCGCCTTCACCGGCGAGACGAGCCCGCTCATGCTTTCGGGCCTCGCCACGCACGTCATCCTGGGCCACTCCGAACGGCGCGCCAACGAAGGCGAGACCGATGCGGGCGTCGGACGCAAGGTCGCCTCTGCCGTCGACCACGGCCTGGTGCCGATCGCGGCGGTCGGGGAGCGCCTCGACGAACGGCGCGACGGTGCGACCGCGGCGGTCATCGACCGCCAGCTGCGCGCCGCGATCGCCGGGCTCGAACGCATCGGCGGGACCTCGCTCGTCATCGCGTACGAGCCGGTGTGGGCCATCGGCACGGGGGAGGCGGCGTCCGCGGACGATGCGCAGGAGGTCGCGGCACAGATCCGCTCGATCCTGCGTGAGCGCGACGCGGAGGGGGCGGAGGAGGTCCCGATCCTCTACGGCGGGAGCGTCACTCCCGAGAACGCGGACCGCTTCTTCGGATGTGCCGACGTGGATGGTGCGCTGGTCGGCGGGGCCTCGCTCGACGCCGCGCAGTTCGCCGCCATCGTGCGGGCCGCGGGAGCGGCCGCGTGAACCATGGCCGAGCGGCGCGCCCGGTCGTGCTGGTCGTCCTCGACGGGTTCGGGCTGAACGGGGATCCCCGCCGAAACGCCCTGCTCTCCGCCTCGCTGCCGACCTGGCGAAGGCTCACCGCGGAGTATCCGAGCTGCCGCCTCGCGGCGAGCGGCGAAGCGGTCGGCCTGCCGGCGGGGCAGATGGGCAACTCGGAGGTCGGCCACCTGAACCTCGGCGCGGGATTCCGCGTAGTCCAGGACCTGCCGCGCATCAGCGAGGCGATCGCGGACGGCTCGTTCTTCTCGAACCCCGCCCTCACCGCCGCGGCCGCGCACGCCCGTGACAATGGCGGCAGGCTGCAGCTGCTCGGCCTCGTCGGCCCGGGAGGCATCCACGCCGTGGACGAGCACCTCGTCGCCATGACCGAGCTCGGTCGTCGGTGCGGGTTGCCCGCCGAGCGGGTCTTCCTGCACGCCTTCACCGACGGCCGCGACACACCGCCGCGCTCGGCGGCCGAGATCGTGGCGGCGCTCGAGGAGCGGGTCGACGGACGCGCGCGCATCGCGACCGTCAGCGGTCGCTACTACGCAATGGACCGCGACGGTCGCTGGGAGCGCACCAGGCGAGCGTGGGACGCCATCGTCCACGGCGAGGGACCGACCGCCCCCAGCGCGCTGGCCGCAGTCGAGCAGTCGTATGCGGCGGACGTGAGCGACGAGTTCATCGTGCCGACGGTCGTGCTGCCCGATGGCGTGGTGGGGGACCACGACGCCGTGGTGCACCTGAACTTCCGGGCGGATCGAGCGCGGCAGCTCTCGCGCGCATTCGCGCTGAGCGACTTCGACGCGTTCGATCGCGGAGACCTGCCGAAGGACCTGACGGTGACCACCCTGACCGAGTACCAGGCTGCCGACGAGCTGCCGGTCAGCGTCGCGTTCCCGCCGCTGGCAATCGATTCCCTGGCAGCCGAGCTCTCGCGGCGTGGCCTGCGCCAGCTGCACGTGGCGGAGACCGAGAAGTACGCGCACGTGACCTACTTCTTCAACGGCGGAGTGGAGGAGCCGTTTTCGGGCGAGGACCGGGTCCTCGTGCCGTCCAATCGCGACGTGGCGACCTACGACCAGGCGCCGGAGATGCGTGCCGGGCCGATCACCGACGGGCTCGTCGCGGCGATCAACGCGCGGACCTACGACTTCATCGTCGCCAACTACGCCAATCCGGACATGGTCGGGCATACCGGCGTCTGGACCGCTGCCGTAACGGCGGCGGAGGTCGTGGACGCCTGCCTGGGGCGCGTCGCCGAGGCGACCCTCGCCGCGGGCGTGGCACTGCTGATCACCGCCGACCACGGCAACATCGAGGAGATGCGGGATGCCGCCGGCGAACCGCAGACCAAGCACACCACGTCCCCGGTCCCGCTGCTGCTGGTGGCGGCCGGCTACGAGCGCGCGAAGCTGCGTGACGGCAGCCTCTCCGACGTGGCGCCCACGATCTGCCAGCTGCTCGGCATCCCGCCCGGTCCGCAGATGACCGGATCCAGCCTGATCGAATAGCGCTGCTATACTTCGCCGCCTATGACTCCGCTGACCATCGCCCAGATGATCCTCGCGGTGGCGCTGAGCGCGGCCATCCTCCTCCAGCAGCGCGGCACGGGTCTCGGCGGCGCGTTCGGTGGCGAGGTGACCGCCTATCGCAGCCGCCGCGGAATCGAGCGCACGCTCTTCCGCCTCACGATCGTGCTCGCCGTCCTGTTCGTCGTCTTCTCGCTGCTCAACCTCCTTCCGCAGCAGGGGCTCTGATCCGGCGGCTCGCTGATCCGCCGCACTGATCGACGTTCGCCGCGCGGTACGCTAGAATCACCCGGCTCGCTGCGGTGATGCTCTCTTCGCTGCGGCGGGCGTTCGGTGAGGTGACCGCGTCGCCGATCCGGAGCGTGCCGAGGTGGCGGAATAGGCAGACGCGCTAGGTTCAGGACCTAGTGACCATTACGGTCGTGTGGGTTCAAGTCCCTCCCTCGGTACCACCCTCGCACCTGCCCAGGTGGCGGAATTGGTATACGCGTACGTTTGAGGGGCGTATGAGGCAACTCATCCGGGTTCAAGTCCCGGCCTGGGCACCATTCACCTCCGGATATCGCGGCTCCTGCCACAGCGCATATCCGCGAGCGTCCGCATCGGGCGGTTAGCTCAGCCGGTCAGAGCGCCTCGTTTACACCGAGGAGGTCGGGGGTTCGAGCCCCTCACCGCCCACCACCTACCGATGCGCCCGCCATCGACCTCTGACTCCCGGGTCGATCGGGAAGTGACCAGGCGCTCCCCCACCATGCGCGTGCTCGTTGCTGCTACGATTCGCGGCGTCAACCCCGAGCACGGAGCACCACGGACCGATGCCTACCGCCGTCTGGATCGCGCTCATCGTCGTCGCGCTGGTCGTCCTGTTCCTCGTCTTCATGTACAACGGCCTCGTCCGGCTGCGCAACATGGTCGACGAGGCGTGGAACCAGATCAGCGTGCAGCTCAAGCGACGGCATGACCTGATCCCGAACCTGGTCAACGCGGTGAAGGGCTACATGGACTTCGAGCAGGAGACCCTGCAGAACGTCACCAATGCCCGGGCGGCTGCCGTCTCGGCCGGGGCGCAGGGACCGGCGAACGCCGGCCAGGCCGCCGCCGCCGAGAACGCGCTGACCGGCGCGCTGCGAAGCCTGTTCGCCGTCGTCGAGAACTACCCCGACCTCAAGTCGAACCAGAACGTGCTGCAGCTCCAGGAGGAGCTGACGACGACCGAGAACCAGATCGGCTTCTCACGCCAGCACTACAACGCCACCGTCCGCGAGCTCAACACCGCCATCCAGACCTTCCCGAACGTGCTGATCGCGCGAATGTTCGGGTTCGGGCCGCGCGAATACTTCCAGATCGAGGAAGCCGACGCGGCCGTGCCGACGGTGAATCTGCGGTCCTGACGCCGGGCACCCGCCGATGAGCGCGGAGGGCCCGCGCACCTTCTTCGCCGAGATCGATCGCAACCGCCGCGACAGCTGGGTGCTGGTGGTGGTCGTGGCGGCCGTGCTCGCCGTCCTCGGAGGCGCCATCGGCGCGGCCACCGGGTACGGCTGGTGGGGAGTCGGGATCGCGCTCGCGGTCGCGGCGGTGATGAGCGTCAGCTCGTTCTTCGCCGGCGACCGGCTGGTGCTGCTTTCGAGCGGCGCGACCCGGATCGACCTTGCGCAGCCGGCGGACGAGTATCGGCAGCTCGTCAACGTCGTCAACGAGATGTCGCTCGCCAGCGGCATCACGCCCCCGGCCGTGTACGTCATCGACGACACCGCTCCGAACGCGTTCGCCACCGGACGCGACCCCGCGCACGCCTCGCTGGCCGTGACCAAGGGCCTCCTGGAGAAGATGGATCGCGAGGAGCTGCAGGGCGTCGTGGCGCACGAGATGAGCCACATCCGGAACTACGACATTCGCTTCACGCTGCTCGTCGGCGTGCTGGTCGGCGCGATCGCGCTGCTGGCCGACTGGTTCCTGCGCTTCACCTTCTGGGGCGGCGGTCGCCGCGGCTCGCGGGATGACCGCGGAGGGGGAGGGGGAGCGGCGTTCTTGTTCCTCATCGCCATCGTCCTCGCCATCCTCGCCCCGGTGATCTCCAGGCTGGTGCAGCTCGCGGTGAGCCGGCGGCGGGAGTCGCTCGCCGACGTGTCCGGAGTGGCCCTGACCAGGAACCCCATCGGCCTCGCGCGGGCGCTGCGGACGATCGCGGCCGATCCCGAGGTCCTGGAAGTCGCGAATCGGGCGACGCAGCACCTGTACATCGTCAATCCGATCAAGAGCTTCGAGGATCGAGCGAAGTCGATGTGGGACACCCACCCGCCGATCGCGGAGCGGGTTCAGGTGCTCGAGCGGCTCGCCGGACAGGTCTCGCCGCAGCGCGGCGTGAGGCCACTCGAGGACCCCGCGCGGTTGCCGCCCGCGTGAGGGCTGTGCTATCTTCCGACGCCGATGCGCGGGCGTGAGCGGCGCTCACCGGACTCATCGAATCAGCGCCGAGGTAGCTCAGTCGGTAGAGCACCGCCCTGAAGAGGCGGGTGTCGTCAGTTCGATTCTGACCCTCGGCACCAGCTTCACGAACGCGTCATAATCTGGTGAACGGGCGGAAGTGGCTCAGTTGGTAGAGCATCACCTTGCCAAGGTGAGGGTCGCGGGTTCGAGTCCCGTCTTCCGCTCCATTTCTTTGCCCGCGGATTCGGTGCCCCGTCGTCTAGTGGTAGGACAGCGGACTTTGGATCCGTGAACCGAGGTTCGAATCCTCGCGGGGCAGCCAGGCGACGTGCCCGAGTGGTCAGGGAGCGGTCTGCAAAACCGCGTACACGGGTTCGATTCCCGTCGTCGCCTCCACTTTCTGAGCAGCAATTCGGCGGCTGATCCGTCACGCTGAGCCGCGCACCCTACAGCAGGGCCGCCGCGCTCCGGAGGAAAGGCTGACCCAGGTCCGGCGCGCCGAGGCTGAGCACGTGGAGGCCAGTCGACACGCGCTCGAGGTAGGCCCAATCGCGGATGGTCGAAGCCTCGAAGCCGGTCTGCGATGCGAGCTCCGCCACATAGTTCGCCATTAGGGACTGCGGATCGTCCGACGCCAGCAGCTCGGCGCACCAATCGCGGAGCGCCACGCCGAGGTCGTAGGCGGGGTCGCCCACGAAGCCGTCCGGATCCACGAAGACGAATCCCGTTTCGGCGCCCGCGCGCGGCGCAAGCACCCTGAGCGCGTTGGCGGCAGCGGCGTCCCCATGAACCACCACGCAGCGAGCGGGATCAAAGGCAGCGGCGAGGCGATCGGCACACGCCAGTGCCTTGTCGCGGACGGCGACCGGCCAGTCGGCCGCGACTTCACGCCACAGCCGATCAACAAGGGCGTGGAGGCCCGCTGCCTTGTTCAACGGCACCGATGCAGGACCGGCCTTTGCGCGGGGAACTCTCCATGCCGTCGTGGCGAGCACGCCGAGGATCCGCAGCTGGTGCTGGGGCGCAAGGCGGCTCGCGCTGAGCGACTCTCCGAGCGCCTCGAGCAGCATCGCTCCACGCGAAGCGTCCTGCGCGAGCAGGCGCACGTAGCCCCGACCGTGCGCGCGCTGCAGCGTACCGATCTCGTCGACCAGCGCCGGATCGGGAACGCCAATCTTGAGCACGACCGGCATGCCCGTCGACGTGCGCGCCGACGCGACAAACGCCGCCGTGCCGCCCGGAAGCGGCTCACGGTCAACACTGATCTCCCAGCGCGCCTCAATCTCCGCAACCAGGGCGGGCAGACGCGCCAACCAGCGGCGACCCCGATCACCGAGCGCCTCGGCACGCAGTCGCACGATTGGTGAAACTAGCTCCATCGCGTTCCTGGCAGCGGCTCGCTCGAGCGCGAGCGCTCCACCTCCGGGTACTACGGGTACGGAGCTGAGGATCAGTAGTCCGCTCCGTGATTCTACGGATGCGGCGGGCACACGCCCGCCTGCACACTCAGCTCGCACTTCTTGCCGGTCGTTATCCGCCGGCGTGCGCATTTCTTCTAGAGGAGGTCGGGGGACGTGCCCATCACAACATTCAGGCGAGCTCTCGCACTCGCGACTGCCCTCGCCCTGCTGGTACCGATGCTGGCACTGGCGAGCTCTGTCGACGAGTCGATCGTGGATGCCACTGCACCGACCGGCTCGGTCATCCTTTCCGCTGGGGCCAGCGGCAACATCACCATCAACCTGAGCGTGACGGGCAAACAAGAGGGGACCGCCACCTTCGACGTCTACCGCGATTGGTCCCTCTCAGGCGGATCGTTCAGCGGCAGCAACCCGCAGACGTTCACCGTCAATCCCCGTGCTGCGGGAGACCTCGCCACCACGTTCAGCACCACAGGCACCATCACCGTCGACAGCGGCCAGGCGGCCGGAAGCTTCACGCTGGCGGTCGGCGTGTTCAACATCACCAACAGCAACACCACCGGCGCCAAGCTCGGAGCCGGGACCTCCAGCAGCTACGCGGTGACGGTGGAGGCAGCGGTCGACCCCTGCCTGTCCGTACTGGCACCCGCTGCCCCAGTCATCTCGCCGGACCCGACGACGGCGTACGACGGGACCGCGCCCTGGTTCACGACGATTCCAAGCGTGACCGCCTCGAGCACCACCGCTGGCGCCACGATCGAGTACGCCACCGATGTCAACGGCTTTGGCAAGAGCGCTTACAGCGCCACTGCGCCGACCCTCATTGACGGCACGACCGTCGTCTATGCCCGTGCCACCAGCGCGACGTGCTCGAAGACGAGCGAGTCGAGCGCGACGTTCTCCGTGGACACCCGTGCGCCAACCATCACCGACGAAGGCCCCGTCCCCGGTACCGCGGGCAGCAACGGCTGGTACATCAGCGCGGTGGAGGAGTCCTTCTCGGCGCAGCCGACAACCCGTACGGCTCGGGACTCGGCGCGTTCACGACGCCGTGGAACGTCAGCAGCGGGACCGCCGAAGGTTCTGCGGTCACGATCAGCTCCGGCACCGTGACCGACGTGGCAGGCAACGTGGCCGATGCCATTGACAGCGATCCGTACAAGATCGACCTGAGTGATCCCACGAACATCGCGTTCGTCGGTGGCCCGGCGGCGGGCGGAATGTACACCTTGGGCGGCGTCCCGGCGGAGCCAACGTGCACCGCTGACGACGCGATCTCGCGGCTTCGCGTCCTGCGATGTGAGCGGATACGGCACAGGAATCGGCAGCCACACGCTAACGGCCACGGCGACGGACAACGCCGGTCGTCAGGCAACCGCCACGCTGTCCTACTCGGTGATCTTCAGCTGGAGCGGCTTCTTCAGCCCGGTGGACAACCTTCCCAAGTGGAATTCGGCCAAGGCAGGAAGCTCGATCCCGGTGAAGTTCAGCCTGTCGGGTGACCAGGGCCTCAGCATTCTGGCTGGCGGATCCCCGAGCATGGTGCCCGTCGCGTGCCCGAACGCGAGCGTAGCCGTCGATGCGATCGAGGTCTATGTAAGCGCCACCAACAGCAAGTTGATCTATGACGCGACGGCCGACCAGTACAACTACGTCTGGAAGACCGACAAGGCGTGGGCGGGCAGGTGCTACCAGCTGAACGTCACGCTGGTGGACGGGACGACGCACTCCGCACTGTTCCAGTTCACGAAGTAACCGCACGGTCATACCGAGGGCCGGTCCGCGAGGACCGGCCCTTCATCGTGTCCGGCCCTTTGGCCCGCGTCATTCACGACTCACCGCAACGACCCGTTTGCCCTCGGATTCGTCGTGTATTCAGACCGCGGCCTGCCCCGCCCCGGCCGGTGAGGGCTGCCGCGATCGATCGCATCGGACAGCTCGGCGGCGCGCGAAATGCAGCAGGACAGTGCCGATGAAGACCGGCGAGCATCCGAATGCGGCTGCCTACTGGAGAACCGTCGAAGCATTCCGTGCCGGAGACTTCGACGCGATCCGGTCTCTCGTGGCCGAGGACGTCGTCTGGCATGTGCCCGGTCGGCACCCGATGGCGGGAGAGATCCGCGGTCTCGACGAGCTCGTCGTTTGGCTCGGCCGACTCAGCGAGTTCGGCTTCACGATCCGCGAGCACGACGTGTTCGGCAACGACGAGCATGTCTGTGCCTTGAGCTACATCGGTGCGCGGCGGCCCGGGTTCGAGGTCGAGACGCGAGTCACGAGCGTGTTCCACTTCCGCGCCGGGCAGCAGGTCGAGCGATGGATGTACCCCGAGGACATGGCCGTCTGGGACTCGATCTTCAGCCGCTGAAGCAGGCGGAGTTCCACGCCGCGGACCCGATGCGCCTCGCTCCCGCTATCCTCCAGGCAGCGCGTGCCGGAGTGGCGGAATGGCAGACGCAGCCGACTTAAAATCGGCGGCCCCGAGAGGGGCGTGGGGGTTCGACTCCCTCCTCCGGCACCACGCCTAGCGGCGTCCGAACAGGCCGCGGCGCTCCCTCTTGCGATTGCCGTCGGGCGATCCGGAGGGGATTCCGATGATCGCCCGCGAGAGCGCCTGCAGGCCGATCGCGGCCGGCGACGCAGGATGACCCGTGACGACCGGCACGCCCTCGTTCACGGCGCGGATCATCTCGACCTCGGTGTACGGGATCTCGGCCGCGGGCCGCGCGTGGAGCAGGTTCTCCACGTCACGGGTCTTGAGCAGCTCCTTGGGGAAGATGTGATTCACCACGAAGTGCGTCCTGGCGCGGAGCGTGGCGGTCTCCGACAGGAAGCCGAGCAGCAGGCTCGTGGCGCGCAGCGCGGCGATCTCGGGGAAGATGACGAACACGTGCGTGTCCGCCTGCTCGAGCATCCACAGCGTGCGCGGATCGAGCCTGCTTCCGCAGTCCGCGACGACGATGTCGAAGCGCGGCACGAGGACGGAGACCGCGCGGCCCAGCTGGTCCAGCGTCACCCGGAAGTCCGCGTCCGGGTTCGATGGCGCGGCCAGCACGGCGACGCCCGAGGAATGGTGGGTGATGTACGTCGCCGCCAGCTCCGCATCGTCGAGCGCCTGCTCGTCGCTGCACAGGCCCGCAAGGTCGAAGCGGGGCGAGAGGTTGAGATGCGTCGCGACCTGTCCGAACTGCAGGTCGAGGTCGATGAGCAGCACGCGCGGCGCGACCGTCGCGGCGTCCTGGCCGCCGGCGAGGAGGACGGCGGTGTTGACCGCCAGCGTGGTGGTGCCGACGCCGCCCTTGGGTGAGAAGAAAGTGACGATGTCCGCCGTGCGAGCGCGTCCGCGCTCCCCGTTGGGCCGAAGACGGCCGGTACGGATGAGCAGAGCCTCGATGCGCGCCTCCAGCTCGCGGGGCTCGAAGCCTGCCGCGATGACGTCGTCCGCGCCCGCTTCCAGGAAGGCGATCCGCGCCTCGACATCGCGCGCGGGCGAGACGATGAGCACGGGCGTGGGGACCGCGGCGGCGGTCCGGATGCCGCCGATCGCGCCGCCGACGGCCAGGCCCTCCGCGATGACGAGGTCGTAGCGCGCGTCACGCAGCGCCGCCACCGCATCGGCCGGTGTGGCGACCGCCGTGCTCTTGTATCCCGCCGCGCTGATCGCGTCTTCGAGCTGGTGTCGCAGCGCGCCGCTCGGCGCGCACAGCAGGATCGGGTTTGCGGGCATCGGTCTCTTTCGTGTCGGGCCAGCGATGGAGACGAGAGTATATGGTGCCTGCCCCCACCACGCCACGCCCCGCATCGGCTCGTTGTCAGTGGCCGGAGCGACGTCTATACTCGACGGGCGCCTCCGGCTTCGGAGGTGCGTTTCATGTCATCAGGGCTCCTTTCTGCCGCATCGGCCGGCTCACGCCGGTGGGATGCCGCAAGCCCGGAGAGAGGAGGAGACCGGCCCATGCGCCGATACGAACTCATGCTGCTCCTGCGGCCCGACCTCGAGGACGACCGTCTTCAGGCAGCCGTGGAGAAGGTCACTCGCGCCATCGTCAACGCGGGTGGCAGCCTCAGCAAGGTCTCACCGTGGGGCAAGCGCCGCCTCGCCTACGAGATCAAGAACTTCCGTGACGCCTCGTACTTCCTGATCCATTTCGACATCCAGCCGTCCGCCGTGCGCGAGATCGAGCGCGGGATGCTGATCAGCGAGGAGATCCTGCGTCACCTCGTGACGCTCATCGAGCATCGCTCCGCGGCCACGGCCGAGGACGACTCGCTCGAGGAGGTCCCGGCGGCCGTCGAGCCCGAGCGGGCCGCCGAGCGGCAGTCGAGCGTCGCCGCCGAAGCGACGGCGGCCGAGAGCGAGGATCGGGCGGCTCCGTCAGAGGAGCCGGCAGAGGCCGAGGAAGCCGATGAGGCCGATGAGGCCGAGCCGGCGGAAGCGTCCGCAGGCTGAGAGGAGAAGGCGATGACACTCAACAAGATGATGATCATCGGCAATCTCGGTGCCGACCCGGAGCTGCGATACACGCCCAGCGGCAAGGCGGTCACGAACCTCCGCGTGGCGGTGAACGACCGCAGCAGGGGCGCGGACGGGCAGTGGACCGAGGAGACGATGTGGATCGGCGTCGAGGTCTGGGAGCAGGCCGCCGAGCGCCTGGCGGAGCAGCTTCGCAAGGGTAACAAGATCTACGCCGAGGGCCAGCTGCGTGCCCGCGAGTTCGAGGGCCGCGACGGTCAGAAGCGAACCGCGCTGGAGCTGCGCTTCGCGCGCGTCGTCAACCTCGAGCGCCGCGGCCGCGACGAAGAGGGCGGCTTCGGCGGGTTCGAAGGCGCCTCCGAGGCCCCTGCCGCGCGTCCCCGCGGCGCCGGCGGCGAGGGCCGCCCGGCCGAGACCGTCGACGTCGACGACATCCCGTTCTAGCGACACCCAGGAGCACATCACATGGCAAGCCCACGTTCCCGTCGAGAGACGGCCGATTACTACCGCGATCGTCGACGCCGCAAGGTCTGCAACTTCTGCGTCGACAAGGCCGAGTCGATCGATTACAAGGAGGTCAATCGGCTGCGCCGCTACCTCAGCGAGCGCGCGAAGATCGAACCGCGTCGCAAGACCGGCACCTGCGCGCGGCATCAGCGGATGCTGACGGTGGCGCTCAAGCGTGCCCGACAGGTCGCCCTGCTGCCGTACGCGCCCCAGCACCTGCGTCCCTGACCGGCGTCAGGGCCGCAGTGCGCTCTCGGCGAGGACACAGCGCCGCGCGCCACCGAGGAGCGTAGTCGGTGGACATCGTCCTGCTCATCGGCTCGCTGGCCATCATCCTCCT
Source organism: uncultured Chloroflexia bacterium (assembly GCA_963783725.1). Lineage (GTDB taxonomy): Bacteria > Chloroflexota > Limnocylindria > QHBO01 > QHBO01 > CAWAOJ01. Next base: position 800,556 of record CAWAOJ010000002.1, on the reverse strand, counting down.
CGGCGCCGAGCTGTTCACCAATGGCATCGAGTGGTTCGGCCACAAGCTGAACCTGGCCGAGGGCGCGGTGGGAAGCGTTCTCGCCGCGGTGGCGACGGCGATGCCGGAGACGCTGATCCCGGTCATCGCCATCCTCGGCCCCATCGTGGCCGGGGCGAGCAGCGAGTCGGCGGCCAGCTCGGCGGAGATCGGCGTCGGGGCGATCCTGGGCGCGCCGTTCATGCTCGCCACGCTGGCGATGTTCGTGACCGGCGCGGCGATCCTGATCTTCTCGCGCACGAACGGCAGAAGCACGACCCTCCACGTGAGCACGAGCGTGCTCGGGCGCGACGTCCTCTTCTTTCTCGTCGCCTACGGGCTCTCCATCGGCGTCGCGTTTCTGCCCGCCGGGGTGCACTGGGTCAAGTGGTTCGTGGCCGCGGGCCTCTTCGTGCTGTACGGGGTGTACGTCCGTGCCCACTTCCGCGATGAGGCGATCGAGGGCGACCCGAGCGAGCTGAACCAGCTGCACCTGACCCGCCTGCCGGGAATGGAGGGCCCCCACACGATCGACGTCGACCTCCTTCCCGCCGAGACCGGCGAGGAGTGGGAGTACGGCGGCATCCCCCGAATGCGGATCGTCGTCGTGCAGGTCATCGTGGCGCTCGGCTGCATCGTGCTCGGCGCGCAGGTGTTCATCGGTGCCGTCGAGCATCTTTCGACGCTGGTCGGGCTCGACCAGCGGATCCTGGCGCTCATCATCGCACCCATCGCGACCGAGCTCCCCGAGAAGTTCAACAGCGTGCTGTGGGTGCGGACCGGGAAGGACACCCTGGCCATGGGCAACATCACCGGCGCCATGGTGTTCCAGAGCTGCCTGCCGGTGGTGATCGGCCTGCTCTTCACCGAGTGGCTGTTCACGCCCCAGGCGGCGCTCTCGTTCGCGTCGGCCGGAGCGGCGTTCCTGGCCACCATCCTCATCTTCAGCGGCATGGTGCGCCGTGGTCGCCTGTCCGCCTGGGCGCTGGTGATCGGCGGGCCGGTGTACCTCGCCTACGTCGTGGTGGCAGTCTTCCTGCCCGTCGGGCTGCCGGCGGTTCACTGATCCCGGGGCCGTCGGCGACCGCCGTTCACGTGGCCGCCGGTATACTGGGCACGACGGCGCCCGACACCCCGCGCGCACGCGTGGGAGGCGCGGATGAGGAGATCGCGTTGCTGAAGCAGGAGACCCCTGGCGTCGCGGCGACGAAGGAGCCACCCATCGACCTGTGGGCGTACTTCCGCGGCGAGTTCGTGCCGCTTCGTGATGCCAACGTCAACGTCATGACCCACGCCTTCAACTACGGCACCGCCGTGTTCGAGGGCGTCCGCGCCTACTGGAACGGCGAGCACGAGCAGCTCTACGCGCTCGACCTGCTCGCCCATTACGAGCGCATCCGGCAGTCGGCGCGGCTGCTGCTGATGGAGGTTCGCCAGACGCCTCAGGAGCTTGCGGACGCGACCGTCGAGCTCCTGCGTCGCGACCAGCTGCGGGAGGACGTCTACATTCGGCCGATCGTCTACAAGTCGAGCGAGACGATCGGTGTGCGTCTCCACAACCTCGAGAGCGACGTGACCATCTTCGCCACGCCATTCGGGCAGTACATCGACACCGAGGGCGGCATCCGCGCGCAGATCAGCTCGTGGCGCCGGACCGACGACAATGCCATCCCGGCGCGCGGCAAGATCACCGGCGCCTACGTCAACGGCGCCTTCGCCAAGAGCGAGGCGCAGCTGAACGGCTTCGACGAGGCGATCGTGCTGACCCAGGACGGCCACGTCAGCGAGGGCAGCGCCGAGAACCTGTTCCTGGTCAAGGGCGGGGTGATGATCACGCCGCCGACGACGGACAACATCCTGGAGGGGATCACGCGGCGCCGGCTGATGGGGATCTGTGACGACCTCGGAATCCCGGTGCTCGAGCGATCCATCGACCGCACCGAGCTGTACATGGCCGACGAGGTCTTCCTGTGCGGGACAGGGGCGCAGATCTCGCCGATCATCGAGATCGACCGCCGCACGATCGGCGACGGCCGGGTCGGGAAGATCGCGCGCCGGCTGTCGGGCATCTACTTCGACGCCGTGCGCGGCAAGGTCGAGGCGTATCGCGACTGGCTCACGCCGGTCTACTGAAGGAGCGCACGCGAGCGGCCGACGCTCGCGTGCACCAGCGGAGCATGCCGGAGGCACGCGACGACGACCGTCATCGGTGGCTGCAGCGCCTCCTCGAGATGGTGCCCGGGCTCATCAGCTGGGCGATCATCGTCGGGCCCATCTGGCTGAGCTTCAGCTACCCGTCCCTGGTCGCCTACTTCGTCCTCTCGTTCGACTTCTACTGGCTCTGTCGCGCGCTGTGGTTCGCCGTATCGGTGCTCGTCGCCTTCCGCCGCGTCCGGCGCGTGATCGCGACGCGCTGGTCGGACCAACTGCTGCAGCTGCCGGCCGGTGCGCCGAGCCCCGATGACTACGTTCACCTGGCGCTGATACCGACCTACACCGAGTCGCTCGAGAAGCTGCGACAGACCGTCGGCGCGCTGGCCGAGGCAGAGTGGCCGCGCGAGCGGAAGATGTGCGCCATCATCACGCGCGAGACCGATGAAGCGGGGATCGCCAACGTCGCCGCCCTGCGCAGCGAGTTCGGCGACCGGTTCGCGGACTTCATCCACATCCTCGACCCGCTCGAGCCCGGCATCGTCATCGGCAAGTCGAGCGCCATGGCGTGGGGCGGCCGCTACCTGTATCGCCTGCTGGTGCGGGAGCGGGGGATGGACCCTTCGCGCATCCTCGTCACCGATCTCGATGCCGACTACCGCGTCCATCCGCAGTACTTCAGCTACCTGTCCTGGGTGCACCTGAGCGATCCGAACCGCGAGACGCAGCTCTACCAGCCGATCCCGTACTTCCACAACAACATCTGGGACGCGCCGGTCCTGCTGCGCCTGTTCGCGGCCGTGCTGACGCAGCTCCAGATGTGGCGCAGCGTGCTCCCCGAGAAGCTGCAGAGCTTCGGCTCCTACTCGACCACGTTGAACCTGGTCCACGAGGTGGGCTACTGGGCGACCGATGCGATTCCGGAGGACAGCCGCTTCTACTGGAAGAGCTACTTCACCTATGGCGACCGCTTCCGAGCCGTCCCGCTCTTCATCCCGATCTACGGGGACGCGGTTCGCGCGCGCTCGTACTGGCGCTCGCTGGCGACGCAGTACATGCAGGCGCGGCGCTGGGCATGGGGGGTCACCGATATCCCGTACGTGGTCGAGAACGCCTTCCGGCACGGCGAGATTCCGCTGTCGTCGCGCATGTGGCGCGTCCTCAACCTGTTCGGCGAGCACATCAACTGGGCCATTGCGCCGTTCGTGGTGATGTTCGGTGCCACGGTCCCGCTGCTGATCAACCCGGCCTTCGCCCAGACGACGCTGGGCCAGAACCTGCCGCTGTACGCTTCGACCATGCTCACGATCGCGCTGGTGGCGCTGCTGGTCCTGGTGTGGGTCGAGTATCAGATCGTCCCTCCGCGGCCGGCCACGTGGGGATGGCTGCCGCGCGCGATCAGCTACGTGCAGTGGATCGGACTGCCATTCGTGGGGATCTTCTTCAGCAACCTCCCGGCACTGGACGCGCAGACGCGTCTTCTGACGGGGCGCTACCTCGAGTACCGAGTCACCGAGAAGGCCTGACCGATGGCCGAGCACACCCTCCCGATCGCGCGCATCGCGCTGGCGCGGTCGACGCGCGCGCTGCTCGGCCTTCCCGCGATCCTGATCCTGCTCGCCGCAGGCGCGATCGCCGTCTCCGCGCTGATCGGCGGGTCGGCGGGCCTGGCACTGCTGGTCGCCGGCGCCGCGCTTGCCGTCCTCTCGCTGTGGATGGCGGCGCGCCTGCTGACGCTTCGTCTCGACGTCGAGGTGACCGCACTGCGACTCAGCTGGGTGGGCGGCGAGCGCCGCTATCCGCTGGCGCGCGGAGCGGTGACGCGCATCGCGATCCGCGGCGAGCGGGCCGTGCCGCTGCGGCCGCGCTTCGGGGCATTCGGCTGGGCACTGGGCAGCGCGACGCTGCGCCGCAGCGAGCGGATCCAGGTGGTCTGCCTGGCGCCGGCTCGGACGCTGATCATGGTCCCGATCCAGGCCGGCCGCATCGCGATCGCCCCCCGCTCGGAGCAGGAGCTGCTGGCCGCGCTGACGGCCGCCGCCCGGGTCCAGCATCGGCTCGACAGCGTCGCCTCGCGCACTCCGGAGCTGCCGGCGCCTGCGCCGCCGCGCCCGCAGCCCGAGCAACCGCCGCCGGAGCCGCTCGCCGACGTCCAGCCCTCGCCGCGCTTCCTGACCGGGATCGAGCGGGTCGAGCTCGAGGAGCGGCTGGCGGCGCAGCGCGCCGTTGCGATCGCGGCGGCGGAGGCGGAGCGTCGCGCGGCCGCCGAGGCGCTGGCCGCGGCGCCGACCGTTGCCGCTCCGGCGCTTCCCGAGCGACGTCCGCGCCTCCGCGGGCGGCCGCGCGTCCGCGCGCAGTGGCATCGGCCGGCATGGCTGCGAACCGGCGAGATGAGCTGGGGCCTCGTCGGAGTGCTGCTGCTGCCGCTGCTGGTGGCCGCCGCGATGTGGCTGATCGTCCCGGCGCGGGGGCAGATCTCGGCCCAGGCCTACCGCAGCCTGGCGCTCGCGCTCCTGCTCGGCGGACCGCTCGGCTCGCTCGCGGCCGTCGGAGCGCGACGCTGGTGGCCGTCGCTGGTACCGCTGGTCGTGACGACGGCGCTCCTCTCGCTCCTGGTCGTGGGTCGGGCGCTGATCGCCTGAGGCTTCGCCTGCACCCCTGCGCAGCGGTGCCGCGATTGACATCGAAGGGCGCGACTGCGACGATCGGAGCCGAATCGCAGGCGATGAGGAAGACGCCGCTGGTCGTGCACGGGCGCGGCAGCAGCGAGCCCGGACGGTGGAAGCGGGCACGCGTGACGACGAGCGATCACTTCCGAGCCGGAGGCCCCAAGCGCGACGCGCGTCGCGTGGGTAAGGCGTCCCGGGCAGCCGCCCGTTACCAAGGCGACGTGAGTGGGCCGCTCGGCGTGGCATGCGCCGCATCGGTCAACGCGGGTGGTACCGCGGGAAGCGCCTTCCCGTCCCGATGCCGGGACGGGTTTTTGTTTGGGAGACAACGGATTGTTCAGGCCGGTTTCGAGCCAGCTGGATGTGCCCGCCGTGGAGCGCGAGATGATCGAGGTCTGGCGCGAGGGCCGGACGATGGAGCGCTACCTGGCGCGAAACGCGCACGCCGAAAGGCGCTACAGCTTCCTCGACGGTCCCATCACGGCCAACAACCCGATGGGGGTCCACCACGCGTGGGGACGCACCTACAAGGACCTCTTCCAGCGCTACCACACCATGCTCGGCGAGCGGCAGCGCTACCAGAACGGCTTCGACTGCCAGGGACTGTGGATCGAGGTCGAGGTGGAGCGCCAGCTCGGCTTCGACAACAAGCGCGAGATCGAGTCGTTCGGCGTCGACCGCTTCGTGGAGCTGTGCAAGGCGCGGGTGGACACCTTCGCGGCGCTCATCACCGAGCAGAGTCGCCGGCTCGGGATGTGGATGGACTGGGAGCACAGCTACTACACCAACTCCGACGAGAACAACTACACCATCTGGTCCTTCCTGGCCGAGTGCCATCGGCGTGGACTGGTCTACAAGGGGCACGACGTAATGCCGTGGTGCCCGCGCTGTGGGACCGGGCTCTCGAACATGGAGATCGCGACCGAGGGCTACCGCGAGCTGACCCACCTGTCGCTGACGGTCGAGCTTCCGCTGACCGATGCGGGCCGGGAGCGGCAGTCGCTGCTGGTGTGGACGACGACGCCGTGGACGCTGTCGAGCAACGTCGCCGCCGCGGTGAGCCCGCAGCTGACCTACCTTCGCGTTGCCGGTCGGGACGGGCGCGAGTGGTGGATGAGCCGTGGGTCGCGAGATCGGGTCGCACCGGATGCGCCGGTGCTGGGCGAGGCAAAGGGGAGCGACCTGGTCGGGCTGCACTATCGAGGCCCCTTCGACGAGATGCCGGTGCAGGCCGGCGTCGAGCATCGCGTCATCGGCTGGGACGAGGTGTCGGACGAGGAGGGGACCGGCATCGTGCACATCGCCCCCGGATGCGGGCAGGAGGACTTCGCGCTGTCGAAGGTCGAGGGCCTGGCCGTCCTGGACCCGATCGACCAGTTCGGCGTGTTCGGGGAGGGCTACGGGTGGCAGACCGGGCGCCACGCCGGCAGGAGCGACGATTCGGCCGGCGAGATGGCGGAGGCGGTCGCGGCCGACCTCGAGGCGAAGGGGATCCTGGTCGCGCGCGAGCGGTACACGCACTCCTACCCGGTCTGCTGGCGTTGCGGCACCGAGCTCCTCTTCCGGCTGGTGGACGAATGGTTCATCGCCATGGACCCGTTGCGCGCCGCCATCTCGGACGTGACGCGACAGGCGACCTGGCTGCCCGAGGGGATCGGGCTGGAGGAGCGCGAGCTCGACTGGCTGCGGAACATGGGCGACTGGATGATCAGCAAGAAGCGCTACTACGGCCTGGCGCTGCCGATATGGGCCTGCACCGACTGCGAGGCCTGGGAGGTCGTCGGGTCGAGGGAGGAGCTGCGGCAGCGCGCGGTGGCCGGCTGGGACGCCTTCGAGGGCCACTCGCCGCACAAGCCGTGGATCGACGCGGTCGAGATCGCCTGCTCGGCATGCGGCGGGAGGGCGCGACGCATCCCCGACGTCGGCAATCCGTGGCTGGATGCGGGAATCGTGGCCTACTCGACGATGGGCTGGACGACGGATCGCGCCGCCTGGGAGGAGTGGTTTCCGGCCGACTTCATCACCGAGTCGTTCCCCGGACAGTTCCGAAACTGGTTCTACGCCCTGCTCACCATGTCGACCGTGCTCACCGACCGCACGCCGACGAAGGTGGTGCTCGGCCACGCGCTGGTTCGCGACGAGCGCGGCGAGGAGATGCACAAGAGCAAGGGCAACTCGATCCCGTTCGACGAGGCTGCCGACCATATCGGCGCCGACACGATGCGCTGGATGTTCGCCTCGGCGAACCCGGCCATCAACGTCAACTTCGGGTACGGACCGGGCGCCGACGTGGTGCGCCGCTTCTTCCTGCCGCTGTGGAACACGTACGCCTTCTTCGCCAACTACGCCCGTCTCGACGGCTGGACGCCGTCGTCAGAGTCCGATGGCGTCGCGTCTCGCACGGTCCTCGACCGCTGGATCCTGTCGCGCGTCGACGCGACGGTCGGCGAGGTGCGGGCGGCGCTGGACGGCTACGACCCGGCGGCCGCGACCCGCTCGATCGAGCGCCTGGTCGAGGACCTGTCGAACTGGTACGTCCGCCGTTCCCGCCGCCGGTTCTGGAAGGGCGAGCTCGACGACGACAAGCGCGCGGCGTACGCGACCATGCACGAGGTGCTGACCATCGCGGTGCGCCTGCTCGCGCCGTTCGTGCCGCATCTCGCCGATGCGATGTGGCGAAACCTGGTCGCGTCGTTCGACGGCGACGCCCCCGACAGCGTGCACCTCGCGTCGTTCCCCGAGCGGGTTGCCGGACGGGCCGACGACGCGCTCGACCGCGGCGTCGCGCTGGCGCGGCGGCTGGTGGCGCTGGGGCACACCGCGCGCGCCGCCTCGAAGGTGCGCACCCGTCAGCCGCTGCGCTCGGTTCGCGTGAAGCTTCCCGCCAGCGCGGATGGCGCGCTGGCGGCGGACGAGCCGACCGCGGCCGCCCTTCGCGACCTGGTGCTCGACGAGCTCAACGTGAAGACGCTCGAGCTCATCCCCGACGAGTCGGAGATGGTGGAGCGCACGCTGTACCCGCTGCTGCCGGTCATCGGTCCGCGACACGGCAGTGCGGTGGGGGCGGTGATGGCCGGAGCGCGCTCCGGCGACTGGAGGCTGCTCGAGGACGGGACCGTATCGGTCAATGGCGTGACGCTCGCGCCCGACGAGTTCCGGCTCGCCGCGCGCGGACGTCCCGGTCACGAGCTGGCGGAGGACGGTGATCTGCTCGTCGCGCTCGACACGAGGATCGACGAGGAACTCGCCGCCGAGGGGCTCGCGCGGGAGGTCGCGCACCGGCTGCAGAACCTGCGCAAGTCGGCGGGCTACGACGTGAGCGACCGCATCGAGGCCACCGTGAGCGGCGACGCGTCGCTGCTGTCGCAGCTGGAGGCGCACCGCGACTGGCTCGCCGGCGAGGTCCTGGCCACGCGCCTGGAGCTGGGCGAGGCCGGCGTAGACGGGGACGCCTCCGAGGCCGTCGCGCTGCCCCAGGGCGAGCTGAGGATCGGGGTGCGACGCTCGAACCCGAGCGGCATCGCGTAGCATCAGTCATTCATGAACGAGAGACGGCGCGCTGCCACCCCCGACCTCCTCGTTCTGCTGGCGACGGCCGCGCTCGTCTTCGTCCTCGACCAGGTGACGAAGGCGCTCGTCGTCTCCTCCATCGGCGTGGGCCAGCGAGTCCCGGTGATCGGTGACGTCGTGCAGCTGTGGCACGCGCAGAACGCCGGCGCGGCGTTCAGCCTGTTCCAGGGCGAGCAGCTGCTCTTCTTCATCGTCACGCTGGTGGCGCTGGGCATGATCGGCTACTTCCACCGCGCCTTCCTGGGTCGCGGCGCGTGGGTGCAGGCGATCCTGGGCCTGGCGCTGGGCGGCACGCTCGGCAACTTCACCGATCGGCTGCGCCTCGGCTACGTGGTGGACTTCCTGTCGGTCGGCATCGGATCCACCCGCTGGCCGACGTTCAACGTCGCCGATGCGGCGATCGACATCGGCATCGGCCTGCTGGTGCTCTACCTGGTCTTCTTCGATCGCGGCCGGCAGGACGTGCCGGCGTGAGCGCGAGCGCCGTCGACGAGCAGCTCGTCGAGGGCGACGCAGCCGCCGGGCGGTTCGATCTGGCCGTGGCGGCGGTGGCCGAGATCAGCCGGGCACACGCCCAACGCCTGATCTCCGACGGCCGAGCGACGGTGAACGGTCGCCGCGCCCGCGCCAGCGACCGCCTCGTCGGCGGCGAACGGATCAGCGTCACCTTGTCGGCGACGCCGGACGAGGGCCTCGTGCCCGAGCGCATCCCGCTCGCGACGGCGTACGAGGATGCCGAGATGGTGATCGTCGACAAGCCGGCCGGCCTGGTCGTTCATCCGTCCGCCGGGCACAGCAGCGGGACGCTGGTCCACGCGCTGCTGGGCCGGGCGATCGATCGCGGCGAGCCGCTGGGCGCCATCGCCGGCGTGGCGCGCCCCGGGATCGTGCACCGGCTCGACAAGGACACCTCCGGGCTGCTGGTGGTGGCCAAGACCGATGCGGCGCAGGCGAGCCTGATGCGGCAGTTTGCCGAGCGGACGATCGACAAGGAGTACATCGCCCTGGTGCGTGGCGCTCCGGCGGCCAGTCGCGGGCGGATCGAGGCGCCGATCGGGCGGGACCCGGCCGACCGCCAGCGGATGGCCGTCGTGCGGTCCGGACGTGAGGCGGTCACCGAGTACCGCGTCCTGGGATCGGCCGCGGGGTACACGCTGCTGGCGCTCCACCCGGCGACCGGGCGCACCCATCAGCTGCGCGCGCACCTGACCTACCTCCATCTGCCCATCGCGGGCGATCAGCGCTACGGCGGCGGCACGGCGCCCGGCGGGCTGCGCCGGCAGTTCCTGCACGCCGCGCGGCTCACCCTCGACCGGCCCTCCGACGGTGCGCGGCTGGCCGCCTGGAGCGAGCTGCCCGACGATCTGGCGGGAGTGCTGTCGAGCATCGGGCTCGCCAGCCTGGAGCTGCCGGTCGGCCTGGGCGCGGCGGCGGTCGGAGGGACCGACGCGTGAGCGACGAGACGGGCGCCGACGTCGGCATGGGCCACGAAGGCGGCGTCGAGGCGAGCGTGAGTGATCGTCCGCCGGAGAAGCGGCTCGTCTTCCCCAACCCGCTGCTGGTCGTCGTCTCCGGCCCTTCCGGGGTCGGCAAGAGCACCATCGTGGCCGAGCTGGCGCGCCGGCATCCGCAGGTCGTGCCGATCGTGACGGCGACGACTCGTGGGCGGCGGGCGGAGGAGATCGACAAGGTCCACTACCACTTCCTGTCGGAGGAGGCGTTCGCCGCGCTGCGCGAGCAGAACGGCCTGCTCGAGCACGCCAACGTGCACGGCAACTGGTACGGCACGCCGATCCAGCAGGTGCGAGGGATCCTGGCGGCCGGCCGCGACGCGATCCTGACCATCGACCCGCAGGGCGCGCGCCTGGTTCGCGCCAAGGTCCCCGACGCGCTGCTGATCTTCGTCATGCCGCCGTCGATCGAGGACCTGGATGTCCGCCTCGCCTCCCGCGGGTCGGAGGACGACGCGAGCATCGCCCGCCGTCGCCGCGACGCCGAGCGCTGGATGGCCGAGACCGACGACTACGACTACGTGCTGGTCAACGAGACCGGACACCCCGAGCAGGCAGCGGAGCGGATCTGGGAGATCGTGCAGTCGGAGGCGCGCCGCGAGCCTCCGCGCCGGATCCAGGTCTGAGGCTCGTGACGTCGTCGCAGCGCCTGGTCCGCGTCGCGGTCGAGGCGGCGGCCGACCGCCCGGAGCGCACCTTCACCTACGCGCTACCCGATTCGCTCGACGAGGCAGAGCCGGGCTCGCTGGTGCTCGTCCCGTACGGGCGCCGGCTCGCCCTCGGCTACCTGCTGCCCGGCGCGCCGCACGAGGTGGTGGACGAGCAGCGGCTGAAGGCCGTCGAAGCGGTGGTGTCCGAGCCGATGCTGACGCCGGACCTGCTGGAGCTCGCGGAGGACGTCGCCACGTACTACCGAGCGCCGGTCGGCGCGACGCTGGCCGCGATGCTGCCGCCGGGACTCGAGTCGAGGCTCGAGCGGCGGTGGGAGATCCTCGACCGCGCCGCCATCCCGGGCGCGCCCGACGCGGCGCTCTCCGATGCGGCGCTGCGCGCCAGGTCGCCCGAGCCCGACGCCGCGCGCTGGATCGAGCGGCTGCGGCGGGATGGGGCGATTCGCGCGGCGTGGTCGCTCCGTCCTCCCGACGTCCGATCGCGTCGCGAGCGCGTCCTGCGCGCGATCGACGATTCGCCACCGCTCGAGCGCCGGGCGCCTCTGCAGCGGGCGCTCCTCGACGCGCTGGCCGGCGAGGCACGCAGCCTCGACGAGCTCGCCGCCTCGCTCGACCTGCCCGTCGCATCGCTGCTCGGTCCGGCGCGACGCCTCGCCGCCAGCGGTCGAGCCAGCCTCGAGTGGCGCGATCGGCCGCGCGCTCCGCTGGCGCATCGCGCGGCGCGGCCCACCTCGCACACGCTCGCGCCCGAGCAGGCGGCCGCGCTCGAGAGGATCGAGGCCATGGAGCCGGGCAGTGAGCTGCTGCTGCAGGGAATCGCGGCCGCCGGCAAGACCGATGTCTACCTCGCTGCGCTCGAGTCGGCACGGGCTGCCGGGCGCGGCGCCATCCTGCTGGTCCCCGAGCTGAGCCTGATCCCGCAGCTCGCCGATCGCGTGGCGAGCGTGGCCGGCGACGAGCTGGCGGTGCTGCACTCGGGACTCTCCGCCGGCGAGCGCCACGACGAGTGGTGGCGCATCGTGCGCGGCGAGGCGGCCGTCGTCATCGGCACACGCTCGGCGGCCTTCGCGCCCGTCCGCGACCTGGGCCTGATCGTCGTCGACGAGGCGCACGACGGCGGCTACAAGGCCGACCGCATGCCACGCTACGACGCGCGCTGGGTGGCGCGGCGTCGGGCGCAGCTCAGCGGCGCGCGGCTGGTGATGGGCACCGCCACGCCCAGCGTCGTGACCATCGCGCGTGTTCGCGGCGGCCTCGCCGAGCGCGCCACGCTGCTCGAGCGCCGCGTCGGCGCGGCACCGAGCGTCGAAGTGGTGGACATGCGAGCCGAGCTGGCGCGAGGCAATCGGTCGGTCTTCTCGGCGGCCCTGTCCGACGCCGTCACGCAGCTGCGGCCGGGGAGCGACCAGGGCGTCCTGCTGGTGAACCGGCGTGGCGCCGCAACCTTCGTGCTGTGCCGCGACTGTGGTGAGAGCCTGCGCTGCCCGGACTGCGACCTGCCATTCGTCTTTCACCTCGCCGGTGAGCGGCTGCGCTGCCACCACTGCGGCCGCACCGCGGCGCCGCCGGAGCGCTGCCCCGCGTGCGGCAGCGTCCGCATCCGCTACTTCGGCGCGGGCACGCAGCGCGTCGAGTCGGAGCTGAGGGCACGATTTCCGGCCCTGCGCATCGGGCGCCTGGATTCCGACGCCATTGCCGCGCGCCGCGGGTTCGAATCGGTCTACGACGATTTTCGCGAGGGACGCATCGACCTGCTGGTGGGGACACAGCTGGCCGCCAAGGGCCTTGACCTGCCGTCAGTCACCCTGGCCGGAGTCGTCGCGGCCGACGTCACGCTGAACTTGCCCGACTATCTGGCCGCTGAGCGCACCTTCTCGCTGCTGGCGCAGACCGCCGGCCGCGCGGGACGCGGACCGAAGCCGGGTCGAGTGGTGATCCAGACCTACGCGCCGGAGTCGCACGCCGTGCGCTGCGCGGCGCGCCTGGACGTCGACGGCTTCGCCGATGCGGAGCTGCCCAGGCGGCGGCTGCTGGGCTACCCGCCGTTCTCCGTTCTGGCGCGCCTGCTGGTGGCCGATGCCGACCGCTCGGTTGCCGAGGAACGGGCTCGGGCCGCGGTCGAGGCGACAGCCGGCAGGGACGTGGAGGTGCTGGGCCCCCAGCCGTCCTACGTCCCGCGTCGCGCCGGCCGCTGGAGGATGCAGGTCGTGCTGCGCGCGGCCAGCGAGGCCGCCCGAGCGGCAGCCCTCGAGGCCGTGCCGCCCGGGATCGCCATCGACGTCGATCCCGAGTCGCTGCTCTAGCCTCGCGCCACGCTCGGTACAATGACCGCCATGGTCATCCGCCAGATCCTCACCGCCGAAGAGCCGATCCTGCGCGAGCGCGCGAGGAAGGTCACCACCTTCGACGCGAGCCTCCACCGACTGCTCGACGACATGCTCCAGACGATGCGCGACGCGCCCGGCATCGGTCTGGCCGCCAACCAGGTCGGCGTCCCGCTGCAGGTCGCCGTGATCGAGCTGGACGGACGCGTCACCGAGCTCGTCAACCCGCAGATCGTGCGCGCGAGCGGCGAGATCATCGACTGGGAGGGGTGCCTGTCGATCCCCGGATTCGTGGCCGAGGTGAAGCGCAGCGCGCGGGTGACGGTCAAGGCGAAGGACCGCAACGGTAAGGAGTTCCGGGTCAAGGGCGAGGAGCTCTTCGCCCGTGCCCTGCAGCACGAGATCGATCATCTGAACGGCGTCCTCTACATCGACTACCTCGAGTCGCTCGAGGAGCTCGTGCGCGTCAGCGAGCGCAGCGAAGCGGAGCAAGAGACGACCGCGGGCATCTAGTGCGGCTGGGACGGGTCGTCTTCCTGGGCACCGGCGAGTTCGGCGTTCCGCTCCTCGGTCGCCTGGCAGCGCTCACCGACGACCTGCTCGTCATCACGCAGCCGGACCGCCCCGCGGGGCGGGGCTATCGCGTCCGCGCCTCGCCGGTCGGTGCCTTCGCTCGCGACGCCGGCCTTCGTGTCGAAACGCCCCACCGCCTTCGCAGCTCCGAGGGCCGAAGGTGCGTCAGCGATTTCCGTCCGGACGGGCTGTTGCTGGCAGCCTACGGGCAGCTGGTGCCCGACGACCTCCTCGCCGTGGGCGACAGGGCGCCGCTCAACGTCCATCCCTCGCTGCTGCCGCGCCACCGCGGTGCGGCGCCGGTCGCCGCCACGCTGCTCGCGGGCGACTCGCTGGCGGGGCTGACGCTGATGGTCATGACCGCGCAGCTCGATGCGGGGCCCATCGTCGAGCAGTGGCAGGTGCCGCTCGACGGCCGCGAAACGACTCCTCAGCTCGAGGGTCGGCTGGCCGAGCTTGCGGCCGATGTGCTGCCGCCGGTGCTCGCCCGCTGGTCCACCGGCGAGCCGCTGCCGGCGGAGCCACAGGACGAACGCCAGGCGTCGCTGGTCCGGCCGTTCCACCGTGACGACGGCTGGATCGAGTGGGGCCGCAGCGCGGTCGAGATCGACCGTCAGGTGCGTGCCATGCAGCCGTGGCCCGGTGCGTGGACGACCCTCGACGGCCTGCGACTCCACGTGCGTGCCGCGACGCCGCGACCCGGGATCGACGGGCTGCCGATCGGGGCGCTGGTGCCGGGACCGATCCCGAGCGTGGCGTGCGGGAGCGGAGCCCTGGTGCTCGACATCGTGCAGCCGGAGGGCAAGTCGCCGATGCCGGGCTCGGATTGGCGCCGCGGCCTGGCCCGCGAGCATCTCCTGCTCGGAACGAGCCGGCCCGGCGCGACGAGCTAGGGGAGGCGGCCCTCCGGCCCCGCGGTTGTGACGGTGGCGTGCTTCCGCGGCGGCTCGGCCGGCGCCGATTCGCCGGGGAGATGGAGGAGGCTGTCCACGCGCATGACGCCGGGGATCCGCTCCGCCTTGCGTCGCAGCTCGTCGATCTGACCGGGACCATCCACCTCGCCGCGAAGGACCACGACGCCCTCCTCGACGTTGATGTTGATCTTCCCCTTCGGGATCGTGGCGTCGGCGAACAGCTCGCTCTCCACCTTGTCCGACAGGGCCGAGTCGTTCGGCATGATCTCGCCGCCACCGCGGTGCGTGGCCTGGGAAGCCAGGTCACGGCCCTCGCGGACGATCGAGCTGCTTCCGCGCCGCATGCCGTCAGCCGCCTGCCTGCCGAGATGGGTGAGGCGATCGGCGAGCATCGCGCGACGCGCGCGGCCGCGCTGCGGATCGAGCAGATAGGCGGCGCCGACGCCGAGCAGCGCGCCGACGGCGCCGAAGGCCATGCGTGACGGGCCACGCGACTCGGGCGCGATGGCATGTGCGGCGGTTTCGCGGGCGACGCGGCTTCGGTCGCGCGCCTTCTCGAGGATGTCCATGTGCGTTGTCTCCAGTGGGATTGTCTGCTGTCCGTGACCGCACGCGGCGTGCCCGGGGCGGCGGAGGGAAGGCGGCTCGGGGCTCGGCTATACTCGGACCCGCTTCCCAAGGAGGTGGCACAGACACACGATGGGTGGATTCCTGCCCTACATCCTGCTGGTCATGCTTCCCAGCATCGCGATCACCGGCTGGGCCGCGTGGCGCGTGAAGTCGACGTACGCCAAGTGGTCGAAGGTCGACTCGGGCATCAACATGGACGCATTCGATTTCGCCCGGCGGCTGCTCGACCGCCAGGGACTCACCGACGTCAAGATCGAGCCGACGCCGGGTCAGCTGACCGATCATTACGACCCGCGTGGCAAGGTGCTGCGGGTCAGCCAGGCCGTCTCCGGTCAGGCGCAGCTCGGCTCGTTCGATCCGGGCAGCGGCGTCATCGGCTACCCGGCCGGCGAGGCCGCCGGGCCGCGACTGTCGGTCGCGTCGGCGGCCGTCATCGCGCACGAGGTCGGCCACGCGCTGCAGGACCGGCAGCGCGATCCGTGGATGGTCGTGCGCCAGACGATCGTGCCCGCGGTCCAGCTCGGCTCCGGACTCGGGCCGTGGCTGATCATCGGCGGGCTGATCTTCAACCTCATCGGCCTCGCCTGGCTCGGGCTGCTCGCGTTCGGCGCGGCGGTGATCTTCACCTTCGTGACGCTGCCGGTCGAGATCGGCGCATCGGGGAAGGCGCTCGCCTTCGTCGGGAACCTGGGCATGTCCGGCGAGCGTCAGACCGGCGCGCGCGACGTCCTGAAGGCCGCTGCCTGGACGTACGTGGCCGCGGCGCTGACCTCGCTGCTGACGTTCCTCTACTACCTGATGATCATCATGGGGCGTCGTGACTGAGCGTTCCCCGACGGGTCCGCTGCCGACGATCAGCGAGGTCGCGACCGAACAGCTCGCCGCGTGGCTTCTCGCCCGCGGCGAGCCGTCGTACCGAGCCGCACAGCTGCTCGCAGGCGCGCATCGGCCCGAGGTCACCGGGTTCGAGGAGATCTCCGAGCTGCCGCATGCGCTGCGGTCGGCCGCGGAAGGCGCCTACCGCTTCTCGTCGATCGCGGCCACGCATGTCCTCAGCGCCGATGCGGGGATGACCGCAAAGGCGGTCCATCAGCTGCACGACGGGCAGCGGGTCGAATCGGTCCTGATGCGGTATCCGTCCCGCGGACGCGCGGCGGCGCGCACGACCATCTGCATCTCGTCGCAGGCGGGCTGCGCGGTGGGCTGTCCCTTCTGCGCCACCGGACAGGCGGGCTTCGGTCGGCAGCTCAGCAGCGGCGAGATCGTCGACCAGGTGCTGCACTGGCACCGGGCGCCGTGGCAGGCGCTCGGGTCGAGCTGGCGCCCGGGCGCGGGCGGCCACTACAACGTCGTCTTCATGGGCATGGGGGAGCCGCTCAACAACGCCGACCGGGTCTTCGCCGCCGTGCGACTGCTGAACGATCCGGCCCGTCTCGGCATCGGCGCCCGGCACATCACGGTCAGCACCTCGGGCGTCGTGCCCGGCATCGACCGCATGGTGGACGAGCTGCCGCAGGTCAATCTCGCCATCAGCCTGCACGCGCCGTTCGACGGCCTGCGGAACGAGCTGGTGCCGCTCAACCGCAAGTGGCCGGTCGCCGAGCTGATCGATGCGGGTCGCCGGTTCGCCGCGCGAACCGGCCGCCGGGTGAGCCTGGAGTACGTGCTGATCGACGGGGTGAACGATGCCGACGAGCACGCCACTGCGCTTGGTCGGCTGGCGCAGGGGTGGCTGAGCCACGTGAACCTGATTCCGCTGAACCCCACCCCCGGCAGCCGCTGGAGCGGATCGTCTTCGGCGCGCGTGTCGTCGTTCACGGCGCTCGTGCGCGCGGCGGGCGTGCCGGTCACCGTGCGCGACACGCGTGGCCGCGAGATCGACGCCGCCTGCGGCCAGCTCCACGCGCAGCTCGCCGGACGCGACCTGCCTTCGGCATCGCGCGCGACCGGCGAGACGCCGCTGGAGATGGTTCGCGCATGAAGCGCGAGCCGCACATCAGCGCCAGCATCCTCAACGCCGACTTCGCGCAGCTGGGCGCCGAGGTCGGTCGCGCCGTGGAGGCGGGGGTCGACTCGATCCACCTGGACGTGATGGACGGCCATTTCGTGCCGAACATCAGCATCGGGCCGGTGGTCGTCGAGGCGCTGCGCGACCGCAGCAGCCTTCCGTATCACGCTCACCTGATGATCAGCCAGCCGCTGCGCTACGTCGACGCCTTCGCGTCCGCCGGCAGCGACGTGATCGCCTTCCACGTGGAGACCGAAGACGACCCCGGCGAGGTGATCGACGCCATCCATCGCACGGGCCGCGGCGCGGGGCTGGCACTCAACCCGGAGACGCCGCTCGACGCCGTGCTGCCGTACCTCGACCGCATCGACCTCCTGCTGGTGATGACCGTGCATCCCGGATTCGGCGGGCAGGCGTTCATCGGTGACGTGGTGGGCAAGCTCGCCCTCCTCTCGTCCGAGATCGAAGCGCGCGGCCTGGACCTGCCGATCGGCGTCGACGGGGGAGTGAACGAGGACACCATCGGCTCGGCATTCCAGGCCGGTGGCGACATCCTGGTCGTGGGCAGCGCCCTGTACGCGGCTGCCGGCGACCTGCGCCCGACCGTCGACGCGCTGCGCGCCGCCGCGCGGGTGGCGCATCCGTCATCACGGATCGGGGTCTCGGGCGCATGAGGCGACCGTCCACGGCGGCGCGCGTGCTGGCGATCGCGCTGCTCGTCGTGCTGACCGCCTGCGGCAACGCGCAGCTGCCGTTCGTTCCCGCCTCGCCAACCGCCGAGCAGCCGCGGCAGCTGGTCGTGACCGCGGTCGACGCGGCGAGCGGTCAGCCGCTTGCCGCCGCGCGGCTGTCGGTCGGCTCGGTGACCGCGGTGACCGATGCGCAGGGAGCCGCGACGCTGACCGCCATGCGCGGAAGCGAGGTCTCGGCCTCGGCGGCGGGCCACGACCCTGCCACGTCGCGCGTCCCGGACCAGGGCGACCTGCAGCTCAAGCTGCGCCCCAACGTCGTGCGCGGCACGGTGACCGATGAGTCGGGAGCGCCGCTGGAGGGCGTCAAGATCTTCGTGGACGGAGAGCCCGACGGCGCCCTGGTGCTCACCGATTCGCGCGGTGGGTACGCCCTCCCCGACGTCCCGCCCGACGCAACGCTGATCTTCAAGCGCGCCGGCTTCCGCCTCGGCCAGCTGAAGGCGACCGGCCCCCGCATGGATGTCGCGCTGCAGCCGTTCACCGCGCGCGCCCTGTACGCCCCGGCATCGGTCTTCGAGGGGACCGGGCGCCTGGACCAGATGCTGGCGCTCATCGACCGCAGCGAGGTGAACGCCATGGTGATCGACGTCAAGGAGACCAACGGCAACCTCTACTGGGCGACCGATCTTCCCCAGGCGAAGGCGGTCGGAGCGGTCATGGACCATCCGCTCTTCGAGCTCGACAAGCTGCTGCCGCAGCTCAAGCAGCGCGGCATCTACACCATCGCGCGCATGGTCGTGATGAAGGACAACACCGTGGGCACCGCGCGGCCCGACTTCGCCGTGCGCAACGCGGCGACCGGCAAGCAGTGGCGCGACTACGGTGGCGGCATCTGGCTCGATCCCTTCGAGCCGGGCGTGGCCGAGTACGTGGCGGCCCTGGCCGGCGACCTCGCCGACAAGGGGTTCGACGAGGTGCAGCTCGACTACGTCCGCTTCTTCAGCGACGGCCCGTACGACCTGGCCGACACGAACCTGCCGAACACGCAGTCATTCCGCCTGCCCGCGATCCGGCGCCTGTTCCGCCTCGTCTCGAATCGGCTGGCGCACACCCACGCGTTCCTGGGTGCCGACGTGTTTCCGGTCGCCTTCATCGCAGCCGACGACCAGGGGATCGGCCAGCGCCCGGAGGTGATCATGCCGTACGTCGATTACTTCTGCCCCATGGTCTACCCGAGCCACTACGGACCCGGCGTCTTCGGCTTTCCGATCCCGAACGACCATCCGTACGACGTGATCAACGACACGCTGCAGATCATGAACCGCGAGGCGAAGGGCCTGCCGATGGTGATCCGCCCGTGGATCCAGGACTTCGGCTACGGCTCGTTCCGCAAGTACACCAGGACCGATGTGCTGGCCGAGATGAAGGCGCTGCGCGACAACAACGCCAGGGGCTGGATGATCTGGAACGCGAGCGCGCGCTTCACCGAATCGGCGCTGGGACCGCCGCGCCCGGGAGAGGCGTCCGCTCCGATGACCTCGCTGCCCGCTGTGCCCGGCTCGGCCTCGCCCAGCGTCGCTCCATCGCCATAGGTGCGGATCGTCCTGCAGCGCGTCGCCCGGGCAGAGGTTCGCGCCTCGGGCGAGGTGCTGGGAGCGATCGAACGCGGCGCGGTGGTCCTGGTCGGCATCGGCCGCGACGACGGTGAGGAGGTCGTCGATCGGATGGCGCAGAAGGTCGCCGGGCTGCGCTACTTCGAGGACGAGGAGGGACGGACCAATCGGTCGATCGCCGAGGCGGGAGGCGCCTTCCTGGTGATCAGCCAGTTCACCCTGCTCGCCGACGTGCGCCACGGGCGGCGGCCCGGATTCGGCGGCGCCGCGGCGCCGGAGTCCGCCGAGCCGTTGGTGGAGCGGTTCGCCGCGCGCCTGCGCGCGCTGGGCCACGAGGTCGAAACGGGGCGGTTCGGCGCGGAGATGGCGGTTGAGCTGGTGAACGACGGGCCGTTCACGCTGACGCTCGATTCGGAGCGCGACCTCGCGCGCTGAGTCAGACCTTCTGGGCGGTGCGCCGGCAGCGCGAGCAGGCGCTGACCTTGACGGGATGCCCGTCGCGCTGGACGATCAGCGGCTGCAGGTTCGGGATCCAGCGGCGCAGCGCGCGCTTCCGGTTCATGCCGACCGACTGCGGATTCCAGCCGGTGATCGGCTTCTTGCCGCAGATATCGCACTGACGTGCCATGCCGAGGGTCTCCATTCACGAACGAACCGGCGCGCGCGTTCGGCGGCGCCGGAGCAGCGGCAATCCTAGCACGCTACGATCGGCCGGTGCAATTCGGGGGGCCGCCGCAGGAGGACGCATGGCACAGCTGATCGTTGAGTTCATCGGCACCTTCGTCCTCGTCTTCACGGTGGGCATGACCGTCGTAGATCCGGGCGCCAGCGTGCTCGCGCCGCTCGCCATCGGCAGCGCGCTGATGGTCGCGGTCTATGCGGGCGGGCACGTCTCCGGCGCGCACTACAACCCTGCGGTCAGCCTCGCGGTGCTGCTGCGCGGGGGCATGACGGCGAGGTCGATGATCGGTTACTGGGCCGCGCAGGTCGTAGGCGCGCTGGTGGCCACCGGCGCCGTCGTGCTGCTGAAGGGGCAGCGCGCGCCCTCCGCCGGCACGCCGGACCCGCTGCACGCCCTGGTGGCGGAGACGATCTTCACCTTCGTGCTGTGCTGGGTCGTCCTCAGCGCCGCGACCGCCGAGGAGACGAGCGGCAACTCGTACTACGGCCTCGCCATCGGGTTCACCGTGGCGGCCGGCGCATTCGCGGTCGGTCCCGTGTCGGGCGGCGTCTTCAATCCAGCCGTCGCGGTGGGGGTGGTGGCGGTCGGCCTCATCCCGTTGACGAGCATCTGGATCTACCTCGCCGCCGGCGTGATCGCGGCCATGGCGGCGGCGGCCGTCTTCCGCGTCACGCATCCGGTTCCCGCGGCGCTGCCGGACGCGCGCGAGGGCGGCATCGAGCCGGTTTGAGAGGGTCGTGATCGCCGGCGCGGAGCTGCTCGACGCGCCGGTCCGCACGGCGATTCCGGAGCTGGCTCGGCACGCCGCCGCGCTCGCACGGCTGGGCATCCGGACGCCCCGCCAGGCGCTCTTCTACCTCCCGTTTCGGTACGACGACTTCAGCGAGCTGCGCGCCCTGGACGAGCTGATCCCAGACGAGAAGCAGTCGGCGCGCGTCCGCGTCGAATCGGTTCGCGTGGAGAAGGGATTCGGGCGGCGGCCGCAGCGCGTCATCGCCGTACTGGCCGATGCCAGCGGCAGCGCAGAGGCCGTCTGGTTCGGCCGCCGCTTCGTGGAGAGCCGGCTGCACCCCGGCGACGAGATCGTCGTCAGCGGCAAGGTCACCGAACGCGGCTGGCAGCGGCAGTTCAGCAGCCCGGACTTCTCGCCGGCCGGCACCGCGTCGATCCACACCGGCCGCGTGGTGCCGGTCTACCCGCTCACGGCCGGAATCACGCAGAAGCGGGTGCGCGAGCTCCTCGCGCGCATCCTGGTGCGCTGTCTGCCGCTCGTCGTCGACCCGCTGAGCGCGGCGGAGCGCGGCGAGCTTCCGGCGCTGGACGAGGCGCTGCGCCTGGCTCATTTCCCGGAGGAGGCCGCGGACGTGCGGCCCGCGCTCGACCGGCTGGCGTTCGACGAGCTGCTCGCCCTGCAGCTGACCCTGGCGCAGGCCAGGTTCGCGCACGCCACGCAGCGCGGGCCGAGCATCGACGTCCCCGCGACCGGGCTGGCGGAGATCCTCGACGCGCTGCCGTTCCAGCTGACCGAGGACCAGCGGAGCGCGGTGGACGACGTGGTCGGCGATCTCCGCGGGCGTCAGCCGATGCGCCGGCTGCTGCAGGGTGACGTCGGCAGCGGCAAGACCGCCGTCGCGGCCGTCGCCCTCGCGGCGACCGTGCGCGCCGGGTGGCAGGGCGCGCTCATGGCGCCGACCGAGATCCTGGCCCGCCAGCACCACGGAGGGCTGCAGCCGCTGCTCGACCGCCTGGGCGTGCGCGCCGAGTTCCTGTCCGGGTCGATGCCGCTCGCCGCCAAGCGGGCGGTGCATCGGGCGATCGAGGCGGGGGAGATCGACGTCGTGATCGGGACGCACGCCGTGATCAGCGAAGCGGTGACCTTCCGCCGGCTCGGCCTCGCCGTCGTCGACGAGCAGCACCGCTTCGGCGTCGCGCAGCGCGCGACGCTGCAGGCGAAGGGCGAGGCGCTGGAACCGCACCTCCTGGCGCTGACCGCCACACCCATCCCGCGCACGCTCGCCCTCACCGTCTACGGCGACCTGAGCATCAGCACCATCCGCCACTCGCCGCCGGGACGGCACCCGATTCGAACCGAGATCCGCGATCGGAGCGCGCTGCAGCGGATCGAGGCGTTCATCGCCGCCGAGGCGGCGGAGGGGCGCCAGTCGTTCGTGGTGGTGCCGCTGGTGACCGAATCGGAGGCGCTCGCCGTCAGCTCCGCCGAGGCCGAGGCGGAACGACTGCGCGCCAGCCTCCCGCAGCTGCGCATCGGTCTCGTCCACGGCCAGCAGAAGGCCGCTCCGCGAGACGCGACCATGCAGGCGTTCGCCGCGGGCGAGATCGACGTCCTGGTGGCGACGACGGTGGTCGAGGTCGGGATCGACGTTCCGAACGCGTCGGTGATGCTCGTCGAGGACGCCGAGCGGTTCGGGCTCGCGCAGCTCCATCAGCTGCGCGGTCGCATCGGCCGCGGCCCGCATCGGTCCTTCTGCATCCTGCTCTCGGACGCCGTCGACGACGTCGCTCGCGAGCGCCTGCGCGTCCTGCAGTCGTCGTCCGACGGGTTCGCCATCGCAGAGGCCGATCTGCGGCTGCGCGGCGCGGGCAACGTGCTCGGCACGCGACAGTCGGGGCTGCCGCCGCTTCGCGTCGCCTCGCTGTTCGAGCCGCGGCACCTGGCGCTCGCAGAGCGGGCTCGCCTCCTGGCCGACGGCCTGGTGGCGGCCGATCCCGACCTCGCGGCACGGCCCGCGCTGGCCCGCCTGCGCCAGGATTTCGCGCCGCTCGAGGAGGAGGGGGACGCCGCCTGATGCGGGTCATCGCCGGCTCGGCGCGTGGACTTGCCCTCGTCGCGCCCCGCGGTGACGCGACGCGACCGATCAGCGACCGCGTCAAGGAGACGCTGTTCGGGATCCTGGCCGAGCGGGTCCCGGGCGCGGCGGTCATCGACCTGTACGCCGGCAGCGGCGCGATCGGGATCGAGGCGCTGTCCCGCGGCGCGGAGCGCGCGACATTCGTCGAACGCGACCATGCCGCCCTGGTCGCGCTGCGCGCCAACCTGCAGCGGACGAGCCTGACGGCACGATCGGCCGTGGAGAGTGGAGACGTCCTGCGCGTCCTGGAGGGCGGGCGCCTGGATCGGTACGACCTCGCCTTCCTCGATCCGCCGTATGCCACGCATGCTATCCTCGCGCCGCTCGAGCGACTGCTGCCGCACCTGGTTCCCGGCGCGACCGTCGTCGTGAAGCACTTCTGGCGAACGGAGCTGCCGGTTGTGGCCCCCCTGCATGCCTGGCGCACGCGTCGCTTCGGCGAGACGGCGCTGACCTTCCTCGAGACCGATGGAGCACCTGAGCCATGACCCGCATCGCGGTCTTCCCGGGGTCGTTCGATCCGATGACCAACGCCCACCTCGATGTCGCGCGCCGCGCCGCCAGCCTCTTCGACCGGCTCGTGATCGGCGTCCTGAACAACCCCAAGAAGCGACCGGTGTTCGACATCGATCGCCGCGTGGCGCTGATCCGCGCATCGGTCGCCGATTTCGACCAGAACGTACTGGTCGAGGCCTTCGACGGCCTGACGGTGCACTTCGCCCGACGCCACGGGGCGGCGTTCATCGTTCGCGGGCTGCGCGCCGTGAGCGATTTCGAGGCGGAGCTGCAGATGGCGCACACCAACCGCAAGCTCGAACCGTCCGTCGACACCGCCTTCCTGATGAGCGCGCTCGAGTTCGGCTACCTGTCGTCCACGCTGGCCAAGGAGGTCGCGCAGTTCGGTGGCGACGTGTCCGGGATGGTCCCGCCGCCGGTCGCCGAGGCGCTGCGCACCCGCGAGTAGGGCCGCGCCCGGCGGAGTCTATAATCTGCCATCCACGCTCGGCAGCGACGCGGAGGGCACGCTCACGGACATCATCTTCCTGATCGAACGTCTCGAGTCGCTCGTGGCGAACGGAAAGAAGCTGCCGCTCACCAACAACGTCGTGGTCGATCAGGCCGGCGTCCTCGAGCTGGTGGACCAGCTGCGCGTCTCCGTTCCCGAGGAGGTTCGGCAGGCCAAGCGGGTCACCGAGGAGGCGGGACGCATCACCGAGCGCGCCCAGGACGAGGCCGGAGCGATCGTCGCCCGCGCCCAGGAGCAGGCCGCGCAGATGCTCGAGGAGCGGGAGCTGGTGCGGATGGCCGAGCAGCGCGCTCGCGAGATCCTCGACGCGGCGAACGACGACGCGGCCGAGGTGCGGCGCGGTGCCGACGAATATGCCGCCGGTGTGCTGATCAGGCTCGAGGGCGAGTGCATCAAGGCCCTCACCAGCATCAAGCGAGGGATCGACATGCTCGACGAGCGCCATCGCATGGTCGACGCGTCACCCGACGGCGAACGGCCCCCACTTTCGTTCGACCCTGAACGAGCGGAACCTGCCCAGCGCTCGTGACCTCCTTCAACGTGGCGGGGCTGCTGCAGCAGCCGCCCGGCGCCTATCGGGACCACCACCTTCGCGACCACTACCTCAACCTCGGTCCGGACCTCGAGCTGGCGGGACCGGTGAGCGTGGACCTGCGCCTGCAGCGCACCAACCGCGGCGTCCTCGCCCGCGGCCAGGCGAGCGCGTCGCTGCGGCGGACGTGTGCCCGCTGTCTCGATCCCTACGTCGATGACGTGACGGTTCCGATCAGCGAGGAGTTCGTTCCCAGCGTCGACACCAGCGGGGCACCTGCGCCCGAGCCGGCGGAGGGCGAGGAGGTGCTGCGCATCGACGATCACCACGAGATCGACCTCGATCCGATCCTGCGCGAGGAGCTCCTGCTCACCGAGCCGATGCATCCGCTCTGTCGCCCCGACTGCCCGGGGCTGTGCGTGCAGTGCGGCGCGAGCCTGTCGGGCGGACCGCACGACCACGGGCCCGACGAGGTCGATCCGCGCCTGGCGGCTTTGGCCCGGCTGCTCGACGACGTTCCGCCCGGCTGAGATCAACGGCCTCTCTGGTCGCTCGATCGGTGTGCGGGTATACTGCGGCGTCCCGTCGAACGTTTTGTCAAGGAGTCACGCGTGGGCGTTCCCAAGCGAAAAGTATCGAAGGCGCGCCAGGGCGAGCGACGCGCGCACCTCGCCATCAGCGCGCCTGCGCTCGTCGAGTGCGACCACTGCCACGAGCTGAAGCGCGCGCATCACGTCTGCCCCACCTGCGGCTACTACGATGGCCGCGAGGCGGTCGCCATCGAGTCGGCCTCGGCGACCGAGGCGCAGAGCTGACCTCCGCGGCCTGATGCGCATCGCGGTCGATGCGATGGGCGGGGACCATGCTCCCCGCGAGGTCGTCCGCGGCGCGGTGAACTACGCGGCCTCTCACGCCGACGAGGTGATTCTCGTCGGCGACGTGCCGCGCATCGAGCGCGAGATCGCCGAATACGGCCACGGGCACCCGGCCAGCGTCCGCTTCGTCGACGCGCCGGAGGTGATCGAGATGAACGAGGCGCCGGCCACGGCGCTTCGCACCAAGCGCCGCGCCTCGATCCGGGTCGCCACCGATCTCGTTCGCAACGGTGAGGCCGACGCCGTCGTCTCCGCCGGGTCGACCGGCGCGCAGATGGCGGCGGCGATCCTGCGCCTCGGCCGCATCGAGGGCATCGAGCGCCCCGCGCTGCCGGCTCACATGGTCACCGCCAGCGGCCCGATCATGCTGCTCGACGTGGGCGCCAACGTGGACTCGGACGCCTCGAACCTGGTCCAGTTCGCGGCCATGGGCGCCATCTTCGCCGAGCGAGTGCTCCACGTGCCGCGTCCTCGCGTCGCGCTGCTGAACATCGGCGAGGAGCCAGAGAAGGGCGATGCGCTGAGCCGCGAGGCGAACGCGCTGCTGCGGGCGACCGACCTCAACTTCGTGGGGAACGTCGAGGCGCACGAGATGATCGGTCATGCCGCCGACGTCGTGGTGTGCGACGGCTTCGTCGGCAACGTGGTCATCAAGCTGTTCGAGGGGCTGACCGGCTACATCTTCCGCGCGCTGCGGGCGGACCTGCAGCAGGGCGTGGTCGCCCCGCTGGCCCTCCTGGCCCTCAAGCCGGGCTTCGAGCGGATGAAGGCGCGCTTCGACTACGAGAAGTACGGCGGCTCGCCGTTGCTCGGCGTGCGCGGGGTGAGCATCGTCACCCACGGGCGCGCCAAGGCGCGCATGGTCGAGCACGCCATGCGGGTCGCCTCGGAGGCCGCCGCGGCGCACCTGCCCGAGGTGATCGCCGAGTGGAGCCGTCTTCACCCCGCGCTGCGTCCGGGTGACTCGGTCGCCGGCACGGCGACGATCGCGACTGCCGCGAAGAGCGACGCATGAGCCGGGCGGCCGCCGCGCATCGCGTCGTGTCGACCGATCCGGGTCATCGGGCGCGCCGTCTGGCCCTCATGGCGCTGTTCGAGGGGGAGTTCAAGCCGACCGCTGCCGAGCGCGCGATGGACCGAATGGCGGAGGAGCGCAGCATCGGTCCAGAGGTGGCCGATCACGCTCGCCGAATCGTGAGCGGGGTGGTTGAGCATCGCGACGAGATCGACCGTCACATCGCCGAGCTGGCGCCCGCGATCCCCGTATCGGAGTTGGGCAGAGTGGAGCGTACGATCCTGCGGAGCGCGATCTGGGAGGTGCTATACTCCGCCGCGACCCCGAGCGGGGAGGCGATTGATGACGCCGTTTCCCTCGCCCGGATCTACGCCGGAGACGCCGCACGACGCCTCGTGAACGGCGTCTTGGGCAGCCTTTCTAGATCGGGTGGTGGAGGACGGTGAAACGGTGACCGACGGTACGACGTACGACCGGCTCAAGAAGATCATCGTCGAGCAGCTCGGCGTGGACGAGGAGGAGGTCACGCCCCAGGCCTCGTTCGTCGAGGATCTCAATGCCGACTCGCTTGACCTGGTCGAGCTCATCATGAGCCTCGAGGAAGAGTTCGGGATGGAGATCTCGGACGAGGATGCCGAGCGCATCCAGAAGGTCTCCGACGCCGTCGAGTACATCGAGGAGCACCAGCAGTAGCCGTCGCCGATGTCCCGCCCGGCCATCGACGACCTCGGAGAACGCCTCGGCATCGCCCTGCGTGACGCGTCCGTCATCCGCCAGGCGTTCGTCCACAGCTCCTTCTTCAACGAGAATCCCGAGGCCGTACCCGGTCACAACGAGCGCCTCGAGTTCCTCGGCGACGCCGTGGTGGGGCTGGTGGTGAGCCGCCTGCTGTTCGAGCGCTATCCCGACGAGGACGAAGGCTTCCTCACCGCCCGCCGCGCGGCGCTGGTGAACCGCGACGCGCTCGCCTCGCTCGCCCTCGAGCTCGGCCTGGATCGGTACCTCCTGCTGGGCAGGGGCGAGGCCGAGGCCGGCGGTGCCACGCGACCGTCGCTGCTCGCCGCGACCTTCGAGGCCGTGGCGGGGTCCATCTTCCTGAGCGAGGGACTCGAGGCGACGCGTGCCTGGCTGCGTCCGCTCTTCGCCGCGCGCCTCGAGCCGCCGGGCGAAGAGGGAGGTCCGCCAAAGTCGGCGAAGAGCCGATTGCAGGAGTGGACGCAGCGACATCGGCACACCAAGCCGCGATACGAGCTGATCGGCACCTCCGGTCCGCCGCATGAGCAGACGTTCATCGTCGCGGCCGTGCTCGACGGTGCGCAGCTGGCCCAGGGTGAAGGATCGAGCCGCCACAGGGCGGAGGAGCGGGCGGCCGCCGCCGCGCTCGCGCGCCTGGAGCTCGAAGCGCCACGGGCTTCCTCGTGAGCCGCCTGCGCGAGCTGCGACTGCAGGGCTTCAAGACCTTCGCCGACCCGACCCGTTTCGTGTTCGAGCCCGGCGTGAACGCCGTGATCGGTCCGAACGGCAGCGGCAAGAGCAACATGGCCGATGCGGTCCGCTGGGTCCTCGGGGAACAGTCGAACCGCTCGCTTCGCACGCGCAAGGCCGATGACGTCATCTTCGGCGGCTCGCAGCAGCGGCGGCCGCACGGCATGGCGGAAGCGGTGCTGACGCTGGACAACGCCGACGGATGGCTGCCCATCGACTTCAGCGAGGTCAGCATCGGGCGCCGCGCCTACCGCAGCGGGGACAGCGAGTACCTCATCAACGGCGCGCGCGCCCGTCTGCGCGACGTGGTCGAGCTGCTGGCCGCCGGACGCCTGGGTGCGAACGAGCTCGTGGTGGTGGGTCAGGGGACGGTGGACGCGGCGCTCTCGCTGCGGCCGGAAGAGCGGCGGCAGCTGTTCGAGGAGGCGGCCGGCGTGAAGAACCTGCAGGTGCGGAAGAACGAGGCCCTGGCGCGGCTGGCGAAGGCACGCGACAACCTGACCCGCATCAACGACCTTGTGGCGGAGCTGAAGCCCCAGGTGCGCCGGCTTGCCGCGCAGGCACAGCATCAGCAGGAGCACGACGCGCTGCGCGCACGCGCCCGATCGATGGTCCTCGCCTCGCATCACCGTCGAGAGCAGGCGGCGCGCGCCGCCCTGGGCGAGGCGCGGCGTTCCGCGGCGGCGGCGGATGCCGCCCTTGAGGCACTCAGACAGCGACAGAGCGCGGCGCGGGCCGCAGAAGCCGCCGCGGAGGACCGCTACTGGGCATCCGAGGCCGCCGCCCGAGCGGCGGGCGAGCGGCGCGAAGCGACCCGCGAGGCGCTGATCCGCGCCGAGGGACGCCTGGAGGCAGTGGCCGCGCGCC
Organism: uncultured Chloroflexia bacterium; assembly: GCA_963783725.1. Classification (GTDB taxonomy): domain Bacteria; phylum Chloroflexota; class Limnocylindria; order QHBO01; family QHBO01; genus CAWAOJ01. The sequence continues at coordinate 771,859 of CAWAOJ010000002.1, read as the reverse complement.
ATGCCGACGCCGTGCGCGCCGTGGAGCAAGCCGAGCGGGATCGCGTTGCGGTGGTCGATGCGGCGAGCGTCGACATCCCCGGCGACACCGCGGTCGGCGACCTGCTCGCCGCGTCACGCGACGCCGAGGCAGCGTGGCAGTCGGCGATCTCGGCACTCGCCGCCGCGGACGCGGAGCTTCTGGGGGCCGAGGACGCGCTGGCAGCGGCACGCCGCGCGGACGCCGAGCGTCTGGCGGAGGTGGCGCGTCGCGCGGAGCGCCTGGCGGCCGCTCAGGCGCGTCGCGAGCGAATCGAGACGGAGCTGCAGACGGCCACGACGGCGCTCGAGGAGGCGCACGCCCGCTCCGCGTCGGCGTCCCAGGTCGCGGCGGCGAGGGCGGAATCGGCCGCGGTAGCGCGGGGCCGCCTCGACGAGGCGCGGGTGGCGGCATCGCATGCCGAAGCCGCCGCCGATGCCGCTCGCCGGGCGGACGCCGAGCTCGCGCACCGGGTCGCCGCAACGCGGGCCGAACTGGAGGCGAGCGGCGCCCCTGCCGACGGGGAGCGGCTCGGGGCGCTGCTGCTCGAGCGGGGCTGGAGGGCGCTCCTGGACGAGATCGACGCGCCCGAGGAGGCCTGGCCGGCCATCGAGGCGCTGGTCGGCGGCGAGCTGGCGGACGCGCTGCTGTGGCGTGACCGCGCCGACGAGCTCGAGCCCGCCCACGCGCGCGGCGCGGTCCGGCTGCTGGCGGCCGCGTCGGACGGCGAGATCGAGGCGCAACGCGCGGACGCCTTGGCGGCGGTGGGCGCCGGCCGGACCCTCTCCGACTGGCTCGGCGCCACCGATCTGCCGCTGCTCTTCCGCAGGGCCGTGGTCGCCCCGGACCTGGCTGCCCTGCGGCGCGGCTGGCGGCAGCTTCCCATCGGCTGGAGCGCAGTCACCCCGGCCGGCGACGTGGCGGATGCGCGCGGCGTGCTGACCATCCGCGGTCGCGGCGAGGCGCCCGGTGGCGCGACCGCGCGGCGACACCGTCGCGCTCGTGAGCTCGGCGAGCTGCTGGCCGCCGCCGAGCGCGACCTGCGCGCTGCTCAGGCCGCCTCTGCTGCGGCCGATGCGGAACGCGACCGCGCTCGTGCCGAACTCGAGCGCGCCCAGGCGGCTTACGAAACGGCGGACCGAGACGAGCGACGATCCCGTTCCGATTCCGAAACGGCGGCGGCGGGTCGCGCGCGGGTCGAGCGCGAGATCCGCTCCCTGCGCGCCGAGCTCGACGCGATGACCTTCGACGACCTGCCGCACGAGACGGGCAGTGACGCCCAGCTGGATCGGCTTGCGGCCAGGGTCGCCGCTGCGAGGGCTGCTCGAGACGAGCGCGCCACCGTGCGTGACGCTGCGCGCGACGCCTGGCGGGTCGCGCGTGACGCCGCGCAGGCCGCCGAGGCACGGAGTGTCGGAGCCCGCCGCGCGCAGGCGCTCGCGGAGGCGCGACTGGCGCAGCTCGACGCGGCCGCTCCCGCTCTTGCGGCGGAGGTCGAGCGATTGAGTGTCGAGCGCCACGGCGCGGAGGACGCGGTCTTGGCGGCCACCGCCGCGGATCGCGATGCGGCCACCGCGCGCGCGGTGGCTGACGCGGAACGGGAACGCCTGCGACGCGAGCTGCTCGACATCGAGCGCGGCGGCGCGACGGCAGCGGCACAGCTCGCCGAGCTGGAGCGCGCCGCGCAGCAGGCGGCGATCGAGGTCTCCCGCCGGACCGAGCTGCTGACCTCGCTGGCGCGTGAGCGCGAGCTGGCGCTGGAGGGGTTGCGCGAGGCACTCGGCGATCCCGAGACCGAGGTCGAGCCGGAGCCCGTCCCGGACCTGGAGGAGGAGATCGCGTCGCTGGACGACGACACGCTCGAGGCCGAGCTGCGGCGGGTTCGTCGCACCCTGGCGCAGATCGGCTCGGTCAACCCGTTCGCGATCGAGGAGCATGCCGAGCTCTCCTCGCGGCTCGAAGAGCTCACCTCGCAGGACGAGGACGTTCGCGCGGCCGTCGGCAGCACCGAGGAGCTCATCGCGCGGCTGGACGCGGAGATCAGCCAGGGCTTCAACGCGGCGTTCTCCGCCATCGGCGAGCGCTTCGACGAGTACTGCCAGCTGCTGTTCGCCGGCGGATCGGCCTCGCTGCAGATGAGCGACGGCGTGGACGGCGAGGCGCCCGGTGGCATCGAGATCGCCGTCCGTCCGCCCGGCAAGCGGCTGCAGCGGCTGGCGATGCTGTCGGGGGGAGAGCGCGCGCTGGCCGGGGTGGCGCTGCTGTTCGCCATGCTGACCGTCAACCCCGTCCCCTTCTGCATCCTCGACGAGGTGGACGCCGCGCTTGACGAGGCGAACATCGGCCGTTTCGCCGAGGCGCTGCGCCGCCTGAGCAGATCCATCGACTTCGTGGTCATCACCCACAACCGCGCCACCATGGAGATCGCCGACACGATCTACGGCGTGACCATGACCGATGCGGCCGTCAGCCGCGTCCTGTCGCTGCGCCTGGCCGACATCCCGGTCGAGGCCGCCGTCTGATGTTCGGGCGCCGCCCGTCGGGCCTCGGCGCTCGGCTGCGGTCCATCCTCGGCGGGGGCAGCGCCAGCGCCGCGACGTGGGACGAGGTGGAGGAGGCGCTGATCGCCGCCGACGTCGGCGCCGGCACCACCATGGAGCTGATCGATGCCACGCGCTCGAGGCTCTCGCGGTCGGGTGGGGACATCCGGCGCGCGCTGGGGGACGAAGTCCGCGAGCGGCTCGAGCGGGCCGGCTCCGGCCGCTTCGAGCTCGGCCCAACGCCATCGGTCGTGCTGTTCGTCGGCGTCAACGGCAGCGGCAAGACCACCAGCATGGCGAAGCTGGCCGCACGCCTGACGCGAGAAGGCAGGACCGTCGTGCTCGCGGCCGGCGACACGTTTCGGGCGGCGGCCATCGAGCAGCTGCGCGTCTGGGGCGACCGGATCGGCGTGCCCGTCGTCGCTCAGCGGGCCGGTGCGGACCCCGGAGCCGTCGCCTTCGACGCCGTCAGCGCAGCCCAGTCGCGCGGCCTCGACGCCGTCCTGATCGATACCGCCGGGCGCCTGCAGAACAAGGTGCAGCTGATGGCCGAGCTCGGCAAGATTCGGCGCGTCATCGAGCGGCGCCTGCCCGACCAGCCGCGCCACGTCCTGCTCGTGCTCGACGCCACGACGGGCCAGAACGGCCTCGCCCAGGCCGAGGGATTCAGTCGCGAGGCCGGCGTCACCGGGATCGTGCTGACCAAGCTCGACGGCAGCGCGAAGGGCGGCATCGCGCTCGCGGTGTCGGAGCGCCTCAACGTGCCGATCCTGTTCGCAGGCATCGGCGAGGACCTCGAATCCCTCGCCCCGTTCGACCCGGCGGCCTACGTCGAGTGGCTCTTCGAACCGTAGGCGGATCCGTGGTGGCGTTGCCGCGCGCTGAGGCGGGGTAGTAGCATGGGCAGCCGCCTCGCGCCTGTCGCGGGTCTCGCCATTCAGCGGGCCAGCACGCTCGCCACCTCACCGCAGCGGTAACCACATGTTCGAATCCCTCTCGGCGCGCCTGCAGCACGTCACCCAGCGCCTCCGCGGCAAGGCCAAGATCACCGAGGCAGACCTCGACGTCGCGCTTCGCGAGATCCGGCTCGCCCTGCTCGAGGCGGACGTGAACTTCAAGGTCGTCAGGGAGTTCGTGGTCCACGTGCGGGAGCGGGCGCTCGGGACCGACGTGCTGAGCGGCGTGAATCCCGGGCAGCAGATCGTCAAGCTCGTGCATGACGAGCTCGTCGCGGTCCTGGGCGGGCAGCGCCACGTGCTCGATCTGTCCGCCAATCCATCGGTCATCATGCTGGTCGGGCTGCAGGGCTCCGGGAAGACGACGACCGGCGCCAAGCTGGCGGTTCGGCTGCGGAAGGAGGGGCGCCGCCCGCTCCTCGTGGGAGCCGACGTCTACCGACCGGCCGCCGTCGATCAGCTGGTGCAGCTCGGCGATCAGACCGGCATCGAGGTCCACAGCAGGCCTGTCGGCACGCCCGCGCTGGAAGTCGCGCGCAGCGGCCTGGAGGTCGCGCGGCAGCGCGGCATGGACCTCGTCCTGGTGGACACCGCGGGCCGCCTGCACGTCGACGAGCCGATGATGGACGAGCTGGTGCGGATGGCTGGCGCTCTCACTCCCGCCGAGACGCTGCTGGTGGTGGACGCCATGACCGGCCAGGAAGCGGTCAAGGTGGCCGAGGCGTTCCACGCCAGGCTGCCGGTCACCGGCCTCGTCCTGACCAAGATGGACGGCGATGCACGCGGCGGCGCGGCACTGTCGATCAGGCAGACGACCGGGCTGCCAATCTCGTACATCGGCACCGGCGAGCGGACCGATGGCCTCGAGCCGTTCCACCCCGACCGCCTGGCGCAGCGCATCCTGGGCATGGGCGACATCCTGTCGCTCGTCGAGCGCGCGCAGGAGAACATCGACCAGGCGGAGGCCGAGCGAGCCGCCGAGCGGATGATGCAGGCGCGCTTCACCCTGGAGGACTTCAAGAGCCAGCTCCAGCAGGTCAAGAAGATGGGACCGATCGGCCAGGTCCTGCAGATGATCCCTGGGGCGTCGCAGATCGCAGGCGCCGCGCAGCAGGCGGTCGACGAGGGCCAGCTCGCGCGCATCGAGGCGATCATCGACTCCATGACGCCGGCCGAGCGGCGGCGGCCGGAGATCATCAAGGCCAGCCGGCGCCGGCGGATCGCGCTCGGCAGCGGTACCAGCACCGCCGACGTCAACCGGCTGCTGAAGCAGTTCACCGAGATGCAGCGGCTCATGAAGCAGCTGGGCGGCGGCCGCCTGCCGAGCGTCGGCGGCCTTCGCGGGCTGCTCGGGCGCTGACCGATGCATCGCCTCGTCATCGCCCTCACCACGCTGCTGACCCTGGTCGGGGGCGCCATCGTCGCCGGCTACCTGGTCCTGTTCAGCGTCTCTGCCGACCGCGCGGCGAGCATGGTGCCCGCCTCCATGCCGGCGTACGTGAACGTCTTTCTGCAGCCGTCGACGGGCCAGAAGATGAACCTTCAGCGCCTGCTGGGTCGCCTGCCCGGCTTCGGGGACCAGGCCACCATCGACGCGAAGATCGACGAGGTCGTGCAGCAGCTCCTGTCGGGCAGCGGACTTGACTACCGCTCCGACCTGAAGCCGTGGCTGGGGGATCAGCTGGCCATGGCGGTACAGCCGGCAGCGGGCACGGATCAGCAGGCGCGAACGCTTGTGGTCGCCGCGACCCGGGATGCCGCGGCGGCGTCGGACGCGCTCGCGCGGCTGGCAGGCGGCACGCCGTCGGACGAGGCGTACCGCGGCGCTCACATCCGCGCCGGCGATCGCCTCGCCTATGCCGTGCTCAGTGACGACCGCTTCGCGCTGATCGCCAGCGATGCCGAGACGGTGAAGCGCGCGCTGGACGCCCGCGACGGCGCGGTCGCCTCGCTCGGCCGCGAGAGGGCCTTCACAACGGCCATGCAGGATCTCCCGGCGGACCACCTTGCCAGCGCGTTCGTGAATGTCGCCGAGATGTCGGCGCAATCGTCTCAGCCGCCCGGAGTGGGACCCGGCCTGGCCGGGTTCTCGACCCTCGGGCTGGCGGTGGTCGCGGAATCGGAGGGGCTGCACGTCATCGGCAAGGCCCCGTTCGACCAGGCCGTGGCGGACGCGTCAATGCGCGCTGGCTTCGCGCTGGCGGGCGAGCCGTCCAGTCTCACCAGCTGGATGCCGGCGACCACCCAGGCGGAGGTCGTCGTGTTCGGTCTGCGCCAGACGCTGCAGCGCGCCGAGGCTGCCCTCGGCCAGCAGAGCGGCACGCAGGATGTCGCAACCGCCCTGACGCAGATCCGAGCGGTGACCGCCCTGGGGCTGGGAATCAACGTCGATGAGGACCTGCTGCCACTCCTCGACCGCGAGGCTGCTGTGGCGCTGACGGACGCGAGCGGTGCGTCGCCGCACGGCCAGCTGCTGCTGCGTCCTACCGACCCGGAGGCAGCCAGCGCCGCCCTGAAGCGGATGCACGACGCCCTCGTCTCGCGCGGTGCGAGCGAACGGACCACCACCGTGGCCGGCGCCACCGTCACCAGCCTGCAGGTGCCGCAGGTCGGCGAGGTCTCGTGGGCCATGGACCAGGGCGTGGTGATCCTCGCGCTCGATCCCGACGATGTCGCCGCAGCGCTGACCGCGCACGAGCAGGGATCGTCACTGGCCACGTCCCGCGCCTACCGCGCGGCGTTCGACGCTGCCGGAGCACGTGCCGGTAACGAGGCGTTCGTCAGCGTTGCGGCGATGTCGGGTACCGTCGCCCAGGCGCTCGGACTGTCCGCGGAAGGCCGCGATATGCTCTCGCACGTGACCGGGGTGGCCATCACGGCGCCGGCGCACGACAACCGATTCGAATTTCACGCGGTCGCGACGATCGAATGACCGCCCCACACAGAGAGGTAGAACGCACTTGTCAGTACGCATCCGATTGACCCGCGTGGGCGCCACCAAGCGCCCGTCGTACCGGGTCGTGGCCATCGACAGCCGCAAGCCGCGAGACGGTCGCGCGCTCGAGATCCTCGGCTTCTATAACCCGCTCACCGATCCGGCCACCGTGCAGCTCGACGACGCGAAGGTGAAGGCATGGATTGCCAAGGGGGCGCAGCCGTCGGAAACGGTGGCCAAGCTGATGCGCCAGTCAGCGGCCCAGGCCGCCGCCCCGGCCGAGGACGCGGCCGCCGCCGCCCCGAAGCCGAAGGCGCGACGTCGCAAGGCAGCCGATACGCAGGCGCCGGCGTGAAGGAGCTGCTCGACTACATCGCGCGCGCTCTCGTCGACAATCCGGAGGCGGTCGGCATCGACGTCGAGGAATCGGACGACGACGTGGTCCTGACGCTGAGCGTGGATGAGGCCGACATGGGCCGCGTCATCGGCCGCGACGGCCGCATCGCGAACGCCATCCGCAGCCTCCTGCGCGTCACCGGCGCCCACGACGGTCGCAGGGTCGAGCTGGAGATCGTGGCCAACGACTGATCGCGTCGCCGCGGCTCGCGTCACCGGAGCCAAGGGGCTCGACGGAGGCCTGCGCGTCGAGCTGCTGACCGACTGGCCGGAGCGCCTCGCCACGGGCGAGGAGGTCTTCCTGGAGGGAGAGGATCGTCCGCGGGCCGTCCTGGAGCTGCAGCTGGGCGGGCGGATCCCGGTGCTGCGCCTGTCCGGTATCGACACGCGCGAGGCCGCCGAGGAGCTGCGCGGGCGCTATCTGGAGGTGCCGCCGCGCGCGCTGCCGGAGGGCACCTACTTCTGGCACCAGCTGGAGGGACTGCGCGTGCTCGACCTCCACGGCCGCGACCTCGGCCGCGTGGCGGAGGTGTTCCGTGCGGGGGAGAACGAGGTCTATCGCATCGAGGGGGAGCGCGAGCTGCTCGTCCCGGCCCTGCGTTCGGTCGTGCGCGAGATCGACCTGGCCGCCGGGACGATCGTGGTGGACTATCGGGTCGAGGATGTCTGAACCGCCGGCGTCGGCACCCGCGTTGCGCTGGGACGTGGTGACCATCTTCCCCGAGCTGTTCCAGGCCCCGCTGGCGACGTCGATCATCGGCCGCGCGGCAGAGCGTGGCGTGGTGCAGTTCGAGGTGCACGACCTTCGCGACCAGGGCCTCGGCCGCCATCGGTCGGTGGACGACTACCCGTACGGCGGGGGAGCGGGAATGGTGATGCGTCCCGAGCCGCTGTACGCCGCGGTCGAGCCGTTGCGCTCGGCGGGCGCGCACGTCATCTTCACCGACCCGGCGGGCGAGCTGCTCGACGACGCGCTCGCCCGCGAGCTCGCGAGGCTGCCCTGGATCGCGGTGGTGTGCGGCCGCTACGAGGGGATCGACGAGCGTGCTCGAGCCCTCGCCGACCGCGAGGTGAGCATCGGAGACTACGTCCTGACCGGCGGCGAGCTTCCCGCGCTTGTCCTCATCGACGCGGTGAGCCGCCTGGTGCCCGGCGTCATCGACCCCGAGTCGAGCGAGCACGATTCGTTCTCGGCCGGGCTGCTGGAGCATCCGCAGTACACGCGTCCCGAATCGTTCCGTGACATGGGCGTGCCGGCGATCCTCAGGTCGGGCAACCACGGCGAGGTCGACCGCTGGCGGCGGCGCGAGGCGCTGCGCCGCACCCTCGAACGTCGGCCGGAGCTGCTCGACACGGCCATGCTGGACGACGAGCAGCGCGAGATGCTCGCTGAGCTGCGCGGCGGTGGCGAGGGTGCCGAGGACTGATCGTTTGCCGCGGTCGGTGCCGGATTGCTATACTCCGCTGCGTCGCGACCGGCCCCGGTCGCGTTTCTCATGTCACGTCGGCACGCAGTCCGCGTGCGACCGCCATCGGTAAGCGGCCGGTACGGCCGCGGTAAATGAGGTTCCCTACCATGAACGCCATCCAGGAGCTCGACCGCGAGCAGCTCCGGGCCGATGTGCCGGAGATCGCCCCGGGCGACACGGTGCGCGTATCGGTCAAGGTGGTCGAAGGCAGCCGGGAACGGATCCAGGTCTTCGAGGGCACCGTGATGCGAATGCGGAACGGTGGCCTCAACCGGTCGATCACGGTGCGCCGAATCGCGAGCGGCGTCGGCGTGGAGCGCACCTTCATGGTGCACGCGCCGCGCGTCGACAAGATCGAGGTGGTCCGTCACGGCGTCACGCGTCGAGCACAGCTCTTTTTCCTCCGCGACCGCGTCGGCAAGTCCGCCACGCTCCGCGAGCGACGCCCCGGCCGCTGATCCGGTGATCCCCGGCGCGCTGCGGGCCCGCTCGCGGCGACCGGCTGCACGACGGCCGCGCGACGCGCACATGCGCCACGAGCGCGAGCTGCGGGCCGCGGGCTTCCTTCGCATCGCCGGCCTGGACGAGGTCGGCCGCGGTTCGCTCGCCGGTCCTGTGGTTGCCGCCGCGGTCGTGCTTCCGCAGCGTCACCGCATCCGTGGCCTGCGCGACTCGAAGGTGCTCTCGCGCGCCAGGCGCGAGGCGCTCTACACGCTGATCCTCGATCGGGCCGAGGACGTCGGCGTCGGCTGCATCGAGGTCGACGTGATCGATGCGATCAACATCCTGCAGGCGACCAAGCTCGCCATGTCACAGGCGATCGGCCGCATGGCGCATCGGCCGGACCACCTGGTGATCGACGCGCTGACGCTGCGTGACGTCGACCTGCCGCAGCGCGCAATCATCGATGGCGACGCCATCTCGGCCTCGATCGCGGCCGCGTCGATCGTGGCCAAGGTGACGCGAGACCGCATCTGCGACGAGCTCGACGACCGGTATCCCGCCTATGGCTTCGCCCGCAACAAGGGCTACGGAACGCGCCGTCACTACGACGCCCTGATCTCGGACGGGCCGTGTGCCTGGCACCGGCGCAGCTTCGCGCCGATCCGCACGCTGCTGGCCGGCGAGCAGCTCTCGCTGGACATGCTGCTCGAGCAGATCGTCGAGGCCGACGGCCTCGATCTCGAGGAGATCGATCCCGGCTGAACCGGAGCCTCCGGCTCGCCTCCCACGAGACGGAGCTGTCATGACCGATCCTCGTCACCGGCTCGGCCTGCGGGCCGAGGGCGCGACCGCCGCCTGGCTCGAGCGGCGGGGATGGCGCGTGGTGGCCCGACGCTGGCGCGCGGCGAGCGGCGAGGTCGACCTCGTCTGCCTGGATCCGACGCGCTTCCTGGTTGGCGTGGAAGTGCGGGCTCGGCGCACCGTCCGCGCCGGATCTGCCCTGGAGAGCGTCGATGCGCGCCACATCGCGCGCGTTCGCCTCGCCCTCGCCGCATTTGCCGATGCGTCGCCGCTGCCGCACCGCGGGCTGCGGGTCGACCTGGTCGCGGTGCGCCCGGCGCACCCTGACGCGTGGCACTTCGAGCACCACCGCGCCGTGGATGCGTGGTGAGCCCGGTCAGGCCGCGATCAGCCGAAGAGGCGCTCCAGGACCAGGATCGACGCGACGTACGGCCGCGAGACGGCGAAGATGCCGTGGCGGTCGACCGCGCTCTGCCCCTGGTAGTAAGCGGCGAGCACCAGCGCGGTGTTGCCGCGGTAGCGGTCGAGGTAGTGCCGCAGGAGCCGGACGCCGGCGCGCACGTTGTGGGTCGTGTTGCGGATGTCCACGCGCTGATGGAGCATCGACGACCCGACCCATTCGGCGGTCGAGGGCAGCAGCTGCATCACGCCGACCGCGCCCGCGTGGCTCGTGACCCCCTGCCGCCAGCCCGATTCCTGCCAGGCGACCGCGAGCGCCAAGGGTGCGGGCACGCCGAAGCGGCGGGCCTCCGCCACGATGATCGCGCGCACGGCGCTGCGCTTCGCGACGAGCGTCGCCATCGACGACGACATGCGCGGCGCGCCGGTGCTCTGCGCTGCCGGTGCCGCACGGCCGGGAATCAGCAGCAGCGTGCCCGTCCGGACGTGCGAGGGGTTCGCGATCCGGTTCGCCGCCGCGATGGCCGCGACGGTGGTGCCGTAGCGACGCGCGATCCACGTGAGCGTCTCACCGCTCGACACGCGGTGATGTCGGGCGACCGGCGCAGCCGGCGCGGCCGGCGCCGCCGGGCGCGGCGCCGAGGACGGCCTGGCGGATGCTGCCGCCGCGTGGCCCGGGATCGAGAGCACGCTGCCGGCGCGGATCCGGGAAGGGTTGGCGATGCCGTTTGCGGCGGCGATGGCGGCGATGGTCGTGCCGTAGCGGCGCGCGATCGCGGTCAGGGTCTCGCCGGCGGCGACACGGTGGTGCCGCGCCACGACCGTCGCCGGGGGACTGGCGGCGGGCGGGGAAGGCGGCGCCGGCCGAAGGCGGAGCGTCTGTCCGACGTAGATCCGGTTCGCGTCGCGCAGGTGGTTGAGCCGCACCAGCTCGGCGATGCTCACACCGTTGCGCGCGGCGAGGTCGCTGAGCGTGTCCCCGCGGCGGACGACGACGCTGTCGTGCGCCGAGGCGTGGGAGAGCATGCCGGGACCGGTGGCCAGGACGACAGCAAGGGCGGCCGCCGCCGCGAATCCCCGTCCGCGTGTGCCCAATACGCTCCTCCACTCCTCACATCGAGACGCGCCGGGCGACCGCTGCGCAGCCCGGATGACGCTGGCGATCGTACGGGGCGGTCAGCGGCGGTCAAGGTACGAGCGGGTGCGGCAGCGGTACTTCGGTACCGCGGACGGTGCTCACCGGGCCTCGCTCGTGGGGAGCCGGAGGCGGCGCGTGGTATACTCCGCGCCGGTCGATTCCGCGGCGTGCGCCCTGAACCGGCCCGATCACCCATCACACACGTTCGCCCATCCCTGGTCATCGGTGCCTCGCTCGGCCGCGCGCCGCAGGAGGTGGACCATGGAGACGACGGCGAGCGGAGGAAGAACCGGAGGCATTTCCTTGGCTGCAGCAAGCATGAGGCAGCTGCTCGAGGCTGGCGTCCATTTCGGACATCAGACCCGGCGCTGGAACCCGAAGATGCGCGAGTACATCTTCGGCGAGCGCAACGGCGTCCACATCATCGATCTGGAGCAGACCGTCAGCCGGCTCGACGCGGCGCTCGCGTTCGTGCGCGAGACCGTCCGCAGCGGCGACAGCATCCTCTTCGTGGGGACCAAGAAGCAGGCGCAGGAGTCGCTGAAAGCCGAGGCCGAGCGCAGCGGGCAGCATTACGTCAACAACCGCTGGCTGGGCGGCATGCTGACGAATTTCCAGACCATCAAGCGACGCGTGCAGCGGCTCGACGCGCTCGAGGCGCGGCGTGACGCCGGCGAGTTCGAGCGCCTGACCAAGAAAGAGGCGAGCAAGCTCACCGAGGAGATCGCCAAGCTCAACAAGGCGCTGGGCGGCGTCCGCCGCATGCGGCGGCTGCCCGGGGCGCTGTTCGTCATCGACCCGCACCGCGAGTCGATCGCGGTGGCGGAGGCCCGGCGCCTGGAGATCCCGATCGTGGCGATCACCGACACCAACTGCGACCCCGACCTCATCGACTGGGTCATCCCGGGCAACGACGACGCCATCCGCTCGGTGAAGCTGATCGCGACGCTCGTGGCGGACGCCGCGCTGGCCGGCCAGCAGGAGCGCCAGGCGCGCCTGGACGAGGAGTTCGAGCAGGCCGAGGCGCTGCCGCCGGTCGACGAGACCGCGCTCGCGACGGATGCGGACTACACCGCTGCCCTGGCGGCCGGTGAAGCGCTCGTCTTCGAGCCCGAGCCGGAGGAGGACGAGGAAGAGGAGCGCCGCGCGCGCGCTCGCCGCGCCGCAGAGGCCGACGAGGAGACCGACCAGAAAGTGACCGAAGCACGATGACGACGACGATCAGGCCCGACGATGTGAAGCGGCTCCGCGAGAAGACCGGCGCGGGGATCATGGACTGCAAGCGCGCGCTCGAGGAGTCCGGCGGCGATCCGGACAGGGCGCAGGCATGGCTGCGTGAGAAGGGCCTCGCGACGGCGGCCAAGAAGGCCGGCCGCGCGGCGCGCGAAGGGATCGTGACCAGCTACATCCACCACGGTTCGCGGCTGGGCGTCCTGCTCGAGCTCAACTGCGAGACGGACTTCGTGGCACGGACCGATGACTTCAAGCAGCTGGCGCGCGAGCTGGCGATGCAGATCGCCGGCCTGGCGCCGCTGTACGTCTCGCGCGACGACGTCCCCGCGGACATCATCGCCGAGCGCAGCGCAGCGTTCGCCGCCGCGGCGGAGAGCGAGGGGCGACCGGTCGACCGCGTGCCGGCAATCGTCGAGGGCAAGCTCAACAAGTGGCTCGAATCGGTATGCCTGCTCGAGCAGCCGTATCGCGACACCGATCGCAAGGTCGGCGACCTCATCACCGAGAAGGTCTCGCTCCTCGGCGAGAACATCAGGGTCGCCCGCTTCGCGCGCATGGCGGTGGGGGAGTCGGCCGCCGACGCGGGCGCGGAGCCGGAGGCCGCCTAGTGGCGCAACCCGCCGCGGTCCCGTCGCCGGTCTATCGCCGGGTGCTGCTGAAGCTCTCCGGCGAGGCGCTGATGGGGACGCGCCAGTTCGGGATCGATCCCGAGATCGCGCGCGCCATCGCGATGCAGATCGCGGAGGCGCGCGGCCTGGGCATCCAGGTCGCGGTGGTCGTCGGCGGCGGGAACATCTTTCGGGGGCTCGCCGCATCGGCGAAGGGAATGGACCGTTCGACCGCCGACTACATGGGCATGCTGGCCACGGTGATGAACGGCCTCGCCATCCAGGACGCGCTGGAGCAGATCGACTGTCCGACCCGGGTCCTGAGCGCCATCGCCATGCCGGAGATCTGTGAGCCGTACATCCGGCGGCGTGCGGTGCGCCATCTCGAGAAGGGCCGCGTGGTGGTCATGGTGGCAGGTACCGGCAACCCGTACTTCACGACCGATACGGCCGCCACGCTGCGTGCCGTCGAGATCGGCGCCGAGGTGATCATGAAGGCGACGCGGGTGGACGGGGTGTACAGTGCCGATCCGGAGAAGCACCCTGACGCTCGGCGCTACGCCCGGATCGGGTATACGGAGCTCCTCCGCGACCGTTTGGAGGCGCTCGACGCGACGGCGGTGAGCCTCGCGATGGACAACGAGATGCCGATCGTGGTGTTCGACATGACGCAAGAGGGCAACATCGTGCGCGCCGTTCGCGGCGAGCCGATCGGCACCCTCATCGGCGGAGAGGTGAGCGAATGACCCACGAGTCACTGGTCGCGATCGAACCCAAGATGCAGCGTGCCGTCGACGCCATGGAGCGCGACTTCGCGGGCATCCGGACCGGTCGAGCCTCGACCGCGCTGGTCGATCGCATCAACGTCGACTACTACGGGAATCCCACCCCGCTCAACCAGATCGCCGGCATCTCCACGCCGGACGCGCACCTGATCGTGATCCAGCCATGGGATCGGTCGGTGCTGTCGGCCATCGAGAAGGCGATCACCAAGAGCGACATCGGCCTGACGCCCAACGTCGACGGCACCGTCGTACGGCTCAACGTGCCGCCGCTGACCGAGGAGCGCCGGCGCGACATGGTGAAGCAGGTTCGCAAGCGCGTCGAGCAGGCGCGTGTCGAGGTGCGCAACCATCGCCGCGAGGCCGCCGACGAGCTGAAGCGGGCGCAGCGCGCCGGCGAGCTTTCCGAGGACGAGGAGCGGCGCGAGCTCGAGTCGCTGCAGCGCATCACCGACCGCCACGTCGAGGCGATCGACGCGCGCGGCGAGCGCAAAGAAGCGGAAGTCATGGAGGTCTAGCGAGCTGCCGCTCCGTGAGCGCCCGCGACACGTCGCGATCATCATGGACGGCAACCGCCGCTGGGCCGCGGCGCGTGGCCTGCCGAGCATCGCCGGACACGTGCAGGGCGTGGAGGCCATCAAACCGGTGGTGCGGGTCGCGCCCGACCGCGGCATCGAGGTGCTCTCGCTGTACGTCTTCAGCCACGAGAACTGGCGCCGCTCCGAGGACGAGGTGAGCGGCCTGTTCGGCCTGATCGATGGCGCGGTGCGCCAGAACACCGATGAGCTGATCGAGCAGCAGGTGCGGGTGCGCGTCATCGGTCGGCTGCACGAGGCGCCTCCCGACGTGCAGCGCTCCATCCGTGACGCCGAGGAGCGCACGCGAAGGGGCGGCCGCATGGAGCTCAACATCGCGTTCAACTACTCCGGTCGGACCGAGATCGTCGACGCCGCCCGCGCGCTCATCGCCTCCGGAATCGCCGCGGCCGAGGTGGACGAGGAGCGTGTCGCCGAGCGGCTCTACACCGCGGGGCAGCCCGACCCCGACCTCATCATCCGGACCGGCGGCGAGCAGCGCACCAGCAACTTCCTGCTCTGGCAGGGCGCGTACGCCGAGCTGATCTTCTCCCCGGCGCTGTGGCCGGACTTCAGCGTTGCCGACTTCGACGCCGCGCTGGACGAGTTCGCGCGACGTCAGCGACGCTACGGCGCCTGACGTGCTCCGCACGCGGCTGATCACCGCCGCCGTCCTCGCCCCGATCGTCCTGGTCGTCTTCTTCGTCGGCGAGCCGTGGCTGTCGCTGCTCGTCGCGGTGGTCATCTTCCTGTGCATGGTCGAGCTCGTCTCGCTGCTCGACGCGGCAGGGTTCGAGCCGCCGCAGGTGCTCACCCTGGCGCTCGGCCTGTTGACGGGCGTGGCCGGGCTCGTCACGGCCAACCACGCCCAGGTCGGCGGGGTGCTCAGCGACCTGCTGCGCGTCACCCAGCCGCCGGGGCTTGCCGTGATCATCCTCGCCGGCGCGGTCGTCCTCATCTCCGCCGTCGCCTTCACCAGGACCGATCCGGCGCGGGGGTTCCTGACCTGGTCGGTCACGATCTTCGGGATCGCCTACATCGGCCTCCTGGCGCCGTTCGTCGCGCTGGTCGCCCACCTGTCGCCGCCGGCCGGCTCGGCGGCCACCGCCGTCGGCGTGCTCGGGCTTCGCTCGGGCACGGCCTGGGCGCTGACGCTGCTGCTGATCGTGTGGGGCTACGACACCGGCGCATATGCCAGTGGCCGCTGGCTCGGGAGGCGTCAGCTCATCGATCACATCAGCCCGTCGAAGACGATCGAGGGCCTGGTCGGCGGCCTTGTGCTGGCCACCGTCGCGGCGGGGATCGGCGCGGCGCTCATCGGTCTGCCCGCCTGGCATCCGCTGGTGATCGGACCGCTGGTCGGCCTTGCCGCCCAGGCCGGCGACCTCGCCGAGTCGATGCTCAAGCGTGCGGCCGGACGCAAGGAATCGGGGTTCCTGATCCCTGGGCACGGCGGGATCCTCGACCGCGTCGATTCATTCCTCTTTGCCGCACCGGTGCTCGCCGCGTGGGCGCTGCTCGTCGCCGGCTTCGTGCCGTGATCGGCATCGCGCTGCTCGGTTCCACCGGCTCGATCGGGAGGCAGACGCTGGATGTGCTGGCCGCGCACCCTGATCGCTTCGCCGTGCGTGCCATCGCCGCCGGTCACGCCGACGAGGCCTGGCGGAGCCAGATGGCGGCGTGGCCCGAGGCGCGCGGCTGGACCGCGGACGGCCGGGGTGCGGACGAGGCGGCCGGCCGCTGGGCTGGCGGGGGCCTCGTGGAGCTGGCCACCGCGCAGGGAGTCGACATCGCCGTCGTGGCCACCACCGGCATGGCGGCCCTGCCCGCGGTGCTCGCCGCCCTGGATGCCGGTCGCCGCGTGGCGCTGGCCAACAAGGAGACGCTGGTGACCGGCGGTCATCTCGTCGCCCAGGCGATCGACCGTCGCGGCGGCGATCCGCTCGACCTGCTGCGCCCGATCGACAGCGAGCACTCGGCGATCTGGCAGTGCCTGCTCGGCGAGCGGGCGGACGACGTCGAGCGGCTGGTGCTGACCGCAAGCGGGGGACCGTTCCGCGGCCGCGCGGCCGACACGCTGACGGACGTCACGCCCGACGACGCGCTGCGTCATCCGACGTGGCGCATGGGCCCCAAGATCAGCGTCGATTCCGCCACGCTGGTGAACAAGGCGTTCGAGGCGATCGAGGCTCGATGGCTGTACCGGATGCCCTACAGTAAGATTGCGGCCGTGATCCACCCCCAGAGCGTCGTCCACTCGCTCGTCGAGTTCCGCGACGGCTCGTTCAAGGCGCAGCTCGGCATGCCCGACATGCGCCTCCCAATCCAGTACGCGCTGACGCATCCGGAGCGTCTGCCCTCCCCGATCGGGCGGCGCGCTCCGGAGACGTGGCCGGCGCTCGGCTTCGCTCCGCTGCAGCGCGGCGACTACCCCGCCTATGACATCGTGCGCGATGCGGCCGCGGCGGGCGGCAACCGCGGCACCGTGCTCAACGCCGCCGACGAGATCGCCGTGGCCGCCTTCCTGGGCGGGGCGATCCCGTTCCCGCGCATCGCGGATGCCATCGGTGAGGCGGTCGAGCGATTCGGCACCGACGAGGAGCCTGAGCTGGCCGAGATCATCGAGCTCGATGCCCGGGTGCGACGCATCACGGCGCGCCGCCTGGGGATGGAGGAGCCCGCCTGATGGACGTGCTCGGCACGGTCCTCGCCTTCCTGGGCGTGCTGGTGATCCTGGTGCTGGTCCACGAGCTCGGTCACTTCGTGGTCGCCAAGCTGGCCGGCATCACCGTCCAGGAGTTCGGGGTCGGCTTCCCGCCCCGCATCGGCTCGGTCACCTGGCGCGGCACGCGCTACTCGGTCAACTGGATCCCGCTCGGCGGGTTCGTGAAGATGCTCGGAGAGGACGGCGAGGTCGAGGCGGACCGCATGCGCGAGCGCGGCTGGTCCGAGGCCGCCATCGACCAGGCGATGAGCGGCGCCTTCAATCGCAAGCCGATCCCGATCAGGCTGGCGGTGCTGCTCGCCGGCGTCGCGATGAACTTCCTCCTCGCCGTGGTGCTGTTCGGTTGGGCGTTCAGCGTGCCCGAGCCGGTCGGCGTCCCGCCGCTCACCGTGACCACGGTGCAGGCGGACAGCCCGGCGCAGGGACATCTCGAGGTGGGCGACCGCATCTTCGCCGCCGATGACAAGACCTTCACCAGGGCCCGTGACCTCGTGGCCTACATCGGCGCCCAGGCCGGGCACCCGGTGACGCTTCACCTGCGGCGCGATTCACAGCCGGTGGACGTCACCGTGACGCCACGCAAGCTGACCCAGGAGCAGATCGATTCGGGCATCGGGCCGGTCGGCTTCGGGCTTCGCTCCGATATCAAGATGCTCGAGGCCCGCGCGAGCGGACCGCTCGACGCGCTTGCCTCCGGGTTCGCGGTCAGCGCCGACATCGCGGTCCAGATCCCCGGCGGACTCGCCCGCACCGTCGCGGGGCTGATCGGGCTGGCGCCGAACACCGGCGACGCGCGTGGCCCGATCGGCATCGCGCAGGCCACCGGAGAGGTGCTGCAGGAACCGCTCTTCACGCAGCTGACCTTCATCGGCCTGCTGTCGGTGAACCTGGCGGTGCTCAACGTGCTGCCGTTTCCGCCGCTCGACGGCGGACGCATCCTGGTGACGGTGATCGAGGCGGTGCGACGCCGGCGGCTGCCGGCCGAGCGCGAGGCGCTGATCTACCTCACCGGGTTCGTGGTGCTGATCGCCCTGGTCATCCTGATCTCGATCCAGGACATCCAGCGCCTCCCGGGGACGTGATCCGAGCACGAGATAACCCTCCGACGACGACCCCGGATGGGCTCCGCACCCCCAACCTCCGCGCTGGTCGGTCGGCCGCGAGCTACTGCACGGCGGCGAGGAACTTCGCTGCGATCGAAGGATCGAGCGTCTCGATCGCATACAGCACGTCGCCCGACGGGTAGAAGTAGACCAACCGGGTCTGACCGTTGACCGCGGAGCTGAGAACGGTGACCCGTTTCCCGCCGACGACGTCAGCGGTTGGCGCCGCAACCGATGGCGGTCGCGGCATGCTGAGCAGCAGGTCCCGGATCTCGCTCGCGTCCGCGCCGTGCACCCGAGTCGCCTGAACGTTCAGGTAGTCGGTGGGCGAATCCGACACGGTCGTCGCGATCGCGAGATCGATGCCATCGGCGCCGATTCCGCGCTTGTCGGCCCACCTCCCGAGGTCGCTGTCGGGATACCCATGGGTCGAGCTCTTTGTCAGCGCGTTGTCGCCGATCGCATCGGGCATGAGCGCCTCCAGATCGGGAACCGCGTGAGGTGCCGGCGGAGCATCCTTCGCGCCGGGTGGAGGCGTTGCAACGGCAGGGTTGGACGCGGCCATCCGGGTCGCGGCGGGGGTCGGCGACGTGCCGACAGGGATCCGCGTGCCGGAGCTGGCGGGCCCGTTACCCGAAGTGCAGGCCGCCAACAGTGCGACGAGCAGGATCGGCGCGTGTGACCGCGGGACGCGAAAGGTCAACATGTCGCGCACTGGGCGAGGATACGCCGGCGCCGCAAGCCGCAGGGCGGGCTTCACTTCGTGGTCAGCTCGGTGACACCTCCCTCCTGACCTCCGCTGGAAGGCACGATTGCGCCCGTCGGGGTCCGGCCTCGACGACTGGGTCCGAGTGGCGAGGGCCGCCTCCTACTGGTATACTTCGGGCGGTTTCGCCGGCCGTGCCGAAGCCGAATCGATACGAAGCTGAGTACGGAACGTGGGTCGGTTCGCCAGCCCACGTTTGTTTTTTCGTCTGTTGACTGCGGAGGTGGATGGTGAGCCGTGACTTCATCGGGGCGCTGCTCCAGCTCAACGCAGAGAAGGGCGTTCCGAAGGAGACCCTGATCGAGACGCTCGAGCAGGCGATCGAGTCGGCCTACCGTCGCAATGCCGACGCGCCGGAGAACGTCGTCGTCAAGGTCGATCCGGAAACGGGGCAGATCAGCGTCTTCCGCGAGTACGAGGTGGTCGCGACGCCAGAGGCGGTCGAGGACCCCGAGGCGCAGATGCTCGTCGCCGAGGCGCAGAAGATCGATCCGGCCACCGGCGTCGGCGCGAAGGTGCGCGTCCCGGAGAACGTGACCCAGGCGCAGCTCGGCCGCATCGCCGCGCAGACCGCGGGCCAGGTCTACCGGCAGCGACTGCGCGAGGCGGAGCGCGACCTCGTCTACAACCAGTACGCCAGCCGCGAGGGCGAGATCATGACCGGGGTCGTGCACCGCACGACCGACTCGGCGGTCGTCCTCGACATGGGCAAGGGCGTCGAGGCGGTGCTCGCCGTGAGCGAGCAGCTGCCGCAGGAGCATTACCGCATCGGGCAGCACCTGAAGGTGTACGTGCTCGAGGTGCGCCGCACCACGCGAGGGCCGGTGCTCGTCGTGAGCCGCACGCACCGGGGCTTCCTGCGACGCCTGATGGAGATGGAGATTCCCGAGATCTACAACGGAACGGTCGTGATCCGCGGCATCGCGCGCGAGGCGGGCAGCCGCTCGAAGGTGTCGGTCGAGAGCCGGCAGCCCGGCGTCGACGCCAAGGGCTCGGCGGTCGGCCAGCGCGGCGCGCGGATCCAGGCCATCGTTGCGGAGCTCAACGGCGAGAAGGTGGACGTCGTGCTGTGGCACGAGGACGCCGCGCAGTACGTGGCCGAGGCGCTGTCGCCGGCGGAGGTGCTGAACGTGCGCATCGACGAGGAGCACAAGATCGCGAACGTGGTCGTCCCCGAGCGGCAGCTGTCGCTGGCCATCGGCAAGGAGGGCCAGAACGCCCGCCTCGCCGCCAAGCTCACCGGCTGGCGTATCGACATCCGGTCCGATGCGGGCGTCGCGGCCGCGGCCGGCGGAGACGACGAAACCGGCAGGGAGGCGCCGGCCGATGCCGAAGCGACGACCTGACCATGTCCCGATGCGGACGTGTGCCGTCTGCCGCTCGGTTCGGCCCAAGCGATCGCTGACGCGCTTCGTGCGAGGCGCTGACGGCTCGGCCGTGCCCGATCCGACCGGCAAGCTGGCCGGTCGCGGGACCTACATCTGTGACAACCCTGCCTGCCATGAGCCGCGACGGCTCGGCGAGGCCGTTCAACGGGCGCTCGGCGCGCCACCTGCGCTCGACGCGCTCGTAACGGAGGAGAAGCATGCCGCCACGTAGATATCAGCCCCGCCGCGGTCCGCGGCCACAGCGCCGCCGGACCGGGCCGTCAGCCGGCGCCGTCGCCACCGAGGCGCCCGTCGTCCGCCGTCAGGGGCCCATCGAGCTGCCCGTCAGCATCGCCGTCAAGGATCTCGCCGAGGCGCTCGGCGTCAGCACCGCGGAGATCATCAAGGAGCTGATCCGCAACGGGATCTTCGCGACCATCAACCAGACCATCGACTTCGACACGGCCTCGCTCGTCGCCGCCGAGCTGGGCTTCGAGGCGGTCGAGGGCGGCGCGACCGAGCGCGCGGCCGCGGAGGCCGCCGCGCGGCAGGAGATCGTGGCACCCGGATCCGACGAGGAGGGGACCGGCAAGCCGGTGCTGTGGACCGAGGAGCATCCGGAGCGGCTCATCACGCGCGCGCCGATCGTGACGATCATGGGACACGTCGATCACGGCAAGACGAGCCTGCTCGACGCCGTCCGCAGCACAAAGGTTGCGGCGGGGGAGCGGGGCGGCATCACGCAGCACATCGGCGCCTCGGAAGTCGTACACAACGACAAGCGGATCGTCTTCCTGGACACTCCCGGACACGAGGCGTTCACCGCCATGCGTGCTCGCGGGGCACAGGTCACCGATATCGCCATCATCGTGGTCGCCGCCGACGACGGGGTGATGCCCCAGACGCGCGAGGCGATCGACCACGTCCGGGCGGCGCGCGTGCCGATGGTGGTGGCCATCAACAAGATCGACAAGCCCGACGCGAATCCCGATCGGGTGAAGCAGGAGCTGGCGGACATCGGCGTCCTGATCGAGGAGTACGGCGGCGACGTCATCGCGGTACCGGTCAGCGCCAAGCAGCACACCGGCCTCGACGCGCTGATGGAGATGGTGCTGCTGGTGGCCGATCTGCAGGATCTCAAGGCCGATCCGGACCGCCCCGCCATCGGGACGATCGTGGAGTCGAAGGTCGACAAGGGTCGCGGCACCGTCGCGACGGTGCTCGTCCAGACGGGGACGCTGCGCACCGGAGACGTCGTGGTGGTGGGTCGCACCTCCGGGCGCGTCCGGGCGCTGCAGAACGCCGCCGGCAAGCGCGTGAAGTCGGCGGAGCCGGCATCGGCCGTCGAAGTCCTGGGCCTCAACGACGTGCCCGAGGCGGGGGACATCCTGCGCGTCGTCCCCGACGAGAAGACCGCGCGCGACATGGCCGAGGCCGCGACCCGCGCGGCGACGAACGGCGACGGCAAGACGGCGTTCACCCTGGAGGACATCAGCGCGCAGATCCAGGCCAGCGAGGTCAAGGAGCTGCGCGTGGTCCTCAAGACCGACGTGCAGGGATCGCTTGGCGCGATCCGGCACGCCCTCGAGCGGCTCAACACGAGCGAGGTCCGGGTCAACATCATCCGCGAGGGTGCCGGCGACATCAACGAGTCGGACGTCCTGCTCGCGTCGGCCTCGGACGCCGTGGTCATCGGCTTCAACACGCGCCTCGACCCCGGTGCGCAGCGCAGCGTGGACGCGACGCACGTGGACGTCCGGCTGTACGACGTCATCTACAAGCTCACCGACGACGTCGGCACCGCCCTGCAGGGAATGCTGACGCCGAAGCAGGTCGAGCAGGTCGAAGGACACGCCGAGGTGCGCATGGTGATCAAGGCCGGCAAGGCCGGCTTCATCGCCGGGTCGTACGTGACCGATGGTCGGATGGTGCGCGGCGCGAACGTGCGGCTCTTCCGGGCCGGCAAGCAGTTCGACGAGTCGCGCATCGACTCGCTGAAGCGGTTCAAGGACGACGTTCGAGAGGTCGCCGCGGGCTTCGAGTGCGGCATCGGCCTCGGCAACGTCGAGCTGCAGGAGGGCGACACCATCGAGTGCTACCAGATGGTCGCCGAGCAGCGTCCCGCCTGAGGTTCACGAGGTGGTCGTCATGACCCAGCGAACGGCGCGCCTGGACAGCCAGATCCAGCAGGAGCTGATGGGGCTCATCCAGCGCGAGATGAAGGATCCGCGCATCGGGTTCGCGACGGTGACTCGGGTCGAGACGGCGCGCGACCTCGGCAGCGCGCGGGTGTGGGTCAGCGTGCTCGGATCGCCCGAGGACCGGGAGCGGAGCATGAAGGCGCTGGAAAGCGCCCTGCCGTGGCTGCGCCGCAAGCTGGCCGAACGCCTGGAGATCCGCACCATCCCGCAGCTCGTGCTGCGACGTGACGACTCCATCGAGGCGGGGGACCGCGTCCTGCGGCTGCTGCGCGATCTCGAGACCGATCGCGAGGATCCGACGCCTTGAGCGCGGCCGACGTCGCCCGCGAGATCCTCGCGGCGCAGCGCCTGACCATCATCTGCCACGAGAGCCCCGACGCCGACACGCTCGGCGCGGCCCTCGCGCTGCGCATGGCGGCCGAGCGACTGGGCAAACCGGCCGAAGTCGTCTGCGCGGACCCTCCGCCCCCCGCGCTGCACTTCCTGCCCGGCGCCGACGACGTGCGCAACGCCCCGTCGCTGGAGCCCGACGTCGCGGTGGTCGTGGACGCCGGAGACCTGTCCCGGATCGGGAGCGTCGGAGTGGAGCACGCCGAGTGGCTGTCCCGAGCGCGGATCGTGAACATCGACCATCACGTCAGCAACCCCGGCTTCGGGGTCGCTCAGCTCATCGAGCCGCAGGCGGCAGCAACATGCGAGCTGGTCGCCCTTCTGCTGCCCGAGCTGGGCGTGGCCATGGACGCCGAGCTGGCGCAGCCGCTGATGGCCGGCATCGTCTCCGACACGCACACCTTCGCGCACCCCAATGCCACGCCGCGCACCCTGCGCGTCGCCGCGGACCTGGTGGAGGCGGGAGCGGCCCTCTCGGCGATCAACCGCGCCATCTATGCCGACAAGCCGTTCGGAACGCTGCAGCTCTGGGGACGCATGCTCAACGGGATCGCCCAGCGCTGCGACGGGCGCATCGTGCACACGGCGATGACGCTCGCCATGCTGGCCGACACGCGCACCGAGGCGAGCGCCTCGGACGGCTTCATCGACCTGCTGGCGGGGACGCGTGACGGCGACGTGACGATCCTCTTCAAGGAGGCCTCGGAGCGTCAGACGCGGGTCAGCGTGCGGACCTCCGAGCGGGCCGATGCGGTCGCCATCACCTCGGCCTTCGGCGGCGGCGGGCACGTGCGCGCCGCGGGCTGCACCGTCGACGCCCCGCTCGACGTCGCGCGTGAGCGGGTCCTGGCCGAGAGCGAGCGGCACGTCTCCGCCGGCTCCGGCGGCTCCGGCGGCTCCGGCGGCTCCGGCGGCGATGCACGGAGTCGTTAACCTCGACAAGCCCGTCGGACCGACCTCGCACGACATGGTCGGCCTGCTGCGGCGCCTGACCGGCATGCGACGCATCGGGCACGCCGGGACGCTGGATCCGCTCGCGTCCGGGGTGCTGCCGGTGCTGGTCGGAGTGGCGACGCGACTCAGCGAGGAGCTGACGGGCGGAGAGAAGCGCTACGAGGCGCTGATCCGCCTCGGCTGGCGCTCGCCGACCGACGATGCGGAGGGTCCGCTGGAGCGCGGCGGACCGCTTCCGGAGGAGCCGCGCGCGGTCGAGGTCCTGTCAGGCTTCGTGGGGAGGGTCGAGCAGCGGCCCCCGGCCTTCTCGGCGCGCAAGCAGGCCGGGCGTACGGCGCATCGCGCGGCCAGGGCCGGCTCGCCGATGGAGCTGCCGCCGCGCTGGGTCTCGATCCACGCCATCGACCTCCTCGGCGTCGAGCGCGGCGACGATCGGCTCGACCTGCGCGTGGACATCCGCTGCGGCGCGGGGACGTACATTCGCTCGCTCGCCCGCGACGTCGGCGAGCTGCTCGGCAGCTGGCGGGTACCTGGCATCGCTGCGACGGACCGAGGCCGCCGGCCTGGTGGTCGCCGACGCGGCGACGCCGGAGACCCTGGAGCGGCTCGCAGCCGAGGGCCGCCTGGAGGAGGCGATCGTCCCGCTCGATCGGCTGCTGTCGCTGCCCAGGGTGGACCTCGACGCCGCATCTGCCCGGCGATTCGTGCATGGCGCTGCGCTGCGCATCACGTCCGGCAACGGACGGCGCGCCGTGTACAGCGAGACCGGGCTGATCGGGGTCGGAACGCTGACCCACGGCGTGCTTCATCCGGACAAGGTGCTCGTCGAGCCGGTGGCGTGACGGCCGAGCCGCTCGACCTCGAGGACCTGCCCGCCATCGGTGCGGCGGCAGCCTGCATGGGGGTATTCGACGGCGTCCATCGCGGACACGCGGCGCTTCTCGCCGCCACGCGCGACGCCGCCACGCGCCATGCCTGCTCGTCGCTGGCGCTGGTGTTCGACCCGCCGCCGGTCGAGATCCTGCGACCGGGCAGCGCCGTGGCGCGACTGGCTCCGCTCGAAGAGAACCTGCGCCGTCTCGCCGAGCTGGGCATCGACCACGCGCTGCCCGTCCGCTTCGACGACCACGTTCGCCAGCTTCGCGCCGACGAGTTCCTTGCCAGGCTGGCGCCCGCCGTGCAGCTGCGCGCGCTGGCGATGACGCCGCAGAGCGCCTTCGGCCACGGCCGCAGCGGGACGCTGCAGACGATGCCGGCGGTCGCGGCGGCGCGCGGCTTCGAGCTCGTCGCGGTCGACGCGCTGAACGTCGATGCAGAGGTCGTCTCATCGACGCGGATCAGGGATGCGCTGGCGCTGGGGGACATCGAGCGTGCGAACGAATGGCTCGGCCACCCGCACGTGCTGATCGGAACGGTGGTGGCCGGCGACCACCGCGGTCGAGAGCTCGGCTTTCCGACCGCCAACCTGCGCTTCGACTACCGCGCCGCGATCCCCGCGCTGGGCATCTACGTCGGGCGCGCCGGCATTCCCGAGCGTGGCGTTCCGCAGGGCCATCCCGCCCTGGTGAGCATCGGCGTGCGGCCCACCTTCCACCAGCACGCGCCGGCGCTGGTCGAGGTCCACCTCCTCGACTGGAGCGGCGACCTTTACGGCGCCACGCTGCGCCTGGAGCTGCTCGGCCGCCTGCGCGACGAGCGCCGATTCGAGAGCGCCGACGCACTGGTGGCGCAGATGCGCCGCGACGCCGCACAGGCGCGCGCGGCGCTCGGCATCTGAGCGGGCCGCGGCTGTACGGAAAGCGGGCACGCAGGCGCGTCCCCATTCTGGTACCATCGTGCGGACTGGAAATGAAGTGGAGGAACGTGTGCCGCTCGCCAAGGACGCGAAGAGCGCGATCGTCGATGACTACGCCACGCACGATGGCGATACCGGCTCCCCGGAGGTGCAGATCGCGCTTCTCACCGAGCGGATCAAGTCGCTGACCGAGCACCTGCGCGCCTTCCCGAATGACAACCACTCCCGCCGCGGTCTCCTGAAGCTCGTCGGACAGCGCCGCCGTCTTCTCGCGTATCTCGTCCGCAACGACGTGGATCGTTACCGCGCGGTGATCGGTCGTCTGGGACTGCGCCGCTAATCAGATCGCACAGTCGCCCGGCAGCCTCGTGGCGCGCCGGGCCATCGACCCGCGGCACAGCGTCTGCCGCATCACGAGCGAGCTCCCGCTCGAACACCTGGAGCAACGCCGGCTGACCACCCGCCCGCCCCTGCACGGCAGGTCGTGCGCGCGCAGTGCGCCGAGCAAGAGACACGAGATGAAAGAGATGGTTGGAGGAATACGTGGCAATCAAGGTTGAGGCCGAGATCGGCGAGAAGGGCTTCTCGCTGGAGGCGGGCAAGCTCGCCGAGCAGGCCGACGGCGCGGTCATCGCGCGATACGGAGACACGGTCGTGCTGGCGACCGCCACCGCCAGCAAGGAGCCGCGCGAGGGCGTGGACTTCTTCCCGCTGACGGTCGACTACGAGGAGCGCATGTACGCCGCGGGCAAGATTCCCGGCGGCTTCATCAAGCGCGAGTCGCGCCCATCGGAGGCTGCGATCCTCGCCATGCGACTGACGGACCGACCGATCCGGCCGCTCTTCCCCAAGGGCTATCGAAACGACGTGCAGGTGGTCCTGACGGTCCTCTCGACCGACCAGGAGAACGACCCCGACATCGTCGCGCTCAACGCCGCCTCGGCGGCGCTGTCGATCAGCCAGATTCCGTTCGGCGGCCCGGTCGGCGCGGTGCGCGTCGGCTACATCGACGACCAGTTCGTCACCAATCCGACGAACACGCAGCTCGACGAGAGCCGGCTGGACCTGGTCGTGGCCGGCACCCGCGACGCGGTGATGATGGTCGAGGCAGGCGCGAAGATCCTGCCCGAATCGGTGATGGCCGATGCGATCGCCTACGGACAGGCAGAGCTGCAGAAGAGCATCGACCTGCAGGACAAGCTCGTGGCCACGGCCGGCAAGCCGAAGAAGATGCCCTTCGTCGGCCCCAAGGCCGACTCGCTGGTCAAGCTGGGCAAGGCGCTCACGCCGGGCGCCGAGTTCGTCGTGCTCGACCTGGAGACGACCGCCATGAAGCCGGAGAACGGCTACATCGTCGATATCGCCGCACTCCGCGTGCGTGACGGCCAGGTGGTCGACAGCTTCGAGTCCCTCGTCAATCCCGGTCGCTCCATCGTCGGGCACCAGGTGCACGGCCTCTCGAACGACGACGTGGCCAACGCCCCGACCGCGACCGACGTGCTGCGCGACTTCGTCGGCTGGGTGGGCGACTCGCCGGTGGTGGCGCACAACGTGAGCTTCGACCTCCCGTTCATGCTGCGGCACCTCGCGCCGGACGTCAGCTGGGCGCCTTCGGCGGTGTACGACACGCTCGAGATGGCCTACCAGATCTATCCCGATGCGGGCGGCTACCGTCTCGCGGACCTCGTCCGCTTCGTCTTCGGGCGCGACCACGAGGCGGCCCATCGGGCGATGCCCGACGCCCGCGCCACCGCCGACCTGTTCATCGCCATGACCGCCGACCTGCCGCGCCTGCTCGATGCGGTTCGCTCGGACATCGCCGACGAGGTGCGCCGCGGCCGGGAGGGCTACGACCGCGCCGAGCAGGGCCAGCGCATGGAGGACATCCGGCGCCGCCACGGCATCGGCTCCGCTCTGATGGACGTCCTGACCAAGGCCACCGTGCGCGAGCTCGTGCTGAGCGAGAACGTGCGCATCGACGGCCGCGACACGAAGACGATCCGCCCCATCAGCGTGGAGGTCGGCATCCTGCCGCGCACGCACGGATCGGGCCTCTTCACGCGCGGCCAGACCCAGGCGCTGTCCATCGCGACCCTCGGACCCTCGAGCGACGTCCAGCGCATGGACACCATCTCGCCCGACACCGAGAAGCGCTACCTGCATCACTACAACATGCCGCCCTACTCGGTCGGAGAGACCAAGCCGATGCGCGGCCCGGGTCGCCGCGAGATCGGGCACGGAGCGCTCGCGGAGCGCGCCCTGCTGCCGGTTCTGCCGAGCGAGGACGAGTTCCCGTACGTCATCCGCGTGGTCAGCGAGGTGGTGAGCAGCAACGGTTCGACGTCCATGGCGTCGACCTGCGGCAGCACGCTCGCGCTGATGGATGCCGGCGTGCCGATCAAGGCACCCGTGGGTGGCGTGGCGATGGGCCTCATCACCGACCAGGCGACGGGGCGCTACGCGGTCCTCACCGACATCAACGGCAAGGAGGACGCCTACGGCGACATGGACTTCAAGGTGACCGGCACCGCCGAGGGCGTGACGGCGCTGCAGATGGACATCAAGGTCGCCGGCATCACCACCGAGATCATGCGTGACGCGCTCGAGCAGGCCCGCATCGGCCGGCTCTTCATCCTCGACAAGATGACCGCCACCATCAGCGCCAGCCGCAGCGAGCTGTCGCCGTACGCGCCGCGGATCATCACCATCAAGATCCCGGTCGACAAGATCCGCGACGTCATCGGCGCCGGCGGAAAGGTGATCCGCCAGATCACCGCGGAGACCGGCACGCAGATCAACGTCGAGGACGACGGCACGATCCAGATCGCATCCACGTCGGGCGAGGCGTCCGACAAGGCGGTGCGATGGATCGAGGGCCTGACCCGCGACGTCGAGGTCGGCAAGGAGTACATGGGCAGGGTCACCCGCATCATGAACTTCGGGGCGTTCGTCGAGATCCTGCCGGGCAAGGAGGGGCTGGTCCACATCAGCCAGCTGGCCGACTACCGGGTGCCGCGCGTCGAGGACGTGGTGAGCATCGGCGACGAGCTGATGGTGGTCGTGACCGAGATCGACCGCATGGGGCGCATCAACCTGTCGCGGCGCGCCGCGATGGAGCGCCACATGGCCAAGGCCGGCGTCGGGGAATCCTGACCTGAACCGCGCGACGGCAGAGGATGGATCCTGAGGGTCTGCTCTCCGCCGTCGCGGCCGAGGTCCGCGCCTGTACGCGCTGCCCGCTCGGCTCCGCTCGTCGCATCGCGGTGCCGGGCGAGGGCAACGTCCTCTCGGACGTGCTGCTCGTCGGCGAGGGACCGGGGGCGGCCGAGGACGCCAGTGGCCGACCGTTCGTGGGACCGGCCGGTCAGCTCCTCGACGAGCTGCTGGCCAGCATCGGCTGGGCGCGGGGGGATGTCTTCATCACGAACGTGGTGAAGTGCCGGCCGCCCGGCAATCGAGACCCGGAGCCAGGAGAGGTCGCCGCCTGCTCGCCGTACCTCGATCGTCAGGAGCAGATCCTCGACCTCGCCCTGGTGGTGACGCTCGGTCGCATCTCGCTGCAGCGCTATCTCCCCGGCGCCAGGATCTCGACGGCCCACGGCCGGCTACGAAGATCGGCCGGTCGCTTCGTCTTTCCGATGTACCATCCGGCAGCGGCACTGCACCAGGCGTCGCTGCGCGAAACCGTGTTCCGCGACGTCGCCGCGCTGCCGGCCGCGCTCATCGAGGCGCGCAGGGCAATCGAGGACGAGCGCGCGACATCGGCCATGACAACCAACCCCGAGCCCGAGTCGTCGATGGCGGACCAGCCGCCCGACGAGCAGCAGCTCACCCTCTTCTAGGAGCACCATGGCAGACACCCTGCGCATCATCCCGCTCGGCGGTGTGGGCGAGGTCGGCAAGAACATCACCGTCATCGAGGCGGGTGACGACATCGTCGTCATCGACTGCGGGCTTGCGTTCCCGGAGCCCGAGATGCTCGGCATCGACCTCGTCATCCCCGATGCGACGTATCTCGAGCAGAACGCAGGGCGCGTGCGCGCGATCCTGATCACCCATGGCCACGAGGACCACACCGGCGCGCTGCCTTACGTCCTGCCGCGCATCCCCGGCACGCCGATCTACGGCACCAAGCTGACCCAGGGCCTGATCAGCGGCAAGCTGAAGGAGCATCGGCTGCTCGGGCTGACCACGCAGCACATCGTCGAGCCTGGCAGGGAGTTCCGCGTCGGGGGCTTCTCGGTCCTCGCCTTCCGCGTCAACCACTCGATCCCCGACGGGGTCGGCTACGCGATCACCACCCCTCTCGGAACGGTGGTCCACACCGGCGACTTCAAGTTCGACATGACGCCTCCCGACGGCCAGCGCGCCGACTTCGGGCTGATCGCCGAGATCGGCAACCGCGGGGTCGAGTTCCTGTTGAGCGACTCGACGCGGGCCGAGCGCGAGGGATACACGCTTTCGGAGGCGACGGTGGGGGCGTCGCTCGACCAGCTCATCGGCGACGCGCCGGATCGCGTCATCGTGGCGACCTTCGCGAGCAACATCGGCCGCGTGCAGCAGGTGGTGGACGCCGCGTGGGCGCACGACCGCAAGATGGTGACGCTCGGGCGCAGCATGGAGCAGAACACGGCCATTGCGGCCGAGCTGGGCTTCCTCGACACGCGCGACGGGACGCTCGTTCGCAAGGATCAGCTGCAGCGGCTGCCGAAGGAGAAGCTGGTCGTCATGACCACCGGCTCGCAGGGCGAGCCGATGTCGGGGTTGACCCGCATGAGCAACCGTGACCACCGCAACATCACCATCGAGCCGGGCGACACCGTGATCGTCTCGGCGTCGCCGATCCCGGGCAACGAGGAGGCGGTGGCGAAGACCATCGACAACCTCTTCAAGGAGGGCGCGATGGTGATGTACGAACCGATGCAGCACTGCCACGTCTCCGGCCACGGGTCGCGCGAGGAGCTCAAGCTGATGCTCAACCTCGTCCGGCCGCGGCACTTCGTCCCGATCCACGGCGAGTACCGCATGCTCGTCCAGCACGCGCTGCTGGCGGAGGGAGCGGGGGTTCCGGTGGACGGCATCTTCGTCCTCGAGAACGGCCAGGTGGTCGAGTTCGACGGGACGCGCGCGCGGCTCGCGGGCAGCGTCGCGGCCGGCGCGGTTCTGGTCGACGGGATCGCGGCGATCGACGGCGTCGACGGGGTCGTCCTCCGCGACCGCCGCATGCTCGCCAGCGACGGAGTGGTGATGGTGGCGCTCACCGTCGACGCGCAGACGGGCCAGCCGGTCAGCGGCCCCGACCTCACCGGTCGCGGCTTCCTGTCCGATCCGGAGGACCCGGTGATGGAGGCCGCTCGAGCGCATCTCGCGCGCGAGCTGCAGCAGCCCGCGGAGGACGGCCACGCGGCCGAGCCGGGGTTCCTGAAGGCGAAGATCCGCGATACCCTGTCACGCTTCTTCTTCGAGCGCACCAAGCGACGCCCGATGATCATGCCGATCGTGATGGAGGTGTAGCGACGACGTGACGAGCCGACGCGGAACCGCCTCGAGCCGGCGCCGCACCTCGCGCCGTCGACGTCGCGCGGCGAGCACCTTCCAGCTCAGCGGCCGCGTCGTGCGCGAGCTTCTGGCGCTCATCCTGGTACTGCTGGCCGTGATCAGCGTCATCGCGCTGTTCGCGCCGCACGCCGGCGCGCTGGTCGGCCCGTGGCACGACGTGCTGTCCTACCTGCTGGGCTGGGGCATCGCGTTCGCCGCGCCGCTGCTCGCCGGTTTCGCGCTCATGCTGTGGATGAAGGCCATGCCGGCCGAGCGCTGGATGTCAGCGACCGGGGCGACCCTCGTCGCGTTGGCGCTGCTCGGGATGTTCCATCTGGCGGTCGGCGGCGGCGCGGAGGCGGTGGACCGCGGCGAGGGCGGCGGCGTGATCGGGTTCGCCGTCAGCGGCGCCATGACGGGCGCCGTCGGGCCGGTCGGCGCCTGGGTCGTGCTGGCGCTGCTGACCGTCGTCGGGCTGCTGCTCTACTTCAACATGACGATCGGCGACGTGGTCGCCGCCTACCTGCGCAGGCGCGAGGACCGCATGGAGCTGCAGCAGGCGGAGGCACGGCGCGCGGAGACCGCCGCTCGCCGGGTGCGCGGCAGCGGGGCCGAGGAGGTCCCGCCGGTCGAGGAATCGCGCGCCGGGCTGCTGGAGCGGATGCGCGGCGCGTTCCGGGTGGGTTCCGAGCAGGAGGAGCCGCCGCTCATCCTGCGCAGGCAGCGGCCGGAGCGAAACGGCAACGGCGGCGCCAAGTCGGTCGCCGTGGCGGTGCCTGCCGGGCGCGCGTCAGCGGCCGCTGCGCTCGGCGTGGACCTCGAGCCTGATGAGCTGGCGCCGGACGAGGAGCGGCACCTCGCCGACGTGGCGGAGAAGGAGACGCCGACGAACGACGCCGCGCTGGAGTCTCCGCAGCGGGTGTGGGACCTGCCGGTGCTCGACCTGCTGGCCGATGCGCCCCAGTCGAGCGCCGCGCAGATGGACCTGACGGCCAAGGGCCAGCGAATCCGTGAGACGCTCGCGAACTTCAAGATCGGCGTCAAGGTGGCGCGCATCCAGGAGGGCCCGGTCGTCACGCAGTACGCCCTCGACGTGGAGCCGGGGATCAAGCTGTCGCGCATCGAGGGGCTGGCCGACAACCTGGCGCTCGCGCTGGCGGCCCGCTCGATCCGGATCCAGGCGCCGATTCCGGGCGAGCCGTACGTCGGCATCGAGATCCCGAACAATGCCTTCGACCTCGTCACCCTCAAGGAGGTGCTGGCGAGCAAGAACTTCGCCGACATGAGCACGCGCTCGAAGCTGGCCTTCGCCCTCGGACAGGACGTCGCGGGCCAGCCGTTCAGCGCCGACCTGTCGAAGATGCCGCACGTCCTGATCGCCGGCGCCACCGGATCGGGCAAGAGCGTCTGCGTCAACGCGATCATCTGCTCCCTGCTGATGAACGCGACGCCGACCGAGGTGAAGCTGATCCTGGTCGATCCCAAGCGCGTCGAGATGGCGCAGTACAAGGGAATCCCGCACCTGCTGTGCGAGGTCATCGTCGAGCCCGACAAGGCGGTCAACGCGCTGAAGTGGACCGTCGGGGCCATGGAGAGCCGCTACCACGAGTTCGCGCAGCGCGGCGTGCGCAACATCGCCGGCTACAACGAGGCGCTGCGTCCCGGCGAGCCTCGCATGCCGTACCTGGTCATCGTCATCGACGAGCTGGCGGACCTGATGATGGTCAGCGCCTACGAGGTCGAGGCGACCATCACGCGCATCGCGCAGCTCGCGCGTGCCACCGGGATCCACCTCGTGGTCGCCACCCAACGCCCATCGGTGCAGGTCATCACCGGCCTCATCAAGGCCAACATCCCGTCGCGCATCGCGTTCGCGATGACGAGCGGCACCGACTCGCGCACGATCCTCGACACGGTCGGCGCCGAGGATCTGCTCGGACGAGGCGACATGCTGTACCAGCCGATCGACGCCCCGCGCGCGGTGCGCCTGCAGGGCGTGCTGGTGACCGATGCGGAGATCGACGACCTGGCGCGGCACTGGCGGGCGCAGGGCGGGCCGCAGTACCGGCCCGAGGTGACCGCTCCGCGGCGCGACGGCAAGGCGGGCGGACATCCCGGTGACGAGGACGAGGAGGACGACGCCGATCCGTTGCTGCAGCAGGCGGTCGACGTCGTCCGGCGCAGCGACAAGGCGTCCGCCTCGCTCCTGCAGCGCCGGCTGCGGGTCGGCTATGCGCGCGCCGCGCGCATGCTCGACCAGATGGAGGACCGCGGAATCGTCGGTCCGGCCGACGGCAGCCGCTTCCGCGAGGTGCTGGTGACCAGCGATGGCTGGGGCGGCGACGTCGGACCCGACGAGGACGACGCGTGACGGCCGAGCTCCACAAGCTCGGGGAAGTGCTGAGAACCGCGCGCGAGGCGCGCGGCGTCGACCTTGCGCGGGTCGAGCGCGACACCAAGATCCGCGAGCGCTACCTCTCCGCTCTCGAGCGCGGCGAGTACAGGGAGCTGCCGGGCGCCGTCTACACCAAGGGCTTCCTGCGCAACTACGGGCTGTACCTGGGACTCGACCCCGAGTACCTGATCGACCTGTATCGGCTCGACAACGGCGCCGCGGCGCAGGAGCGGCGTCCGGCGCCGATCACGACCCGTCCGCTGCATGCCCGCCGCTCGCGCGCCTTCGTGGTCACGCCCGGCGTGGTCGCCGCCGCGGTGCTCACCGTGATGGTCGCCGTCTTCGTGGTGTACGTCGCGACGGAGCTGGTGACGTTCGCCGGCAAGCCTGACCTGCGCATCACGGACCCGGCCGGGGACCTTGCCGGCGTCCCCGGCCCCGAATACACCCTGCGGGGCAAGACGGCTGCGAACGCCAAGATCACCGTCCAGGGCCTGCGCGGCGAGAACCCGAACGGCCTGGCGGACGATCAGGGCCTCTTCGCCATCACGGTCAAGCTCTTCCCGGGCAGGAACGTGGTGGAGTTGACGGCGCGGGATCCGTTGACCAACCGCGACAGTGACTCGGTCACGCGGACGATCACGGTGGCTGCCGCGCTGCCGAGCAGCACGCCGCCGGCCCTGGCCTTCACCGCGCCCGCGGAAGGGGCCAGCATCGGCTCGCCGGTCGAGCTGAAGGGAACCGCGCCGGCCGCCGCCACGATCACCATCCAGGCGACCCGCACGGGTTCGGCGAAGCCCGACTTCACGATCGTCGACCGGAACGGCCAACCGGTGAAGGTGACCGCCGCACCGGCGGCCAACCCGAAGCCGATCGAGGTCGTCGCCGCGGCGGACGGCACCTTCGACGCCAGGATCTCGCTGCCGGCGGGATCGTGGGAGGTCAAGGCGACGCCCGCGGGCGGGGCGGCGGCTGTCCGTCACCTCACCATACCGACGCCGAAGGGGCTGACCGGCACGCTCAGGATCCGCGGCGGCGACTCGTACATCGAGGTCGACCAGGACGGGACGCCGAAGGCGGGAGTCTCGGGAGGGATAAGCCGGGACGGCGACACGATCGCGCTGACGGCGCAACGGACCCTTCGCCTGCGAGCCGGCAACGCGGGCGCCGTGGATGTCACGCTCGATGGCTTCCACGTCGGCCTGATGGGCGCGCCGGGAGCCGTCGTCGAGTGGCGGATCACGCTCGCCGCGAATGGGGCAGGATAGGCGGATGGCAGACTCATCGTTCGACCTCGTGAGCGAGTTCGACCAGCAGGAGCTGGTGAACGCGCTCGACCAGGTGCGTCGCGAGATCGCGACGCGCTACGACCTCAAGGGCAGCAAGGCGTCGCTGGAGCTCGCCAAGGAAGAGATCGTGCTCGTCGCCGACGACGAGTACCACGCCAACGCGATCAAGGACCTCATACAGTCCAAGGCGGTGCGCCGCGGCCTGAGCCTCAAGATCTTTGACTGGGGGAAGCCGGAGCCGGCGGCCGGGGGCACCGTGCGCCAGCACATCGGCCTGCGCAGGGGCCTGAGCAGCGAGCAGGCCAAGGAGCTCTCCAAGAGGATCCGCGACCGCTTCCCGAAGGTGCGCCCCGCCATCCAGGGCGATGCCGTGCGCGTCAGCGGCAAGAGCAAGGACGAGCTGCAGGGCGTGATCTCGTTCCTGCGGGAGCTCGACTACCCGGTCGAGCTGCAGTTCCAGAACTACCGGTGAGCGAACCCAGCCCACCCGACGACGCGGCGCTCCTGGCTGCGGCCGAGGAGCTCGGGCGCTCGTTGCGGGCGCGCGGCTTCCGGCTCGCGACCGCGGAGTCGTGCACCGGCGGGCTGGTCGGGCAGGCCGTCACATCGGTGGCGGGCTCGAGCGACTACTACGCGGGCGGCGTCATCTCGTACGCGAATCGGGCCAAGCAGGTCGAGCTCGGCGTGCCACCCGCGCTGATCGACGCGAAGGGCGCGGTCTCGGCCGAGGTCGCCGCGGCCATGGCCGACGGGGTCCGGAGCCGGTTCAGCGTCGATCTCGGGCTGGCCGTGACGGGCATCGCCGGGCCCACGGGCGGCTCGCCCGACAAGCCGGTGGGCCTGACCTTCGTCGCGGTCTCGCGAGGCGCGGGACCGGCAGTCGTCGAGCGACGGGTGTGGCAGTTCGACCGCGACGGGAACAGGCGTGCGGCGGCGCTCGCCGCGCTGCGCCTCGCGGCCGACGTCAACGGCCGGGGGTAGGGGAGTGGTCCGAGCCGGCGAGAGGATCCACTTCATCGGCATCGCAGGTTCGGGGGCTGCCGGCGCGGCCCTTCTGTGCGCCGCGGCCGGCGCCGAAGTCAGCGGCTGCGACGCGGACGGGCCGTCACCCTACACGGGCCCGCTCGACGCGGCCGGCATCCGCTGGTCGGTCGGGCACGACCCCGCGCACCTCGCCGGCATGGAGCGGGTGGCGATCACGCCGGCACTCCGCGCGCGCCCGGACCTGCCGGAGCTCGTCGCCGCACGGGCGGCAGTCCCGGTCGTCACCTGGCAGGCGCTGCTCGGCGAGCTGATGGCCCAGCCCGGCCGAGTCGGTGTCGGTGTGGCCGGCACGCACGGGAAGTCGACGACCACGGCGCTGCTCGGCCACCTGCTGACCGTCGCCGGCCTCGACCCGACGGTCGAGGTGGGCGCGTACATCGCCGAGTGGGGTGCCAGCGTGCGGACCGGCGCCGGTGCTCCATTCGTGGTCGAGGCGGACGAGTTCGGCGACAACTTCCTCAACTACCACCCCTCGGTGGCGATCCTGACCAACCTGGAGATGGATCATCCGGACTACTTCGCCGACACCGATGCGGTGCTCGACAGCTTCGAGCGGTTCGTGCTGGGCATGCGACCCGACGCTCGCGTCGCGGGCCCGCTGGTGGTGGCGGCGGCAGGCGACCCCGGGCTCGACGCGCTGGTTGGCCGCCTCCACGGCTGGACGGGCTCCCTGCTGCGCTACGGGCCGGGCGGCGAGCCTGAGGCGAGGGACGTGCGCTACGAGAAGGATCTCACGCGCTTCTCGTTGTTCGGTCGCGAGTTCGCGATGACGCTGGCCGGCGCGCACAACGTGCTCAACGCCACCGCCGCACTCGTCGTCGCGCGCGAGCTCGGCGCGTCGCTGGCGGCCCTCGAGGAGGGCCTGGCGACGTTCGCCGGCGCGGGGCGCCGCATGGAGCTGATGGCCGATACTGCCGGCGTGACGGTCTACGACGACTACGGGCATCACCCGACCGAGGTTCGCGCGGCGCTGGCGGCGGCACGGCAGAAGGTGGGGGATCGCCGGCTGTGGGCCGTCTTCGAGCCGCACATGTACTCGCGCACCGCGCTCTTCCTCGACGAGTTCGCCGGCGCCTTCACCGATGCGGACGAAGTCGTGATCGCCGACATCTTCGCGTCGCGCGACACCGACGCCTCGCTGGCGGCGACCTCGGCCGAGCAGCTGGTGGACGCCATCGAGCGCGTCTCCGCCGTGCCCGCCATCGCCGGTGGAGACGTGGACCAGGCGGCGACCTACGTCGCCGACCACCTGCGAGCCGGTGACGCGGTGCTCGTCATGGGCGCGGGGAAGTCATACCGCATCGCCCGAAGCCTGGCGGACGCGCTGCGTGGCGGCGTCCTCGAGCGTCGTCGGATCCCCGAATGAGCGGCGCACGAGCGGTCATCCTGGGCGCCGTCCTGGCGCTGGCGGTCGCGATCGGCGAACAGGGCCTCGTGCGACTCGTCTCGGCATCGGGGGCGCGCGATCAGCCGGCGCTCGTCCTGGTCCTGCTGCTGGCGGCGTTTCTCGGCGTGCTGACCGCGGTGCTGACCCGGATGCTGAGGCTGCCCGGCGCGACGGCGCCGACGGTGCTCGTGCTGGGCTGGACGATCGTTCCGACGGTGCTGGGGGCGATCCCGAGCGCAGCCACCTCCCTTCTGGCCGGCGACGCCGCCCTCACCGCCTCCGAGGCGCTGTCGCTGGCGGTGGCCACCATCGCCGCCGCCGTGACGCTGGGCGTTCCAGGCGACCGAGGCTGAGGCCCCAGCGGCGGACGCTTCGAGCGCTCGGCATCGGTCAGCGCCAAGCTCAGGGCGAGACGGGCGGCCCGTACCACACGCTGGCGGCGATGATCAGGTAGAGGCCGACCAGCGCCACGCCCTCGAGCCAGGTCGACTCGCCGTCGAAGACGATCAGGGCACCGAGGATCGCGGACAGGCCGACGGCGGCCAGGAGGAGCGTCGGCACCACCAGCGTGAGCCCGGCGCCGCCGATGAAGAGGCTGATCAGCACCAGCGCAGGGATCAGCAGCAGCGCGACCTGCAGGCTGCTGTTGAGGATGAGGCTGACGGCCAGGTCGGCCTGGTTGCGAGCCGCAGCCGTCACCCCGACCACGTTCTCGACCGCGTTGCCCGCGATCGCGACCACCACCAGGCCGACGAACGCCTCCGACAAACCGAGCGTCGCCATGGCGGGCTTCAGGGCCTCCACGAACCAGTCCGAGACGAGCGCGGCGGCAACGGCGGCGACGGCGAGCACGACCAGCGAGACGGCGAGCGGCCATCCCTCCGGCGTCTCGCGCTCGGCGCGCGACGGGCCGAAGGTGCCGCGGATGAAGGGCGGGACGCTGGCAGCGAAGACCACCAGCAGCACGATCGAAGTGATCACGCTCAGATCACGCGCGTGGCCCGCGTCGGGCGCGCCTGGGGCGGTGGCGAGCGTCGGGATGGCGAGAGAGGCGACCGAGAGCACCAGCAGCATGGCGGTCATACGGGTGGTGTCCGTCCCGAAGCGCTGCGGACCGTGGCGCAGGCCGCCGACGAAGAAGGCGAGGCCCAGCACGAGAAGGCTGTTGGCGAGGATCGAGCCGATGAGTGCGGTCTGGACGACGACCACCAGCCCCGCCTGCAGGGCGAAGATGCTGATGAAGAGCTCCGGGAGATTGCCCAGGGCCGATTGCAACACGCCGGTGGCGGCCGGACCGAGGCGGCCGCCCAGGTGATCGGTAGCCTCGCCGACCACCGCGGCAAGGCTGGCGAGGGCGACCGCGGTGCTGATGAAAATGGCGATGTCGCCGGCGCCCATCGCTCGGAGCGTCGCACTGGCAATGGTGGCGACCACGGCAACCGCGCCGAGAATCAGCGCCTGGCGGCCGGCAGCGGCCATCACCCGCGTGAGCATCGGACCACCCTCCATCCCATCACGGCGCTCCAACCGCGCCGGGAGCGATTGTGCCATCCGCCGGAAGGCGAGCGCGGGCACGGCGGCGCTGAATGACCAAGGTAGTTGCATCCGCAACCATCTGTGGTATCATCGGTCCATGCCTGCCATCACCGTCGACGACATCACCACCTTGCCTCGCGTTCCCACCGTTCAGCCACTCGGCAGCGCTGGGCCCGAGCGGAGCGTGCGCAGCGTGACCAGCGCTCCGCGCGGCTTCGAGGGGGAAGGGTTTCCCGTGCGCCGCGCCTTTGCCGGCGTGGACCTCGCCGCGCTCGACCCGTTCATTCACCTGGACCAGATGGGCGAGGTGGAGTACGCCCCGGGAGAGCCGAAGGGAACGCCATGGCACCCGCACCGCGGTTTCGAGACGGTGACGTACATGATGGACGGCACGTTCGAGCACAGCGACTCGAACGGAGGTGGGGGAGTGATCACCAACGGCGACACGCAATGGATGACGGCGGGTGCCGGGATCCTGCACATCGAGAAGCCCCCCGAGTCCCTGGTGGTGAGCGGGGGGCTGTTCCACGGCATCCAGCTGTGGGTCAACCTGCCCGCGGCCCAGAAGTGGTCGCCGCCGCGCTACCAGGACATCCGCGCGGCACAGGTGGCGCTGCTGGCGTCGCAGGACGGCGGCGCGCTCGTGCGCGTCATCGCCGGCGAGCTCGGCGGGCACAGCGGCCCGGGTTCGACGTACACGCCGATGATCATGCTGCACGCGACCCTGAGCCCCGCTGCAGAGCTGCAGGTGCCATGGCGCGCCGACTACAACGCCCTCGCCTACGTGCTCGCAGGGCACGGCAGCGTCGGTGTCGGCCGCACGCCGGT
Source organism: uncultured Chloroflexia bacterium (assembly GCA_963783725.1). GTDB lineage: Bacteria > Chloroflexota > Limnocylindria > QHBO01 > QHBO01 > CAWAOJ01. The sequence goes on along the minus strand of CAWAOJ010000002.1, from coordinate 732,247 downwards.
GGAGACGGGTCAGCTGGCGGTCTTCGGGGTCGGCGCGAGCCTGCGCATCGCCGCATCGCCGATCCAGGACAGCCGCAGCCCGAACTTCGAGGTGCTGCTGCTCGGCGGGCGGCCGATTCGCGAGGCGGTGGCCTGGGCCGGTCCGTTCGTCATGAACACCCGTGAGGAGGTCATGCAGGCCTTCACCGACTACCAGGCCGGCCGGCTGGGGACGATTCCGGCCGTCCACAACGCCCCGACCACGATCACCGAGTCCGCTCCGCCTCGATCGCGCTGACCGAACGCCGCGCACGGTTCTTGCCCTGCGCTGAGCGGGGAAATCGGTGTTGACGGGAGGGCGTGCCGTGTTCACAGGCGTCGACTGGGGAAAGGTCTTCATTCCCGAGACTCCGCTGCTGGAGATCCTGATACGCGGAACGCTGACCTACCTGGTCCTCTACGCGCTGCTGCGCTTCATTCGACGACAGGCGGGATCGCTGTCCACCAACGACCTGCTGGTGCTCGTCCTGATCGCCGATGCGGCGCAGAACTCGATGGCCGGCGAGTACCGGTCCATCACAGACGGGCTGCTGCTGGTGGCGGTCATCGTGGGGTGGGCCAATGTCATGAACTGGCTCGGCTACCACTTCAAGTGGGCCGAGCGGATCGTGCACCCGGCGGCCGTGGCGGTGGTCAAGAACGGCAAGGCGGACAAAGCCGAGCTGCGACGGTACATGGTGACCGATGCGGAGCTGATGACGCAGCTGCGCCTCCAGGGCGTCTCGAAGCTGTCGGAAGTGCAGCGCGCCTACGTCGAGGGCAACGGCCAGATCAGCGTGCTCACCGTCGAGCACGAGTCGCGAGGGAAGGACGAGAGCCCGGCGGAGAGCGTCGGCTGAGTAACATCACATAACTATCATTTGCGGAAGTGAGGTGGAAGGCTCAGGCTGAGTACGTCGCCTGGGACGAATGCCGTTCCCGCCTGGCCCGCCTGACGCATGGCGGCGGGCGCGAGCTGCGTGCAGGCTATGCGCATGACAGCACGAAGGCGAAACCTGCAGCGCATCGGTCTGCTGGCCCTCGGCGTGGGCCTCGGCCTGGCGGTCGTCGCGCCCGCCGCTGGCCCGGACATCGGCGCGCTCCTGCGCGGCTACTCGGTCCTGCTGGTCGGCACGGCCGCCTACCTGGTGGCCGGTCTGCGCCTCCTGACGTGGCGCGCGCGGCAAGCGGCGTCCCGCTCAGCGTCCGGAGCGCTCGTCCGCCAGGCCTGAGCGTCGCTGGCGCATCACCTCGAAGCCGATGACCGCCGCGGCGGCCGCGGTGCCGAGCGACGGGGCGCCGCTGCGACCGTACGGGATGCGGAGCACCACCTCGGCGCGGTCGATGATGGAGCGCATCACGCCGCGACGCTCGCCGCCGATCAGCAGGAACAGCGGCGGCGTCAGATCGGCGGCGTGGATCGAGACGGCGTCCGCTCGCTCCGCGGCGCAGGCGACGAGCAGGCCGGCGCCGCGCATGGCCGCCTCGGCGGCTTCCGGATCGGTCGCCACCGCCGTCGGCAGCAGCTCGGACGCGCCGGCCGACGAGCGGGCGACGATGGCGGTGGCGCTGGTCCAGCTTCGCGGCCGAACGACGATGCCGGTGGCTCCGGCGGCGTACAGCGAACGCAGCGCGGCGCCGTAGTTGTAGGGGTCCTCCACGCCGTCGAGCATGACGACGAACGGCGACGGTCCGCTCGCCAGGGCGGGAAGGGGGATGAAGGACCGCTCCCCCACCTCGGCCAGCACGCCGCCGTGGCTCGCGCCGGCCGCCATGTCGTCGATGACCGCGCGCGGCGTTCGCTCCACCGCCACGCCCTGTGCACGCGCCAGGCGGGCGATCTCCGACGCCGGCCGCTCGGCGCGCACGCCCTCGGACGCGATCAGGATGCGGTGGATCGGGCGCGATCGCCCGCGGAGCGCCGCGAGCACGGAGACGTGGCCCTCGAGCTGGCCGGCGTCGCCTCCGACGCTCAGCGCGTGCCGCTCCGCCGCGCCGCCACGTCGACCGCGTGCGCGACCGATGGCGGCAGGTGGCCGGAGATGCGCACGCCGCCGGGAAGATAGTCCTCCTCGACGTCGCCGCTGGTGCGGGCGAGCGCCACGAGGTCGCCGTTCTCGTACGGCACCAGGCTGTCGACGCTGACCATCTGCTGGCGCAGCGCCCCAGCGACCTGGGTCAGCAGCGCGTCGAGTCCCTGACCGGTGGTGGCGCTGACGAAGGCCGCCTGCTCGACGCTCGGGATCGGCACGCCGTCGTGCGCCACGTCGAGCAGGTCGATCTTGTTGAAGACGGTGATGCGCGGCTTGTCGCCCGCGCCGAGCTCGTCGAGCACGCGCTGCACGGCACGCTGCTGTGCGACGAAGTCCGCATCGGACGCGTCGACCACCTCGAGCAGCAGGTCCGCCCGGACGACCTCCTCGAGGGTCGCGCGGAACGCGTCGACCAGGTCGTGCGGCAGCTTGTTGATGAACCCGACCGTATCGGTCATGACGACGTGCTGTCCGGACGGGAGGACGACGACGCGCGACGTCGGATCCAGCGTTGCGAACAGCATGTTGGCGACGTAGAGATCGGCGTCGGCCAGCGCGTTGAGCAGGGTGCTCTTGCCCGCGTTGGTGTAGCCGACCAGGGCCACCGTCGGAACCTGGTGACTCTCGCGCTGGCGTGTCGCGGTGGACCGATGTCGCTTGACGGCCTCCAGCTCGCCTCGAACCTTGCGGATCTTCTCCCCGATGAGCCGGCGGTCGGTCTCGAGCTGGCTCTCGCCGGGGCCTCCGCGCGTACCGATGCCGCCGCCGGTGCGCGACAGGTGCGTCCACATTCGCGTCAGCCGCGGCAGGTGGTACTCGAGCTGGGCGAGTTTGACCTGCAGCCGCCCCTCCTTGGTTCGCGCCCGCTGGGCGAAGATGTCGATGATCAGCGCCGAACGGTCGAGCACCTTGCAGTCGAGCAGCTTCTCGAGGTTGCGCTGCTGGTTGGGCGTGAGCTCGTCGTCGACGACCAGGACGTTGAAGTCGGAGGCGGCCTTCTCGGTCAGCAGCTCGGCGGCTCGGCCCTTGCCGAAGTACCAGGCCGGGTCGGGGTGCGGGCGACGCTGGAATCCGCTGCCGACCACCGTCGCGCCCGCGGTCTCCGCGAGCGCCGTCAGCTCTGCGAGGCTGCGCTGGATCGGCCACTCGGCGTCGCCCGGATGGTCGATGCCGATCAGGAAGGCACGCTCGGTCGGCGTGGTCAAATCGATCATGCGGTCGGTCATTGGCGTCGGTTCATGGTAGCCGATGTCGGCTCGGCGGCCCTGATCACGGTCCGGGCGGGAGGAGCGCCAGCGCGCGCTCGAGGAGGTCCGGTCCCGGGCGCAGCCAGACGACCCGGGCGTCTCGCCTGAACCAGGTCAGCTGGCGCCGTGCGTACTGCCTCGTGCGGCGCGCGGTCGACGCCACGGCCTCGTCGACGTCCGATGTGCCGCGCACGACGGCGATCGCCTCGGCGTAGCCGTGCCCGGAGAGGGCGGGCAGGTCGGCGCGGCGGCCGTGCTCCAGGAGCATCCGCGCCTCGTCGAGCAGGCCGCCTGCGAACATGCGGCGTGCGCGCTCCTCGATGCGCCGATCGAGTTCGTCGCGCGTCACGTCGAGTCCGATCAGCACGACCGGTCCTGGGTATGGGGTCGCCGCCGGCGGGTCACCGCTCCCCTGCTCCGCGCGCTCGAGCGCGCGCAGGACGCGCCGCGGGTTACGTGCGTCGACGCGTGCCGCGACCGCGGGAGCAAGGCTGCTGAGGCGCGCGAAGGCGGCTTCCAGGCCGTGCTCGTGGAGCTCCGCGCTCAGCTGCCGGCGCAGCTCGGGCGACCACGGCTGACGTCCGAAGTCGAAGCCGTCGACCAGCGCGCTGATGTACAGCCCCGTGCCGCCCACCACCAACGGCAGCGCGCCTCCCGCGGCCGCCTCGGCGACCGCGCGCCGCGCCCGCTCGACCCACTGCGCCACGCTGAAGGGCTCGTCAGGAGCCACGACGTCGATGAGATGGTGCCTCACCGCATCCCGCTCGGCCCGGGTGGGCTTGGCGGTCCCCACGTCCATGCCGCGGTACACCTGACGCGAGTCGGCCGAGATGATCTCGACGCGACGGTGGCGAGCGACCGCCATCGCCAGGGCCGACTTCCCGGAGGCCGTCGGGCCGACGATGGCCGCGAGCGCCGGGGCGTGGCCGCTGACCGTCCTAGCTGACCTCGACCAGGCGCTGCACGAGCTCGATCGAGCAGGCGCGGCCGGTCCGGCGGTCGAGCTCCAGCAGCACCGCGTTGAAGCTCACCGGCCCGTCGGCGACCACGAAGCGCGTCGGCAGGTGCTGCAGGAAGCGTGGCAGCACGGTGTCGATCCGCATCCCGATGATCGAGTCGCGCGGACCGGTCATGCCGATGTCGCTGATGAACGCCGTCCCCTTTGGCAGCAGCCGCGCATCGGCGGTCGGCACGTGGGTGTGCGTCCCGACCACCGCGCTGACGCGGCCGTCGAGGTACCAGCCCATGGCGTTCTTCTCCGAGGTGATCTCGCAGTGGAAGTCCACGATCCGCATCGGCGGCAAAGGTTCGGCGGCCTCGTCGATGAGCCGATCGATGGCGGTGAACGGCGAGTCGAGCTGGTTCATGAACACGCGACCCATGGCGTTGACGACCGCGACCTCGCTGCCGTCGGCCAGGTGGTGGATCAGCCAGCCGCGGCCGGGGGCCGAGTCGGGGTAGTTGAGGGGCCGCAGCAGCGGGCGGTCGGTGTCGAGGTAGTCGTAGATCTCCCGCTTGTCCCAGATGTGGTTGCCGCTGGTGACCACGTCGATGCCCATGCCGAGCAGCTCGTCGCACAGGCGCGGCGTGATGCCCATCCCGGCCGCCAGGTTCTCGCCGTTGGCGACGACCATGTCGAGCCCGAGGTCGCGCCGCAGCCCCGGCAGCACGCTCGCGACCGCGTCGCGTCCGGGCCTGCCGATGATGTCGCCGATGACGAGGCAGCGCAGCGGGGCGGCGCCGCTCGTCACCGGGCGTAGTCCACGGCGCGCGTCTCGCGGATCACGGTGACCTTGATCTGGCCGGGGTACTGGAGCTGCTCCTCGATCTTCTTGACGACGTCCCGTGCCAGGCGGGACGAGGCGAGATCGTCGATGTCCTCCGGTCGCACCAGGATGCGGATCTCGCGGCCGGCCTGGATCGCGAAGCAGCGCTCCACGCCCGGGAAGCTCAGCGCGATCTGCTGCAGGTCGTCGAGTCGCTTGACGTAGTTGTCGAGGTTCTCGCCACGCGCGCCCGGGCGCGAGGCGCTGATGGCGTCGGCGATCTGGACGACGGTCGCCTCGACCGACTGCTGCTCGACCTCCTGGTGATGCGCCGCGATGGCGTTGCAGACCACCGCGTTCACTCCGTAGCGCTTGGCGATGTCGCCGCCGATCAGCGCGTGCGGCCCCTCGACCTCGTGATCCACCGCCTTGCCGATGTCGTGGAGCAGCCCGCCCTTCTTGCTCTCGTTGATGTTCGCGCCGATCTCGGCTGCCAGCACGCCGGCCAGGAGCGCGGTCTCGACGCAGTGATTGAGCACGTTCTGCCCGTAGCTGGTGCGGTACTTCAGGCGCCCGAGGAGCTTGATCAGCTCGGGATGAAGGCCCGGCACTCCGGCCTCGTAGGCGGCCTGCTCCCCGGCCTGGCGCATGACGACCTCGATCTCGGACCGGCACTTTGCCACCGTCTCCTCGATCCGTCCGGGGTGGATGCGGCCGTCCGAGATGAGCTTGGTGAGCGCCATCCTGGCCACCTCGCGCCGCACCGGGTCGAAGCCGGAGAGGACGACCGCCTCCGGCGTGTCGTCGATGATCAGGTCGACGCCGGTCGCCTGCTCGAGCGCGCGGATATTGCGGCCCTCGCGACCGATGATGCGGCCCTTCATCTCCTCCGACGGCAGGGTGACGACCGACACGGTCGCCTCAGACGTGTGGTCCGCGGCGATGCGCTGCATGACCGTGGTCAGCACGCGGCGCGCGCGATCCTCTCCGTCCTCGACCGCGCGCCGCTCGATCTCGCGCACGCGGTGCGCCGCCTCGGCCTCAGCCTCGTCCACGATGTTCTGGATCAGCGCGCTGCGCGCCTCGGACACCGACAGCCCGCTCACCCGCTCGAGCTCGACGAGCTGTCGCTGCTGGAGTTCCGCAAGCCGCTGTCGCTCGACGTCGAGCTCGCGCTGGCGCTCCTCGAAGGATGCCTCGCGGCGCTCCACCGCCTCCAGCTTGCGATCGATGCTCTCCCCGCGATCGAGCAGCAGCCGCTCCTGGCGCTGGAGATCGGCGCGCTTCTGCCGCGCCTCCTCCTCCGCGGCGCGCTGCAGCTGCAGCGCCTCGTCCTTGCCCTCGAGGACGATCTCCTTCTGCTTGGCGCGGCCTTCCGCGACGAGCCGCTCGGCATGCGCCTCGGCGTGGCGAATGGCGCTGCCCGCGACGACGCGACGAAGCACGTACCCGATCGCGATCCCTGCGACGAGTGCGACGATCGCCGCGCCGGCGGCGATGATGAGGTCTGGCATCGGCTCCTCCCGTCGATGGAGCCCCTATGGGCGATGTGCGCTCCGAGGAGCGTTGAAGCGGTCAAGCGTGCGCTCGAGGTGGCCTGCGGCGAGGCTGTCGAGCGTGTGGCGCAGTGTACCGCAACTGCCCCCGGCGCTCGGTGCGGGGGCTCAGGCGGCGAAGAGCCGTCCGATGAGCCGCACCATGTCGAGGTCGCGCGGCAGGAAGTCCTGCAGCATGACCCGCTGCACGCCGGCGGACTCCAGCCCGCGCAGTCGCTCCCACGCTTCGTCCGCGCTGCCCATGATCCAGCGCCCACGGCGCTCAGCCAGCCACGACTCGGCGTCGCCAGCCTTCTCGCCGGTCGCTGCCACGACGTCCTGGACGCGCTGCCGCAGATCGGCCTCGTTCTCCGCGACCAGCACGCCGACCATCGCCGAATAGACCACCTCGTCCGGATCGCGCCCGACGTCCGCGCACGCGGCTCGCACGTTGGCGTAGGCGGCGCGCACGCGCTCGGGCGTGGCGGACTGCCGGTTGAACTCGTCGGCATAGGTTGCGACGAGCCGGCTGAGCCGCGGTCCGCCGTCCCCGCCGAGGATGAGATGCGGGTGCCGGACACCCGTGCCGGACGGCCGCGGATGGAACCGCGACCCGCGCACCTGCCAGTGAATGCCGTCGAACGACCAGCCGTCGGGCTCGGTCCACAGGCCATGCACGATGGCGAGAGCCTCTTCCAGCCGGTCGTAGCGCTCCCCCAGCGAGGGGAACGGAATGCCGAGCTCGCGGTGCTCGCGCTCGTTCCACCCGGCGCCGAGGCCGACCTCGACGCGCCCGCCGCTCATCTCGGCCACCGTGGCCACCAGCTTCGCGAACGGCCCCGGAATGCGGAAGGTGACCGGCGACACCAACGTCCCGAGGTGAATCGTCGACGTCTCGCGCGCCAGGCCCGCCAGCGTCGCCCATGCGTCGGTCGTCGGCAGGCCCGCCTCACCCGGGAACGAGGTGTAGTGGTCCGAGCGGAAGAAGGCCTCGATGCCGGCCTCCTCGGCCGTCGTGGCCAGGGCCAGGATCTCGTCGTAGGAGAGCCCCTGCTGGGGCTCCGACATCAGGGCGAAGCGCATCTCCTCACACTAGCCGGGTCGCCGCACCGCTGCGTCACGGTTCGGGCTCGCCCTCGCCGTCGGCGGCGGCGCGCAGGGTGGCGCGGACGGTCTCGGCGTCGAAGCCGCGACGCATGAGGAACATGCCGATGCGCTGCACCGCTTTGACGTCGGTGGGAAACGGGCGGCCGCGCAGATGGCGCGCGAGCGCGCCGCGCGCCCGCTCCGCCTCCGAGCCTGCCGAGCCGTCGTCCGCGGCGGCGTCGCGCGTCAGACGCGCCTCGCGAAGGCCCTCGATGACGTCGCGCGGCACGCCGCGCTGTCGCAGCTCCGCCTCGACCAGGCGCTCCCCTCGCGGCGCATGGCGGTCACGCTGCTCGAGCCACCAGCGCGCGAAGGCGGCGTCATCGACGTAGCCGAGCTCGCGGAGGCGCGCCAGCGTCGCCTCGATGACGTCGTCGGCGGCGCCGGCGCGGCGCAGGCGTCGCTCGAGCTCCCAGCGCGTGCGCGGCCGGCTGCCGAGGAAGTGCAGCGCGATCTCCGTCGCCGCGGCGCGGTCGGGAGCGGGTCGAGGCTCCCCGCTGCGCCGCGGCCGAGCGCGCGGCGCCATGCGCTATTCCGCCTCGCTGATGCCCTCGACGCCCACCTCGATGCTGGCGACCTTGCCGCGGATCTCGTCGTCGATCTTCTGTGCGATCTGCGGGTTCTGCTTGAGGAACTCGCGCGCGTTCTCGCGTCCCTGGCCCAGCCGCGTGTCGCCGTAGTTGAACCAGGCGCCGGTCTTGGTGAGCACGCCTGCCGCGATGCCCACGTCGAGCAGGCCCCCTTCGCGACTGATGCCCTCGTTGTACATGATGTCGAACTCGGCGACGCGGAAGGGCGAGGCGACCTTGTTCTTCACCACCTTGACGCGGGTGCGGCTTCCGATCGCATCGGTCCCGGTCTTCAGCGTCTCGATGCGCCGGATGTCGAGCCTGACCGAGCAGTAGAACTTCAGGGCGCGCCCGCCCGGCGTCGTCTCCGGATTGCCGAACATGACGCCGATCTTCTCGCGCAGCTGATTGGTGAAGATCAGCGCGGTGTTCGAGCGGTTGATGGCGCCGGTGAGCTTGCGCAGCGCCTGGCTCATCAGCCGCGCCTGCAGGCCGACGAAGCTGTCCCCCATGTCGCCCTCGATCTCCGCGCGCGGGACCAGCGCGGCGACCGAGTCGACGATCACCGCGTCCACCCCGTTGCTGCGGATCAGCGTCTCGGCGATCTCCAGCGCCTGCTCGCCGGTGTCCGGCTGGCTGACAAGGAGCTCGTCCACGTTCACGCCGACGTTGCGGGCGTAGTTCGGGTCCAGCGCGTGCTCGGCATCGATGAAGGCCACGATGCCGCCGGCGCGCTGCGCGCTGGCGGCGACGTGATAGCAGAGCGTCGTCTTGCCGCTCGACTCGGGGCCGAAGATCTCCGTGATCCGGCCGCGCGGGATGCCGCCGACGCCGAGCGCCAGGTCGAGCGCCACCGACCCGGTCGGGATGACGGAGACGTTCGCCAGCGCTCCCTTGTCGCCGAGCCGCATGATCGACCCGCGGCCGAACTGCTTCTCGATCTGGAGGATGGCGGCGTCGACGGCGCGGCCGCGCTCGCCGTTGCGCTGGGGTTCGGTCTGTGGCTGGGCCTGTGCCACCGGGGCGTCCATGCTCTGCTCGGCTCCTTCTATGCTCCGGCGGCGGCGGGGGTCACTCGTCGTCGCCGCTCGGCTCGCTGCGCGGCTTGCGCCTTGGCTTGATCACCTCGGTCGACATCGGCGGTTCGTACGACGACGTCGGCGGCATCTTGGGCGCCTTCTCCTTCGGCTTGCGCTTCGGTTGATGGCGCGGTCGATCTCGGCTGCCCATGGTTCCTGCCTCTGCTTGCCGGTCGACCGAGGTGTTCGAGTAGCCTGCCCCGGCGACCCTTACCGAGTTGTTACCGCTGCGTTACGGACGCGTCCGCGGGCCGCTCGTACAGTCCGAGGACCGATCCGCGCAGCTCCGAGAACGACCCGTCCGCGAGCGCCGAACGAGCGCTCCGCATCAGGTCGAGAGTATAGGTGAGGTTGTGCACCGAGGCGAGGCGATACGCCAGCAGCTCCTCGGCACGGAACAGGTGCGCCAGGTAGGCGCGCGAGAAGTCGCGGCACGTCTCACAACGGCACTCGGGGTCGACCGGCCGCGGGTCCTCCACGAACCGCGCGTTGCGCAGGTTGAGCCGTCCCTCCCGGGTCCACATCTGGCCGTTGCGGGCCACCCGCGTCGGCAGCACGCAGTCGAACAGGTCGATGCCCCGTTCGATCCCGACCAGAAAATCGACGGGCGAGCCGACCCCCATCAGGTAGCGCACGCGCGGGTCACCGTCCAGCGCCTCTGCCACGATGTCCAGCGTAGCCGCCATCTCTTCGCGCGTCTCACCCACGCTGAGCCCGCCGACGGCCAGTCCCTCGAAGGGCAGGTCCGCGATCGCGGCGGCGGACCGGATGCGCAGCGCACGGTCGATGCCGCCCTGGATGATGCCGAAGACCGCCTGGTCCGCGCGTTGGTGCGCGGCCAGGCTGCGAGCCGCCCAGCGGTGCGTGCGTTCCATGGCCGCCTCCACCTCGTGCCTCGGCAGCGTCGGGTCGACGAGCTGGTCGAAGGCCATCGCGATGTCGCTGCCGAGCAGCTCCTGGATCTCCATCGCGCGCTCCGGGCCGAGGCGATGCGGCGAGCCGTCGAGGTGAGAGGCGAACGTCACGCCCCCCTCGTCGACCGTCCGCAGGTGTGCGAGGCTGAAGACCTGGAAGCCGCCCGAATCGGTCAGGATCGGTCCATCCCAGGCCATGAACCGATGCAGGCCGCCCAGCCGGGCGACGCGCTCGGCGCCGGGCCGCAGCGACAGGTGATACGTGTTGGCGAGGACCATCTGGGCGCCGGCCGCGCGCAGGTCGGCGGGGGTGAGGCTCTTCACCGTGCCCTGCGTGCCGACCGGCATGAATCCGGGGGTCTCGACGATGCCGTGCGGCGTGCTGAGGAGGCCCAGCCGCGCCGCGCCGGTCGCAGTGGGACGTGACGAGAAGGATGTGGCCGCCATGTCGCCGAGAGGATAGGCTACGCATGGTTGGAGGTGCCGCGAATGCGACTGGCCGATTGGCCACGGATGCCATATCTGAACGACGAGCTTCGCGAGTGGATCGCACTCCAGCTGCGCACCCTCGGCATGGACGAGATCGCCGTCTACGCCGTCGAGGCCGGGGGCGAGGACGAGCAGCGGCGAGTGCTGATCGCGACGGAGATGGGGCTTCTCGACGGGTGGTATGCGCCACGCGGAACGGCGGCGCGCTATTCGCTGCAGACGCGGCTCTATCCGTGGCAGGCGGTGCGCGACGTGGACCTGCGAGTCGAGACCTACCGCGTCTGGGCGCTCGAGCATCGGACTCGGTGGCACCTGCGTATCAAGCGGCCGTCGTTCGAGAGCGCGACCGAGAGCCCGGACCTCGGCGCCGCGCTGGCCGACTTCGCCAAGGTGGCGGCGGTGATGGCCGAGCCGTCGGGCTGGCAGCCCGAGGAGGAGTCGGAGGCGAGTGCCGCCACGACGCCGCACGCAGCAGCATCGCAACCCGAGCCTGCGAAGCCACGGTTGGCGGAGGCGACCGAGGTTCCCTCGCGGCCCCCCGCCGCGGTCAGCGACCAGAAGCCGCCGGTGCAGGCGCGGTCGCGCAGGCAGCCTGCGGCCGCGACCGTCGACCCGGATCCGCTCGGCCTGCTCGAGGAGCCGCTCGGCGAGATCTAGGCGATCAGCATGGCGTCGCCGAAGCTGAAGAATCGGTATCCGGCCTCGAGCGCGGCGGCGTAGGCGGCGAGAAGGGTGTCGCGCGCCCGGTACGCGTCGCTGCCGAGCATGCCGTCCTGCATGAACGCGGTCACGAGCAGCAGCAGCGAGCTGCGCGGCAGGTGGAAGTTGGTGACCATGGCGTCCACCGCTCGGAACCGATGCGGTGGCGTGATGTAGAGGTCGGTCCACCCGGACCCCGCGTCCTGCCGGCTCGCCGTCTCGAGGACGCGAACGGTGGTGGTGCCGACCGCCACGATCCGCCCGCCCCGCTCCCGCGCGGCGGCGACGGACGAGCGGACCTCGGCCCCGATCTCGTACCACTCGCGATGGATGCGGTGCTCGTCGACGAACTCGCCCTCCAGCGGGCGAAACGTGTCGAGCCCGACGTGCAGGGTCACGCTGACGCGCGCGATGCCCGCCGCGTCGAGCTCGGCGAGCAGTCCGCCGGTGAAATGGAGCCCGGCGGTGGGTGCCGCGGCGGACCCCGGCGGCTCGGCGTAGACGGTCTGGTAGCGGTCCGCCGGCGCGGAGCGGTCGTGGATGTACGGCGGCAGCGGCATCTCGCCCGACTCGGCCATGACGGCGTTCGGCTCGCGGTCGAAGGCGACGGCACGCGTTCCGTCACCGATCCGCTCCCCCACCTCGACGCTGTCGCCCGAACGCAGCGTGAGGCGCGCTCCCGGGCGCAGGCGGGCCGAGGGTCGCACCAGCGCCTCCCAGCGCCCGTCGTCGAGCGGTCGCAGCAGCAGCACCTCGGCCGCGCCGCCGCCCGCCCGGCGGGCCCGCAGGCGCGCCGGGATGACGCGGCTGTCGTTGACCACGAGCAGGTCGCCCGGTCGCAGCTCCGCGCCGATCTCGGAGAAGCGCCGATGGCGCAGGGCCGGTCGCGATGCCTGGGATGCGGCCCGATCGACGACGAGGAGGCGCGAGGAATCGCGCGGCTCGGCCGGCCGCTGCGCGATGGCGCCATCGGGCAGGTCGTAGGCGAAGTCGTCGACCCGCAGACGCCGGCCCTCATCGGTCATGCGGCAATGCTATCGGCCGCGCACGAGGACGCCCGGCCGGAAGGCCCGGCCGGGCGCATGGGTCCGGCGCGACCGTCTACTTGAACGGCGGGAGCGACTGGATCCAGCTCTGCGCGAAGAAGATCACGAAGGCCACGGATACGACCCACATCAGCCAGTGGATCTCGGCCGCCTTGCCGCGCACCAGCTTGATCAGGACCCAGGTGATGAAGCCGGCGCCGATCCCGACCGTGATGTCGTAGGTGAGCGGCATGAGGATCATGGTGAGGAGTGCCGGCAGGCCGTCCTCGACGTCCGCCACCGGGATGTCCTTCACGAGGGTGAACATCAGGTAGCCGACGAGGACGAGCGCCGGCGCGGTGGCCACCGACGGCACGATCAGCGCGACCGGCGAGAGCAGGATGGCGAGGAGGAACAGCACGCCGGTGGTCACGGAGGTCAGGCCAGTCCGGCCGCCGTCGGCGACGCCCGCGGCCGACTCGATGTAGGTGGTGTTCGAGCTCACGCCCGCGGCACCGCCCGCGACCGCCGCGAGCGAGTCGACCAGGAGAGCGCGCCCGACGCCCGGCACCGACCCATCGGGAAGGGCGAGCCCCGCCTCCGCGGCGACGCCGGTGACTGTCCCCATGGTGTCGAAGAAGTCGGTGAGCATGATCGCGAAGATCACGAGCAGCGCGGTGACGATCGGCAGCGCGCTGAACACCTGGCCGATGTCGAACTGGCCGAGGGTGTCGAACTTCGGGGTTGCGATGAGGTCGCTCGCCGCGGGGACCTTGGCGACCCCGACGAGGAGGGCGAGGATCGTGGTGAGCAGGATGCTGATGACCAGCGCAGCCTTGATCCGCATCACGTAGAGCACGATCGTGATCAGCAGGCCGGCGAGGAAGACCCACTGCGCCGGCTCGGTCGGGAATGACACGGTAACCAGGGTCGCCGGCGCGTTCGACTTGATGAGCCCGCCGTTGGCGAAGCCGATGAACAGGATGAACAGGCCGATGCCGACGCCGATCGCCCGCTTCAGCGAGACCGGGACGGCGTTCATGATCGCCTCCCGCAGGCCCGCCAGGACGGCGATCGTGACCAGGACGCCCTCGATGACGATGACGCCCATGGCGCCAGCCGGCGACAGGCCTCGGCCGGTGAGCGAGAAGGCAACGATGGCATTGATGCCGAGCCCGGCGGCGAGGGCGAACGGGTAGTTCGCAACGACGCCCATGATGATCGTCATCACCCCGGCCACGAGCGCCGTGCCCGCCGAGATTGTCGCGAGGTTCCAGTGCGCGTCCGCTTTGCCCATCGCCTCGAATCCCGAGGTCAGGATCGCGCCGTTGAGGAAGAGGATGTACGCCATGACCATGAACGTGGTCAACCCGGCGCGCACCTCCGTCCCGAAATCGGTCCCCCGCTCCCGGAAGTGGAAGAAACCCGCGAGCCCGGTCTCGGCCGGCTCGTCGCTGCGGGTGCCTGGGGCGGTCGTGTCCACCACTCGTGAACCTCCTCCGTGCGGCCCGCCGGGGGATCCCGGTGGCTCCAGCGCGGATCGTAGTGCGCGACCTCCCGCCGTGGCGGCGTTTTTCGCGCGCTGGCCCCATCGGCCGCGCGCTCGCCTCATCGGCGAAAAAGAAGGTTGGCGAGGATGGTCAGCACGATGGAGACGATCAGCATGCTCGCGATCGGGACGTAGATGCCGCCGTGCTCGCCCGTGATCGCCACGTCTCCCGGAAGTCGCCCGAACGGGATCCGGACCCCGAGCGCCGCCAGGCCGCCGACGACGACCAGCACGACGCCGATCGCGACGAGGAGGCGGCCGACCTCGGGCGACATCGGTCAGGCGTCGAACAGGCCGGGCTGGACCGATGCGGATGCCGGCGGGGTCAGCCCCAGGTGCGCCCAGGCCGATGCGGTCAGCTGCCGGCCGCGCGAGGTTCGGGCCAGCAGGCCGATCTGCATCAGGTACGGCTCGATGACGTCCTCGAGCGTCTCGACCGGCTCCGATATGGTGGCGGCCATGGTCTGGAGGCCGACCGGGCCGCCCGCGTGGTGCTCGGCGATGGCCCGCATCAGCTGCCGGTCGAGCGCGTCCAGGCCCAGCGCGTCGATCTCGAGCAGTCCCAGGGCATCCGTCGCCAGCGCCGGCGTGACGTGGCCGTCGGCGCGGACCTGCGCGAAGTCTCGCACGCGCTTGAGAAGCCGATTGGCGATGCGCGGGGTGCCGCGGCTGCGCTCGGCGATGATGGCGCCGGCCGCCGGGTCGATCGAGACGCCGAGGATCCCGGCGCTGCGCTCGACGATCCGCTCCAGCTCCGGCCGCGTGTAGTAGTCGAGCCGGTAGCTCACTCCGAAGCGGTCGCGCAGCGGGCCGGTGATGCTGCCGACGCGCGTGGTGGCGCCGATCACGGTCAGCTGCTCGATCTGCAGGCGCACCGTCCGCGCGCCCGGGCCCTTGCCCAGCACCACGTCGAGCGCGAAGTCCTCCATGGCCGGGTAGAGGATCTCCTCGACGGCGTGGCTGAGCCGATGCACCTCGTCGATGAACAGGATGTCGCCCTTGCCGAGGCTCGTCAGCACGGCGGCCAGGTCGCCGGCGCGCTCGATGGCCGGGCCGCTGGTGGTGCGGATCTGGGCGCCCATCTCGGCGGCGACGATGTTGGCCAGCGTCGTCTTGCCCAGCCCCGGCGGGCCGTAGAGCAGGATGTGGTCGACCGGCTCCGAGCGATGATGCGCGGCGTCGATCAGGATCGCCAGGTTCTCCTTCACGCGATCCTGCCCGGCGAACTCGTCGAGCCGTCGTGGCCGCACGGTCGACTCGAGGGTGCGCTCCTCCTCGCCCAGCTCCGCGCTCGCGATTCGCTCGATCGTCATGCGTGGTGCGCGGCGGCAATGCGCGAATCGAACATGTGACCGATTCTACCCGCGCGGCTCGCGGCGCAGGGCGGCCAGGTCGGCGACGGTGTCCACATCGGGAGCGTGTCGCGCCACTCGAACCTCGGTCACCAGCTCCGGACGCCGGGCGAGCAGCTCGCGGAAACCGATGTCGCCGTCCAGCGCTCGCGCCAGGTCGAACTGGCTGCGCTCGAGCAGCACCGGCGGGCCCAGGTGTCCATCCGCGCTCGCGGCGACGATGGGACGGGAGCCCCTCGCCGCGCGCAGGGCGTCGAGCGCCGCCACGCTGATCCCCGGCTGGTCGCCGAGCAGCACCACCGCGGCGTCCACCTCGGCAGGCACTGCCTGCAGCCCGAGCTGCAGCGAGCTGCTGAGTCCGCGCTGCGGCTGAGGATTTCGGATCCAGATCAACCGCGGATCCCGCCACGCTGCCGGACGGGTCAGCCAGACCGGCACCACCGCGATCACGGGACTCAGCCCGGCGCCCTGCGCCCGCTCCAGGACATGCTCAAGCAGCGTCCGACCGTCGAGCAGGGCGAGCTGCTTCGGCGAGCCGTAGCGGCGCGAGGTGCCTGCCGCCAGAACGACGGCAGCGACGGGGCGATCGGCCATGGCTCCATATACTGGCCCGATGATCGACGAGGCGCTCGCCGCGCTGCTCTCGTGGCACGCGCAGGGGCGGGACGTGGCGCTCGCCACCGTGATCGGGGTGACCGGTTCCGCGCCCCGCCAGCCGGGGGCGCACCTCGCCGTCGCCGGCGACGCTTCGATGGCGGGCTCGGTGAGCGGCGGCTGCGTCGAGGGTGCCGTGGTGCAGGAGGCGCAGCGCGTGCTTCGCGACGGCACGCCCCGTCGCCTGCACTACGGCATCAGCGACGAGATGGCGCTCGACGTCGGGCTGATGTGCGGCGGCGAGATCGACGTGGTCGTCGAGCCGGCCGATGCGGCGATCCTCGAGTTCGCGCGGCGTGCGGAGGACGGGGAGGCGACGTCCCGCGCGGTCGCGCTGAGCGACTTCGTCGACAGGGCCACTCCCCCGCCTCGTCTCTGGGTCGTCGGTGCCGGGCACGTTGCCGAGCACGTGGTCGCCATTGCTGCCCGCGCCGGCTTCCGCCCGGTGGTCGTCGATCCACGGCGGCTCTTCGCCGCGCAGGACCGCTTCGCCGGGGCCGAGGTCGTGGTCGCGTGGCCGGACCGCGTCTTCGCCGACGTCGAGCTCGGCGCGGCCGACTTCGTCGTCGTCCTGTCGCATGATCCGAAGATCGACGAGCCCGCGTTGCTGGCCGCGCTGCGCGGCGAGGCGGCCTACGTCGGAGCCATCGGTTCCAGGAAGGCGCAGGCGGACCGGCGCCGGCGGCTGCTGGCCGACGGCGTCGGCGAGGAGCGGCTGGCGCGCCTGCACGCTCCCATCGGCCTGGATCTGGGCGGGCGTGATCCCGGCGAGATCGCGGTCGCGATCGTGGCCGAACTCGTATCGGAGCGGCATCGGCGGCGCTAGGATGCGCCCCAGCATGGATGCCTACGACGCGCTTCCCAAGGTCGAGCTGCATTGCCACGTCGAGGGCACCGTGCGGCCAACGACGGTGGTCGAGCTCGCTCGCAAGAACGGCCGGCCGTTGCCGACCGAGGATCCGACCGAGCTGTACCGGTATCACTCGCTCAACTCGTTTCTCGAGATCTTCTGGCTGGTGCAGTCGCTGATCGCGGACCGCGAGGACTGGGCACGGGTTGCGTTCGAGTCGGTGCTGGATGCGGCGCCGCACGGCCTGCGCTACCGCGAGATGTTCTTCACGCCGGCTCGCCACCTGGCCGCTGGCCAGGACCTCGCAGAGATCGTGGCGGGGTTGACCGAAGGGCTGCAGGCCGCCGAATCGGCCACCGGCGTGCGGTCGCGACTGATCTGCGACATCGATCGCGCGTACGGTCCCGCGCCCGCGGTCGAGCTGGTGGACCGGCTGGTCGCGCTGCGCGCCGGCGGACGCGCCGACGCCGTCATCGGCCTGGGGATGGACTCGACCGAGCGGGGCGTCGATCCGCGTGACTTCGCGCCCGCCTTCGCGACCGCCCGCGCCAGCGGACTGCACCTCACCTCGCATGCCGGCGAGGACACCGGCGCCGACAACATCGCGATGGCGCTCGATGCGCTCGGCATCGAGCGCATCGACCACGGGCTGGCGATCATGGACGATCCGGAGCTGGTTGCCCGCGTGGCCGATGCGCGCATCCCGCTCGATGTCTGTCCCACCTCGAACGTCCTGATCGCGAACCGCTACGCGGACCTGTCCGAGCATCCGTTCCGGCGCATGCGGGCCGCCGGCCTGCTGGCGACGCTCAACACGGACGACCCCGCCATGACCGACCTCGACCTGGGCAAGGAGTACCGCGCGGTGGCCACCGCGCTCGAGATGCCCTGGGCGGAGGCCGTCGAGACCGCGGTCGAGGCGGTGGACGCGACCTGGCTCGACGAGGGCGAGAAGCGCGAGCTGCGCGCTTCGTTCGAGCGTGACGTCGCCGCCATCGAGCCACCCGTCGTCGGCAGCGCATCGGGCACGTGACCGTCGCCAGCGCCGCGCTGCCAGCCAAGCCACCGTTCACCCTTCGCGCTCGCGTCCTGACGCCGCTGTCGCGCGGCGGCACCCGCTTCGAGCGTGACGCCTTCGTCAGCGTGGACGCCGGCGGCCGGATCGCGAGCATCGCGGCTGATGAGCCGCGCGACCGAGCGGTCGACGTTCGGCCGTGGCTGCTGATGCCGGGGCTCGTCGACTTGCACGCCCACCTGCCGCAGCTGCCCAACGCCGGACTGGGCGCCGGTCTCGACCTGCTGACCTGGCTGGACCGTTACATCTTCCCGCTCGAGCGAGGCTTCGACGTCGCGGCGGCCGAGCGCATCGCTCCGGCTGCCTATCGCGCCTTCGCTGCCGCCGGCACGACCACGGTGGTGCTCTACGGCGCGGTCTACCAGGCGAGCACCGACCTGGCCTTCGTCGAAGCCGAGCGGCACGGCATTCGCGCCGTCATCGGCAAGGTGATGATGGACCGCCTGCGATACGACCGCAGCCTGGCCGACGACGCGGTGCTCGAGGCAAGCCTGGAGCAGACCGCGCAGCTGATCGCTCGCTGGCACGGCCGCGACGACGGACGGCTGCGCTACGCGGTCACGCCGCGTTTCGCGGTCAGCTGCTCCGCCGACATGCTGCGTCGTTCGGCACAGCTGGCGCGCGAGACCGGCGCCTACTGGCAGACGCACCTCGCCGAGGATCGGCGCGAGATCGAGGAGGTCCGTCGGCTGTTTCCGGACACGCTCGACTACACCGATGTCTACGACCGGGCCGGCGGCCTGGGGCCGAACAGCATCCTGGCGCATGCGATCCACCTGTCCGACAGGGAGGTGACGCGAATCGCCGGGGCCGGTGCCCGCATCGCGCACTGCCCGACCTCGAACCTGTTCCTGGCCAGCGGCGCCATGCCGCTGTCGCGCTACCTCGCCGCCGGGGTCGAGGTCGGCCTTGGGTCGGACCTCGCCGGCGGCCCGGACGTCTCCATCTTCGGCGCCATGCGCGCCGGCGCCTACACGCAGAACGGGCGCCGGGCGATGCTCGGCGACGAGGCGCCGCCACTCGGTCCGCTGGAGTGGCTGCGGCTCGCGACGCTGGGTGGCGCGAGCGCGCTCGGGCTGTCAGATGAGATCGGGGCGATCGAGCCGGGGCTCCAGGCGGACCTGATCCTGGTCGACCCCGATCGCACCGCGCCGCTCCCCGGGGCGACCGTGGACGAGCCGGACGAGCTGATGAGCCGGCTTATCTTCCGCACGCAGCCGCACATGGTCCGTGCCGCCTGGGTCCGCGGCCGCCGGCTGGACGGCCCCGGTGCCTGAGGAGCTGGATCTCCTCCTCGCCGGCGGGACGCTGGTCGACGGAACCGGCGCCCCGGCAGTCCCCGGCTCGCTGGGCGTGGTCGACGGTCGCCTGCGCGTCTTCGGTCCCGACGACCCCGAGCCGCCGGCCGCGCGGCGCATCGATGCGGCTGGGATGGTCGTCGCGCCGGGCTTCATCGACCTGCACTCGCACTCCGGCCTGCACGTGCTCGCCGACCGTCACCACGAGCCAAAGGTTCGCCAGGGAGTCACCACCGAGGTGGTCGGCGTCGACGGGCTGTCATACGCTCCGCTCGGCGCGCGCGACCTTCGTGCGCTGGCCCTCATGAACGCCGGCCTCGACGGCCGGCCCGAGATCGCGTACGACTGGACGAGCGTGGCGTCGTACCTCGAACGGCTCGACGGCAGCGCGCTCAACCTCGCCATGCTGGTGGGCAACAGCGCGCTCCGCATCGGTGCCATCGGCTGGGACGAGGTGCCCGCCGACGGTCGTGCGATCGCGACCATGCGCGCGGTCCTGCGCGAGGCGCTCGAGGAGGGCGCGTTCGGCGTCTCAAGCGGCCTCGACTACCCGCCGGGGTCGTACGCCACTACCGAAGAGCTCGGCCAACTCGCCAACGAGGCGGCGCGGGTGGGGGGCTTCTACCACACCCACGTCCGCTACCCGCTCGGCGATCGGTACCTCGATCCCTTTCGCGAGGCGATCGAGATCGGGAGACTGGGGGAGGCGGCCGTGCACATCACGCACTTCTACCATCGGTCCACCTACCCCGGCGGACCCGAGCCGATGCTGGCGCTGGTCGAGGAAGCCCGTGCCGGCGGCGCCGATGTGTCGTTCGACACCTACCCGTACGAATGGGCGTCGACCCGGCTGCTGATCCAGCTGCCCGGCTGGGTCCAGGCCGGCGGCCCTGAGCCGACCATGGCGCGCATCGCCGATGGCGGCATTCGCGATCGGATCCGCGCCGAGCTGCGCGAGCGCGGGGCCGCGTACGCCTCCCGCGCCGGGTGGGCGGATGTGCGGCTGGGTGCCTTTCACGCCGAGGAGAACATGCCGTTCGAGGGTCGCACGCTGGCGGACGTGATGGATGCGCGCGGGGTGGACGCCGTGGACGCCATCTGCGACCTGCTGCTGCTCGAGGAGCTCGGCGTCAACCAGGTGACGTCGGGACCCTCACCCGAGACGCTCCCCCGCTTCGTCGCCCATCCGCACGGCATGTTCGGCAGCGACTCGACGTTCGTCGCCGAGAAGCCCTCCCCACGAACGTACGGGTCATTTCCGCGAGTCCTCGGCGAGTTCGTGCGCGAGCGGCGCGTGCTCGGGCTGGAGGAGGCGGTGCGCAAGATGACGTCCGCCCCGGCCGCACGGCTCGGGCTTCGCGATCGCGGCAGGCTGGTCGAGGGCCTGGCAGCCGATGTGGTGGTGTTCGACCCGGATCGGGTGCGGTCGACGGCCACCTACGACCGGCCGCGGCAGTTCCCGGAGGGGATACGCATGGTCCTCGTCAACGGCGTCCCGGTCGTAGACGAAGCGCGCCCGACCGGCGCGCTTCCGGGCCGAGCGCTGCGTCGCGGACGCTGATCAGGTGTTGGCGCCGAAGACCATCAGGGCGAGGATCGCGACCAAGAGGACGGAGAGGATGATCCCGCCCCGCTGCATCTTGGCACCGAGCTCCACCAGCCGCGGGGGCGGGCCGCTCATCTGCTCCGCCGCTGCAGCGCCGGGACCCGGCGAGGCCGATGCCATCGAGGTCAGCAGCTGTGTCAGCTCCTTGCCCGCCGGCGCCTGGACGACGATCGAATAGGTGATCGCCGCGATGTACAGCACGATGGCGATCAGCAGCCACGGCTGGAACAGGTCGATCCCGGCGGTGATGATCATGAGGGCGCCGCTGACCGGCATGGTCAGCGCCGCCGGCAGCACGAGCCTCCACTCGATCCGCTCGCTCAGCTCGGCGGCGAAGGCGGCATGCTGCGGATGCCGGGCTCCCGCGGAGGCGATCAGCGGAAAGGCGTATGTCGGCCCGAACGCGACGATCGCCGCCAGAATGTGCAGAAACAGGAACGCCATGAAGAGTGTGTCCACCGTCGCCTCCGTGCTCGGTCATAACTGCTGGCGAGGCAGAGAGTACGCCCCGCCGTCAATGCCCTTGAGCAACGCGGCGGCGCCGCTAGGATTGGTCGATGGATGAGCTTCGCGGAGGGACTCCCGCGTCGCCGGCGTCGGCTTCCCCGGTCCTGGTGCCGCCCGGAGAGCCGGTGCGGGGCCGCGTCGAGCGGCCCGCGCCGCTGCGACGCGAAGGTCGCCAGAAGCTGACCGGCGAGGCGAAGTACGCCGACGACCTCGTCTTCCCCGGCGCGTGGTACGGCGCCACGATCCGATCGACCGATGCGCACGCGCGACTGATCGCCTTCGAACCGGATCCTGCATTCGACTGGCGACGGGTGACCTTCGTCACGGCGGACGACGTCCCGGGCGACAACGTGGTGAGCCTCATCGACGACGACCAGCCGATTCTCGTGCCGCTCGGAGGAGAGATTCGGCACCAGGCGGAGCCGGTGGCCCTCATCGCCGCCCCGGATCGCGCCACGCTGCGCGAGGCACGGCGTCACCTCCGCGTGACCACCGAGCGGCTGCCGGCGGTCTTCGATCCTCTCCAGAGCAGCGTGGAGTTCGCCCACTACACCGTCGCGCGCGGCGACGTGGACGAAGCCATGGCGCGCGCCGACCACGTGATCGAGGGCACCTACCGGGTGGGGCACCAGGAGCAGCTGTACATCGAGAACCAGGCCATGATCGCCGTGCCGCGCGAGGACGGCGGGATGACCGTCCACGGCTCTTGCCAGTGCCCGTACTACATCCATCGCGCCATGAAGCGCGCCCTCGGGCTGGACGACCTGCGGGCAGTCGTGATCCAGACCGAGACGGGAGGTGGATTCGGCGGCAAGGAGGAGTACCCCTCGATGATCGCGCTGCATGCCGCGCTGCTCGCCCTGAAGGCGCGCAGGCCGGTGCGCATGATCTACGACCGTCACGAGGACATCTCCGCGACCACCAAGCGTCATCCGGCGGTCATCCGTCACCGGACCGGTATCGCCGCCGACGGCACGCTCCTCGCCCAGGACGTGGAGGTGGTCATGGACGGCGGCGCGTACTGCACGCTGACGCCGGTCGTCCTGAGCCGCGGCACGCTGCACGCCGGCGGCCCGTATCGGTGCGACAACGTGCGGATCGTGGGCCGGGCCGTGGCCACCAACACGCCGCCCAACGGCGCGTTCCGCGGCTTCGGCGCGCCGCAGACCGAGTTCGCCGCCGAGATGCAGGTCAACCGCGCCGCGGAGCGACTGGGCGCCTCGCCGCTCGAGCTCCGGCGGCGCTGGGCATACCGCGAGGGCGACGTCACGCCGACCGGGCAGGTCCTGCGCGAGAGCGTAGGCGCGATCGACGTGCTCGAGGCAGCGGCGACCGGCGCGGATTTCGAGCGCCACGCGCGGCAGAGCGCCGAGATGCGGGAGCGGCGGACGGACGCCGCCCGGCTGGCAACCGGCGTCGGGCTCGCCCTCGCCTGGCACGGCGCGGGGTTCACCGGATCGGGCGAGGTGCACCTGGCCTCGGTCGCGTCGCTGGAGCTGACGGTTGATGGGCGCATCCGCATCCTGGTGGCGTCGACCGAGATGGGCCAGGGGACCCGGACCATCCTGCCGCAGCTGGTCGCGGACGAGCTCGGCGTCGAGTACGACGAGGTCGAGATCGCGGCGCCCGACACGTCGGTCGTTCCCGACTCCGGGCCGACGGTCGCCAGCCGCACCGCGATGGTCGTGGGCGGTCTCCTGATCCGCGCCGCGCGACGGCTGCGTGACCAGGTCGAGCAGCGCGGCGGCGGCACGTTCGCCGACACCTACCGCCACGCGGGTCCCCTGCGCATCGACGAGCGGTTCACGCCGTATCCCGGCGTCGAATTCGACGACGCGACCTACACCGGTGACGCCTACCCGGCCTACGGCTGGGCCTGCGCGGTGGCGCGGGTGGAGGTGGACCTCGACACGGGGGAGGTCGCCGTGCGCGACGTGGTGAGCGCGGACGACATCGGTCACGTGATCCACCGCGTCATGGCCGAGGGCCAGGTGGAAGGCGGCACCCTGCAGGCGGTCGGCTACGCCACCATCGAGGAGATGAAGCTGCTCGACGGCCGGTATCTCAACGATCGGCTGGCCACCTACCTGATCCCGACATCGCTCGACGCGCCGCGCATCCGCTCGATCCTGGTGGAGAAGCCGTTCAGCGGCGCGCCGCACGGGGCGAAGGGCGTGGGCGAGCTCCCGATGGACGTTGCCGCGCCAGCCGTCGTGGCGGCCATCCACGACGCCACCGGCGCCTGGATCGATCAGCTGCCGGCCACCTCGGAGCGCGTCCTGGCGGCGATCACCGGCGGGCCGATGCCACCGCCGACCGGCGTGAGCCGGCAGGGGGACCGATGACCCACCGTTTCACGGTCAACGGCGAGGCGGTGGAGGTGCGCGCACCCGGCGCGCGGCGCCTGCTCGACGTCCTGCGCGAGGACCTGGAGCTCACCGGCACGAAGGAGGGGTGCGGCGAGGGCGAGTGCGGCGCCTGCAGCGTGCTCCTTGACGGCGCGCTCGTCGACGCCTGCCTCGTACCGCTGAGCCAGGCCGCGGGCCGCTCTGTCCGCACCGTGGAAGGTCTCGCCGACGGCGGCCAGCTCGACCCGCTGCAGCAGGCATTCCTGGAAGTCGGCGCGGCGCAGTGCGGGATCTGCACGCCAGGCATGCTGATGGCGGGCCGCGCATTCCTCGCGTCGGGCGCGGAACCGAGCGAGGAGAACATTCGCGAGGCGATCGCCGGGAACCTGTGCCGCTGCACCGGCTACACCAAGATCATCGACGCGATCGCGCTCGCGGCCGCGCGCGAAGGACGAGCCTGACCGATGCCGAACGCGGTCGAGCCGCCCCTCGTCTCGCCGGCGACGCTCGACGAGGCGTTCGGGCTTCTGGCTTCTGAGCGCTGGCGGCCGCTCGCCGGCGGCACGGACCTGATGGTCCAGATCAGCGGTGAGCTGGGAGACCCGCCCGAGCGGATCATCGACCTGTGGGCGCTGGACGAGCTGCGCGGGATACGGCGCGATGGCGATGCGCTCCTGATCGGTGCCCTGACCACGTATGCGCAGCTGCGCAGCTCGCCGCTCGTGGCCGAGCTCCTGCCGGCCCTGGCGGGTGCCGCGGCGACCATCGGGGCGGCTCAGATCCAGAACCGCGGGACCGTGGGTGGCAACATCGCGAACGCCTCCCCCGCCGGGGACACGCTGCCGATCTGGCTGGCGACCGATGCGGAGATCCTGGTGGGGTCGGCACGCGGAGAGCGGCGGCTTCGGGCGGCCGAGTTCTGGCCGGCATACCGCCGCACCGCTCGACATGACGACGAAATCGTGATGGCCGTGCGCGTCCCCATCGTCCCGGATCGGCAGCTGCGCTTCCGCAAGGTCGGCACGCGCCGCGCCCAGGCCATCAGCAAGGTCGTCGTCGCTCTCGCCTGGCGCGCCTCCGGCGCGGACGAGCCATGGCACGACGTGCGCCTCGCCTTGGGATCGGTGGCCGCCACGCCGATCCGCGCCCCGCGGACCGAGGCGGCGCTTGAGGGCACCGTCGTCGACGCCGCGGCCGCCGACCGTGCGGTCGCCGTGCTTGTGGACGAGATAGCGCCCATCGACGACGTGCGCTCCACGGCCGATTACCGGCGAGCGGTCGCCGCTCGGGTCGTGCGCCGGCTGCTGCGTGACGAGGGTGGCTGGTGATGCGGGCGTCGCCACTGCCGACCGGGACGGTGACCCTGCTCTTCACCGACATCGAGGGCTCGACGCGACTGCTGCAGGAGATCGGCGATGAGTACGCCGCACTGCTGACCGATCACCACCGCATCGTCTCGGCGGCAGCGGAGGCGCATGCCGGATCCCGGGTGGACGCGGCTGGCGACGGGCTCTTCTACTCGTTTCCGACGGCGCGCGGCGGCCTCGCCGCCGCGGTCGAGGCGCAGCGCGCGCTGACCGAGCACGCCTGGCCCGGCGGGGCGGAGGTGCGCGTGCGAATGGGGATTCACACCGGTGAGCCGATGAGCGCGGTCGCCGGCTACGTCGGCCTCGACGTGCACCGCGCCTCGCGCATCTGCTCGGCGGGCCACGGCGGCCAGATCCTCGTCTCGGAATCGGCACGCACGCTGATCGGCGGCGGGATGCCTGCCGGCATCGCGCTCCACGACCTGGGTGAGCACCGCCTGCGAGGGCTCGAGTCGCCGGAGCGCCTGTACCAGGTGACGGGCGAGGGCCTGCGCTCGGAGTTCCCGCCGGTGCGCTCGCTCGAGACGCTGCCCAACAACCTGCCGCGGCAGCTGTCCAGCTTCGTCGGCCGCGACGAGGAGATCCTCGAGGCCGAGGAGCGGCTGCGCGAGGCGACGACGCTGACGCTCACCGGTCCGGGCGGCGTCGGGAAGACGCGCCTGGCGCTCGAGATCGGCGCACACCTGGTGGACCTCTTCGAAGGGGGCGTATGGCTGGTCGAGCTGGCATCGGTCAGCGAAGGACCGCTGGTGGTCGAAGCCGTCGGCTCTGCCCTGCGCGTGAAGCAGCGTCCGGGCACGGCGCCGATGGCTGCCGTGATCGAGGCGATCGGCGACAAGCCCGTGCTCCTCATCCTCGACAACTGCGAGCATCTGCTCGACACCGTCGTCGAGGTCGCCGACGAGCTGCTGCGCAGCTGCCTGCGACTGCAGCTGCTGGCGACCAGCCGGGAGGCGCTCGGGATCCCCGGCGAGAGCCTGATGCCGGTGCCCTCTATGTCGCTTCCACTCGCCTCGGTCGCCGATGACGACCTGGTCGGGCTGGGCCGGTGCGACGCGGTCCAGCTCTTCGTCGATCGCGCGCGGGGCGTCGCGCCCTCGTTCGCGCTGAACGCCGAGAACGCGGCCGCGATCGCGCAGATCTGCCGCCGCCTGGATGGGATCCCGCTCGCGGTCGAGCTCGCGGCGGCCCGCATCCGCTCGCTGCCGCCGGCGCAGATCGCCGCGCGGCTGGACGACCGTTTCCGGCTGCTCACCGGTGGCACGCGGACCGCGCTCCCCCGCCATCGGACCCTGCGCGCCGCCTTCGACTGGAGCTTCGACCTGCTCTCTCCCGCCGAGCAGACGCTCGTGCCGCGCCTGGCGGTCTTCGGCGGCGGCTTCTCGCTCGAGGCCGCCGAGGCGATCTGCAGTGGCGGCGCGGTGGTGGCGGCCGACATGCTCGATCTGCTGGGCCGGCTGATCGATCGGTCGCTGCTGATCAGCGACGAGTACGGCGGGGAGGCCCGCTACCGAATGCTCGAGACGATCCGCGACTACGCCCAGGAACGCCTTGCCGAGTCCGCGGAGGCGGCCGAGATGCACGTGCGCCACCGCGACTGGTTCGTCGCCCTGGTCGACCGAGCCCGCCCCGCCTTCTTCTCGGGGTCGATCCAGGGCGACTGGGTTTCCCGGCTTGCGCGCGACCACGACAACCTGCGTGCGGCGCTGCGCTGGGCGGACGGCGACCCGGAGGGGGCCGACGCGGAGCTCAGCATCGTCTCCGGCCTGTGGCGATTCTGGGAGGTGCGCGGCGATTTCGCGGAGGGAGCGGCCTGGCTGTCCCGCGCGCTCGCTCGCGTGGGCGGCGAAGTGTCGCTGCGTCGCGCGAGCGCCCTCACGGGCGCCGGCGTGCTCGCCGCGCAGCAGGGCGACTATGCGGCCGCGCAGGCGTTTCACGACGCGAGCCTCGTGCTGCACCGGGAGCTCGGCAACCCGATCGCGGTCGCCGCGGCGTGCAGCAACAGCGCCAGCGTCGCCGCCGAGCGCGGCGACCTCGAGCGCGCGCGACAGCTGTATGCCGAGGCGATCCGCCTCTCCGCCGACGTCGGGGATCGCCAGAGCGCCGCGTTCTCGCTCATCAACCTGGCCGACGTCGCGGCGCGCCAGGGCGACGCGGAAGAGGCCGATCGACTGTACGAGGAGAGCGGCGCCACGTTCCGCGAGCTGGGTGACGAATTCGGCGTCGCGCACGCCACCGCCAAGCTCGCCCAGTCGGCACGCCGTCGCGGCGATCGGGCGACCGCGCGAGAGCGCTACGCCGAGGCGATCAGCATCCACGAACGGGTCGGCGATCGACGCGGCGAGGCGCGCATGCGAGCGAGCCTCGGGGACCTCGCCGCCGAAGAGGGCGACCTTGCCGAGGCCGAACGCCTCTACCAGGCCAATGTCGCCATCCGCGGGGCGCTCGGCGACCAGCTCGGCGTGGCGGCAGGATTGGAAAGGCTGGCCGGCGTGGCGGAGGACCGTCCGCTGCGGGCGGCGGCGCTGCTCGGCGCGGCGCACGGGATCCGCGACCGGGTCGGCGCTCCCCTCTCCGCGACCAACGCGGCGCGTGTCGAGCGCTTCCTTGCCGATCTGGGCGCGCTGCACGGCGCAGACGCTATCAGCGCCGCCTTCGCCGAGGGCCGCAGCGCGTCATGGCAGGCGATGCTGGAGCGCGCGACGACGCACGCCTGAGCGGCGGTCTCGGGTCAGCCGCCCTCGGTCACGGCGAGGAGGCGATCGGCCACCAGGCCGTGCGCCTCCCGGTGCACCTCGTTGGCGGCCTCGGGGGTGGGCGCATCGACCAGGCAGAAGACCTTGCCCGTCGCCTCGTCGTACCAGTAGCGCAGGTAGGTGACTCCGCGGCTCGGGCCGACCTCCACGTCACGGGCATGCGCCTGTGCCAGGCCGGCCGCGGTGAGGCCGGGGATGAACTCGTGTTCGTCGAGAAAGAGCGGCATGCATTGTCCTCGCGTTGTGCCGGACGGGGTCGTCGCGTGGAATCTTACGAGGCACATGCAAGAGGGCATGTCAGCTGCACGACAGCGCGGCTGTCGTCCTTGCCGGCAGATCCGGCTGGCGGGGACGCGCTAGGCTGTCTCCGATGCCGCTGCAGACCCCCTCCGGCGTGAGGGTCGCTCCGTCTGACGTCCCGCGCGCCGCCGAGGTGCTCACCCCGGACGCGCTCGAGTTCGTCGCCCACCTGCATCGGTCGTTCAACGCCCGCAGGCTGGAGCTGCTCGAGGCGCGCGCAACGCGCCAGCGACGAATCGACGCCGGCGAGGATCCGGACTTCCCGACCGGAACGACGTCCGTTCGAGCCGCGGCATGGAGCGTGGCGCCCGCGCCGGCGGACCTGGACGATCGTCGCGTGGAGATCACCGGTCCGGCCGAGCCGAAGATGATGATCAACGCGCTCAACTCGGGCGCGAGCGCGTTCATGGCAGACCTGGAAGACGCGCTGTCGCCGACATGGGCCAACCTGGTGGGCGGACAGGTCGCGCTGCGCGATGCCGTGCGCGGGACTCTGGCCTTCGAGAGTGCCGACGGGAAGGCGTATCGGCTCGACGACACGGTCGCCACCCTGCTCGTCCGCCCGCGCGGCTGGCACCTCGAGGAGGTTCACCTGAGCGTGGATGGCGCACCGGTCGCGGCGAGCCTGTTCGACTTCGGACTCTTCTTCTTCCACAACGCCGCCGCCGCACGCGCGCGCGGCAGCGGTCCGTACTTCTATCTCCCCAAGCTCGAGTCGCATCTCGAGGCGCGGCTCTGGAACGACGTCTTCGTCGCCGGGCAGCGGGCGCTCGACATCCCGCGCGGCACCGTGCGGGCGACGGTGCTGATCGAGACGATCCTCGCCGCATTCGAGATGGACGAGATCCTCTACGAGCTGCGAGAGCACGCGTCGGGACTCAACGCCGGGCGGTGGGACTACATCTTCAGCATCATCAAGAAGTTCCACGACCGACCCGACGCGATCTTGCCCGACCGGTCGCAGGTCACCATGGCCGTCCCGTTCATGCGCGCCTACGCGCAGCTGCTGGTCCAGACCTGCCATCGGCGCCGCGCGCACGCCATCGGCGGCATGAGCGCGTTCATCCCCAATCGCCGCGAGCCCGAGGTCACACGCAATGCCCTCGCGCAGGTGCGCGCCGACAAGGAGCGCGAGGCCGGCGACGGTTTCGACGGCACCTGGGTCGCGCACCCGGATCTCGTCGAGGTGGCCCGCGGCGTCTTCGACGCGGTCCTCGGCGACCGACCGAACCAGAAGGCGCGGATGCGACCCGACGTGGTGGTGACCGCGGCGGATCTCCTCTCGGTCGGGATCGCCGGCGGGACGATCTCGGAGGCGGGCGTGCGCATGAACGTCGCGGTGGCCCTGCAGTATCTCGCCTCCTGGCTCGACGGCAACGGCGCCGCCGCCATCAACAACCTGATGGAGGACGCGGCCACCGCCGAGATCAGCCGCTCGCAGCTGTGGCAGTGGATCCACCACGCCGCGCGTCTCGAGGACGGCAGACCGATGTCGGCCGACCTCTACTCGTCGGTGCGCGAGGAGGAGCTCGCGAGACTGCAGGGCGAGTACGGCGACCTGCGCTGGGCGGACGCCGCCGCGGTCCTCGACGAGCTCGTCCTGGCGCCCTCGTTCGAGCTGTTCCTGACCACGCTCGCCTATCCCCGCCTGGGGTGAGCCCGTCTTCGGCGGGCGGCCTTCTCACCGGGGACGCGACCGCGTACGCTTGCCCGCATGGTGAGCAGCCGGCCGGATCAGCCGCCGGAGCGCGAGGAGCAGTGGCGGTCGATGCTGACGCACGGCACCGACGTCGCCTGGAAGCGGAAGCTGCGCAACCGCATCCCGAGCTCGCCGCGCTGCAAGATGTGCGCGGCCCCCTTCGGCGGAATCGGCGGCATGGTCATGCCGCTGCTGGGACACCCTCGGTGGGCGCGCAACCCCAAGTACTGCACCGCCTGCTTCCAGATGCTGCGCGCGAACCACGGCGGCGCGGAGGTGGAGTGCTCGCTGCTGTTCGCGGACGTTCGCGGCTCGACCGCGCTGGCCGAGCGGATGGCGCCAACCGAGTTCACGCGGCTGATGGGCCGCTTCTACAACACGGCCACGGGCGTGCTGGTCGCCCACGGCGCGATCGTCGACAAGTTCGTCGGGGACGAGGTGATCGGCATCTTCATCCCTGCCATGGCCGGCGCGCGCCATCCGGTCGAGGCCATCGACGCGGCGCGACAGCTGCTCGACCAGACCGGGCACCGCCAGCCTGAGGGGCCGTGGCTGCCGGTCGGCATAGGGGTCAACACCGGGGTCGCGTACGTCGGATCGGTCGGCGACGGGATGGACACCGAGATGACCGCCATGGGCGACGTGGTGAACACCACCGCTCGGCTCAGCTCTGTCGCCGGGGCGGGCGAGATCCTGGTCACCGTCGAATGCGCCACGCGTGCGGCGCTGACGGCGGACGGGCTTGAACGGCGGTCGCTTCCGCTGCGCGGCAAGGCGGACCCGACCGACGTGCTGGTCATGCGCGCCTGACGGGTCACCCCAGCGCGCGCGGCAGGAAGCGGCCGTCGAGCCTTCCGTCGACCGGCCGTCCGCGCAGCAGCACGGCACGGATCGCGCCGCTGACCTCCATCTCCTCGTACGGCGTGAAGTCGCTGGTGTGATGCAGCTCGGACTGGCGGATCGCGCGACGCGCGGCCGGGTCGACCAGGACGATGTCGGCGTCCCTGCCCGCCTCGATCGCCCCTTTCGACGGCAGGCCGAAGAGTCGGGCCGGAGTGGAGCTGAGCAGCTCGGCCATGCGCGTCAGCGAGATGCGGCCCCGCGCGACGCCCTCGGAGTAGACGACGGAGAGCAGCGTCTCGATCCCGGGCGCGCCGTTGCTGATCTCCGGGAATGGCGGCGCGGGCAGCCGCTTCTCGACGTCGAGCCGATCCGGCACGTGGTCGGACGCCACCGTGTCAAGCACCCCGTCACGCAGCCCCTGCCAGAGCGCGTCGACATCGGTCCGCGACCTCAGCGGAGGCGAGATCACGCGCCTGATGACCTGTCCCTCGTCCGGGTCGTCGTACAGCTCGGCGTCCAGGGTCAGGTAGTGAGGACACGTCTCGGCGTACACCGGCTCGCCGCGCGCCTTGGCCTCCGCGACGGCGTCGAGCGCGGCGGCGCAGGACAGGTGCACGATGTACAGCGGGGCTTCGGCGCGACGCGCCATCTCGATCGCCGTCCGCGTCGCGGACGCCTCGGCTTCCGGCGGGCGGCAGCGCGCGTGGTGCCTGCAGCCGACGTCGCCCGCGCGCAGCGAGCGCTCGATCAGCGGGTCGATGATCGCGGGGTCCTCGCAGTGCACCTGCAGCATCCCGCCGTGCCGGGCAGCGGTACGGAGCGCACGCTCCAGGCGGTCATCGGCCAGCCGGAAGTCGTAGACCATGAAGGCCTTGAAGGTGGGCACGCCGCCCGATATGAGCTCGGGCAGCTCGGCCAGCGGGTCGTCCTGCTGCCCGGTGAGCACCGCGGAGAGCCCGAAGTCGACGGCCGACTGGCCGGCCGTCCTCTCCCGGAACTCGTCGAGGCCGCGGAGGAGCGATCGCTGTCCGGCCAGCGACATGCCCGTGCCCGGGTTGTTGAAGGTCAGGAACGTGGTCGTGCCCCCGTGCGCGGCCGCCGTGGAGTCGCGGCGGAAGCGATCCGGCTGCTCCGCGGACGGGAGGCGCACGTGGGTGTGGACGTCCACCGTGCCGGGCAGCACCAGCATCCCGCGCGCGTCGATCTCCTCGTCTGCGTCGCCCAGCGGCCGCCCGATCTCCGCGACGCGCCCGTCGCGGATCGCGACGTCGGCCTCCAGAATGCCACGCGGCGTCACGACGGTGCCGCCGCGGATCACCGTCTCCGGCGGTGGACGCACCGTCAGCCGGTCAGCCGTCGATGGACGCCTCGTGAGCCCGGACGCGCTCGGCGAGCGCCTCGAGCACCGCGACCCGCACGCTCGGGAATTCGTCCATCAGGTCGTGGAACGGGCCTCGTCCCAGGACGAGCAGCCGGGCGTCACCCTCCGCGCGGGCTGTCGCCGTCCTCGGCCTGCCGTCGATCAGTGCGATCTCGCCGAGGAACTCGCCGGGCTTCATGGTCGCGATGCGCTGCCCGTCCTTCTCGATCGCCACCTGGCCGTCGAGCACGATGAAGAACTCTCCACCGGTCCCGCCCTGCCTGGTCAGGATCTGTCCGTCGGGGACGTCGAGCTCGTCGGCGAGCATGCTGAGCCGCTCGGTCTCGCGGCGACCGAGGTGCGCGAACAAGGGCACCTGGCGCAGCTTCTCGAGCTTTTCGTCGCGGACCACGGGCGGCCTCCTGCGTAGCGTCGCTTTCTGCCGCCGAGCATACCCCGGCGCGCAAGGCGATCGATCAGGCGATCTCGATCCGGATCTCCTGCGCGCCTTCCCACAGACAGCGACGGCCCAGCTCGCGCAGCCGATCCTGCCAGCCGGCATCCGGCAGGAGCGTGGCGAAGTGGTTCCCCGCCAGCTGGCCGACCTTCGACGAGAAGGCGCACGGCCCGTACGGAAACAGGATCTCGCACTCCGATGCCTCGCCGGTGTAGATCAGCAGCTGGCCCGGCGCCGGATGCGAGGTGGCGTTCTCGAAGCCGACCTCGGGACGCCGATCGCCGAAGGGGATCCAGGTGGACTCGCCGCTCCAGCGGCAGTGGATCAGCCGGGCCTGCAGCGGCAGCCAGCCGGAGAGCGCGGCCACGCTGCGCGGCGCCGCCGCCTCCCAGTCCGCGCGGAATTCGAGGTCGCCGACGTGGATCCGCAGGTCCGCCATGCGAGCAGGATAGCCAGCCGCGATGTCGTGACGCACGCAACGACGCGCGGCGCATCGGTCATCATGCAGCCATGCCCGATCCGCGACCGACGATCAGCACCCACGTGCTCGACCTCGCCAGCGGCGAGCCGGCGGAGGGGGTCGGCGTCGCGCTCTTCCGCCTCGGCGACGACGGAAGCCCGCAGCTGGTGAGCGACCTGGAGACCGATGCCGGCGGCCGCATCGCGGATCTGCTCGTCGGCGGCGAACTCCGACCCGGCGATTTCCAGCTCGCCTTCGACGTGGGCGGGGCGGCGGACGACCCCGACGCCTTCTTCCAGTCGGTCGCCATCGCCCTGCGGGTGACCGATGCGACCCGCTCCTACCACGTGCCCGTGCTGCTCTCGCCGTACGGGCTGACGACCTATCGCGGCAGCTAGGCCGATGGTGGCCGCGCTCGACGTTCGCATCCGTGACCTGGCCCCCGACGACCGCCGCTGGGCGGCGGCCATGATCGCCGACGGCGTGGGCGTCCGGCCGATGACCGGCGACGGCGCGCAGCTCGATCCGCTGGCGCTGCCGGGCCTGGTGGCCGAGTCGGGAGGCGGTCCGGTCGGGATCGCCACCGTGCGGGAGACGCCGGAGCGCGGCATGGAGGTGGTGGCGCTGCGCGCCGAGCCGCGCGGCCGCGGTGCCGGAACCGCGCTCCTCGAGACCGCCTGGCGGGTCGCCGCCGCCAGTGGCCACCCGCGCGTGTGGCTGGTGACCGCGCCCGACGACGTGGCCGCCATCCACTTCTGCCTCCGGCGCGGCATGCACGTGGCAGGCGTGAGCTCTCGCTCGGTGGAGCTCGAGCTCGACACCGAGGGCGAGGTGCTCGGGACGCGCCGCTTTCCTGACACGGCGGACCTCGACCAGCTTCCCGAGCCGGCGTTCGCGCACGAGGTCGCGCCGCTGTTCGAGGGAGCTCCGCGCTTCCTGGCGGCGCTCTCTCGCGCTCGACCCTTCGGCGACGACGAAGGGATGATCGACGCCGCGTTCGAGGTCGCGCGCGGCCTCGCCGACGGCGAGCAGGTGGAGCTGGTCCAGGCTCATGCACCGATCGGAGCCGCGCCGGACTCGGTTTCCGACGCGTCCTACGTGGAGCAGGGCTACGCGAGCGAGTCGGACGACGACCGGGAGACGGCTCGCGCGTACGAGGAGCTGTCGATGCTGAATGACATCTACGAGCGCCGCTTCGGGTTCCGCTACGTCGTGTTCGTGGCGGGGCGTCCGAAGACCGAGATCGTGCCGATCCTCGAAGGGGCGCTCCGCCACGGTGATCGTGAGGCAGAGCTTCGTCGCGCGGTCGACGAGACGGTTCACATCGCTCGCGACCGGCTGGCGAGGCTGCGAGCATGAGATACGAGATTCGCTACGGCAAGGCCGACGTCCGCATCTACCGCACCGGTGCCACGCCGCTGCGCGTCGCCGCGATTCCCGAGTCGCCGTTCCGTGGCCGGGACAACGCCCTGTTCGGCGTCGAGATCGAGGTCGCGGTGCGCGGCGAGTCGTTCCTCGACGCGTACACGCGCGGCGACAACCGCATGGTCGTCGCCACTGACACCATGAAGAACTTCATCCAGGTCACCGCGGCAACGTGCCGCTCGGCGACGCTCGAGGGCTGGTTGCACGAGCTGGGCAGCGCGTTCCTTGACGAGTACCCGCACATGGAGCGCCTCACCATGTCGGGACGGGAGCTGCCGTTCGCGCCCGCGGTCGTCGACGCCGAGGACGGCGGATTCGCGCTCAGCGATCGTCTCTTCGAGCGCGGACGCGGCGACCGCTCGTTCGCGTCGCTCGACCTCGAGCGGGATGGTGCCGACGTGCGCGTGACCGGCCACCGCTCCGGTCGGGCGGAGCTGCAGCTGATCAAGCTCACCGGCAGCTCGTTCGTCGACTTCGCCCGCGACGAGCACACCACGCTTCCGGAGCGGCGGGACCGCCCGCTCTACATCTGGTGCGACGTCGGGTGGCGCTACGGCGACATCGCTGACGCGCTGGGCGCGGAGCCGCCGCGCTACGTCGACGGCGAGCAGGTGGCCGACCTCGCCGCATCGGTCTTCCATCGGTTCGTCAGCCTCTCGATCCAGCACCTCGTGCACGAGATCGGAACCCGCCTGCTGCAGCGCTTTCCACAGCTCGACGAGGTGAGCTTCGAAGCTCAGAACCGGCTGTGGGACACCGCCGTCGCCGGCGAGACCGATGCGGACCCGCGCGTCTACTGCGATCCTCGTCCGCCGTTCGGCCGCATCGGCCTGGTGATGCGGCGCTGAACCAATCGACGCTCGGCTGCGTATGATCCGATGCTCCCGCGCACGCCGGTGCGCTCTCGCCGCGCCACGCGGATCGGTCGCGCCCGCCCAGCCGATCAGGGGATGGCGCTCATTCCCTCGGAGGTGGGATTGATCACAACCCTCGCGGCTGCGACCGCGATCGTGCTCAAGCGGACGAGAGCCGACTGGCTGATCGTCGCCGCCGCGGCCGCGATCATCCTGCTCGCCACCACGCTCCTCTCGGCCGGGATCATCTACGCCGGTGCCGTCTCGCTGAGCGGCCTGGAGCGGACCCTTGCCGACGCCCCGGTCGCAGACGTCAATGTCGAGGTCAGCGGGCACCTCGCCGCGGATGAGCTGCGGAGCGTGGATGCGAACGTGCGCGAGCGCCTCGCGGCCGGGCTGGGACGTATCGGGGCCGGCGTGGTGCGCCAGACCGAGTCCGATTCCTTCTCGCTGCCGGGGCAGCGGCCGGACGCGGATCGGATCGACCTGGCCGTCTTCGGAACGTACGAGGCGCTCGCCGCGCACGCGCGGCTCACCGAGGGCGCGTGGCCGGTCGCCGGCGGGGGGTCGGCGGTCGAGGTCGCGCTGTCGGCGGCGACGGCGACGCAGCTCGGCCTTTCGGTCGGAGACCAGCTGACCCTTGCCAGTCGGGTGGAGCAGGGGTTCGAGGTGCCGGTGCGCGTCGTGGGCGTCTTCGAGCTGAACGACCCGACCGATCCGTACTGGTGGGACTCGCCGCTCCTGCTCGAGGGACAGGTGGAGAGCGACACGTATCGCACGTTCGGCCCGTTCGTGACCGATGCGGCAACCTTCCTCTCGCGGGTCGCGCACCCCAACCTGGTGGCGCGCTGGCACGCGCTTCCGGCGTTCGGGAACCTGCGCATCGACGACGTCGGCGACTTCGGCGCCTCGGTCGCCGGCATGCGCGGGGAGATCGCCGGGGCGCTCGGCGGCAGCCGTCGCCTGGTGGTCACCACCAGGCTGGACGAGATCCTGGCCCGCGCCGAGCGGTCGCTGCTGGTGGCCCGCAGTGGCGTGCTGATCCTGACCGTGCAGCTCGCCGTGCTGGCCGGCTACGCGCTGCTGCTGACGGCGGGCCTCCTGGTCGAGCAGCGGCGCATCGAGACGGCGCTGCTTCGGTCACGCGGCGCCGGCACCGGGCAGGTGGCGACCCTGGCGCTGGTCGAGGGCGCCCTGCTCGCCGTGCCCGCGGCTGCGCTCGGTCCGTGGCTCGCCTCATCGTCACTGCGGGTGCTCAACGGCGTGGGGCCGCTGGCCGAGATCGGTCTCGAGCTGCGCCCACAGGTGACTGCGGCGGCGTACCTCCTCGCCGCGGCCGCCGCGGCCGCGTGCATGGTCGCCCTGGTCGTGCCGGCCTTTACCTCGGCGCGCTCCTTCATCGCCACGCGCCAGGCGCGCGGACGGAGCGACTCGCGGGGCGTCGCGCAGCGGGTGGGTCTCGACCTCGCCCTGCTGCTGGTGGCCGCGGTCGGCTTCTGGCAGCTTCGTCACTACGGCGCCACGATCACCAGCTCGGTGCAGGGACGCATCGGGCTGGATCCGTTCCTGGTCGCGGCGCCGGCAGTCGGGCTGCTGGCGGGCGCCGTCCTGGCCCTGCGGCTGATCCCGCTGCTGGCGCAGCTGATCGACCATGCCGTTTCCGGAACGCGCGGCCTCGTCTCCTCGCTGGGGGCCTGGCAGCTCTCCAGGCGCCCGCTGCGCTACACGAGGTCCTCGCTGCTGCTGATGCTCGCCATCGCCCTGGGCGTCTTCGCGGTGGCCTACACCGGCACGTGGAGCTCCTCGCAGGCGGACCAGGCCGACTATCACGTGGGCGCGGACGTGACCGTGCAGCCGGACCGCCGCGCCGGGACGTCACTCCCCTCCTCCCTGCTCGCGTCGGCGTACCGCGACATGGACGGCGTGCGCTCGGTGATGCCGGCCAGCCGCCGCGACATGCGCGTCTCGCGCACGACCGGCAGCGGCACGCTGGTCGCGCTCGACGCCGCCGCCGCGCCGGACGTGCTGCGCGTGCGGCCCGACCTCTCTCCGACGCCGGTGGCAGCGCTCATGCGCCGGCTGGCAGAGGCGCGCCCATCGCTCGACGTGCCTCAGCTGACCGGGACCCCGCGGCGACTCAGGCTGGACCTGGGACTCGACATCCAGCTCGACCCCGCCACCGCTCCGCCCGGCTTTTTCGTGGACGTCTCCGGCGCCGCCGTCGTTCGCGATGCGAGCGGGATGATCTTCCGCGTGGGCGGTGCCTCGGTGCCGCGCGGCGCAACGACCGCCCAGCTCGTGATCCCGCTGGCGCGGGCGCTGCCGGACGGCACGGTCGTCGGTCCCGACTATCCGCTTCAGCTCCTCGCCATCGAGGTCCGAATCTCGACACTGGACAACGTCCGGCGCACCTCGTCGTTCGTGGTGCGCGACCTGGCGGGCAGCGCTTCGCTGACCGGCGACGACTGGGCGCCGATCGCCCTCGACCGCTCCTCGGGCGCATGGCACTCGATCGTCACGCCGCGAGCGGGCGGTCCGATCGCCGCCGACGACCTGGCCCTTCCCGACGCGGTCGGGATGCATTTCGCGGTGAACGGCGGTGGACGGCCCATCGAGCCGCCGTTCACGTTCTCGATCCAGGCCTCACAGGTCTCGACGACCGCGATCCGCGCGCTGCCGATCGTCGCCGCGGGAAACTTCCTGGACGCGACGGCCAGCCGGGTCGGCGGTCAGACGAGCGTCGATCTCGGCAGCGGACGCGAGCCGGCGTCCATCGTCGGCGCCATGACCGCCTTCCCGACCACCGATCCCGGGCAGCCGGTCGCCATCGCCGACCTGCCGACCCTGGCACTCCTCGACTACCAGCTCACCGGCTCGCTCAGCGACCCGCCCGAATGGTGGCTCTCCGTCTCGCCCGAGCGCGCGGACGCGGTGACGTCTGCGCTCGGCGACAGGCCGTTCACCAGCCGCTCCGTTTCGAGCCGCATCGACCGCGCGGAGGCGCTGCGCACCGATCCGGTCGCGCTGGGGGTGATCGGCGCGCTGTCCCTGGGCTTCGTTGCGGCGGCGCTGTTCGCCGCCATCGGCTTCGTGGTCAGCGCCTCGGTCTCGGCCAGCGAGCGGCTCACCGAGTTCGCGCTGCTGCGGGCCCTTGGCCTCTCGCCGTCGCAGCTCTCCGGCTGGCTGGGCCTGGAGAACGGCCTGCTCGTCCTGATCAGCCTGGTCGGCGGCACGGGGCTCGGGCTCCTGATGTCGTGGGTCGCCCTGCCGTTCGTGACGGTCACCCAGGACGCGACGCGTGCGGTGCCCGACGTGATCGTGCACATCCCGTGGGCCACCATCGGGGCGCTGGAGGCGATCACGGTCCTGGTGCTGGGAGCAATGGTGCTGGTGCTGGCCGCCGTGCTGCGCCGCATCGGTCTCGGCACCGCCCTGCGGCTGGGAGACGAGTAGTGGTCGGAACGTCGCGCGCGCGGCGGCGGGGCGTCGCCTTTCCCGGCGCCACCGGCATGTTCCTGCGCCGGCTGCGCGCAGAGTGGGGGCTGGGCGTCGTGCTCGCCGCGGTCGTGCTGCTGAGCGCCGCCGTCTTCGCCGCGCTGCCGCGCTACTACAACCGCGTCTCCGACGGCGGGCTGCAGCATGAGCTGATCCATGCCGCGGGCGTCGAACGCAACGTGGAGCTGATCCAGCAGCACCCGCAGGCGATTCGCGGCACGCCGGACGATCCGCTGGCGGGCGTCGAATCCACCGGACGGGAGCTGGCGACGGCACTCCCGCCCGGGCTGCGCTCGGCGTTCGGCGCGACCAGCTTCGTGATCGACTCGTCCGAGTTCCTGGTCGACCCCGCCAGGAACGAGACGCTGCCCTACCCGCTCTTCCTCCGCATGCGGTACCAGAGCGGCGTCGACGAGCACGTTCGCTGGATGCAGGGCCGCCAGCCGGCCGCGACCAGCGACTCGGTCACCCTCTCGTTGACCGATGCGGATGGCGCCACGGTCGACGTCCGCGGTGCCCGTGATCGAGGTCGCGCTCAGCCGGGAAGCCCTGGCACAGGCCTCGGTGAAGGTGGGCGCCGAGCTGGTCACGCAGCTCGCCGACGAGCGGGCGAACCGCTTCGCCGGCCCGCGTCCGCTCGGCTCCGGGTACGTCGTGTACCGGCTGGTGGGGGCCTTCGACGTGATCGACGAGACGGCCGACTACTGGTTCGGCGACGTGGCGCTGCAGCGGGCGACGATCACGGGCAGCGTCGACAGCCAGCAGGTGCACGCCGCCGCGCTTGCCGCAGCGGCCGGGTACGGGCGCATGGCCGATGCGCAGAGCTCGATCTACACCTACCGCTGGCGCTTCGCGGTGCTGCCGGATCGGATCGACGGGGCCAACCTGGACCGGCTGCGCGCCGATGTCCGTCGCATCAAGGCCGAGTACCCCGCCTACCTGGGCGTCGTCAGCGGCGGAACGGGGCAGCGGCCGGTCGGCGGCGCGACCTTCGACGCCACCGCGCTGCGCACGGGCCTGGACGCGCTGTTCGAGCGTTTTCTCGCCCAGCGTCGGCTGACCGAGGCCATCCTCGCCGTCGTGGTCTCGGGGCTGCTTGCCATCGCGCTGGTCGTGATGGGCCTGGTCGGCGCGCTGCTCGCCGAGCGGCGGCGCTCGGCGCTGACGCTGCAGCGCGGACGCGGCGCCTCAGCGTCGCAGATCATCCTGGCCGCCATCGTCGAGGGCGCGCTGCTGACCGTCCCCGCCGCTGCGCTCGGGCTGGTACTGGCGACCCTGGTGCCGGCGCGCCCGACCGTCTGGTCGGCAATGGCTGCGGCCGGCGTGGCGGCCTCCGCGACGTTGCTGCTGGCCGCGGTCGCCTGGCCGGTCGCGCGCCGCCCGCTCGGACAGCTCGAGCGTGCCGACGCGCCCGGACGCGGCCTCTCGGTGCGGCGACTGGTCGGCGAGGGGGTCGTGATCGTCCTGGCAGTGCTGGGCATCTACCTGCTGCGCCGGCGCGGCCTCTCCGCCGCGGCCACCGACTCGGGCTTCGACCCCTTCCTGGCCGCGGTGCCCGTGCTCGCCGGCGTCGCGGTGGGACTGGTCGTGCTGCGGCTGTACCCCTACCCCGTGCGGCTGGTCGCCTGGCTCGCCTCGCTCGGGCGCGGCTTCGTCGCCGTCTTCTCGCTTCGTCGCGTCGGCCGTCAGCCGGGGACGGTGCATCTGCCGCTGCTCGTGCTGCTGCTGAGCGTCGGCATCGCGGTCTTCTCGTCGATCCTGCTGGTGACCATCGAGCGAGGGCAGGACGCCACCGCGTGGCAGCAGGTCGGGGCGGCGTATCGCATCGAGGCGCCGGCGTTCGGCGAGCTCCCTGCGAGCTTCGATCCCGGCGCGGTGCCGGGGGTGCAGGCGCACGCCCGCGCCTACCGGCTCGGTGGCGTCATCTTCGACATGCAGGGAACCACGGCCGGACCGATGACGCTCGACGCGGTGCAGACCGACGCGCTGGAAACCGTGACCGCGGGCACGCCGGCGGACCCGCACCTCCCGGCATCGCTCCTGGCCCCGCCGCCGGCAGGGACGCTGATGGGCACCGACCAGAACCCGATTCCCGCGCTCACGTCGGTCAGGACGCCGATCGGTCAGCATCAGATCTCGGTCGGCGAGCGTTTCCAGATGCTGATCGAGGGCGCCTGGACCCGGTTCGAGGTCGCGGCGGTGCGCGACCACCTTCCCGGGATCGAGTCCGGCACGCCGTTCGTGCTCGCCTCGTTCGACCAGCTGCAGGCATCCCGGCCCACGCGCCCGGTGCGCGTCACCGCGCAGTTCGTCCGCGGTCCGGCGTCAGCCGAGGCCGCGCTGCGTGCGGCGGCGAACGTCGCGGTTCCGGGCGCGCGCATCGCCTCGCAGGCCGGCGCACTGGCGCAGCTGGCCGGGTCGCCGCTGATAGGTGGCGTGGCCGACGGGTTCCGCATCGGTCTGCTGCTGGCGGCCATCTACTCTGCGCTGGCGGTGATCGTTGCGGTGACTCTGACCGCCGTCGCTCGCGCCCGGGACCTGGCGTTCCTGCGCACGCTCGGGCTCAGCGGGCCGCAGTCGCTCGGCATGACCGTCGTAGAGCACGTCCCCGGCGTGCTGCTGGCCCTCGTCGCCGGCGTGGGACTGGGAGTCGCCGTCGCGAATCTCATCGCGCCGAGCCTGGACCTGCAGGCGTTCGCCGGCCATGACATCCCGGTCGCGCTGCGCATCGACTGGCCGCTGGTGGCGCTGCTGTCGGGCGCGATGGCGCTCGTGGTCGCCCTCGCCGTCGGCGCGAGCGTGGTCCTCGCGCGCCGCGCGAGCATGGGGCGCGGGCTCCGGCTCGGTGACGAGTGAACGCTATGCTTGCCGACCGATGACCGACACCGTCGAGAACCTGGACTTCCGCGCGCTCGAACGCGAGGCCGCCCAGCGCGAGCGTCCGCAGTTCGGACACGGCGCGCAGATCGCGTGCGACAACCTTGTCAAGATCTACAAGGTTGCCGACCTGGAGGTCGTCGCGCTGCAGGGCCTGGACCTGCTGGTCGAGCGCGGCGAGTTCATCGCCATCGTGGGCGCCTCGGGCAGCGGCAAGTCGACGCTGATGAACATCCTGGGCGGGCTCGACGTCCCGTCGGCCGGAAAGGCGACCGTGGCCGGGCACGACCTGCTGTCGATGGACGGCGCCGAGCGAACGCTCTACCGCCGGCGCGTCATCGGGTTCGTCTGGCAACAGACCGCCAGGAACCTGCTCCCCTACCTGAGCGCCGCCGAGAACGTCGAGATGCCGATGATCCTCGACGGCATGCCCGGTCGTGAGCGCCGCAACCGGGCACTCGAGCTGCTGCAGGTCGTCGGCCTCGCCGACCGCGCGGCGCATCGGCCCGACCGCCTCTCCGGCGGCGAGCAGCAGCGCGTGGCGATCGCGACGGCGCTGGCGAACGCGCCCGCCGTCCTGCTGGCCGACGAGCCGACCGGCGAGCTCGACACGGCCACCAGCCACGAGATCTTCGACCTCCTGCGCGCCGTCAACCACGACCTCGGCGTGACGATCGTGGTCGTCACCCACGACCCGCTGGTGTCCGGGCAGGTCAATCGAACCGTCGCCATCCGCGACGGCCGGACGAGCTCCGAGACGCTGCGACGGCGCGAGATGGGCGACGACGGCGATCACCGCATCATCAGCGAGGAGTTCGCGGTCCTCGACCGCGCCGGTCGCCTCCAGCTGCCCCGCGAGCACGTCGAGGCGCTCGAGCTCGAGCGCCGCGTCCGCCTGCGGCTGCAGCCCGACCACATCGGCGTGTGGCCCGACCGCAATGGCGACGCGGACATCCGGCCCACGCCTCCGCCGAGCGGCGACGGCATCGAGGAGATCGACCGATGAGCGGCGGCCGCGAGAGCGCGGACTGGCGCTACCTGCCGCCCGAGCGACGCAACCTGCCGATCGTCGAGGCGCGCGGCGTGACGCGCGAATATCGCATGGGATCGTCGGTCGTCCACGCGCTGCGCGGCGTGGACCTGGGCGTATCGCGCGGGCAGCTGGTCGTCGTCGAGGGGCGCTCCGGGTCGGGCAAGACGACCCTTCTCAACATCATCGGCGGGCTCGACCGGCCGACCTCGGGCGCTGTCGCGTTCGATGGGCAGGCGCTGGCCGCCATGCCTGAGCGCGGCCTGATCGAGCTGCGACGGCATCGCATCGGCTTCATCTTCCAGGCCTTCGGGCTGATCCCCATCCTGTCCGCGGCCGAGAACGTTGAGGTCCCGCTGCGACTGGCCAACGCGCCGGTCCGCGAGCGCGAGGAGCGGACGCGCGTCCTGCTCGAGATGGTCGGCCTCGGCGAGCGGGCGCACCACCGTCCGCACGAGCTTTCCGGCGGCGAGCAGCAGCGGGTGGCCATCGCCCGCGCCCTCGCCAACTCGCCGTCGCTGCTGCTCGCGGACGAGCCAACCGGCCAGCTGGACTCGCACACGGGCCGCACGATCATGAACCTCATCCGCGCGCTCGTCCGTTCGGAGGGCGTGACGGCGGTGGTGGCGACCCACGACCCCGTCCTGATCGAGCTGGCCGACCGCGCCATCGAGCTGCGCGACGGCGAGGTGATCGGCGACAGCATGGCGGTCGCGACCGCGTCCTAGCGCGCCCTGGCGAGCTCCTGCAGCGCCGCCTTGATCCGAGTGTCGAGGCCGCCGTCCGACGCCGCCACCGCGCCGGCGGCCCGTCGCGCCTCCGCGGCCGTGTAGCCCAGGGACTCGAGC
This sequence comes from uncultured Chloroflexia bacterium, assembly GCA_963783725.1. GTDB lineage: Bacteria > Chloroflexota > Limnocylindria > QHBO01 > QHBO01 > CAWAOJ01. The sequence goes on along the minus strand of CAWAOJ010000002.1, from coordinate 688,717 downwards.
GCGGCGACGACGTCTGAATCGGCCGTCGCTCCCCCGCCGGCCGCGATGCCGGCGGCGTGGACCTTCTCCTTGAGCTCCAGGATGATCCGCTGCGCGGTCTTGCGCCCGACGCCCGACACGGCGGTGAAGACGTCTGTGTCGTCGCCGACGATGGCGAGCTGCAGCCGGGTCACCTGGTGGGCCGAGATGATCGCCAGGGCCAGTCGCGGCCCCACGCCGGAGACCGTCATCAGCATCTCGAAGAAGGCGAGCTCCTCGGTGGTGGCGAAGCCGAACAGCGCCTGCTGGTCCTCCCGAACCAGGTGATGGGTGAAGACCGATGCATCGCCGCCCCGCCGCAGGCGGCCCAGCAGCGCCGGGCCGGCCAGCACCCGGTACCCCACCCCGCCGACCTCCAGCAGCGCGTGATCGAGCCCGACATGCGTGACGCGGCCGCGAAGGGAGCCGATCACCCGATCAGTGCCCGCGGCTCCGCCGCTGCTCGATAACAGCACCCGATGGCGAGGGCCAGCGCATCGGTGGCGTCGTCCGGCACGCCGGCCAGCGAGACGCCGAGCAGTCGCGCGACCATCGTCGCGACCTGCCGCTTGTCGGCGGCCCCGTTGCCGCACACCGCCACCTTAACCTCGTTCGGCGTCGGCTCATCGATCGGGACGCCGAGCTCGGCCGCGACCAGCAGGGCCACGCCCCGCGCCTGGCCCACGGTCATGGCGGTCTGCACGTTGCGCTGGAAGTAGAGCCGCTCGATGGCAACGCGGGCGGGCCGGTGCTCCTCGAGGAGCACCCGCAGTGCGGCGTGGATCTGGCGCAGACGCTCGGCGTCGCCGTCGCGCGCATCGGTGCGCACCACGCCCGCGTCCACCAGGCGCAGCCGCCCCGCCTCCAGGGCCACCACGCCGAAACCGAGGGTCGCCGTGCCGGGATCGATGCCGAGCGTGATCACGCCGACCATCTTAGGCGGCGCGACGACCGCGCCCGCGGGCGGCCTCGCATCGCTGCGGAACCCGCGAGGCTAGCGAGCGACCGACGCCTCCAGCTGCTCCATGAGCGCGTCGGGAATGTCGAAGTTGGCGTAGACGTTCTGCACGTCGTCCAGGTCCTCGAGCCGCTCGATGAACTGCAGCACGGCCCGCGCGCTGCGCTCGTCGTCGAGGTCCACCCTCGTCGTCGGCTCCATCGACAGCTCGGCGCTGTGCGGCTCGTGGCCCGCATCGGTCAGGGCCCTGCGCACCGATTCGAGCGCCGCCGGCTCGGTGCTCACCACGATCGCGCCGCCCTCCGGCGAACCGACGTCGGAGGCGCCGGCGTCGATGGCCGCCAGCGTGACCTCGTCGGGATCGCGGCCGTTGAGCGGGATCTCCAGGATCCCCTTCTGCTCGAACTGCCAGGCGACCGGGCCGAGGGATCCGCCGACCTTGTTGAAGATGCTGCGGATCTCGCTGGCCGTCCGGTTGCGGTTGTCGGTCATGGTGGCCACGATGACCGCCACGTTGGAGGGACCGAAGCCCTCGTAGGTGATCTCCTCGTACTGCTCGGCATCAGCGCCGCCGCCGGTCGCGCGCTCGATGGCGCGCTTGATGTTGTCGAGCGGCATGCTGTTGGCGCGCGCCGTGTCGACCGCCATGCGCAGGCGGTAGTTGGCGTCCACGTCTCCCCCGCCCTGCCGCGCCGCGGTGATGATCTCGCGGGTCAGCTTGGTGAACAGCGCGCCGCGCTTGGCGTCGTTGGCGCCCTTCTGCCGCTTGATCTGGGACCACTTGCTGTGGCCGGACATGCCTCTTCCTCGTTCGCAGGTTCGCCCGATTCTAGCAAGCGCCGCTGCCGCTCCCCTCGCGCCCGACTAGAATGGCGGCCCAACCTGCTCACTCGACCGCCCGAGGCAGGAGCGGCCTCGGCGCCGGCGACACGACACGCCCACAAGGAGCACCGATGAAGCCGACATCGCCCGACCGCATCCGGAACGTCGCCCTGATCTCGCACGGCGGCGCGGGCAAGACCACGCTGGCGGAGGCGATGCTGTTCGACGCCGGCGCGATCCAGCGCATGGGGAGCGTTGACCAGGGCACGGCGACGCTCGACCACGACCCCGACGAGCAGAAGCGGCACCAGACGATCAACCTCGGCATCGGCTCGCTGGAGCACGACGGCGTGCGGATCACCATCGTCGACACGCCGGGCTATGCCGACTACCAGGCCGACGTCGTCGAGGGCCTGGCCGCGGTCGACGCGGCGATCGTGGTGGTCGATGCCAGCGCGGGCGTCGAGGTCGGGACGCGGTCGGTGTGGCAGCTGGCCGACGAGCGGCGGCTGCCGCGCATGATCTTCGTCAACAAGATGGACCGCGAGAACGCGAACTTCGACTCCACGCTCGACCAGCTCAAGGCGGCATTCGGGCCAAAGATCGCCCCGGTCTACCTTCCCATCGGCTCGGCCGATGGCTTCCGCGGCTACGTCGACGTGATCGAGCAGCACGCCAACGTGTACGAGGGCGGGGCGCCGAAGGAGGTGCCCGTACCCGACGACATGCGGTCCACCGAGGAGTCGCGCCGCGACGCCCTGGTCGAGGCGGCCGCGGAGGCGAGCGACGAGCTGATGATGAAGTACCTTGACGGGGAGACGCTCAGCGACACCGAGATCACCACCGCGCTGCACAAGGGGACGCGCGAGGGCTCGGTGGTGCCGGTCTTCGTCGGCAGCGCGCTGAAGAACATCGGCGTGCGCGAGCTGATCACCATGATCGTGGCGCACATCCCGTCGCCCGCCGAGGTCGCCCCGCGCACCGCGGCCGACGGGACCGAGATCAGTCCGGATCCCGCGGCGCCGTTCGTGGCACAGGTGTTCAAGACGACCGCGGACCCCTTCGTCGGTCGGTTGACCCTGTTCCGCGTCCTTTCGGGCACGATCCACTCGCAGGCGCACCTCTACAACGCCACGCGCCACGAGGAGGAGCGGATCGGGAACCTGCTGACGCTGCACGGCAAGGAGCAGGAGCCGATCGCGCAGGCGGGCCCGGGGGACATCGTCGCGGTGGCCAAGCTGGCCACGACCCAGATCGGCGACACGCTGACCGCGGATCGCTCCCACGCGGTCGAGCTGCCGGCCTTCTCCTTCCCGCAGCCGACGCTGCAGGTGAGCATCGAGCCCGAGTCGAAAGCGGATCTCGACAAGCTGGGCCAGGCGCTGCAGCGGATGCTGGAGGAGGAGCCGTCGGTGCGCGTCCATCGCGAGGACGGGACCGGCGAGACGATCCTCACCGCCGTGGGCGACAGCCAGGTGGACGTGCTGGTCGACCGCCTCAAGCGGAAGTTCGGCGCCTCGGTCCGCATCGGTACCCCCCGCGTCGCCTACCGCGAGACGATCAAGTCTCCGGCCCGGATCGACAACCGCTTCAAGCGCCAGACTGGCGGCCACGGCCAGTTCGGGCACGTCGTGATCGAGTTCGAGCCGAATCCGGGCGGCGAGTTCGAGTTCGGCGATCGGATCGTGGGCGGCGTGGTGCCGAAGCAGTACATCCCGGCGGTGGAGAAGGGGCTGCGCGAGGCGATGGCCGAGGGCGTGCTGGCCGGCTACCCGGTGGTCGACCTCAAGGCGACCCTGGTCGACGGCTCATATCACACTGTGGACAGCTCCGAGATGGCGTTCAAGGTCGCCGCCTCCCAGGCGCTCAAGCGTGCCTTCGCCGAGGCCAACCCGTCGCTGCTGGAGCCGATCCTCGAGGTCGAGGTGATCGTGCCCGACGAGTACATGGGCGACGTCATGGGCCAGATCACCGCCAAGCGGGGCCAGGTGCTGGGGATGGACTCCGCCGACGGGATGCAGCACCTGCGCGCGATGGTGCCCGCCGCGGAGATGTTCCACTACGCCACCGAGCTGCGCTCGATCACGCAGGGGCGCGGGCGCTTCGCGCAGAAGCTCGACCACTACGCCGAGGTGCCGCACAACGTGGCGGAGAAGGTGATCGCCGAGCACGCCGCCAGCGCCGAAAAGCACGAGCGCTAGGGTGACCGGCGAGACGCTCGACCCGCAGCGGTTCGAGGCGATCACGTTCGACTGCTACGGGACGCTGATCGACTGGGAGCGCGGGATCCTGGACGCGCTGCGCCCGATCCTCTCCGCACACGGCATAGGGATCGCCGACGAGGACATCCTGAGCCTCTTCGGCGAGGTCGAGGCCGAGGTCGAGGCCGGCCCGTATCGCAGCTACCGCGACGTACTGCGCCAAGTGCTGATCACCATCGGTGACCGGCTGCGCTTCGACCCGGTGGCGGGCGAAGCGGATCGCTTCTCGGCGTCGGTCGTCGACTGGCCGCCGTTCGACGACAGTGCCGCGGCGCTGGGCAGGCTCGCCACGCGCTACTCGCTGGGCGTCATCACCAACTGTGACGACGACCTCTTCGCGGCGTCGAGCGCGCGCCTCGGCGACCCGTTCCGCTGGGTCGTCACCGCGCAGCAGGTGCAGCGCTACAAGCCCTCGCCGCTGATGTTCGAGGCCGCGATGGAACGGATCGGGCTGCCGAGCGAGGCCGTCCTGCACGTCGCGCAGAGCCTGTACCACGACCATGCCCCCGCGCAGGCGCTCGGCCTCAGCACGGTGTGGGTCAACCGCCGCGCCGGGCAACACGGCAGCGGCGCGACGCCTCCCACCAGCGCCACCGCCGACCTCGAGGTGCCCGACATGGCGACCTTCGCGAGACTGGCCGGCGTCTAGTCAGCGCACCTCCACCGCGGCCAGGCGGCGCCGGCCCCGTCGAAGCAGGAGCCAGCGGCCGGCGAGGAGGTCGGAGGCGGCGGGTCGCGCGGCGGGATCCACGATCTTCTCGTTGTTGAGGTAGGCACCGCCGTCGGCGATCGTACGGCGCGCCTCGCCGCGGCTGCTGGCCAGCCCGGTCGCGACCAGCAGGTCGAGCACGGACGGGATCGCGCCGGCCTCGACCGCGTGCGACGGCAGCTCCTTCAGCGCCGCGGCCACCGACCCCTCGGGCAGCGAGCGAAGGTCGCTGCCTCCGAACAGCGCCTCGCTCGCCGCGATCGCGTTCGCGGCCTCGTCGGCACCGTGCACCAGCGTCGTCAGCTCGGCTGCCAGCGCGCGCTGGGCCTCGCGGTCCTGGGGTCGCTCCGCGGACGCGAGCTCCAGCGCCTCGATCTCGGGATGGTCCCGGAAGCTGAACGTGCGCAGCAGCTGTCCCACCTCGTCGTCCGTGACGTTGACGAAGTACTGGTAGAAGGCGTACGGGCTGGTCAGATCCGGGTCGAGCCAGAGCGTCTCGCCCTCGCTCTTGCCGTACTTCGTCCCGTCCGACCGCGTGAGCAGCGGCGTGGCCAGCGCGTGCACCGACACGCCATCGGCCCGCCTGATGAGGTCCACGCCGGCCGTCAGGTTGCCCCACTGATCGCTGCCGCCGGTCTGCAGGGTGCAGTCATAGCGCCGCGACAGCTCGAGGTAGTCGAGCGCCTGGATCACCTGGTAGCTGAACTCGGTGAAGCTGATGCCGCCCTCCGAGAGCCGCGTCGCGACCGATTCCTTGGCCAGCATGCGCGCCACGCTGAAATGCTTGCCCACATCGCGCAGGAAGGTGAGGGTGGGCATGCTGCCGGTCCACTCGAGGTTGTTCACGATCCGCGCCGGGTTGTCGCCATCGAAGAGCAGCAGCCGCTCCACCTGACCTCGGATGCGCCCGACCCAGGCGGCTACCACCTCGACGTCGTTGAGCGCCCGTTCCGCCGATCGGCCGCTCGGGTCGCCGATCAGCCCTGTAGCGCCGCCGACGACGGCCAGCGGACGGTGGCCGGCGAGCTGAAGGCGGCGCATCGTGACCAGCTGCACCAGGTTGCCGAAATGCAGCGACGGCGCGGTGGGGTCGAAGCCGCAGTAGAACGTGAGCGGCCCGCCGTCCAGCGCCTCGTCCAGGGCCTCGATGTCGGTGCTCTCGGCGATCATGCGTCGCCAGCGCAGATCGCTGAGCACGGCGCTGCGAACGGTCATGACGTCGGAGTATAGAGAGCGGTGCCGGCCGCTCGGAGGGTCCTGTCCGCGCGGGCGTGCTACCCTGCGCCCCGCATGACGCGATCCACCCAGCCGCCTCGTCGCGGCCAACCGGACGCTCGCATGGGCCCGCGTCCGGGGCGGCCGGGAGCCCGGCGAGCGGCGCCGCGTCGAGCGGGCAGCATGGTCGTTCCGGCCACCATCCTGGGCCTCTTCGCGGTGCTGGCCGCCGCGCTGTTCGTCGGCGTCCTGGTCGTCTACGGGTCGTTCACGCGCGGCCTGCCCGACCCGACCACGCTCGCCGACTTCTCCCTCAACCAGGGATCGCGCGTCGTCTCGTCCGACGGCGTCGAGCTGGCGCGGTTCGCGTCCGAGGATCGCCAGGTCGTTCCGTTCGACAAGATCCCCAAGCTCATGATCGACGCCCAGGTGGCGGCGGAGGATCACACCTTCTGGACGAACCCGTGCATCGACGTGCGCGGCATCGTGCGCGCCTTCGTCCAGAACCTGAGCGCCGGCGCGACCGTCTCGGGCGCATCCACCATATGCCAGCAGCTGGTCCGGACCCGCCTCTTCTCGCCAGACCTGATGACGGCCGACCGGCGCGTCGAGCGCAAGATCAAGGAGGCGATCCTGGCGCTGCGCGTGGGCGAGCGCTATCCGGATCGGGCGGGCAAACAGAAGATCCTCGAGATGTACCTCAACCAGGTCTACTACGGGAACAACGCCTACGGCGTGTGGGCCGCGGCGAACGCCTACTTCGGGAAGGACATCACCAGCGCCGCTCCCGCCGACCGCCTGACCATCGGCGAGGCGGCCATGCTCGCCGGCCTGGTCCGATCTCCCTCGGCCCTCGACCCGACGAAGGTCGCCACGCAGAAGACGGTGGGCGGCAAGAAGGTGCTCGTGGTGCCGGCCGATGCGGATGCCATTCGCGTCCAGGGATACGTGCTCGACAGCATGCTGAACGAGGGCTACATCACCACGGCGCAGCATGACCAGGCCAAGGCCGCCCCGGTCGTCCTGGCGCCGCCTCGCACGAACCGCTACAAGGCGCCGCACTTCGTCTACGCCGTGCGGCGCGAGGCGGCGACGCTGCTCGGGAGCGAGGACCTGCTCGACCGCGGCGGGCTGGTGATCAGCACCACGCTCAACTACGACGGCTACCAGACGAGCGCCGAGAAGTGGGCCGCCATCGGCTACGACATGGACCGCATGTCGGATGCGCAGCTGGTCAAGAAGTACGGCCAGGACGCGCTGCGCTGGATCAAGCAGCTGCAGGGGCGCAACATCAACAACGACGCGCTGGTCAGCCTGAACTACCGCACCGGCGCCGTGCTGGCCTACGTGGGCAGCGCCAACTTCTACGGCAAGGCGACGCCGGCGCACCAGCCGGCCTACGACGTCATCGGTCAGGCCTACCGGCAGTCGGGCTCGGCCTTCAAGCCGATCACCTACTCCACCGGCTTCGAGCGCGGCGTGCTGACGCCGGCCACGATGCTGATGGACGTGGGCGCGGACATCGTGCCGGGCTTCTCGCCGTCCAACGCAGACAACCGCGACCATGGCCCCGTCCGCGTTCGCGACGCGCTCAAGTACTCCATGAACATCCCGGTCTCGAAGGCGCAGCAGATGATCGGGACCGAGAACGTGGTGGCGCAGGCCAAGAAGCTCGGCATCAGGTTCGACCCCAAGCAGGACCCGAACGTGCCGTCGCTGACGCTCGGCACCGTGGGCGTGCACATGCTCGACCTCGCCGGCGCCTACGGCGCCCTGGCCGACGGCGGCATGCTCGCGACTCCCTATCTCATCGAGCGCATCACCGACAGCGCCGGAAAGGTCATCTACGACCACGCGGCCGATGCGGCAAAGCCCGCCCAGGTGGTGAGCCCGCAGTCCGCGTACCTGGTGACCGACATCCTCGCCGACAACACCAACCCGGCCAAGAACTCCATCTGGGGCGAGCGATTCCAGCTGCGCACGCCCGACGGACGTCGGCCCGCGACCCTGAAAACCGGCACGACCAACGACTTCCGCGACCTGCAGGCGTTCGGCTACCTCGCCGCCGACAAGGACGCCGCGAAGCCCGATGGCGCGATCATCACCGGCGTGTGGGTCGGCAACAGCGACTTCACCGCCATCAGGGACGTGTTCGCGGCCGATGGACCGACATTCATCTGGCACGACTACATGGCCGAGGTGGCCGCCAAGAACAAGCTGCCGGTCCGCGACTTCGTGCGCCCCGACGGCATCGTCGAGCTGGCCGTCGACGCCACCAGCGGCATGCTGCCGGGGGACCACACGGTCTCGACCGTGAAGGAGATCTTCGCCAACGGCAATCAGCCGACCGCCAAAGACGTGGTGCACCAGGAGCTGCGCATCGAGGCCAAGACCGGGAAGATCTGGCAGGACGGCTGCGGCGACTTCGCCACGGTGGCGCCCACGGCGACGGCATCCCCCGGCGCCGAGGCCGGCCCTCCAACGCCGCAGCAGAAGGTCTACCTCGACCTCACCGACTGGGACAAGGACCATCCCGCGTGGTCGAAGGCCGATAACGCCTGGATCGACCGATGGCGCGGCAAGGAGTCCTCGCTGCCGCGCTCGCCGCTTCCAAGGCTCGACGCGCCGCTGGCGCCCACCGAGAAGTGCACGCCGGGCGAGGTCCCCACCTCGTCGCCCACCCCGTCCCCGACTCCCTCCCCGTCGCCAACGCCATCGCCGACCGCCACGCCGAGCCCGACACCGCCGCCGACGGCCACGCCCGCCCCGACGTCGACGCCGGTTTCGACCGCCACGCCCACGCCCACGGCGACGCCCCCTCAGACTCCTGTGCCGCCCGGCGGCTAGAGCTCGGCGACCGTCGCCTGGTCGCCGCCCTCCTCGCGGCGGCCGGGCCGCATGCCGCGCACGCGCGGGTGCTCCGCGAGTCGCTCACGGATCGCGCGCCGCAGCGCTCCCGTGCCGCTGCCGTGCCGGATGACCGCGGCATCGAGGCCCGCGAGCAGCGCCTCGTCCAGGTAGGCGTCGAGGCGCTCGAGGGCCGCCTCCACCCTCTCGCCGCGCAGGTCGAGGCTGGGCGAGATGCGCGCGGCGGCCCTGCGGCGAAGCTCGTCGGCCTCGCGGTCCGGTGGCAGCGGGCCGCTCACCGGCTCCTCGACCACCTCCACGTCCTCGCCCGGCAGCACCATGCGTGCGCCACCGGTCTCCAGCGTGACGCGTCCGCTGCGGCCGCTGACGGCCGCGATGCGCCCCTCGACCCCGAGCGTCTGGCTGCGGCCCCACAGGCCGGGCCTGGGCTGCACGCCGGCCGTCGCTGACGGGGTCTCCGCCTCTTCGTCGCTCGATGGCGTGCGCGCCGCCTCGCGTGCGCTGGCGGCTCGCTGCGCGAGCGCGTCGAAGGCGGCGGCCGCGGGCGCACGCCCGGCTCCGCGCAGGTTCTTCTGGCGCAGCAGCTCCCTCCTGAGCTCGACGACCTCGCGCTCCGCTCGCGCGAGCATCGCGTCGGCGGCCGTGCGCGCGTCCTCCAGGATCCGACCCGCCTCCTGGCGAGCGCGGCCCACGCCCGACCGCGCCCGCTCCCGTTCGGCCGCCGCGGCTGCGCGCTCCTCGCGAGCGCGGGCGAGCTCGTCGGCGCGATCGGCCTCCGCTCGCTGGACCGCCGCGAGCGTCTCCTCGAGGCTCACGTGCTCAGCGGAGAGCCGCCGTCGCGCGTCGTCGAGGACGGTCGCCGGAAGCCCCAGCCGCTCCGCGATCGCGAACGCCTGTGACTTGCCCGGCAGCCCGATCTCGAGCCGGTAGGTCGGCCGAAGCGTCCTGACGTCGAACTCGACCGATGCGTTGGTCACCATGGCGTGCTCGGTGGCGAACGTCTTGAGCTCGGCGTAGTGCGTCGTCGCGGCGATGCTGGCTCCCAGCTCGAGGAGGCGAGCGATGACCGCCATGGCGAGCGCGGAGCCCTCGGCCGGATCGGTCCCGGCGCCGACCTCGTCGAGCAGGACCAGCGTGTCCGGGCCTGCCTCGGCCACGAAACGGACGACGTTGCGCAGGTGGCTGGAGAAGGTGGACAGCGACTGCGCGATGCTCTGCTCGTCGCCGATGTCGGCCATCAGCGAGCGATAGACCGGCAGCCGGGCGCCCTCGGCCGCCGGGACGCGCAGTCCGGCCTGGTGCATCAGCGCCAGCAGGCCCAGCGTCTTGAGCGAGACCGTCTTGCCGCCCGTGTTCGGCCCGGTGACGACCAGCGCCCGGTAGCCGAAGCGCTCGCCGAGCCGCAGGTCGATCGGGACCGCGCCCGCCCCGAGCAGCGGGTGTCGCGCGGAGAGCAGCTCGGCGCCCAGCTCGTCCTGCGCGGGGCGAACGGCGTCCATCTGCGCCGCGAGGCGCGCGCGGGCGAGCCAGGCATCGGCCCGAGCGAGCGCTGCCAGCGACGTCGCGAGCGCCGCGGCGCGCTCCTCGACCGCGCGGGACAGCTCGTCCAGGATCCGCTCCTCCTCGCGCTCCGCGTCGAGCGTGGCCTGCGTCCAGGCGTTGTTCAGCTCGACCACGGTGAGCGGCTCGACGAAGAGCGTCGCGCCCGAGGCGCTCTGGTCGTGCACGATCCCCTTCAGGCGTCCCTTTGCCTCGGCCCGGATCGGGATGACATACCGTCCCGCCCGCACGGTGACGATCGGTTCGCCGATCACGCCGGCCAGCGCGGACGAGCGAAGCATCGCGTTCAGCCGCTCGCGCACCCGGTCCTGCGCCGTGCGCAGGCGCCTGCGGATGGCCGCCAGCTCGGCCGATGCGCCGTCCAGGATCGCGCCGCCGTCGTCGATGCTGCGGACGATGGCGTCGCGCAGCGCCGGCGCGTCGTCCAGCTCGTCGCGCACCTCCGCGAAATGCGGCCCGCGCCAGTCGCGCAGCCGCGCCCGGAATCCGGCGGTCGCGCGCAGCGTCTCGCCCACGTCGAGCAGCTCCGGCGGCGTGAGCCTCCCGCCGCGCGAGGCGCGCTCGAGGAGCGGCCGCAGGTCTCGCGCGCCGCCGATCGTCGCCTGGGCCTGCTCGGTCAGCAGCCGGACCGCCTCGTCGGTCTGGTCCTGCAGCAGGCCGACGAGCACCGCGTCGGCCATGGGCATGCTCGCCGCGGCGACCTCGCGCGACGGTTCGAACGCCGTCAGCGAGGCGAGAAGGTCGGTGATCGCGGCGAACTCCAGCGCGCGCAGGGTGCCGGCGTCGGCCGCCGCCCCGGCATCGGCCGCGGTCTCAGCGACGCGAGACGTTCGGGTCACCGGGCACCAGGAAGCGCAGCGGTCGAGCTGCCCACTCGCCCGCGTACTCCACGCCGATGCGCGAGCGAGTCGCCACCGGCACCGCCGTCCCGAACGCGAGCCGAACGGGGCCGTCGAGCAGGTCCGCGCCGTTCAGCGTGCGGTCGATGCCGAGCGCGCGCGCAACGTTGCCGGGGCCTGCGGCCAGGCGGCGATCAGGGACCGATCCTCGTCGTGCGCGCGCGATCCCCATGCCGTCGGTGATCTCGAGCGAGCGGATCAGCACTGCCTCGGGCTTGAGCCCCGGCCCGCACACGACGTTGATGCAGCAGTGGATGCCGTAGACGAGATACACGTACAGGTGACCCGGCGGGCCGAACATGGCGCCGTTGCGCGCCGTCCGCCCGTGCGACGAGTGCGCCGCCAGGTCCTCCGGACCGAGGTACGCCTCGGTCTCGACGATGCGACCGGCCACGCGCCCCTCGCGCCGCGTCGTGCAGGATCGTCATGCCGAGCAGCGCCGGCGCGATCTCGACCGAGGAGCGGTCGAACCACTGCCTGCGCTCGACGAGCTCGAGCCCGGTCGGGCGCGACGCCGGTCGAGCGAGCGTCATTGTCCGCGCAGGATGGAGGCGATCTCCCTGGGGACGAACGGACGGGCCAGGAACCCGGCGGTCGGGATGATCGTGTCGCGGAAGTAGCCGACCAGCACCGAGCTGTTCATCGCGTCGTAGAAGCCGCGAAGTCCGCCGACCTCGTTGCCGGGGAGCGCCACGAAGGGCCGGAAGAGCGAGTCCATGACGATGAGCGCGAAGGCGATGAAGGTCGCCGTGAAGAGCAGCCCCAGAAGGGCGCCGCCGATCTCGTCGAGCTGCTTGACGATGGGGATGCGCGTGGTGCGGTAGAAGGCGCGCACGATGAACCAGCCGGCAACGACGAGGACGATGAAGAGGACGAAGAAGACCCAGAACTCGCGCACGTCGGGGCTGAACGCTCCCCAGAAGCTGAGCGCGCCGCTCACCGGGCCCTTGAGCTGCGCCGCCACCACGAAGGCGACGATGATCGCGATCCAGGACAGCGCGTAGCGGATCAGCCCCTGGGTGAAGCCCGCGAACGCTCCGGCGGCCAGGGCGAGCACCATGAACAGGTCGATCCAGTTGAGCTGCTTGAGCAACTCCACGCGCGGTCTCCTACGGGGCGGGCTCGGGCGGCCGGTAGCGTAACAGGGGGCCGCCACCGCGGACAAGGTCGCCTATCGCAGCTCCGCGCCGAGATGATGGCGCAGCGCGCCGCTGATCCGCTTCATCGCCTTCTCCACGCTGCGCTCGTCCCCCGCCGACGGCGGCTGGAACCGCAGCGCCAGCGCATGCGAGGTGCGCCCTTCGCCGATCTGCGGGCCGCGGTACGTGTCGAACAGGCGGAGCTGCACGAGGGACGGACCGGCGCTGGCGCGCGCGATGCGAAGGACCTCGCCGACCGGCGTCGTCGCCTCGACCACCACCGCGAGGTCGCGATCGATCGGCTGCGCAGCGGGGATCGTGCTGGCCCTGAACGATGCCGGGACGAGGGCGAGCAGCTGCGGAAGGTCGACGGCGGCGATCACCACCGATGCCGGGACGTGCCACGCCTCCGCGACGCGGGGGTCGACCTGCCCGACGCTGCCGTACGGCCGGCCTCCGGCGTCGACCAGCCGCGCGGCGCGTCCGGGATGCAGGTGCGGGTGCCGCTCTTCCGACGACTCGGCGCGATACGCCGGCATGGGCGCTCCGAGCGCCGCGTGCAGCGCCTCGATGATTCCCTTGAGCTCCGCCACGTCGGCGTCGCGCTCGGCAACCCCGGGGCTCTTGGGGGTCCGGGGGCCGAGAAGGGCGAGCCCCACCAGCCACCGTTCGTAGCGCCCCGTACCGGCCGTCTCGGCGCCCGGCGGGGCCGCGCTGCCGCTTGCCTGCCAGTACGCCTTTCCCACCTCGAACAGCCAGGCGTCATCTCGCCGCTGGCGCACGTTCTCGGCGACGGCGGCGAGGAGCGAGGGGTAGATGGCCGGTCGCAGCAGGCCGTGGTCCTCCGAAAGCGGGTTGGCCACGCGCACGAGCGCCGCATCGGCCGGGTCATAGCGAGTGCGCGTCAGGTCGTCCGGACCGATGAGCGCGTGGCTCACCACCTCGTCCAGCCCCAGCCCGGCCAGGATGCGGCGCACGCGATGGCGGTCCTCGGCCGGATCGGGCCGATACGCCGGCAGCTCCCCGCTCGGCAGCCGGCCCGGGATGCTGTCGTAGCCGTGAGCGCGGGCCACCTCCTCCGCCACGTCGGCGGGGATCGCCACGTCGAGACGGAAAGTCGGAACCTCCACCTGCAGCGTCCCCTCGTCCAGGGCGCGCACCTCGAAGCCGAGCGGGCCCAGCAGCACACGCACGCGCTCCCCGTCCAGCTCGATGCCGAGCAGCCGTTCCATCCGCCCCAGCCCCACCGTGACCGTTCGGCGAGGATGCGGCCCGGGGTCGTTGTCCACGATCCCGGTCGCCGTCCGCGCGCCGGTCAGCTCGCCGATGAGGCCTGCCGCGCGATCGAGCGCGAAGCGCGGCAGGTCTGGCCCGATCCCCTTCTCGTGGCGCATGCTCGCCTCGGACCGCAGACTCAGTCGGCGGGCGGTGTTGCGGATCGTCGGCCCGTCGAAGACCGCCGACTCGAGGATGACGCGCGTCGTCGTCGAGCTCACCTCGGTCGCCGCGCCGCCCATGATTCCGGCCAGCCCGATCGGCCGCGACTCGTCGGCGATGACGAGCATGCGCTCGTCGAGCTCGCGCTCGACGTGGTCGATCGTCTCCAGTCGCTCCCCCGCCGTCGCGCGGCGGACGACGATGCGACCACCGGGGACGGCATCCGCGTCGTACGCGTGCATCGGCTGCCCGAGCTCGTGCATGACGTAGTTGGTGACGTCCACCACCGCCGAGATCGGCCGCATGCCGGCGGCCAGCAGCCGCCGTTGCATCCACTCGGGCGACGCTCCGTTCGCGACGCCCTCGAAGAATCGAGCCGTGAATCGCGGGCAGAGCGCCGGGGCCTCGATGGTGACGCCGACCGAGGCGGACGTGGGCGGATCGGCCTCCACCACGGCGACCGCGGGCTCGCGCAGTGCGGCGCCGGTGAAGGCGGCGATCTCGCGCGCGAGCCCCACCATCGACAGCGCGTCGCCGCGGTTCGGCTTTACATCCACGTCGAGCACGACCTCGCCGACGACGTCGGCCAGTGGCATCCCGAGCTGCAGCTCGTCGCCGGTGCCGAGGATGTGGATCCCGTCTCCGTCCGCCCCCAGCTCGAGCTCGCGGGCGGAGCAGAGCATCCCCTGCGATTCCACGCCGCGGATCTTGGAGCGACCGATGCGGCGATCGCCGGGCAGGAGGGCCCCCACCCGAGCGAGCGGCACCAGCTGGCCGGGGGCGATGTTGTCCGCGCCGCACACGATCTGCAGCGTCTGCGTGCCGTCGTCGACCGAGGTGACCCACAGCGTGTCGGCGTTCGGATGGCGCTCGACGCTGATCAGGCGCCCAACCACGACATCGGTCCAGCCCACCCCGCGCACCTCGACCGCCGAGACCTCCATCCCTCGCAGCGTCAGCTGCTCCGCCAGCTGGTCCACGGGCAGCTGGACGTCCACGTAGTCGCGCAGCCAGGAGAGCGGGACGAGCATCGGCTCAGGCCTCGACCGGGAACTGCTCGAGGAACCGCACGTCGGCGCCCATCAGCAGTCGAAGGTCCGGGACGCCGTAGCGCAGCACGGTCATGCGATCCAGGCCCATGCCGAAGGCGTAGCCCTGGAACTCGTCCGGGTCGATGCCGCCGGCTTCGAGCACGGCGGGATGCACCATCCCGGCGCCCAGGATCGTCATCCAGCCGGTGTGGCTGCAGGCGGCGCAGCGCTCGCCGCCGCACACCAGGCAGGCGACGTCGAAGGCCACGCTGGGCTCGGTGAACGGGTAGTAGCCAGGTCGGAAGCGGGTCCGGGTGTCGGGTCCGTACAGCGCCCGCGCGAACTCCTCCAGCATGCCCTTGAGATCGGCCAGCGAGGTGCTGCGATCGACCGCCAGGCCCTCCACCTGGAAGAACTCGAAGTTGTGGCTGGCGTCGACCGCCTCGTGGCGGAAGCAGCGACCCGGGGTGATCACGCGGATCGGCGGCGACAGCTCCAGCATGGCGCGGATCTGCACCGGGCTGGTGTGAGTGCGCAGGATGGTGCCGTCCTGCGCGGGACGGGGGTCGCCGGCCAGGACGGAATCGGGCTCGGCCACGTAGAGCGTGTCCCACAGGTCTCGAGCGGGATGGTCGGGCGGGATGTTGAGTGCCTCGAAGTTCATCGTCTCGGTCTCGATCTCCGGGCCCTCGTGGACCTCGAACCCGAAGCCGTGGAAGATTTCGCGCAGCCGCCGCTCGACCATCATGGTCGGGTGCAGGTGGCCGACGCGAACCGGTCGGCCCGGTGCGCTCATGTCCAGCGTCTCGCCGGCCAGCTGGGCCTCGAGCGCGCCTCCGCGGAGCACCTCCAGACGGCCGGCGAGGGCCGCCTCGAGCTCGTCGCGCAGGGCATTGGCGGCCTGTCCCAGCGCCGGCCGCTCCGCCACGGGGACGTCACGCAGCCCGCGCAGGAGCGCGGTCAGCGTTCCGCTGCGGCCGAGCACCCGCGTGCGCAGATCGGCCACCTCGCTCGCGTCACCGGCGGCGGCCAGCTGCGCCAGCGCCTCGCCGCGTACGCGCTCGAGCTCGGTCCCCAGGCCGTCAGCCATCGTGCGACGCGCCCGCTGCGCGGTGGTTCATCGGTTCACGCTCATCGGTCCTCAATCATGACGATAACGAGCGGCCCCGCCCCGAGAATTCGGAGCAGGGCCGAGGAGCCGGCAGACGTGCGTGCCGGCTAGGCGCTGAACGACTCCCGCGCCAGGCTCACCATCTTCTCGAAGGCCGCCGTGTCGCGCACCGCCAGGTCGGCCAGGGTCTTGCGGTCGATCTCGACGCCGGCCAGGCGCAGCCCGGCCATCAACCGTCCGTAGGGCAGTCCATGCTGGCGGGAGGCGGCGTTGATGCGCTGGATCCACAGACGGCGCATGTCCCGCTTGCGGTCGCGCCGGTCGCGGTAGGCGTAGACGAGGGCGTGGATCAGTGCCTCGCGCGCCGGGCGGATGAGGGTCGATCGCGTCCCACGCCGGCCGCTGGCCTGGGAGAGCAGCTTCTTGTGACGGCGGTGGGCGGCGACGCCGCGCTTCACGCGTGCCATGGCCTACTCGTACGGAAGCAGCCGCTTCAGCTGCTCCCTGTGCGCCGGAGACACCTCGGCCATGCCGGCGTAGCGCCGAGTGCGGCGGCTCGACTTGATCTCGAGGTGATGGCCCCGCCACGCCTTGGGGCGAACCCACTTGCCGGAGCCGGTCTTCCGGTAGCGCTTGGCCGTTCCCTTGTGAGTCTTCATCTTCGGCATGCTTACTTCGGTCCCTGCTCCTTGGCGGCCACGACGTCGGCGAGCGTCTCGCCGGCGGACTCGTCGCCGGATTCGTTCTTCTTCTCGGGCCGCTTCTCGAGCGGCGCCATGATGATGTGCATGCTGCGACCCTCGAGCAGCGGCTGGCGATCGATCGTGCCGTGCTCCGCGAGGATCTCGCCGGCGCGCATGAGCAGGTCGCGCCCGAGATTGGCGTGGCTCATCTCCCGCCCGCGGAACTGTACCGTGATCTTGACGCGGTCGCCCTCGTCGAGGAACTCGGCCGCGCGCCGCGTCTTCGTCCTCAGGTCGTTGACGTCGATCTTGACGCGGAGCCGGATCTCCTTGAAGGTCTGCGACTTCTGCTTCTTCTTCGCCTCGCGGTCGCGCTTCTGAAGGTCGTACTTGTACTGCCCGTAGTCGAGGATCCGGCAGACCGGAGGGACCGCGGTGGGGGCGACCTCCACGAGGTCGAGCCCCTTCTCCTGGGCCAGGGCGAGGGCCTTGAACGTCGGCATGACGCCGAGCTGCTGGCCCTCATCATCGATGACCCGCACCTCGCGGATCCGGATCATCTCATTGACTCGGAGGTCCCTTGCGATCTTCGTCCAGCTCCTTCAACAACAAGGCCACCGGCCGATGCGGACGGGTGGCCATTTCCAACGTGAAAACGCCGAAGGACTATACACCGACACGGACGGCATCGGCAAACCCCGGAACCGAGGCCGCAGCTTGACGCTGCGTGCGAGGATCACCGCCATGGAGGCTCGCGCGCTCCCGCTCAACCTCGTCACCGCGCTGCTGATCGTGGGCGGCGTCCTGCTGCTGATGGCGTGGGCCGGGCCTGGCCCCGACGTGGGGATGATGCTCCTCGGTCTGCTCCTGGCCGTCCTGCACGGCGTCGCGGCGCTCGGGACCGCGCTGCGCCGGCGCTGGGGGCGGCTGGTCGGCCTGCTGGTCGGCTGGATCGGGCTCTTGGGCAGTGGTGCGGTGCTGGTTGCCCTCGCCGCCGGTCTGCCGTCCATCGTCGCCTCACCTGGCCCTCTCGGCGGATCGTGGCTGCTCGTGCTGCTCATTCCGGCCGCGATGGTCGCGGCCTACCTGGTGATCGTTGTGGTGCTGATCCGGAGCCGCGGCGAGTTCGAGGAGGGGCTTTCGCGTCAGGCGGGGTAGTCGTAGAAGATCGCGACCTGGCGTCCGTCCGGATCCGCGACGCGGAAGGAGCGGCTCCCCTCCCAGCGATCACCCGAGGGCGGCGCGACAAGCGCATAACCGCGTCGGGCCAGCTCCTGCGCCCATGCGTCCACCTCGCCGGCGGTGTCGACCCGGAAGCCCAGCTGGATCCCGTCTCGCGTGGCGCGGTCCGCCTTTCGGAAGCTCAGCTCGAAGCCCCCGAGCTCCAGGTCCACGCCGGTCTCCCCCGCCGCCCGCAGGCGGAAGCCGAAGGCGGTGGCGTAGAAGTCGCCGCAGCGCTGGGGATCGGTGGAGCGCAGGGCGAGCTGGCCGACCGCCCGCATCTTCCTCATCGGCCGTCAGTCACTCGGCGCGTTGTCCTCGTACGGCCACAGCTCGCGGCGCTCGCTCCGCTCGCGGAGGCGCGCCACGAAGTCGTTGAGCGGGACGCCCTGGCGCGAGCGGCCGGTGCGCAACCGCGGCGAGACGGCGCGCGCCTCCTGGTCGCGGTCGCCGACGACGAGCATGACGGGTACCTTCTGCTCCTGCGCGTCGCGCAGCTTGGCCTGCATGCGTTCCGAGCGGTCGTCGACCTCGGCGCGCAGCCCGGCGGCGAAGAGCGCGTCGCGCACCTGGTTGGCGTACTCGATGTGCCGGTCGGCGATGGGAATGACGACGGCCTGCACCGGCGCCAGCCACAGCGGAAACGCGCCGGCGTAGTGCTCCGTGATCACGCCGGTGAAGCGCTCGAACGACCCGTAGATGGCGTAGTGGATGATCGCGGGCCGCTCGAAGCCGCCCTCCGCGGTGCGATATTCGAGGTCGAAGCGCTGCGGGAGCTGGTAGTCGAGCTGGATCGTCGCGCTCTGCCACTCGCGCCCCAGCGCATCGGTGAAGAAGATGTCGATCTTGGGCGCGTAGAAGGTCGCCCCCTCCGGATCCACGCTGTACGCGATGCCGGCGGCCTCCAGCGCGTCGCGCAGCTTGCCCTCGGCCATGTCCCAGAACTCATCGGATCCGAGCCGCTTGGCGGGCCGGGTGGCGAGCTTGAAGGTCGGCTCGAACCCGAACGGCTCGTATTGCCGCTTCACCAGCGACAGGGCGAGGTTGACCTCGTCGATGACCTGGTCGTCACGGCAGAAGACGTGGCTGTCGTCCTGGGTCAGCTGCCGGACGCGGAACATGCCGGCCAGCGCTCCGGAGCGCTCCTTGCGGAACAGGACGCTGTAATCGTTGAACCGGATGGGGAGCTCGCGGTAGGAGTGCGAGCGGGTGCGGTAGACGAGGATCTCCTCCGGGCAGTTCATCGGCTTCAGCCCGGAGACGTGGTCGTAGTCGTCGAGCACGAACATGTTGTCCTGGTAGAGCTGCCAGTGGCCCGACTCTTCCCACAGCTCCTTGCGCACGAGGCTCGGCGTGCGCACCTCCTGGAAGCCGCCGTCGCGTCGGACCTCGCGCGACCAGTCCTCCAGCGCCCGCCACAGGGCCATCCCCTTCGGATGCCAGAACGGCGCCGCCGGCGACTCGGGGTGGAAGGTGAAGAGGTCGAGCTCTCGTCCGAGCCGCCGGTGATCGCGCTTGCGCGCCTCCTCGAGCCGCCACAGGTAGCGCTCCAGGTCTTCGGAGGTCTCCCACACCGTGCCGTAGATGCGCTGCAGCATGGGGCGGTGCTCGTCGCCGCGCCAGTAGGCGCCCGCGCTGTGCAACAGCTTGAAGGGCCCCAGGTCGGCGGTCGAGCCGATGTGAGGCCCGCGGCACAGGTCGTTGAAGGAGCCGTGACGATAGAAGCTGACCGTCTCGGACTCGGCGGCCGGCAGATCGCGAATGATCTCCACCTTGTACGGCTGGCCCTCCGCCTCCAGCTGCGCGATCGCGGCATTCCGCGACAGCTCGCTGCGCTCGAACGCGAGCGAACGGCTCATCTGCTCCCGCATCCGCGCCTCGATCGTCTCCAGGTCGGCGGGCGTGAGCGCGCGAGGCAGGTCGAAGTCGTAGTAGAACCCGTCACGGATGGCGGGACCGATGCCGAGCCGCGCATCCGGAAACAGCTCGAGGACGGCCGCCGCCATCATGTGCGCGGCCGAGTGTCGCATCGTGTCGAGCCGATCGTGCGCGCCGGCGTCGAGCAGCTCGTCGGCGCGTGAACGGATCTCGTCGGAGTCGATCGCCATGGGCCGCGAAGCGTAGCGCGTCTAGGACGGGGCCGCCACGAGCAGCGCGCCCTGCAGCACCACGACATCCAGCGGAAGGCGCCCGAACGGGTCGCCATCCAGGTGGACCGGCGCCTCGTCTCCACCGAGGCGAAGTCGCCGGGCGCGCTCCATCCGAACCGCGGGGTGGGCAACGTGCGCGCCGCGGTACATCCCGGGCAGCTGACGAACCGCCTCGAGCCGGGAGACGTCGCCCACGATGCACAGGTCGAGGTGCCCGTCATCGGGCCGCGCGGCGGGCGCGATGCGCATGCCACCGCCGTAGTACGCCCCGTTGGCGAAGGCGACCATCAGCACCGGCAGCTCCGCGTTGCCCGTCCCACCGTCGGGGCCCTCCCACTCGATCGCGACGCGCGCGTTGCGGTAGCGACGCAGCTCGCTCAGCGTGACGAGGGCGTATCCCAGCCGGCCGCGCTGCCAGCGCGCCCGCGAGCGCGCCATGGCCGCCGCCACCTGGGCGTCGAACCCGGCGCCTCCGGCCGCTCCGAAGCGGCGCACCCTGCCGTCTGCGCCGGTCGCCTGCCCGACGTCGATGCGGCGCGGCGGTTCGTGTAGCGCCAGCGCCAGGGCTCGGCGGTGGTCGCGCGGAATGCGAAGGTCGCGCGCCAGGTCGTTGCCGGCGCCCGCCGGGACGATCCCGAGCACGCAGCCCGCATCGGCCGACGCAAGGCCGTTGATGACCTCCTGCACGGTCCCGTCGCCGCCGACGGCCACGATGCGCTCGACCCCTTCGCGTGCCGCTCGGCGGGCGATCTGCTCCGCATCGCCAGCGCGTTGCGTCGCCACGACCGGAGCCGCGCTCGCTTCACGCAGGAGGGGCAGGAGGCGCCCCGCTCGACCCGCGCCCGCCACCGGATTCAGGATGACGAGGGCGTCACTGTGGGGCACCCCCGGATTGTGCGACTCAGTGCTCCTCGCCGGCGCGCTCCTGGCGCAGCCGCTGGTTCTCGAACTCCACCTCCTCGGGCAGCAAACCGCCACCCGCCGACTGCAGCCGCCCGTCCAGGAAGCCGAGCAGCTCTACGTCGGGAAGGTACTGCGCGCGCGACAGCAGCGTGCCGTTGCAGACCTTCTCGTCGATCGAGCCACGCAGCTCCGGCGCCATGCGCGCCAGCAGCTCGCTCAGCACCGATGCGGGGATCCGGTCTCGCTCGGACGGGTAGATGTGGTCGTAGAGGACGATGTTGGCGAGCAGGACCGGCCAGTGATCGCCGAATCGGCTCAGCAGGCGCTGCCAGTCGAGGGTGCGCCCGTGGACGCGGATGAGGTGCATCACGTCGGCCCCGTCGAAGCGCTCGCGCTCCTGGATGAACGACTTCTGCCAGATCATCTCCTCGACCGGCACCAGGCGAACGCTCTGTCCCAGCACCTCCGCCGGGCGAGCATGCGCGAACCAACCGTCGTCCACCGGGCAGATGCCGTTTCCGGAGTTGAAGATCACATCCACGTACTCATCCCCGTCGCGAATCTTGGCGATCCAGTGCGGCGAGTGGGTGCGGGCGGTGTAGCCGTGGCGTCGCATGGCGGCCAGCGCCCGCCTCACGTCGGCCGGGCGCATGAAGATGTCGAGATCCTTCGTCCTGCCGCCGAGGTCGGTGTACACCTCGAACGCGTACGAGCCGCCAAGCAGGAACGGAATGCCGGCCGCGCTCAACCGCTCCAGGACGTCGCGATAGAAAGCGGCCGTGCTCGGCTGCAGGTCGAGCAGCTCGGTCTGCACCGTCATGAGCCCGACACCTGCCGCAGCCGCGCCGCCGGCGCCGCGAGCCGCTCGCCGCCGTCCCCCGCGGCCAGCTCGAATATCCGGAACGGACGGTCGCCCGCCTGCCGCAGCAGCGGCAGCGACACATTGTGGACCGGGATCCCACCGCGGGTCGCGCCGTCGGGCGTGCCGTGGTGGGCATGGCCGTGCACCACGAGCGTGGCGCCGTAGCGCTCGATCGGGTCCTCGAGGCGGCCGGAGCCGAGGAACGGGAAGATCGCCTCCGGCTCGCCGCTGACCGTGTCGACCACCGGCGCGTAGTGCAGCAGCACGACGCGGTGCGCGGTGCGCAGCCGCGCCAGCGCGGTCTCCAGCTTGAGCGCCTCATCGAGCGCCGCCTGCACGAAGTGCTTGATGGCCGGCTCCCCCCAGCTGCCGAGCGCGTGCGGCCCGAAGCCGCCGCCGAACCCCTTGGTGCCGGCGAACCCGACGCCCGCGACCTCGACCGCGTCTCCGTCGAGCACCTTCACGCCCGCCTCGGCAAGGACCTGCGCGACGAGCTGCGGAGCGCCGGACTCGAAATCGTGGTTGCCCAGCACGGCGACGATGGGGATTGCGGTGCCGGCGAGCTCGCCGGCGAGCACGTGCGCCTCCTCGGCCAGGCCGTAGTCGGTGAGGTCGCCCGCGAGCAGCAGGACGTCGGCCTCGCGGCTCGCGCGACGGAAGAGGTCGTGCAGGACGCCGCGCGAGTCGCGCGTGCAGTGGATGTCGCCCACCGCCGCGACGCGAACCGTCTCGGTATCGCTCATGCCGAGTCGGCGTGAAGCAACCGCCGTGCCGGGGGCCGATGAGTCTCAGACCGACTTGAACTGCTCGAACGGCTGGTGGCAGTCGGCGCAGTGGTAGATCGCGCGGCACAGCGTCGGCCCGAACGGGTTGTCGAGCGTCGTGTTGCGCGAGCCGCAGTACGGGCAGGTCGCCGCGGGCATGGTGGCCAGCAGCTCGAGCTCCTCGAGGCCGCTGCTCACCGGTGGCGGCGCGAAGCCGCTCTGGCGCAGCCGCTCGCGGCCGGTGGGGCTGATGCGCTCCGAGGTCCACGGCTGAGTGAAGCTGACTTGGACAACGACCTCGTCGGCCATGCCGCGCAGTCGGTCGCCGATCTCGCGCTGCATGACCTCGATGGCCGGGCAGCCCACGAAGGTCGGCAGCAGCTCGACCGTGAGCCGCGGACCGGCGAACGAGACCGAGCCGATGACGCCCAGATCGACCACGCTGATGGCCGGGATCTCCGGATCGGCCACCTCGGCAAGGGCGTCCCAGACGGCTTGCTCGCGGCTGCCGATCACCATGTCGCGCCGGCCTCCGAGGACGAGACCGCGGTGAACTCCCCGTGCAGCCAGCGGAACGCCTCGGTGCGCAGGGAGCGGCCCTCCGCGAGCGGCTCCGGCGCCGGACCGGGCACCAGCGCCAGCTCGTCCAGCACCGGCAGCAGCTGCGCCAGCCAGCGCCGGCGCAGCTCGCTCATGGCGTCGGGCAGGATCCCCTCCGCGATCAGCTCCTCCTCGCCCGCCAGCGGCGTGAACATCTGCTGCGCATCCGGCCACAGCAGCGCGACGGCCGCCTGCAGCCGGTCGTGGGCGGCGCCGCCCGCCAGCCGGCGCAGCCACGCGTCGACGTGCATGAGGTGGTAGCGCTCCTCGCGGCGCATCTTGGCGGCGAGGTTGGCCAGCGGCTCGTACGACGAGCGGCAGAGCGACGCGACGCGCACGGCGTCCGCGGTCTCGTACAGGTAGCGGCGTGCGATGGTGAAGCCCCAGTCGGTGCGAGGGTGGTTGAGCAGCGCCGCGTGGCGAAACTGATCCGCGTCGCGACCGTAGGCGATGGCGTCCGCATCCTGCCCGCTGAGCGTCCCGAGCAGCTCGTACAGCGCGCGGGCGTGGCCGATCTCGTCCTGGCTGATCGAGCTCATGGCGACGTCCTCCTCGAGCATGGGGGCGATGCCGGTCCACTCGGAGTCCCAGAAGCCGATCACGAACTCGTCGTCGGCCATGGTCAGCAGCAGCTCGCCGAGCGCGGGTGGGGCGGTGGCGGTCGCCGTCACGTGGCCTCTCCGGCGCGCGCCTTCGCGGCTTCCAGCTTGTGCTTGATGATGTAGCCGCCGGGCTTCTTGAACGAGCGGTCGAACGGCGGGTCGAGCAGGTCCCGATCGTCCAGCTCGGTGATCGCGTCGCGCGGCGACGATCCACAGCCGATGGCTCTCCTGCCGCCTGCCGTAGAACTCGCGGGCGTAGTGCAGCGCCAGCTCCTCGTCCGGGGCGCGCACGCTGCCGCCGTGGATCATCGGGTCGCCCTCCGACTCCTGCCGGAAGACCTCCCACACGCGGTCGGCCGCACCGTCAGCCACGGGATCAGGCGGCGACGCTCGCCGGTCCCATCACGGCGTCACGCACCCACTGCGTGGCTGCGTGATTGAGCCGCCGAAACTCGAGGCGCTCCTGCGACTTCGGCCCGTGCCCGGTCACCACGCTGCGCAGCTCGTTCCAGTCGGGCTCGGTGTAGTGCCAGCGTCCCTCGCCGTCCTGCTCCAGGTCGGGATCGGGGATGCGCAGGCCCAGCTCGCGGATCCTGGGGACGTAGATGGAGAGGAACTCCTGGCGCAGCTGCTCGTTGCCCTTGGCCTTGATGCGCCAGTGCAGGTCCTTGTCCTTCGCCGGGTCGGTCGGAGGGCCATGCATCTGCATCAGCGGGCCCCACCATCGGTCGAGCGCGTCCTGCACCATGGCTCGCTGCGACGCGGTGCCGTTCATCATGGTCAGCACGACGTCGCGGCCGTGCATGATGTGCACGCTCTCCTCCCAGCAGATCTTCTTCATGGTGCGCGCGTACGGGGCGTAGGAGGAGTCGCGCAGCGCCTGCTGGCTCACGATCGCCGCGGCGTCCACCAGCCAGGCGATGATCCCGACGTCAGCCCACGATCGTGTCGGGTAGTGGAACACGTTGTGGAACTTGGTGGTGCCCGCCATCAGGTCGGCCAGCATCCGCTCCCGAGGCTTGCCGAGGTCCTCGGCCACTCGATACAGCAGCTGGGCGTGTCCGACCTCGTCCTGTACCTTGCTGGTGAGCGCCAGCTTGCGGCGGAGGGTGGGAGCTCGCAGGATCCACTCCCGCTCGGGCAAGACTCCCATCAGCTCGGAGTTGGCGTGCATCTCGACGAACTTGAGCACGGCCGCGCGGTAGTCGTCCGGCATCCAGTCGTCGGCCTCGACCTTGCCGCCGCTGCCGACTCGCTCGTAGAAGGCCTGCGCGCGTGCGTCTTCGTTCACTTCGGCACCTCCCGGTACTGCTGAAGCGTACCGCAAGACCCGTGCGCGCGGGGTCAGGGCCGCTGGTGCGAGACGGAGCGCAGCGGCCGGTGCCAGCGGTGGTAGGCCTCTTCGGGAGTCACCTCCACGCGGACGACGCGCCCGTCAGGGTCGGGCTGGGCCTCGGCCGTCGGCACGTAGAGGTCGACCGGCAGCATCCCGAAGGTACGGACCAGCAGGTAGTCGACGAAGGCCGCGTCGACGCGACCGATGCGGGCGTCGGCCGCTCCGCGCACCGTCGCGCCGGGCGAGATGGGGCCGGCGTCCGCCTGCGACGTCATTGACCTAGCCTAGCGGCATGCGCCGCATGGTGGTTCGCCTGGTCGCGCTGCTGCTCGGCGCCCTGGCTGCCGCCCTGGCGCTCGCGGTGGCGCGCCTGCGCAGGATGACATTCCTGCCCGGTCATCCCGGCTTCTGGATCAGCCATGTCGTCCCGCCACCACCGGATCTGAAGATCGAAGATCCGACGCCGCTGCGGCTGGTCGTGTTCGGCGACTCGACCACCGCCGGCGTCGGCGTGCAGCGCGCGGACGAGTCGCTCCCCTACCTGCTGGCAGGCCATCTCGCCTCGGCGCGCGCGAGGCCCGTGCGCGTCATCAGCTTCGGATGGTCCGGCGCGCGGGTCGGCGACCTGCTGCGCGACCAGATCCCGCGTGCCTCGCGCCCGCTTCGTCCCGGCGAGGCGCCGTGGCTCTCCACGGCCGACGTGGTCGCCGTGGTGGTGGGCGCCAACGACGCCACGCACCGCACGCCGCTGGGTCGCTTCCGCGGGGACCTGCGGCGCGCGCTCGCGCTGGTGCGGGAGACGGCGCCGGCCGCGGAGGCGGTGCTGGCCGGCGTTCCCCGCTTTCGTGGCGCGTTGCCGCAGCTCGAGCCGTTGATCACCGCGGTCGACGCGTACGCGGTCCTGTTGCGCCGGATCCAGCGCGACGAGGCGGCGCGGGCGAACCTCGCCTTCGCCGACCTCGCGCGCGAGCTGCCGCGCCTGATGGCCTTGCGTGGCATCGGCGTCGACGATGCGCTGGCCGCGGACCGATTTCATCCGTCGGCGACCGGGTACCGCGTCTGGGCGGACGTGATCGCGCGCGAGCTGCTCGCAGATCGGCAGCCAGCCGAGGATCAGCGGTAGGGCGCGATCGCCGCGTGGGGGATGGCAGTCGAGCGGCGTCGCACCGTGCGCGGCAGGCGGACGGTGTGTCGCGGGCGGCGCGCGAACCGGGTCGAGAGGCGACCGATCTCGCCCCTGAGCAGATCGCCCCACGCCGCCTGCTCGGTGCCGGCCACCGGGTAGTTGCCGTTGAACACGGCGAGCGTGAGCTCGGCGCGCGCGGTGTGTTGACCGGGCTCGAACTCCATGGCGTAGTGAATCTCACCGCCCGCGCCCTCGCGCGTCGAGCGGACGGTCGCCCACAGGGAGGTCACGCCGTTCGGCAGGTCGAACGAGACCAGGTGCGCGGGACGCGGCACCAGCCGCTCCGCGGCAGCAAGCAGGACGCCGCCGACGGAGACGTCCTGCACCGCTGCGGGCTCGCCATCGACCCATCCGGGTCGGTCGACCGCGAAACGGACGGCCGAGCGCCGCTCGGCGGCGAAGCGAAGCGAGCGCACCCGGTCGATCGCGAGCCAGACCAGCGAGGCGTTGACGAGGAGCCATGCGAACGCGCCGGCGGCCGCCCACGGATAGGCGTAGTGAATGGGCAGCAGTCCCAGCAGCGCCAGGACGTATGCGACTGACGCAAGGGCCGACACGGCGAGCACCGCCGCCAGGGGACGTGGCGCCGCCATGCGGCCGCGACCGTCGGTGGCGGTGCGCCCCTTGGGTGTCACCGCGAAGCGCGGCGCGCGTGGCACGAAGAGGGTCAGCGTCGCTGCCAGGTTGGGCGTCATTCGCACCAGCTCGAAGATCGTCGACAGGATCGGCCGGTACGCGCCGCGACCGAGGCGATACATGGCGAGCTGCTGCAGCCCGTAGGTGACGCCGAATGCGGCGATGAAGGTGATGCCGTCGGCGAGGATGGGCGTCTGGCCGGTGAGCAGGACCAGCGGCGGGAGGAGCAGGAAGCCGAGCGTTCGCCACGCGTCGAACCAGCCGAGCAGCGTGGCGGCATAGCTCAGCCGCTGCCCGATGCTGAGGCCCGGCACGACGAGAGGATTCTCGATGCGAAGCACCTGCATGGCGCCGGTCCCCCATCGGCTTCGCTGGAGCTGGTACTGCGCGGCGTCGCTGGCCGCCAGGCCGCGGGCGAGCACCTCGTTGTGATAGACCGTCTTCCAGCCGCGGCGGTGGAAGCGAATCGTGGTGTGGATGTCCTCGGTGATCGTCTCGGTCGCCGCGCCGCCCACCTCTCGCAGCGCCTGCGTGCGGACGACGGCACCGGTGCCGCACCAGAACGCGGCGTTCCATCGGTTCTTGCCGGGCTGCAGCAGCCGATAGAAGAGCGCCTGCTCGTGGAAGCGTGCCCCGGCGACGGACGACGCGTCGTGCTCGAAGCTGGTCACGTTGTAGAAGTCCTGCGGCGTCTGGACGAGCGCCACCCGCGGGTCGGCGAAGTAGCCAAGCGTGTGAGCCAGCAGCTCAGGTCGCGCCACGTGGTCGGCATCGAGGATGGCGACGAAATCGGCTTCAACCACGCCGAGCGCGTGGTTGACGTTGCCTGCCTTGGCGTGCGCGCCGCCGACACGCGCCAGGTAGCGTGCGCCGAGCGCGGCTGCAAGCTCTGCGACCTCCGGACGATTGCCGTCGTCGAGCACCCAGGTCTGGTGGGCGGGCTCGAGCGCGACTGCGGCCGCGATGGTGGGCAGCAGGATCTCGGGTCCCTCGTTGACGGTCGGGATCAGCACCGCCACGGTGGCGCGCGGGTCGATCCTGCCCGGCGTCGGGCGGCGGTCGACGTCCCACAGCGAGAACGCGAACAGGGCAAGGCCCAGGACGGCGTGTACCTCGAGGACCAGAAGCACCACCGAGAGCCACCAGGCATCGGGATTCAGGGTCGAGGTGACGCGCCAGGCGAGGTAGAGGGCGCTGACCGCGAGCGCGGCGACGGCGACCGCTCTAGTGACGAGGAGCCTGCGCGCGGGCTCGGGGCGAGGCAGTTCGCCGGGGTCGGCGCGGTGATGGAGCATTGGAGCAGGACACCATCCCGGGGTCCCGGTGGCGATGACCCATTGCTCCCATGGCCCGGGAGTACCGGCCGATGCGTCAGCCGACCGTGACGACGATGGTGTGGTACCCCCGCGCGCCATCGGGTGCCGGCGGTGTCGGCCCCTCCGGCTGCACCGAGCCGCTGCCGTCGGTCGCGCGGACGCGGAGCCGATGCTGCCCCGACTGCGCCGGCCACGGGTAGACGAACTGCACCCATGTCGCGGTCGAGATGGGCGTGGAAAGCCGTGCCTCGCGCCACGCGTCGTCGTCGACCTGCACCTCGACGTGGGCGATTCCGCGCTCGGGCGCCCAGGCGACCCCGGCCACCGCGACGTTGCCGGCGCGCAGGTTCGCCCCGAGCGCCGGCGTATCGATCCGCGACTGGGTCAGGATGGGGGCCTCCTTGGCCCATCCCAGCGGCACCCAGTAGGCGTCGAAGGCCTCGAGCGTGGTGAGCTGGATCTCGCTCAGCCACTTCGTCGCGCTCACGTAGCCGTACAGGCCGGGCACGATCAGGCGCGCAGGGTACCCGTGTTCCGCCGGGAGCGGATCGCCGTTCATGCCCAGCGCGACCAGCGCGTAGCGCCCCGGACCGTCCAGCCATGCCGTCGGGAAGCCGGCGGTCCAGCCGTCGACCGAGCGGCCGACCACCTGCGTGGCCCCGTCACGCACGCCGGCGCGACCGAGGATCGACAGCAGCGGCACGCCGCTCCATCGCGCGTTGCCGACCAGGTCGCCGCCGACCTCGTTGCTGACGCACGCGATCGTCACGTACTCCTCGCGCTGTGGCATCGAGCGCAGGTCGTCGTACGTGAAGCGCAGCTCCCGGTCGACCATGCCGACGACGCTGAGGGCCCAGGTCGCCGCATCGACCCTTGGGGTCAACAGCTGCGTGTCGATGCGGTAGAAGCGTCGGTTGGGGACGATGATCGGTGTCACGCCCGGCACGCCCAGCTCGGCGCCATCGGGCAACGGCGGAGCCGTCGTCCCCGCGGACGGCAGCGGCTGTACCACCGCGGTCGTGCGAGCACCGCCGTCGAGCAGGAACCGTCCCGCGGCCGCCGCGACCACCGAGCCCGCCGCGAGCTGCAGGGATGTGCCGAGGAAGCGCCGCCGGTCCCAGTCCGGCATCTCGACCCGCGCGGGCTCGAACGCCAGGCGCAGCAGCCGGCGCAGCATCCAGATCGCGACCACGACCGCAGTGGCGGTGGTGAGGACAACCAGCACCGGGTCCACCAGCGGATCGGCGAACGCGGCGACGACCCCCAGCGCACCCAGCGCGACGACCCCCGCCTGCGCGGCGAGCATCGACCGACGGGCCAGTATTCCGAGAGCGGCCGATGCGGCCAGCGCCACCAGCACCACCGCCACGTTCAGCGCCAGCTTGTCGGCCGTGCCGAACCAGTCGACGACGAGCTGCTTGGCGCCCGGCGGCTGGAGGTTGATGACGAGCTGACCGATGGCGAGCACGAGCGACGCCGCGCCCGGCACGAGCCCCGCCAGCAGCTCCGAGAGGCCGATCCCGACCGCCCCGGCGACGACTCCGCTCCACGCCGCACGCCACCACTCGCTTCGTCGCCGCATGCCGCCAGTCTGCACCCGCTTCGCGCGGCACGCACGTACACTCGCCGGCATGCAGGTCTGTCCCAGCTGCGGGGAGGAGAACCCTCCCAAGTTCCGCCTGTGCGGCTACTGCGGCACCGCCCTGGCGCCCCCGCTCCCCGTGCAGGAGGAGCGCAAGGTGGTGACCGTCTTCTTCAGCGACCTGAAGGGATCGACGAACCTGGGCGAGCAGCTGGATCCGGAGTCGCTGCGGGAGGTGATGACCCGCTACTTCGACAGCATGACCGCCGTGCTGCACCGGCACGGGGGCACCGTCGAGAAGTTCATCGGTGATGCGATCATGGCCGTGTTCGGCCTGCCGAAGCTGCACGAGGACGATGCGCTGCGCGCCGTCCGCGCGGCATACGAGGCGCAGGCGGAGCTGGCGCGTCTGAACCAGGAGTTGCTGGCCAACTACGGCATCACGCTCACCAACCGGACCGGGGTGAACACCGGCGAAGTCGTCACCGGCGATGCTGCCTCCGCGCAGCGGCTTGTGACCGGCGACACCGTGAATGTCGCGGCCCGGCTGGAGCAGGCGGCGGGGCCCAACGAGGTGCTGATCGGCGCGCTCACGCATCGCCTGGTGCGCGAGGCGGTGATCGTCGAGCCCGTCGAGCCGCTGGAGCTGAAGGGCAAGGCCGAGCGCGTCCCCGCCTACCGGCTGCTCGATCTGCCGTCGCCGCGCACGGCGGTGCGCCGGCTCGACGAGGCCCCCATGGTCGGCCGTGGCGTGGAGCTCGCCGGCCTCGGCGCCATGTTCCAGCGAGCCATCGACGAACGCGGCTGCCGGGGCTCGGTGGTGATCGGCGAGGCGGGCGTCGGGAAGTCGCGACTGGTGCGTGCGTTCGTCGAATCCGTGGCAGACGAAGCGGCGATCCTTCGCGGTCGATGCCTGCCGTACGGCGACGGCATCACCTTCTGGCCGCTGGTCGAGGCCTTCAACCAGGCCGCCGGGATCGATCCCGCCGACTCGCCGGAGCTCGCCATGCAGAAGCTCCGCACGCTCGTCGACGACGAGGAGGTCGCTGCGCGCATCGCCTCCGCGCACGGCTTCGCCACCGAGCAGTTTCCGGTGGCCGAGATCTTCTGGGCGGTGCGGCGCTTCCTGGAACGCATGGCCAGCCAGCGCCCGGTGGTCTTCATCGTCGACGACATCCACTCCGCGGAGCCGACGTTCCTGGACCTGCTGGGCCACCTCATCAGCTCCGCGGAGGCGCCGATCCTGCTCCTGCTCACTGCGCGCCTCAACCTGCTTGATGCGCCCCCTGCCTGGGCCGACGACGCCGGCGTGGCGCGCGTCGTCCTTCGGCCGCTCGGGCCTGACGACGCCGGAGCGGTCGTCACCAACCTGCTCGGCGGAGCGCCTCTCGACGCCGCGACGGTGACGCGGATCGTCACGGCGTCGGAGGGCAACCCGCTGTTCGTGGAGCAACTGCTGTCGATGCTGGTCGAGGACGGCACACTTCGGCAGGCCGCTGGCGGGTGGCAGGTCGCCGACCCATCGGCCGAGCTGACGATCCCGCCCACGATTCAGGCGCTGCTCGCGGCTCGCCTCGACCACCTGGCACGACCCGAGCGCGCGACGATCGAGCCGGCCGCCGTGATCGGGCTCTACTTCGCCGAGGGAGCGGTCGCCGAGCTCGCGCCCGAGACCGTTCGCGCCGACGTGTCGGCAAACCTGCGGGCCATGGCGAGCAAGCATCTCCTGCGCACCAGCGACCATGTCGGCAACGACGACTATCGCTTCGACCACATCCTCATCCGCGACGCCGCGTACGGCGCGCTGCTGAAGCGTGCCCGTGCGGCGTACCACGAGCGGTTCATCGAGTGGGCCGACCGCGTGAACGCCGAGCGCGATCGAGCCGCCGAGTACGAGGAGATCTCCGGCTATCACCTGGAGCAGGCCTACCGCTACCTGGGTGAGCTCGGTCCGATCACCGAGCACGCACGGGAGGTCGGCCGCGACGCATCGCGGCGCCTGGCGTCCGCCGGGCGGCGCGCGCTTGCGCGCGGCGATGTGCCGGCCGCCGTCACCCTGCTGCGGCGCGCCGCCGCGACCCTGGACCCAGAGAGCGCCGAACAGCTCGCCGTGCTGCCGGACCTGGGCGAGGCCCTGACCGAGCACGGCGACTTCGCCGAGGCCGCCGGCGTGCTCGACGCGGCGATGGCGACCGCCGCGGTGTCCGGAGAGCAGCGGCTCGGCGCCCACGCGCGCCTGATGCGCCTCTACGTCGGGATGTACGACGGGCCGGGTCCCGAGTGGAGTGCGGAGGTGGCCCGCGCCACGGAGCACTCCGCCCCGGTGTTCGAGACCGCGCGCGACGATGCCGGCATGGCGCGCGTGCATCGCCTGCTCTTCCTTTCACACGCCACCCTCGGCCGCTACGGGCAGGCGGCCGCCGATGCCGAGCGCATCGGCGCGTACGCCCGGTTGGCCGGTGACCTGCGACAGGAGCGACGGGCGTGGTCGAACTACGCGCAGGTGGCCCTGCACGGACCGGTCCCCGTCCCGGAGGCGATCGAGCACATCGAGCGGCTTCTCGACGGGCTCAGCGGCGACCGCGGCTCGGAGGCCACCATTCGAGGCGTGCTGGGACGGCTCTACGCCATGCGCGGCGACGTGAGTGCCGCGAGAGAGCAGGTGGGGCTGTCACGCGCCGCGTTCGAGGAGCTGGGGCGCACGGTGACCGCCGCCTCGACCTCGCTCGACTCGGCGCCGGTGGAGCTGCTGGCCGGCGACGCGCGGCGCGCGGCGGAGCTGCTGCTCGAGGACTACAACGCCCTCGGCGCGCTCGGCGAGCGCTACGTCCTGTCCACCGTCGCCGGCCTGTTGTCGCAGGTGTCCTACGAGCTCGGCAACGACGATGACGCGGAATCGTTCAGCCTGGTCTGTCGCGAGCTCGCCGCGGCCGACGACGTGGCGTCCCAGGCGCTGTGGCGCGGAACGCGGGCCAAGCTGCTTGCTCGCCGCGGCCTGGTGGACGAGGCGATCCTGCTGGCCCGTGAGGCGGTCAGCCTGGTCGAGGACACCGAAGCACCGATGATGCAGGCAGAGGCGCGCACCGAGCTGGCGGCGACGCTCCGCATCGCCGCGCAGGAAGACGAGGCCACCCTGGTGCTCGATGAGGCGATCGCGCTCTACGAGCGGAAGGGTGACCTCGTCTCGACGCGTCGACTGCGCGCCGTTGGGGACGGGAAAGGCTGATCAGCTACCCGTTGCGGATCCAGCCGTTCTGGTCCAGCAGCAGGGTGGCCGTGTAGTCGTTCTTGTCGGCGCTCGAGATCGCCTTCGACAGCACGCAGTTCACCGTCACCGTGCCACCACAGGTCGGCAGGATCATCCCGGTGCCGTCGTCGGAGATATGCGCGATCTGCCACTTGTTGAACGCGGTGAACTTCTTCGCGTTGTCGACCAGGATCTCGACCTGGAACGCTGCCGGCCGGAGGGTGCCGTTGGCGAACCGGACCTGGCTTGTCTGGCCGTAGCAGCCGCTCGCGATCGGGCACGGGACCGCCCCGTTGGTCGTGGTGTGGAAGCTGCCGTTGTCACCCTCCTGCAGGAACGCCGTGGTGCCGAACGTCAGGTCGCTGACGGCGGCCGCGGGGACCGTGAGCCGCGTCCACATCGGGTTCGTCGGCCCGAAGCTGCCGATGCTCGTCTCGAGAACCTCTCCACCGGTCGGGACGTAGCCGGCGGTGCTCAGATCGCTGCCGTTGGTGAACGGATCGGACATCGTCACCGTCAGCGACGCGCTGAACGTGTCGCCATGGCTCTTGTTGGGGTCGCTGCTCGGCTGTCCGGTGCTGGTGCCGATGAAGGTGGCGTACAGCGTTCCCGCGACGAGCGGCGTCCGGTAGACGACACGCAGGCTCAGAGTCTCTCCGGCGGAGAAGTTGCCGATGGAGCAACTGAACTCGCCGGTCTGGGTGCAGGTGGTGTGGACGGCGGCGGTGCCGCCCCTGACGATGGTGCCCATGTAGGTCGCCGTTCCGCCGGAAGGTGTGGAGATCACGTCGCTGACCATCGCCTGCGCGACGTTCGCTCCGCTGTCATTGGAGATATCGACGTCGAAGGCGACGTAATGGCCGATGGTCACGAAGCTCGGGACTGCGACGACGCTCACCGGAACGTTCGGGACGGCCGCCATCGATATCGCCGGCAGCGACGCTGCCTGGAGAAGCATGCCGGCGCTGAGGACGAGGGCGCCGGTGAGCCGAAGACGCGTGGGTCGAAACATCAGGAGCCAAACCTCGGGTACTTGACACCTCGGCCGCGCGGCACACGCCGCTCATCGGGAAGGCACGGCGCGCAGTGTACTTCGCGGCTCAACCAAACGGTACGGGGTGGTGCGCGCATGCACCGGACCTTTCGCGGCGGCGCCCTGTCGCGCAACGCCCCGGCCGCGCGGTAGCCTACGCAGCATGCCGGTCACCGTCGCGTACTTCTATCGGATCCGCTGGGGCTTCATCGAGGAGTTCTGGGACCTGTTCCGTCGCAACCACTACCCGATCCTCGCCGAGCAGCAGCGCGACGGGCGGCTGCTCGAGATTCGCGCGCATGCGCCGCGATTCCACGGCGACGGCCGTGCCGACTGGGACGTGCTGGTGACGATCACGTATCGAGACTGGGCCGCGGTGCAGCAGCACTCCGAGGCCGAGATCGCGGCGCGCCTGTTCCCGGATCGGGAGCTCCATGAGTCGGAGGAGCGACGTCGCTTCGAGCTGATCGACGCACACTGGGACGTGGTGCTCGAGGATCGCGCGCTGTGACGCTCGCTCGCCTTGGCCCGACGCTTGCCATGTCGGCGGGCAACGGTTCAGTGGAGAATGCGCCATGACATTTCGACCCGGTGCCCGACTCGACCCTGGGCAGGTGCGCGACATGCGCGGACGCGGCGGCGGCATCGCCGTCGGCGGCATCGGCGGCGCACTGCTGCTGGTCGCCTACCTCCTTCTTGGCGGCGACCCTTCGCAGCTCGGCTCGCTGCAGGACCAGCAGGTGGGCGCCTCCCAGGACACGCAGATCCAGACCGACTGCAAGACCGGGGCGGACGCCAACCAGCGCGAGGACTGCCGAATCGTCGGCTACGTGAACAGCATCCAGGCCTACTGGTCGGCGGCGGTGCAGGGCTACCAGCCGGCGCCGACGACCTTCTTCTCCGGCTCGATCAACACCGGCTGTGGTGCGGCGACCAGCGCCGTCGGCCCGTTCTACTGTCCGCCCGATACCACGGTCTACATCGACCTGGGCTTCTTCGACCAGCTGCAGTCGCAGTTCGGCGCCAAGGGCGGTCCGTTCGCCGAGGCGTACGTCCTCGCCCACGAGTACGGACACCATGTGCAGGATCTGAGCGGGACGCTGAGTCAGAACACGGGACAGACCGGCGCCGAGAGTCGAAGCGTGCGCGTGGAGCTGCAGGCGGACTGCCTTGCGGGCGTCTGGGCGGGTCACGCGGTCGAGACGGGGTTCCTCGAACCGATCACGCAGGACCAGGTGAACCAGGCGCTCGACGCCGCACAGGCCGTCGGAGACGATCGCATTCAGGAGCGGACGCAGGGCCAGGTCAATCCCGAGACGTGGACCCACGGCTCGGCCGAGCAGCGGCGGCGCTGGTTCTCGACCGGCCTCACCAAGGCCGATGCGAGCGCCTGCGACACCTTCAGCGGGAACCTCTGAGGGCGCCCTCCCTCACTCGCTCGGATCGAGCCGCAGAGCCGCGGAGTTGATGCAGTAGCGCAGTCCGGTCGGCCGTGGTCCGTCGTCGAAGACGTGGCCCAGGTGGCCGCCGCAGGTGGAGCACACGATCTCGGTGCGGCGCATGAAGAAGCTGCCGTCATCGTGCTGCTCCAGCGCCGACGCGTCGGCCGGGGCATAGAACGAGGGCCAGCCGCAGCTGGAGTCGAACTTGGCTTCGGAGGTGAAGAGCTCGGTGCCGCAGCCGGCGCAGCGATACACGCCGGCGCCGTGCTCGTCCCAGTAGGCGCCGCTGAACGCGCGCTCGGTTCCCTTCTCACGAAGGACGCGGTACTGCTCCGGCGTCAGCTCGGCGCGCCACTCGGCGTCGGTCTTGACGATCTTGGTGGTCATGCGCCAAGGGTACGCCGAGCCGCCGCGTCCGTCAGAGGGAGAGCAGCCGATCGAAAAAGGACCGATAGCGCTGCAGCGTCACGCGGAGGTCCTCGGTCGAGACGTCGCTCCCGTGCTCCCACTGGTCCTCGAGCGCGTTGCGTTCGTCCGCGAACGTGGTCGCCAGCCGCTTCATGAGCTGCGCGACCAGCGCGTCCGCGTCCTGCACCGCCCGCCGCGGATCGTCCACGAACTCCGTCTGCACCTGCTGCCAGCGGGCTCGCAGCTCCTGGGCGTCGTCGTCGCCGAAGAGCGGCGAGCGGCTGGCTTCAGCCTCCTCAGGGCGTTCCTGCGGGGGTGCCTCGGTCGCCACCGGTCGGCCGTTCGCGATGTCGGCGGTGGTCAGTGGCTGGTCGTCGCGGGTCATGTCTGCACGGTCTCCTTCGTCTGTGCCCGGTCGCCGAGGAGGTCGGCGAACAGCGAGCGGTAGTGGACCATCGCCTGTCGCAGCTCCTCGGTGCTCGCCTCGCCGCGTGCCTGCCGCTGCGCGATCGCGTGCGCCTCGCGGTAGTCGGCGACAACCGTGGCATGGTTGACCGACACGTCGGCGGCTCGCTGCTCGAAGTCGCCCATCGGATAGCCACGCTCGGCCATCACCTGCGCGACAAGCCGGTCGGCTTCAGCGACCGCTCCGGCCGGATCGTCGACGAACTCCGCCTGCACGCGGTCCCATTCGGCGGCATGGCGCTCGCGCTGCGCCGGAGCGAGCTCCGAGATCTGCACCTCGGCCATCCGCTCCTGCCGTGCGGCGAGCTCACGCTCCGCGGCGCCACGGTCCCCCGTCGTCTCCAGCGTGCGCGCGTACTCGGGTCCGAAGCGCTCGGCAAGCTGCCGGCTCCGCTGGCGCCTGGCGAACAGCCAGGCGAGCAGCGCCCCGATCAGCACGACGACGACCACGGCGACCACGATCTGCCACGTTTGCATGTGTGCCTGCTCCTGCTGCGGACTGAAGGCCAGCCATTGCAGCGGGCATGCCGTGGTTGGGCGCTGCAACCTAGACTTGGCCGATGAACCACGATCCCGGGCCCGAAGCGGCCGCTGTGCTGGCCGAGGAGGTCGCCGACGCGGCGCGAGCGCCGCTGCACGTGGGCGACGCAACCGTCCGCATCGGCACCGCCTCGTGGACGGACCCGACCATGACCCGTCCCGGCGTCTTCTATCCTCCCGGCGCGGACAGCGCCGAGGAGCGGCTGCGCTACTACGCGTCGCGCTTCCCGGTCGTCGAGGTGGACGCGACCTACTACGCGCTTCCGACCCGTCAGATGGGCGAGCTGTGGCTGGAGCGGACGCCGCCCGAGTTCACCTTCGACGTCAAGGCGCACGCCCTGATGACCGGGCAGCCGTCGGAGGTGAAGCGGCTCCCGAAGCTGATCCGGGAGTCGCTGCCCGGCGAGCTGCAGTCGAAGGCGCGGATCTACGCGCGCGACCTTCCGTCGCGGCTGCGCGACGAGATCTGGGAGCAGTTTCGCGACGCCCTGATGCCCCTTCACTCCGCCGGGAAGCTGGGCGCCGTCTTCCTGCAGTTCCCGCGCTGGTTCTTTCCGTCGAACGAGAGTCGCGAGACGATCCTCGAGGCGCGTCAGCGTCTCGGGGACATCCCCATGGCCGTCGAGTTTCGGCATGCGTCATGGGTCAACGAGAAGAACGCCGAGCGCACGCTGCGCTTCCTTCGCGAGCACGACGTGGCGTTTGTGATGGTCGACGCCCCGCAGGGGATGCGCTCCTCGCTGCCGCCGCTGACCGCCGTCACCTCGCCGCGGCTGGCGGTGGTCCGATTTCACGGCCGGCGCGCCGAGACGTGGGAGGCGAGCGGGATCCCGGTCGTCGAACGGTTCCGTTATCTCTACTCCCGCGACGAGCTGTCAGAGTGGGTGCCGCGCGTCCAGGAGGCGAGCGCGGAGGCGAGCGATGTTCACATCCTGATGAACAACTGCTACGCGAACTACGGGGCGACGAACGCGCTCGAGATCGCGTCGATGCTCGAGCACGACGCCGCCAACGCCGTCAAGACCTGAAGCTTCCCGGCTGCCCGCGCCTATCAGCGACGCGCTGCGTAGCCCTCCACGAAGCTGCACCTGTCCGTCGGTCTCGACGGCGGTCGGGTGCCGCACCCGGCGCACCTCCGCGATCGCATCCGCGGCCGATTTTCCGCGCCGGACGAGCAGGCACGCGGCGACCGTCCCGGTCCGTCCCACGCCGCCCATGCACGCGATCGCCACGTTCCCCTCACGGCACGCCGCGTCGATCTCGGCGGCGATGTCGTCCATCTCGCCCGTCGAGCCGGGCGGGCTCCCGTCGCGCATCGGTCGACGCACGACGCGGATGCCGGCAGCCGCCGCGCGTACGACGATGTGCGGGTCGCCCCAGCGAGCCAGCTCCGCGTCGTCGACGAGCAGCTCGAGGAGCCGGACATCGGCGGCGGCGAGCACGCCCAGGTCCGTCTCCAGGTCGTGGGCGTAGATCCTCCCGGGGTAGCGGGTGGACCGTCCGTGCTTGCCGGGCAGCGCGGTGAGCGCGACCCCGCCCACTCCGTGCGACGGGCGGATCAGCCAGTCCAGCCTCAGCTGTTCGCCGTCGCGCTCGCCCGACATCAGTTGAGCTGCGCGCTGGCCCTCGGGCAGAAGTGCCCGGTCGCTTCGAGAGGCTGCCCGCAGAAGGGGCACGGCGGCCGCCCGGCTGCCACCAGCGCATCGGCCTGTCGGACGAACGCCCTGGCCGGGCCGGGGCGCAGCCGCACGCGCATCAGGTCAGGCCCGTTCGGGTCGTCGTCGTCCGCCTCGTGGTAGTCCTCGCCATCGTCGAAGGGCTGCGCCTCGACCACCACCGCGGAACGCTCGCGGTCCCAGGCGATGGCCATGGCGCCGACGCGAAACGCCTCGGTCGTCCTCTGCTGACCGACGTCCACGTCGCTCGGCAGGGGCACCTCGGCGGGCACGTCGAGCGCGTCGAGGAGGTCCGTCAGCCGCGCGGTGAGGGCAGCGACCTGCACCTTCTCGAGCCCCACCGTCACGACCGCGTCGCCCTGCGTGGCCTCGAGGAAGAATCGGCGGTCGCCGGGAGGGCCGACCGCACCGGCCAGGAACCGATCAGGGGCGTCGAAGAGGAAGAGGCGTCGAGGCATGAGCCAATCGTACGACAGAAAACGGGAGGGATCGGAGACGTGCCCCATCTCCGATCCCCTTCCCCGGCGCGCGAGCTGGTCCGCCGACGGCTCGGACGGGTGCCCATACCAACTCGTCGGAAGTCAGCCTATCCACACCATACCGGCCTGTCAAGAACGAATAGACGTCGCTGTCAAACGGCTCCCAGCGCCTGGCTGGTCAGCTCGTAGGCGCCGCGGTGGTCGCCCGCCTCGGCGCGCAGATCGGCCCATTCGCGCAGCACTTCGCGCAGCCGCGCTATCGGCTGTCCATCACGTGCGACCGCCTCCGCCGAGCGGTATCGCTCCTCGGCCCCGGCGGCATCGCCGATGTGGCGAAGCGCGCGCGCCTCGGTGAGCATGGCGGCCAGCATCGCCTTGCGGTTGCCGGTGCGCTCAGCGAGCGCCCGCGCCTCCGCGGCAAGCGTCAGCGAACGGCGATCGTCCCCGGCCGC
Source organism: uncultured Chloroflexia bacterium (assembly GCA_963783725.1). Classification (GTDB taxonomy): domain Bacteria; phylum Chloroflexota; class Limnocylindria; order QHBO01; family QHBO01; genus CAWAOJ01. The sequence continues at coordinate 649,106 of CAWAOJ010000002.1, read as the reverse complement.
CAGCGCCACCTGCGCCTCGGTCTCGGCGACGGCGGCGAGCAGCCGGTCGTCACCGTTGCGCGATGCCTGCTCGCGCGCGCCGGACACGAGCTGCTGAGCTCGCTCCACGTTGCCACTCGAAAGGTGCGCCAGCGCCAGGTCGTTCTCGATGCTCGCCGACTCCAGCTCGGCGCCGGCCGAGCGGAACAGGGCCATCGCCTGCGTCCCGACCCGAATGGCGGCCTCGATGTCCCCTACCTCGCGGTAGTTCACTGCCAGCCCGACGAGGAACGCGGCCCGACGGCGGTCGTCCAGATCATCGGCCAGTCCGCGGGCCTGCTCGAGATAAGCGAGCGATCGCTCGTGCTCGCCCGCGCGCGATTCGACTGCGCCGAGGGCCATCAGCAGGCGCATCTCGAAGTCCGGCTCGACATTAAGGCCCCCGCGCACCTGCTCCAGCAGCGCGCGCAGCAGGGACCGAGCGTCGGCCTCGCTGTCGGCGAGGTAGAGGCCGTACGCGAGCCAGTAGCGCGCGAGCGCCGCGTCCTTCTCGCGACCGAGATCCGTGAACAGGCGGGCGGCCTCCGCCGCCGCCGCGACCGCGTCCTTGCCGCGGTCCATTCGCGCCGCGGCCTCCGCGCGTCCGCGCAGCAGCTCGGCGCGTGCCTGGTCGTCGATGGGGGTGTCGAGCAGTGCGGCGTAGCCATCGGCCGCGGCCTGCCACTCCCCCGACGCGAGCTGAAGGTCGGCAGCGAGTCGCGTCCAGGCCGGACTCTGCACGTCCAGGAAGTGGCTGGGCGCCAGCCGCAGCCGCTCGGACAGGTAGCTGAGCGCAACCATCGAGGGGCGCGCGATGCCCGTCTCGAGCGCGCTGATGTACGCCTTCGTGTACCGATCGCCGGCCAGCTGCTGCTGGGTCATGCCGCCCCGCAGGCGCGCCTCACGTATCCGGGCCCCGATCCGCTTCGCGAGCTCCGCGTCCTGGGCCGTCGGACGGGCGATCGTCTTGGTGCGTGGCATTGCGGGAGTGTACCGCGCATGGCAAGCGTCGTTTGATCGCGCGAGGCGCCGAATGTACCGGCCGGCCAGGTACGGGACTGAACGGATGGGCCATTGCCGCTGGGACGGGCGTGGGGGAGGGTGAGGGTCGGCCAACGATCCGCTGGATCGCGCCACTTCGGGAGTGGGCCAAATGCGCATGCAGCGAGTCATCCGCTCGGTTCTGCTCGCGACCTCGCTTGCCGCCCTCAGCATGCTGGCCGTCATCTCGACGGTCGCGGCCTGCAGCAACGGAGCCGGCTGGCCTTCGTAGGTCCGAGAACCGACACGTATCGCGCCCGATCACGCCGCGCCTCCTGGCCGGCGTGATCGTCTGTGCGCGCGCGCTACAGCGGCGGCAGCTGCTGGCGGATCTCGAGCGCCGGCGCGAACAGGTCCCCCACGCGCGCCAGCCGCTCGCCGATGGTGAAGATCGACCAGCGGTCGGGTCGCAGCTCCGAGTCGTCCAGTTCCTCCCAGGCGATCGGCGCTGAGACCGGCGCGCCGGCCGCGGGGCGAGGCGAGTACGGGGCCACCAGCGTTTTGTTCACCGCGTTCTGGGTGTAGTCGAGCCGAGCGAGGCCCCGCCGCGAGCGCTTCGCCCACTCCCAGCTGACCAGCTCCGGCACGGTCTGCCCGATGGCGCGCGACAGCCGCTCGACCCAGTCGCGCGTCTCCTCGAACGAGTAGCGCCGCTCGACCGGAATCCAGGCCTGGATTCCGCGCTGGCCGGTCACCTTCGGCACCGCCTTCACCCCGAGATGCTGCAGCGCCGTTCGGTACAGTCGCGCGATCACGAGCACCTCCTCCCAGCTCGTCGCGTCGCCGGGGTCGATGTCGATCAGCGCGTAGTCCGGCCGGTCAGGGGTCTCGGTGCTCGAGGTCCATGGGTGGATCTCGATGGCAGCCTCCTGGGCCAGCCACGCCAGCGTCGCCACCTGGTCGACGACCACGTAGTCCTTCGTCCCCTCGTGCCCGGTGTACGTCCAGCGAGCCACCCAGTCAGGGGCGTGGCCTGGGACGTCCTTCTGCCAGAAGCCGCTGCCGTGCCCGACCCCGTCGGGGTATCGGTGCAGGTTCACGGCGCGCCCGGCAAGGTACGGCAGCAGAGTCGGCGCGATACTGACGTAGTAGCGGATGAGGTCTCGCTTGGTGATCCCGTCGGCCGGCCAGAGCGGCTTGTCGAGGTTGGTGAGGCTGAGCTCTCGGCCGTCGACGCGCCACGTCCCCTGCCTGGACAGGGCGTCCAGCGACTCGACCGACTGGGCAGCCACGGGCCGCGGCTTAGCGGCGCGCTCTGCCGAGGCGGTCGCCGGAAGCGTCGGGGTCGCGCGCTCCCTGCGGACCGCGGCCGGGTCGTGGTCGAGATCGACGCCCTTGAATGCCGCCTGGCGCAGCAGGCCGTCGCTCGTCCACTCCGCGAACTCGGCACGAATCACGATTCGCGGCTCGACCCAGCGAGCGCCCTTGATGCGCGGTGCCGGGGTCAGCGGCGAGTCCGGGCGCTCGAGATCGGCCAGGCGAGCGAGCAGGGAGCGGCGGGTGGCGGCGTCGATGCCGCTGCCCACCTGGCCCGCGTGTCGCAGCCGTCCATCCTGGTTGACGCCGACGATGAGTGAGCCGAGGTCCTTGTGCGTCCCCTTGCCGGCCAGCCAGCCGGCGACCACGAGCTCCTGTTCCGGCCGCAGCTTGATCTTGAGCCAGCTCCTGGAGCGGCGCCCGGGCTCGTAGCGGCTGGAGCGCAGCTTGGCGACCATCCCCTCCAGACCGCGTTCGCGCGCCGCCTGGAAGAAGGCCTCGCCGTCGGCATGCACGTCGGACGCGTAGCGCACCATCGGGTGGGGCCGAAGCACAGAGCGCAGCAGGCGCTTGCGCTGCTCGAGCGGCGCGTCGAGCAGAGAGCGGCCGTCGAGGTGCATCAGGTCGAAGACCTCGTACACGAGCGGGATCTCCTCGACCGCACGCGTCGCCGGTGCTGCCCGGCGTGCCCGCCCGCTGCCTGGAGCGCCCCGAATCCCGGTCCGATCCTGCAGCAGGCTGAAGCTCGGATTCCCGAGGTCGTCCAGCGCGACGACCTCGCCGTCCACGATCGCCTCGGTGGCGTCGATCCAGTCGGGCGGGCCGGTGAGATCGGGGAAGTAGCGCGCCGCATCGTTGTGGCGGCGGGTCCACAGACGGACCTGCCCGTCGCGAACGACCGATTCGACCCGGTAGCCGTCCCACTTGACCTCGAACAGCCAGTCGTCGTCGCTGAACGCATCCGCGGCGAGCGTGGCCTTCATCGGCTCGATGAAGTCCGGCATGGGCCCCGGCCGCGCCGCCGACAGGTCGATCTCGGCCTCCGCGGCGGGTGCCGCCCCGTCCCAGACGGCAGCCGCGCCCGCCGCGACCTCGTCGTTGGTGCGTCCGCTCTTCACGCTGTGCGGATGCTTCTCGGCGTCCCAGCCGCCGGCGGCGAACGCGTCGTCCTTCTTGATCAGCAGCCACTGAGTGGCGGCCTCACCCGAGGGCGCCGGGCCACGCTTGCGGCGCCCGGTCTGCACCAGCGTGAATCGTCCCCGCAGCTTCTCGCCGGCCAAACTGAACTTAAGCTCGCCCGCTTCGAGCGCGGCGGCCGCGTCATCGGTCTCGTCCGGGGTGTAGGTGCCCCAGTCCCAGACGATGACGTCGCCGCCGCCGTACTGCCCCTTCGGGATCACGCCCTCGAAGTCGAAGTAGTCGAGCGGATGGTCCTCCACCTGAACGGCCATGCGGCGAACCGACGCGTCGAGGGTCGGGCCCTTCGGCACGGCCCAGCTGGCAAGGACGCCGGCGACTTCCAGGCGAAAGTCGTAGTGAAGTCGCGTGGCACGGTGCCGCTGGACAACGAAGCGGCGCCCACCCGACGGCGCGGCCTCCCCCGCTGGCTCCGGCGTTCGCCCGAAGTCGCGCTTGCGGCGATAGGTCTCGAGTGACATGCGCGGATCACCCCCTGCACGCGCCGCGCCGACGCTCGCATGCCGTCTGCAGCCGGCGTCAGCCGTGGGACAGCAGTGCCGGGAGCTCCGACAGTGACGTCAGCACGATGCCTGCACCGGCCCTGCGCAGCTCGTCCTCGTCCACCGCGCCGCTGGTCACGCCGATGGCCAGCATCCCGGCCGCGACGGCGGCGCGCATGTCCCAGGTCGAATCGCCGACGTACCAGCATTCGGCCGCCGCCACATCGAGCGTGCTCGCCCCCTGCAACAGGAGGTCCGGCTCGGGCTTCGCGTGCTCGACGTGGCTGCCGTCCACGATCTGCGGAGCCGATGCGAGTCGCAGGGCGCCGACCGATCTGCCGACCTGCGCCCGGCGGCTCGAGGTCGCGATCGCCCAGCGAACGCCACGCCGATCAAGCTCGGCCAGGGTCTCCCGCGCGCCGGGAAGCGGCCGCGGGTCGGCGTTGAGCGACTCATAGATCGCGCCGGCGCTGGCGTCCAGCCGCTCCGCGGCCCCGTCGTCGAGCGGCACGCCGGCCGCGTCGGCCACCGCCCGCGCAAGTCGCTTTCCATCCGCGCCGATGAGCGCCGCCACCTCGGTGCGGTCGGCCGGCAGCCCCTGCTGGTCGAAGGCTTGCAGCCAGGCCTCGATGCGGGTCCGCACCGTGTCGACCAGCGTGCCGTCGAGGTCGAACAGGATGGCGGCCGGGGAACGTGGATTCATGGCGCTTCCGGCGGCGTGACCGCGTCGTCGGGCAGCTCCACCACGACCCCGGCATGGCGCGGTGAGCGGTTGTAGGCCGCAGCCAGAAGCGCGCCGATCATGGCGCCAAGTATGGCGGTCAGGACCGCGGTCCCGATGGCGCCCGCCGGGACAACGAGCACCCAGTTGGCCTGGATCCAGCGCAGGGCGCTGATCTGGTCGCCGAAGGGGAGCAGCGAGCGCGTCACGCCCAGGGTGATCGCCAGCTCGCGCTGCCACGAGAGCACCGCGCCCGCGAACCACGAGAGCACCGCGCCCGCCAGCGCGCCCAGGATCATCCCGATCGCGAACCCGACCCATGCCCCCGCGCTCAACGACGACCTGATGGAGACGGCCGCCAGGCGGCCATGCGCCTGCCTCACCAGGCGCGCCGACGCGTCGCGCGGCCTCCGTCCAGGATGAGCAGCAGCAGGACGAGGGCAAGCAGGCCGAAGCCCACGGCAAGGGCGTAGCCGATCTGGATGGCCAGACTCCAGTCTTCGCGCGGCACGTCGACGCGGGCCCGGCGGACCGTCGATCGGATCTGCTGCCTCGCGCCCGCGCCACCCACGCTGGTGAAGGCTGCCGCCGCCGCGTCGGCGACCGGTCGGGGGCGTCCCTCTTCGTCGAAGAGACCGAAATGCTCCACGCTGATTCCGGGACGCATGGTCAGGAAGTCCTGGAGCGTCCACCAGGTCGCCGCCGCCACGAAACCGTCGTCCATTCGATCGGCGTGTCGATCGAAGACGGGGTAGGTCGCTCGAAACACGCTGCGCTGCGCCTCCTCCCCCGCGGCGCCGTCCGCCCACCGGCCGAACTCCAGGGCGAGGATCGGCTTGTCGGGGTTTGCGGCATGGGCCTCCAGCAGCGCCTGTTCGGTGCCCGATGCCGGTGCGTCGCCATAGAAGACGCCGTAGTAGAACGTGAAGCCGGCGACATCCAGCGGTGCCTGAGTTGCGTCGTCCGGCTGGGACCCGTAGGCGGCCTGCCCGGTGAGCCGCGTGCCGTCGATGGCGCGGTCGATGTCGCGCAGCTGCGTGAGTGCGTCCGTCCGCTCCCCCGCTCCCGTCGATTCGTTGGCGAGCCCGTGAAACAGCACCGAGGGGCGGTTCATGTCGCGCAACGCCATCTCGCGCAGCATCTGCTGCGGGATGCCGCGGCCCATCGTCACGCCGAACGTGAGCGGCGTGAAGTGGTAGAGCGGGATCTCCTCCCACACCGCGAACCCCAGCCGATCGGCGAGCGTCAGCAGCAGCGGATTGGCCGGCGTGTGCGCCGTCCGGATCAGGTTGGCACCGATGCGGCGCGCGCGGTCGAGCTGAGCGAGAAGAACATCCGCCGATTGGACCCTCCCACCGCTGATCGTTCCGTTCGGCCTGCGCACCAGCGCCTCGTCGTGCAGGCCCACGCCGTTGAACATCACCGCGCTTCCATTGAGCAGGATGCGGGGGGCGGCCGGATCCACCTGAACGCGCCGAAGCCCGAAGCTGGTCCACAGCTCGTCGGCGGTTCCGTCCTGGCCCTCGACCGTGACGCGCAGCACGTAGAGCGCCGGAAATCCTGGCGACCAATGGTCCGCGCCGCCGAAGCGAAAGCGTGCCTCCACGACGCTTGCGCTGTGAGGACCGATGCGGCCCGCATCGAGCCGCGCCTCGGCGAGCGGCTGCGCGAGGCCGGGCAGAAGCCGGCGCACGTCCGGATCGGCGACGTTGTCGGGCGTCACCTGCGCCGGCAGGATCTGCAGTCGCACCGAGGTCGTCGCGGCAGACGAATCAGTTCCGGGGCTGGACGACGCGACCGCCCCCGACGGCGGTACGCCTGGCGCGTCGCCGATGGCCGCGTTGCGCACGACCACCGAGACATCGGCGCCGTCCAGGTGCGGCACCACGTCGGCGCGAACGGCATGAATCGGCGGCGTCGCCTCGAGCCAGACGGGACGCGTGATGCCGCCGTAGTTCCACCAGTCGGTGAGCCCCCACGGCACGATGTCGTTCCTGCTGCCCCACGGCGGGTTGTCGGCGCGCACCGCCAGCAGGTTCGGACGACCGACCAGCAGCGCGGCCGTGGCATCGAATGCGAACGGCGTATACCCGCCCTCGTGGTAGCCGAGGTAGACGCCGTTGAGCCACACGTCGCCGACGTAGTTGACGGCGCCGAACTTGAGCGTCGCGGTGAGGCCGGCCCACGTCGCGGGCACGCTGAACGATCGGCGGTACCACGCGCCCTGCGTCCGCGCGTCCGGCGGCGGGTTGATGGCGCCAGGCACGTCGACCTCGTCCCAGCGCGAGTCGTCGTAGCCGGGCCGCTCGCGCCCGGCCGCCGCCGCGACGATCTCGGGCAGCGCGGAATCGCGGTCGGTCAGGGAGACGCCGCTGTCGAAGGCGCTCGTCTCGACCCGCCACGTGCCGTCGAGATCGATTCGTGGCCGCGGCTGGAACTCGAAGGTCGGCACCGGGATCCCGTTCTGCACCGCGACCGGGCCGCCGTCCGCATCGGTCATGGAGAGCGTCGGCGGCAGCGAGCCGGCCCGGACCGCCGGCGCGCAGGCGGCGAGTGCGGGAACGACCAGGAGCAGGGCGAGCACGATTCTGGGTACGACCATCGTCCGCCCAAGGCTACGGGGTCGGGGTGACCGGCGCCAGCGGCGGCCTCTGGCATACTCGCGCGCATGCAGCAGCCGGTCGTGGTGGTGGGCTCGATCAACGTCGACCTGGTGGTGCGCGCCGAGCGGCTGCCGCGCCCGGGCGAGACGGTGCAGGGAGGACGGTTCGAGGAGCTGCTGGGAGGCAAGGGGGCCAACCAGGCGGTCGCGGCCGCGCGCGCCGGCGCGAGCGTGATCATGATCGGCGCGGTGGGCGGCGACGCCCACGGCCGCGCGTCACTGTCCGCGCTCGAGGCGGAGGGCGTCGACATCTCCCGTGTCCGAACGGTCGAGCATCCGACCGGCGTGGCGCTGATCGGTGTCGGCGCGCGAGGCGAGAACCAGATCCTGCTCGCCCCCGGCGCGAACGCGGCGCTGACGGCGGACGACGTCGCTCTCGACGAGATCGGACCGTGCGTCGTGCTGACCAGCTTCGAGATTCCGCTCGCGGTGGCGGTCGAGGCGGCGCGGCGCGCGGTGATGGAGGGCGGGCGCGCGATCGTCACACCGGCGCCTGCGCACGCGCTCCCCGCCGAGCTGCTCAACGCGGCGCCGATCCTCGTGCCCAACGAGCACGAGCTGGTGGTCAGCATCGGCAACGACGACCCCGCGGCGGCGCTGGACGACCTGTCGAAGCGCACGGCAGGCGCAGTGGTGGTCACCCAGGGACCGGCGGGAGCGCTGCTCGCGGTCGGGGAACGCCGGGAGCGGTTCGACGGTCATCCGGTCGCGTCCGTCGTCGACACGACTGGCGCCGGCGACGCGTTCGCGGGCGCCATGGCCGCGTGGCTGGCACGCGGGGCGTCGCTGGACGACGCGATCCGGGCCGGCAACGCCGCCGGTTCGCTCTCCGTCAGGGCCCCGGGAGCTCGTGGGTCGCTGGGCGACCGCGCGCAGATCGAGGCGCTGCTCGCGCGCTGATCCTGTCCTGGGCGCGTTCAGCTCAGCGCAGCGTCAGTGCGTCTCGCGCTCGTGGCGGTGGAGCCGCTCGATCAGCGCGTACATGATCGGCACCGCGATCGACGGATGCTCCTTGAGCAGCGCCGTGAACTCCCAGGCCACAAAGAGGATGCATTCGGTCTCGTCGACCGCCGTGATGGTTGCCGAGCGCCGGTTGTCCTGGATCAGCGCCAGCTCGCCGAAGAAATCGCCGGCGGTCAGGTAGGACAGCGGCTCGCCTTCGGTGGCCTCGCGGTCCACGCGCACCCGCCCACGCGTGATGATGTACAGCGCCGAGGCGGGCGCCTCCTGCCGGATGATCACCTCGCCGGGCTGGTAGGTTCGCCGCTTCCCCTGCTCCGAGAGCCGCTTGAGCGTCTTCTTGTCGAGGCTCGACAGCAGGGGCACCGAGGCGAGGGTCTGTTCAGATTCCAACTCGTCTCCTCCGTTGACGGCCTGCGGCCGCGGTCCGCGAATGCTACTCCACGCTCAGGCCGTCGTGCGCGGCTGCGCGAGCCGCTCGATGGCGGCTTCGAACTCGGTCAGCGAGAACGGCTTCTCGAGGAACGTGATGTTCGGCAGGTCGAGCTCGGCGGGCACGTCGCGATGCTCGGCGAGCGAGGTGCACACCAGCACGTTGCGAATGGAGGGCAGGAACTCGCGGATCGACTGCCATGCCTCGCGCAACGACCAGCCGTCGATCACGAGCCCATCGGGGATGTCGCCGATCGTCAGCCGATCGACGAGCTCCTCCTCGTCGACGCCTTCCGCCTGCGGGAGGATCTCGACATACAGATCCTGCATCGCCGGATCGGCGTCGGTGAACCACAGACGCTGCACTGCTCGGGACTCCAGCTGCGACCGAGCGCGGGTGCGGGCACATCCGCGACCGGCCATCTCTCAGCGCCGAAGGGCGCCATCTTACTCGCGCGGCTCACGCCGCCGTCAAGAGCCGTTCGACATGCAAGGCGATGACGAGATCCTCTCGCGCGGCGACCGCGAGCACCCTGTCGGGGTCGCCGCCCAGGCTCAGGACGGCGAGCCGTCGCGTCACCGCATCGCGCACGAACTCCGAGTTGGCGCCGATGCCGCCGGTGAAGACCACCGCGTCCACGCGCGACAGCGCCGTCGCGACTCCGGCGATGCCCGCCGCGGCGCGGGCCGAGAAGACCTCCAGCGCGAGCGCGGCGTCGGAGTCGCCGGCCGCCGCCAGCGCCTCGAGCGACCGGACGCTCGAGGTCCGGCCGGACATGCCCAGGAGCCCGGAGTGGTGCTCGAGGCCGTCCGAGAGTGCATCGACGGTCACGTCCGCACGCAGCAGATGCAGCAGGAGGCCCGGGTCCACCGAGCCGGAGCGGGTGCCCATCATCAGACCCTCGAGCGGGGTGTAGCCCATCGACGTCGCCACCGAGCGGCCGCCGTCCACGGCCGTTGCCGAGCAGCCCGAGCCCAGATGCGCCACCACCAGCTGCAGGTCGCCGGGCGAGCGCCCGAGCCGCCGGCCCGCCTCGCCCACCGACCACTCCACCGAGAGCCCGTGGAACCCGAACCGCCGCAGCCCCCAGCGCGCGACCCACTCGGCGGGGAGCGGGTAGCGCCGAGCGACCTCGGGCAGCGTCGCGTGGAACGCGGTGTCGAAGGATGCGACGTGCGAAAGGCCGGGGAGCAGACGGCGCGTGACGCGGATGGTCTCGATGGCCACGTGGTTGTGCAGCGGCGCCAGCTGCTCGAGGTCCTCCAGGGCCGCGAGCACCGCATCGGTCAACAGGACCGGGTCGACGAAACGCTCCCCGCCGTGCACCACGCGGTAGCCCACCGCGCCGGGCGTGGCATGCCCCGCGGTGATCCCGGCGACCAGCTGTTCCAGGGCCGTGGCGCGGTCAGCGGCGCCGGACGGCTCGACGCCCCAGTCGATCTCCTCGGCGGCCAGCGTGATCGCGCCTCGATCCGCGATCAGGCTGGCCTTCAGTGAGCTGGACCCCGCGTTCAGCACGAGGACCGGCCCGCTCAGGCCGGCCACTGCCAGTCGCGAATCTCCGGCGGATCGTCGCCGTTGGCACGGGTGTAGGCACGAGCGGCGAGGCGCTGGTCGACCATCTCCTGGCGAAGCAGCCCCGCGGTGGCGGCGAGCCCTGGGACGCGGTCGACGACGTCCATGACCAGCCTGAAGCGGTCGAGGTCGTTGAGCATCGTCATGTCGAACGGCGTGGTGGTGGTCCCCTCCTCCTTGTAGCCGCGCACGTGGAGGTTGTCATGGTTCGTGCGACGGTAGGTCAGGCGGTGGATCAGGGTCGGATAGCCGTGGTAGGCGAAGATCACCGGCCTGTCGGTGGTGAAGATCGAGTCGAACTCCGCATCGGTCAGGCCATGCGGATGCTCGCTGGCCGGCTGCAGTCGCATCAGGTCGACCACGTTGACCACCCGAACCTTGAGCCGTGGCAGGCGCCGCCGCAGGATGTCCACCGCGGCGAGCGTCTCGAGCGTCGGCACGTCGCCTGCGCAGGCCATGACGAGGTCCGGCTCTCCGCCGCCGTCGTTGCTCGCCCAGTCCCAGATCCCGAGCCCGCGGGCGCAGTGCGGGACCGCCTGCTCCATCGAAAGCCACTGCAGGGCGGGCTGCTTCCCGGCCACGATGACGTTGACGTAGTTGCGGCTGCGCAGACAGTGGTCGGCGACCGAGAGGAGCGTGTTCGCGTCGGGAGGCAGGTAGACCCGGATCACCTCCGACTTCTTGTTCACGACGTGGTCGATGAAGCCGGGGTCCTGGTGGCTGAAGCCGTTGTGGTCCTGTCGCCAGACATGGCTCGAGAGCAGGTAGTTGAGCGACGCGATCGGGCGACGCCACGGGATCCCGCGCGTGACCTTCAGCCATTTCGCGTGCTGGTTGAACATGGAGTCGACGATGTGGATGAACGCCTCGTAGCAGTTGAACAGGCCGTGCCGCCCGGTGAGCAGGTAGCCCTCCAGCCAGCCCTGGCAGAGGTGCTCTGAGAGCACCTCCATAACCCGTCCGTCGACGGCGAGGTGGTCGTCGGTCGGCAGCGTCTGCGCCACCCAGGCGCGATCGGTGGCGTCGAAGACGGCGTTGAGGCGATTCGAGTTCGTCTCGTCCGGTCCGAAGAGGCGGAAGGACTCGGGGTTGCGGCGGATGACGTCGCGCAGGAACTGGCCAAGGACGCGGGTCGACTCGACGAACTCCGAGCCGGGCGACGCAACCGGCACGGCGTAGTCGCGGAAGTCCGGGAGCGACAGGTCACGCAGAAGCTGCCCTCCGTTGGCGTGCGGGTTGGCGCTCATGCGTCGCGCGCCGCGCGGGGGAAGGTCGGCCAGCTCCGGCACGAGCCCGCCGTCGTCGGTGAACAGCTCGTCGGGCCGATAGCTTCGCAGCCACTCCTCGAGCAGCGCGAGGTGCTCCGGGTTGTCGCGGACGTCCGCGATCGGCACCTGGTGGGAGCGCCACGTGCCTTCGACCGGGAGGCCGTCCACGACCTGCGGCCCGGTCCAGCCCTTGGGCGTGCGGAGCACGATCATGGGCCAGCGCGGCCGGCCCGTGGCGGCACCGGCCCGCGCCTCGCGCTGGATCTCCGCGATGCGGTCGAAGACGCGATCAAGGGTCTCCATCATCAGCCGGTGCACGGCCGGCGGGTCGGCGCCCTCGACCACGTGGACCTCATGGCCGTAGCCCTCCATCAGCTCTCGCAGCTCGTCGGCCGGGATGCGGGCAAGGACGGTGGGACCGGCGATCTTGTACCCGTTGAGATGCAGGATCGGCAGCACCGCGCCGTCGCGGACCGGGTCGAGGAACTTGTTGGAGTGCCAGCTGGCGGCCAGGGGGCCCGTCTCGGCTTCACCGTCGCCGACCACGCAGCAGACGACGAGTCCCGGATTGTCGAACGCCGCCCCGTACGCGTGGGCGAGCGAATAGCCGAGCTCACCGCCCTCGTGGATCGAGCCCGGCGTCTCGGGCGCGACGTGGCTCGGAACACCGCCGGGGAAGCTGAACTGCCGGAAGAGCCGCCGCATCCCCTCGGCGTCCCGGGTGATCGAGGGGTAGACCTCGCTGAGCGTGCCCTCGAGGTAGGCGTTGGCGACCAGACCCGGGCCGCCGTGGCCGGGGCCGGTGATGTAGATCGCGTCGAGGTCGCGCTCGCGCACCACGCGGTTCATGTGCGCGTAGACGAGGTTGAGCCCGGGGACCGTCCCGAAGTGACCCAGGAGGCGCGGCTTCACATCCTCGGGACGCAGCGGCTCGCGCAGCAGCGGGTTGTCCAGGAGGTAGATCTGGCCGACGGACAGGTAGTTCGCCGCGCGCCAGTACGCGTCGATGAGGCGGACCTCGCCGGCTCGCGCCGGCGATCGCCTCGTCGCGGTGGTCATGCGCCCGAGTATGCCAGCCCCACGCGCGGACGTCGCCCCCCTGGCCGGCCGTCGCCACCGGGTCACCCCTGGGCGAGGGCCGGGCTCAGCTGATGGCGGTCCCCAGCAACGTGCCGATGGCGTAGGTGATCACGGCGGCCGCGAATCCGAAGCCGAGCTGCCGGGCGCCGGAGATGAGCGCGCCCTGCCCGGTCATGAGCGTGATGGCCGCCCCCAGCCCGAAGAGCGCGGTGCCGGAGAGGATGGCCGAGGCGACGATGGCCCACACCCCGGAGCCGATCAGGAACGGAATCACCGGGATGATGGCCCCGGTCGCGAACAGCGCGAACGACGTCCCCGCCGCGACCCATGCCGATCCCCCCAGCTCGTCGGGGTCGATCCCGAGCTCCTCGCGCGCCATGGTGTCCAGCGCCACCTTCGGATCGCCGGTGATGATGCGGTGCGCGAGCTGCCGGGCCTCCTTCGAATCCAGCCCCTTGGCCTCGTAGATCAGGCGCAGCTCCTCTTCCTCCTCGGCCGGGAAGGCCTTCAGCTCCTCCGCCTCGGTCGCGATCTGGTTCGCGTACAGCTCGCGGGCGCTCTGCACGCTAAGCCACTCGCCGAGAGCCATGGACAGCGAGCCCGCGAGGAGGCCCGCCAGCCCCGCCACGAGGACCACGCCGCCGCCGGCGCTCGCCCCCGCGACCCCCATCACCAGGCTGAAGTTCGAGACGAGGCCGTCGTTGGCGCCGAGGACCGCGGCCCGCAGCGCGTTGCCGCCGATGGCGCGGTGCCGGCCCTCGAAGCGGGCCAGGGTCGCGCCGCTGGCCCCGCCGGTCAGCGTGTGCAGCAGGCGCGCGTGCGACCGCTCGTCGGCGGGAAGCGACGTTCCGGCAGCCTCGGGCTGGTCGTCGTACATCGTCTGCCCGACGCGTTCCTGGGACGCGATGATGGGAGCGATGAGACCGGCGCCGAAGCGCCGCGCGACGAAGCCGAGTACCCGGGCGCGCCACGTCGGTCGCGCGGCTGTGCGCCTGCCGGCCGCGGTGAGGCGCTCCAGCCAGAGGGCGCCGTGCCGCTCCTCTGCCTTGCCCATCTGCTCGTACAGCTGAGCCAGGCGCTCGTCGCCGGCGTTGGCGGCCATGGCACGATACAGGTACGCCCCGTCCACCTCGCCCTGCAGGTTCGCCTTCCAGCGCTGGATGTCGCTCGGTGTCGTCGTCTCGCTCATGCCCTCAGCATGACCGATTTGCCGAGCTGATGGCCGCATCGGTCCACGCGGCAAGCCGTGCCAGCTGCCGCGCGCCGAGCGCGTCGCAGGCCCAGCCCCAGTGCAGCGACACCCAGTCCCCCGCCGCCACGCCGTCGAGCGGGCCATTCGGAGTGGACCAGGCGGAGACCTCGTCGAGCCGCGGGGTGCCGAGGACGAGCGTGCCGTCGGAGAGCTCGAGGTGCGACCCGCGCACCAACAGTCGGTCGCCGACGACCCTCTCCACTCGGCCCCATCGGATGCGACACGAATCCATGGTGCCGACCAGCGGCTCGGAGCTGCCGCCGCGCAGGAGGCCGACGCGCGGGAAGATCTCGAGCACGTGGAAGGCGTGCACCGGCCGCGACCCCGCCTCCAGCGCGGCAGTCAGCCAGCGCCACTCGTCCGGCGCCATGCGAGGCCGAAAGCGCTCGAGAACGTCTCGGTGCAGGGCAGCGGGCTTGACATTGCGGGTCAGCGCACTGCCGATCCAGTACGCCTCGACCACGCGTCGATCGAGCGGATCCTCGATCCCGTTCTGCTCCGCGATCAGTCGCAGGTACGGGTAGGCGCCCTCGAAGCCGAGGGCGAGTGAACGCAGCTCGCGCTCGCCCCCGTGGAGCAGGCCCGGGGCGTCGTCCGGACCGCACAGTCCCAGGCGGTTCGGCGGGTAGGCGTACCTGGCGAAGAGCGCAGGGCCGCTGGTGGGCTTCGAGACCGATGCGACGCCGCTCCGCACCGTCAGTCCGCCGTTCGCGAGCCGGCGCGAGGGCTCGCCGCGCCGAGCGCACGCAGGGCGAGCCAGGCCATGGTCACACCGCCCAGCAGCGTCGCGGCATACCCGACCACGGCGGTCGGGGCGGGCAGCTGCCCGTTGGCGGCGAGCTGGAGGCCGGCAGTGATCGGGGCGGCGACGGTCAGAACCGCGGTCACCGCCGTGGCAGGCGCGCGCCGCAGCGCCGCGTACCAGGTTGCGACGTACGCCGCGAGCAGGACGCCGGTGCCGAGGACCCACGCCCACTGCACCGCGCCGAGGCGACCGACTCCGGCGAGCCCACCGGTGGCGCCGAGATAGAGCACGAGCAGGATGAGGCCGACGGTCATGCGGGCCGCTGCGCCGATGGGCGACGGGACGGCGCTCAAGAGCCGCTTGGCGACGATGACCTCGACGGCCCAGAGCGCGGTCGCGAGTGCGATCAAGGTCTCTCCCGAGGTCCACGCCACGCCAGCCGGCGGCTGGATCAGCAGCTGAGCGACGAGCAGCACGCCGAGTGCGGCGATCTGCAGCATCCCCAGCCGCTCCCGCAGCAGAACGACCGCAAGGAGCGCCACCCAGACGAAGAGGGTCTTGTGAATCACCGCCGCGGCAGGCGCGCTGGCCGTGGCAAGGCCCGTGAAGAAGAGCACGAACGGCACGCTGCCGCCGACGACGCCGACGGCCAGCAGACCGACGATCGACCGCCGGGAGAGCCGTCGCAGCGCGCTCCCTGGGTTCGGCACGACCGCCGCCGCGACGGCGAGCAGCAGCGCTGCCGCCACCGCGTTCTTGAGCGTCGTGAACAGCACCGGGTCACCGACCGAGCGCACGGCCGTGGCGTTGAGGAAGACGGAGACGCCGCTGACCAGCGCGGTCATGCCGGCCAGCGCGAGGCCGGCCGCGACCCGGTGGCCTGCGGCGTCGAAGGCCCGAATGCGATCGATCACGAGTCTGCTCCTGCTGCGATTCGGATGGCGGATGCGATCTCGGCCGCCGACGACGGGTCGAGCACGCGTATCAGTGTCCCGGCGCTCATGAGGGCCCAATCGCCCGGTCGCACCTCGGGAACCGCGAGCGTGGACGCGAGCCGCTCGGCACCGCCCACGTCGACGGTCGCCATGCCGCCCGAGACGGCGATCACGCGCACGGGTGCGGTCAGGCACATGCGGCAGGCCGCCTTCCGTGGGCGAGCACCCGCACCCAGTGCGCGAGGCGGTCCGCGGCGGGATCGATCGAGGCGCGGACGGCGACCGACAGCCCGTCGCCGAGCGCGAAGGCATCGCCCGCGATGCCGATGAAGCGGCCCTCCGGCAGCGCCCCGAGCCGCTGAGCGATGGCGAGGACCGCGGGCAGCGGCAAGGCATGGCTCGAGCCGGGGCTCGCGCCGGCGGCCGCGATCTCCGACAGCGACTCGAGCGGCACGTCGACCACGGACCCGGCCGGAAGCCCGTGCACCGCGTCGACAACGATCACCGGCCCCGTCGCGCCGAGGAGGTCGTCGGGCATCAGCCCGCCGACGTCGCGCACGGTTCCGAGGTGCCGAACCACTGCGGGCAGGGCCGCCACGACCGCGGCGGCGGAGCCGTCGTCGCCGCGCAGCCGGTCGCCGCAGACGAGCATGGTCACCGGCCGCATCGGTCTCAGCTCCGCTCGACGCGCAGGTCGAGGTAGTGCGTCGCGCAGCTGATGCACGGGTCGTAGCTTCTGATCAGCTGCTCCAGCCGATGCGTCGCCTCGTCGTGCTCCAGATCCAGGACGCTCGTCGCGAACCGCGCGAGGTCGTGCTCGATCGCCGCCTGGTTCTGGCTCGTCGGCGGCACGATCTGGGCCCTGGCGACCAGGCCCCGCTCGTCGATCTCGTAGCGGTGGAAGAGCAGTCCGCGCGGTGCCTCGGTGGCCCAGGCGGCGACGCCGGGGCGCGTCTCCCACGTTGCGAGGGGCGCTGCGGGAGGGCGGTAGGCGTCGATGATGTCCGCTGCCTCGGCGAGCGCGTGCAGCAGCTCCACGCTGCGCGAGACGATGCTGCGGAACACGTTGGTTCGCAGCTCGTCACCGAGCCCGGCGGCTGCCAGAGCCTCGGCGGCCAGCGGGTGCAGCTGGTCCCCGGCCAGGATGACGCGCGCCGTCGGACCGAGGAGGTACGGCACTCCGTCACGAGCCCGCGCCTGGAGGGCGTTCGACCAGGGCACCTGCCGCTCCTCGAACGCGTCCGCCCAGGCGTCCGGGGCGAGGTCCAGGCCGTCGCTGGAGACGATGCGCCCGTCGTTCATCGGATACTCGCCCGGTGCACGCAGGCAGACCAGGCGCGGCTCGCGCGCATAGGCGGGCGGCGCGAGCGAGGCCGCCCAGCGCACCGTCTCCCGCGCGTCGGCGATCGCCGTCGCCAGGTCGGCCCGCAGCGCGTCCAGCTCGGCGCGGCGTGGCGTCCGGCTGAAGCCGCCGACGCGCACGCTGATCGGGTGGATCGCGCGGCCGCCCAGCAGCGCCACGATGCGGTTGCCCAGCTTCTTGATCCTCAGCCCGCGCTCGACGACGGCGGGGTGGTCGGCGGCGAGCTCTATGGCGCTGGGATAGCCGAGGAAGTCGGGCGCGTGCAGCAGGTAGATGTGCAGCGCGTGGCTCTCGATCCACTCGCCGCAGTAGAACAGCCGGCGCAGCGCGCGGACCGATGGATCGATGGCCACCCCGAACAGCCGCTCGAAGGCGTGCACCGCCGACATCTGGTACGCGACCGGACAGATGCCGCAGATCCTGGCAACGATGTCGATCGCCTCGTCCGGGGATCGTCCGACCACCAGCCGCTCGAAGTAGCGCGGCGCCTCGAAGATCTCGAGGTGCGCCGAAGTGACAGCGCCGTCGCGCACGGCCAGGTCGAGGCGCCCCTCGCCCTCGACGCGCGTCAGCTGTCGCACGGCGTAGCGAGTCACGTCCTCGACGCGCTCTTCGCTCACGTCCGTGCCGCGATCGGCGTCATGCATCGGCCTTCTCCGATGCATCGGTCATCGCCCGTTGCGCGGCCGCGCGGAACGGCGGCGACCAGCCGGTGAAGCCGGCGAACAGGCGATCGACTTCGTGTGCTGTCCGGTCGATGGCGAGCTGCGCCCGAAGGGCGTCGACGTTGGCCTCCTCGCGCGGCCCGAAGCAGGCGTAGCAGCCGCGGCCGTAGGCCGGGCACAGCGCGCCGCAGCCGGCGACCGTGACCGGGCCGAGGCACGGGATCCCGCGGGCGACCAGCACGCACTCGTTCCCGGCTCGCTTGCAGGAGAGGCAGACCGACTCCGCCGGCAGCTGCGGCCGGCGTCCGATTCGCAGCGCGGTCAGCAGCTCAAGCAGCTGCGCCGGCGCGATGGGACAGCCGCGCAGCTCGGCGTCCACCTGCACGTGCTCGGAGAGCGGCGTCGCGGTCGCCAGCGACGAGACGTACGAGGGCTCGGGATAGACCGATGCGCGCCACGCCGGCTCGTCGGCCCAGTTGCGCATGGCCTGGATCCCGCCCGCCGTCGCGCAGGCGCCGATGGCGACCAGCGTGCGTGACCGGTTGCGCAGCTGGACGATCTCCTCCGCCTGCTCGGGAGTGCTCACCGAGCCCTCGACCAGCAGGACGTCGTACGGGCCGTCCGAGCGCCGCGAGGTCGCCTCGGCGAACTCCACGATCTCGAACCGGTCGGCGATCGGCAGCAGCTCGTCCTCCAGGTCCAGCAGCGTCAGCTGGCAGCCGTCGCACGAGGCGAGCTTCACCACGCCGACCCGCGGTCTCTGGACGCCCATCACAGGCCCTCCCGCCCGAACAGGTCGCCCAGCTCGGAGAGCGCGAAGCACGGACCGTCACGACACACGAACAGCCCGCCGAGCTGGCAGTGGCCGCACAGCCCGATGCCGCACTGCATCTGGCGCTCGAGCGAGACGAAGATCCGCTCGCGCGGAATGCCGTGATCGGCCAGCGTGGTCACCGTCGCCTGCATCATTCTTTCGGGCCCGACCACGAAGGCCGCCGCCGGGCGGTCCCGCCAGTCGCGCTGATCGAGCAGCTGCGTCACGATGCCGACGGGCCCGAGCCAGTCGGCGCCGGCGCGGTCGACGATCTCGGCGATCTCCAGCCCGGCGGCGGGCCAGCGCGCGATCTCGTCGACATACAGCCGATCGGCCGGCGTCCGCGCGCCGTAGGCCAGCAGCAGCCGGCCGAAGCGCTCCCGGTCGCGCAGCACGGTGTCGATCACCGGCCGCAGCGGCGCGAGGCCGATGCCGCCGGCGACCACCACCACGTCACGGCCGAGGGCTCGCTCGATGGGCCAGCCGCGTCCGAGCGGCCCGCGCAGTCCCAGCTGCTGCCCGGGGCGCAGCCCGATGATGGCGGTCGTGGCGGGGCCCGCGGCGCGGATGGTCAGCCACAGCGCGCCGTCGGCCACCCGCGAGACGGAGATGGGGAGAGCAGGGAAGCCGGCGTGCTCCACCATCACGAACTGGCCGGGTCGAGCCGCGAGCAGCGCGTCGTCGGCGGGCACCAGCGCCAGGGTGGAGGTGTCGGCCGTCTCCGGCCGCAGCTCGCGAATCGTGGCGGGCGAGAATGCCCGCGCCGATCCGGCGACCACCGGCGTCACCTGCGTGCCGCCGTATGGCGGCGCGATGATGCGCAGCTCCTCCCGCACGTCGATGCCGACCGGGCACCACGTGATGCAGCGGCCGCAGCCGACGCACCCCGAGGTCCCGAACTGATCGATCCAGGTCGCGAACTTGTGGGTCAGCCACTGCCGGTATCGGTCCTGGCGGCGCGGCCGGAAGTTGCCGCCTGCGACGCGCGCGAAGTCGCCGGTGAAACACGAGTCCCAGCGTCGCTCGAGTCGCGTGGCGGTTCCGTCGAGGTCGGACTCCAGTCCCACCGAGCTGCAGAAGCAGGTGGGACAGGCGAGGGTGCAGTTTCCGCAGGCGAGGCACCGGTCGGCGATCTCCGCCCAGCGCGGGCTGTCGAGCTGGTCCATCAGCCGGTCGCGCAGGCCGTTGGTGGCGACGCCGTCGTGCTGCGCGGCACGCGCGCTCGCGACGCCGGCGCCCGCCGCCGCCTGCTGCTGAGACGTGGCCGGCGCGAGCGCCAGCCGAGCCAGCAGCTGCGTCCCGGTGACGCTTCCGGCGTCGACCACGAAGCCGTCGTCCAGCTCGGTCATGACGAGGTCGTGCCCGGCGGTCACCTCCGGTCCCGTCCCCATCGAGGCGCAGAAGCAGGTGGCCCCGGACCTGGTGCACTGCACGGCGACGACGAGCACCGCGTCACGCCGGGCTCGGTAGTCCTCGTCGACGAACGGGCCGGCAGCGAGCACCCGGTCCTGCACCAGCAGCGCGGCGATCTCGCACGCCCGGACGCCCAGGAAGGCCAGGCGGGGCGGGTCCGGACGCGCCGGCGTGAAGCTCACGCGCCCCTCGTCGTCTCGCTCGGCGACGGTCAGGGCGGCGTGGGACGGAAAGGTGAAGCGCTTCAGGCCCTGCGGCGGCGGTCCGACGTCGAAGCTGCGGCCGGCGCCGCTGCGCTGCAGCCGATAGCGGCCGGGCGCCTGGGCATCGGTCCAGCCCAGCGGGAGGTCCGCGGCGCCGGCGATGCGATCGTACGAGAGGGCTCCGTCGCGCACCGTCGGCCCGATCACCGTCCGCCCGTCCTCCTCGAGCAGCGAGATCAGCCGGTCGAGGTCGTCGCGCGGCAGGAAGCCGGGGCTCACCACGGATCGGCCTCCGCCTGGCGGGCGTACAGGTCGAGCAGCTGCTGACGCGTGGCGCTCAGCCGGCGTCCGAGAGCCTCGAGCAGGCGCGGATACAGCGTCGCCGCCAGCGCAAGATCGCGTTCGAGCACCGATCGCAGTGCGCGCGCCTCGAAGACGAGCAGGGTGCTTGCCTCGACCACCACCGCGGTGGAGGTGGACCGATGCGGGGGCACCAGGGCCGACCAGCCGACGACGTCCCCCGGCTCGACGGTGAGGATGGTGACGAGGCCGCGCTCGGGGACGCGCATGCGCAGCGCGACACGGCCGCGCGAGAGGATCGCGAAGATGCCGGTGTCCTCACCCTCGCTCAGCAGGACGGTTCCGGCGGCCGAGGTGACGATCCGGCCGCAGAGCGCGAGCTCAGCCCGCGCGTGGAGCGAGAGGCCCGCCCCGAACCAGCTGGCACCGAGCTCGGCGGCGACGGGCCTGTCGTCCATGGCTCATTGCCCCGACATCTCGCGCAGCAGCCGCCAGTTCTCGAGGCGGTCCTGTCGCGTGGCCTGGATCTCGGCGGTCGGCGTGCCGTCGGCCGCGAAGTGCGGCGCGAAGCGTCCCTCGCTGCGGGCGAAGGTCAGGAAGTCGACCTGCTCGCCGTTCGGCAGCGCCGCCCAGTCGTCCTTCGGCGCCGGATTGCCCTGAAGGCTCAGGCGCTCGGCCAGGGTGGCGCCGCGCCGCGGGTCGTAGGTGAAGAGCGGGAATGCCCGCGAGTCGACCGCCAGCTTCGCCTGTCGCGTCGCGGCGTCGTCGGGAATGCCGTGCTCCGGCATGCACGGCGTGTAGGCGACGATGACCGCCGGGCCCGGATAGGCGTTCGCCTCCATCACCGCGCGGTAGAAGTGATTGATGTGCGCCGGCGTCGTCTGCGCGACATACACCTCGCCGTGCGCCATCAGGATCCGGGCGAGCTCCTTGCGACGCTCCGGACGGCCGTGCAGCGACTTGCCGTACGCCGACAGCTTGGTGACCTGCCCGCCGAACGAGGCGGTCGAGGACTGGCCGCCGGTGTTCGAGTAGACCTGCGTGTCGAGCACCAGGACCTTCACGTCGGCGCCCGAGGCGACCAGGCGCGACAAGGACTGGAAGCCGATGTCGTACATGGCTCCGTCCCCGCCGACGACCCACAGCCGCCGATCGGAATGGCCGCCCTGGTCCCACCGAGCGCGGATTCCCAGGGCATCCGCGGCGGCGTTCTCGAACAGCGAGTTGGTCCACGGCACCAGGAACGGGTTGAACGGGTAGGTGCTGCCGAAGACGGTGTTGCAGCCGGTCGCCGCCACGATGCCCATCGACTCGGGACCGTGAAGCTGCCGCGTCGCCGCCACCAGCATCCGCAGGGCGGTGGCCTCGCCGCAGCCGGAGCACGATCCAGCGCCGCCGACGTAGCCGATCGCGTGCTCGCCAAGCATCAGGTCGGCGAGCGCCTTCTCGTTGCGATACACCGGCGGCGTGGACGGGAGGGACTGGTAGAAGCGGAAGTCGCGGCCGAGCCGGTCGACGGTGCCCTCGCCGCTCGGCTCGACGGCGACCTTGTCGCTCATGCGCAGGGCGTCGTAGCCGAGCGCGTGGCAGATCTCGACGCACTCGCCGCAGCCCTTGCAGTGGGCGGGGTTGACGAACAGGCCGAACTGGGCCGGCTCGTGGCCACGCCGCTCGGGGACGTGCGCGTACTTGTTCGTGACGCTGAAGTGGGCGCGCAACCCCTCCACGGTGGAGGAGGGATCGGGCTGCGCGCCGGAGAACGCCGCCATCAGCGGCTCGAGGACCGAGGCCGGCTGGGCGGTGGCGAGGATGGCGGTGTCAGGGCAGCCGTTCACGCAGCTCATGCATCCGACGCAGGCGTCGGCGTCGAGCTCCGGGATTCGGGGCGCCAGGTTCGAGAAGTCGCGGCCGGCGGCAGTTCCCGGCGGAATGACGCTGCGCGCCACGGCGGCATCGGCCGGAAGCTCCGCATCGGCGGTCCCGGCGCCGTACGCGTCGAGGACCACCGAGTTGAAGTCGTCGACGTAGGCGTTGACGTCGAAGACCGATTCGGCCTGCTGCGCCAGCCGCGCGTCGTGCAGCTCCTTGTCCTCGCGGCTCGCCTTGATCAGCGGCAGCTCCTGCAGGGTCATGCCTGCACTTCCTCGACGATTCCGTGCACGAGGTCGGTGGTCGAAAGCACGCCGACCGGCGTGACGCCGTCCGAGTCGACCACGACCAGGCGATGGACGTGGCGGCGCTCCATCAGGCGCGCGGCCTCCACCGCATCGGCATCGGAACCGATCGTCAGCGCGGGGCTGGTCATCAGGTGCCGCACCAGCAGGCCCGGCCAGCGCGCCCAGAGCGCCTCCGTGCTGCGCGCCCGCAGCATGTCGGTCTGGCTGATCACGCCGACCAGGGCGCCGCGCGCATCGACGACCGGCAGGCCGTGGATGTGGTGGTCCTCGAGCATCCGCGCGGCGACGCCGAGCGGCGCATCGGCGGCGACCACGATGGGCTGCGTGGACATCAGCGATCCGACGCTGGTCTGCGTCATGAGACGGCCTCCATTGGCTGCAGGTGTGGCGAGGTGTGCGCGTGCTCGATCTCGGCGGTGACATCGATCACGCCGTCGTAGGCGGCCGCGACGACGTCAAGGTTGGCGTCCACCACGCGCCCGCCGCGCTTGCCGAAGAAGCGCTCGAGCTGCGGCCGGAGCGCGTCGAGCAGCGCCTGCCGGTCGAGGCCGGCGCGTTCCGCGAAGGGCGACACGCGCAGGAAGACGCCCGCAAGCGCGACGCCCTGCATGCGCACCGCAAGCTCGGGGCGCGGTGCGTGCCGCAGGGCGAGCGACGCCGTGTCGAGCGCCCACAGCCTCAGTCCGCGCCGAATGATCTCCCCGCGCGCGGCGGCCGGCACGGACGCCCAGATCTGCTCCGGATCGGCGAGCGGGCTCTGGACGAAGAGCGTCCCGCCGTCCACCAGGCCCGCCAGCGCGTTGCCGTGGCGGAAGGCGGCGACGTCGTAGAGCGGGACGAACTCGACGTGCTCGAGCTCGCCGTGCTGGTGGATCGGCTGGTCGGCGATGGTCAGGTAGTAGGTCGTCGGAAGGCCCTTCTTCTCCGAGCCGTAGCGCGGGTAGGCCTGGACGTAGGCATGGAACAGGTCGCCCATCAGCGTCGCCAGCAGCTTGTTGGTCGTCACCGACCCGAAGCCGCCGACCGAATGGCCGCGCAGGCTGTAGGCGCCGGGAGGACGAACGTCCATCGGCACGCGCTCGAGCGCCAGCGGGTGGTGAATGCCGAGCACGGCGAACCGGCGTCGACGGGTCTCCTCCGGATCGGCGATCCAATCGAAGACCGCGGCGATGTCCCCGGCCGCCACGTCGCGCGAGCCGAGGCCGGCGCTGGCCGAGACGACGCGCGGCACCCGCTGCCCGTCCGCAGCGAGGTCCGCCAGGGCGGCCTTCAGCTCGCGCGTCAGGGGGTTGTCGTGTGCCGCCGGCTCATCGGTGCGCTCGATCACGGCCACGGTGAGCGCGCCGCGGATGGCGGCCGCGAGCTCGTCCGCCGGGAAGGGCCGGAAGCTGGTGACCGCCACGCAGCCGACCCGGCGGCCGGTGGCGCGCAGACGATCCACGACGGCCGGAGCGGTATCGGCCATGCTGCCCATCGAGACCACGATCTGCTCGGCGTCGGCGGTGCGGTGCTCGATGACCGGCGAGTAGGTCCTGCCGGTCAGCCGTCCCCACTCCCCCATCGCCTCCGCGAGGGCACCCGGCAGCCGGTCGTAGAACGCGCGCTGCCCGATCTTGCCCTTCATGTACGCGTCCTGGTTCTGGACGACGCCGGTCATCAGCGCCTCGGACGGTGAGAAGTAGTCGCGGACGTGGTCGCGCGGGTCGCCGACGAAGCGGCGCAGCAGCTCATCCTCGGGGCGCCGCACGTTCTCGAGGGTGTGCGTGGTGAGGAACCCGTCCTGCGCCACGAAGAAGGGCGTCTCGCAGGCCTCGGCGACGCGCCGCGCAATCGCGGTCAGGTCGGCGGCCTCCTGTGCGTTGCGCGCGATGAGCATGCCCCAGCCCGTATCGGCCACCGCCATGAGGTCGTCGTGCCCGGCGTGGATGTTGAGGGCCTGGCTGGTCAGCGCCCGCGCGCCGACATGGAAGACGATGGGCAGCCGCTTGCCGCTGATGACGAACAGGACCTCCTTCATCAGCACCAGGCCCTGCCCGGCAGTGAAGTTGGTGACCCTGCCGCCGGCCAGCGCGAATCCCTCGGCCGAGGTGGCCGACGAGTGCTCCGACTCGAGCTCCAGGAACGAAAGCGGCGTCCCCCACAGGTTTGTCTTCCCGTCCGCCACCGCCGCCTGGAAGGCGGCTGCCATGTTCGTGGAGGGCGTGATCGGGTAGGCGCACGCGCCCTCGGCGATGCGCGTCTCGACGTCGGCGATGGCCTCCGAGCCATCCATCACGACGGGTGTTCCGGGGAACGGAAAGCGCGGCTCGGATGTCATGCCGAAAGCGTGACGCGCGGGAGGTCCCGCAACGAGGGGCCACGCGACCGTATCACCCGGGCCATTCGGCCCCCCGCGCTCAGGGAGCGAAGCGACCGTACGCTCGTGCCACCGCATCGCTGGGGTGAAAGCCACCGACCGCCGTCGAGTCGAAGCGCGGGTCGCGCGGAAAGACGCTGCCGGCCACCACGGCCGCGCAGCGCACGGTGCTGTCGAAGTCGTCGCAGAACGTCGAGGCGCCGAAGCCCAGGTTGTCGCGAATGACGTTCCCGGTGCCGACCAGCTGGAAGAGCCGGACGAGGTTGCCGCGCGCGCTGCCGCCGATGATGTTGCGCTCGATGATGACGTGGTGGCTGCCGTCGCCCAGCAGCAGCGGCTGGGTGGCGCTGTACAGCGTGTTGTAGCGGACGATCACGTTCGCCGCCCCGCCTCCCGGGCCACCCGAGCCGGCAAGCTTGAGGTTCGTGCCGTGCCCGGCGTTGAAGAGCACGTTGCGCTCGATCAGGCCGCCGGTCGCATCCAGGTTGGTGTTGGCGTACACGTTGTGGCTGCGATTCACGTTCGCCTCCCCGCCGTACGTGTCGTGGATCACGTTGCCGCGGACCGTCCAGCCCTGCGGCGAGCCGGCGATCAGGAGGTCGGCGAAGGACCGGGCGCCCCAGATCTCGCTGTTCTGCAGCGTCCACTCGCGGCCGCCCACGATCTTGAGCATGTGCTGGTCGTACTCGCCGTGGTTCCAGGTGACGTTGAAACCGTTCAGCGTGACGTACGTCGGATCGTCGAGCTCGACCAGGCCCTTGATGACCGCTCGCTCGCCCGGATACGACGACACGACGATCGGCTCCTCGGCGCTGCCGGCTGGCAGGCGCGCAGTGATGTCCTCGACGTAGGTGCCGCCGCGCAGGTAGAGCGTCTGGCCCGGGCGCAGCAACGCCAGGCCGTGAGCCACCGTCGCGAACGGGGCGGCCTGCGTGCCCGGGTTGGCGTCACTGCCGTCGGTGGCGACATACAGGGCCGATGCGGTGCGCGGCACCGGAAAGGCGGTGGGAGCCGGGAGCGCGCTGCCGTCGAACGACGGTGCGCTCGACGCCGCTGTCGTCGCCGTCCCGGACGGCCCGGGGGCCGATGCGCCCCGTCTGCCGAGGCTCATCGCCACCACGACGACCATCAGCAGCGCCAGGGCGATGGCGCTCACCAGCGCGGCGGAGAGCCAGCGCCGCCGCCGTCGGGCTGCGGCCGGACGTGGCACGCCGCCCGGGTCAGGCGCCAACGAAGGGCCGTCGGGTGGCATCGCGCGGCGTGGCGGTCATCGGCATGGAGAACAACACGCCGTCGATGTTCTCACGGAGGCAGGCAGGCGGCGCCGCGGAGTCGTGAACGGGCCGAAGGGCACTGGCCGTCAACCGTCCGGCGGCGCAGCGTTCTGCCGCCGGAGCCGTGCGAACGCACGCGAAGCGCGACAGGAGACTCGACAGATGGATCGGACGAGAGTCCTCATCATGGGCGCCGCGGGGCGCGACTTCCACGACTTCAACGTCGTCTATCGCGGGGACCCCGGCGTGGAGGTCGTCGCCTTCACCGCCGCCCAGATCCCGGGCATCGCCGATCGGCGCTACCCCGCCGAGCTGGCCGGAGACCTGTACCCAGCCGGTATTCCGATCGTGGCAGAGACGGAGCTCGAGCGCATCGTCCGCGCGGAGCAGGTGGACACCGTGGTCTTCGCCTACAGCGACGTGCCGCACGCGACGGTGATGCATGCGGCGTCGCGTGCGCTGGCGGCCGGGGCCGACTTCACCCTCATCGGTCCGAACCGCACCATGCTCGCCAGCGAGCGCCCCGTCATCGCGGTCTGCGCCACGCGAACCGGTGCCGGTAAGAGCCAGACGACCCGGTACCTCGCGGCCCTGATCGCGGCACGCGGCATCACGCCGGTGGTCATCCGACATCCCATGCCGTACGGCGACCTGGTCGCACAGCGCGTGCAGCGCTTCTCGACGCTCGACGACCTCGATCGCCACCAGACGACCATCGAGGAGCGCGAGGAGTACGAGCCGCACCTCGACGCGGGCCGCGTGCTGTACGCCGGCGTGGACTACGAGGCGATCCTGCGTGCCGCCGAAGCGGAGGCGGACGTCATCCTGTGGGACGGCGGCAACAACGACTTCCCGTTCTATCGCTCGGACCTCCTCATCGTGGTGGCCGATCCGCTGCGCGCCGGGGACGAGCGTGGCTTCCACCCTGGGGAGATGAACGTCCGCATGGCCGACGTGGTGATCATCAACAAGGTGGACACGGCCGAACCATCGGCCGTCGATGCCGTCCGCTCGAGCATCGCGGAGCTGAACCCCCGCGCCCAGATCCTCACCGCCCGCTCGGATCTCACCCTGGATGGCCCGATCGACGGGAAGCGCGTCGTCGTCGTCGAGGACGGACCGACGCTGACCCACGGCGGCATGACGTACGGAGCGGGCGTGGTGGCGGCCCGCCGCTTCGGCGCCGCATCCCTGGTCGACCCGCGTCCCTTCGCGGTCGGCTCGATCCGCGACGTGCTGGACCGCTACCCGGCGCTCGAGCCGCTGGTGCCGGCCATGGGCTACGGCCCTGCGCAGACAGCCGAGCTCGAGGCAACCCTGAACGCCGTGGACGCCGACATCGTCCTCTCGGCGACGCCGATCGACCTGACTCGCGTCCTGACGCTGAACAAGCCGATCACCCGCGTCCACTACGACCTGGCGCAGGTCGATGGGACGCCGCTCGAGCAGCTGCTGGAGCCCATCCTGGCCCGAGCGGGCGGGCCCGTCCTCGCGCCGGCCTGACCTCGCCACCCTGGCCGAACGGGCTGCGCGCCCGTCCGGCCGGCCGCCGCGGAGGCTAGGCACCGCGGACACGACTGCCTATGATCGGTGGCCTGTAGCTCAGAGGAGTGAGCATGGCCATCAACGACGATGACGACGGCCTCGATCCCAACGACCTGTACGACCGTTTCCCGGATGGCGCCTCGGCCGGGTACGGACCTCCGCAGGGCTACAACCGCTTCGTGCGTCTGAACGACCCCGACCTCTTCACCGATGCGGCCCGCGCCGATCCGGTGATCCGGGAGTTCCTCGAGGCTCCGTTCAGCGTGACGTACGTGCAGTTCAAGAGCAGCCATCGCGAGGCGGAGTACTACGTCCACAAGCCGCATCTCGCGCTCGCCGGCAAGGTGGAGGGCATCGAGGGAGCCGTCGATCGGTTCCCCGCTGAGGCGCCGCGCATCGGGACGTACGTAATCAACCACGACCGCACCCTCGCCAAGTCGATCATGTACGCGCTCGTCCTCGAGGACGGCGCGCAGGCGGGCCAGATCATCTACAAGGAGGACGGCTCCTAAGGGCCGATCGCGCCATGCGCTGCCCCGCGTGCGACACCGAGAACTCGGAGCTCGCACGGTTCTGCGCCACGTGCGGCACCCGGCTCACCGTGGTCTGTCCGCACTGCGCGGCCGCGGTGTCGCTCGAGGCCCGCTTCTGCACCTCGTGTGGCGCGACGCTGCCCCTTGCCGAGCCGAGCGGGGCCGAGGCCGAGATCAGGGGCGCCGGCGCCGAGCGGCGGCGAGTGAGCGTCCTGTTCGTGGACCTGGAGAGCTTCACGACGTTCGCGGAGGCGCTCGATCCGGAAGAGGTGCGGGCGGTGCAGTCGCGCTACTTCGAGGCGGCGCGGTCGGCGGTCGCGGCCTTCGGCGGCACCATCGAGAAGTTCATCGGAGACGCCGTCGTGGCCGTGTGGGGGGCGCCGACCGCTCACGAGGATGACGCCGAGCGGGCCGTCAGAGCGGCCCTCGAGATCGTCGCGGCGGTGCCACGGCTGGTGCTGCCGAGGCCGCACCGACCGCTGGCGGCCAGGGGCGCGGTGGCGACCGGTGAGGCGGCGGTCAGCTTCGCCGCCGACGGCCAGGGGATGGTCAGTGGCGACGTGATCAACATTGCCGCACGGCTGCAGGGTGCGGCGGCCCGCGGCGGCGTCCTCGTCGACGCGGCGACCCGCCAGGCGTGCGCCCCCGGCTCGGCGCTGGAGTTCGGGCCTATTCGCGAGCTCGAGCTGAAGGGCAAGAAGGCGCGCGTCCCGGCGTTCAGCGCCACGCTGAGCGAGGCGCGGCGCGGGGGGCGCAGCGCCGGCCACGCCGGTCCGTTCGTCGGGCGGAGGCGCGAGCTGGGCGAGCTGACCGCGATGTTCGACGCGGTCGCGCGCGATCGTCGTGGTCGTACCGCATCGGTCCTCGGGATCGCCGGCATCGGCAAGAGCCGCCTCGCGTGGGAGCTCGAGCGCGAGGTGACGGGGCGAGCGGCGCGGGTGGAGTGGTACCCCGGCCGCACGCCCGCGTACGGAGAGGGCGCAGCCTTCGCGGCCGTCGCCGAGATGGTTCGCCGTCGCTGCGGAATCGGCGACCGGGCGCAGGCGGAGGTCGCGCGCCGCCAGCTGACGTCGCAGCTCGACGAGCTCGTTCGCGACCCCGACGACCGCAGCTGGATGGAACCTCGGCTCGCGGTGCTGCTCGACGCGAGCGCTCCGCGCGACTTCGAGCGCGAGGAGCTCTTTGCCGCCTGGCGACGCTTCTTCGAGCGCGTCTCCGAACAGGCGCCGACCGTCCTGGTCTTCGAGGATCTGCAGTGGGCGGACGCCGGGCTGCTCGACTTCATCGAGCACGTCGGGACCTGGAGTCGCGACTACCCGATCATGATCCTGACGCTGGCGCGCCCCGAGCTGCTGGACGCGCGGCCGACGTGGGGAGCCTCGCAGCGCACGTTCACGACGCTGCGCCTGGATCGGTTGTCGGATGGGTCGATGCGCGAGCTGCTCGACGATCGCGCTCACGGCCTCCCCTCCGCTGCGCTGCGGCACGTGCTCGAGCGCGCAGGCGGCATCCCCCTCTACGCCGTTGAGCTGGTGCGCATGCTGATCGATCGCGGCGAGCTCGTCGCAGGGGATGGGAAGCTGCGCGTCAGGGCACCGCTGGGGGGCATCGAGGTGCCCGAATCGCTTCACGGCATCCTGGCCGCGCGCGTGGACGCGCTCCCGGCGCCCGAGCGCTCGCTGCTCAAGAGCGCGGCAGTGCTCGGCCGGCGATTCCCGCCCGCCGCGCTGGCGGCGGTGTCCGGCGTCCAGGGGCCGGAGCTGCGCGCCCGGCTCGGGTCGCTCGTCGACCGCGAGCTGCTCACCTACGACGACGAGCTTCGCTCCTCCGGACACGGGCAGATCGAGTTCTTGCAGGACCTCGTGCGCGAGCTCACGTATCGCACGCTGCCGCGCACCGAGCGCCATCGCGCACACCTGCGCGCAGCCGCGTATTTCGACTCCGTCGACGAGGCGGACCTGCTCGAATCGACGGCGACGCACCTGGCGGCGGCCTTCGCCGCCGATCCCACCAGCGCCGATGCTTCAGCCATCGCTTCTCGCGCCACCGCGCTGCTCCGTGTCGTGGCGGATCGGGCCCTCGCGCTGCATGCTCCCGAACGAGCGCTCGATGCTCTCCAGCGAGCCCTTGGGATGACGCCACCGCAGGGCGATCGCCGCGAGCTCCTGGAGCTCGCGGCCACGGCGGCACGTCTGGCCGGACGGCTCGATATCGCGGAGACCCTGCTCCGCGAGCTGGTGCGGATCGCTGAGGAAGGGGGCTCGCCAATGGACCGCGACCGCCTCCGCGCCCGCCTGGCCAGCGTGCTGCTCATGGCGCATCAGAACGCGGCCGCCCTCGACGAGCTCGAGCGCGCGGTCGAGGCGACCGACCGGCTGGAGGGCCAGCAGGCGAGCGCCGAGCTGATGGGCCAGCTGGCTCGCGCCAGGTTGCTCGTCGGGGAAGACGATCTGGCGGTGGAATGGGCCGATCGAGCGATCGACGCCGCGGAGCGCGAGGCGGACGAGCCCGCCGCCCTCGACGCCCTCGTGACGCGCGGCACCGGTCGCTTCCGCTCCGGCGCCGAGACCGCCGGGCGGCTCGATCTCGAGACCGCGGTCCAGCGTGCCAGCGTGGCCGGGCAGCTCACGACCGAGCTGCGCGCGCGCAACAACCTGGCCTGGCTGGTCGTATCGGACGACCCGCGGCAGACGTTCAACGTCGCCCGCGAGGGCGTGGAGCTCGCGGAGCGGCTGGGCGTGATCGACTGGGCCGTCCAGATGGCGGAGCTCGGCTGCCTGGCGGCGGTCGACACCGGTGACTGGGACTGGGCGCTGTCCACCGTGGCGCGCTTCGAGGAGCAGCCGATGGCGACCGCCTACCGGATCGACCTCGCCGCCACGGAGGCGCTCATCCGGCTGCTGCGCGGCGAGGCACGGCCTTTCGCGGCGATCGACGCGCTCGAGCCGCTCGACGAACGCGTGGACGCACAGGACCTCGCCGGCATCGACCATGCGCGCGCCTGGGACGCCTGGTTGCGCGCAGACCTGCCGGCGGCGCAGGAGCTCGCCGACGCCGCAGCCGCGGCCATGCTCGGTGCAGAGCAGCTTCAGACACGAGTCCTGGCCGCGCGCTCGAGCCTGTGGGCGGCGGATGTGGAGGGGCTGGAGGCGCGGCTCGAGGGGATCGGCGCGGTCCTTGTCGGCGGACGAGCCGCGGACGCGGCACGGCTCACGCTCGCGGCCGGACTGGCGGCGCTGAACGGCGATGCCACCGCTCACTCTGCATACGCCACGGCCGCACAACGTTGGCGCGAGCTGGACCTGCCGGTGCACCTGGCGCTCTGCCTCGCCGAGTGGCATCGGTTCGGTCGAGGCGACGCGCTCGACGAGGCGACGCACCTCCTCGACGGTCTCGGCGCGCAGGGGCTGCTATCGGCCATCACCCGAGCTCGCTTGCCCGATGTGCTTTCGACGACGCCGACTGCAAAGAGCGGATGAGGCGGGGAGCTCGGGAAGGGAGCTCGCATGGCAGACGAACTTCCCCAGTCTGCCGGGCCCCATCCGCCACGGGAGCCTAGCGGGACCGCACCGGCCGCACCCGTGCCGAATGACACACCGGCCACCTCCCAATAGCGTTTCGTCAGGAAATGATTTCGGTCAAGAACGAATAACGCTCGCCCTCGAGGCATGCCTTCTGCCGAGCCCAAGGGAAGCGGCCCGGGCGCCAACGGATGCTGATGGAGAACCGATTCACAAATGAGCACCTACCTGTCCAGGCCGCTGCGACCGGGGCTCGCCGTCTACGCAACCGACGGGCGGAAGATCGGCGACATCGCCGTGGTGGAGAGCGACTACGTCATCGTCGAGAAGGGATTCATCTTCCCGGACGACATCTACGTCCCCCTTCCGGCGGTGGCGGCGGTCGACGATGCCGATCGCGTGCACCTCTCGGTATCGAGCGATTGCATGGATGCGGAGCATTGGACTGCCCCGCCCCTCGCGGCCGGCGACTACTCCGAATTCGACGAAGGCTAGCGCCCCTGCCCCAACGATGAGCGGTGGCGCCGCTGGCGGTACACCGATCGGATCACCTTGAAGATCGCCCATGCGCGAAGCAGCCGGAAGACCAGCGCGATCATCGCTCCACTTCCTCCCCGGCGAGTACAGACCGAGAGCCGACCGCCGAAGCAGTCGGCTCTCGGGTAGCAATCGGCGACGACGGAGGGCCCCATCGTGCCGCGCGGGTCGGCTCGTGCAATACCGATGCCACCCGCCCGTCCGGCATTCGGCTTGCATTGCGCAGTGCACAGGGGGGAACAGAGAAGCCGTCTGCCGTGAGGGCGCCCACGAGGACCGACGACAGTCGGCTTCGACGTATCCGGCAGCCGACGCTCATCCAGCACCAGCCAAAGGGGACCACGATGGACGCGCTCCAACTGTTGAAGGACGATCACGACAAGCTCAAGAAGCTGCTGAACGAGGCGGACGCAACCACCGAGCGAGCGGAGAAGACGCGGAAGGAGCTGCTCGGCACGATCAAGGATCAGCTGACGGTCCACGAGGATATCGAGGAGACGATCTTCTATCCGGCCCTGAAAGAGCACCCCAAGGCCAAGGAGCTCGTCCTCGAGGGCTACGAGGAGCACAACGTCGTGGACACGGTGATGGGCGAGCTGGAGGCGACCGACGTGACGGACGAGCGCTGGGGGGCGAAGTTCACCGTCATGAAGGAGAACATCGAGCACCACATCGAGGAAGAAGAGGGCGACATGTTCAAGCAGGCGCGCTCGGTGTTCGACGACGGCGAGCTGAAGGAGCTCGGCGATCGAATGGCGGCGCGCAAGGCGGAGCTCGAGGGCTCGCAACGCTGACCGTTGCGCGGTCGGCTTCTATGATCGGCCCTTGACTGGGCGCGAGAACCGCACGGTGCGCTGGGACGGCCGCAAGTGGCCGAATCGGGTGCACTGGCAGTTCATGATGAGGTGGCTGGGCGAGGACCGATACGGGACGTGGCTCGCGGTTCCCGCCGGGACGACCGTCCGTCGTGGAAACGACGCGCCCCGGCTGCTCGCGGACGGCTTCGTGAGCCTGATCCCGCCGGGCGCGTGGTGGACCGCGGAGTTCTATTCGAGCCACCCGCTCCACCAGGTCTACGTCAACATCGGCACGCCGTGCGAATGGCATGGCGACCGGGTGCGACAGGTCGACCTCGATCTCGACGTGATCCGCACCTTCGGCGGGTCGGTGGAGACGCTCGACGAGGACGAGTTCGCGGAGCACCAGGTGCGCTTTCGCTATCCGCGGCGCCTCGTCGACGGAGCGCGTGCCGCGGCGACGCAAGCTGCCGTCCTCCTGCGCGAGGGGACCGAGCCGTTCGGAACCACGTTCGAGCGCTGGCTGGCGGTCGCGTGGCACGCCGGTCGCTGACGTGTTCCACAAGGGATCGCCATGCTCACCGATTGGCTCTGGTCAGCGGACTACTCGGTCGCGGATGTACCGGTACCGCTACGCCACGCCTGCCCAGCGGCGGGCCACCGGCACGTGGTGGGAGCGCGAGCTGCTGGGCGACTATCTGCCTCCCGTCGGCCTGCGCGGGTCATGAGCGCGGACCGATACGACGCGTTGGTCGTCGGCTCGGGCCCGAACGGACTGGCCGCCGCGATCGCCATGGCGCGGGCGGGCCGCTCGGTCGCCGTCTTCGAGCTGGCGCCGACGATCGGTGGCGGAATGCGGTCCGCTGAGCTCACCCTGCCCGGCTTCGTGCATGACGTGTGCAGCGCCACCCATCCGCTCGGGAAGGCGTCGCCCTTCTTTTCGCAGCTCGGCCTCGAGCAGCACGGCCTGGAGTGGATCGAACCCCCGGTGCAGGTGGCGCATCCGCTGGACGACCAGCCGGCGGTCCTCGCCTTCCGCGACCTCGATCAGACGGCGCGGGGACTCGCGCCCGATGCGGCGGCCTACCGTCGGCTGGTGCGACCGCTCGTCCGCGACTGGGAGCCGCTGCTGCGCGAGGTGCTCGGTCCATTCCACATCCCCTCCTCGGTCGCCGACATCGTGCGGCTCGCTCGCTTCGGGATCGACGCGGTGCAGCCGGCGACGTGGCTCGCCCGGCGGTTTGACGGGCCGCGCGCCAGGGCCCTCGTCGCCGGCAATGCCGCGCACTCGATGCTTCGCCTCTCCGAGCCGGTGACCGGCGCCTATGCGCTGCTGTTCATGGCCAGCTTCCACGCGGCCGGGTGGCCGTTCGCCCGGGGTGGCTCGGCACGGATCGCCGAAGCGCTGGCGGGCGTGCTGCAAGAGGCCGGCGGGGAGATCTTCACCGAGCGCCGGATCACGCGCATGGAGGATCTGCCGCCGCATCGGACCGCGCTGTTCGACGTGAGCCCGCGCGCGCTGCTCGAGATCGCCGGCGAGCGGCTGGACGGGTGGTACGCAAGAAGCCTGAAGCGGTACCGATACGGCCCCGGCGCCTTCAAGCTGGACCTGGCCCTCGACGGACCGATTCCGTGGCGCGATCCGGAAGTGGCCGGCGCCGGGACGGTCCACCTCGGCGGAAGCTTCGAGGAGATCGCGGCCGCCGAGGACGCAGTCAGTCGCGGCCGCGTACCGGATCGGCCGTTCGTGCTGCTTGCTCAGCACTCGCTCTTCGACGCGTCGCGCGCGCCCGCCGGCAAACACACGGCCTGGGCGTACTGCCACGTGCCGAACGGCTCGTCCGTTGACATGACCGAGCCGATCCTGGCGCAGATCGAGCGCTTCGCGCCCGGGTTCCGCGACCTGATCATCGGCTCACACGCTATGGGGCCGGCCGAGCTCGAGGCCTACGACCCGAACTACGTCGGCGGCGACATCAACGGCGGCCGACAGGACGCGCTGCAGCTGTTCACGCGGCCTGCGATTCGGCTGGATCCCTACTCGACCCCCGACCCGTCGGTCTTCCTCTGCTCGGCCTCGACGCCTCCGGGGGGCGGCGTGCACGGCATGTGCGGCTACCACGCCGCGCAATCGGCTCTGCGCCGGACAGGCTGACGCTTCAGCGTCGGCTGACGAGCACCCGTGGCGCGACGATGGAGGCGGCGATCGCGCTGAAAAGCAGGGCCATGGTCGCGAGGTCGTGTAAGAGATGCAGGCTCATCGGCCTACCACCGTGCACCATCGGTAGCGACAGGCACAGGGCCGAACGTCCCATCCACGCGGGACATTGGCCCGCTCCGGTGCTGTCGCCGTGGCGCTCCGGAGCTAGCGAGCCCTGCCGTCCCGCAGCATCGCAATCGACTTCTCGATCCGCCGTTGCCGCGTCTCGGCCGTCTTCGCGCCGGTCACCTGCGAGACGTGCCAGCCCTTGTTGCTGTTCGACATCTTCTCGAACGTCGCGCGTGCCGGCGGCTCGGCATCCAATGCCGCCGCCAGGTCGGCGGGAATCTCAACGGTCCGGGGCTCCCTGTCCACGGAGATCTCGACATCCAAGGCGTCGCCGGCCTTGATGCCCGATGCGGCTCGATGATCGGCATTGAAGCCGACCATGTAGCTGCCGTCCATGACGGCGACCGTGCTGCGATAGGCGTA
The DNA here is from genome assembly GCA_963783725.1 of uncultured Chloroflexia bacterium. Taxonomy (GTDB): domain Bacteria; phylum Chloroflexota; class Limnocylindria; order QHBO01; family QHBO01; genus CAWAOJ01. Next base: position 613,290 of record CAWAOJ010000002.1, on the reverse strand, counting down.
GCCATTTACGGTCAGGGCCACTCGAGGAACCTTCCCGGCACCGAGACTCTCAATGACCTCCGGCGGAATCTCAATGCCGGTGGCCTCCTTGCCCGTCTGCCGCAGGGTCGTGCGAAAGCTCGCCATGGTCGGTCCTCCTCCGCTGTCGTAGGTCGGTGTTGCGCGTTCACCAGTGGGACGCCTCTGCCCAACGCAGATCATCGCGCCGTAGGCGCGGCGAACCGATGCTACGGTCGACAGCCGGATGCGAGCGCAAATGCGCCCGAGCAAGGGTCACGAGATGAGCGTTACGCGGAAGGGCGCTCGACCGTCGGGCCAGGCGCCGACAAGAGGAGGGGCGCAGCTCGTGCTCGTCATGGCCTTCTCTGCGCCTCACCTGAGCGCCGACGCCAATCGCTGGGCCAACGGCATCACCAGCTGCTTCGGATCGCCGGCCTCGTTCGTGAGCACAGCGATCGCGATCCCCTCGCTCGGGATGACGCTCATCACCGACGAATAGCCCCCGTCCTCCCAGCCGCCGTTGCCGACGGTTGGCACGCCGTAGCCGCTGGCGAGGTTCGTCTGATCGAAGACCCCCATCCCGTACCGGCCCTCCCCGTTGGGCAGGTCGGCGCCGAAGTCCGTCATCGCCTGGATGGCGTGCAGCGACACGATCGCCCCCCCGAAGAGCTGGTAGCCCAAGAGGGCAAGCGTGCGCGAATTGCTGGCCATGCAACCCGAGCCATTGCCCGCGCTGGCCTCCGCCTCGGACGGAAGATAGCCGCCCCCGCGGGCGAGGATGTCTGGGCGCAGTCGGCCGGAGACGTGCGGCAGCGCGAACGGACCGGCCGGCTTCTCCTCGGGCTGGTAGACCAGCGCGGCGAACCGCGCGTCTGCCAGCACGCCCGAGCGCAGGGCCGCCGCCGTGCTCTCGCCGGTCACCTGGGCCACGACCAGGCCTAGGAGCATGTAGTTGGCGTCCTCGTAGACGAAGTGATCGCCGGGCTTCGATCGATCCGCCGGCACCGTGGCCAGGACCTCCCGCACGCTCCAGTTGCGCATCAGGTCAGCGGCGACGTCGGTGCTGTTCAGAGCGGGGTCCGGGATGCCGCTTTCCATTGCCAGCAGATTGCCAATCGTCGCGCCGTTGGTGTCGAACGTGAAGTCCTTCGGCAGCCGGGCCGACACGGGGTCCGACAGCGCGAGCTTCCCCTGGTCGGCGAGGAGCATGATCTCGGCCGCGATCACGGTCTTCGTGAAGCTGGCGATACCGAATTGCGAGCTGACCTGGACGGGATGCTGGTCGTCGGCCAGCCCCGCCGCGCCCGACCAGGCCCCTTGACCAGCGACGATCACCGTTGCTGCCACCCCGGGCAGGCCGGGGATCGCCTGGTCGAGGATCTCCTGGAGGACCGCCGCCGTCCCGGCCGGCAAGGCATTGTCCGGCGCTGCCGGGAAGTGCCCGAGGCTATACACGCCCGGAGTAGCTGCCGACGAGGCGCTCGGCGTCGGACTGCTGGACGTTGCCGCGCCCCCGCAGCCGCTACTTGAGGTCATCAGGACCAGCAGAAGTACCCAACCCGGGCGCCGACGCCTATGCCCTTCTAGCTGACCCCGGGACGGTTGGCGGATCAAGAGCCACCGCCCGGGCCGTAGAGCTCGGCAGAGGCAAGCGAGCGCCCGCCGCCGTAGCCGCCCGACACCAGCACGGTGCCATCGGGCAGCAGCGTGGCCGTGTGGCCGAAGCGACCCTGGCCCATGCTCCCGGTGGCGGTCCAGGTCCCGCTCGTGGGGTCGTATAGCTCGGCGGAGGCAAATGATGTGTTGTTGAGATCAAAGCCGCCTGCTACCAGCACCCTGCCATCGGGCAGCAGGGTCGCCGTAGCGAAGGCCCGAGGCGTGCCCATCCTCCCCGTCGTGGTCCAGGTTCCGCTTGCCGGGTCGTACAGCTCGCAGGTGGCCGACCATCTGGTGGTGCCGTTATTGCCCCCGGGCACCAGCACCTTGCCGTTGGCCAACAGCGTCGCCGTGTGGCCAAGGAGCCGGGCCTGGCTCAGGCTCCCGGTGGCGATCCACGTCCCGCTTGCGGGGTCGTACAGCTCTGCCGAAGCCAATGCGATGCGTTCGCCATGAAAACCGCCCACCACCAGCACCCTGCCATTGGGGAGGAGCGTCGCCGTGTGACCGAAACGGGCGTCACGCATGCTCCCGGTGGCGGTCCAGGTCCCGCTCGTGGGGTCGTATAGCTCGGCGGAGGCACCTGCGTTGTGGCCATCATCGCCGCCTGCTACCAGCACCCTGCCATCGGGCAGCAGGGTCGCCGTGGCGGTGGCCCGAGGCGTGCCCATCGTCCCCGTCGCGGTCCATGTCCCGCTTGCCGGGTCGTACAGCTCCGCCGAGGCCAGCACGTTGCTTGGGTTGGCAACGCCGTCCGCCCCGCCTGCGACCAGCACCTTGCCACCCGGAAGCAGCGTGGCGGTAGCGGCGTCGCGGGGAGTGCCCATCGATCCGGTGGCGATCCAGGTCCGGCTGCTTGGGTCGTAGAGCTCGGCGGTGGCCAACGCGTTCGCGTCGCCGCGACCGCTCTCGCTGGTGCCGCCTGCGACCAGTACCCTTCCATCTGACAGCAGCGTCGCGGTCTGAGCGCCGCGGACCCCAAGCATCGAGCCGGCGGCGGTCCACACGCGCGCAGCGGCTGCGACGGGAGTCGAGGACGGATGCGGCGAGATCTCCACTGCGGGGAGCTTGAGGATGCCCGCGCCTATGAGCATCGAGCCGCCGATGGCCGACGCCAGCAGCAAGGTGACGGCAATCAGGAGCCACGGCAGGCGGCTGGGCACGGGCCTCGCAGCGACCGCCCGCTGCTCGATTTCAGGCCACAGGTTGGGCGTCGGCACCTGGTCGAGCGTCCGGAAACGGGAGCGCAGATCACTCATCGCTCGTCACCCAGCAGTGCGCGCAGATGCTTGCGACCCCGGCTCAGGTGAGCGCGGACTGCAAGTTCATGGATGCCCGTCCGGCGTGCGATCTCGCGCACCGGGCAGTCGGCGTAGTAGTGCAACACGATGACCGCCCGCTGCTGCGCGGTCAGCTTCTGGATGGCGGCGAGCAGCTGCTCATCGGGGTGCGCGTCCTGAATGAAGCCTTGCGGCATCGGACCGCGCGAAAGATTCGCTTGGCGCTTGAGGTCTCCAGCAGCCAGGCGAAAGGCGGAGCGCCAGACCCAGCCGCGCACATCTCTGATCGCCGGACCACGGCGGAGGGCCTGCGCGAACGACTCAGCGACCGCGTCGGAGGCGACATCCTCGTTGCCGGCAAAGGCGAACAGCGACCGCCACAGGCGGTCGCCGTCCTCGCGGTAGACCGCCTCGACCTCGGAAGTTGCCGCTACCCGAACCACGGTGGTGGTCACCATGCCTCTATAGGGACGGATCGGCCCCAAAAGGTGACAATCGGTCGAATGTCGCACGGTCCAGGGACATCGTGCGCCCAGATCACGTATAGATGGACAAGGTGCGTGGTGGTCGGCAGCGAGGAGCAGTTATACGGTTAGATTGAGCGTGGAGAGGGCGGTTGGTGGGCGACACTGGACTCGAACCAGTGACCTCTTGCATGTCAAGCAAGTGCTCTAACCAGCTGAGCTAGCCGCCCCTCTGCACGAGGAGCCCGATGATGACGGAGCGGTCCCTCATCGTCAACCGCGACCGAGCAGTAGAACTTCGTCGAATGCCAGGCTGAAGCCGGCGATGAGCGCCGGTCTATCGTGTGGGCCATGTCGATCTCTCTGTCCTGGGCGATCGCTCTTGGCGTCGCAGGCGTCATGGGTGTTGTGTTATGTCTGAGCATTGCCGCACGCCATGGGCTTGTGGCGATTCCTGAGCGCTCGCTCGTACACGTCGCTTATCTGCTGGGCGGTGGAATAGCCGGATTCACGGCGATCGCCTTCCCGCCCGCATGGCCGCTGTTGGCGGCCGTAGTCGGCATGTTGGTCATACGGGCCACCAAGCGGACCCAAGGACTTGACGTGGGCCTCTTGGCGGTGGGCTTCGGGTTGACCTGGACCTGTCTCGCGAGCTACGCCATCCTCAATGAGATCAACGATCCGGCCGTGCACTCCGTCGGTGATTCGCGCGGCTGGTTCGCAGTCGGGGCCGCCGTATTGGTCTTCGGCCTGGTCGTGACGATCGGCAGCTCAGCGATTCGGCAGCCACCGCGTCATCCACGATGAGCCATCATGATGGGACTTGGCGTCAAAGGCCGCCTCAGCCGGTCGGCTGGGAGGCGATCTGGATCAGATTGCCGCAGGTATCGTCGAAGACCGCGGTAGTGACCGGACCCATCTCGGTCGGTGGCTGCACGAAGATCACGCCTTTCGCGCTCAGGCGGTCGAACTCGCCCTGGACGTCGTCGACCGAGAACGAGGTGGCCGGAATGCCGTCGGCGACCAGCGCCGCCTGGTACGCACCAGCGGCGGGATGCCCGTTCGGCTCGAGCAGCAGCTCCACGCCGTCGGGCGCCTCCGGCGAGACGACGGTCAGCCAGCGGGCATCGTCGCCGAGCGGGACGTCGTTCTTCTTCACGAAGCCCAGCACGCCGGTATAGAAGTCGAGCGCCTTGGACTGATCGCTCACGAAGACGCTCGTCACGGTGATCCTCATCGGTCCTGCTCTCCTGTGCGCTGCGGCCACCGCTCCCCGATCACGCGCAGGGGCGTGGTGTCGAGGGAGTGGAACTTGTATCGGCCCGATCGGCTTGTGCGTACCAGGCCGGCCTGCTCGAGCACGTCGAGGTGCTGCGAGATCGCCTGCCTGCTCGCGCCGATGCCGTGCTTCATGACGAGCCGGCTGCAGATCTCGAAGAGGGTCTGGCCGTCGCGATCGGCCAGCTCGTCGAGGATCGTCCGTCTCGTCGGATCGGCGAGCGCCCTGTAAAGGTCACCCACGGGCGCATCATACGCAAGTCGCGACTTGCGTGTCAACGTGCGCCGATGCGCGGAGTCAGCGCGACGACAGCTCCCGGCTGGCGGAGCCGGTCGAGACGAGGAGCATGACCGCCGCGGGAAGCGCCACGCCGAGCAGCATCAGCGGATGCCAGGCGGCCGTCGTCATCGCCACCAGCGTCCCGAACAGCATGGCCAGCTGGACGAAAGTGACCACCGGGACCGTCCACCGCCGGCGAAGACGCGCTCCGCGCGACGCGACGGCCGCAAGGATGGCGACGACGAAGACCGCCGCGGCCGCGAAGCGAAGGGTGACCTCGGCCGAGCGTCCCGCCTCGCCGCCCAGCGAGTCGCGCAGGGCTGCCGCCAACAGGCTGAGGAAGATGGTCAGCACCAGCATCAGCACCGATTCGGTGAGCAGCGCCGCGCGCAGGATGCCCAGCGTGGGCAGGCGACGGACAGGAGCCGCCGTGAGGGCGGGGGCGGAGGCGGTCTGAACGGCATTCATGGCGCGCATGGTGCCGCCGCGGATTACGAAGGCGACAGGTCCGAATGCCGCAGCGCGCGTACGTCATTCGGCCGTCGCCGCCGGATTCGCCTAGACCAGGTTGGAGTCCTCGAGGTCCTCGTCCACGGTGGCGCGATCGCCCTCCGCCTGGCTCGGGCGGGGCGCGCGCTCGCTGTCCGCCGCAGCGGAGACATCGGCGGCGCCGGTGCCCCGCCGGGGCGCGGCACGCTCGAGCTGGCGCCCAAGCTCCGAGAGGCTGAGCCGCACGGCGTACTCGAGGTGCTCGCCCGCGCGCCGGGCGGCGCTGTTGACGCGCTCGCGAGACTCCGGCGACTTCGCCGCCGAGCGTGCGGTATCGACCGACCGATCGAGCAGGTCACCGAGACGCCGCAGCCCCTCCCCCGCCCGGTCGGGCGTATCGGCGCCGGACGCCGTCCACGCGGTGCGGACGCTGTCGCCCAGGTTCGTGCCCAGCTCTCCGAAGGCAAGGCCGGCACGCCGCCAGGCCTCGCCGAGGTCCGGTTCGCGCTGGGTCGGATCGTTGCGCTCGTCGCTTTCCATCAGGTCTCCTCGTGACTCCAGGTGCTGCCGTTCCAGCGCGCGTGGACGAGGTCCCCGGCCGGACCCCGCGCGAAGACGTCGATGCGGTTCGGCCCCCACGAACACGCCGTTGGATCGGATTCGAGGTCTCCTCCAAGCGATTCCCATGCCTGCCAGCCGGCGGGCTCGTACCAGGAGTGCCACAGCGCCCCGTCGCGGCCCCGGGCGAACAGGTCGATGCGGTCCGCCCCCCACGAGCACGCGGCGGGATCGCCGGTCAGCGAGCCGCCCAGCGACTCCCAGTCGTGCCAGCGTGCGCCATCCCAGTAGCGGTTCCAGAGCTGACCGTCGGGAAAGATGGCGAAGACCTGCATCTCGTCGTGGGCCCAGCTGGTGACCGCGGGCGCGGACGCCAGTTCGCCGCCGAGCGACTCCCAGTCCACCATCGGCGCAAGTGTGCACCCACCGGCGACGAAGGTCCACGCCGGCTGGGTCGCATCGGCCTATGCTGCGCGAACCGATGGACCGCTGGCGCACGATCATCGAGCCGTTTCGCATCAAGAGCGTGGAGCCGATCCGGCTGACCAGCCTCGAGGAGCGCGAGGCGCACCTCCGCGAGGCCGGCTACAACCTCTTCAACCTGCGCTCCGACGACGTCCTGATCGACCTGCTGACCGATTCGGGCACCGGCGCCATGAGCAGCGAGCAATGGGCCGGGATCCAGCGCGGCGACGAGAGCTACGCCGGCTCGCCCTCCTGGTATCGCTTCCTGGACGCGGTGCAGTCGCTCTTCCCGTTCAGGCACGTCATCCCGACCCACCAGGGCCGCGCGGCGGAGAAGATCCTGTTCAGCGTGATCGGCGGCCCGGGCAAGGCGATCCCGAGCAACACCCATTTCGACACCACGCGCGCGAACGTCGAGTTCACCGGCGCCGAGGCGGTCGACCTGGTGATCCCCGAGGGCCGACAGCCCGCCACCCTGCACCCGTTCAAGGGGAACATGGACGTCGAGGCCCTCGACCGCTTTCTCGCCGAGCGCGGCGTCGAGAACGTGCCGGTCGTCTTCATGACCATCACCAACAACTCGGGCGGCGGCCAGCCGGTGAGCCTCGCCAACCTGCGGGCCGTGCGCGAGGTGTGCGACCGATACGGAGTTCCGCTCTTCCTGGACGCGTGCCGCTTCGCCGAGAACGCCTGGTTCATCCGCCAGCGCGAGCCCGGCTACGAGGCGACGCCGATCCCCGACATCGTGCGCGAGATGGCGGTGCTCGCCGACGGCATGACGATGAGCGCCAAGAAGGACGGCCTGGTGAACATCGGCGGCTGGCTGGCCATGGACTCCGACGACTGGGCGGCGCAGTGCCGCAACATGCTCATCCTGACCGAGGGGTTCATCACCTACGGCGGCCTCGCCGGCCGCGACCTGGAGGCGATCGCGCAGGGGCTGCGCGAGGTGGTGGACGAGGACTACCTGCGCTACCGCATCCGCTCGACGGAGTACCTCGGCGACGCGCTGGTCGAGGCCGGCGTGCCGGTGGTGCGTCCCATCGGCGGACACGCGGTGTTCATCGACGCAGCGGCGCTGCTGCCGCACGTCCCGCCATTGGAATACCCCGGACAGTCGCTCGGCGTGGAGCTCTACCGGCAGGGCGGCATCCGCTCGGTGGAGATCGGGTCGGTCATGTTCGGGCAGCACCCCGACGGCACCGAGTCACCCGCGCCGATGGAGCTGGTGCGGCTGGCCATTCCTCGTCGCGTCTACACGCAGTCGCACATCGACTACGTGATCGAGGTCGTGCGCTCCGTGGCGGAACACGCCGGCGAGCTGCGCGGCTATCGGATCGTCGAGCAGCCGACCGCGCTGCGCCACTTCACGGCGCGCTTCGCCCCCATCGGCTGAGGTTCCGCGTCAGCGCTCCATTGAGCGGCGCACCACGCCGAGCACGCGCGTGATCTCGGCCCGGTACCGAACACCCGCGGGGTGGCGCGACAGCCAGGCGAGGTAGTCGGGATCCGATTCGGCCAGCTCCTCGATGGAATGCCCCGCGTAGTGGCCGAAGTCGAGCCGATGCGGGTCGAACGACGACCTGCCATCCCTGCCCGGGCCGACGGGCACCGTGCCCGCTCCCTCGACGCTGAACGACGTTCGCGGATCCTCCGTCTCGCCCATTCCCGGCTCCTCAGCGACGACCGACCGCTCCCTCGCTGATCGTAGCTCTTTCTCGTTGCCGCGGCGCAACGCCTCAGGCGCGGCTGAGCTCGCGGCCGCCGAGCAGTGTGAGATCCGATCGCACGGCGGCCAGTGATTCGTCGCCGCGCTGCAGCGTGTCGAGGTCAACGTCCAGGACTGCGAGGTCCGCGCGTGCACCGGGCAGCAGGTGGCCCTCGTCCGGCGCACCGGCGGCGACGGCCGGTCCGCGCGTGTAGGCGGCCAGCGCCTCGGGAAGCGTCACGGCCTGCTCGGGGTGCCATTGCGCCTCCGCGTCCGGATAACGCCGGTGCAGCGCAGCGAACATGCCGAGCCATGGGTCGGCCGGTTCGATCGGCGCGTCCGATCCGAAGGCGAGGCGCGCCCCGGCGTCGGCCAGCGCGCGCCATGCGTACGCGTCCCCTTCCCGTCCTCCCCAGCAGGCGTCGATGGTGGCCGCGTCGGACGGGCAGTGCAGCGGCTGCATGCTGGCCGTCACGTCGAGCGTCGCGAACCGGCTGCGGTCGGCCGGGCGGGTGAGCTGCGCGTGCTCCAGCCGATCAGGGGGCGCCCCCGCCTGCTTCCCCGGCGAGCGCTGGTATGCGTCCAGGACGCTAGCGACGGCGCGATCCCCGATGGCGTGGATGGCGAGACCGATGCCAGTGCGATGCGCGCGGTGCATCACGTCGTCGAGCGCCTCGGCGCTCATGCGCATGATCCCCTCGCCGACGGCCTCGGGGCAGGTGTACGGCGAGAAGAGCGCCGCCGTTCGCGAGCCGAGCGCGCCGTCGGAATAGACCTTCGCCCACCCAAGGCGCAGCCCATCCAGCTCGGCGCCGCTGCGCAGTCCGCGCTCGGCTGCCAAATCGATGCCGTCGGCAGGCAGGTCCACCCGCAGCCGCAGTCGCTCGGCGACGAACGCGGCACGGCCGGCGAGATTCGAGAACGAGTCGCCGAACTCGGCGTACCGGCCCGTGCCGCCGCCAAGCTCGGCGTCGCCGGCGTCCGTGGCGCCGGTCACGCCGGCGGATGCCAGCTCCGCGAGCGTCTCGCGCAGTGCCTCGGTCAGCGCGTCGCCGCCGAGCAGTGCCGCCATGTCGGCCACCGGACCGATCGCCGTCTCGCGCAGCACGCCGGTGAGGCGGCCGTCGGCCCGCTCGAGCCTGCCCCCGGCGGGGTCGGCCGCGTCGTCCGCCAGGCCGGCGCGCAGCAGGGCCGCGGACGACGCCCATGCCGAGTGACCGTCGTGGCTCATGAGGAACGCCGGCCGGCCGCCGACGGTGGCGTCGAGCCGGCGGCACGCGCCGGCGGTGAGGAGGGGGTCGTGCCAGCCGCGGCCCAGCAGCCAGGCGTCCGGAGCGAGCCGGGCCGCTGCCTCGCCGACGGCTCGGACGAGCTGGTCGGCCGTGCTCGCGCCGTCCAGCTGGACCTCGCGCCGATTCCGCGCCATTCCGACCAGGTGCAGGTGAAAGTCGTTGAGCCCGGGGATGACCGCGCGGTCGCCGGCATCGATGACGCGCGCCCCCTGCCGCGCCGCCTCCAGCACTTCGACGCGCGTCCCGTTGCTCACCACGCGGCCGTCGGCGATCCCGATCGCCTCGACGGTCTGGAGGCCGCTGGCGCGTGCCACGACGACGATCTGTCCGAGGACGACGGTCGCTGCCCTGCTCATCGGTCCGGCTCCGCGGGCCTCGCCGTCCGCGCGAAGGCGATGCGGCGCGGCATGAAGGCGATGCGCAGCAGCGCCGCGGGGACCACCACCAGCCAGTGCGACAGGAAGAGCGCGCCGCGGGCCGCCCGTCCATACGCCGCTGCGCCGCGCTCCCCTGTCGCGGCGATGCCTGCCAGGGCCAGAACGAAGCTGCCAAGGCCGTAGCCGACGAACAGCGAGGCCGGAACGGTCCAGTCCGCCGAGCCGGGCAGCGCCACGGTGGCCACGCTGGCGACGACGGCTGCCACGAACAGTGGCGGAATGAAGAACTCGGCGAGGAAGGCGAGGAAGTCGAGCTTGCGGACGAGCGGCAGGTCGCTGGCGACCAGCCGCGGGCCGTGGTCGATGAGCCGGCGCAGGCTTCCCTCCGCCCAGCGCAGGCGCTGCGGCCAGAGCGCGGAGAGGCGCTCGACTGCCAGCTCGCTGGCGACGGCCTCGGGGGCGAGCGTGACGTGGAAGCCGCCGCGCACCAGCCGGGTCGACAGCTCCAGGTCCTCGGTCAGCGCGGCCGGGTCCCAGCCGCCGACGCGCTCCAGCGCGTCCCGCCGGACGAACATGCCGTCCCCGCGCAGCTCGGCGGTGCCGTCGGTCGCCCAGCGCCCGCACTGGCTGGCGAGGTCCATCAGCTGCTCCTCCTCCTGCGCGGCGGCGAGCCATCCGCTGCCGGCGTTGCGCTCGTGGCGCCTCACCTGCAGCGCTGCGGCGCTCGGGTCACGCTGCCACGCCTGCATGGCGCGCGAGAGGAAGTCGGGCGAGAGACGCGCGTCGGCGTCGAGCACCGCGACGATCTCGCCGCGCACGAACGGCATGGCGTAGGCCAGCACCGCGCCCTTGGTCGGGAGCCCCGCGCCCGGCTCGCGGCGCACGACGCGAAGCAGGTCGCCATGCTCGGCCGCGAGCGAGCGGGACAGGGCGCCGGTGCCGTCGCTCGAGGCGTCGTCCACGACGATCACGTCGTACCTCGGGCCGGACGCATCGGCGTAATCCTGGGCGGAAAGCGTCTCGAGCAACGGCCCGAGGCTGTCTGCTTCGTCACGCGCGGGGACCACGACGGTGATCCGCGGCCGATCCGCCGGCACGCGCGGCGCTTCCGCCTCGCGAAGCGCCGCCCTGATGGTGCGCGCCCCGCGCCAGGCGAGGTAGGCGACATAGACGATCGAGACCGCGATGCCTGCCTGCAGCGCTCGCGCGGCGATCGTGAAGGTGATGGCCAGCCAGGCGATCGCGGCGGAGGTTGCCAGCAGCGCCGTCGCGAGCAGCCTACTCGCCATCCGTGGCCAGCGAGCCGTCGGCGCGCGCCGCCCGTCGCCGTCGCCGGTGCCCACCCGTCGGGGTCGCCGGCGCGTCACGGGAGTGCAGTCCATCGGCCGCGTTGTGGCGCCACGAGAAGTAGCCGGCCGCCAAGGTCGCGACGCCGAGCAGGCCCATCACCACCGGGATGCCCGCGCCGGGGAAGATGATGTTCAGGATGTCGGCTGCCGCCGGGGCGATCAGGACCGGAAGGAACGACGCGATGCTGAGCAGCGTGTTGAGGATGCCGAAGATCCGGCCGCGAACGTCCGGTGGCAGCTCCTCCTGCAGCGTGGTCTGGCTGGGGATCGCCACGAATGCGTACTCGATCCCGGCGGTGACGGCGATGAAGACCACCACGGCGATCAGCGACAGCACCGGCGCGAGAAGGTCCGGCAGGCTGCCCTGCAGCGTGTGCGCCGCCGGCGACAGGAAAGCGGTGATCGGCTTGATTGTCGCCAGCGCGATGAGCGTCACGCCCATGGCCAGCAGCGCGCAGTCGATGAGCAGCCGCTTCGGCACCTTCTTGCCGTAGGCGTTCAGGATCAGGATGCCCAGCACCGCGCCGAGGCCGGCCGGGCCCATGATGAAGAAGAAATCCTGTGCCGAGAGCCGCAGGATCTCGGTCGCAAAGCCGGGGCCGATGGCGCCCATGACGCCGATGAGCGACGCCGCGACGCCGAGGTAGGTGAGCGACCAGGCGATGCGCGGGGTGCGGCGCACGAAGGCCATCCCCTCTCGCAGCTCGTCCATCAGCGCGCGGACGGCGCGTCCCGCCTCCGCGCCGGCGCGTCCGCGCACCCCGGGCGGCACCGCCGGCAGCGGGACGATGGCCGCCGCCGCCAGCCCGAACATGACCGACACCACGATGTAGACCGCCGTCGGCCCGGTCAGCTTCAGCACCAGCGGGCCGAGGAACCCGAATCCGATGGCGAAGGTGGCGTTGATGGTGAGCACGAACACCGAGTTGGCCGCCATCAGATGGCGTCGCTGCACGATGCGCGGCAGCGAGGTCAGCTCCGCCGGCGCGAAGAACGCCGTCACCGTGGCGATGAAGAGGTTGATCACCAGGATCAGGGCGACGTTGGTGCCCACGACCACGAACAGCAGCGTGCCGACTGCGCGCAGGACGTTCGAGCCGAGCATGATCAGCCGCGCGTCGGAGCGCTCCACGATTACGCCAGCCACCGCGGAGAAGAGGACCGCGGGCACCAGGAAGGTGAGGATGAGCACCGCGTTGGCGGTGTTCGACCTGGTCGACTCGAAGACGACCGCCATCAGTGCGGCGAGGACCATGTTGCTCGCCAGCTGGCTCAGCACCTGGGCCGACCACAGCGCGACGAATCCCCTGTTGTGGAAGACCGTCCCGGCCTCGCTCAGGTCCTGCTCCGTGAGGTCCGGCGGCAGCTCCGAGTGCGCCACGATCAGGCGGGTCCCTGCTCGGCGCGCGCCAGGTAGGCGGTGAAGCGCCGCTCGACGGTGAGCCGGTCCAGGAGCACCCGATGCCCGCAGCCCTCGCAGACCAGGCCGATGTCGGCACCGATGCGGACCACCGCCCAGGCGTGGCTTCCGCAGGGATGCGGCTTTCGGAGCGAGATGCGGTCCCCCACCGCCAGGTCGAGCAGCGGCGCGCTCACGGCCGATCCTCGCGCGCCGTGGTGCCGGTGAAGTTGAACCTGGAGAGTTTCAGCGCCGGCACGCGCGTGTTGATGCCGGTGTACTCGGCCGCCACCAGGCGGGTGTCCGACGAGATCGCCTCGATGGCGCTGAACGCCTCGGGGATCGACTGCGTGAAGCGGAAGTTGCGGACGGGCCGGGTGATCCTGCCGTTCTCGATCAGGAACGTGCCGTCCTTGGTCATGCCGGTCAGGATGCCCTTCTTGGGGTGCAGCACGTTCACGTAGTGGAAGCGGGTGACCCAGATGCCGCGCTCGGTGGAGGCGAGCATCGAATCCTTGCTGCTCGAGCCCGGCGCCATGAACAGATTCCACGCCATCGGCCCCCACGGGTTGGGCGCCGGCAGGGCGTGTCCCGTCGATTGGGTTCCCGCGCGACGCGCGGTCGCCGTGTCGTATACCAGGCCCCTCGCGATGCCGTCGGTGATCAGCCCGACGCGCTGCTTGCGCACGCCCTCGAAGTCGATGACCGACGGCGTCCCGTGCGGATCGTGACCGTCGTCCCAGATGGTCACGTTGTCGCCCATGACGCGTTCGCCGAGCTCCATGAACGACCGCCCCTCCTCGACGGCGAGCGCCGAGAAGCCGGCCAGCGACAGGTACTCGAGGATGGTGGCGACGGCGTACTCCTCGAGGATGACCGCGTACTCGCCGGCGTCGATCTCCGTCGCGCCGGCCGAGCGTCGCGCCTTGTCGGCGGCCTCGTCGCCGACGGCGACCGGGTCGATGGCGCGCACGTCAGGCCCGAAGGCCTGCGCGTAGCCCGATCCGCCTTCGCCGTCCATCATCACGGTCAACAGCTTGGCCTCGGTCCCCGTGTGCAGGCTTCGCAGGCCGCGGCTGTTCGCCACGCCGACGGTCGCGGTCTGCGTCGAGAACGCGCCGCTGACCTCCAGGTTGGACTCCGCGCCGGCGGCGATCACCGCCTGGGCGCCGGCGGCGCGCAGCTCCGGGTCGGCGCTCATGGTGGCCGGCACGCAGCCGAGGCGCGAGTCGGGCTCGCCGTCCGGATCGGGCAGCGCCGTCTGGTCCGGGCTGGGCGTGGCGCGACGTCGGATCGCCTCCGCACGATCCACCACCTCGCGCAGGCCGGCCTCGTCCAGCCGGTTGGTGCTGGCGACCCCGGTCCGGTCGTCGTCGATCAGCCGGACCCGGATCGTCGCGTCGTGCGCGGCGACGTTCTGGTGGATGCGCGAGTTCGCGAAGCGGGTCAACGCCAGATCGCTGGCGGAGTAGAGAACCTCGCCGTCGCCTCCCGGGATCATCGCCAGCGCCCGCTCCAGCAGCGGCAGGATGTGGTCGGCCTCGTGCTCCGCGCTCACCACTTTCCGACGCCCACCTGGACGTTGCGGAACCGCCCCGGCGATGCTCCGTGGCCGACGTGACCGGTCTGCATCGGTTCACCCTTGCCGCAGTTCGGCAACCCCCACAGGGTGTACTCGGACGGTCCGCAGATCGCGTCACAGCTGCCCCAGAACCGGGGGGTGATGCCGGTGTAGGTCGGATTCTTGACCATCTGGGTCAGGCGTCCGTTGCGGATGAGCCAGCCGACCTCGGTGCCGAACTGGAAGTTCAGCCGGCGGTCGTCGATGCTCCAGCTCTTGTTGGTGCTGATGTAGATCCCGTCCCGCGTGTCGGCGACGAGGTCCTCGAGCGTTCCAGCGTCGCCGGGGCGCAGGTTGATGTTCGTCATGCGGATGAGCGGAATGGTGTCCCAGCTCCACGCACGCGCGCTGCCCATGCTGCGCTGCCCGACCAGGGGCGCCGTCTCGCGACTGGTGAGGTAGCCCACGAAGCGTCCGCCCGACACGATCGGGACGTTCTGGGCGGGCACACCCTCGTCGTCGAACCCGAACGTGCCGAGCCCACCGGGCGCGGTCGCATCGGCGTCGATGTTGACGATCTGCGACCCGTACTGCAGCGAGCCGAGCGCGTCCAGGGTGAGGAAGCTGGTCCCGGCGAACGACGCCTCGAAGCCGAGCACGCGGTCGAGCTCGATCGGGTGGCCGCAGGACTCGTGCACCTGCAGGCCGAGCTGCGAGGAGTCGATGATCAGCGTCATCTCGCCGGACGGGCACTGCGGCGCGTCGAGCAGCGCCACCGCCTCCTCCGCGACGCGCTGTCCGTTGCCGGGCAGATCCAGCGCCCGCACCGCCTCGAACCCACCGGTGACCGACTGGCCGCCCGCAGAGTTTGGGTAGCTGCGGGTCTGCGACTCGCTGTCGTTGGCGGCGATGGCCTCGATGCCGCCGCCGCATTCGACCAGCTCCTGGCTGATGCGCGCCCCGTCGGTCGAGGCGAAGGTCTTGCGCTCTCGCCCCGACTCCATGGTCGCCTGGCGCACCAGGATGTTGGGCACGCGCCCCATCTCCGCATCGGCGGCGAAGAGAAGCTGGAGCTTGTCGTCGAGCGACACCTGCATCGGGTCCTCGAGGTAGGGCGTGGCGTAGCTGCCGACCTGCGGCGGCGTGCCGTCGAGCGTGATCGGCGGCCCGCCGGCGATCGAGCTGGCGCGCGCGATCCCCGCGGCCTCGCGGGCCACGCGCTCGGCTTCCGCGGGATCCAGCACCGCGCTGGCGCTGAAGCCCCACTGCCCCTCCAGAAGGACGCGGACGCCGAAGCCCTCGGATCGGTGCGACGAGGCTGCCTCGACGCGGCCGTTCTTCACGGTCTGCGACTGGCTCTCGCGCTCCACGAGGCGGACATCGGCATAGCTGGCTCCCGCGCGCTGGGCGGCGTCGAGGGCGCGGTCGATCAGGTCGTTCACGCGCTCACTCTATCGGCCTCGCCACCTTCGGCGCGAGGCTCTGTCGCGTGGCGGGCAGCAGAATGGTCACGCCATCGGCCGCGGTCCGCTGCTGCACGTCGATCGTGGCGCTGACGAACTGCTTCAGCTGCGCGATCGTGCCGCCGGGCCGCTGCAGCTGCGCCATGAGGCCCTCGGGGTTGCCGATCACGCGCACGATGAAGCTGCGACCGACGTCCACGCCGTCGACCTGCAGCGACCTGGGTCCCTGCACCGCGACCGAGCGGGCGGTGATGCGCACGTCGTCGATCGCGATCGCCTCCGCCGAGGCGTTGCGCAGCTCGTTGATCAGGTCGTTGACCGCGATTGCGTCGAGGGCGCCGTCCACGCGCATCACGATCCCCTGCCCCTCGACGGCTTCGAGGCCGGCGAAGGCCAGGATGCGGTGCAGCGCCTCCGTGCTCAGCGTCAGGTTGCTCTGCCCCTGGGACTGGGCCAGCGCGTACGAGCGCAGCTGCTCGGTGAGGTCGCTCAAGCCGGCGCCCAGCTGTCGGTTGCGGGCCGAGAGCGTCTCGACCAGCGTCGAGAGCTCCTGCGCCGACAGAGAGGTGAGCTCTCGGGGCCGCGCCTGCGACCGCAGCTGGCCGACCAGCAGCAGGCCGATCAGCAGCGCGACGCCGAACAGGCTCAGCTGCGCCCTGCGGCTGCCCACTCAGTTGCCCTCCACCGGCACGCCCCAGCGGAAGTTGGTGTTGCCGACGAATGCGGGCAGCGTGAGCTTGTCGCTGGAGGCGGTTGCGAACTCGAGGCCGAAGCTCTCGATGCGCTGCGCCACTCGGCCGAGGTAGGCCGGGCTGGTCAGGAACGACGACAGCAGGTCCGATCCGCCGATGGCCTCGATCCGGAACGTGGGCGAGAGGAAGGCGGTGTTGACCAGCACGGAGGAGCCCACGCCGTAGATCGAGCTGGTCGGGCGCCAGCCGCTCGCCGTTGATGGTGATCGCCTCGGCGCCGGACGACCACAGCGCGGTGACGATGTCGCGCAGGTCGTCGACGAGCACGATGTAGTTGGCGGGGTTCTCGCCAGGCGGCACCACCCGCTTGGAATCGGCGATCTCGATGATCACGCCGGGACCCTCCACCTTGGTGAGCCCCGCCGCCAGCCGCGCCTCATCCAGCCTCCGGCGCAGCGTGTCGAGCGCCGACTGGGAGCCCGCGGCGCTCGACTGGTACTGCTGCAGGCGAGCCTCGGCGTCGGCGATCTGCTCTCGCAGGCCCTTCTGCTCGTCTTCCAGCTCGACGACCTGACGGGCGAGCACCTGCTGCGCCGACGTCGCGAACTGCTGGCTGGCCAGCGAGCCGTTCCACTGCGCCGTCGCGACAAAGCCGACCAGCGCCAGCGCGAGCGCCAGGCTGATCGCCCACTGCAGCCGCAGGCGCCGTTGCGGCTTCCACAGGCTGAGCTGGTCGCGCCGGCGCATCAGCGACGCCTCCCGTTCGCGACGACGATGACAGCCACCAGCAGGAGCAGCAGCAGGGCGGCCGCGACGATCAGCGCGGGAGCGACCGGCCAGCCGCCGACGTCCCCGCTGCGCGCGGGCGGCGTGGCCTGGCGCCGGCGATGGAGCGGCCACGCCCGACGCCGTCGCAGCGTCCGGTCGCACGATCGACGGCAGCAGCGAGGCGGCGGGCACCGGCTGCGGCTGCCGCGTTCCCAGCGACGCGAAGTAGTCCGCGTAGAGCTGCGTGGCCGGCTCGCCCGTCGCGACACGCAGCGCCTCCGCGTCGCTGTCCCCGTCGCGATACGCGCCCGCGAGGCGAGCGATGGCCGCCCGGCCGTGATCGCGCACCATCATGTCGACCATCGTCGCCCCCTCGGCGTAGGCCAGGCGGGCCTGGCCGGGGTCGATCGGGAACTGCTCGGCGATCGCGTCGAAGGCGAGCAGCCCATCCCCGCGGGCCGCATCGCTCACCGTCTGCTGCTCGGGCGCCGCCCCCTGCGTCTCGGACCAGGTCGCGAATCCCTCGTTCAACCAGCGGGCCGGGTCATGGAACGGGTTCGCCGTGGCATCGTGGAAGACGACGTGCGTCACCTCGTGCGTCACGACCGTGTCGAGGTAGGAGGTGTCGTTCCCGGACAGGTACATGAAGACGGTGCGCAGCTCCGGATAGGCCGCGGCCCCGGTCCACTCGCGTGCACCGGGGCCCAGCGCCCCGAAGAACTGCTCCGAGGTCTGGTAGACGAAGATGTCGACCGGTCCGCTCATGGCGTGTCCGAGCAGCGCCTCGGCTCGCTTCGATGCCGTCGAGGTGAGGTCCGCGAAATGCTGCGCCTGCGCGGCCGCGTCCCCCACCCAGTGCACGCGAGCCTGGCCGACCGACAGGGCGTGCCAGTCGAGCCCGGGTCGGTCGTCGTCGTAAAGGAGCGTGCCCTGCGTGCTCAGCGCCTGTGAGCCGTCGGACATCACCGCTCGCCAGCGATACCCGATTCGCGTGTTCGGCGTCACGTGCTGCTGCGACGCGTCCCAGCGGTAGGTGGCCGTGGGGCCGGCGGACGTGACCGGCGCGACGAAGGTGCTGTCCGACCCCTCGAAGTCGAGCAGGAGCTCCAGCCGCTGCGGCGCTCCCCCGTTCAGCGTGGCGCGAAAGACCATCGACTGGTCGTAGGTCGCGTCGGCCGAGATGGCGCCGAAGCCCGAGAAGCCGAGCGCGCGCCCAGGCCATCCGCCGCAGAGCGCGGCGAGCAGGGCGACGACGAGCGCGAGGCGCCTCACGACGGCCACGACACGAGACCGAAATCGAGCAGGCCCACGGTCAGATCACCCAGGCCGCGCAGCCCGCGCCGCGTCAACCACCAGCTCTCGTCGTACGACCATGGGATGAGCGGCGCCTGGTCGGCCACGCGCTCGTCCACGGCCCGATAGGCCGCTGCCCGCGCCGCATCGTCCTTCGCCGCGGCTGCGGCCTCGAGCAACGTGACGAAGGCATCGTCACGCCAGTGGCCGTAGTTGCTCGCGGCATCGGGCTGCAGCAGCAGCGAGTAGAGCGCATGCGGCGACGGATAGTCGGCGATCCAGTTGATGGTGAACACCTGCGGCACGTCAGTGTCGAGCTGCCGCAGGTAGGCATCGAAGTCCATCGTCTCGACCTCGATCCGCGCACCAAGCGCCTCCCGCCAGGTCTCGACCGCCGGCCCGACGTCGAGCGCCGTCCCGTTGACGGTGATGGTGCCCAGCTTGGACCGATCCGCGTACCCTGCCTGGTCGAGCAGGCGCTTGGCCTCGTCCACGTTCGCCGCCGGGACGTGGAACCCGTTGCCCGGCTGCAGGGCGGGCGGGACGATGCTCGCGGCGGCCAGCGCGGAGGTTCCGGCGGCCAGCTCCACCAGCCGGCTGCGGTCGAGCGCAAGGGCGAAGGCACGCCGCACGCGCGCGTCGTCGAACGGAGGGCGCGTGACGTCGAAGCCGAAGTACTCGACGTTGAGCGCCGCCGCGCGGTGCAGGTCGGGGCCCAGTGCGCGGTCGTATGCGATCCAGCCCGCATCGGCCGAGCCGATGTTGACCAGGTCGAGCTTGTCGTCCGCGAACAGGGTCACCGGGTCGTCCTGCGTATCGGTCAGCCAGTCGACCTCGGCGATCGGAGGCGGCGCACCGGCGTACTGCGGATTGGCGCGCAGCGTGATCTGGGTGGCGCTCGCCGCGGCCACCCCGTAGGGCCCGGAGCCCACGAACGCGTCGGGCTGCTGCCAGTCCCGGGTGGCGTTGGCGGTCCGGGGCACCACGAAGGTCGCCGGAGTGGCCGTGATCGACGGGAAGTAGGAGGCCGGATGGCGCAGCCGCACCACCAGCGTACGTGGGTCCGGCGCCTGGATCCCGACTGCCGCCTCGCTTCCGCCCGCGATGCGCTCCGGCGCGCCGTCGATCACGGCCAGGACGTCGGGAGCCGTGGCGTGAGTGGTGGGATCGAGGAGGCGCAGCCAGGAGCGGCGGACGTCGGCCGCGGTCAGGGCGCTGCCGTCGGAGAAGCGCACACCGTCGCGCAGGTGGAAGGTGTAGGTTCGGCCGTCGGCACTGACGTCCCACGACCGAGCGAGAGACGGATACGGCTCCCCGCGCTCGTCGAGGCGCGTCAGGCCGGCGTACAGCTGGAGCAGCAGCTGGACGTCGTTGGCGTCGGCGATGAAGGCGGGGTCATATGTCCCCGGCGCGCCGCCCAGGTAGCGCAGCGGTCCCCCGGCCGCCGCTGTCGGAGCGCTCCCCGCCAGCGGGGAGAGGCCGAGCGACAGCGCCAGCGCCAGCACCACGAGGCGTCGCCTGATCGTCATGGAAGGGCCTTCGATGGGGAGAAGGGGGTCGCTCGGAGCGGCGTCCGGGTCGGCTCGGACCACACGGCCGGTAGTATACGGGCGCAGTGCATCCGGTCCACGAACACAAGTTTCGGCCGCAGCCGGCGGGCAGCCTGACGCTGGGCCAGTTCGTCGAGTCGCTGCGTCGCTGGACTCCCGAGATGCGACAGGTCGTCCAGATCGCGCTCACGCGCAGCGAGGCGGAGCGCGAGCAGTATCTGCGCGGCTTCCACAGCGGCCATCAGCAGCGCGAGCCGCAGGCGCTCGACTCGTTCGTCCGCTGGGCCTATTCCGACCCGCGCCTGGACCACGTCCCGCTGCTGCTGGCCGAGCTGGAACGCGACGCAGCCGACTATTCAGGCGCGCTGGAGCACGAGGCGGACGTGCTGGTGCGCATGCGGGCGGAGGGCAAGACACCGCCCCAGCGCGTCGCCGATTACCTGGCGCTGCTCGGCATCGAGGGCAGCGACCGCGTCCGCGCCGCCATCGCCAGCCTGCTGCCGGCGGGGACCGGCGACGCCGCGGTGATCGCCACCATCCGCCAGATGCGTCGCCGGTGGCTCGAGCTGTTCGGCGACGACCCGTTCTTCGCCGAGTAGGCGGTCGCCGCGATCAACCCACCCGATCTCGGAGCCGTGCGGCGTCGCGCGGGGCGTGCCCGCCGACGTCGTTGTTGAAGTAGGCCCAGCAGTCGAGCCCCTGCGCCGCCCAGTGGCGCAGCCGCGCGGCCCAGTCGTCCAGGACGTCGTCGGGGTAGCGGCCGCCGTAGCGCCTTCCGGCTCCGTGGAAGCGCACGTAGACGAAGGGACCGACCTGGCAGTCCGGGCTCGCCGACCCGCGCATGTCGTGCAGGCAGAGGGCCACGCCATGCTCACGCAGCGCGGAGTAGACCGCCTCGTCGTACCAGGACGGATCACGCACCTCGACTGCCTGCGCACGTCGGGCCGGGACCAACGCCAGGAACTGGTCGAGGCGCTCGAGGTTGCGCTGCCAATGCGGCGGCAGCTGGTAGAGCATCGGGCCAAGGCGACCCTCGAGTTGGACGGCGCGCGACCAGAGCCGCGCCAGCGGCTCATCGGGCTCGCGCAGCTTGCGCAGGTGGGTCAGGTAGCGCGACGCCTTGACCGCGAAGCGGAAGTCGGCCGGCACGCGCCTCCCCCAGGCCGCGAAGGCGGATGCGGCCGGCAGGCGATAGAAGCTGTTGTTCAGCTCGACGGTGTCGAAGCGGGTGGCGTAGTGCTCCAGCCATCGGTCGCGCGGCAGGTCGGCCGGATAGAAGCTGCCGCGCCAGTGGTCGTACTGCCAGCCCGAGCAACCGATGCGGATCGCGGCGGCCATGCGCGCCTCACTCCGCGCTGCGGATCACCCGTCGCAGACGGAGCAGGGCGCCGACGTACAGCACGACGCCGATGGCGGCCAGCGACCACAGCATCCACGTGTCGCGCACCACGCCGCGCAGCATCGTCTCCTGCAGCGTCTCGATGCCGTGCGTCACCGGCAGCAGGTACGCGAAGTAGCGCACCGGTGGCGCGAACTCCTCCACCGGCAGCACGAAGCCGGAGAAGAAGACCGATGCGAGGAGGATCAGCATCGACAGCTGCACCGCCTGGCGTTCCGAGTCGGCGACGAGCGAGATGAGCAGCCCCACCCCGAGCGAGGCGAAGGTCAGCAGCAGCACGATCAGCGCGAAGGGCGCGATCCCTCCGCGCATCGGTACGCCCAGCACGCCGACCAGCAGCGCGGCGACGGCGGCGGACACGATCAGGCTCAGCAGGGCGTAGGCGAAATACTTGCCGACCAGCAGCTCCATGCTGTTGAGCGGCGAGACGCGAAACAGGTCCATCTGCCCACCGAGCCGCTCACGCACCATCGACAGCGCCGTCAGCGTGATCGCCAGGTGCTGCAGCACCAGCGCGAAGACGGCCGGGCCGAAGAAGTCGATCACCTCCGGCTTGGTGGGCGCCACGTTGGTCGTGTCGGCGGTCAGCGGCTCGGCGATGACCTCGGGCGGGATCTTGACCACCGTCGTGGCTCCGGCGGCCATCTGCATCCCCTCGCTCGCGCCGCGCCGGATGATCTCGCTGTTCAGCTCGTGCACCAGCGTGTAGACCGCGACGTGCGCCAGCGCATCGGCCACGGGATCGACCTCGTTCCAGGCCACCTGCAGATGCGACTGCTTGCCCGCCTGCAGCTGCTGCTCCGCATCGGTCGGCGCGCTGACCACGAAGTCCACCCTCTGCTGACGAAGCTCCTTCTCGGCGGCCGCCTGGTCGTGGCTCACCGCGACGACCTTCAGCCGGCCCTGCGCCAGCTTCTCGTAGTAGGCCGGATCCTGCGGCAGGTTCTGGTTGGCGGGAGTGACGATGATCGTTCGGAACGGGTCGCGGTAGCCGCGGTAGCCGATCCCGAACAGCGCCATCACCAGAAACGGGCCCAGGATCAGGCTGCCCACCACGCCGGGCCGGCGCCCGAGCTCGCGGAGCTCCTTGCCGATGAAGGACGTCATGCGGATGAAGCTCTTCAGCGGCGGCATCAGCAGGGTCTTCACGGCGCCGACCTCGCCGTTCCGCCGACGAGCTGGGCGAAGGCATCGTCGTAGCTCGGCTGGTACTCCTCGACCGATGCGACCGCCACGCCCTGGCGGCGCAGCGCCTCGATGATGAGCGGCGACGCGGCGCCCGCGTCGTGGGTCACCACGGTCAGACGACGGGGGCCATCCTGGCGCACCTGCGTCAGGCCGGGCACGTCGGCGAGCATCTCCGGGTCGACCGCGCGCTCGGTGTGGACCTGCAGCACCTCGCCGCCGAAGGCGCGCTTGCGCAGCGCCTCGGGCTCGTCGATCGCGACCAGCCGGCCCTCGGCGAGCAGCACGACGCGGTCGCAGTACTCGGCGTCGCTGACGTACTGGGTCGTCACGAGGAGGGTCCGCCCCTCGTCGCGAAGGCGCTGCAGCGACGCCCAGATCGACTGGCGCAGGATCGGGTCGATGCCCGACGTCGGCTCGTCGAGGAAGAGCACCGTCGGCCCGTGCACCAGAGCGCAGGCGAGCTCCAGTCGGCGCTGCATTCCGCCGGAGAGCTCGCGCGCGAGCCGATCGCGGGCGTCCCACAGCTCGACCGTCTGCAGCGCCTCGCGCACGCGGTCTCCGCGCCGCCACCACGAGATGCCGAACAGCCCCGCGACGAAGTTGACGTTCTCGCTGGCGGTCAGGTCCTCGTACAGCGAGAAGAGCTGCGGCATGTAGGCGATGCTCTGGCGCGCTCGTCGACTGAAGTGCGTCGGTGCCTCGCCGAGCACGCGCAGCTCGCCGGAGGTCGGCGCCAGGGTTCCGGTCGCCATCCGCACCGCGGTCGTCTTCCCGGATCCCGACGGACCGATGACCCCCAGGATCGTGCCAATCGGGACGCTGAGCGAGAGGCCGTCCACGGCGGTCACGTCGCCGAAGCGTCGCGTGACGTCGTCGAGGGAGATCACCGCATCGGCGGAGGGCGCGGCGGTCGCATGCTCGGTCATTGCCGGACCGCCATGGCAAGCCGCGTGCCGACGGCACAGCGATTGCTTGCCGTCCGAGCAACATGCGACCTATCTGGAAGGGCGCGATCAGCTTCGGGCTGGTCACGATCCCGGTGAAGCTGTACGCCGCGACCGAGGAAAAGGACATCCGCTTCCATCTGCTGCACAA
The DNA here is from genome assembly GCA_963783725.1 of uncultured Chloroflexia bacterium. Classification (GTDB taxonomy): domain Bacteria; phylum Chloroflexota; class Limnocylindria; order QHBO01; family QHBO01; genus CAWAOJ01. Next base: position 589,686 of record CAWAOJ010000002.1, on the reverse strand, counting down.
GGAGGACGGCGGACGCATCGAGATGAAGCGCGTCTGCACCCTCGACGGCAAGGAGGTCGCCTGGGACGACCTGGTGCGCGGCTACGAGATCGCCAAGGGCGAGTACGTGATCCTCGACCCCGAGGAGATCGAGGAGGCCAAGCCCGAGAGCGCCACCACGATCGACATCGGCGACTTCGTGGAGCTGGGCGAGATCGACCCGATCTACTTCGAGAAGACCTACTTCCTCGAGCCGACCGACGTGGGCGCCAAGCCGTTCTCGCTGCTCAAGCGCGCCCTGGAGGAGACCGGCCGGGTGGCCGTGGCGCGGGTAGCGATCCGTTCCAAGGAGCGCCTCGCCACCATGCGCGGCTACGAGGACACGCTCGTGCTCGAGACGATGTTCTGGCCCGACGAGATCCGATCGACCGGCATGCTGGATCTGCCCGAGGGAAGGGAGGCCAGCGTGCGGCCGAAGGAGCTGCAGATGGCGGAGTCGCTGGTGCAGAGCCTCGCCGACCGCTTCAAGCCGGAGGAGTACCACGACGAGTACCGCATCGCGCTCGAGGAGCTGATCGATCGCAAGATGAAGGGCGAGAAGCGATCGGCGAAGCGCCGCAAGCCGGAGCCCAAGGTGGTGGACCTGATGGACGCGCTGCGCGCCAGCGTCGAGAAGAGCCGCGCCGGCAAGGCCGGGAAGCGGTCGTCCGCGCGTAGCGGTGGCGGCAAGTCGCGCCGCGGAGGCGGGAAGGCGGCCGCCTGACCTTCAGGCAGGCTGTGCACCATCCTTCGAGCTCGGTCGGAGGCGGCACGGTGCGTGCTTCGAGTCCCCGCATGACCCCCCGCGTCCTGGTGATCGACGACAACACGGAGCTGCTCGCGCTGTACGAGACGGTGCTCAGGTGGAACGGATTTCGGCCCACCACCATGGACCGGCCGCCGGCGACGCTCGAGGCGGTGCGCGACCTGCGGCCGGTGGCAGTGATCCTGGACCTTCATTTCGGCGGGCAGCAGTTCGAGGGCTGGCGATTCCTTCAGCGGCTTCGGAGCGATTCCGAGCTCGAGCGACTCCCGGTCATCGTGTGCACCGCGGGGGTTGCGGAAGTGGCCGGGACCGAAACCCTGCTCCTGCGCCATAACGTCCGCGTGCTTACCAAGCCGTTCCTCGTCAGCGACCTGGAACGACTGCTTGCCGAGGCGCTCAGCGCGGACGCCCAGACCGATGGAATAGGTGGGCCTGAACTCACCGGTGCGCAGCCCGAGCTCGGTCGGGAGGGCAGCTCACCCTAGCCGCGCGCCGGTCCGCCCGCCGGAGTCGCCCGCTTCGCAGGGCGCGTGCCGCGTGGGTCGGCACACGCAATGCACCGCAGGGCGAACATGACAGAACCTCACGAAACGGGCCGCGTCGTCGTCGTCACGGGTGCTGCCGCCGGCGTCGGCCGGGCGGTCGCACGGGCATACGGCAAACGCGGCGCCAAGGTCGGCCTCATCGCCCGCGGGGAAGATGGGCTGGCAGGAGCGAAACGCGAGATCGAGGCGAGCGGTGGAGTGGCCCTGTGCCTGCCCGCCGACGTCGCGGACGCGGAAGCCGTAGAGGCGGCAGCCGAGCGCGTCGAGCGCGAGCTGGGGCCGATCGACACGTGGGTGAACGTGGCGATGGTGTCGGTCTTCTCTCCGGTGAAGGAGATGCGTCCGGAGGAGTACCGGCGCGTCACCGAGGTGACGTACCTGGGGTACGTGTACGGGACGCTGGCAGCTCTGAAGCGGATGCTGCCGCGCGACCACGGGACGATCGTGCAGGTCAGCTCCGCGCTCGCCTACCGCGCGATTCCGTTGCAGTCGGCCTACTGCGCCGGCAAGCACGCCATCAAGGGCTTCACCGAGTCGCTGCGTACCGAGCTTCTGCACGACCACAGCAACGTCCACGTCACCATGGTGCACCTGCCCGCGGTCAACACCCCGCAGTTCGACTGGGTCAAGACCCGGCTGCCGCATCGGCCCCAGCCGGTCCCGCCGATCTTCCAGCCGGAGGTCGCCGCCAAGGGCATCCTCTACGCTGCCGACCATGCGAAGTCGCGGCGCGAGCTGATCATCGGTTGGCCGTCGTGGAAGGCGATCTGGGGCGAGAAGTTCGTCGCGGGCTACATCGACCGCTACCTGGCGCGAACGGGATACGAGGCGCAGCAGTACGACGGGGCGCCGCCGCCGGATCGCAGAGACAATCTATGGGAGCCCGTGCCGGGCGACTGGGGGGCGCACGGCGACTTCGACGACCGATCGCATGACTCCAGCTGGCAGCTGTGGGTCGAGATGCACCGTGGCCTGCTCGGCGCGGTTGCGGGCAGCGTGGCGGCCTTGGCGGCCCTGGGCGGATTCTTCCTGCGCGCTCGATGAGCGTGCCCGCCGGCTGGAGCTATAACCCCTCGGCGTGGCGCGAGCGGATCCCGATCATCGGCCTGGCGCTGCTGGGCGTGGCGATCGCGACCTACCTCGCTGCCTACCAGCTCGGCCTGCTGGGAAGCGTGTGGGACCCGTTCTTCGGAGGCGGCTCCGAGCGGATCCTGCACTCGAGCGTCTCGCGCCTGCTCCCCGTGCCCGACGCCGCGCTCGGCGCCATCGGCTATCTCGCCGATGCGGCGGGCGCGACGATCGGTGGGAGGGACCGCTGGCGCACCATGCCGTGGCTGGTCATCCTCTTCGGCCTCGCGGTCGGGCCTCTCGGACTGGCCAGCATCACCCTGGTGGTACTGCAGCCGGTGCTCTTCGACGCGTGGTGCACCCTGTGCCTCGCGTCCGCCGGGATCAGCCTGATGATGATCGCGCCGGCAATGGACGAGGTGCTGGCCAGCCTTCAGCACGTGCGCCAGACGCAGCGCGACGGCGGCTCGGCCTGGCGCGCGCTGTGGGGCATGAGGCAGATGCCTGCCGGGGCTGGACGGTAGACCGATGTGGTGGCAGCGCCTGGCATTCGTTCTCGGCCTGTGGCTGATGGCCGCCCCGGCCGTGCTGGGGCTTTCGCAGCCGGTCTCGGACGCGTTGCACGTCCTCGGCCCGCTGGCGGCGGCCGCCGGCTTCATCGCCGCGTCCGAGGTGACCCGCGGCGTGCGCTGGGCGAACCTCCCGATCGGCGTGGCGGTCGTGGTTCCGCGGCACTTTCCCTCCAACCACCCTCGGTGGAGATGGTCGCCGTCGCTGCCACGGGCGTGGCCCTGGTGTGCCTCGCCTTCGCCGGAGGACGGATCAGCGCCTCGTTCGGTGGCGGCTGGCGGTCGCTCCTGCGCTGAGCCCCGGCCGCCCTCGTATACTCGGCCGGCCGCCCCTTCCACGCTCCGCACCGCAGCGCCTGTAATCGGAGGGTCCCAGGATCGCGTCGCCCCACGAGTCACGTCGGCCATCGTTGATCGTCCTGCGCGTCGCTGATCGCCGCATTCGGCGCTCTTGCTGGTGCTCGGTCGGCCCGCGCGCGGCCATGGCGGAGCTGGTCAGCTCGTCGCCCGGCTGCGAACGCGAGTCTCGCGACTCCCCGGCGATCGTACGGCTCGAGTTCAGCGAGCCGGTCGACCTGCCGAGCGCCATCGCTCGTGCTGCTCGACGAGCGCCAGCAGCCGGTGAATGGCGTGGGCGCGCCGCTCGCCGACGTGAGCGGTCGCGTCGTCACGTCGTCCTTGCCGAAGCTCCAGCCCGGGCGTCTACACGGTGAGCTATCGGGTGACCTCCGCGACGGATGGGCACGTCAGTTCGGGGATCTTCGCGTTCCTGTCGACCCGAGCCGCACCATCCCGGCTCCAACCCAGACTGCCACGTCGAGCTCGCCGTCGGAGGATCCGGCGACCACGATCGCGCGCTGGGTTGCGCTCGTGGGCGCGCTGGTGCTGGCCGGGACGGCACTCTTCTGGCTCGTAACCGGGCTTCCGTCGTTGAGAGCGGCGGCGCGCCGGTCCGCGCGACGGCGACTTGGTGTGGCCCTCGCTTGCCGGCGCGGCGGCCGTCACATTCGTCGCGCTGGCGACGTACCTTACCCTTGCCGCGCTCCCCTTCACCCAGCCAGACGCAGGTGAAGCGGTTGCGCCGTGGCACCGGGCTGCCGCTCGACTTCGCTGCCCCGTTCGGTTCGACGCCGTTCGCGTGGGCGATGCGGCTGGGCCTGGTCGCCTCGGCCCTGGCATTCGCGGTTGCCGCTGGTCGTCATCTTCTCCGCCGCAGCGTGGATCGCGACGTCCGCGTCCTCGTCACGGTACTCGTGCTCGCGATTCTTGTCCTCGCTGCCGACAGCCTCGCCGGCCACGCGTCCGCGTATGGCGGTCCCGTCTTCGCGGCATTCGACCTTCTGCACCTCCTCGGGGTCGCCGCCTGGCTCGGGACGCTCCCGGGCCTGCTGCTGCTGGCGGCAACGGCGCGTCATCGCGCGCCGCACCTCTCGCCAAGCGCCCTCGTCGTCGCGGCTCTCAGGCGTCACTCGACCACCGCGCTTGTCGCAGCGCCGATCGTGGCACTGACCGGCATCGCGAACTCGCCCATCGTGCTGGGCTCGACGCGCCAGCTGGTCGGCAGCGGATACGGCGACCTTCTGCTCGCCAAGGCGCTGCTGTTCAGCGTGGCGGTCGGGATCGGCGCCGCGAACTTCTTCCTGGTGCGGCAGCGGCACCGGGTCCCGGTCATTCCACTGGCGGCGTGCGAGCTGGCCATCGGCGCGGTGGCGGTGCTGGCGGCCGCGACCATGGTCACGATCCAGCCTGCTGTGAGCCGCGTTGCGGTCCTGTCTGCCTCGTCCGTCGCCACGGCGCATCTGTACGGCCAGGCTGGTCCCTCCACGGTCCACGTGGCGGTCGACGTGCCGTCGCCCGGCTCGCAGCAGTACCAGCTCTCGGTCGCGGACGCGACGACCGGGGCGTATCGCAGCGACGTCCAGAAGGTCTTCCTCGTCTTCTCGCCGCCTTCGGGCAGCAACCTCCCGTCGAAGCGGGTCGAGCTGCAGCCGCAGGGACCACCCGGCCTGTGGGGCACGAGCGGGGCCTACACGCCGCTCCTCGGGGAGTGGAAGCTCGGCGTCGTCGTGCGCCGAGCCGGCGTTCTCGATGATCGGACCACGTTCCAGCTCCCGGTCGTGCGGGCGCTTCCCCCGCAACGCGTCCCGCCGCCGGACACCGGCGTGCGAGTCCCCGCCCCGCTGGCGCTGATCTGGGCCTTTCTCCCCGAGGGGCCCGTGGCGTGGCTCATCCCCGCGTTGCTGCTCGGGCTCGTGATCGTCGCGTTCAGCCTTCGCAGGATGGCACCTGGCGGCATCCACGCCCTCGGACGCGTCGCGGTGCTCACCCTCGCGATCGTGATCGGGCTGGCGGTCGGCACCCGCACGATCATCGATGCCGCCAACCGTCCAACGCAGAACGAACCGAATCCGATTCCCGCCTCGGACGAGTCGATCGCCAATGGGCGGCAGCTCTACCTGGCGAATTGCTCGAGCTGCCATGGGGTCGGCGGCGCCGGCGATGGTCCTGCCGCGGCTGGCATGCTGCCGCGGCCGGGTGGCCTTGCCGCCGCGGTGGGAGGAAGCAGCGACGCCGCGTTGAGCTATCAGATCGCCAACGGCATCGCCGGCACCGACATGCCGTCCTTCGCGACGACACTGTCCGAGAACGACAGATGGGAACTCGTGAATTACCTCCGCGCCACCTGGCCATCCGACCGATGACGCGCATCGCCCCCGGCGTCCTGACTGTCGATGAGCGCTAGGTCCGCCGCCTGCTGGGCGTCATTCGGCGGTCTCGTCGCGGCCGTCCTTGCGCTGCCATCGCCGGTCGCCGGGCACGCGCTGGGGCAGAGCTTCCAGCTGCCGGTCCCGTTGGGCCTCTATCTCGCGGCGGCGGGCATCGCGGTGGCCGCCTCGTTCGTCGTGTCGATCTTCGTCGTCCACCCCGCGGCGGAGAGCCGGCGTACCCGGTGCGGACGATCGCGCGCGGCATCGCCGCTCCCGTGTCGGTGGCGCTGCGGCTGCTCGGCCTCGCCTGGTGGCTCTGGGCGGCGTGGGCGGCGTTCGCCGTCGGGGACATCAGTGCCATCCCGGGCGTGGCGTTCTGGGTCGTCCTGTGGGCCGGCGTCCCGATCATCGCCGTGCTGCTCGGGAATCCGTGGCCGTCGCTGAGCCCATTCCGCTCGCTGTATGGCCTGCTGCAGGCCGGCGTGCGCCTCATCGGCTTCGACCGGCTCGATCTCGGGCTGCGCTATCCCCCGCGGCTCGCCAGGTGGCCGGCAGTCGCGCTTCTGCTGACCGCCCTGTGGTGCGAGCTGGTGCTGCCTGCCTCGACGGCGGCCGGGACGGTGGGGCTCGCTTCTGGTCGCGTACACCGTCATCACGCTGGCCGGCATGACGATCTTCGGCCCTGTCGCGTGGCTGCGCAACGCGGAGCTGTTCGAGGTCCTGCTGGGCTGGTTCGGGCGGGTGGGGCCGATCGGGCGCCGCGTGGTCGTCGCCTCGGTGTGTGACGACTGTGGCGAGGCGTGCGATCCGGCGCGCTGCGTCGATTGCCCCGAATGCGCGGCTGCGGCCGGCGCGGGCGAGCGCGAGCCGCAGCTTCGGCCCTGGTTCACGGGGCTGCTCGACACCCGGGGCGCGGGCTGGTCCGATGCCGCATTCATCGTCCTCGCCCTTTCCGGCGTCACGTTCGACGGCCTGCAGGAGACGATCGCGTGGGGCACGGTCCTCAATGCCGTCTTCGTTCCGATCGGGAGCGCGTTCGGCTACGCGTCGGCGACGATCGTGGCGGGCACCGGCGGCCTCGTCGCCACCTGGCTCCTGTTCCTGGGCGCGTTCACGCTGGCGGCTTCGTTCACGCGCTGGCTCGGTCCGCGAGGCGGCCGGCGCCCCTTGCGGACGCTGATCGGCCCGTATGCCGCGACGCTGCTGCCGATCGCCGGCGGCTACCTCGTCGCGCACTACCTGACGCTGCTGCTGCAGGGGCTGATCTGGGTGCCGGAGCTCATCCGCGACCCGCGTGCGCAGGTCGCCCCGCAGCTCGACTGGATACCGATCAGCGCCGTGTGGTACCTCTCGGTGACGGCGATCGTGCTCGGCCACGTCGTCGCCATCGTGCTCGCCCACCGCCTGGCGCTGCGCGACGCGCCGCAGCGGCCCGTCCTCGCAGGCCTGCCGCTGGTGATGCTGATGGTCGCCTATACCGTCCTGAGCCTGTGGATCATTGCGCAGCCCATCGTGCTCGAGCCGGGGCAGCCTCCGCCGCTGTGAGATGGCCGGCCGGCGAACGCCGCCACCCCGGCCCTCCGCGGGCCGCACCGCGCACCCGCTCGGCTCGGTTACGATCACAGCCATGGAATCGGTGAGCCTCGGCCTCGCCTTCGCGGCCGGCCTGGTGAGCTTCGCGTCCCCCTGCGTCCTGGCGCTGGTGCCCGTGTATCTCGCCTTTCTCGGCGAGGCGACGGGAGCGGTGGCGGCGGACGGAGGGACGGCGGTCGTCATGTCAGGCGTCGGCGCACGCCGCCCCGTGCTGGCTCAGGCGCTCCTGTTCGTCATCGGCTTCACCGCGGTCTTCGTGATCGCCGGCATCTCGGTCGGGCTGGTCGGCGACTTCGTCTTTCGGCGCGATATCGTTCGGCAAGCGGCGGGCGTGGTGGTCATCGCCATCGGCCTGGTCATGACCGGCGCATTCGGACCGGTGATGTCGCGGCTCACCCCGACGGTGTCGACCGGTTCGCTGCCGACGGGCCGGTCCCTGCGGTCGCTCGCCCTGGGGGCGCTGGTCGGCGTCGGATGGACGCCATGCATCGGTCCCGTTCTGGGCGCCATCCTGACCATGGGCCTCGCCAGCCGCAATGCCGGCCCGGCAGCGCTGCTGCTGCTGGCGTATTCGCTGGGGCTGGCGGTGCCCTTCGTGCTTGCCGCCGTGGCGCTGCCCCGCATCCGGCCGGTGTTCGACGTGCTGCGCCGCCACCACCGGGCCATCGAGATCGTGGCCGGCGTCTTCGTGATGGCCGTCGGGGTGCTGATCTTCACCAACGCATTCACCTGGATGGCGGGACTCTTCACCTTCGCGCTCTAGCGCTGGCACGACCGATGCGGGCCATCCATCCCGACGGATCCCGCAGCGGAGGAAGAGAGATGAAGCTGGATGGACTGCGCGTCGCCGCGCTCGTCGACACCGATTTCGAACAGGTCGAGCTGACCGAGCCGGCGCGCGCGATGCGCGATGCCGGCGCCACCGTGCAGATCGTGTCGCCGCAGGGCGGCGACGTCCGAGGAATGAACCACGACGAGAAGGCCGACGCATTCCCGGTGGACGTGGAGGTGTCGCGGGCTCGCGAAGAGGACTACGACGCGCTGCTGATCCCCGGTGGCGTGATCAACGCCGACCACCTGCGCATGAACGCGGACGCCGTGCGCCTCGTGCGCGCGATGTACGACGCGGGCAAGCCGATGGCGGTGATCTGCCACGGTCCCTGGCTGCTGGTCGAGGCCGACGTGGTGCGTGGCCGGCGGCTGACCTCCTACCCGTCGCTGCGTACCGACATCCGCAACGCGGGTGGCGAGTGGGTTGACGAGGAGGTGGTGGTGGACCGCGGCATGGTGACCAGCAGGACGCCCAAGGACCTCCCGGCGTTCAACGCCAAGATGCTCGAGGAGTTCGGCGAGGGCACCGACCCTCAGCGGCTGGCGGACGCCACGGCCACGGGCCGCGCGGCTCGCTAGCGCGAAGCAGGATCAAGTGGCGCCCGCGGAGGGATTCGAACCCCCGACGCCCGCCTTAGGACGGCGGCGCTCTTTCCACTGAGCTACGCGGGCGGCGTTCGCGCGATCCTACCGTATCATCAGCGCCATGCCGAGCCGCGTGGTCCTCTACGAGCGGCCGGGCTGCCACCTGTGCGAGGAGGCAGCCGCGCTGCTCGACGAGACGCTCGGCGCCGGGCGCTACGAGCGCCGGGACGTCGAGGCCGACGACGCGCTGCTGCTGCGCTACGGGCATCGGATCCCGGTCGTCACGGTGGACGGCCGGGACCGGCTCGAGCTCGTCATCAGCGCCCCCCAGGTCCGCGAGCTCGCGGCGTCCCTGGGCTGAGCGGGCCTACCTGGCGACGACGGTGCCGCTCATGTTGGCGTGGATGGTGCACACGAAGTAGTGCTCCCCCGCCTTGAGCGCCGGCACGTTATACGTCACCGTCTTGCCCTGCTGGTCCACCACGTCGCCCCTGAACAGCTCCGTCTTCTTCGAGGGATCGCTGTAGACCGCGATGTCGTGCGGTATGGCTTCCTTGTTGGTGAACTCGATCTTGAACGCCGCGTCGGCCGGCACCTCGATGCACGAGGTGCTGAACTGCAGGTTCTCGGCGCTGACCTTGACCACGCCGCTCGCATCGGCCTTCACGCACGATGCAGCCGCGCTCGGGGCCGTGCTGGGGCCCCCGCTGCACGCCGTTAGCAGGGCTGCGCCGGCGACGAACATGAGAATCGCGCCCAACGGGCGCGTTGAAGCAGTGAACCGGAACAAGATGGATGGGTCCTTTCTGTCAGGGGCTGACTGGGCCGATGACGGCGGACTCATGCTACCCGATGCTGCGCCAAAGCGAGGTCAGCCCTCCCGGGCGCGGAAGCCTTTCGGCGTCTCCTCGATGCGGATCGGCAGCGCTCCCGGGTCGTGGGTGAAGTAGCACCACCAGCCCTCGCGCGCGGCGCGCGACACGAGTTCGCTGCGGCGCTCCACGGCCGCGATCGGGTAGTCGTCGTAGGCGCTGGTCCAGCGCACGGGGATCTGCCAGCGGGTGGGGATCAGGTCGCCGAAGAAGATGGCGCGATCCTGCGGGTCGTCGGCACGTCCGCCGGTCGAGGCGGCACCGATCAGGACCGCCTGCGATCCGCGCGTGTGTCCCCCGGTCGGGGTGACCGAGACGCCGCGAACGAGCTCCACTTCGCCGTGCACCTCGGCCAGCTGTCCGGCCGCGCGCACGGTGTCGAGCTGCTCCACTTCCATGATGCCCTGCAGCCGCAGCTCATCGCCGTGGGCCGCCTCGGCCTCGGTTCGCTGCACGACATATCGGGCGCGCGGAAATGCTGGCCGCCCGTCGGCCCCGACCATCCCGCCGGCGTGATCGTAGTGGAGATGCGACACGACGACGAAGTCGATCGCCGCCGGATCCTCGCCGACCTGCCGCAGCGCCTCGGCCGGGTCGCCGCCCTCGATCCCCTTGATGTCGCGCTCCTTGTCGCTCACCCGCGGACCGGTCCCGGTCTCGACCAGGATGCGCTTGCCGCCCGCCTCGATCAGCAACAGGTTCAGCCGGCACAGCACGCGGCCGCGCTCGTCGGCCTCGACAAAGCGGGACCACAGCGGCTGCGGCACCACCCCGAAGAAGCCGCCGGCGTCGGGGCGAAACCAGCCGGCGCGGATGACGCGCGCCTGGACGCCGCCGGCGAACGCGCGGGCGTCGCTGATCTGGTGGAGCGGGTCGGGCACGATGGCAGCCTCGCTGGGTCGTTCGACGGTCAGCGGACGACGCGTCCGCGCTCGAAGTCTCGATGGTACAGGCTCGCCGTCGGATCGCGCTGGCCGCGATACTTCGAGCCGAGGCGCTCGTCGCCGTAGGCCACCTCGACCGGCGAGGTGAGGCGCTGGAAGCTGATCTGCCCGATCTTCATGCCCTGGTACAGCGCGATGGGCAGGTTGGCCACGTTGCTCAGCTCCAGGGTCAGGTTCCCGTCCCAGCCGGGGTCCACGTAGCCGGCCGTGGAGTGGATCAGCAGCCCGAGCCGCCCCAGGCTCGACTTGCCCTCCAGGCGCGCCACCAGGTCGTCGGGCAGCGCGACCCGCTCAAGGGTCGAGCCGAGCACGAACTCGCCGGGATGCAGGACGAACGGCTCGTCCCCGTCGACCTCCACCAGCTCCGTCAGGCCCGGCTGCTCGTTGCGCACGTCGATGAACGTGTAGCGCGTGTTGCGGAAGACGCGGAAGCGGCGATCCAGGTGCAGGTCGACGCTCGATGGCTGGACCGCATCGGCGCTGAACGGGTCGATGACGATGCGACCGTCCGCGATCTGCGACCGGATGTCGCGGTCCGAGAGGATCACTCCTCGGCGCCCTGCCGCTGCGTGATCAGGCGATCCACCTCGCGCTTCAAGGTCGAGATGTCCTCGTAGCTGTGGTAGACCGATGCGAAGCGAATGTACGCCAGCTGATCGAGGTCGCGCAGCGCCTCCGTTGCCAGCCGGCCGATCTCCTTGCTCGTCACCTCGGCGTCGCCCCGCGTGCGAAGGCCGCTCTCGATGTCGTCGACCGCCTGCTCGACGCGGTCGAGCGTCACGGGACGCTTCTGCAGCGCCTTGAGCAGCCCCGCCCGCAGCTTCTCACGGTCGAAGTCCTCGCGGCTCCCGTCTCGCTTGACGACCGCCAGGCGCGCTCCCTCGGGACGCTCGTAGGTGGTGAAGCGGTAGGCGCACGCCTCGCACTCGCGACGTCGACGGATGGTGCTGCCGGCTTCCAGGTCGCGCGAGTCGATGACGCGGGTGCCGGTGGAGTTGCAGCGTGGACAGCGCATGCCTGGTCCTCGTGCTCGCTATACCAGTAGTGGTAGCGCGCGGCAGCATACCACAACATGTAGCGGTATCGCCCCGAGGCTAGCCCTCGCTGCGATGAAGCCGGCTGGCGACGCTCGCCTCGGCCGGCTTGCCCGGCTCCCAGTCCACGAGCGCCTCGACCAGCTCGCCCATCCGCATGCGGGCGTGGAGCATGTTCTGCTGCGCTCGCTTCCAGTAGGTGAAGGGCTCCTCGTCGTCCGGCGGCCGATGCGGCAGGCGGGTGATCGAGCAGCCGCGCTGCGCGGTCACCACGCCGCGCAGGGAGCGCTCGAGGTTCGCCTCGTACTCCATGTGCAGCGGATGCAGCTCCGCAGGCGCGAGCATCCCGCGCAGCTCCTCGGCCAGCCCGTCGAGCTCGTCCTCGGCGCCGGTCAGCTGCTCGACGGCGGCCAGCGCATCGGCGTCGCGCCGGCGCAGGGCGTCGATGAGGTCGATCGTGTCGCCGAGGATGGTGTCGACGCGAGCGGTCCGCTCCGTGAGCTCGCTTCGATAGCGCGCCAGCTCCCTGCCGTAGGAATGCGGGCGGCGGCTGCTGTGTCCGAGTGGGCTCGGCAGGCGCATCTCCTCATCCTCCCTTGCGACGCTTGATCTCGTCGGTCAGCTTCGGCACGATCGCGAACAGGTCTCCCACCACGAACAGGTCGGCGAACTCGCCGATCGGCGCGTCGGGGTCCTTGTTGATCGCGACGACGTTCTGTGCGGTCTGCATGCCGACCCGGTGCTGGATGGCGCCCGAGATTCCGCAGCCCAGGTAGAGGGCCGGCTTGACCACCTTTCCGGTCTGGCCGATCTGGAGCTGGTACGGGACCCACCCGGCGTCCGCGGCCGCGCGGCTCGCGCCGACCGCGCCACCGAGCGCGTCCGCGAGCTGCTGAAGCTGCTCGAATCCCTGGGCGCTGCCGACGCCCCGCCCACCGGCGACGATGACGCTCGCCTCCTCGAGGTTGACGGCGGCCTTCTCGGCGCTGTGCGACTCGACGATCGAGACCCGCGCGAGCGGATCGTCCTCGACCGGCTCGGCCGCAGCGACGGCCGCCTCACCGGTTCCCGGCGGTGCCGGCGTGAACGTGTTGGCCAGCACGAGCACGACCGATGGCGCGGGCGCGCCGTCGACCGGCGTCGAGTCGGTGATGAACGATCCCTGCAGCGTCGACTGGCGAGTGTGCAGGGTCGCGTTCTCGAGGCGGACCTCGCTTACCGGCCCGAAGGCCGGCGCCCCGAGAATGCCGACCATTGCCGCCGCGATGTCTCGACCGTTCGGCGTCGCGGGTGCAAGGACGACCAGTGCGTCACGTGCCGCCGACGCCGCCTGCGAGGCGTGGGCGATCGCAGGCCCGGCGTCGTCGCCGAGCACGATCGCACGCGAGGCGCCGTGCCCGCCCAGCGCCGCGGCGCCGGTGCCGGCGCCCGCGCCGTAGGCCAGCGCGATGACATCGCCGCCACTCTGCGCGGCGAGCGCGGCCGCGCCCGCCGCCAGCTCCGCCGCGCTGCGCTGCGCGTGGCCGTCCGCGAACTCCGCCAGGAAGAAGATGTCGTTGCTCATCAGATCAGCTTCCTTCCTGCCAGCCAGTCGGCGATGCGGGTGGCCGCCTCCTCGGGAGAGACGTTCTCCACCCGTTCGGTCGGTGGTTTCGCCTCCGGCGGGTCGGCGGAGACGACCGCCGTCAAAGCACCGCCCTTGAGGTCCTCGGCCGAAAGACCCAGATCGCCCAGCGACCACGTCTCGAGCGGCTTGCGCTTCGCCGCCATGATCCCTTTCAGGCTGGCGTAGCGCGGCTCGCCGACCTGGTCGGTCACGCTGGCGACAACGGGCAGCGGCGCCTCGATGATGTCGTCGCCAACGGCGCTGAGACGCCGGATGCGGGCGACGCCGTCGCCCAGCTGCAGCTCCGCGCCGTACGAAAGCAGCGGCAGCCTGCGCATGGCGGCGACCGCGCCCGGCACCAGCGAGCCGCGCGCGTCGTCCGACGCCATCCCCATCAGCGCCACGTCGGGGGCGAGCCGATCGAGCGCGGTGGCGAGGACGCGGGCGGTGGTCCACGCGTCGGCGCCGGCCAGGCCCGGATCGCTGACGAGGTACGCCTCGTCGCCGCCCATGGCCAGCGCGCGGCGCAGCGCCTCCGTCGCCTGCTCGGGGCCCATCGACAGGTACGCGACCTGGTCCACGCTTCCCGCGTCGACGAGTCGCAGCGCCTGCTCGATGGCGTACTCGTCGAGCGGATTGATGACGTTGTCGACCGACGTGCGGTCGAGGGTCAGGTCGCCTTCGTAGCGCTTGTCGGCGGTCGAGGCGGGGACCTGCTTGATGCAGACGACGATCTTCACGCTCGGGTCTCTCTCCTTGCCGGGGGACGCGCCTGGATCCCGGCCCGCTGCAAGAGCTGGCGCGCCACGATCAGCCGCTGGATCTGCTGGGTGCCCTCGTACAGCTGGGTGATCTTGGCGTCCCTCATCATCCGCTCCACGGGGTACTCGGTGATATAGCCGTACCCGCCCATGACCTGCACGGCGTCCGTTGTCACGCGCATGGCCGTGTCTCCGGCGATCAGCTTGGCGCTGCTGGTCCAGTACGCGAGGTCGGGCACCTTCGCGTCGGCCCGCGCGGCCGCGGCGTAGACGAGCTGCCGCGCCGCCTCGGTCTGGCTGGCCATGTCGGCCAGCATGAACTGGATCGCCTCGAAGTCCACCACTCGCTGGCCGAACTGGTCGCGCGTGGCGGCGTACTGCAGCGAGGCGTCCAGCGCGCCCTGGGCGATGCCAACCGCCTGCGCCGCGATTCCCAGCCGGCTCACGTCGAGCGTCGCCATGGCGATCTTGAAGCCGTCGCCCTCTTCTCCCAGCCGATTCCCCACGGGGACACGCACGTCGTCGAAGTTCAGCTCGGCGGTCGGCGAGCCGCGGATTCCCATCTTGTGCTCGACGCGCGGAGCGCTGAAGCCCGGCGTATCGGTCTCGACGATGAACGCGCTCATCCCCTTTCGCCCGCCCGCTTCCGGATCGGTCAGGGCGAACGCGGTGACCACCTTGGCAACGCTGCCGTGGGTGATGAATCGCTTGGCCCCGTTCAGGAGGTAGTGGTCTCCGTCGCGCCGAGCGCGCATTCGGTTCGAGGCGACGTCGCTCCCCGCGGCCGCCTCGGTGAGGGCGAACGCGATCAGCCACTCGCCGCTCGCCAGCCGGGGAAAGTACCGCTGCTTCTGCTCCTCGTTGCCCGCAATCAGGATCGGCAGCGCGCCGAGCTTCTGCACGATCGGGATCAGGCTGGTCGTGGCGTCGGCGCGGGCGATCTCCTCCGCCACGATGGCCTGGCTGATGCCGTCGAGGTCGGTCCCGCCGTACCGCTCCTCGAAGCAGGTGCCCAGCAGGTCCTGCGCCGCGAGCAGCTCCTTGAGGTCCCAAGGGAACTCGGCCGTCGTGTCGATCTCTGCCGCCCTGGGCGCGATGCGCTCCTCGGCGAGCTCGCGGACCACGGCGCGGAGCTCGTCATGGTCGTCGCTGAGGCGGTAGCTCACCGGGCTCCTTTCGTGCGGCGTGGTCGCGCGAGGCACGCTGTGGCGGGGATGCCCTGAGTCTAGACGATGCCGTCCGCCCGGCGGGACGAGCGTCAGGCGTTCGGGCCCTGGACCTCGACCTGCCCGTCGTTGATGCGCGCCCGGTACGTGATCTGTCGCGTCGACGCGGGACCGTGCAGCACCGCGCCGTCGGAGAGCCGGAAGTGCGACTGGTGCCAAGGACAGACGATGGCGTCCCCGACCAGCGTTCCCTCGGAGAGCGGTCCCCCGGCGTGCGAGCACGTCTCGCGCAGGGCGTGCACCACGTCGCCGCGGCGCACCAGCACCAGCGCGGTGGGCCCGAGGGCGGCCTTGGTCGGCGTGTCGTCCGCGAGCTCGGAGGCCGGCATGATCGCGGTGAACTCCTTCGCGCGCCGTCCCTTGGCGAACGCGTTGTGGTTGACCATGTAGCCGTACTTGAAGACGACGTGACCGCCGATGTACGCGCCGGTCGAGATGACGACGTAGCCGACGATCGACAGCAGCTGGCCCGGCACGTCGTTGCCGCCGAGTCGCACGAAGAACGCGATGGCGTACAGGACGATGGCCAGCACGTTGGTATAGCCGTGCAGCGTGGTGACGTTGCGCTCGTCACCGGTGGCGGTGTCCTTGAAGTCGGTCAGACCGGTGACGGCAGTCGCGAGGCCGGCCAGGGTGGATATGCCGAGCACAATCAGGCTGGCGTCGTGGAAATCCGCGCCGAAGATCAGCGACACCAGGTCGAGCGCGATCAGCATCGTGAACCCGCCGACCACCACATCGGTGAGCACCGGATGAAGCGGATGTCCCAGCCACGAGCCGTTGAGGAAGTCCTGCAGCAGCTTGCCCGGACGGCCGAGCGCGCCGTAGACCGACCCCACCGCGCTCGCGGTTGCGTTGCCGAGCCCCTTGAGCCCCCTGGACCACCGCTCGATTCGGTTCACCTCTCGCTCCCTCTAGCGCTCCGGTCTGCTAGTTATACAACACGAGTGACGCGGGCGAGGCGCGACTTCAGTCCGGTGAATCGGTGCTCTCCGCGGGCGGGCCGGTCGTCCACGCGCCAGTCGCATCGGCGAGCAGCTCGGCGACATCGCGAACCTCGACGTCGGTGCGGTCGAGATCGGTGGTGCCGTCGCGCAGCATGATCAGGCAGTAGGGGCACGAGGTCGCCACAGCATCGGGCTCGGTGGCCAGCGCCTGCTCGACGCGCCGATGGTTGATGCGCTGCCCCTCGCGCTCCTCCATCCACATCCGCGCGCCACCGGCCCCGCAGCACATCCCGCGGTCATGGTGCAGGTTCATCTCGACGACCCGGTCGCCGGTCGCCGCGACCACGCGGCGGCCCTCCTCGTAGATGCCGTTGTAGCGGCCCAGGTAGCAGGCGTCGTGGTAGGCGACGACGGCGCTCTGGTGCTCGCCCGGTTGCAGGCGACCCTCGGCCACCAGGCGGTCGAGCAGCTGCGTGTGGTGGATCACCTCGACGCCGCTCAGCCCGAACTGGGGGTACTCGTTGCGAATCGTGTTGAAGCAGTGCGGGCAGCTGGCGACGATCGTCCGAATGCCGTGCTTCTCGTGCGCGCGCGAAAGGGTGGCGACGTTCTCTTCGGCCAGCATCTGGAACAGGTACTCGTTGCCGGCTCGACGCGCGGGGTCGCCGGTGCACGTCTCGCCGGAGCCCAGCACGGCGAACGGAACGCCGGCCTGGCGCAGCAGCTGTGCCATGGCGCGCACCACCTTGCGGTTGCGATCGTCGAAGGCTCCGGCGCAGCCGACCCAGTACAGGATCGTTCCCTCATCGCCCGCGTCCGGCTTGCCGAGAATCGTTCGCCACCGCGCGCCGTCGGCGAGCGGGACGGGCGGCAGGCGGCCGTCCCCCACTACGCTGACGTCCAGCCCCTTGGCCCAGTCAAGGCGCGCGGAGCTCGGCTGGCCCCACGGGTTGCCCGCCGTCTCCATGTTGCGGAAGGCCGCGTTGAGCTCGCGCGGGAAGCTGGACTCCTCGAGCACGAGGTTGCGCCGGATCTCGACGATCGAGTCGACGTGCTCGATGAGCACCGGGCAGCCCTCGACGCACCAGCCGCAGGTGGTGCACTGCCAGACGGCCTCCTCGGGGATCGCGTTGTCGACGATCGGCAGGCTCAGCGCGTCGGTCGCTCGCTGGCGCGCGAGGGAAAGCGCGTCCTCGGCGGCGCCGGGCCCTCCGGTGGCGCCGCCCTTGGCGGCCCGCTGCGCCCCCGCCGCAGCGGCGAGCGCCGTTTCGGCCATCGCGATCTGGTCGCGCAGTCCCTCCATGAAGTGCTTGGGGCTGAGCGTCTTGCCGGTCATGGAGGCGGGACAGAACTCCATGCATCGGCCGCACTCGGTGCAGCTCATCGGATCGAGCAGGTGCCGCCAGGTGAGGTCGGTCAGCGACTTGGCGCCGAAGGTCACCTCGGCGCCGTCCGCCGGCTCGGCCTCGAGGTCCATCTTGCGCAGCGCGCCCCGCGGCTCGAGGTTGCGGAAGAAGACGTTCGGCTCGCTGCTCAGGATGTGCAGGTGCTTGGAACGCGGCAGGTAGGTGCCGAAGGCGAGCACGAAGATGATGTGCCCCCAGGCGAAGATGCCGAAGCCCACCTCGGCCGCCCGCGGACCGATGCCGGCCAGCGCCTCGCTCAGCGGACCGGCCAGCAGCGCCACCCTGCGGGTGGGGTCGTCCGGCGCCATGACGTAGCGCAGGGCGTCCCCCGCCACCTCGGTGAGCACCACGCCCAGGATCAGGCCCAGGATCACGAACGCGTCGCGCGACAGCGCCAGCCGGGCCGGCCGCTTCACGATGCGCCGATACGAGGCGTAGGCCAGCGCGACGATCACCAGCGCGATGAAGACGTTCGCCACGGCCACCGCGGCCTGCCACAGCACGCCGCCGAACGGCCAGCCCAGGATCGTCTCGACCAGCCCGTCGGTGAGGTAGTTGCCCGTCGTGGCCAGCAGGACCATGAAGCCCCAGAAGATGAAGAAGTGCATGAGGCCGGGGCCCGGGTCGCGCAGCAGCCGCTTCTGGCCGAACACGAACACCCCCAGGCCACGGATGCGCTCGAGCAGGCGGTCTGACCGATTCAGCGGCTGCCCCAGCCGCAGCATCTCGACGTGGCGTCGCGCTCGCGCCCAGAACAGCCAGACGGCCGCTGCGACGGGCACGACGATGATGGGATAGAACGGAACGCCGAGCTGCATGCGGAGGCAATGCTAGCGGCGCAGACAGAGGGAGGGACGGGCCTCGCGGCCCGCCCCTCAGCCTGATGAGGACTTGTCGCCTACGGCGTCCGGCCTACGGCGTCAGGTCGCCGTAGATGTCCTGGTCGAGACCGCCGGCACGCGGGCACGTGTCGCCGGTGTACGAGCCGTCGGTCCTCAGCGTGCGGCACTGCAGCACCTCGGGACCGTACGTCCCGTCGCCGCCCGGCGACCGCGGATCGTTGCCGGCCACGGTGTTGCGGTAGTCGGTCCACACCCCGTAGGAGAACGAGCCGACCGAGCTGATCCAGAGGTAGTCGCCTGCGAACGGCACCGTCCGCCCGCCGAACTGATCGTAGTTCGGGGCGCTGGTGACGTCGGTCACCCGGATCGCCGTGGCGAAGGTCGCCCCGCCATCGGTCGAGCTCGTCGCGTAGACGTCGAGCGCGGGCACCACCGAGCGATCCGCGCAGTTCCCGGCGGGACGCGCCGGGCTGTAGCAGGTGTCGTTGCGGGTGTCCCACCACAGCACGTGCACGCTGCCCTGGTCAACCGAGAGGTCCGGCCAGATCTGGTGCCCGCTCGCCTGCGGATCGATCAGGGTCGGCGCCGTTGCGTCGCCCGTCGCGCCGTTGAACGACACGAAGTAGGCCCCGGACTGGCTTCCCACCCCGGCGCCCTCCGTCCCGAACGTCGTTCCGGTCGAAACCTGGGTTCCTGGCTTCGACGCGTTGTAGGTCACGTACACCGTCTCGTCGGCGGGGCTGCTCGACTGATCCGCCGTCGACCGCGGCGCGGCGTCCTCGCGGAAGAACGTGTAACCGGAGACGCAGGCGCTGCTCAGGTCGCCGCAGTCCCGCGCCCGTCCACCGGTCACGTACTGGTCCTGCAGGTCATACGGTGCCAGCGAGGTCAGCCCGTGAACGGGGCCGAAGGTCGAGCCGCAGTCGGTCGACCGCACGTAGTCGATCGCGTCAGGCTGCTGGCCCCGCCCGCCGAACTGCCGGAAGGTGACGTACACGTGCCCGTTGGCGGTGACCGCAATGTCCGGGAACTGGACGTCGTGGATGCTGGGGCTGAGCTTCATGGGGCTCGACCACGTGGCGCCGTGATCGGTCGAGCGCGAGAAGTAGATCGCCACGCCACCGTTGCCGGTGAAGCGCGACCACGAGAAGTAGACGTTGCCCTCGCAGCTGCTGTTGGTGCGATCGGCCTCGATCGCGGTCTTGTCGTTGAACTTGCCGAGCAGGAAGGGAGCCGATACGCCCTTGGCCACGACCTCGCTGCGCTTGAACTCCAGGCCGTCTTTGCTCGTCGGCCCGTTGACGCCGTCGGGGTTCTCGTACGTCGCGACCCACACGTCGCCGAACGTCTTCAACGTCCCGGCCGGGTCGTCCGAGCTCTCCGAGCCCGCGAACAGCCGCCCGTGCTTGTCCCATGCCAGCACCGGGTCGCCGGACGACGCGGTGCGGATGTGCGCCCGACTTGCGAACGCCGAGGTGTCGCCCGGGTAGCCGGGAACCAGCGAGCTCGAGAAGCTGCTGCCCGCGTTTGTGGAGCGGTAGTAGCCGAGCCAGATCGGGCCCGAGGCGATGGGCGCCCCATCGGCGTCCTCCCCGTCGTTGTAGACGGCGCAATAGTCGTTGGAGCTGCCCACGATCACGTTCGTGTCACGCGGGTCGACGGCCACCGATGGCTCGTTCTCGCGGCCGCGCGAGCGCGAGCACTCGGTGAGCGTCGCGTCGGTGTACGGGTCACCGGTGACCATGGTGTAGTTGCTGGTATATCCGGGGGTCGACGGCGCGTCGTTCGTGAGGCGGACGTCCGTGGCCGGCGTCGAAGCTCCGGCCGCTCCGGCGCTTGCGAGCGCGATCGACAGGCCGCTGAACAGAGCGAGCAGACGAGTGAATGACCTGCGCATCAACCTACCTCGAGGTCTGTGCCGCGCGAGGCCGCGCGTGGCGGGCGGTCGGGCCAATCTCCGAGCGCTGGGCGGACGCGCCGTGGTGGATCGGAAGAACCGATGGTACGCGCCGGCGCGGCCTGCGCAAGACTTGCCTGGACCTGCGTGGTGCGGGGGCGCACCGGCTCAGTGATCGCCACCGCCGAGCTGCTCGATCGCGTGCCGCAGGACCGGAGCCACCGCGGCCAGCGATTCGGCCGCGCCGGCCGGGGAGCCGGGCAGGTTCAGCACCAGGGTCCGTCCGCGCGTCCCGACGATGCCGCGCGACAGCGACGCCATGGGCGTCGAAGACAGTCCGGCGAGGCGCATCTGCTCGGCCATTCCGGGCACCTCGCGATCGATCACCCGGCGTGTGGCCGCGGGGGTCACGTCGGTCGCGGTAAGGCCCGTCCCGCCCGTGGTCACCACCAGCCGGTATCCCGAATCGCACAGCCGGGCGATGGTGGCGGCGATCCTCTCCTCGTCGTCGGGCACGACGTCCGCCTCGGGCCGGACGGTGAAGCCTCTCTCGACCAGTGCGGCGACGACGATCGGCCCGCTGAGGTCCTCCCGCTCCCCCGCCGCGGCGCGTGTCGAGACGGTGAGCACCGCCGCTTCGTGTGCCGCCCGGGACCCGGATCGGTCAGGCGCATCCTGGTTCGTTGGCAGAAGGCCGGCTGCAACCTGGTCGCGCGCGTACGTGCCGCTTCGTCCGCCGGACTTGTGCGTCAGCTCGATCCGCTCGATGACGATGTCGCGCTGCAGCGCCTTGGCCATGTCGTACAGCGTCAGCGCCGCGATGCTCGCGGCGGTCAGCGCCTCCATCTCCACCCCGGTTCGCGCGGTGGTGGCCACGGTCGCGGTGATGATGACGCTGCCATCGTCCCGGCGAGGCTCGACCGCCACCTCGACGTGGTCGAGCGGCAGTGGATGACAGAGCGGGATGAGGTCACTGGTGCGCTTTGCGGCGCCGATGCCGGCCAGCCGCGCGGTGACCATCGCATCGCCCTTAGGCCCGCCCGCATCGAGGAGGCTCGCCAGCACGTCGGCGCGCATGCGCACCGTCGCGACGGCGCTCGCTCGACGCGCCGTCACCGGCTTGGCCGCCACGTCCACCATGCGTGGCGCTCCCTCGTCTCCGAGGTGAGACGGCCTCATGCCGGCGCTCCGATCAGGATCGCGTCGTAGCGGCGGCCGGGCACGGTCGCGGACTCGCCCTCCGGCACGATCAGCAGCGCATTCCCACGCGCCAGCGGCCGAAGCTGCGACGACTGCTGGCCGCCGGCGGAGCGTGCCGTGCGAGCTCGCCGTCCGTGCCGGAGATCTCGACGCGCAGGTATGCCCGACGTGCGGGGTCCTTCGAGATCTCGTCGACCGCGCGTGCCGCGACGTGGATCCGGCCGTCCCCGGCCAGGCCGAGCATGGCCCGGATCAGTGGTCGCACGAACAGCTCGAAGGTGACCAGCGCGCTGACGGGGTTGCCGGGCAGGCCGATGACCCTCACCTCGCCCACGCGCCCGTAGGCGAGCGGCTTTCCCGGCTGCACCGCGATGCGCCAGAAGTCGAGCGTGCCTCGCCGCTCGATCACCTCGCGCACGTGGTCGTGGCGTCCGACGCTCACGCCACCGGAGACCACGATCAGCTCGGCGTCGCGGGTCGCCCCGAGGATCAGCGTCTCAATCCGGGCCGCGTCGTCCCCGGCGATGGGAAGCAGGACCGGCTCGCCTCCCGCCTCGAGCACCGCCGCTGCGAGCGCGACCGAGTTGGCGTCGTAGATCTGCCCCTCGTGCAGCGCGCCTCCGGGCGGTACCAGCTCGTCGCCCGTGGAGAGGATGGCGACGCGCGGCCGCCGGCGAACCTCCACGCCGTCAAGCCCGAGCGACGCAAGCACGGCGAGGGCTGACGGCGTGAACGGCGCGGCCGCGAGCGAGACCGCCTCGCCGGCCTGGGTGTCGTGGCCCGCGTGGCGCACGTATGTACCCGCATCCGAGCCGGGCAGGCGCACGACGCCGTCGTGCTCGCTCGCCTGCTCGATGGGGACCACGGTGTCCGCATCCGCCGGCATCGGCGCGCCGGTCATGATGCGGACCGTGGTGCCCGCCGTCAGCGGCGCCACGCGACGCGCTCCGGCGGCGATCTCGCCGACGATCGGCAGCGTGCCGGGCAGGTCGGCGCTGCGCGCGGCGAAGCCGTCCATCGAGGAGTTGTCGAACGGCGGCACGTTCACCGACGCGGTCACCGATCCATCGGCGGGGACGCGGCCCAGCGCGTCGATCAGCGCGACCCGCTCCGCATCGGTCGTCGCGACACCGTCGAGCATGCGGGCGCGCGCGTCCTCCAGCGACAGCATCGGTCGCGTCAGATCCCGAGCTTGAGCCGGGTGTCAATCAGGCGCAGCACCCCGCTCCGTGTGAGCAGCCCGACCACCGAGCGACCCTCCTCGACCACGGGCAGCTGGTTCACCTCTCGCTCGCGGAGAAGCGTCATGGCGTGCTCCACCTCCTCGTCGGGGCGAACCGTGGCCAGCTCGGCGTAGCGAGTCATGATGTCGGTCACCCGCGCGCCGTCCCAGTCCTCGCGCGGCACGCGGCGAACGTCCGACAGGCTCACGATCCCCGCCAGCCCGCCGTCGTCGTGGCGCACCAGGAACGAGCGCCTGTCGCTGCGCAGCATCCGCTCGTTCACCAGGTCGGAGACGCTCTCGTTGGGCGAGACCGATGCGGGATCGGGCTCCATCACGTCGCGCACCAGGATGCCGTGCAGCGTCCGCTCGACGCTCATCTGCGCCACGGTCGTCTCCGCCGCGTTCGACAGGAACCAGCCGATGAGGGCGACCCAGATCCCGCCGAACAGGCTGCCGGTCTGGAACGCGATGACCACGCCAAGGCCGATGAGCAGGTAGCCGAACAGCCGCCCGACGGCGGCGGCCGTGCGCGTCGCCCGGAAACGGTCGCCGCGGAGATGCCACAGCACCGCCCGAAGGATGCGGCCGCCGTCCATCGGGAAGCCCGGCAGAAGGTTGAACACGCCGAGCGTCACGTTGATGAATCCCAGCCAGCCCGCGAGGGCGCTCACCTGTGGCTGGTGGACGACCGCCTCGACACCGAGCAGGAGGACGCCGATGAGGAGGCTGGTGGCGGGTCCGGCGGCGGCGATCAGGGCCTCGTCGCGCGGACGCTCCGGCTCGCCCTCGAGGCTCGCCGCGCCACCGAACACGAACAGCGTGATCCCGGTCACGCGCAGGCCGAAGCGCCGCGCGAGCACCGCGTGGCTGAGCTCATGGCCGAGCACGCTCACCAGGAACAGGACCGCGGTGACCGCCGCCACGATCCAGTACAGCGCGGGGCTCCAGCCGGCGTAGAGCAGCGGAAACTGGCCCGCCGCCAGGGAATAGGTGATCAAGAAGCCGATCACCAGCCACGACGGATGCACGGCGATCTCCACGCCGAAGATCCTGCCGAGCCTGAAGGACGAGCCCATGGCCGGAGTGTAGCCGAGGAGTCGCGGCGCACCGCTCAGCTCAACCGACCCTCGTGCGCGCTCCACGACGAAGCAGGAGCGCTCCGGCCAGGCTTGCCACCGACGCCGCGGCGACGATCGTGACACCGGCCGCCAGCGCGGCATCGAACCAGAACGGCTCGGGGAAGAGCCGGATCAGCCTGGAGTCGGCCGAGAAGAGGAAGTTTCCCTGCGGAAAGAAGACCTGGTGGAAGGCGAGAAACGCCTGGTCGAACGCGACCGCGAACAACGCGGCGAGGACGATCGCGGCCGCTCCGATGGTCGCCGCCGCGACGAGCAGCAGGCGGCCGATGCGGCGCGGCTCGCGGCGCAGGACGAGGGCGCTGATGGCGAGGGTCAGCAACGCGATCAGCACCAGCGTTGCCAGCAGGCGCACGAGCGCGCCGACGTCGCGCATGTGGCTGCGCTCCGCTGCATCGAGAAGCGGCTCCCGGCCGTCCAGCGACGCGGCGAAGCTGCCGCCGCTCCACAGGTCCGCCAGGACGGAGGCGGTCACGCGGTCCACCTCGGGCTGCGTGGTGGCGAGCCGGGCGGGAACGCCGGTGCGCGCCTGCTCGAACGAGACGAAGGCGGGGTTGAACAGCAGAAGCGGCCCGCTGAGCGCGATGAGCAGCGCGGCCGCGACGGAGAAGCAGGCTCCGACGACCCATGGCGCGCGCGGCACAGGCTCGTGAACCGATTCGGTCAGAGGGCCTTGCCCGCCAGGCGGCCCGTCCCGACGATCATCGACAGCAGGAGCCCCACCACCGCCACCACGATGGCGCCCAGCAGGGCCGCGCCGAAGTCGCTGACCAGGAATCCCAGGTTCAGCTCGCGGCTGATGGCGCTGGTGAGGAGCAGCATCAGGGCATTGATGACGAGCAGGAAGAGGCCGAAGGTCATCAGCGTGATGGGGATGGCGAGGATGCGCAGGATGGGCCGCAGATAGGTGTTGAGCAGGCTGAACGCCAGGGCCACCACGAGCAGCTTCCACCACTGGTCGCCGCTGAACGAGATGCCGGGCACGATCTGGACGGCGACCCACAGCGCCGCGGCGTTGACGAGGATCTGCAGCAGACGGTCCGTGCTCATGGACCGATAGCCTACCCGGTTGGCGCAAAGGCCTCAGGCCCGATCGGCCTCCGGCGGCGGCTCCTCGCCCGGCTGCTGCACCCGCGGGTCGCTGTGATCGCCGATGTCCTCGCCTTCGGCGGCGCGGGTCGGCGGCCGATCCGCGCGCTCGACGCGGTCCGGATCTCGTCGGTCGATCGTCTTCTCGAAGTCGTCCCGCTCCTGCAGGTGTGACTCGCCCGCTGGGGGCGTCGTCAGCCATCGAGTGCGTCAGCGGGTTCGGCGAGAGACGCGGACCGCGCTCAGCGCGAGCACCGCAGCGTTGGTGGCCAGCCACGCGGCCAGGATCATCAGCAGCTCCATGCGTCCGCGCATCGCATACGGCGTGCCGTGGCAGGTCCGATGCAGGAGCTTTTCGCATCGCGGCGACCGAAGACCGCGCGAGAGGAGAAATCGACATGTGCCTTACCTGTGGCTGCATGGACGCCCACGCCGACATGGGACCGGCGAACATCACCTTCGAGGACGTGAAGTCGGCTGCGGACGAGAACGGCCGCTCGGTGGACGAGACCTTCGGGATCATCGACCAGACCCTGGCCAAGGATCGGGCGGAGCACGCCGAGGAATATCAGGCGTAGGGCGGACGTTCGCGACATCGCCGTTGCGGGCGAGCATGCCCGTGGTCGGGGCGAGAGGATTCGAACCTCCGACCTCTTGAACCCCATTCAAGTGCGCTACCAGACTGCGCTACGCCCCGACCGCAGGCAGAAGTATAGCCAGCGAGTCGCGGCCGCCTGCTAGGCGCCGTTCGCGCCGTGGTCCGCCAGCTCGTCCTTGGGCTCGCGCGCCATCAGCGCCGCCACCGCGTCCAGCGGGGCGCGCCCGTGATGAATGACCGCGTCCACCTGTTCGGCGATCGGGAGCTCCACGCCGTGGGCCGTCGCGAGTGCCAGCGCGGCTCGCACCGTCGTCATGCCCTCCGCCACTCCATTCAGGCGCGACGCCACCACCTCCCACCCGATGCCCGACGCGAGCAGCTCCCCGGCGCGGCGGTTGCGCGAGAGCGGGCTCATGCAGGTCGCGATCAGGTCGCCCACGCCGGCGAGGCCGGCGAAGGTGCCGGGATGGGCGCCGGCGGCGACGCCGAGCCGCGTCATCTCGGCCAGCGCGCGGGTGATGATGGCCGCCTTGGCGCTGTCGCCGAACCCGAGGCCGTCCACCATGCCGGCGGCCAATGCCTCGACATTCTTCAGCGCGCCGGCGAGCTCCACGCCGATGACGTCGGGGTTGGTGTAGACCCGGAAGCGATCCGAGGTCAGCAGGTGAGCCAGCTCAGCGGCGAGATCCGCATCGGTCGAGGCGACCACGGATCCGCCCGGCTTGCCCGCCGCGATCTCGCGCGCAAGGTTCGGGCCCGACAGCACGGCGATCGTGCGGCCCGGCAGCTCCTCGTCGATCACCTCGCTGACGCGCAGGTGCGTCTGCTCCTCGATGCCCTTGACGACGCTGAGCATGGGCGTCTGCGCGACGAGCGTCGGCCGAAGCGAGCGCAGCGTCGAGCGCACGTGGGCCGATGGAACCGCGAGCACGAGGACGCGGAACGGCTCGCCGAGGCTCGCGTCGTCGGTCGCGACCTCGAGCGCTTCCGGGAACGGGACCCCGGGGAGATAGGCGGCGTTCTCGCGCGCCACGCCGAGTCGCTCGCGCGCCTCTGGCGTATGCGCCCACAGCAGGACGGGATTGCCCGCGTCGGCCAGCTTGACGGCGAGGGTCGTGCCCCACGCGCCGGCGCCGATGACTCCGATGCGCTCCGTCACGCGGGCGAGGATAGCAGCGCGCTCAGCGCCTTCGGGCGGTCGCGCGTCGCCTCGTGCGCGGCCGGCGCGCGGCCTCCTCGGAGACGCGCTGGCGGAAGATGAGCCGGATCGGCGTGCCGAGGAACCCGTACTCGTCGCGGATGCGGTTCTCGAGGTAGCGCTTGTAGCTGAAGTGGATCAGCGCCGGGTCGTTGCAGAAGATGACGAAGGTGGGTGGCGCGACCGCGACCTGGGTGGCGTAGAGGA
Organism: uncultured Chloroflexia bacterium; assembly: GCA_963783725.1. GTDB lineage: Bacteria > Chloroflexota > Limnocylindria > QHBO01 > QHBO01 > CAWAOJ01. Next base: position 562,815 of record CAWAOJ010000002.1, on the reverse strand, counting down.
TCTTCGGCAGGCGATTGCGAACGTGGGCCGGCGGATGCGCGCGCACGGCGTCGGCCACCAGCCGGTTGAGCTCTCCGGTCTGCACGCGGCGGTAGCGCTCCTCAGCCACCCGTCGCGCCTCGCGCAGCACCCGCTCCACGCGCTGCCCGGTCTTCGCGGACGCGAAGACTATGTCCGCCCAGGACAGGTAGGGCGCTTCGCGACGCAGGATCTTCAGCCAGTGGTCGGCGGTGTGCCCCTCCTTCTCGAGCGCGTCCCACTTGTTGATGACCAGCACGATCCCCTTCCCCGCCTCCAGGACGTGGCCCACCACGTGCGCGTCCTGTGCGGTGTAGCCCTCCGTCGCATCGGTCATCACGATCGCCACGTCGGCGGCGTCGATCGCCTTCATGGCGCGCAGCACCGAATAGCGCTCGATTCCGCGGTCGATCGAGCCGCGCCGGCGAATGCCCGCCGTGTCGACCAGGACCATCGGCTCGCCGTCGAGCTGGACCGTGGTGTCGCTGGGATCCCGCGTGGTCCCCGGCACGTCACTCACGATCATCCGCTCCTCGCCCAGCACGCGGTTGACGTAGGTCGACTTGCCGGTGTTGGGCCTGCCGACGATCGCGACCCGGGGAGGCGGCATCTCGACCTCGGCCAGCTCCGCCAGCTCCTCCTCGGTGATGTCCGAGAGCGATCCCGCCGCAGCGGCCTCGGCGGGCCCGGCCGGCGGCAGTCGCTCGACGATCTCGTCGGCCAGGTCGCCGGTGTTGCGCCCGTGCTGGGCGCTGATCAGCACGGTGCTGTCGAAGCCGAGGGCGTGGAACTCGGCGCCCTCAAGCTCGCGTCGTGGATTGTCCGCCTTGTTGACGACCAGCACGGTGGGCTTCGACGTGCGCCGCAGTCGATCGGCCAGCTCGTAGTCGAGCGGCGCCAGGCCCGCCGCGGCATCGACCAGGAAGAGGATGACGTCGGCCTCCTCGATCGCCACCCGCGCCTGGTCCTGGACGCGCTCCTCGATGTGGGTGCCCGGGTCGAGCTCCAGCCCGCCGGTGTCCACCACCGTGAAGTGACGGCCGTTCCAGTCCGCCGTGCCGTAGACGCGGTCGCGCGTCGTGCCCGGAAGGTCCTCGACGATCGCCAGCCGCTCACCGATCAGGCGGTTGAAGAGGGTCGACTTGCCGACGTTCGGGCGGCCGACGATGGCGACGACGGGAAGGGAGGGCATCGGCTGAGTCTAGCGGCCGCGGCGCGCGGAGCCGGGCGACGACCTCGGAACGCCGGGGCGAGGGTTCAGGCGAGGGCGAGCACTCGATCGCGAACCGCCTCGAGATCGACCTCAGGCGTTGAGGTGCCGCCGGTGATGCCGATGCGCCGCTTGCCGGACAGCCAGCCGGCGTGCTCCGACTCGAGCTCGTCCGCATCGGCCACGTGGATCGTCTCCTCGCAGATCTCGCGGCACTTCACGGCGAGCTCTCGGGTGTTCGAGCTGTTCTTGCCGCCGACGACGACCATGGCATCGACCTCGCGGGCGAGCGCGACCGAATTCTGCTGCCGCGTCAGCGTGACCGGGCACACGGTGTTGACGACGCGAAGATCGTGACAGCGCCGCAGGCAGAACGCGGCGAACTCCTCGAGCTTGTGCGGCAGGATCGTCGACTGGCTCAGCACGCCGATCTTCTTGGTCCGCGGCACCCGCTCCCATGTGCTGCGGTCCATGTCATCCACCACCACGTGTCGCTCGCCGGCGTAGGAGCGCACGCCCTTGACCTCGGGATGATCCTCGTGGCCGATGATGCAGACCGTGTAGCCGGCCTCGTCGAGCTCCTGGGCGGCCTTCTGCGACTGCAGCACCCAGGTGCAGGTGGCGTCGATGACCTCGAGGTTGTCGCTGCCGCGCACCTTCTGCATCTCCGACGCCGGCACGCCATGGGCGCGGATCACCAGCGTGCCGCCCTCGACCTGGTCGGCGAGGTCGGCGGTCCGAATGCCGCGTCCCAGCAGGTCGTCCTTGATGCCCTGGTTGTGCACCAGCTGGCCGAGCGTGGTCACATCCTTGCCCTGCTCGCGCGCCTGCTTCGCCTTGTCGATGGCGAGGCGCACGCCATAGCAGAACCCGGCGCGCTCCGCGATGCGGACCTCGGGTTTCATGGTTTCGACGGTCATGCCATCAATTGTACCGGCACTCGCCGGATCAATCCGAAGAGGCCCTCCGCTGCGCGGCGGGCAGCAGGGCATCCACTTCGCGGGCGATGCGCTCGGTGGCGGCCGCCAGCGCGGCCCGGTCGAGGCGCCCCTCCGGCTGGAAGGGCACCGAGAAGGTCTCCCCGATGCGGACGGTGACGCGCGTCCGATGTGGGAGTCGCGAACGCCCCGGAAAGATGCGCTCGGTGCCGCTTACGGCGACCGGCAGCAGTGGCGCGCCGCTCCGCATGGCGAGCAGCGCGGCGCCGGGGCGGAACGCGCCGAGGCGGCCATCGCGACTGCGCGTGCCCTCAGGGAAGAGGGCGATCGGCTCGCCATGCGCCAGCATCCCCAGCGCAGCCCGCTGCGAGGCGCGGTCCCCCTCTCCACGTCGCACGAAGAAGACCCCCGACCGCGCCGCGAGCCAGCCGATGATCGGCCAGCGCCGCACCTCTTCCTTGGCCATGAAGTGGATGACGCGACCGATGCGGTAGCCCGCCGCCCAGCCGAGGATCGGCGGATCGGCCAGCGAGAGGTGGTTGGCGACCAGGATGAACGCGCCGTCGCGCGGCACGTGCTCAAGGCCTATCAGCGTCGGTCGGCCGAGCATGCGCAGCAGCACCGCGCTCATGGCCGCCCCCGGTCTGTAGAACCAGTCGCTCACGATCGGGATGCGCGCGCGGGCAGATGTGTCACCACGGCCTCGACGCAGCGGTCGACGTCGAGCGCGCCGGTGTCGATCAGCAGCGCGTCGGCGGCCTGTCGCAGCGGCGCCACGGAACGTCCGGAGTCAACGGCGTCGCGACGCTCGATCTCCTCGAGGTAGCTGGCCACCTCCGCCGGTCGCCCCATCTCTGCGGCGCGCCGCTCCGCGCGGACCGCAGCGGAGGCGGTGAGGTACACCTTCAGCGTCGCGTCGGGCAGCACCACCGTGCCGATGTCGCGCCCGACCATCACCGTGTCGCCTCGGCTCGCCATCGCCCGCTGCGCGCGAAGCATCTCCTCGCGCACCGCCGCGTGGCGGCTCACCGCGGAGACCGCGACGTCGATGCGCCGGGTGCGGACCTCGGCGGTGACGTCGCGACCATCGAGCAGGACCGTCTCCAGCCGATCGGATTGAGCGGCCGTCGGCCGGCGCACCTCGATGCTCACCTGCTGCGCCAGGCGGCCCAGTGCGATGCCGTCCTCCACGTCGATGCCCGCCTCGAGGGCCGCGAGGGTCAACGCGCGGTACATCAGCCCGGTGTCGACGAACGTCGCGCCGATGCGCTCGGCGACCGCGTGGCCGATGGTGCTCTTGCCCGAGCCCGAGGGACCATCGATCGCGACGCTCACCGGCGCCTGCGCGGCAGCGACCCGCTCCCCCACCAGCGCGGCGACCTCCTCGCCGGTCATGGGACGCCACTCGCCCGCGCGCAGCCCGTTGAGGCCGAGGGGCCCCAGACGGGTCCGCACGAGACGCTGGACCGAGAGGCCGATCGCGGCGAACAGGCGGCGCACCTCGCGCTTGCGCCCCTCCCCCAGCCGTACGCGCAGCCATGCGCCGTGCTCATGCGGCACTCGCTCGATCTCCGGCGGCGGACCGAGGCGCCGGGCCGACAGCAAGCGAGCGAACCCGTCGTCGAGCTGCACCCCCGCCAGCAGCCGCGCGAGGTCGCCGCGCTCCGGCGCGACCGCCAACAGGACCGCGTACTCGCGCTCGGTGCCGTACCGCGGATGCAGCACCCGGTTGGCCCACTCGCCGTCGTTGGTGAGCACCATCAGGCCCTCCGAGTCGACGTCCAGGCGTCCCGCCGGCCACAGCCGGGTCGCCTCACCCGGCACCAGGCTCACCACCGAGCGCCGCCCGCGCTCGTCGCGCGCGCTGGAGACGAGGCCGCGCGGCTTGTGGACGGCGATGTGGACGCGCGCCTCGTCGGCCGCCAACGGGCGGCCGTCGACCTCGACGCGGTCGGTGAGCGGGTCGGCGCGGTCGCCGAGCGCCGCCGGCCGCCCGTTGACCGTGACGCGGCCGTCGGCGATGAGCCCTTCGACGGCGCGTCGCGACGCCACGCCCGAGCGGGCGAGGAGCTTCTGCAGCCGCTCAGCCGGCATCGGCGTCCGGCAGCGCGGTCGCCTCGGCGGCCGCGCTGGAGAGCGGCGGCAGGTCGTCGAGCGAGGTGAGCCCGAATCGCTCGAGGAACGCGAAGGTCGTGCCGTACAGGATCGGACGGCCCGGCGTGTCGCGCCGTCCCACCTCGGCCACGAGCCGCCGGTGCAGCAGCGAGCGCAGCACGTAATCGGAGTCGACGCCCCTGACTCGCTCGACGTCGCCGCGGGTGCACGGTTGCCGGTACGCCACCACGGCCAGCGCCTCGAGCGCCGCGGGCGTCAGCCGCGCCTCCTCGCGCGCCGCGTAGGCGGCGAGCCTGGCACCGACGGCCGGCGCGGTCACCAGCTGCCAGGCGCCGTCGTTGCGCTGCACTCGCAGGCCGCGCGCGTCGTCGTCGAGCTCCTCCGCCAGCCCGGCCAGGGTCGCCTCGGCCTGCAGCAGCGGGACGCCGCCGAGCTGGGCGAGCTCCGCGGTGGGGAGCGGACGCTCGGCGATGAAGAGCAGCGCCTCGAAGAACGCCGCGAGCTCGCGCTGATCGTTCACTCGACGGACTCGGGTTCGAGCCTCTCGTCGGCCGGCGCCAGCGCAAGCGCGATGGGACCGAACAGCGTGGACTGCTCGACCCGCACCTCGCGGCGCCGCACCAGCTCGAGGGCGGCGAGGATGGTGACCGCCATCTCGGTCCGCGACCGGCACGCGGCGAGCATGGCCTGCAGCACCACCGGGCGGCCGGCGCCGAGCGCCGCCCGCAGCGCGGCGATCTGCGCGCCGATGGTGATCTCGCGCGCGACAACCTCCGGCGGCGGAGCCGGCGGCTCGGCGACCGAGGCCAGCCCCTCGATCGCCTCGAGCAGGACGGACACCGGCAGCTGCCGCACCGCCGCCGCGGGCAGATCCTCCTCCCGTGGCTCTCGGCGGTAGAGCGGCGCGGCCAGGTCGACGGCGCCCAGCGCCCGCGCCGCGTCCCGCAGGGTTCGGTACTCGAGCAGCCGTCGTCGAAGCTCCTCCTCGTCGGGCTCGTCCTCGCCGGCCGGAACTGCGGGCAGCGGCTCGGCGGGAAGCAGCCTGCGCGACTTGAGCAGGATGAGCTGCGCCGCCATGGCCACGAACTCGGAGAGGTGCCGAACGTTCACCGGGTGACTGGCCAGGTGCGCCACGTATGCGTCCGCCACCTCGGCCAGCGGGACGCTGAGCACGTCCAGCTGGCGCGACTCGATCAGGTGCAGGAGCAGCTGCAGCGGCCCCTCGAACACGGGCAGGCTGAGCTGGAATTCCGCCTCGCCCCGAGGCGCCACGGGAACCGCGGTGGCCGCATCGGGCCGGATGGCGATCGGTTCGAGGGTCATCGGCCCCTAGGATGCATCGTCCGCGGCCAGCAGGGCCTGCTGCAGCCGCACCTCCGCCGATTCGCCCCGTATCAGCTCGGCGCAACGTTCGCCACAGCCCGCCTGCAGCACCGCATCCGCCGACAGGCGCGCGTGGTGCAGGTAGAGGTAGAACGGGTGCCGCCACGAATCGGGGTCGGCCGATGCGAGGCGATGCAGCAGACCGGGCGCGAACCGCTCCAGCAGCACGCCGGCCGACCGGTGCCAGAGCCGCATGGCATGTCCCTTCGCCGCGTCGTGCAGCAGCGCGGCCGCGAGCAGGTCGGCGTCCTCGAAGCCGGCCGCCAGCAGCCGCCGCGCGACGTCCAGGCCGTGGCGGCGGTCGGCGACCGGCATCGAGTCGAAGAGTGCTGCCGCCGACGGAGGCAGGAGGGCGTGTGCGCGCGCCGTCTCGTCGGGCGCCACGCTGGCCCGAACGTGGCGTACCGCCTGTGCGACGCGGTGCATCGGCTCAGCCCAGGACCGGTCGCCCGACGAGGAGGTTGGTGCCCCATGCCGCGGCGTCGAAGATCCAGCCGATGGGCCCGCCGCCCGGCACGACCCAGGTGAGCAGGACCAGGCCCAGCAGCAGCAGCATCCCGTACTGCGCGTAGCGCGAGAGCTGGTACGCCTGTCGCGGCGGCAGGACGCCGAGGGCCAGGTTGTACCCGTCGAGCGGAGGGATGGGCAGCAGGTTGAAGATGCCCAGCACCAGGTTGTAGAGCACCACGTAGATCAGCAGCCGCATCACGAACGGCGAGCCGACGCCCGCCATGTCCAGCGCCCTGAAGACGACCGCCACCGCCAGCGCCACCAGCAGGTTCGCGATCGGGCCGGCGGCGGCGACGTACGACAGGCCGATGCGCCCGGGCCGCAGCGCGGCGCTGTTGACCGGCACCGGACGTCCCCATCCGAAACCCGCGATCAGGAAGAAGAGTGCGCCCATCGGCTCGATGTGACGGGCCGGGTTGAGGCTCACCCGGCCCAGCGCCCGCGGGCGGTGATCGCCGAGCTCGTCGGCCACGAAGGCGTGGCTGAACTCGTGGAAGGTGATCCCCACCACCAGCGCGACCGCGATGCCGATGACCTGCTCGAGCGACGGATTGCCGAGCAGCACGCTATGCGAGCTCCGGCAGCAGGGCTCGAAGCAGCGTCACCAGGCGCCCGGCACCGATTCGGCCCATCTCGAGCACCTCTTCATGCGTCGCGCCCGTGGCCACGTCCTCGGTGGCCTTGTTGGTGATCAGGCTGAAGCCGAGGACGCGCCGCCCGGCGTGACGCGCCACGATCACCTCGGGCACGGTCGACATCCCCACTGCGTCGCCGCCCAGGCCGCGCAGCATTCGCATCTCCGCCCGGGTCTCGTAGTAGGGGCCGCTCAACATGAGGTACACGCCGTCGCGCAGTCCCACGCCCGTCGCGTCCGCCGCACGGCGCGCGGCGGCGCGCAGGGCAGGGTCGAATGCGTCCGCCATGGCCGGAAAGCGGGGGCCGAAGCGGTCGAGATTGGGACCCAGCAGCGGGTTCTCGCCCGACAGGTTGATCACGTCGGCGATGAGCATCACGTCACCGGGCTCGAAGCCGGGGTTCAGCGCCGCCGGCGGCATTGGTGAGCACCACCGTCTCGACGCCGAGCAGCAGGCAGGCGCGAAGGAGGATCGTCACCTCGCGCTGGGTGTGTCCCTCGTAGGGATGCGCGCGTCCGGAGAGCACCACCATCGGGACCCCGTGCGCGGTCCCCGCGACCAGCGTCCCGGCGTGTCCCTCCACGGCCGCGGCGGGCACGAACGGGATGTCGGCGTAGGGCAGCTCCACCCTCGGCCTCGGATCCAGCAGATCGACCACGTCTCCCAGGCCGGAGCCGAGGACGAACGCCACGCGCGGCTGGGCGAGCGCCGGCTCCGCTGACAGGGCCGCGCTGATCGCGGCCGCCGCCGCGTCGATCCGATGCTCGAGCTCCTCCCCGTAGATTCCGTCGGGCAGCGCGCCGAGGTGAGCCTGGGGCACCTACATCCGCTCCAGGATGTCGCGCTTCTTGGCCTCGTACTCGTCGCTGGTGATCAGTCCCTTGTCGCGCAGGCCGGCAAGCCGCTCGAGCGTCGCAGCCAGCTCGTCGCCGCTCGAGCGTGGCGGGACAGCCGCTTCCACGACGGGAGCGGACGAGGATGCCGGCGCGGCAGTCGGGACGACGGTCGAGACGCGGTCGGAGCCGGCGCGTGGCGGCATCGCCTCCGCGCGGCGCATGGGCGGAGCCTGCTCGCGACCCTGGTAGCGCGGCGGCGGCGCGAGGTCGGGCCGCTCCAGGAGCTCCTTCTGGTTGAGCATCGCGATCTTGAACTTGACCGGATCGGCCAGCATCGGGAAGTCCTCGACCCCGCCGGGCTCCTCGGCGGCAGTCAGGATGTCGAGCGTGCCGTAGTCGAAGATGCGGCCGAAGAAGCTCTGCGACAGGTGCGCGTCGTTCACCTTCTCCAGGCTCGAATCGCCCATGTTCTTGTTGAAGACGCCCTCGCACTTGATGATGCGCCGCGTGGTGACGAGGTACTCCTGGTTGCGCCAGCCCCAGATCATCAGGCCGATGCGCGCGATGCACAGGATCAGCACCACCAGCGACACCACCTGCAGCACGTTGAGGATGGTGGTCGGGGCCGATGTGGTGGACCAGATCAGGACCGCCAGCGCCAGAACCGCGACGACGATGAAGGCCCAGCTCTGGGCGATGATCGCGAACCAGTGCTGACGGCTCTCGAAGACGACCTCCTCGCCCCGCGAGAGGAGGTTGGTGGCGTAGCTCATGGTGCGCGCTGCTCCTCGGCTCAGGCTCGCGGGTGCGCGTTCGCGTAGACCTCGCGAAGGCGCCTGCCCGTCAGGTGCGTGTAGAGCTGGGTGGTGCTGATGCTAGCATGGCCAAGGAGCGCCTGGACCACGCGCAGGTCCGCTCCGCCTTCCAGCAGATGGGTGGCGAAGCTGTGCCGGAAGGTGTGCGGCGTCACGTTCGACGAGATCCCTGCCGCTTCCGCCCAGCGCCGCACAAGCCGGTAGACCGATTCGCGCGCCAGCCGGTGCCCTCGCTGGCTGACGAACACCGCCGGCGTCGGGCGTCGCGCGGTCCATTCGACGCGAGGACCGCTGAGGTAGCGATGCAGGCGCTCACGCGCCTCGTCGCCCATCGGTACCCGACGTTCGCGGTTGCCCTTGCCGATGACTCGCACCTGCCGCTTCTCCAGGTCGACGCGATCGGTGTCGAGCCCGGTCAGCTCGCTCGCTCGCAGGCCGCAGCCGTAGAGCAGCTCCAGGATGGCGCGATCGCGAATGCCCTCGCCGCTGTCGGCGGGCGGCGCCTCGAGGACGGCGATCACCTGGTCCACGTCCAGCAGGTCGGGCAGGTAGCTGCCCGCACGCGGCATGTCGAGCAGCGTCGCCACGTCGCGCTCGATGAGCCCCTCGCGCAGCGCGAAGCCGTAGAAGCTGCGAATGGCGGCCACCTTGCGCGCCTGCGTGCTCGGCCGCCGTCCGCTGCGGCGCAGCTCATTGACGAAGTCGCGCACCGGCTCCGGGTCGCTGCGCCACTCGGCGCCGGCGCGTTCGGCGTACTGGGCCAGGTCGCGGCGATATGCCGCCACGGTGAGCGGCGACAGCCCGCGCTCGACCCGCAGCTCCAGCAGGAACGCGTCGATGGCGCTCGCCAGCGGCGTCACCGCGCAGACCGCAGCAGCGCCTCGGCCGCTGCCTGCGCCTCATCGCCGGCGCCCGCCCCGGCGAGCATGGCGGCCAGCTCACGGGTCCGCTCCGGCCCGCGCAGCGTGCGCAGCTCGGTATGGGTGCGGCCGCCTTCGACCCGCTTCCCGACGTGGACGTGATGGTCGGCGTATGCCGCGAGCTGCGGCAGGTGGGTCACGCACAGCACCTGGTGGTGACGCGCCAGCGCTCGCAGACGCTCGCCCAGCGCGGCGGCGTTCCTGCCCCCCACCCCGGCGTCGACCTCGTCGAAGACGAGGACCGGCGTGTCGTCCGCCGCAGCCAGCACGACCTTGAGGGCCAGCGACAGGCGGCTCGCCTCGCCGCCGGAGGCGATGCGTCCGAACGGCCGTGGCGGCTCGCCCGGGTTCGGCGCGAAGGTGAACTCCGCGCGGTCGGCCCCGCTCGGCCCCACCTCGGTCACCTGCAGCGCGACGCCGAAGGCCCCGGCGGGCAGGCCCAGCGGCGGCAGCTCCGCGTTCACTCGTTCGGCGAGGGATTCCGCGGCGGCCGCGCGGGCGGCGCTCAGCTCGGCGGCCGATCGCTCGAGCCTCGTCCGCGATGCCGACTCCTCGGCGCGCAGGCGGTCGCGGGACGCTGCCTGGTCGGCGATCGCGGCGAGCTCCGCGGCCGCATCACGGCCGAAGGCGATCACCTCGTCGAGCGTGGCGCCGTACTTCCGCTTCAGCTCGTAGATGAGCGTGAGGCGCTCCTCCGCCGCGGCTCGCGCACGCGGGTCGAGGTCCACCGAATCTGCGGCGGCCTCGACGTCGCGCCCGAGCTCCTCGGCCTCCGCCGCCACGCCCGCCGCGCGCTCGGCGAGCGCCGCGAAGCGCAGATCGTGCTGCGCTGCCGCGCGCAGAGCGGCCGCGGCGAGGTGCGCCGACTCCGCCGCTCCCCGCTCGCCCCGCAGCGCGGCGATGGCGTCGCTGCCGCGCCCCGCGATCTCCTCGGCGTGCTGCGCGGCCCTCACCTGCGCCTCGAGCGTGGCGTCTTCGTCCGGCGCGATGTTCGCCGCCGCGATCTCGTCGCGCTGGAACTCGAGCAGCTCCACGCGGCGCGCAAGCTCGCGAGGGTCGCTCATCATCTCGGCCGCGGCCGCGGCCGCGGCACGCCAGGCACGATGATCTCCCTCGACCCGCGACCGGAGCGCGCCGAGGTCGCCCGCGCGGTCGAGCAGCTCGAGCTGCCGATCCCCGCGCAGCAGCCGCTGCTGCTCGTGCTGCCCGTGGATCTCGGCGAGCCGGCCGCCCAGCGCGGCCAGCGCGCCGACGGTCACCGGCCGATCGTTGACGCGAACCGCCGAGCGTCCGTCGGCCCCGATCTCGCGGCGGACGATCAGCGTGCCGTCGCCGGCGTCGACGACGTCGCCGAGCGGATCGTCCGACTCCGCGGGCAGCCCGTCGAAGACGGCCGCGACTCGTGCGGTGGACTCGCCCGAACGGACCTGCTCCGAGGAGGCGCGGGCACCGAGCACGAGGGCGAGCGCGTCGACGATGAGCGACTTGCCCGCGCCCGTCTCGCCGGTGACGACCGTGAACCCGGAATCGAGCGCAAGCCTCACCTTCGACAGGACGGCGAGGTTCTCGACGGAGAGTTCTATGAGGGCCATGGCGCTAATACGGCAGCAGGCCGGCCTTGGTGCGCAGCAGGTCGTAGAACGGAGTGCTTCCGGCGGGCTCGACCATCCGCAGCGGGGTCTCGAGCGCGGTGACCTCGACGCAGTCGCCCTCCTCCATCGGCAGATCGGCCTGCCCGTCGAGCGAGATCAGCGCGCCGGCGGGCGCGGCCCGCAGCGTGAGCCGCACGACGTGCTCCTCGCCCGCGATCACGCTGTGCAACGGGGAGAGGTACGCCGCGACCGGGGTGATGATCATGTTGCGCAGGCGCGGGTCGAGGATGGACCCGCCGGCACTGAACGAGTAGGCGGTCGAGCCGGTCGGCGTCGCGACGACCACGCCGTCCGCCACATACGTGGCGAGGTGGCTCCCGCTGACCTCCACCTCGAGCTGGATCATCCGAACCCTGCTGCCACGGGCGACCACGACCTCGTTGAGGCAGTGGTGCTCCTCGCGCGTGCCATCGCCGCGGCTGATCCGGGCCTCGATCCGCAGGCGCTCCTCGATGGAGAAGTCCCCGTCCCGCACCTGGTCCAGCGCGCGCTCCAGGTCGGCCGGCTCCACCTTGGCCAGGAAGCCGACCCGCCCCAGGTTGACGCCGAGCGCCGGGACCGCGGCGCCGTCGAGTGAACGCGCTGCGCGCAGGAACGTACCGTCGCCGCCGAGGACGCAGACGAGGCCGCTCGTCTCCGCCTCGTGAGCGACGTGTGCCGCATCCTCCGCCTCGCCGTCCCAGGCGTCGATCCCGTTCGCCTGGCACCACGCGTGACCGCGCGCCAGCACGGCCGGCGCCTCGGGGTTGGTCGGGTTGAAGACGAAGCCGATTCGCGAGGGCTGCAACGTCACGCCGGCGGCTCCGGGGCCGCATCCGCGCCGAGCCGAGCGGCGATCGCCTCGAGCTGACGTCGCAGCCCGCTGAGCTCGGTCGCCACGTCCGAATCGGTCAATGCCGCGTAGCTGCGATCGAGGCCCGCGGCGATCAGCGCGCGCATGAGGCTCGAGGGGCTCACGCCGCGACTGCGCGCGGTGGCCTCGACGCGTTCCAGGAGCGCGTCGGGCATGCGCAGGCTGACGATCTGGCGCATCGTGTCGGGCGAGGGCTCCGGCGCGGGCAGCTCGACCGGCTCGAGTCCGCCGAAGGCGCTCAGCTGCTCGACCGGCCCGCTCTCGCGCGCACGCTTCTTCACGGGCCGCATCGTAATACGCGCGTGGTACGAGCCGCTGCCCGATGAGGTCGCCGGCCCGTCAGCCGAGCCCCAGCGTGCCCACCAGCTCTCCCCACGTGGCGGGCGCCTGGGTTCCGCGCTCGAGCAGCGCGAGGAACTCGACGTTCCCCTGCATGCCGATCACCGGCGAGCGGATCAGGCGCGTCGGCGCGAACCCGGCGGCCCGCGCGTCCTCTCCGAATCGCAGCAGCACCTCCCGATGGACCGCCGGGTCGCGCACCACGCCGCCGCGCGGCACCGCTTCGCGGCCCGCCTCGAACTGTGGCTTGACGAGGGCGACGGCGCGCCCCGCATCGGCCAGCAGACGGCGGACGCTCGGGAGCACCAGACGGAGCGAGATGAACGAGAGGTCGAGCGTGGCGAGGTCGATCGGGTCCGGCAGCGAGAGAAGCTCCCGCAGGTTGGTGCGCTCCATGCTCACCACGCGAGGGTCGCGTCGCAGCCGGTCGACGAGCTGCGCGCGTCCGACGTCGACGGCGTACACCATACGGGCGCCCCGCTGCAGGAGGACGTCGGTGAAGCCGCCGGTCGAGGCGCCCGCGTCGAGACAGACCAGTCCCGACGGGTCGACCTCGAACGCCTCGAGGGCCGATGCGAGCTTGGCGCCGGCTCGGCTCGCCCATTGCGGGCGTTCGACGAGCGCGACCGATGCGTCGGCGGCAACCAGCTGCCCCGGCTTCAGCGCCCGGCTCGGCGCTCCTCCCAGGTCGACCTGGCCGGCCAGGATGAGCGCCTGCGCCTGCGTGCGAGAGGTCGCCAGTCCGCGCTCGACGAGCAGCTGATCGAGACGGGTGCGCGGCACGCCGCGATGTTACGCGGCGCTCACCTTGCGGCGCTTGGCCGCGGGCTCGAGCGGGACGTCGAGGCGCGACAGGCGCTCCCGGATCTGCCCGACGATCCCCGGCACGTCGATTCGCTGCTGCCGGCGCAAATCGTCCACCGAGCCGTGATGCACGAAGCCCTCGGCAAGCGCGATCTTGAGCAGCGGGACGCGGACGTCGGCGCGGTTGAGGGCGTCGAGCACGCCGTCGCCGAAGCCGCCCATCGCCGCCGACTCCTCGGCCGTCACCACCAGCCGCTTCCCGCGCGCGTGCGACGCCAGCAGCGCCTCGTCGATCGGCTTCGCCCAGCGCGCGTTGACGACGGTCGACGAGACGCCGAAGTCGGCCTCGAGCTCCGTCGCGGCGGCGACCAGCCGCTGGACGATGGGGCCGAAGCCGACGAGCAGCAGGTCGGCGCCCTCGGTCAGCACCTCGGCGCGACCGATCTCGATGCGCTGGCCCTCTCGATCCGGAAGGTCGGCGCCGGCGTCACGGGGGAAGTGCAGCGTCATGGGCCCGTCGTGCGACAACGCGGTGACGACCATGTCCCGCAGCTCCTGCTCGTCGCGAGGTGACCCGATGACGAGGTTCGGCAGCGCGCGCTGGGCCGGCAGCGTGAACATGCCCTGGTGCGACGTCCCGTCCTCGCCGACGAGCCCGGCGCGGTCGATGGCGAGCAGGACCGGCAGGTCGTTCTGGCAGACGTCGTGGACCAGCTGGTCGTAGGCGCGCTGGCTGAAGGTCGAGTAGAGCGAGATGATCGGTCGCTTGCCCGCCAGCGCCAGGCCGGCCGAGAGCGTGACCGCGTGCTCCTCGGCGATGCCGACGTCGAAGAAGCGGCTCGGGAAGCGCTCCTCGAACCGCGTCAGGCCCGTTCCGGTGGGCATCCCGGCGGTGACGGCGCAGATCCGCTCGTCGTCCGCCGCGAGGCGCACCACCTCCTCGACGAAGGTCTGGGTGTACGTCTTTGGCTTGCGGCGGCTCAGCGAATCGGTCTGCAGCGGCTCCTCGGTGGGATCGATCAGGCACAGGTCGATCGGCGGCAGCGACGCGCCGTGGAACGAGATCGAGTCGGCCTCGGCGGGAGCGTAGCCGCGGCCCTTGACGGTCTTCACGTGCACGATCACCGGCGCTCCCAGGCCGAATGCGCGCTCGAAGACGTCCTCCAGCTCGCGCCGATGATGGCCGTCCAGGACGCCGATGTAGGTCAGCCCCATGTCCTCGAAGAAGCCCACCTTGGCCCAGCTCCGCTTCAGCCCCTCCTTGGTGAACGCCAGCGCGTCGAAGATGGGGCGGCCGACCACCGGGACGTGCGCCAGGACGTCCTTGGTGAGCGACTTGGTCTCCTGGTACGCCTTCGTCAAACGCAGCTTGTTGAGGCTCGTCGAAAGCCCGCCGACGGAGGGACTGATGCTCATCTCGTTGTCGTTGAGCACGATGAGCAGCGGGTGCCGCGTGTGCCCGAGGTGGTTGAGGGCCTCCATGGTCAGCCCGCTCTGCAGCGCGGCGTCGCCGACGCATACGGCGATGCGCTGGTCGCGGCCGGGGTCGCCGCTCGCCGCCAGATCGCGCGCCGCCGCGAGCCCGATGCCGATGCTGACCCCGGTCCCGGCGTGCCCGCCGTCGAAGACGTCGTGCTCGCTCTCGCCGCGGCGCGGGAATCCGCCCACGCCGTCGAGCTGGCGAAGGGTGTCGAAGCGCGCGGCTCGGCCGGTGAGCAGCTTGTGCGCATACGCCTGGTGCCCGGTGTCCCACACGATCCGGTCGCGCGGCGAATCCATCACGCGGTGCAGCGCGATCGCGATCTCGACCGCGCCCAGGGAGCTGGCGAGGTGGCCGCCGGTCTTGGAGACGGTGCGAATCATCTTCTGGCGCAGCTCGACCGCAAGCTGGTCGAGCTCCGCATCGGTCATGCGCCGGAGCTCGGCGGGATCGTTCAGGTCGTCGAGGATGGCCAAGCGCTGCTCCTGGAGGTCGTCGGGATGCGAAGCTGGAGTATAGACGGGCGACTTCCGACCCTCGTCGCGAGGCCCGCCGCGAGCGCGACGTCACGCCTTCGCATGGAGCCCGCGCTGGAGCACCTCCGCCAGGTGCACCGCCTGCCTCCCGGTTCCCTGGGCGATCTGCTCGCGGCAGCTGAAGCCATCCGCGATCACGATCTCGTCCTCGGCCGCTCGGCGCAGCGCGGGCAGCAGGTTGCGTTCTCCGGCCGCCATCGCAACGTCGTGATGCTCGCCCGCCTCGAAACCGAAGGCTCCGGCCATTCCGCAGCAGCTCGCCTCCGGAGCGCGCCAGTCCAGCCCCGTTGCGCTGAGGATGGCAGCCTCCGGGTCGAAGCCGATCACGGAACGTTGGTGACAGTGCGCCTGCACCACCGCTCTCCCCTCGACGTGTGGCGGCGTCCATCCGTCGGCGCGCTGCAAGAACTCGCTCAGCACAAAGGTCTGCTGCGACAGGCGCCGCGCATCCGCTCGGTTGGGCCACAGGTTGACAAGCTCGTCGCGGAAGACGCTCACGCAACTCGGCTCCAGGCCGACCAGCGGGACGCCGGCACGGATCTTGCGGCCGCAGCTCGCGCAGCACCTGGTTCAACAGGCGCTGGGCGAGGTCCAGCATGCCCCAGTCGTACAGCGGGCCGGCCGCAACACAGCGTCGCTGCCGGGATCGTGACCCGGTAGCCCGCCGCCTCCAGCACCTCGACCGCCGCCTGCCGCCGTCTCGGGATGGAAGTAGTTGTTGAAGGTGTCGGGCCAGAGAATGACCTGCGGGCCGCGACGGCATCGGCCGCGTGGAGGTCGCTCCGCGAAGCGCTCGCGGAAGGTGCTGCTGCGCGAACGCGCGGCAGTCGGCGCGCGCGGATGCCACGCCCGCCATCCGCTTGGCAAGACGCCGCACAGCAGCGGTGCGTGAGCGACCGCGTTGACCAGCCGCGGCGCCTTCGCGCGCCAGCCCGCGCCCACCAGTCGATCAGGCCCATCGCGTAGGCGGCGCGCGGCCGCAGCCGGCCGTCGTAGTAGTGCGAGTAGGAACTCCGCCTTGTAGGTCGCCATGTCGACGTTGACCGGGCAGTCGCCCTTGCAGCCCTTGCAGGCGAGGCACAGGTCGAGCGCCTCGTGCACGTCGTCGTTGCGCCAGCCGTCGCTGAGCTCGTCGCCGTTGCAGCATCTCGAACAGCAGGTGCGCCCGGCCGCGCGTGGAGTGCTTCTCCTCGCGGGTGACCATGTAGCTCGGGCACATCGTGCCGCCGCTCGTGGCGGCGGCACTTGCCGACGCCCACGCAGCGCAAGCGCGGCGTGGCGCGAACGCTGCCGCTCGTCGGTCGGGAAGGCGAAGTGCGTCTGACGGGCTCGGCGGATTGTAGTCGGTCGCCGAGGCGCAGGTTCTGCAGTCGATCCGGTACGGCATCGACCACCTTGCCGGGGTTCATGCTGCCATTGCCGGGTCCCAGATCGCCTTGAACTCGCCGAACGCGCTGCATCAGCTCGCTCGCCGTACATCTTCGGCAGCAGCTCGCCGCGCGCCTGGCCGTCGCCGTGCTCGCCGGAGAGCGAGCCGCCGTAGCGCACGACCAGGTCGGCGGCCTCGTCGATGAAGCGCGCGGTACTGTCGCGCATGCCCGTCGCGCCGTGACGAGGTCGAAGTCGATGCGCGCAGTGCACGCAGCCCTGGCCGAAGTGGCCGTAGAGGTCGAGCCGTCGTAGCCGTAGCTGATCGAGCAGCGCGCGGAGATCGCGCAGGTAGTCGCCCGAGCCGCTCGGGCGGGACGGCGGAGTCCTCCCAGCCGGGCCAGGTGGTCGGCTTGCCCGGGCACGATGCGCCGTCGCGCCGAGGCCCGACTCGCGCACCTCCCAGACGCCGCGCTCCTGCGCTCGGTCGGTCGAAGAGTTTCATCGCCGGCGAGTCGCTCGCCGCTTCCGCAGCGCGTCCATGAAGCTCGTGCGCCCTGCGCGTCGGATTCGTCGCCGGTCTGCGCCGCCGAATTCGACCAGCAGCCAGCCGTTGCCCGTCGGGCAGCAGCTTCACGTCTTGCGGGTGCAGGCCCTTGTGCTTTCATGTCGTCGATCAGCCGGTCGTCGATGCCTTCGCAGCCCGATGCGGCCCGTGCTCGCATGATCGGCCGGGACGTGGTCGCCGGCCTCGATACACGTCGTGGATAGCCGAGCACCAGCAGCGACGCGGCCCGGGCGGGCTGTCGACCAGCTGCAGCGTCGGCCTCGAGGATGGTGACGCAGGTGCCTTCGGTGCCGACCAGCGCCCGAGCGACGTTGAAGCCGTTCTCGGGCAGCAGCCAGGGCAGGTTGTAGCCGGAGACGCGGCGCGGGATGTCGGGATAGCGCGCGCGGATCTCGTCGGCGTAGCGGTCGCGCAGGTCACGCAGCCGCGCGGTAGATCTCGCCGCGCGCGGCCCGCCCTCGGCGATGATGCGCTCGCAGCTCCTCGTCGCGCGTCGCGCCCGACGCGCAGCCGCAGCCCGTCGTAGGTCAGCATGTCCAGCGCGATCGACGTTGTCGACGGTCTTGCCGGCCATCACCGAGTGCACGCCGCAGCGAATTGTTGCCGATCATCCCGCCGAGCGTGCAGTGGTTGTGCGTCGCCGGATCCGGTCCGAAGGTCAGGCCGATGCCGCTCCGCCTGCGTCGCGCAGCTCGTCGAGCACGATGCCCGGCTCGACGCGCGCGCGCCTGCGCTGCGCGTCGAGCTCGACGATGCGGTTGACGTACTTGCTGAAGTCGATGACGACGGCCACGTTGCAGCACTGGCCGGCGAGGCTCGTGCCGCCGCCGCGGGTGAGCAGCGGCGCGCCGTGCGTCGCGGCAGACCGCGATCGCCCGCTCGGCCGCCTCCGTGCTGCGCGGCACCACGACGCCGATCGGCACCTGCCGGTAGTTCGAGGCGTCGGTGGCGTAGAGCGCGCGCGACTGCCGGCGTCGAAGCGGACCTCGCCGTCGCACCTCGTTGCAGGAGGTCGATGGCCAGGGCCCTGGCGTCCACCTCAGGCCCGCTGCCGGCCATTGCGCGTGATGGAACTCGGCGGGGCGGACGGCCATTTGCGCTCATGCCGCCACCTCGAAGCGCACGCGCGTCGGCGCGCCGCAGCTCCAGCCCGATGCCCGGCCGGCTGCGGTCGGGACGCAGCACCCCGTCGCGCGGCCGCGCACGCCGTCGAAGAGCATCTGCTCGATGCGCACTGGTCGTGGAAGTACTCGACATGCACCACGTTCGGCGCGGCGCAGCGACGTGCAGATGGAGCGCCGGCGCGCAGTGCGACGACAGCGGCAGCGAGCGCGCCGGCACAGAGCGCCGCCACGCGCAGGAAGCCGGTGATGCCGGCGCAGCGCGTCGCATCGGCCTGCAGCACGTCCACCGCCCGGCCTCGAGCATCCGCCGGAAGTAGGGCAGGTCGTAGCCGTACTCGCCGGCCGCGATGTCCATCCCCGCCGGGGCGCGGTCGCGCATCAGGCGCAGCCCGTCGAGGTCGTCGGAGGTGACCGGCTCCTCGAACCAGTCGACGCCGCAGTCCGGCGAAGGCGTCGGCGAAGGCCAGCGCCTGCTTGCGCGTGTATGCGCCGTTGGCGTCGACGAAGAGCGCCGCCTCGTCGCCGATCGCCTCGCGCGCCACGCGCGACGCGCCGCGGATCGTCGCGCGGGGTCGCGGCCGACCTTCATCTTGACCCGCGTCATGCCCGTCGGCCGCCCAGCCGCCGAGCTGCTCGGCGCAGCCGATCGTCGTCGTAGGAGGTGAAGCCGCCGCTGCCGTAGACCGGCGACCGCGTCGCGCGCCGCGCCGAGCAGTGCGACCAGCGAGCACGTCGAGCAGGCGCGCCTTGAGATCCCACAGCGCGGTGTCGACCGCGGCGATCGCCATCGCGCACGATGCCCGGCCGGCCGAGATTGCGGATCGCCGCCGACCATCGCCTCCCAGCGCCGCGGGGATGTCGAGCGCATCGCGTCCCGACCACCTGCTCGGCGAGCATGCTCGCGGATGAGCAGCGCCGCTGGCGGTATCGGTGTAGGTGTAGCCGAGCCCGACCTGGTCGCCCGCGACGGCCTCCACCAGGACCATGCGTCGTCGACGTCCCACTCGAGCGTGCCGTCGGACTCCGGCGCGTCGGTCGGGATGCGGTAGACGCTGACGTCGAGCCGTTCGACCGCGACCCCGCCCGCTCGGCCGCCGAGCGGCGGCCGCATCGGTCAGGAGGGCGTCATCGCGGCAGCACTCCTTCAGCGAACTGCTTGATGGCCTGCTTCACCACGCCGATCAGGTCTTCGTCGCCGGACCATGCTGAACATGAAGTGGCGCGCCTGCTTGAAGCGTGATGTGCGGCGGCAGCGGCGGCACGTCGGGGTCGGTGATGCGCCTCGATCACGACCGGCCGGTCGGCCGCGAAGCGCGCGCGTCCCAGGCTCGCCGCGATGTCGTCCGGGTCGTCGACGCGGATGCCCGCCGAGGCCGAGCAGCTCGGCGTAGCGCGCGTAGGGGAAGTCGGGCAGCGTCCTGGCGAGCCTCGAACTTCGGGTCGCCCTCATCACGCGCTGCTCCCAGGTCACCTGGTTCAGGTCGTGGTTGTTGAGCACGCAGATCGACCAGCCGCGGGTCGGCCCAGCGCTTCCAGTACTTGGCGATGGTGATCAGCTCGTTGATGCCGTTCATCTGCATCGCGCCGTCGCCGACGCAGCGCGATCACCGACGCGATCCGGATGGGCGAACTTCGCCGCGATCGCGTAGGGCACGCCGGGCCCCATCGTCGCGAGGTTGCCCGACAGCGATGCCATCATCCCGCGCGCGGATCTTGAGGTCGCGCGCGTACCAGTTCGCCGACGAGCCGGAATCGGAGGTGAGGATGCGCTCCGTCGGGCAGCCGCGGCGAGAGCTCCTAGAAGACGCGCTGCGGGTTGATCGGGTTCGCGCTCGTCCATCGCGCGCGTCCTCGCATCAGCTCCCACCAGTCGCGCGATCTTCCCCTCGATCTTCTCGCGCCACGAGCGGTCCTCCTTGCGCTTGAGCAGCGGCAGGAGCGCCCGCAGCGTCGCGCGCGCTGTCGCCGACGAGGTTCACCTCCATCGGGTAGCGGAGGCTCGAGCATCCGCGCCGTCGATGTCGATCTGCACGCCGCGCGCCTGTCCCTCGCTGCGGCAGGAACTCGCGAGTACGGGAAGCTCGAGCCGACCATCAGCAGCGTGTCGCAGTCGTTCATCATCGTCCCAGCTCGGGCTGCGTTCCGAGCAGGCCGATGGACCCGGTCACGATACGGCAGCGTCGTCCGGCACGCGCCGCCTTGCCGAGCAGCGCCTTCGCCACGCCGGCGCCGAGCACGCTCGGCGACTTCGATCACCTCCGTCGGCGGCGTCGAGCGCGCCCGCGCCGACCAGCATCGCGACCTTGCTTGCCCGCGTTGAGCACCTCGGCCGCGCGCTGCAGCTCGTCCGTCCGCCGGGACCGATGCGGCGCGCTGAGTAGCCGACGCCGGATGGCACCGTGCCGTGGACGCGCGGCGGCTCGTCCACGGCGTCCATCGTCCTGCAGGTCGTTCGGCACGATGATCGCAGGTCACCGTGCGCTGGTCGTGCGCGATGCGCACCGCGCGGTCGACGACGTGGCGCATCTGCGCCGGGACGGTCAGCCATGCTCGACGTACTCGTGCGCGACGTCCTTGAACAGGGTGGTGAGGTCGACTTCCTGCTGGTAGCGACCGCCGAGCGCCGAGCGCGCCTGCTGACCGACGATCGCGACCACCGGCTGGTGATCCATCTTGGCGTCGTACAGGCCGTTGAGGAGGTGGATCGCGCCCGGGCCGGAGGTCGCCAGGCAGACGCCGACCTCGCCGGTGAACTTGGCGTGCGCGCAGGCCATGAAGGCCGCCATCTCCTCGTGGCGCACCTGCATGAAGTCGATCGCGTTCGCTTGCGCGATCGAGCGCGCCCATGATCCCGTTGATGCCGTCGCCGGGGTAGCCGTAGATCCGGCGCATGCCCCACGCGTGCAGCCGCTCGAGCAGGTAATCGCTGACATCGGTCATGAAGCACCTCCGGGAAAGGCGATGGTGGTGAGGAGCGCGTTTGCGGCCTGGCGGGAGTCGAGCCGCGTGTGCTGGACGACGATCGGGACGTCGGACTCGATGACGCTGGAGTAGTCCGTCGCCCGCGGGATCGGTTCCGGGTCGTCGAAGTCGTTGAATCGCACGTGCCGCGTACGGCGCGCGGGCACGGTCACGGCGTACGGTCCGGCCGGTTCACGGTCGGAGAAGTAGACCGTGATGCGAACGTGTGCCTCCTGGTCGCCGACGTTGAGCAGACACGCGGTCTCGTGACTCGTCATCTGCGGCTCCGGCCCGTTGCTGTACGGCGGGATCCAGCCTTCCGCGATCGCCCAGCGGCGATCACCCAGTGGTTGGCTCATTGCGCTCCCCTGCTGCGATTTGTCAGCGGACGCGCCGAACCGTGTGGTCCCTGGTGGCAACGGGGAGCGCGGGCGGCGCCCGCACTGCACGCACGCGCAGAGCGCGTGCCAAACCGACCGCGCTCAGCTTGCCGGGTCGTCGGCCTCGCTCTCGCCCGCCCGCCGTGCGCCCCGTCCCAGCTCGGTGATCCGCAGCTCCGCCTCGCGCAGGCGTGCCTCGCAGGCGGCGTGCAGCCGCAGGCCCTCGCGATAGAGCGCGATGCTCTCCTCGAGTCCCACGCTCCCCGCCTCCAGCTGCTGAACGATGCGCTGCAGCTCGAGCACCAGCTCGTCGAATGGGCGGGCGCGCAGCTCCTCGTCGCTGGGCGGCAGCGACTCGCTCACAGGAGGTCGTCCCCGTCGGCGACCAGGCGTTCGACGCGGGTTCCGAGGAGGCCGTGCGCGACGACCACCTCGAGCGCGTCGCCGACGCGCGCCTCGCTCGCCGACCTGATGATCGCGCCGCCGTTCAGCCGAGCCACCGCGTAGCCGCGCTCGAGAGTGGCCCGCGGACCCAGCGCCCGCAGCGCGCCGTGCATGCCGTCCAGGCTCGCCCGCTCCCGAACCAGACGGCCCTGGACCGCGCGCTCGGCGCGATCCACCAGCTCGGCGGCCTGCTGACGCGCGGCCGCGAAGCTCGGCGCGTGCGCCGCCAGGGCGCGGCCCTCCGCTTCCAGGCTGCGGCGCTCCCGCGCCGACGCGGCCCAGCAGCGCCGCGGACGCTCGCTCGCGCAATCGCCCGACGATGTTGAGCAGCTGCGACGCATCCGGCACCGCCAGCTCGGCGGCCGCGCTGGGCGTGGGGGCGCGAAGGTCGGCCGCGAAGTCGGCCAGCGTGACGTCGCTCTCGTGGCCCACCCCCACCACCACGGGGACGGGCGCATCCAGGACGCAGCGGACCACGCTCTCGTCGTTGAACGGCCACAGGTCCTCCAGCGAGCCGCCGCCGCGGGCCAGGATGACGATGTCGAGCGACGCGTCGGCGTACAGGCGGCGCAGCGCGCGCACGATGGCCGGCGCGGCTGTCGAGCCCTGCACCAGCGACGGCGAGAGGACGAGCTCGACGAGCGGGTACCGCCGGCGCATCACGTTGGCGATGTCGCGCCACACGGCGCCGACCGGGGAGGTGACCACGCCGATGCGGCGCGGCCAGCGCGGAAGCTGCCGCTTGCGTGCCGCGTCGAAGAGTCCCTCTGCCGCGAGCTTCTGGCGCAGCGCCTCGTAGCGGGCGTTGAGATCCCCGGCGCCGGCCGGCGTCAGCTCGTAGGCGTACAGCTGATAGATGCCCTGTGGCTCGTAGGCCCGCACGCGGCCGTGCACGATCACCTGCGCGCCGTGCTGCGGACGAATGACGGCGCGCGCCAGCTCCTCGCGGAACATCACCGCGCGAATCTGGGACGCGCCGTCCTTCAGCGTGAAGAAGCAGTGCCCGGAGGCGGGAAACGACGGCTGGCTGACCTCCCCCTCGACCCACACGTCGGCGAGCGCGGCATCCCCGTCGAGCAGCGCGCGCACGCGGCGGTTGAGGTCGCTGACGCGAAGGATGCGCGGCGCGAGCGGCGCAGCCTCCCACAGCGTGGGCTGGTCAGCCACGGCCGCTCCACGGGCAGGTCGGACGCGTCACGATCCGCATCGGTCCGCCGGCCTACTGCACGCGGGTGACGTACTCGCCGCTGCGCGTGTCGACGCGCAGCACGTCGCCCTCGTTCACGAACAACGGCACCTGCACCACCAGTCCCGTCTCCACCGTGGCGTTCTTCTTGGCGCCGGTCGCGGTGTCGCCCGCGAAGCCCGGCTCGGTGGAGGTCACGCGAAGGTCGACGGTGACCGGCAGGTCCACGCCCAGGATCTCGTTCTCGTAGTTGCTGACGAAGACCTCGGTGTTCTCGAGCAGGTACTTCGCGTCGTCGCCGAGCAGCGCGGCAGGCACCGCGAACTGGTCGTACGTCTCGTTGTCCATGAAGTGGTAGGCGTCGCCGTCGTTGTAGAGGTACTGCACCTTGCGCTGCTCGACCCGGGCTCGCGGCCAGCGCGTCCCCGCCTGGAAGGTCCGCTCCACGATGTCGCCCTTGCGCACGTTCTGCAGCTTCATCCGCACCTGGGCCGATCCGCGGGCCATCTTGATGTGGCTCCAGTCGAGCACCTTCATCAGCTGGCCGTCCAGCTCGATGATGACGCCCTTCTTGATGTCGCCGGTGCTGATCACTGCAGATGCCTCCCTGGGGCTCGCGACGTCATACGACGAGCAGCTCGCGCGGCGCGCGGGTGAGCCAGCGCGCCCCGTTCTCGACGAGCACGACGTCGTCCTCGATTCGAATTCCGACCTCGCCGGGGAGATAGGCTCCCGGCTCGAGCGTGAACACCGTGCCCGCCGCCAGGGGCTGGCGGTGGTGCAGCAGCATCGGCGCCTCGTGGGTCTCCAGGCCGATGCCGTGCCCCAGCCCATGGCTGAACGCGTCCCCGAGCCCCGCCCGCTCCATGACGTCGCGCGCGGCGCGGTCGACCGATTCACCGCTCACGCCCGGGCGCAGCGCATCATACGCGGCCATCTGGGCCGCAGCCACCCTGTCGTACAGCTCTCGGTCGCGCTCGGATGCCCGAGCGCAGAAGACGGTGCGCGTCATGTCCGAACGATAGCCGTCGACCTGGCATCCGAAGTCGGCGAGCAGCGGCTGACCCGGCTGGAGCCTCGCGTGGCCCGGCCGGCCATGCGGCATGGCCGCTCGCGCGCCGATCAGCACCAGCGGCTCGAAGGCGATCCCGTCGTCGCTCGCGTCACGCAGGAAGTCCTCGATCCAGCGCGCCACCTCGCGTTCCGAGACGCCCGCGCCGACGCGCCCGACCAGGTGGGCGAAGCAGGCGTCGGACGCCGCGCAGGCGCGCTGCAGCGCGTCGAGCTCCGCCTCGTCCTTCACGACTCGCAGCGCGTTGAGTGGCTCGTCGACCGGCACCAGCTCGCAGCCGTCGGCCGCAGCGGCGAGGGCCGACCAATCGGCATGCGAGACGACGCGCGCCTCGAGGCCGACGCGCCCGCGGGGCAGGAGCGGCGCAAGCGCCTCGCCGAACGCTCCCGTCGTGCGACGCACGTCCCAGCCGGCCGCTTCGCGCTGCCCCTGCTCGACGTAGCGCGCATCGGCGAGCAGCACGGCAGAGTCGCGCATCAGCAGCAGCGTCCCGCTGAAGCCGGAGGTCGCCTCGTCGCCGCGCGCGATGACGAAGCCGGACAGGTAGCGCTTGGTGGCGTTGCGGCTGACTACCAGCGCCTCGAGCGCGTGCGCGTCGAGCAGGGCTCGCGCGCGATCGACTCGACTGCCGAGTGCCACGGTCACGCGCCGGCGCACTCCTGCTTGGCCTTGGCGATGTTCGCGTTGTGCTGCGGCAGCGTCGCGGCGAAGTAGTGCGACCCGTCGCGGGTGCCGTTGGGGCAGCCCGCCACGAAGAACAGGTAGTCGCCCTTCGGCGCGGCAACCGCCGCGAGCGACGAGGCGCGCGGGGCCGCGATCGGTGTGGGCGGCAGGCCGGGGCGCAGGTACGTCTGATAGCCCGCCAGCGCCTTGGAAAGCTCGATCTTGCCGCCCGCGTCGGGCAGCGGCGGCCACCAGTCGATGCTGCCCCACTCCGAGAGCTTGGCGCTGCCGTGCTGCTGCGTGGCCAGCCCGTACTGCAGGGTCGGGTCTGCGTTCAGCACGCCATTGGTGATCCCGTTGTCCGGGTGCTTGAGTCGGTTGATGTAGACGCCGGCGATCAGCGGCCGCTCCTTGTCCAGCACCGCCTCTCGCTCCACGATGCTGGCGATCTTGACCGCGTCGTCGAGCGTGATGCCCTGCTTTGCGAGGCCGTCGGTGATCTGCGGGGTGAGCTTGGCCTCGAATGCATCCAGGAAGCGCTCCAGCACCACGCGCGCCGACGAGTTGCCGTCCAGCCGATAGGTATCCGGATAGATGTACCCCTCGAGGTCGCGGCCGACGGGCAGGTCCTTGAAGAAGGCGTACTTCGCCAGGAGGTCGGCCGGCGGATCCTTGACCAGCCTGGCGAACTCGTCGATGTTCATGGTCAGCCTGGTCTTGGCCAGGTACCCGACGATCTGCTCGAGCCGCCACCCCTCGCGCAGGGTGACCGTCACCTCGGGCCCGGCTTCCTGCCGCAGCGCGGCCACGATCTCGGAGGGCTTCAGCGACGGCGAGAGGTCGTACACGCCTGCCTGCAGGTTCCCGCTGCGCTGCGCCTGCAGCACGGCCCACTGGAAGGCGAGCTCGCTGCTGATGACCCCCTTCTGAAAGAGGAGGTGACCGATCTGCGCGTCGCTGGCGCCGGGAGGGACGGTGACGGTGACCCGGCCGCCGTCGCTGCCCTTGGGCGCGTCACTCAGGTCCTGCGGCTGGTACCACTCCACGAAGTTGCGCACCACGCCGTGCTCGATGGCGCCGGGATTGGCCTCCACCCACGCCATCAGCCGCGGGGCGAAGGCAAGGAAGCCCAGGAAGATGACGATGGCCGCGATGGCCGCCACCGCGGCGAACCACGCCACCAGCACCACCGGCTGGAAACGGCGGCGACCGCGCAGTGGCGCCTCGCGCTGCTCGCGGAGCTTCCGGATCCGCGAGTTGCGACGTTCCTCGAGGTCGCGCGGCGGTCGTCGGGTCATCCAGCCTCCTTGCGATCGTCCAGGTATTGCTGCAGCACGATCTGCGCTGCCGTCGAGTCGATCTCGCCGCCTCGCCGCGTGGAGCGACGGCCGCTGGCCGCGATGCGCTCGCCGGCCTCCCAGCTGCTCAGCCGCTCGTCGGCGTACTCGATGCGAACCCCCGCCATGGCAAGCCGCTCGCCGAAACGACGCACGAGGGCCGCCTGGTGGCCCTCGCTGCCGTCCATGTTGAGCGGCAGCCCGAGCACCACCAGCTCGACACCCTCGTCACGCGCCAAGCCCACGGTCGCCTCCGCATCGCGCTCGAGCCCGCGGCCGCGAAGCGCCGGCCGGGTGAACGCGATCCCCGTCTCGGTATCGGCGACGGCGACTCCGATGCGACGCGTCCCGTGATCGAGCGCAAGGATACGCATTACGACGCCGACGGGACGGCGGACGCGTCCGCTCCCGCCTGGTGGAGCTCGACGTCCACGCGCCAGCTCATGCTGGGCACGCGCTCGACCCAGCCGGGCCATAGGTCGACGCGCACGTGACCGATGTCGGCCAGCGCGGCCTCCGCTTCCGCGGCGGTCAGCCCCACGATCCGGCGACGGATGGCGGCGACATCCAGCTCGGGAGCGGCACTGGCGGTCACGTTTGCCGGCACGCTCACACCGTTCCCGCCGCCCGCCACCGCGCCGAGGTCCACGCGGACGCTGTCGGTAAGCCAGGTCGTGCCCGCCGGCAGACGGCCGGTGTCGGACAGCAGGCGATCGCGGGCCGCCGCCAGCACGTCCGCGCGGGGCACCGCGGCGCGGTCGAAGCTCAGCGTCCCGCTCAGCTTGAACGAGGCGTCGCCGCGCTTGCCGACCAGCCCGTCGGGGACGGTGATCGACGGCTGCTCGGGCTTCGGCGAGGGAACCACCAGCAGGTCCGCGGAACGGGCTTTGAGCGTGGTGGTGAGCGCATCCAGCAGCGTGGCCCGCAGCTGGCTGACGGCGGCGTCCACGTCAGCCTGCAGGATCTCCGGCTGATGGTTCTCCGCGCCGCCGGTGGTCGGCTTCGGGTTGTTCACCAGCCGCGAGACGGTTCCGACGAAGCCGGTCAGGCAGAACCGGATCTGGGCGTCGCGGATCGTGTCGATGGCACCGGCGGCCACGTTGCCGGCGGGACCGGGATCCACTGCGCCGATGCCCACCGCGGCGGCGCCGGGCTGCACGCCTCGTCCGGTGAACTTGCCCTCCGGCACGACGATCGTCTCGACGGTGGCGAACGTGACATCGCCGGCGCTGACGATGGTTCCCTTCGCCACGCGGCAGCGGCCGGGGTTGCCGCTCTGGAAGACCACGCTCCCGCTCGCCGTCGCACGCTCGACGTGGTCGCCGGTTGCCTTGCCGGACACGGTCTGGCTCAGGTCGCCGGTCACATGCTGGACGGCGACCGAGTCGATCACGTACGCCACCGGACCCACGGACTTTGTGACGGGGTCGACCACGACCGTCGCCCCGGGAAGCAGAGCGGCCGCTGCGCCCGCGGCGAACAGCAGCAGCAGCCCCAGCGCGAGCATCGCAAAGCGCGAGGCACTTCCGCGCCGGCGTCCGGCGCTCTCGACCCGACGTGCCGGCGCCGGCCGAGCGCGCGGCGCCGGCGGGCGCGCCCTGGCAGGCGCGGGCGAGCGAACCACCGGCACCGCGCGCGTCTCCTCGGACGACGGGTCGAGGCCCGAGTCCGGCGCGACGGCGGGCGCGGTCTCGGGACGCACCACGCGGATGGCCGCTCGGTGCGCGCCCGGCGCGACGGCGACGTCCGTGCCCGCCGTCGCCTCCGCGACCGATGCGTAGGCGGGGATGCCCGCCTCGGCGGCGAGCGAGCGCGCCATCGGGTCGGCGACCAGCGCGACCGTCAGCGACTCGTCGGCGGCGAGGGCGGCCAGCAGCCGGAGCGCGACCACGGAGGAGGTCGCCTTGGTCCGTCCCGCCGCGACCAGGATGATCCGGCGCGCGTCGGCGGCTCGCACGCGCCGCACGACCGAGGTGATCTCGTCGTCCGGCTCGAGGTAGATGGTCGCGGAGTCTGCCGGCACGGCGCTACAGGTTCATGGCGCGCACGGCGCGACGCATGGCGCGCTCGACCGCGGTCGACTGCGCGTCGAGGATCAGCGCCTGGCGAGCGAGGGCCAGCGGCGTGACGTCCTGGCGCGTCGCGAGTTCCCCGGTCTCGTCGCGCAGCCCGCTGACGTCCTCCGGGGCGAGCGCCATGATCTCCGGTTGGCGAGCGAACGGCAGGCCGGTCCACCATCCTGCGCCGCGCAGCGCATCGGAGATGTGCGGCAGCTCCGCGCCCCCACCGCACAGGTAGATTCGGCCCGGCAGCAGCTCGCCCTCGGCCAGGTCCCCGATCATGAGGCCGATGCCGCGCAGCCACACCGCAGCATCGGCGGCGAGCGTTTCGTCGCGGGCACCCGGCGGCTGCGGGCTCGCCAGTTCGGCCGCCGCGTCCAGCTTCAGCGCCTCCGCGCGCTCGAAGCTCAGTCCGAAACGCTCGGCGAGACCCTTCGTGAATGCGCGCCCCCCGAGTGCGAGCATCTTGGTGCCCGAGATGCCGCCGTGACGCACCAGCGCCACGTCGGTCGTGCCGCCTCCGACGTCGATGAAGACGGCCCCGGCGTCGCCCACCTCCCCCGGCTGCAGGCAGGTCGCGACCGCGTACGGCTCGGCGATGACGCCCATCAGCTCCAGGCCGAGACCGTTGGCCACCGCCTGCAGGGCGCCGAGGTGGACCATCGGCGCGAAGGCGTTGAAGACCGCGATCTCCAGCTGCGAGCCGGTGAAGCCGATCGGGTTGTGGACCGGGTAGCCGTCGATCTTCATCTCGACGATCGCCGCGTGGACGAGGCGCACGTCCAGCCGGTCCACGCCGCTCTCCCAGCTGATGCGTTCCTCCGCGTCACGCAGCGCGCGGTCCTGGACCCGTTTGACGACCGACTCGAGCTCTTCCTCGCCGAACTGCGCCCGCGGGTCGCTGCGACGGTCGATCACGACCGAGGTGGTTCCCTTGACCAGCTCCCCGGCAATGCCGATGACGGCGGCCGCGGGTCGCATGCCGGCCCCGGCCTCCGCCTGCTCGAGCGCGGCCGCGCAGTTGCGGATCACGCCGTCGATGTCCGTCACCGTGCCGCTCTGCATGTGGCTCAGCCCCTGGCGCTGACGGCCGGCCCCGCGCACCACGCCGGTCACCGCCCCGGCGGGATCGCCCTCCACGCCGACGATGAGCGCCTTCGCGAACTCCGTGCCGACGTCCAGCGCCACCAGGCCCGGGACAGCGCCGGCACCGCCCCGCGCTCGCCAGCGAGCAGCCACCCGGTCGACCAGCTGCATCAGGCGGTCTCGATCCCTTTCAGCATCTCCAGCGCCACCCGCGCCGCCTCGCGCAACGCCTCACCGAGGCGCTCGGCGTCCTTTCCGCCCGCCTGCGCCAGGTCCGGCCGCCCGCCTCCGCCGCCGCCGATGAGCGGCGCGACCTGTCGCACCACGGCGACCGCGTCGAAGCCGTCCGCGACCAGGTCGCGACTCGCCGCGACGACCAGCGCCGCACCGCGAGCACGTCCCGCAGCGACCGCGACGAAGCGCCCGGTCGTTGCTCTCAGATCGTCCGCCAGCCCTCGCAGGGCCGCCGCATCGGCGTCGGGGTAGTCGCGCACCACCACCTTGACGTCGCCGGCGTCCGCGGCCGACTCGAGCGCGTCGGCTGCATCGAGGCGCGGAGCCTGCGCGCCGCGGTCGCCGCGTTCGGCGCCGCGAACGCGCTCCAGCAGGGCAGCCACCCGCGCGGGCACGTTCTCGTCCGAGTCGCCCAGCAGCTGTGCGGCGTCGTGCAGCGCGTCGAGGCGGCGCTGAGTGAGCGCCTCGGCTGCGTCGCCGGTCACCGCCTCGATGCGGCGCAGGCCGGCGCCGATGCTCGACTCGGAGACGATCCGCAGCGAGCCGATCTGCCCGGTGGCCTGCACGTGCGTGCCGCCGCACAGCTCGCGGCTGAAGGCGTCGACGCGGACCACGCGCACCGCCTCGGGCACGTACTTCTCGCCGAAGAACATGTCGGCGCCGAGCGCCCGCGCCTCGTCGATCGGCATCACGCTCGGAATCACCGCGGCGTCGCGCCGGATCTGCGCGTTCACGATCCGCTCCACCTCGCGCAGCTTCTCGCGCGGCACCGGCGCGGTGGACGGGAAGTCGAAGCGCAGGCCGTCGGGCCCGACCCAGCTGCCTGCCTGCTTGGCCTGCTCGCCGACGACGTCGCGCAGCGCTCGGTGCAGCAGGTGCGTCCCGGTGTGGTTGCGCGCCGCTCCCCAGCGCCGGTCCTCGTCCACCTCGGCGCTGACGTCGTCGCCGGGCGCGAGAACGCCCTCCAGGCGGCCGATGTGCACGATCGCCGCGCCGGCGCGCTGGGTGTCCTCGACCGCCAGGCGCCCGTTCGGCCCGATCAGCTCGCCGCGGTCGCCGATCTGCCCGCCGCCCTCCGGATAGAACGGCGTGCGGTCGAGCACGACCTGCCATCCGTCGTCGCCCTCGGCCACGCCGAGCACGCGCAGGTCGCCGGCACGCGTCTCGTTCGGATACCCGATGAATTCGCTGCTGATCTCGCCAAGCTCGGCGGCGGCGGTGAAGCGGCCGGCCCGGGCCCCGCGCGACCGCTCGCGCTGCGCCTCCATGGCCGCATCGAAACCGGCCCGATCCACGCCGACACCATGCTCCGCCGCCATCTCGACGGTCAGGTCGATCGGAAAGCCGAAGGTGTCGTGCAGGCGGAACGCCTCCTCACCGGCGATGGTGCCGTTCTGGCCGGCTGCGTCCGCCAGCGCGAGCAGCCGCTCCGAGCCCGCGGCCAGCGTGCGGGCGAACTTCGCCTCCTCGTCCGACACCTCTCGCAGCACGCGATCGCGCTCGACCCGCAGGAATGGATACGCGTCCTCCATGATCTCGATCACCGTCGCGCAGGTCTGCGCCAGGAACGGCTGCTCGATGCCCATCAGCCGACCGTGCCGCAGCGCGCGCCGCATGATCCGGCGCAGCACGTAGCCGGGCCCCTCGTTGGAGGGCCGCACGCCCTGGGCGATCAGGAACGTCATGGCGCGGCTGTGATCGGCGACGACCTGGTAGCTGAAGCGCTCGCTCTCGACGGTGTCGGGGTCATGGCCGATGAACGTCGCCAGCCGCTGGATGATCGGCACGAACAGGTCGGTCCGATAGTTCGAGTCCACGCCCTGGAGCACCGATGCCAGCCGCTCCAGGCCGGTGCCCGTGTCGACGCTGCGCATCGGCAACGGCGTCAACGTGCCGTCGGCCGCGCTGTCGAACTGCATGAACACTAAATTGCTCACCTCGAGCCAGCGAGGACAGGTCTCCGAGTGGTCGGGAATGCAGCCCGCCCCCTCGCTGAACTCCTCCCCGCGGTCGTAGTGGATCTCGCTGCACGGCCCGCATGGCCCCGTCTCGGCCATGCGCCAGAAGTTCCGCTCGTCGCCCTGGGCCACGTTGCCCCAGCGCACGACGCGGTCCGGGGGCAGCCCGATCTCGTCGGTCCACAGCGCGTATGCCTCGTCGTCGTCGCTGTACACCGTCGCCGCCAGCCGCTCGGCGGGGATCCCGAGCGCCTCGGTCAGCAGCTGCCAGTGCCAGCGGATGGCGTCGCGCTTGAAGTAGTCGCCGAAGCTCCAGCTGCCGAGCATCTCGAACAGCGTGTGGTGGCGCGGCGTGCGACCGACCTCCTCGAAGTCGTTGTGCTTTCCCGCCACGCGAAGGCAGAGCTGGCTGTCCACCGCCCGGCGGTAGTCGCGCTGCTCCTCGCCGGTCAGCACGCGCTTGAACGGCACCATGCCGGAGTTGACGAAGAGCAGGGTCGGATCGTCGCGGGCGAGCAGCGGCGCCGAGGGCACGCGAACGTGGCCGCGCTCCTCGAAGAAGCGCTGGAAGCGCTCGCGGATCTCGGCTCCGGTCAAGGGCTGCATCGGTCGTCCTGGCTCACTGTCCTGCTCACGCCGAGAGCCGGCGAATCACCGGCTCTCGTCCAACGTGTCGGTGCTCTCCGGCGTGGCGTTACGAGCTGGCCGCCTCGGGCGCGCCACCCGCTTCCGCCTCGTACTGCGCCAGCATCTCGGCACGAGCCAGCTCCGCGGCGGCGCGTCCCTCGTTCACGGCGTCGTCGAACGCCGCACGCTTGCTGTCGACGAACTCCCCGACCTGGCCGCGAAGCTGCTCGCCGGCCTGCGGCGCCAGCAGCAGGCCCAGTGCCGCGCCGACGAGGCCACCGATCACCACGCCCGCCAGGAAGCTGCCGAATCCCGAATCCTTCATGAGAATCGCTCGTCCTCCCGTTCGTGGGCTGATTCTACCGGGCCGATACCGACGCGTCGCGGGGCCGTGGTGACCTGCACGCTCTCGAGCGTCTGCTGCAGCGCGTTCATCAGGTCGTTCAGCCGATCGAGCTTGACGGCCACGTCCTCGCTCAGCACCTCCGCGTTCGCGGCCAGCTCGCGCGAGTGGGCCAGGATCGGGGCCAGCTCCTGCTCCGCCGTCGCGAGCAGCCGCCGGGAGTCCCTGGTCAGCGCGCGCGCATCGGCCAGCAGCGGCACGCTGCGCACGGCGAGCAGCAGCGCAGCCCCACCGACGAGCACCACGCCCAGGCCCACCCCGACGTTGAAGATCACCGCCGCTGCGTCCACGCTCGCCTCCGTTCGCGCCCCGGCGCATGGTAGCGCAGGGGAGGTCAGGTCTCCTCGTCCACCGCCTCACGCTCCGCCGGTCCGAGCGCGGTGAGCAGCACGACCGCCAGCATGGCGAGCTGGGCGACGATGCAGGCGGGCAGGAACCGGAAGTCCCCGATGCGCAGAAGGTCGATGCCGAGCCGCTCCCCGATCGCGTTGCCGGCGACGCTGCCGACCAGGCTCGCCAGCGCGAGCAGGGGCACGATCCGGCCCCAGTGACCGCGCAGCCAGATGAAGATGAACAGGTTGAGCGCTGCGGCCAGGACGCTCAGCAGCAGCCACGGGGTCACCGGGCGATGCGACCGCCACCCAGGCATTCGTCGCCGTCGTAGAGCACCGCGGCCTGTCCCGGCGCGGGCGCCCACACCGGCTCGTCCGTTTCGACGACGAATCGATCGTCGCCGACGAGCGTCACCTCGCACCCGACCAGCGCAGCGCGGTGCCTGATGCGGACCTGGGCCGCGAACCGCTCGGCCGGCGGCTCGCCGGCCACGAAGCGGCGGCCGTCCACGCTGAAGCGGCTGGCGGCGATCTCCTCGCGGCGGCCGATCACCACCTCGTTGAGGGCGGGACGCACCTCGCGCACGTAGACCGGCTCGCCCAGGGCGAGCCCGAGGCCGTGTCGCTGGCCCACGGTGTAGTGGGCATATCCGCTGTGCGTGCCGACCTGCCGCCCGCTCGCGTCCACGATTGGACCCGGCTCGCCGGCGTAGCCGCGGCGCTCCTCGAGCAGGGTGCGGTAGTCACCCAGCGGGACGAAGCAGATCTCCTGCGATTCCGGCTTCTGCGCCGTCGGGAGCTCCAGCCGTGCGGCGATGTCGCGCACCGCGGGCTTGGTCAGCTCGCCGAGCGGGAAGCGCGTGCGCCGCAGCTGCTCCTGGTCCAGCACCCACAGGAAGTAGGTCTGGTCCTTGTTCTCGTCGACCGCACGCAGCAGCCGACGGCGTCCTCCGGACTGGTCGATGCGCGCGTAGTGACCGGTGACGACCGCGTCGGCGCCGTACGCGGCCAGCCCACGACGCAGCAGCTCGTCGAACTTGATGTACTGGTTGCAGGCCTGGCACGGGTTCGGGGTCGAGCCGGCGAGGTAGGCGTCGGCGAAGGCATCGACGACCCGCTCCCCGAACTCGCGCTCCAGGTTCAGCGCGAAGAAGGGAATCCCCAGCAGCTGCGCGACGCGCCGCGCGTCGTCCAGGGCGTCGGGCGAGCAGCACGACCGACGGGCCTCGTAGCCGTCGCCGGCGTCGGGATGGGTCCGCATCCAGACTCCGACCACCTCGACGCCGGTGGTCCGCGCCTCCGCCGCGACCAGCGCCGCCGCGACGCTGGAATCCACGCCGCCGCTCATGGCGGCCACGATGCGGGCGGTCATGCCGTTGCGACCGTCACCGAGCCGCTGCGCAGCCGGTCGATCACCGTTCTGCTCGCCTGCAGCGCGCGCGACACGTCCGCCTCGGTCGTCTCGCGGCCGAGGCTGAGCCGCAGCGAGCCGGCCGCGCGCCGGGCGGGATAGCCCATGGCCAGCAGAACGTGCGACGGCTCCGTGCTGCCCGACGTGCAGGCGCTGCCGGTCGATGCCTCAACGCCCTCGAGATCGAGCGCGGCGACCAGGTCGCCGCCCTCGACGCCGTCCACCATGAAGCTGGCGATGTTCGGCAGGCACGCGAACGGGTGGCCGGCGTGGACCACGCCACCGATGGCGGTCATGCCCTCGACCAGGCGATCGCGCAGGCGTGACTGTCGCTCCGCTTCGCTCGAGGCCTCGCCCCACGCCAGCTCGAGTGCGCGCGCGAAACCGGCGGTCGCGGCCACGTTCTCGGTCCCCGCCCGCCGCTGGCGCTCCTGCGCGCCGCCGTGCACCTGCGGCAGCAGCGCGCTGCCGCGCCGGACGAACAGGGCTGCCGCGCCCTTCGGGCCGCCGAGCTTGTGGGAGGCGATGCTGAGCAGGTCGACCTGCAGCTCGTCGACGTCGAGCGGCTGATGGGCGGCAAGCTGGATGGCATCGGTGTGGAAGACGACACGCGCCTCGCGGCACAGCGCGCCGATCTCGGCGATCGGGCTGCAGCGTGCCGACCTCGTTGTTGGCGGCCATGATCGAGACCAGCGTGGTGTGCGGCGTGATCGCCGCCGCGACGTCGGCGGGGTCCACCCGTCCGTGTCGGTCCACCGGCAGGTAGGTGACCTCGAACCCGGAACGCTCCAGGACCGCGCATGCCTGCAGGACCGCCTTGTGCTCCACGCTGCTGGTGACGATGTGCCGTCCGCGCGCGCTGGCTGCCCACGCCACGCCCTTGACGGCCAGGTTGTCGGCCTCGGAGCCGCTCGCCACCATCACGATCTCGCGGGGCGCGGCGCCAAGCAGCCGGGCGATCGACTCGCGCGCCTCGTCGAGCCCCTGGCGCGCGCGACGGCCGGCGGCGTGGATGCTCGACGGGTTGCCCCAGTGCTCGGTGAGATACGGCAGCATCGCCTCGAGCGCCTCGGCGCGCAGCGGCGTCGTCGCGGCGTGGTCGAGATACACGGGCATCACCGATCGATTATGCCCCAGCGCGGCGCCCGACCGGCGTCACGGCACGGGCCTCAGTCCGGCTCCACGACGCGGAGATCGAGCTCGTCGAGCTGCGCCTGGCTGATGGGTGCCGGCGCGTCCATCATCAGGTCGTTGCCGGACTGGGTCTTGGGGAACGCCATGACCTCGCGGATGTTGTCCTGGTTGGCGAGCAGGGCCGCCCAGCGATCGACGCCGATGGCGATTCCGCCGTGCGGCGGCGCGCCGTACTCGAGCGCGTCGAGGAGCGCGCCGAACTCGTCGCGCATCCCCTCCACCGTGTGGCCCATCAAGGCGAATGCACGCTCCAGGAGATCGCGGCGGTGAATGCGCACCGACCCGCCGCCGAGCTCCCAGCCGTTGAGCGCCAGGTCGTACTGCTGGGCGTGCACCGCGCCCGGTTCGGCCTCCATGCGCGCCTCCTCCTCCCACACCGGCGCGCTGAAGGGGTTGTGGGTGGCATCCCAGCGCTGGCCGGCCTCGTCCCACTGGAACATCGGGAAGCGGTGCACCCAGACGTATCCGAGGACGTCGGGCGATCGAAGCTCGAGCCGCTCCCCCATCTCCAGGCGGATCCTGCCGAGCGCCTCGCCGCCCCTGGTCCGATCCGCATCGGCGACGATCAGGACGAGGTCGCCGATCGCCGCGCCGGTCGCCTCGCGCAGCCGCGCCTGGACCTCGGCGTCGAGGAACTTCGCCGCCGGCCCGCGCAGCGTCCCGTCATCCTCGACCGCGAGCCAGACGAGGCCCGCGGCTCCGTGACGCCGCGCAAGGTCGGTGAGCTCGTCGAGCTCGCGTCGCGAATATCCCGCGCAGCCCGTTGGCGACGATGGCGCGCACCGCCCCGCCCGCGGCGAGCGGTTCGCTGAAGACGCGGAAGTCGACCCCGCGCACCTGGTCCGAGAGGTCCACCAGCTGCATCTCGAAGCGGACGTCGGGCTTGTCCGATCCGTATCGGTCCATCGCCTCCTGGTAGGTGAGCCGAGGGAACGGCGTGGCCAGCATCGGGCGCTCGGGAACCACCTCGCGCGTCACCGCCTGCACCATGCGCTCGATGGTGTCCATGACGTCGTCCTCGCGCACGAAGCTCATCTCGACGTCGATCTGGGTGTGCTCCGGCTGCCGGTCGCCGCGCAGATCCTCGTCGCGATAGGCGTGCGCCAGCTGGAAGTAGCGGTCGTACCCCGCCACCATCAGCAGCTGCTTCAGCTGCTGCGGGCTCTGCGGCAGGGCGTAGAAGCGGCCGGGCTGAAGGCGGCTGGGGACCACGAAGTCGCGCGCCCCCTCCGGCGTGCTGCGAACCAGCGTCGGCGTCTCGATCTCGACGAAGCCCATCCCCTCGAACGTGCGGCGCACCGCGCTGGCCAGGCGGGCGCGCAGGATCAGCCGGCTGCTGCATCTCGGGACGCCGCAGGTCGAGGTAGCGGTACCTGAGGCGCAGCTGCTCGTCGAGCCCGGGCTGCGGCTCGTTGATGTAGAACGGCGGGACCTTGCTCGGATTGAGCACGGTCAGCTCGTCCACGGCGACCTCGATCGCGCCGGTCGCCAGCGACTCGTTCGCCGTCCCCTCCGGACGCTGGCGGACGGTGCCGGAGACCTGCACGACCCACTCGTTGCGCACCTGCTCGGCGGCGGCGTGCGCTGCGGGCGCACGCTGCGAATCGGTGACGACCTGGGTGATGCCATACCGATCGCGCAGGTCGAAGAAGGTGAGGTGGCCGTGATCCCGTCGGCGGTGGACCCAGCCGGCGAGGGTGACCCGAGCGCCGACGTCCGAGGCGCGAAGCTCGCCGCAGGTGTTGGTTCGAAAGGACGCGGCCATGGGCGGCCAATGGTAGCCGAGCGCCGCCGCACTGCGCCGCACCCGGTGTCGCCCGACGACCGCCTCAGCGCAGCGTCTCGGGCGCCTCGTCCAGCCGCACCTCGCGCTGCTCCCCGTTCGCCATGTCGCGGACGACGACGGCGCCGCCGCTGAGCTCCTCGCCGACGATGACCGCCCAGCGCGCCCCGGCCTTGGCCGCCGACTCGAGCTGGCGGCCCAGCTTGCGCGTGCTCCCATCGGGCCGAACCCGCAGCCCGGCGTCCCGCAGCCGTTCGGCGACCGTCAGGCGCGCGCCGAGGTCGTCGGTCGCGCCGACGACGACCACGAGCGGAGCAGGCGGAGGCAGGGCGACGCCCTGCTCCTGCATGGCGAGGATGGTGCGGTCCAGTCCCAGGCCGAACCCGATTCCCGGCGTGGGATGCCCGCCGAGCTGCTGCACCAGCCCGTCGTAGCGGCCCCCTCCACCCAGGGCCTGCTGCTGACCCTCGCGGCCGGCGACGTAGAACTCGAACGTCGTTCGCGTGTAGTAGTCGAGCCCGCGAACGAGGCGGTCGTCGATCACGTACTCGACGCCCAGCGCGTCGAGCAGCGCTCGCACCGCGTCGAAGTGGCCGCGGCACGCCGAGCACAGGTGAGCGATCGGCTTCGGGGCGCCGGCGGCGAGCTCGGGATCGAGCTCCCTGTCGTCCAGCACGCGGAGCGGGTTGGCCAGCAGCCGCCGCCGCGAGTCTGCGCTCAGCGCAGCGGAGTGCGGCGTGAAGTAGTCGATCAGCGCCTGACGGAAGGCAGGCCGGCACTCTCCGTCGCCGATCGAGTTGAGGTGCGTCACCACGCCGCTCACCCCGCATGCGGCGTAAAACCGAGTCGCCAGCTGTACGAGCTCCGCGTCCACCATCGGTCCGGCATCGCCGATCACCTCGCAGTCCCACTGCGCGAACTGCCGATACCGCCCTGCCTGCGGTCGGTCGTAGCGGAACATGGCGCCCAGCAT
Source organism: uncultured Chloroflexia bacterium (assembly GCA_963783725.1). Lineage (GTDB taxonomy): Bacteria > Chloroflexota > Limnocylindria > QHBO01 > QHBO01 > CAWAOJ01. The sequence continues at coordinate 524,607 of CAWAOJ010000002.1, read as the reverse complement.
CCAGAAGCGCAGCGGGCCCGGAAGGACCTGCATCCCGTGCTCGAGGTAGGCCCGCACGATGGCCGCGGTGGGCTCCGGCCGCAGCACCCACTCCGCCCGATCGTCGTCCCCGGCTGCGGCACCCGCCACGCGGAACATCTCCTTCTCGACCACGTCGCTGGTCTCGCCCGCGGTGCGCGCGAAGAGCTCCACCCGCTCGAAGAGCGGCGTATCGATGCGACTCAGCGCGTAGCGATCGGCGAGATCCGCGGCGATCGCCTCGACGCGGCGCCAGTAGGCGGTCTCCTCCGGCAGCACGTCGCGGGTTCCGCGCGGCGCGGCGATCGTCTTCGGCATGCGCCGAGTCTACCGATGCGCGGCGCCGGTCAGCGCACCTCGCGCGTCACGGTGTTGACGTCGTGCAGGCGCTCGATCCGCGACAGGACCCTGGCCAGCTGCTGCAACGAGGTGACCTTCAAGGTGGCGGTGATCATGGCCGTGCCGTCCGCGTGGGTGGCGATCGAGGCGGCCACGATGTTGACCTTGTGCTCGGCGACCACGTTGGTGATCTCGTTGAGCAGGCCCGGCCGGTCGAGCGCCTCGATGCGCACCGTGATCGGGTAGGTCTGCTGCCCGGCGATGTCCCACTCCACGTCGATCAGGCGCTCGATGTCGCGCTCGGAGAGCACCGAGGGGCAGTTGGCGCGGTGCACGGTCACGCCCTTGCCGCGGGTCACATAGCCGGTGATCTCGTCTCCGGGAATCGGCGAGCAGCATTTCGCGAAGCGAACCAGCAGGTCGCCCACGCCCTTGACCCGCACCCCGGTCGTCGCCGGCGAGCTGGGAGGCGCCACCTCCGGGAGCGTGATTTCGACGTCGTCGTGGATCTCGAGCTTCGCGACCACCGAGGCGGGCGAGACCGCCCCGTAGCCGATGGCGGCGAAGAAGTCATCCACCTCACGGAAGCGGTGCTGCTGCGCGATCTCGGTCAGCTTGGCGGGATCGATGCTCGAAAGGGTCTCGTGCGCGAGCCGCCTCAGCTCGCGGTCGAGCAGCTCCTTGCCCTGGGCGATGTTCTCGTCGCGCTGCTGGTGCTTGAACCAGGCGCGGATCTTTTCGCGTGCGTGGCTGGTGCGCACGATGTTCAGCCAGTCGCGCGACGGGCCGTGCGCGGCCTTGGTCGTCACGATCTCGACGATGTCGCCGTTGCGCAGGCGATAGTCGAGCGGCACGAGACGGTTGTTGACCTTCGCGCCGATGGTGCGATGACCGACATCGGTGTGGATGCGGTAGGCGAAGTCGAGCGGTCCGGCCCCCGCCGGCAGGTCCTTCACGTCGCCCTTGGGGGTGAAGACGAAGACCTGGTCCTGGAAGACGTCGAGCTTGAGGCCCTCGACGAACTCTGTGGCGTCCGCCACCTCGCGCTGCCAGTCGATCAGCTGCCGGACCCAGGCCAGCTTCTCGTCGTAGCGTCGGTCGTTGCGCGAGCCCTCCTTGTAGCGCCAGTGCGCGGCGATGCCGGCTTCGGCCACGTCGTGCATCTGGCGCGTCCGGATCTGGACCTCCAGCGGCTTTGCCTCGGGACCGATGACGGCGGTGTGCAGGCTCTGGTACATGTTGGCCTTGGGCATGGCGATGTAGTCGTCGAACTGGCCGGGGATCGGGCGCCACAGCGAATGGACGACGCCGAGCGCGGCGTAGCAGTCCTTCACCTCCTCCACAAGCAGGCGAATGGCGTGGATGTCGTAGATCTCGTTGAACTGCGCGCCCTTGCGCTCCATCTTCTTGGCGATCGAGTAGAGGTGCTTGGGCCGCCCGGTGATGTCGGCCTCGATGCCGACCTTGGCCAGCTCCTTGCGCAGGATGCCGATGCTCTTGTTGACGAACGACTCGCGCACCTTGCGGCGGTCGGTGAGCATCTCGACCAGCTTGCGGTAGGTCTCCGGCTCGAGATACTTGAAGGACAGGTCCTCCAGCTCCCACTTGACCTGCCATATGCCGAGCCGATGCGCGAGCGGCGCGTAGATGTCCATCGTCTGGCGGGCGATGCGCTGCTGCTTCTCCGGAGGCAGCGGTGCGAGGGTGCGCATGTTGTGCAGCCGGTCGGCGAGCTTGATGACCACGACACGGACGTCCTCGGCCATGGCGAGGAACATCTTGCGGATGTTCTCCGCCTGCTGCTCCTCGACCGATCGCGCCGATCCGAACTTCGACAGCTTGGTCACGCCGTCGACCAGCCGCGCCACCTCCCGGCCGAACCGCTTCTCGATGTCGGCCAGGGTGAAGTCGGTATCCTCGGGGACGTCGTGCAGCAGCGCGGCCGCCAGCGTCTCGGCGTCCATCTGCAGCGTGGCGAGGTAGTGCGCGACCGCGATGGGATGCGTCACGTAGGGCTCGCCTGAGTCGCGTTGCTGGCCCTCGTGCGCCGCGGCGGCCACGCCGTGCGCGCGCTCGATCAGCCCGACGTTGATGCTCGGACGGTGACGCTGCGCCTCGGCGACGACGTCTGCGATGGTGAGGGTCGGCGGAGCGTCATCGGCGGGACGGGAGATCCGGTGCACGACGGCGGCCGGCGCCGCCTTCAGGCGAGCCAGATCCATGGTAAATCGATGGTAGCACGCGGCTCGAGACGCTCAGCGACCGCGCCCCACCATCTCCAGCAGCCGTTGCCGCAGCTCCCGCACGCGGTACCAGGCGCGATCGACGACGAGGTCGAACGTGCCCGGATGACGCACCGGCGTGCCCCCGAACGTGCGCTTGAAGGCGGAGAAGCCCTCCCACGCCGGATCCGCGTCCGGGTCGTCCGGCTCGACCACGCCCCACATGTCGAGCGCGGTCACTCCGTCGGCGGCGAGCGCTCGCTGCATCGTCGCCATGACGGCGTACGCGCCGTACTTGTGCTTGAACTGCGGCTCGCGCAGTGTCGCTCCGTAGAGGTAGTAGGCGCGGCTGCCGACGCGCGGCATGGCCATGGCGGCAATGGGCGTCCCGCCGCTGCGGGCGATGCCGAGATACCACCCTTCGCGCCCGAGCAGGTGGGCCAGGCGCGCGAGGAACTCGACCGATCGGACGCGGAAATCGGAGCGTTCAGCGGTCAGCGTCAGCAGGCGGTGCAGCGCGTCGAGGGCGTCGGGCGCTCCGTCGCGATCGATCTCGACCTCCACGCCCTCGCGCACAGCGCGGCGGGAGAGGCGCCGCGCGTCGGCATGCCACGACGCCATGAGCCCATCGGCGCCGTCGCCGAGGTCGACCACGCGCGTCGTCGGCGCCTGCAGGTCGGCGGTTCGGGCCAGGCCATAGCGCTCGAGCAGCGCGGAGAGGTCCGGGCCGTCAGCCGGCGCCTCCGAGCGCGGATCGACCTTCACCACCATCGCCCGTCGGGCGCCGGCCTCCTCGCGCAGCCCGTCGAGAATCGCGCCGAGCAGACGATCGCCGTCCGGCGCCTCCCGCTCCCAGACCGGGCCGTGCGCGACGTAGGCGACGCTGCGGCCAAGTCCGGCGGAACGAATGAGCGCCTGCGCCACGCCCCGGATCTGTCCTTCCGGCGTCTCGGCCAGCAGCCGAGCCGGCTGCTCCCCGGCGAGCGCCATGCATTCGCCCCACGTCCAGCTCTGCAGCAGGTCGGCGTCAGGGCGCACGGCGACGAACGAATCCCACGCCGCGCGGTCGGCGTCGGTCGCGGGGCGGATCAGGACGCCGCTCAATCGTCGCTCCCCGCCAGGCGGCGGCCCTGGAGCCGCAGCCGCGTGCGCTGCGCGATGCCGTAGGCCGGCAGCGCGACGCGCAGGACCGCGTCGGCGACCGGTCGCAGCGACAGGTCGCGCGCGCCGACGTAGTCCACCCGCTCGCCGCCGAAACCCTCCTTGAAGCGGGCGATGCCGCCGGTGGCGAGGCCCCACAGGTCATAGGTCGTGGCGCCGCGCTCGCGAAAGCCGCGCATGGCTTCCCACTTGAGCAGGTAGTTCGCGCGCGAGTCGGCGCCCGCATCGGTCATTCCGCCGAACGCCTCCGCCACGCGCGTCCCGCAGCGAAAGCAGAAGAGGGTCGCCAGGCGCTCGCCGTCGCGAGTCGCGAACAGCAGGCTGGCGTGTCCGCCGGGGGCGAACAGCTCCCACGCTCGGCGGTAGTAGGCCGGCGCCCGCGCCACGAACCCGGCGCGTTCCGCCGTCACCCCGTAGATCCGATAGAAGTCGTCGAGCGCCGATCCGATTACGCCCGCCGCTGTCGCCCGGTCGAACCACTCGATCTCGATGCCGGCACGCTCCGCCTTGGAGACGTACTGGCGATGCTTGCGCTTCATGCCGGCGCGCAGGTCCGACTCCTCGGCCCGCAGATCAACGATCCGCGTGCGCGGCGGCTGCACCTTCGTCGCGCCCCGCCACGGCGGCGCGAGCAGTGCTGCGCCGTACGAGCTGCCGCTCGTCGCCGCGGGGTCCGCCTTGACGGTCACGATCCGCTCGCGGCGCGAAAGCCGGCGAAGGGCGGCGAGCAGCGCATCCCGCGTCGGCGGATCGTCCATCCGCCCCACCGGCCCGCGCGGCGCGTAGGCCAGCTGCCAGCCGAGCAGCGGCACGCGGCGCAGCAGAAGCTGGGCGCCCGCAACCGGCGTCTCACGGTCCTCGCCGACCGCGATCCGGATCGGCGACCAGCCGAAGGGCCGTCGCAGCTCGCCCCACTCCCACAGCTGCGGGAACGCCGCGTAGTCGGCGGTCTCGACGAAGGCATTCCAGGCGGCCGCATCGTCGACCCTCCAGGCGGTCAGCTCAGCCATCGCCGTGTCCTCCCGCGCGGAGGGCCTCGCGGGCCACGCCGGCCTCGTCCCACGGGCGGCGCTCGCGGCCGTAGATCATGCACTGCTCGTGACCCTTGCCGGCCAGCAGGATCATGTCGCCCGGACCCGCCTGCGAGATCGCGAAGCCGATGGCGGCGCGTCGATCGTCGATCACGAACAGGTTCACGTCATCGCGCGCGCCCGCCGCCCGCGCCCCCTCCGCGATCTCCTCGTTGATCGCGTGGCCGTCCTCCAGGCGCGGATCCTCGTCCGTGACCACCAGCAGGTCGGCCTCCCTCGCCGCGACGGCGCCCATGGCCGGCCGCTTGGTGCGGTCGCGCTCCCCCGCCGAGCCGAAGACGACCGCCAGCCGTCCGCTGGTCAGCGGACGCAGGATGCGCAGCACCTTCTCCAGCGAATCGGCGGTGTGCGCATAGTCGACCACCACGCCGAACGGCTGACCGAGGTCGACGCGTTCCATCCGGCCCGGCACGCCGCGCAGGGCGCTGATCCCCGCCGCGGCGACCGCCGGGTCGATCCCGAGCGCCTCGGCCAGCGTCATGGCCGCGAGCGCGTTGTAGACGTTGAACCACCCGGGCACCTGCAGCTCGACCGTCGCGCGGCCGCTCGGCCCGACGACGGTGAAGCGCGTTCGATCCGGCCCGGCATCCACGTCCGTCGCGGACACGTCGGCCGGCGCCTGGATGCCGTAGGTCAGCACCCGGTCGCGCGCTCGCTCCCGAAAATAGTCGTAGCTGGCGTCGTCCCGGTTGAGGATCGCCATCGGCGCCTCGGCCACCAGCCTGGCCTTCGCGGCCCGGTACGCCTCCAGCGAGCCGTGGAACTCCAGGTGCTCGCTGGTCACGGTGGTCACGATCCCGACGTCGAAGCGGCAGTTCCGGACGCGGTCCAGGGCGAGGCCGTGCGACGTCGCCTCCATCACCACGCTGTCGTTCCCCGCGGCGACCATCTGCGACAGCATCTGCTGCACCTCGAGCGCCTCGGGGGTCGTGTTGCGGTCCTCGTTGGCGATCTGCTCCGTGCCGATGCGCAGGGCAACCGTTCCGATCAGACCCGGGCTGCGGCCCGCCGCCGTGAGCATCGCCACCGCCATGAAGCCGGTGGTCGTCTTGCCGTCCGTCCCGGTGACGCCGATGACCTCGAGCTCCTGGGACGGCCGGCCGTACCAGACGTCTGCCGCATCGGCCAGCGCGCGCCGCGAGCTGTCGACGACGAGCTGCGCCACCTCCAGCCGCTCGACCTCGTGCTCGACCACCACGGCGATCGCGCCGCGCTCGATCGCGGAGCCGATGTGCAGGTGACCGTCGGTGTGGACGCCGGGGACGGCGAAGAAGAGCGTCCCCGGCTCCACGCGCCGCGAGTCGTACGCCAGGCTGCGGACGTCGCCGATCGGAAACCCGACGATGCGCTCGGGGCGCACCGCATCGGCGAGCTCTCCGAGCCCGAAATGCCTCGCCGTCATCGTGCGAGTGCCCGGCCCGGCAGCGACCGAAGCATCCGCGCAGCGCTGCGAAGGCGATACAGCGTCGGGTCGGTGACGAGGTCCCACGATCCCGCCCACGAGACGCTCTCGCCACCGAAGCTCTTCTTGAAGACGCCGATGCCATGCCACGGATGCGCGGGTCCGGCGCCTTCCGGCGCGATGCCCCACAGGTCGTGGCGCAGGCTGCCCATCTTCAGCGCCTCCTGGATCATTCGCCACTGCATGGCGTACGACGGGAACTTCTTGGGCTCACCGGGCGCCTCGCGCACCGAGCCGGCGAAAAGGTAGAACGACTGCCCGCCCTCGACCACCAGCATCCCGGCCGCCATCGGCCGCCCACCGTGGACGGCAGTGACGATGCGTCCACGACCGGCGCCGGCGAGCGCGCGCCACGCGATGCGGTAGCGCTGCAGCAACGGCTGAGGGAACCCTGCGCGGCGCTGCGTCTCGAGGACGAGGGCATGCAGCTCGTCGATCGATGTGGCGTCGTCGGCGTCGGCACTGACGCGGACCTGCACGCCATCGCGCTCCGCGCGGCGGATCTTGCGACGCGTCTGGGAGTCGAGCGCGGCGAAGACGGCCTCCTCCCCGCCCGACAGGTCGAGGATCTGGGTCTGGCCCACCTGCAGCGAGCGTCGCTGGCGTCGCAGCGGCAGCCCTTCGAAGGACGCGGCCGAGCGCGAGCCCGCCGCGACCCGCGGCTCGATCGTCACGGCGACGGCGCCGTCGCGCCGCGCCGCATCGCGCAGGGCGATCAGGATGCCGCGCAGGCGCTGAGAGGCGCCGGCATGGGCGTAGTCGAGGACCGGTCCGTGCGGCACGTACCAGAACGAGCGGCCAAGAGGCAGCCGCCTCACCTGCGCGGCGGCGATGGCCACGACCTCGCCATCCTGCCGCGCGACGAAGCGGCGCTGCGGCTCACCGTCGAACGCGGCGACATCCGCCCATCGCCAGTCGTGCAGGAAGTCGCCGGCGGCCATCGAGCCCAGGAACGCCTGCCACTCCTCGGCGTCCGCGTCGGCGGCCGGTCGCACCTCGATCACGTCTGCCCCCGTGAGAAGCGGCGGCCGGCGTAGCGTCGCAGCTGCGCCAGCTCCGGAGAGCGCAGCGCCGCCGCGACGAGCAGGAAGATCGCCGTGCCGGCGGCGGCGAGGACGATCAGCACGGCCAGGCGTCCGACGCCGTTGTCGAGCAGCGGGGCGAACCACTCGCGCACAAGCTGCATGGCACCCAGCATCAGCAGCGCCGCCGCCCCGCCGGCGACCGCCGAGCGCCCCAGCGCGCGCAGGATGCTTCCCTCCTCCACCGAATCGATCCGTCGGCGCAAGGCCCACATCAGCCCGATGACCTCCAGTACGGCGCTGATCGACAGCGCCAGGGCGAGGCCGGCGACCCCCATCGGCCCCACCAGCCACACCATCAACGGCACGTTGATCGCCACCGCGATGATCGCCCATGTGACGGGGGTGCGGGTGTCCTGCATCGCATAGAACGCCCGCGTCAGCACGTGCACCACGATGTGTCCGACGAGCCCCACGCTGAAGAAGACGAGCGCGGCGGCGGTGCGCTCGGTCGAGCGAGCGCTGAAGAGGCCGTACTGGAAGAAGACGGCGGCGAGCGGATCGGCGAGCACGATCATGACCGCGGTCAGCGGTGCGGCCAGGAAGATGAGGATGCGCATGCTGGCCGCCACCTGGGCGCGAATCTCCGGAATCCGGCCCAGGGCGGCATCGCGCGACAGCGACGGGAAGAGCGCCACCGCCACGCTGACGCCGAGCACGCCCACCGGCAGCTGGCTGAGCTGGAAGGCGTAGTTGTAGGCGGTGATGCTGCCCTCCGGCAGCCCGCTGGCGAGCACGGTGCTGACGATGAAGTTGATCTGCCCGGCGGCGAGCCCGAGCATGCGCGGCCCCATCAGCCACGCCACCTTGCGCACGCCGGGATGGCGCAGACCGATGGAGAGGTCGTAGCGCTGGCCCACTGCGCCGAGGTTCGGGAGCTGCACGGCAAGGTGCAGCAGCGAGCCGACCACCACGCCGACCGCCAGTCCCTCCACCCCCATCGTGGGCGCCAGGAAGATGGCTGCGGCGATGATCGCGACGTTGTAGATCAGCGGCGCCAGGGCCGGGATGGCGAACCGCTCGTAGGAGTTGAGAATCCCGCTGACCACGGCCCCCATCCCGATGAAGACCGGGCTGAGCAGCATGACCCGCGTCATCCGCACCGTCAGCTCGGTGGTCGGCGCGTCGAAGCCGGGCGCGACGACGGGCACCAGCCACGGCGCGAAGATCGCCATCAGGAACGAAAGCGCCGCGAGCGCGATGACCACCAGGTTGATGACGCTGCTGGCGAGCCGCCACGCCTCGCGCTCCTGGTCCCGCGCCCGGTAGCCGGAGAAGACCGGGATCAGCGCCGCCGACAGCGCTCCGGCGACGACGAGCTGAAAGATGGCGTCCGGGATGCGGAACGCGGCGAAGTACGCGTCGAGCTCACGGCTGGCGCCGAACTGGGAGCCGATCACCAGCAGGCGCACCCAGCCCAGCAGCCGGCTGGCGAGCGCCGCGACGGTGAGGATCAGGCTGGCGTTGACGAGCACGCGTCCCGTCGTCGTGCCCGCGGCGGTCACGGGGTTCGGTGCTCCGCCTCCGCGGATCGCCCGGAGCGGGGATGCGCGCCGTCGTACGCCGTGCGCAGGGCAGCGTCAGAGAGGTGGGTGTAGATCTGCGTCGTCGCCAGGCTCGCGTGCCCGAGCAGCTCCTGCACGCTGCGCAGGTCGGCGCCGCCCTCGAGCAGATGGGTCGCGAACGAATGGCGCAGCGTGTGCGGCGACGCGGCGCTGGGCAGGCCCGCGCGCCCGACCCAGCGTTCGACGATCAGCCGCGCACCGCGCGCGGTGAGCTTGCCGCCACGCGCGTTCAGCATCAGCGCGTCGGCAGATTGCGGCCCGGCCAGGAGCGGGCGCGCGAGGGCGAGGTAGCGCTCCACCGCCACCCGCGCGGGGCGGCCGAAGAGAAGCTCTCGCTCCTTGCGACCCTTGCCGATCACTCGCAGCCGGCCCCGCGCCAGGTCGAGCTGCGGGAGGGTGAGCGAGGCGAGTTCGCTGATGCGCATGCCGGTGGCGTACAGCAGCTCCAGCAGCGCCGCATCTCGGCGTCGGAGCGCCATGCCGACCTGGTTGGTGGCCGCGGTGGCCACCGGCGCCTCGACCAGGCGCGCCGCATCGGCCGCGGAGAGCACGCGCGGCAGCCGGCCGGGCCGCTTCGGCCCGCGCACGCCACGCAGCGGGTCGCCGCCAATCCACCCTTCCCGCGTCGCGTGCCGGTAGAAGCCGCGGATGGCCGCCAGCCGTCCCGCGATCGCGGACGCCGACAGGCCGCGATCGTTGAGCGCGGCGAGGTACCCGCGCACCTCGGCCCGTGACGGCGACTCCCATCGGGCTTCGCTGTGGTCGAGGAAGGCCAGGAACTCGGAGACGTGCCGCCGATATTCGGTGCGCGTGCCGTCGGCGGCGTTGCGTGCAGCGAGCGACGAGAGGTACCGCTCCAGCGCGAGCGGCGCCTCAGCCACGCGAATCGGCGGCGCTGGCGGCAGCGACGCGCCGACGGCGCCGTGGCGTTCCGTTCCCCTTGGCCGCGGTCGCGGCAGGCTCGGCGCCGGGGCGCGTCCAGGTCGAGTAATCGCAGGCCGGATAGCGGCTGCAGCCCCAGAAGGTGCGACCCCGGCGACTGCGCTTCGACACGACCGTCCCCTCACCGCACTGCGGACACGGGCCGAACTGCTCGCTCGGCGACTTCGCGTCCTTCTTGATGTAGCGGCAGGCCGGATAGTTGTCGCAGCCGACGAAGGCGCCGAAGCGCCCGCGACGCAGCGCCAGGTGACCGACGCCGCACTCGGGGCACGGCTCGCCCACGCCGGGAAGCTCCACGGCCTCCGGCTCCTCGCCGGGCAGCGGTGCGGTGTACTTGCATTCGGGGTACGACTGGCAGCCGAGGAACCAGCCGTTGCGGCCGAAGCGCTTGACGAGCTTGTCGCCTCGGTCGCCGGTCAGCGGACAGGGCAGATCGGTCATCTCGACCTGCTTGGCGATCTTCTCGCGCCCCTCGCTGATCTTGGCGATGAACGGCGTGTAGAAGTCGCGCACCATGGGCACCCACGGTTCGTCGCCGCGCGCGACGTCGTCGAGCTGATCCTCCATGCGAGCCGTGAAGTCCAGGTCCACGATCTCCGGAAAGTGCTCGACGAGGAGGTCGGTGACCCGCATGGCCGACTCCGTCGGGGCCAGCCGGCGATCCTCGAGCACCACGTAGCCGCGCTCGCGAATCGTCTCCATCGTCGGCGCGTACGTCGATGGGCGGCCGATCCCGTGCTCCTCGAGCGCCTTGATCAGGCTCGCCTCGGTGTACCGCGGCGGCGGCTGCGTGAAATGCTGCTCGGCGAGCAGGTCGACCAGGCGCAGCGGCTCGCCGTCGACGAGCTCCGGCAGCACCGTCGCGTCCTCCGTCTCTTCGTCGTCGCGGCCCTCCACGTAGACGGCCTGGTAGCCATCGAAGACTCGCTTGCTGGCCGTGGCTCGCAGGAGGTAGCGCCCGGCTGCCACGTCGACGCCGACCTGCTCGAAGCGCGCCGGCGGCATCTGGCTCGCGACCGCGCGCTTCCAGATCAGCTCGTACAGCCTCAGCTCGTCATCCTTCAGGTGCCCGCGGAGCGATTCGGGCGTGCGCGCGAAACTCGACGGACGAATCGCCTCGTGCGCCTCCTGGGCGCCGCGGCTCCGGGCGCGGAATGCATTCGCCCGGCGCGGCACGAAGTCAGCCCCGAAGCGGGATCCGATGAGATCGCGCGCCTCGGCGACCGCGCTCGAGGCCATGGCGACGGAGTCGGTGCGCATGTAGGTGATGAGGCCGACCTGTCCCTCGGGCAGGGCGATCCCCTCGTACAGCCGCTGGGCGGCGCTCATGGTGCGCCGCGCGCCGAACCCGAGCTTGCGCGACGCCTCCTGCTGCAGCGTGCTGGTCGTGAAGGGCGGTGGCGCGCTGCGCTTGCGCTCGGTGCGGCTGACCGACTCGACCCGGTAGCTGGCCTCGCGCAGGGCCGCTTCGTGGGTCCTGGCCTCCTCCTCCGAGCCGATGCGGATCTTCTCTCCGTCGTGGCGAACCAGTTCGGCCGCGAAGGTCCCATCCTGCTCCGGACGCGCCAGCTGAGCGGTGAGGCTCCAGTACTCCTCGGCCGTGAAGGCGTCGATCTCCCGCTGCCTGTCCACCACCAGCCGCACCGCGACGCTCTGCACGCGACCGGCGGAGAGGCCGCGCCTGATCTTGCTGGCGACCAGCGGGCTCAACTTGTAGCCGACCAGACGATCGATGATCCGTCGCGCCTGCTGCGCGTTGACGAGGTCGAGATTGATCATGCGCGGGTGGGCGAAGGCTTCGAGAATGGCCCCCTGCGTGATCTCGTTGAAGGTCACACGCCGGATGCGATCGGGCTCGAGGCCCATGTACTCCGCCAGGTGCCACGCGATCGCCTCGCCCTCTCGGTCGAGGTCCGTGGCGAGCCAGATCTGGTCGGCATGCTTGGCAGCGGCGACCAGCCGCTCGAGCTCGCGCCGCTTCTCCTTGAGCGGCTCGTAGCGCGGGGCGAAGTCGTTGTCGACGTCGACGCCGAGCCCGCGTGTCGGCAGATCGCGGACGTGCCCGACCGAGGCCATCACGGCATAGCCGGGCCCGAGGTAGCGCTCGATGGTCTTCGCCTTGGCGGGCGACTCGACGATGACGAGGTCGCCGCGGCGGCTGTCGGTACGGGACATACGGTGAGCGAGTGTAGCACCCGATCCGGAGCGCCCCGTTCCGCGTGCCGGGTCAGTCAGCGACGCATCCAGGCATGGTGAAAGGGCGGCCGGCAAGGCCGGCCGCGCCAATCAACCGACGAAGTCCCAGACCACGTACACCTTGCCGCCACCGGTCGCGATCCCCACGCCGAGGCGCCGGAAGTGCGGGTTGAGGATGTTGCCGATGTGGTTGAAGTAGCCGGGGTACGGTTCGGACATGAACTGGCTGTGACACCAGTTGAGCGTGCCCTGGACACTCATTCCGGCCCGGTAGCAGATGTTCTCACCGGAATAGCTGAACGAGATGCCGGCGCGCGCCAGACGCTGGCGCGGCGTCGAGCCGTCCAGGCTGTTATGGCTGAAGTACCCGTTGCGCAGCATGTCCCAGGCGTGCGCCGACGAGACGCTCGAGACCGCCGCGTCGAGCACCAGCGGCGCGAATCCGTACGCCGCGCGGGCCGCATTGACCTGGTTCAGCGCGTATCCGGTCAAGCTCGACGAGGGCGCGGGCGGCGGAGGCTGCACGCGCGTGGTGGTCGAACCGCGCGACACGACCGGCCTCGACGCGGGGGCTGCCGGCGCAGGCGGCTTGCTGCTGAAGGTGGAGTGGAAGCTGACCGCGTTGCCGTCGATGTCCCGGCCACCCTTGTCGATGGCGATGGTGAACTGGTGACCCGCCGCGAACGCGGCGGCCGCGGTGAAGCGCAGCTGCGTCATCTCCTTGTTCCACGCGAGTGTCCCCGGCACTCTCCTGTGCGCCGTGGTGTCGATCACGCTGAACGCCTTGGCGACCGTGGCGGCGGCCGCGGGGCGCGTCAGCCATATCTCGACCTGGCGGCCCGTCGCCTCCTGCTCACCGCCGCGAGGACGGACCTTCGCCACCTGACCGTTCTCGACTGTCGTGAACGAGAAGCTCGTGTCACCACCGACCGGATTGCCCGATCGGTCGTGGGCACCGGCGACGCTGACGGCGTAGCGTGCGCCCGGCGTGAGCCGCGTCGACGGCGTGAAGGTCAGCGCGTTGCCGACCCACGTCACGTCCCCGTCCACCTTCGGACTGATCGTGAAGCGCTCCGTCGCGTCGGGCGCGTCCATCGGCACGCTGAAGCCGACGGTGACCGATGTTCGGGCGCTGGCCTCCGCCGCGGTATCCGATGCGGGCGTTGGCGCGGCGCTTGGTGCCGTGGCCGAACCGGTGACAGGCTCGACCTCGGCCGCCGCCATCGGCTCCGCCAGGCGCGCGGTGGCACTCGGGCGTTGGCCGGGCTCCGGGACGTAGCGAACCTCGAAGCTGGACACGACCGGAGCGGTCTGCGTGGTGAAGCTGAAGCGCTTCGCCGCGCCCAATGCCGCGCCAGCGGCGTCACGCGTGGAACGCCCGACGACGACCACGTAGCGCTCGTCGGTGAGCCAGAGCCGCTCCGGCGCGACGTCAACGCTCCGCGAATCCGGGCTCCAGGTCAGGCGCACCGGCTGCTCGGGGAGGACCTCGAGGTTAGCGGCGAGCGAGGCGCGATCCATGGGCTGCGGGAACGAAAGGGTCACGGGGCGGTCGCTCGCCACGCCGATCCCGATGTTGGCCGGCAGGATCGAGACCGGCGGAGCGGCCTGCGGCTCGGGGACGGCGCGGCTGACTCCCTGGTGGGAGACCGCGAACACGACCGCCAGGGCAAGGGCGGTGATGGAAACGCGGGTGATGGCACGATGTCTGCTCAGCGTTGAGCCAAGCGATTCGAACGGGGCGCTCAATGCGGCGCTGACGTTTCGGATCCAACGCAATAGACAGGACTCCTGACGGGGGCTTCGGCTCGCCGATGGGCACTGCGAGCCGTCGTGTGGCGCGCGCAGTATACCCGTCGCACGAGCCGCGTTGTCATGTCCGGCTGCCGAGCCGCCGCGCCGCGAGCGTCGGATGGAACGTCGCGCCCCCGTACGCGGTCGCCAATCCTCTCGCCTCCAACAGCGAAAGCGCGCTCGCAACCGACGCCGTCGAGAGGCGGGTCTGCTGCAGCAGCTCCTCGATCGACGCGCTGCGCCGCAGCAGGCGGCCGAGCACCAGGCCCTCCGCGTCCGACATGGCCCGTACCACCACCGGCTGGCCGCTCCGCGGGACGCCCAGCCGCTGCAGCAGCGACGCCGCCGATGTGACGAGCGTCGCCTGCTGATCGGCGATGAGGCGGTTGCACCCGCGCGAGGCGACGGCGTCGATCGGCCCGGGCACGGCATACAGCTCACGCTGCAGCGCTGTCGCGGCCGACGCCGTGAGGAGCGCGCCGGACCGGTCTGGCGCCTCGACCACCACGACCGCGCTGGCGAGGGCGGCGATGATCCGATTTCGCCGTGCAAAGTCCGGACGGCCGATGGGCTGGCCGGGCGGCACCTCGGTCAGCAGCACGCCGCCGGAACGCACCAGCTCGCGCGCCAGCGCCTCGTGCGCCGGCGGGTAGACGCGGTCCAGCGGCGAGGGCAGGACCGCGGCGCTTCGGCCGCCGGCGGCGATGGCGACGCGGTGCGCCTCGGCATCGACGCCGCGCGCCAGCCCCGACACCACGGTGACGCCGGCCGAGGCGAGCTCGTCGGCGATCTCGGCGGTGGCGGCGCGGCCGTAGCCAGTCGCGCGCCGGGTGCCTACGATCGCCACCGTCACCGCATCCAGCGCCGAAAGGTCGCCCGCCACATACAGCAGTGGCGGACGTGGATGGAGCTCCGAGAGCGCCGCGGGATACCCGTCATCCATGGCGGTGACCACGTGACCGCCGCAGGCCCGGACCGCTTTCTGGATGCTCTGCGCGAGGCTCGCGGGCCGTTCCCGTAGCAGGCGACGAGCGGCCACCTCGCCGCCATCGGGGATCCGCTCGAGCGCGTCGAGAACCGCGGCGCCGTGCCGCCATGCGGCCTCCGCCGACCCGTATCGGTGCAGCAGCCGCGCGAAGGCGACCGGACCCAGGCCGGGCAGCAGGGACAGCGCGATCCAGAAGGGCCGGTCACGTTCCGCGTCGATCGATCGCAGGTCGAGATCGTCCCAGCGCTCCGCGCGCGACGCCGGACGCGGTCCGACGGCGCCGTCTCCACCGACGCCGATCACGCCACCGACTCCGGGCGGTAGAGAAGCGCCTCGTCGAGGTGACCCTCGCCGACCTCGTCCTCGCCCTCGAGGTCGGCGATGGTGCGGGCCACGCGGAGCGTACGGTGGAGGCGTCGCGGCGAGAGGCCGAGCTGCCGAGCGCGTCGTTCCGCGATCACGCCCAGTCGAGCTGCGAAGGCGGGCGCGTCCCTCAGCTCGCCGAGCGCCAGACGTCCGTTGGCCGTTCCCTGCCGCTGCTGCTGGCGTTGCCAGGCGCGAGCGATGCGCGGCGCCACGACGCTGCTCGGCTCGGCGCCATCGCCGACCAGCAGGCGCGCGCCGGCGTCGCTCATCGCCACCGACAGGTCCACCCGATCGCGCAGCGGCCCTGACAGCCGCGCGGCGTAGCGGCGGGCCGTCGCATCGTCGCAGCGGCACAGGCGTCGATTCGACGAGCGCCAGCCGCACGGGCATGGGTTGAACGCCATGAGCAGCGAGAAGCTGGCCGGGAGGGTGAGCGCCCCGTCGACGCGAGAGATGGTGACGCTGCCGGTCTCCATCGGCTGTCGCAGGGCGTCGAGCGCGTCCGACCGAAACTCGAGCGTCTCGTCGAGGATGAGGACGCCGTGGTGAGCGAGGCTCGCCTCGCCGGGACGGACGCGTGGTCCGCCGCCGACGAGCGCCTGCGGCGAGATCGTGTGATGCGGCGAGCGCACGGGACGCGTGCGCACAAGCGGGGCGCGGCGGTCGACCAGTCCGGCGACCGAGTAGATGCGGCTGACGTCGATCGCCTCGCGGTCGTCGAGCGGAGGCAGCAGCCCGCCCGCGCACTGCAGGATCAGGCTCTTCCCGATGCCCGGCGGGCCGCTGAGGGCGAGGTTGTGGCGCCCGGCCAGGGCGATCTCGAGCGCACGCCGGGCGAGCGACTGACCCGCGACCTCGGCGAGGTCCGCTCCGCCCGTGCGCGCCGCGGCGGACCCGGGCGGCGTGGCAGGGACCGCGGCAAGGACCCGGCGCCCGGCGAGGTGCGCAACGACGTCACCCAGCGTGCGCGCGGCATGGACGGCGATGCCCGAGACGCAGCCGGCCTCCGCGGCGCTCCCCTCGGCCACGATCACGTCCTTGGCCCCCGCCTCGCGGGCGGCGGCCGCAAGGGCCATGGCGCCAGCCACCGGCTGCAGTCCTCCGTCCAGGGCAAGCTCCGCGACGAGCACCGCGGGAACGCGGACCACGAGCTGGCCGGACGCGACCAGGATTCCGACCGCGATGGCGAGGTCGAATGCCGTGCCGTCCTTCGGCAGGTCCGCCGGGGCGAGATTCACGGTGACCCGCCGCGCAGGGAGCTCGAAACCGCTGTTTCGCACCGCGCTGCGAACCCGTTCCCGAGCCTCCTGCACGGAGCTCCCCGCGAGGCCCACGATCGTGAGCGCCGGCAGCCCGAACGCGACGTCGACCTCGACGCGGACCGCGACACCGTCGACGCCGAGGACCGTCGCGCTCATCGTCTCGGCAAGCATCGGCCACCAGCGGGAGGCGCGCGGACAGGGGCGGAGCGCCGGTCGCTCGCCTGCTCGCCTCCCTGACTTCAGCGGCGACCGGCGTCCAGAACCGTACGGATCGGCGGTTATCGCCGGGTTAGCGCGGGCTTACCGCAGCTGCGCGCGTGCCGGTACGTGTTCGACGGCGAGATCCTTGTCCATCGCGCGCGCGAAGTCGATGACGCTCTTGCCGAGCGGTCCGTCGGGGCGCGACGACATGAAGGGCTCGCCCGAATTCAGGGCGCTGATGGCGCCGCGATATTCGTTGATGATCTGGTAGTCGATCCTGCGACCCAGCGCGCCCTCGGCGTTGTTCACGTTGATTCCAGTGAAGGCGTTGGATCGGTTGAGGACGAGCTGAACCTTCTCCTGCTCGAAGCCCAGCTTCGCCATCGTCTCAAGCACCAACCGCACGTTCTTGAGGCACGACAGATCGGCGGTCATTACGACGTAGATCACGTCCGCCTCGTCGAACAGCTGCAGGTTGAAGTCGTCGATCGCCTTCGTCGTGTCGACGACGGTGTAGTCGTACATGCGCCGGCACAGGTCGAGGAGGTTCGTGACGGCGTGCGGGTGCTGTCGCTGGCGGTCGATGATGAGATCGGCCTCCTCGGGCGACGACGGCGCGAGCAGCAGCTCGATCCCGGTGTGATGCTTCGTCATCAGCGTCCGGAGCAGCTCGGCGTCCAGGTCGGGCTCGCCGATGGCGTTCACCACCGAGGCGTTGTCCAGGCCCAGGTCGAGGAAGACGCGCATGTCGCCGAACTGCAGGTTGGCATCGACCAGCGCGACCTTCCGCTTCACGTCACGGCTCAGCGCGATCGCCGTGTTGAGCGCAATCGTGGTGGTTCCGACGCCGCCCTTGGCGCCGTAAAAGACGGCGACCTTGCCCAGTGTCGCCTGCTGCGCGGAGACGGCCTCGTCGTTGCCCGCATGGGAGAGCAGCGCGTCACGCCGGGCCTTGAGCTCGGCGGGGTGGAATGGCTTGACGATGACGTCGTCGGCGCCGGCGCGGAGCGCCTTCACGCGCTCCGTCACGTCATCGTCGGAGGTCAGCATGATGATGGGCACCCGCCGGCCCTGCTCGGCGGCGCGGATCTGCTGCGTGGCCTGGAACCCGTCGACGCGCGGCATGCCGGCATCCATAAGGATCAGGTCCGGCTGCCACGATTTCGCCATCTCGACGCCCGTCGCCCCGTCGGAAGCGACCTGCACGTCGAAGTCGTCCTGCTTGAGGGTGAAGACGAGGACGCGCTGGATGTTGAGGTCGTCGTCGACGACCAGGACCTTGTCGGCAGCCATGCAAGCTCCCACCACGCGTACGGGATCGGCGTCGCGATTATACGGGCTGACCGCGATCGGTCTGTGGACCGATGGTCACTCGCCCAGGTGACGCGCCAGGAAGTCCAGGACGCGTCGCTCGTACTCAGGCCCCGCGACCCAGCGGGCGGTCGAATGCTCCGCGTCGTCCACGATGAACAGCTCCTTGGGCTCCCGGGCGGCTCGATACAGCTCCACCGACTCGGTGTAGTCGATCAGCTCGTCGCGGCGGGGAGCGATGAGCAGCAGGCCGCGCGGTGCGATCTTGGCGACCCGGTCGATGGGTGACAGAAGCCGCGTGCGGGCGCGCACGCCCGCGGCCGCCACGATGATCCGTGAGCCCAGCCTGGGGAACGGGTAACCCTGCGAGCGCATGACGTTCGCCACCGGATTGCGCAGCCGAGCGAACGCGGCATCCGCCACCACGGCGGCCACCGGAAGATCGGGGGCCGCAAGGAGCGCCACCGCGGCACCCATCGACAGGCCGATCAACGCGATCGGCCCGAACCCGCGTCGCTCCAGCAAGCGCACCGCGGCAGCGACGTCGAGGCGCTCGCGGCTGCCGACCGTCACCGGCGACTGCGCACTGCCCCCGTGCCCCCGAAAGTCGAACTGCAGCACGTTGTAGCGGGGCTGCAGCCACGGCACGAACGCCGCGAGCTCCGGCAGGCGATGGCCGCTGAAGCCGTGCATCACGATCACCGCCGCGCGCGTCGGCCTGCCCGCAGGGATCAGCCAGCCGGAGAGCGTGACGCCGTCATCGGTCGTGAATCGGACATCCTCGTACCCCAGGCCGAGCTCGGCCGGCGTCGCGGGCCACCCCTCGAGCGGCTCGAAGGGGCGCAGCTCCGGATGCAGCAGCCGGCTCGAGCCGCGAAGACCGAGGTACCCGATGTAGCCGGCCATGACGGTGCCGACGATGCGGCCCGCCCAGGCGAGCAGACCGTGGCGCCGCCGGCCGCGAGCCACGGTCAGGCCGGCCGTCGCCCCGGAGTCGTCGGGCGCCGGTCGCGCGGCCTCGGTCGCCTCTCTCGCCTGGCGCATGGCGCCCGCGATCGGCCGGGTCAGCTCCGCCAGCTCCATCGGCACGATCCACTTGGTGCTGCTGCCCGCCGCCAGCGCCCTGAGCGCGTCGAGGTACTGCAGCGCCATGGTCTTCTCGTCGATGCCCTTCGCGGCGCCGAAGATCGTCTGCAGCGCGTTCGCATAGCCCTCGGCCTGCAGCATCTGCGACTGCCGGCCCCCCTCGGCGCGCAGAATCGCAGACTGCTTGTCACCCTCGGCCACGTTGATGGTCGACTGCCGCGCGCCCTCCGACTCGGTGATCACGGCGCGCCGGTTGCGCTCGGCGCTCATCTGCCGGTTCATCGCGTCCTGGATGTCGCGCGGCGGCACGATCTCGCGGATCTCGACGCTGGTGATCTTCACGCCCCAGCGATGCGTCACCTCGTCGAGCTTGGCGCGCAGGACGTTGTTGATCTCCTCGCGCTTGGCGAGCACGTCGTCGAGCGGAATGTCGCCGATGACCGCGCGCAGGGTGGTCGCGGCCAGAGCCTGCGACGCCCCGGTGAAATCGGTCACCGCCAGCACGGTCTCCTGAGGATCGAAGACCTTGGAGTAGACCAGGAAGTCGATGCTGATCGGCGCGTTGTCCTTGGTGATGCAGGTCTGCTGCGGCACCTCCAGGAAGCGCTCGCGAAGGTCCACCTTGACCGCCTGCTGGATGAACGGGATCAGGAAGATGATCCCGGGGCCCTTGGCCCCCTGGATGCGACCCAGGAAGAAGACCACCAGACGCTCGTACTCGCGGATGATGTGGACGATGCTGCTCAGCAGCAGCAGCACGATCGCCAGGCCGATGACCAGGACGATCAGGCCGACGGGATCACTGAACATCGCTCGGGTTCTCCTCGCTGATCGGCCGTGCGGCGGCCGCCTCCGGCTCGACGATCAGCTCGAGCCCCTCGATCCCGACGACGCGCACGGGCGTCCCCGGATGGATGTCCCCGCTCGATGCCCGCGCGGACCACGCCTCCCCGCCAGCATAGGCGATCCCCCTCGGTGCGAGCAGCGTCTGCGCCGTCCCGGAGGCGCCCATCAGCGCCGCGATCGGCAGTGCCGACGATTGGTGTCGTCGCATCTGCAGCAGGGCGCGAACGAGAACGTAGAAGTAGACGAGGCTGACCGCGACCGCGGCCGCGATCAGGATCGGGCTGACGCTGACCTGGATCGAATCGGTCGTATCGACGCGCGTGTACAGCGCGAACGCGCCCAGGACGAAGGAGACGACCCCCGCCACGGTGAGCAGCCCGAAGCTGGTGACGTGCAGCTCGAGCACGAAGAACACGATCGACAACAGGATGAGCAGCAGCCCGCCCACGTTGAGCGGGAGGCTGTTGGAGCCGATCCAGCCCAGCAGGATCGCGATCGCGCCGAGCGTGCCCGACACGAAGTTGGGATGGAACAGCTCGGCCAGGATGCCGTAGAAGCCGATGGTGAACAGGATGAAGGCGATGTTCGGATCGGACAGCAGGTGCAGGAACGACTGGCCGATGTTCATCGACGCGTCGCGGATCGGGAGGCCGGACAGCGTCGGCAGCGGCTGCCCGCGGAACGTGTAGCGGTGCCCGTCGGCGCGGGTGCCGCCGTCGATCTTCGCCATGATCTCCTGCTCGCTGGCCGCAACGAAGTCCACCACAGGCGGCTTCATGGCGACGGCATCGGTGACGCCGATGCTGGCCGCGGTGCGCACGGCGCTCTCGGCCCAGTCGGCGTTTCTGTCCTGGCGTGCGGCGAGCTCGCGGATCGATGCCACGGCGTCGTTGGTGACCTTGGCTGCCTCGGTGCTCGGCAGGTTCTCGCCGGTGCTGCTCACGACCGACGCGGCGCCGATGTTGGTGTTCGGAGCCATGGCCGCCACGTCCCCCGCCAGCGTGACGAAGGTCGCGGCCGATCCGGCGCGCGCGCCCTCCGGCGCGACCCACGTGATGACCGGCACGGTGCTGCCGAGGATGGCCTTCACCATCTGGTCCTTGCTGTCCAGCGTGCCGCCCGGCGAGTCGATCACGATCAGGACCGCCGCCGACCCGTCCTCCCCCGCAGACCTGATCCCCTCGGCGATGTACGTGGCGTTGACCTGGTCCATCACGCCTCGCAGCTGGAGGCGAGTGATGTGGTCGCCGGCACCGGCGGTCGGCGCGACCAATGCGAGAAGCCCGAGCACCGATGACGCGACCCACGACAAGCGCCGGGACCAGCCGGATCATGCCTGTCGAGTATAGGTCGCCTTCGCGCGCGGCGCCGGCTAGGCCAGCTGCTCACCCGAACAGATGGGCTGCGACGAGCTGCGACCACGTCTCCAGCCGATCCCACGCCGCGCGAAGCTCTGCGACCGTCGCCCAACGGCCGATCAGCTTCTCATGCTCGCGCACCTCGACGATCGACCGCGCGGCATCCACGACGAACACCACGCCGAGGTGCACGGCGCCCACCGGGTTCGAGTCGTCATTGAGAAGCCCGACCAAGCTGGAACTCGGGTTCCCAGTCGGTCACCAGCTCCTCACGCCACTCGCGGCGGAGGCCCGCCGCTCAATGGATCGTCGCCGTCATCGACTGGGTTGATGTGGCCGCCCACCCCGATGCTGCCCTTCCCGTGCAGCCGGACGTCGCCGCCGGACAGCGTCCGCTCCATCAGGAAGACCCGCGCACCGTCGCGCACGACGACGTACGGGATGAGCTGCTTGTATGCCGGATCGTCCTCGGCGGCGGGCGTTCGACAAACCTCCCGCTGGCAGCGACTGCAGCATGCAAGGTGGGTAGCGCCGTCGGGATGTGCCGCGCCGGACGCCGGTGAAGCCGCAGCCGCCTGGAACTGACACACGAGGCAGGACTAGCACCTGTTCCATCATCGGTACCAGCCTACCGGGCTGTCTCGCAGCCGCGGCAAGGTTGGCCGCAAGGTAGGTTCGTTAGTGTCGTCTGCACACGACCACACCGAACCACCAGAAGTTGGCCCGCGTCGTTGTCGTTCGTCACCAGAAAGAGTCTCCAAACCATAGTCACGGACGCCGCGTGGTACTACGGTACCGCTCGGCTTTCATGGATCCAATCAAAACCACAGAGGGGCTGAGCCGAAGCATCGAAGCACACACCGGCCCAGAAGAACAGTGACAAGTTCCCACCGAAGTCGCCATTTCACACTCAAGATCGGTTCTCCTCTGAAACGGGGAACCCGAACCCGCGGTCAATCACTTGTCGAGTTCGCTCTGATATTGCCGCTGCTGATGCTCATCGTGGGTGGAATCGTCCAGTTCGGGATGTTGTTCTGGGCGCAGAACACGATCACCCAAGTCGCGCGAGATACAGGTCGCTGGGCGGCGACGCAGCAGACGAGACCGTGCGACGGTGGCGGTGCGGCGGTCGTGGCACAGGCAGACCGAATAGCCCAGAGCTCATCGTTGATCGGCTACACGAACGGGATGTGGAGCGGGGGGGCAACTGTCTATCCGGCCGCTCCGCGCCCGCCGGAGGGCGTGGAGATTGCTTGGACCGGCCCTGCCGGGCTGGAGAATACCGACTGCCCGCCGCTCGACAACTCGCAGGCGTGGTTTGTCACAATCCGGATCAACCACGTCGTGCCCACGTTCTTCCCCGGCACCGGCTTCATATGCTCGAACGCACCAGGCGGATGCTCGCTCAGCTCGACGACACAATTTCGGATGGAACCAGCCCCATGAAGGTCAAGATCCGGCTGCTGGCGAACTTGACACACCGCTCGTCGCGCGGCCAGGCCATCGTCCTCCTCGCGCTGATGATGGTCGTCATCGTCGGCATCGTGGGGCTCGTCGTTGACGTCGGCGGAGCGTACGCGCAGCAGCGCATGTATCGGAATGTTGCGGATTCGGCCGCCCTGGCGGGCGCCCAACAGCTGCGAACGGCATCACGCCGGACTGTCCCGACAGGCAGCCAGTACGCGTCGGCGCGCGAACTGGCCATGCGCAGCGCAGTGAACCAGCTCGCGCGAGAGGGCGATCCCCTTCCGTTCTGCTCGACGGGCGGCACGCCGCCTTATGCGTCGGACGTCGTCAACTGCGCGATTCCGAACACGCCGTACTACGTGTCGATTTCCGCGCCCGGACTGACGTGCCTCAGCGGCGGTCCATGCGATAGGCAGCGATCGGTCCAGGTAACCGTTCGGCGACCCGACTTCGGCCTGGTGTTCGCTCTGATATTCAACCAAGCGAAATGGAATGTCGTTGCAAGCTCAGTGGCCGAGCTGGGGTACTCCGCAAACTACGCCCTTGTCACCCTTCGACCTCCGAAGCCGTCACGTGCTAATAACCCGCTATGCACGCCGAACTGCGACTTCAACGACGACAACATAGCGTTGTCCGGTACAAATACCAGGTTAACGGTTGGTGGTGATGTCGGCACCAACACCAACGTCACGCTATCGGCGGCCGCATCAATAGTTATGGACCCTTCGAACGCGGTCTACCACTACGATGCATACGTCAATTGGACGCCGCCTCCTGCTGAGAAGCAGCTTTCCTCGCCGATCGCGGACCCAAATTTCCCCATACCGTCCCGCACTGGGCCAGGGGCCGATACGTTCACCGACGCGACTACCGACAGCGGCCGACTGACTAGCGCTGACTGTGACAACGAGCTCGCGAACGTGCCTCCGGCGTACCCGGTCTCCGGTTACTCCGTCGGCGCGGGCGAAGTCTTCTGTTACACGCCCGGAATCTACACATATCACGTAAGCGCTCCGCCGAGCGCGCGCGTGATACTTCTTACACCAGGGCTCTACTTCTTCGACCAGGGTATCAACACCGGATCAAACGTCCGGTTCATCGGTGGTTACGAAGCTAATAGCGAGGGCGTCGCGCTGGTCTTTCCGTCGGGAGCGAGTTGCAGCCCCTCCTGCAGTCTTGACGTCGAGAACTCGCCGCTCGTCGCGCTCAACGCCGGAACTTCGTACCCTGATATCACGCGAGGTCAGACTGCGACACCCGCCCTGGATTACACCGGCGCGCCGATCACCACCGGTGGACGAACACCGGTACTGATGACGCTCATCGTACAAAAGGACTCCCGATGCAGCGTCGGGCTGACTGAACCTACCACCTGTCCAAATAATCTCAATCAACTCAAGCTTCCTGGAGGTGGGAGTCTGTACCTAACTGGGGTGCAGTATGCGGCCTCGGATCGCAGCACCATCCTCGGCGGCTCGGCTGGCAGCGGGTACATCGGTCTCTTCATCAGTTGGACGATTGCCTACACGGGGGGGTCGCAGGTAACGTTCACCCAAGCGATAGATGACGGCGAAGGTGTACTCCGACTCGCCGTGGCGTGTTCACCACGCGCCACGTGTTCTGAAGACTATGCCTCCATCCCGGTGCCATAGTCCCATTGCCTCGGCGCGGCAACCACAATCTCCTAGGGTCGAATAGGCTAGGCATCCCCATGATGGCTGCATGTGGAAGACGCCGCTCGCTGCCGCTCTATGGGGGTTCGCCGTATGGACGTGGGTCTCGATGCTGCACGTGCTGCTCGGCATCACAGATCTTGGTCCGGTCGCCGCGGCGGCAGCAGTGGGGATAACCCTACTGCTCCGCTCTCATCGGGCAGGCCCCGCCTCTCGCGATAGTGGCATGCGTAGGCCGGCTCTCGTGAAGCGCTAGGCGTTGCGCCCGCGCGCGAGCCCGGGCCTCAGGTCAGGGCACTTCCGGACGGATGCTCCGGTCCGTTCCGAGCGAGGGCGAGCGCCATCTGAACCGCTTCCCGCGGATCTCGCGCGCGATGGACTGAACCGCTTCCCGCGGTCGCGGGCCGATGGACGCGCGGGCCACCGATCCGCTGGTCCGTCTCCACGCGCCATGAGGCGAGCGCCACCACGTGACGCCCCTGCCTGAGCGCGAGCCCGATCTCCGACAGCGTCCCGTGCCGGCCGCCCACGGCGAGGACGGCGTCCGCGGCCGTCACCACAACGAGGTTGCGGACGACGCCCAGGCCCGTCGCTATCGGGATGCGGACGAACTCGTTGGCCTCGTCGGGATCGGTGCCCGGCAGGATGCCGATGGTCAGGCCGCCGGCACCGGCAGCGCCGCGCGAAGCTGCTCGCATGACTCCGCCGAGGCCGCCGGTGATGACCGTGGCGCCGCCGCGCGCGAGCAGGGCTCCGACCTCCTCCGCCCATTCGAGAACGCGATGCGCCTCCGGCCCACGGGGGTCCCCGTCGCCGATGACGGCCACGGCCACGCTCGCCGGGTCTCGCTCCACCTCAACCACGCAGCACCTCCGCTTCCGGTCCACCGCCGAGCGGCACGCGGGCGAGAGCCTCGTATCGTGCCGGTCCGCCGCCGAGATGGCTACGGTACAGAACGAGACGCTCCACGGCGATCGAAGCGCGCGGGATGTGTCTGCGAGCCCCCGCCCACTCGGTGAGGTCGACGCCCCGCGGGTCGCGGGAGCGTGCCAGCGTCAGGTGCGGGTGAAACCGTGGCTCGCCCTCGACTCCGACCGCCTCTTGCACGCCCGCGGCGAGGACTTTGACGGGTCGAGCAGTGTCAACGCCGTACCACACCACTCGTGCCCGTCGGAGATTCGGGAACGCGCCGATCGAGCCGGCCGAAAGCGTGAACGGCGCAATGCCGGGCTGCAACGATCGCCAGGCGGGAAGCGAGGTCGTCGACGCGGCCCGCATCGGTCCAGCCGATGAAGGCGAGCGTGAGATGCCAACCCTCCGGCGGCGTCCATCGCAGCGCAGGCACGCCCGTTTCCGCGCGCCACTCGGTGACGGCCGCGGCCAGCGAAGTTCGAAGCTCCTCCCCGATCGGCACGGCCACGAACAGCCGCCATCGTTCGACGGACGTCGCGGTCATCTTGGCGAGGAGGACGCCTCCGGCGACCGACGCGCGTCGATGAGCGGGAGGAGCTGGGTCAGCGAGCGGACGAGCGGCACGCCCGGCGGCAGGTCGTCGTCCCGATAGCGGTCGTTGCGGTCGATGAGCACGGGCGAGATGCCGACCGCCTGCGCGCCCTGGACGTCCGCGTCCACGTGGTCGCCAACGTGGAGGACCGTCTCCGCGGGTACCGCCGCCTGCTCGAGGGCATAGCGGAAGATCCCCGGATGCGGCTTCTCGAAGCCGACCCGCGCGCTCGCGGCGATGAAGTCGAAGTGCGAGACCAGGTCGAGCGAGTGCAGCAGCTCCGGCAGGCTCCAGACCCAGTTGCTGACGGCGCCGACGATGAGGCGCCGCTCCCGGAACGCCTCGAGCGCCGGAAGGACGTCGGGAAAGACATGCCAGTTGGAGGTCAGCGTGAACAGCTCCGACAGGCGACGGAAGAACTGCTCCGGCATCGGCGGCAACCCGAGCTCGGCGATGGCCGCCCGGTCGATCTCCACCGTGCGCTGAAAGCTCGTCTCCGGCGTCGGCTCGAAGCCGTCGCCGAAGCCCCATCCGCCGTGGTGGTACGCCTTGCGCAGCGCCGGCCGCAGCTCCTCCGCGCTGACCTCGACGCCGAAGTCGGCGAACGCCATGGCGTACACGTGCTCCCAGGATGGATTGGGACGCATGACCGTGTCGCCGATATCGAGGAAGATGGCGCGGATCGGCTGCCCCGCCGCGGTCGTCGTCATCGGACAAGGGTAGCGGCGCGGTTCAGAAGCCGCGTCAGTCGCTGTAGAGCCGCTCCTCGATGAGCTTCTCCGAGGTCACGCGACCGGTCGGGTCGAAGCAGCTGTACTCGAACAGCTTCTCGTACTCGAGGTCGACGTTGTCCTGGCCGCCGCGGTTCTTCTCGATCGTGGCAACCACCCAGTCGCGGTAGCGCTGCGCCTGGTAGGGATTGAACTCGATGTTGACCTTGGCGACGATGTGGTACTTGTCGTTCAGGATCAGGATGATGTCGGACTCGTAGTTGATCGCCGACGATCCTCGCAGGTGGTGGTTGCGCAGCCGCTTGGCCTTGAGTCCCTCGCGATCCGCGGCGACGATGGCCACCACCGGCAGCCCGCACGAGAGCGCGATGTCCTTGAGGCCGCTCACGATCCGCGTGACCTTCTCCGCCTCGTCCGACGGCTCCGGGATGACCGGCACCTTCTGCAGGTAGTCCACGAAGAGGATGAGCCGGCGGTCGTCGTCGCGGTGCTCGTTGACCAGGGCGCGGATGTTCTCGATGGTCGAGTGGGTCGCTGTTCCGCGCAGCAGGTACAGGTTGCTGCCGTAGCGCGCGATGCGCTCGAGGGACGGTCGCAGCCGCGGGTTCGTGCCCAGCTTTGCCTTCGTCCCCGCCTCGGCCGATGCGGTGTAGCTGCCGAGGACCTCCTTCTTGACGTCCTGGATCTTCACCGCGCCGCTCTTCTGCGGGAGGTGCGAGAGTGCCGACTCCATCGCGATCAGGCGCTGGATGAGGTACTCCTCCTCGTGCTCGAAGCACACGTAGAGCGCGGTCGCCTGACCGGATGCGGCCGCGTTGCGCGCCATCTGCAGCGCCATGGTCGTCTTGCCCTGGCCCTGCGCCCCGCCGATGAGCATCAGCTCGCCGGGGCGAAGCCCGCCACCGATCGTCTTGTCGAGGGGGACGAAGCCGGTCGCGATGGGCTGGAACTCCTCGATGCGGCCGGAGGCGATTCGCTCGTTCAGGCTGGTGAGAATGTCGAGCGCCGAGCGAGGCGCGAGCGTCGCGTCTCCGGCGTCGAGCTTCCACTCGTCGCCGTTGTGGGCCGACTTCGTTGCGACCGGCTCATCGATCATCGGGTTCACACGCTCCTGCTGTGCATCTCGCGCGAATGGGAGCGCGGAGCAGGTGCCTCCGCGCAACGGGCCGAAGTATAGGTCCACCGCGCCACGCGCCGGAATGGCCCGATAGGGCTACGGCCCGGCCGAGATGGCCGGGCCGCATCGGTCTGGAACGGACGCGCCGCTACGCCGGCTGCGGCGCCGGTCCGCGGCGTCGGCGCGGAGCCTCTTCGCCGGCCTCCTGCGGTGCCTCCTCGCCTCCGGCGTCTCCCTCGGAGACCGTCGGCTTGGCGGTTCCACGCGGCGGGAGGATTCCGTCGAAGAGCGACTCGAACTCCTCGGACTCGATCGTCTCCTTCTCGATCAGCAGATCGGCCAGGCGGTCGAGCACGGCCCGCTGTTGCGTCAGCACGCCCTTGGCGCGGTCGTAGGCCTGGTCGATGATGCGCCGCACCTCCGCGTCGATCTTCGCCGCGATCTCGTCGGAGTAGTTGCGCTGCTCGCTGATCTCGCGGCCCAGGAAGATCATCTCCTCCTTCTTGCCGAAGGTCAGCGGGCCGAGCTTCTCGCTCATCCCGTACTGGGTGACCATGGCACGCGCCAGGTTGGTCGCCTTCTCGATGTCGTTCGAGGAGCCGGTGGTCGTGTCGCCGAAGACGAGCTGCTCGGAGACGTTGCCGCCCAGCATGCCGGCGATCTTGTCCTCGAACTCCGTCTTGCTGTGCAGGTAGCGGTCCTCGGACGGCAGGCTCATCGTGTAGCCGAGCGCCATGCCGCGGCTGACGATCGTCACCTTCGTCACCGGGTCGCACTTGGGCAGGACGCGCTGCACGACCGCGTGGCCGCCCTCGTGGTAGGCGATGATCACCTTCTCCTCGTCGGTGATGATCCGGCTGCGCCGCTCGGGACCGGCGATGACCCGGTCGATCGCCTCGTTGAACTCCACCGCACCGATCGACTTCTTGTTGCGCCGCGCGGCGAGGATGGCCGCCTCGTTGACCAGGTTCGCCAGGTCGGCGCCCGAGAATCCGGGCGAACGGCGCGCCAGCGCCTCGAGGTCGACCGTCTTGTCGAGCGGCTTGCCCTTGATGTGGACCGACAGGATCTCGCGCCGACCCTTGATGTCGGGGCGGTCGAGGACGACCTGGCGGTCGAACCGGCCGGGGCGCAGCAGCGCCGGGTCGAGCACGTCGGGACGGTTGGTGGCGGCGACCACGATCACGTTCGTGTTCGTGTCGAAGCCGTCCATCTCCACCAGGATCTGGTTCAGGGTCTGCTCGCGCTCGTCGTGCGAGCCGCCCAGGCCGGCGCCGCGCTGGCGTCCGACCGCGTCGATCTCGTCGACGAAGACGATGCACGGCGAGTTGCGCTTGGCCTGCTCGAAGAGGTCGCGGACGCGGCTGGCGCCGACGCCGACGAACATCTCCACGAACTCCGAGCCGGAGATGCTGAAGAACGGCACGCCCGCCTCGCCGGCGACCGCTCGCGCGAGCAGGGTCTTGCCGGTTCCCGGCGGGCCGACCAGCAGCACGCCGCGCGGGATGCGCGCCCCGAGCGAGTTGAACTTCTCCGGGTACTTGAGGAACTCGACCACCTCGGTCAGCTCCTGCTTTGCCTCATCGACGCCGGCCACGTCGTTGAAGGTGACCACGGTCTTGTTGCCGAGGAACATGCGCGCGCGGCTCTTGCCGAAGCTCATGGCCTGGTTGTTGGTGCCCTGCGCCTGCCGCATCATGAAGAAGATGAAGGCGCCGATGAGCAGCACCGGCAGCAGCGCCGTGACCAGCAGCCCGATCCACTGGCCCGCCGCGCTGGCCTGAACGGGATTGAAGATGATCTGCTGGCCGCAGTCGGCGACGTTGGTGATGCCCGGCCGCCTGGCACACCTGGCCGATGACGACGCTGCCATCGGAGTTCGGCGGGGCGGTGGCGGTCTTGGGCTGCGCCGCGTCCTTGAGGGTGATGGTGAGCTTCTCACCATCCATGGTGATTTCCTTGACGTTGCCCGCCTTCGCATCGGCCAGGAGCTGGCTGTAGGTGTATGCCGCTTCCTGGCCCGAGTCGACGACGTAAGTCCAGAGCAGCGCAAGCCCGAAGACCGCGAGGACCACGAGCACGACGCTGTTGCGAACGAGTCGGCTGCTCAAATTGGTTGCTTTCTAGCCTCCGTGTATGGGCGCGCGGGGGAACGAGCTGGTGGCGCCCGCCTGCAGGATGCAGGCCGCGCAAGTATAGGTGCCCCTCCCCCGCCGAACAAACTGCCGCTCGGCATGATCTACGGGGCCGGACACGCCGGCTCAGGAGAGCCGGATGACCCTTCCGCTGACCGATGCGGACCGCCCGCCGCCGAGCTCGATGGTGACCCCGCCGCGCGCCCCCTCCGCGGCGTCGAGCAGCGCCTCGATGCGTCGCGCGGCCGGTGGTGGCTCGCCGATGGCGAGGCGCATGATGCGCCGCCCGAGCGCACGCGACGGCGGGACACGCCAGTCGATGCCGTGCTCGGTGCGGCGAGCGGCGAGCTCCGCCGCCGCCAGCTCCAGCAGCAGGTCGTCGTCGGCGGCCGCCAGCCGCGAGAAGCGCAGCAGCGCCTCCACCGCGCCGGGGCTTGCGCGCTCGAGGGCGGGGATCAGCTCGTGGCGCACGCGATTTCGGGCGTGCGCCGGATCGTCGTTGCTCGGGTCGTCGCGGTAGCCGATGCCCGCGGCATCCAGTGCAGCGCGCAGCGCCGAGCGGCGCTCCCCCAGCAGGGGCCGCACGATGCGACCTCGCCGCGCCGGGATGCCACGAACGCCGGAGAGTCCGCTGCCGCGCCCGAGGTTGAGCAGGATCGTCTCCGCCGAGTCGTCGGCGGTGTGGGCCGTGGCGATCAGCGCGCCGGGCGGCGCAAGGCCCTCCAGGAACCGGTAGCGCGCCTCTCGCGCAGCATCCTCGATGCTGCGTCCCTCCGCCGCCGCCAGCGCGGCAACGTCGGCGCGCTGCGTGACGAACGGCAGCTCGAGGGTCGCGGCCGCCGCTCGCACGAACTCCGCGTCCGACGCCGAGTCGGCGCGGAGCGCGTGGTCGAGGTGCGCCACGCTGAGCTGCCAGGCATGGACCGAACCGACGGCGTGCGCGGCGTGGAGCAGGGCCATCGAATCGGCGCCGCCCGAGACGGCCAGGACGATGCGGGCCCCGTCGGCCATTCCGGTCGCGGCGGCGCCGCGCTCGAGCGCCGCGGCCAGGGCCTCGACGGAAGGGGGGTTGGTAGCGGAGGGCGGATTCGAACCACCGACCAAGGGCTTATGAGTCCCCTGCTCTGCCACTGAGCTACTCCGCCACGGTGCCGGTCGCCGATTCTAGCGCCAACGACGCTGTCGCTCCACTCCGGCGGCTTCGTGTGTCCGCCGGACCGCGCCGCTCACTCGTCGGCGAGGGGCATTTCGAGGAGCGCGTTGAGATGCTTCTCGAGGGTCGCGATCGGAAACGGCTTGATCAGGACCGGGACGCTGTACGCCTCGAGCCGTTCACGCAGCGCGCCGGCCTCCACCGCGGCCCCGGTGGCGAGGATGATCGGCAGATCGTGCACCTCCGGATCGGCGCGGACGTCCTCGATGACGCGTAAGCCGAATTCGTGCTCATCGGGTGCCTGCAGGTCGACGATCAATGCCTGGGCGCCGACTTGCCGGACCGTATCCGCTCCAGCCTCGACCGACTTCTTCGTCACCGGCTGGTGCCCCATGGCCTGCAGTGCCGCCTCGTACATCGAGAGCATGTCCTTGTCGTCGTTCACGACCAGCACGACAGCCATGCCGTCCGAAAACAGCAACCGCCATGCCTGGCGCGCTGAGAACGGAAGGTCGGCTCAGAGGCCGAGGTACGCGCGCTGGACCTCGTCGGACCGCTCGACCTCCTCCGCCGGACCCTCCAGCACCACGCGACCCTCGCTCAGCACGTACGCGTGATCGCTGACCGACAGCGCCAGTCGCACGTTCTGCTCGACGAGCAGCATCGTCAGCCCGTCGTCGCGCAGCTGCTGCAGGATCTGGAACAGGTTGACGGTGATGAGCGGCGAGAGACCGAGGGAGAGCTCGTCGAGCATGAGCAGCTTGGGCTCCGCCATCAGACCGCGCGCGACGGCCACCATCTGCTGCTCCCCGCCGCTGAGCGTGGCGGTGCGCTGATTTCGTCGCTCCTTGAGGCGCGGAAAGATGTCGAGCATGCGGTCGACGTTCTCGCGGCGGCGGGCGCGGGCGCGTCCGTTCACCGCACCGAGCTCCAGGTTCTCGATGACGGTCAGATCGGTGAACAGTTGCCGCCCCTCGGGCACCAGGACCAGGCCCAGGTCCGGCTTGCGATGCGGCGGCAGGTTCCCTATCTCGCGACCCTCGAAGGCCACCGCCCCCGACCACGGCCGCAGCAGGCCCATGATGGCGCGCAGCAGGGTCGTCTTGCCCGCGCCGTTGGACCCGATCATGGTCGTCAGCCGGCCGGGCTCGAGGGACATCGAGGCGCCGCGCAGGATCTGCACCTCGCCGTAGCCGCAGGTCACGTCGCGGACCTCGAGAATCGGCGCGGCAGGCGTCGTCACTTGCGTCGCTCCAGGCCCGCGGCAAGCTTGGGGTCGCCGAGGTAGGCACGCACCACCGCGGGATCCTCCGCCACCTCGGCCGGCGTCCCTGCCGCGATCTGCCGGCCGTAGTCGAAGGCGACGACGCGATCGGAGACGTTCATCAGCGCGTGCATCACGTGCTCGATGATCATGATCGTGACGCCGCCGTCCCTGACCTCGCGCACGGTGCGCAGCATGGCGTCGATCTCCGACGGGTTGAGCCCCGCCAGGACCTCGTCCAGCAGCAGCAGGTGCGGGTCCGCGGCCAGCGCCCGCGCCAGCTCGAGACGCTTCTTCTGTGCCACGTTGAGCGTGAGCGCCAGCTGATCGGCCCGGCTCGACAGGCCCGCAAGATCGAGGATGCGGTCCGCCCGCTCGCGTGCGGCGGGGAGGGGCAGGTCCGCCCGGCCGAAGCAGGCACCGACGGTGACGTTGTCGCGGACGGTGAGGTCATTCAGCGGACGCACGATCTGGTTGGTCCGCGCGATGCCGCGGCGCGCCACCTCGTACGGCTGCAGGCCTGCCAGGTCCTCGCCGCGGAAGACGACTCGACCCGCATCGGGCCGGTGGACGCCGTTGATGACGTTGAACAGCGTCGTCTTGCCGGCGCCATTGGGACCGATGAGCCCCAGGATCTCTCCCTCGGCCACGTCGAAGCTCACCTCCACCAGCGCCTGCAGCCCGCCGAAGCGCCTGCTGACGCCTTCGATGCTCAGCAGGGCGGTCATTCGAGCGTCGTCCGCAGCCGCGGCAGGCGCTTCCGCAGCCAGCCGACGATGCCGTTAGGGATGAACAGGATGATGAGCAGCAGCACGAACCCCGCGATGGTGAGCTGCAGCGACTTGAACGGGTCGCTGGTGAGCAGGAAGCTGCGCAGCCGCTCGTAGCCGGCAGCGCCGAGCACCGGCCCGAGGACGGTTCCGAAGCCACCCAGCATGACCATCACGATGATCTCGATCGACGACTGAAGGCGGAACGCGTCGCCCGGCTCGATGTTGCCGTTCTTGAAGAAGAACAGCACGCCTATCACGCCGGGCACCAGCGACGAGAGCACGAGGGCGATGGTCTTGGCGCGCGGCGTCCTGACCCCGAGCACCGCCGCGGCATCCTCGTCCTCGCGGATCGAGAGCAGGCCGAGCCCGAACTTCGAGGTCTTCACCGCGTAGCTCATCGCGATGACGACCACCGTGAGCGCGAGCAGCACGAAGAAGGTGAGCCACAGCGCCTGGCCCGGGCCGCCGTAGTCCTTGTAGATCGAGAAGTCGAGCGACATCCCGACAGGCCCGCCGAACGGCCCGAAGTTGCTCACGAATGCGCGCAGCGCCTCGTTGATGCCCAGCGTGGCGAGGGCGAAGTAGGCGCCGCGAAGCCGGAGGATCGACGCGCCCAGCCCCAGGGCCAGCAGCCCCGCCGCCGCTCCGCCAGCCGCGCATGCGATCACCAGCGGCAGATGCAGGACGTTGAGGCAGTAGAAGCCGACGTAGCCGCCGATGCCGAAGAAGACGATGTGCCCGAAGCTGACGTAGCCGGTGTAGCCCAGCAGGATGTTGAGGCTGGAGGCGAGGGCCACGAACATCAGCAGCAGGAAGATTCCCTCCCGCAGCGTGGCGGAGCCGGTGATCGCCGGGACGGCGCCGAGCGCCACGACCAGCGCGATGGGGATCCACAGCCCGGGACGCACGGCGAGCCGCCTCATCGCCGCGCCCCGAAGAGCCCGTTCGGGCGGACGAGGAGGATGACCACGAACAGCCCGAACTCGATGACCGGCACCCATGAGGCCGGCATGAACACCGGAACCAGCCCTTCGAGGCTGCCGAGCACCAGCCCGCCGACCAGCGCGCCGATGGGGTTGCCGAGCCCGCCCAGCACCACGATCACGAAGCTCTTCAGCTGGTAGGTGTCGCCCGACAGCACGGTGAAGGGGAAGAAGGTCGCGATCAGTGCCCCGGCGGCCGCGGCGAGCATGGTGCCGATGCCGAAGGAGAAGGCCAGGATGCGCGCCGAGGGGATGCCCATCAGCTCCGCCGCGTCGCGATTGTTCGCCACCGCGCGGATGGAACGGCCCATCCGCGATCGGTACAGGAAGAGGTAGAGGGCGACCGCTACGGCGATGGCCGCGATCATCGCCACGATGCGCGTCCCCGGGACGGTGATCGCCCCGGCCGTGAACCGGCCGAGGGCGAAGTTGACGCTGTAGGGGCTGGTGGTGAACACCGTGGTCGCGGTGCCGATGATCATCATGTTGACCGAGAAGGTCGCCAGCAGCGAGGCAAGCGGTGGCGCGTTGATCACGCGGTGGACCGCCACGACGTAGATCACGTAGCCCGCGACCAGCCCGCCGAGCGCGACGAACGGCAGAGCCACGTACGGATTCATCCCGGTGGCGTTGACCAGGAAGTAGACCCCGAACATGGCCATCGCGATGATCGCGCCGTGCGACAGGTTGATGACCCGCACGACTCCCCAGATCAGCGTGAGGCCCATTGCCGCCACGCCGTAGACGACGCCGATGAGCAAGCCGTCGATCAGGGACGCGACGAACTGCTCAACCACGGGCCGGTTCCTCGTTCGGGACGCGTGGCGCTCGGCGCGATTCGCGCCGAGCGCCGCTAGTCAGCCGGGGTCAGGGGATCGGGTACAGCGGTTCCGCGGTCTTGGCGACCTCGGGCCAGACGACCTGCTTGCCGAGCTTGCCCGACGAATCCTTCTGCCACTGCACGTAGACCATCTCGTGCGCGACCTGGAGGCCGTGCGCCTCCGCCGAGGTGTCGAACTTGGTGCGCCCGAAGAAGGTCTCCAGGTCGAGGCCGCCCATCGCGGTGTTCACCTTGTCCGGATCGGTCGAGTCGGCGGCCTGGATGGCGGCCTGCAGGATCAGTCCGGCCGCGTACCCACCCGCGCTGTGATACGACGGGTCCTCGTTGTAGGCCGCCTTGTAGCGCGAGACGAAGTCGTCGACGGTCGGGCCGAGCCACGTCACGTTCGCCTCCTTGGCGCTCGCCTCGGAGAACTTCACCGTCGGCTCCCACTGGCTGGGACCGACGACGCCCAGCGCCGCATCGCCGATGTCGGCGAACTTCGGCTCCGGCGGCGCGACCAGGAGGGCGATCATCTTTGCCTTGACGCCCTTCTCGTGGAGCTGCTTGGCGAAGGTGCTGGTGTCGGCGAAGTGGCCGCCACCCATGACCGCGTCAGGGTTGGCCGCGATCACCTTGTTGACGAAGGCGGCGAAATCGGTGCTGCCGGAGTCGTAGCCCTCGTTGACGACGATCTGGTAGCCCTGCTGGCCGGCGTACGTGTTCAGCGCGCTGGCCACGTCGCTCGAGAACTTGTCGTTCTCGTGCACGATCGCGATCGTCTTCGCGCTGGCGTCGACCTTCTTCAGCAGGTCGGCCGCGCCCGTCAGATAGCGGCTGGCCGGCGTGTAGGTCTGGTAGACGTGGGTGTAGCCCTTCTTGTACGTCCCGTCGGACGCCGCGCCGGTGGTGATCATGACCTTGCCGTACTGCTCGGCGATGACCGCGGAGGTATCGGCCAGCCCGCTCGAGTAGGGGCTGATCAGGAAGTCGGCCTTGTCGTCGTTGATGAGCTTGGTGTAGAGCTCCTGCACGCGGTCGCTCTTGCTCTCGTCGTCGTACGTCTTGGCGCTCAGCGTGACCGTCGTGCCGTCGGAGAGCTTGATGCCGCCGGCCTTGTTGACGTCGTCCATCCACAGCTGCAGGCCGTTCTTCTGGCGAACCGATTCGACGTTGAATCTCCCGGTCTGCGAGGTGGTGAAGCCGATGACCAGCTGCTTCGCCTGGCCACCGCCGCCACTTGCCGGTTGCGATCCGCCCGAGGCGCTACTGGACGGCGACGCTCCCGATTGGCAGCCGACGAGCGCGGCGACGACGAGTGCGATGCCCACGATCCGCGTGGGATGGTGGCGTGTCCGCATGTCCCAAGCCCTCCACATATCTGCCTCCCGTCGGCCAAGTATGCGCCGCTGCGCAAGCCGCTCGCGACAGCAGAGCTGTCGCGTTGCCCAGTTTTGCTGCACGTCATGCAGCAATCTCGGGCGTCCGGGAAGGCGTCAGGCGCCGAAGAAGAGGTCGAGCCACTGCTCCAGCAGCGGCTTCGGCGTCGGCGGCGGCGGCCTCAGCGCCGCGGGCAGTGGTTCCTCCGCACCCGGGGGGATGATGAGGACCTGCTCGCCCGGCCGCCCGAGGTTCTGCAGCCGGCGAGCCTCGGCGCTCACGTAGGCGTCGCTCTGCAGGTAGCTCAGCTCCTGCCTCAGCGCCTCGTTCTGCGCGTGGATCTGCGCGATCTGCGTCCGGACCTGCTCCGCCTGCTGAGTGATCGACCAGTTCGCGTAGACCTGGCGACCCACCTGGGCGGCGAGCACGAGGCCGATCACGACGAGCACCGCCATCCACGTCGCGCTCCGCCGCGAGCTCGGGCGTCGCAGGCGAAGCCTCGCAGAGGCGGGCGCGGGCAGCTCCATGCCGGTCATCTGCCGGCCAGTCTAGCGGGCGGCTTTTCCACACCGCAAGCCGTTGCGACCACGACTTGTCCACATTCGAGGCGGTGATACCGAACGTCCGTGCTATTGTGATCGAACGGCCGTTCGATTCCGACACCAAGTAACTGCGGAGGGCACCCGTGCTCGTGGACCGTCCCGCCTCGGTGACCGAGGCGATCGAGGCGCTGCTTGCCGATCCGGCGATGGGGAGTCTCGTCTCGGCACATCGCGAGCTCGAGCCTCGCGCGCCGCGCCACGCGGCGTGGGATCCGCAGATCGACCCGCGACTGGTCGCGGCGCTGCGGCTGCGCGGCATCGATGCCCCGTACACGCATCAGGCGGACGCGTTCGCCGCAGTGCGCGCGGGCCGCAACGTGGTCGTCGTGACGCCCACCGCATCGGGCAAGACGCTCTGCTACAACCTGCCGGTCCTCGACGCCGTCGCGCGCGACCCCTCGGCCCGCGCGCTGTACCTCTTCCCCACCAAGGCCCTCGCGGCGGACCAGCTCGCCGAGCTGCGGTCCCTGGCGGACCTGGCCGAGATCGGGCTCAAGACGAGCACCTACGACGGTGACACCCCCGCCAGCGTGCGCAGCGTCGTGCGCTCGGCAGGCCAGATCGTGATCAGCAATCCGGACATGCTGCACGCGGCGATCCTCCCCCACCACACCAAGTGGTTCAAGCTGTTCGAGAACCTGCGGTTCGTGGTGATCGACGAGCTGCACACGTACCGCGGGCTGTTCGGCAGCCATGTCGCGAACGTCATCCGCCGCCTGCGGCGCATCTGCCAGCACTACGGCAGCGATCCGTTGTTCATCTGCTGCAGCGCCACCATCGCCAACCCGCGAGACCTCGCCGAGCGGCTGGTGGAGGCGCCGGTGACGCTCGTCGACGACAACGGCGCGCCGTCGGGGCGCAAGCACGTCGTGCTCATGAACCCGCCCGTGGTGAACGAGCAGCTGGGCCTGCGCGGAAGCTCGCTGCTGACCGGCCAGCGCGTCGCGCAGCGGCTCATCGGCGCGGGCGTGCAGACCATCGTCTTCGCCCGTTCCCGCACGTCGGTCGAGGTGCTCACGACGTACCTGCGCGAGGCGCTGCCGACCCCGCCCGGACACCCCTCGCCGATCCGCGGCTACCGCGGCGGCTATCTGCCCGGCGAGCGACGCGAGATCGAGCGCGGCCTGCGCGACGGCCGCGTGCGCGGCGTGGTCGCCACCAACGCGCTGGAGCTCGGGATCGACATCGGCGGGCTGGATGCGGCCATCAGCGTGGGCTACCCCGGGACCATCGCCAGCACGTGGCAGCAGATGGGACGCTCCGGGCGCCGCAACGGCACCAGCCTGAGCGTCCTGGTCGCCTCCTCGGCGCCCATCGACCAGTTCCTGGCCGCTCACCCCGACTACTTCTTCGACCGCTCGCCCGAGCACGGCCTCGTCAACCCCGACAACCTGCACCTGCTGCTCGACCATCTCAAGGCGTCGGCCTTCGAGCTGCCGGTCGGCGCGGCCGAGCGGTTCGGGATCGACGAGACGGCAAGCCTGCTCGAGGTGCTCGAGGAGGACGGATTCCTGCGTCGTGCCGACGACGAGCGCTACTACTGGAGCCAGGAGAACTTCCCCGCCTCGAGCTTCAGCCTGCGCAGCGCGGCACAGGAGAACGTCGTCATCATCGACACGACCGGCGACCGGCACCGGGTCATCGGCGAGGTCGACCTGTTCGCCGCCCCCATGCTCGTCCACGAGCAGGCGATCTACATCCACGAGGCTGCCCAGTTCCACGTCGATCGGCTCGACTGGGATGAGCGCAAGGCCTACGTGCGTCGGGTCGACGTCGACTACTACACCGATGCGGATCTCGGCGTGACGCTGAAGGTCCTCGACGTCCTGGGCGAGGCTCACGGCCGCGCCGGCCTGCGCCAGCGCGGCGAGGTCATGGTTGCCTGGCACGCGACGCTCTTCAAGAAGATCAAGTTCCACACGCACGAGAACGTCGGCTGGGGCCCGATCAACCTGCCGGAGCAGCAGATGCACACCGCTGCGCTGTGGCTCGTGCCGCCCGAGGCAGCGACCTCGCGCTTCGATCGTGAGACGCTCGACGGGGCGCTGATCGGGCTCGCGCGGCTCGTCCGCAACACGGCGCCGCTGCTGCTGATGTGCGACGCTCGCGACCTGGGCGTCGTCTCGCAGGTCCAGGCGCCGTTCACCGGCC
The DNA here is from genome assembly GCA_963783725.1 of uncultured Chloroflexia bacterium. Taxonomy (GTDB): domain Bacteria; phylum Chloroflexota; class Limnocylindria; order QHBO01; family QHBO01; genus CAWAOJ01. The sequence goes on along the minus strand of CAWAOJ010000002.1, from coordinate 485,564 downwards.
GGCCCACGCTCTTCGTCTACGACGCCGTGCCCGGCGGAGTGGGGCTGGCGGAGCGCCTGGACACGCTCGCCGGCGAGCTGATCGCTGCCGCGCACGCGGCCGTGCGCGACTGTCCCTGCCTCGACGGCTGTCCGTCGTGCGTCGGACCGGTGACCGAGGTCGGAGCGCGCGGCAAAGGGGCGTGCCAGCGGCTCCTGTCGCTGATGGTGGGACCGTGACCGCTCGCACGCTCGCCGAACGCCTGGCGGCCGTGCGCGGCGAGCGGCAAGCGCAGCCCCTCCAGCGTCCACGCCATCCGGCGCTCCACGATCGCAGCGCCCAGCTCGCCAGCTGGTTCGGCGCACGGCTTGGCACCGCCGCCGGCGGCGCGGCGGTGATCCTGGAACGCAGCGTTGCGCTGCCCGACGAGGTCGTGCGCCGGCTCGCCATGATCCCTGACGGCACCTACTTCGACACCGAGACGACCGGACTCTCCACCGGCGCCGGCACGGTGATCTTCCTGGCTGGCATCGGCCGCGTCGAGGACGGTCGGTTCGTCTCACGCCAGTTCCTGCTGCCCGACTACCCGCACGAGGCCGCCATGCTGCGGCTCGTCGCCGCCGAGCTGTCGGGCGGCCGGCGGATGGTGACCTACAACGGTCGCGGCTTCGACCTGCCACTGCTCACGGCGCGACTCACCATGAACGGCCTCTTCCCAGAGCTCGCCGGCGTGTCCGCGCGGCACGACGATCTGCTGCCACTGGCGCGGCGGCTGTTCCGTCGCCCGCTCGGCGGAGCGCGACTGGCCGAGGTGGAGGCGGCCCTGCTCGGGGTGCGAAGAACGTCCGACTGCTCGGGGGCAGAGGTGCCCGAGCGCTACTTCGGCTACCTGCGCGGGGGCTCGCCGGACCTCCTTCGTGCCGTGCTCGACCACAACCTGCAGGACATCGTCTCGCTCGCGCTCCTCGAAGCGGAGATCGGCCGGCTGGCGGACGGGGCGTGGCGCACCGCGCCGATCCTCGATCCTCGGGGGATGGCGATTCACCTCCTGCGCGCAGGCGACGTGTCGTCGGCGCTGGAGCTGCTCGACCACGCGGTCCAGGCCTGCGCCGATCCGCCTGAGGCGGTCGCGCTGCGTCGTCTCGCCACCCGGCTGCTGCTCGCGGCGGGCAGGATCGACGAGGCGGAGGCGCTGTGGCGCAGCCTGACGGCCCGAGCGTCCCTGGACGCGGCCCTGGCGTGGATCGAGGTCGCCAGGATCAGGGAGCGCAGTCGGGGCGACCTGCGCGGCGCCCTTCAGGCGGCCGAGGCGGCGCAGCGCGTCCTGGACCTCGCCTTCGCGCTGGGGCGCGGCGGGGGGATGCTGGCCATCGGCCGCGTCAGGCTGCAGGTCGACGCCCGGCTGCGACGCCTTCGACGCTGGGTCGCCGCCGCGGAGCGCCGGGAGCAGCGCCTGGTACGCCGGCGCGTCGCCTAGTTTCGGCGCCGCTCGAGCATTCGGGCTGCTCGCGTCAGCGGCGCTCCTGGCGGCGCGGTCGGGCGGCGTGCCGCGGCCGAGCTCGGCGAGCAGGACGGCGGCGAACGCGTCCCCCGCGCCGACCGCGGAGACATGGGCTGCGATCGGCCGCGAGGGCGCCACGCGGCTGCGATGACCGTCGTCCAGCCACGCCCCGCGGTCGCCGTCGGTCACCACGAGCAGCGGGTGCGGCCCGAGGATCGCGCGCAGCGCATCGAGCTGCGCGGCCGGCTCGAGCGCCACGGCGAGCAGGTCCTCACGGCTGGCGATGAGGCAGTCGAACCGGGCGAGCACCTGGCTCAGCGCCCGGGGCAGCGCGCTCAGCGGCAACGGCGTCACCGCTCGTCCGGGTTCGAGCGTCCGCAGCCAGCCCTGCAGGATCGCGCCTCGAACAGCTCCGTCGTACGCCTGGCCCGCCAGATGCGCCCCGAACTCCGCCGCGACGGGACCGTACAGGACGGCCGCCGGTCGCAGCGCGAGGGGTTTTGCGGCAAGCGTCGAAGCGGCGCGAGTCAGCACGAGCTGCCGGCCCCGGGCTCCTTCACGATGCTCGAAGCCAACGCTGGCTTCCGCAGGCTTCGCGTGCAGCGGACCGAGCCCGGCGAGCTCGTGAAGCGCGGCCGCGGCCTCGCCCTCGGGCCCCGCGACCGTCACCACGCCCGCCGTGAACCCGGCGTCGGCCAGCGCGCGTGCGCCGTGGACCACCGAGCCCCCGGCGACGAGCGACCCGTCCGGAAGACGATCGACCGTCAGCGCGCCGACGATGAGCGCGTCGACGGAGGGCAGGCCGAGAAGGGATGAAGGCGGTTCGGAAGGCATCGGTCTATCATCCCCAGCGTCATGCCACTCTACTTCTACGAGCTCCACGAGGGCGCCACCGACCTCATGACCGATGCGGTGCTCGTCAGCGAGCGCCAGGTCGGGCGCGACGAGTTCTCGAACCTGGTCCACGCCGCGCGAGCGCACGTCATCGACACGTTCGAGGAGGACACGCTGGTCGAGGCGGTGGCTCGTGAACTCGAGCGAAGCCACGGATTCACCTACATCAGCGACGAGAAGCTGACCGCTTCGATGAGCGTTGGCGTGGAGGACGCTGAGACCTTCCTCGTCGAGCAGAGCCCCGACTTCCGCAGCATGGTGGTCGAGCTCGAGAAGAGCTGAGCCTCAGCGCGCCACGTTGAACAGGACTTCGATCACGTCCCCGTCGCGCACCGCATAGGCCTTGCCCTCGGAGCGCAGCAGTCCGCGCTTGCGCGCCTCCGCCATCGAGCCGCAGCTGAGCAGGTCCTGGTAGCCGATCACCTCGGCCCGGATGAAGCCGCGCGCCAGATCGGAATGGATGGTCCCGGCCGCATCGACCGCCGTGTCGCCGCGGTGGATCGTCCAGGCGCGACATTCATCCTCGCCCGCGGTGAAGAAGCTGACCAGTCCGAGCAGCTGGTACGTCAGCCGCACCACGCGGCCGCGCGAGGGCTCGTCGATGCCGAGATCGTCCATGAAGATGCGCGCATCGTCGTCCGACAGCTCGCCCAGCTCCGCCTCGATCTTGCCGGCCAGCGCGGCGACGTCGGTTTCGCGATGCCGGTACCGCCGCCGGCCCTCCTCCTCGAGCTCGCCGGCCCGCGGCAGCTGGCCCTCGTCGACGTTCAGCACCACCAGCACCGGCTTCTGGCTCAGGAACCGATAGCCGCGCAGACGCCGCTCGTCGTCGTCGGACAGCTCGAGGTCGCGCAGCGGATGTCCCTCGGCGAGGTGCGGCTCGATCCTGGCCAGCACCTCCTCCTCGAGCGCGTTCTGCTCCCGCTCGGAGGCGGAGCCGTGGCGGCCCGACGTGCGCAGCTTCTCGAGGCGCTTGCCGACGACGCCGAGGTCGGCCATGACGAACTCCAGCTCCAGCTCCTCGAGCTCGCCCCACGGATTGGCCGCGCGCGAGCGCGGCCGGGTCGTCGAACGCGCGCACGACGTGCAGCAGGGCATCGGCATTCCGGATCTGGGCCAGCACGTCGGCCGCGACCGTCCCCTCGCGCGCGGCTCCGGGCGCGAGGGCAACGTCCACGTAGGTGACGTCCGCCGGAACGGTGCGCCGCGGACGGAAGAGCGCGCTCAGGCGATCCAGTCGCTCGTCGGGCACTTTCACCACCCCGACGTTGGGCGCAGCCCGGCCACCTGAGTAGCCGCCGATCTCGGCATGTCCGCCGCTCAGCGCGTTGAACACGGTCGTCTTGCCGCTGCCGGGCAAGCCGACGATGGTGACCTGCATGCGAGGCTAGTAGCCCGCCTCCAGGTCGACGCGGTTGAGGAGCGGCTCGCCGTCGAGATAGCGCCGCAGGTTCTCGACGAACAGGTCGGCGCTGCGCTGCACGACCATGTCGCTCGACCACGAGGTGTGCGGCGTGATGAGCAGGTTCGGGGTTCCGTACAGCGGTGAGTCGGGCGGGAGCGGCTCGTCCTCGAACACGTCGAGGACGGCACCCCCGATCCATCCGCCCTCCAGCGCCCGTCGAAGCGCGACCTCGTCCACCAGTCGGCCGCGGGCGACGTTGATGAGCCACGCCTCCTCGCGCATCTCCCGCAGCTGGGACGCGCCGATCAGTCCCGCCGTCTCGGTGGTCAGCGGCACGGTGACGAGCACCACGTCCGCCTCGCGCAGAACCTCGTCGAGGCCCGAGCTCGGCAGCAGCTCGACGTTGGGCGGGTCGGTGGGCCTGCGCTCGGGATGGCGCCGCGTGGCGACGATCCGCATCCCGAACGGCGCAAGCAGCGCCGCGACGTCGCTGCCGATGCTGCCGAATCCGACGATCCCCAGCGTCATGCCGGACAGCTCGCGCCCGCGGAGCGGCTGCCACGTGCGCTCACGCTGAAGCTCAAGGAGCTGAGGTAGGCGGCGCGCGATGGCCAGCAGCATCATGACCACGTACTCGGCGATCGGCCGGCTGAACACCCCCCGGGCGTTGGTGACCGTGATGCCGCGACTCGAGACGAGCGGCGTGGCCACGCGCTCGATGCCTGCCGAGACGGAGTGAACCCACGCGACGTTCTCGGCACGCATCAGGATGTGGTCGAGCACCGATGCGGAGATGTTGCCGCGAATCAGGACGCGGGCCTCCGGCAGCAGTCCCTCGGCGTCGTCGTGGACGTGGCCGTCGCGCGACACCGGGACGACGCGCACGCCGGGGACAGCCTCGATCCGCTCGATCATCTCGGCCGTCATCGGGCGGCCGAAGGCCGGGGTGGCGAGGACGACGAGGTCCCGCGGCGCGCTCAGGCCGCCGCCTCCATGCGCTCGATCCAGCGCGACGGCGCCGCGATCTCGTCGAGCGAGGGGAGCTGCTCCGGACCGGTCCATACCCGGTTCAGGAAGGCCCGGTCGCGTTGACGGATCACCGCTTCGACGAAGCGCTCGCCCGCGGCGTACTGCTCCATCTTCAGGTCGAGCCCGGTGATTCGCATCACCACCCGCTCGAGCGCACCACGCCGCTCGTTCCGGCGTTCGAAGCGATCGTGCATCTCGGAGAAGCCGGGCAGCACGCGCTCCCCGACCGCGTTCATGACGTGATTCGAATAGCCCTCCAGCAGCGACATCAGCGCCTGCGTGCGCTGGAAGGTGGCGAGCTGGTCCGGCGTCATGATCCGCTCCAGCCAATGCCCCCTGCCCCCGGCGATGGCGTTCCGCAGTCGAGCGCCCATGCCGGCCGATTCGGTCGCCATCTGCTCCACCGCGAGCGCGACGTTGGCCGCGAAATGATCGCGCAGCCAGGGATACGCCTCGAACTCGAACGCGTGCGTCGCCTCATGAAGGGCGATGAAGGTGCGGAACTCCTCGAGCGGGAATCGCATGGCGGCAGCGGTGCCGACGATGTTCTGCTCGACGAAGTTCAGCCGTCCCTGGGGTGCCGGTCCCGCGGCGAGCAGGCTCACGTCGTACTGCCCCAGCACCTTGCGGGCGAGAAAGGCGAGCAGGAAGCCGATCTGCTGATTGCCGACGCTGCGGTTGACGATCCGCGCCAGCGCTCGTCCGGCTGTCTCCTCGCCCCGCTGCGCGTCGTTCACGATCCGTTCGACGCGGCTGAACAGCTGCTGGAACGTGGCGAGGTTGAGGTCGATCCATTCCGCGCGGTCGACGACGGCGGGAACCTCCAGGGCTCGCGGCAGCTCGGCGCCGATCTCCTGCGCGACCAGCGGCTCGATGCGCAGCAGCGTGTCGCGGTAGAAGGCCTCCGCGGCGGCTCGATCCGCGGTCGCGAGCGGGGCGGCGTGCTCGCCGAGCCGGCGCCGCGCGATCTGACGCACCGCCTCCCAGTCGATGAGGCGCGTCCCGGCGCGCCGCAGCAGCTCACGCTGAGCGATGGTTGCGCCGACCGCCAGCAGGCTGCCGACGAGGACGCCCATCCCGACGCGCGCGGTGTTGCGTGACATGCCGAAAGTCTATCCCGGCTGGAGGGTCGCCTGTTCAACGGCGGGCAGCTCCGCCCCGAACACGCGCTCCGCGACCCGCACGAAGGCGCCGACGTCGCCGGTGGTCGCAATCCGGTTGGCCGCCGCTGCGCCGCCGGCGCTCCTCGCCTCCAGCGCGTCGAGCAGATCCTCGACGGCCAGGGCCGTGGTGAACGCCGAGTCGACGACCGCGATGCGCTCCCCGACGAGGCGCTCGATCAGCGGCCGCAGCAGCGGATAGTGGGTGCAGCCGAGGAGGAGCGTGTCGAGCGCGCCATCCGTTGCCTGCAGCGCCCGCAGGTAGCCGCTCAGCGCCGTCTCGATGCGAGCCCCCTCGAGCTCACCGGCCTCGACCAGCGGAACGAGGTCGGGACACGCCTGCTGGGCGACGGAGATGCCCGCATCGGCCTCCGAGATCGCCTCCGGGTAGGCATTGGAGGCGACGGTGCCGGCGGTCGCGATGACGCCGACATGGCCGGTGCGCGTCGCCGCGGCCGCTGCCACGGCGCCCGGACGCACGACGCCGATGACGGGGACCTCGGCCGCCTCCCGCACCAGCGGCAGCGCGCGCGCGGTCGCGGTGTTGCAGGCGACCACCAGCAGCTTGACGTCGGCTTCGAGCAGCCAGCGCACGGACTCGAGGGTGAAGCGCCGCACCTCGTCCGCCGGCCGCGGGCCGTACGGCGCGCGTCCGTTGTCGCCGAGGTAGAGAGTCGCCTCGTCGGGCAGACGACGGCGCAGCTCGGACAGCACGGTGAGTCCGCCGACGCCGGAGTCGAACACGCCGATCGGGCGCGTGTCGTGCCGTCGGGTCACCGAATCAGCGTCGCGCGAGGGCGGGTTTCTGCGCGCGCAGCCGGGCGGCCAGGCTGCTCGCCATGCGCTGCACGCCCACGGAGATCGGCGCGTCGGGCGAGCTGGTCACGAACGCCACGCCCTCGTTGTTCGCGTCGAGCACCAGGCGCCCGTCCGACACGATGTCGTGAACGATGGGGCTGCCGATGGCGGCCTCCACGTCCGCGCGGTCGTAGCCACCCGACGCGTCGGCGCGGTTGAGGACGGTGACGAGCTTCGACTGTGGATAGCCGATGGCGGCGAACGTCTCCGACGCCATGGCGAGGCCGCGGATCGCCATCGAGTCGTAGGTCAGCACCTGCAGGATCAGGTCGGAGGCATCGAGGAAGGCCAGGACGTCGTCGGAGAGCCCCGCTCGGGTGTCGATGATCACGAAGTCGTACAGCTGGCGCAGGATCGAGAGCACCTTCTCGATGTCACGCACCGTCACCATCTCCGCCATCTCGACGCGCGGGGGCGCGAGCAGGATGTCGATCCCCGACGGATCGCGCCACGTCACGTCGGCGAGGTCGGACTCGCGGATGCGGTCGGTGGGAAGGTTCACGATCGACGGCGCCACGGCCGGCACGCGCAGCAGGCCCCGCAGATCGCTGAACTGCAGCGAGCCGTCGACGAGGACCACGCGATGCTCGGCGCCCAGCGCGACCGCCAGGTTATAGGCAAGGGTCGTCCGGCCCACGCCGCCCTTGGGCGAGAAGAGCGCGACCATCAGCGAACCGGCCCGCGACGACTCAACCGCCCGCTCCTCGCCGACCTTGCGGATCATGGTCGTGAGGTCGAACCCGGAGAAGGGCATCTTCAGCACGGCGTCGATCCCGCGCTGCGGATCCTCGTTGATCGGGTTCTGGGGGACGGTGAGCATGATGATGCCGACGTGCGGGTGCGCCGCGCGGATCGCCTCCGCCACGGCGCTGCCGCTGACCCGTCCCTGGAGCAGCGCGTCGACGATGACGACATCGGGCTTGTACTCGGCCACGGCTCCCGTGGCGCGATCCCCGGCGGTGACCACCTCGAGCATCTTGATCTGCGACTGTGCCTGGAGCAGCGATCGCATATGCGACGCCACCTGCGGCACGTCCTCGATGACCACCAGCCGGATCTGCTCGCCTGACAATCGATCACCCCGTAGCGGAGCTGCCTTCCGGGCCCGTCCCGGTCGCCGGTCGCCTGCTCGCCGTTCGGCGAAGCAGAAGGATGCGCCGCTCGCTGTCCGGGCCCAACGGCTCGAGGTCGTACGACCCGTAGGCGAGCTCGACCTCGAGGCCCGCTTCCGTCGCCAGCTTCACGAGCGCGTCGAGAGAGGGATACCAGAGCCGGTAGCTGGCCGGAAGCCGCGCTATCGTACCATCGGCTCGTACGGTCTCCGTGAGCGTCGAATAGCGCACCTCGAGGCCATCTGGCAGCGCTTCGCGGACGATGGCGCTGTGGCGCGACACCGGCAGTCCGTCGAGCTGGCGGCGCCAATCGAGGGTCATCGGCAGGTCTCTGTCCGGCAGTCCGCCGGGACCGATGTCGTCGAGCACCAGCTTCCCGCGCCGCGTGAGCCGCTTCGCCGCGTCGGCGAGGAGGGCCCGCGCCGCCGTGGCGGCGCCGAGATGCGGCAGCACGCCGGCCACCACGATCAGGCCGAACCGCGGCGTTCCAGCCACGGCGCCAAACGCCCCGTGGCGTACCTCCAGGCGACCTTCACGTCGGGCGGCTCGCAAGTCCGGGTCGGCGGCGATGCGCAGCTGCGCGCGCCGCACGAGCGCTCGCGTCGGGTCGATGCCCACCACCCGGCCGCGTGCGCCGAGCAGCGCACCGAACAGCCGGCCCGAGCCGCAGCCGAGGTCCAGCACGCTCCCCCGCGAGCGGCGCGCGAGCTCGCGATAGAAGGTCCTGTCCTCGACGATCTCGTCGTGCTCGAGGTCGTACAGCTCGGCGAGGGCATCCTCGTCCGCCGGCTGGGCCGCGAAGATGTCCTCGGCGTCGCTCACGGAGCGTCGAGCCGGCGTGTCGCGAACCACTCCGTCAGCACGGCCACCGTGAGGATGAACAGTCCGACCGGCACGGTGAGCGCGTTCCCGAGACGAAGTCCGGCGAAGGCCGCCACCGACGCCGCCACGAGCGTCGCGCGACGCGCGGCGCGTGACCACGCACCTCGATACACGATCCGGCGACGCGCGAGGAACTCGGCGAGGAAGGCGAAGGGCGCGACCAGCAGGCCGGTCGCGAGCGCCGCCAGCGCGACCACGATCGCGCGATTCGTGGCCGCCGCCGGGCACGCTTCATCGACCGACGGGCCGGGACAGGCGTTCGCGGCGAAGACGAGCAGCAGCAGCCCGCACAGGACGCCCGCCAGCGCGACGCCGACGATTCGCAGCCGCTGGCGCGCCGTCACCGAGCCGCGTCGGGGCAGATCTCGCGGAAGGGGCAGAAGCCGCAGCGCATCGGTTGCGGTGTGGCGCCGAACTCTCCGCGCCGGATCCCGTCCGCGGCCCCGACGATCTTCTCCTGTGCCTTCGCCAGCCGCTTCTCCCCCGCCTCGCTGCGACCCACGATCCCCGATTCGAGGAAGTGCAGCGACAGCTCGTCCGGCAGGCGTCCGTGCTTCGCCTCGTAGGCGAGCGCATAGATCGAGAGCTGCAGCGACTCGCGTGCCCGACGGTTGGCGGTGGCGGGGTCACGGACGTCGCTCGACTTGTAGTCCGTGATGGTGACGCTCCCCTCGGGATCGACGTCGACCCGGTCGTACCGGCCGCGCACCCTGTCGCGACCGAACTGGAACGCGAAGTCGGCCTCGACCTGGCTCGGCCGCGCGGGATCGGTCTGCTGCTCGTGCCAGAACCTCGTCAGCGCATCGCGTCCGGCGGAGCGCCGCGCCTCTTCGTGCTCACGTGTCAGGAACCCGGTCGATTCCCAGTTCGCGTCGAGCTCGGCGAGCAGCGCCTCGAGGCTCATCGGGACGTTCGCCATCTGGCGTCTGTGGAATGCCTGCACCGCCGCGTGCAGCGCACGCCCGTAGACCATGGCATGCGAAGGAGGGGTGGGAATGCGGATCACGTGCCCGAAGCGGTACTTGGCGGGGCATTCCAGGTAGTCGTTGAGCGCGTGATAGCTCAGGCTCAGCGGGCGCTCCTCGAGGCTCGGACGCGGCATGGGCGTGATCGGCTGGGTCGGCTGGGCATGCCGCGCGAGCTGCTCGACCGCGGTCGGCCGGACCACCGTGTGGTCCGCCGTGGGCGGGAGGTCGAGCGCCTCGATCACGAACTGGCTGATGCGTCGGGCGCGGCGACCGCCGTAGTCACGCGCCCAGCTGAAGACCAGCTCTTCGCGGGCGCGCGTCATGCCGACGTAGAAGAGGCGACGCTCCTCCTGGAGGTGCCCGGCAGCGCCCTCTTCGACCTGCAGCAGCTCGACCGGCAGCTGCAGACGGTCCGCGCGGCTGCGGGACGGGAAGCGGTCCTCGACCAGCCCGACCATGAACACCACCGGAAACTCGAGGCCCTTGGCCTTGTGGTAGGTGAGCACCTGCACGGCGTCGACGTCGTCAGGCCCCGCGTCGGCCGTGGACGGATCGTCGCCGGTCTCGATGAGCGTGTCGAGCTGCGCGACCAGGAAGGGAAGCCGGTCGTCACGCAGCAGGCTTCCCTGGCGCCGCACGATCTCGAAGAAGCGGGCGACGTTCTGCAGCCGCGCGTCGCCCGTCTCGCGCGCCTCCGCGGTGAGACGCGCCAGCCACCCCGAGGTGCTGATGAAGTGGTAGAGGAGCTCGCCGGCGGTGCGTTCGGTGCTCATCGCCCGATGCTGGTCGACCGATGCCAGCAGACGGCCGACGACCTCGAGCGCCCGACGACCGAACGGCGAGCCATCCGGACGCTCGGAGGCCTCGCGCAGCGCCGACCCGAGACTGATCCGGCGCCGGCCGGCGCGGTTCAGGGCCAGCGTCACGTCCGCGGCACCCAGACCGAACAGCTCGGAGGTGGCGAGGTCGTACAGGCTGACCGAATCCGCCGGGTCGTTGACCGCGCGCAGGAAGGAGATCAGCAGGCGCACCTCCGGCTGCTGGTACAGCCCGGCGGTCCCGCTGAAGCGCCATGGCAGCCGCAGCATGTTCAGCGAGCGCAGAAACGGGTCGGCGTCGCGGTTGCCGCGCACGAGGATCGCGTGCTCTCCGGCGCGTCGCCCATTGCGCACCGACGCGGCGACCCGCTCGGCGACCGCATCGGCTTCGTCGGAGCCGGTGGCGAACGAAAGCAGCTCGATGGGCCCTTCGGCCGCGGCGGTACGACGGAAGGTGGCGCGAGCGCGGAGGCGCTTGTCGAGTCCTTCGCGCGCCTCGAGCCGATGCGGGTCGTTGTGGGCGATGAGGCGGTGCGAGGCGTCCAGGATCGGCTGGCGGCTGCGGAAGTTGTCCACCAGGACGACGCGGGCAGCGCGCGGGTGCGCCGCCCGGAAATCGAGGATGTTGCCCAGCGCAGCGCCTCGGAAGCGGTAGATGCTCTGATCGTCGTCCCCGACCACGGTCAGGTTGCGGTGCTGGGCGGCGAGCAGCTTGACGAGCTCGAACTGCGCGTGGTTGGTGTCCTGGAACTCGTCCACCAGGATGTGGCGGTAGCGGGCCCGCTCCTCCGCCAGGGCCTCGGGGTGCTCGCGCAGCAAGCGGAGCGCCAGGCTGACCTGGTCCCCGAAGTCGAGGCGATCCGCCCCGCGCATCAGGCGCTCGTACGCCTCGTACAGCGCTGCCAGCTCGGCCTGCAGCGCCGCCTCCTCGGCGAGCGCGGGGTCGTCCGGACGCTCGGCGGCGCGCGCCGCGACGGCATCCGCCGCGACACGGTAGTCCAGCGGCGAGAGGTCCTCGTCCCGCGCGCGGCTGATCAGCGTCACCAGCGCGCCGAGAAAGCGCGTCGGGTCGCCCAGCGGCCGCAGCCGCTCGAGCGGAAGCTCGAAGAGGTGCTCGCGCAGGAAGATGATCTGCTCCGACCGCGACAGCACCGTCGATCGGTCGCTCAGCCCGGCCTTGATGCCGTGCTCGCGCAGCAGGCGATCGCCGAAGGCGTGGAAGGTGCTGATGACCGTATCGGTGAAGCCGTAGGGGACCAGCTGGTCCACCCGTTCGGTCATCTCGAGCGCCGCCCGATCGGTGAAGGTGAGGGCCAGGATCTCCGAGGGACGCGCGCGCTTCTCCGCGATCAGCCAGGCGATGCGCCGGGTGATGACCGTGGTCTTGCCGGTCCCAGCCCCCGCGACGATCAGCAGCGGCCCGTCGCCGTGCGTCACCGCACGGCGCTGGCGAGCGGTGAGGTCAGCGAGCAGCGGCGGCTGGATGCGCAGGTGACGGGGTCGTGCGCGTCGCGGCGCGGACGGGAGCAGCTCTTCGAAGAACGGAAGCTGATCCGGTGACGGGACGGCCGCTGGCACGTCCGGCATGGTAGCTGACGAGGGGGGCATGCCACCGTTATCCCGCGCTTACCGGACACCTCGTCTGTCGCGTTGCGGTTGACGACTCGCACTCGGTGGACGGTGGGGGTACCGAGAGAGAAATCGGTACTCCTACGTAGGCGACTACGGATGACAGCGGTCGCCCTACCCATGACCATCGGCTTGCCGGGTAACCGACCTGCCCTCGACCCCGGTCCAGCGAAACGTGCCCACCCCGCGCCCTGCCGGCGAGCTCCCCACGAGCCGCCCGGCCGACACCGTCGTGTCGTGCCGATCAGCCGGAATGCGCGTCGTGCCGCACGCCACAAGGCCGGCGCGCCGAACGCCGACGCAGACCAGGGAGGGACCGGCATCGAGGAGTAGCGCGTCTCGATCAGCCCGCCTCGTGGCGGGCATCACATCACAGCCAGGGAGTCAGAAACGTGACATTCCGCACATCCGCGCCGCACGCCAGGCCCAGGTGGCTGGCGCTCGCGACGGCCATCGCCATGATCAGCCTGCTGTTCGTGACCGCAGCGACGGCGACCATCGCTCCGAGCACCTTCGAGGGCAACGACGGCAACCAGAACGTCGACACGACGGGAAATACCGACTGGGCCAACGTCGCCGGCAAGCACACCGGCACCGACGTTTCGAGCCGCACCGCGGACAACGCGTTCGGGCAGGGCACCAGCGAGGACGACCCGAATGTGTCCACCGTGACCGGGTCGATCCCGCCCAACAAGAACAATCTCACCAGCTTCCTCGAAGCCTCCGAGGTCGTGGGCGGCGACGTCTACCTGTACCTCGGCTGGTCGCGTGCCGTGAACATCGGCAACGCGAACCTTGACTTCGAGATCAACCAGGCGTCCACGGACAACCTGGGCGTCGCCGGCAAGCATCTCATCGCGCGGACCGCCGGCGACCTGCTGGTCACCTACGACTTCGGCGGCAGCGGCACGCCCGCGCTCGGGCTGCTGACGTGGATCACCTCCGGCGCGAGCAGCGACTGCTTCTCGGCCCACGGCCTGCCCTGCTGGGGCAACCGCGTGAACCTCGACGGCGCCGTCTCCGAGGGAGCGGTCAGCTCCGACGGACTGTTCGGCGAGGCAGCCATCAACCTGACCGATGCGGGAGTCTTCCCGGCCGGCCAGTGCGAGAGCTTCGGCAGCACGTTCGTCAAGAGCCGCTCGTCGTCGTCCTTCACCGCCGAGCTGAAGGACTTCATCGCCCCGGTCGAGGTTCGCATCGCCAACTGTGGCGAGGTGATCATCAACAAGACCACCGTCCCGGCCGGCTCGACCCACAGCTTCGGCTTCACGACGACCAACAGCCTGGCGTCCGCGTTCAACCTCACCGGCGAGACCGGCGCGAATCGAACCAAGGACATCACCGATGTGCAGGCTGGCTCCTACTCGGTGAGCGAGGGCTCGACGACCGGCTGGACGCTGACCGGAATCTCGTGCACCGCGACCGGCACGGGAACGTCCGTGACCGGGACGACCCTTCCCACGGCGAGCTTCACCGTCGCGGCCGGCGGGCTGGTGACCTGCACGTTCACGAACGCGCTCGACAAGAACAGCCCTGGCGCGACAAGCGCACCGGCACTGATCCCGCAGGACTCCGTCACGGTGAGCGGTCTCGACACCACGGGCGCGGTCAGCGGCTCCTCCGACAAGGTGATGACCGTGAGCCTCTACGGCGCGACGGACACGAGCTGCAGCGGCAGCCCGATGTACACCAAGACATTCACGGTGACAGCCAACCAGGCCTACGTCACCGACAACAGCGGCACGGGCGCCAGCCCGAGCGCCTACAAGATCACCGCTGACGGCACGTACAAGTGGAAGGTCCACTACAACGGCGACAGCCGCAACAACCCGTTCGACGTCGCCTGTGGTGTCGAGCAGGTCGTGGTCGACATCACCCCGTAGCGCCCCACGGGTCGGCCTCACCGACCCGTCGTGCATGATGGCGAGGACCGGTCGCGTGGCCGGTCCTCGTCGTACCCGGGCGACCCGGCAGATCGCCTAGCGCTCCCCTTCCCTCTCGCGCGTCAGCGCGGCGTGGAGCGCCTTTGCGTATCGACGGCTGGTGGCCAGCTCGTCGCGAATCTCGGCCACGCCGAGTCCCCGCCCCTCGAAGCGCGCCAGGAGCGACTCCAGGACCGCTCGGGGGTACTCCACCCGCGGCGCCAGCACGACCAGCTCTCCCGAAGCACGCAGCGCATCGACGATCCACGCTGCGACACCGATGCGGCGTGCCAGCGCATCCGCGGGCGGCGGGCTCGCGCCGTTCGCGGCGAGCTCTGCCACCAGCCGGTCGGCGTCGTCGCGAGCCGATCCGCCCAGGGCCACCCGATCCCCCGCCAGTCGGACCCGATGACCGATGCGGGCCACCGCCCCCTCGGCGACCAGGTCGTCCACGATCGACCGCAGCTCGCCATCGGTCAGCTCGAGCGGCGCGGCGCCACGGTGAGAGGCTGGGCGGCGAGGCACGGCGCGGAGCGCGGCGATCAGCGTGTCGACCCGAACATCAACCGATGCCGGCTCGCGACGATGGAACCGACGCAGCTCGGCCAGGATCAGACGTTCCGCACGGCGGCGCTGATCGAGCTCCGCCACGCGCGACGCTACGAGGCGGCCCCGACGGACCGCGTGCCCTCGACGGCGATGCGAATCGCCTCGGCCTCCTCGGTCGACAGGGCGTGCCGCGACGCGCCGCCCTCCACGGGCTTGGCGAAGAGGCGGGTGTTGGCGCGACCGTGCAGGCTCGACATCACCACGCCGTCACGGCGATCGTCCAGCAGCGCGATCGCGAAGCTCTGGTCCGAGCCGGTGTCGTCGAACGGGTTGAACCGCACCATGCCGATGTGCTGCAGGCTGCCGCGCGACCGCTCCTCGAGGAATGCGTGCAGGCGGTCGAGCTCATCAAGCCGCTCGCGAACCCGCTCGACCCTCCCCACGTGCGCGTCGAGCACCTCTCGAAGGCTGCCGCCCCCCGCGTTGCCTCCGACGAGGGCACGGTACGCCCTCGTCGCTCGCCCGAGGCGGACCGTCTGGATGGCGACGAGCGCCACCAGCAGGAGGATCAGAAGCGCCACCACGCCGAAGGCGATGGCGAGGTTGTCGGCGAGGATGGCGTTCAGCTCGGGCACGGCTGGTATATTAGCCGCCCCACCCGCGGCCTCCGCGGGTGGTTCGTGCGAGACCAGACAGACAGCCGAGGAGCTCATGGCCCGACGTGGAGGCAAGGCGGCCACCCGCCGTTCGAAGCAGCGCAAGGCCCAGCGGCCCAGCGTCGCGCCGCGCCCCGACGGTCGCCTCGGAACCCGTCGAATCGGCAAGCGGCGGCCGTGCAGGAGGCGTCGGTCGCCGTGCCCGCGCCGCGCACGCGCGACCGCTGCGAAGCGACCGAGCCGCGACCCGCGCGCATCGGTCAGCGGTCCGTCACGGCTGGGTGAGCGTGCCATGTCCGAGTACCACTACGTCCAGCGCGACCTGCGCAACATCGGCGTGCTGGTCGCGGTCATGGTGGTCGTCCTGGTCGCCGCCTACGTCCTGTTCAACGTGGTGGGCATCGCCAGGCCGGCGTAGGGCACTACTCGGCCGTTTCGCCCTCCGCGCGCCGCTCAAGGCGCTGCCGCCGCAGCCGCTGCAGCCGGTCCCCGATCTGGATCTCCAGGCCCTGGTCCGCTCGGCTCGTAGAAGACGCGGCCGGTCAGCCCGTCGGGCAGGTACTGCTGATCGACGTCGGCGTCCTCGTAGTCGTGCGGGTAGAGGTACCCCTTGCCGTAGCCATACTCCCGGGACAGGCGACGGTGCGCCGATGGGCGCAGGTGCAGCGGCACGGGCAGGCGCCCCTTCTCCTCGACCTCCGCCAGCGCCGCGAAGTAGGCGGCACCGGCGCGATTCGACTTCGGCGCGCTGGCCACGTACGCCGCCGCCTGCGCGAGTGCGTACTGCGCCTCGGGCAGGCCGATCATCTCGACCGCCTGCATGGCCGCCACCGCCACCTGCAGAGCGCGCGGATCGGCGTTGCCGACGTCCTCCGACGCGGCGATGACGATGCGGCGCGCCACGAAGGTGGGGTCCTCGCCTGCCGCGATCATGCTCGCGCACCAGTACAGCGCGGCATCCGGATCGTTGCCGCGCATCGACTTGATGAACGCCGAGGCGGCCTCGTAGTGCTGGTCCCCCACCCGGTCGTAGGCGAGCAGCCGCTGCTGCGCCGCCTGCGCGATGGTGGCGGCGTCGGGAGCATCGGTAGACGGTCGCGGCCGCCTCCAGGATGTTGAGCGCCTGACGAGCGTCGCCAGCCGCCAGGTCGAGCAGCGCGGTCATGGCGTCGCCGGTCATGCGACACGCGCCCGGCGAGCCCGCGCTCGTCGGACAGCGCGCGCTCGACGATGGCCCGCAGCGCGTCGACGGAGAGCGGCTCGAGGCGGTACACGCGCAGTCGTGACAGCAGCGGCGAGTTGATCTCGTAATACGGGTTCTCGGTCGTCGCGCCGATCAGCGTGATGGTCCCGTCCTCGACGTGCGGCAGCAGTGCGTCCTGCTGGCTCTTGTTGAACCGATGCAGCTCGTCGATGAAGGCCACCGTCCGGCCGCCGGCGGCCCGCAGGGCCTTCGCATCGGCGACCAGCGCGCGCAGGTCGGCCACGCCGCTGGTGACTGCCGAGAGCTGCCGCCAGCTGCCGCCGGCGCGGTCGGCGAGGAGGCGCGCGAGGGTCGTCTTGCCCGACCCGGGCGGACCCCACAGCACCATCGACGGCAGATAGCCGGGACGCACCACCTTGGTGAGCGCGCCGTCAGGGCCGATGAGCTGCTCCTGCCCGACGAACTCCTCGATGCGCCGCGGGCGCATGCGCGCGGCGAGTGGCGCGTCCGCGGCCGCCTCGGCGGCGAAGAGCGGCTCGGTGAGCTCAGGCTCGCGCGGTCGTCGCGGCATCGATGGCGTCCATCGGCCGATTATGATGCCTGCCATGAAGCAGAACCTGCGGGTGCCCGGCCCCACGCCGCTGCCGTCCGACGTGCTCGCCGCACAGGCGGCGCCGATGATCGACCACCGCGGCGCCGAGTTCGGCGAGATGCTGCGCGAGGTCTCGGCCGGCATCGCGACGCTGATCGGCACCGGCGGCGAGGTGTTCCTGCTCACCGCGTCCGGCACCGGGGGCCTCGAAGCGGCCATCGTCAACACCCTCTCGCCCGGCGACCGCGTGCTGGCGGTGACGATCGGGTCGTTCGGCGATCGGTTCTCGCGCATCGCCGAGGCGTTCGGGGCGGTCGTGGATCGCCTCGAGTTCGAGTGGGGCACGCCCGCCGAGCCCGATGCGCTCGAGGCGCGCCTGGCCGCCGCAGCGCAACCGTACGTCGCGGTCCTGATCACGCACAACGAGACGTCCACCGGCGTCGTGAACCCACTCCGCGAGCTGGTGGCGGTCGTAAATCGCGCCGCTGGCGACCCGCTCGTCCTCGTCGACGGGATCAGCAGCATGGGCGCGGTGCCGTTCGAGATGGACGCCTGGGGCGTCGACCTGGCCGTCACCGGCAGCCAGAAAGCGTGGATGGGCTCGCCCGGCATCGCCATCGTGGCCCAGGGCGCGCGCGCTCGCCGCGCCGAGGAGCGCGCCGGCATGCCGCGCTTCTACTGGAGCTTCGCCCAGGCTCGGACCTGGGCCGAGAAGAACCAGACGCCGTGGACGCCCGCGGTGAGCGTCCTCGCAGGGCTGCGGGTCGGCATCCAACGCCTGGTCGAGGAGGGCGCGCCGCGGACCTGGGCGCGTCACGCCGCCACCGCCGACGCCGTGCGCGCGGGGCTGGAGGCGCTCGGGCTGAGGCTCGTGGCGCCGGCCGGCAGCCGATCGGACACCGTGACCGCCGCGTGGCTGCCCGACGGCGTGGAGTGGGCAGCCTTCAACGCCGAGCTGCGCGGGCGCGGCCTCGCGCTGGCCGGCGGGCAGGGCAAGTGGGCAGGCCGCGTCCTGCGCTTCGGACATATGGGCGACGTGTCGCTCGACGAGGTGACCGATGCGTTGCGCGTCCTGGGCCGCACGATGAATGACTTCGGCCTGGTCGCCGACGCGGACGCCGCGGAGCGGGTGAGCCGCGAGCGCTATCTCAGCGCGGCCGGCGCAGGCAGCGGGTGAACGACGGGCTTCGGCTCGTCCTCGCCCGGCACGGCATCACCGACTGGAACCGTGAGGGCCGCTTCCAGGGACACCTCGACCCGCCGCTGAGCGACGAGGGTCGCGACGAGGCGCGGCGCCTCGGCGATCGCGTCGCGCGAAGCGAGACGCTGCGCCCGGTGCGCATCGTGAGCTCCACCCTCAGCCGTGCCGCCGAGACGGCCGCCGCCATGGCGGCCGCCGTCGAGCGAGCCGGCCATCGGATCGTGATCGAGCACGACGAGCGGCTGATCGAGATCGGCCAGGGAGAGTGGGAGGGCCGCACGCACGCGCAGCTCGAGGTCGAGGACGCGGAGCGCTACGCCGCCTGGCGGTCGCGCGGCTCCCGCTCAGGCGGGCACCTCGCGGACGCGCAGCCCCCGGGCGCGGAGCCGATCAGCGACGCGCGAGCCCGGGTGCGCCTGCTGCTGGCCGACATCACGCGCGCCGGTGACGCCGGGCCGATCTGCCTCGTCTCGCACGGCGGCATCCTGCGCATCGCGGCGGGCGAGATCCTGGGGCTGCCGGAGGCTCGGACATGGGCGATGGACGTCGACAACGCGTCCCTCTCCAGCGTGGTGCACGAGGACGGAACGTGGCGCCTGGAGTGCTGGAACGACGTCGCGCACCTGCTCGGCAGCGCCGTCACCCACGCCGGTGAGTCGGAGGGTCAGCCCCTCGCGCTGTAGCGAGGCGGCCGCCCGGCTCAGCGCTCCTCGGCGCTCGGGTGGAGAAGGCGCCGCACGCGGCGCTTCGCCGCGAGCACCATCAGCGGCAGCCGGAGCCGAGCCCAGGCGCGCTCGATCCTCTCGATCGCCGTCTCGCCGATCGACTTCCCGGAGTAGGTCTGCTGCACCTTGCCGTCGGCAATGGTCATGATCTCCACCCGTCGCTGCGGTATCTGCGCCTCCAGCCAGCCGGCGTACTCGTACACCGTCTCGTACGGCAGCTGACCCACGCCGGCGCGGCCGGCCGTCGCCGTCAGCCGCCGCCATTCCCGATCCGCCGGGCTCAGGAAGCGCCATCGGCGGCGGCTGCTGAAGAGCCGCCAGGCGACCAGCAGAAGCACGCCGGCCCCGATGACCAGGATCACGGTGGCGTTGCCGGTGCGCGCCGCCGCCGCCGCGGAGCCGCTGTCACCGCCGGGCTGGATGGCGTCCGGCGCGGGACGGAACGAGGGCAGCGGCGAGATGACGTCGGGCTCGTTGCCGAAGAAGGCATTGCCGGGATTGCCGCCCGGGCCGGCGTTCTCGTTGGTCGTCGAATCGCTGCCGCTGTCGCGCACCACCGGTGAAATCGACTTGGTGGCCTCGAAGATCTGCCACCCGTAGCCGGGGAAGTAGATCTCCGCCCACGCGTGAGCGTTGCGCTCCTTGACCTCGTACACGCCGGTCGTGATGCGCTGCCCCGGCGCGAAGCCGACCGCGACGCGGGCGGGCAGACCGATCGAGCGCGCCATGACCGCCATGGCGGAGGCGAAGTACTCGCAGTAGCCACGTCGACCGTTCGGGTCGAAGAGGAAGGCGTCGACGAAGTCGCGGTTCGGATCCGGCGGGTCGACGCTGGTGGCATAGCTGAAGTCGGGGCTGGTGCGCAGGAAGTCGGCCAGCGCCTTGGCGCGGTGGTATGGATCGGTCGCGGCAGCCGTGTCGATCACGATCTGCTCGGCGAGGGCCCTCGTCCGATCGGTGACGCCTTCGGTGCCGAGGTACAGCTGCCTGATCTCGGCCGGGTAATCGGTCCCCGCCTTCGCCAGCTGTGTCTCGGTCGCCTTCGAGATGGCTGCCGTGATCTGGTACCCGTCGCCCGAGGCGATGCCGTTGGCCGATTCAAGGCCGCCGAGCACGGGCTTGCCCGCGGATTGGTACACCGCGGCCGGCACGAGCGCCTTGGTCGGAAAGCCGGGCGTGAACAGGTTGCGGCCCACCTGGCCCTCGACCTGGACCGTGATCGTCTCGAGGTCGAAGGCGCTGGCGACGGTGGGCCGCTCCGGCGTGTCGGCGGGAAAGATGAGCTGGCCGGCTCCGACGCCGCGGGTCGGTCCGCGCGAGCGATTCCACCCGTGCCCGGTGTACTGGTCGTAGGTGATCGTCCGCATGTAGTACGGGTGCCGTGCGCCGACGGTCATGACCACCGCGTCGTTGCTGACCCACGTGCCGGAGACGCGGAACTGGGAGCCGAACGTCGTGCCGGTGAAGCGCGACTCGGCATTGGTCAGGTTGCCGAAGACCCCGTCCAGGTTGTCACGCACGCCGGCCCACACCGTGTCCAGGTTGCGCCACGCACCGGTCAGCGGCGCCGCGACGGCCACGCTGGTCAGGATCCAGGCCAGCACGATGCTTCCGGCAATGAAGCCGATCCCCGTGCGCATGATCGACGCCGGCACCTCGGCGTTCTCGTTGACGCGCCGCAGCTCCCAGCTCTCCTCGCGGCTCAGCAGCGCGGCGCGCAGCCAGAGCAGCAGCGCGGCGAGCACGAACAGGATGAGGTAGCCAAAGAGGTCGGCGAAGGTCGCGCTCATGTTGACGATCAGCGCCGCGCCGACGAGCAGGATCGCGTCGAGGACGCGGTGATGGCGGTAGAGCGTGTACGCGGCGGTGAAGCCGACCGTCCACATCAGCGCCGCCAGCCCGACGGCGTACGGCGACATCTCGACCGGGTACGCGCCGCGGACGATGCTGGCGGCCCAGCCGAGCACGTCGGAGCGCAGCGCGAGCAGACGACCGAGCTGGTCGAGCTGCGGGAAGTATTCGCCGCCGATCGCCCACAGCACCACGGCGCAGCCGGCGATGGCGGAGAGCGGGAGGGTGACGACGACGCTCAACGGCAGAAGGGCCAGCACGGCGCCGATCAGGGCGGCGTAGAAGCCGACCGGCATCAGGAAGTCCAGCTCGTCGAGCCAGCCCGCCGACTGCACCGACCAGGTCAGGGCGAGCAGCATCACCAACAGCAGCCCCAGGCTCAGCCAGCCCTCGCGCGGCTGCAGGAATCGGCGCAGCGGCTCAGGCACGTGCCCGCCTCCGCGATCCGCGGCCCAGCGCCTCGGCCAGGTCGTCGCCGGAGCGCAGCAGGTGATGCTCGACGTCGTACTCCGCCAGGGCGTGGCGGACCGCGGCCAGCTCGGCGCGCGACTCGTCATCGTCGCGGCCGACGTACGAGGCGCGGTCGAGCAGGATCACCACGCTGCCGACCCCGCGGCGGCGCAGGCCGGCCAGTCCGCGCACCCAGTCGCGGTCGGTGGAGCCGGTGATGATGCACAGCGTCATGCCGCGACGCAGCTGCGGAAGGACGCCGAGCAGGACCTCCGCCAGCGGCTGCCCGCCATCGGCCTGCACGTTGGCCAGCAGGTGCAGGATCTTCTGCTCGACCCGCGGGCCGCGATCGGGCTGCAGCAGGTGGAGCCGGCGCGCCGACGCGGTGAGCCCCACCGCCCGGTTCTCGCTCAGCGTCTGGAGGCCGACCGATGCCGCCGCGCTCACGGCCGCCTCGACGCTCGCTCCGTCGCCGATCCCGGCGTGCGCGGCGCGGTCGAGGTCCAGGATGATCCACAGGTCCGCTGCCTGCTCGAGGTCGAATTCCTTCACCTGCAGCTCGTTGTGCCGCACGCTCGACAGCCAGTGGATGCGGTTGATCGCGTCACCGTGAACGTAGGGGCGGATGCTGCTCACCAGCGGCGACGATGCCTCGAACTGGCGCCGGGCCGAGGTCGTGCCGTCCACGGGCGACGGGGGGAGACGCCAGTACGGCAGTGCCTCGACCTTGGGGAACACGATGATGTTGGTCGGCTGCCCCACCAGCACCTCGCTGCTGAACAGTCCGAACGGATCGCCCGTGCGCACTCGCAGCGCGCCCAGGCGGTAGCTGCCGCGACGCGCCAGCGTCACCTTGGCCAGCCACTGTCGCGTGGCGCGCGCCCGGACGCCGATCACACGGCCGGGCAGGCTGGCCGGAAGCGTGGTGTCGTTCCACAGCTCGAGCCATGGCTTGGGCCACGGGGTCGGGTTCTCGACGCGGTAGATGGCCTGCAGCACCTCGCCGACGTGCGTTCGTGGATTGATCACCTGGTAGCCGGCACGGACGCCGCGCAGCCCCAACCGCGCGAACAGCCATGAGCCGATGACCAGGCCACCGAGCAGGTAGACCAGGAAGAAGAGGAAGTCGATGCCGGTGCTGAACGCGGCGACGACGAGCACCGTGCCGATGAAGACGAAGCGCAGCTGTCGGGCGAGTGCGCCCATGCGAGGGTCCCCTTCAGCCGGCGGCCACGCTGGACGATTCCCCGACCGGCACCTGCCCCAGAATCTCGCGCACGATCGCATCCGGATCGATCTCGCGCAGCGACGCCTGGCTCTTCACGATCAGCCGGTGGGCCAGCACGCCGACCGCGAGGTGCTTCACGTCGTCGGGGATGACGTAGTCTCGGCCCTCCAGCGCGGCGTGGGCCTGTGCCGCCCGGTACAGGTTGATCGACCCGCGCGGCGACGCCCCGAGGTACACGTCGGGATGCTCACGCGTGGCGGTCACCAGCCGCACGATGTACTCCGCCACTGCCTGGTCGACGTAGATCTCCTTGATCGCGGCCTGCATCTGGCGCAGCTCCTCGAGGTCGAGCACCTGGCGGATGTCCTCGATCGGATGAAGCCGCTTCTGCTCGTCGAGGATGACGATCTCCTCCATCGCCTTGGGATAGCCCAGGCGCAGGCGCAGCATGAACCGGTCGAGCTGCGCCTCGGGAAGCGCGAACGTCCCCTCGTACTCGATCGGGTTCTGGGTCGCGATGACAAGGAACGGGCTGGGCATGCGGTACGTGGTGCCGTCGATGGTGGCCTGACGCTCCTCCATGCACTCCAGGAGCGCGCTCTGCGTCTTCGGCGTCGCCCGATTGATCTCGTCGGCCAGAACCACCTGGGCCATGATCGGTCCCGGGCGGAACTCGAACTCGTGCGTCTTCTGATTGAAGATGGACAGGCCAGTGACGTCGGACGGCAGCAGGTCCGGCGTGAACTGGATCCGGCGGAACGAGACGCCGATGCTCTTGCTCAGCGCCTTGGCCAGCATCGTCTTGCCGACGCCCGGCACGTCCTCGATCAGGATGTGGCCCTCGCACAGGAGCGCGACGAGCGCCATGCGAACCTCGAGGTGCTTTCCGACGATGACGCGCTCGACGTTGGCAGCGACGCGCTCGGCCGGTTCCTGGACATTCTTCATGCGGTTTCCTTCATGCGGTCGAGGGCGTGCTCGGAGAATCGATCGCAGCGCGGGCTGTCCCTCCTGCTGAACACAATACCCCAGCCGGTTACGGGGTGGTTCATTCGGGGTCTGGCTACCCTCCGGCCGCGGCGGACAGCTTCAGCCACTCGGCCATGACGCGGCCACCGATCGGCGCCGCGCGCCCCGAGCCGCTGCCGCCGCCCTCGACCAGCACCGCCACCGCGATGCGCGGCGTCTCGCCGGCCTGTCCCGGCGCGAAGCCGATGAACCACGAATGCGGCGCCTGCCCGGGCGCTCGCTGTGCGGTCCCGGTCTTCCCGGCCGTCTGAACGCCGCCCACGCCATAGAGGCTCACCGCGCCCTGCCCCGCGTACAGGCGACCCAGCGGTCCCTGCACCGCGTCGACCATGGCCGAGCGCACCTCGCCCGCCGCCTGCGCGGAGATGATGCGGTCACCACCACCCGACCCGTACCGCTCGACCACCGTGTCGCTCGGGCCGGCCGCGGGATTGGCGGCGTGCGGCCGCACGTCGCGCACCACGAACGGCGTGGCCATGACGCCGTCGTTCGCGATCGTCGCCGCCAGGAGCGCCATCTGGACGGGCGTGGCGGCCACCTTCGCCTGGCCGAAGGACGCGGACGCGAGCTCGACGTCGTCGGCGAACGGCGCGCAGTCGCCGTCGCGCGCCGCGGTCACGTACGAGGCATCGACCGGGATCGAGCGTGAGCCGGAGCCGATGCGCAGGGCGCCGCAGAATCCGAACCGGTGCGCGTAGTCCAGGAAGCGCTCCGCCCCGAGCTCCAGCCCGACGTGCGCGAAGAAGATGTTGCTCGAAACCTGCAGCGCCTGGGAGAGCGACCAGAGGGCCGGTCGCACCGGGCTGAGGTCGTGCTCGGTGATCCTGAAGCCCCTGACCACGAATCCCTGCGTCTCCTGGCGCGGCTGGTCGGGGAACGTCGTCTGCGGCGTGATCGCCGCGGCGTCGAGGGCCGCCGAGGCGGTGAACACCTTCATCGTCGACCCGGGTGGGTAGCGGCCCTGTCGCGCGCGGTCCACGAGTGGGTTGTTGGCGCCTGCGCGGATCGTCTCCATCGCGCCCACGGCGGCGCCCGGATCGCCCGAGATCGGCGTCGCATCGAAGCTGGGCGTGGAGGTCATGGCGAGGATCGCGCCACTGCCCGGATCGATCGCCACGACCGCTCCGACGTCCTTGCCCAGCTGCGCGGCCGCGAAGTCCTGCAGCCGGCGGTCGATGGTGAGCGTCAGGTCCTTCGGCTGAGCCGGACGCGCCAGGACCTGGTCGACCAGGTCGCGCAGCGGGTTGGGATCGGTCCGTCCGGCGAGGACGTCGTCCCAGGCACGCTCGACCGCGGTCGTCCCGTAGCGCAGGCTCGCATAGCCGAGGAGATGGGTGAACGCGGGGTCGGCGTAGCGGCGGCGCGCCAGTCCCTTGACGATGCTGGTCGAGGCCAGGAGCTGCCCGCGCGCGTCGAAGATCGAGCCCCTCGGCGCGGTCCTGCGGGCGGCGATGACCTGCGGGTTGTCCGGCCGGTCGGCGAGCGCCCTGGCGTCGATGACCTGCCAGTACGACAGCCCCACGCTGGTGGCGGCAAAGGCGAGGAGCAGGTAGACGCCCAGGCGGCGGACGTTGGTCGCGATCATCGGTCGCCCTCCGGCTCACGTTCGCGCGCGCTGCGGTGCGCGATCGACATCAACAGCCCGATGACGATGAAGCTGGCCAGCAGGCTCGATCCCCCATAGCTGAGGAACGGGAAGGTGACGCCGGTCAGCGGGATCAGCTTGGCATTGCCGCCGACGATGATCAGCGTCTGGAGCCCCAGGCTGATGGTGAGGCCGACGGCCAGCATGCTGCTGAAGTCGTCTCTGGCCAGCATCGCGATGCGCAGCCCGCGAAAGACGAGCAGCAGCGCGAAGGCGAGCAGCGCGAAGCCGCCGACCAGGCCGATCTCCTCGGCGGCCGCGGCGAAGATGAAGTCCGTCTGCACTGCCGGGAAGGTGCCGCCGACCGATGGCAGCAGGCCGCGCCCGAAGCCCTCGCCGAACAGTCCGCCGCGACCGAAGGCGTACAGGGCGTGAACGGTCTGGTAGCCCGCGCCGGTGGGATCGGCGAAGGGGTTCAGCCAGGCGTCGACCCGACGCTGCACGTGGTCGAAAAGCCGGTACGCGACGTACGACCCGCCAACGAACAGCAGCAGCCCGATCAGCACGTAGCTGCGACGGCCGGTGGCCACGAACAGCATGGTCAGGAAGATCCCGAAGAAGAGCAGCGCAGTGCCCAGGTCCTTCATCACCACCACCATCAGCATGACCAGCACGAAGATGGCGACCATCGGCAGCAGATAGGGCAATGGTGGAATCGAGACCGGCCCGACGCGCGCGCTGGCACCGGTGAGCAGGGCCCGGTTCTCGGCCAGGTAGCCCGCGATGAACACCACCAGCACGATCTTGATGAACTCGCCGGGCTGGAACTGGACCGGCCCGACATCCAGCCACAGGCGAGCGCCGTACAGCTCCGTCCCGAACAGGAAGGTGATCGCCAGCAGCGCCGCGCCGCCCGCGGCCCACGTGTACTTGTAGTGGCGCAGGATGCCGTCGTCGCGCAGGCCGACCGCGATGGCGACCATCGCCACCGCCCCGACCCCGAACCACAGGAGCTGGGTCGCGGCCATCCCCAGCTGCACGCCGAACACGCTGGTGCCCGCCAGGTTCTGCGGCAGGCGGTTGAGCATGAT
The DNA here is from genome assembly GCA_963783725.1 of uncultured Chloroflexia bacterium. Classification (GTDB taxonomy): domain Bacteria; phylum Chloroflexota; class Limnocylindria; order QHBO01; family QHBO01; genus CAWAOJ01. The sequence continues at coordinate 459,246 of CAWAOJ010000002.1, read as the reverse complement.
CATCCCGATGCCCCCGATGACGCCCACCAGCGGCAGCAGCAGCTGATCGCCGCGCTGACCCGCCAGCATCAGCGCCACGTGGGCGCCCAGCAGGATGCCGACATAGGCGAACGCGAGGCCGAGCGGTCCGGGTTCCAGCTTCCCGGCCTGCGCGATGTGGGTCAGCGCGAAGCCGAGGGGCACCAGCAGGACGAGCGGCAGCAGCAGCCGCAGCTCGGTCATGCGCCAGGTCACGTGCCGCATCGGCCCGTCTAGCGCTCGAGTCGCATGCGCACGCGACCGATGGTCAGCTCGTCGCCGTAGGACAGCGCCACCGGCCGGTCGATGCGATGCCCGTTCACGTAGGTGCCGTTCGTGCTGCCCTGGTCCTCGATGAACCAGGAGCGTCCGCGGAACGTGAGCATGGCGTGGTTGGCGCTGACGAAGTCGTCGTCGACGTAGATGGTGTTGTTCACGTTGCGACCGATGGAGTTGATGGCGCCGAGCGCGATGGTGGTCCCCTGTGCCGGCTCGTCGTCCGCCGACTCGACGACCGCGAGACGACCGATGCCGGTCACCGAGCGCCGCTGCACCTGCTCGGCGCTGCGAAGGTCGCGCAGCAGCGACCGGGCGAAGCCGAAGAGGATCAGGTAGAGGAGCGCCAGGAAGGCGAGCTGCAGCACCAGCAGCAGGATCCGCAGCAGCTCCGCGGTCAACCGCGCACCTGGAACTCGATCTCCGTCTCGCCGATCCGAATGCGATCGCCCGGCCCCAGCGCCACCTCGGTCACCGGCTGGCCGTTGACGAACGAGCCGTTTCGACTGCCGAGGTCGGCGAAGCTGTACGCCCCGTGCTGCAGCTTCAGCTGGCAGTGGTGCCGCGAGACCATCGGGTCGTCGACGATGACGTCGTTGTCGCTCGCCCGGCCCACGCTGATGAGCGCGTCGCCCAGATCGAACTGGACGGGTGCGGAGCCGTCCGTGCTGACCAGCAGGTAGGCGCGCAGCGCCGATTCGGGCGCCGGGCTCTCGGGCCGGGTGAAGACGCGCGTGTCGGTGCTCGCGAACGCCTCGTGCTGCCTGAGCCGCTCCCCACTGTCGTCGACCACGTTGGCGGCCACCCGCACGTCGCCGCGAGGCACCCCGTCATCGGACACGATGCTGACCCGCGGGCGGGCGACCAGGGTGTAGTGCTCGCGCCGGGCACGAGCCATCAGCTCGTGTCCGAGGTCGTCCTCGAGAGAGCCCCGGTACGAGGCGAAGCGGGCGAAGTCGACGGGGCTCAGGTGGACGAGGTACTCGTTCGGCACGATCACGCCCTCGTCCCGGAACGACTTGTTGGTGTCCATCGCTCGCTCGAGCTTCTTGGCCAGGCTGACCGGCTGCAGCCGCGCCCCGAGCCGTCCGGCCGGTGACTCGAAGAGCCGCTCGAGGAAGGCCTCGACGTTGGAGAGGATGCCCACGCGCCGATGCTAACAGGCTCGTACGGCGATCGGCCGCCGGGCCGCCATGCGGTACGAACGGCGTCCGACGGGGTTACGAATGAGGATTCCCGTGCCGTGCGGGAGCGTCGGTATACTGAGCCGCCCTGAACGCTGCCAATGCCGGGGGAGATCACCGAGTCCGGATGCCCGAAGCCCTCACCGAGTCATTCTGCGAACGTTGCGGCACGCGCTACGAGTTCCATGCTCCGACGCGCCTGAATCCGCTCCGCAAGACGCGCGGCCTGGTCAGCGGGCTGCGCAACTACATCATGAGCCAGGACGCCCTGAGCGACGCCGTCGGCGACGCCATGCGCTCCGAGGAGGACTCGCTCGCCGCGCGGCAGCTCGAGGCGTTCCATGCCTCGTTCAACTTCTGCATCTCGTGCCGGCAGTACACCTGCCTCAACTGCTGGAACGACGAGGCGGGACGGTGCCGGACGTGCCAGCCGGTCCCCGGCACGGACGACCTGCTCGAGCGCTTCGAGGCCTCGTTCGCGGCGCACCAGCCGCCGCTGGAAGCTTCTCCCCACGCCGGCGCCCTTCAGGCCGATGCACCGATGGAGTGGCCGACGCGGGACCTCGCCGGCAACGGGCACGCCGATCTGGCCTGGCCGGCGGAAGAGCTCATCGGCTGGGCGGCGCCCGAACCGGAGCCTGAACCGCAGGCCGAGGAGGCTGCCGAGCCCGAAGCCGTGTCGCCGGTCGACGTCGAACCGGAACCGATGGAGGGCGCGGGCGCGGTGGCTCCCGGCGACCTCGTGGGCGACTCGGTCGAGATCGACGCTGCCCGAACCCAGACCGCGCACGAGCCGGAGCCCGAGCTTGAGCCGGAGCCGCAGGCGGCGTTCGCCGTGGCGTGGGAGGTTGACGGCGCGTTCGACCTGCTTCCCGAGCCGGTCGAGGCGGTCCAAGAGGCCGAACCCGAGCCGGAGGCGGAGCCGGAGCCGATCGAGGCCATCCGCGAGCCGGCGCCCGAACCAACTCCGCTCGAGGCGGTGGACGAGCCCGCAGCCGCCCAAGCCTCCGAGACCGCCGAAGCCGTCGAGCGGACGGTCGAACCGGTCCCGGAGCCGCCGGCCGAGACGCCGCGCCGGTTGCCCACGTCGATCGAGGGGACCTTCCTCCGCCGTCCCCCGCCGACGGCCGTGCCGCACCACGCGACGCCGCCCCCAAGGCGCACGCGGCCGACCGAACCCGTGCGCGAAGATCCGGCGCTCGCCGCGCGCCGCGCGCAGCTCGACATTCTCGGCCTCGGCGATCCGGGCGAGGGACCGGTCGCGGCTCCGCGACCGAACGTGCTGCCGTATCGCTCGAGCGGTGCGCGCGCCTCGGCGGCAGACCTCGCCCGGGCGGGCGCGGCCGATGCGGCGACGAGCGGCTTCTGGGATGCCTCGTCGCGCGAGGTCGCCGGGGCGATCAGCCAGGTGGCCGTGCAGAGCTGCACGCAGTGCGGCCTATCCCTCTCGGCCACCGCGCGGTTCTGCCGGCGCTGCGGGTCACCTCAGGCTCGATCGGCCTGAGGGCTCATCGCTTCTCGGAGGCCTCGCCGGAAGCCGGCTTCGGTGATTCCTTCTTCGTGCTCGCGCCATCACCGGACGCGGCCGGAGCAGCCTTGGATCCGTCATCCGAGCCGCGCGTGCCGTTCGACGAGGTGACCGCGCTGGACGTGCCTCGCGAATCGGTCTTGTAGAAGCCCGACCCCTTGAAGATGATCCCGGCAGGATAGAGCAGGCGCCGCAACGGCCCGCCGCACGTCTCGCAGGCGGTGGGTCCGTCCTCGCTCATGCGGTGGACAACTTCGATGGTGCGGCCGCAGGAGCGGCACTGGTAGTCGTAGGTCGGCACGTCGTTCCGTGATGTGAGGGCCGCGGACGGGTGCGTCCGCGGTCGCCATGATGGCAGCCGGTGGGCGACCCCGCAACGCGGCGGCGGTCAGGCGTTCGACGCGCGCGAGGCGAACGGGAGGCGCCAGCGTCGTGAAGGCGCGGGCGCCGGCTGCTGCTGACGTGTGACGACGCGCGCGACGTTGTGCAGGTCGGTGGCGATCCGCTCCTTCGGGAACTTGGTGATCACCGGCATGCCCTCGTTCGCGGCGACGACCGCCTTGGGGCCGTTCGAGACGATGGTCGCGGCCACCGGCAGGCCCAGCGACTGGGCCATGTCCTCGAGGCGGATCCCGTGGTTGGCGCGATTGACGATGACGCGCACCGTGTCTCCCAGGCCGACCTGTCGGGCGAGCTCCAGGAACTGCGCCGAATTGCGGATCGCGCCCACCTCCGGGGTGACGACGAGCAGGGTCTCGTTCGAGACGGTCAGCATCGCCATGGTGCGGTCGTCATAGCCGGGATGGTTGTCGATGATGACGTAGGCGTGGTGGCGGCGCCCCCAGCGCTGCGCCGCGATGAGCAGATCCACCCCGATGCGCTCGGAGTCGCCCGGCTCACGGCCCCAGGTCATCACTCTCAGCCCGCTTGCGGGGTGCGTCGCGACGATCTGCTCGAACGCCTCGTCCGTCCACTCCTCCGGGCCGCTGTCGGCGAGATCCACCAGGCCGCGCGAGGCCGGCACCTCCAGCACGGAGGTGACGTTGCCGACGCCAACATCGGCGTCCAGCAGAAGGATGCGGTCTCGCGTCTGCTCGCGGAGCGCAACCGCGACGTTGACCGCCACGGTCGTCTTGCCGACGCCGCCCTTGGGCGCGAACACGCTGACGACTCGGCCCTCGCCGATGTGCGCATCCTCGGTCTCCGGCTCCCATCCACCGCTTTGGTCGGTGTCGCGACGCTGGCGGGCGGCACGGATCTGCAGCGCCTGGAGTCGAAACGCGAGCGCGTCCACCGGCAGCGGCGAGAGGGCGAGCTCATCGGCGGATGACTGCGCCCGTCCCAGGTCCGGCGGTTCGCCGCTGAACAGGATCAGCGTGGGGGTCTCGCGACCCTCGTGCAGCAGCGCGTAGAGGTGCCGCATCTCCTCGTCGCGGCCGGCATCCCATTCGAGTACGGCGAGATCCAGCGTGCCGCCGGCGGCGACGTGAACGGACACGTCACCGGCGTCGCGGATGGTGTCGAAGCCCGCGCGCTCGAGCGCCGCGGCGTAGCCGGCGGCGTCGCGATCGAGGGCGAGCAGGACGGTCGGTCGCTCCATGTATCTCCTGGCTGGCGGTGCGGTGACGGACCGCACCAGTGTCCTGCCCACCGCTTGAGCCGGACAATGGGACCGCAGGTCCCCGCCTCGTCGCCGAAGGTACTGTCGAATGCGGCTACGCGCCGCGCGCCATCCGCATCCCGCACTTCGGACAGTAGAACGCCGACGCGCTGCCCGACTCGAAGCCGCAGTGCGCGCAGCTCAGCCCGGCGCCTCTGCCCGGGCTCGGCATTCGGGCCTGATCCGCCGCGCCGAGGCTGTATCCGGACGCGATCACCTGCTGGTACAGGCTCGACAGGAGCTTCTGACCGATGCGCTCGGTGTCGCCGCGCAGGCCCTTGCCGCCCCAGCCGACGACGGAACGCACGATGAGCTCGCCGGAGAGTTCGTCCCAGTGGCTGGCGAGGCCGCCGACGATGGCGTTGTACTCGGGATAGCCCGACGTGTCGGTTTCGCCGTGCAGCAGCCCGCAGACGAAGGTGTCGACCGTCATGTCGAGCGCGTCGGTCAGCTCGAGGACGTACAGCCCATGCCGGCCGATGGGCCCCACGTCTCGACGTGCGAGCACCCACTGCTGCATCTCGTTGAAGCGCTCGATGGTGGGAGCGGCGTCGCTGTACTCGAGCGGCAGTGGCGGGATCACCTCCGGCGGCGTGAGGCTGACCGGCTCCACGATCGCCGGCAGCATGGCCATGAGCCCGGGATCGGCGTGCATCCGCAGGCCGTCGCTGCTGCGCCCCATGAACGCCAGCTTCAGCGAGTAGTCCTGGGCCGAGACGTCCTCCTGCACCGGTGTCGGCGGCGGCGGCGCGGGCTCCTCGGACTTCTTGCGTCGCAGAAACGACATGTTGGCTCCCCGTCGGTGCGTGTGGGCGGCGCCGATTCTAGCAGCCGAGAGGGACCCGGCCGCTAGGCCAGCTGGGCTCGCTGCGTGACGAGCTGCTCGAGTCGAGCACGCTCGCGCTCCACCACCGATGTCGGAGCGCGGCCGACGAACGAGGGATTGGCGAGGAGCGCCCGCAGCCGCTCGATGGCCGCATCGAGCTCGGAGATCTGACGCGCTTGCCGCTCCGACGCGTCCGCGGCTGCACGCTGCTGCCCTTCCGCATCGGTGCCCAGCCAGGCCGTCCCCAGCGGAGTTGCCGCGCTCGCCACCGGCCGCTCGTCGCCCGACGTGTACGTGATCGGCCGCACGCGCGCCAGCGCCTCGATGTAGGCCGCTCCCCTGCCCAATGCCGCTCGCTCCTCCTCGCCGGGCGGCGCGACGAACAGCGGCAGCCGGGCCGCCGCCGGCACGTCGGTCTCGGTGCGCAGGTTGCGCACGCCGCGGATCAGCTCCGACAGCGCGGCCATCTCGAGCTCCGCTGCTGCGTCGCGCTCCCCCGCCGCGGGCCATCGCGCCAGGAGGAGCAGCGGCTCACCGCCCGTCGCCTCGGGCGCCGCTTCGTTGAGCGTGCCCCAGATCTGCTCGGTCACGAACGGCATGAGCGGATGCAGCAGCCGCAGCAGGTCCGCGAGCGTCGAGGCCAGCGTCGCCCACGTCCGTGCGCGGTCCCCTTCCGTCGCGTCATCGCGGCGCAGCTCCACCTTCGCCATCTCGACGAACCAGTCCGCGTAGTCGCTCCAGGCCAGCTCGTGGACCGTCGCCGCATAGCCGGCCAGATCGAGCGCCTCGAGCTGCGCTGTTGCGCGCGCGATGGCATCGGACAGGCGCGATCGGATCCAGCGCTCGGCAAGGCTGGCCGATCCCGACGCGGCGGCGGAGGCATCGGGACGGCTGCCGAGCACGAAGCGGGCGATGTTCCACAGCTTGTTGGTGAAGTTGCGCGCCCCCTCGAGCTTGGCCTCGGTGAGCCGCTGGTCGTGGCCCGGCGACGTCCCGGACGTGAGCGCGAAGCGCAGCGCATCGGCACCGACGCGATCGATCGACTCGATCGGATCGACGACGTTGCCCTTGGTCTTGCTCATCTTGACGCCGCTGCCGGCGCGCACCAGCCCGTGGAGGTAGACCGTCCCGAACGGCTCGACGCCGGTGCAGAACAGCCCCAGCATCATCATCCGCGCCACCCAGAAGAAGAGGATGTCGTAGCCGGTCTCCATCACCGTGGTGGGATAGAAGCGACGCATGTCGGGCGTGTCGTCGGGCCAACCGAGCGTCGAGAACGGCCACAGGCCCGAGCTGAACCAGGTGTCGAAGATGTCGGTCTCCTGCGTCAGCTCGGCGGCGGGCCTGCCGCACGTCGCGCACGCCTCGGGTCCCGCCTCCGCATCGGTCACCGTGATGTGCCCGTCCGGGCAGAACCAGGCCGGGATGCGATGTCCCCACCACAGCTGCCGCCCGACCGCCCAGTCGTGGATGTTCTCCATCCAGTGCGCGTACACCTTCTCGAGGTGCGCCGGGATGATCCGCACGCGTCCTTCGCGGACCGATGCCAGCGCCCGCTCCGCCAGCGGCGCGACGCGGATGAACCACTGCACGCTGAGGCGCGGCTCGACGACGGTCCCGCAGCGCTCGCAGTGCCCCACTGCCATGCGGTGCGCCACCTCCGCCTCCAGGTCGCCCATTCGCCGAAGCTGCTCGACGATCTGCTCGCGTGCCTCGTAGCGGTCGGCGCCGCGAAACTCGCCGCCCGCTTCGGTGATGCGGGCCCGCTCGTCGAGGACGGTGATGGCCGGCAGGTCGTGACGCCTGGCGAGCTCGTGATCGTTCGGATCGTGGGCGGGCGTGATCTTGACCGCTCCGGTGCCGAACTCACGCTCCACCGCGTCGTCCGCGACGATCGGCAGGCGCCGGCCCAGGAAGGGCAGCACGGCGAAGCGACCCACGAGCTCCCGGTACCGCTCATCATCGGGATGGACCGCGACGGCGGTGTCCCCCAGCAGCGTCTCGGGACGGGTGGTCGCCACGCTGATCCACGCGTCGGGATCGGGCGTGCCATCCGGCCGCTCGAGGTGGTAGCGGATCGTCCACAGCGTGCCCTCCTCCTCGCGGTGGACGGTCTCGAGGTCGCTGATGGTGGTGAGGCAGCGGGGGCACCAGGTGACCATCGCCTCCCCGCGATAGACGAGCCCGGCGTCCCACAGCCGCTTGAATGCGGTTCGCACCGCTCGGGCGCTCACCTCGTCCATGGTGAACCGCTCACGGCTCCAGTCGACGCTGGCGCCCAGCCGGCGATGCTGCATGCCGATGACCGGACGCGTCGCATCCATGAACTGCCACATTCGCGCCAGGTAGCGCTCGCGTCCGAGCGACGCCCGCGACTCGCCCTCGGCGGCCAGAATCTTGTCCAGCACGAACTGCGCGCCGATGCTGGCGTGATCCGCGCCCGGCAGCCACAGCGTGTCGTCGCCCCGCATGCGGTGATAGCGCACCAGGGTGTCCTCGATCGTGGCGACCAGCGCATGCCCGATGTGAAGCGCGCCGGTGACGTTCGGCGGCGGCTGGATGATCACGAACCGCGGCGCGCCCTCGGGCGCCTCGTCCGCCGGCCGAAAGCCGCCGCTGGCCAGCCAGCGCTCGTAGATGGCGGGCTCGACGGCCGACGGCTCCCAACGAGCCGCGAGCGTTCCGCCGGTACTGGTCGTCGTCATCGATTCACGCTCCCACGCATGCAAGAACCCGCTCGTCGAAGGACGAACGGGCTCGTCGTGGTACCACCTTCGTTCGGCCGCGGAGCGGCCCTCGATCCCGCGCTATCGGGCGGACCCGTCCGGCTCTCGTGCGACGTTCCCTCTCTCGTTCCGGGGCGGGCTCGCAGCCTGGGACCCGCCGTCTCTTGCGGCCGATGGAGAGGTACTCCTCACGGTCGTCGCCGTGGCGGCGAGTCTAGCACCGTGACCTTGGGCGGTCGACCTCAGCGAGCGCGGGGAAGGGTGACGCGCAGCGTGCCGTCCTCGGCGCGCTCGAACGTGGCGCCGTTCTCCAGGGCCGAGACCGCCGCCTCGACGTCGAAGCCGGGCGCGTGGCTGGCTCGGTACACGAACTCGCCGCTCGGCCCCAGGCTGAGCGTGACCGACGTCACGCCATCGGTCCTCTCGAGCTGTTGCTTGAACGACGTGATCGCGCCGAAGCTGCCGAGGCCCTTGACCATCAGTGCGGTCGACGTGCTGTCCCCGCCCGCCGTAGGCGCCTGTGTAGCCGCCAGCGCGGGCTGCTGCTGCGCGGCGCCGTCGTGCGGCTCCTCGGCCACTGCCGGCTCCGGTGCCTTCTCGATGCCGAGCTCGGCAAGGCGGCTGCTGAGCGTGTTCGCTGCCTCCGGCTGGCTCGCGCCGCGAGACGGATCGGCCGCGTCGAAGCTCGGCGCGGGCGGGATGCGCTTGGCCGCGGCCACGAACGCCGCCGGATCGTGGATCTCCGACAGGTGAGCGAAGAATTCGGCGAGGGCGCGCTCGTGCTGCGTGAGCCGCTCGTTCATGGCGGACAGCTGCCGCTCGGTCGTGTCGCGATGCTCGGCCAGCTGCTGTTCGAGCTGGTGGCGTCGCGCCTCGACCTTGCGCTCGGCCTCGGCGCGAATGCGCTCTGTCTCGACCGTCGCCCAGTCGCCGATGCCCTTGATGTCGAGCTCGGATCGGCGGCGGAGGTCCGCCGCCCCCTCCTCGGCGCCGCTTGCGAGCTGGCGCGAGCGCTCCGCGAGCGTCGCCTTCAGCTCCTCGAGCGTCCTGCTGCGCGACTCGTCGGCGACGCCCCGCATGGCGTCGACCAGGCGACGCAGGAATGGATCGTCGTCCGGCCCGGTCTCAGGAGCGGCGGACGCGGGGCGCGCCTCGCTCGCGGCGGGCTCGCCGCCGGGACGTGGCGTTTCGGCGACGTCCGGTGACACGGCCTCCACCTCCGGCGAGGGCTCGGCTGCCGCGGCCTCCGACACGCCCTCGTCGGCACGCGCATCGGCCTGCTGGTCCTGGGTCGCCGCGTCGCTCGACCACGGCAAGCGGAGGCCGGGGCGTCGAGGAGTCGGGGTCATCGTTTCACCTGTGCTGTCGATCTGAAGCGCCTGCCCGCAGATGGGCCCGACCATCCTACGCGGGCGGCGGGCGGGAGCCGCAGCGTCCCAAAGTACCGTCCGTGGCGCACCAGTCGTACCGCCCCGCGGATTGCTACCATCCGCCGAGATGAATCTCGAACGCCTCGTCATCGCCTCATCCGGCTGGCTCGGGATCGTCATCTGGCTGGTGGTCATCGCCGGCGTGTCGCTGGCCGCGATCCTCGCCATCAGGCTCGCCGCGGCTGCCGCCGCGCAGCACGTCCTCGACCGCCGCGAGCCCGACGCCGACCAGTTCACCGCGGCCGAGTTCGACCGGCGCGTGCGCACCCTCCAGCACCTCGTGGTCCGGATCGTGAGCGTGGCGATCGTCATCGTGGCGGTTCTGACGGCAATGAGCACCGCGGGCATCGAGATAGGGGCCGCCATCGCCGGGCTGGGCGTGGTGGGCATCGCGGTCGGGCTGGGCGCGCAGACGCTCATCCGCGATTGGCTGGCCGGGATCTTCATCGTGGTCGAGAACCAGTACAGCCAGGGCGACGTCGTCCGCATCGCCGGTGTGGAGGGGGTGGTCGAGGGCTTCAGCCTGCGACGCACGCTGCTGCGCGACCTCGACGGCACGTCGCACAACGTTCCGAACGGACAGATCGTGGTGGCCTCCAACCTCACTCGCCTGTGGGCGCGGCAGAGCATCACCGTCAAGCTCGCCCGCGGCGCGGACGAGGCGACCGCACGGGAGGTCGTGGGAGAGGTCGGGCGTCAGATGCGCGCGGACTCCACCTGGCAGGAGCGCCTGCTCGAGCCGCCGGGTGTGCTGCGAGCGCATCCCATCGAGGGCGGCACCGCGATCGAGATCGGAGTCCAGGCGCTGGCGACCGAGCGTTCCGCCGTCATCGCCGAGCTTCAGCAGCGGCTGCTCGCCGCCTTCGCGGCGCGCGGCGTGGAGCTGGTGGGCTAGGCCGATTCCTCGCGCCGCTCGGCGGCGCGCTCCTTGGCCGAGCGACGTCGCGGCTCGGCGTCGTCGGTCTCGGTGAGCAGCATGGGCGGCTGGTTGTGCTCGATGGTCTCGCCGGTGATGACGACCTTCCGGATGTCGGAGCGCTCCGGGATGTCGTACATGACCTCGAGCAGCGCCTCCTCGACGATCGTTCGCAGGGCGCGCGCGCCGGTCTTGCGATCGAGGGCCAGCGCGGCGGTGGATTCGAGCGCCTCGGGCGTGAACACGAGCTCCACCTTGTCGAGTGACAGGAACTTGCTGAACTGGCGCGTCACCGCGTTGCGCGGCTCCGTGAGCACGCGCACCAGGTCCTCCTGCGACAGCGCCGCCAGGCTGACCACGACCGGAAGGCGCCCGACGAACTCCGGGATCAGGCCGTACTTCAGCAGATCCTCGGGCATCAGCCGCTCCATCAGTCGCCGGCGACGGTCGCGCGGCTCCTGTGCCTGCGAACCGAAGCCGATGGAGCGCCGGCCAACGCGCTCCTCGACGATCTTCTCCAGGCCCTCGAACGCCCCGCCACAGATGAACAGGATGTTCGTGGTGTCGATCTGGATGAAGTCCTGGTGGGGATGCTTGCGTCCGCCCTGCGGCGGAACGTTGGCCACGGTGCCCTCGAGGATCTTGAGCAGGGCCTGCTGGACGCCCTCGCCCGACACGTCCCGGGTGATGGAGGGGTTATCGGTCTTGCGCGCGATCTTGTCGATCTCGTCGATGTAGATGATCCCGCGCTGCGCTCGCTGCACGTCGAAGTCGGCGGCCTGGATCAGGCGCAGCAGGATGTTCTCGACGTCCTCGCCGACGTAGCCGGCCTCGGTCAGGCTGGTGGCGTCGGCGATGCAGAACGGCACGTCGAGGACCTTGGCAAGCGTCTGCGCCAGCAGCGTCTTTCCCGAGCCGGTGGGGCCCACCAGCAGGACGTTCGACTTGCCCAGCTCGACGTCGTCCACTGTCTGGCCGGCGTTGACGCGCTTGTAGTGGTTGTAGACCGCCACGGAGAGGACCTTCTTGGCCTGGTCCTGGCTGATCACGTACTCGTCGAGCCGTTCCTTGATCTTGCGCGGGCTGGGAAGCGACGCCGGGGAGCTCTTCGCGCGCGGCGCGTCGAGCATCTCCTCCTCGATGATCTCCTGGCAGAGGTTGATGCACTCGTCGCAGATGTAGACGCCCTGCCCGGCGATCAGCTTCCGAACCTGATCCTGGCTCTTGCCGCAGAACGAGCAGCGGTACGGCACTTTCGTCTTCTGGGTCATGCGTCCTCTGCGAGCTTGCGCGGATCGGGAGATCCCGAGGGATCGGCTTCGCAGGATAGCACGCGGTTCGTACCATGCCACCCCGTACCACGGCTTGTGGTGACGCCCCGGCAACGCCGCGCCACGCTGCCTCTGCCTGGTCGCGCGCTCGTAGGATGCGAGCCATGCAGCGCTCGTTCGCCTTTCTCGACACGCCGATCGGGCGCCGCTGGATCGTCGTCTCGCCGCGCGGCCTCGTCGCCATCTCGCGCGCCGACGTCCCGCCGGCCGACGCACGTGCGGACCAGGCTGCGGCGCGACCGGTGCTGGAGCAGCTGGCGGCCTACTTCGCCGGGCAGCTCCGCGAATTCACGATCGCGCTCGACGTGGCCGATGCATCGGCGTTCGACCGTGGGGTGTGGAACGCCGCGAGGACGGTGCCGTACGCCAGCACGGTGTCCTACGGCGAGCTGGCGCTGATGGCCGGACATCCCGGCGCCGCACGAGCCGTCGGCGGCTCGATGGCCCGCTGCCCGGTTGCCCCGGTGGTGCCCTGCCACCGCGTCATCCACGCCGACGGATCGATCGGCGGCTGGGGTCGCGACACGTGGGTCAAGCGCTGGCTGCTCGACCTCGAGGCAAGCGGCATAGCGGCCCCGAATGCGGCCGCGCCGTTCCTGAGCTGGTCGCCTACTTCTTCTTGGGCTCCGGTGCCGCATCGGTCGCGGCGTCGGCCTCGGCTGCCTTCTCGGCGGTCGGGACAGTGCCGCCCGCCGCCTGGGCCATGCTGATCAGCGACTCGGTCGTGCCGTGGAAGACCTCGTCGATGAGCCCGTACGCCTTGGCCTCCTCCGAGCTCATGAAGTAGTCACGCTCCGAGTCCTTCTTCACCTTCTCGAAGGTCTGCCCGGTGTGCTCGGCGAGGATCTGCATCAGCCGGTCGGTGAGGTGCAGCATCTCGCGCATCTGGATCTCGACGTCCGGGGTGTTGCCGCGGAAACCGCCCGACCCCTGGTGGATCATGATCCGGCTGTTCGGCAGCGCAAAGCGCTTGCCGCGCGCACCGGCCGCCAGCAGCACCGCCCCCATGGAGGCGGCCTGACCGATGCAGATCGTGCTCACCGGCGCCTTCAGGTACTGCATCGTGTCGTAGATGGCGAGGCCAGCCGTCACCACGCCGCCGGGCGAGTTGACGTACAGCATGATGTCCTTCTCGGGGTCCTCGCTCTCCAGGAAGAGCAGCTGCGCGATGATCAGATTGGCGATGTGGTCCTCGATCGCGTCGCCGAGGAAGATGATCCGCTCCTTGAGGAGCCGGGAGTAGATGTCGAACGCGCGCTCTCCGCGCGCGCTCGACTCGATGACCATCGGGACGAGCATGGATCACTCCGCTGCTTGTGATTGAGGCTGTGCCGGGGGCTCGGACGACGAGAGCGCGCGGTCGACCAGCGTGTCGACGAGTTTACGGTTGCGCATCGTCATGCGCAGGTACGACCGACCGCGGCGTGACCCGAGGTACTCGCTCAGCCGCGGGTCAGGCTGCTCCCCCAGCTGCTCGACGATCTCGGCGTCGATCTCCTCGTCGCTGACGTCGATCGACTCCTTCTCGGCGATGGCCGAGAGGACGAGCAGCGTCTTGACCCGCCGCTCGGCGGGTTCCCGGAGCTCCGCGAGCAGCTCCTCGGGGGTCTGCTTGGCGAGCTCGAGGTACTGCTCCATGCCGATCCGCTGACGCGCCAGCCGCGTGCGCAGCTCGTCACGCATGATCTCGACCTCGTTGGCGACCATCACCTCGGGAAGCTCGACGGTCGCGTTGGTGGAGGCGAAGTCGATGATCCGATCCGCGAACGCGTGCCGCCCCTCCGCCTCGGCGCGCTTGCCGAGCGCGTCGCGGATCTCGTCGCGCAGCCCATCCACCGTTTGCACGTCCGCCACCGAGCGCGCGAAGTCGTCGTCCAGGTCCGGCAGGACGCGCTCACGAAGGTCGAGCAGCGTCACGTCGAAGTGCGCCTCTCGGCCGCGCAGCTCCTCGACGCGGTAGTCGGCGGGAAAGGTGATCTCGAATCCCCTCTCCTCGTCGACCTTCATGCCGACCAGGTGGTCCTCCCAGCCGGGGATCATCCGGTCCTCGCCGATGATGAGCGGAAGCCGGTCGGCGCTCCCTCCCTCGAACGGCCCGCCGTCGATGGTGCCGACGAACCGGACGGCGGCGACGTCGCTCTTCTGGGCGCCGCGATCGTCCACCGGGCGCAGCGAGCCCTGCTGCTCGCGCAGCTCGGTCACCACCTGGTCGACCTGGTCCTCGGTGACCGGCGGCACCTCGAGCGTGAACGGGTAGTCCGTGTACGCGCCCAGCTGGACCTCGGGCCGGACGGAGACGGTCGCCGTGAAGGTGATGGGAGTGCCCTCGGCCAGCGACGAGGGGTCGATGTCGACCGCGGGCTGGTCGATCGGGATCACGTCGGTCTTGTCGAGCGCGGCGTCATAGCTGGCCGAGACGAGGTGCTCCACGGCCTCGGCCACCACCGACGCGCGACCGACGAAGCGGTCGATCACGTGGCGCGGCGCCTTGCCGGGCCGGAATCCGGGGACCCGGGTTCGCTCCGCGACGTGGCGATACGCGGTCGCGAAGTGTCGATCGACCTCGGCCGACGGGACCTCGATCTCGAGGACGACCCTGGAGCCGGGCTCGGGACGGGTGGATACGGTGACCAATGCTGCTCCTGTCTGGCGTGGTGGGCGAGGCGAGACTCGAACTCGCACGTCTTGCGACACCAGCTCCTAAAGCTGGCGCGTCTGCCGTTCCGCCACTCGCCCCGCGAGCGACGAGTCTACCCGCCCTGGCGGCTCCGCGCCGACATGGCCGAGTAGTCCTCGGCGTCCGCACGAGCAGCGCTCACGTCGCCGACCGGCGCCGCGCCGACCGCGGCGTTGCGGCGCGGCGAGGTGGACGCGGACCCCGCCTCACCGGACAGGAAACGCTCGACGACGCGCTTGGCCAGCGCCGCCGAAAGGACCGCCGCGGCCGCCTCGAACGCCTTCCAGCTCGTGCGCCCGGGCCCCGGCGGGCCCTCGACCATCTGCTTCGCCAGCTCCTTGCGTGACTTGCGGTCGAGCGGCTCCTGGCGCCAGCGCAGCAGCTCGCCGGCGAGCGACTCGCGAGCGCGCTCGGCGCCGGACCCGAGCGACCCCGAGAGCGAGTCGACCCACGCCTGCATCGGCTTGGGCAGCGCGTCGTACGCCTTCTCGGGAGTCGTCCTCATCGCACGACGGCGCAGGAAGCGGGCGGTCCGCATCGGTCCGCCGGCAAGCAGGAAGACGGCGCCCGCACCGAGCCCGACGAAGAGCGCCGGATTCTCCTTGAACTTCGCCTTGAGGTCGACCGTGCGACGGGCGCGGGCGGTGAGCCGATCCGCGATGCGCTGCAGCTCGGCGCGCTTGGCCTCGACCTCTATTCGCGTCTGATCAAGCGTTTCGCCCACGCGATGTCCTCCTGAACCGATGCGATCGTCTCGTTCGGCTTCACCTGCACCTGGCGCAGCTGCCGGACCCCACGATAGGCGACCAGGCCGGCAAGCACGAGCAGGACGACCAGCACGATCAGCGCGACGAGCCAGGCCGGCCAGCCGATGAGCGCGCTGAGGCCCAGGATGATGAAGGCCACGAACGCGATGAGCGCCAGCACGGCGAGCACCGCTGCGACCCCGAAGAGGATCGAGCCGCGCTTGACGTGCCCCGCCGACTGGGCCATCTCCTGGCGGGCATGCTGCACCTCGAGACGCGCGAGGCCGACGGCGCCGCCGACGAGCTCTCTCGCGAGCCCCAGGATGCTCTCGCTGCGCGGCGCATCGCGATTGACCATTCCACCTCCGTGATACCGGGTGCGCGACGGCGCGAGGCGCCGGGCGATTCTAGCAAGGTGCACGCGGGATGCCATGTCGGCGCGCGGCCTGCCGGCCCGGCGAGTTGACGCCGTTCGCGCGGCTGCGTCATCATCAGATCGACCAGGCGCGGGCGGCTAGCTCAACGGCAGAGCAAGTGACTCTTAATCACTAGGTTCAGGGTTCGAATCCCTGGCCGCTCACCAGCCTCTTTCTTTCTTGGACGCCGCCGCCGTGCGGCCTCTGCCCGCACGGGACAAGGAGATCCGGCGTGCCTCACCTTCCGATCGACGAGCACCGCCTCGAGAACGGGCTGCGCGTGATCCTGTCGCGGGATACGCGCGTGCCGATCGTGGCGGTGAACCTCTGGTACGGAGTCGGCAGCCGGCACGAGCAAGCGGGCAAGACCGGCTTCGCTCACCTGTTCGAGCACATGATGTTCCAGGGGTCGGCCAACGTGCCGAAGGGCCAGCACTTCGGCCTGATCCAGGCCGCCGGGGGCACCCTCAACGCCACGACCTGGCTCGATCGCACCAACTACTTCGAGACGCTCCCCTCGCACGAGCTCGAGCTCGCGCTATGGCTGGAGTCCGACCGCATGGCGGCGCTGATTCCCGCCATGGACCAGGAGAAGCTCGACAACCAGCGCGACGTGGTCAAGAACGAGCGTCGCTGGTCGGTCGACAACCAGCCCTACGGTGATTGGGACGAGCGTCTGCAGGCGATGCTCTACCCCGACGACCACCCCTACCATCATCCGACCATCGGTTCGATGGAGGACCTCGGCGCGGCCTCGCTCGACGACGTGCGCACCTTCTTCGCGACCTGGTACGCGCCGAACAACGCGGTGCTGACGATCGCCGGCGACTTCGACCCGCCGACCGCCATGGGCGCCGTCGAACGGCACTTCGGCCCGATCCCGCGCAACGAGAGCCTGGCCGCGGCGCCGTCGACCGACATAGCGCCGCGCCTCGACGGAGAGCAGCGCGCCATCGTGCGTGGCGGCGTTCCGCTGCCGCGGATCTACGCCGCCTATCGCATGCCCACCTTCGGCAGCGACGAGTGGGACGACATGGAGGTCGCAGCCGACCTCCTCGCGGGCGGGCGAGCATCGCGGCTGTACCGCATCCTGGTCCGCGACCGACAGCTCGCCCAGGACGTGAGCGTCTTCGCGTTCCCGCTGGTCGGGGGAGCGTCGATGTTCGCGCTGTGGGCGACGGCGCGCCCCGGCGTCGAGGTGCCCGCGCTCGAGGAAGCGCTCTTCGCGGAGGTGGACGCGCTGGGACGCGACGGCCCCAGCGACGACGAACTGGAGCGCGTGCGCAACCTGCACGCGTCGAACGTGGAGTCGAGCCTCGAACGGCTGAGCGAGCGCGCCGATCGCATCAGCATGTACGCCCAGCTGTTCGGCCGGCCGGAGATGGTGAACAGCGAGGTCAGCCGCTACGCGGCCGTCGACGCGGGTCGGGTTCGAGACGCCATGAGCCGGACGCTGGTCAGCGACAACCGCGTGGTGCTCACCTACCTGCCCGATGAGGGTCCCGAGCCGAAGCCGGAGGCCGATGCGGCCGAGATCGCGGAAGCCGAGATCGCCGAATCCCAGACGGAGCGAGCCCGATGACCACCGAGACCGCCAATCCGCTCCGTCCGCGAGCGGGCGAGCCACGCCCGTACCACTTCCCGGAGTTCCGGCGCCACCGGCTCGACAACGGCCTGACGGTGTGGCTGGTGCCGCTGGCGGGCGCCGAGGTGGCGAGCGTCCATCTCCTGTTCGACGCCGGCGCCGCCTCGGAGGACGAGGCGCGCGGCGGCATCGCCTCGCTCACCGCCAAGCTGCTCGTCACCGGGACGCGGCGGCTCGACGCCGACGCCTTCGCCGAGGCGACCGAGCGGCTCGGCATCGAGGTCAGCAGCGAGTCGAGCTGGGACAGCTCGCGTGCGGCATTCCAGGCGCTGAGCGCGCACGTCCACGAGGGCCTGGCGCTGCTGGCCGAGATGGTCCGCGACCCGCGCCTGGACGCCGGTGAGTTCGATCGGCTCAAGGGCGAGCGTCTCGCCGACATCATGCAGTCGCGCGCCGAGCCCGGCCGCCTGGCCGACGAGATGTTCCTGCGCCATCTCTACTCGGATCAGAGCGCGTACGGGCGCGTGGCCGGCGGCACGCCGGAGACCGTGAGCGGGCTGGACGTCGAGCATGTGCGCGCATTCCACGCCGCCCACTACCTGCCCGGCACGGCGCACCTCATCGTGGTCGGCGGCTTCGATCCCGACGCCGTGCTCGCGGCCGCCCGCGAGCGGCTCGGCGACTGGGCGGGCAGCGGTCCGGGACACCGGACCATCCCCGCCGTCGGTCCGAGCGGTCGACGCGTCGTTCTGGTGGACCGCCCCGGCTCGGTGCAGAGCGAGCTGCGGGTCGGCCGGATCGGGATCGAGCGGCACGACCCACGCTACTTCCCGGCGTTCGTGATGGCGGCGCTGCTCGGCGGAGTCTTCGGCTCGCGGCTGAACATGCGGCTGCGCGAGGAGCTGGGCTACACCTACAGCGCCCACGCGAACTTCGATCCGCGGCGGTCGGCCGGTCCGTTCGTCGCGCGGGCGGCCGTGCAGACCGAGGTCACCGCGCCGGCGATCGCCGAGCTGCTCGGCCAGCTCGACCGGATCACCGTCGAGGAGCCGGGCGCACGCGAGCTGGCGGAGGTGCGCGACTACCTCGTGGGCGTCTTCCCGCTCCGTTTCGAGACGACCGGCGGCGTGGCGGCCGCCATCGAGCCGCTCGCCGTCTACGGGCTGCCCGACGACCACTGGAAGACGTACCGATCGAAGATCGAGCGGGTCGACGCCGAGGAGGTGCTCCGCGTCGCGCGCGAGACGATCCGCACCGACGATCTGCTCATCCTGCTCACCGGCGACGCGACGGCGGTGCGCGGACCGATCGAGTCGGCCGGCTTCGGGCCGCTGACCGTCATCCCCGCGGAGTAGCGCTCCCCCCTTCCGGTTCTTCCGCTGCCGCCCGGCGCGCCCGCTGCCAGCGCAGCGCGAACACCGCTCCGGGACGCCGCCGCTCGAGCTCCACCGATCCGGCCTGCGCTCGCATCACGGCGTGCACCAGGTAGAGCCCGAGCCCCAGGCCGTGGGCGTCGCCCAGCCGATCGCGGAACAGCCGCTCCGCCAGCTCGTCGGTGATGCCCGGTCCCGCATCCCGCACGCGCAGCACCACCGGGTCCCGCCCGGACACCTCTATGTCGATCGGGGTGCCCGGCTCCGCATAGCGGTCGGCGTTGATCAACAGGTTGGTGATGGCCTGCTCGGTGAAGTGGCGGTCGCCGTTGACCCGCGGCCGAGACCCCATCCTGATGCGGATGTCGCGCTCGCTGCCCCGTGCGCGCACCCGCTCGACGGATGCGGAGACCGCCGAGGCGAGGTCGAACGGCTCGAGCTGCGCCTGCACGCTCCCCGCGTCGGCCCTGCTGAAGAGCTCCAGGCGCTCGAGGATGCCGATCGCGGCGTCGGTGCTATCGAGCGCGCGCTCCGCGTTGCGAGCGACCGGCGGCGGAAGCTGGCCGACGCGCCCGATGAGCTCGATGCGCGCCTTCGCCACCGCGAGCGGATTTCGCAGCTCGTGCGCGACGAAGCTCGCGAAGCGGGAGAGGCGCCGCCTCTCGTCCTCCTCCCGGCTCACGTCGCGCAGCAGGAGCAGGCAGCCGCCGCCGGGAATCGGCCGTCCCTCGACGTCCACCAGCAGGTCGCTGCCGGACATCGGCACGCGGACGATCATGCGCCGGCTGACCGACTCGGTCTGCGCGCGGAGCTGCGGCCAATCCTCGCGCGCGAGGTCCATGCCGCCGTCATCGCGCGGCGCCGCGACGCGCGCCCAGTCCTCCGGCCGCCGCTCGAAGAAGCTTCGCCCCAGGATCCGCAGCGCGGCCCGATTGGCGAACGTCCCGATGCCGTCCTGGTCGTACACCACCAACGGCTCGGGGATCGTCTCCGCCACCTCCTCCAGGCGCGACCGTTCGCGCTCGGCGTTGGCCAGCGCGGAGCGCAGCTCCCGCCGGGTATCCTCGGCCGCCGCCGCTTCGTGGTATGCGCGCCGCTCCGCTGCCTCGCTGCGATCGGCGGCCCTCAGCGCCAGCTGCCGATCGCGCTCGGCGCGCAGCGCGAGCACGATCAGGATCGGCGTGCCGAGCACGAACGTGCCGAGCTGGATCGCGGGGGCCAGCGCGAGGTCGGATGTCTCGCGCGGCAGGAGGCTGAGGACGATGATGACGATCCCCGCCGCGGCGTAGGCGTACAGCGCCGCGCCCGGCCCGAGAACGAGCGCGACGAGTCCCACCGCCAGCACGATGAGCACCGTGTAGGCCAGCAGCTCGCCACTCCAGCTGGCCAGCATCGTCGCGATGGCCGCGGTTCCCGCGCCGACGAGCACGCCGCCCAGCGAGCGCAGGTCCGGGCGCACGCTGGCGACGCTGCGACGAAGCGCGCGGCGCGGTCCGTCGACGGTCATCCGCGAGCCCTCTGGCGCCGCCGTTCCTGACGCTCGCGCGCAGCGGCAAGCCGGCGCCGCGCTGCCGAGATGCGACGCACCGGGTCGCCACCGATCAGGCGCCGGTCGAGTGCCTCGGGATGCTCGCCACGCGCGATCTCGGCCAGCAGCCGCGAGGCGCGGTCCAGCTGGCCGACCTCGGTCAGCAGCTGCACGAGGCTGAACCAGCGCCCGGGGTGGCGACGCGGCAGGTCGGCCACCCGCTCCACCAGCTCCGCAGCGCGACCGGGGTGTCCGGCGCGGCGGTGCGCCGCGACCGCCGCACGAACGTCCGCGAAGCCGGGCTCCATATCGAGCGCCTCGAGGTAGTTCAGCAGCAGCTCCGCATTCTCCGCTCGCTCCTCGGGGAGCCCGTGGCGCACGTGCGCGTCCCGGAATTCGCCGAGAAGCGCTCGCAGCTCCCGCTCGACGCCGCGCCGCCCGGCCGACGCCGTCGGGTAGCGGTCGAGAAGCCGGCGCAGGAAGGCGACGCCCCGCAGGCGCTCGTTGGCGAGCGCGTAGGCCTCGCGCAGGTGCGAGCTGGCGAACGTCTCGTAGCCGGGATCGATCTCCACCAGGCGCTCGAGGGCGCCGAGCCAGTCGTCCAGGCGGCCGTGCTCGCGATAGTGCTGCGCCGCGTAGCGCAGCCAGTAGCGCTCGCCGTGGTCGCGCCAGTCCTCGCCGGCGATGTGGTGCTCGACGATCCATCGGTCCTGCGCCGCCGGGCCTGCCAAAAAGACCTCGGCCGGGATGCGGAAGCCGTGCGCGCTGCGCCACTGCGGCTGGTGCCAGCGGCTCGGGCGGCGGATGGCGCCCCGTGCCGGCGGAGGGCCCGCGACCTCGTGCTCCTCGAGCGGCCAGTCGAGCAGGACCGCGGTCCCGTTCTCGAGCGCGCGGTCGTAGTGAAGGCGGCGCAACGGATCACGCAGCTCGGTCCAGGCCCGGTTGAGCACCGAGGTCCGGCGCGTCGCCATGGCGGATGAGGTCGCCACGTCCGGATGATGCCGAAGCACCGCCTCGCGAAAGGCCGCGCGCAGCTCCGCGTTCGTCGCGGACGGTTCCGCTCCGAGCACGCCGTAGTAGTCGCGGCGCTCGGTGCGAACGGTGTCGCGCGAGGCGTTCATGACCATCCGAACGAGTCTAGCGTCCGTTCGGCGACAGCCAAGTTGGGTATTCTGCCGACCATGGCACGCAGCAGCGAGCGAACGGGCGGCTCCGCCGGGCATCTGATGGCGATCGGCGGCGCCGAGGACAAGCTGCGCCAGCGGCAGATCCTGACGCGCTTCGTGTCACTCTCCGGCGGCAACGACGCTCGCATCGCGGTCGTGTCGACCGCGTCCTCACTCGGCGACGCCGCGACCGAGCTGTACGCGTCGCTGTTTCGCGCTCTCGGCGTGGCCGAGATCCGCGGCCTGCGACCGCTCACCCGCGACGACGCCGAGCAGCCCGAGGTGGTGAACGCGATCGCCGACGCGACCGGGATCTTCCTCACCGGCGGCAACCAGCTGCGTCTTTCCGGCGTGATCGCCGGAACACCGCTCGGCCGCATGCTGCTCGCGCGTCATCGCGAGGGCGCCGTCGTGGCCGGGACGAGCGCCGGTGCCTCCGCGCTCGGGGCGCACATGGTTGCCTTCGGGACGAGCGGCGCAACACCCAAGCAGCGCATGACACAGATGAGCGCCGGCCTGGGGCTGCTGCCGGGAGTGCTGATCGACCAGCATTTCGAGCAGCGCAACCGATACGGTCGCCTGGAGGCGCTGGTCGCCCAGTCGCCGTCTCTGCTCGGGGTCGGCATCGACGAGGACACGGCCGCGCTGGTCACACCGGCGGGCATCCTCGAGGTGCTGGGCAAGGGGGCGGTCACCATCCTCGACCCGGCCCACCTGGTGACCGATGCCTACGAGGTCAAGCGACATCGGCCGATCATGATCAGCGGCATCCTCCTGCACTCGCTGCCCTCCGGCTATCGCTTCGACCTCCGCAAGCGCCGGCTGCTCAGCCCCCTCCGCGCCCTGCCCGCCTCCGACGCCGAAGCAGCGACGCTGCGCGGTGCCAGCGAGCAGACCCGGCGCCTGATCCGTCGCATCGCCGCCGAGGGCGCGGACGACACCGCGCCGGCGAGGTCGCGCCGCCGCAGCTTGCAGGCTCGCCGCCGCGAGGAGGCCAGCGAATGAGCTCGAACGGGCGCGCGAGGCGGACGACGAAGGCGCGGCGTGCCAGGGACGAGACGCCGCATGCCACGCTGCGCATCCTCGAGACGCGCGTCTTCCGCGGCGCCAACTACTGGAGCTACGACCCGGCCATCAAGCTCCTCGTCGACCTCGGCGAGCTGGAGGCGTTCCCTACCAACACGATCCCCGGCTTCGTCGACGGCCTGCTCGGGCTGCTGCCCAGCGTCGCGGCGCACAGCTGCTCGACCGGCGTGCGCGGCGGGTTCGAGCGGCGCCTGCGCGAAGGGACCTGGCTGGGCCACGTCGCCGAGCACGTCGCGCTGGAGCTGCAGCGCCAGGCGGGGACGGAGGTCGGCCGCGGCAAGACGCGCGGGGCGGGCGAGCCCGGCCGCTACCACGTGGTCTACGCCTACAGCGACGAGAGCGTCGGCCTGGCGGCCGGCCGCCTGGCGGTGCGGCTCGTCAACCACCTCGTGGAGCCGGATGACGCGTTCGACTTCCTGGCCGAGCTGGAGGGGCTCATCCTCCTCGCCGAGCGGGCGGCGTTCGGCCCCTCGACCCAGGCGATCCTGGACGAGGCGGCCATGCGCGACATCCCGTGGATCCGTCTCAACGAGCAGTCACTGGTGCAGCTGGGCCACGGCATTCACCAGAAGCGCATCCGCGCCACCATGACCTCCGGCACGTCGTCCCTCGCGGTCGACATCGCGTCCGACAAGAAGCTCACCAACCGCCTGCTCTCCGCGACCGGGGTGCCGGTCCCGCGCTCCGAGCTGGTGCGCAGCGAGGAGGAGGCGGCCGCCGCGGCCAGCAAGCTCGGCTTCCCAGTGGCCATGAAGCCGCTCGACGGCAACCACGGCCGCGGCGTGATGCTCAACCTGGGCGACGAGGCCGCCGTGCGAGCCGCGTACCCGGCCGCGCTGGCGCAGGCGCGCCGCGGCACCCTCGTGGTCGAGACGCACCTCGCCGGCAACGACTACCGCTGCCTCGTCATCGGCGGCGTGCTGCGCGCGGTCGCCGAACGAGTGCCGGCGCACGTCGACGGCGACGGCACGCACACGCTGGGCGAGCTGGTGGAGCTGACCAACGCCGATCCTCGGCGCGGGATCGGGCACGAGAAGGTGCTGACCCGCGTCAAGGTCGACGAGGACGCCATCGCGTACGCACGCGAGCAGGGCTTCGCCATGACCGATGTGCCGTCCGACGGCGCGCGCGTCTTCCTCAAGCGCACCGGCAACATGAGCACCGGCGGCATCAGCATCGACAGGACCGAGGAGATCCACCCCGACAACGTCGAGCTCGCCGAGCTCGCCGCCAGCGTGGTCGGCCTGGACATCGCAGGGATCGACCTTGTCTGTCCCGACATCTCGGTACCGGTGCGCGAGACCGGCGGTGGCATCGTCGAGATCAACGCCGCTCCCGGCTTTCGCATGCACACCCACCCCACGGAGGGCGAGCCGCAATACGTCGCAAAGCCCGTCATCGATCTCCTCTTCCCGCCGGGGACGGCGTCGAGGATCCCGATCGTGGCGATCACCGGCAGCAACGGCAAGACGACGACCGCGCGGATGGTGACGCACATCATGAAGGGCGTGGGACGGAAGGTCGGCATGACCTCGACCGATGGGATCGTGATCGACGGCCGGGTGGTGCGTCGCGGCGACATGAGCGGCCCTCGCTCGGCGTCGATGGTCCTCCAGAACCCGACCGTCGACTTCGCGGTGTTCGAGGTGGCGCGCGGCGGGATCCTGCGCGAGGGCCTCGGCTACCAGCGCAACGACGTCGGGGTGGTCCTCAACGTCAGCGGGGACCACCTCGGCCTGGGCGGGATCCACACCCTGAAGCAGCTTGCCGCGGTCAAGCAGGTCGTCGTCGAGGCCGTGCCACGCGCCGGGACCGCCGTACTGAACGCCGACGACCCGCTCGTCGCCGCCATGGCACGCCGCTGCTCCGGATCGGTCATCTACTTCTCGGTCAAGCCCGACAGCGAGCTGATCGCGCGGCAGGTCTCGCGCGGACGGCGGGCGGTGACGCTGGAGGCCGGCCGCAACGGCGAGATGATCGTGCTGCGCCAGGGACGCAAGGCCATGCCGCTGGTCTGGACGCACCTGCTCCCCGCCACGTTCGAGGGACGCGCCCGAATGAACGTGCAGAACGCCCTCGCCGCGACGGCGGCGGCCTGGGCCGCCGGGGCGCATCTGCACGACATCCGGCAGGGGCTGCGCACGTTCAGCACCTCGTACTTCATGGCGCCCGGCCGGCTCAACATGTTCGAGCTGGACGGCTACCGCGTGGTCGTGGACTACGCCCACAACCCGCCGGCCATGTCCGCGCTCGGGACGTTCGTCGACGCGCTGGCCGACCCGACCCCCGGCGGACGAGCGCCGCTGGTCACCGGACGTCGGATCGCCGTGGTGGCGACCGCCGGCGACCGGCGTGACGACGACATCCGCGAGCTCGGCCTGGTCGCCGCGCGCCACTTCGACGAGCTGATCATTCGGGAGGACGAGAATCCGCGCGGGCGGGCGCGCGGCGAGACTGCGGCGCTCATCGAGGAAGGGATCAGGGCAGGCATGAGCCAGGGGGCGCGCTGCGCAACCGTGACCACCGTGCTCGACGAGCTGGACGCGACCCGCCAGGCGCTCGACCGCGGAGCGTCGGGCGACATCATCGTCGTCTGCGTCGACCGCGCCAACGAGGTGTGGAAGGAGCTCCAGCGCCGCCAGCACGGGCAGTCGAGCCCGAGCACGATGCCGGACGCGCTCGACGAACCGGATTCGATCGGCGAGGTGGGAGTCTTCGCCGAGCCGGCCTAGGAAGCCGCGGCCTGGCTGAAGCCGTGCGCGGCCAGCCAGGCGAACACGTCCTTGCGGTCGGCGTGGGTCATCAGCGCCACGATGTCGCCGCTCTGGGCATGGTCGACCAGCATCGCCAGCGCCTCGACCTCCGAGCCGCAGGCCGGCACGTCATCGCGATACCCGGCCTCGGCGGCGCCCGAGCGCAGCAGCGCGTTCATCTGCTCGCGGTCGCGGCCGCGCAGGTAGTGCAGCTTCTCGGCGATGACCACCTCGTCCGCGCTCTCGCCGGCGATGCGCCCCAGCGAGCGCAGCACCTCGTCGCTGCGGTCGCCGGCCGTGCCGAGGCCGAGCCGGACGCGCCCGCCAGCTGCGATGGCGCGAGCGACGTCGAGCAGGCTCGTGAGCCCGGCCTCGTTGTGCGCGAAGTCGACCAGCACGCGGATCCCGTCGCGATCGAAGAGGTTGAGGCGTCCGGGGTTCGCCTCGGCATCCGGCCTGAACTCGCTTAGCGCGTCGGCGATCACGCGCGGCGCGATGCCCAGCGCGTCACTCGCAGCCGCCGCGGCCAGCGCGTTGGCCACGTTGTGCCGCGCGCGACCGCTGAACGTGATCGGCACCGCATCCGCCTTCAGCAGGCGGCGCGGCGGTCGATCCTCGGCACGCAGCACGATCCAGCCGCGGTCGAGCACGGCGGCACGGCCACCGGCCTCCAGCGCGGCAGCGACCGCCGGCGCATCCGGATCGAGCGCGAAGGCGTACGGATGTGCCGCGGACTCCCGCCGCATGGCCCACACCAGCGGGTCCTCCCCGTTCAGCACCGCCCAGCCGGCGCGGCGCGTGATGCGAACGACGGCGGCCTTCACCTCGGCCAGCTCGTCGAGCGTGTCGACACCGTTCAGCCCTAGATGATCGGCGCTGATGTTGGTCACCACCCCGACGTCGTTGTAGGCGCAGCCCATCCCGCGCAGCAGGATCCCGCCGCGCGCCGTCTCGAGCACCGCCAGATCGATGTCCGGGTCGTCCAGGACGCGCCCCGCGCCGCCGAACCCGGTCCAGTCGCCCGCCTCGACCAGCTCTCCGCGGAGGTAGATCCCGTCGGAGTTGGTCATCCCGACCCGCCGGCCGGCGGCGGCGGCCACGTGGGCGATCATGCGCACCGTCGTGCTCTTGCCGTTGGTGCCGGTGACGCTCACCACGGGGATGGTCGGCCGGCGCAGGTCGGCGAGCGGCCCGAGGGCCGTGGCGCGCAGGACGGGCATCTCGCGCGCGTCGTCACTGCGGCCGAGGGCGATGCGCGCGGCCGCCGCGCCGATCGCCTGCGAGACAGTTCGGCGTCGCCAGGGGAAGGCGACCAGTGCCGCGCGATCGTCCGCGGAGCGGCGGGAGGTGATCTCCGGCGCCGGCATGCCGAGCGCGAGGTGCAGGCGGCGCACCGCCAGGCCGGCGCTCGCCGCGGTCTCGACCGCGCCGCCGGTCTCCCCCGCCCGAAACTCGAGCTTCAGCGCCGGGCGCGAGAAGAACCGATTCGGACCGTCGAGGACGCGGAGCTCGAGCAGATCGACGCCGCCCTGGGCTGCGTTCGCCTCATCCGGCATGGCGGTGAGTATATATTCGGCCGATGGCCCTTCCCCTCGAGCTGCGTGGCATCGTGGAGGGACGCCGCGGGCGGTTCCTTGGCGAGCTGCGGTCGCTGGTCAACATCGACTGCGGCTCCTATACGCGCGACGGCGTGAACCGGGTCGCCGACTTCTGTGCCGGCGAGCTGGGCAACCTGGGCGCGACGGTGGAGCGCATCGAGCACGAGACCCTCGGCGACGTCGTGATCGGCCGGCTCGGCGGCGACGCACCGCGCATCCTGCTCATCGGTCACATGGACACCGTCTTCGAGCCGGGCACCGCCGCCCGGCGCCCGTTCCGCATCGACGGGCAGCGGGCCTACGGACCGGGCGTGACGGACATGAAGGCCGGGCTGCTGGCGGGGATGCATGCCCTGGCCTCGCTGCACGAGGCGGGGCTGCGGCCGGCGGTGACCTACGTCTGCAATCCCGACGAAGAGATCGGCTCCCCGTTCAGCGGCGCCCATATTCGACGGCTGGCCCCGCAGCACGACGCGGTGCTGGTGCTGGAGTGCGCCCGCGCCAACGGCGACGTGGTCAGCGCGCGCAAGGGCGTGGCGGACTTCCACATCACCGTTCACGGTCGCGCCGCGCACGCCGGCGTGGAGCCCGAGAAGGGCCACAGCGCCGTGCTGGAGGCGGCCCACAAGGTCGTGGCGCTGCACGCCCTCAACGGCCGCTGGCCGAGCGTGACCGTCAACGCCGGCGTGATCGCCGGCGGGACCCGGCCGAACGTCGTCGCGGCGGCGTGCGAGATCGAGGTCGACCTTCGCGCGGCGACCGTCGCTGAGTTCGAGGCCGCCGGCGACGCGCTGAGGGAGATCGCCGCCACGAGCGTCGTCCCCGGCACGACGGCGGATGTCAGTGCCGTCAGCGGCCACGCGCCGATGGAGAAGTCGCCGGCCGGCGCGGCGCTCGTCGAGGCGGCACGCGACATCGCCACCCAGCTCGGCTTCGACCTCGACGACGCGGCGACGGGCGGAGCGAGCGACGCGAACACGACCGCCGGGCTCGGCATCCCCACCCTCGACGGACTGGGACCGATCGGCGGCGACGACCACTCCGAGGACGAGTGGCTGGACGTCGAGAGCATCGTCCCGCGGGTCGCGCTGCTCGCGTCGCTGATCGAGCGCATCGGCAGCGGCCGCATCGGTCCCGCCTGACCGGCGCCCCGCCTGACCGCCACTGCGCGGCCATGTAGAATCGAGGCTCCGTGACAGACGAGTTTCGCCACCGCACGTCCATCGAGGTGCGATTTCGTGACGTCGACGCCTTCGGGCATGTCAACAACGCCGTCTTTCTCTCGTACGTGGAGCAGGCGCGCATCCTTTACCTGCGCGAGGTGCTGGACACCACGGTCACGCTGCGCAGCGTCGAAGAGCTGCCGATGATCCTCGGTCGCCTCGAGATCGACTTCCGGGCGCCCATCTTCTTCGGCGAGACGGTCGAGGTCGAGACGCACGTCGACTGGATCGGCCGCTCGAGCTTCGCGATGTCGCACCGCCTGACGGCCGGCGCAGACGCGCACCGCGCCGCGGACGTCACGACCGTGCTCGTCGCGTACGACTACGAGCGGAATGAGCCGATGGCGGTGCCCGACGCGTGGCGCGCGCGGATGACCGAGCGCGAGGGCCACGCCCTCGACCGCGCAGCTCGCGGCGTGACATGAGCGACCAGCAGCAGTTCGACCTGCTGATCCTCGGCGGCGGGATGAGCTACGTCGGCGCCATCCGCGCCGCGCAGCTCGGGATGAAGGTCGCAGTCGTCGAGCGCGACAAGCTGGGCGGGACATGTCTCAACCGGGGCTGCATCCCGTCGAAGGCGCTGCTGGAGACCGCCGACCTGCTGCACCGCGTGACCGCGCAGGGCGCCGAGTTCGGGCTGACCAACGGCGAGCAGGTCGCCCTCGACTACCCGGCACTCGGGCGTCGCCGCGACGCCGTGGTGGACAAGCACGTCAAGGGCGTCGAGTTCCTCCTGAAGAAGAACGCCATCACCGTGCTGCGCGGCAACGGGACGCTCACCTCGCCGACCAGCGTCCGCGTGAGCGGCGGCGAGTCGGGGGACGTCGAGGCGACGGCGACCGACCTGATCCTGGCCACCGGGTCGGCACCACGATCCCTGCCCGGGCTGGACGTCGACGGCGAGCGGATCATCACCTCCGACGAGGCGCTGCGCCGCGACGACGCGCCCGGCCGGGTGACGATCGTCGGTGCGGGCGCGATCGGCGTCGAGTGGGCGAGCATGTATCGAGACTTCGGCAGCGAGGTGACGCTGGTCGAGTATCTCGATCGCGTCGTGCCGCTCGAGGAGCCGGACGTCGCCAAGGAGCTGGCTCGCGTCTTCAAGCGTCGCGGCATCGCCATCCACACCGCCTCCACGATCGAGACCGAGACGATCCGCCGCTCCGATGCCGGACTGTCGTTCACCGTCAAGGCCAACGAGGGCGACCGGCGCAGCGATGTCGAGAGCGATGTCATCCTCGTCGCGGTCGGCCGGCGGCCGCTCACCGACGGCATCGGCCTGGAGAGCATCAGCGGCCTCACGCTTGAGCGCGGCTACGTCATCGTCGACGACCACATGCGCACCGGTGTCGAGCACCTGTACGCCATCGGCGACATCGTCCCGGGCTTCCAGCTGGCCCACGTCGCCAGCCACGAGGCGGTGGTGGCAGTGGAAACCATCGCCGGGCGTGATCCCGAGCCTGTCCGCATGGAGCACATGCCACGCGTCACCTTCTGCCGCCCGCAGATCGCGAGCGTGGGGATCGGAGAGGCACAGGCGGCCGAGCAGGGCCGGCAGGTCAAGGTCGGCACGTTCCCCTTCCGGGCGCTGGGCAAGGCGACCATCGTGGGCGAGGTGGACGGATTCGCCAAGATGATCGCCGACGCGCAGACCGGCGAGCTGCTCGGCGCGCACATCATCGGTCCGCACGCGGGCGACCTGCTGCCCGAACCGACCTTCGCCCTGCTCGCGGAGGGAACGGTGGAAGAGATCGCCATGTCGGTGCACGCGCATCCGACGCTCCCCGAGATCCTGGTCGAGGCCGCGCTGGCGGTCGACGGCGCAGCGATCCACGTCTAGGAGGAACCGATGGCCAGCTCCAAGACAGCCTCCACGCCGCGCCACGTCGAGCTGGGCCTGGCGGACGAGGAGGTTCTCGCCATGTATCGCGAGATGCTGCTCGCGCGCGCAGTCGACGAGCGCATGTGGCTCATGCAGCGCGCCGGCAAGATCGCCTTCATCATCTCGGGTCAGGGCCACGAGGGGGCGCAGGTCGGGATCACCTGGCCGATGCGGAAGAACCACGACTGGATGGCACCCTTCTACCGCTCGATCGCGGCGACCATGACGTTCGGCATGAGCGCCGAGGACATCATCACCGCCCACCTCGCCACCGGCGACGACGTGAGCTCGGGCGGCCGCCAGATGCCCGGCCACTACGGCGGCGCGCGGTACAACATCGTCAGCGTCAGCTCGCCGGTCGGGACGCAGGTGCTGCACGCGGTGGGAGTGGCCATGGGGGCGTGGGTTCGCGGCGACGACACGGTCGCGATCACCTTCTTCGGCGAGGGCACCTCCAACCAGGGCGAGATCCACGAGGCGATGAACTTCGCCGGCGTCCACCGCCTGCCGGTGATCTTCGTCTGCGAGAACAACGGCTACGCGATCAGCGTGCCGCTCGATCAGCAGGTCGGCGGCCTGAGCGTCGCGGCACGCGCGCAGGGCTACGGCTTCCCGGGCGTCACCGTCGACGGCGGCGACGTGCTGGGCTGCTACGCCGCGGCGCGGGACGCGCACGAGCGCGCGCGGCGTGGCGACGGCCCGACCCTCATCGAGGCGCGCGTGGTCCGGCTCACCTCGCACTCGTCGGACGACGACCAGCGCCGCTACCGCGATCCCGCGGAGGTGGACGCGCTGAAGGGACAGGACCCGCTGCTCGTCTTCGGGCGTCAGCTGCGCGAGCTCGGCATCCTGGACGACGAGCTGGAGACGCGACTGCGGACCGAGACCAAGGCCGAGGTCACCGACGCGTCGCGCCGAGCCGAGGCGCGGGCGCATCCCGACGTCTCCACCGCGGAGCGCTTCGTGTACGCCGAGCCGGAGGTGCAGTGAGATGGCCGAGCTGAACATCCTGGAGGCGATCCGCGCCGGCATGGACGAGGAGCTGGAGCGCGACGCGAACGTCATGGTGCTCGGCGAGGACGTCGGTCGGAAGGGCGGCGTGTTCGGGGCGACGGAGGGACTGTGGGCCAAGTACGGCGGCAAGCGCGTCCTCGACACGCCGCTGACCGAGGCGATGATCGCCGGCGCGGCGGCCGGCGCGGCCATGTACGGCCTTCGCCCGATCGCCGAGATGCAGTTCGCCGACTTCGTGTATCCCGCCTTCAACCAGATCGTGTCCGAGATCAGTCGCATGCGCTACCGCTCGAACGGCACCTTCGGACTGCCGATGGTGATCCGCATGCCGTATGGCGGCGGCGTGCACGGCGCCCTGTACCACAGCCAGTCGAACGAGACCTACTTCACCTCGACCGTCGGCCTCAAGGTCGTGGCGCCCGGCACGCCCGCGGACGCCAAGGGCCTGCTCAAGGCATCGGTCCGCGATCCGGATCCGGTCATGTTCTTCGAGCACAAGAAGACCTATCGGCTCTTCAAGGCCGAGGTCCCGGACGGCGACCACGTCGTGCCGATCGGCAAGGCCGATGTGGCGCGCCCCGGCAAGGACCTGTCCGTCTTCTGCTACGGGATGATGCGCACCTTCGCGCTCGAGGCGGCGGAGACGCTGGCCCGCGAGGACGGCCTCGAGATGGAGGTCGTCGACCTGCGAACGCTGCGGCCGCTCGACACGGACGCGGTGCTCGCCTCGGTGGCGAAGACGGGCAAGGCACTGGTCGTGCACGAGGCGAACCGGTTCGGCGGCTTCGGGGCGGAGATCGCCGCGACGATCGCCGAGCAGGCATTCGAGCACCTCGACGGCCCGGTCACGCGACTGGCCGGACCCGAGGTCCCGGGCGTGCCCTACCAGCACGATCTCGAGGAGTGGTTCATGCTTTCTCCCGCCAAGATCGTCGACGCGGCCCGCACGCTGGCCGCCTACTGATGTCCACCAACCCGGCGGCTCCTCGCGAGCTCGCCCAGCCACCAGTTCAGGAGCGCTGACCCGATGCCGACCACGATCAAGATGCCGCAGCTTGGCGAATCCGTGACCGAGGGCACGATCGAGCGCTGGCTGGTCAAGGAGGGCGACTCCGTCGAGCAGTACGACCCGCTGTTCGAGGTGGTGACCGACAAGGTCAACGCCGAGGTTCCGTCGGAGGTCGCCGGCAAGATCACGCGCATCATCGTCGGGGACGGCGAGACGGTGCAGGTCGGGACGGCGCTGGCCGAGATCGAGACCGATGGCGCCGCCGAGTCCCCCGCTCCCGATGCCGCCCCTGCCGAACCGCCAGCCGCCCAGCCGGCGGCCGCCGAATCCGAGGCACCCCCGGCCGCGGCCGAGCCCGCATCGCAGGTCGCAGCGGAGCCGCAGCAGCAGCCAGCCCCGGAACCGCAGGCCAGTGCCGCGCAGCCGGAGACGCCGCAGGCCGCCGCGCCGACGGCGACCGAGCCACCGGCCAGCTCTGGCCCGACCGGCGAGGCCGCCTTCGGCACCGGGTCGCCCGAGGCCGCGGGCAACGGTTCGACACGCATGACGCCCGCCGTGCGGCGGCTGGTCCGCGAGCACGGCGTTGACATCGGTCAGGTGAGCGGCAGCGGCGCGGGCGGTCGCGTGACGCGCGACGACGTGCTGGCCTTCATCGAGCGCCGAGACTCGCAGCCCGCCCAGTCCGCCACGCCGGCGCAGGAGACCGCGCCTGCGGCGGCCGCCGCCGCGGCGGCCCCGCCTCCCGCCGCTCCGTCGCAGCCCGCCGGGCAGCCGCCCGCGGCCGCCGCCCCTCCTGCCGCCCCTGCGGCGCCCGCGTACCAGCCGCCGCCCATGCCGTCGCCCGCCGGCGGCGACACCGAGGTCCCGCTGTCGCAGATGCGCAAGGGCATCGCGCGCAAGATGACCCAGGTCAAGCAGACCGTCCCGCACGCCTACACCGTGGTCGAGGTCGACATGACCAACGCGGTGCGCTGGCGCGAGGCAAACAACGCCGCCTACCGAGCGCGCGAGGGGATCGGCATCAGCTACGTCGCGGTGGTGATCAAGGCGGTCACCGAGACGCTGCGGCAGCACCCCATGCTCAACAGCCAGTTCGCCGACGACCGGGTGATCCTCAAGCAGGCGATGAACATCGGCATCGCGGTGGCGGTCGACAACGGGCTGATCGTTCCCGTCATCCGCAACGCGGACCAGCTGTCGGTGAGCGGCGTCAACCACCAGGTCCAGGACCTGGCGGCGCGGGCGCGGATCAACAAGCTTCGGCTCGACGAGATCCAGGGCGGCACCTTCACGGTCAACAACACCGGCTGGTTCGGCTCGGTCTCGTCCATGCCGATCATCAACGCGCCCGAGGTGGCGATCCTGTCGATGGAGGCGATCGTGAAGCGGCCGTTCGTCATCCAGGCCGATGGCGAGGACGTGATCGCGATCCGCTCGATGATGAACATGACCTGCAGCTTCGACCACCGCGTCCTCGACGGGGCGCAGGTCGGTGCCTTCATGGCGGACGTCCGCAAGCGCCTCGAGGCGTGGAGCGCGGACACGCCGCTCGGTTGACCGTGGCCCCGCAGCAGCCCGACTTCACCAGCCTCGGCGAGCTGAGCGTCCTGCCGAGCGCGGCGCCGCATCATGCGGCACCGTCGGACGTGATGTATCCCGGCGGCCCCGACGTGGACGGCGGACTGCTCGCCCCCGGCGATCCGGTGCCCGAGAACGCGGCGCCCGGCGGCCGGCGGCCGGAATGGCTCAAGGTCCGCATCGGTGCCGGTGGGACCTACGCCGGCGTCAGGCACCTCGTCCGCGAGGAGGCGCTCAACACCGTCTGCGAGGAGGCGCGCTGCCCGAACATGGGCGAGTGCTGGATGCTCGGCACCGCGACCTTCATGATCCTCGGCAGCGTCTGCACGCGGAACTGCGGCTTCTGCGCCATCGACACCGGCCGGCCGCCGATCACCGACTGGGACGAGCCGCGTCGGGTGGCGGAGGCGACGCGACAGATGGGCCTCAAGCACGTGGTGATCACCATGGTTGCCCGCGACGACCTGCCCGATGGCGGCGCGCGGATGGTGGCGGAGACGATACGGCGAATTCGGGTCGACAATCCAGCGACCTCGATCGAGGTGCTGATCAGCGACCTCAACGGCCGCGAGGAGGACATCCGGACGGTGGTGGAGGCGCAGCCGGAGATCCTCAACCACAACGTCGAGACCGTCCCGCGCCTGCAGCGGGCCGTGCGGCGGCGCGCGCGCTGGGATCGCAGCGTCGGCGTCCTGACCACCGGCCGCGCCATCGCGACCGAGATCGGCTTCGAGGCGATGGTGACCAAGACCGGGCTCATGCTCGGCCTCGGTGAGACGTGGGACGAGATCATCGACGCCATGCGACGGCTGCGCGAGGCGCGGATCGACGTGTTGACCATCGGCCAGTACCTGCGTCCTTCGCGCAGGCACCTGCCGCTGCTCAAGTACTACACCCCGGCGGAGTTCGCGGCGCTGCGCCGCATCGGCCTGGAGATGGGCTTCCGGCACGTGCAGTCCGGCCCGCTCGTGCGCTCCTCGTACCACGCCGCCGAGCAGGTGCCGGGCGACGCCGCCGTCGCCAGCTGACGAGGGCGGTCAGATGCGCGACATCAGCCTGCCGCCGACCGACGACGCTGCCCGGTCGCTGCCGAAGAGGCCCGGCGCGGAGGTCGCCCACATCCCGGCCAGCGACGAGCATCCGCTGCTCGCGGCGCACGGCGGGCAGCTGACCGTCGACCGGCTGGGCACGGTCTCCTACCGGCCAGCCTGGGAGCTGCAGGACGAGCTCGCCGAGCAGCGGCGCACGCGGCGCATCGGCGACCGCCTGCTGCTGCTGGAGCACTTCCCGGTCTACACGATCGGCCGCGGCGGCGACGAGGCGAATCTGCTCGCCTCCCCGGCGCGGCTGGTGGAGCTGGGCGCCGAGCTGGTCCGCATCGACCGCGGCGGCGACATCACCTTCCACGGTCCAGGCCAGCTGGTGGCCTACCCGATCGTGGAGCTGCGCGATCCGCTCGACCTGCGACGCTACGTGCGCTCGCTCGAGGCCGCCGTCATCGCCACCGCGGGGGCGTTCGGCGTCGTCGCCGGGCGCGTGGACGGCATGGCCGGAGCATGGGTCGGCGGGCAACGGAAGCTCGCCGCAGTCGGCGTGCGCGTCAGGCGCGGCGTCACGACGCACGGTTTGGCCCTCAACGTGAACACGGACCTGCGCTGGTTCGACGAGGTGGTGCCGTGCGGGCTGCGCGACAAGGGCGTCACCTCGCTGGCGCTCGAGCTCGGTCGCCCGGTCGCGATGGAGGACGTCGAGGAGAGGCTCGCGGCAGACCTGGCCGACGTGCTAGGCCTGCGCCTGGGCCATCGCGCGCCGGTCGTGGTCGGTCCGGCGGGGGCGTCCGAGCAGTGACCGAGCCCGGCGTCACTCGGCACTCGTCGCCGGCGAGCGATGCCGCGCACGCGGTGCGCATCGAGGTCGGGGCCTTCGGGCCCTGGGAGGCGAACGCGTACCTCGTCTGGGACGGACGGTCGACGGACGCCCTGGTGGTGGACCCGGGAATGGGCGCGACGCGTCCCCTGCTGGACCGGATCGAGGCGAACGCGCTGCGCCTGCACCTCGTGGCGAACTCGCACGGGCACATCGATCACATCTTCGACAATGCCCCGCTGACACGCGCCTCCGCAGCGCC
Organism: uncultured Chloroflexia bacterium; assembly: GCA_963783725.1. GTDB lineage: Bacteria > Chloroflexota > Limnocylindria > QHBO01 > QHBO01 > CAWAOJ01. The sequence continues at coordinate 423,589 of CAWAOJ010000002.1, read as the reverse complement.
GCTGGCGATCCATGCCGACGACGAGTACCGGCTCGACGGCGCCAACGCCTACGGATTCGAGGTCGAGGCCTCGACCGTGGATCGGCACCTGCGCGACGGTGAGCAGCTGCGCATCGGGGACCTCGTCTTCGACGTCCTGCACACTCCCGGTCACACCGAGGGATCGGTATGCCTGTACGAGGAGCGGCTGGGCCTGCTCCTCTCCGGCGACACGCTCTTCCCATCGGGCTGGGGACGAACCGACCTCCCCGGCGGCAGCGAGGAGGCGATGGTCGCGTCGCTGGCCCGCCTGGCCCGGGTTCTGCCCGATGGCGTTCGCGTGCTGCCGGGGCATGGACGCGAGACGAGCAGCGAGCGCGAGCGGCCGTGGATGCAGCACGTGGCGCGCGCCGGGCGGCTCGTCCTTCCGGCCGGCTAGCGGATCACAGACGAGAGGAGGCACACGATGGCGACCCTGCGCATGACGTGGCTGGGCCATGGGGGCGTCCTGTATCGCTCACCGGGCGATAACTGGCTCTGGGTCGACCGATGGTCCGGCGCGCCCACCTACGCCGACGCCTATCGCCAGCCGGAGCGCGTGGACGTCGTCGCTCCGACGCACGGGCATTTCGACCACGTGGGCAACGACGCGGACGACGTGGTGGAGCTGGCGCGCGCCGGCGGCCAGGTGGTCACCGGGCACGAGATGAGCATCTTCCTCGCCGGTCGGGGCGTGGATGCGGTGGGCATGAACAAGGGCGGCACCTTCGAGGCGGCGGGCATCCGGCTCACCATGCTCCACGCCGACCACACCGGCGGCATCACCCTCGCCGGCGGTGCTGCCGAGGCGACGCGGGAGGTCGGCTGCTGGGGCTGGCTGATCGAGTTCGAGGATGGGACGCGGGTCTACCACTCCGGTGACACCGACCTCTTCGGCGACATGTCGCTGGTCCGCGAGCGGTTCTCGCCGAAGATCGCGGTGCTGCCCATCGGCGGCCACTACACCATGGGACCGGCCGATGCGGCGCGCGCCGTAGAGCTCGTCGGCGCGGAGGTCGTGCTGCCCGTCCACTGGGGCACCTTTCCGGCGCTCGTCGGACGGCCCGAGGAGCTCGCCGCGGCGACGCCGGCGACGGTGCTGCGGCTCCAGCCCGGCGAGACGTGGGAGGCGTCGTAGTCGGTAGAATCGTCGGATGCCCCCGACATCCGACGCTCTCGTCTCCGCGCGCGAGCTGACCAAGCGGTTCGGCGAGTTCACCGCGGTCAACGCCGTGGACTTCGAGGTGCGCGCGGGCGAATCGTTCGGCTTCCTGGGCCCGAACGGGGCGGGCAAGACGTCAACCATGCGAATGATCGCGTGCTCGTCGCCGGTCACCAGCGGGACGCTGCGCGTGCTCGGCATGGATCCCGCCACGCAGGGGCGCGCGATCAAGGCACACCTGGGCGTCGTCCCGCAGATCGACAATCTCGACACGGAGCTGACCGTGCGCGAGAACCTCGAGATGTACGCGCGCTACTTCGACATCCCGAACTCGGTCGCGCGCAGCCGAGCCGACGAGCTGCTCGAGTTCGTGCAGCTCGACGAGCGAGCCACCGACAAGGTCGAACCGCTGTCCGGGGGCATGAAGCGGCGCCTCACCATCGCCCGCGCGCTCATCAACGAGCCGGACCTCGTCATCCTCGACGAGCCGACGACCGGACTCGACCCCCAGGCGCGGCACCTGCTCTGGGAGCGTCTCTACCAGCTCAAGCGACGCGGGGCGACGCTGATCATCACCACGCACTACATGGACGAGGCGGAGCAGCTGTGCGACCGGCTGGTGGTGATGGACAAGGCGCTGATCGTGGCCGAGGGATCGCCACGCCAGCTCATCGACCAGCACAGCTCACGCGAGGTGCTCGAGCTGCGCGTGACCGATGCGGTGCGCGGCACGCTCGACGGCCGGCTCGACGGCGTGGGCGACCGGGTGGAGGAGCTCCCCGACCGGATCCTGGTCTATGCCGATGACGGCGAGCGGGCGCTGGAGGAGATCACCCGCCGCCACGTCCCGATCGAGGGCACCCTCATCCGGCGATCGTCACTCGAGGACGTCTTCCTGCGGCTCACCGGCCGCACTCTGGTGGATTGAGCCTGCCCGACATGACCCTCGCGCCCGCCACCCACGTCTTCATCCGCAACTGGCTGGTCTACCGGCGGATCTGGCACCGCAGCATCTTCTTCGGCTTCCTGCAGCCATTCATGTTCCTGTCGGCCATGGGGATCGGCATGGCGACGCTGCTCGCCCGCAACCCGCAGGCCTTCGGAGGCCTGACCTACCTGCAGTTCCTGGGGCCGGGACTGCTCGCCGCCAGCGCCATGCAGCTGGCGACCTTCGAGTCGACCTACCCGATCATGAACAAGATCATGTGGGGCCGGAACTACGAGGCGATGCTCTCGACCCCGCTCGGGACGCGGCACATCCTGCTCGGCGAGCTCGGCTGGATCGGCTTCCGGCTGGCGACCATCGCGACCGTCTTCATGGTCGTGCTGTGGGTGATGGGCGTGACCGCCTCTCCGCTCGCCCTCCTCGCCATCCCGGTCGCGGTGCTCGCCGGCATCGGCTTCTCGTCGTGCCTGATCGCCTTCACCGCCACGCAGAAGAACGACCTCGGCTTCAGCTGGATCTTCCGCTTCGTCATCAATCCCCTGTTCCTGTTCAGCGGGACGTTCTTCCCGCTGTCGCAGCTTCCGCAGGTGCTGCTGGCGGTCGCCTGGGCCACCCCGCTGTTCCACGCCGTGGAGCTCATCCGCGGCCTGACGCTGGACCGGGTCGACCCGCTGCCGGCAGCGCTGCACGTCGCCTACCTCGTCGCCTTCGCCGCGATCGGCGTCTTCCTGGCCGACCGCAACCTGGCGCGCCGGATGAGGCTGTAGCGGATGGGAATGACGGCGCAGCTTCCGGCCAGCAGCGGCGGCCCGCTCTCGGTCGCCAGGGCGAGGGTGTGGGCGTCGCGGCGCCTGGTCGAGCGCAACATCATGGTCTACCGGCACCAGTGGATCGTGATCCTGTCGGGCGTCATGGAGCCGGTCTTCTACCTGTTCGGGATCGGCCTGGGGCTGGGCGGGCTGATCGCCGGCGTGCCGCTGCCCGACGGTCGGGTGGTGAGCTACGCGGCATTCGTCGCTCCGGCGCTGCTTGCGACCGCGGCCATGAACGGCGCCGTGTTCGAGACGATCTTCAACGTCTTCTTCAGGCTGAACTACGCCAAGACGTACGACGGCATCCTCGCCACGCCGATGGGAATCACCGAGATCGCGCTCGGCGAGATGCTGTGGGCGCTGATGCGCTCGACGCTCTACGCGGTGAGCATGCTGCTGATCATGTGGCTGATGGGCCTGACCCTCTCGCCGTGGGCGCTGCTCGCCCTGCCGGCCGCGCTCTTCATCTCGGCCGCCTTCGCGGCCGCCGGTTTGGCCGGCACCTCGTTCCTGCGCACGGTGCAGGACTTCGACATCCCGATGGGGCTGATCGTGCAGCCGATGTTCCTGTTCAGCGGCACGTTCTTCCCGATCAGCGTGTACCCGCTGCCGATCCAGGTCTTCATGCAGCTCACGCCGCTGTACCACTCCATCGGTCTCATCCGCGGACTGACCACCGGCGCCCTGTCGGCCGCCCAGCTCTGGGACTTCGCCTACCTGCTCGGCTTCTTCGCCCTGATGATGTGGATCGCCATGCGGCGCATGGAGCAGCGCCTGATCAAGTAGCGCGGCCCATCAGCATGGGCAGCGCGCCGCGCAGGTAGTCGAGCGCGGAGAGCACCGTCAGCAGGGTCGCCAGGACCATGAGGCCGAAGCCGATGGCGCCCAGGGCCGGCTCGATCCCCACGCGGCTGGTCGGCCCGCCCGTGCGCGCATCGAAGGCAAGCAGCAGCACGCTCATGGCAACCAGGGTGAACAGCGTCTTGGCCTTGCCGAGCGCGCGCGCCGCGATCACCACGTCGGCCGATGCCGCCAGCTGACGAACGCCGGCGATCACGAGCTCGCGGATGAGTATGGTCGCCACGATCCAGGTCGGCAGCAGCCCCGTCTCGACCATCGCCACCAGCACGCCCACCACGAGCACCTTGTCGGCGGTGAGGTCCATGAACACGCCGAGGGGCGACACCTCTCCGCGTGCCCTCGCGATGCGGCCGTCCAGGTAGTCGGTGAACGCGGCGACGCAGAACACCACGAAGCCGATGATGCCGCCGCCGGGGAACGGGAGCAGGAGAAGCGCGATCACGATGGGCGCCATGACGATCCGCAGCACGCCCAGCAGGTTCGGCAGGGATGTGACGCGCGGCGTCCGGCGCGGCGGCGTCATCGGGGCAGCGCCGAGTCGCCGATCCGACGCTCGGTTCCGGCGCGCAGTCGCGCGATGTTGTCGGAGTGGGCCAGCGCGATGAGCACGCCCGCGGCGATGGCGTACGCGATGGCCGCCGCCGGCGCCACGCCGGCGAGAACGAGCACCAGCACGACCACCGGCCCCAGCACGGCCACCGTCAGCGAGCCGAGCGACACGTAGCGCGAGCGCCATACCACCAGCGCCATGACGGGGGCGAGCACCAGCAGCGACCATGGCGCGATCGCGAGCAGCGCCCCGGTCGCGGGGGCGACCCCGCGTCCGCCGCGAAAGCCGATGAACGGCGAGCGGATGTGGCCGACGACCGCGGCCGCGCCGGCCGCCGCGGCGACCCACTCGACCTGGTCGCCGTCGCCCAGCAGCCACCGGGCGAGCAGCACGGCCACGAATCCCTTGGCCACGTCGAGGACGAGGACCGCCGCCGCTCCGCGCATGCCGAGCGTGCGCAGCGCGTTGGTGGTGCCGGTGCGCCCCGAGCCATGCTCACGGGGGTCGGGCCCGTTCGAAAGCCGCGAGACGATCACCCCGAACGGCAGCGCGCCCAGAAGGTACCCGATCACGACCGCCAGGCCGGCGATCCACACATTCATCCAGCGAACGGTAGCAGGCGGCAGGACCGGTTCCGGCCGCGCTCGGACGCCGAGCAGCCGTGGACGAGCGCTAGCGAGGCGCGGCCGAGCGCGGCGCGGGCGAGCGGCCCGCCGAGCGCCGTTGCAGCAGCCGCACGGCGACCGCGACGGCGAGCACCACCGCCGCCGCCACGAGGCCGGCGACGAGCGCGGGGACCGGACCGTTCGACCACTGCACAGAGAAGAAGAGCAGCCCCGCCAGCAGCGCCGCAACCAGGCTGCGCGTCAGGTAGCGCGCGGAGAACGACAGGTCGCGCGGGCCGCTGCCGCGCCGCTTGGCCCGCTGAGCGCGGGCACGGTCGGCGGCACCGGTGCTCGGCAAGGCGTATCGATCCTGGTTCTTGTTCATGCGCTGGTAGGCGCGCCGTTCGGCTCGTGACATCGCTGCGCAGTCTAGCCGTCGTCGGGCACATCGTCGTCGGCTCGCGGGCGACGGCGTCCGCTCGAGCCGAGCGCGCTGTGCGCATCCTCGACCTTGAGCTGGACGGGATCGGCGCCGAACAGGGCCGTCAGCGCCCAGTCGATCGCGACACGGACCTTTCGGTTGAACCCGGGGACGCGCGACCAGTAGTAGCCGCGCCACATGAACCAGGCGAGCCAGCCGCGCACCTTGATCCCGAACACGACGCCGACGCCGGTATGCGCCCCGATCGAGGCCAGCGTGCCGATCGTCTCGTAGCGGAACGAGCGCAGCTCGCGTCCGTCGATGCGGGCAAGGATGTTGGCCGCCAGCTGCTTGGCCTCCCGCACCGCGTTCTGCGCGGTCGGCGCGTAGGCGCGCTCCTCGCCGCCGTCCGGCCGAGGGATCCGGGCGCAGTCGCCGATCGCGAACACGCCCGGCTCGCTGGTCTGCATGGTGACGCGCGTCACGGCGCGACCGGCACGGTCGCATTCGACGCCGGACGCCGCCACCAGCGGGGCCGGGCGCACGCCACCGGTCCAGACCAGCGTGCGCGTCGGGATGGCCCTGCCGTCGCCCACGATCACCTCTCCCTCGCGCACCTCGCGTATCGCCGTGTCGGTCAGGACCTCGTAGCCGCGCCGCTCGAGGTGGCGGCGCGCGTAGGCGCCCATGTCGGGCGGCATCTCCGGCAGCAGCGATCCCTTCAGCTCGACGAGGTACGCGCGGATCTCGGCCGCCGCCACGTTCGGATAGAAGCGCCGCCTGACGTGCCGCACGAAATCCTCCAGCTCGCCCGCCGTCTCCACGCCGCTGAACCCGCCGCCACCGACGACGAAGGTGAGCTGCGCCTGCCGTTCGGACGGGTCGTCCTCGAGCTCGGCGCGCTCGAGCATCTCGATCACGCGGTTGCGCAGGCTGAACGCATCGGCCAGCGTCTTCATCCCCGCCGCGTGCTCCTCCAGCCCCGGGATGCCGAAGGTGGCGGTCTCGCCGCCGAGCGCCAGCACCAGCGTGTCGTAACGCAGGCGGTGACGGTCGCCGTCGCCACCCAGCACGGTCACGGTGCGCGAGGCCAGCTCGATCGTCTCCACGTCCGCCGTGATGCACCAGGTGGACGGCCGCCTCACCATCGCGCGCAGCGGGCTGACGACGTGGCGCGGCTCCAGGTGGCCGGAGCAGACCTCGGGCAGCAGCGGCGTGAAGAGCATGAAGTTGTCGCGGTTGACGAGCCAGACCTCGACGTCGTCGCGGCGTCCGAGGCGCTTCTCGAGCGCCTGTGCGGTCTGCACGCCGGCGAACCCGCCGCCAAGGATCAGGACCCGATGCGGCACGCGGCCGCCGGCCTCGCTGCGCTGCGTCATGGAGCCACCAATGATGCCATCCCGGCGCTGCGAGTGCGAGCAGGACGGGGCGCGGGCATGTCCCGGCATCGGTCTGTACCATTGGAGGCACATGTCGACACCGATGCACGAGATCTTCGACCAGTTCAAGCAGCAGCTGCCGGACATCGACCCGGCCGAGACCGAGGAGTGGCTCGACTCGCTCGACGCCGTGGTGGAGCAGGAGGGTCCGGACCGGGCGCGATTCATCATCTACAAGCTGCTCAAGCGGGCCCGACAGCTGCAGGTCGGCCTTCCCCCGCTGACCCAGACGCGTTACGTGAACACCATCTCGCCGGAGCAGGAGCCGTACTTCCCCGGGGACGAGGAGATGGAGCTTCGCGTGCGGCGCATGATCCGATGGAACGCGCTCGCCATGGTGCTCCGCGCGAACACCAAGTTCGACGGCATCGGCGGCCACCTGTCGACCTATGCCAGCGCGGCGAGCCTGTACGAGGTCGGCTTCAACCACTTCTTCCGCGGCCCCGATGCGCCCGGTGGCGGCGACCAGGTCTACTTCCAGGGACACGCGGCGCCCGGCGTCTACGCGCGGGCCTTCCTGGAGGGACGCCTGAGCGAGGAGCAGCTCGACCACTTCCGCCGCGAGGCGCTCACGCCGGACCTCGGCCTCAGCTCGTACCCGCACCCGCGATTGATGCCCCACTTCTGGCAGTTCCCGACCGTCAGCATGGGAATCGGCCCGCTGAACGCGGTCTACCAGGCGCGCTTCAGCCGCTACCTCGAGGCGCGGGGACTGGCCGACACCACCGACCAGCGCGTCTGGGCGTTCCTCGGCGACGGCGAGATGGACGAGCCCGAGTCGGTCGCCGCGCTGAGCCTCGCCGCGCGCGAAGGCCTGGACAATCTGACCTTCGTGGTCAACTGCAACCTGCAGCGGCTGGACGGCCCGGTGCGCGGCAACGGGAAGATCATCCAGGAGCTCGAGTCGATATTCCGCGGCGCCGGCTGGCACGTGATCAAGGTCATCTGGTCGCGCGATTGGGACGACCTGCTGGCGCGCGACAAGGACGGCGTGCTGCTGACCAAGATGAACGAGACGCTCGATGGCGACTTCCAGAAGCTGTCGGTCGCGGACGGGGCGTACATCCGGGAGCACTTCTTCGGCCCCGACCCGCGGCTCAGGGCGCTGGTCGAACACCTCTCCGACGACGACCTGACCAAGCTGCGTCGTGGCGGCCACGACTACCGCAAGCTGTTCGCGGCGTATGCAGCTGCCGCGCAGCACAAGGGATCGCCGGTCGCGATCCTGGCCAAGACCGTAAAGGGCTGGACGCTCGGCCCGGGCATCGAGGGCCGCAACGTCACCCACCAGGCCAAGAAGCTCACGCAGGACGAGCTGCGCATCTTCCGCGACCGATTGCAGCTCGCGATCCCCGACGAGCGCCTGAAGGAGGCGCCGTACTACCATCCCGGCCCCGACTCGCCGGAGATCCGCTACATGCTCGAGCGCCGGCGGCAGCTGGGCGGCGCGCTTCCGCAGCGCGTGGTCAGGCCGAAGCCGCTTCCCGGCGCGGCCGACGCGGCCTACGAGGAGCTGCTGGCGGGCTCGGAGCGACCCGCGAGCACGACCATGGCCTTCAGCCGCCTCATCCGCAACCTCGCGCGCGACGAGGCGATCGGGAAGCGGATCGTGCCCATCATCCCCGACGAGGCGCGGACGTTCGGCATGGACGCGCTGTTCAAGGAGATCGGCATCTACAACCCGCTGGGGCAGCGCTATACCGCCGTCGACAAGGAGCTGCTGCTGAGCTACGTCGAGAAGCGCGACGGGCAGATCCTGGAGGAGGGCATCACCGAGGCGGGCGCCATGGCGAGCTTCACCGCCGCCGGCACCAGCTACGCGGTGCATGGCGAGCCGATGATCCCGTTCTTCACCTACTACTCGATGTTCGGCTTCCAGCGCATCGGCGACCTGATCTGGGCCGCCGGCGATGCGCGCGCGCGCGGCTTCCTGCTGGGCGCGACCGCCGGCCGCACCACGTTGACCGGCGAGGGGCTGCAGCACGACGACGGGCACAGCCACGTGCTGGCCAGCACGGTGCCCAGCGTGCGCGCCTACGACCCGGCCTTCACCTACGAGCTGGCGATCGTGGTGCGCGAGGGGATCAGGCGCATGTACGGCGAGAACCCGGAGGACGTCCTCTTCTACCTCACCCTCTACAACGAGAACCTCCCCATGCCGCCCAAGCCGGACGGCGTGGAGGAGGGCGTGATCCGTGGGCTCTACCTCTACAAGCCGGCCGAGAAGGGCCAGCGCCGGGTGCAGCTGGTCGGCTCGGGCACCATCCTGCACCAGGCACTCGCGGCCCAGCGCATCCTCGCCGACAGGTTCGACGTCGCGGCGGACGTGTGGAGCGCGCCGTCGTTCCAGCAGCTGCGCGACGACGCGCTCGACGCCGAGCGCTGGAACCGGCTGCACCCCGACGCGGAGCCGCGCCAGCCGTACGTGGTGCAGGCCATCGGGTCGGCGCCCGGACCGATCGTGGCGGCGACCGACTACATGAAGGCCGTGCCCGACATGGTGGCGCGCTGGCTGGACCGTCCGGATCGGCCGTACACCTCGCTCGGCACCGACGGCTGGGGGCGCAGCGACACGCGCGAGGCGCTGCGCATCTTCTTCGAGGTCAACCCCGAGCAGATCGCCTATGCCGCGCTCCATGGCCTGTGCCTCACCGGCGAGGCACAGCGCGAGGAGCTGCTGAAGGCCATGGGCGATCTGAACATCGACCCCGAGAAGCCGAACCCCGCTCACACCGCCTGACGCGCCGGCGCTCGTCAGCGGGCGGCGGTCGTCAGCGGGCGGCGCTCGTAAGAAGGCGGTGGCCGCACAGCGTGCAGTAATCGTCGCGACGGTCGATGACGCTGCGGCATCGATCGCAGCGCACTGGCGCGAGGGCGGCCAGCGCCGCCTGGAGCCCGGCCATCGCGGCACGGACGTTGCGCGCCAGCGCAGACGGCGCCGCGGGCAGTGGACGCGCCGGCGCCGCCGGTGCCGGCCGCATCGGTCGAGGGGTCCGCGCCAGCCGATAGCCGCGGTGCGACTGCGACGACCAGAAGCGAAGTCGCTCCACGTCGTACTCCGCGCGCGCGCCCGGATCGGTCAGAAGGCCGCGCACGGCGTTGACGACCTGCATCTCCTCGTGCGCGTGCTGCGATCCGTTGTGGTCGGGGTGGAAGGTCCGCGCCAGACGGCGGCAGGCGGCGATGACCTCATCGCTCCCCGCCCTCGGATCGACCTGGAGGAGCCGGTAGACGTCGCGCTCGGGTGAGTAGGGCAGCAGCTGGAGTTGCATCGGTCCGCGCCGCATCGTAACCCACCGTTTCGTGGCCCTGCAGCGGCTGCTCGCACCCAGGATTGCGAGGCTGTCGGCAAGGCGTCCTGCGTTCCGCTGAGATTTCCACATGACGAATCCTGAAGGTGGGCTTACCAATTACGGGATTCGCCTTGACATCGTTTGGTCAGCGCATTACTATGCGAACCGATGTTGCTCAATGCAGCACGCCGGTTGCGGGTTCGCAAGGAAGGGATTGAGATGCTGGATTACCGCCTTCACTTCGCGGCGCTGGTCGCGGAGGACCATCTGCGCGACGCCCATCAGCGCCGTGCGCGCAAGGGTCTGCCGCGGAAGCGCGTTCGCCACCTCGAGCTGCCGCGCGTCGCGAGCCGTCCCAGGGACGACCGATGACGACGCGCGACGTGATCGCCACCTGCCCGGTCTGCGCTGCCGAGCTCGCCATCACGCGCCTCCACTGCCGCTCGTGCGGCACGTCGATCGAGGGAGAGTTCGGCGTGGGACGCTTCGGACGCCTGAGCCACGAGCAGATGGCGCTGCTCGAGAGCTTCCTGCGCTCGCGTGGCAACCTCAAGGAGATGGAGCGTGAGCTCGGGATCTCCTATCCCACCGTCCGGGGCCGCATCGACGCGCTGGTCCGCGCACTGGGCCTCGGCGACGCGGGGCGGCCGGCGACGGGCGACGACGCGACCGAGGAACAGGCGCCTGCCATGGACCGACGCGCGATCCTGGAACGGCTCGCGCGGCACGAGATGACAGCTGACGAGGCCGCCTCGGCGCTGCGCTCGCTCGGGGAGGGCGCGTAGGTGGCCACCTTCGTGCGCACGCAGACGATCGAGCACGAGATCGGGCAGCGCGGGCGCGTGGAGGTGCGCGTCACCTCCTCGGACGCGCGACTTCGCGGCGTCGACGGCACACAGGTTCGCGGCCACGCCACCTTCGAGATTCGCGCGCACGACGAGGCCGATGCGGACCGCATCTTCGCCGCCGTGCGGCTCGAGATCACTCACGCGGACGGCGCGCTGCTGCTCCACGAGCCGTCGGGTGGCGTGCCCGAGACCGCGCGCGCCTCGATGCAGCTCGAGCTCGCGCTGCCCCGCGACGCGGAGCTGCACTTCGAGGGAGTGAGCGGGGATGTCGTCGCGGAGGCGCTTGGCGGCAGGCAGCAGCTCCAGACCGTCTCGGGCGACCTGATGCTCAACGACGCGGGCGGCGAGCTGAGCCTGACGACCGTTTCCGGCGACCTCACCGTCCGCGCCGAGAAGGGGTTGTCGGCTCGCGCCAACTCGGTGTCCGGAGACCTCTCGCTGATGGCGCCACAGCTCGCCTCGGTGGCCGTCAACACGGTCAGCGGCGACGTCGAGCTGGAGGGCGCGTTCGCGCCGGATCGGCGGCACAGCATCGACACGGTCAGCGGCGACCTCTCGATCGGTCTGCTGGGCGGGGCGACCATCGAGGTGCGCGGCGTGTCGACGGACATCTCGTCGCGGCTCCCGCACCAGCTTCTCGGTCGGCTCAGCGATCGGCGGGTGGTGATCGGTGACGGCCGCGCCAGCATCCGCTTCGGCTCGATGTCCGGTGACATCTCGATCGCACCTCCGCGGCGCACCGCTCCCGCGCAGGCTCAGGCATCAAGCTCCGTGACCAACGCGCCCGCTGAGGATCCCGCCATGACCGTGCTGCGCGCCCTGGAGCGCGGCGAGATCGACGTCGAGGAGGCGGGACGGCGGCTGACGGAGGACGCACGTGAGTGACCTCGACACGATCCTGCGCCTCGTCGCCGAAGGGCATCTCTCGCCCGACGAGGCCGCGCCGCTGATCGACGCCCTCAGCGGACGCCCGGCAGCGATGGATGCTTCCTCCCCGAGAGCGGATGCGGCGACGGCTCCTCGCGCCGCGCAGGCGCAGCACGTGAGGATCAAGGTCAGCGAGAAGGGACGGCAGGTCGTCAACCTGCGCATCCCGCTCGCCTTTGCCGACATGGCCGCCCGAATGGTGCCGGGACTGAGCGGCGACCAGGCCGACCGCATCCGGGCCGCCATCGACTCGGGGGCGATGGGACCGATCCTGGACGTCGAGGACGAGGACGGCGACGCGGTGCTCATCAGCATGGAGTGACCGTCCCGCGCGAATGCAGCGAGCGGGCACTATCGGTGCTGTAATACTCCGCCGATGCCACGACGACTCCCCGGCGACGCAGCCGCCGACGAAGAAGGTCCCGATCGCCCGCGCGTCGATCCGTTGCTGGAAGTTCGCGAACGGCACCGGGGCCGCCGCCCCGGTGACAGCTACGTGCGCATCGTGCGGCCGTTCGACGAGGAGTTCGAGCGCGGCGGCGAGGGCAGCCTGGTGGCCTCCGAGCGAACGCTGCTCAAGCGCGAGGGATGGCGCGCCGGCCTGCGGGCCCTCCGAACGATCCTCATCGGTCGCCCGATCAGCTCGCACCTGGAGTCGCATGAGCGGCTGACGAAGCTGAAGGCACTCGCGATCTTCAGCTCGGACAACATCAGCTCGAGCGCGTACGGTCCCGAGGAGATCATGCGCGTGCTCGCCTTCGCCAGCGTCGGCGCGCTCACCCTCACGCTCCCCATCGCCGGCATGATCGTGGTCATGCTGGCCATCGTGACGCTGTCGTACCGGCAGACGATCAAGGCCTACCCGCATGGCGCCAGCAGCTACATCGTGGCCAGTGACAACCTGGGCGACCGCGTCGGCGTGGTCGCCGCGTCGGCGCTGCTGATCGGCTACGTCGTCACGGTGGCCGTCTCGATCTCGGCCGGCGTCGCCGCCATCACGTCCATCGCCCCCGGCCTCTACGACTACCGCGTCGCGCTCACGATCGTGCTGGTGGTGCTGCTGATGATCGGCAACCTCCGCGGCATCCGCGAGTCGGGCAGCATCTTCATGGCGCCGACCTACCTGTACATCGTCGTCATTCTCGGCATCATCGGCTTCGGCGTCGCGCGCACGCTGATGGGCAGCCTGCCCGAATACCACGCGCCGCCGGCCTGGCTCGACGAGCTGTCGAGCAGTGGCCAGGCGCTGACGCTCTTCATCATCCTTCGCGCCTTCAGCCAGGGCGCGGTGGCGCTGACCGGAGTAGAGGCGATTTCCGACGGCGTGCCGGCTTTCCAGGCTCCGGAATGGCGCAACGCCCGCACCACGCTGACCTGGGCCACGTTCATCTTCGCTCTGCTCTTCGCCGGTATCGCCTTCCTGTCCACCACCATCGGCATCGTCCCCGACCCCAACGAGCGGGTGACCGTCCTCAGCCAGCTGGTGCGGACCATCGCCGGGGACGGACCGATACTGGTGCTGGCCCAGGTCTCGACCGCGCTGCTCCTCGCGCTGGCGGCCAACACCAGCTTCGCGGACTTCCCTCGCCTGTCGTCGTTCCTGGCGCGCGACGGGTTCATGCCGCGCCAGTTCGCCTTCCGCGGCGAGCGGCTCGCGTTCACGACAGGCATCGTGGCGCTGTCGGCCATGGCGATCCTGCTGCTGCTGCTCTTCCAGGCCAGCGTCGCCGGACTCATCCCGCTCTACACGCTGGGCGTGTTCGCCGCCTTCACGCTGTCGCAGGCCGGCATGTTCATGCGCTGGTACCGCCGGCGCGAGGACGGCTGGCGGCGTGGTCTGCTGATCAACGGGCTTGGCGCGGCCACCACCGGCATCGTGGCGCTCATCGTCGGATACGCCAACTTCGCCGCCGGCGGCTGGGTCGTGGTGGTCCTCGTTCCGCTGCTGATGCTGCTGCTGCTGAGCATCCGCGGCCACTACCGCCGGCTGGAGAAGGCGACGGCGGTGCCGACCATCCCGCCCGGAAGGGAGGTCGCCGTGGCGCCGACCGTCATCGTCCCGATCGCTCGCCTGGATGAGCCGGCCCGACAGGCGATCGCCTTCGCGAACTCGATCTCGCGCCAGGCGGTCGCGGTGCATGTCACCAACGAGCCGTCGGAGGCGGCCGACCTGCGCCGCCGGTGGCCGGAGTGGTCGGGGTCGACGCGGCTGGTGATCCTGGAGTCGCCGTATCGGGCGCTGATCGGTCCCCTGCTGGCCTACATGGACGCGCTCGACAAGCAGGATCCCGGTCGACCGATCATGGTCGTCCTGTCCGAGGTGGTGCCGCGCCACTGGTGGGAGAACTTCCTGCACAACCAGACCGCGCTGCGACTCAAGCTGCGGCTCTTCTTCCGCAGGAACACGATCGTCGCCGACGTGCCCTACCACCTCGAGCACAGGTAGCGCCGCAGGGTACGCGACCAACGCTCGGCCGGACGATGTCCCGAAACCGCCGACACAGGCGATGAGTGCGCCGTCGAGTTTGTCAATGTCGCCGCGGACCGTTGACCGCTGGCCGGGGAGTCGCGATGCTCGCGATGATGCGCGACCTTCCGGGCGGCACGGTGACGCTCCTCTTCACCGACATCGAGGGCTCGACGCGGCTCCTTCGCGAGTTCGGGGCCGAGTATGCGGCGCTGCTCGACCAGCACCGGCGGGCACTGCGCACCGCGTTCGCGAACCGTGGCGGGGTGGAAGTCGACACGCAGGGGGATGCGCTCTTCTACGCCTTCCCGCGGGCGACCGATGCGGTCAGCGCGGCGAGCGAGGGGCAGCGGGCGCTCGACGGCGGACGGATCCGGGTCCGGATGGGGCTCCATACCGGCGAGCCGCTGGTCACGGGCGAGGGCTACGTGGGGCTCGACGTGCATCGAGCGGCGCGGATCATGTCCGCCGGCCACGGCGGCCAGGTCCTCCTCTCGGCGGCGACGGCGGCCCTCGTCCACGACGCCGCGCTGCGCGACCTCGGGGAGCATCGGCTCAAGGACATGCTGGCGCCGCAGCGCCTCTACCAGGTCGGCGATCGCGAATTCCCACCGCTGAAGACGCTGGATGCCACGAACCTGCCGATCGCCGCGGGCGCGCTCATCGGGCGCGACCGGGAGGTGGCGGAGCTCGTCGCCATGCTGGCGGCCGGCACCCGGCTCCTCACCATCACCGGACCGGGCGGCATCGGCAAGACGCGGCTCGCGCTCCAGGTCGCGACGGAGATGGTGGGCCGGTTCCATGACGGCGTCTTCTGGGTACCGATGGCCGCGCTGACCGATGCCGAGCTGGTGCTCCCGGAGATCGCGAAGACCCTGGGCAAAGCCGATGCGCCCGCGCTGCTGCACGACCGGGAGACGCTCCTGCTGCTCGACAACCTCGAGCAGATCGGCGGCGCAGCGCCGCATCTCGGTGAGCTGCTCGCCAGCTCACCCCATCTTGTCCTGCTCGTCACGAGCCGCGCCCCGCTGCGGCTCAGTGCGGAGCGGGAGGTCCCGCTCGAGCCGCTCCGGCCGGACGACGCGACCGCGCTGTTCGTGGAGCGGGCCGGGGCCATCGGCGTCCACGTCGAGCCGAGCGAGGACGTGAGCAGCATCTGCCGGCAGCTGGATGCGCTGCCGCTGGCGATCGAGCTGGCCGCGGCGCGCACGAAGCTGATGGACCCCGCGACGTTGAGGGACCGCCTGCATCGGCGCCTGCCGATGCTGACCGGCGGGCCGCGGGATGCGCCGGAGCGGCAGCGGACATTGCTCTCGACCATCGAGTGGAGTCACAACCTGCTCGACGACGAGGCGAAGCGGCTTTTCCGGCGGCTCGCCGTGTTCGCGGGCGGCTTCCGGCTCGAGGCCGCGGAGGAGGTCTGCGACGCGCACATGGAGTCGCTTGGCGCACTCGTCGACATGAGCCTCCTCAAGCCGGCGGCCGGCGGTCGATTCCTCATGCTGGAGACGCTGCGCGAGTACGCGGCCGAGCAGCTCGAGGCCTCCGGCGAGGGCGACGAGATTCGCCGCCGGCACGCCACCTACCTCGCCGAGCTGGTGCCGCGCCTCGCCGGTGCATGGCGGACCGGCAAGGACGCGGCGTCGGCCGCCCAGCTGGAGGCGGAGGCGGCGAACATCCGGGCCGCCGCGGACTGGGCGGAGCGCGCCGGCGACGCCCTCCTGCATCTCCGCCTCCTCACCGATGCGGACTTCCTCTTCCTGCGCGGCTCCCAGCAGGGCTTCCGCGCCCACCTCGAGGCGGCACTGGCCCGGCTGGAGCGCCTGCAGGAGCGGTCCGCTGAGGTGGAGCGGCTGCATGCCCGTGGAACTGCCGCCCTCTCGTATGTCGCCTACCGCCAGGCCGATTACGTAACCTCACAGGCGGTGGCCACGAAGTCACTCGAGGTTGCGCAGAAGGCGGGCGACCTGCTCAGCCTGGCTGCCGCGCACCGCAATCTCGCCAACACCGACAACGTCGAGGGCCGGTTCGCCGAGGCGCGGCGCCACCTCGAGCTCAGCTCGGAGCTGAGCCGCTCGGCCGGCGACCTGCGGGGCGTGGCGGTGGACTTGATCGACCTGAGCGACGTGGCGCTCGTCGCGGGCGACTACGACGAGGTGATCGCCCTCGCCGCCGAGGGCATCGACGCCGCCCGTCCGTACGGTGACCCGGAGATCCTCTGCGTGGCGTCCCTCAACACGGCCACCGCGCTCTTCCATCTCGGTCGCGTGCAGGAGGCGCAGGTCCAGGGTCGCGAGACATTGGCGTTCGCGCGCCAGCTGGGCAACGTGGGGGTCATCTGCACCATCCTCCTCCTCTTCGCGGCGATGGCCGTGCAGGAGGGAGCGCTCGTCCGCGGCGCAGAGCTGATCGGGCTGGCGGACCGCATGCGACACGAGGTCGACCTCGGCCTCGAACCGGCCGAACGCGCGCTGCAGGACCGCGTGGTCGGTGAGCTGCGGACCGGCCTCGGTGCGGCGGCATTCGCGGATGCGAGCCGCGCCGGGGAGCGTTCCTCGATCGACGCCCTCACCGCGGACGCCGGATAGCGGCCTGAGCCGATCTCGGCCGCGGACCGGCCGAACGGTGCCGCACGAGCGACCCGAGTCCCGGCCGGTCCGTCCGGCGCGTTCTGCCAGCTCTTCGACGATCAGCTGGATGTCGATCCCCCAGCGCCAGATCGAACGCCGCGTACTCATCGTGAGGGGGTTGTCGCTGCAGCAAAAAACGGGGACGCTATCCGGCGCCCGGCAGTCCCGCGTTGCCTTGCCGGGCGGCCGGCTCTGAATCGCCGGCGCGCGATGCTCGTGGGGTGACTTCTCAGAGCCGCCGTATGGACGCATCGGCCATGACCGCCTCCCCGCCCCGACCACTTCAGCGTCCGCCGCATGGGGATGGAGGAGGGGCCGTACTCGGTTGCCGGGCTTCAGCAGCAGCTGCGCGCCGGCACGCTCACGCACAGCACCTTCGATGGGCGATGGCTGCCGGTTGCGGACATCTGTGGGGATAACGAGATCGAGGTCAGCCGCTCACCGCGCGGCGCTGCTCGCATCGTTGTCCGCTTGCGCCTGTGGGCTGCCTCGCGGCTCTTGGCCGATACGCAGCCGAGTGGGGTCTGCCATGCCCAGTGACCGGTTCGGCCTGGGCGCCCACGCCTTTGCCGATTTGGTGGGTCTGTACGCCGTTGTCCTTACGGAACTTCACGGCCGCAATCAGGCGGTCAATCCTTCGAAGCTCTCGCCGCGATATGGGGCAGCACGGGCCGATCTGAGCGTGAAAGAGGGGGGATGGCGCGCCCGGAGGGATTCGAACCCCCGACCTGCTGATCCGAAGTCAGCTGCTCTGATCCACTGAGCTACGGGCGCATGTTCACGCTCAAAGAGAGCGGAATATTCGATTTCGCATTCGCTACAGCGGTGACACAGCGGATAACTCGCTATGATGCGAGCTGTTCAACGCGAGGGTCAGGTCCATGGCCAATGCATCCTCCACAGCGCCCATGCTAGCTGAAGGCGACCTGGCGTCCAACGCGGCGAGCTATGCGCGCCACCTCCGTGCAGCGAACCTCTCCCCCAAGACCTACCGCGCATAGGTGGAGATACCGTCGCGCCTATGAACGTGCGAACAGCCGCGGCAGCCGCACTCACTCTGATCCTCGCATCGTGCGCAGCCGGTGACGCGTCGACTGCCGGCCCGAGCACGACTGCCGCCCTGCCCGAATCGGCCTTGCCGTCCCCAACGGTCTCCCCCGCCGCGAGCGTGACCTCAGCTAAGCCGACACCCGCGCCGCAGTCACCGAGTCCCGGGCCGCCCGAGGCGGAAACGGTGATCTTCGCCTCGACCGTGAATGGTCTGCGCTTGCGTGCAGGTCCGAGCGTTGCCGCGGATCCGCTGTCATATCGGTGCACTGGCAATGACGGGGAGATCCCGGTGGACTGTGCCGCCCCGCTCACGATCGACGCCGGCCGCACGATGATCGCGTTCGATGGCCCGGTGGCTGCGGAGGGTTACGACTGGTACCTGATCGTGCTGCTCGGCACCCAGGCGGGAACGGGTCAGCTGGGCTGGGTCGCCACGCCCCAGCAGGGAGACCCATGGCTCGAGAGCGCCACAGTCGAGTGCCCAAGCGCCGCGCCGGATGCAGCCGCCGTGGTCAGGATGGGGGCTGCCACGGCAGTCCACTGCTTCCAGAACGATCAACTGACGCTCGAGGGATGGGTCGTTACTGGGTTCGGCTGTAACGTCGATGGCACCTTCGAGCCGACATGGCTGGCTCATCCCTGCGCCAACATGTCCGTCATCTCGTCCACGTCGCCCCCGTTGCTGGGTGACCAACCGCTGCTTATCCACTACCCGGCTCCCGGTGTTGCCAATCCCACGCTCACCTACAGTGACGGTCAACAGGTGCGAATCGTTGGCCACTACGACGATGAGGCTGCCGCCGACTGCGCGATCGAGCCAGCCGACGATACCGGCCCGAATGGCCGCACGATTGAAGCGAGCGATCCCGCGGCGGACGTCGCCGTGTGCCGGATGCGCTTCGTCGTCACGGAAGTGACGCCGCTGCCATAGAGTCGATGGCTAGATCCACGTCGTCCCTCGGTAGCTTCAACCCCGACGATCGACGTCGCCACGAACCGCATCAGCTGGCCTTCGCCCTTGAGGCCTCCGTCGGCGGTCTGCGCGGCCTCGTCATGGGACCGATGGTGCAGCGCAGCATGGACAGCGAGGTCCGCTCGCTGGAGCGCGTGAAGGAGATCCTGGAGGCGTAGAACCCAATGACCCCCATCGAACGGCCGATGCGGTCGCGGCGCCGGAACGGACCGCGCCGCGTCATCGAAGACAGCAGATAATTCGGCCGCTTTTGGAGAGCGCCGCACGAATGACGCTACAGCGCATGCGCGGGACTAGTCCGAAGTCAGCTGCTCTGATCCACTGAGCTACGGGCGCCTTGCGAGTGATTCTACGTACTCGGGTCGAACGACGAGAGCGCTCGATCGACCGCGGGACGGACGGCCGAGGTTGGCAGACCGCGGGCGACTAGAGGAGCCGATAGACCTGGACGGGGCGATCGAGTCCCTTGACCTGCCGGAGGCCCTGGCCCTCGAAGGCAAGGCCGCTTCCATCGGCAAGGCCGACGGTGACTGAGGTGGTGAACACCTCCGACGGACCTGCCAGCGCCATGACCCGCGCCACCACGTGGACCGCCACGCCGCCGACGTCGCGGCCCATCGGCTCGATCTCCCCCGTGTGGATGCCGATCCTCGTCTCGATCGCGATATCGTGGAGGGCGGCAACGATGGCGGCGGCACATCGAAGCGCGGCCACTGCGCTTCGGAAGGTGGCCAGGAAGCCGTCGCCCGTCGTGTTGATCTCCAAGCCGCCGAACCGCAGCAGTTGGGCGCGGACAAGCGCGTTGTGATCGGAGAGGATCTGCTTCCAGGGCCCGTCACCCAGGCGCTGCGCGATCCGGGTCGAGTCGACGACATCGGTCATCAGCAGGGTCGTGACGATCCGTTCGTGCTCGCGGGGCATGCCGATCGCATCGCTGTTGCCGGCAAAATCGAGGATGTGCACCGGCTCGTCGCCGAGCACCCAGGCATCGTGGCCCGGCGGAATGTCGCCCACGTCGAGCGGCCCGAACTCGACCTCTTCGCCGTCATCCATGCGCACCGCGAATCGGCCCGAAAGGAAGACCTGCACATGGTGCACCGGGCACGAACTCGCCCCCGTCCTCGGGCCCATGTGCGTCGACCACCGCCATCCGGGCTGCTCGACGCCATACCCGATGGTGTGCGGGCCGATGCGCGCGATCCGAATCTCGGCGAGCGGAAGGTCGCGCAGGGCGTCGGGGTCATTGAGGCTCTTGCGTCTGATAGCACCCATCGCTCCATGGTGAGGCCAGGGCGCAAGCACGCCGCGTGCATACGCGGAAATCGCCACGGCGATCCTCGTCCTGTCGGCCCGACCCCGGGTACACGCCGTCCATGCTCAGGAAGAGCAGCGCGCTCAGCTCAATTGGCCTGGCTTGCCGTGCAGATGATCTCCATGGTCAGACGATCGTTGGCATGAAGTCTCATCGGGGACGTGGACGGCCGCCGACGGGCAGTGTCGGCGGCCTTGCCTGGATGCTCGCCGGGCGCCGGTGAGCGTGCCATGGTCCGATCGGGTCCCGCGGCCCGGACTCCCGGCGCTCGATGGCTACCAGAGGGCCAGTCCGGTCTCCTCGTCGTGGGACCTGACCAGCGACACGTCGGCGAGCTCGCTGATCTCGACCTCGGCGACGAAGACCTCGATGCCGGCGATGAGGTGGCCACCGACGGTCGCACCGCTGTGGTCGGCGAACGTGGCGTGCGCGTGCAGGAACGGCCGATCGTCGCGCAGGCTGATGTTGCCGACGAAGCCGCTGATCTCGTGGTGGCCGGTTGACTCGAGCTCGACGTAGCGCTGCTCGCGCTGCTCGTAGTAGGCATATCGCGCTCGCCGCACCGCGCCGACGAGGCTGACCGTCGCCGCCACGATCGACTGCTCGGCGCAGTAGTGCTCGATCTCGTGGACCAGGTCGCTGCCCGTCGACAGTCGACCGATGAAGATGCGGCCGCGGGCCGCCTGGCGAATGCTGTTCATGTGCTGCTTCGGCCCAGACCTTTCACTCGTAACGCGTGAACGCGGGCAGCATCGGACGCGATGCCGCCACGCGTGCAGGGTAGATAGAGGCGATGATCGCAATTGCCGTTCCGAGAAGCACGACGCTGATGAGCAGCGGCCAGGGAACCACCACCCCCGCGCCGGCGCCGGGTCCCGCCGCGGCGATGAGCGCCCAGGCGGCCAGCACACCGACGGCGGCGGCGAGCACGCCCGCGACGAGCCCCATGATCGCGGCCTCCGCCACCACCATCGCCTGCACCTCGTCCGACGTCATCCCGTGCGCACGCAGGATGGCGATCTCCCGCACCCGCTCCAGGACGCCCATGCTGAGCGTGTTGACGATCCCGAGCGCGCCGATGACCACCGAGACCAGGGCAAGCACGTCGAAGAGGCCCACCAGCCGGTCGAGGGAGCGTGACAGGTCGTCGGCGAGCTGATGGGCGCTCACCGGCTCGCCTGCCAGCTGGTGCGCCGTCCCCGCCACCGCGTCCTCGAACGCGGCGGGCGTGACATCCGGCTGTCGCTCGACGACCCACAGCGCCGCGGTCGAGACATCGAAGTGCTGGCGCGCGTCGGCCAGGCTGATCAGGACCGCGCCGTCCGACGAGCGGCCGGGAAGCGAATAGGCCACCACGCCGGCGACGGTGAACGCGACCGGCTGCCGCCCGGGAAGCGCGAGGTCGAGCGTCGAACCCACCGCCAGGCCGTCGCGGCCGGCGATCGCCTCGGGGACCAGGGCCGCGCCGCCGTCTCGCAGCGCCTCGAACGCTCGCGCCCGGTTGCCGGCGCTGAAGATCAGCGAGCCGGCGTCCTGGAACAACGAGGGATCGACGCCGGCCATGCTGACCTCGGTCACGCGGCCGCCGCTCTCGCTGCGCACCGCCGCGAACTGCGCGATCGGCGACGCGCTGCGCACGCCGGCGATCGCGTCGAAGGTGGGCTGGAACTGCTGCTGATCGACCGGTAGCCCGAGCTGGATGGCATTGCCGCCGGGAAGGATGCTGTCCACCCATCGGTCCGCCGTGGCGCGAGCCGTCGCCGCGACGCTCCCGAGCGTGATGACCGACGCGAGGCCCACCATCAACGCCCCGACGGTGAGTCCGGAGCGGACCCTGTTGCGACCCAGGTTGGCGCGTCCCAGGAGCCCGCGAGCACCGAAGAACCACTCGAACGGGCGGCCGATGATCCGGCTCAGCGGCTCGAGCGCGTACGCGGCCATTCCCGCGCCCGCGAGAAGCACCAGCGGCGCGAGCAGCGCCGGACCGATGCCGGCATTGCCGCGCCCGAGCGGGTAGAGCACAGCGACCAGGGCAACGACCGCCAGCTCGAGGACGATCAGCCACCAGATTCGTGATCCAAGCGCCCGTGCGGGCCGCTGAAATGGCCGCAGCGCTTCGACCGGGGCGAGGCGCGCTGCCTGGACGGACGGCACCGCCGCGGCGACCAGCGTGACCAGCACACCCACGCCGAAGCCGAGCGCGAGGCCAGCGGGATTCAGCGGCAGCCCCTCGATCAGCACCGCGCGCGTGCCGCGCAGGAAGCCGACGACCGTGGCGGCCAGCGCCAGACCGATCAAGAGGCCGAGCGCCGAACCGACCAGTCCGAGCGCCAGCGCCTGGCGAATGAAGAGGCCGAGAACCTGCTGCGACGTCGCTCCGGCGGCGCGCAGGAGGCCGATCTCGCGCGTGCGCTCGCCGACCGTCATGGCCAGCGTGTTGGCGACCAGGAAGCTGCCGACCAGCAGCGCCACGAGGCCGAATCCAAAAGCCATGCCGGCGAAGCTGCCCTGGGCGCGTCCGAGCTGCTCGGCCAGGTCGGCGCGCGTCTGGACCACGAACGGTTCGCTGAGCGCGCTCGGCAGGGCGCGTTCGACTTCAGCCTGGCGACCGGCACCGACGACCAGGTCGGCGTAGCGGATGGGTGCGGGGGCGAGGAACGCCGCGTCGAGCGTGGCGCGGTCCATCACGGCGATCGCGCCCTGGGCCAGGGTGCCGAACCCCGCCTCGTCCATCAATCCGGAGATGCGCAGCGGCGGCTGACCCGGGTCGGCGCCGGTGAGCTGAAGCTCGTCGCCGACGTGCAGGTCGTGCTCCGCCGCCCAGGCGGCATTGACGAGCACATCGGTCGCGCGAGACGGGTCCAGGAACCTCCCGGCCACGAGCTCGTAGCTACGCACGCGGCGCTCCGTGGACGGGTCCACGCCCAGGGCGAGCAGGCTGAACACCGCCTCCTTTGGACCGGGCGCGGTGTTCACCGTGATCTGGCGCTCCGCCACCGGCGCCACCGCGACGACACCCGCGGTGCGCCCAAGGTTGGTCAGTCCCCGCGGGGTCAGGCCGCCCTCGTCGAAGGCCCGCACGCGAAGTGACGCGCGTCCGAACACCTCGTCCGCTGCCCGCTGCACCGCCTCGGTCGCGGCCTGGTTGCTCACCAGCGCGGCTACGAGCAGCGCGACCCCCATGGCAATGCCGGCGACGGTCAGGGCGGTGCGTGCCGGGCGAGCCTGGAGTCCGCGCCAGGCGATGGCCGCGAGGCGCATTGTTGGCTACAGCCCGAGAGCGGCGAGGCGGCGGATGAGCTGCGCGGCGCCGTGGTCCTGCCGTCGGCCGAGGACGATCTCGTCTCGCAGCTCTCCGTCCCGTACGACGAGCACCCGATCGGCGTACGCCGCCGCTCGCGCGTCGTGGGTCACCAGCACAATCGTCTGGCCAAGGCGCTCGCAGGAGTCCCACAGCAGGTCGAGGATCTCCGACCCGGTGGTGTAGTCGAGATTGCCCGTGGGCTCGTCCGCGAGCAGGATCGCGGGAGCCGTGGCAAGCGCGCGCGCAAGCGCAACCCGCTGCTGCTCGCCGGCGGACAGCTGATCGGGACGCTGGGCGGCCTTGTGGGGCAGGCCCACGAGCTCCAGCAGCTCTGCCACCCGGTCGGCGTGCTCAGCCAGCGAGTCGCCCGCGATGAGGAACGGCAGGGCGACGTTCTGGGCCACCGACAGGAGCGGGATGAGGTTGAAGAACTGAAAGACGAAGCCGGTTTTGCGACGCCTGGTGAGCGTCGCCTGCTCGTCGTCCAGGACGCTCACCACCGCGCCGTCGATCAGGACCTCGCCGCTCGTCGGGCGGTCCAGCGCGCCGAGCAGCTGGAGGATGGTCGACTTGCCCGAGCCCGACGCTCCCATCAGCGCCACGAACTCGCCGCGTTCGACGGAGAGCGAGACCCCGTTCACCGCCTCGACCACGCCGTCGGCGAGCGGATAGTGCTTGACGAGCTGGCGTGCCTCGAGGATGACCGACATCGAAGGCAAGGATAGAGGACCGGCGACGGTCCTCGCCTCAGCCGAGGAAGATGCCCAGCAGCGACCCGAGGACGTTCTGGAAGAACCCCTGATCCGCGGGCCGGGCGGCCTCGATGCGCAGCCCGGCGACCTCGGCCGACGGAGCCGCCAACGGACCGTGCCACGGGTCCATGAACGCGAGCGAGCGCAGTGCCTGGCGCGACGGCCGGGCGCTGACGAGCACGGTCTCGCCATCAAACGCCGCGGTCGAGGTGGGCCGCACCATGGACCGGACGTTCACGGGGCGACGTTCAGGCGCGGCGGGCTTGGAGGAGACATGTGCCGCCACCGTGGTCGCGGGCGGGCGGGGCGTCGCGGTCGGTCCTGCCGGCGGCGGTGGCGGCGTGGAGGGCGTCGACGACGTGAGGGCCTGCATGAACAGCTCGGTGTAGAAGCGAGGGCTTCGCGTCGTGCCGAGGAAGCTGACGTTGTCCGCCGCGTACGCCCCGACGCCGCCGTGGGTCCACGAGGGCTCGAGGATGTTGGCCCGATGACCGGGTGAGCTCATGAAGGCGTTGTGCACCGCGACCGGCGAATCGGCGTCCGAATAGCCGTTGTTCCAGCCGATGTTTTCGCCTCCCCACTTGTAGCGCAGGCCGTTGAGGTCCATCCAGTGGTAGACCTGCCAGCTGGTTCCGAGCACCACGTGGTCGAAGTAGCTGCGCTGGACCTGGTCCCTGCTCCTCCAGCGTGCGAGGCTGACGAGCGTCGAGTTCTGCTGCACAGGACGGAGTCCGTTGTTCACGCGCGCCCCGTTCATGAGCTGCCACAGGGTGGATTCGGCGGCACTTTGGTTCCAGCCGGACGCGACGGCGGGTGTGCCGATCAGCAGCGCCGCGCTGAGGAGACAGGTGGCTGCGAGGCCGATGGCCCGCGTGAGGACACGCCCCCGGCCGCAAGAGGACGACATGCCCCGACGGTACGGCGGCGGTTGGAGGGAGTCTGTAGTGCGGTCGTCCCGTCAGGGGGATGACCATGGGCGGGTCAGGTCAGGGGTCGGAGCAGGACCATGGTGCCGGTCAGGCCCAGAGGAACAGGACGCAGCCCAACGCGAGCGGCATCAGCACCACGGCGACGGCGACCTTCTCGAAATATGTCATCGCGGCTTCCCAAAGCACGGCGCGTGCCGGGCCCGATCCGAGCGGTGTCGCCCCGCACCACCCGCGCTATGCCACGGCACCCGCGCCTGCCACCGGCTCCACGACCAAGAGGCGCGGCTCGAGCCCGGTGCGTGGGCGGTAGCGACGCTCGATCGCCGCTCTGAGGTCGTCGACGGCATCGCGCCGGACCAGCGTCACGGTGCAGCCGCCGAAGCCCGCACCCGTCATCCTGGTCCCGACGACTCCAGGGACCGCGGCTGCGATCTCGACCAGCGCGTCGAGCTGCGGGGAGCTGACCTCGTAATCGTCGCGCAGCGAGCGATGGCTCTGCGCCATCAGCTCACCGACCCGGGCCAGATCGCCGGCATCGAGCGCGGCGACCGCGTCGAGGACGCGTCGCTCCTCGCTGACGACGTGCCGCGCGCGACGGGTGAGAAGCGCGCCCAGCGCCGCAGCGGATCGCTCCACGAGCTGTGGCGTCGCGTCGCGCAGCGCGCCGATGGCCGGATCGGCCCGGGCGAGGATTCGCGTCGCGCGCTCGCACTCGTCGCGGCGCCGGTTGTACTCCACCTCGGCCAACGCTCGTGGCATCCCCGAATCGCACACGACGAGGCAGTGCTCGGCCAGCGGCAGCGGCACCGGCCGATGCTCGCCGCTGCGGCAATCGAGCAGCAGCGCCGCCCCGGGCCGGCCGAAGGCGGAGGCGAACTGGTCCATCAACCCGCACCGCACGCCGACGAAGTCGTTCTCCGCGCGCTGCGCGGCACGCGCCAGCTCCATCGGGGGCAGCGGCGGCCACGTCGCGGCGACGGCCCACGCCGCGGCAATCTCCAGCGCCGCGGACGACGAGAGCCCTGCCGAGAGCGGGATGGTGCTGGCGACCACGCCATCGATTCCGTGCAGCGGCACGCCGCGACGGTGCAGCTCACCCGCAACGCCGACGATGTAATCGATCCAGTCGCCGCTCCGCGGCGGCGGAGACGCCAGGTCGAAGCGTCGCACCTCCCCGGTCGCGTCGAGTCGCAGCGTCACCGTGCCGTTCGATGCGGGCAGGAACGCGATCCGCGTCTCGAGCCCGATCGCCACGGGCAGAACGTGTCCGTCGTTGTAATCGGTGTGCTCGCCGATCAGGTTGACGCGTCCCGGCGCGCGCACGATCGCCGCGCGCGCGGCGTCCTGCGCCCGCTGCGGCACGAGGGTGGCGAGTCGGGCGCGCAGGCGCGCCGGCTCCAGCAGGTCGGGCATGTCAGGCGTTCCGCAGCCGAGCGGCGCTCTCCTCGGGAAGCGTGTCGTTGATGAACACGCCCGCGCCGGCCTCGGAGCCGGCGAGGTACTTGAGCTTGTCGGCGCTGCGGTGCGGCGGGTAGAACTCGAGGTGCAGGTGATAGCCCGTGTGATCGCCGCCATCGGTCGGCCGTTGATGAACCGCCATGACGTATGGCATGGCGAAGCCGAAGAGCCGATCCAGCCGGCCGACGACGTCCTTCAGCAGTTCGGCGAGGTTTCGCGTCTCGACCGCGTCCAGCTCGTGCAGCCACCCGACGTGCCGCCGAGGCAGGAGGTGGACCTCGTACGGCCACCGAGCGAAGAACGGCACCACCGCCACCCATTCGCCCGACTCGGCCACCACCCGGCGGCCGTCGCTCAGCTCCTGGTCGCGCAGGACGCACCACACGCATCGGGTCGATCCCGCCGCGGCTTCAATCTCGCGCAGCACGACCGGTGGCAGCATCGGATAGGCGTAGATCTGCCCATGCGGATGGTGCAGCGTGACGCCGATCGCCTGGCCGCGGTTCTCGAAGATGTAGACGTACTCCACCTCCGGACGGCTGCCGAGCACCAGGGTGCGGTGCGCCCAGACGCTCACCAGGCGGCGCAGGTGGCGCAGGCTGGCGTCCGCCAGGCTGCCATCGTGCCGGGGCGTGTACACCACGACCTCGCAGGCGCCAACCGCAGGCGCGACGGGGGTCAGCGGCGTCCCATCGACGGCGGGGCGCGACGGCAGCCGCGCGAGCGACGGGAACCGGTTCTCGAACACCGCCACCTCGAAATCCGGCCGATGGATCTCGCCGCCCGCGTCGTCGCCGGCGCGCGGGCAGAGCGGACACTCGTCGGTCGGCGGCAGGAAGGTCCGCTCCTGGCGATGGGTGGCCACGATCGTCCACTCCCCGAGGACGGGATTCCAGCGCAGCTCAGACATCGGTCTCGGTCGGCGATTCCTCCGGCTCGTCAGCCTCCTCATCGGTCCCGTCGCGCGGCCAGCGGTAGTAGAGGACGTACCGACCGTCGGCGCCGACGACCTCTTCGATCTCGAAGTCGCGATCCACGAGCTAGTCGAGCGGCTGGCGATGCAGCAGCCGCTGCACGAGATCCTCGAGCATTGCGAGCTGGAACGGCTTCTCGAGCGCGTGCACGTCGCCGAGCGCCGACATCTCGTCCGCGTGCTGGCGCAGGGAGCGCGCGTCGGCCGAGCAGACGATCAGCGGCACGTCGCGCAGGTCCTCGTGGACGCGGCACAGGGTCACGATCTCCCAGCCTGTCAGCCGACCCTTCTCCGGAGCGAGCCGCAGGTCGCAGATGAGCAGGTCGGGCCGCGTGTCCGCGATGTGCTCGATGGAGGTCGCCTCGCCGTCGAGCGGCGTGACCTCGTAGCCGTTCCCGTCGAGGACCTCGCTGATCAGCTCGAGGAACTCCGGCTGGTCGTTGACGACGGTGATCCGCGCCGGACGGCTGCGCTCGGGCATTGTGCTCCTGGGCAGAGATGCGATCGGCGGCGAGTGTACGTCACGTCCCGAGGCAGTGCATACGCACGGCCCCGAGCAGCTCCTCCATCTGGAACGGCTTGGAGATGACGGCCACCGCCTCCGGCACGACCGGCGCGCGCCAGTACGCGGAGAGCACTACGATCGGGATTGTCCCCCACTCCGGATGCGCCTTCAATCTGCCGGCGAGCTCCATCCCGTCCATGCGCGGCATCATGAGGTCCATCAGGATGAGGCACGGCCGCGCGGACGTGTCGCTCAGCTTGTGTACGGCATCCACGCCATCGGTCGCGGTGACGACGCGATAGCCCTCGGCGACCAGCGCCTCGGCCAACGTCTCGCGAATCGCTTCGCTGTCGTCGACGACGAGGATCGCCCGCGATGAATCGACCGCAGCTGCGGCAGGCGTCAGCTCCATGAGGAGCGGCGGGACTGCACGAAATCGGCCACGCTGCGGACCCGGCTGCGGCTCGGCCGTCGCGAACTGTTCGCGCTATCCTGCGAGCGACGACTCACCCCCGCCGTGTGCGAACCTCGTCTCTCAAGGAGCCCCTCGCAAGCGATGCCGAACCAGCCGCCGCGCCAGCCGCGGCTCGCGCCACAGCCGCCGCCGATGGAGGGGCGCGAGGAGGTGTTCCGTGCGCTGGTCCACGACATCCTGGACTATGCGATCTTCCTGCTCGCCCCTGACGGCACCATCCTCACCTGGAATCGCGGCGCTCAGCGCATCAAGGGCTACGCCGAAGCCGAGATCGTGGGCCGCAACGTGTCCACCTTCTACGTGGAGAAGGATCGCGCCTCGGGACGCCCGTCCGTGCTTCTCAACATGGCCCGCACCGACGGGCGCGTGGAGATCGAGGACTGGCGCGTCCGAAAGGACGGCTCGCGATTCTGGGCCGACGTGGTGATCACCGCGCTGCGCGACGATTCCGGCGAGCTGTGGGGCTTCGCGAAGGTCACCCGCGACCTGACCGAGCGGCGCGCGAACGAGCAGCGGGAACGCGAGCTGCTCGCCGAACAGAAGGCGCGCGAGGCGGCCGAGGAGGCGCTGCGCGCCCGCGACCGCTTCCTGAGCATCGCCTCGCACGAGCTGAAGACGCCGGTGACGACGCTGCAGCTGTCCACGGAGCTGCTCCTCCGCGCCAGCAGCGAGGGGCGCCTCGACGGGCGAGCATTGGTGGCCGGGCTGTCGCGCATCGCGAGCGCCACGCACCGCCTCGGCGTGCTGCTCAGCGAGCTCCTCGACGTCGCGCGCCTTAGCGCCAGCTCGCCGATGCCGCTCACTCGCCACCCGACCGACGTCGGCGCCCTCGTGCGTGAGGTGGCGGATCGCCGGGCCGGAGGGCCTGACGAGGCGCGGCTGCACGTGGATCTCGCTCCCGCCCGTCCGGTACTGGCGGATGCGGACCGGCTCGACCAGGTCATCAGCAACGTGGTCGAGAACGCGCTCAAGTACTCGACCGGTGCGGTCGGCATCAGGGTCGCCGAGGCCGAGGATGGCGTGGCAATCGAGGTCGAGGACGAAGGTATCGGCCTCGTCACGCGCGATCTGACCGGCGTGTTCGAGCCGTTCGCGCGCGGCGACAACGTCGGCCACGTCGAGGGGATGGGCCTCGGCCTCTACATCGCCAGGGGAATCGTCGAGCGTCACCACGGGCGGATCGACGCCCACAGTCAGGGACCCGGCGCCGGGTCGACCTTCCGCATCTGGATTCCGGCCGCGCCGCCACGGGAGGACCAATGAGCGAGCCGATGCCGGCCATCTACATGGGCCACGGCGCGCCGCCGCTGCTCGAGGACGAGACCTGGATGTCGGAGCTGTCCGAATGGGCCTCCGGTCTGCCGCGCCCCAAGGCGATCCTCATCGTCAGCGCGCACTGGGAGTCCGCGCCGGTGACGATCAGCGCGACGGAGCCGGTGCCGCTGGTCTACGACTTCTACGGCTTCCCTGAGCACTACTACCGCATGCGCTATGACGCGCCGGGCTCGCCCGACCTCGCCGCGCAGGTGCGCGCGTTGCTGCCGGCAGGCGAGCCGCTGCTGCAGCAGCCGATGCGCGGGCTGGACCACGGGGCATGGGTACCGCTCAAGGCCATGTATCCCGCGGCGGACATCCCCGTCCTGCAGATGTCGATGCCCGACCTCGACCCGGAGCACCTGTTCGCGCTGGGCCGGCGTCTCGCCCCGCTGCGCGACCAGGGAGTGCTGGTCATCGGCAGCGGCTTCATGACCCACGGTCTGCCGTTCATCCACGACTACTTCATGGGCAAGCCGGGTGCGCCGGCATGGTCCGTCGAGTTCGACCGATGGGCCGCCGAGGCGCTCGCCCGCGGCGACCTCGACGAGCTGTTCGCGTTCCGCGAGAAGGCGCCGGGGATGCCGTACGCGCATCCCACCACCGAGCACTTCGCGCCGCTGTTCGTGGCGCTGGGCGCCGCGGCACTCCCCGACCGGTCGCCCGAGACGCGCATCGACGGCTACTGGTACGGGCTGGCAAAGCGCTCGATTCAGCTTCGCTGAGTGTCGCGCATCGGGCCGCTTCTGCTGGCGACCATCCTGGTCGGCTGCGTCTCCCGGCCGCCTGCTACGCCAACGGGCAACGACCCGGTGCGGGTCGTCACCACCACATCGGTCTTCGCGGACCTTGTCAGGCAGGTCGGGGGCAGCCACGTGGCCGTGAGCAACCTGGTGCCGAAGAACGGCGACGTGCACACCTTCGCGCCCAAGCCGGCCGACATCCGAGCGGTCGCCGATGCACAGCTGCTGGTGATGAACGGCGTCGGACTCGACGATTGGCTGGTGAAGACGATGCGCAATGCCGCCCGGCCGACCACGCCGGTGCTGAGGCTGGCGGAGGACCTTCCGGGCGCGACGCTGCTCCCCGGTGACGAGCCGGCGACCAGGAACCCGCACCTGTGGCTCGACGTCCGCTACGCGCAGGCGTACGTCGAGCGCATCCGCGTCGCGCTCGCCGAGGTCGACCCGGCGCACGCCGCCGACTACGATGGCCGGGCATCGCGCTATGACGCCCGCCTTGCCGAGCTCGACCGCTGGGTGCGCCAGCAGGTCGCGAGCGTCCCGGAGTCGAACCGCAGGATCGTGACGTTCCATGATGCCTTCGCCTACTACGCGCGCGAATACGGGCTCACCGTGGTCGGCGTCGCGGTGCCCGCGCCGGGGCAGGACCCCAGCGCGGGCTACACCGCTGCGCTGGTGCAGGCGATCAGGGCCAACGGCGTGAAGGCCATATTCAGCGAGCGGCAGTTCCCGGCCAAGCTGGTCGCGCAGCTAGCGGCCGAGACAGGGGCGACCGTCGTCGCCGATCTCTACGACGACAGCGTGGGCGATCCGCCCGTCACCAGCTACGAGGCGCTGATCCGCTGGGACACCCAACGGATCAGCGAGGCGCTTCGATGAGCGACGAGGCGGTCCGCATCACGGAGGCGAGCGCCGGCTACGACGGCCGGCCCGCGCTGGAGGAGGTCACGCTCGCCATCGAGCGCGGCGGGCTGGTCGCCATATTCGGCCCCAACGGCGGCGGGAAGTCGACCCTGCTCAAGCTCATCGCCGGGCTGCTCGAGCCGTCGGCCGGGACTGTCGAGGTTCTCGGCGCCGCAGCTGGCCGCGAGGCGAAGCGGGTCGCGTACGTCCCGCAGGCGGAGCTGGTCGACTGGTCGTTCCCGGTGAGCGTGTGGGACGTGGCGATGATGGGTCGCTACCCGCGCCTCGGCCCGTGGCGACGGCCGGCTGCCGAGGACCGCGAGGCGGTCGGCGCGGCGCTGGAACGGGTCGGAATGGCGGACCGCCGCTCGACGCAGATCGGCGCGCTGTCCGGCGGGCAGCGCAGACGCGCCTTCCTGGCACGGGCGATCGCCGCGGCGCCGGACCTGTACCTGCTCGACGAGCCGGTGACCGGCGTCGACGTCACCACGCAGGAGGACCTCATGGCCCTCCTGGCCGCCGAGACCGCAGCGGGCCGCACCGCGATCGCCACGACGCACGACCTTGCCGCCGCCGCCGAGCATTTCGCCACGGTGGTGGCGCTCAACCGGCGCGTCATCGCCGTCGGGCCCTCGTCGCTGGTGCTTGACCCAGACGTCCTGTCGGCGACCTACGGCGGACACCTGCTGATGCTCACCGACCGCGCGGTGATCATCGACGACGCCCATCACCACGACGCGGCGAGCGGCCACGACCAGCATTACCACGAACGCGAGAAGGGGCGCTGATGCTGTCGCCCGTTCTGGAGCCGCTCGCCTACGACTTCTTCCTTCGGGCGCTGCTCGCCTCCGCGGTGGTCGGCGTGGTGTGCGCCGTCATCGGCTCGTACATGGTCCTCCGCGGGCTCGCCTTCATGGGCGACGCGCTCAGCCACTCCGCCTTCCCGGGCATCGTGGTCGCCTACCTGCTGCACGGCCCGTTCTACCTGGGCGCCGCGGTGGCCGCGGTCGGTACCGCGCTCGCCATCGGCTGGACCGGACGGCGCGGCGGCCTGCGCACCGATACCACCATCGGCGTGTTGTTCGCCGGGATGTTCGCCCTTGGCGTGTTCCTGTTCAGCCTCATCCCGAACTACGTCGGCGACCTGTTCGGCTTCCTCTTCGGGGAGGTGCTCGGCATCGGCAGCGGCGACCTGATCGCGCTGGTGGTGCTCGCCGCGGTCGTGCTGGCGGTGGTTGCGATCCTGTGGAAGGAGCTGCTCTACACCACCTTCGACCCGCTCGGCGCGGCGGCCTCGGGACTGCCGGTGGCCTGGCTCGACTACCTCCTGCTGGCGCTGATCGCCATCACGATCGTGGTCAGTCTGCAGGCGGTCGGCATCATCCTGGTGGTCGCCATGCTGGTCACACCGGCCGCCACGGCCCAGCTGCTGACGCACAGCTTCGGGCGCCTGCTGGGCGTGGCGGTCGGCATCGGCCTGCTCGCCCCGGCGATCGGCCTGTACGTCAGCTACTGGGCCAACGCCGCCAGCGGCGCGACCATCGTGCTGGTCGAGACCGCCATCTTCCTGGTCGCCCTCGCGGCGAGGTCACGCCGCTAGCAGCACCCGCCGGCGCCGCATCCGCACCCGGTGGCGGCGAGGTTCAGCTCGCGGTCCTCGAGGGGGGTCGTGGGCCCCGCATCGGTCGGCTTCACGGCTCTGACGATGACGCTGTGCATGCCGTCGGCAACGCTGTGCGTCGGCGTGAGGGAGACATCGGCCAGGCCCACCTCTCGCAGGCCGCGCTCGAACTCCGAGAACGACAGCGCTCCCGCGATGCAGCCCACGTACGAACCACGCTCGGCGCGATCCGCGGCGCTCAACCGGTCCTCGGCCACGATGTCGGTGACCCCGATGCGACCGCCCGGTCGCAG
This sequence comes from uncultured Chloroflexia bacterium, assembly GCA_963783725.1. Lineage (GTDB taxonomy): Bacteria > Chloroflexota > Limnocylindria > QHBO01 > QHBO01 > CAWAOJ01. Next base: position 390,005 of record CAWAOJ010000002.1, on the reverse strand, counting down.
GACGCGGGCGATCTCGCGGAAGACGGCCGGCTTGTCGGCGGCGAGGTTCACCACGCAGTTGCTGATCACCACGTCGACCGACTCGGCGGGCAGCGGGATGGCTTCGATGTGCCCCTTCAGGAATTCGACGTTGGTGGCGCCGGCCTCGGCGGCGTTTCGCTGCGCGAGCGCGAGCATCTCATCGGTCATGTCGAGCCCGATGGCGCGCCCGGTCTGGCCCACCCGCCTGGCGGAGAGCAGGACGTCGATGCCTCCCCCCGACCCAAGGTCGAGCACGCGCTCGCCCTCTCGCAGCTCTGCCACCGCGGTCGGATTGCCGCAGCCCAGCGAGGCAAGCACCGCCGTCTCGGGCAGGCTTGCGCGCTCGCCGGCGTCATACAGCCCGGCCCCGATGCCCTCCTCGGGATCGCAGCAGACGCTGCCGGCACCGGCACGGACCGCGGCGGCCGCATACCGCTCCCGCACCACGTCGTGAACCTGCTCGGACATTGGAGGCGCTCCTTCCTGCTTCAGTCGACCGTGACGAGGCCCGCCAGGCCGGCGCCCAGTCGCGCCCAGCGCTGCGGGAAATCGGTGGCCAGCGAGTAGACGATGTTCGTCCCCTGCCGCTCGCTGACCAGCACGCCGCCCTCTCGCAGCACCCTCAGGTGGTGGCTGATGGTCGGCTGGCTCACGTTGCAGCATTCGGTGAAGTCGCACGCGCAGACGGCGGTCTGCTCGGCGAGCTGCCGCACGATCGACAGCCGCACCGGATCGGCGAGGGCGGCCAGGAGGACAACGTCGGGGTCGTCTCGTCTCATCACACAGCCAGTATATCGACCGATGTCAATATTGGCAACGGTCGAAGCAGCGCCCCACCCGCGCCCCGGGGCTCAGCTCTCCGCGACGAGTCCCACGAAGTCCATCGCCGCCAGCACGCCCACCGCTCGTCCCCGCTCGTCGACCACCACCAGCCGGTGCAGCTGCCGCTCGTGCATCACTCGCGCCGCGTCGCGGATCGATGCCCCGCCGTCGATCGTCACCGGCGGGGCGCTCATCACCTCGCCCACGCGAACGCCCTGGCTGCGGCCGCGAATCAGCGCGGAGACCGATGGAGCGGCGAGGAAGAGCAGGTCCGTCTGGCTGATCACGCCGACCAGGTCGCCGTTTTCGGAGACGACCGGCAGGCCGGTCACGTGATAGCGGCGCAGCAGCTCCTCGGCCTCCTCGACCAGCGCGTCGGAGCGAACCGTGACCGGATCGATCGTCATCAGCTCCGCCACCTGCAGCTCGATTGCGTCGGGGGTCATCGCCCTGCTCCTGTGCTGATTCGTGAGGGTACTGTCGCGGCCGGGCGCCTCACCGGCTAGGGCCGAGTGGCATGCCGCATGATCCGTTCCCCCATGCCTGCCGCGGCGGCCGGTACCATCACCTCGCGGACTCTCGCCAGAGCTGCCGCGCAGCCGGCCTCGTCGCGCTCGTAGTACAGGTAGCGCGGATTGGAGGCGTGGCGCCGAGCGTGAACGAAACCCGCCTCGCGCAGCTTGGCGAGCTGGCTGCTGACGTTGGCGTCTCGCACGCCGAGCATCGCGGCCAGCTCGCACACGCAATGCGGCCCGCCGCGAAGCACGCGCAGGATCGATGCGCGCGTGCGGTCCCCGAGGACCGCGCCGACCAGCACCGCGCCCATCACGTCGGGCGGCGTCAGGTCGAACGCGGGTTCGCACGCCAACGGCGTGTCGGCGACCGTCATGGGTCAAGGGTCTCAGGCCCGGCGGTGGGCCTGAATCTGCCGAATGGCACCCAAGCGGCGGGTCGCATGGCTCGCTCGGTGCATCATGCGCGGCATGAGCGTGGGCACCGACGTCGCCATCTTCCTGGTCAGCGTGGCGGCGGGACTGCTCGGCGCGCTGGCCGGCGTCGGCGGCGGCATCCTCGTCATCCCGGCGCTCACCATCCTGTTCGGCATCGACATCCGCCTCGCCATCGGCGCCAGCATCGTGTCCGTCATCGCGACCAGCTCGGGCGCGGCGGCCGCATACGTGCGTGACCGCCTCACCAATCTGCGGATCGGCATGTTCCTCGAGCTGGCCACCACGACGGGCGCAGTGGCGGGAGCGCTGCTGACCGCCATCGTCGCTCCCACCCTGCTGTACGTGCTGCTGGGAATCGTCCTCCTCCTGTCGGCCGGGGCGCAGATCGCTCGACTGGGCGAGGAGCTGCCGCCGGAGCGGGAGCCGTCCCCGCTCGCCGTGCGGCTCGAGCTTTCCGACACCTACCCGGATCGCCGCACCGGCCGGGAGGTGCGCTATACGCCGCGCCGGATCCCGCTCGGCTTCGCCGTCATGGCGCTCGCCGGCGTCGTCTCGGGCCTGCTTGGCATCGGCTCAGGCGTGCTCAAGGTGATCGCCATGGACAGCGCCATGCGGCTGCCGATGAAGGTGTCGTCCGCGACCAGCAACTTCATGATCGGCGTCACGGCCGCGGCGTCGGCCGGGATCTACATCGGTCGCGGCGACGTCGACGTCCAGATCGCGTCGCCGGTCGCGCTCGGCGTGCTGGCAGGCGCGTTCATGGGAGCGCGGCTGCTCGGCCGGCTGGCGAACACCACCGTCCGGCGCATCTTCGTGCCGGTGCTGGCCGTGATCGGGATCGAGACCATCCTGCGTGGCCTGGGGGTCGGAATATGACGCCCGAGCGCCTTCGGGGCATCGTCAGCACGGTGCTGCTGAGCGGTGTGACCCTCAGCGCGGCGCTGATCGCGATCGGCTTCGTCGGTTCGTTCGCGGTCGGCTGGCCGGGTTCCCTGGTCGGGGCGCCGAACGCCGAGGGCGCGGTCACCGATTTCGGCGGGATCGTCGAGGGGCTGATGCGCTTGCGGCCGCAGGCCATCGGTCAGCTGGGGCTGCTGGTGCTGGTCGCCACGCCGATCCTGCGCGTGGTCACCTCGCTGGTCGGGTTCGCCCTGGAAGGCGATCGCGTCTACGTCGCGGTGAGTGGCGTGGTGCTCACCGTGCTGCTGGTCAGCGCGCTGCTCATCCGCTGATCCGCGGCTGGCGCTCGTACACGCCCACGAACCACAGACCCGCGTGATCCTGGCGTCCGGCGACGGGACGGAACCCGTCCGCCGCGAGCCGCGCCTCGACGGCTCCGACGTCGTGAACGAACCCGCGACAGCCGCCCCGCACGACGTCCCACAGGTTCTCCATCGCCCACAGCGGTCGGTTCAGCAGTCCTCGCCAGCCGCGCGATTCCGGGATGCTGAGGGCGATGCGCTGTTCCGCGGCGCCGACCGCCGCGGCGACGAGGCGGTCCGCATCGGCGAAGCAGCACAGCACTCGGTCGAGGACCACCCAGTCGTGAGCCTCAAGCGTCGCCACGGACGCGTCGCCCACGCTGAACGACGCCACATCGGCCAGCGCAGCGGCCTCGGCGCGCCGGCGCGCGACGCGCACGCTCGTCTCCGACAGGTCGACGCCGGACAGTCGCGAGGCACCCCGCTCGAGCAGCGCGATGCTGAGCCCACCGGTGCCGCAGCCCAGCTCGAGGATGGACGGCCGCAGCTGCTCAACATCGGCGAGCGCCCGGAGGAGATGGGCCGAGACGTCCACCATCGGCGGCAACGCCGGCGCGTCCACCCAGCGCGACGCACGACAGTCGAAGCGCCGCGCGATGCGCCCATCAGCCGACGAGGCGCAGCAGGAGCGCTCGCTCGGTTCGGTCACCACTGCAGCATGCCACCACCGCGCGCGAATGTCAGCGCCTAGGCGGAGTCCACCATCGGCCGCACCTCGCCGATCCAGCGCTCGAGCGTCTCGTCATCGTACGGCGCGGCCATCTCGCCGATGAACGAGTCGAACCCGAGCGTACGCCGCTCGCGCATCCGCTCGGCGAGCTGCTCCGGCGTGCCGACCCAGAACGTGTCGTCACCCTCGACCTCGCTCATCGGGGTGCGGTTGTGCTCCATCTGCGAGGCCCAGACGCGACGCGCCTCGCGCTCGCTGTCGCGGATGAGGGGCTTGCATCCGACGGTGAAGCGGATCTCGGCGGGATCGCGCCCGACGGCATCGCAATGGCGCCGCAGCACCTCGACCTTGCGGCGCAGGAACTCGACGTCGCCCATGGCGTTCCACATGTCGGCATAGCGAGCGACGGTGCGGAGGGTCTTCTTCTCCCCAGAGCCGCCGATCATGATCGGCAGGTGCCGCTGCACGGGCCGCGGCAGGAGTCGCAGCTGGTCGAAGGCGTAGCGGCCACCGGGCGGCGACGACACGGTCTCGCCGTCGAACAGCGCGCGCAGCGCGGCAGCGGCCTCGTCCAGCCAGTCGAGCCGCTGGCCGTGGCCCGTGCCGAAGTCGATCCCGTGCGCCTGGTGCTCCAGCTCGAACCAGGCGCCACCGATGCCCGCCACCGCGCGGCCGCCGCTGATGTGATCGATGGTGGTCACCAGCTTGGCCACCAGCCCCGGGTTGCGCAGCGGATTCGCCCCGACCAGCAGACCGAGACGGATGCGCGAGGTGGCCGCCGCCCACGCGGCCAGCGCGGCGTAGCCCTCGAAGATGGGCTGGTACGGGTCGCCGAAGATGGCGTACAGGTGATCCCAGGTCCACAGGTGGTCGTAGCCGAGCTCCTCCACGCGCAACGCGGCGCGTTCGAACGACGGCCAGTCCGTCGACTGGCTCCATAGCAGAACCCCGAGCTTCGACTGCATCCGGCACCGGCTCCCTGCGTTTACGGGGGCGTCCGCCACCAGCATGGCAGGTGTGCCGGCAATCGTGGTTGACAGCCCGCGCTGCTCGATTGATACTACGTGCGACGTAGTATCGCGGCGCGTAGCAGGAGGCGAGATCCTGGCCACTCCCAACCCACCCACCGAGCCCGGCCTGCTGGTGATGATCAGCCTGGCCTCCGGGCCGCGCCACGGGCACGGCATCATGCTCGACGTACAGGCGTTCGCCGGCGTGCGCCTCGGTCCCGGCACGCTCTACGGTGCCATCTCGCGGCTCGAGGCCGACGGCCTGCTCGCGCCGCTCCCCGCCGAAGGCCGGCGGCGACCGTATCGCCTGACCGATGCGGGCAGCACCGCGCTCCGCGCCCGCCTGGCACGGCTCGATCCGCTGCTGACGACCGCGCGGCAGAGGGTCGCGGGAACATGAAGCGGCTGCTGGCCCTGTACCCACGGGCGTGGCGCGAGCGCTACGGCGCCGAGGTCGAGGAGCTGCTCGACGGGGCCCCGGCCACCCCATCAACGGCGCTCGACCTCGCCCGCGGCGCCGTCGGCGCCCACCTCCGCACCATCCAGGCGATTCGCCGATCGCAGACCACGGGAGGTCCTCCGATGTCCTTCGACTGGCCGCAGCGTCATTCGACCTCGATCGCGCTGCTGGCGCTGCTCGTCACCGCGCCGACCTTGATCGTCATCTCGCTCCTGGCGGCGGCGAGCGCCGTCGGGTCGCCGGACTTCTCAGCGGCGCTCAACGGCGCGCTGCAGGGCTGGGCCCGGTCGAGGATCGTCGACCTGTTCCTGATCACCGCGCCGGCGGTCGCCGTGGTGCTGAGCGTCGTCTCGATGCTCTCCGGGAGCGCCGGCCTCGAGGATGGCGCGCTGCGCCTGGCGCTCGTCGTTCGGCCGCGCCGCCTGCCCGTGGTGGTGCTGCTGGTGGCGCTGGCCCTCACCGCCTTCTGGGTGGGGCACCTGAGCGCGGATTTCCTGGCCGGACGTCCCTGATCGGATTCAATCCCGCCGGCCGTGCGCGTCGAGCACGCGCTTGCGGAGCCGGATCGCGCCTGGGGTCACCTCCACCAGCTCATCGGCGTCGATGAACTCGATGGCCGTTTCCAGGGTGTGCACTCGGGGCGGGGTCGGGATGCGGTAGTCGCCGTCGGTGGCCTGGGTGCGCATCTTCGACAGCTTCTTTGACTTGGTCGGGTTCACGTTCATGTCGCCGGGTCGCGCGCTCTCGCCGATGATCATGCCCTCGTAGACTTCGACGGACGGACCGATGAACAGCTCGCCGCGCTCGATCAGGCTCGAGAGCGCGTAGGCGCGACTCTCCCCGCTCCGATCGGCCACCAGCACGCCGCTGGTGCGATGCACCACGTCGCCGGCCCAGGGGCCGTAGCCTTCGCCGAACTGGTGCAGCAGCGCGGTGCCGCGTGTGTCCGACAGCAGCTGGCCGCGGTAGCCGATCAACCCGCGCGTCGGGATGGTGAACTCCAGCAGCGCGCGGCCGTCGGCGGTGGCGGTCAGCTGCTCGAGCCTCGCCTTGCGCGGCGCGAGGCCCTGCTGCACGGCGCCGATGTACTCCGGCGGCACGTCGATGGTGATGCGCTCGTACGGCTCCTGGCGCATGCCGTCCACGGTGCGCTCGATGACCTCGGGACGGCTGACGGTGAGCTCGAAGCCCTCGCGTCGCATCTGCTCGATCAGGACGGCGAGCTGGAGCTCACCGCGGCCGCGCACCTCGTACGCATCGGTGCCCTCGATCGGACGGACCTCGATCGAGACGTTGCCCAGCACCTCGCGCTCCAGCCGCGCCCTGATCTGCCGCGTGGTGAGGAACTTCCCCTCGCGCCCGACGAGCGGGCTGCTGTTGACGCCGAACGTCATCCGAACCGTCGGCGCGTCGACGTCGAGCCTCGGCAAGGGTCGGGGATCGGCGGGGTCGGTGATCGTGTCGCCGATGGTCACCTCGGGGATGCCGGCCACCGCGACGATGTCGCCCGGACCCGCCTCCGCCATGTCGATGCGGTCGATCCCGTGGGCAGTCTGCAGCGCGCTGACGGTTCCGCTGATCGTCGCATCCTCGCGCACGATCGAGATCCGCTGGCCGATGCGCAGGGTGCCGTTCCACACGCGACCGACGGCCATGCGACCGAGGTAGTCCGATGCGGCGAGGTTCGAGACCAGCAGCTGCAGCGGATGTCCGGGCACGAAGGTCGGCGCAGGAGTGACGGCGAGCAGCAGATCGAGCAGCGGCGCGAGGTCGGTGCCGGGCTCCGTCAGGGACAGCGAGGCGGTTCCCTGGGTCCCGACCGTGTAGACCACCGGAAAGTCGATCTGCGCGTCGTCGGCGCCGAGGCTGATGAACAGGTCGTAGATCGCGTCGAGCACCTCGGGCGCCCGCGCGTCGGATCGGTCGATCTTGTTGACCGCGACGATCACCGGCAGGCCGCGCGCCATCGCCTTCTTGAGCACGTAGCGCGTCTGGGGCAGCGGGCCCTCAGCGGCGTCCACGAGGAGCAGGACCGCGTCCACCATCACCAGCCCCCGCTCGACCTCGCCGCCGAAGTCGACGTGGCCGGGCGTGTCGATGATGTTGAGGTGGACGCCTCGATACTCGACGGTCGTCTGCTTGGCGAGGATGGTGATCCCCTTTTCGCGCTCCAGCTCTCCCGAGTCGAGGACGCGGTCCACCAGCGTCTGGTTGGCGCGGAAGGTCCCGGTCTGGCGCAGCAGGGCGTCGACCAGGGTCGTCTTGCCGTGGTCGACATGCGCGACGATCGCGACGTTGCGGATGTCGTCGCGCACGCCGAGGGCAGCGGGAGTGAGGGCGGAGGTCATGCAGCGGTCTCGTGCGGCGGCCCGAGCGGGGCGCGAGGCGTGGCGCGCAAGTGTAGGCCGAATCGGGTGAGAGGTCGAATGACGCGGACTAGTTGAGCTGGCTCTCCCAGTCCGGCGGAACGCGGCCGGCCGGCCCGGGCACCGGCTGGTCGAGGGGACGGTGCTGCGGCGCGGCGAGCATCGGTCCGTCCACGTACTCGAGGTGCGCGTAGTCCCAGAACCAGTCCTCACCCGGCTCGTAGCTCTGCACCACCGGGTGCCGCGCCGACTCGGCGTGCCGGGTGGCGTGCTGCGAGGGCGACGTGTCGCAGCACCCGATGTGCCCGCACTGCGCGCAGCGACGCAGATGGAACCACCAGCCGCCGGACGCAAGGCACTCGACGCAGCCAGTGCCGCTGGGCGGCACGCCGGGGTCGATCGGGGATTCGCTGTCGTTCACGCTGCCAACTTTACGCCGGCGCAGGCGTAGCAACTTTCGAGGCTGATGCGTCAGCGCCCCGATCCGCACCCGCCGGGTGCCACGCAGGTTCGGGAGACGCATGCCTCACCTTCGCCTCCGCCTCGCCGCCGCGCCGCTGATCCTCGTCCTGACCGCGTGCGCGCAGCTCAGCGCCGCTCCCCCGCCGCCGACGCCGCTGCCGACCCTCGCTGTCGTCGGCATCGCCACCGGCACGCCGGTCTCATCCGCAACTGCGAGCGCCTCCGCCCCAGCGCCCACCGCTGTGCCCACGCCAGCGTCAACGCCGATCCCCCCGCGGTCCGCGACGCCCCGGCCGTCCGCGACGCCCTCGCCGTCACCCACGCCGGGCCGTGCCGCCCAGCTGCGCACTCCGAACGCTCGCCTCCATGAGCGAGGCTCAGCGCATCGGGCAGCTGTTCATGATCGGGCTCACCAGCGACCGCCTGGATGCCGCCCGCCAGCAGGCGATCGCGACGTGGCACTTCGGCTCGGTGATGTTCGCCCATCGGTCGAGCGATGGCGTGGCCGCGATACGTGGCGTGTCGAACCTCGTCCAGGCACAGGCCACGCGGGCAGCCACCTACGGAGTGCCCTTCTTCGTGGCCGCCAACCAGGAGGGCGGCGACATCCAGGCGCTGACTGGACCAGGCTTCGACGTGATGCCGAGCGCGCTGGCGCAGGGCGCCATGTCCGTCGCTCGGCTGACGTCACTCGCCGCCCGATGGGGCGCGCAGCTGCGCGCCGCGGGCGTGAACCTGGATCTCGCGCCCGTTGCGGACGTCGTTCCAAGCGGGACCGATGAGCAGAACGCACCGATCGGCCACTGGGCGCGCGAGTACGCGCACGACCCCGCCACTGCCGCCTCGCACGTCGCGGCCTTCGTCGCCGGCCTGGGCGCCAGCGGCGTGAGCGTGACCGCCAAGCACTTTCCAGGGCTTGGCCGCGTGATCGGCAACACCGACTTCAGCGCCGACGTGACCGATGCCGTGACGACGCGCGGCGACCCGTACCTCTCGCCGTTTGCCGCCGCCATCGCCGCGGGCGCACGCTTCGTCATGATCTCGGAGGCGACCTACACGCTGATCGACCCGCAGCACCTGGCCGTCTTTTCCAACACCGTCATCAACGGCATGCTGCGCGGCGACCTTGGCTTCCGCGGCGTGGTCATCTCCGACAGCCTGGGATCGACCGCCGTCGCGGGCATGCCCGCATCGACCCGCGCGCGCGACTTCTTGAACGCCGGCGGGGACATGATCGTGCTCAACCAGCTGGACGATGCCATCGAGATGGCGCGAGCGATTCAGGTCGAGGCGTCGGTGAAGCAGTGGTTCCGTGCACGCGTCGAGAACGCGGCATGGCACGTCCTGCGCGCGAAGGAGGCGGCGGGACTGCTCGACTGCGACGGGTGACCCGCGCGCCCGCACGAAAACGGCACCTTCGGAGGAACTCCCGCGCGCGCTCCGGTGAATGATCCGGTGCAAGGTCCCGCGTTCGGTCCCGCGCCGACTCCCGCATCCCTGACGTTACCGAAATGGATCGAGTGATCGGTCGAGCGTCGAATCGAGTGCCCCGTCCGGTGTCACCTCCGGTGACCCGTCGAGTGGCCCCTCCGTGGGTGCCACAGACACCCTACGGCGGCACTGCCTCGCCGCCAACCCGGTTTGTCCACGAAGTTGACGCGCCGCGGGCGGCCCGTCCACCGAGAGTCCACACCGCCGGCCTAGCGTGAGATGGCGAGGGATGCGGCTTCATCGGTCGACAGCCGGCGCCCCTCCGCCCACGCGGCGTCGAGCGATGTTCGGTCGAGCGTGGCCCGCAGGGCGCCGACCGACTGGTCGTATTCCTCGCGCTCGGAGTACAGCATCACCGACTGTGCGACCTCGCGAATCGCCTCCGCGGCGCCGAAGAGCCGCGCCGCACGCTCGAGCTCCCCCCGCTTCACGAAGATGAAGGCGAACGACTCCAGCTGATTGGCGATGGCGCCCCGATTCCCGGCATGCAGCCACTCGTGGAGCGTCTCGCGATAGATCGCCTCGGCCTCGTCGATCGAACCGGCGCGGCGCAGCACGTGGGCAAGGTCGCTCCTCGCCACCAGGGCGAGTCCCGCATCGCCCACCGATCGGTACGCGCCGATCGTCCGCTCGAACCACTCCCGTGCCTCGGCAAGGCGGCCGGCGAAGCCGCTCACCCTCGCGTGCGCCAATGCCGCGAATGCGATCACCGTCGGGTTCTGCGTGCGGTCGGCGGCCGCCATGGCGGACGCAAGCATGGCCTCGCCCTCCGCCACGTCGCCTCGTTCGATCGCCCACTGCGCCAGACCGGCACGTGTGAAGCCGATCGTCCACCAGTCACCGACCGACTCGGCGAGACGAACGACCTCGTTGGCTCGCTCCATGATCCCCGCCTCGCCCCCCGAAAAGACCGTCGACATGACCAGTGAGCCGAGCGCCTCGTACCGCGCCCTGACATCGTCGGTGCGCTGGGCGACCTCCACCGCCTCGCGCGCCCAGGGCAGCCCAACCGCTCCCGAACCGTTCAGCCACGACGCCGTCGCGGCCGCCGCGAGCACGCGCGCGACGAGCATGTCCCGTTCCCTCGCCGCCTCCGGTGCCGGCGCCGGCATCGACTTTACGAGCGCCGCGGCGCGGCTCAGCCATTGCTGCCCCTCCGCCATGTCGCGCGAGCGCCACAGCGTCGAGAGGGCGAGCGACAGGCGCAGCGCGCGCTCCGGATCGGCCTCGAAAGCCCACTCCTGCGCGGTCCGAAGGTTGTCGGCGTCGGCATCGAGCCGCGCGAGTGCCGGTGCCATCTGGGGGCCGCGAAGGTCGGGCTCCGCCTCCTCGGCGAGTCGCAGGAAGAAGGCGAGATGTGTGCCGTGGATTTCAGTGACTTCCTGCGCCTCCACGAGGCGTTCACGGGCGAACGCCCGGATCGTCTCGAGCAGGCGGTATCTCGACCGCGCCGCCCGGTCGACCAGCACCAGCGATCGATCGACGAGATGACCGAGCATGTCGAGCGTCTCCAGCTCGTCGTCGGCGTCCGGCTCGTCGGGCAGGCGAGTGACGGCACTGGCGGCCTCGAGCGTCCAGCCTCCGGCGAAGACGGACAGGCGGCGCAACAGGCGTTGCTGGGGTTGGTCGAGGAGCTGCCAGCTCCAGTCGATGAGCGCCTCAAGGGTCTGTTGTCGTGGCAGGGCGGTGCGCCGGCCGCCGGTCAGCAACCGGAAGCGATCGCCCAGCCGTGAGGCGATCTCCTGCACCGAGAGCAGCGTCACGCGTGCCGCCGCGAGCTCGATGGCCAGCGGAATGCCGTCGAGGCGGCGACAGACCTCGACCACCGCTCTCGCGTCGGGTGGCGTGAGCGCAAAGGTCGGCATGATCGCCGTCGCTCGATCCACGAACAGACGCACCGCGTCCGAGGCGGCGGCCTCCGCGAGCCAGGTCGCACCCTGATCTTCGTGCACGTCCGCGATGCGTGCGGGGATCCCGAGGGAGGCAAGCTGGTAGACGCTCTCGCCCGGCACCGCCAACGCTTCGCGGCTCGAGGCAAGGACCACGAGTCCGGGGCAGCTCGTGACCAACCGATGCACGAGTGCGGCCACCTCCCCGATCACGTGCTCGCAGTTGTCGATCAGCAGCAGCAGCGACTTGGCACGCAGGAAGTCCACCAGCACATCCACCGTGTCGCGTCCCGGTTCGTCGATCGCCCCCAGCGCACGTGACACCGCCTGGGGGACGAGCGCCGCATCGCCGATCGGCGCAAGCTCCACCAGCCACACGCCGTCCGTGTACTCGTCGTTGAGCTCGGCGGCCGCGTGCAGCATCAGTCGGGTCTTGCCGGTGCCTCCGGTGCCGATGACGGTGACGAGCCGATGGGTGAGGCACAGCTCGCGAAGGGCGGCCAGGTCGCGCTCGCGTCCGATGAAGCTGGTGAGCTGCGGAGGAAGGTTCGTGCGCGCGGGATCGAGCGCTCGCAGCGGCGGGAAATCTGCCGGAAGGCCCGGGATCACGAGCTGGAAGAGGTGTTCGGGCAGCGAGAGGTCCTTGAGCCGATGCTCGCCCAGGTCTCGCTCCGTGACGCCCTCCGGCAGGTCGCGCCTCACCAACCCGTGCGTCGATTCGGATAGCAGCACCTGTCCCCCGCGCCCGGCAGCGGCGATGCGTGCTGCGCGGTGGACGTCGAACCCGACGTAGTTGTCTCCGCCCAGGCTCGGCTGGCCGGTGTGCAGCCCCATGCGCACCCGGACCGATGCGCCAGCCGGCCACTGGTGGCCGGCGACCGCTCGTTGCGCCGCCACGGCCGCCTCGACCGCCGCCGTCGCGCTGCCGAATGCGACGAAGAAGGAGTCGCCCTCGGTCGAGATCTCGACGCCGCCAGCGAAGGACGCGCGGAGCAGCTGCTGGTGCGTTTCGAGCAGCTCCGCGTATCGGTCACCGAAGGCCTGGACGAGCCTGGTCGAGCCCTCGATATCGGTGAACAGAAACGTGACCGTTCCCTGCGGAAGGGTCGCCATTCGGAGTCTCCAGCGGCTGCGTCGACCAGACGGCGGCGCGATTATAGGCTGCTGCCGGATGGCGCCCCCGCGTCGGGCGATTCTCAGGCGGAGCGATGAGTCTTCGTCGCGGCAGCGGTCATCCTCATGAAACCACGCAGTTCGAGGTTCCGAATGGGCAGGCTCGTCTACTCCATGAACGTCTCGCTCGACGGATACGTCGAGACGCTCGACCACTCGCTGGACTGGACGACTATCGACGAGGAGCTGCACACGTGGTGGACCGAGCGCTCGCGCGAGGCCGACGCGTTCATCTACGGCCGACGGCTGTACGAGACCATGGCGGCGTACTGGCCGACCGCGGAGGCGGACCCATCGGCGACCGAGTACATGCTCGAGTTCGCCCGCGTCTGGAACCCCAAGCCGAAGGTCGTCTTCTCATCTTCGCTGAAGAGCGTCGCATGGAACAGCCGACTGGTGAACGGCGACGTCGGCGAGGAGCTGGCACGACTGCGAGCCGAGTTCGATGGCGACCTCGACCTCGGCGGCCCGACGCTGGCCGCTCAGTTCATCCGGCGCGGCCTCGTCGACGCCTACGGCCTCGTGGTGCACCCGGTGGTCCTCGGCGCGGGAACGCCATTCTTCCCCGCGCTCGACGGCGCACTTCGGCTCAGGCAGACGGAGACGAGGCGCTTCCGCTCGGGCGCGATCTACCTGGGGTACGCACCGGCGTAGGCAAGGCGAGATGAGCGGTGATGGTCAGGCTCGGCTCAGCCTGCGCGCTGCTCTCGCCACAGGAGCACGAGATAGGCGCAGGTACCGACGATCGCGGCGATCACCCAGACGAGGATGTTGCCGGAGCCGAACAGCCATCGGGCCACAAGCGTGACAGCCAGCCACGCAAGAACGAACGAGCCGAAGGCTATCCCGACTCGGCGAGCGACCCTGGACATGAACGACGGACCTCGGAAGTGGCGCTTTGATCGCAGTATGGGCGTCGCGATCGGGCGCAACCTGTCCTCGAGCCGCCAAGCCGCGGCGGCTCAAAGGAGCCAAGGGCGCGGCCGGAACTGCCGCGAGGGCTACCGATCTGCTTCAGTGAGGCCCCCGGCAGTGAAACCGGCGGCGACGGCCAGCAAGCCGATCAGCAACAGGGCGTTCGGCAGCGTCACCCACCACCCGCCGGACGTCACAGCCGTCGGCAGCTGCTGCAATCCCACGTCGAGCCAGGCCGTTGCGACGAGCACGACGGCGACGCCGCAGGCCATCAGCAACTCCGGCAGCCGGTCGCGGTTCGGCATCGCACGCAGCGCGGCGATCGCCAGCGCCGCGAAGGCAAGCGCAGCCTGCGGGGCGACGACGTAGAGGGCGGAGGCGGCGACAAGCATGGCGTCCGCTCCCGAGGTTCCGGGCGCGACCGCGAGGAACCAGCCGACCGCAGTGGCAAGCAGGCCGAGTGCGGCAAGCCAAACGGCCGCCCATCGCCTCCCTCCGGAGAGAGGCGGAGCCGATGGTGATGCCACCCAGATGCCGATCGCTGCCAATGCCGGGGCGGCGACGGCCAGTGCGGCGACCACGAGCCCGCGTGCCATCATCCAGGCGTTCCAGGTCGAGACGTCGGCCGGCGGGTTGTTCGGGAGCGATGCGGTCAGCCACACGGCAAGCCCGCCATCGAGCAGGCCGCGAAGGACGAACGCGACTGCGGCCGCCAGGAACCAGGTCCGAGCGGCTGGCCAGCGGCGAGCGCCGGCGACGACGCCGGCCCCAAGGAGGAAGGGAGTCGCTGAGATGAGGACCCACACCAGAACGCCGAACGGGAAAGGTTGCATCTCGAACAGGCCCTGGATGAGGACCAGGACGAGAGCCTCGATTACGGAGATCGCGGCCAGCAGCCACGCAGCTGCAGGGATCTTGCGCGCCGACTGACGCCAAGCGGTCTCGGGCTGCATCTCGTCCATCATCCCCTCCCCAGTCGGCCACGCCGGCCCAATCCCATCTTCGCGAGTTGGTCAAGCGATCTCCATCGGCCGGCGTGTCTTGACACGGACGATACAGTGGCGCTCCGTTACACCCGCCTCGCCAGTGCCGGCGAGCCACAACGACAGATGTGCCCGCTGGGAGGTTCGGTGGAAGGCCAACTGCGGGACGTCGCGTTCCTGGCGACGCTTGCGCTCCTGTTCATCCTGACCCTGCAGACGCTCGCGCTCACGCGGGGAGGGTCGAAGACTCGCGACCGCGACGACCGCGCCTGAGTCTGAGCCACACGACATCGGCGAGGCGTACGCCGCGATGGACGAGCGCCGTGCCATCAAGGCGCTCGTCCGCGTCGCGCCGCGGCGACGCGACTCCAATCGACCGACCGACGCCTGACAAGGAGGGAGCCCGATGAGACGAGTGGATCCGCACCCCACAAGCAAGGCCGATGCGGCTACCTTCACCGGTGACGCGTGGCTCGATTTCATCGTCCGCGGCGAGGAGCCTTCTCGCGTCCGCGTCGCGGTCGTGCGGTTCGCGCCGGGCGCACGGAATGCCTGGCACGCGCACGCCATGGGGCAGACGCTGCACGTCACCGAGGGCGTCGGTCGGGTCCAGTCTCGAGGCGAGGAGGCCGTCGAGATTCGCGCCGGCGACACGGTGCAGATCGCACCCGGCGAGTGGCACTGGCACGGTGCCGCCCCGAATCGGTTCATGACCCACCTGGCGATCTGGGAGTCGCCGGCCGACGGCCCGGAGACGGAGTGGGGCGACCAGGTGAGCGAGGCCGAGTACCTGGGCACGCCGCGGCCGGCTCAAGGCGACGCCTCGGCACAATCCGCCGAGCTGCCCACTCGCGGGAATCGGCCCGGGTAAGGGCTATCGACGGCGCCGGCTCGCGCGCGCCAGGAGTCGAGATCCGGCCGGGCGGCGCATGCGACGTAGGATCATGTTGTGACGCCGCGAGTCGCGATCGAGCGCACCCTGGCACGCCGTAGCGGCGAAATCACCGCCGCGCTTGCGGCCTGTACGGCAGCGAGCTACGTGCTGGAAGGCCTGCTCGGGTTGTCCAACGCGTCGGCCGTGTACCTGCTCGGCATCGCCGCGGTCGCCATTCGCTCCGGAGGCACGCCGGCCATCATCACCGCCGCCGGCGCCTTCCTGACCTACAATTTCCTCTTTATCGATCCGCGCTATACCTTCACCGTCGCGGACCCTGAACAGCTCCTCAATCTGGTCCTGTTTCTCATCGTCGGTGTGCTTATCGCACGACTCGCCGGGCGCCAGCGGGACCAGGAGCGCGACGCGCAGCGGCGCGAAAGCGAGGCACGAGCCCTGTACTCGGTCAGCCGTGCGCTCAACACCTCGGACCGGGTCGGCGTCGCCGCCTCTCAGGTCGTCGAGCGTTTGGCGCACGACACCGGAATGCAGCGCATCTGGATCGGCGTGGCGGTTCACGGCGCGCCGGAACGTCCATTGGCCGACACGGATCCCGATCAGCCGACACCGAGTCTCCGCTCCTACCGCCTCCTGCGCCGCAACGATGCCGACGGTCCCGCTGTCTGGCGCCGGATCCACCCGCCGCAGCGCGGCGAAACGGAATCACAGGCGCTGTATCGCGTCAAGCTGGCGGTTGGAGACGAGTTGTTCGGATCGCTGTGGGCGCTCGCTTCCGCCGGCCGCGCCGAGTCAGGGCCCCAGGACGCACGCCTGCTCGCCGCAGCGGCCGACCAGATCGCACAGGCCGTTCGCCGGCAGCAGCTCGCTGCGGTCGCCGCCGAGGGCGAGGTCGCGCGGCGCAGTGATCGCTTGAAGAGCGCGCTCCTCGACTCGGTGTCTCACGACCTGCGCACGCCGCTGTCCACCATCCGAGCCGCCGCGGGCAACTTGGCTGACCCGGATCTGGTGATCCCTGATGCTGAACGGATAGCCCTGGGAACCACGATCGATGCGGAGGCGGCGCGCCTCAATCGGCTGGTGACCAACCTCCTCGACATGAGCCGGATCGACAGCGGCGCTCTTCGTGCCGACCTCGAGCTTGTGCCGCTGTCTCCTATCATCGAGGCGGTCGTCGAGAGGCTCTCTGACCTGCTCGTCGACCACCCGCTCAAGATTGATCTGCCCGTCGCTCTCCCCCCGGTCTGGGCCGACCCGATGATGCTCGACCAGGTGCTGACCAACCTCCTGGAGAACGCATCGCGTTACGCTCCGACGCCCGCCGCGGTCCACATCAGCGGGCGCCTCGTCGAAGCGGACTCGTACGTGGCGCTGATAGTAGAAGACGCCGGGCCGGGAATCGCCGGGGGGTATGAGCGACTCTTCCAGAAGTTTCATCGGGAGCCCGGGGTGAGCGCTGCGCGGCGCGGCACGGGATTGGGTCTGGCGGTCGTTCGCGGACTCGTCGAGGCGATGGGCGGACGGGTTCACGCCGAACGGAGTCCGCTCGGAGGACTGGCAATCGTGGTCGGCCTGCCAGCAAGACGGCGGAATCCCGCGGACGGCGGCGCGGAGCAAGAGCAGAAGGAGGAAACGGCAGCAACGTGAGTGCCAGCATCTTGCTCGTCGAAGACGAAGAAGCGACGAGCCGCCTCGTCGCTGCCAACCTCCGAGGTCACGGTTATGTCGTACGCGTCGCGCCGAGCGGTGAGGAGGCGCTCAGGCAGTGGGAGGCGCAGCGACCGGACGTCGTCCTGCTCGATCTCGGTCTGCCGGGGATCGACGGCCTGGCAGTGATCCGCCGAATGCGCCGCGAGGCACTGACCCCGATCATCGTCCTCTCCGCGCATGACCAGGAGCGAGACAAGGTCGAGGCGCTCGACCGGGGAGCCGACGATTACCTCGCCAAGCCAATCGGGATGGCCGAGCTTGGCGCCCGAGTACGCGCGGCCCTTCGCCGAAGCCTCAACCCGGCTGCTGACGTGGAAGGCTCGATCACCGTTGGCCCCGTCACGCTCGACCCCGTGCGCCGCGAAACCAGGGTTGCCGGCACGCTGGTCCACCTCACCCCGCATGAGTACGAATTGCTCAAGGTGTTGCTCAGCCACGTCGGGCGGGTGGTCACGCGCGGCCGACTGCTGCGCGCGGTGTGGGGGGAGGCCTACGCCGAGGAGACGCACTACCTGCACGTCCACGTGGCCTCTCTCCGCCACAAGCTCGCGGCGGCCGATCCGAGCGGCGCGACGGCGAAGCTCATCACCGCCGAGCCGGGCGTTGGCTACCGGATCCACGAGCCGCCTGATCCCGAGTGGTCTTGAGCACTTCTTGAGCGGCGGCGCGCGTCGCATGCGCCGCCTCTCTTGGGGGTCCGCGCCACGCTGGAGGCATGGAACCAATAGCGCAGCGTCCCGTCGCGACCGAGGCTGACAGCTCGGCCGAGCGCGAGCTGGACCTGGTGCGCGCGTCGATCGCGGTCGTCGCGGAGGGGGCCGCCCTCCGGGTCACACATATATGCCTCCGCAACGCCGAGGCTGTCGCGAGCAACGCCCGGGCTGCTGGTCACGACGCCGGAGTGATCGTCCGGACGGTGTGGCACGGGCCACAGGTCGGCTATGACGTCGTCGTGGAGTCGATCGCATGAGCGATCGATGAGAGGAGACGGCCAGGCACCGTCGCCCGCAGACCTGCGGGAGCTGCGAGGCAAACGGGGCAGCCGGGTCGGCGACCGCTACGTCTCGGTGGTCGAGCCCTTCGCCAGGGAGTTCCGACGACAGGCTCCCGGGCACCTCGTCGCTTCCGAGCAAGTGCTCCGGCGCGGCAGCCCCTTCGGTCGAGGGTGGGACGCAGCGCGTCGGGTTCTCGTCGGCCGGCGGATCGCCACCGAGCACGAGATGCACGAACGCATCGGTCCGATCAAGGGCCTGGCCGTTTTCGCCTCGGACAACATCTCGTCATCGGCCTATGCCACCGAGGAGATCATGCGGGTCGTCGTTGCCGCCGGCGCGGGGGCACTCGCCCTGACGATGCCGCTGACGACGGCCATCGTGGTGGTTCTGGCGATCGTCGTCACGAGCTATCAGCAGACGATCCGAGCCTATCCCTCGGGCGGCGGGTCCTACATCGTGGCCAGCGATAACCTGGGTCGCCTGCCTGGGTTGGTCGCAGCGGCGGCGCTCCTGACGGACTACGTCCTGACCGTCGCCGTTTCGATCGCTGCCGGCGTGGCGGCCCTGACGTCCATCTTCCCGAGCCTCTTTGATGTCAGGGTGTTCCTGGGAGTGGGCTTCGTCGGACTGCTGTGGCTCGGCAACCTGCGCGGGATCCGGGACAGCGCCAACATTTTCGCGATCCCGACGTACGTGTACCTCGTGGCGATCTATGGCCTGCTGGGGTTCGGGCTGTTCCGCTTCGCGACCGGGACGCTACCGCACTACAGCGCACCCCCGGCCTGGCTGGCACAGGGCGGCGTGGAGGGTTTGAGCGTCCTCCTGGTGCTGCGCGCCTTCGCCTCGGGTTCCGTCGCCCTGACCGGCACAGAGGCCGTCGCCAATGGCGTGCCGGCATTCAAGCCGCCTGAATCGCGCAACGCCGGCGCGGTGCTGATCATGATGGGCACCTTCTTCGCCACAATTTTCATCGGCATCAGCTTCCTCGCGGCGCAACTCGGCGTAATCCCCGACCCGACCGAACAGGAGACGGTCATCAGCCAGATCACCCGCACCCTGGTCGGGCGGGACACGCCGTTCCATTACCTCGTTCAGGTCTCAACAGCGCTGCTCCTGGTACTGGCCGCCAACACCGCCTTTGCCGACTTCCCGCGCCTGGCGAGCATCCTCGGTAAAGACCGCTTCATGCCACGCCAGTTCCAGTTCCGCGGCGACCGCCTCTCCTTCACCGTCGGGATCATGGCTCTCGCTCTCCTGGCGGGTGCCCTGATCGTGGCGTTTCAGGGCTCCGTCACGAACCTCATTCCGCTGTACACGGTGGGCGTGTTCGTCGCATTCACCCTGAGCCAGTCGGGCATGGTGCGCCACTGGTGGAGATTGCGGCAAGAGCAGGCCGGCTGGCGCTGGCGTGCGGCGCTGAACGGCGCTGGCGCGATCGCCACCGCACTCGTCGCGATCATCGTGGGGATCGCCAAGTTCGCTCTCGGAGCGTGGATGATCCTGCTGCTCATCCCTGCGCTCATTGGTGTGATGTGGGCCATCGGCCGGCACTATCACAGCCTGGAACGCGAACTCGAGGCGGCCTGGCCGCCCGGCGTTCTGCCGAGCCCCCGGACGCGCGCCATCGTGCCGATCAGCCGCATGGATCGTCCGACCCTCGAGGCGCTGGCGTATGCCCGCTCGCTCTCTCCGAATGTCACCGCCGTCCACGTATCCGACGACCGCGCAGAATTGGCCGCGATGAAGGAGCGCTGGGAAGCGTGGGGCGGGCCCGTGCGACTTGTCATCCTCGAGTCCCCGTACCGGGCCCTGATGGCGCCCTTGCTTGCCTACCTCGATGCCTCCGAGGCGCTCGACCCTGCACAACGCACGACGGTCGTCCTCTCCGAATACGTGCCCCGGCACTTTTGGGAGTATCCGCTCCACAACCAGACGGCGCTGCGCCTGAAGCTTCGGCTCTTCTTCCGGCCGAATACGGTCGTCGTCGACGTGCCGTATCACCTGCGTGGACCGCACGCGAACTGAAGAGGAACCTGGGGTGGCCTAGGGGTCTCGAACCCCTAACCTTCGGAGCCACAATCCGATGCTCTGCCTATTGAGCTAAGGCCACCACGACGCCGCGCGTGGACGCAGCGCGGCCGGCGTATGGTCGCCGATTCGCCCGACCCGGTCAACTTGGGCGCACAGGCACCTAGCGGGCCTTCTCCGGCTTGCTCGGAGGAAGATGCGAGTCGCGTCGGTAGGCCGGGTCGGTCGCTGACTGGCCCTCCTCGCTGCCGTATCCGCCCTCCAGCTCGGAGAGCTCGGTGGCGCCGGCTCCTGCAGCGGTGCCGGCGGACGGAGTGGCTGCGAACCCCATCGTGGCATCACCCTGCAGGCCGCTCAGCCCGCTGTCCGCCGCGGTCTGGATCGGTCCTGACAGCGAGCCGGCCGAGCCGCGCGTCATGTCGTTCACGCCGCTCGCGGGCGGGTGTCGCAGCTGAGCCGCCTCCGCTCGGTGCAGCGCGTCCTCGACGTCGCGCCGCTCCCCGGTCACCAGCGGCTCGGGATCGCTCTCCGGCGTCAGGACGCCGGTCTCGCCAGTGAGCGCGCCGCCCGTCGCCTCACCGCGCTGGATCGGCTCCGCCGGGGCGGTCGGCACGTCGGATGGCTGCGGCGACGGATCGTCGTGGGTCGTTGGTCGCTCGGTCATGGCTGCTCCTTGCTGGCCGGGTCGAGGAATACCTTGGGCAGACCGGCGCGCAGCTCCCCGCCGTCGCCTGGCTGCTCCGCGGGCTGATCCTCTCGTCGTGCGACGGATGTCGCGGCGTTGTCGGCCTCGTCGCGGACCGATGGACGGGCGGCCGCCGACGTCTGGAGGGTATGGACGACCTCACGCACCACGAAGCGCTCGCGCGTGCCGCGCTCGTTGATGTATTCGACGGTGTCGCCGACGCGCGGCAACGGTGCGGGATGCTCGAGGTCGGCCGCGCGGGTGCCGCCATTCCCGTCGGGGAAGTAGACGGTGTACGGCATCCCGCGCGGCCACCGCTGGTCGACGGGCCGATCAGGCCGCCCGGCGGCCTCTTCGGCGCGCGCTCGCTCGTCCTCGGTCATTCTCGCTGCGCCCACTGCATGCGGCGGGCCGCGTTCGAGCCGACCGGCGGCACGGGCCGCCGGTCGGGATTGGGCGGCTTGGGCAGGCTCAGCGCGGCTGGCCCTGCTCGACCTCGCCCCGCCACGCGCCGGTGGGCTGGCCGCGGCCCTCGATGAACTCCTTGAAGCGCTCGAGATCGCCCTTCACGCGACGATCCACGAAGCCGAGTGCCTCGCCGATCGACTCCTTGAAGCCCTCGGTGTCGATGTCGAACTCGGCGGTGACCCGGCAGCTGTCGGCCGCGATCGGGTCGAACATCACCCGGCCGTCGTTCTGCTTGCCCTCGACCGACCGCCACGCGATGAGCCGATCCGGCTCCTGGCGGGTGATCTCCGCGGTCCACGTGCGCTCCGTCCCGCCGACCTCGGCGGTCCACACCAGGTGCGTGTCGTCCTGCTGGACGACGCGCTCGACGCCCTCCATGAACTGCGGGAAGGATTCGAACTGGGTCCACTGGTCGTACGCCGTCCGAACCGGGACATTGATTTCAATTGACTGCTCGACGTGAGCCATCTGGTTCCTCCTGTTGGTTGGTTGCGCCGGATGTGATGGGGTGCAAGCGGCGCGCCAGCGTGGGTGCTGATGAAGGGCATCGAGCAAGCGCTGGCACAGCCCGTGCTTTGGCGGTCCGCGTGGAACGACAGAGGCGAGCAAGTGCCGCCGTGCATGGCGAGCGCGTTCGCCAGGCACGCGACGAGGCCACGCAGGCTGAGTCGGGCGGCGTGACCGCCCAGTTCGCGCGAGTGGCGACCCGCGTGTCGGAGGCGCTCGGCTCCGCCTGGGCGTTCCTGGCGGCGCTTCTCATCATCGTCGTCTGGGGAATCACCGGGCCCGCGTTCCGATTTAGCGACACGTGGCAGCTGGTCATCAACACCGGCACCACCATCGTCACCTTCCTCATGGTGTTCGTCATCCAGAACACCCAGAACCGAGACTCGAAGGCGACGCAGCTGAAGCTCGACGAGCTCATTCGCGCCATCGACAGTGCACGGAATAGGTTCATCGGCGCCGAGGACGAGGACGAGGAGCAGCTTCGCGAGGAGAAGCGGGAGGTGGAGGCGCTGAAGGACGAAGTCGAGGGCAGCAGCAACGGCGATGGCTCCGCCAGGCGCAAGCCCGGGCGCAGGAAGCAGGCCGCCCGCCGGTGACCGGCATCGGCAAACGACTGCACGACACCATCACCGGCGCGCGCGCCGGCCTGGTCGCCACGGCGGCGATGAGCCTGCTGATGCTCGCGGCACGCCGCGCGGGGCTCACCGGCCGCCTCCCTCCGCGCGCGATCGCCGATCGCGCCTCCGCGGAGCTTCCGCCGGGTGAGCAGCCGACCGAGGAGCAGCGCGACGTTCTCGCGATCGCGGCGCACTTCGGCTTCGGGGCGGCGCTCGGTGCGCTGTTCGGCCTCGCGACGTCCGGCCTGCGCCGCATGTGGCTCTCGACGGCGCTCGGCACGGCATACGGCGTGGCGGTCTACCTCGTGAGCTACCAGGGCTGGCTGCCGGCGCTGGACGTCCTCCCTCCCGCGACGCGCGACCGGCCGGGTCGGACGTTGACGATGGTCGTCGGCCACCTCGTCTTCGGAAGCACGCTCGGCGCCCTTGCCGGGCTGATGGAGCGGCGCGACGAGCGGGCCGCGGCCGCGCGGAGGCTGCGCTAGCCGCTACTTCACCGCGACGACGCGGACCTCGCCCTGCTTGCGCAGCACATCGATGCCGACATCGATGGTGCGGCGCTGGAGCGCGATGTCGAGCGACGCGTCGCCCACCTGCAGGCCGCTGATCCAGAGCTCGTCGAGCATGTCCGGCAGGCGCGCGTTGGTGAAGCGGACGGTTCGCTGCGGCGCGTCGATCTCCATGCCGAGGCACGCCTGCAGAAGCAGGAAGACCGCGCCGGCTGACCACGCCTGCGGCGAGCAGGCGACCGGGTAGGCCGTCGGCCCCTCGCCGTGACGGCGAGCGAAGCCGCAGAACAGCTCGGGCAACCGGCGCAGATCGATGTAGAGGCTCGCGTCGAACAGGCTCTCCAGCACGCGCAGGGCCGATTCAGTCATCCCGTATCGGGCCATCCCGGCGGCGATGATGGCGTTGTCGTGCGGCCACACCGAGCCGTCGTGGTACGACATGGGGTTGTAGCGCGATTCACCGGTGGCGACGGTTCGGATCCCCCATCCCGAGAATCCCTCCGGCGAGAGCAGCTGCCCGACCACGAGGGCCGCGCGCTCGGGCGTCACGATGCCGGTGTACAGGCAGTGGCCGGGATTCGAGGTCCGCACCCGGCATGGCCGCTTGTCGCCGTCGAGCGCCTCGGCGTACGTGCCGAGGTCCTCCAGCCAGAACGCCTCCTCGAAGCGGTTGCGAAGGAGCTCCGCGTCACGTTCGAGCCGGTCTCCGACGTCGTCCTTTCCGAGTGCCCGCGCCACGACCGCGATCTCGCGACGCGCGGCGAAGGCATAGCCCTGGATCTCGCTGAGCGCGATGGGGCCTTCGGCAAGCGCGCCGTCGGCATGGAAGACCGAGTCGGTGGAGTCCTTCCAGCCCTGGTTGGCGAGGCCGCTGCCGCGATGGCGCTGATACTCGATGAAGCCGTCGCCATCGGGATCGCCGTAGGTCTCGACCCACTCCATGGCGCGCTCGACGTTCGGCCACAGCTGGCGCATGAAGTCGACGTCGCCGGTGCGCCGGTAGTACGCGCCTGCGAGCAGGAGATAGAGCGGAGTCGCGTCGGCGGTGCCGTAGTAGCGGCCGAACGGGACCTCGCCGAGGGAGGCCATCTCGCCCTGGCGCATCTCGTGCACGATCTTCCCCGGCTCCTCGTCGCGCTGGGGATCGATGACGTCGCCCTGGTACGCGGCGAGGACGCGCAGCACGTCGCGCGCGACGTCCGGCTCGAGCCACAGGCATTCCAGCGCGGTGATGATCCCGTCGCGACCGAAGATCGTGCTGTACCACGGCACCCCGGCGTACGGATACTCGCCGTGGGACGTGCGGGTGGCCATCATCGCCAGGTCTGCATCGCTGCGGCGCAGCCACTCGTTGAACTGCTCGTTGCTCGTCTGGATGTCGGCACCGCGCTCCCGGATGCGCGCGAGATCGTCGGCGGTGAGGTCTGGCGACTCGTCGAGAGCCACCGGCCGCGCGCGTCGCGCGGGCTCCTCGCACGCGATCCCGATCTCGATCGCGGTCTCTGCCTGCGGGGCGAGGTGGATGCGGTAGCGCGCGTGGGTGCCATCGAGCTCGTCCGGTGCCGGCGCGAAGCGCATCCGCGTGCAGCGGGTGCGGCCGTCGAGCCCGTCGTAGCGCAGGTCGACGCCCCCATCGACCAGCTGCGGCGGATGCGTGGTGCCGCGGTGCTCGCGGCGCGCGCCCCGAACCTCGAAGATATCGGCGAAGTCCGCCTCGAAGCTGAGCTCGATCGGCACGCTGATCTCGTGCAGCGCGTAGTTGCGCAGCGCGATGCGCTCGTGGCACACGCCTTCCCACAGGAACGCCGTCCGCGCGACATGAAGCAGCCCGCGCGGGACCGCGAGCTCGTCGCGGTCGTCGACGCGAATATCGGGGTTGGTGAGGTCGACCGCGAGCAGCGCGTTGTCCTCGCGGATGGTCGAGCTCAGCAGCATGGGGCGCTGGCGAGCGATGCGCAGCATCAGCCCGGACAGGTAGCGGGTTCCTGCCTGGTAGATCCCCTCCTCACCGAGGCCGACGGGCTTGATGTCGCCGTATCGGTCGAAGACGGCAAACGTCTCGTCCTGCTTCAGGACGCGATCCTGCTCGTCGGCCAGCGACGAGGTGGCGAGGATGTAGTACCTGTCGGCGACCTGCAGGATGTCGTCGGCAGGCAACGGGGCGTGCTGCGTCGTCTCCGGCTCGGGACGCTTCTCGGACGAAGGCTGGCTCACCTATCCGATTGTGTGCGATTTCTTCGGCGCGCGTCGCGGCGCGGGCGCGATGGCCGGCGCCTCAGTCGTGACGCCCGGCGACGGCACGAATGACGAACAGGACGATCACCGAGCCGACGATGGCGAGCACCAACGCCCCCAGGAACCCGCCGGCGCGTTCCTGGTTGAGCGGCCCGGTCCACAGCCAGCCGCCGAGCAGGCCTCCGACGATTCCGATCAACGTCGTTCCGAGGCAGCCGTACCGCTCGCGGCCGGGCACGAACCAGCCGGCGATGGCGCCGGCCAGCAGACCGATGATGATCCACCCCAGCCAATCGAGTCCCACGGGCACGTCACATACCTCCGCTTCGGTGTGGTGCGCCTGGATGACGCACGTCGTGTGCCGGAATCAGCGGGCGAGCAGCGGCCTGGTGAAATCGGCGATCACCGCGCCCTGGCGCACCTCGGTCGGAAACACCTGCAGCCCGGGCTGCCCCGACCGCGACGCCACGCCGCGCAGTGTCCACTCCGCCCCGGCGCAGTCACGCAGCCGATCCCCGACCACCTCGACCTCGCACGGGTTGGCCGTGCTGTAGGCGTTGACCACGGCCGCAGCACCGCCCGGCAAAGACGAGACGACGACGCGAATGGCGGCGTGGATTCCCTGCGGGCGCTCGCCGCGCAGGCCGTGAGGATCCGCCAGCAACACGTCCCTGACCGCCGGACGCCCGCTGACGTCCGCGACGGCGGCAACGGCGTAGTTGGCATCGGTCCGCGCCGGCGCCATGGAGAAGATGATCGGGCGCACGAGCAGCATGACCAGCAGCAGCACGGCGAATCCGGCGACGGCGGCGGCAGCGTAGCGCGCGAGCAGCACGCGTCAGCCGCCGGGCGGCACGAGCTCGACGAGCGTCGCGCCGGTGCAGTTGTAGAGCAGCGTCCCCTCGTGGACGAGGCATCTGGCGTCGAGGCCGCGCCGCACAAGCGCGGTGTGGCCGTGAAGCCAGAGCGGAGGCCGAAGCCGAGCGAGCAGCCAGGCGAAGGCGCTGAACCCGCGATGGGTCTCGTCGCGCGCGTCGTTGAGGCCGCGCGGCGGCGCGTGGGTGACGACCAGCAGCGGCCTGCGGCCCAGCGTCCGCAGCCAGGCGGCCAGCGACCGCCACCACATGGTCGTCGCACCGACCTGGACGTGGCTGTCGGGCTCGCTGTATTCCGGCGATCCGGAGAACCCCACGATGCGCAGCCCGGCTTCGAGATGCACCCGGCCGTCGCTGAGCGGAGACGGCAGGCTCGTCCGCTCGCGGTCGAGCCACGCCTCCCCGGCGTCGTGGTTCCCGCGAACGTAGAGCAGCGGCACCTCGGGGAACGCGTCGGCGACGAAGGCGAGGTAATCGGCGCGCAGGTCGCCGCAGCCGATGATCATGTCGATCGGACGCAGCCCGTCGCGGGTGGCGGGCGACTCGAGCGCCTGCTCGGGCTCATCGGACACGGCCAGGATCCGGATCGGCCGGTTGCCGCGCTCCTCGAACAGCCGCCGATCCGGCCAGGCGACGCGAAGCCGGAGCGTCATGCGTCCTCGCCGCGTGCGTCGAGCAGTCCCTCGCGCGTCAGCTGGTCACTCTCGGGCCGCTGCACGACGGTGCGCGAGCGACGTCCCTCCCCCGCCTGGCGCAGCGCCTGCGCGTCGCTGAGCACCGACGGCAGCGAGGGCGTCACCGGATCGGCCGACACGCCCGGCAGCACCAGCTCGGTCACGTCGGCGTCGATCCCCACCATTCCGGCCGCCCGAGCGGCCGCGACGCGGTTGTGGCCATCGCTGACGAAGTAGTCGTCGCCGACCTTGAGCAGGTCGACCGGAGGCAGGATCTGCAGCGTGTCGATGGCGCGCCGGATGCGCTGCGACCGGGCGCGCCAGTTCTGTCCGCGCAGCTCTGGGAGCGGCAGGAAGTCCTCGGTTACCTGCGACGGATGCCGCGTGGTGCCGATGATGCGGTCGACCGGCACGATCTGCAGCCCTCGGTTGCGTCGCGTGGCCGAGCCGGCGTGCGGATACAGGTCGTAGAGCGAGGGGAGGACGCTGGGCGCCCCCAGCGAGCGAAGCCGTTTGGAGAGAAAACGCATGGAAATCTCGTTGCAGAAGCCATTGTGTCGCGTACTATGATGCTTCATTCCCATTGAGATCGCGCCGGACGCAGTGGTGCGTTCCGGTCCCCAGGCAGGGCCAGGAGGAGACCGATGGCGACCGTGACGTTCGACCACCTCACCAAGCGCTACAGCGCCGACGTGATCGCGGTGAACGATCTGAACCTCGAGATCGCGGACGGCGAGTTCCTCGTCCTCGTCGGCCCGTCGGGCTGTGGCAAGACGACGGCGCTGCGCTGCGTCGCGGGCCTGGAGGAGATCAGCGACGGCACGCTCCGCATCGGCGACCGGGTCGTCAACGACGTGGCTCCCAAGGACCGCGACATCGCCATGGTCTTCCAGTCGTACGCGCTCTACCCGCACATGAGCGTGTTCGACAACCTCGCCTTCGGGCTCAAGCTGCGCAAGACGCCCAAGGCGGACATCCGGCGCCGGGTCGACGAGGCGGCCGGGATCCTGGGACTCGAGAAGCTGCTCGACCGCAAGCCGAAGGCGCTCTCCGGCGGCCAGCGCCAGCGCGTCGCGCTCGGGCGCGCCATCGTGCGCGAGCCATCGGTCTTCCTGATGGACGAGCCGCTCTCGAACCTCGATGCCAAGCTTCGGGTCGAGACGCGCGCCAACATCGCACGCCTCCACCAGCGCCTCGGCACGACCACCATCTACGTGACGCACGACCAGGTCGAGGCCATGACCATGGGCGACCGCATCGCGGTCATGCGGGACGGCCTGCTGCAGCAGGTGGGGTCGCCAGAGGAGCTGTACGAGAACCCGGCCAACGTCTTCGTGGCCGGGTTCATCGGTTCTCCGTCGATGAACTTCGCGACGACTCACACCGAGGGCGAGAGCCTCATGCTGGGCGAGACGAAGCTCATGCTCAGCGGCGCGGCGGCCCGCGCGGCGGCCGACCGCCCCAAGGGCTCGAACCTCCTGATCGGGTTCCGACCGGAGCACCTCGAGCTGGCAAACGGCCAGGGCTCGGACGCGGTCCGCTTCCCGGCACGCGTCGACGTCGTCGAGTTCCTCGGCAACGAGGAGCTGATCCACGCCGAGTCCGAGGGCCACGAAGTGGTGGCGCTCGTCCCGTCGGCACGCAAGGTGAGCGTCGGGGAATCGGTCGAGTTCGCGATTCCGGTCGACAAGCTCCACATGTTCGATCCCGAGAGCGAGAAGAGTCTCGTCACTCGCTGAACGGTGCGTGCCCTTCGCACGTACGTTCATCAGATACGAAGCGGCAATTGGAGGAAACTGGATGACACGTTGGCAACGTCTCGCGGTACCGTCGCTGGTGCTCGCGCTGGTGCTCGGCGCCTGCTCGAACAACCCCGGCGGCACCACGGCCCCGAGCGTCGGCGGCAGCGGAGCGTCGCAGCCCGCCGGCGGGCAGATCGGCGGAGAGGTCACCGTCATCGGCACCTGGGGTGGCGATGAGGAGAAGGCCTTCCTGCAGATGGTCAAGCCGTTCGAGGACCAGACCGGCGTCAAGGTCAAGTACACCGGTACCCGCGACCTGAACACGGTTCTCACCACGGGAGTCGCCTCCGGCGTCCTCCCCGACCTCGCCGGCCTTCCGGGCCCGGGCCAGATGCAGCAGTTCGCCCAGGCGGGCGCGCTGAAGCCGCTCGACGACGTGCTGGACATCGCGAGCTACAAGGACCAGACCGCTCCGGCGCTGGTTCAGCTGGGCACGGTCAACAACCAGGTCGTGGGCGTTTTCATCAAGTCCGCCATCAAGGGCCTGATGTGGTACAACCCGAAGGTCACCGACTTCAGCACGCCGCCGAAGACGTGGGATGACCTCAAGGCCGCGCTGCAGGCAAATGCCTCCAAGGCCGCCGCGCAGTGGTGCCTCGGCATCGAGTCGGGCGCCGCATCCGGCTGGCCGGCCACCGACTGGATCGAGGACCTCGTCCTGCGCCAGGCCGGACCCGAGAAGTACGCCGACTGGTACAACGGGAAGCTCAAGTGGACCTCTCCCGAGATCAAGCAGGCGTTCCAGACCTACGGTGAGGTCGTCGCCAAGTCCTACGGCGGCGCGAACACCGTCGTGAGCACCAACTTCGCGAACGCGGGCGACCCGCTGTTCAAGAGCCCTCCGGGCTGCCAGCTCCTGCACCAGGCCAGCTTCATCACCGGCCTCGGCGCGTTCAAGGACAAGAAGGCCGGCACGGACTACGACTTCTTCCCCTTCCCGGACATCAACTCGCAGTACTCCGGTGCCGTCGAAGGCGCCGGCGACCTGTTCGGCATGTTCCACGACACGCCGCAGGCCAAGGCCCTGATCAAGTACCTCGTCACGCCGGAGGCGCAGAGCATCTGGGTTGGCATCGGCGGCGCGCTATCGGCCAACAAGAAGGTGACGAACTATCCCGACGACATCAGCAAGCGCTCCGCTGAGCTGCTGACGAGCGCGAAGACATTCGTCTTCGACGCCTCCGACCTGATGCCGACCGCCATGAACGACGCCTTCTGGAAGGCGACGGTCACCTACACCCAGCATCCGGATCAGCTCGATTCGCTGCTGGCGAGCCTCGACAAGTCCCAGACCGATGCGTACGCGGCCCAGTAGCCGCTCGCGCATGTAACTCGCAGTCTGAGGAGGGCCGCCACCACGGCGGCCCTCCTCTGTCCATCCGGAGGACGGAGGAAGCGCGATGGATCCCCGGCTCACGACCGCGATCATCGTGGTCGTCGGCGTCCCGGCCGTGCTCGTCGGCTACATCTGGGGGACCGAGCAGGTGCTGCGGCTCATCCCCGAGCGGCTCAAGCCGCGAATCAGACCGTGGCTCTGGCTCGCGCCGGCGCTTGCCTTCCTCGCCGTGTTCCTCGTCTACCCGACCATCGGCACCATCATCCGCAGCTTCCAGAGCAAGGGCACCATCCTGGGGACGAACACCAAGTTCGTCGGGTTCGCCAACTACGCGTGGTTCTTCCAGGACGACCGATCGCTCTCCGCGCTGAAGAACAACGTGCTGTGGCTCGTCTTCCTGACCCTGCTCACCGTCGGGCTCGGCATGCTCATCGCCATCCTGGTCGACAAGGTGAAGTACGAGTCCGCTGCCAAATCGGTGATCTTCGTGCCGCTCGCCATCAGCATGGTGGCCGCGGCGGTGATCTGGAAGTTCATGTATGACTACCAGCCACCGGGGCAGCCGCAGATCGGCACCATCAACGGCGTCATCGGCGGGGTCGGACTCGGGCCCGTGCCGTGGATGCAGACCTCTGACTTCAGCCTGACCACCTTCGCGCTGATCATCATCATGACCTGGATGTGGACCGGCTTCGCCATGGTCATCATCTCGGCGGCGCTGAAGGGCATCAACACCGAGCTGCTCGAGGCGGCGCGCGTCGACGGCGCCACCGAGTGGCAGGTGTTCCGCGGCATCATCTTCCCCCTCCTGTTGCCCACGATCGCGGTGGTGTCGACCACCATCGTCATCACGGCGCTGAAGGCGTTCGACATCGTCTACGCCACCACCAACGGCAACTTCGACACCGAGGTGATCGCGAACCTGATGTACAAGCAGATGTTCAGCGGCACCTTCGACTTCGGGCGCGCCAGCGCGATCGCGGTGGTGCTGCTGCTCGCCGTCATCCCGGTGATGGCCTTCAACGTCAACCGCTTCCGCGCACAGGAGGCAGTCCGATGACCGCCGTCGCTCCCGTTCCGATCGAGGGCAAGCTCGAGGGCGGCTCGAAGACGAGCCGGCTCAAGCCGTCGGGGACCGGCTGGGGCGTCCACCTTGCGCTGATCGTGTTGATGGTGGTCTGGCTGGTCCCGACCATCGGCCTCTTCGTCAACTCGTTCCGGCCGGCGCAGGCCGTCGCGAGCAGCGGATGGTGGAACGGGCTTCTGCCGCCGTACGATCTGTCGTTCGACAACTACGTCCACGTCATCAGCCAGAGCGGCATCGGCGACGCGTTCGTGAACAGCCTGTTCATCTCGATCCCGGCCACCATCATCCCGATCTTCGTGGCGGCTTTCGCGGCGTATGCCTTCAGCTGGATGAACTTCCCGGGTCGCAACATCCTGTTCGTCGCCATCGTCGGGCTGCTGGTGGTGCCGCTGCAGACCACCTTCATCCCGATTCTGCGGGTGTTCGCCGACTTCGGGATCAACGGCCAGTTCCTGGCCGTCTGGCTGGCGCACACCGGTTACGGACTGCCGTTCGCGATCTACCTGCTGCGCAACTTCATGGGCTCGCTGCCGCGCGAGGTGTTCGAGTCCGCGGCGATCGACGGGGCCAGCCCGGTGACGGCGTTCTTCCGGCTTGCGCTGCCGATGAGCGTTCCCGCCATCGCGGCCCTCGCCATCTTCCAGTTCCTGTTCGTCTGGAACGACCTGCTGGTGGCGTTGATCTACCTCGGCGCCTCGAACTCGCAGAACCTGCCGCTGACCGTCGCCATCGCGAACCTGGTGAACTCGCTCGGCGGAGGCTGGCAGTTCCTGGGAGCGGCGGCCTTCATCAGCATGGCACTGCCGCTGGTGGTCTTCTTCAGCCTGCAGCGCTACTTCGTGCGCGGCATCGTGGGAGGGTCGGTCAAGGGCTGATCCAGGCACGCTGGCCCGGCGTCTGCTCCGTCGGCTGGCAGGAGGTGGCACATGGCAACCCAGGATCCTGACCGGCGACACGTGACCGAGGAGCAGCGGCAGGACGGCGCGACCGTCGCCGACCCTGCCGCGGGCGGAAGCGAGAACCGCTACACCGGCGAAGGCGACGCGCCGTCGTACGAGGCGGAGGTCGAGGCGGAGCACGAGGGAACGACCGCGGACGAGGTCGAGCGCGAGGACGACGAGCCGGACGGCGAGGCGGCGCGCATCTTCACCGGCTGACCGCGCGCTGCCGACGCCTCACCCGAGGCGAGTCAGGATCTGTTCGCGGTCGAAGGCCCAGGCTCCGATCACCAGCACCAGGCCGATGAGCCCTGCCACCAGCAGGTCGCCCATGAGCACCTGGGTCATGTCGAACGTCGCCTGACCGCCGAAGAACTGCGCGACCGCGACGGCGATGATCGGGATGACCACGAAGCCGCCGATCTGCTGCGCGGTGCGGGGGTCGTTGACGCGCGAGCTGACGACGATGCCCAGCAGCACGCTGAACAGGCAGATCAGCGGGACGAGGGTGAGCATCGCCACCAGCCACACCTCGCTGAAGACGAGCCGCGTCAGGCGTGGATCCGCGATGGCGCCGTTGACCAGGCCGTACATGACGAAGACGCCCCAGGTGGCCGTCACCGCCGGCAGCGCGGCGGCGAGCGTCTTGCCGGCGAGCAGCTCCGAGACCCGCATCGGCGTGGCCAGCTGCGGCTCCAGCGAGCGCGCCACCTTCTCGCCGATGACGGACTGGGTGGCGATCGCCATCGGCACCATGGCCGGGATGAGGAGGAAGTAAGCCATGAAGTTGGTGACGATGAAGCCCTGCGCCGCCAGCTTCGCCGGGAGATCGGGGAAGTTGGCGATGTACTGGTTGATCTGGCTGAGCTGGTTCGGATCGAGGTCGTGCGACTGGATGAAGGCGACCAGCCCGGTCGGTATGGCCGCAAACACGAGCGCCGGAAGCCAGACCGCGCCCAGCAGCAGGCGATTGCTGATCAGGTCGCGCCATTCCTTGCCGAAGACGGCCGCGACGTAGCCCGGGCGCATCAGGCGCGTCCGACCAGCGACAGGTAGACCTCTTCGAGCGTGGAAGCCTCTTCGGCCACGCTGACGACGCGCGCTCCGTCACGCACGAGGGCGCCGACAAGATCGGGCGTGTCGCCGCGCCGGTCCCCCACCTCCACCAGCAGCGAGTGGTCGACGGCGCGCGCGCCACGGACGAACGGCAACCCCGCCAGGCCGTCCAGGAACGACTCGGGACCGCGCGCCCCGGACAGCTCGATTCGCGTCTGCGCCGGCCGTCCGTGGCGACGCAGGCCGTCCGGCGTGTCGACCAGCAACAGCGTGCCGCTCATGATCCCGATCCGGTCGCAGAGACGCTCCGCCTCGTCGAGATTGTGCGTGCACACGACGATCGAGCGCCCCAGCCCGCGAAGGCCGGCCACGAAGTCACGCACCATCTTCGCCGCGGACGGATCGAGGCCGGATGTCGGCTCGTCGAGGTAGATCACCTCGGGCTCGTGAAGGAGCGCGCGGGCGATGGCGACCCGCTGGCGCATCCCCTTGCTGAACCCGCTCACGCGCCGATCCGCGACCGCCGTGAGATCCACCACGTCGAGGTAGCGCGCCACCGATGCGGCGAGCTGCGTGCCGCGAAGCCCGTACAGCCGCCCGTAGTAGGCGAGGTTCTGGCGCGCGGTGAGCCGATCATGCAGCCCGGGGCTCTCGGTGAGGATCCCGCTCCGGGCGCGGATCGCCTGCGTGTCCGACTCCAGGCGCCGACCGTTGACCACGGCGCGTCCCGCCGACGGGGCCACCAGGCCGGCGAGCATCCGAACGGTGGTGGTCTTTCCCGCCCCGTTCGGTCCCAGCAGCCCGAAGATCTCGCCGTCGCCGACCTCGAACGACAGGTCCCGGACAGCGACGACGCTTCCGAAACGCTTCGCGAGCCCCTCGACCTCGATCAACGCACGTCAACCATGATTGGTTCGCAGGGTAGCAGGCGCTCCCGACCGATGCGGGCCGAGCGCCAGGCGCTACGATCGCGCGGTGAGCGAGCGAGTCCTTTCGTCGCATCGGGCCTTCAACGGCCGGCTGCTGCGGCTGCGGGTCGACGAGGTCGAGCTGGACGACGGCCGCCGCACCGCGCGCGAGGTGGTCGAGCATCCCGGCGCGGTCGCCATCCTGGCCTTTGACGGGGATCGCCTGGCGATGGTGCGCCAGTGGCGCGGTGCTGCGGGCGGCGACCTGCTGGAGATCCCGGCGGGTACGCGCGACGCCGACGAGGCGCCGTCCGCGACGGCCCGCCGCGAGCTGGCCGAGGAGATGAACGTGGAGGCGGCGGACTGGGTCGCCGGGCCGAGCTTCTTCACCGCGCCGGGCTTCTCGACCGAGCGCCTGTGGCTTTACCTCGCCACCGGCCTCAGTGCGGTGGACGATGCGCATGCCGCCGACGACGAGCAGATCGAGCGGAGCTGGATGACGCTCGACGAGGCCCTGGCCGCGATCGACGATGGGCAAGTCGTGGACGCCAAGTCGATCGCCGGCATCCTGTGGCTGGCCCGCCGGCTGCGGCGGCTCGACTGATGTGGGGCTTCGAACTCGCGCCCTGGGAGCTGGTCCTGCGCTCGACCCTGATCTACGTGGCGATGGTCGTGGTGCTGCGCGTCTTCGGCAAGCGCGAGGTGGGCCAGTTCACGCTGTTCGACCTGGTGCTGATCCTCCTCATCGCGAATGCCGTGCAGCCGGCGATGACCGGTCCCGACACGAGCCTCTTCGGCGGTCTGGTGATCATCGCCACGCTGGTCCTCGTCAACCGCGCCGTCGCGGTGGCGCGCAAGCGGGTCCCGATGGTCAGGAACCTGCTCGAGTCCGCACCGCGCACCCTCGCCCGCGACGGGGAGTGGATCGCCGCGGCACTGGAGGCGGAGGACCTGGACGTCGCCGACTGCGAGATGGCGCTGCGCGAGCACGGGGTGGCCGATGTCTCGCAGGTCGAGCTGGCGGTGCTCGAGGCCGACGGGACGATCAGCGTCGTCCCGCGCGACCACACCACCGGCGTCCGTCGCAGGCGACCGGTCGTGCGGGTGGTGCACCGCCTCTGAGCATGGCATCGCTCGTGCGATGGGCGAGGCCGATGGAACAGCTCGACGCGATCGCCTCTGCCGAGGAGGCGGGCCTTCGCTACGTCTCCGATTCGACTCCCGGCGTGCATCGGCGACGGGCCGGAAAGGGGTTCAGCTACATCGGCCCCGACGGAGAACGCATCACCGATCAGCAGCGTCTTGCCTGGTTTCGCCGCCTCGCCATCCCGCCGGCATGGAAGGATGTGTGGATCTGCCCCGATCGGCGCGGCCACATCCAGGCGACCGGTCGCGACGCACGCGGGCGCAAGGTGTACCGCTATCATCCGCGCTGGCGCGAGGTGCGCGACGAGGTGAAGTACGGGCGCATGATCGCCTTCGGGCAGGCGCTGCCCAAGATCCGCGAGCGCGTCGACGAGGACCTGCGCCGCCCGGGTCTGCCGAGGGAGAAGGTGCTTGCCGCCATCCTGCGCCTGCTCGAGAAGACCCGGATCCGGGTCGGCAACGAGGAGTACGCGCGAACGAACCGCTCCTACGGGCTGACGACGCTGCGCGACCAGCACGCCGAGGTCGGCTCCAACCGGATCGTGTTCCACTTCCGCGGAAAGTCCGGCAAGGAACACGAGATCCCGGTCACCGATCGACGGCTGGCGCGGGTGGTGGCGCGCTCGCAGGACCTGCCGGGACGCGAGCTCTTCCAGTACCTCGACGACGACGGCAGGCGGCAGAGCGTCGACTCCGGAGACGTCAACGCCTATCTGCGCGAGATCTCGGGGGACGACTTCAGCGCCAAGGACTTCCGGACGTGGTCCGGCACGGTGCTGGCCGCCCACGCCCTGCAGGAGTTCGAGCAGGTCGATACCGACGCGCAGGCCAACAAGAACATCGTGCGCGCCATCGAGCGCGTCGCCGAAAAGCTCGGCAACACCCCCGCGGTGTGCCGCCGCTCGTACGTCCACCCCGCCGTGATCGACGCGTATCTCGACGGCGATCTGCTGCGCGCCATGCGTCGCGCCGCCGACGAGGAGCTGAGCGCGTCGCTGTCGCGACTGCAGCCCGAGGAGGCGGCCGTGCTGGCCCTGTTGCGCCAGCGGCTGGTGCGCGAGGAGAAGCTGGCCCGGGGCGCGGCCTAGGCCGCCTCGACCCTCCCCAGCGCGCGACGATAGTCGTCGTTCTCCGGCCTGAGCGCGACGGCCAGCTTCAGGTGGCGACGGGCCGCATCGGTCTCGCCCAGCCGGCGATAGGCAAGGCCCAGACCGAAGTGGCTGTAGTGCGCCAGAGGGTCCCGATCGATGATCTGCCGAAACCGCTCGGCGGCCAGTGCCGGCTTGCCCTGGTTGTAGTACGCGCGGCCGAGCGCCTCGAGGATCGACGCCTTTCCGGGCTCCAGCCGCGAGGCGCGCTCGAGCACCACCGCCGCAGCACCCGGATGGCGCTCGTCGAGCAGGCGCGAACCGCGACGAAACAGCTCGTAGGCGGATTCGCGCTCGTTGGTCTGTTCCTGCATCGCGCCCGGAGTCTATGCCAGACGCGTGCCGGCCGCGTCAGGCGTGGAGGTCGATGCGCTCGAGGCGTGGGTTGGCGGTGATGCCCGGGATCCGACCGCGCTTGGCGATGGGCCGGCCATCGATCTCCTTGAGGTCGCCGGTGAAATCGATGGGGCTCGCATCGGAGATGGCGGAGCCGACCGCGAACGAATCCACGGGCGCGCCGGCGTCCTTGAAGTACGCGATCCTCTCCGCGTCGAGCCCGCCCGAGACGACGATCTTGACGTGCGGGTGTCCCGCCAGATCGAGCCGGGCGCGGACCTCCTTCACCAGGTCCGCCGTGACCCGGCCGCGCTCGGCAGGCGTGTCGAGTCGGACGCCCCACAGCCGCTCGCCGAGGGCGTCGGCAACGCGCACCGACTCCTCCGCCTCGTCCTTGAAGGTGTCCACCAGGGCGACGCGCGGCACATCGGGATCGACGTGCCGGTCGAATGCCTCGACCGCGCGAACCGTGTCGCCGAAGATGAGGATCAGGGCGTGCGGCATGGTGCCCGTCGGACTCAGCCCGGCCAGCCGTGCCCCGGCCGGCGTGGAGGCGCCGATGCAGCCTCCCACCACGCTGGCGTAGTCCATCTGATCCGCGACGCTGGGGTGCACGTGCCGTGCGCCGAAGCCGATGACGGGGATCGGCGCAGCCACGTCGACGATCGCGCGCGCTGCGGTCGCCCAGCCGGTGCACTGGGCGAGGATGCCGAGGATGGCCGTCTCGTACAACCCGAACGAGAGGTACGGGGCGCGGATCCGCATCACGACCTCCTTACGCGCGATACGGTCGCCGTCGTGCAACGACTCGACCACCGGCTCCGGGTCGAAACGCTTCCCGTTGCCCAGGATCTCGCGCAGGTAGGCGAGCGCCTCCTCGGCGCCGCACAGCACCGCCTCCGCGCGCGCGAAGATCTCCATCGTCACGGTGGGGTTGAGTCGCTCCGCGGTCAGGATCGCCGCGGTGCGATCGAAATAGACGTCGGCGGTGTCGCCCGACAGCACGTCGGCTGCGGGCTGGAAGCGGGGTCGTTCGGGCTTCGGCGCGGCCGGACGGTCGTCAGACGCCATGTTCGGGCAGTGTACGACGCCGCCGGGCAAGCCATAGCACGGCTGCCAGCGCGAAGACGACCAGCACGACCGCGCTGGCGAGGCGCAGGATGCCCGCGCTCTCGGCGCCGTCCAGACGCGCGGTCGCCTGCGAGGCGGCGTCGGCGGCGCCGCGCAGCTCGCCATCGGCGAAGAGGCTGTGCGCCGAGGCGAGCAGCGCATCCGGATCGGGCCCCCCGAGCAGGCCGACGCGCTGGAACAGGGAGCGCGAGGCGGTCGAGCGGCCGAGGGCGGCGGCGTAGTCGGTCACCACCACCCGCTCCGCTTCCAGCTCCGAGCGCGCCGCGGACCCGCCGCCGTCGGCCAGGTACGCGTCGCGCAGCCGCTCGGGCGTGGAGAGGCCGGCGGCGTCGATCTGCTGCACCAGCTCGTCCCGGCTCGCCAGCCAGCTGCGAGCGGCGGTCATCTCCGGAGCCGCCTCGTCGAAGCGCCACTCCGCCAGCGCTGCCACGACGCGCCGCGGCGCGCCCCAGTCGCGCGCCTGGGTCAGCAGCTCCGCGTAGGCCGTCCGCGCGGCGCGGCGGGCGGAGAGCTGGGCCACGGTCGGCGCGTCGAACACCACGTCCCGGAAGTCCGCCGCGAGATCCTGTCCGCTGAGCGTCTCCAGCTGATCGAGCAGGGATCGCGCGTCGAGCGGCGGCGCGGCCGCCGATGGTGTCGGAGCAGGCGCCTCGGCAGGCGCCGGGTCGTAGGCGCTCACGCCGGCCGATGCCCGCTTCAGCGCGGCGCGCAGCGTCTGATTCCCGACCTGCGCCGCCAGCCGATCGACGAAGCTCCACGAGGCCGCATAGCCGTAGGCGGTACGAGCGTCGCTGTCGCCCGCCTTCCATTCCTGCAGCGGAAAGGCGTCCTTGTGGAGCGCCTTCGTGCGCGCGATCGGATCGTACGGCGCCGCGACCTTCTGCTCCCGTGCGACCGCCGCGCCGAAGTGCGATGCCAGTCCCTCGCGCAGCCAGCGCTCCGAGACGCGGTCGACGCCGAACCACAGGTGCGCCGCCTGGTGGATGACCGTGAACGGCGGCTGGTCGAAGCCGACCTGAACGTCCTGCGCGCCGGCGTCCATCTCCGACAGCGGCCCGGCGGGCTCGCCCTGCGAGACCGCCTCACTCACCACCAGCGGGCCGGCGCGGTCGTAGGGCATCCCGATCTCGCGCTCCAGTGCCGGCAGCGCCCTCACCACCAGCGCCAGGGTCGACCTTCCCCACGCCTCGTCGCCGACCCATGACCGCACCTGGACGTCGACGGTCCCTCCATCGAGGGCGACCGTCTGCGTCGCGGTGGTGGTGGCCGTCTCGCGCTGCGCGGACACGATCGCCAGCCAGTGCGCCGGATCCGGGATGGGTCCGCTGCTCAGGACGCTGTTGGTCCCGTCGCGCGTCGCCGTGAGCGCGT
The DNA here is from genome assembly GCA_963783725.1 of uncultured Chloroflexia bacterium. GTDB lineage: Bacteria > Chloroflexota > Limnocylindria > QHBO01 > QHBO01 > CAWAOJ01. The sequence goes on along the minus strand of CAWAOJ010000002.1, from coordinate 351,077 downwards.
CTCCATCGGCCCGCACCTCGAAGCTCGCGGGAATGGCGACGGAGACCCGGCTGCTGGTCCCGAAGCTCCAGACGGGGAAGATCGCGACCGACGGCCGGACGTGCACGCTGGGATCCCTGCCGTCGGGCAGCTGATAGCTGAGCGTGAAGCGCGCCTGGCGTTTGTAGCCCACCGCGGTCCGCAGCGTGACCGTCGCGACGTTCACGTCTCCCTGGCGCGCGAGCGCCACCTTCAACGGTCCCTTCGCGTCGCGTGCCGTCGCCGACGCCGCGCCGTCGTGGACTGCCAGCGGCACCTTCTCGAAGACGGATATCGCCCCCGAGGGATTCGGCGTCAGGTTGGTGAAGGTCACGTCGATCCTGACCGCGATCGTCCGCTTCTCGGCCTGCACGTCGTACGTCGCGGCGGTGGCCATGGTGTAGGGCTCGGCCGCTCGGACCGGCTGAGCAGCGCGCGACGCCGAACCGGCCACGACCACGGCCAGCGCCAGGAATGCGCCGAAGCGCCTCATCGGGCGCTCAGGCCGAAGAGGCGTCCAAGTCGGCTGCGTCGAGCGGGACGCGGTCGCGGCGGCTCCCAGGCGGGCATGGTCGACTCGACATCGGCCCGATAGTCAAGCAGCAGCTGCCCGTTGCGGGAAACCCTGTCGCTCCAGTCCGGCAGCTCGCCGCGATCCGCGACGGCGGCGGCCGTCTCGTCGAGCAGCCGGTCGGCGACGACGACGAGGCGCGCCAGCGAACGGCCGAGCTCGTCGCGGCTGACCGCGGCGGGCGGCAGCTCGGTGATGAGCATCGGTCGGTCGTCATCGGTCATCGCGAACTTGACGAACGGATAGTCGAAGTTCGCCCGCAGCATGCGCAGGAAAGTCCTCTTGGGCATCTCCATCGACTCGAGGCCGTAGTACGCCCATAGCGCCAGGCCGATGCCGCTCACCCAGGCCACCGTGGTTCGGAGGTCGAAGCGGCGCTCGCCGTCCAGGATCACGTCCCGGCTGAAGGCGGCGTCCCCCGCCCCGCCGCTGGCGCCGACGACCTCGAGGCCGAGCGACGCCAGCCAGGCGTCGATCGGCGGCGGGGCCTCAGACCCCATGCATCACCGTCTCGCCGGACGCGATGCGTCGCGCGCGACGGAAGTCACGCTCGACGACGCCGGGGTCGATGCGACAGTTGCGACCGATGCTCACCCCGCGCGGGATGCGCGCCTGCTTTCCCACCAGGGTCAGCCCCGCGTACAGCCGTTCGGGCTCCGAGCGATTGGGACGCATGTCGTCGCCCACGCCGATCTCCGCGCGCTCGCCGATGACGCACTCCTTGTCCACGATGGCGCGATCGAGGGTGGCACCCGGTCCGACCTGCGTGTCGAACATCACGATCGAGTCGCGCACCACCGCGCCGGCCGCGACGTGCACGCCCGGCGACAGGACGCTGCGCTCGACGGTGCCCTCGATGACGCAGCCGTGGCTGATCATGCTGCGCCGCACCTGCGCGGCGTCGGCGATGAGTGCCGGGGCGCGCTCCTCGCTGCGCGTGTAGATCAGCCAGCCCCGATCGAACAGGTTGATGCCGGGCTCCTCGCTGACGAGGTCGAGATTGGCTCGCCAGTACGTCTCCACCGTCCCGACGTCTTCCCAGTAGCCGCCGAAGCGGTACGCGAAGACCCGCCGGCCCGACGCGACCAGCCACGGCAGCAGGTCACGTCCGAAGTCCACGCGCTCGGCGGTCAGCACGTCGCGCAGGAACGGCCAGCTGAAGACGTAGACGCCCATCGAGACGAGGTTGGAGCGAGGCGACGCCGGCTTCTCCACGAAATCGGTGACGCGTCCGTCGTCGGCGACATCCAGGATCCCGAACCGATGCGCCTCCTCGATCGGCACGGTGCGGACCGCGCAGGTGACCTCGGCGCCGCTGGCGCGGTGGAGGTCGATGAACGGGCGGTAATCCATCTTGTACACGTGGTCGCCGGCGAGCACCAGCACCAGCTCCGGCGCGCGGTCGTCGACGAATTCCAGGTTCTGCAGCACCGCGTCGGCGGTTCCGCGATACCAGTCGCGAGCGCGCCCGCGCCCGATGTACGGCTGCAGCAGCGTGACGCCGCCGCGGCTGCGGTCAAGATCCCACGGCCGTCCGACGCCGATGTGGTCCATCAGCGAGCGCGGCGCGTACTGGGTCAGGATGCCGACGTCGGAGAGGCCGGAGTTGACCGCGTTGCTCAGCGCGAAGTCGATGATGCGGTACTTGCCGCCGAACGGGACGCCCGGCTTGGCGCGCACCTGGGAGAGGATCGAGAGGCGCTCCCCCTCGCCGCCCGCCAGGATCAGGGTCAGGACCGATGCGGGCACGTCAGGCTAGTCCGCGCTGCCGGCGGGCGTGGTCAGCGTCGCCGCCGCCGAGCCAGGGCCGCCGCGATGGCGACCGCGGCCAGGGCGGGCAGGCCGGCCGGGTTCGGCGTGGGCGACGCTGACGGGCACTTGTTGCCCCGGCACGACGGCAGCGGACCGACGCTCGGCGTGGCCGACGGCGCGGGCCCCGGGGTGCGCTCCGGCTTCGGCGTCGAGGGCGCGGGCGTCGGCGCGCGACGTTGCCCGCAGATCGGGCCGCCGAAGCTGGTGTTGCCCAGCAGCGGCGCGATGGCCAGCCGGACCCCGGTGATGTTCTCGCTGATCTTGCTCGCGTCGCCTTTCGCGGCGTACTCGCCGTTCACCTGGCGATTGGCCCAGCGCTGGGCGGCCTCGATCCACTCCTTCGGCCGGTCGTTCTGCCGTTCCTCCTGGACGATGTCGAAGCAGCCCTTGGAATGGACGTTGTCGGGCTTCGGCTCCGTGCCCTTCAGGAACGGCATGTCGCGCGTCTCGCCGCAGCTTCGCGTGGCGAGCATGCCGCTGAACTTGCAGACCGTCTTCATCACTACGTCGCCCGGGCGGCTGATGCCGGTGGCCGGGACGGGCTTCTTGCCGTTCCAGTCCCACGGCTTGTTGAGGGCGAGCTCCATGAAGTCATGCCACAGGTATAGCGGGCCGTCGGCGGAGAAGAGTCCCTGCCCGAGGACCGTGGACATGGGCGCCTGGTTGTTGTTCCCCATCCAGACGCCGGTGACCAGGCTGCCCGGCACGTAGCCGAAGCCGGACACGTCGCGGAAGTCGTTGGTGGTGCCGGTCTTGAAGCCCGCCTCGCGTCGCTGCCCGTTCGGGGCGAAGAGCTCGGCGCGCGAGCCCCACAGCACGTTGGTCTTGGGATCGGTGTTGCCCTGCAGGATCCAGTGCATGAGATACGACTCGCCCGGCGTCATGGGGTGCGTCACCTGCGGGCCGTTGGTCTTGGGGGCGTAGACGATCCGGTTGTTCCGGTCGCGGATCTCGCGCACCGTGGTGGCCACGTGCAGCGCGCCCTGCTGGGCGAAGACGCCGTAGGCCTGCGTCATGTTGGTCAGGTTCACCGGGACCGATCCGAGGGTCAGCGTCAGGCTCGGCTGCAGGTCGTTGATGTACGAGGCGCTGGCGACGCCCATCGTCTCGGCGAACTTCGCCGTCGTCTGCGGGCCGACGACGTACTGCATCTTCACCGACGGCACGTTCAGCGAGTAGCGCAGCGCGTCCGTGGCGAGCAGAGGTCCGTGCTCCTTGACATCGGCGTTGGTCGGCACGTAGGCGGTCTTGGGATCGGCTCCGAACTGCGTCACGGCGTCCACGAAGAAGGTCGCCGGCGTCGCCTTGCGCGCCACGAACGCCGAGCTGTAGGTGATCGGCTTGAACGCGGATCCGGGCTGCCGCCGCCCGAGCCCCGCGACGTCAAATTGGCCGTCAACGCGAGGGTCGTCGCGGTTGTAGTAGTCGACGCTGCCGACATAGGCCACGATCTCGCCGTTCGCCGAGTTGATCGAGACCAGCGCGCCGTTGTGGACGTTCTTGTCGCCGAGCGCCTTGACCCACTTGCTGACCTGCTGGTGAGCGACCTTCTCGAGGCCCATGTCGATTGTGGTGACGATTCGGAACCCGCCGGTGCGGACCGCCTGCTCCGGGTGCTTGTAGCCGAGCGAGGCGAGGATCGACTCGGCCTCCTTGCGGACGCGGAAGCTGAACTGCGGCTCGCGGAGCGGCGTCGAGATGCGGCTCGGGCCCATCTCCTCCCAGGTGACCTTGACCGCGGCGTCGTGCTGTGCCTGGGTGATGTACTTGTCGTCGAGCATCCGGCCCAGGACCTGGTTGCGCCGCTCGATCGCCTTGGCCGGGCCGTGGTTGTTGAGGTACGGGTCGTACGCACCGGGCGCCTGTGGCAGGCCGGCCAGGAATGCCGCCTGCGCCAGCGTCAGGTCGGCCAGGTTGCTGACGCCGAAGTAGTTCGCCGCCGCCGCCTTGATCCCGTACGAGCCGTTGCCGTAGTTGATCAGGTTCAGGTAGGTCTCGAGGATCTTCTGCTTGCCGGCACGCCCCGGATAGGCCTCCGTGACCTTGGTGGCCATGATCTGCTCACGAATCTTGTCCTGGAAGGTGCGCCCCTCCAGGAAGGTGAGCGATGGCGGCGTGCACACGTCGGCGTCGTTCTCGTTGGTCGCGGCCGCGTTCGGGTCGAGCTCGGCCGAGGGGCGCGCGGCCGCGCTTGCGGGCGCGGCCTTCTTCTCGGCCTCCTTGATCGACCCGGCGTACTTGATCACCTGCTGGGTGATGGTCGAGGCGCCCTGGACGATGGTCCCGGCCTTCAGGTTGGCGAAGACCGCTCGGCCGACGGCCTGCACGTCCACGCCGTTGTTCGTCCAGAAGGTGCGGTCCTCGCTGGCGACGGTCGCGTTGACGAGGACCGATGGGATGCCGGCGAACGAGACCGATTCGCGGTTCTGGCATTCGAACCGCGCCAGCAGCACCTTCCCCGTCCTGTCGTAGACGTAGGTCGACTGCGGAAGCTGGATGTCGTCGAGGATTCGGGCATCGGGCAGGCCGCTGGCGAAGTAGTTGTAGGCCGCCAGCATGCCGCCCGCGGTGCCGACCAGCGACCCGCCGATCATGATGCCGATGGCGGCGAAGAGCCCGAGCAGGAACGTCGCCAGGCCCCGCCGCGGAGCGCGCCGCCTGGTCGTGCGCCGCAGCATCAGACGATGGCGGCGCCGTTGCATGGCTGGATGCATTCGCGCGCTACGGTACCAGTCGAGGGGCGAGCGGTCGAATCAGGCCAGGGTGCTCAGGGAAGGTAGAGCCGCGGGTTCACCGGCTGCTCGTCGAACATGACCTGGAAATGCAGGTGGCAACCGGTGGCCTGGCCGGTCGCTCCCTCGTAGCCGATGAGGTCGCCCGCCTTGATCGCCTGGCCAACCGCGACGACCTCGCGCGACATGTGCCAGTACCAGCTCTGCAGCCGCTGCGAGTGGCCCAGGACGACCCCGATCGCCGTGTCGCCGTACGCCGCATTCGGCCGGCCGTCGGCCAGGACGGTGCCGTCGGCGGCGGCGTAGATCGGTCCGCCACAGTGCGGCGACAGGTAGGCCATGTCCATCCCGGTGTGCGCCGTGTCGAAGGAGGTGTGGCCGAACTCCTGGGTGACGATGAAGTTGCCGTGCTCGGGCCAGGCGAATCGGCCGTGGAAGGCGAGGTCGAGCTTGAGTGCCGCCGCCTTGAGCCGCTCCACGAGGGCGCGCTGACCGGCCAGCGCACGCTTCTGCTGCTCCACGATGCGCGCGCGCTCGCGCGCGTTCGCGGCGGTCTTGGCCAGCTGCGACTCCTGGGCACGCTTCAGCTGTTCGAGCTGCCTGCGCTTCGCGTCCAGCGTCCGCTTCGCGGCGTCGACCGTCGCCTGCTGCTCGTCCAGCGCGCTGGCTCGCTGTGCCGCGGAGTCACGCAGCTGGCCGAGCGTCGTCCGGCCGTCGCGCAGCGTCTGTTGCCGCACCTCCAGCCGCTTGCGCTCGCGCTTGATCTCGTCCGCCAGCCGCGCATCGTCATCCGAGAGCGTGAGCATGAACCCGAGCTGGCTGGTCGCCTCGCTGAGCGAGCTGGTCGAGAGCATCACCTCGAGCACCGAGGTCTGGCTCTGCTCGTAGGCGGCGCGGAGGTGATCCTGCAGCAGCGCCTGCCGGCGCACGAGGTCGACCCTGGAGGTCTCGATGCCGGTGGCGACGGCGGCCAGGTCCGTTTCGAGGCTCGCGATCTGCTCCTCGTACTGCTTCAGCTCGTCGCGCGCCGCGTTCAGCTGGCCCGTCAGGCGAGCGAGGTCGTCCTCGGCACGCTGGATCTCGACGCCGACCTTCTGGAGGTTGTCGGTCAGCCGCGCAAGGCTGACGGTCAGGCTGGACTGGCTCCTGCGCAGCGCGGCCAGCTGCGCCGCGCTGGCGGCGAGTGCCGCCTGCATGCGCTGCTGCTGCGCGATGGCGTCGTTGACGTTCGGGTCGCCGGCGCGGACCGGGCGATCGGTCCCCGGCAGGACCAGCCCGCTGAGGAGCAGCGCCACGATGAGCACGAGAAGGCGGCTGCGACGACGGTGATCTTTCGACATGAGCTCCCGGGCACGTGCGGCGATGTGCCGCGTGAACTTGATGGTCGGATCACGGCGCCGTGTCGTCGGGCGAGGGCCGCGCGTCCTCGGACAGGATACCGGACCATTGCGCCTTTGCAACCCATCGATGGTCACCCCGGGCCGATGGAAGCCACCCCAAGCAGTGCGCCGAACGTGGCGCCGGCGACCTTCGCCGCCGCGCCGAGCAGCTGCGGCTCGCGCAGCAGGGTGATCACCGCGCCGGCCACCAGGAAGGGCCCGAACGGGATGTAGCTCTTCATCCCGACCCGCCGGGAGACGAGAAGCAGGAGGCTGGTGGCCGATGCGAGCAGTGCCGCCAGGAAGATCGCGATGAACACGGAGGGCCACCCCAGCAGCAGGCCGAGCGGCGCGATGAGATAGAGGTCTCCCAGCGCCACGCCGCCCGGAATGACCAGTCCCAGCACGCCAAGGAAGGCGACCGCGGCCGCAGCGCCGATCAGCGCGTCCAGGATCGTCACGGAAGGGTTGAACGGCACGAACAGGGCGACACCGATGATCAGTGGGTCGAGAAGAAGGTGCGGCAGGCGCCGCTGCTCGAGATCGGTCGCGGTCAGCAGCACCAGGTCGGCGAGCACCGCGAGATGAACGAGCGTCGCCCACCACGGAAGCTGTGCCCGCGCCGTGATCGCCGCCCCGGCAGCGCCAGCGGCGGCGGCCAGGAGCACGGTTCGCACACCGATCGCGCGACGGCTCGCCTCGTCGGGTGGCCAGACGCTGGCGAGGCGCTCGGCGACGACGCCCACCGCGGCGAGCGCGACGGCGGCGAGCATCGGAACGAAGGGCACTCTTCCTCCAACTTCAGCGCGGCCGGTGCGCCGCTGCACCGCGGATCGTACGCAGCGGCCGCGAGGGCGTGTATGGCCAGATCGTCCTGCGCCGGCGTCACTGGCACGCCTCATGCCTTGGTGAGCGTGCAACGGCCGCCAGGCCGATCACGAACGGGAGGAAGATCCCATGGACAAGGACCGCATCGAAGGTACCGTCAAGGAAGGCGCCGGCAAGGCCAAGGAGGCCTGGGGCGACATGACGAACGACACGAGCACGCAGGTCTCCGGTGAGCGGGACCAGGCCGAGGGCAAGCTCCAGCAGGAGTGGGGCAAGACCAAGGACACCGCCCGCGACGTGATGGACAACGACGGGGACGCGGACGACAACGTCTGAGTTCTCGAAGGCTGTGACGAACGGGCGACGGCAGCGTGCCGTCGCCCGTTCGGCGTGTCAGGCGGCGATTCGCCGGCGCTCAGCCGCGGGCGTAGTCGATGGCAAGTCGCGCGAGGGTGGTGACGCCGGTCCCCACCGCTCCCTTCGGATTCCACGCCTTGTCCGCGCTGAGGTACGCCGCACCGGCGATATCGACGTGGACCCACGGCTTGGTGACGAAGTCCGCCAGGAAGATCGCGCTCTTGATCAGCGATCCGTCGCGTGATCCGGAGTTGACGATGTCGGCGTACGGCGAATCGAGGCTCGGCCGGTACTCGGTGGCCAGCGGCATCTCCCAGAACCATTCGCCGGTCGCGTCGGCGGCCTTCTGCACGTCCACTCCCCACTCGCGCGGACGGCTGAAGTAGGCGCTGATCAGGTCGCCGAAGGCCACCGCACAGGCGCCGGTGAGGGTCGCCATGTCGACCAGGTGGGTGGCGCCCTGCTGCTCCGCCCAGTGAAGGGCATCGATCAGGATGAGCCTGCCCTCCGCATCGGTATTGGTGATCTCCACCGTCTTGCCGTTCATGGCCTTGACGACGTCCCCCGGGCGCTGCGCATTGCCGCCCGGCATGTTCTCGACCATCGGCGCGACCGCCATCAGCGGGGCGTCCGGCGCCAGCCGGGCGACGGCACGTGCGGCGGCGATCACCGCCGCCGCGCCGGACTTGTCGTGCTTCATCTCCTCCATGCTCGCGGAGGGCTTGATGCTGATGCCCCCGGAGTCGAAGCAGACGCCCTTGCCGACGATCGCCAACCGACGGTCGGCCGACGCCTTCTCCCAGCCGGGCAGCTTGATCGCGATCAGCCGCGGCCCATGCGCCGCGCCCTGCCCGACGCCGAGCAGCGCATTCATGCCGAGCTCCGCCATCTCCTCCGGCCCGAACACCTCGACCGTGCAGCCGTCGTCCTCGAGGCTGCGCGCCAGCTCGGCCATCCGCTCCGGGTAGAGGTCGTTGGCGGCTCGGTTGGCGAGATCGCGTCCCCACTCCACCGCCTCGGCCATCACCAGCGCCTCGTCGAGGAGCTGCTGGCTGGGGGCGTTGAGCAGGACGACCTCCTGCACGGTGCGCTTCATCGCCTCGGTGTCGCGCGTGCGGCCGTAGATGTCCATCGGCCGATAGGTGCCCTGCACCGCGCCGACCGCGGCAGCGGCGTACCCGTCCTCGTCCTCACCGTCGCGCAGCCAGATCGCGAGCGTTCCCGCCCCCCGTCCCTGCAGCCGGCGCGTGGCGGTCGACGCGATGCGCCGCGCGCGCCAGGCCCCCCGGCCACGACGCACGCCGTTCACCAGCAGCAGCCGCTGGAACGGCAGGGTGCCGGCCTCGATGAGCGCATGTGCGTTCTCGGCGATGTTGAAATCGCCCCACTCGATGGCACGGCTGATGACGCCGCCGGATGCCGCGTCGAGCTCCGCGAGGTCGTCGGCGAGCGGGCGATCGTCCTTGTAGATCGGGATGGCAAGCACGTCAGCCTTGACCGATGCGGGGCTTGCGGATTCGGCGCGCAGGCGCATGCAGTGGATCTCCTCTTACGCTGTAAGGCGCCCGACGGGGGCGCCGGGTCGAGTATAGGCGCCCGTCAGTCCTTGTTGCGGTACGAGTACATGGTGAAGCGACTGCCGCGCTCGACGATCTCTCCTGCCGGCGGCTCCTGGTCGTAGATGCCCGCCGGATGGTCCCCTGACTTCTGCCACCTGATCGTCCAGCGCAGCCCGGCGTCGCGGGCCGCGGCCTCGGCCTCCTTCTCGCTCAGGCCGATCGTGTTCGGGACGCGCACCTGCCCGGCCGCGAGCGTGGGCGTCGGAGCCGTGCTGGGGCTCGAAACGTCCGCCGATCCGGGCAGCAGCGCTCCATTCCAGATGAGCAGACCGGCAGCGATCGCCACGGCGGCCAGGGAGACGAGGATGACGCCGAGGGTCGAACCGGCGCGGGGAGCGCGGCGACGGGGCGTCGGCGCGGGAGGCACCGCAACCTGGCGCGTGGTGTCGTGCCGCGACACGGGCGGCGTCGCCGCCGCGGCGTCGAGGGCAACGCGCATCTCGTGCGCGGTCTGGTATCGCCGCGCCGGATCCGGATCCAGCGCGCGACGCAGCAGCGTCGCGAACGTCACCGGCAACCCGGTGGCGGGGGGCGGACCATCCTGCTGTGCGCTCGCGACCGCACCCGGGGTCGCGCCAGCGTACGGGACGCGGCCGGTCAGGCACTGGTGCAGCACGACGCCCACCGCGAAGACATCGGTTGCAGCGGTGAGCCGGCCGCCGCTGAGCTGCTCCGGCGCCATGGCGTGCAGCGAGCCGATGGAGCGCTCCTCGTTCGTCGCCGCGTCGCGGACGCGCGCGATGCCGAAGTCGATCAGCTTGAGCGGCCCCGGCCCGACCATCACGTTGCCGGCCTTGACGTCGCAATGGACGAGACCGCGCGCGTGCGCGGCCTGTAGCCCCGCCAGGAGCTGACGCGCGATGGCCACGCTCTGCGTCGCCCCGAGTGGCGCCTCGGCGTCGAGCACCTCGCGCAGCGAGCGGTACCCCTCCAGCAGCTCCATGACGATGTAGCGCGCGGAGCCGTCCGTCCCGGAGTCGTACACGTGCACGAGGTTCGGATGCGAGACCGATGCGGCAGCGCGACCCTCGTCCAGGAAGCGCCGGCTGAACTCGGCGCTGACCGCGTACCGCTCGGCGAGCACCTTCACCGCCACGTCGCGGTCCAGGCGGTTGTCGCGCGCCCGGTACACGCGCGACATCCCGCCCACGGCGAGCCCCGCGACGACCAGGTACCGGCCGCCGAGCACGCGTCCGACCAGCGCGTCGCCGGCCGCGTCGGTGTCTGGATGTGCTGGCACGGTGAGCGGCCTAGCGGTGCACGAGCGGTGCCACGTCGTCCGCCGTCGCTTCGGCCTCCGCCACGGCGCGGGCGAGCCGCTCGAGCGGCGCGGCAGCGATAAGGCCCGCTCCATCGGCCATCGCCACCGCGAGCGCGCGATCCGCTCGGGACGCGCCCTGGGCCGCCAGGGCGTATGCAGCGGTTGCGCGACGCTCGGCGGCCGCATTCCCGGCAGCGCGAGCGTCGACAAGCGAGGTGAGCGATGCGACCAGCTGGTCGGTGGTGTCGAGCCAGATGCTCAGCGTCGGCAGCCGGCCGTCCCAGGCGCGGACGGCGGAGAGCGAGTCGCGCGCGCTGGCGAGGGACCCGGTGGCCGGCGCGAGGTCGTCGGCGGCCAGCGAGGCGAGCGCATCTCGAAGGCGGGCCAGGGCGTTCTCGGTCGAGCGCCGCATGCTCGCGAACGCGTCGGCGGGCGGCGCGGTGGCGTCGAGCTGAGCGGCCAGGGATGCGAGCTCGTCGCTCTCGAGCGCGAGCGACGGCGCCCGGCCGGTGGCGGAGATGGCGAGCCTGCGGCGCAGGTCTGCGAGAGCATCGCGGGCGACATCGAGGGCGGGGCTCGCCTCCCTGACCGCGGTCGCCGAGTCCTCGAACCGAGGGCCGGGGAGAGCGTCTCCGCTGGCGACCGCGGCCGCGCCACGGCGTGCCTGATCGAGAGCCACGCGCAGCGCGTCGAGCAGGGACTTCAGCGCGATGGCGGCATCGGACGCCGCGGCCTCGACCGCCTGCGACTGCGCGGCTGCGCGCGCCGGGTCGGCCGCGACCGGGTCCGACGGTCGCAGCGAGAAGACCGCGCCCACGGCCAGCGCGGCGATCCCGACCGCGACGGCGCGCGCCCGTATCATCAGCCGATGGACGCCGAGATCGCGCTGAGGGGGCTTCCGAAGGCCGAGCTGCACCAGCATCTCGATGGCGCCATGCGACCCGCGACGGCGGTCGAGCTCGCTGCGCCGCTCGGCATGCGCCTCTCCCTCGACGAGGCGCGCGCGCGACTGGTCGCCCCCGCGCGATTGGCGAACCAGGCCGAGCTGCTCGGCTTCTTCGAGCTTCCGATCGCCCTGATGCAGACCGCCGCTTCATTGCGACGCGTGTGCGGGGAGCTGGTGGAGGACCTGGCCGAGGACGGAATCAGGTACGCCGAGATTCGGTGGGCGCCGAGGCTGCACCTCGACGGGGGGCTCTCGGTGCGCGAGGTGATCGAGGCGGTCTCGTTCGGCATACGCGATGCCGCCTCCCGGCTGGGCGAGTCCGCGCCCCTCGTCGGGCTGGTGGTCACGGCGATGCGCTCGCATCCGCCGGCCGTCAACGTCGCGCTGGCCGAGGTGGCCGTTGGGTTCGGGGCGCCGGTGGTCGGATTCGACCTCGCCGGCCTCGAGGCCGAGTATCCGGCGCCGCCGCACGCGGCCGCCTTCCGGGTCGCCGAGGCGGGCGGGCTGGGGTTGACCGCGCATGCCGGGGAGGTGCCCGGGCCGCAGCACATCCGGGAGGCGATCGATCTCGGCGTGACCCGCATCGCGCACGGGGTCACGGCGGCCGACGATCCTGAACTGGTGAGGCTGCTGCGGGAACGCGACGTCACGCTCGATCTCTGTCCGACCAGCAACGTGCAGGCCGGGATCGTGGCGGACCTCGCCGCGCACCCGCTGGCGCGCCTGTACCGCGCCGGCGTGAGCGTGACGCTGAACACGGACGACCGCACCGTGAGCGACACGACGCTCAGCGCCGAGATGGCGCGCACGTCGGCGGCGCTGGACCTCGGCCGCGCCGAGCTGGCGGAGATCGCGCTGAACGCCTTCCGGCGCGCGTTCGCACCCGAGGCGGCTCGCCGCACCATGGCGGCCGCCGCCCAGCGGGCGTGGCGCCCCTGGGCTGCCGTGCCCGAGGTCAGCTGAGGCACCCTTCTATCCACTCGGCGAGCGCCTGCGGGTCGTCCAGCACGACGTCGGGACGCCGCTCTCCCTCGAGCGTCTCGGCCACCTCGCGTGTCGCGACACCCGTCAGCAGCAGGGCCGATCTGATCCCGGCGCGGTGCGCCGCCACGATATCGGCGTCAGGGTTGTCGCCGACCACGAGCGCCTCGTCGGCCGTCGTCCCTGCCGACTCCAGGCACGCCTCGAACATCGCCGGCTCCGGCTTTCCGATGACCAGCGGCGTCGCGCCGCCCGCGACGCTGAGCGCGGCGACGATCGACCCGGCGCCGGGCAGGAACCCTCCGCTCACCGGGTAGCGGGCGTCGGCGTTGGTGGCGATCAGACGCGCGCCGTCGAGCAGCGCGGCCTGCGCGATCGCCAGGCGCCGCGAGTCGAACGAGAGGTCGAGCCCAGAGACGACGGCGTCGTAGCGGTCCGGCAACGGGCCGCCGGCGAAGTCGCTCGGCGCTCCGTCGGCGGCGGCGACCGCGTCGAGGCCGCCGCCGCGCAGCATCTCCAGCAGCCCGGGCTCGCCGACCACCAGCACTCGCCGCACCGCGGGGAGGTGACGGATCAGATGCAGCACGGTGGCCGATGCGGAGGTGACGATCTCGTCGGAATCGGCCGGGATGCCGAGCCGCGTCAGCCGCTTCGCGAACTCACGCGGCGGATGCATCGAATTGTTCGTCGCGAAGCGGACGGCGAGTCCGTCGTCGCGAAGGCGCCGGACGAGCTGCGCTGCCCCGGGGACGAGCGCGGGTCCGCGATACACCACGCCGTCGAGGTCGAAGATCACGAGTCGCATCGGCCCCGATCATACGGGCCGCCGCGTTCCGAGGGCCCGGCGGCCGAAAGAAGGGGCCGAAAAGACGTTGAGCGGCGATTGCGCAGGCAGTATCATGCCGCCGATTCCCGCCCGACCGCCGGCCGGTCCCGGGCGCGCGACACCGCGACCCAGCGGTGCAATTCGGAGGCAAGGAGATTTCATGCGGAAGCAACGGTTCGGCCTCGTGGCCAGCCTCAGCGTCGTGGCCCTCGTGCTCGGCGCGTGTCAGGGTACTGGCAACCCGACCACCAGCCCCGGCGGGAGCGGGGGCGCCAACAGCCCGGGCGCCACGAGCACGCTGAAGATCGGCCTGGTGACCGACGTCGGCACGCTCGACGACAAGAACTTCAACGAGTTCAGCTGGAAGGGCGCCCAGGACGGCGCAGCCGCGATCGGCGCCCCGGCCCCCAAGTCGGTCGTGACGACGGCGTCTGCTGACTACGCCCAGAACATCCAGTCGTTCGTCGACCAGAAATTCAACGTCATCGTGACGGTCGGGTTCGCGCTGGGCAACGACACGGCCAAGGCCGCCAAGACCAACAAGGACATCAAGTTCATCGGCGTCGACCAGTCGGTCTGCGTGGACGAGAACGGTGATCCCGACGCGACCTTCGCCTGCAAGGGCGATGCGGCCACGCTGCTGCCGAACTACCAGGGGCTCGTCTTCAAGGAGCAGCAGCCCGGCTACCTGGCCGGCATCGTCGCCGCCAGCATCAGCAAGTCCGGCCACATCGCCGCCATCGGTGGCACCAAGGTCGTCCCGGCCGTGGCCAACTACATCGCCGGCTACGCAAACGGCGCCCTCTCGGTCAACCCGAGCGTCAAAGTCGAGCAGCAGTACGTCAGCGAGGCGCCGGACGCGAAGGCGTTCAACGATCCCGCCGGCGGCAAGGCGTTCGCCGAGCAGCTGCTCAAGCAGAACCCGGACGTCGACGTTCTGTTCCAGGTCGCGGGCAAGACCGGCAACGGCGTGCTGCAGGCCGCCTGCGACGCGAAGATCAACGCGATCGGCGTCGACGTGGACCAGCACCTCTCGACCCCCGAAGCTGACGCGTGCATCGTCACCAGCGCCGAGAAGAAGCTGACCAAGGCGGTCTCCGACGCCATCAAGCGCGTCAACGACAAGACCGACAAGGGCGGCACCGTGCCGTCTCGACATCACGACCGACAGCGTCGGCCTGGCGCCGTTCTACGACTTCCAGAACCTGATCACGTCCGATGTCCAGAAGAAGATCGACGACGCGATCAAGGGGCTGAAGGACGGCTCCATCGATCCCTGCAAGCCAAACGCCTGCGCCTGATCTCAGCGCAGGACTGAACGAAGACGAGCGGGCCGCCCTCCCAGGACGGCCCGCTCGTCGTATCCAGCCCGCCGGGGACCGACATGAACGCTGAGCACGCGCGAGTCACCCCCCCTGCGCTCGAGATGCGCGGGATCACCAAGCGCTACCCCGGTGTGCTCGCCAACGACCACATCGATCTCGACATCAGGCCTGGCGAGATCCACGGGCTGCTCGGCGAGAACGGCGCCGGCAAGTCCACGCTCATGAACATCCTCTATGGCCTCAGCACGCCCGACGAGGGGGAGATCACTGCTCGACGGGCAACCGGTTCGCATCAGCAGCCCCGCCGATGCGATCGCTCGTGGCATCAGCATGGTCCACCAGCACTTCATGCTCGTCCCGGTCCTCTCGGTGGCGGACAACATCCTCCTCGGACTCGAGCCGATGTCGGGGCCGGTGTTCATGGACCGCGAGGGCGCGCACCGCCGCATCCGAGAGCTCGGGACGTTCTTCGGCTGGGAGATCGACCCCGACACTACCGTCGGCAGCCTGTCGGTGGGGTGGCAGCAACGTGTCGAGATCCTGAAGGCCGTCTATCGAGAGGCCAAGATCCTTGTCCTCGATGAGCCGACCGCCGTCCTGACGCCCCAGGAGACGCAGGAGATCTTCGGCGTGCTGCGCCGCCTGACGGCCGAGGGCTACAGCATCATCTTCATCAGCCACAAGCTGTACGAGGTGCTCGAGATCGCCGACCGGATCACCGTCATCCGGCGTGGCAAGGTCGTGGGCGAGCGCGTCCCGGCGGCGACCGACGAGGAAGACCTTGCGGAGATGATGGTGGGGCGCGAGGTGCAGCTGACCGTGGACCGGGGCGACAGCCACCCTGCCGCGGTGACCCTCGCCGTCGACGGTCTGCGCGCAAAAGACGACCGGGGCCGAGAGGTGGTGCACGGCATCAGCCTCGAGGTGCGCGCCGGCGAGATCCTGGGCATCGCCGGCGTGGCTGGCAACGGCCAGGACGAGCTGGTCGAGGCGCTGACCGGCCTGCGTGCGCCGGCCGGGGGACGCGTCACCCTGGAGGGCAGGGACATCACGGGCGCCAGCGCCCGAAGCCTGAACAAGCTCGGGGTAGCGTTCGTGCCCGCCGACCGGCACCGGTTCGGCCTGGTGCTGACCTATCCGCTGACCGATAACCTGGTCCTGACCGATTACTACCGCCCTCCGTATTCCAGGGGACTGCTTCGCAACGACGACGCCATCCGACGGCGGGCGATCGAGGCGATCGAGCAGTACGACATCCGGACGCCGTCCGTCGACGTGCGCGCCGGGACGCTCTCAGGAGGCAACCAGCAGAAGGTTATCGTCGCGCGCGAGTTCGACGGCGACCTCCGACTGCTCGTCCTCGACCAGCCGACTCGAGGCCTCGACGTGGGGAGCATCGAGTTCATCCATCGCCAGGCGATCGCGAAACGCAACGCAGGCACCGCGATCTTGCTCGTCTCGGCGGAGCTCGACGAGGTGCTCGAGCTGTCGGACCGCATCGGTGTCATGTACCGGGGCAGAGCTCGTGGCCCTGCTCGACGGACGCACCGCGTCTCGCGAGCAGGTCGGGCTGCTCATGGCAACGGGCGGACGGGACGCGGCACCGCCCATGACCGCGCCGGGAGCGGCGACATGAGCTTCGCTCGCGTCCGCGCCGTCCTGACGCTTCCACTCCTCGCGATCCTGCTGGCCCTGATCGTGGGCGCCGTGATCATGATCCTCTCCTCTCCGCTCGTGAACGGCTCGTTCGACGCCGCGATTCCGCTGCGGGCGTACGGCGCCCTGGCGACCGGGGCGCTGGGCTCCTTCGATGCGCTGGTCCAGACGGTGGTCAGCGCGGCGCCGCTGATCCTCGCCGGCCTGTCGGTCGCGATCGGCTTCAAGGCCGGTCTGTTCAACATCGGTGCGCAGGGCCAGTTCCTGGCGGGCGCCGTGGCCGCCGCGGCCGCCGGGGCGGCGCTCGCGCACGCCTCGCCGCTGGTGGCGGTTCCGGGCGCCGTCATGGCGGGCGTAGTGGCGGGGGCGGTCTACGGCTTCATCCCGGGCTTCCTCAAGGCGTTCACCGGGGCGCACGAGGTCGTCACCACAATCATGCTGAACTACGTGGCGCTGCAGTTCGTGGGCTACCTGGTGACCGGCCCGCTGCGCGCTCCGGGCGCCACCTTCGCCCGTTCGCCCGGTGTCGGCGCAGCCGCGCTGCCCGTGCTGCTGGGACGCAATGGCCACCTCGGAATCGTGTTCGCGCTGGTCGCGGTCCCGCTCGCCTGGTTCATCCTCTACCGCACCACGGTCGGCTTCGAGGTGCGCACCGTCGGCGCGAACCCTGACGCAGCCCGCTACGCCGGCATCTCGCCGCGCTGGATCGTGATCTCGACCATGACCGTGTGCGGCCTGCTGGCGGGGATAGCCGGCGCGGGCCAGATCCTGGGGCTGACCGGCTACATGCCGGCCGGCTATTCGACCAACGTCGGGTTCGACGGCATCACCGTCGCATTGCTCGGGCGGGCACACCCCATCGGCACCCTGTTCGCCGGGCTGCTGCTGGGCGCCATGCGCGCCGGCGCCGGGCTGATGCAGATCGACGCCGGCGTCCCGGTCCAGATGATCGACGTGCTGCAGGGCGTCATCCTCTTCTTCCTGACCGCCGAGCTGCTCGTCCGGTACGTGTTCCGCGTTCGAGCCGCGCACGCCGAGGTGCAGGAGCTGCAGACGGTGTCGCGCTCGTACGGCAGCCAGTCGGCACCGTAGGCCAGGAAATGGACCCGATCCTCAACCTGCCCGTCATCGGCCTGCTGATCCAGTTCTTCGCCTACCTGGTCGAGGTGATGATCCGCAACGGCGGCCTGATCATCACGCTTGCCACGCCCATCGGCCTCGGCGCCCTGTGCGGCTTCATGAACGAGCGCAGCGGAGTGGTCAACATCGGCATCGAGGGCATGATGCTGGCCAGCGCGTTCTCGGCCTGGTACGTCGCCTCCATTGCCACCGGCTTCCTGCCCGAGGCGAGCGGACCGATGGGGATCACGCTCCCGCTGCTGGTGGGACTCCTGGCCGGGCTTGGGACCGGGGTCCTCGTCTCCCTGCTGCACGCCTGGCTGTCGATCACCGTCCGCGCCGACCAGATCATCTCGGGCACCATCATCAACATCTTCGCGCTCGGCATCACCGGCTACCTCAACCTGCTCATCAGCCAGACCTCGCCGCACACCGCCGGGAACTTCAGCGCGCTCTCACTGCCCCCGTTCATCGACGACATCCCGGTCCTGGGCTGGGTGCTGTCGACGCTCCTGGAGCATGGGCCGATCACGCTCGCGATGCTGGTGCTGGTGGTCGTGCTGCAGGTCCTGCTTGTACCGATCACGCTGGGGGCTGCGCACGCGCGCCGTCGGCGAGCATCCGCGCGCGGCGGAGACCGTCGGCATCGACGTCATCGCGCTGCGCTACCGCAACGTGCTCCTCGGCGGGCTGATCGCGGGGCTCGCGGGCGCGTGGTTCACGATCGAGTACGGCAACTCGTTCCAGGGCGGCATGACCAACGGCCGAGGCTTCATCGCACTCGCCGCGCTGATCTTCGGGCGCTGGACGCCGCTCGGCTCGGTGGGCGCCGCCCTGCTCTTCGGCGTGGCCGACGCGCTGGGGACCGCCATTCGGCAGACGCCGCCGGTCGGGGACCTGGGAAACATCCTGACCGCCGTGCCGGCGGAGGTCTTCACCGCCCTCCCCTACCTCGTCACCATCGTGGTCCTGGCGGGCGTGGTGGGTCGCAGCGTGGCCCCGGCGGCGGACGGCCAGCCGTACGAACGAGAG
Organism: uncultured Chloroflexia bacterium; assembly: GCA_963783725.1. Classification (GTDB taxonomy): domain Bacteria; phylum Chloroflexota; class Limnocylindria; order QHBO01; family QHBO01; genus CAWAOJ01. Next base: position 332,615 of record CAWAOJ010000002.1, on the reverse strand, counting down.
GCGAGCTCCGGCTGAGGAACCTCAGGCGCCGTTGGTCGGCTCGACCTGGTGCGGCGCCGGCGGCACGCTGAGCAGGGCGACCGAGAGCCCGGCGGCGGCGAGATCGGACACGACCGAGGCATGGTCGTAGTCAACGCTGCGGAATCCGACGGCGACGTCCGGCTGGCCGATGTAGACCACTGCGTACCGCGCGCGCGAGTCGCCCTCGATCCCGCAGCCGACGGACCCCGCGGCAACGAAGTGGCCCTGCCCGACCACGCGATGGAAGCTCTCGTGCGTGTGACCGAAGCAGAACATGTCGTCGCCCTCGTCGCTCGCGATGCGCGCGAAGTGACGTGACGGACGGTCCGCCCACAGGTACTCGCTCGACCGCAGGGGCGTGCCGTGGAAGAGAAGGACGGATCTACCACCGGCTTCGCAGCGCGTGTTCTGCGGCAGCGCTCGAAGCCAGGCGCGGTTGTCGTCGCTGACGCGGTCGATGCTCCATTCCAGCGATGCCCTGCCGAGCTGCTCCTGCTCCACGCTGGCCCACAGGGCACCGGAATGCTCGCGCGCCATGCCGATCGCCTCGTCCCAGTTGCCCTGCACGGTGGGGATCTCGAGCTGGCGCAGCAGCTCGATCACCTCGTTCGGGTGCGGCCCGCGGCCGACCACGTCGCCGACGCACCAGATCTCGTCACAGCCGATGCTCGCGGCATCGTCCAGCACGGCGCGCAGGGCGGGCAGGTTGGCGTGAATGTCGGCGACGACGGCGATTCGCATTGCGGCAGTCTCGCCGCTCGCCGCCCGGCCGTCCATCCCCCGATGGGCGTGGCCGCGCGCCGTACGTTCGCGCCGGCGGCCCTAGCCGATGGCGGCGGCAGTCCCCGTCGCGTAGGGCGCCGCGACGACGCTCACCCGACCCGCCACGGTGCGCGCCAGCTCGCGCAGCGCGGCGCCGGCGACCGACGACTCGGCGCCGGGATACTGCGACGACGTGATCGGCACGCCGGCGTCGCCACCGGTGCGCACGCCCGGCTCGAGCGGGATGCGGCCGAGCACTTCCAGCTCCAGCTCGCGAGCGATCTTCTCGCCGCCGCCGGATCCGAAGATGTCGTGCTCCTCCCCGCAGTTGGGGCAGATGAAGCCGCTCATGTTCTCGACCACGCCCAGCGTGCGCACGTTGACCTTGTTGAACATCGCGATCGCCTTGCGCGCATCGGCCAGCGACACCTCCTGGGGCGTGGTGACGACCACCGCCCCGGTCAGCGGGATGAGCTGGCTGAGGCTGAGCGCGGCGTCGCCGGTGCCGGGGGGAAGGTCGACCACGAGGTAGTCGAGCTCGCCCCACTCCACGTCACGCAGGAACTGCTGAATGGCAGAGTGGATCAGCGGCCCGCGCCAGATCACCGGCGCGTCGCCGGTCAGGAAGTACTGGATGCTCATCATCTGCACGCCGTGGCTGGTGACCGGGTTCACCCGGCCGCCAGTGCCCGTGACGTGCGCACCGGTCGTTCCCATCATCAGCGGCACGTTCGGCCCGGTGATGTCGGCGTCGAGCAGCCCGACGCGCGCCCCGTCACGCGCGAGCGCGACGGCCAGGTTGACGGCCACGGTGGTCTTGCCCACGCCGCCCTTGCCGGACGCGACCGCGATGGTGTTGCGGACGCCGGGGATCAGATCCGCCGCTGGTCCGCCGAAGGAACGTTTGACGTTGCTGGCCCAGTCGACGCGGACGGTTCGCGCGCCGAGCGCCTCGAGCTCGTCGACGATCTCCGACTCGATCTTTGCCTTGAGCGGGCACGCCGGCGTGGTCAGCTCGACGGTGAGATCCACGGTGTCCCCGGCGATCTCGATCGCCTTGATCATCCCCAGCGAGACGAGGTCGCGTCCGATCTCCGGATCCTTGACGCGCGACATCGCGCTCATGATGTTCTCGTTGGTCAGCATCTCGGGCATGCGAGCTCACAGCTCCCTTTATCTGGTTCCGGCGTCGGTTGGGCTCTCCGAGCGTAGCAGAGAGCGACGACGTCGACCTCTACCTGTGTTGAGTCGGTTCAGAGCAGCCCGTCGAACAGTGACCGATCGGCGTCGCGCGCTCCGGCTGCGACCGGCAGGTTCGAGCGCGCCAGACGGTACGACTCGGTCCCGAGGTAGTGATCGCGGACGTCGGTGGGCCACTCGTGGAACGCTCCGGCGGAGCCGGTCTGGGTGACGTGTCGGTTGATGGCCGCCAGCTTCAGCGCCGCCAGCTCGCCGAGCTCCAGGGTGATCGTCTCGCCCTCCGCACCCGAGCCGTAGGCGGGCGCGGCCACGTCGGGCAGTCCCTCGAGCTGCGACGGAGGCACGACCAGCTGGTAGAGCTTCGCCGCCCGCCAGGCGACCTGATCCTCCTCGAGGTCGTCCTCGTATGCGAGCGGCTCGCCGGCGAGCTCGAACGCGCGTTCCACCGCGGAGGCCAGTGCCACGTGATCGGGGTCGCCGGTGACCCCGTCCGGGCCGAACGAGATGATGACCTCGGGCCGATGCATGCGGATCGGCTCCACGATGCGGGCGACCAGGTTGTCCCGATTGACGCTGGGAAGGTCGCCCTCCGCATAGTCGAGCATGCGCAGCACGCGGACGCCCAGCAGCGCCACCGATCGCCGCAGCTCGTCCTCTCGGACGGTGTCGAGGTTGCGCCACACGGTGGGCTTGGCGTACGAGCGGTTGCGACCGCCGGGAGCGGGTGCCTTGTCGAGCAGCCGCGGATCGAAGAAGCCGCGCGTGGCGCACAGCACCACCACGTACGCGCCCTCGGCCACGGCGCTGGCGATCGCCCCTGCGAACCCGAACGCCTCGTCGCCCGGGTGGGCGACGACGACCATCAGGCTGCGGGCGGGATTACGCTCACGAACCGGCCGCCAGATCGATGACACCGCCGGCAGTATATCGGTCTAGCCGCCGACCTCGATGCTGATCGCCGCATCGGCCTCAGGGCGTGAGCGGAGCGGCAGGGACACCGGTTCGACCACCGGCGCGCGCTCCACGAAGCTCGCCGCGTGTGCGTCATCGATGGCCGCGGCGACCTCGTCCGGCGAGAGGATGTCATTGCTCAGCAACAGGTTGATCTCCCGCCTCAGCTCGGAGCGCAGCATCTCCGGGCCGTCGGTCGAGATCGCGAACCGCACGCCGTGATCGACCAGGGCGCGAACCAGGGTCCGCAGCTCCTCGAGATCGCGCACGACCCCGGTGTTGAGATTCGAGCTGGGGCAGATCTCGAGCACCACCCTGCGCTCCCGCAGCATGGCCATCACGTCGGGGTCGCGAGCGCTCTGGATGCCGTGCCCGATGCGGGTCGGCTCGAGCGCCATGACCGCCTCGCGGACCTCGGCCGGGCCGCCGGTCTCGCCGGCGTGGACCGTCACGCCCAGCCCGGCGCGCCGGCATTCGGCGAAGATCTCGCTGTAGTCGGCGAACCTGAACGAGGCGACCACCGGGCCGGCGATGTCCACGGCGACCACTCCCCGCCCGTGCCAGGCGATCGCCTTGGCGGCGATGATCTCGTTGAGCTCCACGCTGAAGCCGCGGTCGAGGCAGAAGATGAGGCCGGCGCGCACCTGCGGATACTCGAGCACGGCGCGGTCCATGCCGCGCACGGCCGCCGCGATGATGTGGTCGAGGTCCTGCTCGCCGCCGCGGTTGCGCTTCATGGGGTTGAAGCGCAGCTCGATCTCGGTGATGTTGTTGCGCCGGTAGGCGCCGCCGATCACCTCGTACACGCTGCGCTCCACCGCCGTCGGACTGGACTGGATCAGCTCGGTCCAGTGGAAGAGGTCGAGATAGCCCTGGAAGCTGCGCTTTCGCCGCCCGACCGTGATCAGGTCACGGAACGCCCAGTAGTCCTTGGTGGGCAGCCGGATTCCCTGCGCATGCGCGATGCCCCACATGATCGCCGGCGTGACCGCCGCGCCGAGGTGCACGTGGAGCTCGGTGAGGGGCGTGCGAGGGTTGACTCTGGGCCGGGGCATGGACCTCTGCGCTGAGGGTGTCGCCGGAGTGTAGCAGCCGCGCCGGGTGGGTCTCGAAGGCCGCCGGCAGACGCCGGGCCGATGCTAGAATCGGCCGCGCCATGGATATCAAAGCCTGGATCGAATGGGTTGCCCGGGACAGCGGCACCACGCTGGCGACCGTCTTTCCGTACCTGCTGATCGGGCTGGCCGGGCTGTACGTGCTCTGGCTCGTGGTGGGCTATTTGCGGGTGTCGCAGATCGGCGTCGTCGGCGAAGCGGTCGCGTCCGGGCAGGCGGCGCCCGTCCCGCGAGCGCCCGACGGCGCGGCGGAGCCGCCTCGCGGGGTCCCCTACTGCCCCATCGATAACCTGCAGTTCGGAGCGGCGGCTCGCTTCTGCCCCGTCTGCGAGGGCGACCTCATGGTGGACTGCGCCAACTGCGGCACCACGATCCGGGCGGCGGACGAGTCCTGCTATCGCTGCGGGACGCGCTCGTTCATCAGCGTCGCACGCTGAGGCGCCTCCTCAGCCGCGCATCACCGAGCGCACGTACCCCCGCATCTCCGGCACGTTCGGAATCATCACCCACCCACGGGCCGAATTCGGCTCGATGCCCTGGAACAGGGCGAAGCGCGGCGGCCCGAGCTCCATCGAGCTGACCTTGGCGGTGCGGCTGCGGCGTGCGATCTCGAGCAGCGTAACGAGCTTGGCCATCGGCAGATTCGTCTTCAACGAGGCGAGGCCGCGGAGGACTCCCAGCACGTTGAGCTTCGTGCTGCGGTCGACGAGCTTGCGTGCCAGCGCGATCAGGACCTGCTGCTGCCGGCGACCACGGGCGTAGTCGCCGTCCTGGTGCCGGGTGCGGACGTATCGGTTCGCCTGGTTGCCGTCCAGGTGCTGCTTGCCGGCGCCGATGCGCAGCCCGATCGACGGGTCGTAGAGCGCGTAGGGCACCACCACATCGATCCCCCCGACCGCCTGCACCAGGCGCCCGAAGTCGGCCATGTCGATGAGGACGTGATAGTCGATCGGCACGCCATAGGTCGTCTCCAGCATCGCCTCCAGTGCCCCGATGCCGCGCGCCCTGAAGATCGAGTTCGCCTTGCCTCGCCAGCGCCCGCCGCCGGGCAGCGGGAGGTCAACCGTGTCGCGTGGGAGCGCAACGGTCGCGATGCGCGTGTGCGCCGCGTTCACGCTGGCCACGATCATCGAGTCGGTGTTCAGGGGCAGGTTGCGCGAGGCGCGGTCCGGATTGGAGTCGATGCCGACCACAAGCACCGTCAGGCGCCGGTTCAGCAACGCCTGGTCCAGCGGGACCGGGGTCGGCGAAGGTGACGGCGTGGGCGAGGGAGTCGCGGTCGGGGACGGCGTGGGCGAGGCTGTCGGCGACGGGCTGGGCGACGGCGTGGGCGACGCGGTCGGCGTCGGGGCGGTGGCGCACCCGGCGAGCACGACGCTCGCCATGACCACGGCGATCACGCCCCGCCAGCCGCGCTGCTCGGATCGCGGTTGGTTCATCGTCGCCGATGATAACGGTGCTAGCCTCGGGGCGTGGACAGCCGAGAGATCTCCCTGCAGACCGGGCGCCGGCGCGGCCTGTTCGACCTCAGCGACGAGTGCGCCTCGTTCCTGCACGACGTCGGCGCGCGGGACGGCCTGCTCAACGTCTTCGTGCCGCATGCCACCGCCGGCCTGGTCATCATGGAGCTCGGAGCCGGATCCGACGCGGACCTGCTCGACGCCCTGGACCGCCTGCTCCCGAGGGACGATCGCTGGCGCCACCGCCACGGCTCCGCCGGACATGGCGCCGACCACGTGCTGCCCCTGCTCGTGCCGCCCAGCCTGACCGTGCCCGTCGTCGACGGGCACATGGCGCTCGGAACGTGGCAGTCGGTGGCGCTGCTGGACCCCAACGCCGACAATGAGCGGCGCTCCGTTCGGCTGACGTTCGCGCCCGCCTGACTCAGCTCCCCGCGGCCATGCGCTCGACCTGGCCGCGCGCGACGTCCGGCTCCGACGTCGGCTCGTCGCAGGCGTAACCACGGCAGACGAACGCGGTCGGGAGCGCGACGCCCGTCTTGCCGACGAAGATCGCCCATTCGCCCAGGCCGTCACCCGGCCGGGTCTGCGCCACGACGAGGTTCGGCGCGTACGGCGTCGCAACCGCACGGCGCAGGGCGAGCGCACGATCGTCCTCGGGATCCGGGGTGGCGACCACCGCGTCGCTCGGCGCCTCGAGGGAGCGGTCCACGGCCGACAGCGCGCGCCCGAACAGCGTCGGCTGCCGTTCGAGCGCCGGTGCCACCGCGCGCATCACTGCGCGCGCGCGGCGATCAAGATCCGCGTCGCCCGTCAGCAGCGCGAGGCGCTGCAGGACGTCGGCCGCCACCGAGTTCGCGGCGGGCGTGGCGCCGTCGATCATCGAGTGTGGCCGCGCGACGGCGGCGCCGTGCTCGGCGGAGGTGTCGAAGAAGGTGGCCGAGGCCGGGTCCCAGAACTCGTCGATGGCGTGGACCACGAGCGCGTGTGCCAGCAACAGATCCTCGGCGCGCCCCAGCGCCGCGTGCGCGGCGAGCAGCCCATCGGCCAGCAGCAGATGGTCCTCGCAGAAGCCCGGGATCCGGGCGACGCCGTCCCGCGCGCTGCGCCAGACACCCCCGTCCGGCCGCAGCAGCGACGCGCGGATGAACCCGACCAGGCGCTCCGTCACCTCCGCGTAGCCTGCGTCGGCAAGCCACAGCGCGCCCGCGGCGAAGGCGCGAAGGGCGAGCCCGTTCCAGGCCGCGATGGCCTTGTCGTCGCGACGAGGGCGCGGGCGCTGCTCGCGAGCGGCAAGCAGGATGCGGCGGCCGCGCTCGACGAGCCCGGGTTCCGCGGCCGCGGACCGGCGCAGCACGGTGTGCCCCTCCCAGTTGCCGCGCTCGCTGACGTCCCAGTGTCGCGCCAGCGATTGCGACTCCTCCGTGCTCAGCCCGCCCGCACCGAGGGCCGCCGCGAACGCATCGGCCGACCAGACGTAGAAGGCGCCCTCGACGCCTTCGCTGTCCGCGTCGAGCGCCGCCGCGAAGCCTCCATCCTCGAGGAGAAGCTCGCGACGCATGAAATCGAGGGTGTCGCGCGCCACATCGGCGTAGCGCTCGATGCCGAGCGCCCGGAACGCCTCGAGGTAGCAATGCGCCAAAAGGGCATTGTCGTACAGCATCTTTTCGAAATGCGGGACCAGCCATTCCGCGTCCGTGCTGTAGCGCGCGAAGCCGCCGCCCAGCTGGTCGTGGATCCCGCCGTCGGCCATGGCGTCCAGCATGGTGACCACCATCTCGCGCACGGCGGGATCGCCGTCACGACGCCATCGGCGCAGGAGGAACTCCAGCGTCATGGCCGCGGGGAACTTTGGCGCCGGCCCGAAGCCGCCATGGCGCGAATCGAAGCTCGCGCGCAGGCGGGTGACCGCCGTCTCGAGCTGCCGCTGCTCGGGATCGGCATTGCCCGCCACGACGGCGAGCTGCTGCTGCACCAGCGTGGCCAGCTGGCGCGCCTGGCGCACGACGTCGGCGCGATGGTCGCGGTACGCGTCGGCGGTGGCGGCCAGCACGCGTCGGAAGGCGGGCAGGCCGCCCCGATCGTGAGGCGGAAAGTAGGTCCCGCCGAAGAACGGCTCGAGGTCGGGCGTCAGGAAGACGCTCATCGGCCAGCCTCCGCTGCCGGTCAGTGCCTGAACGGCGGCCATGTACACGTCGTCGAGGTCGGGCCGCTCCTCGCGGTCGACCTTGATGCTCACGAACCGGTCGTTCATCAGCGCGGCGGTGGACTCGTCCTCGAACGATTCGCGCTCCATGACATGACACCAGTGGCAGGCGGCGTAGCCGATGGAGAGGAAGATCGGTCGGTCGAGCTCGCGCGCGCGGGCGAGCGCCTCGTCAGCCCACGGATACCAGTCCACCGGGTTGTGCGCGTGCTGCAGCAGGTAGGGGCTCGTCTCGCCCGCGAGCCTGTTGGCGTGCGGCGGGGTGGCGCTCATGCCCGCCAGTGTCCCACGCTCAGGCGGGCATCGCCTCGCCGGCGAACTGCTCGTGGTAGAGCTTGGCGTACAGGCCCTCGTGCCGCAGCAGCTCGTCATGAGTGCCGCGCTCGACGATCCGTCCGCGCTCGAAGACGAGGATCTGGTCGGCGCGCAGGATGGTGGAAAGCCGGTGCGCGATGGCGATCGTGGTCCGGCCCTCCATCAGCCCCGCCAACGCCTGCTGGATCAGCCGCTCGCTCACGGTGTCCAGTGCCGACGTCGCCTCGTCGAGGATCAGGACCCGCGGGTTCTTGAGCAGGACGCGCGCGATCGCGACACGCTGCTTCTCGCCGCCGGAGAGCTTGTAGCCGCGCTCGCCGACGATCGTGTCGTACCCATCGGGCAGCTCCATCACCCGGTCGTGGATGGCCGCGGCGCGTGCAGCGGCCTCGACCTCGTCGGCGGTCGCCTCCGGCTTGGCGTAGCGCAGGTTGTCCCACACGGAGGCGTGGAACAGGTAGGTCTCCTGGGTCACCATGCCGATGATCCCACCGAGCGAGGCGAGCGTCGCCGAACGGACGTCCACGCCGTCGATGCGCACGGTGCCGGCGTCCACGTCGTACAGGCGCGGGACGAGGTAGGTCGTCGTCGTCTTGCCGGCGCCCGACGGACCCACCAGCGCGACCAGCTGTCCCGGCGCGGCGTCGAACGAGACGTCCTCCAGCCCGAAGGGCCGTATGGCGGTGGGCACCGCCCGACCCTCCTCCTCGGCCGCCTCGGCCTCCGGCTCGACGGCCACCTGCTGCGGGGCGACCGGGTAGCGGAACGAGACGTGGTCGAACTGCACCTCGCCGCGCACCGCCGCGCGGTCGAGGTCGACCGCGTCCGGCGCGTCGGTGATCTCCTGGGACATCTCGAGGTACTCGAAGATGCGGTCGAACAGCGCCAGCGCGCCCTGGATCTCGACCTGGACGTTCATGAGCTGTCCCATCGGGAAGAAGAGGCGCGACTGCAGCGTCGTGAAGGCGACGATCGAGCCGATGGTGACGCTCTTCTCGCCGCCGATGATGAAGGTCCCGGCGAGCAGATAGACGAGCGCCGGGCTGATGCTGAAGAAGGTGCCGATCAGGGCGAAGAACCAGCGGCCGATCATCTGCTGGCGCACCTGCAGGTCTCCCAGCCTCCGCGACTCGCGGCGGAAGCGCTCGATCGAGTTCCGCTGCTGCCCGAACGTCTTTGACAGCAGGATGCCCGATACCGAGAGCGACTCCTCGGTGATCGCGCTGACCTCCGCGAGGGACTGCTGCGTCAGGGTCGACACCTGGCGGCGCACCTTGCCGACGCGGTAGGTGATGTAGGCGAAGATCGGCAGCATGCCGAGGCTCAGCAGCGTCAGGCGCCAGTCGATGATGACCATGGCGATGATGGTGGTCGCCACGGTCGCGAAGTTCGAGAGCAGCGAGGCGGCCGTATCGGTCACCACCGACTGCACGCCGTTGACGTCGTTCCCCACCCGGCTCTGGATCTCGCCGGTGCGCGTCTCGGTGAAGAAGCGCAGCGGCATCCACTGCAGGTGGCTGTACAGGGCCAGGCGCAGGTCGTTCATCACGTTCTGGCCGACCACGTTCGAGAGGTACGACTGCCCGACGCCGATCAGGCTGGTGATGATCGGCAGGACGATCATCAGCCCCGTCTGCAGGTAGAGCAGGCCGATGTCGCGCTGCGTCAGCAGGTTGTCGATGATGAGCTTGAGCAGGATCGGGTTGACGACGCCGATGCTGACGGTGACCACGATCGAGATCGCGATGACCACCAGGCGTCCACGGTACGGCGCGAAGAAGCCGACGATCCGGCGCAGCGTCGGCCGCGCGCTGCCGGGGCGCGCGGTGAGGTCCGGCTCCGGACCACCGCCCCAGTGCCCGCCCCGCCGCGTCATTCGAGGATGACGGAGAGGAACGCCTGCGCCAGGCCGATTCCCTGCGGCGCGCCCATCAGCTCGGCACGCTCGCGCACGCGGGCCAGGACCTCCTCCCCGCTGATCTGGCTGACGTGGCAGCGCAGTGCGCGAAGCCCGATCTCGAACGTGTCGGCCACGTCGACCCACAGGTTCGGCTGCTCGACGCCGGAAAGAAGAACCTGCCGCACCTTCCACGGCTCGTAGCCCTCGGCGGCGAGCTCCGGGAAGTTCAGCCGGTCGCGCGCCGCGGGATAGACCGAGGCGAGCGTCGCCTCCCCGGTGGCCAGGTGATCGGGATGGCCGATGAACGGGTTGTGGTCGAGCCGGCGCTGGGGGTTCTGGGTGAGCACCAGGTCCGGCCGGAAGCGGCGGATCTGCCGCGTGATGTCGCGCCGCAGCTCCAGCGACGGCGTCAGGTATCCGTCGGGATAGCCCAGGTGCACGATCTCGCTGACCCCCAGGACGTCCGCCGCGGCCCGCTGCTCGGCGACGCGCGTGGCGGCGAGCTGCTCAGGCGTGACGCTCGGGTCCTCGGTGCCCTTTCCGCCGTCGGTGGTGACGACATAGTCGATCCGCGCGCCGCTCGCCGACAGCCTGGCGATGGTCGCCGCGGCGGCGAACTCCGCGTCGTCGGGGTGGCTGATGACGACGAGCACCCGCTCCAGGCGCTCGATCAGCTGATGCCGCTCTTCACTGCTCATGACCGGCAATCCTACCGCCATGGCGGTTGACCGGCGAACGGACGCTCGACATACTCCGCGGGAGTATGAAGCCTGAGCACTTCCGTCACGCCTACACCAAGGATCGACGCCTGCTGGTCAACCGGCTCAAGCGAATCGAGGGCCAGGCGCGCGGCATCCAGCGCCTGGTCGCGGAGGAGGCGTACTGCCTCGACGTGCTGCAGCAGGTGGAGGCCATGACGGCCGCCGCGGACCAGGTCGCGCTGCTCCTCCTCGAGGACCACGTCGCGGGCTGCCTGCGCCACGCCATCGAGAGCGGCGAGGGCGAGCCGTACGTCGACGAGGTGATGGAGGTCGTCCGCCGCAGCATGGGCCGCCGTTCGCGACGCCAGGCGGAGGCCCCGAAGGGATAGAGCTGGGAGTGCCGCAGGGGGGAACCACGGCACTCCCGCGCCAGAGTGTAGCGCCACGGTCAAGCAGCGGCCGGCCGTCCGGTGAGCAGGGGCTCGACCGCTATTCGCCGAACATGGTCAGCTGTTCGCCGCCGCGTTCGATCAGCGGATCGAGACCCAGGATCGGCTCCAGCCATTCGAGCTGCGCACCGTCGCGCGCGGTCAGCGTCTCGAGGTGCTGCCACTTCAGGACGTGCCAGTTCTGGCGCGTCAGCTCGTCGCGCAGCCATGGCGAGCGGTCGAGCTTGAGGCGCAGCAGGTCGGTCCGCGACGCCGGCACGACCAGGAACCTTGCCTGGTGCTCGTCGACCGGGATCTGGCGGCCGCGACGCAGGACCGGCTCGCCGAGCATGGCGGTCCACTCCACTTCGAACAGGAAGGCCAGCCGTGCACGGCGGTACCAGATCGCGTCCACCGCGCCCAGTGCCTCGGCGGGCGCGCGGATGACGAGCGGCAGGTAGACGCGCCGCTCTTCCTCGTGCAGCAGGTCGCCGAGCGTGCCCGGCAGGTCCGCGGCGCGATCCTGCTCGCGCCTGCTGATCCAGACCTTGAGGCCCAGGCGATGCCCGTACTCCGCCAGCATGCGCAGGACGCGCGCGTGGTCGGCCAGTCGCGCGGCGAGGTCCTCCTCCGTGTGCACCACGCCGTCGTCTCCAACGCTCGCATACGCCGCCAGGCACGCGCGCACCAGCTCCTCGTCGGGGGCGGCGAGCCCGGGGAAGAGGGCGAAGATGCGCGCCAGGAAGCCGTCCTCGGTGAGGCGCCCGGCCGTGGTGAGGACCGAGAAGGCCGCCCACTCGACGCGGTCTACGAGCGGCGAGTCAGCCAGCTCCGGCTCGCGCAGCCACCACGCGGTCGCATCGCCGTCCCCCAGTCGCAGGAGCGCGGGATGGTCGTCGCGCCACAGCTCCTCTCGCAGCAGTGTCGCCAGGACGGCGGCGCCCCCTCGGCCCATGCGCTCGTCTCCCTCCTCTCCGCCCGCGTCGCTCCCACCGCGCAGCGCTGCGACGCGGGGCAGCAGGCCGTCCTGCTGCAGCTGCAACAGGACCGATGCCGCGATGCGCACCAGGCCGGCGGGCTCACCGCGATCCTGCAGCAGCCGGACCGCGGCGCGCTGCATCGCGTCCGCCAGCTCGGGGTAGGTCAACCGATCCTCTTCCACCCCCAGCCGCAGCGGTCGCGGCTGCACGGCCTGGCGAAGACGGTCCTCAGCCGACGGCTTGCGAAAATGGAGCGTCACCGCGTCACCCGAACGCCGGGACTCGCGGGGCACCAGCTCGACCAGATCGAGTCCGGCGGCCGCGGCTGCAACGACGACGTTGAGCATTCGGTCGACGTCGCTCCCCTCGAGCAGGACGTTGCAGGCGCCGTCGGGCTTGAGGACCGTCGCGATCGACGCCATGGCGTGCCGCGTCGCGGTCGACTCCGCCGCATCGGCCACCGTGGTGGAGCCGAACAGGGGCTCGAGGCGGAGGGTCTGCGCCGCCTCCCGGCCCATCAGCCAGGCAGTGGCGAGATACTCGAAGCTCAGCTCGTCCACGCTCGGTGCGACCCGCGGCGAGCCGAGCACGACGTCGATGCTGTCCGCCGGCAGATACTGCGCCACCACGGCGGGACGGCAGCGGATCCAGAGCACGTTGGCGGCCTGGATGCCGTCGAGCTCGTCGAACCCTGCGGCGAGCCGCACGCTGCCACGACCATCGGTCGCCTGCAGCGCGGTGCGCACGTCCGCCACCGCCGCCGTGAAGAGCTGCCACACGTTGACCTCGCGCTGGTAGCGAGAGGCGGGTTGGCGCACGTGGCCGCCGCCGATGCGCAGCGAGGCGACGCGCCCGGGATAGCCGTTCAGCCGGCTGGCGGGAAGCAGGCACGACGCAAGGGCCAGGCGAAACACCGCTGCCATCGGCTGGTCGCGAAACTCCACGTCGATCTTGTCCGCGATCGCCTGCAGCGCGTGAAGGTTGCGCGGCGTGTACAGCTGCAGGATCTCATCGACCAGGTCGTGGTGGTCGTCGAGCACCGGGAAGCGGTCACGGAGCTCGGCGTAATGCTGGTTGCGTCGAACGTCACCCGCTGCCGCGGCGATCGGGTCCGGCCGCACCGTGGAGGCGAAATGCGGCGCGCCGCCGGAGAGCGGCGGGTCCGCGGGCACCCGGGGCGGCGGCGGAGGCGCTCCCGCTTCGCCGAGCGGCCGAAGCAGGTCGTCCGGCTCGGTCAGGCCGACCGGAGCCTCGGGCAGGTCGTCGTCGGCATCGCCGGCGGTCGGCCGCTGCTCGACCTCATCGGCTCGAACCGGATCGATGCCGAGCTTCGCGAAGTCGGTCTCGTCGGTTGCAGCGACGCGCTCCGCGGGCCCGCCGACGGAGAGGTCGCAGCTCGCGCAGCGGTAGATCTTGCGCGCCGGCGCATCCGCGTCGCGCGGCCAGATGAACTGGTCGCCGACGACGGGCCGGCGGCACGCGGCGCATCGCGTCGCGTACAGCTCCTCGACGTGCTGGCGCAGCGGCACGTCGACCTGCCGCGAAGCCGCCAGCTGTGCGAACCCAGCGTCGAGCGCCGCGGCGCCGGGCGAGAGCAGGAACGCCGTGGCGGCCAGCTGCGCGAACGGACTCGGGTCCGCGGCGACGGCCCGGAGGCCGTGAGCCACCGCGCGGCGAGCGGTCCAGCCAATGCCTGCCCAGGGGTCGAGCACCGTGTCGCCCGGGCGCGCGAACCCGGCAAGCTCGGCGTCGAGCACGTTGTCGGCCGGAGAGGGGAAGTAGCGCTCGAGCAGTGCCAGACCGGGGAGGCGTCGCGGAAGGACGACGTGATCGAGTCGCCTCCGCTCGGCCTCGCTCATGCGCTCCTACGATTCTTCGAGCAGCTCTTCCTCGAGCTCGGGCTCGCCCGAGTACTCCGGGAGTGTGGTGTCGAGCTCCTCGACCTCCTCGGACTCCTCGTCGACCTCTTCGCTCTCCTCCTCGTCATCGTAGCGGAGCGCGGTGCCCTTCATGTACGGACGGACGTCAGGGCCGCGTCCGGTCGTGCTGCCCGGGAACGAGACCGTGCCGAAGTTGCTCGGATCGGCGAACACCTCGCGGATGATGACCCGCACGTCGTCCCTGTCGAGCATCGTGATGGCGGCCAGGTAGCGGTTGCCGGCCTTCATGAGCCGCAACAGGCGGGTGCCGACGCGCGGCTCGACGTGACCGATCTCGATGTCGTGCACCTTGGCCACCAGCTGGTCGCCGTCGACCTCCAGCTCCACGGCGTCGCCGGGCGAAAGCGGCGCGAGATCGGCCGCGGGCGCCAGGTTGATCAGCCGGGCGCTGCCGGTCTTGCCCATCTCCTCGATGAAGTGCGCGGCCGACGCCTTCTCGAGCCGCACCGCCTTCGGCTTGGCACGCGACGACGCACTGCCGCTCTCCCGGCCGGCCAGCAGGACCCGCAGCCGCGCCGCGTTGCGCTCGGCGATGCGGTTGGTCCCGTCGCGTTCGAGCGCCTGCTCGTAGGCGGCGAGCGCCTCGTCGTCGCGACCCAACTCCGCGAGCGCCTTCCCCAGTCGGTTGTAGGCATCGATATCCGGACCGGACTCGAGGAGCTGGCGGTTGGCCTCGACCGCCTCCTCCCACTCGCCCCGAGTCGCATGGCTGATGGCGGCGTCGGCGAGCTGCCGGCGCTGCCGATTGATCGTGTCGATCTCCCCGAGCGTCATGGTCGACCAACGTCTCCGATAGCAAAAGGCTGATGGTGCAGGAACGCCCTTTCGCGGACGAGTCGGCGAAAGGGCGCCTTGTTGTAGCACCGACCTCACCGGGTGTCAACGCGCCTCGAACGGCTGCGCGTCGGGCGGGATCAGCGCTGCTGGTGCACGAGGAATGCCACGATCAGACCGAGGACGGCGAGGCTGCCGAACTCGATCGCGACGCTGCGCGGAGAGCCCCCCTCCGACAGCGATTCCGCGGCGCCGGCCCAGGCATGGAACGTGAGTGCCACGAGCGCCGGCATCACCACACCCGACAGGTCGAGCAGCGAAAGCGCGGCGCCGACCTGCGCCACGGCGAGGGAATGCAGCGTCGCCTGGCCGACCGCCTGCACGCCGCCCAGGCCGCGCGATTCCGCGGCGCGCAGGGCGAGCACGAAGGCGAGGACGACGACCAGCGCGAGCGCCGGCGGCCAGGTTGCCGCCCCGAACAGGCCCCACAGCCCGGCGGCGGCGGCGAAGAGGATTGCGACCAGGGCGAGGTCCAGCATTGTCCGGGCGCCGATACCGCGAGCCGCCCGCATCTCGAGCCACAGGATCGACCACAGCAACACTGCGGCGACGGGCAGGAGGAGCAGCGACACGCCGCCCGGCAAGAGCCGACCGAGCAGCGTGAGCGACACCGCTCCAAGCGCCAGCGTGGCGTACCTCGCGAAGCCGAGTCCCACCCGCGCAGGACCGATGACGGCCACGCCGCCGAGACCGCCGATGGCGAGCTGCAGCGCGACCGCCACGGCGAGCCAGAGGGGAGCAGCGAACCACCCGATGCCGGCCAGCACGGTCAGCACGACCGCGAGCGCAATCGCCTCGGGGCGATCGATGCGCCGAATCGCCTCGCCGGCGCGCCGTGATCCGAGCATGCGAACCATCATCGGACCATGCCGAGCAGCTCGTCGGCCGAACGGGTCGAGATGATCTGCGACGCGGTCAGCCAGGCTCGGCGGGCGACCGACACCGCGTAATCGAGCTGACCGAGCTCCTCCGTCCTGTGCGCGTCGCTCGAGACGGTGAGCCGCGCGCCGGCCAGCCCCGCCGCGCGGGCGAGACTGTCGTCCAGGTCGAGCCTCGGACTGCCGTTGATCTCGAGCGCCGTGCCGGTGCGCGCGGCCGCCGCGAACACGCGCGGCCAGTCGAGCGACATGGCGTCGCGCCGGTTGACGATTCGGCCCGTGGGGTGGGCGATGATGTCCACGTGCGGGTTCTCGATGGCCGCGAGGGCGCGCGCGGTGAGCTGCTCGGTCGACTGCGCGCGGGAGCTGTGAATGCTGGCGACCACGACGTCGAACCGCGCGAGGAGCTCGTCGGGGTAGTCGAGCGAGCCGTCGGCGCGGATCTCCATCTCCGTGCCGTGCAGGATGCGGAAGGGCGCCAGCTCGGTGTTGAGCCGGGCGATCTCATCGGCCTGCGCCGCCACGCGCTCCGGGGTCAGGCCATTGGCGATGCCCAGCGATGGCGAGTGATCGGTGAGGACCATCCACTCGCGGCCGGCGGCTCTCGCCGCATGCGCCATCGTCTCGGGCGAGTCGACCCCATCGGTCCAGCTCGAATGCGTGTGGGTGTCGCCGCGCACGGCCTCGAGGGTGACGAGCGCCGGAAGGGTGCCCGCTTCCGCGGCTTCGATCTCGCCGGTCCCCTCGCGCAGCTCCGGCGCGATCCATGGAAGGTCGAGCCGGGCGTAGACCTCGTCCTCCGTCGCCACGAGCACCAGCTCCCCGGTCTCGACGGACTTGAAGCCTTTCTCGGAGAGGGACCACCCGCGCGCAAGCGCACGGCCGCGCAACGCCACGTTGTGGTCGCGGCTGCCGGTGAAGTGGACCAGGTGGGTGCCCCATGCGGCCGGAGCGCAGACCATCAGGTCGACCTGCGGCCCCTGGCGCAGCAGCACGCTCGACTTGTCGGTCCCGGCGGAGAGGACGCGCTCGACGTCCGGCAGCGTCCCGAGCGCCGCGATCAGCGAGGCCGTGTCGTCGGACGCGGCGAGCAGGTCGATGTCTCCGATCGTGGATCGACGGCGGCGGAGCGATCCGGCCGGCTCGAGGGCGACGACGCCGGGAAGGCCGCGAAGCCCGTCCAACAGGCGAGCCACCAGCGCGTCCGCGTCGTGCAGCAGCAGCCGCGTGCTGCGCTGCTCCAGTCGCTCGATGCCGGCGAGAACGTTCTCCTCGGTTCGCGGAGAGAGCCCCTTGAGGTGACGCAGCCCACCTGACTGTGCCGCCGCGCGCAGCGCGTCTATGGAGTCGATCCCGAGCTCCGCGTGCAGCTGACGCACGGTGCGCGGCCCGATTCCCGGGACCGCCAGCAGGTCGAGCACGCCGACGGGAACCTGCGTTCGCAGTCGCTGGTGATAGGCGAGCTCTCCCGTCTCGGCCAGCTCCGCGAGCTTCGCGGTCAGCGCCGCGCCGGCGCCGGGGATCTTCGGCGGCGTGCCGCGACGAAAGAGGGCGGCCACGTCGTCGGGATAGCGCTCGACGGCATCGGCGACACGACGGTACGCCACCGACTTGTAGACCACCTCGCCCAGGATCTCGAGCATGTCCGCGATCTCGTTGAAGATGCGCGCGAGCTCGAAGTTGCTGATCGGCGCATCCACGGTGCGCGTGACGGGACGCGGACGGGGCATGCCCGCATTCTAGACAGCGGCGCGGCCCCTCCCGGGGGCCGGCCGCTGTTCAGTTGTCGGTGATGGGCGTCAGCGAGACGCGGCCGGCCGACGACGCGGAAGCGTCAGGCCGAAGATTCGACCCGTCCGGTGGCGAACCGGCCGCGTCAGGACGCGGCGCGATCGCGCGTCATCGAGCAGCTCGCGTTGACGCAGCTCCGCGTGGAGCGCGGAAAGGCTCGTCATGTTGTCCTCCTTCAGGAGCGCCATCCGTCACGCTCGGGCGAGCCCGACCATCGACTGTCCGTGCCCAACGCTGCGGAGAGCACACCGAGCACGGCGACGGCGAGCACGATCCACAGCAGCAGCATGACGAGGCCTCCGACGTTTGTAACCTTTATAACCATTTCTATTGGTTACACCACTCTACGGGGCCGCCGGTAACTTGTCAAGTGCCTTATACTGGTTACATGACGGTGCCCAACCACGACGCCACGATGGAGCCCGAGCAGTCCGACGAGCTGTTCGCCGAGTTCGCCAACACGCTCGAGCTGGACCGCGGCGACGCGGTGGATCACATCGCGGACGCGGCGGCATTGCTCGCCTGGCTGAAGGAGCGCGGGCTGATCAGCGACCGCGCTCGTGCCGCCGAGGCGGGCCGGCTGCGCCGCGACGGCGTGGAGGCAGAGCGACGCCTGGGACGCTTTCGTCACCTGCGCAGCATCGTCCGCGGCATCAGCGAGCGTGTTGCCCATGACGGCCGGCCGACGGCCGGCCAGATCCGCGACCTCAATCACATCCTGCGCCACGGACTGCACTACCACCAGTTGCGAGTCGACGCCGAGGGCGCGCGCTACGACTTCGCGCAGGTCGGCGATCGGCTGGACCAGGCACGAGCGACGATCGCGGGCTCGCTGGCCCACTTCCTTGCCGACGACGCCGCGGACCGTCTGAGGGTGTGCGCGAACGACCTGTGCCAATTCGTCTTCGTCGATCGCTCCCCGGCCGGCCGGCGCCGCTGGTGCGACATGCGCACCTGCGGCAACCAGGCCAAGGTGGCGCGTCATCGCGCGCGTGCGCGCGACGCGGCCGCTCGCAGCTGAGTGCGACTACAATGTGCGCCGCCCGGGGGGCGAAGCAGGAAACCGTACGCGAGGCACAGTGCGACCGACGTGGACGCCGGACCCAGTAGACGCAATGACCGCGCCCGGGGCGGGCGGGTCGACGAGGTGACCGCCTAGCTTCGCGAACGCGGCCGGTCGGCGATCCGATGACCACCCGCTCACGTGCGCTGCACCTGACGAGAGCGAGGTGGTCGTTTCATGCTCTTCCTCAGCCAGATCATCGGCAAGCCGGTCCTCGACCGGCACGGCGAGCCGTTCGGCAAGGTGCGCGACCTGATCGTCGCGCTCGGTGAGCGATACCCGCCCGTGACCGGGTTGGTGGTGCGCGTCACCGGCGGCCGCGACATCTTCCTCCCCTGGTCGGACGTCCAGTCGTTCGACGCGAGCGGGGCGCGCCTGCACACCTCGAGTATCAACATCGCGTCGTTCCGTCAGCGTCCGAACGAGATCAGGGCCTGGGTGGACCTGCAGGACAAGCAGATCGTGGACGTCGAGGGCCGCAAGATCGTGCGGGTCAACGACATCCAGCTCGCCCCGGTGCGTGGGCGCCTGCGACTGGTGGCGGTCGACGTCGGCCTGTCCGGCATCCTTCGCCGGCTCGGCCTGTCCGGTCCCGGTGAGCGGCTGGCGCGCGCGCTCGGCCTCGAGGTCGAGAACTATATCGAGTGGGAGGATGTCGACCCCGTGGAGTCGAGCGTCAGCTCACTCAAGCTGCGCGTGCCGCACCAGGCGCTTTCCACTCTGCATCCCGCGGACGTCGCGCACATCGTGGAGCAGCTCGCGCCGCGCGACCGCGCCGGGATCCTTGCCTCGCTCAACGACGAGCGCGCGGCGGACGTGATGGAGGAGCTCGACGCCGAGGATCAGGTCGACGTGCTCGAGGCGCTGCCCCCTGAGCGCGCGGCCGACATCCTGGAGGAGATGGGCCCCGACGAGGCCGCTGACCTCATGGCGGATCTCTCGCACGAGCGACAGGTCGAGCTGCTCGGGCTGATGCAGCCGGCGGAGGCCGACGAGGTGCGAGAGCTGCTCGCATACGGCGAGGAGACCGCCGGCGGCCTGATGACGACCGACTTCATCACGGTCAGCCCGGACGAGACGGCCGCGCAGGTGATCGACCGGCTGCGTGAGCTCGCTCCCCCCTCCGACCGGGCGTACTACCTGTACGTCGTCGATGGCGAGGGCCACCTGCAGGGAACCGTCACGCTCCGCGGCCTCATCATCGCCAGACCCGAAACCGCGGTGCGCGACTTCATGCGCTCCGAGCCGATCTCCGTCGCCGCTGACCTCGACGCGGAGCAGGTGGGAGCGGCGATCGCGCGCTACAACCTGCTCGCCCTGCCCGTCGTGGACGCCGACGGTCGCCTGCTCGGCATCGTGACCGTCGACGACGCGTTCGAGCGCGCGCTGGGCGAGGGCTGGCGGCGGCGACTCCCCGAGATCTTCGACCCGCAGGAGGAGCGTTGACCCGCCTCGCCGTTCCGCGGCCCCTGCGCCGTGCGCAGCGCTCGGTGCGGGAGCGCCTGCCCAACTTCCGGGTGCATCGGTCAGGGGTGCTCGCCTTCCTGGGGGTCCTCGGTCCCGGTCTGATCGCGGGCCTGGCGGGCAACGACGCGGGCGGCATCTTCACCTACAGCGTGATGGGGGCCGAGACCGGCTTCCGCCTGCTGTGGGTGCTGCCGATCACCACGGTCCTGCTCATCGTCGTGCTCGAGATGGCCGGCCGCATGGGCGCCGTCTCAGGGCAGGGGCTGGGCGACCTCATCCGCGACGACTTCGGGATTCGCTGGACGCTGTTCGCGATGGTCGTGCTGCTGGTGGCCAACGGCTCGAACATCGCCGCCGAGTTCGCCGGTGCCGCCGCGGCGCTCGAGATCTTCAACGTGCCGCGCTGGATCAGCGTGCCGGTCGTGGCCGCGGGCATTTGGGCGCTGGTGGTCTTCGCCTCGTATCGGGTGGTCGAGAGGGTCTTCCTGTCGGTGGCGATCGTGTTCGTGGCGTACATCGTCAGCGCCTTCGTGGCCGGGCCCGACTGGGGCATGGTGGGCCGCTCGCTGGTGACCCCGACGATCGACTTCCAGCCGAGCTTCCTGCTGCTGATGGTCGCCGCCGTGGGCACCACCGTCACGCCGTACATGTTCTTCTACCTGCAGTCGTCGGTCGCGGACAAGGGCCTGGGCCCGGAGGAGCTGGGCTACGAACGGGCCGATGCGGTCATGGGGGCGGTGTGGACCAATGCCATCGCCCTGTTCATCATCGTGGTCACCGCCGCGACGCTGTTCGGCACCGGCATCCACCTGGAGTCCGCCGACGATGCCGCTCGTGCGCTGGCGCCGATCGCCGGGCAGTTCGCGGGCGGGCTGTTCGCACTCGGCCTGTTCGGTGCGTCGGTGCTGGCCGCGACGGTGATGCCGCTCACCACCAGCTACACCGTCTGCGAGTCGTTCGGCTGGGAGTCCGGCGTGTCGCGTCGGTTCAGCGAGGCGCCGGTGTTCATGGGCCTCTACACCGCGCTGATCGTGATCGGCGCCCTGGTGGTGCTGGTGCCGGGGATGCCGCTGACCGGGCTGATCATCCTGAGCCAGAACCTGAACGGCATTCTGCTGCCGATCATCCTGGTGTTCATGCTGCGCCTGGTGAACAACCCTCGCATCATGGGCCGCCACACGAACCCGACCTGGCTCAACGTGCTGGCGTGGGGCCTCACCCTGCTGGTCATCGGCCTGACGGTGGTGCTGCTGGGCAGCTCGCTCGCCGGCTGGCTCGGAATCGGCTGACCGATGCCGCCCGACGCGCCAACGGGGCCTAGGACCCGATGGGGTGCCAGACGGTCTTGATCTCGAGGTAGTTGGTGATCAGGTACGGCGACTGGGCACGCTCGGCGAGCCAGTCGTAGCGCTCGAGGCCGTCCGCAGGCGGCGGCACGACGCGCTTGACGTTCTCGACGGCCGTCTCCTCGACCGCGGCAGCGTCTGACGGGTCGACCCCGAAGGCGTCGATGGCATTGACGTCCATGTGCCCCGCCAACCATGGCACCAGCTCGCGACGAAGGCCGGTCACCACGTTGACCACGCCACCGGGAACGTCGGACGTCGCGAGCACCTCGGTCAGGGTCACCGCCGGCAGCGGACGAGTCTGCGACGCGATGACCACGACCGTGTTGCCGCCGACGATCACCGGCGCCAGCCGGCTCACCAGCCCGAGCAGAGAGGACTGCTCCGGCGCCACCAGGCCCACCACGCCGGTCGGCTCCGGCACGCTGAAGTTGAAGTAGGGTCCGTTCACCGGGTTCACCGAGCCGATCACCTGCGTCACCTTGTCGGCCCAGCCGGCGTACCACACCCAGCGATCGATGGCCGCGTCCACCTCCCGCGTGGCGCGACGCCGCCCGAGGCCCTGCGCCGCCTGCACCTCGGCCACGAACTGGTCGCGCCGGCCTTCCATCAGCTCGGCGATGCGATACAGGATCTGCGACCGGTTGTAGGCGGTCCTGGCCGACCAGCCCGGCAGCGCCGAGCGAGCCGCGCGCACCGCCTCGCGGATGTCCTTGCGCGTGCCACGCGACGCGTTCGCCAGCAGGCGGCCCTTCGCGTCGAGCACCTCGTAGGCGCGTCCCGACTCGGTGCGCGGGAACTGGCCGGCGATGTAGAGCTTGTATGTCTTGCGGACGCCGATGCGGTCGGCGGCGGATCTCTCGCCGTTGGCCGTGGTCGAGGCGCGGGGGCTCATGCGTCGAGGTTCAGGTAGGCGGCGAGCCCGTGCAGGCCGCCCTCGCGGCCGTAACCCGACTCCTTGTAGCCGCCGAACGGCGACGTCGGATCGAAGCGGTTGAAGGTGTTGGCCCAGACCACGCCAGCCCGCATCGCCGCCACCATCTTGAAGATGCGACTCCCCTTCTCGGTCCACACGCCGGCCGAAAGACCGTATGGCGTGTTGTTCGCCTTCTCCACCGCCTCCTCGGGCGTGCGGAAGGTGAGGACCGAGAGCACCGGACCGAAGATCTCCTCCTGCGCGATGCGGTGGCTCTGGCTGACGCCGGTGAACAGCGTCGGCACGAAGAAGAATCCGCGTTCCGGCAGGCGGCACTCGGGCTGGAAGATCTCCGCCCCCTCGGCGATTCCGCTCTCCACCAGCTCGGTGATCTTCGCCAGCTGCGCCGCGGAGTTGATGGCGCCGACATCGGTGTTCTTGTCCAGCGGGTCGCCGACGCGCAGGGTCGAGAGCCGCGCCTTGAGCTTGTCGAGCAACGGCTCGTAGACGCTCTCCTGCACGAAGAGCCGCGAGCCGGCGCAGCACACCTCGCCCTGGTTGAAGTAGATCCCGTTGATGATGCCCTCGATCGCCTGGTCGAGCGGCGCATCGTCGAAGACGATGTTGGCGGCCTTTCCGCCCAGCTCGAGGGTGACCTTCTTCCCCGTCCCGGCCACTGCCCGCGCGATCATCTTGCCGACCGCGGTGGAGCCGGTGAAGGCGACCTTGTTCACGTCCGGGTGGGAAACCAGGTCCATCCCGATCTCGCCAGGCCCGGTGATGATGTTCACGACCCCGGGCGGGAGCTCAGCCTGGCGCACGACGTCGGCGAACAGGTAGGCCGTCAGCGGCGTCGTGCTGGCCGGCTTCAACACGACCGTGTTCCCCGCCGCCAGCGCCGGAGCGATCTTCCAGGCCAGCATCATGAGCGGGAAGTTCCACGGGATCACCTGCGCGGCGACACCGAGCGACCGCGGCTGCCGGTTCGGGAAGGCGTAGTCGAGCTTGTCGGCCCAGCCGGCGTAATAGAAGAAGTGCGCCGCCGCTAGCGGCACGTCGACGTCGCGGCTCTCCTTGATCGGCTTGCCCGAGTTGAGCGTCTCGACCACGGCGAACTCGCGACTGCGCTCCTGGATGATCCGCGCGATGCGGTACAGGTACTTGGCCCGCTCGCTGCCCGGAAGCCGGGACCAGGTCCCGTCGTACGCGCCGCGCGCGGCGCGTACGGCACGGTCAACGTCGCGGGTCGAGGCGCGGGCCACGCGGGCCAGCCGCTCCTCGGTGGCCGGGTTGATGACCTCGAACGTGCGATTCGGGCGCGAACGCACAAACTCGTTGCCGATGAAGAGCCCGTACTCGCGACGGATGGTGACGTGATCGGTCGCCTCGGGCGCCGGTGCGTAGTCCCAGGGGAGCTGGGTACCGCTCGAGAGACCCCACGAGGCCGGCGCCGGTCGGGTCTCGGGTTTCTTGGTGAGGGTCATGTGCCGCCGATTATCCCACGTGCCACGTCAGGCACCCGCGGGCGTGACTCCGCCGGCCGTATCGTGATCCAGCCCCAACCGTCCTTGAAGCGCATCGGCCCAGCGGTGCCCGCCGCGCGCTCGGATCGCGGACACGAGCCGATGGCCGATTCGCGCCGCTTCCTCGGGGTCGCCCGCCATGAGCCTCAGCTGGGCGTCCACGAAGTCGACGTTCTCGGAGAGGAGAACCATCACGATCCCGTCCGCCCTGCGCCGCGCGCGGTCCACCAGCTCCCGCGCGCTTGCGTAGTCGCCGCGGCCACCCAGCGCGGACGCCTCGGCCAGGTCCATCAGGATCCCATCGGCGATGTCATCAGGCCGCGCGACCTCTCGCGCCTGCGCGACTGCCGCCAGGGCACGCTCCCATTCGCCGATGCGGCTGAGGGAGAGCGACCATTCGGCAAGTGCGTTGGCCTGCAACGGCAGGAATCTGAGGCGCCCATAGGCCTTCGCGATCTCCGCACGACGCCGCTCCGCGGCGACGGCGTCGCCCTCGCTGGCGTCGATCACCGCCAGGAAGTTGCTCGCGGAGAGCTCGCCGAACTCCGAGCCGATCTCTCGGAACAGCGTCGCCTGTCGCTGAATGGTTCCGCGCGCCTCGTCGGCCGTGATCTCGCCGCGGAAGTAAGCGCCTCGAGCCCGCGTCGCGTCCAGGCTCGCCGTGAGCAGCGGGCCGGCGGTGGGACGCAGGTCGGCGTCCATCCTGTCGATGATCTCCCGCATCTCGCTTGCGGTCGCGCCACTGAAGGCGCCCGTTGCGGCCACCCACTCCACGAGCTGAGCCAGCAGCGCCGGCTGCCCCAGCGTGCGCAGCCGCTCGTAGGCGCGGCGATACGCCGCTACGGCGTCGTCGGCGCGGCAGGCGAGCCAGGACAGGATCCCCCGCGCCTGGTCACTTCGAACCACGTCCATCGGCGTCCCGTCGGCCTCCACCACCGCGTGCGCCGACGCGAGGCCTCGATACAGCGACTCGACCGAGTCGCCGCGAGCGAGCGGATCGGTCAGGATGCGCAGCGCCGTGGCCCTCGCTCGGTCGAGTGCGCCGCCGCGCTCGAGCTCGTCGAGGTAGGCGGGAGCGCTCGAGTCCCCCGCGCCTGCAAGCGCCGCGATGAAGTCGGGCAGCAGGGCGCGGCGGTGCGGGCTTTCGGGCAGCAGCGCGACCGCGCGTCCGAGGAGCGTGCGAGCGGCGTGCAGGTCGCCTCGCTGCATCGCCGCGGAGCCCGCACTGCCGAGGTGATGCGCCGCCCGCTCCGCCAGCGCATCGGCTCTGGGGATCTCATCGAGCTCGCGCAGGTACTCCACCGCGCGCTCGAGGTGATAGCCGACGATCTCGTCTCGTTCCATCACGATCTGCTGTCGGTCGAGCCAGGTGGCGAAGCGCTCATGCAGGTCGGCACGCACGGACTTGGGAAGGGAGTCGTACGCCGTGTCGCGGATCAGCAGGTGCCGGAATCGGAACGCGTCGTCGCCCTCGATCTGTGATCGGTCCTGCCGCACGAGCTCCTTGCGCACCAGCGCGATCAGATCGCGGCCGATGGATGCCTGATCGACTGTCGGGGCGAGGGCCGTCACCGCCCCGCGATGGAACACCTTCCCCTCGACCGCGCCGCGCTCGATCACGGCCCGCTCGTCGGGCTTCAGCGTGTCCAGGCGGGCCTGGAGCACGGCGTGGATCGTCGGCGGCACGGCGGCGGCAAGCGGGCCGGGCGCCTCGCGCGCCAGGGCCGCCATCTCCTCCAGGAAGAGCGGATTGCCCTCGGCGATGGCCATGATCCGCTCGCGCGTGTCCGCCGGCAGCTCGATGTCGCGCAGGAGCTCGTCGGCAAGCCGGCCGGCCTCGAGCTCCGGGAGCGGCTCGAGCAGGATCGACGTGGCGTTCATCTTGCCGCCACCCCACCCGGGCCGCACGTCGAGCAGCTCCGGCCGCGCGATGCAGAGCAGGAAGATGGGCGCGTCGCGTGACCAGTCGGCGACGTGCTCCACGAGGTCGAGGAGCGGCGGCTCGGCCCACTGAATATCGTCGATCACGACGATCAGCGGGCGCTCCTCGGCGACGCGCTCGAGCAGCGCGCGCGACGCGAGCTGGGTATCGGCCGGCGACGAGCGGATCGCGTCCGTGGGATCGATCCCCAGCTGGCCGAAGATCTCGAGCAGCGGCCAGTAGGTGATGCCGTCGCCGTAGGAGAGCGCACGGCCGCGAGCCACGGTCGCCTGCGCGGCAGCATGCTCCAGGAAGTCGGCGACGAGCCTGGACTTGCCGACGCCCGCCGGACCGATCAGCGTGAAGAGGCGGGTCGTGCGGGACTCGGCGGCGTCCGCAAAATCGGAGCGCAGGCGCTCGCGCTCGCGGGCGCGACCGATGATCGGACGCTCCATGCGGCGGCTCACGCCCGCCGCGCCGGCCCGCAGCTCGACGAGTCGGTGCGCGACGATCGGGTCCGGCTTGCCCTTGACGCTCAGCTCGACCACCTCCGCGTCCACCGCGTCGCGCACCAGCCGCGCGGTGTCGTGGCCGAGCAGCACGTCGCCGGCGCCGGCCGCCTGCTCGAGTCGCGCCGCGACGTTGACGGCATCGCCGGTGACGAGCGTGTCGCCCTCGCCGGAGACGACCTCGCCGGTGTTGACGCCGATGCGGGCATCGAGCCCGAGCGAGCGCACGACGTCACGGATCTCGACCGCCGCCCGAACCGCGCGCAGGGCGTCGTCCTCGGTCGCGACCGGCACGCCGAAGATCGCCATCACCGCGTCCCCCACGAACTTCTCGACGGTGCCCCCGTGCCGCTCGAGCACCGCGCGCGTCGTCTCGTAGTAGCGCCGCATCAGGATGCGGAGCATCTCCGGATCGGTGCGGTCGCCGAGCGCTGTCGATCCGATCAGGTCGCAGAACAGGACGGTGACGACCTTGCGCACCTCGCGCCGCGGCGGTGCGACCGCCAGCGCGGCGCCGCACGAGGGACAGAAGCCGAAATCGTCCGGACTTTCGCGGCCGCAGGCCGCGCAGATCGCCACGAGCCGGAGTCTAGGCCGCGCGACGGATCACCGCTCAGTCCTCGAGCGCGCCCTCGAGGTGAAGCAGGAAGCGCTTGCGGTCGAGCCCGCCGGTGTAGCCGCCGAGGCCGCCGTCCACGTGCAGCACGCGGTGGCACGGGACGACGATGGGGATCGGGTTCGATCCCAGCGCGTTGCCCGCCGCGCGATACGCGTTCGGCGATCCCGCCTGGGCCGCGATGTCGCGATACGTCGCCACGTTCCCGAACGGGATGCGTGCCGTGGCGTGCAGGACTGCGGTCGCGAAGCCGCGCACAAGCGACCAGTCGACCGGCGTTTCGAAGCCTCGACGCTGGCCCGCGAAGTACTCCTGCAGCTCGCGGCGCACCTCGTCGGTACGCTCGGGCGCCGCGAGGATGCGCGGCGAAACCTCATCGGCGACGCGCTGGAGCTCGGCGTCCGGGGCCCCGTAGGCGAGGCGAACGAGGCCCCGCGGCGTGACGAACACCGCCAACGGACCGAGCGGCGAGTCCAGTTCCGCATACGCGACGTCCAGCAGCCCCTCTCGCTCGGCGCGTCGTCGGAATGCGGCGAGCGCCGCGCTCGCATCGGTCTCGAGGACGCCCAGCCCCTTCAGCTCGTTCATCGGTTCACCTCCACGCGCAGCCGGCGCAGGCCGGCGCTCACGTTCTGCCTCGCGGCTTCCTCGCTGATTCCCATTCGCTCCCCGATCTCGCGATAGGCGAGGTCGAAGACATACCGATGCACCACCGCCGCACGCTGCTTTCCCGGAAGCGCTCGAACGGCGGCCCACAGCTCGTCGTCCGCCGAGGAGTGCGGCCCGATCGACGGCGCCGACGTCTCGTCCAGGTGCTGCGCTCGGTGGCGCACGCGGCGCCGAGCCGCATCGGTCGCCTTGCGATGGGCGATCGTGAACAGCCAGCCGCGCAGGTTCTCCGTGTGCGCGAGGCGCGGGTACGCGCGCAGCGCCGAGATGAGCGTCTCCTGCAGGCAATCGTCGGCGTCGGTGGGGCCGACGCAGGCGGTCAGGAACCGATGGAGCTCAGCCGCGTGGTCATCGAGCAGGCGCTGGAACGGCGGTAGATGCACGCCGGTTCAACGCGCCGGCGGTCGGATCCGTGAGGTCATGGCGCCGCCGCGCGGAGAAGCAGCTCGTCATACGCTGCCGGGTCGTCCCGGTCGATGACCGGGAATCCGCCTCCCCCGCCGTCACCGCCTTCCCAGTGAATCTCCACGCCCGGGTTCTGCACGCCGTCGCCGTCCGGGACGAAGATGTGCGGGGAGCCGCGCACCTCGCTGCCCTTGGCCACCTCCCAGTCCTCGAAGATGCGGTGACGCGCGGTTCCCGCGTCGAGCGCGGCTGCCAGCACCCCCACGTCCACCGCATCGCACTCGTTGGCGACCTCGAGGATGACGTGGCGCAGGCTGATGCAGCGGCTCTCTCCCCAGAACGCTCGGCGCAGCCCCCGGTCGAGCTCCTCGGCCGCCCGCGCGGACTGGAGGGCGGCCGCCTGGACCGCCTCCATCGGCGGGAGCATGGTCACCGGCCACGTCTCCGGCGCGGCCACCCATGCCCGCCAGCCGGCGCGCGGCGCCAGCGCGGCGATCACCGGCCACTCGGCGTCGAGCTCCACGCGCGGCGTCGGCTCGGAGTTGAACAGCTCCAGGGGGAAGACGCGGTGCTCGAAGCGGACCGTATCGGTCAATCGAAGGCGACGCCGGGCGTCGTGCAGTCGCCACACCGCGGCGTGCGCCCACGGACAGCCGATGTCGGACCAGATCTGGATGGTGCGAGGCGCGACCTGCATCGGCCTAGTCGAGCGTGAAGTAGTCGCCGCCGCTGTACCTGCCGCTGCGCTCCTTGCGGATCTGCATCAGCACGTCGTTGAGGAGCGAGGAGGCCCCGAAGCGGAAGCGATCCGGCGTCATCCAGTCCGGCCCCAGCGTCTCGTACAGCAGCGTCAGGTACGCGATCGATTCCTTGGCGGTGCGGATGCCGCCGGCCGGCTTCATACCCACCGCGCGGCCGGTCTGCTGGTAGAAGTCGCGGATCGCCTCGAGCATGACCAGCGTGACCGGCAGCGTCGCGGCCGGCTGCACCTTGCCGGTGCTGGTCTTGATGAAATCCGCGCCGGCGGCCATGGCCAGGACCGATGCGCGGCGGACGTTGTCGTAGGTCTCGAGCTCGCCGGTCTCCAGGATGACCTTGAGGTGCGTCTCCCCGCACGCCTCCTTGACGGCCACGATCTCGTCGTAGACGCGGCCGTAGTCACCCGACAGGAAGGCGCCGCGATCGATGACCATGTCGATCTCGTCCGCGCCCAGGGCGATCGCGTCGCGCACATCGTTCAGCTTCACGTCGAGCGGCGCCTGGCCGCTGGGGAAGTAGGTCGCCACGCTGGCGACCTTGACGCCGGAGCCGGCCAGCGCCTCGCGCGCCGTCTCGATCATGTTCGGATAGACGCACAGCGCGGCGACGGACGGGATCGACGGATCCGTCGGGTCCGGGCGCCTCGCCTTGCCGGCCAGGGCGCGGACCTTGCCCGGCGTGTCCTTCCCCTCCAGGGTGGTGAGATCCATCATCCGGATCACCAGGTCGAGCGCCCACAGCTTCGCCTCGCGCTTGATACTCCGCTTGGCGAGGCTCGCCGCGCGCTCCTCGACTCCCACCTGGTCCACCGGCCAGACGCGGCCCAGCATGCTGCCAAGGGCCTGGTGACGGCCGATGGTGAGGTCGCGGTCGCGGCTGCGCGACGGCAGGGTGGTGCTCATGGGCGGTTCATTCTACGGCCGGCCGGCGGTGACGGCTACCGTGGCGGCCTCGAGGCGCCACCGTCCGCGACCGCCGTAGTAGGCTCTTCGCCGATGGCCGAGTCGATCGTCTACTGCCTCACCCGCGACCGGGAGCTTGCCGCGCGGCTGGACGCTCGACTGGCCGGCGCGATCGCGTTCTTCTACAACGACGCCGCGCGGCTCCACCAGGCGGTCATCCTTCGCAGCCCGCAGCTGGTGGTCGTCGACACGGGCGCGATCCGTCAGGAGTACGGCGATGCCGGCCTGGGACCCGTGATCGGCTTCCTGCGCCACCGATCTCCCGGCGCGCGCATCTCCGTGCGCCCCGGAGCCGGGATCGAGCACCTGGTCGCGGCGGAGGCCGGAGCCGGCGTCGATCTGCTGCCGTCGGATCGTGAGCGGTGTGTCGACGCCATCGCGTCCCTGTGCGGCTGTCCCTAGGAAGGCTCAGTCCCCGTCGAAGGCGACCACCAGGTCGCCGAAGGTGGAGCACGCCGGCTCACCGCCGAGCGGCTCCACTGGCTCCGACGGCCCTGCCGAGCGACGCCGCGGCGCGGCCGGTACGCGGCCGAAGCGCGCGAGCGGCCAGTAGCGCAGCGCGACGCGCCACCGGATCTGCTCCAGCGGGACCCGGCCGAACGACCTGGAATCGGAGCTTCCGGGGGCGTCGCCGAGAAGCGCCACGCTGTCAGCGTCGACCTCCGCCACGCGCTTGATCAGCTCGCGTCCTCCCTGTCGCGGGTCAAAGGCCAGGACGACCTCCCCGGCGCGCGGCGGCCGCAGGCGAAAGGTGAGCCGCTCCACGAGCAGCAGGTCGCCCGGCGCCAATGCCGGGCTCATCGAGCGGCCGCGCACCGCGACCGCATCGGTCACTCGCGAGGCCAGGGCCGCGAGGGCGACCATGCCGAGGGCGGAATAGAGGAAGAGGGGTCGCCGGGCTCCCCTCTTCCGAGACACGTCGGCCTCAGGCGGTCTGCTTGGCGAGGCGCGTCTTCTCCGGACCGCCGGTCGCCTGCCACATCTGGTCGATCTTGTCGATCAGGCCGAGCAGCTTGCTCGCATCCTCGACGTTCATGCTGTGCTTCACCTCCGAGCACTGCTTCGCGGCCTGCCAGCATGTCTGCTGAAGGTCGGGGAACTGCTCGAGGTGCTCCGGCTTGAAGTAGTCGCTCCACAGCACGTCGATGTGGTGCTTGGCGAGCTCGGCCCGCTCCTCCTTGACGTGGATGCAGCGCGCGCGGAAGACGTCGTCGCTGCTCGCGTTGTACTTCTCCATGATCTTGTAGCAGGACTCGGCCTCGATCCTCGCCTGTGCGGGATCGTAGATGCCACATGGAACGTCGCAGTGGGCGTCGACCACGCGGGTCGGACGCAGCAGTGAGCGCAGCGTCAACATCAGGGTTTCTCTCCTTGGTACCGATGCACTGGGGGCCTGTCGCTCATTGTGCAGCAAGTGTCCTGCCGGGTCTCGCCCGGCAGGCGGGCGCACGCTGACCGTCGTCTCAGGAGCCCATCACGATGCCGCCGTCAACGCCGAGCACCTGTCCGGTGACGTACCGCGCCTCGTCCGAGGCGAAGTAGACGGCGGCGGCGGCCACGTCGTCCACGCTGCCGATGTAGCCGAGCGGCGTCATGGACTTCAATGCCTCGGTGGCGGCCTCGGGCAGGTCGGAGGTCAGATCGGTCTCGATCAGCCCGGGTGCGAGGGCATTGCAGGTGATGCCGCGCGAGGCCAGCTCGCGAGCCGTGGTCTTGGTGAGGCCGATCAGCCCCGCCTTGGCGGCGGCGTAGTTCGCCTGGCCGGGGTTGCCCATCCGGCCGGCAGCCGAGCTCATGTTGATGATGCGACCGGATCGGGCCTTCATCATCGGTCGCGCGACGGCGCGCGTCATCCAGAAGGGGCCCGACAGGTTGGTGGCGATCACGTCGTCCCAGGCGCCGGCCGACATGCGCATCAGCAGGTCGTCGCGCGTGATCCCGGCGTTGTTCACCAGGATGTCGACCTTGCCGAGTTGTTCGATGGCCGCCTTGACGATCGCCTCGCACGCCTCGCGCCCCGCCGACGTGTCGCCCTGAATGGTCACCGTCCGCCGCCCGAGGGCGGCGATCGCCGCGGCAACCTCCTCCGCGGCAGCGGCATTGCCGCGGAAGTTGACGGCGACGTCGGCGCCCTGGCCCGCGAACGCGAGCGCGATGGCGCGGCCAAGACCGCGCGAGCCGCCGGTGACCAGGGCGACCTTGCCGCCCAGGTCGAACATCAGCCCGCGACCGCGACGTGCGACGCGTCGCGCTGCGGCTGGCCGAGCCGCGTCTGCGACCCGGGCGCCAGGAAGGCTCGCTCGGGGTCGGCGGTCCACTCGAGCACCGCCGCGCCGGCGGTATAGCCGGCCCCGAAGGCCGCCATCAGGATCCGGTCCCCGCGCTTCACGCGTCCCGCGGCGACCGCCTCGACGAGGGCCATGGGGACGGATGCGGCCGAGGTGTTGCCGTACTTCTCGATGTTGACGAACACCTTCTGCTCGGGGATGCCGAGCGCCTTCCCGACGCTGTTGATGATGCGCAGGTTCGCCTGGTGATAGATGAACTGATCGACGTCGCCCACGGTCATTCCGGCGGCGCGCAGCGCCGCCAGCGTCGAGTCCGCCATCTGCCTGGTCGCGTAGCGATACACGTCGCTGCCGGCCATGTGGATGAAGTGGCCGGTTCCCGACGTCGTGTCGGCTGAGGCCGGACACGCCGTTCCGCCGGCGGGGACGATGATCGCCTCGGCGCCGTGGCCATCGGTGAACATGTCGACGCCGATCAGGCCGCCCGGCTCGTCGCTGGCGCTCAGGACGACTGCGCCCGCGCCGTCACCGAAGAGCACGCAGGTGCTGCGATCGGTCCAGTCGATGAACCGGCTGAGGATCTCGACTCCGATCACCAGCACGTTGCGGTACATGCCGCTGCGCACGAACCCGGCGCCCGTCGCGAGCGCGAACAGGAAGCCCGAGCAGGCCGCCTGCACGTCGAAGCCCGCCGCACGGGACGCGCCGAGGTCGCGCGCGACGAGGACGGCGGTCGCCGGCAGCGGGTAGTCGGGCGAGCAGGTGCCGACGATCACCAGGTCGAGGTCCGCGGCGTCGAGCCCGGCGACGGCGAGCGCGTCGCGAGCCGCGTTGGTGGCAAGGGTCGAGGTCGTCTCGTCGTCAGCGGCGATGCGGCGCTCGCGGATCCCGGTACGGGACGCGATCCACTCGTCGCTGGTCTCGACCAGCTTCGAGAGCTCGTCGTTGGTCATCACGCGCGCGGGCGCGTACATCCCCCATCCGGTGATCACAGCATTCGGCGCCACTCTGGAACTCCTCTCGCCTGCGTTGGCCGCGTCAGCCTGGATCGATCTCGAGGAGGGGCTGCTGGCGCTTCACCAGCGTCCCGCTCTCGACGAGGATGCGGATCACCTTGCCGGCGACGTCCGACTTGATCTCGTTGAACAGCTTCATCGCCTCGATCAGGCCGATGACCTGGCCGGCCGCGATCTCCGCGCCTTCGGTGACGTAGGCCCGCGCCCCGGGCGACGGTGCCGAGTACCAGACGCCGGTCAGCGGCGCCGCGACGAACCGCATGCCGGCCGACGGCTCGCCGAATGGCGAGGCAGGTCCCGGCGCAGACGGCGTTGCGGGGGCAGCCGCGGGCACGGGTGCGCTGCTGACCGCGCGGGGGCGCGCAAGGCGCACCTCGATCTCGCCGACCGTGAGCTCGATCTCGTCGAGCCCGCTGGCGGCGAAGGCCGGCGCGACTCCGTCAACCGCGGCCAGCAGCGGCGCGATGCGGTCGTCGATGCCGCTCATCGGTCCCACCTGCGGAAGATGATCGTGGCGTTGTGTCCGCCGAAGCCGAACGAGTTGCTCATGGCGGTCTGGATCGGTACCTCGCGCGCCACGTTCGGCACATAGTCCAAGTCGCAGTCGGGGTCTGGATGCTCGTAGTTGATCGTCGGTGGCAGGATCCCCTCTTCGAGCGCCCGGACGCAGGCGATCGCCTCGATGCCGCCGCCGGCCCCCATGAGGTGTCCGGTCATCGACTTGGTGCTGGAGATCGGCACGCGGTAGGCCTGCTCTCCGAAGACTGTCTTGATGGCGGCCGTCTCCGATCGATCGTTCGGGCCGGTGCTGGTGCCGTGAGCGTTGATGTAGCCGATCTCATCGGGTCGCATGCCGGCGTCGTCGAGCGCACCGCGCATGCTGCTCGCCGCACCGCGACCGCCGGGTGCGGGGAGGGTGATGTGCGACGCGTCATCGGTCGCGGCATAGCCGATCAGCTCGGCGTGGATGCGGGCGCCGCGGGCTCGAGCATGCTCCAGCTCCTCGAAGACGAGGATCCCCGCGCCGTCGGCGATCACGAAGCCGTCGCGCTCGGCATCGAACGGCCGCGATGCGCGCTCGGGCTCGTCGTTGCACCTGGTCGAGAGCGCCCGCATGGCGCTGAAGGCAGCGACCGGGATCTCGCCGATCCCGGCCTCGGCGCCACCGGCCAGCATCACGTCGGCGGCGCCGCGACGGATGATGTCGAGGGCCGAGCCTATGGCGTGGTTCGAGCTGCTGCAGGCGCTGACGGTGGCGTAGTTCGGCCCCCGCAGGTTGGCCTGGATGGCGATGAACCCGGCGGACATGTCGGGGATCATGGCCGTGACGAGGAACGGTCCGACGCGCTCCGGACCGAGCTCGTGCGCCTCGATGACGTCGCGCACCAGCGTGTTGATGCCGCCGATGCCGGTGCCCACGATCGCGCCGGTGCGCTCCGAGAGCCGCTCGTCGGTGATGGGATTCTCGATCCCGGCGTCGCGAAGCGCCTCGACCGCGGCGGCCCAGGCGTAGTGCACCACGCGGTCGTTGCGACGCACCTCCTTGCGGTCCATGACCGCGGTCGCGTCGAAGTCGCGGATCTCTCCGGCCACCTTGCTCGCCACGCGCGCCGGGTCGAAGCGCGAGATGCGTCGGATCCCGCTCCGGCCCTCGACCAGCCCGGCCCAGAAGGTGGGCACGTCGTTGCCGAGCGGCGTCACGGCACCCATGCCGGTCACCACCACGCGTCGCTGCTCAGCCATCCACGCGGCCTCCGGCGATCGACTGGTCCCTGGGGATCACGAACGAGAGGGTGGCGCTGACCGCGACCTCGCCGTCCACCGTCGCGACCGCGGAGGCACGCCCGAAGAGCCGCGCAAGCTTCTCGACGGTGACCTCGAGTCGCAGCGTGTCGCCCGGCAGCACCGTGCGCTTGAAGCGGCAGTCGTCGATGCCGGCGAACAGCGCCAGCTTGCCTCGGTTCTCCGCAAGGCTGAGCACCGCGACGGCTCCGGCCTGTGCCAGCGCCTCGACCGTCAGCACGCCGGGCATGATCGGCCGTTCCGGGAAGTGCCCGGTGAACTGCGGCTCGTTGGCGGTGACGTTCTTGATCGCCACCACGCGGCGTCCGGGGTCCAGCTCCACCACGCGGTCGATGAGCAGGAACGGGTAGCGATGCGGGATGACGCGCATGATCTCGGCCGCCTCCCAGGGGAGCGGCGGACGGACGGCTGCGTCGTGCGCGGGCGGACGGGACGTGTCGGAGGTCATCGGGCTGTGCTGGTCTCCATCGGTCTCGGTCACGACTCGGTCACGAACGCGGCCGCGCCGACGCGGTCGAGCAGGTTGGTGCTCACCTCGGCGTCGAGGAAGGCCGCGTTGTCGACGATGCCGCGGTGAAACGGCAGGTTGGTGCGGATGCCACCGATCTCGAACTCGGCGAGCGCACGGCGCGAACGAGCCAGGGCCTGCGAGCGGTCCTCGCCCCACACGATCAGCTTGGCAAGCAGCGAGTCGTAGAACGGCGGCACCTCGTAACCCTGGAACAGGTGAGTGTCCACCCGCACGCCGGGACCGGAGGGCAGCTGCAGCGACTCGATGAGCCCGGTCTGCGGCGCGAAGTTGTCGCCGGCGTCCTCGGCGTTGATGCGGAACTCGATGGCGTGTCCGCGCAGCTGGACGTCCTCCTGGGCGACCGTCAGGCGCTCGCCGGCAGCCAGCCGGATCTGCTCCGCGATCAGGTCCATGCCGCTCAGCATCTCGGTCACGGGATGCTCCACCTGGATGCGGCAGTTGATCTCGATGAAGTAGAAGTTCCCGCGCTCGTCGAGCAGGAACTCGAGCGTCCCGGCGCTCTCGTAGCCCGCGGCGACGACGGCGCGAATGGCGACGTCGCGCAACCGCTCGCGCGTCGCGTCGTCCATGGCCGGCGACGGGGCCTCCTCGATGATCTTCTGATGCCGCCGCTGCACGCTGCAGTCGCGCTCGCCGATCTGGATGCCGTTTCCGTAGCTGTCGATGAGCACCTGCACCTCGACGTGACGGCTCTCCTCGATCCACTTCTCGAAGTAGATCGAGTCGTCGCCGAACGCGGCCTGCGCCTCCGAGCGCGCGAGCGGCAGGCTCGTCTCCATCTCGCGCGGGGAGCGGATCAGCCGCATCCCCCGCCCCCCGCCGCCGGCCGATGGCTTCAGCAGGACGGGGTAGCCCGCCTCCTCGGCCTGTGCCAGCGCATCACCCAGGTCGGTCACGATGCCGCGGCTGCCCGGCACGGTCGGCAGGCCGTTGGCCCCCAGCATGCGGCGCACGGCGTACTTACTGGCGAAACGCTCGAGGACCTCCGCACGCGGGCCGATGAAGACGAGGTCGTGGGCGGCGCATACCTCGGCGAACCCCGGGTCCTCGCTCAGGAAGCCGTAGCCGGGGTGGACCGCGTCGCAGCCGGAGATGAGTGCCGCGGAGACCACGGCAGGCTGGTTGAGGTAGCTGCGGCGCGCCTCGGCCGGACCGATGCAGACCGCCTCATCGGCCATCCTGACCGCCAGCGTGTCGTGGTCCGCCTCGCTGTAGGCGACCACCGCCGGCACGCCGAGATCGCGGCAGGCGCGAAGGATGCGGACGGCGATCTCGCCGCGGTTCGCGATCAGGATCTTGCCGAACATCAGCGGGCCACGCCGATCCGCGCGTCGGACAGCGCGGTCGCGGTCGCCTCGAGCGTCGCAGAGTCGGAGACGTTGAGGGCAGTCGCCTCGGCGGCGATGCGCCGGACCATCCCGGACAGGGCGCTTCCCGGGCCGCACTCCACGAAGGTGTCGACACCGTCCGCGGCCATGCGCCGGACCGACGCCACCCACTCCACCGGCGAGCGGACCTGCTCGGCGAGAAGGCCGCGCAACATGACGGCGTCGCTCGTCGGCTCGGCGGTCACGTTGCTCACCACCGGAACGCGCGCGTCCTTCCAGGTGACGCCCCCGAACGCCTCGGCCAGCTTCTCGCCCACGCCCGCCATCAGCGGCGAGTGGAACGCGCCGCTGACTCGCAGCCGGACCACGCGCCTGGCGCCGGCGGCGCGCAGCGCGTCCTCGACCGCCTCGAGCGCCGCGGTCTCCCCCGAGATGACCACCTGGCCGGGCGCGTTGTCGTTGGCGACCACCAGCTCGGTGGGTCTCGCGGCGCTGTCCACGACCTGCTGCACGGCGTCGCGCTCGAGCCCGAGCACGGCGGCCATGCCGCCCAGGGCCGCGCCGTCGCCGGCGCGTGACATGAGCTCCCCGCGCAGCGAGACGAGGCGCAGCGCGTCGGCGAAGGGGAGCACCTCCGCAGCCACCAGCGCCGCGTACTCGCCCACCGAGTGGCCGGCCACGAACGCCGGAGCGAGCTGAGGCATGCGATCGCGCAGTGCGGCCATCGACGCCACCGATGCGGTGAGAAGGCATGGCTGCGTCTGGCGCGTGTCGTCCAGCCGCTCGCGCGGGCCGTGCCAGGCGAGGTCGGAGACGCTCCAGCCGAGCGTCGCATCGGCCATCTCGAAGATCTCGCGCGCGGCGCTCGACGAAGTGGCCAGCTCCCGTCCCATGCCGAGCTCCTGCGAGCCCTGCGGCGAGAAGAGCAGCGCCACGCTCACCTGGCCGGCTCCAGCTCCAGCAGCGTCTGCCCGTACTCGACCGCCTCGCCGGTCTCCGCCACGAGGTTCCGCACCACGCCCGTGCGCGGCGCGCGCACGTCGTGTCGCACGCCGAGGACGTCGACGTGGCCAAGGGTGTCGCCCTTCTCGACGGCCAGGCCGGGACCGAGCGTGTCGCCGTACATGAAATAGCCGACCGCGGGAGACGACACCCCATCGGGCGACTGGGCCGGCGTCGGGGAAGGATTGGCCGCCGCTGCCGGTGTCGCATCGGGGCGCGGGGCGGAGGTCGCCGCGCCGCCGCTCACACGCAGCCGGAGGTCGCCCGAGCGCACCTCGATCTCGCCCAGCCCGTGGCGCCGCAGCCGCTCCGACAGTTCGGGAATCAGCCGCGCTCCGATCTCGTGCACGACGTCGAGGGTGCGATCCGCCTCGGTCATGCGCCTCCTTCAGTGTCGTTCGGATCCTCGCCGCCGGGCCAGACCTCGCTCCAGCGCGGCCGGCGCGGGATTCCCGGCAGGTGCAGCAGCCGCCCGATGCGGCGGCGCAGCGACGCGGGTTCGGGAGAAATGCGCGGGTGAACGTCCGTCTCGCGATAGACCGCCACGCCGCGCAGCCGAGCATAGCGCGTCGCGAGCAGCGTCTCGGTGTCGAGCCGGCTGATGCGCGCCAGCGCTGACAGGATGGCCCGTTTCACGACGAGCGCGGTGGCGGCGTGGTCGAGGTGCGCGCCGCCGTTCGGTTCGGCGACGACCACGTCCACGACGCCGAGATCGCGCTGCTCGACCGCCGTCATCCGCATCGCGGCTGCCGCCTGTGGCGCCGCTTCGGGCGAACGCCACAGGATCGAGGCGCATCCTTCCGGCGAGATGACCGAGTAGACCGAGTTCTCGAGGGCGAGGACGGCGTCGCCCACGCCGATCGCCAGAGCGCCGCCGGAACCGCCCTCGCCCAGCACCACCGTCACGATCGGGACCTGCAGGCCGGTCATGAGCTTGATCGACGTGGCGATCGCCTCGGCCTGCCCGCGCTCCTCGGCGGCCGCGCCGGGGAACGCGCCGGCCGTGTCCAGGAACGTGATCAGCGGAATGCCGAGCTTGTCCGCCAGCCGCATCAGACGCTGGGCCTTGCGGAAGCCCTCGGGGTGCGGCGAGCCGAAGTTGCGCGCGATGTGCGACTCGGTGTCGTTTCCCTTCTGATGACCGATGACCATCACGGCATGGCCGTCGAGCAGCGCCGGTCCGCCGACGATGGCGGGGTCGTCGCGGAAGGCGCGGTCGCCGTGCAGCTCGAGGAAGTCCTCGAAGATCCGCGGAACGAGGTCGAGGGTGCGCGGTCGCTGCGCGTGTCGCGCGAGCTGCACGCGAGCCCATGCCTCCTCCGCGCCAGGTCGCTCGACTGCGGGGGCCTGCGTCATCGGTCGTGCTCCGCCGCCGTCGGCGGCCGCACCGGCGTCGTTCCGTTCGAGGGAGGTTCCTCCACCTCGAGCCCCACCGTCTCGGAGACGGCGCCGCCGACGCGCTCGGCGATCCCGGACAGGACGCCGATCGGTCCCCAGCCGCGTTCCGCCTCCGCCGCGGAGCGGTCGTCGGCCGCAGCGACCGGCAGCAGGCGCAGCAGGCGTGCCAGCGTGGCGCGCAGCTCGTTGCGCGGCACGACCGCGTCGACGAAGCCGTGCTCGAGCAGGAACTCCGAGGTCTGGAAGCCGTCCGGCAGCTCCTCGCCGACGGTGCCGCTGGCGACGCGCGCCCCCGCAAAGCCGATCAGCGCCCGCGGCTCGGCGATGATCACGTCACCCAGGCTGGCGAAGCTTGCCAGCACCCCGCCGGTGGTCGGATCGGTCAGGACGCTGATGAAGGGGATGCCGGCGGCATCCAGGCGGGTGAGGGGCGCGGTGGTCGAGGCCAGCTGGAGCAGGGAGAGCGTCCCCTCCTGCATGCGGGCGCCGCCCGATGCCGAGACGACCACGGCGGGGATGCGCTCGACGAGCGCCGTCTCGAAGCACCTCGCGACCTTCTCCCCCACCACGCTGCCCATCGACCCGCCCATGAAGCGGAAGTCGAACAGGCCGATGGCGACCCGATGGCCGTCGATGCGGCCCACCCCCCAGACCGCCGCCTCACGCAGGCCGGTCTTGACGCGAGACGCCTCGAGCCGATCCGGGTAGGGCTTCTGGTCGACGAAGACGAGCGGGTCCACCGACTCCAGTCCGGCATCGCGCTCCTCGAAGCTGTCGCCGTCGAGAAGCAGATCGATGCGCTCCCCGATCGACATCCGGAAGTGGTGCCCGCAGGTCGGGCAGATGCGCAGGTCGCGCTCCAGCTGGCGGTTGAACACCTGCGCGTCGCAGCTCGGGCACTTCGTCCAGGCGTCGGCAGGCCCGGCGCGACGGCGGCTGAACGGGAACTTGATCGGCACTCCGCTGCCTCAGCGATGCAGCAGCCGGCCTGCCGGCTGCCGCCGCATCCCGTGCCAGAGCGCGAGCGCGGTGAACCCGACCGCCGCCGAGGAGAGCGCTCCCGCGGCGATGAGCCCCGTGCGACCCAGCTCCCGCCGCGCGACGGCGACGCGATCGACGAGGCGCGGGGCCGCGCGGGGTCGCCACAGGCGGGCACGCAACCGCCGGTCGAACTCGGCGCTCGGCGGCATCGGGGGCAGCGCCGCGTGGACCAGCCGTGCCACCTCACCGAGATCGCCCGCCGCTCGGGGCACCCCCTCGAGGAGGGCCGACACGATGGCGTCGATGCGTTCGGCGGGAGTGGCGGGAAGCGTCAAGGCGGTCCTCTGCGGCGTCGTACGGGCCCCCCATGCTATCCAAACACCCGAACCGACGCCGCGTTACACCCCGACCCGTGCGGCGATGTCGCGCAGCGCGCGGTGCAGCAGGACGCGAACCGCCCCCGGGGAACGGTCCAGCACCTCGCCGATCTCGGACGCCGAAAGGCCGTCGACGAAGCGCAGCAGCACCACCTGCCGTCGCTCCTCGGGCAGCTCGCCGAGCGCACGCAGCACCGCGTTCAACTCGTCGGCTCGCGTCACCAGGCTCGCCGGGTCGGAATCCGGGTCGGGCCACGGAGGCTCGTCCGGCAGCGTGTCGTGTCGACGCCGCGCCCTGGCACGATGCGCGTTGGCCACCGTGTTGTGAGCGATCCGGAACAGCCAGGCCCTGAAGGTCGACCCGCGATCGGCGTATCGCTCGATTCCACCCAGGGCGGCGAGGAAGATCCGCTCGGTAACGTCCTCCGCGTCGTGGTGGTCGCGCAACTGGTAGAACGCGTAGCCATACACCCGCGCCGCGTAGCGGCGGTACAGCACCTCGAACGCCGCGCGCTCGCGCTGCGCGGCGATGACGGCGTCGAGGTCCGGGTCCCCCGCCGAACCGGGTGTACCACTGGGGCGCGGCTCGAGCATCAGCCGCGCCCTTCGCGCGTCGGTCCGACGGGCTCGGCGGGTTTGCCGCCCAGCGCGGGACGCACCCGCTGCACCTCGCCCACCGAGAACGAGCGCCTGCCCTCCGGCGTGTCGAGCAGGAGCGCGCCGTCGGCGTCGAGGCCGGCCACGGTCCCGACGACCTCCCTGTCGCCGCTGGCCAGCATCACGTCGCGCCCGTCGAGCCACGACGCCTCGGCAAAGCGCGCAACCGGCGAGATGCCGCGCTCGAGATCGCGGATCTCCTCATCCAACGCTGCGAGAAGCCGTTCGAGCAGCGCGACGCGGTCGACCGTGTGGCCGGCGTGCTCGCACAGAGATGACGCGATTGCCCTGATCTCACGCGGCATGTCGGCCACCGGCCAGTTGACGTTGATCCCGACGCCCACGACCGCATGCGCGAGCGAATCGCCGACGACGGCGGTCTCGACGAGCAGTCCGGCGAGCTTGGCACCATCGCGGTCCACGATGTCGTTCGGCCACTTGATCCAGACGCGCGTCGCGGGGGCGCAGGCGCGGCGCACCGCGAGCGCGGCAGCCAGCCCGATCATGCCGGCCCTGTCGGCGGCAAGCCGCAACCGAAACGGGACGCTGACGAGAAGATTGGCGCCGGGTGGCGAGGCCCAGCTGCGGCCGCGCCGGCCGCGTCCCGCGAGCTGGACGTCAGCGACGATGGCGCGACCGTCGCCGTGCGGCTCGGTCAGCGCCTCGCGCGCGCGGTCGTTCGTCGATCCGAGCGCCGCGTGGAACTCGACGCTGTGACCGATGCGGCGAGCAGGGTCGGCCGCCGGCGTCCAGTCGCTTGTCTCGATCAGCTCGTCTGCCTCCGGGAGAGCACGGATTCTACCCCGCGGCCATCCGCGCTTCAGCCGGCGCCGCGGGCTGCGCTAGACTCGGCAGCCTGATGCAGCCGACGGCGGAGCGTGAGCGCGTGTTCAGCGGGATCCAACCGTCCGGTGCCTCCCACCTCGGCAACTACCTGGGCGCGCAGGCCAACTACGTCGCCATGCAGGATCGCTACGACGCGATCTACGCCATCGTGGATTACCACGCCATGACGACCGTCCACGACGGCGAGGAGCTGCGCCGCCTGACGCACGAGATGGTGCTCGACCTGCTGGCGGTCGGCCTCGACCCGGATCGGTGCGCGCTCATCCGCCAATCCGACGTCCCGGAGCACGCCGAGCTGTGCTGGATCTTCAACACCGTCGTCCCGGTGAGCTGGCTCGAGCGCACGCCGACCTACAAGGAGAAGCGCCAGCAGGGCGTCGAGAACAGCATGGGGCTGCTGGACTACCCCGTCCTGCAGGCTGCCGACATCGTGATCTACAAGGCGACCAGCGTGCCGGTCGGGAAGGACCAGGCCGCCCACCTGGAGCTCTCGCGCGAGATCGTGCGCGCCTTCAATCGCCGCTACGGGACCATCTTTCCGGAGCCGCAGGCGGTCTTCACCGAGGTGCCGGTGGTGCTCGGCACCGACGGCGCGCAGAAGATGAGCAAGTCGGCCGGCAACACCATCCCGATCTTCGCAGAGCCCGACGAGATCCGGCGC
The DNA here is from genome assembly GCA_963783725.1 of uncultured Chloroflexia bacterium. Taxonomy (GTDB): domain Bacteria; phylum Chloroflexota; class Limnocylindria; order QHBO01; family QHBO01; genus CAWAOJ01. The sequence continues at coordinate 290,088 of CAWAOJ010000002.1, read as the reverse complement.
CTGGTGATGAGCATGGTGACCGACCCGCTGCGCATCAGGCGCACCGACCCGGGCCGTCCGGAGATCTGCAACGTCTGCCAGCTGCATCGCTTCTTCGGTGGCGACTACCTGCAGATCTGGGAGGGCGAGCGCACCGCCCTGACGGGCTGCGTGGACACCAAGCGCCTGCTGGCGGAGCGGATCATCGACTTCTTCGCACCGATGCGCGACCGGCGGGCCGAGCTCGCGGCCACCCCGGGCCTCGTCGAGGAGGTGCTGGCCGCAGGCGCCGCCAAGGTGCGCCCGATCGCGGCGGAGACCATGCGCCAGGTGCACGACGCAGTGGGGATCGGGACGCGCTGATGTCGCTCGAGCCGCCGGCGGGCGGGATCGGCCCTCGCGAGCGGCGCTGGCTGCTGATCTTCCTGGTCCTCGCCTCGGCGTATGTGGGGCTGCTCCTGCTGCGGGTCGTGCTCGACGTCCTGGGCGGATTCAGCCAGATCATCCTGATCGTCTTCCTCGCCTGGCTGCTCGCCTTCATCCTCTCCCCCGTCGTGCGCTTCCTGCACGAACGGCTGCTCATCCCGCGCCCGACGCTGGTCGCGCTGACCTACTCGGTGACGCTGGTGGCGCTGGGGTTCGTGCTCTTCTACACCGGCGCGGCGATCACCCAGCAGGTGGGCGAGCTGACGCGGACCTTCCCGCAGACGTCGTTGCGCATCCAGGACACGCTGGCGGCGTGGCAGAGTGCACTGCACCTGGGGCCGGAGGTCGACCTGGTCGGCCTCTACACCTCGGCGCAGGCACAGGTCGGCGGGCTTGGGCGGGCGATCTTCAGCCAGGCACAGGCGATCGCGGGCGTGACCGCGGCGGCGCTCGGCTCGCTGGTCCTCATCCTGATCCTCTCGCTGTACATGCTGATGGACAGCGAACGCCTGCTCGACAAGATGCATCGCGTGGTGCCCCGCCGCTACAGCGACGAGCTCGCGATCCTGGAGACGAGCGTCGCTCGCGCATTCGCCGGCTTCCTGCGGGCACAGCTGATCCTGGGCGCGGTGCAGGCGCTGCTGGTGGCGGTTATCGGGACGCTGTTCGGCATGCCCTACCTGTTCCTGGTCGGCACGCTCTCCGCGCTGGCGATGCTGATCCCGTTCTTCGGCCCGCCGCTGGCGCTCATTCCGCCCGTCGTGGCGGCATGGATCTACGTGCCGCAGTGGTTCCTGGTCATCACCGTGGTCCTGGTCGCCGGCCAGACGGTGGTCGTCAACTGGCTGCAGCCGCGGCTGATGCGGGGGGCGCTGGGCATGCACCCGATCCTCGTCCTGGTCGGGCTGCTCATCGGTGCGCAGGTGGCCGGCGTGTGGGGCGCCCTGTTCGGGATCCCCGTCATCGCCGTGATCAACGTGTTCGTCAACTACCTCCTCGAGTCGGCCGTGCCGAACGCGTCGCTTCCCGAGCGGGAGCGGCTGATGGACGTCGAGGACCACACCCTGGTCCGCGTCGAGAAGGAGCAGGTCGGCGACGAGACGCACCCATCCATCCACGTGCACCGCTCGCTGCGCCCCGATGGGCGCGAGGAGGTCACGCTCGACGTCGAGGAGCACCCTCGCGACGCGCAGGCCTGACCCTCAGGGCAGCCGCGGGACCAGGTAGCGCCGGCCGCTCCGCGTGAGTGCGTCCTCCATCGGCGCGCCGAAGACCGCCGTCGCGAGATCCGCGCTCAGGACGTCGGCGGGCGGGCCGTCGGCGGCCACGCGGCCGTCGGCGAGCACCACCACGCGCGGCGCGAACGCCGCCGCCAGGGCGAGGTCGTGAAGGACGGCAAGGACCGTCAGCCCGCGCCGTTGGCGAAGGCGACCGATGGCCTCCAGCAGCGCTACCTGATGCGCCACGTCCAGGTGCAGCGTCGGCTCGTCGAGCAGCAGCAGCCTGGGCTCCTGGGCCAGCGCCATGGCGACCAGGACTCGCTGCCGCTCACCGCCCGAGAGCTCTGCGGCGGGCCGGCAGGCGAGATCCGTCGCGTCGGCGTCCAGCAGCGCCCGCTCGATCGCGAGCTCGTCCGATGCGGTCGAGCCGAACAGCCGGGTGGCGTGCGGAGCGCGGCCCATCGCCACCAGCTCGGCCACGCTGAAGCCCGACGGCAGGTCGAGCTGCTGCGGCAGCACCGCGACCTGCCGCGCCAGGGCGTCACGCCGCCAGTCGCCCACCGGTCGACCCGCGATCTCGACCGATCCACGGCTCGGCAGCAGCGTCCCCGGCCAGCAGTCGCAGCAGCGTGGTCTTGCCGCTGCCGTTGGTGCCGAGCAGCGCGACCACCTCCCCGGCCGAGACCGACAGCGACACGCCGCGCAGCACCGGTCGGGACGGATAGGCGAAGTGCACGTCGCGGAGTGCGAGCGACGAGCTGACGGCCGTTGTCACGACGCGACCCGGGGCGCCACCGCGCTCGAGCGGCGAAGCAGCCAGACGAAGAACGGCGCCCCGACCAGCGCGGTGACGATTCCGACCGGGATGCCGCCCAACAGACGCGCGCCGAGATCGGCGAGCGTCAGCAGCACGGCGCCGCCCAGCGCGGCGGCGGGCAACAGCAGCCGGTGGTCCGGCCCGATCAACAGGCGCAGGAGATGCGGCACCACGAGCCCGACGAAGCCGATGGTGCCCGAGATGCCGACCGCTGCCGAGGTCGCCAGCGTGGCGAGCACCGTCAGCACCAGCTTCTCGCGCTCGACGTCGAGGCCGAGGTGGGCAGCCGCCGCGTCGCCGAGCATCAGCAGGTTGAGTCCTCGCCAGCGGACGAGGATCGCCGCGAAGCTCATCGCGATCAACGGCGCGCTGAAGGCGAGGTCGGCCCACGACGCGCCGGCAAGCGATCCCATCAGCCACGCGACGACCGCCGCCAGCGCTCGGCCGGCCATGAACATCAGCAGCGCCACTCCGGCGGCCAGGACCGATGAGACCGCGTAGCCGGTGAGCAGCAGGGTCACGACCGGGGTGCCGCTCGCGCTGCGCGCGATGGCGTACACCGCCAGCACCGTGAGCAGTCCGCCGGCGAAGGCAAGCATTTGGACCAGGCCCAGCCCCAGCCAGGCGCTCCCCGCTCCGAGGACGAGCGCCGGAACGAGGCCGGGAAGCACGATGGCACCCACCGCGCCGAGTGACGCTCCGGCGGCGGTGCCGATCACGTACGGGTCCGCGAGCGGATTGCGCAGCACCGCCTGGAACACCGTACCGGCGGTCGCCAGCGCGGCGCCGACGAGCATGGCGGCCAGCACGCGCGGCAGGCGCAGCTCGAAGATGATCGTGTCCGCGGAGTGCGAGACGGTGCCAGGGGCGGGCAGCCCGAGCAGGCGGTGCGCCAGGACGCGGACCGTGTCGTCGAGGGTGATGCCGACGCTGCCGAGGCCGACGGCGGCAATCCCGACCGCGAGCAGCAGCGCGGCGCCCGCGCCGAGCACGAGCGCCGCGCGCGTGATCGATCGGCCGCGGAGCAGCGGCGTGGTGGCGGGCGCGGCGACGGCGTCGCGCATCAGCCGAACGCCTCCGGGTGGATGGCCTTGGCCAGCGCCTCGAGGCCGTCGACGATGCGCGGCCCGGGCCGGGTGATCACCTCGTCCTCACGCATCGGCAGGACGCGCCGGGCGCGGACCGCCGCGAGAGGCTCCCAGCCGGTGCGCGATGCGACTGCCGCGGCGGTCACCGACGGGTCATAGGCGGCGTCGCCGAGCAGGATCAGCTGCGGGTCGGCGGTGATCAGCTGCTCCGGGTCGATGACGCCGGTAGCGTCTCCGACGATCGGCGATCCGCCGGCGAGCGTGATGAGCGACTGCAGGAAGGAGTCCTTGGCCGCGGTGTAGATCGTTCCCTGGTAGAAGCTGACCTCGTAGAAGACTCGCGGCCGCGAGCGGCCGGCGACGGCGTCGCGCACCGCCTCGACTCGGCTGCGCATGCTCCCCACCAGGGCCGCCGCCTCGGCTCCGGAATCCAGCGCGCGGCCCGCCAGGTCGATGTCGGCGTAGACGCCGTCCAGGTCGCGAGGGTAGAGCACCAGCACGGGGGTGCCGAGGGCGGTGAGGCGGTCGATCACCGGCTGCGGCGTCTGCTGGTTGCCCGCCGCGAGGACGAGGTCCGGTCGCTGCGCGACGATCTTCTCGACGTCCGGGACCGCCTGCACGACCACTTTGGGCAGGCTCGTCACGGCGGCGGGAAAGTCGTCGAAGTCGGTGACGCCCACCAGCCGATCACACGCGTCGAGCGCACAGGCGATCTCCGTGTTCGACGGCGCCAGGCTGACGATCCGGCGCGGCGCGGCCGACAGGCTCACGCGGCGCCCCGCGTCATCGGTCAGGGCGAGCGGGAAGGCGACCGCTGCCGCTGGCGGCGAGTTCGTCGTTGCCGAAGGCGCCGTGGAAGGAAGCGCCGAAGGCGACGGCGCGAGCGGGGCCGCGGTGCACGCGCCGAGCAGGAGGATGAGCGAAGCGAGGAGGAGGCGAAGACGGAGAGCCATGCTGATGCCGTTCCCTTTCACGCGAGGGTCGTGGACATCGCGTGCGGGCTGGCGACCTGACTCCCGTGCTCAGCGGCCTCGCGGCAGCGGCGCGGATACAGTAGCGGGACTGTGCCGGCTTCTCACCGGCTTCTCCAATTGCCCGTCGACCTTTCGGTGACGGCACCCCACGCGGTCTTCGGTTGGTAACGCTCCCGGATCGTACCACCGGCGCCGCGAGGGACGTCAGACCGGGGTCGCGACCTCCTCGTGCGGCTCGGCATGGTCGTACAGCGGCGTCTCGCGCTGCGCGTCATCGAGCATGGGATCGAGCATCTTCTGCACGGCAAGGGTGTGCACGCAGCCGCCGGCGGAGGCGAACAGGTGACAGTCGCAGTGCCAGTGATCTCGATCGAGGGTGACGGTGTGGCTGCTGTTGTCGCCCGCGAAGCTCGCCTCGAATCGCTGGAACCGCACACGGTCCGGCTCGTGCGCGTAGCGCATTGCCTTCTCGACCTTGCCGGTCATGCTCGAGTGCACGTCGCAAACCCTCCTGGGCGCCGCACCCGGCGCCCTCTACGTGGGGCGCCCGTCAGTCGGTGACCCTGGCGAGCCGCTCTTTCAACATCGCCAACAGTGTAACCGGGGTGGGGTCGGTCTGGTAGAGGATGGCGAGGTAGACGCTCACCAGGTCGCCGTAGGCGACGGTGTTGACGACCCGCGACAGCCGCGACTCGCCCTCCGCCCAGATCTCGCTGCGGTTGGTGGCATGCTCGCCCAGCAGCTCCTCCACCGCGCGGTAGCGGGCCGCGATCTCCGCAGGCTCCTGGGGATCGCGCAGCTGCACGACGTACGGCGCGTCGGCCAGCTCCCGCGGGTTGGTCGACCCCTCGATGGCATTGTGGTTCGCCTCCGGCATCGGCTCGTACGAAGCCCACGCCTTGGCGTTCTCGTTGAGCTGCGTCTTCCAGCGATGCGCCACGGCCGTCATCGGTCCGGCTCCGTAGATCACCGGCATGCGGCCGAACAGGGACCAGGCGAGCTGCTTGGCCGGGTTGGCGTCCGTCTCGACCGCAGGCCCGATGCGCTCCAGCAGGTCCTCCAGCGACGAGACCACCGGACCAATGGGGTCCGCCTCCTCGAGCAGGCCGGCGGCGCCGAGCAGGCCCTGCAGCAGGCCGATGCCGAAGCCCACCGCGGCGCGCGGCTGACCCGCCAGCCGGTAGCGCAGGTAGGGCGCTCCCGTGCGCTCGGCCAGCGCGCCGAGCTTTCCGCCGGTGCTGATGACCGCCAGCGACAGGCCGCGGCGCGCCGCTTCGGCGGCCGCGGTGACGGTCTCCACCGTGTCGCCCGAGTGGCTCGCGGCGACGACCAGCGTGCTCGAGTCCGCCCAGGCGGGGACCTCGTACCCGCGCTGGATGGTCAGCGGAACACGCAGGCGCCCGCCCGCCACGGCCTCGACCAGCTCGGCGCCGATCGCGCTGCCGCCCATCGCCAGCACGAGCACCGACCGCGCCTCGCCGAAGCTTTCGGGAAGCTCCACCGCGGCCGCCAGTCGCTCCGCCTCGACCAGCTGCGCCGGCAGCCGCATCACGTGACCGACCATGTCGTCGGGATCGATCCGCTTCACCACCGAGGGGTCGTCCAGCGTGATCGCCTCGTCGAGCGGCGGCGGCGTCAGCTCGTCGTCGTCGTCGGTGAACGTGTCCTGGCCGCGTCCCGGCTCCTCGTCGGGGTGCTTGTAGCCGAAGAAGTCGCGGGCGTCGCTCATCCGGCCACGGCGGGCGCGGCGGCGATGCGACGTCCCTCGTCGAGCAACGCCTCCACGTCCTCCGGCGAGCGCGCCTCGGTGTAGATGCGCAGCAGCGCCTCGGTGCCGCTGAACCTGATCAGCAGCCACGACCCGTCGTCGCGGTGGAACTTGAAGCCGTCGCGCGTGTCGAGCTGCTGACGTTCGACCACGGCACGCCCGGCAAGCGTGGCCGGCGCCTCGTGCTCGAGCCGCGCCAGCGTCTCGGCCTTCACGGCCTCGTAGCCGTCTCGCGCGAAGCGGATGTCGATCCGGTTGTAGTACGAGGGGCCGGCGAGATGCTGCAGCTCGGCGAGCACCTCCGACGCCTGCTTGCCTTTGGTGAGCCACAGGTCGAGCAGGAAGAGGCCCGAGGCGAGGCCGTCGCGCTCCGGGATGTGCATCCCGAAGCCGAAGCCACCGGACTCCTCGCCGCCGATGACGGCAGCCGTCTCGGTCATCTTCGGGCCGACGTACTTGAAGCCCACCCCGGTCTCGTACGCCTGCGTGCCGAAGATCTCGGCCAGCTTCTTGGCCATCGAGGTGGTGGTGACCGTGTAGACGGCGGGACCGATCTCGCCGCGCACGTCGAGCAGGTACCAGTACAGCAGCCCGAAGACCTGCAGCTGGTTGACGAACACGCCCTGCTCGGTCGCCATCCCGACGCGGTCGGCGTCGCCGTCGAACGCGATGCCGATGTCGGCACCCCACTCCGGGATCTCGCGCAGCCACTGGTCGATGTTGGGCCGGATCGGCTCCGGGTTCACGCCCCCGAAGTACGGGTTGCGCTCGGTGTGCAGCTCGCGAACCGTGAGGCGGCCGCCGCCGAGCAGGCGCGTGTACCAGCCGGCGCCGCTGCCGTATAACGGCTCGACCAGCAGCCGACGCTGCGCGGCGCGGATCTTCTCGATGTCCACGATGCTGGCCAGCTGGTCGCGGAAGCGGGGGTAGGGATCGAACGTCTCGACCAGGCCTGCCTGCTCCGCGTCCTCCCATTCGCGTCGCGGCGGCAGCTCGCCTTCCGGATGCCGGCGCATGGTCGCCTCGATGGCGTCGAGCATCTCCGGCGCGGCGGCACCGCCCGTATCGGCCTTCACCTTGAAGCCGTTGTCCGTCCACGGGTTGTGGCTGGCGGTGATGACGATCCCCGCTCCGGCGTTCATGTCACGCGTGAAGAAGCTGCCCACCTGCGTGGGAACGGCCTCCGGCGGCATGAAGCTGCGGATGTCGTGCGCGGCAAGGACCTCGACGCAGGCGCGCGCGAAGTGCTCCGACGCGAAGCGGCGGTCGTAGGCGATCACCACGCCGCGGTCGGCGGTTCCCTGCTCGTGGAGGTACTCGGCAACGCCGCGCGCGCAGCGGCGGACGTTGTGGAAGGTGTAATCCTCGGCGATGGCGGCGCGCCAGCCATCGGTCCCGAACTTGATCGTCGTCACAGGGGCGCTCATCCGCGTGTGGGTGTCGCGGCAATGCTAGCGGCTGCGCTCCCGTGTCGAAAGCATGCCTGGGCCTGGCCCGCTGATCCTGTCGAGCTCCGCCTGCAGGTCCGCGACGCGCGGCGACAGGCGCTCCCGCGCGCCGACCACGATCCGCGCGCCCTCGGTGAGGTGCAGGCGGCAGAACGGCAGCGGCAGGATCTGACGATCCCAGCGCCGCGTGAGGCGAAGCGCCGGGCGTGCCGTGACCGCCCACGGCTGGATGGGCAGCCCGGCCGCGCGAGCCACGATCAGGGTGCCGGGCTTGGCGATCCGGTACGGCCCGAAGGGACCGTCGGGCGTGACCACCGGCGAGCGTCCCTCGCTCCCCAGGCGAGCCAGCTTGAGCGCGAAGTCGCGAGCAGCCGCGCGGTCGTTCTCGGGCGGAAGCGCGATCACCCGCAGCGTGGCCCGCGTGTGCTCGAGCAGGGTGGTGATCACGATGCCGCGGAAGCCCCTGGTCGAGAAGGATGCGTGCTGCACCTGGGCGCGGCGGCGCATCGAGACGATGAGCGCGACCAGATTGAACTCGTGCCAGAAGGCGAGAACCACCTGATCGCGCGTCGCGGAGCCGGAGATGCGGCAGGTCGCCGCGACCACGTGGACGTAGGCGGCCAGGGCACGCCCGAAGAGCCGCGCCAGCCACGCGAAGCGAACCTGGACGCCCTCGGTCACAGGTAGTGGTCGCCGGCCTTGGTCGCGATCTCGTCCAGCAGGGGCTTGATCTCGTCCGCTCGCTCGCGGCTGCAGACGAGGAGCGCGTCCGGCGTGTCGACGATGATGAGGTCGGTGAGGCCGATGGTGACCACCAGGCGATCCTCGCCGTGGACCAGGATCCCGTGCGAGCCGCGGTCGAGGTGCGGTCCGGACGCCACCAGGTCGGCGCCGCTGCGCGCGCTGAGCGCCTCGAGCAGCGCCGACCACGACCCGATGTCGCTCCAGCCCGCGTCGAGCGGCACCACCGCCATGCGTCCCTCCGCCGCGGCCGGCTCCGCGACCGCGGTGTCGATCGGCTGAGCCGGCAGCGGCTCGAGCAGTGCCCGAACATCTGACTGCCAGCCGGGCGTGCGATGCAGGCGCGCGATGCGCGCCAGCGCCTCGCCCAGCTGTGGCTGGTAGCGCTCCACCGCGGCCTCGTAGGTGTACGAGCGCCAGACGAAGATCCCCGCGTTCCACAGGTAGTCTCCCGATGCGACGAGCTGCGCGGCCTCTGTCGCGTCGGGCTTCTCCACGAACCGGTCCACCAGCGCGGTGGGCAGCGACGGGTGCAGCCGCTCCCCGACCTTGATGTAGCCGTAGCCGGTCGCCGGGTGGGTGGGCTTGACGCCGAGGGTGACCAGGTACCCGCGCTCCGCCGCCCTGACGGCTTGTCGCATGGCCGCCGCGAAGGCCTCCGCGTCGGCGACGAAATGGTCGGCGGGCAGGACCAGCGTGACCTCGTCCGGCTCCCGACGCGCGAGCACGGTCGCCAGCCCGGCGGCGACCGCGGTCGAGCGCGCCAGCGGCTCGCCCAGGATGTTGTCGGGCGGCAGCTGCGGCAGCTGGTGCTGCGTGGTGCGCACGTGGGCGGTCGAGGTGATGACGTAGATGTCGTCCGGGCCCAGCAGGGCGCCGAGGCGCGAGACGGTCTGCTGCAGGAGGCTCGTGTCGCCGGTCAGCGGCAGCAGCTGCTTCGGGGTCCGGCGCCGCGAGAGCGGCCAGAGCCGGCTGCCCGACCCCCCGGCGAGGACGATGGCGAACATCGGCCGAGGCTACACTGCGCCGTCGGTCTCGCGCTCGAGCTGCGCGCCCAGCTCCAGCGTCCGGCGGTAGGCGGCCCACACCGCGTCGGAGAGCACCGTCCGCAGCCGGCCCTTCTCGAGCTCGTAGATCGCCGCCGCGCTGGTGCCTCCGGGCGATGTCACCGCGTTGCGAAGCTGCGCCGGATGCAGGTCGGAGCTGAGCGCGAACGCGGCCGAGCCGAGCAGCGTCTCCGCCACCAGGTCGTGAGCCAGCTCACGAGGAAAACCGAGGTGCACGCCGGCGTCGATCAGCGCCTCCATCACCGCGAACAGGTAGGTGGGTCCCGTTCCGGACAGCGCGGTCGCCATGGCGACCAGGTCCTCGTCATCGACCTGCCGCTCCTTGCCCAGCGCGCCGAGGACCGAGCGGCAGGCCGCGATCTGCTCGCCGGTGCAGGCCGATGCCGCGGTCCACACGCTGATCCCGCGCCGGATCTGCGCCGGAGTGTTCGGCATGGCCCGCGCCACCGCTCGGTGGTCCAGCCCGGCGGCGAGCGCCTTCAGCGTCGCGCCGGCGACGATGGAGAGCACCACCTGCCCCGGGTCGAGCGCGTGGCTGATCTCGCGCATCACCGCCGGCAGCCGCTGCGGCTTCACGGTCAGCACCACGATATCGGCTCCGGACAACGCGGCCGCGTTGTCGGCCACGACGCGGATGCCGTGGCGGTCGGAGAGCTGCTGGCGGCGGTCGGCGCGCGGGTGCGAGGCGACCAGCGCATCGGGAGGGACGGTCGCGTCGGCGAGCAGCCCTGCCACCATCGCCTCGGCCATCACGCCCGCCCCGACGACCGCGACGCGCATGGCGCTCATCCGACCTCCTTCTCCTCGCCGCGCAGCGCGCGGGCGGCCTGGACCTCGGCGACCGGCGCGCCGCAGCGCTCGAGCAGGCCAACCGAGATCCGCGCCAGGCGCCGCGCCGTCGTCACGTTGCCCATCTCGAGCTCGGCGCGCCCGAGCCCCAGCGCGGCGAGCCCCTCCTCTCGCTCGGCGCCGAGGTCTCGCGCCTCCGCGATCGCTTCCGCATAGTACCGGCGCGCGCTCCTCGGATCGCCGGCCATGGTCCGCAGGTCGCCGATATGCCTCGCCGCTCGCGTGGCGTGCAGACCCATCTGGGCCCGCTCGAAGTGCCACAGCGCCCGGTGCGCCCAGGCGTCGGCCGCCCACCACGCGCGCTCGGCGATCGCTCGCTCCGAGGCGCTGAGCGCCGCGGCGGCGGCCCGCCGATGATCCGCGTCACGGGCGGACGAAAGATAGGTGCCGGCGAGGTCACCGCGACGAAGCGTGGCCGGGAGCGAGGGCAGGCGCTCGACGTCGTCAGCGCGTCGGGGCAGCCGGCGGCGCAGCCGATCGAGCAGCCGGCCCAGCCGCCGGTGCTCGCCCCAGCGCAGCGTCAAACGTGGAGCGGCGCCTCGCCGCGCACCGGCGCCTCCCCGCGCAGCCCGACCGCCTCTCGCAGCGCGTCGACCCGGTCGGTGCGCTCCCAGGGCAGGTCGAGGTCGGCGCGCCCGAAATGTCCGTAGGCGGCAGTCTGGCGGTAGATCGGCCGACGCAGGTCGAGGTTGGCGATGATCGCCCCCGGCCGAAGGTCGAAGACGTGTCGGATCAGCTCGACGATCGTCTCCTCGGGGATCGTCGCCGTGCCGAACGTGTCGACGTTGACCGCAAGCGGCTGCGCGACGCCGATGGCATAGGCGAGCTGCAGCTCGAACCGCCGCGCCAGGCCGGCGGCGACGACGTTCTTCGCCACGTAGCGGGCCATGTAGGAGCCGGAGCGGTCGACCTTGGTCGGGTCCTTGCCCGAGAAGCTGCCGCCGCCGTGCCGGCCCATGCCGCCATAGGTGTCGACGATGATCTTGCGCCCGGAGAGCCCCGAGTCGCCCATGGGGCCACCGATCACGAAGCGGCCGGTGGGGTTGACCAGGTACCGCGTCCGCGCGTCGAGGAGGTGCGCGGGCAGCGCGGCGCGCACGACGTGCTCGAGCACCGCATCGGTCAGGGCGTCGCCGCCGACCTCGGGGTCATGCTGGGTGCTGACGACCACGGTGTGCACCCGGCGCGGATGCCAGGCCGCGTCGTACTCGACCGTCACCTGGCTCTTGCCGTCCGGCCGCAGGAACGGCAGCGTGCCGTCCTTGCGCACCTCCGCCAGGCGACGGGTGAGCGCGTGGGCGAGCTGGATCGGCGCGGGCATCAGCTCGTCGGTCTCGTCGGTCGCGAAGCCGAACATCATTCCCTGGTCGCCGGCGCCCAGCTCATGGCCGTCCTCGGCACGCGACTCGAGCGCCGAATCAACGCCGAGCGCGATGTCGGGTGACTGCTCCTTGAGGGCCACCAGCGTGCCGCAGGTCTCCCAGTCGAAGCCGAGCCGGGAGTCGTTGTAGCCGATCTCGCGGATCGTGCGGCGCACCACCTCCTGCACGTCGACGTAGTGGCTGGTGGTCAGCTCGCCCACCACCAGCACGAGGCCGGTGGTCGCCGCCACCTCGACCGCCGAGCGCGCATCGGGATCGTCGGCCAGCACGTCGTCCAGGATGGCGTCGGCGACGGCGTCGCACAGCTTGTCGGGATGGCCCTCGGTCACCGACTCGGACGTGAACAGGACGCGCAGGTTCGGGTTCGGCGCGGCGCGCTCCCTCACGTGCCCGATTCCCACGACTCGGAGTAGGCCTTCTGCTCCGGCGTCATCCCGTCCAGATCGATCCCCATGCTCGCCAGCTTGAGGCGAGCGACCTCGCGATCGATCTCGTCCGGAATGCCGTACACCCGTGGCTCGAGCTCGTCGACATGGGTCCGCAGCCACTCCAGCCCGAGCGCCTGGTTGGCGAAGCTCATGTCCATCACCAGCGATGGGTGGCCCTCGGCCGCGCCGAGATTGACGAGGCGTCCGTCGGCAAGGAGGTAGATCCGCCGGCCGTCGTCCATGCTGTATTCGGTGGTGAAAGGCCGCACCTCGCGCTTGCCGACCGCCTGCGCCTCGAGTGCGCCGAGCTCGAACTCGTCGTTGAAGTGGCCCGCGTTGGCCAGGATCGCGCCGTCCCGCATGAGCGGGAAGTGGTGGACACCGAACACGTTCAGGTTGCCGGTGGCGGTGACGAAGATCTCGCCCTCCACCGCCGCCGCGTCCGCGTTCATGACCCGGAAGCCGTCCATGGCGGCCTCGAGCCCGCGGATCGGGTCGATCTCGACCACGATCACGATCGATCCCATCCCCGCCGCGCGCGCGGCGATGCCGCGCCCGACCCAGCCGTAGCCGCCGACCACGACCGTCTTGCCGGCGAGGAGCACGTTCGTCGCACGCAGGATGCCGTCGATCGCGCTCTGGCCGGTGCCGTAGCGGTTGTCGAACAGGTGCTTGGTCAGCGCCTCGTTGACCGCCACCACCGGGTAGCGCAGGCGCCCGGCGGCCGACATGGCGCGCATGCGGATCACGCCGGTCGTCGTCTCCTCCGTGCCGCCCACGACGCCGTCGAGCAGGTCCGTGCGCTGCGTGTGGAGCGCCGTGACGAGGTCCGCCCCATCGTCCATGGTCACGTGCGGCGCCAGCTCCAGCGCCGCCGCGATGTGCGCGTAGTAGCTGTCGCGGTCCTCTCCCTTGATGGCGTAGGTCGGGATGCCGTAGTGCTCGACCAGCGCCGCCGCCACGTCGTCCTGGGTGGAGAGCGGGTTCGAGGAGCAGAGCACGACCTCGGCGCCCGCGTCGGCCAGCGTGCGCATCAGGTTCGCGGTCTCCGAGGTGACGTGCAGGCAGGCGCTGATGCGCCACCCCTCGAACGGCCGTTCGGCGGCGAATCGCTGGCGGATGTCGGCGAGCACCGGCATCTGCCGGTCGGCCCATTCGACCTTCAGTACGCCCGCATCGGCCAGCCCGATGTCACGAACGTCGCCGGTCACCTTCCCTCGCGTGGCCATGTGAGTCGCATCGCCTCTCGTAACGGTCGCATGAGCCCCCAGCCGCCCGCGCGCCGTCGCCCGAGCCGCTCGATGAGCTCGCAGTGGGTGCGGTAGCCGAGACGAGTGTAGGCCGCAACGGCCGGGGCGTTGTCGGCGTGGACGTTGAGCGCCACGTCGGTGACGCGGGCGAGCAGCTCGGTGGTCACCGCCGAGGTCACGATCTTGGCCAGATCGTGCCCACGGTAGTCGGCGTGGGTCATGACGTTGCCGACCACCGCGATCCCCTCGCGCGAATTGATGGCGTGCGTGCCGGCCGCGCTGACCAGCCGCCCGCGGACCCGGACGCCGTAGTACACGCCGTCCTCGACCACCGACGGCGGGAAGCCGGTGCGGAATCCCAGCTGGTACAGCCGGTTCAGGTCCTCGATGTCGCCGGCGCCGAGGCGCTCCGCAGGACCGGCGAACGGCTCGAACGTGGCGGCGGTCGCCACCATGCGCAGCATGAGCAGCGGTGCGTCGAGCTCGTAGAGCTCGGCGAGCGCCGGCTGGTGCTCCCGGCGCGCCTGGAAGTAGGCGTCGCGCGGCTTGACGACCGATGCCAGCACCTCCGCCACGCCCTCCGCTTCCCCCATCACGAACAAGGGCTGGGGGATCAGGCCCTGGTGGTGCATCGCGATGGCGATCGGCCTGCCGGCGTCGTAGGCCACGCCCCAGGTGATGCGGCGTCTCAGCGTCGAGTCGAGGTCACCGAGGGCATACGCGGCGTAGGCGCGATCGGTCCGCAGGAAGGCCGCGATCGCGTCCCGATCGGTGACTGCGCGGGAGCGAAGCTGGTCTGCGCTGCGCCACCGCCACCGTCGTGTTCCCTCGCTCAGTAGGTGAGCAGGGTGTGGATGGTGAACTCGCCGAGGTGCTGGCGGCCGTGAAGGGCCGTCAGCTCGACCATGAACGAGAGTGCGGCGATCTCCCCGCCCAGCCGGCGCACCAGCTCGATGGTGCCGAGCACCGTGCCGCCGGTGGCCAGCAGGTCGTCCACGATCAGCACGCGCTGGCCGGGCCGGATCGCGTCGCGGTGCACTTCGAGCGTGGCGGTGCCGTACTCGAGCTCGTACTCGACCTCGATCGTCTCTGCCGGCAGCTTGCCCAGCTTGCGGACCGGAACGAAGCCGGCTTTCAGCTTGTACGCGAGCGGGGCGCTGAAGATGAAGCCCCGCGACTCCATGCCGACCACAAGGTCGATCTTGTCGTCGCGCGCCTGCTCGGCCATGCGATCGATGACCTCGGCGAACGCCACCGGCTCCTTGAGCAGCGTGGTGATGTCGTAGAACAGGATCCCCGGCTTCGGGAAGTCCGGGACCTCGCGGATCTTTGCACGCAGGTCGTCGACGGTGCTTGTCGTCACGTTGTTTGGGCACTCCGGCGAGGCGGCTGAATGGACTCGACCACTGAGTCTAGACCGATGCGCCGCGCGACGTCCACGCCCGACCTCCTACGCGGATCCGCTCCTCGCCAGCCGTCGAAGCACCGTCTGCAGCACCCCGCCATTGCGGTAGTACTCGACGTCGATCTCGCCGTCCAGGCGCGCCTCGACCTGGAATTCCCGCTCGCGGCCGCCCTCGTCACGGGCGGTCAGGGTCAGTCGCTGGTGCGGCCGCAGGCCGTCGGACAGCCCGCGAACGCTGAACCGCTCGCGGCCGGTCAGGCCGAGAGATGCGGCAGAGTCACCGGGCAGGAACTGCAGCGGCAGGATGCCCATCCCCACCAGGTTCGAGCGATGGATCCGCTCGTACGACTCGGCGACCACCGCGCGCACGCCCTGCAGCATCGGTCCCTTGGCGGCCCAGTCGCGCGACGAGCCCGACCCGTACTCCTTGCCGGCGATGATCAGCAGCGGCGTGCCCTCCTCGGCGTAGCGCATGGCGGCGTCGAAGATGCTCATCCGCTCACCGCTCGGCAGGTGCTCTGTCCAGTTCCCCTCCGCGTCCGGCGTCAGCGCGTTGCGCAGGCGGATGTTGGCGAAGGTGCCGCGCATCATCACGCCGTGGTGGCCGCGTCGCGACCCGTACGAGTTGAAGTCGCGCGGCTGGACGCCATGATCGACGAGCCAGGTTCCCGCCGGGGAGGTGCGCGCGATGGTGCCCGCCGGGCTGATGTGATCGGTGGTCACGCTGTCGCCGAGCATGGCGAGCACGCGCGCGTCGACGATGTCGGCCACCGGCTGCGGCACCGGCGCGAGGTGCTCGAAGAAGGGCGGCCGGGCCACGTAGGTCGACTGCGGGTCCCACGCGTAGCGGTCGCCGGGCGGCACCGGCAGCGAACGCCATCGCTCGTCGCCGTCGAAGACGCCGGCGTAGTTGCGGGTGAACACCTCGGAGCTCACCCGCTCGGCAATCACGCGTGCCACCTCGTCCGGCGATGGCCACAGCTCCGAGAGGAAGACGTCCCGCCCATCGGCGTCGGTGCCGATCGGCTGCCTGGTGAGGTCGATGTCGATTCGCCCGGCGAGCGCGAACGCAACGACGAGCGGCGGCGACGCCAGGTAGCTGGCGCGGGCCAGAGGATGGATGCGGCCCTCGAAGTTTCGGTTACCGGACAGCACCGCCACGCCGACGAGGTCGTTCTCCTCGATCGCCGCCGCGACCGGCTCGGCGAGCGGCCCCGAGTTGCCGATGCAGGTGGTGCAGCCGTACCCGACCAGGTTGAACCCGAGCGCGTTCAGCGGGCCGGTCAGCCCGGCGGCATCGAGGTAATCGGTCACCGCGCGCGAGCCGGGCGCGAGCGAGGTCTTGACGTAGGGCGGCACTCGCAGCCCGCGCTCCACCGCGCGCTGGGCAAGCAGCCCGGCGGCGACCATCACGTTCGGGTTGCTGGTGTTGGTGCACGAGGTGATGGCGGCGATCACGACCGCGCCGCTGGCCAGCCGCGTCGAGTCGCCGTCGACCTGCACCGACACCGAGCGATAGTGGGCATCGGCCGGGACGTCGTGCGGCACGGCGGCCGGCGTGCTCACGGCGTGCTCCCCAGGCCCGCCGTCCTTGGTCCAGCCCGGCGCGTCGCTCGCCGGGAACGACTCGTCGGATGCCTCCTGCACCGGATCGTTCGCTTCGCGCGCCGACACGTCGTGCGGCATGCCCTGGTCGTCGTGCGTGTGCAGGCCGCTCGGGAAGAGGCCGCGGAAGCTGTCGCGCAGCTCGGTCAGCGCCACGCGGTCCTGCGGTCGGCGCGGCCCGGCCACGGACGGCCGAACATCGGCCAGGTCGAGGCTGAGCGTCTCGTTGAAGGCCGGATCCGGCGTCTCGTCGGTGCGGAACAGGCCCTGCTGCCTGGCGTAGGCCTCGACCAGCTGGACCTGCTCCTCGCTGCGGCCGGTCATGCGCAGGTAGCGGAGCGTCTCGGCGTCGATCGGGAAGAGCGTCGCGGTCGCACCGAACTCGGGGCTCATGTTCGAGATCGTGGCTCGGTCCGCCAGCCCCAGGCGCGAGAGCCCGGGGCCATGGAACTCGACGAACTTGCCCACCACGCCGAACGACCGCAGCATCTCGGTCACGTACAGCACCAGGTCCGTGGCCGTCGCGCCCGAGGGGAGCTCCCCATCGAGCCGGAAGCCCACCACGCGCGGCATCGGCTGGTAGAGCGGCTGGCCGAGCAGGGCAGCCTCGGCCTCGATCCCGCCGACGCCCCAGCCGACCACGCCCAGGCCGTTGACCATGGTGGTGTGCGAATCGGTCCCGACCAGGGTGTCAGGGAACGCCTGCAGCTCGCCATTGACGCGCCGAACGCCGACCACCGAGGCGAGGTACTCGAGGTTGACCTGATGCACGATCCCGGTGCCGGGCGGCACGACCCGGAAGTCGGCGAACGCCTGTTGGGCCCATCGCAGCAGCGCGTAGCGCTCACCGTTGCGCTCGTACTCGCGCTCGACGTTCATCGCGAAGGCCGCCTCGCTGCCGAACAGGTCGACCTGCACGCTGTGATCGATGACCAGGTCGGCCGGAACGAGCGGGTTGATGCGCGCCGGATCTCCGCCCATCTCTGCCACCGCGTCGCGCATGGCGGCCAGGTCGACGACACACGGAACGCCGGTGAAGTCCTGCAGGATCACGCGCGACGGCATGAACGGCAGCTCGTACTCGGCGGCCGCCTCCGGCGTCCAGGCCGCCAGCGCCGCGGCATCGGCGGCGCGGACCGGCGACCCGCCCAGCGCGGCATGCCTGAGCATGTTCTCGAGCAGCACCTTGACGGTGTACGGCAGCCGCGCCAGGTCCGGTGCGCCGGACCGGTCGAGACGGTAGATGGTGTAGCTTCGATCGCCGACGGCGAGCGTGTCGCGCGAACGCGCGGGATCGAGCTGGGCTGGCTGGCTGGCCACTTGTGAGCGCCTCCTTCATCGACCGCGCTGAACGCGCGCGGCGCTGCTTCAGGTCGGCGCCGGACGGGTGCGCCCGTCCCGGGTCGAGGAAAGATGTGTGCGAAGAGTATACGGCGTCCGACGACGCGCGGCGACGGCTTGCCCGGGTCATCGCGCGCGGTCAAGATCGCGTTCACAGCCCGCAATGGATGACCGAAGCCGATGACCTTCCGCGAAGCCCTGCCGCTCATCCTTCCCCTGCTCGCGCTGCAGCTCATCCTGATCGGCGTGGCGCTGTGGGACCTGACTCGCCCCGAGCGTCGGGTCAAGGGCGGCAACAAGTGGCTGTGGGGCGTGGTGATCGTGTTCGGGCAGCTGGTCGGGCCGCTGGTCTACCTCTTCGTGGGGCGCGACGATGGCTGACGCCGCCATCGTCTGCCGCGGCCTCACCAAGCGCTACGGCGACGTGCTCGCGCTCGACGCGCTGGACCTGGAGGTTCCGGCGGGAAGCATCTTCGGGTTCCTCGGACCGAACGGCGCCGGCAAGACGACCACGCTTCGGCTGCTCACCTCGTTGGCGCGGCGAACCGGCGGCAGCGCGACGGTCGGCGGCATTCCGATCGGTGACGGGCTCGCAAACCGCCAGGGGCTGATCGGCTACCTCGACCAGGACCCCCGCTTTCCCGGCTGGATGAGCGGGCGCGAGCTGGTGCAGCTCGTGGCACGCCTGGTCGGCATCCCGCCACGAGACGTGCGATCACGGGCCGATGAGGCGCTGGAACGAGTCGGCCTGACCGATGCGGCACGTCGTCACATCGGTGGCTACTCGGGCGGCATGCGCCAGCGCCTCGGACTCGCGCAGGCGCTCGTCAACCAGCCGCCGGTGCTGCTGCTCGACGAGCCGGTGAGCGCGCTCGACCCCGAGGGCCGGCACGACATGCTCAACGTCATCGGCGGCCTGCGCGGGACGTCGACGGTGCTCTTCTCGACGCACATCCTGACCGACGTCGAGCGCATCTGCGACCGCGTGGCGATCCTCGACCATGGCCGGCTGGTCGCCGACGCGTCGATGCAGGACCTGCTGGCCAGGTATGCGCTGCCGGTCTACCGCATCGCGCTGGAGGAGGACGACCCGGTTGCCCTCGACCGGCTGGCCGATGCGCTGCGGGCGGTCGACGGCGTCAGCGGAGTGCGCGCGCAGCGCGGGAGCGTGAGCGTCGACGTCGACGACGGTGGCGCGAACGTTCCCGCGCTCCTCGCCGCGCTGGGACGCGCGAATGCGCAGGTCGTCTCCTTCGAACGCGTGCGACCCAGTCTCGAGGACGTCTTCCTGCGCATCGTGGGCGCCGGCGAGGAAGCGGCGTGACGGGCTTCGGGCCGATGCTGACCAAGGAGCTGCTGGAGCAGTGGCGCACCAAGCGGCTGCTGGTGGTGACGATCGTCTTCGCGCTGTTCGGGATCGGCTCGCCCGTCCTGGCGCGCTACACCCCGGAGCTGGTCAAGGCGCTGGCGGGCGATGCGGTCGGGGCCGCGATCCCCCCGCCGCACGTCGCGGACGCGGTCATCCAGTTCCTCAAGAACGTCGGCCAGACCGGAGTGCTCGCCGCGATCCTGCTCGCCATGGGAAGCGTCGCCACCGAGAAGGAGCGCGGAGTCGCGGCCCTGTTCCTGACCCGGCCGCTCTCGCGCGGCGCGTATCTCCTCGCCAAGCTGGTGGCGATCGCGGCAACGCTCCTGGTCGCCTCGCTGGCCGCGGGGATCGGCGGCTGGGCGTACACGACCTTCCTGTTCGAGCCGCTGCCGCTGACCGGCTACGCGGCGATGACCGTCCTGCTCGCCATCCAGCTGCTCGGCTACGCCGCGTTCACCTTCCTGGGCAGCACGCTGACCCGCTCGACGCTGCCCGCCGCCGCGATCGGCATCGGATTCATGGTCGTCATCGCGATCGTCGGCGTGCTGCCCGGCGTCGGCGCCTACACGCCGGGCGGACTCGCGGCTCCGGCGCAGGCGCTGGCGCTCGGCATGCCGGCGGACGTGCTCGCGCCGCTGCTCTCCACCATTGGGCTGGTGGTCGTCGTCTTCGGGGCCTCGTGGGCCGCGTTCCGCCGACAGGAGCTGTGATGGCGAGCTCGCGAGCGGCGGCGGCACACGCATTGCTCGGCGCTCGCTCGTGAGGAACGCGTATCGGCTCTTCTCGGTCGGCGGCATCGAGATCCGGATCCACGTCAGCTGGCTCGTCATCTTCGCCCTGCTGACCTGGTCGCTGGCACAGGGCTACTTCCCGACCGCCGTGAAGGGGATGGCTTCCGGCGAGGCGTGGATCCTGGCCGCGGTCGCGACAGTGCTGCTGTTCGCATCGGTCCTGGTGCACGAGCTGTCGCACTCGTTCGTGGCGCGCAGCCGCGGGCTGGAGGTCGGCTCGATCACGCTGTTCATCTTCGGCGGCGTGTCGAACCTGTCGACCGAGCCGAAGAGCGCGCGCACGGAGTTCCTCGTCGCCATCGTCGGACCGATCTCGAGCTTCGTGATCGCCGGCGTCGCCTACGCGATCTACCGCCTCGCCGGCGACCCGCGCCTGGCGGCCCTGTTCGGCTACCTGGCCGTCGTCAACGGTCTGCTGGGCGCCTTCAACCTGATACCGGGCTTTCCGCTCGACGGGGGCCGCGTGCTGCGCTCGATCGCCTGGGGCGTGACGCACAGCCTGCGCCGGGCGACCGAGATCGCGGTGGGCGCCGGCCAGATCGTGGGCGGCCTCTTCATCCTGTGGGGCATCATCCAGGTCTTCGGCGGAGACCTCATCAACGGCCTATGGATCGCGGCCATCGGCTGGTTCCTGCAGAACGCGGCGGGCTCCACGCTGCGTCACGTCGTGCTGGAGGAGCGGCTGCGCCGCGTTCCGGTCAGCGCGGTGATGCGAAGCGACACGTCGACCGTCGCCCCCGGGACGAGCGTGGCCGAGCTCATCGAGCAGCACCTGCTGCCCGGCAACCGGCGCGCAATGCCGGTCGCCGACAACGGCCGGGTGGTCGGCATGGTGACCCTCGGCGACATCAGCCGCGTGCCGGCCGCGGATCGCTCGAGGACCACCGTGGCGGAGGTCATGGGCGGCACCGATGGCATCGTCAGCGTGCGCCCGGAGCAGACGCTCGACGAGGCGGCGGCGGCTCTGGGCGAGCGTGACCTCGAGCAGGTGCCCGTGCTGAGCGGCGGCCGCCTCGTCGGCATGCTGACCCGCGCGGCCGTGATGCGCCAGCTGCAGCTGCGCGAGGCCCTCGACGTGGACTCGCGGTGATCGGGGCGCAGCGCCGCATCCTGAGCGCTCCGCTCTCGGGCGCTCAGCCCAGGATCGCCGCCGCGACCTCGCTCTCCGCGTCGCGCGGCACGCGAATGGCATAGCGGGCCTCCGCGGCGTCGCGCGCGGCTCGGTAGCGCTGAACGGCGTCGGCGACCGATGCAGGCGCGCGCGTCACGCCCAGCGGACGCAGCAGATGCGCGTGCAGCTTCCGCAGCTCGTCATCGACCAGCGCCGCGGCCGGCCGCAGCTCCTTGGCGCGCAGCCAGAGCACCCAGTCCCAGAAGTGCAGGTCCATCGGCGTGATGGTGTCGGGACCGATCTCCCACGGCGGCGCCTCGTCCTGCGGCTCGTCGAAGATCAGGTCCACCTTGCGCGGACCGCGCAGCAGCAGCATGTACGTGCGCCGCGAGCCGAGGCGGTCCCATTGCTGCGCGATCGGCGAGAGGGGCGAGACGAGATCCGGCAGCGCCGCGGCGAGCCTCGAGAACTCGTCGGTCTGCACCGCGAAGTCCCAGTCGGAGAGCGGCGTCGCGCGACCCGTCGAGCGCGATCCGACTTCGCGCACCTCGCGGATTGCCGGATGACGCTGCAGCGCGGCACGCACCGCCGCCGGCAGCGCGTGATCGCCGCGCGTGAGTGCGAACGTCACGAGGTCGTGCCAGCCGCCGGCGCGCCATTGGGCGCCGCGCGCCACCCCCTCTCGGACGAAGCCGGCCTTCGCCAGCGCGCGCTGCTCGGGAAGGTTCTCGACGTCGGTCGACGCTTCGACCCGGTTCACCGTCGTGCTCGCGAAGAGGTGCGCGGCGAGCAGCCGCTGAGCCTCGACGCCAAGCCCGCGGCCGCGCGCCTCCGGGACGAGCGAGATGCCGATGTTCCAGGCACGCGACTCCGGGTTGGGCCCGTAGTGCACGCCGTGCCAGGAGACGGTACCGATCGCGGCGCCGTCCGACGCCACCACCAGCAGCGTCCCGCCCCCGTCCCCGACGGTGCGGCCCTGCTGGACCGCCGCGCGCAGCGAGCGCCGCTCGATGCCGAAGTCGTTGAACTCGCCCTCGAGCTCCGGCGACGCCGACCAGGCGTCCACGGTTGCCACGTCGTCCGCCCGGATGAGCCGGAGCGCCACGCCGTCGCCGGCGGCGATCGGTTCTCCCCCGTCGCTCACGCCGCCGAGCCCGCCGCCAGCGATCCGAGCGCTCGCAGCGCCACGTCGATGGGGTCTCGGCCGGGCGCGACCGCGATGCGCACCTGGTTCGATCCCGCCACGGGCCGGAATCCGGCCACGCTGAGCACGGTCGTCACCCGGTGCCGGTCGTAGCGCGGCCACTTGAAGGTCACTCGGGTCTCCTCGGCCCGCACCTCCGGCACCCCCGCCGACTCCGCGGCGAGGCGCACCGCGACCGCCGTGAACAGCCCCTCCACCGCGGGCGGAACGGGGCCGAAGCGGTCGAGCAGCTCGTTGCGCAGTCCGTCCGCGTCCTGCGCTCGACGCACCTCCGAGAAGCGCCGGTACAGCTCCAGCTTCGCGCCGCTGTCGGCCACGTAGTCGTCCGGCAGGTAGGCGGAGCCTGGCAGGTCGAGCCTGACGGGCGCCGGCGATGGCGCGGGAGGCCGCCCGCGCAGCCGATCGACCGCATCGGCCAGCAGGTTCGTGTACAGCTCGAAGCCGACCGCCGCCATGAAACCGTGCTGCTCGGCGCCCAGGATGTTGCCCGCCCCGCGGATCTCGAGGTCGGAGAGCGCGATCTGGTACCCGGCTCCCAGGTCGGAGGCCGAGAAGATTGCGTGCAGCCGCTTGCGCGCGATGGGCGTCAGCGGCGTGCCGCGTCGGTGCAGCAGGTAGGCGTAGGCGCGCCGATCCGATCTGCCGACCCGACCGCGCAGCTGGTAGAGCTGCGCGAGGCCGAAGGTGTCGGCGCGGCTGATGACGATCGTGTTGGCGTTGGGGATGTCGAGCCCCGACTCGATGATCGTGGTGGAGACGAGGACGTCGAAGCGACCGGCGTCGAAGTCGAGCATGACGCGCTCGAGCATGCCCTCCGCCATCTGTCCGTGGCCGATCGCGATCCGCGCCCGAGGCACCAGCCGCCGCACGCGCTCGGCCACGGGCTCGATGGTGTCGATCCGGTTGTGGACCACGAAGACCTGGCCACCGCGATCGAGCTCGCGGTTGATGGCGTCACGCAGCAGCCCGTCGTCATCCTCGGCGATGCGCGTCTGGATCGGCAGGCGAGCCTCCGGCGGCGTCTCGATCACCGACAGGTCGCGGATGCCGACCAGCGAGAGGTGCAGCGTGCGCGGGATGGGCGTGGCCGACAGGGTCAGCACGTCCACCTCCCTGCGCATGGCCTTGATGCGCTCCTTGTGCGCGACGCCGAAGCGCTGCTCCTCGTCGACCACCAGCAGGCCCAGGTCGGCGAAGGCAATGTCCTTCGACAGGATCCGATGCGTTCCGATCAGGATGTCGACCGTGCCGGCCGCCGTGCCGTCCACGATCTGTCGCTGCCGCGACTTGGCCACGAACCGGCTCAGCATCTCGACCTGGACGGGGAACGGCGCCAGTCGGCGCCGAAACGTGAGCAGGTGCTGCTGCGCCAGCACGGTGGTCGGCACGAGCACCGCCACCTGCTTGCCGCTCTGCACGGCCTTGAACGCCGCGCGCAGCGCGACCTCGGTCTTGCCGTATCCGACGTCGCCGCAGACGAGGCGGTCCATGGGCCGGCGTCGCAGCATGTCCGCCTTCACCTCCTCGATGGTGCGCGCCTGGTCGGGCGTCTCGGTCCATGGGAACGCCTCCGCCAGCTCTCGCTCCCAGGTCGAGTCGGCGTCGAAGGCGTAGCCCGGCGCCGATTCGCGCGCCGCGTAGATCTCCAGCAGCTCGCGCGCGAGGTCTGCCACCGCGCGTCGCACCCGTCGCTTGGTGCGCTCCCACTCGCCGCCGCCGAGCTTCGAGAGCGCGGGAGCGGGCCCGCCGGCGTAGCGCGTGATGCGACCGATCTGCTCCGCCGGGAGAAAGATCTTGTCGTCGCCGGCGAAGTCGAGCTGGAGGTACTCCTTGGTCGCGCCGCCGTAGTCGCGCTGGGTCATGCCGACGTAGCGGGCGATGCCGTGGTCGACGTGCACCACCGGGTCGCCCGGCGCCAGCTTGCCGATCAGGTTGCGCGTCACGACCCGCTTGCCCGCTGCCAGGCGCCGGACGCGGGTGGCGCCGAACAGTTCGCGATCGGTCAGCACCAGCAGCCCGGACGGCTCGTGACGCAGGCCCGCACCGAGCGAGCCGTGGACGATCGTGATCGAGCCACGCGGCGGCGTGCTGCTCAGCTCAGCCACCGCGGCCGACGGCCGTCCCGCCTCCTCGAGCAGCTCGGCGAGGCGGCTGGCCTGGTCGGTGGTGACGACCACGCGGTTCGCGGCGGCGAGCTCCAGCAGCCACCTCCCGAGGCGCTCCGGGCCGCCCGGCAGCGCGGGCGCCGCGCGCAGGCCGGTCTCAGCGCCTTCCTCCTCCAGCCATTCGGCGGCGCGCCCTCGCAGCCAGGCGAGCGTCGCGCTGGCGTCGTACGGCAGCGGCCAGCCGGCCGGCAGCTCGCCGCTGTGCACGAGCCCGTCCCGGCGCGTGGCCGCCTGGTCGTCGAGCTCCGCTGCGATCGCCTGAAGCTCGCTGCCATCGGTGAGCACCAGATGGCTGCCAGACGGCACGTGATCGGCTGCCGGGCCGGCGGTGAGAAGCGCGGCCCAGGTCTCGGCGGCCTCCGCGACGTCGCCCTGCTCCAGCCTGGCAAGGTCGGCGGCGAGCGCTCCATCGGTCGCCGCCACGTGGCGGGACAGCGAGGCCCAGCCCTCAGCCGGCAGAAACTCGCTGGCAGGCAGGAGCGTGGCGTGCTCGATGCGGCGCCGGCTCCCCTGCGTCATCGGATCGAAGGTACGGACCGATTCGACCTCGTCACCGAACAGCTCGATGCGCAGCGGGTCGGGCGCGCCGGGCGGCCACACGTCGACGATCCCGCCGCGATTCGCGAACTCGCCGACGCCGGCCACTTCCACCACCGGGTCGTAGCCGCCGGCGACCAGCGCCGTCAGCAGCGCGCGCTGCTGCACTCGCTGCCCGACGCGGACCTCGAAGCGCGCCCCCCGCAGCTGGGCGGGCGAGAGAGTGCGCTGGGCCATTGCCAGCAGCGAGCCGATCACCACCTGGTGCCGGGTCTGGCCGGCCAGCTCGCCGAGCACCTCGAGACGCTGCGCGGACTCCTCGTGCTCGGGAAGCGCGCGCTCGAGGGGCAGTGCCGCGCGTTCCGGCAGCACCCGCACGCGACCGCTCGCCAGCCAGGAGCCGAGGTCATCAGCCAGCCGATGCGCCTCGTCGTCGTTGCGCACCACCACCAGCAGCGGAGCGCCGCCGCGCAACAGCGACCGCCGTGCCGCCAGGTACGCGGCGCGCGCCGCAGCCGGCACTCGAAGCTCGCCGTCCGGCGGCGGGAGCGCCGGCGCCAGCAGATCGGTCAGCGTCGCGATGCGGCGCTGCCCGCCCCCGGCCTCCGGGCGGATGGGGGTGGCGGTGGTCATGCGGGCTCGGGCGCCAGGTCCGTGCCGTTGAACTCGTTCATCGCCGCCTCGATGCCGTCTCGCAGCCACACCTCGACCGCATCGGCCGCCGTCGCCACGGCCAGGCCGGCGAGCTCGCGCTCCGCCGCGGCGAAGGTGCTGAGCACGTGATCGACCGTGTCGCCACTCCGTCCGATGCCAACCCTGAGGCGCGCGAACTCGTTGCTGCCAAAGATGGAAATGATGTCGCGCAGGCCGTTGTGGCCGCCCGCCGACCCGCTGCGTCGAAGGCGCACACGGCCGAGCGGCAGGTCGACGTCGTCGGCGACGACCAGGAGATCCTCGGAGATGTCCGCATCGGTCTGCCGCAACGCCGCCTTCAACGGGCCGCCCGACAGGTTCATGAACTTCATCGGCTTCACCAGCCGCACCCGTCCCTCGAGCCGCGTCGCCTCGATGGTTGCCGCACCGTCTCGCACGCGACCGCCGGACAGCCCCCAGCGATCGGCGAGCAGGTCGACCACCCGGAAGCCGACGTTGTGCCGTGTGAACCGATAACGCTCGCCCGGATTCCCCAGGCCGCAGACCACCTTCATGACGAC
The DNA here is from genome assembly GCA_963783725.1 of uncultured Chloroflexia bacterium. Taxonomy (GTDB): domain Bacteria; phylum Chloroflexota; class Limnocylindria; order QHBO01; family QHBO01; genus CAWAOJ01. The sequence goes on along the minus strand of CAWAOJ010000002.1, from coordinate 263,909 downwards.
GACCGATGGTAGAGAATCGAGCCGATGCCTGAACGCAGCGTCGACGTGGCGGTCATCGGCGGCGGGATCATCGGCTGCGCCGCGGCCGCCTACCTCGCTGACGAAGGGGCATCGGTGACCCTCTGCGAACGCACGGCGATCGGCGCCGGAGCATCGGGGCGCAATCTCGGCGCCATCCAGCACCCCTTCGACCCCATCCTCGGCACGCTGTACTTCGACTCGCTGGATCGCTACCGCGTGCTCGCCGCCGAGGCCGATGCGTTCGCGATCGCCGACGAGCCGGCTGGGCTGCTCCTGCTCAACGCCGACGCGGACGCCGTGCGCCGCCAGGTCGCCCGCTTCTCGAAGTCGCTCCCGGAGCTCGCGCCCGCCTTCCTGTCCGCGCGGGAGGCGCGCGCCGCCGAGCCGCTGCTGGGAGAAGGTCTGGCCGCCTGCCGGCTGGCGACCGGCTACCCCGTGCCGCCCGACGCGGCGACGGCCGCGTTCGCCGCGGCCGCCGTGCGCCGTGGCGTCACGGTTCGGATCGGATCGGCGGCAGTGCCGCGCGTGGCGAACGGCCGCGCCAGCGGCGTGCGGCTGGCCGATGGCACAGAGCTCCCGGCCGGTCGCGTCCTCGTGGCCGCAGGCCCGTGGTCGCCCGAGCTCGTCGATCCCGACGGCGGCTGGCGTGCGATCCACTCCACCTGGGGCGTGACCGTCCAGCTCTCGCTCGACGGTGAGGTGCGGCACCTGCTCGAGGAAGACGAGGTCGACTCGGTCAACCGTCCGGCAACGGCGACGATGCGCGCCGCGAGCGTGGATGCGGACGGCGAGCCGCCCTCGGTCTTCTCGCTGTCGAGCGCCGCAGGCGTGTCCACCCTTGGGTCGAGCTTCCTCCCGGTGGAACCGCACCCGGAGACCGTTGCCGAGCTGCTGATCCGCCGCGCACAGCGATTCGTGCCCGCCGTCGCCAGCTCGCGCCGGCTCGGCATGCGGATGTGCGCGCGGCCGCAGTCGGTCGACGGGCGTCCCTTCATCGGCTCGATCGCCGGCGCCGCCGGACTGTTCGTGTGCGCCGGGCACGGCCCGTGGGGCATCTCGACCGGCCCCGCATCGGCCGCGCTGGCGGTGAAGGCGCTGCTCTCCGGATCCGACGAGGCCATCCCGCGCGAGCTGCGCGCGTCACGGCCGGTGCCGATCAGGTACCGGTCGTGACCGCGTGCCCGGCGCGATCGAACAGCGAGCCAGGCTGCCACTCGACCTCGCGGTGCTTGCGGTGCAGCGCGCGCAGCACGTCGCGCTCCACGCCCCGCATGGCCGACTCCTCGTCGAGCTCGGCATGATCGTGGCCGAGCAGGTGCAGCGTGCCGTGGATGGCGAGCAGCACCAGCTCCTCCGCCACGCTCCATCCGCCGTCGGCGGCCTGCCGCACCGCCTGGTCCACGTCGATCACCACGTCACCCAGCATCAACGGGCCCGGCGGCGACACGCCGTCCTCATCGGTCAGACGTGAGCGACCGTCTTCGACGTACCAGTCGTGGAGAGGGAAGGAGAGCACGTCGGTGGGCCCACGCTCGCCCATGTGGTCGAAGTTGAGCCGCTCCATCTCGGCGTCGCCGCACAGCGTGAGCTCGACCTCGCAGCTTCGCGCGCCGGCGGCCAGACGCGCACGTCTCCGCCACCGCAGACTCGAGCAGCAGGTGGGCCTGGTCGGGCGACAGCGGCTCGACGGCCGCGTCGATCCGGTCGCGGTCGATGCGCTCGTGGATGGTCACCGAGCAGCCCATGCTGCGGCCATCGTAGGCGACCGCGGCGGCTCGGTCTAGGCTTGCTCTCGACGCTCGAGCGGGACGACGTTGTCCGGATACTTGATGCGCTGGTGGTACATCCCCAGCAGCTGCTGAACGAACGCCTCCTTGATCTGGGCGATGTTCTTCAGCGTCAGCTCCGCGTCGTCGAGCTGTCCGTCCTCGACACGGGCGTCCACGATGCGGTCGACCATGGCGCGGATGGATGCCTCGTCCTTGGCGTCCAGCGAGCGGACGCTGGCCTCGACGCCGTCGGCGAGCATCAGGATCGCCGCCTCGCGGCTCTGCGGCTTGGGACCGGGGTAACGGAACACGTCGCGGTCGATGACCTCCTCGTTACCGCCCGCCTCGCGCAGCGCCTTGCCGTAGAAGTAGCTCATGACGCTGGTGCCGTGATGCTGCGGGATGAACCCGATGATGCGCACCGGCAGTCCGTACTCGTACCCCAAATCGATCCCGTCGCGGATGTGGGCGGCGATGACCCGCGCGCTCGTCTCGGCCGAGAGGTCGTCGTGGATGTTCCTGGCGCCCGCCTGGTTCTCGATGAAGGCCAGCGGATTCTTCATCTTGCCGATGTCGTGGTAGTAGGCGGCGACGCGCGCCAGGAGCGGATCCGCGCCGATCGTCTCGGCGGCGCGCTCGGCGAGGTTCCCGACCATCACGCTGTGGTGGTAGGTGCCCGGCGTGTCGAGCAGCAGCCGCCGCAGGAGCCGCGAGGACGGGTTCGCCAGCTCGAGGAGCTGGAAGACGGTCATGATCCCGAACAGGTTGCCCAGCATGGCGAACGCTCCGACGGCGAGGACGACCGAGAGCCCCGCATTGACGACGCCGACGCCGACGCCCTGGAGCGCCGCCGTCACGTCGCGCTGCTCGAGGAAGGTGAACGCGGTGAGGACCACCGCGTTCGAGGCGGCCAGGACGGCGCCGGCGCGGATGAACGCATTCAGCCGCTCGGCACGCACCATCGCCAGCAGCGCGGCGATGCCTCCGGCAAGCACGTAGACGGCGGGCTCCAGCGCGTCGCGGTTCATGATGCCGGCGAGGACCGCCAGCGCGACCGCGATCGCTCCGCCGGCCGGCTCTCCGAGCAGAAGCCCGATCAGCAGCACGGTGGCGGAGGTGGGCACCACGTACGCCCACAGCGTGCGATCGGCGGCGACGCGCAACGCAAGCGCGGTGACGACGAGCGCCAGCAGGAAGAGCAGCAGCGAGCGGTTGCGGTACCAGATCTCGGGCTGGAAGCGCCACAGGAAGCCGACCAGCAGGATCGCCACGCCGACGGCGACCAGTGCGCTGCCGGCAAGCGCGCCGGTGTTCGCGCCGCCTCGGGTCAGCCCGAGCGCGTCGAGCTTCTCCAGCGCCTCGACATCCACCTCGTCGCCGTCGCGCACCACGATCGCGCCACCGGCGATGTTCACCACCACCGGCTGAACCGACTGGCGCGCCTCCTGTCGAGCCGCCGACGTCGCCTCGTCGCTGATCTCGGTCGTCGGCTGAATCTCCGCCGCGGCGAGATCCCCGGCGAGCTCGCGGTTCTTCTGCGCCAGGTCCTCGGTGATGTTGTTGCGCGCCTGCTGACGGGCGTCGCTGAGCTGGTCGTCCTTGATCGGATTCTGGTACTGCGCCTCGAGCGAAGTCCGCGCCGCGGCCGCGATCGCCTGCCACGCCGACGACGACAGCGTCGAGATCTGGGCGACCTGGGCGGAGCTGAGCTGGGGGGCGACGCGCTGGAGCGTGGCGCCAACCGTGTCGCCCGCAATCTCGCCCTTCTCCCGCTGCGCGATGACGACGCCGACCTGGTAGACCAGCTGGTCGTAGGCGCGAAGCTGGCGGTCGCGAATGTCGGCCAGTGGCGCGATCGGCACGTACACCGGCTGCACGGCGGCCTCGGCCTCGACGCGCGCCGCCTCGGTCCGGCTGTCGGAGACGAACGAGATGCTGCGCGGCGCCCGGATGTCCTCGGTCGCCACATCGCCGACCTGCAGCGTCACCTGCCCGGGGATGATCGGCGCGGCGAGGATCGCGAAGAGCGCCAGCGCCAGCAGCCCGGTGACGACCGCCGCACGCGCGAAGGCGCCGGGGCCCGGACCTCCGGCCGTCTGCTGCAGCGTGCGCGGAATGAACATGGCCCCGGCCCGCGTCAGGCCGTCCGGCCCGCCCGTTCCGCGAGGACGGTGCGCACCAGGTCGCTGACCTGGCGCCCATCCGCGCGGCCCTTGGTCTGCGGCGCGAGACGTCCCATGACGGCGCCCATGTCGCGTGGACCGCTGGCGCCGGTGGCCGCGACCGCCTCGTCAACCATCCGTGCCAGCTCGGCCTGGTCGAGCTGCGCGGGCATGAACTCCAGCAGGATCGCCGCCTCCGCCTCCTCGCGCCCGGCCTGCTCCTCGCGGCCCGCGGCACGGTAGACCTCGATGCTCTCTCGCCGCTGCTTGATCTGCCTGCCGATGACCTCGATCAGGTCGCCGTCGTCGAGCGCGCGGCCCAGCTCGATGCCCTTGTTGTGCGCCGCCGCCATGGCCATGCGCAATGTCTGCGTGCGCAGGCCGTCGCGGGCGCGCATCGCGTCATGCATCGCGGCCTCGAGCCGCTGCTGAAGTGGAGACTGGGCTCGCTGGGCGGAGGTCATCGGTCTACCTCATGTTCGTGGGGACCGGCCCGCTCAGGAGTGGAGCGTCTGGCGAACCTAGGCGCGAGTGGCCTTTCGCTTCTTGGCTTCCTTGCGCTTGCGCTTCACGCTGGGCTTCTCGTAGTGCTCGCGGCGCCGTGCCTCGGCCAGGATCCCGGACTGCTGGATCTTCTTGTTGAATCGACGCAGCGCGCTCTCGAACGTCTCGTTCTCGCCCACGCGGACTTCTGCCAAACGACTCGCCTCCTCTTCTGCTCGGAATTCATCACCGGCCGCGTCGGCCGCCGATTGAGCCCGCGGAGCATACCAGCGGCCCCTCGGAGGGTCAACGCGGCGCGGACCCGGGTTCGGCGCTCAGCCGGGCGGCCAGCCCATGGCTCGTCCACCGAGCAGGTGCAGATGCAGGTGCTCGACGGACTGCCCGGCGTCCGGACCGACGTTGGTCACCACCCGATATCCCGCGTCGAGCCCCGCATCGTCGGCCAGCTGCCTGACCACCTCGAACAGCCGAGCGATCAGCTGGCCATCATCCGCGGTGAGCTCGCGCACCGAAGCGATGTGGCGCCGCGGGATGACGAGGAGGTGCGTGGGGGCGCGGGGCTGGATGTCGCGGAAGGCGATCACCTCGTCGTCCTCGTGCACGGTCGCGGCCGGAACGTCGCCGGAGGCGATGGAGCAGAACAGGCAGTCGGTCGTCATGGCGCCGAGGCTAGGCGAAGTCGCCGCTGCGCGCCAGCACCACGGCTGCCGCGGCGACGCCGACCGACTCCGAGCGCAGGATGCGCGGCCCGAGCCCCGCGATCGCGTTCCCCCGCCGGCGCGCCTCGTCAACCTCCGCCTCGCTGAAGCCGCCCTCCGGCCCGACGATGAGGCCGCTCGGCGGCGCCAGCTCCGAGAGGCGCTTCGCCGACCGGCGTTCGTAGAGCAGCGTTGCGCCCGACTCGAGGGCGTCGGCGAAGCGAAGAGGGGCGCGGACCTCGGGAACCGTGCCCCGCTCGCACTGCTCCGCCGCCTCGCGCGCGATGGCGCGCAGCCGCTCGAGTCGCCGCGCCGAGAGGTCGCGCACGACGCAGCGATCGCTGACGAAGAGATGGAAGGCCGACACCCCGACCTCGGTCGCGTGGCGCACCACCGGCTCGAGGTGGTCGCCCTTCAGCAGCGCCTGCCACAGCGCCAGCCGATGGACCGGCTCACCGCCCGCGACGCCGCGACGCTCGACGACGCACTCCCCGCCGTGCAGGACGCAGACGACCTCGTCACCGGTGCCGTCCAGCAGGACGATGCGATCGCCGTCTCCCAGCCGCAGCACGCGGGTGACCTGGTGCTCGATGGCGGCCGGCAGCGGGAAGCGATCGCCGGAGAGCGGACCGACGAAGAAGCGGTTCACGCGGCGCGCTGTGCGAGGAGCGAGACCCACTCGCCCTCGGTCAGGCGCGAGCGCTCGACGAAGCCGGCCCGCGACAGCGCCGCAGCGACCTCGTCGGCGCGAGGCTCGATGATGCCGCTGGCGATCAACGAGCCGCCGGCAGCGGTGTGCGTCGCCAGGCGATCGGCGAGGTCGACCAGGACGGCGGCCACCAGGTTCGCCAGCACCAGCGGAAAGGGATCATCGTCAGGCGATGCGGGCAGGGTCGCGTGGCGGGTCACGACGCGGTCACCGACGCCGTTGGCGGCCGCGTTGGCGCGGGTCGCCGCGACGGCAAGGGGATCGGTGTCAACGCACAGGGCGCGCTGGGCGCCGAGCTTCAGCGCGGCCAGCGCCAGGATCCCCGACCCCGACCCGACGTCCAGGACGCGCGACGGCATCGGCTCGACCCCCTGCAGCAGCGTCAGGCAGCCGCGAGTCGACGGATGCAGCCCCGTGCCGAAGGCCATGCCGGGGTCGAGCGTGAGCGTGACCTCGCCGTCGCGCACCGGCTCCTGCAGCCACGAAGGGACGATGAGGATGCGCCCGATGCGCTGGGGCGCGTAGCCCTCCTTCCACGCATTCAGCCAGTCCGCGTCGTCGACCTCGCGAACCTGAAGCTCTCCCAGCGGCCGCAGGCCGAAGGCCTGCAGGTGCCACAGCGCGCGCTCGGTGCGCTCGACCTCTGCGGCGGCGCCCTCGGCGTCCGGGATGTGCGCCGTGACGAGGTACGGGGCCGAGGGATCCTCGCGCGCGGAGAGCTCGTCGTCCGGCTCGCGGATCAGCCTGGTCGGCCTGACCGACGCGCCGCGTCCGAGCCGGCCGAAGATCTCCGAGACCGGTTCCACCGCCTCCGAGTCGACCTCGACGGTGAGCTCGAGCCAGCGCATCGGCCTCAGGCGAACAGGTCGCGGATGCGATCGAAGAACCCGCCGCCGCCCTTGGGCAGCTGCGCCGGCGCGGTCACGTCGCCCAGCTCCCGCAGCAGGTCGCGCTCCCGCTTCGACAGCTTCACCGGGACGACCACCATGACCAGGACGTGAAGGTCGCCGCGTCCGCTGCCGCGCAGCCTGGGAATGCCACGCCCGCGCAGCCGGATCTCGTGCCCGCTCTGCGTGCCGGGCGGGATCTGCAGCTCCTCGCTGCCCTCGACGGTGGGGATCGAGACGGTGGTGCCGAGCGCTGCCTGCGGGTAGGTGATGGCGAGCTGGTGGTACAGCTCGGTGCCGCGACGGACGAGCTGCGGGTGCTCGCGAACGGTGACCGCCACGTACAGGTCGCCCGCCGGCCCGCCACGCGGCCCAGCCTCTCCCTCGCCCTCGATGGCGAGGCGCTGCCCGCTGTCGATGCCGGCCGGGATGCTTACCTCGAGCCTGCGCTCGCGGTGCACGCGTCCCTCGCCGTCGCACGCCTTGCACGGCGTGGTCACGATCCGTCCCTCCCCGCCGCAGCGCGGGCAGGCGACGATGTTGACCATCTGCCCCAGGATCGTCTGGCTCACCCGACGCTTCTCCCCGCTGCCGTTGCATTCGGGGCAGCGCTCCGGCTCGGTCCCCGGCTCGACGCCGGTGCCCGTGCACACGTCACAGCGCACCAGGCTCGGGAACACGATCTCCCTGGTCACGCCGTTGACCGCTTCCTCGAACTCGATCGTGAGGTCGTAGCGCAGGTCCGAGCCCGCAACGACGCGACGCCCGCGGCGTCCCGACGGCGAACCGCCGAAGAACGCGTCGAAGATGTCGCCGAACGGCCCGAACCCCCCACCGAAGCCCTCGAAGCCGCCGAACCCGGCCCCTGAGGGATCGACGCCGGCATGCCCGAACATGTCGTACGCCTGGCGGTGCTGGCGGTCCGACAGGACCCGATAGGCCTCGTTCAGCTCCTTGAAGCGCTCCTCGGCGCCGTCGCTGCGATCGACGTCGGGGTGGTGCTGCTGCGCGGCACGCCGGAAGGCACGCTTGATCTCCTCGTCGGACGCGCTGCGCCCCACGCCGAGGACTTCGTAGTAATCACGCTTGATGGCCATGCGCCGGCAGTATACAAATTGGCACTCGCACAGTGCGAGTGCCAGCATCTCCCTTCCGACGCACGACCGAGCCTACCGAACATCCGTGCTAAATCCGAAGCGTCACGCTACGATGCAGGACCGATGAGCCAGACGCTTCGCATCACCGCAGATCACGCGCGCCGCTTCCTGGTGCGCCGCCACCTGCTCGACCCTCCCCGCGCCCTGGCCGCCGAGCCCGCTTCGGTCCTGCGCGTGATCGAGCGCCTGGGCAGCGTCCAGTTCGACCCGCTCGAGGTTCCGGGCGCTCGCAACCACGACCTGGTGCTCCACAACCGCATCGGCGGGTATCGCCGAGAGTGGACCGACGGATGGCTGTACGGACCGCAACGCCGGCTGGTCGAGCTCTACAACAAGTCGCTCAACATCCTGCCCGTCGAGGAGCTGCCCTACTACCGCATCGCCTGGGACGATGCCGCCGAGCGCTACGACGGCGGCTTTCTGGAGGAGCAGGCCGAGCTGGTGCGCGCGATCATCGGTCGCATCACAGCGGACGGGCCGCTTTCGACGGATGCCTTCCGTCACCTCGACCATCGCGTCGACTGGTGGTGGGCCGAGACCCGAGCGGCGCGCGCGGTGATGGAGGCGCTCTACGTCACCGGCCGGCTCGGCATCGCGCGGCGCGACGGCAACCGGCGCCACTACGACCTCGTCGAGCGCCTCTTTCCCGCCACGCTGCTGGCTCGACGGGTGAGCGTCGAGGACTCGCACCGCCACCGGCTGCTCAGCCGGCACCGCGCGGTCGGCCTGATGGCGGTCGGCGGGGGGACCGACCTCATCACCGGCACCGGCGGGGCGGAGGCGCGTGCCGCGCTGACCTCGGCCATGGTCGACGACGGCACGCTGCAGACGGTCGCCGTCGAAGGGCTGCGCGGGCATCGCCACATCCTGGCCGAGGAGCGGCCGATCCTGGACGCGACCGCGCAGCCGCGGACCGATGCGGGCCTGGTCTCATTCCTTGCGCCCCTCGATCCGCTGCTCTGGGATCGCCGCCTGCTGCGCCAGCTGTTCGCCTTCGACTACACCTGGGAGGTCTACACGCCGGCCTCGAAACGGCGGCACGGCTACTACGTCCTGCCGATCCTCTTCGGCGAGCGGCTCGTCGGCCGCATCGAGCCGCGGCTCGAGCGCCGCGCGCAGACGCTGCGCATCCTGGGAGTGTGGTTCGAGCCGGGCTTCGACCCCCTCTCCGAGCCCGGGTTCGTGCCCGCCCTGCGCGGGGCGCTCGACGCCTACGGGCGGTTCGTCGCGGCACGGCGCACGACGTGGCCGCGCACGAACCCCGGCCGCCAGCTCGCCGGTGCGCTGCGCAGGGCGTGACGCTCAGGCGAAGTCGACGTAGATCGGCGCGTGGTCGGAGGGAATGCCGGGATAGGTGGACGGCTTGCGGGCATCCCGGTCGCGTTCGGCGGCCACCGCGCGCGCCGCGAGCGCCGTCGAGACGTAGACGTGATCGATGCGCATCCCCAGGTTCTTGTGGAAGTTCCCGGCCCGGTAGTCCCACCAGCTGAAGAATCCCGGCTCGGGGTGAAACTGGCGGACGACGTCGACCATGCCCCACTTCCGCAGCTGCGCGACGGCGGCGCGCTCGCGCGGGGAGACGTGCGTGGCGCCATGGACCGCGGCCGGATCCCATACGTCGATGTCCTCCGGCGCCACGTTGTAGTCGCCGCAGATCGCGAGCTCGGTCGACGGGTCGTTGTCGTCGAGCCAGCGCGCCAATCGCTCCAGCCACTCCAGCTTCTGCACGTAGAACTCGGAGTCCACCACCCGGCCGTTCGGGACGTAGATGCTCGCCACGCGCACGTCGCCGCAGGTGGCGGCGATGAAGCGCCCGCCGTCATCGGTCCATCCATCGCGCGCCGGCAGGCCGGCGACGACCTCCCCCAGGCCGATGCGGGACGCGATGGCCACGCCGTTCCAGCGTCCGGCGCCGTGATGGGCGACCTCGTAGCCGAGCCCCGCGAAGGCGAGCGCCGGCACGGCGGAGTCCGAGAGCTTTGTCTCCTGCATGCAGAGCACGTCGGGCTGGTGGCGTTCCACCCAGGCGAGCACGCGATCGAGACGGGCCTTCAGCGAGTTGACGTTCCAGGTCGCGAGCCGCATGGGTCTGGAGTCTAGCGATGCCCCACCGCGACGGCCGCGCCTATACTCCAGCGGTTCACCAGCCGCTCAGAGAGGAGACGCTCGGTGGTCCGGGAATTCCGCGAGTTCATCATGCGCGGCAACGTCGTCGACCTTGCGGTCGCCGTCGTCCTGGGCGTCGCGTTCGGCGCCGTGATCACATCGTTCGTGACGGACGTCCTCACCCCGCTGCTCGGCCTGGTCGGCATTCCCGACTTCAAGGACGCCGCGGTCACGGTCGGCAGCGCGAACGTGCGCTACGGCCTCTTCCTCAACGCTCTCATCGGGTTCATCCTCATCGCGCTGGCGATCTTTTTCTTCGTCGTGAAGCCGATGAACGCGCTCGAGGCGCGACGGCAGCGCGGCGTCGTCGAGACGCCGACGACCAAGGTGTGCACCGAGTGCGCGACCGAGATCCCGGCCGCGGCGCGGCGCTGCCCGAACTGCACGCAGCCGCAGGCAGTCGGCTGAGAAAGGGAGAACCACCCATGGCCGGAATGGAGAACGACCTCTACAAGCTGAACGGCATCGGACCGAAGCACACCGAGATGCTCGAGTCGATCGGAGTGGACTCGATCAAGGAGCTCAGCCACCGCAACGCGCCGTCGCTGAAGTCGATGATCGAGGAGCGGCACGGGAGCGTGGTGGGGCTTTCGGTCGCCCAGGTGCAGGACTGGATCGACCAGGCGAAGGCGCTGCAGCAGTAGGGTCGCTCGACGAGAAACGGAGAGGGCCGGCCGTGAGACGGCCGGCCCTCGTCATGACGAACGGAGGTCAGACCTCCTTGTACTCGCCCTCGATCGTCTCCTCTTCCCCGGCGCCGGGCTCGGTGCCCGCTTCCTGCTCCGGACCCGCGCCGTTCCCCTGGCCGGGTTGCTCCCCCGCCGGCGCCTCCTGGTAGGCCTTCGCACCGACGCGCTGCAGCACCTCGGCCAGCTGCTGCTTGGTCGAGTCGATGGCGCCCGCATCGGTCCCGTTCAGCGCCTCGCGCACGGCGGCCACACGCGAGCCGACCTCGCTCTTCTCCTCGTCCGACAGCTTGTCGTCGAGGTCCTTGAGCATCCGCTCGGCCTGGAAGGTGAGGGCGTCCGCCTCGTTGCGTGACTCCACCTCCGCCCGCCGCTTGCGATCCTCCTCGGCGTGCTCGGCGGCGTCCCGCACCATCTGGTCCACGTCCTCCTTGGCGAGCATGGATGACGCGGTGATGGCGACCTTCTGCTCCTTGTTGGTGGCCTTGTCCTTGGCGGTCACGTTGAGGATGCCGTTCGCGTCGATGTCGAAGGTGACCTCGATCTGCGGCACGCCGCGCGGGGCGGCCGGGATGCCGTCGAGGCGGAAGGTCGCCAGCTTCTTGTTGTCGGACGCCATCTCGCGCTCTCCCTGCAGCACGACGATGTCGACCGACGGCTGGTTGTCGGCGGCGGTGCTGAAGATCTGCGTGTGCGAGGTGGGGATGGTGGTGTTGCGGTTGATCATCTTGGTCGCGACGCCACCCAGCGTCTCGATGCCCAGCGAGAGCGGCGTCACGTCGAGCAGGAGCACGTCCTTGACCTCGCCGCCGAGAACGCCCGCCTGGATGGCGGCGCCGATGGCGACGACCTCGTCGGGATTGACGCCCTTGTGCGGCTCCTTGCCGTTGAACATCCGCTTCACGGCCTCGACGACCGCGGGCATGCGCGTCATGCCGCCGACGAGGATGACCTCGTTGATGTCACCGGCCGTCATCCCGGCGTCGGCGATCGCCTTCTTGACCGGTCCCTCGGTGCGCGTGATGAGGTCGGCGACGAGGTCCTCGAGCTTCGCGCGCGACAGCGTCACCACCAGGTGCTTCGGGCCGGACTGGTCGGCGCTGATGAACGGCAGGTTGATCTCGGTGGTCGTGGTCGAGGAGAGCTCGATCTTCGCCTTCTCCGCGGCCTCCTTGAGGCGCTGCAGGGCGATGCGGTCCTTGGACAGGTCGATCCCCTGGTCCTTCTTGAACTCCTCGATCAGCCAGTCGATCACGCGCTGGTCGAAGTCGTCACCGCCGAGGTGCGTGTCGCCGTTCGTCGAGCGAACCTCGAACACGCCCTCGGAGAGCTCCAGGATGCTGATGTCGAACGTCCCGCCGCCCAGATCGTAGACCGCGATCTTCTCTTCCTTGTCCTTGTCCAGCCCGTAGGCCAGCGCGGAGGCGGTCGGCTCGTTGACGATGCGCTTGACGTCGAGGCCGGCGATGCGCCCGGCATCCTTGGTCGCCTGGCGCTGCGTGTCGTCGAAGTAGGCGGGGACGGTGATCACCGCCTCGGTCACCTTCTCGCCCAGGTAGGCCTCCGCGTCGCCCTTCAGCTTCTGCAGGATCATCGCGCTGATCTCGGGAGGCGTGAACGACTTCCCGGTCGAGACGTTGACGACCATGCCGTCCGACTTCGGATCCTTGGCGACCTCGTAGGGCACCAGGCCCTTGCTGCGCTGCACCTCGGGGTCGTCCCAGCGGCGCCCCATGAAGCGCTTGATGCTGAAGATCGTGTTCTCCGGGTTGGTGATCGCCTGCCGCTTGGCGACCTGTCCCACCAGCCGCTCGCCGCTCTTGGCGAACGCGACCACCGACGGCGTGATCCTGCCGCCCTCGGCGTTGGTGATGACCTGGGGCTCACCGCCCTCCATGACCGCGACGACGGAGTTTGTGGTTCCGAGGTCGATTCCGATGATCTTGCCCATGCGCTCAGTGCTCCTTCGGGTTGTTCGCGACTCGGACGAGCGCCGGCCGGAGGACCCGGTCGTGGAGCCGATAGCCCCGCTGCAGCTCGCCGATCACCTGGTTGTCGGGATGGTCAGCGGTCTCCTCGTGGACGACCGCCTCTGCGACGTTCGGATCGAATGGCCTGCCGATGACCTCGATCGGCTCGATGCCCTCCGACTCGAGCGTCGTGCGGAGCTTGCGCTCCACCAGCTGCACGCCCTCGACCCACGACTCGTGCGCCTCGGACGGAACGTTCTCGAGTGCCCGGTCGAAGTCGTCGAGGACGTCGAGCATCCTGCGCAGCAGAAGCTCGTTGCTCAGCTGCTGCGCGACGTGGCGCGCCTCCTCGGTGCGCCGCTTGTAGTTCGCGAAGTCGGCCGCGGATCGCTGCCACTTGCGCAGGTTCTCCTCGGCGTCGGCGCGGACCCGCTCCAGCTCGCGGGCCTGCTCCTCGAGCCGGTCGACCAGCTCGCTGCGCGTCGGAGTGGCGATCGCGTCGGCGCGCTCCTGCGCCCGGGTCCGCGGCCTGGCATCTCCATCGGTCTTGCGTTCAGTCATGCGTACCGCCGTCATGGGTGTTGATGAGCTCGTTCATGAGCGTCGACAGGTATCGGACCGTGGGGATGGCGCGCGGGTACGGCATCCGGGTCGGTCCCAGTACACCCAGCAAACCGAGTGCCCGATCGGGCGCGCCGTACGGCGCGAAGACCAGGCTGACCTCGTGCATCGCGTCGTTCGTGTTCTCGTGACCGATGATCACGTGCACGCCGCCGGCCCGCGTCAGGACCGGCACCAGCTGAGCGAGAAAGTCGCTGCGCTGCAGGACCTCCAGGATCGGCCGCAGCTTGGCGCCTTCGGCGAACTCGGGCTGCTCCAGGACGTGGACGATGCCGTCGGTGAAGACGTCCTCCACCACTGCCGAGTCCGATTCCTCCAGCATCTGCGCCACGATCTCCGCGACGTGCGCGGCGCGCGCCGGAAGCCGTGGGCGGCGGCGGCGAACCTGCGGGGCCGAGAGCGCGGTCAGCTCGCGATTGAGGACCGATGCGGTGGCATCCAGCTCCGCCTGGTCGACCGGCGACTCCGGTGCCGCCCGATCGAGCAGGAGCGTGTCGAGGCGCCGCTGCACGACGTTGCCGTCGCCGAGGACCAGCACCGCCAGGCGGCCGTGGTCGGCGAGCTCCACCAGCTGCAGGTGCCCGTAACGCGCGCGTCGAGCGCGCGCCGGCGTGACCACCGCGGCCGAGCGGGTGCTGGCGGCCAGGATCGAGGCGGCCAGGCGCAGCCACTCGTTGCTGGTCAGCTGCACCTGGCTGAACTGGTGGCGGATGGTGAGGCGATCGGAGCGGTCGAGCGCCGACTCGTGCATCAGCGCCTCGACGTAGACGCGGTACCCGAGGTCCGACGGAACCCGTCCCGCGGAGGTGTGGGGGTGGCTGAGCAGCCCCAGGGCCTCCAGCTCCGCCATGGCGCTGCGCACGGTTGCCGGAGAGACGCCGAGCCCGAACCGTTGCACCAGCGCCTTGGAGCCGACCGGCTGCGCGGTGGCGAGGTGCTCCTCCACGACCGCGCGCAGCACGACCCGCTGCCGATCGGTCAGGTTGAAAACCGTTCCCGCCGGCAGGCTCCTGTCGCCGCGAAACCGCTCGCCGACCACGAAAGGGCGCTCCTCCGGTGCGTGTCTTAGTGTCGATTGGCACTCTCATGACTAGAGTGCCAGACGTGAGGCCACCATGGTAGCCACCGCCCATCGGGGGTGTCAACGCGACCGATCAGCCGTCGGCCGGCAGGAACGCCTCCAGAACCTCGTTGGCCAGCAGGCGCCCGGCGGCGGTGAGCATCAGCCGCTCGCGCCCGACGCTGAGCAGCCCATTGCTTCGGCCGCGCTCGACCGCCTCCCCGAACCGCGTCAGCGGGTCCTGTCCGAACTCGACTGCGAACTCCTGCATGTCGAGGCCGTCGATCTCGCGCAGGCCGAGCGCGACCGCCTCGAAGGCGTGGATGCCGTCGTCCAGCTGCTCGGCGCCTGCCTCGGGCAGTCGGCCCTCCTCGACAAGTCCCAGGTAGCCGTCCAGGCCGCGCGCGTTCCACGACCGGCGCGCGCCGTCGTACGAATGCGCTCCGGCACCGATGCCGGTGTACGGGCGCCGCCGCCAGTAGGCGCGGTTGTGGCGCGACTCGTATCCGGGGCGCGCCCAGGACGAGAGCTCGTAGTGCCGGTACCCCGCCCCGCCGAGAAGCTCCTCGGCCAGCCGGTACTGGTCCGCGGCGAGCGCGTCGTCCTGCCTGGCGGCGAGACGGCGTCGCCAGCGAATCGCGCCCGGGCGCGGGCTGGCCGCCCACTCGTCGGGCGCGGTCGCGAGCTGCAGGGCGTACAGCGAGAGATGCTGCGGGTCCGCCGCGACCGCCTCTCGCAGTCCTTCGTCCCAGTCCGCCAACGACTGACCCGGGATGCCGTAGATGAGGTCGATGCTCAGGTTTCCGAATCCCGCCGCCCGCGCGCCGCGCAGCGCCTCGCGCGCCTCCGAAGCGCCGTGGCCGCGCGCGAGCGTGCGCAGCTCGGTGTCGCGCAAGGATTGCGCCCCGAGCGACACGCGGGTGACGCCGGCACGGCGCAGCGCGCGCCAGTCGGGTGCCTCGCGGGCGCCGGGGTTCGCCTCGATCGTGACCTCGGAGGGCGTCGCCTGCCAGCGCTCGGCGGCAGCCAAGACGAGGCGCGCCACCGAGTCGGCCGGCAGCAGCGACGGCGTCCCGCCACCGAAGTAGATCGTCTCGAGGCGGCCTACGGCCGGTCGCATCCGCAGCTCGGCCATCAGCGCATCGACGTAACGAGGGATCTCCGCTCCGCGGCCGCCAACGGTCACGAAGTCGCAGTAGGCACACACCAGCCGACAGAACGGCACGTGAACGTACAGGTGATGGCTGGTCACGAACGGCTCGCGAGCGTGGCGCGGACCGTATCGGTCTCTAGATCGGGCGCTGGCGCAGACGCGCGCCGGCGAAGGCGAAGAAGGCCATGGTCACCGCGAAGTGGCCGACGATGGCCGGCACGACCGATCCGGTGGTGACCGTCGCCAGGCCCCCGGCGTAGCCGAGGATCACCGAGCCGGCCAGGAAGTACCAGTCGCGCTCGGCCCACAGGCGCCGATGCGCCAGCCCGTACAGCAGCGCCTGCAGCAGGATCGCCAGCGTGGTCGGAATGCCCGCGAACAGCAGCATGCCGAGCACGATGGAGCGGAACTGGAGCTCCTCCGTGACCGCGTTCGCCAGCGCGCCGAGCACGCGGTCCGGAAGGAGCTGCGTCGGCAGCGGCAGGATCGCCCCGAAGCGCAGATAGGCCAGGGCGGCGCCGTTGATGAGCGCCACGACCACGAACAGCAGCATCACCGGCAGCACGCTGTTCGGGTCGCCGCCGGTCAGGAAGAGCTGCTGACGCCCGTGGGGCAGGATGACCGCGATGCCGATGGTGAAGGCGATGACCAGCACGTAGTAGCTCGCCGGTCCGAGCCAGGGCGTGCGGTAGCGGAAGTATTCGGAGCGCATGATGCGCTCCGAGTCGAAGCGCAGCAGCACAAGGAACAAGGTGAGCCCGAGCGCGATGGCGAGCCGCAGCGACTCGAAGAAGCTCACTCAGCCGGCCTCGTTGACGCGCAGCACGGCGAGGAACGCCTCCTGCGGGATCTCGACCGAACCGATGCGCTTCATGCGCTGCTTCCCCTCCTTCTGCTTCTCGAGGAGCTTCCGCTTCCGCGTGATGTCGCCGCCGTAGCACTTGGCGAGGACGTTCTTGCGCATCGCGCGGATCGTTTCGCGGCTGATGATATGGGAACCGACCGCCGCCTGGATCGGCACTTCGAACATCTGGCGCGGGATCAGCTCCTTGAGCTTCTCGACCAGCGCCTTGCCGTTTCGATAGGCGCGCGACCGGTGCACGATCAGCGACAGCGCGTCCACCGGCTCTCCGTTGACCAGCACGTCCAGCTTGACCAGATCTCCCGGGCGGTAGCCGATATAGGAGTAGTCCAGGCTGGCATACCCCGACGAGCGGCTCTTCAGCTGGTCGTAGTAGTCGACGATCAGCTCGGCCAGCGGCATCGCGAAGTGCAGGTTCACGCGCTTGGGATCGAGGTACTCCATCGACCTGAACTCCGCGCGCCGGCCGCTGGCGAGGTCCATGATCGGACCGATGTAGTCGGTGGGCGTGATCACCTGCGCGTCGACCCATGGCTCGCTCACCGTCTCGACCTCGCCCGCGTCGGGCATCTGGGCCGGGTTGTCGACCACCAGCTCGGCCGGGTCGTGGATCAGCTTGACGTGGTATTCGACGCTCGGCGCGCTGGCGATCAGCTCGAGGTCGAACTCGCGCTCCAGGCGTTCCTGCACGATCTCCATGTGCAGGAGCCCCAGGAAGCCGCAGCGAAACCCGAAGCCGAGCGCGGCGCTCGACTCGGGCTGGTAGACGAAGCTGGCGTCGTTGAGGTGAAGGCGCTCGAGCGCGTCGCGCAGCAGCGGGTAGTCGTCGCCGCGCATGGGGTAGATGCCGGCGAAGACGAGCGGCAGCGCCTCCTTGTAGCCCGGCAGCGGCTCGGCCGAGGGGCGGTTGGCGGAGGTGAGCGTGTCACCCACGCGCGCCTCGGCGATGCTCTTCAGGCCCGACGCCACGTATCCCACCTCGCCGCAGGTCAGACGCCTGGTGGCGACCGGCCCCGGTCGAAAGTAGCCGAGCTCGAGGATCTCGCTCTCGGTGCGGGAGGCCATGAACCTGATCCGCTCGTGGTCGTGCAGGGTGCCGTTCGCGACGCGCACGTACGCGACGATGCCCTTGTACGCGTCGTAGTGACTGTCGAACACGAGCGCCTGCAGCGGCGCGTTCGCATCGCCCTTGGGCGGCGGCACGCGCTCGACCACGGCCTCCAGGACGGCATCGATGCCGGTCCCCTCCTTGGCCGATACGAGCAGGACCTCCTCGCGCGGGATGGCCAGCGTCTCCTCGAGCTCGGCGATCACCGCATCGGTGTCGGCGCTGGGGAGGTCGATCTTGTTGAGGACAGGGATGATGACGAGGTTCTGCGCCAGCGCCAGGTGGACGTTGGCGAGCGTCTGGGCCTCGATGCCCTGGCTGGCGTCGACGACCAGGATCGCGCCCTCGCACGCCTGAAGCGAGCGACTGACCTCGTAGCTGAAGTCGACGTGGCCCGGCGTGTCGATCAGGTTCAGCGCGTACTCGCTGCCATCGGCGGCGTGGTAATGCAGTCGCACCGCTCGCGCCTTGATGGTGATGCCCTTCTCGCGCTCGAGGTCCATCGAATCGAGGACCTGGCTGGTCATCTGGCGCGGGTCGATGGTGTGCGTCGCCTCGAGCAGTCGATCGGCGAGCGTGCTCTTGCCGTGGTCGATGTGGGCGACGATGCTGAAGTTTCGGATGCGCTCCTGGGGGATCACGGCGGCGAAGCGTACCGCAGCGACGCCCTCAGCCGGCGGATGACGACGGGGACGGTGAGGCGGACGGAGTGGCGGTCGCGGCGGGCGGTGGCGCGGTGCGCGACGGGCCGACCTCGGTGATGCCGTTCACCGGGCGGTATGCGCTGGCCCAGTGGTCCACCCACAGCACGCTCCCGTTCGAGGCCCGCACGGTGCGCGTGACGTAGGCGTCGAACCCGTCATGCGGGTACTCCACGCGCACCCGCGTCCCGGGCGGCAGCTTGGGGTTCAAGGTGGTGGTCTCGCGGGCGGCCCGGTGGTTCGAGGTGACCGCCGGCGTGAGCGACACCGAGCGGCCGTCGGAGACGCCCCAGATGTCGAAGCGGACGAAGCCGCTGCCGGTGAAGGCGCGGATCACGATCGGGCTCGACATGTCGTTGCGGAAGGTCATGTTCACTTCGTAGCTGTCCGTCTGGAACACGGTCGCGTCGAGGCCCATCGGATAGCGGTTGATGTAGTAGTAGTGGTTGGTGCGGTCGCCGATCTGGAGGCCGGCCCGCATGGCGGCGTTGAAGAGCGTGGTCGAGGTGGAGCAGATGCCGCCCGCCAGCGCCCCGTCCTTGACGCTGCGCCCGCCGATGATCGCCCCGCCGTAGCCATACCCGCGTGCCGTCGTCACCGGGCCGATGTCCCGCCAGAAATCGAACCACTCTCCCGGCGCCAGCACCTTGCCGTTGATGTCGCGCGCGGGGATGCTGATGTTCGCGCCCCAGTAGTTGCCCTCGCCCGGCACGTAGTAGGTCGTCCAGGTCGAGAGGCGCTTCAGCTTCGACGCCGCGGCCTGGGCTGCCTTGGTCGTCAGTGGCGCCGGCGTGACGCTGAAGGCCAGCGTGACGTCGGGTGCGGCTGCCCCGGCGGCCCGACCGTCCATCGCCTTGAGCCAGGCATCGAGCGATGGCCCGACGTCCAGTGCGCGACCGTCGACTGCGGGCTGCACACGGGCGACGCCATCGGCGCCGAAGATGAACGACGCGTCGCGTGGCGAGCGGGCGACCTTGTCGGCGATGCCCTCCAGGATCGAGGACGCTCCGTCGCGATCGATGCGCGGGCCGTACGCGGCGTCCGGCGTCCATCCGAAGCGGACCAGGGCGGTCAGCTGCTTCGTCGACACGGTCAGGACGGCGTCCTTGCCGGCCTTCAGGACCAGCGGGGTGGCCGTCATGGCCCGCGCCACTGCCGCCGCTGCCTGCGCCTGCGCGGTCGTCACCTCGGGCTGCACCGGGGCGGCCGAGACCTCGATGCGGACGTCTGCCGGATCCGCCGTGCTCGCGGCCGCCGCGAGCGCCGCTCGCACCTCGTCCGCCGACACTCGGCTGCCGGTCGCCTCCGGTACGAGGACGAACGCGCCGGATTTCACCGCCACCGCAGCCCGGCTCGCGCCCGAGCTGAAGTGCGCCGCGACCCCCGCCGCTGCCGTCTGCAGCGCAGCTTCGTCATAGCCGTGCACCAGCGGCGGGAGATCCGATCCCCGCACTGCGGTCCGCAGCCGGGCGACGCCGTCGGCGACCGGATCCCCGCTGCGGCCGACGCCGAATGCCGCGTTCAGCATGGCGTCCAGGTCATAGCGACGTCCGATGCCGGCATACGGCACGCTCACCTCTTCGTGGCCCACCGCGATCGTCGCCTGGCCGCTGCTCAGCGACGGGAGCTGCGCCTGCAGCCGCTCACGCGCCGCGCCGCGGTCGAGCCCGCCGATGTCGACGCCGGCCGCCCGCACGCCGGGAAGCGATCTGTCGCCGGTGAAGGCGGCGATGGCGGCCGATGCGGCCAGCAGCGCGCCCAGGGCAAGCACCATGGTGGCCACGAAGCCGATGGCGACCGCCCGCAGGCCGAGGTCGCGGCGAACGGCGACCGATCCCCCGCTGAGCGAGGTGCTGGTCATCGCGGCGTGCGGTCGCGCGGGCTGCTGAGCACGAGGGCGGGCACGAACTGGCGCGTACTGACGATGGCGGGTACTCCCCTCTCCCGGTGGCAGGCGTTCGGGCTGTCGACGCGAAAGAATATCCGGTTCGGCACCGCGTGTCGATGTCGCGCCTGGCGACGACTCGCTGTCCGGCCGGTCGCGATGCTATACTCGCGCCTCCCGCGCGCCCGGATCCCGGGTGTCGTTTCGTGCTCAAACACTCCCGCTAAAGGATTCCACGTGGCAAGAAAGGCTCGAACCTGGAAGGGCGCGCGCACCCCGCAGGCGCTCAAGCGCGTGCGGCAGGAGCTGCGGCGCCGAACGATCAACCGCAGCGCCCGCAGCGAAGCGCGAACCCTCGTGCAGCGCGCGACGAGCATCGCCCTCGGCCGCACCGAGGGCGACGGGCCCGAGGCGGTGACGGCCGCGATCAGCGCACTCGACAAGGCAGCCGAGAAGGGCATCATCCATCCCAACAACGCGGCGCGACGCAAGAGCCGGCTGATGGCGAAGGCCAACGCGGCGCACCTGCTCGAATCGGTGGAGAGCACCGGCAGCGCGCCCAAGAAGCGCACCACGGCCAGCAAGACCGCGCAGCGCAAGAAGGTTGCCGCCGCAAAGGCGTCGAAGGCCGCCGCGGGCAAGGCCGCGGACCGGCCGCGCACTGCCGCGGGCAAGGCCAAGGTCGCCGTCACGCGCGCCAGCCGCGAATCGGCCGCCGCCCGTCGGCGCGCCAAGAGCGAGGACGAGCCGGAGGCGTAGCCGCCGCTCAGTCGCGATTGGCGACGAAGGCGCGGGCGCCGGCATACAGCGCGACGTCCGCCAGCTCCTCCTCGATGCGCAGCAGCCGGTTGTACTTCGCGATCCGCTCGCCGCGGGAGACCGATCCGGTCTTGATCTGACCGGTCGCCAGCGCGACGGCGAGGTCGGCGATGGTGGTGTCCTCGGTCTCGCCCGAGCGATGGCTGACCACGGCCGTCCACCCCGCCCGCTGGGCCATCTCGACCGCGTCGATCGTCTCGGTCAGCGTCCCGATCTGGTTGAGCTTGATCAGGATGCTGTTCGCGGCGCGCTCTCGTATGCCGCGGGCCAGCCGCTCGGTATTGGTCACGAACAGGTCGTCGCCGACGATCTGCACGGCTCCCCCGAGCCGCGCGGTGAGCGCGGACCAGCCGTCCCAGTCGTCCTCCGCCAGGCCGTCCTCAAGACTCACGATCGGGTAGCGCTCGATCCAGTCGGCCCAGAACTCCACCATCTCCGCGCTCGACAGGCTGCGGCCCTCCCGCTTCAGGTCGTAGTGGCCATCCACGTAGATCTCGCTGGCGGCGGGGTCCAGCGCGATGGCGATCTGGGTGCCCGGCTCGTATCCCGCCCGTCCGATCGCCTCGAGCACCGCCGCGATGGCGTCCTCGTTGCTCGGCAGCGAAGGGGCGTAGCCACCCTCGTCGCCGACAGTCGTGGCGAAGCCCCGCTCGCGCAGCAGGCGGCCCAGCGCGTGGAACGTCTCCGACGCCCAGCGCAGGGCCTCCCGGAACGACGGCGCGCCGAGGGGGACGATCATGAACTCCTGGAAATCGGTCGAGTCGACCGCGTGCTTGCCGCCGTTGAGGATGTTGATCATCGGCACCGGCAGCACGTGAGCGCCGACGCCACCGATGTAGCGGTACAGCGGCAGGTCGACCGCCTCGGCGGCGGCGTGCGCGATGGCGAGCGACGCGCCGAGCAGCGCGTTCGCCCCGAGCGACGACTTGTTCGGCGTGCCGTCGAGGTCGATCAGGAGCCGGTCGAGGCTCGCCTGGTCGATCGCATCGGTCCCGACCAGCTCAACCCGCAGCACGTCGTTCACGTTGCGCACCGCCTGCAGCACGCCGCTGCCGCCATAGCGCGCCGTGTCGCCGTCGCGCAGCTCGACCGCCTCGTGCGCGCCGGTCGACGCACCGGACGGCACCATGGCCGTGCCGACCGCGCCGCCCTCCAGGAAGCAGTCAACCTCGATGGTCGGGTTCCCGCGCGAGTCGAGGATCTCGCGCGCGATCAGGTCCTCGATGATGGTGCTCATCCGGCCTCCTCTCTGTCGTCGAGCGCCGCGACGCCGGGCAGTACCTTCCCCTCCAGGAACTCGAGTGAGGCGCCGCCGCCGGTCGACAGGTGCGTCATGCGGCGCGCGAGGCGCAGCTTCTCGACCGCCGCGACGGAGTCGCCGCCGCCCACGATCGTGACCACGCCCTTGGCCGTCTGGCCGGCAAGGAAGCGGGCGATGGCGTTGGTCCCCTCGGCGAAGCCCGCGATCTCGAACACGCCCATCGGTCCGTTCCAGAAGACCGACCGTGCCTTTGCCAGGTGCTCGGTGTAGGCCTTGACCGTGGCCGGACCGATGTCCGCGACGAGCCAGTCCTTCGGCACGTCGCCTACCGGAACGGCGCGATGCGCCGCGCGGTGATGGATCTGCGGCGCGACCACGACGTCGGTCGGAAGCATGAGCCGCACGCGCTTGCGGCGCGCCTCGGCGATGATCCGCAGCGCGTTCTCGTACTGGTCGGGCTCGACGAGCGACTTCCCCATCGCCACGCCCTTGGCGGCGAGGAAGGTGTTCGCCATCCCGCCGCCGACCAGGACCGCCTGGCAGCGCGAGAGGAGCGCCTCGAGCACCTCGAGCTTGCCCGACACCTTGGCGCCGCCGATGACCGCGTGGAAGGGCCGCGGTGGATGCTCGAGCAGCTGCGAGAGCGCCTCGATCTCTCGCTCCATGAGCAGGCCGGCGACGCTCGGCAGGAAATGCGTGATGCCCTCGGTCGATGCGTGCGCGCGATGCGCGGAGCCGAACGCGTCGTCCACGTAGACGTCCGCGAAGCTTGCCAGCGACTTGGCGAAGTCCGGGTCGTTCTTCTCCTCCTCCGCATGGAAGCGAAGGTTCTCGAGCAGCAGCATGTCTCCCGGACGCAGCTTGTCGACTGCGACCTGGACGCCGGCGCCCAGCGCGTCGCCGGTCATTCGCACCGGCCGGCCGAGCAGCTGCGCCAGGCGGTCCGCCACCGGCTTCAGGCGCAGCGCGTCGTTGACCTTGCCCTTCGGGCGTCCGAGATGGCTGGCCAGCACGACCGATGCGCCACGCTCCAGCAGGTAGACGATCGTCGGCAGGCTTGCGCGAATGCGGGTGTCGTCGGTGATCGCGCCGTCGTCGAGCGGGACGTTCAGGTCGGCACGCAGGAAGACACGCTTCCCGCGCACGTCGATGTCACGGACCGTCTTCTTGTTCATCGGCCGCTCAGAGCCGATCGGCCATGAAGGCGGCCAGGTCCGAGACGCGGCAGGAGTAGCCCCACTCGTTGTCGTACCAGGCGATGACCTTCAGCAGGTTGCCGCCGGTGACCATGGTGGACCCCGCGTCGATGATGCTCGACCGCTCGTCACCCTTGAAATCCATGCTCACCAGCGCCTCCTCGGTGTAGCCCAGCAGCCCGTGCATCGGACCGTCGGCGGCGGCCTTGAGCGCCGCGTTGGCGCTCTCCGCGGTCACCGGCCGCGAGGTGAGGGCGACGAAGTCGATGATGCTGACCGTCGGCGTCGGCACGCGCAGCGAGAAGCCGTCGAATCGGCCCTGCAGCTGCGGCATGACGAGCGCCAGCGCGCGCGCCGCCCCGGTGGTGGTGGGGATGATGTTCTGACCCGCGGACCTGGCGCGACGCAGGTCCTTGTGGAACACGTCGAGCACGTTCTGGTCGTTCGTGTAGCTGTGCACGGTCGTCATCAGGCCGTACTCGATCCCGAAGCTGTCGAAGACGACCTTCGCCGGCAGCGCCAGGCCGTTGGTCGTGCACGAGGCGTTGCTGACGATGTCGTGCCGCTCTGGGTCGTAGACGTCCTCGTTGACGCCCAGCACGATCGTGACGTCCTCGTTCTTGGCCGGCGCGCTGATGATCACCTTGCGTGCCCCGGCGTCGATGTGGGCGCGTGCCTTCGTCGCGTCGGTGAAGATGCCGGTCGACTCGATCACGATGTCGACGCCGAGCTCCTTCCACGGCAGGGCGGCCGGATCCTTCTCGCTCGAGGCGTGGATCTTCGCCCCGTTGACGACGATGGAGTCCTCGCCGGCGCTCACCTCGCCGTCGAAGCGGCCGTAGGTCGAGTCGTACTTGAACAGGTGCGCGCTGGTCGCGATCGGCTGCAGGTCATTGATCCCGACCACCTCCAGCTGGTCGGGATGGCGCTCGAGAATGGCCTTCAGCGTCTGCCGGCCGATGCGGCCGAAGCCGTTGATGCCGATGCGGGTCGTCACGTTGCTTCCTCCAGGTGCCGAGAAGCGACCCGGCGAAACGCCGGGTCGTCGATGCGTTGATTCACGATCGGCAGCGAGCCGATGAGCGAGACGTCGCCCGAATACCGCGGCAGGGCGAGCCGCACGCGACGTGCCGGGATCGGAAAGGCGCGCGCGTCGATCTCGCGCCGCACGCCCTCGAACAGGTCCGGCCGGTGCTCGGCGATGCTGCCGCCGATCACGATCATCTGCGGGTCGAGCAGGTTGACCAGGCTGGCGCACAGCGCCCCGATCGCCGTCCATGCGCGGTCGAGGATGCCGAGGGCGATGGGATCGCCGGCATCGGCGGCGCGAGCGACGAGCGCGGCGTCGGGCTCGGCGGACGCCTCGTCCACCAGGCGCCGCAGCGGCCCGCCGGCCCCGGCCGCCAGGGCGGCGCGTGCCTCTCGGGCGATGGCCGTGCCCGAGCCGATCGCCTCGGCGTGTCCGCGCTGTCCGTCGCCGCACAGCGGCCCGTCCAGCTCCACGGTCACGTGGCCGACCTCGCCGGCGGTGGCGTCCTTGCCGATCAACGGCCGCCCGTCGATCACGATCCCGCCGCCGATGCCCGTCGAGACGGTGATGTAGATCACGTCGTCGCAACCCTGCGCGGCGCCGTACTTCCACTCGCACATGACCGCGACGTTCGTGTCGCGCTCGAGCAGGGTCGGGAGCCCCAGCCGCCGCTCCACGAGCTCGGTCAGCGGAACGTCGCTCCAACCGTCGAGATTCGGCGGCGCGATCACCACGCCACGCCAGGGATCGATCGGCCCGGGGGAGGAGATGCCGATCCCGACGGGCGCTGGCAGGGAAGCCGCAAGGGCGTCGTCCCGGACGGCGCCGGCAAGGGTGCAGAGGCGCTCGACCACGGCGTCGACGCCTTCGTGCGCGTCGGTCGCGACCGAGCGCCGGGCGGAGACCGTCAGATCGGGACCGACGTGCGCCGCACGAATCTGGGTCCCGCCGAGGTCGATGGCAAGCACCGACTCAACGGCTGCGTCGTCCACCCCATCATTCTAGCCGGACGCCGAAGGCCGCCCCGAGCGCGGGGCGGCCTTCGGCGCGTGTTGCTGTGAAAGCGAACGGGGTCAGCCGCCGATCTTGAACATCTTGGTGCCGCACACCGGGCACTGGCCCTGGGTCGCCGGCTTCCCGTTCTTCATCGTGATCTTGTTCTCATTCTTCATCTCGCGCTTCGCCTTGCACTTCACGCAGTAGGCCTCGGTCGCCATCGTTCAACTGCCTCCTTGTCCCGACGCTCGATGCGCCGGCGTGGGTGTGGTCATCTGCCCTGCCGACCGACCTGGGTAACCCAGCGTGCGTGTGCGCCCGCCGGATCATCGGCCTGGTCGATCGTCCACAGCAGATGGATGCCGGCCAGTCCGGCATCGATACAGCGCGCCTCCGCGGCCTCCTTCGCCGCGCCTTCGAGGAACGTGCCGTCGGTTCGCTGCGCATACGCCGCGCAGACGGTTCCCGACCGCAGCCCTGCCAGTCCGGCCAGGACGAACAGGGCCGAGGATTCCATTTCGAGGTTGGCGACGCCCTCTCGGCGCAGCTCCTCTGCGAGCTCAGGATACCGAACCGGGAGCGTGCGCATCGCCCTTCCCTGCGGAGCGTAGAAGCCGCTCGCGGTGGCCGTCAGCCCGACATGAAACGGGTACCCGCCCTCGAGGCAGGCAGCCTCCAGCGCCCAGACCACGTCCCGATGGGCGATCGCCGGGTACCCGTCGTGGACGTAGAACGCGGTCGTGTTCTCGAGCCGCACGGCACCGGTCGAGATGATGAGGTCACCCAGCGCGATCCCCGGCTGGAGCGCACCACTGGATCCGACGCGCACGAGCGTGGCCCGGTCGGTGATCTCGGTCACCTCGGCAATCACGATCTCGATGTTGTCGGTGCCCATCCCGGTCGACATGACGCTGACCGGCATCCCGCGAAAGGTGCCGGTGGCGGTCACGATCTCCCGGTTGCTGCGCTCAAGCTCGACCCGGTCGAATCGGGACGCCACCTTGCCCACGCGACCCGGGTCGCCCACGAGGAGCACGTACTCGGCAAGCTCTCCCCGCCGCAGACCGATGTGGTACTGCCTCCCCTCGCTCAGCGGCGCGTCCGCCGTGCTCCGCTCGCGCGTTCCTTCGACCAAGCGCGGACCCCTCTCTGCGATCGCGGCATACCCGCGGAAGATCGGCGGAGTATACGCGTGGCTGAGCGTGGCGCACGCCTGCTCCACGCTCAGCCGGTGCACCGGAAGAGCGGCGCGTCACCGTCCGCCGGCCTCGCCGGGGACCCGCAGGACCGATAGCCGCGGCGGGTCACCGTCGATGCCCTCGGGCGAGCCCAGGGCGGAAGGCTCCTGCTGCTCCGTCGACTCGTCCGCCGTGTCGCCCGTGCTCGCCACCCGGCTTCGCATGATTCCGACGAGCCGCGACAAGGTTCCGACACGGCGCCCCAGCACGAGCAGCCCGGCCACGCCGAACAGTCCGCCTCCAAGGAGCAGTACGCCCGCCATGGGTCGCGGCGAAGCGGTTTCCTCGACCGCCGCCGCCGCCGCGGCAGGCGGCGCGCTCGGCGTGTGCGGAGCGCCGCGCAGGCCCGGCACGGTGCCGCCATCCACCACCGGCGAGGCGGCCGACGGATGAGCCAGGGCAGGCGCGGCCGAGCCGAGATCGCTTCCCGCCGGCGGGCCACCGGCGGAGCGAGAGGCCGATCTCGGGGCAGCCACCAGCGGCTGTGCAGTGAGCACCTCGACGTCGGTCCCCTCGCGTGGCCAGACGCGGTAGCCACGATCCGCCAGCGCCTTGGTGGTCTCCTGGCCCAGGACGCCACGCACGGCGATCCAGGTTCCGGAGGTGAGTGGGGTCACATCGACCCGCGCGGCCGGACGAATCGTCACCATCAGCGGCCCGCTTCCGTCGTCGAGCGTGAGCGTCACGGTGCCGCCGCTCGAATGGCGGGGCGCTGACGTCAGCGCGCCCGCGGATGGCAACCAGGCTTGCTTCGAGTGACTCGCCCGCGTCGCCGGTGCGCAGCGTCGCGGGAGCGGGCTCGTCCGCGACGCCGAGGCGCTCCAGGGCCGAGACGCGGATGGTGAGCATGCCGGATTTGGTCGACCTGGTCCCGGTCACGGACAGCTCCTCCCCGCGCCGCAGCGCGCCGAGATCATCGGAGAGGCGGAGAACGATTCCCGCGCTCGCGTCCTGGATCACCGCGCTCGCGTCGTCGAGCAGGCCCGACGGCAGCGTCACCACGCCGCGGACCCGAACGACCGAACCGGTCTCGAGCTGCCGCGCCTGCGCCACGGTCGCAACGCCGGGTGACGCCGAGGGAGTCGGGCTCGGAGCGGTCGAGGAGGTCGGGGCCGGCGTAGGGGTGGGTGACGGCGTGATGGTCGCGGATGGCGACGGGGTCGGCGACGGTGCGACGAGCACGCGCACGTCGCTCGCATCCCGCGGCTGTACGCGATATCCAGCCGTTCCCGTGCCGGAGGCGTCCCTCTGGCCGACGACCCCAACCACCTCGACCTGCGTGCCACGCGACCAGCCGGCGGTGTCGATTCCCGTCGCGCGTGCCGACGAGCACGCGGATCGGTCCGGAGCCGTCGTCGAGGTCGTAGGCGATCCCGGTGGAGAGGGTGGTGGCCGACGAGCTGACGAGGCCGCTGATCGCGACCAGTCTCGCCTCGATCTCCTCGCCGACCGCGCCGGTCGTCGTGGGGAGCGGGTTCCAGGTGCCACCCGGGCCGACGATGGTCACCGCCGCGCCGCTTGCGCGCAGCGTGCGCTGGCCGTAGCGCGTGTCGAGCTGTCCGGTCACCAGCAACGCGTCGCCGCGCGCGAAGGCGCCGTCGCTGAGGAGCACCGCGATGCCGGCGCCGGCGTCCTCGAGGTAGCCGCCTCCCTCGCCGAAATCAGAGGCCGTGGTGGCGGTGCCGGCGATCGTCACCGTCTCGCCGTCGGGGAGTGCGCGGGCGTCAGCGATGGTGAGGGCCGATGACGGTGAGGGCGTGGGTGCCGGGGTGGAAGGCGGCTGCGTG
This sequence comes from uncultured Chloroflexia bacterium, assembly GCA_963783725.1. Lineage (GTDB taxonomy): Bacteria > Chloroflexota > Limnocylindria > QHBO01 > QHBO01 > CAWAOJ01. The sequence goes on along the minus strand of CAWAOJ010000002.1, from coordinate 235,463 downwards.
GCGGACGGCGCCGGCGTGGGCGTAGGTGTCGGTGCCGCCTCGGAGGCCGAGGGCGCTGGCGTGGCACTGGAGACCGGATCGGTCGGCGACGGCTCCGGCGTCGGAGTCGCCGGCAGGACGGGCGACGATGAGCTGTTCTGCGGGTCGGGCACCTCGCGCACGACGAAGTCCGCGCTGTTGTCGTCGCTGTCCTGCCACGAGCCAGCGGCTCCGCCCGGCAGTCGCTCGAGGCTCGACCCATCCGGCGGCGCGCCGGCCGGCGTGGTCTCGAGCCAGGTGTTGGCGGCCGTGCCCCACCCGACCGCGTCGATGGCGGAGGACGCACCCTGGATTCGCAGCGCCACGCTCCCTCCGGCCGCCGCCATGCCGCCGGCGTACGTCGCGTCACCCAGCGCCGCGAAGATCCCGGCCTCGTTGGCGATCAGCAGGTGCGCGCCCGGCGCGAGGTCCGGGGCGCCGGCGGCCCAGGCGGCCTTGCGCGTGATGGTCGCGCCGCTCGAGCTGACGTATACGAGCTCGAGCCCCTCCACGGGGAGCGCGACACCCGCCGGGTTGTAGAGCTCGACGAACTCGTCCGACGCGCTGGTGCCGCCGGTCATGACCTCGCTCAGGACCAGGTGATCGGCGACCTCGAACGCGGGCCACGCCGTGTCGCCGGGGGCTGTGATCGCGATGGCGGGCCACCAGGCGAGCAGCGGTGAGAGGGTCGCTGCGGCGATGAGGGCGATGCGACGACGCAGTCGCAGTCGCGGAAGGAATGCAGTGGGCACGGCGCACCTCGTGGCGGAGGCGGGCAGGGGCCGATCATGCCGACGTCGGCGCTACGGACGGCTTATCGGGCGCTTAGCGGTCGGCGCAACGGAGGATGCCGTCCGCGTCGCGTACAATCGGCTCCCATGTCAACCCGATCCCGACGCGAGGCAGCCTCGCGCGCCGAGGCCCGCCGCCGTGCCCGGCTCGTCGCCCAGGGCGACGTCCCGGAGGACGCCGAGCCGCTCGACGAGGCCACCTCGAGCCGAAGCCGCGGCGCGGCAACGCCGCAGGGCGGCTTCCTGCAGCGTATGTTTCCCGCCACGCGGCCGCTTCCCGGCAAGCCGGATCCGCTCGACGGCTTCACCTACGACGGACCGCTGCGTGGCGTGGTCTCCACCCTGTGGCTGCTGGCGCGCAACCCGCTCATCTGGATCGCCGCGGGCGTCCTGTTCGCGCTCTCGTACGTGGTCCAGCAGCTGTTCGCGAGCTCCTATCTCTCACTGGCCGCGTCGATGGTGTCCTTCATCGCGCTGATCGGCGCCGGTTGGCTCGGCTGGCAGCGGCCCTATGCCTTCGGGCTGGCGGCGGGGCTCATCGGCTCCGTCCTCTTCACCAGCTTCATCCTGCTCAACCTGCAGTCGCTGCCGAGCGTGCCCGCGCCGACGGTGGTGGACGCGATCGTGTTCATCGCGCAGTTCGCCATCGTGCAGGCGGCGGTCGGCGCGGTGGCTGGCTTCTACGGCGGCTACCTTCGGCGCCGGCTGGCCGAGGCGCCGAGCCAGCGCACCGACAAGCGGCGCAGGTAGGCACCACCCACAGCGCGGATTGGCACGCCGTCTGCTCTACCCGAGCGGCGTAGACGAATCAGCCGATTGGAAGCTCGGCATCCTCGGGTGACGGTCCGCCATCAACGGAAGCTCGGGCCAGCGATGGCAGAGTGACCTCACCCCCGCCGACGCGGACGCGGCCGAAGCGTCTTCTCTCGAAGACCGTTGCGGGCTCAGGACCCTCCGTACTGGACCCGCAACGGTTCTTCCATCTCCGCCTCGGTCCGAGCCTCAGTGTTGGTGGGCCGACGCTGCCGTGCGCGCCGAGCCGAGCGCCGCCTCGAACGTCGCCTCCAGACCGAGGACCTCGCCCGTCGACCGCATCTCCGGGCCCAGCGTGGCGTCGACGCCCGGCAGGCGCCACAGAGAGTCGACCGGCACCTTGACCGCCACCAGCGCCGCATCGGGCAGAAGGCCGGCAACCAGTCCCGCCTCGCCGATCGTCGCGCCGAGCGCGCAGCGCACCGCAGCCTTCACCACGTCGCGTCCGGTCGCCTTGGCCACGATCGGGACGGTCCGCGACGCCCGCGGATTGGCCTCGATCACGACCACGCGCTCCCCGCACACGATCATCTGGACGTTCAGCACGCCGCGAATGCCGAGCGCGGTGGCGATGCGGCCGGCGGCCGCGGCAGCTCGCTCCTGGACGGCGCGCGACAGACGCTGGGGCGGCAGCACCGCCACGCTGTCGCCGGAGTGGACGCCCGGCGCATCCATCTGCTCCAGGATGCCCGGAACGCACCAGTCCGTTCCGTCGCTGATGGCGTCGACGTCGAGCTCGATGCCGTCGATCAGCTCGTCGACGCGCAGCGGCCAGCCGACGTCGGTGGCGAGATAGGCGGCCATGTCCGCCGCGTCACGCAGCACGGCGATGCCACGGCCTCCGATCACCCACGACGGACGCACGATGACCGGCAGACCGAGCTCCGAGACGGCCGCGCGCAGCGCCTCGGGGTCGGCGGCGAGACGGCCGTTGGGACTGTCGAGGCCGAGCTCGTCGAGCAGTCCGGCGAATCGCTCGCGGTCCTCGGTGATCTCGATCACCTCGGCGGTCAGGCCGGCGACCGGCACGTCGGCGTAGGCGAGGTCGCGCGCCAGGTCGATCGCCGTCTGCCCGCCGAAGGTGAGCAGCACGCTGGGCGGCTCGCCGGTCAGCGCTCGCTCGTGGTCGACCACGTCGAGCACGCTCTCGGTGTCGAGCGGCTCGAAGTAGAGGCGGCTGCAGGCGTCGTAGTCGGTCGACACGGTCTCGGGATTGTTGTTGACGACCACGGCGTCGAGCCCCATCTCGCGGATGGCCCACGCGGCGCGGACGCTGCAGTAGTCGAACTCGATCCCCTGCCCGATGCGGATCGGGCCGCTGCCGACGACGATCACGCTGTGGCGGTCGGCCGGAGGCGGGACCTCTGGCTCGGCGTAGGAGCTGTAGAAGTAGGGCGTTTCGGCCGGGAACTCGCCGGCGCAGGTGTCCACTCGGCGATAGGCGGGAACGATGCCGGCCCGCACCCGGGCGCGACGCACGGCGACCGCCGGAACGCCGGACAGTGTCGCGATCTCCGCGTCGCCGAAGCCGGCGCGCTTCGCGTCCGCCAGCGGCGCGCCGATCACCCGCCGCTCCGCGTCCACCAGCTCGGCCAGCCGCTCGGTGAACCACGGCGCGATGCCGGTCGCGTCCGACAGCGCCTCCGCATCGGCCCAGTCGTGTCGCAGCAGCGCGACCATCCGCCACAGCCGCGTGTCGGTCGGCGCCAGGAACCCGACCAGGTCGGCCGGCCGGCCGTGGGCGAGCCCCCAGCCTGCGTCCTCCCACAGCCAGCCCCGGCCGCGCGGCTCGAGGGAGCGGACCGCCTTCAGCAGCGCGGGGCCGAACTCGCGATCGATGGCCATCGTCTCGCCGGTCGCCTTCATCTGCACCCCGAGGCTGCGGTCGGCCGCCGGGAACTTGTCGAACGGCCAGCGCGGCAGCTTCACGACGACGTAGTCGACGGCCGGCTCGAATGCCGCCGACCCGCTTGCGGTGGCGGGGTTCGGCATCTCGTCGAGGCGACGCCCGAGCGCGATGAGCGCGGCCAGGCGAGCGATCGGATAGCCGGTCGCCTTGCTGGCCAGGGCCGACGAGCGGCTGACGCGCGGATTGACCTCGATGACGCGGTAGTCGCTGCCGTCGGGCGCCACGGCCAGCTGGACGTTGCAGCCGCCCTCGAGCGCGAGCGCCCGCACGATGGTGAGCGCGCAGCGACGGAGGCGTTGCACGAGCGGATCGGGCAGGGTCTGGATCGGCGCCACCACGATCGAATCCCCGGTGTGGACCCCCATCGGGTCGAGGTTCTCCATGCCGCAGATGGCGATGGTGGTGTCGGCGGCGTCGCGCAGCACCTCGAACTCGATCTCCTTCCAGCCCAGCAGGCTGCGTTCGACCAGCACCTGGCCGATCGGGCTGGCGGCCAGCCCGTGCGCGATGCGCAGGCGCGCCTCGGCGACGGAGTGGGCGAAGCCGCCGCCCCCTCCGCCGAGCGTGAAGGCCGGCCGCACCACGACCGGCGCGCCGAGCGCCTCCACGAAGGCGATCCCCTCCTCGACGGTCTCGACCACCGCGCTCTCGGGGACCGGCTCCCCGATCGACATCACCAGGCTCCGAAAGCCGCCGCGATCCTCCGCGGCTCGAACCGCATCGAGCGGGGTGCCGAGCACCCGAACGTCGCAGCGCTCGAGCACGCCCGCGTCGTCGAGGGCGACCGCCAGGTTCAGCCCCGTCTGTCCGCCGAGGGTCGGGAGCAGGGCATCCGGTCGATGCTCCTCGATGATCCGCGTCACGTTCTCGAGCGTCAGCGGGCCGATGAGCACCGTGCCGCCGATGTCCGGATCGGTCATCACGGTGGCCGGATTGGAGTTGACCAGGATCGTCTCCACGCCCGCCGCGCGCAGCGCGAGGCAGGCCTGAACGCCCGCGTAGTCGAACTCGGCGGCCTGACCGATGAGGATCGGGCCGGAGCCGATGACCAGCACCCGACGCGGCGTCACGCGATCGCCTGTTGCATGGCCGTGTCGAAGATGCGGGCCGCATCGGTCGGTCCCGGTGCGCCCTCGGGGTGGAACTGCACCGATGCGATCCGACCAGTGCCGTGCGCCAGCCCCTCGACGGTGGCGTCGTTCAGGTCGCGATGGGTGACGACGTAGCCCGATGCGGCCAGCGCCGCATCATCGACCACGGCGACCTCGTGGTTGTGCGCGCCGATGTCCACCCGTCGCGTGGGGAGCTCCAGGACGGCATGGTTGCCGCCGTGGTGGCCGACCGCCAGGCGCGTCGTCCGCGCGCCGGCAGCCAGGGCCAGCAGCTGATGCCCGAGGCAGATGCCGAGGATCGGCGGGCCGCCGGCGAGCGCGGCCGCGGCGAGCTGTCGCACGGCGTCGATCTGCGCGTGCATGCGCGCCGGATCGCCCGGGCCGGGCGACAGCACCACGAGGTCGGGCCCGATGGCCGCCACGTCGCTGGGGGTCGCGTCCGGCGGGAGGACGCGCACCTCGAAGCCGCGGCCGGTGAGCGCGCCCAGCAGCGAGCGCTTCACGCCGTAGTCCACGAGGACGGCGGTCGCTCGTCGCGCACCCGCCGCGGGGGCGGTCCAGGGACGGCTGCATGCCACCGCGCTCACGTGGTCGACGTCCTCCCAGCGGGGACTGGAGGCTGCCTCGGCGACGGCGACGATCTCGTCGGCCGTGGGACCGTCGCCGCCCGTCGTGGCGCGCACCACGGCCCGACGCGGCGTGCCGCGGCGCAGCTCGAGCGTGAGCGCGCGGGTGTCCACGCCCTCGATGGCCGGGATGCCGGCCTCGACCAGCAGCTCCTCGAGCGAGAGGCCGGGGCCGGCCGGGGGCGTCACCAGGCGGGTGACCACCAGGCCACGGGCATGGACGCGCGACGATTCGAGCTCGGAGCGATCGATCCGGTAGTTGCCCGCCATGGGGTGGGTGAGCACCACGATCTGCCCGGCGTACGAAGGATCGGTGAGGATCTCTCCCCACCCGGTCGGGGCGGTGGTGAAGATGAGGTCGCCCGTCGCCGGCGCATGCGCGCCGCGCAGACGGCCTCGCCTGACCGAGCCTCCCTCCAGCGCCAGGAGCGCGGGAAGGGGCGCTGCAAACGAAGACGACGCCCGCCGCGGGGTCGCGGCTGGCGTCGTCGGTTCGGTTCGAGGGACGGTCTGCGTCATCAATCGCTCCTTTCCGGCATCTCCGTGCCGGGCTTAAAGGACCGAGGGCAGTGTACCTCGCCACGAGCGCTCGTCGGACTCGATCAGCGCATCGGCATCACGACGCCACCGGCGGTTCGGCCGATCGCACCGGGCGGCGGAAGACGCCGAGGCGCAGCAGCGCCGCCAGGATGAGGAACAGCACCACCAGGATCGGCAGGCCCACGATCGCCAGCCAGATGGCGCCCGACGCGACCGCCTGTGCGATCTCCAGCACCGCGGCCACGGCCTGCGATGCGATTGCGCCCGGATCCCACGTCGAGGACGCCTGCTGAACCGGCTGCGGCCGCGGGGTCAGGGTCACGGTCAGCGTCGCGAGGTCGGCCTGCGAGCTGACCGACTTGAGCTGGCCCTTCAGCTGCTCGATCTCGCCGCGCACCTGGTCCAGCCGAGACTGGACGCTCAGGATGTCCTCGATCTTCTGCGCGCGCGAGAGGAGCGCGCGGTACTGCGCCTCGGACGCCTCGAGGTTCGAGATGCGGGCCGTCAGGTCGACGACGGTGGACGTGACGTCCTCCTCGCGCGTCGCCTCGACGGTTACCTTGCCGTCGAGCTCATGCAGCGCGGCGAGCGTGTCGTCGAAGCGCGCCGCAGGCACTCGCAGGGTGAGGGTCGCCGACTGGTCCAGCGTCCCGGCCTGTGACGCCCCGACGTATCCGCCCATCTGCAGCGCGGTCGCCCGCACCCGTCCGAGCGCCGCGGCGACGTTCGGCACCTCGATGCTGATCTCGCCCGTCTTGACGATCTTGCGTTCGGCATCCGCCAGAGCGGCATCGGGTGGGGACGCGGGCGCGGCAGCGGCCGGGTCTGGCTTGACCGCCTCTCCCGTGCCGCCCTGTGCGAAGGTGTCCGCGGCACGCTGCGCACTCAGCAGGGTGGGCGAGCCGCCGGCCGAGCTGCAGGCGACCAGCACGGCGACGAGCACGAGCAGCGCGACGAGTGCCGCCAGGCGGCGACGGGCGAGATGGAACATGGACGGTTGTCCTCCGCGGGTTGGTTGTCGCCAGTAGGACGCCGCGGGGACCATGCGGTTCCCCGCGCCGTCGCCGCGCGACGCCGGTCGCCCGCTCAGCGGAAGCGGTAGATCCGCTCCGCCACCAGGCCGCTGACGGCGTCGCGAATCACCGCCAAGGGCTGTGGATCCACCAGCGCCAGGTACCCCGCCAGCATCGCGCCGTGAGGCTGACGCGGCGTGTCGGCCGCGACGAGGAGCAGGTATCGGTTCCGCGCCTTGAGCTGTGATTCGCGTCCGGCGACGGGCGGATATGCGAAGTGATAGGTGGCGCAGCCGGAGTACCACGTGACCTCGGGCACCAGGTAGGTCAGCACCGCGCAGTCGGGAGCGCCCCCAGCCGTCCTTCGCAGCGCGTCGGCGCGGATGGCGAGTGCTGCCTCGACCACGTCCCGCTGTCGCGGCGCGTACACCGCCTGGCGGCGCGCGGCGGCGGTGCCGGTCGCCAGCAACGCCACCAGGCCGACCAGGACCAGCGCGGGACGCAGCCCGAACGAGACGCCGTCGGGTGCACGCGCGACCAGCCGCACCATCACCACCGAGCCGGCGATGACGAGCAGGCAGATGGGGACGTAGATATAGCGCGTCTGGGCCAGCGCCACGACGCCCAGCAGCGCTCCGAGGCCGATGGCCGGAATGACCAGGAACGCCAGGCCGCGCGCCGTGGAGTCCCACCGTCGGTGGACCAGGGCGCGCCATGCCAGGCCGAGCACTCCCAGAAGGCCGAGTGTTCCGGCGACCGGCCCGGCGACGCTGCTGAACCAGCCGCCGAGGTAGATGCCCACCGCCTGGGCGGGGTAATCGGGCCGCGCCAGCTGCTGCGCCTCGAGCGCGATGGCCAGCGGCGAGCCCAGCCGCATGGTGGCGAAAACGAAATGCGGCAGCAGCAGCACCAGCAGCAGCGCGAGCGCCGCCGCGGCCGCACGCCACGAACGAATGGCCGTACCCGGCCAGACGACGATGGCCGATGCCGATGCGAAGAGGATCGGCAGGGACGCGCCGTAGCGGACGTAGAACGCCGCCGCCGCCAGGGGCGCGAGCGGGAGCAGCGAGCGGACCGGGAGGGCTGTGCCACGCGCTGACTCGAACCGTCTCCAGATCAGCCACATGAACAGCAGCACCAGCGCGCTGGACGGAACGTCGGTCAGAAACGCCGCGGAGTCGAGCTGGAGGGATGGGACGGAGCCGATGCCGAGCGCCGCGAAGATCGCCGCGCTCCATCCGATGGCCAGGTCGCGCGCGAATCGCGACGCGATGAGCAGCGTCAGCAGCCCGAAGAGGAGCCCGACCACGCGGAACGCGGCATCGGAGCCCGACAGGATGAGCGGCGCGATGCCGAGGACCGAGATGCCGGGGGAGCGGTGGCTCGCCCAACCCGTGGCAGGGGTGCCCTCGATCCAGGACCGCGTGGTCAGGGCATAGATCGACTCGTCGAAGCCCATCACGCTGCCGATGGCGATGAACCTGGCCACGACGCAGGCGAACGCCAGGAGGACCACGGTGAGCAATGCGAGGGCGAGGTGATGACGCGCCGGCAGGGGCAGGGGCACGGCCGCCACCGTGGCGCCCAGCAAAGCGCCGAAGCCACAGACGGCGAGGAGCGTCCCCTCCGTCGGCCCGATGCCCGCCGTCCCGGCCAGCGGCAGCGCGTGCGAGGCAAGCAGCGCCACCGCCAGCGCCAGGCTGACGGCCACGCTGCCGAGCCCGATTCGGCGCCGCAGCCGGCGCGGGGCGGCGTCGCGCTGGTGGCCTGCCGCGGCCCAGGCCGCGGTACCGACGAGGATCGCGACCAGCGCCGCCGCGAGCAGCGCCGGCGAGGAAGCCGCGCCGCTGCCGCCGAGCAGCTGCCACAGGTCTCCCAGGACCAGCGCCGCCGAGAACAGCCCAGCCGCGGCGAGGCAGCCGATCGCGAGCCACGGCAGCACGCGGGCTCGCGGCGTGCGCCCGCCCGTCACGTGGTTCGGCGCGCTGACCGCCGAGTGCGGCGGCGCTGCAGTGCCACGCGGCCGATGGTGGCCGCGATGACCCAGCCGTCGCGAATGGGGTTGAGCTTCGAATCCCCGATGCGCGGGTGGTAGCCGACGGGGTGGTCCGTCGCGCGCAGGCGCAGGTGCGCGCTCTTGATCGCGATCTCGGCCTCGATTCCGAAGCCGCGCGAGTCGAGCGACATGGCGAGGAGGCTCTCCCGTCGCACGGCGTACAGCCCGGTCAGCGGGTCGGACGAGCGGAAGCCGGAGACGAGCCGAATCGCGACGCGGAGCGCGGCGTTCCCGAGGCGGTTGAGGAGCGGGATGTTGCCGCGCCCGACGTCGCGCACGCCCAGGACGATGTCGTGGTCGTCGAGCAGGCGCAGCATCTCGGGGATGGCGGCGACCGGATAGGTGGCATCGGCGTCCATCACCACCAGCTTCGATCCGCTGGCGGCACGCGCCCCCGAACGGATGGCTGCTCCCTTGCCGCCGTTGCGCCGGCGACGCACGACCCGAACGCCGGACGCCTCGGCGACCGCGGCCGTTCGATCGGTCGAGCCGTCGTCGACCACGATCACCTCAGCGCCGCGCTCGCGCAGCGGCCCGAGCTGGTGGAGCATGGCGGCCACGCCGCGCTCCTCGTTGAAGGCGGGCAGGATGATGGTGGCGCCGCCGAGGCTCGTCATCGGGGCGTCGTCGGCTTCGGTCGGTGCCGTCGCGGCCGTCATGACGTTCGCTCCCTGCATCGGTCAGATCCGATCGGCGTCGGACGATGGGGCGGAGTATACGGACCGCCGCTCACCTGAACATCCGCTGCTGCTTCGCCAGATCCATGCCGGTCGGCTCCGCCACGACCTCGTCCACCGATCGCAGCCGGCGCGCGACGACGTTGAGCACCTCGCCCTCCACCTGCAGCGTGCCGTCCACGACGAGGAGCGGATGGCGATGCAGCAGCGCTCGGTGGCGCTGGTAGACGGCCGGTCGAACGGTGACGTTGATCATCCCGGTGTCGTCCTCCAGCGCGATGAAGACGAAGTGCTTCGCCGTCATGGGGTGCTGCACGCTGACCGCGAGACCCGCCAGCCGCACGGATGAGCGGTCCCTGCGCCGGCCCGCCTCGGCCACCTCGATCACGCCGCGCGCCGCCAGACGCTCGCGGAAGAGCTGCACGGCATGCAGGTTCGGGCTGACCCCGGTGTCGCGATAGTCCGCCGCGACGCGCTCCGCATCGGTCATGGCCGGCAGCGACGCGCCGAGCGCATGCTGCGCGTCGTCGGTCAGTCCCAGGGCCGGGTGCGCCGGATCCGCATCGGCCAGGGTGGTGCGCAGCTGCCACAGCAGCTCGCGACGCGGCACGCCGGTCCAGTCGAAGGCGCCGATGCTGATCAGCCGCTCGACCACCTGCTCGCCGAGCCCCGTGCGAGCCACGAAATCGCGCACGGACCGATACGGACCGATCCGTCGCTCGCGGTCGAGCGCCTCGCGAGCACGCTCGTCGATGCCCTTCACCTGCCGCAGCCCGAGCCTCAGCGCGAAGCGACCGTCGGGCAGCGGCCGCGTGTCGTGCTCCCAGGCCGACTCGTTGACGTCGATCGGCAGCACCGCCGTCCCGTGGCGCTTCGCGTCGTTGATCACGACGGCCGGCGAGTAGAACCCCATCGGCTGGTTGTTCAGCATCCCCGCGCAGTAGTGCGCCGGGTAGTGCAGCCTGAGCCACGCGGTGTCGTAGGTGATCTTGGCGAACGCGGCGGCGTGCGCCCGCGCGAATCCGAACTCGGCGAACGCCGAGCAGCGCTTGAAGAGCTCCTCGGCGTCCGCATCGGTCAGTCCGGAGCGACGTGCGCCGGCCACGAAGCGCCCATGCTCGTGCTCCATGTCGCGGTGGCTGCGATGCGAGCCCATCGCCTTGCGAAAGATGTCGGCCTCGGTGGCGGTGTAGCCGCACACGTCGATGGCGATCTGCATCACCTGCTCCTGGTACAGGATCACGCCGAGGGTGTCCTCCAGGATCGGCCGCAGGCTGTCGTGCAGGTAGGTCACCGGCTCCGTTCCGGCGCGCCGTCGCAGATAGGGATGGACGGCGTTGCCCTGGATGGGACCGGGGCGGATGATCGCGACCTGGACCACCAGGTCCTCGAAGCGCTCCGGACGTGACTTGGGCAGCGCCTGCATCTGCGCGCGGCTCTCGATCTGGAAGATGCCCACCGTGTCGGCGCTGCGGATGATCCGATACACCTTCGGATCGTCATGCGGCAGGCTGTCGAGGTCGGGGCGATGGGCCGTGTCGCGCTCGATTCGATCCAGCGCATCCGCCACCACGCCGAGCGTGCGCAGGCTGAGCAGGTCGATCTTCACCAGGCCGAGCTGCTCGACGTCCTCCTTGTCGAACTGCGTCACCACGCGGCCCGGCATGCTCGCCTTCTCGATCGGGACGAGGTCGATCAGCGGCGTGCGGGTGACCAGCATCCCGCCGACGTGGATCCCGAGGTGTCGCGGGAAGGCGTCGATCTCGGCGCAGAGCTGCAGAAGCCATTGCCACCGGTTGCGGACCGGCGCCAGCGACGGCTCCGAGGTCGGTGACGCGCCGACGACCGCGGGCCGAGGGCGCTCCTCGACCTGCATCCCGCTCTCCGGGTCGATGCGGACGACGCCACGCCGCTCGCCGGCCGGTCCGGGAGACCCCGTGTCGTGTGCGTGCGGCAGCTGCGCCGGGTCGAGCGTGGCCGCCGCGTAGCGTTTCGTCTGCGTCGCCTCGTAGCGCACCGACGTGACCGATGCGTCGAGCACGTGCGGCTTCCTGGGTGGCGCCCAGCCTCCCTCCGAAACGGCTCGCGCCGCAGACGCTCCATCGGCCGGGCGCGCTCGTCCGTCACGTCCGGGCGGAACCGCGACCGCGGCCATGTCCATCCCCAGCTCGTCGAAGAGCCAGGCGAACGAGCCGTCGAGTGCGAGGTCGCGCGCGACGTCCGCCGCATCGCGCGTGTCGAGTGCCTTTGCCAGCGCGTCCACGCCATCCGCCGGAAAGCCGAGCGCCTTGGCCACCTCGCGCACCGCCGAGCGAGCGCGGTAGGTGACCACCGTGCACACCATCGCCGCGTGGTCGGCGCCGTACGTCTCGTACAGGTAGCGGATCACCTCCTCGCGCCGGTTCACGTCGAAGTCGATGTCGATGTCGGGCAGGGCGCGCGCCTCGTTGATGAAGCGTTCGAACAGGAGCTTGTGCTCGATCGGGTCCACCTTGGTGATGCCCAGGCAGTAGGCCACGATCGAGTCTCCGGCGCTCCCCCTTCCCTGGCCGATGATGCCGTTCCGGCGCGCGAACTCCATCAGGTCCCACACGATCAGGAAGAACTCGGAGAGGTTGGTGCGGTCGATCACCTCCAGCTCGTGGGTCAGCTGCGACAGCGCTCGCTTGGTAATGGGCCGATAGCGCTGCCGTAAGCCGTCGTGCGCAAGCTGATAGAGGTATGAGAACGCGGTCTCCCCCTCCGGGACGCTGAACCCCGGAAACCGATAGCGCTCGAAGTCGAGGTCGAGCGCACACGCGCGCCCGATGGCGGCGCTGTGCGCCATCCCGCGCTCCCAGGCGAGCCTTGCCCGCGCGCCGGGCAGCGTCACGCCGATGGCAGCCAGCTCGTGTCCGCTCTTGAGCCGGTACTCGGCATTCGGCAGCAGCAGCTCGCGCGCCTGCTCGAGCGTCGCACCGTGCCGGATGCAGACCAGCACGTCCTGCAGGCGGTGCCCGCCGGCCTCGGCGTAGTGGACCTCGTTCGTCACCGCGGTCGGCAGGCCGGCCAGCTCGGCGAGCTCGGCGAGGGCGTCGACCAGCCAGTCGTCGTCCGGCTGCAGGTGATGGCTCAGCTCGATCACGAACTCGCCGTCGGGGAAGTGGCCCGCCCACGCCAGCGCCGTCTCGCGCGCAGCGGCGGCGGCGCCCGCGAGGAGCAAGCGTGGCACCTGGCCGTTGCGGCAGCCGGACAGCCCCACCAGGTGGCCGTGCGCGTCGTCGAGCGCCGCCTCGACCAGCGACCGCTCGTAGACCGGAAACTGCTTCTCGCCGGCGAGATGCGCACGCGACGCGAGGCGCGACAGCGCGCGGTAGCCCTCCCCGTCGCGCGCGAGCAGGACGAGGTGGTCGCCGGGAACCGGGCCGGCGTGGAACTCGCCGGGCCAGCCGCGGCTGGCACGATCACCGCGCAGCCGCTGGTTCAGCTTCCGCCCGCGCCGTGCCCGGCGCAGCTCATCGTCGTCGCGCGGGATCGTGATCTCGAGACCGATGATGGGCCGCACCGGCGCCAGTCCGGCGCTGCGAGCCGCATCGGTGCTCGTCTGCTGCGCGGCCTTCATCAGCCGCACCGCGGCGTACAGCCCGGCGTGATCGGTGATCGCCAGCCCCGGCATGCCGAGCAGCGCCGCGCGCCCGACGAGATCCTCCGTGTGGCTGCCGCCATCCAGGAAGCTGAAGTTGCTGTGCGCGTGGAGCTCGTGGTAGTCGGCCGGCGAGGGCATCGGACTCGGTAGCATAGAACATCCGTTCTATACACTTCCGACGGTTCGACGGCGGGCCAACGCCCGAAATCGTTTCCGGAAGGCAACGCGGTACTAGTACCCCATAGTCCTTTCGGGTACGCTGCGCCGGCACCTATCTCCGTCGTTCGGCGGAACACCACCATCTCATCCCCGGGGGAAACGCCTTGCTGCCCACGCTGCCCACGCATCTGTCTCGTTCGCTCCGGCTGCCGTTCATCGCGGTCATGGCCGCGCTCATGCTCGCCGCGACCCTGGCGCTTCCGTCGAGGAGCAGCGCCGTTGCGGTCGCGAACGGCTATCGCGATTTCCAGTACCAGACCACGGCGAGCGCGTTCCGCGCGACCGCCGACAAGCCGCAGTCCAAGGTCTGGCACGCGAACGGCGCCTGGTGGGGCGGCCTCTTCAATCACCGCCGGCAGCGGCAACTTCGAGATCTACAAGCTCGACGCGGTCACCGCAGGCCTGGGCGCCAAACACCGGGCATACGCATCGATGCGAAAGGCGACTCCCGCGCCAAGTCGCACGGCGACTACTTCGGTCGATAACAACAAGCTGTACGTGGTCTCCACGCTCGACTCCGGCATGCCGAGCAGGGCATCCGGTCTTTCGCTACACGTACGCCGGCGGCTGGTACACCTTGATGCCGCCTCTCCACACCGGGCACGGCGCCGCTCGTCCGCGGCATCGTGATCGATCACGCAACCCGCCGAATCAGCGACCATCGCGAAGGACACCGCGCGGCAACCTCTGGGTCACGTACACGGTCGCACCTGCCGACCCGCGAAGAACGACGTCGGATGCTGGCGCAGCAGCGGGGACGGCGGCGCGACATGGAGAGTGCCGTTCTGCCTTGCTCGACGCAGGGATCCTCGCCCCTCGCCGACGACATCTCCGCGATCATTGCATTCGGCGGCCAAGTCGGCGTCATGTGGAGCGACCAGGTTCGCCGACGCCGGGACGAACGTCACGCACTTCTACTTCTCCGTGCATGCGGACGGGGCTCCAGAGACCGAGTGGTCTGGCCGCGAGACCGTAGACGCGGGCGTCGACATGGCCAACGACCACATCAATCTCAAGACGCTACAACGGCGTCGTCTACGCCGGCTACAAGACGATGACGAGACAGCCCGAGGGCTACGTCACAAAGCTCGCGCATTCGTGCCGCGAACGGAACTTGGAGCCCCTGTCGGCGTAACGTTGCGCGATGTCGTCGGCGCACGACAACAACCAGACCCGGCCCCAGATCGCCATCGATACGACAAACAGTCGGATCTACTTCTTTGCGGCGAGTCCGAAGCGGGCGGCGTCGTGTATTACAAGAGTGCGTCACTGACGAATCCGGCGTTCCCCACCGGTAAGGGGTCTCTCCTGATCTCGAGTTCCACGGACCTGAACGTCAACGATCCATCCACGACCAAGCAGAACGTCACTTCAGCAATGGGATTGCTTGTAGAGGCCTCAGATACGACGAGCGGGTACTACCTCCACAGCTTCTCGTCGCTGGCTCCCACGCCGACGGCGAGCCCGACGCCGACGGCATCCCCCACGGCGGCGCCGACGGCAACCCCGAGGCCGTCCGCCACGGCGACTCCGAGGCCGTCGGCCACGGCAACTCCGAGGCCCACTGCGATCCCCGACGCCGTCGGCGACGGCAACGCCGACGCCGAAGCCGGCGGTGCTCCGCTACGCGGGCACGAACCGCTACGCGACGGCGGCAGCCATCTCGCGTAACAGGTATCCCAGCGCGCCGGTCGTCTACATCGCCACCGGCACCGGCTTCGCTGACGCGCTGTCGGCCGGACCGGCCGCCGTTCAATTCCGGCGGCCCGGTGCTCCTGGTCACGACGTCGTCGGTCCCGAGCGAGACGCGCACCGAGCTGACCAGGCTCAAGCCATCCAGGATCGTGATCGTCGGCGGAACGAGCGTCGTGTCGACCAGCGTCGAATCAACGCTTCAGCACACCCTTGGTACGCGCCGACGGTGCAGTCCGCTCTCCGGGTCGAACCGCTTCGCGACCTCGGCCACGATCTCGGCGCACACCTTCACCACCGTGCCCGTTCCGGTGGCGTACATCGCGACCGGCGCGAACTTCCCCGATGCGCTCGCCGGCGTGCCGGCCGCGGGACGGCAGCACGGTCCGATCCTGCTCACCTCGAGGGACGACGTCCCGACGGTGATCATGGCCGAGCTGAAGCGCCTGAAGCCGCTGAAGATCGTGGTGCTGGGCGGCACGAGCGTCGTCTCTGCCACCGCGGTGAACGAGCTCAAGACCGTGCAGACCAACGTCGTGCGCGAGTCGGGCACCGATCGCTGGTCCACGGCCGTCGCCGTCTCGAAGGTGCTCTACCCGGCGGGCACGAAGATCGTCTACGTCGCCAACGGGATGAACTTCCCCGACGCGCTGGCCGGCGGCCCGCCGGCGGCGGTCCAGGGCGCGCCGCTGCTGCTGCTGCAGAAGGGCTCCATTCCCAGCGCGACCTCGGCCGAGATCAGGCGGCTGGGAGCGAAGACGGTCGTCATCCTGGGAGGCACCGCCGTGGTGAGCACCACCGTCGAGACCCAGCTGAAGGTGCTGATCGGCGCGCCCTGAGACGAGGGTCGCGAACCGCGTCGAGGCCGCCGGTGGGAGCCCATCCCGCCGGCGGCCTTGCCGTCAGTCGGCGAGGGCCTGCAGCGTCGGCAGATGGTCGCTGTGGCCATCCCCGTCAAGGGCGATGATCGCGATGTGATCCGCGCCCGCGGCGAGGTAGTCGGCGATGCGCGCGCGGATCGTGTCGGCGGTTCCCCGGGCGACCATGGCGTCGACGAGGCGGTCACTGCCCGGCTTCTCCCAGTCGGCGTCGCTGAATCCCTGCAGCGTCCAGCTGGCGTGGTAGTTCGGCGTGCGCAGGTACGGCGCGAGGTAGCCGCGGGCCGCCGCGCGTGCCTCCTGCTCCCACTCGGACAGGACCACCGGCAGCGTCACGGCGAGGGTGGGACGAACGCCGGGGACCGCCTCGTCGAGCACGGCCCGGATCTGGGCAACACGGTCGGCGGTGACGAGGTACGGAAAGGCGCCCTGCGCATCGGTCGCGGACAGGCGCACCATCCGGTCGCGCAGCGCCGCCAGCAGCACCGGCGGCTCGCCACCGGACTCGCGCGTCGGGCCGCGGTACACGGCGCTTCGGTACGCCTCCAGGTACTCGCGCATCCGGGTCAGCGGCCGGTCGTAGTGGTGGCCGCGCAGCTTCTCGGCGAGGTGCGGATGCGACACGCCGAGGCCCAGCACGAAGCGTCCGTCGGTCGCCTCGTGAAGGGTCATGGACGCCATGCGCGCCGTCTGCGCGTCGCGAGCCCAGATGCTGGCGATGCTGGTGCCGAGCCGGATGCTCGTCGTGGCCGTCGAGATCAGCCCGAGCAGCACGAACGGCTCGCGGCCGGTCGTCTCGGGCACCCACAGCGTTCCGTAGCCCAGCCCGTCCACGCGCCGCGCGTAGTCCTGCACCGCCTCGATGGGAAGCGTGTCGAGGTGGCCCCACACGCCCAGGCGCCCGAGGCCGATCTGCTCACTGGCCATGGGCCGATGCTACCCGAAGCGGTAGCGCAGGAAGAGCTCGTCGCCGTTCCGATGCACGCTGGTCAGGGCGCCGCGTCGCGGCGCGTCGGCGAAAGGAGAGCCGCCGTCGATGGCGGCGATCATCGGCAGCGCATCCGTGCCGAGCAGCGTGGCGCCGACGGTCCAGAACACCTCGTCGATGCAATCGGCGGCCAGGAACGCGGCATTCGTGGTCGGGCCTCCCTCGAGCAGGACCGTTGCGATTCCCCGTCGCCGCAGCTCGTCGAGCAGCCAGCGCGGGTCGGGCTGCGGCGTGGCGGCACGCAGCAGCTCGACGCCCGGCGACTCCTGCTGCGGGTTGCCGCTGCCCACCACGAGCAGGCGGCGCTCGTCGCTGCCGTGCCATGCCTCGAGCGGCACACGGTGCTCGCCGGCGATCACCACGCTGACCGGCTGCGCGCTGCGCCCGGCCGCCACGCGCCGCGCGCTGAGCTCGTCGGGAACGCGCGGCCAGATGCCCGTCGCCCGCAGCGTCCCTGCGCCGCTGGCCACGGCGTCGAAGCCCGCTCGCAGCAGCCGCATCAGCCGGCGGTCTGCGCGGCTCCCCAGGCCCTCGGCCGTCTCGCCGAGCTGTGCGCGGCCGTCGACGCTGGTGACCATGTTGATCGCCACGTACGACCGATCCCCGGGCGGAGAGGGCAGGGCGAGGTCGGCATACGCCTCATCGAGCGCGATGCCGGGGACCGGATCAGGCCACAGACGGTCGATACGAAGCTCCGCTTCCCGCATCGGTGAAGCCTAGGCCGACATGATGGCCGGCGCGTCAGCCGCCCGGCTCGTGGTACTCCTCCGCTGCCTGGAGGCCCTCGCGGTCGAGCGACACGCGCACGCGTCGTGTCGTCAGCAGCGTCACCTGCGACGAGGGGACGCTGCGCACGCCGCCGTCGTGGTCGGGCTCGATGGCGACGCCGTGGAAGATCCCCTCCTCCGTGCCGAGCATGGCCGCGACACGACCGATCGGCTCGTCGTCGGGACCGACCACCTGCGTGCCGGGTTCGACGTAGCTCCACGCCACCGGGTCGTCGGGGCCCGGCAGGTCGAGGTCGGCGGCCGCCGGCTGCGGCTCGCCGGGCGCCCCGGTGTCGTCCGCGCTGTCACCCGGCGGCAGCGGATGCGGCTCGGGGGCGCCGCCACCGCGATGGCCGGGATCGTCGATGGACGGGAAGTCGTCAAAATCGGTCATGCGCTTGGCTGGTGCACGAGAGGTGCCACGCGGCAGCGAGTCAGTCGAAGATCCGCTCGAGGTGCCACGTGCCGTGGATCTCGTCCAGGAAGATGGTGCACAGCAGGCCGTCGCGCGTGACGAGCTTGAAGTAGCGGCGCGCCACCGGCTCGCGCCACCAGTCGTCGTCCACGCGCCAGCGGTTGCAGATCCCCACCTCGCCATGACCGATGCCGTCCATGCGCAGCCGGGTGGGCGTGCCGTCCGCATCGGTCTCGACCTGGACCAGCGGGTGGTTCGCGTAGAGCCGGGTCATGGACCGATGTCCACCAGCCGCGACCGTCGTTCGGGAAGCGTCGCGCAGGGCCGGACGTGCTCGGCGCGCCACAGGCGGCCATCGCCGAACCGTGCCGCGACCCGTTCCAGCGACCAGCGCAGCTCCGCCCATCGGCCCGACTGCGGCGCGAACGCGGTCAGCTGGGTGCTCTGCGGATCTCCCAGCCGGTCGAACGCCAGGCCGATGCGGGTGATGCGCGGCTCGTCCGAGTCATGCGTGGAGCGGGAGAGTGCGGCCGCCTCGAGGCGAGACAGCAGCAGCCGCGCGATCCAGTCCGGCTCGAGCGCGGGCTGGGGAAAGGCGAGCTCGATGCGGAGCGGCGGCGCATCCTCGCGTCGCAGCTCGAGCCGCGCGCGTCCGGGAGCCAGGTGGCGGTCGCGCAGCCGGTCGACGAGCTCGGTGGCGAGGGCACGCAGGGCGAGGCCGGCCGCGCCCGCGTCGGAGAGCGGCGGCTCGAAGGCGCGCTCGGCGGTCAATCGCTCCGGCCGCCGGCGAGGGACGAGCGGTCGCGCGTCGTTGCCGCGCGAGAGCTGCTGCAGCCGCTCCCCGACGACGCCGAACTGGGCGCCGACCGCCGAGCGTGGCAGCGTGGCCAGCTGGCCCATCTGCGTCAGGCCGAAGAGCGCGAAGCGCTGGCGGATCGCCGGGTCGGCGGGCAGCAGCGCGAGCGGCAGCTCGGCGAGCTCCCGACGTCCCAGGCTGCGGAAGGCGGCCGGCGCGTCGGGAGTGGACGGCTCGGCCAGGCGCGCGGCGAGGACGGCGAGCCATCGGTTGTCTCCGACTCCGGCCCGAACGCGGAGCGGCGAGACGGTGCGTGCGAGCGCGACGGCGCGCGCGGCGATGCGACGCTCCGAGCCGAACAGGGCCCCGAGCCCGGTGATGTCGAGCAGCGCCACGCCGGTCGCCACGGCCTCGATGCGCGGCGACAGGTCGTCGAGCGCGTCGAGCATCGGCCCGAAGGGCGTCGCGTCGGCGTCGGGCAGCCGCAGCTCCGGCCAGACCAGCGCGAGCAGTCTCGTATCGGTCATCCATTCGCCCTTCAGGCCGAGAGGATCTCGAGCGTCGGCCGCTGCGGCACCGGCGCGTGCGTCCGTGCCGGGATGGCGAGCGAGGTCACCAGCGAATCGAGCCGACGCCCCTCGCTGAACCACAGGTCGAGCTCGGCTGACGCCCCGGCCAGCGCCCAGCGGTGGCGCGCCACGGTGACGTGCACGCGCTCCCCGACCAGATCGCGGCCGATCGCCAGCCACGCCCGGCGCTCCAGCGCGAGGCGGATGCCGGCCACGCCAGCCACCGCCTCGCGCGCGGCCGGCGCGAGGGCAAGCACGACGCCGCCGAACCGGGAGAGCAGCTCCGGCAGCCGCGCCAGCGAGCGCGAGGTGACCGACGCCAGGCCGAGGTCGAGCACCAGCACGTCGAGCAGGCGCGTGCGGGCCAGCCAGGCCGTGAGCTCGACCGCCTCGACGGCGTCGCGCGGACGCGCGAGCAGCAGCCACTCGAGGTCCACCCCCGCGCGCGCAGCGGTCGACGGGTCGAAGCTGCCCTCCAGGTCGAGCCAGGCCACGAGTCCCCCGGCCGCCTGGCACGCCGACAGCGTCCCGAGCGCCAGGCTGGTGGCGCCGGTGCCGAGCGGCGCGTCGAGCAGGGCCAGCGACCCGCGTGGCCAGCCGGCGGTGCGCAGCGCCGCGTCGAGCGACGGCTGACCGGTCGGGACGGCCGGGACCGCGTGCGCTCCCGGCATCGGTCCGACGCCCTTGCGCAGCCCCTTCGCCTGCAGCGAGTCGAGAACATCGGAGAGGGGCCGGACGGAGGGCGTCATATCGGTCAGTCTAGTAGAACATCTGTTCTATCCGCAAGACTGATATACTCGCGCCCGGCCCGTGGGGATGTAGCTCAGCTGGGAGAGCACCGCGTTCGCATCGCGGGGGTCAGGGGTTCGAGTCCCCTCATCTCCACCACCTCACCTCCGAGGTGGCGGACGCTTCCCTCCTCAGCCGGGGAGGCCGGGCAGCGTAAGGCCGCCGGGGCTCTCGGTCACGTCACCAGACGCCGGAGGCGTCACGGTCACCGCCTTGTCGAAGTTGCTCAGCGTGACCTTCACGTTGAGCGTTCCGGCCTTGTCCGACGAGATGCTGGTCGAGGCGGATGTGAGGTACAGCTTGGACCGATCGAACTGCAGATCGACGACCAGCGACTCCCCGATCACGTCGGACGCCGACGTCCCGGAGGCCATCGGCGCGGCGCTCTGGTGGGCCGCCTCATCGAGCAGCGAGCTGGGGATGGTGACCTCGACCTGGTAGCAGGTCGCTTCACCGCACTTCGCGTCGGCCAGCTTCTTGACATCCACGCCGTCCTTGTCCAGGAATGCCTTCACCTGTGCCAGCGCCTTGGCCGGATCCTGCATGTCCGCGGCGCTGCCCGACGGGTTCGCCTGCTTCTGCCACTTGTCGCCGGTGAGGCTCGTCTTGACGTAGCTGGCATCCGCGGTGGCGATCACCTCGCCGGTGATCCCCAGCAGCGGCGGCACCTCGAACGTCGCGTGGCCCAGCTTGTCGGTCACGTTGAAGTCGCCCTCCAGCTTGGTTCCCGACAGCGACATGTTGCCGCCGAGCTGCTCCACGGTGAGCTTGCCGTCCACCGTCGCCAGCAGGTGGAAGCTCTTCAGCTTGGTGGTCGCATCGAGACCCTTGTTGATGATCTCGCGGGGATCGTTGATCGCCGGCGCGCCGGGTGCGCTGCAGGCGGAGAGCAGGAGCGCCGCGACGGCGACGAGGAGAGCGGCTCGGCGAAACACGGAAGGATGACCTCGGGTACGAGCTCGGCCGTGCGGGGAGAGACCGACGGCTGCCGGGCCAGCATACGACAGGCCGGCGGCGAGGGCCACCGGTACTGATGACCCCGTGGCATGGCACCCGCCGTGCTCGATGCGGTGGGCATGGATGAGCATCCGCCGGCGCCGGTCCCCGCGGGCGACGCCGATCTCGACGAGCTTCGGCATGCGGCGGCGGACTGCCGCGCCTGCGACCTTTGGCAGCGCGCCACGCAGACCGTGTTCGGCGAGGGCGAGGCGGGAGCCTGGCTGATGCTCGTCGGCGAGCAGCCCGGCGACCGGGAGGACCTGACCGGCTCGCCCTTCGTCGGTCCGTCCGGCGAGCTGCTCGACCGGGCCCTTGCCGAGGCCGGCATCGACCGCCGCACCGTCTACGTCACGAACGTCGTGAAGCACTTCAAGTGGAAGCCGCGCGGGAAGCGCCGGATCCACCAGAAGCCGAACGCGGAGGAGCAGCGCGCCTGCCGGCCCTGGCTGAGCGCCGAGCTGGCGCGCGTGCGCCCGCGGGTCGTGCTGTGCCTCGGCGCGACCGCGGCGCAGTCGCTCATCGCCCGCGACTTCCGCGTGACGCAGCAGCACGGCGAGGTCATGCCGTCCGCACTCGGTCCGGCGGTCGCCGCGACGGTTCACCCGTCGTCGATCCTGCGCGCGCCCGAGGCCGAGGCGCGTCGCGCCGGCTATGCCTCGTTCGTCGAGGACCTGCGGAGCGTCGCGCGCTTCGCCGGTCAGGTACCGTAGCGCGCGTGAAGCGCATCGAACGAACCGCCGAGATCGACGTCCCGATCGAGCAGCTGTTCGCGTTCGTCTCCGATCCGAATCGGCTCCCCGAGTGGCAGACCGGCATCAGCACGGCGCGTCAGCTGACGCCCGGACCGATGCGGGAGGGGACGCTGACCCACGTGGTGCGGGAGCTGATGGGGCAGCGCATCGAGGTGGACCTGCGGACGACCGAGTACGAGCCGCCGAGCCGCTTCTCCCTCGACAGCGACGCGAGCGGCTTCCACGTCGAGGCGTCGCTGCTGCTCGACCCGCTCGACGAGGCGCGCACGGCGATCACCTTCGCCATGACGGTGAAGGCCGGCAACCCGTTCATGCTGCCGGTGGAGGGGATGGTGGTCTCGGCGGCCGAGCAGGACATCAGCGCCTCGCTCGACCGCCTGCGCGAAGCATTCCGGGACGGTACGGCCGCTACTGCGTCGTGAAGTCGGTGTGCATCCCGGACATGTAGTGCCCCTCGATGTTGCAGATGATGTCGTAGTGGCCGGCCGGCAGCTCGACGGTGAGGTCCCCTGACGTTCCCGGCGCGATGTCCTGCTTCTCGTCCACGATGCTCAGCCCGTCCTCGACCGCCTTGTTGCTGGCGGTCGGAAGCGAGGCGGCCGGCGTATCGGTGCTGATCACCACGAACTCATGCGGCAGCTTGCCCCTGTTGGTGATGTGGAACGTGACGGAGCCCGCCGCAGCAGTCGTCTTGTCCAAATTGATCGAGAACTCGGTCACTTCCGCGTTGACCGTGGTCGACGCCCGCACTCCGCTCGGCGACGGCGAAGCGCTTGACGACGCGCCCGGCGAGCATGCGGCAAGCACAGTTACCGTTGCGACGATGACGAGTGCCTTCAGAATGCGCATGATGAATGAATCTCCCCTCATATTTGCAGGATCGGCACGGTGATCGTAGCAAGCCGGCTGCCTGAGCAGCCCGATGGCGCCAGGTTTGCCTCGTTGAGTGGCCGGCGTGGCCATGCTATCCTCCACGCCAACGCGTTGACGCGGGAGCAGTAGGCGCTGGCGTTCGGTCCGCAGCGAGCCGGGACGGTGCAAGCCGGCGACGAACCACGCCGAACTCGCCCGTCGAGCAGCCGCCGACCAAGGCGGCCGGGCAGGCGTCCGATATCGCGCCGACGAGTGGACCGACCGTGGGGTTGTAGCTCAGCTGGGAGAGCACCTGCATGGCATGCAGGGGGTCGGGGGTTCGAGTCCCCCCAGCTCCACCACCCTCTTGCGGGGCATCGGTCAAGCTCAGGTGGTACCGCGAAGAGCCCCTTCGTCCTGACGACGAGGGGGCGTTTTTTTATTGACCGATACGGCGGGCGACCATGATGGCGACGATCGAGGCGACGCGACACGAGACGCGAGACGGCCGTGCCTGGATCCTGCGTGCCGCGCGACCGACCGATGCGAGGGCGCTGGCGCGCCTGTTCGCCGACGTCCGCGGCGAGGGCCGCTACCTCGTCACGCCACCCACGGCGGTCAGCGAGCCTTCCGAGGCGTTCTTCATCGGCGAGATGATCCGCGGTGGCAACAGCCTGGCGCTGGTGGCCGAGGCGGACGGAGCGGTCGTCGGCAACGTCCTGGTCGGCGTGGAGCGCAACGCCACCAGCGACCACCTGGGGACGCTCTCCATCTGCGTCGCGCGGGACTGGCGCGACGCGGGCATCGGCACGGTGCTGATGCAGGCGGCGCAGACGTGGACCCGCGAGCGCGGGCTCGCCAAGCTCGCCCTCGGCGTCTTTCCCGACAACGACCGAGCGATCGCCGTCTACGAGCGCGTCGGCTTCGAACGCGAGGGGCTGCGCCGGCGCCAGTATCGCGGCGCGGGGGGGACGTTCCGCGACGAGCTGCTGATGGCCTGGTTCCCGGACGAGCACGACCGATGACGACCGCAGTCCCCCGCGGGCGAAGCTTCGACGCCTGGGCTGACCAGTACGACCGCTACCGCCCGACCTATCCTCGGCCGCTGTTCGAGCTCATCGCGCGCGAGCTGGCGCTCCCGGCTCGCCCTTCCGTCGCCGACCTCGGCGCGGGGACCGGCCGCGCGAGCATCGCGATGGCGGAGCGCGGCTGGCGCGTGACCGCGGTCGAGCCGGGCAGGCGGATGCTCGACGTGCTGCGAGCGCGAGCGGCAGAGGCGGGCGTGGAGGTCGCCGTCGTGCAGGCGATCGCCGAATCGACCGGCCTCGAGACCGCATCGGTCGACCTCGTCACCGCGGCGCAGGCATTCCACTGGTTCGACAAGCGCGCTGCCCTGGCTGAGATGGCGCGCATCGTCCGCCCCGGCGGCGGCATCGCGCTGTTCTGGAACGTGCGGGACGAGACGCGCTCTCCGTTCGTGGCCGCGTATCACCGGCTGCTCGAGCGCTACGGCGGCGTGGCGGAGAGCAGGTACATGCCGGCCGGCGGTTCATCGGGCAGGGCGGAGACCGCTGCCGCGCTGTCCGTGGCCGAGGGATTCGATGCACCCGTGCTCCACGAGCTGTGGCACGAGGAGCGTGGCACCGCCGACGGGTTCATCGCCACCGCGTTCACTGCATCCTACGTGCAGGCGCTTTCACCGGAGCAGCAGACGCGCTTCCGGGACGAGGTCACCGCGCTCCTCCAACGACAGCCGCTGGCGGCGGGCGACGCCCCGCTGGCGATCCCATACCGCGTCGATTGCTGGCTCGCGAGGCGGTCGACATGACATCCCGCATGCCGACCGACCGCTGGACGCGCCTCGACCAGCTGGTGGCGCCGTATCCGCCCGAGCTCTTCCAGCTTCTGCAGGGCACCTTCGCGCTGCCGGACGTAGCCACCGTCGTCGACCTCGGCGCTGGCTCGGGCCGCGGAACGCTTCCGATGGCACGCCGAGGATGGCGTGTGATAGCCGTCGACCCGGACACCGATGCACTGGTCGCGTTGCGCGCCAGGGCCGCCGCCACCGGGTGCGACGTGGTGACGGTGAGCGGCACCGCGGAGGCGACGACGCTGGACGACTCGGTTGCGGACCTCGTGACCGCTGCCCACGCCTTCCACTGGTTCGAGGCCGGCCCCGCACTCGCCGAGATCGAGCGCATCACGCGGCCGCGCGGCGGCGTGGCACTCTTCTGGAACGTGCGCGACGTTGATGGTTCCGACTTCCTGGGCGAATACAACGAACTTCTTCGCGCGAACGACGTCGACGCCGCGCTGTACCTCGAAGCGCAGAGAGCGGCGGAGGCCGCCGGCGTGGCCCTGCGGCAGGCGTCGGCATTCGGCCAGCTGGAGCACCACGACGTTCCGCACGACTGGCAGGTGTCCGCGAACGATTTCGTCGAGCTGGCGCTCATGCCGCGGTGGATCCACGACTGGTCGGCATCCCAGCGCGACGAGTTTCTGGCGCAGCTCGATCGGCTGCTCGGTCGCCATGCCGAGCCGAGCACCGGAACCATCACGATCCCCCACCGCACCAGCGTCTGGACAGCCCGAAGGAGCACGACATGAAGACCGGGGCCAAGCCCGCGTCCGGGCCGCGCAGCGAGCGCTTCGACCCGGCGACCTACGAGGCGAAGTGGCGTGAGCGCTGGGAAGCCGACGGGTTGTACGTCGCCCGCGACGACGATCCTCGTGAGAAGCGCTCCATCGTGACGATGTACCCGTATCCATCGGGTGACCTGCACATCGGTCACTGGTACGCCGCCACCGGCCCCGATATTGTCGCCAGAAAGCGGCGGATGCAGGGCTATAACGTCATGTTCCCGATGGGCTTCGACAGCTTCGGGCTGCCCGCCGAGAACGCGGCGATCGACCGCGGGGTGGACCCCGCCACCTGGACCGCCGGCAACATCGAGCGCATGCGCGTCCAGTTCAAGTCCATGGGCGCGATGTTCGACTGGTCGCGCGAAGTGGTGGTGAGCGATCCGTCGTACTACCGCTGGACGCAGTGGCTCTTCCTCCAGTTCCTGAAGGCCGGGCTCGCGTATCGGGCCATGGCGCCCGTCGACTGGTGTCCGCGCGATCAGGTCGTCCTGGCCCGGGAGCAGGTCGAGGGCGCCGACCGCCACTGCTGGCGCTGCGGCACGCCCGTGGTGAAGCGCGACCTCGAGCAGTGGTTTCTGCGCATCACCAACTACGCCGACGAGCTGCTCGATTTCAGCGGGATCGACTGGCCGGAGCCGATCCGGCTGATGCAGACCAACTGGATCGGTCGCTCGGAGGGTGCCGAGATCCACTTTCCGGTGGAGGCGAAGGGTGTCGATCCGATTCGCGTCTTCACCACCAGGCCTGACACGATCTTCGGTGCCACCTTCATGGTGCTCGCCCCCGAGCATCCCCTGGTGCAGGTCCTGACCGTCGATGCGGAGCGCGAGGCGGTGGAGTCGTACGTCGCCGCGGCCCGACGCGAGACCGAGATCGATCGGCTCAGCACCGAGCGCGAGAAGACCGGGGTATTCATCGGGGCATACGCGGTCAATCCGCTGAACAACCAGCGGCTGCCGATATGGATCGCCGACTACGTGCTGCCCGGCTACGGCACCGGCGCCATCATGGCCGTGCCCGCGCACGACGAACGCGACTTCGCGTTCGCGCGAAAGTACGAGCTGCCGATCCGCCATGTCGTCGCGCCCGCGTCGGGGCAGCAGTCCAGCGAGGCCGCGTTCGTGGCCCACGACGCCGATGAGGTCCTGGTGGACTCGGGCGAGTTCAGCGGCATGCGGGCGGCGGATGCGATCGCCGCGATCACGCAGCAGCTGACCGATACGGGCGTCGGATCGGCGGCGGTGACGTACCGGCTGCGCGACTGGCTCGTCAGCCGCCAGCGCTACTGGGGCGCGCCGATTCCGATCGTCTACTGCCACGACCATGGCGCGCAGCCCGTGCCGGAGGCCGAGCTGCCGGTCATCCTGCCAAGCGACGTCGACTTCGCCCCGACCGGCGTATCGCCGCTGCAGTCGGACGCCGAGTTCCTGGCGGCCACCTGTCCGGTGTGCGGTCGTCCGGCCCGACGGGAGACCGACACGATGGACACCTTCGTCGACTCGTCGTGGTATTTCCTGCGCTACTGCTCCCCGCACGACGAGGCGGAAGCCTTCGACCCGGAGAAGGTCCGCGCCTGGATGCCGGTCGACCTCTACACCGGCGGCGCGGAACATGCGGTGCTGCATCTCATGTACGCGCGCTTCTTCGTCAAGGCGCTGCGCGACATGGGCCACCTGGCGTTCGACGAGCCGTTCACCGCGCTGCGCAACCAGGGCCAGATCCTCGGCGCCGACCACCAGCGCATGAGCAAGTCGCGCGGCAACGTCGCCAACCCCGATGACCTCGTCGCCCGGTACGGGTCGGACGCCGTGCGCTGCTTCCTGATGTTCATCGGCCCGTGGGACCAGGGCGGACCGTGGAGCGCGACCGGCATCGACGGCGTGTACCGCTTCCTCGGTCGCGTGTGGCACGTCGCACAGGCCGCGGGCGGAGACCGGATCGTGCAGGATGACGTCGGCGCCGAGCTCACGCGAGCGCTGCGCCGGGCGACCCACGTCACAATCGCCGCGGTCGGTGAGGAGATCGGCGCGTTCCGGTTCAACACCGCCATCGCCAAGCTGATGGAGCTGACGACCGTGATCGCGCATGCGCGTGACGCTGGCTTGGCGGGCACGGACGCGTACGCCGAATCGGTGGATGCGCTGCTTCTGTTGCTGGCTCCCATCGTGCCGCACATCACCGAGGAGCTCTGGGCGCGGCGCGGGCACGCGTACTCGATCCACGACCAGCCGTGGCCGACGTCGGATCCGGAGCTCGCCGCCGCCGAGACGATCGAGCTGCCGGTGCAGGTCGACGGCAAGCTGCGTGACCGGCTGGTGGTAACGCCCGACACCCCTGTCGAGGAAATCGAGCGCATGGCGCTCGAATCGGAGCGCGTGCAGATCTATCTCCGCGGCCGAACCCCACTGCGCGTCGTGCACGTCCCGGGCAAGCTGGTCAACGTCGTCGCGCCGCGGGACTGAGCCCGGGCCGAGCGGCTTGAGTCTGCGGTAAGCGCTCCGTAACGCATGCCGCGGTAGCGTGGTCGCCTGCTTCCGGAGCCCGACGTCGAGTGCCCGGGTGTCGGGCTCCGGACACCAGCCTGCGCTCGCCTCCGAGCGAGGAGACCCAAGCCGTGACCCTAGGGGATCGCCTGGTCGTCGGTGGCGTCGGACTCGCCGCCCTGGCCGCGCTGTTCGGTGCGTGGCTGCTGTTGTTCGGCGCTTCGGCCGTTGACGGCGCTCCTGACGGTCCTGCGCCCGAGTTCGTGGGCTCGTTCGGACCGACGACGCCGGCCGATGCGCCGGGGACGGCGCTGATCGTTGACGTCGAGGGAGGCGTCGTGCGCCCCGGGATCCTGGAGCTGCCGGCGGGATCGCGCGTCGCCGACGCGCTCGCGGCGGCAGGGGGATACGCCCGCGACGCCGATCTGGCGGCCGCCGCCACCAGCATCAACCTCGCGGCGGAGCTGCACGATGGGCAGCAATTGCTGGTGCCGACGCGTGGAGCCGCCGGCCAGGCGGCGGCGTCCGAGAGCTCGGGGCTGATCAACCTCAACTCGGCCAGCCCCGAGGCGCTCGACGCGCTTCCGGGGATCGGGCCGGTGACGGTCCAGAAGATCGTCGCCGCGCGCCAGGAACGTCCCTTCCAGGCCCTGGACGAGCTCGTCGACCGCAAGGTGCTCACCGCGTCGCAGCTCGACAAGATCCGCGACCGGGTGACCGTGGGCTGACCGGGCCGCCGCGCCGTGGGCCGGTTCGTGCTCCCCGCCCTGCTCGCCGGCGTGGCGGGGGGCGTCTTTGCCGCCGACGCGGGCTGGCTGCCGCCCTCGCTGCGCCTCGCGGTCACCGCCGCCGGGTGTGGTGTGGCGTTCGTCGGTGCGATCAGCCGACGACCCGCGCTTCTCGCCGTCACCGTCCTCCTGGTCGGAGCGGCGGCCGGCGCCTGGCGCGAGAGCATGTCTGCGCTGCCGACCGGCCCGGGCTCCGTCGCGGCTGCGATCGGTGCCGGTGAGCGCACCTACCTCGCAACGGTCTCCGACGATCCGCGCCCGAAGGGTGATCGTCAGCAGGCGGTGGTGGACTCCGTGTCCGTCGTCGACGGTGAACGCGACGCGCCGCTTGCCGGGCGGATCCTGGTCTGGCTGCCACGCGGGATCGAGCTTCGCAGCGGAGACGCGCTCAGGTTCTCGGCCTCGCTCCAGGTGGCGCAGGACTTCGACGGCTTCGCGTACCGCGCCTACCTCGCACGCCAGGGCGTCGCCGCGGTGGCCCGGACCTACGACGCAAGCGTGGTCGAGCACCGCGGGGGCATCGGCGACGTCGCCGCTTCGCTGCGACGCTGGCTGCTGGACGGATTGAACGCCACCATTCCCGAGCCGCAGGCGGCGCTCGCTGCGGGGATCCTGCTCGGGGTGCGGTCGAGCATCAGCCCCGAGATCAACGACGCATTCGCCGCCGCGGGGCTCACCCACGTCGTCGCCATCAGCGGCTGGAACATCGCCATCGTGGTCGGGATCATGACCGCCGCCTTGCAGCCGCTGCGTCGTCGCGTCGGCGGGGGCCCGGCGCTCAGCCTGCTCCTCGCGGCGGTCGTGGCGGGCTACGTCGTCCTCACCGGAGCAAGTCCGTCCGTGGTGCGCGCCGCGCTCATGACCGGCGCCCTGCTGCTGGCCCGCCTTGGCGGGTCGCGCACCGCCGCCTCGTCCGCGCTCGAGCTCGCCGCGGTTGCGATGCTGCTCGTCTCGCCGGCGGTGCTGTGGGACGTCGGCTTCCAGCTGTCGCTGCTCGCCACCGCGGGTCTGATCTGGTTCGGAGCCGCGGCGGAACGGCGCCTCGCCGCCCTTCCCGGCATGGTGCGCGAGCCGGTGTCGCTGACCCTGGCGGCCCAGATCACGACGCTGCCCGTGATCCTCCTCAACTTCGAGCGGCTGTCGCTGGTCGCGCCGCTGGCGAACGTGCTGGTCGTTCCCCTCGTTCCGCTGGTGATGCTGTGCACCGCGTTCGCGGCCCCCATCGGCGCCCTGTCGACGATCGTCCACGTCCCGGTCGTCTCGGAGGCCGCGCTGTGGCTCGCCGGCGGCGCCGCCTGGCTGTACCTGCAGCTGATGATCCTGCTGGGCGGCGCGGCCGCCGCGGTGCCGTTTGCTTCGATCGCCGTTACCCCGCCCGCGTGGCTCGCGCTCGCCTGGTATCCGTGCATCGCGCTGGTCGCGCTGCGCCAGCGCGTGCCCGCGCCGGATCGGTCGCCGAGCCGCGCGCTGAAGGCGGATGCCTCAGGCGTCGAACGGCTGGTGCGCCGACTGGCGCGGCCGCTTCCGCTCGCGGCCGGCACCGCCCTCATCCTTGCCGTGGTCTCGGTCGCCTCCCTGCCCGATGGCCGCCTGCACCTGAACGTGCTCGATGTCGGACAGGGCGACGCGATACTCGTCAGCTCCGCCACGGGACGGACCCTGCTCGTGGATGGCGGTCCGGATCCCGAGCTGACCCTGCGGCGCATCGGCGCGGCGCTGCCCTTCTACGCGCGACGGCTGGACGTGGTGCTCCTGACGCACCCGCACCAGGACCACGTCGGCGGCCTGGTCGAAGTCCTGCGGCGCTACGACGTCGGACTCGTCCTCGACGGTGCGCGAGCGTACGACAACCCGAGCTATCGCAGCTTCCTGCAGCTGGCCGCGGCCGAGCCCGGTGCGAGGGTGGTCACCGCCCGCGCCGGCCAGCAGATCGGCCTTGACGGCACGACCACGCTGAGCGTCCTCTATCCCTCCTCGACCGATGCGGCAGCTCGACTTCCGGCCAACGACATCAACAACGCATCGGTCGTCGTCGAGCTGCGCTTCCGCGCGTTTCGCGCCCTGCTTGCGGGCGACGCGGAGCAGCCGGTCGAGGCCATGCTGCTGGATCGTCGCCTGCTCGAGCCTGTCGACGTGCTGAAGGTGGGTCATCACGGCTCGCGATCGAGCAGCTCGGCCCCCTTCCTGGCGGCCGTCCGGCCCGCCGTCGCGCTCATCTCCGACGGCATCGACAACGAGTACGGCCACCCCCACGCGGTCACCCTTCGCGCGCTCGCCGCAGTCGGCGCTCGCGTCCACCGCACCGACCTCGAGGGAGATCTCCGCGTCACGACGGACGGCCGAGCAGTCGCCGTGGCGACGTCGCGCGGCACCGACGCGACGCTTGCCGTGCGCGGATCTGCGCCACGAGGTCGCGTTCCCGGTAGCATCGTCGCGTGGCAGTCCCCGGGCTCGACGACGCTCGCCAGATCCTCATGTCCTACGAGCTGCCCGAAGGGATCGTGGTCCACGTCGAGGGCGTGCGCCGGGTCGCCGCGGAAGCGGCGAGAATGGTGCAACGCGCCGGCATACCGGTCGACGTCAGGCTCGTCGAGGTCGCCGCCCTGCTCCACGACATCGACAAGCTGGAGACGCGCGATTCGCTCGACCACGGCATCGTCGCCGCGCGCCGCCTGACCGGCATGGGCTTCCACGAGCTCGCGCTGCCGGTTGCGTCCCACCCGATCAGCGCGCTGCTCGACGAGGCGCGCTACCCCATCGGCTGGCCGTCGGTGCTCGTGTCGCTCGCGGACCGGCATGTCGCCCAGACGTTCCTGAGCGTTGACGAGCGACTGGACGACATGATCGATCGGCACCCGCGTTACGCCTCGGAGATCGAGTCGGCGCGGCGGCCGGCGCATGCCCTGCAGCAGGAGCTGGCCGATGCGGTCTCGCTGAGCGTCGGCGAGGTGGAAGCGCGACTTCGCGGCGCGTGGGAGGCGGGAGCGTGACCACGGCGAGCGTGAGCGGGGAGAGCGTGATCGCGCAGGTGCTCCTCGTCCACGGGGACGACGGCTTCGAGATCGGCCGGGCACTGGCCGCCTTCGAGGTTGAGGTGGGGGCACTCGACCGCGACGAGATCGTGCCCGATCGCAGCCCCGACGAGACGGCGATCGATGGCGCGCGCCTCGCCGCGGCGTCCGTCGGGTTGTTCGGAGCGCATCTTGCCGTGCTGCATCAGCCGCTGCGCGCGGCGGGCCGGTCGCTGGTCGCGGCGGACCGCCTGCTGGCACTGGTGACCCAGCTGCCCGACGGCGCCGCGCTCGCGCTGGCCGAGACCCGAACGTCCCGTGACGTCGGCAAGCCGCCGGCGTTGCTCAAGCGCCTGGCTGAGGCCGTCCGCGAGCGCGGCGGGCGGGTCGAGGAGCGCAACGCGCCGCGGCGTAACGAGCTCCAGGCGTGGATCCGGCGCCACGCGGCGACGATCGGCGTCGAGATCGAGCCGCGCGCGGCGAACCTGCTCGCCGAACGAATCGGCGGCGCGGTATGGGAGAGCGACATCGAGCGCGGCGAGCAGACACGGCTGGCAGACAACGAGCTGCGAAAGCTCGCCATCCACGCCGAGGGCGCGGCGATCTCCGCGCAGGATGTGCAGGCGCTGACATCGGACGTGCGGCCCGCATCGGTCTTTGCCATCACGAACGCGCTGGAGCGCCGCGAGCCAGCCCGCGCGGCCGAGGCACTGGAGCGCGCGCTGTCCGAGGGACAGCCGGTGCTGCGCATCATGGCCTCGCTGGAGGGCCGCCTGGCGGATCTCGTCGCCGCAGCCGACCTGCTCGGGCGACGCACGCCGGTGGACGAGATCACTCGCAGGCTGGGGAAAGGCCAGGCGCGCACCGCGGAGCGACTGGTCGAGGCCGCGCGACGCTACACGCCGCAGGAGCTGGAGGGGATGCTCAACGGCCTGTTCGACGCCGACGTCGCCATAAAGTCGAACGCGCGATCGGCGGAATCGGCGATCGCAGGCTGGATGGGCGAATACCTGCTCGCCCGGCGTCCGGTCAGGAAGTCGTAGTCGCGACGGGAACGGCTCAGACCGCCCCTGCGCGCAGGACTCGATCGCTCTCGATGGCGAAGGTGCAGCGCGCGCCACCGAGGCCGAGGATGCCGATCAGCTGCTGGTCGACGTACAGCTGTCGACACGGCACGCAAAGGGCGCCGGGGATGGCGAAGAAGAGCCGCTCGTCGGGAATTTCCGTGGCGACCACGTGCTCGAGCGATTCGCCGTCCGGGCGGAAGATGGTGTCGAACACGCTGGAGAGCAGCTCGCCGCCGCAATAGCGGCAGCTCTCGATGCGTCGCGCGGAGCGGGTGGTGCGCCGTGTCATGGGCGCGACAATGGCGCCGCCCGGACGCTGCCTCAATAGGAGGACCGGCGCAGGACGGCATGGTACCGATGCAGTACCTGCGGACGGTCAGACCACGCGGACGACCTGGGCGGCCTTGCTCCACAAACGCTCGAGAGCGTAGTAGCGACGCTCCTCGACGGCGAAGACGTGAACGATGACGCTGCCGTAGTCGAGCAGGATCCAGCGCGCGGAAGGCATGCCCTCGATCCCGATGGGGCGAATGCCGTCGTCGCGCAGTTCATCGACGATGGCGCGCGAGAGCGCCTGCACCTGGCGGTCGCTGCGGCCCGACATGATCACGAAGTAGTCCGCCATCGTGGTCAGCTCGGCGGTCCGCAGCATCACGATGTCGACCGCCTTCTTGTCGGATGCGAGGTCCACGATCCGATGCGCGAGCTGCGCAGGCTCGATGGCGATCGGCTCCGATGTCAGGTCTGGCTCCAGCGTGCGTCTCCCGTGCGGTACAGGCCGCGATCGCGGATCAGCTCCTCGACCGCTCGCGGCACAAGGTAGCGGATGGCGTGCCCGTTCGCCACGCGCCGCCTGATCTCGGAGGAGCTGACGTCGAGCGACGGACCGTCGATGACGTGGATCCGGCTCGCCGCCGGCCCGAACCGCTCCCGCAGCGCGGCCGCTTCGAGCAGCGCGGTACCCGGCCGAGGGCCGACGACCCACTCCACCAGCGAGAGGAGGCGGTCCGGCTGGCGCCAGGAGCCGACCTGGTCGAGCGAGTCGGCAGCCATCACCAGGAACAGCTCCTCGTCCTCTCCACCGGCCTGGATGAGCTCGACCATGCTGTCGACCGTGAAGGAGGGCCCCGTCCGTCGCATCTCGAGCTCGCACAGCTCGAAGCTCGGGTCGTCAGCGATGGCGAGACGCGTCATCTCCAGGCGGTCGCCCGCGTCGGTGACCGCGACATCGAGCTTGTGCGGCGGCTGCGCCGCCGGCATGAACAGGACGCGGTCCAGGCGCATCGCCTCGGCCGCCAGCGTCGCGAGCCAGAGGTGCCCGATGTGCGGAGGGTCGAAGGTGCCGCCAAGCACGCCCACCCTCACCCCTCGTCACCCCATTCGAGCTCGGCCGAGCCGATGCGCACGATCGTCCCCTCTCCGGCGCCCCGACGGCGCAGCTCGTCGTCGATGCCCAGCCGCTCGAGCAGGCGCTGGAACCGTTCTCGCGACTCCTCGTTGGCGAAGTTGGTGCGGTTCGCCGCGGTCTCCACGCCGCGGCCGCGGACGCGCAGTGCATCCGCCTCGACGTCAACCTGCCAACCGGTCGTCAGCGGGTCGAAGCGATGGATCAGCATCTCGTCCGTCCCCGGCTCGCGCACGTCGGCTGCCTCGGCCTCGACGAGCGCTTCGCCGATGGCCGAGCGCAGATCGTCGAGTCCCTTGCCGCTGGCGCTCGACACCGCGATGACCGGGCGGCCGGACGCTGCCAGCGCCAGACGCAGCTCGCGTACACGGTCGCGAACCACCGGCAAATCGAGCTTGGTGATCACCAGCACGGTCGGGCGCTCGAGCAGCGTGGGGTCGTGGGCGATCAGCTCGTCGGCCACGACCTGCCAGTCGGCCAGCGGGTCGGTCGCCGCACCGTCGACGACCCCCACCAGCACCCGCGTGCGCTCGACGTGACGCAGGAAGGCATGTCCCAGCCCGCGGCCCTCGCTCGCTCCCTCGATCAGTCCGGGGAGGTCGGCCAGCACCACCATGCGCTCGTCCGGAAGTTCCATCACACCGAGGTTCGGGCTGGTGGTGGTGAAGGCGTAGTCCCCGACCCTTGGCGTCGCGGCGGTCAGCGCGGCGAGGAGCGTGGACTTGCCGGCGTTGGGCTGCCCGACGAAGCCGACATCCGCGATGAGCTTCAGCTCGAGCTCGATCCAGCGCTCGGCCCCCGGATCGCCCTTCTCGGCGTGCGTCGGCGCCTGGTGGGTGGAGCTCACGAAGTGCACGTTGCCGCGTCCTCCGCGCCCGCCACGCGCGGCCACGAGTCGCTCGCCCGGCGCGAGCAGCTCGCCGAGCCACTCGCCCTCCGGCCAGGAACGCGCCACCGTCCCGGGCGGAACGCCGAGCTCGACGGATGCGCCGTTGCGGCCGTGCGAGCGGCGGCGGCTGCCCGCTCCGCCGGGCTGGGCGCGGAAGTGCCTCGAGCGTCGGTAGTCGCCGAGGGTCGTCATTCCGGCCTCGGCGACCAAAATCACGTCGCCGCCGCGGCCGCCGTCGCCGCCATCCGGTCCGCCGCGTGGAACGTGCGCCTCTCGCCGAAAGGACGCGGATCCGTCCCCGCCCGCGCCCGCGGCGACGAGGATTCGGACCTTGTCAGCGAACATCGCAGCGAGGATAGCAGCGGCGCGACCGCTGCCCGCATCGGGTCAGAGGTAGCGCAGCGGGTTGACGATCACCCCTCCGACGATGACCTCGAAGTGGACGTGCGGGCCGGTGCACGACCCGGTGCAGCCGACGCGCGCGATCGTCTGTCCGCGTCCGACCTGCTGACCGGGTCCGACAAGGATCGCACCGAGGTGGTTGTAGACGGTCTGGATCCCGTTGCCGTGATCCACCTGCACCACCAGCCCGCCGCCGTTGTTTCGCCAGCCGGCCCAGGTGACGACGCCGGCGTCGGATGCGATCACGGGCCGTCCGGCGGCCGTCGCGATGTCGAGCGCCAGGTGCCCCGGATGGTAGTACTGCGTGATGATCCCGCCCGGCACCGGCCACAGGAGCGCGCCGCCTCGCGAGGTGGCAGCGACGGGTACCGCGGGAACCACGGGCGGCGCTGCGGGAGCGGTGATCCGCAGGGGGGCATCCTTGGGGGCGACTGGCGTCGGCAGCGGGGTGGGCGGCGGCGTTCGCTGCACACGACGCGCGAGCATCTGGTCGGGGTGCGATGGATCCGGCTTGAGGTCGAAGTGGGTGACGCTGCCGACCGCGCCGCCGTCGCCGGCGCCGTATGCCTGACCGACGAGGTCGAACGAATACGTCGACGCGTCGGACCCGACTCGCGAGCTGGTCGTGGCGACGCCGGCGCCGGCCGCTGCCACGACGAGAGCGACGACGATGAGGTGCGTCGTGACTCGCGAGAGCAGCCGCGGATCAAACAGGTGGCGCAACGTGGATCGCGGGTCGTGCAATACGGAAGCTCCCGGGACGTGCTCGGCAAGGTCGTGCGCGACCTCGCTCACCCCGAGCCCTTGCAGCGGTGCCGCCCCAACGGACGGACCGCAGGCCAAGGTCGCTGCCGCGATGGTAGCAGCGTGCCGAAGAGTGGGTCAACCTCCCGCTGCAAGCTGGAGCGCCGGCGACCCCGATTCGGCGAGTGGAACGCCGCCCTCGCTCAGGCCGAGCCACAGCACCGCGCGACCGCCGCCTGACGGCGGAGTAGGCAGCGGCACCTCCAGCTGAACCGACTCGCCCGGCTCCAGGGCCGGTACTGCGAGGGCGAGCGGTGCCAGCGCAGGCGCCGAGGCGAGGTACGGATCGTTGCTTCGCAGCCAGCCCGCATCCAGCTGAAGGGCTCCGCTCCACGGCGCGGTGCCGGTATTCGTCAACCGCAGCGGGAGCCGCCCGCTGGCGAGGGTCTCCGCCGCAAGCGTCGGGGCGCGGAACGGCGGTCCGCTGCCGGGCGACGTGGCCGGCACCGCGCCGGCAGCGCCTCGCGCGGTCAGCGCGTCGTACCGCACGGCGAGCGGTCTGTTCGCGAAGTAGCTGCGCAATCCGGCGTACACGCCCTGCGCCGCGGCGCGCTGCCCGGCCGGGGAGGCCAGGAGATCCTGCTCGGCCGGCAGGCTGATGGATCCGACTTCGCTCAGGATCCCGGGCATCTGCAGCGCGCGGTGCGGCTTGCACCACACGTCGCCCCCCGCTCCGCAGCTGTCGGCCGCGGCCCACTGTCGAGAGATCAGGTAATAGGCGACCGTCTGGACGCCACGGTCCTGGCGCGCATAGCCGGCAACGCCGTCGAGCGAAGTGACCACATCGGTCTGTACGTCGGTCGCCAGGCGCGCCGAGCCCGACTTCCACGGCGTCTCGTCGTCGTAGAACGTCTGCGTGGCCGCAATCCGGTAGGCGACCCCGTCCTGCGTCATGGAGTTGATGTGGATGCTGACCAGGACGTCGGCGCGCGCCAGGTTGGCGAGATCGATCCTCGCGCTCAGCTCGTCGCGGGTGCGGACATGTCCGCTCGGCTCGAAGCCCGCGCGCCCGTCGCCGTCGACGTCGCGCCACGCGGCGCCGTCACACCCGAGCGGGGCGTAGCTGTCGCCGGCCAGCGCGCTGTCGTCGTGCCGGGTCATCACCACGCTGATCCCCTGCGACTGCAGCATCGACTCGAGTGCCAGCGCGATCCCGAGGGTCATGGTCTTCTCGGCGTACCTGGCGTCCCGCTTCGAGGGGTCCGGCACGCCCCAGTCGAGGCAGCCGCCGTGACCGGGGTCGATGGCGACCACGATGGCCGCCGGGTTCGGCCGGTAGACCTCGCTGCTCGACCCGGGTGCAGGCACGAGCTCGCCGACGGCCGGAGAGGCGCTCGGGGTCAGCGGCCCGCTCGCCGAAGCGACCGCCGACGAGACCGATGGCGGGGAGGCGCTCGGCGTGGCGATCGGGCCACAGCCGGCGAGCAGCACGACGAGGCCGAGGACGGGGAGACGCGGCCACGCACCGCGACGAGGGACGCGCACGGTCCGGATCGGGCCTAACGCTCGGAGGCTTCGACGCTCTTGCTGAGCGAGACCAGGAACTCGGCGTTGTTCTTCGTCTTGCCGAGCCGCTGCATCAACAGCTCGATGCCCTCGTTGGGGCCAAGCGCGGAGAGCATGCGGCGCATCGTCCACGTCATGCGCAGCGAGTTCTCGTCCAGCAGCAGCTCCTCGCGGCGGGTGCCGGAGCGCAGCACGTCGATGGCGGGGAAGATCCGCTTCTCGCTGAGCTTGCGGTCGAGCGCGAGCTCCATGTTGCCGGTGCCCTTGAACTCCTCGTAGATCACGTCGTCCATGCGGCTGCCGGTGTCGACCAGGCATGTGGCGATGATCGTCAGCGAGCCGCCGTGCTCGATGTTCCGCGCCGCGCCGAAGAAGCGCTTGGGCGGGTAGAGGGCGACCGGATCGACACCACCGGAGAGCGTCTTCCCGGACGCCGGCAGCGCGAGGTTGTAGGCCCGCGCGAGGCGCGTGATCGAGTCGAGCAGGATCACCACGTCGCGTCCCATCTCCACCTGGCGCTTGGCAATCTCCAGGCACATCTCGGCGACGCGGGTGTGGTTCTCGGTCGGCTCGTCGAAGGTCGATGCGTAGATCTCGCCCTGCACGCTGCGCTGCATGTCGGTGACCTCCTCCGGGCGCTCGCCGATGAGCGCGACCATGAGGTGGGCGTCGGGCGTGTTCTCGGTGATGCCCGCGGCGATCTGCTTGAGCACCGTGGTCTTCCCGGCCTTGGCCGGCGACAGCACCATGCCGCGCTGTCCCTTGCCGATCGGGGAGATGAGATTGATCAGCCGCTGGGTGAGGTTCTTCTGGTCGGTCTCCAGGTCGAACATCTCGTCGGGGAAGACCGGGACCAGCGCGTCGAAGTACGGACGACGACGCGCGACCTCCGGCTCGACGCCGTTGACCGTGTCAACCCGCAGCAGCCCCCAGTACTTTTCCTGATCCTTGGGCGGGCGCGTCTGGCCGGTGACCTTGTCACCCGTGCGCAGGCCGAATCGGCGCACCTGGCTGGAGCTGACGTAGATGTCGTCGGGTGACGGCATGACCCCGTGGCGGCGAAGGAACCCGAACCCCTCGTCGACGATTTCCAGGATGCCGTCCGCCTCGCCGGGCTGCGCGGGCGGCTCAGGCTTTCGCACCGGCGCCAGCGGGACGACGTCGAGCAGCTTGAGCACGAGGTCGGAATGCTCGAGCTCGTCGCCGTTTTCGATGCCGTGCTCGGCAGCCAGCTCTCGGAGCTCGTCGATCGGCTTGGCCTGCAGCTCGGCAAGG
This sequence comes from uncultured Chloroflexia bacterium, assembly GCA_963783725.1. GTDB lineage: Bacteria > Chloroflexota > Limnocylindria > QHBO01 > QHBO01 > CAWAOJ01. Next base: position 196,294 of record CAWAOJ010000002.1, on the reverse strand, counting down.
CCGAGTGCCTGGTCCTCGCCGTCCTCGACGGGGAACGGACCGGCATAGATCGAGGAGTACTGCCCGGTTGCGTAATCGTTCCGCCGGCGCGGGAACGTGGCGCGGGCAGCTTGGCGGCGCGGTCCGCCGCCGCCATCGGATCGGCGGCGCGGCCGTCCACGGCGCGGTCGTGCTTCGTCGTTCATGTACCTGTCGGATACCACCAGCTGCTACGGGAAGGGTGTACGGCCTTGACGGCACCGAATCGAAGGTGGGTCTCGGCGTGCTGTCGCGCGGGGGCGGGCGCTCAGTTCAGACCTTACGGGTCCCGGCGCGAGTGGTGATGTTCGGCCCTCCGTATCCGCTCATCTCACCGATGAGCTGCGTCCTCAGCTGACGCAGGAGCGGCCTCCAATCGAGACGATCATACCCGAGATGCGCAACCGTCGTATCGGCATTCCACTCCAGCCCGCGACTCCATCCATTGCGCAGGTGCGTGCCCGCCTCGGGGATCCGCCACCAGCCTGACTTGAAGCGGCTCGCCAGCCAGCGCTCGACGCTGGCCGCGAAGCACGCCGCACGGAAGCGCGACGCCGCCGAGAGCGGTTGCGCGATCGCCGCCAGGAAGCCTGCTTCGGGATGGCGGACGCCGGTCAGCAGGCCGAGCAGGCCCGAGTAGTAGGCCCGGTCGACCGCTACCCGGTCACCACGGTGCAGCCGCATCTCGTACAGCGTGAGGGCCACCTCGCGGCGCACCTTGTGCAGCCGCGCGAAGGCGGCGAAGTCGATCCAGCCGACCATCTCGTCCTCGGTCAGCCCGAGCTGCGCCCCGAGCCAGTCGTCGTTGCGCACGAGCGACGCGAAGAGCTGGCCGTACCCTTCGCCGACCGCCTCGTCGCCACCGCGCCGATAGGCCGCAGGCAGCTCGCCGGTCATGTGCGCATGGAACTCGGCCCGACCGATGGCATCGAGCAGCGCCGCGTAGTCGCGGTATCCGCCATTGGACCGGCCGACGACCCGGACATCGCCGGGCAGGCGGACCGCCGCCTCGAAGAAGCCGCTCGTCTTGGCAGGACGATCGTCCAGGTCGACGCTCACGTCGGCCTGCGTCGCGGGGTCGATGCCCAGGCCCAGGACGGTGGCGCGCACGGCGGGCAGCAGGCGTCGCGCGTCGAACCAGGCGTCCCACCCTCCGCCGCGCAGCACGTGCCGCAGGTCCGCCTCGGACGCATCGCCCTGCTCGATGTCGATCTCGGCCAGGTAACGGCGCAGCGCGGCGAAGTAGGGCGTCTCCGACTCGATCAGGAAGCGCTGCATCTCGGCCGCCAGCCGGGGAAGGTCGATGCCGCGCGCCTCGGCCAGCGCCGTCGGAACGTCGGTCGCGCCGAGGGCCCGGGACGCCTCGCGCATGCGTTCGAGACGCTCCTCGCGCAGCGGGTTGATGGCCTCCACCGCTTCGTGGTACGCCGCGTCGAGCGCGTTTCGCGAGGATCGCTCGCTGATCTCGGCGACGATCGAGGGCACGCGCCGATATGGCAGCTGCTGGTCGCGCCAGACGATCACCGCGTCGGCCTCGGCCCGCTCTATGGCGTCGGCCATCCGCGCGCCGGCGGCCGCGAGGGCGCCGCTGACGGCGACCGGTAGCATCGCCCGCGCGTGCGCCGCACGTTCTCCGTCCGAGGCGGCGGCCGTGCGCAGCGCCTCGACGCTGGCCGGCGTGAAGAGATCAGCGGCGGCGTCGTACGCCGCGGCCACGGTCACGTCCTCGCCGCGCAGCGCCGCGTGACGCGCGGCCGCCACGCGCGACAGCGACTCGTCGAGCCGGCCGGCGTACGCCTCGAGGTCGAAGGCGGCGCGCCGAGCGCGAGGCCGCGCTCGCGAGGACGCGGTCATGCCCCCGCGGCCCGAGCCATGCCCTCTGCCCGCGCGGGCTCGGCGACGACGCCCGCGTGCCGAACCGCGGCGCCGACGAAGTCGCGGAACAGCGGATGCGGCCGGTTCGGCCGGCTCTTCAGCTCCGGATGGGCCTGCGTGGCAAGGAAGAACGGGTGATCCGGCAGCTCGATGAACTCCACCAGCCGGCCGTCGGGCGAGATGCCGCTGAAGCGCATGCCCGCCTCGCCCAGCGGCTCGCGATATGCGTTGTTCACCTCGAAGCGGTGGCGGTGCCGCTCGTAGACGACCTCGTCGCCGTACGCCTCGCGAACCCGCGATCCCGGCTCGAGCCGGGCGGGGTACAGGCCGAGCCTCATCGTCCCGCCCTTGTCGCTGACATCGGCCTGGTCGGGCATGAGGTCGATGACCGGGTGCTCGGTGAAGACGTTGAACTCCGAGCTGTTGGCGTCGTCTGTGCCGAGCGCATGCCGCGCGAACTCGATCACGGCGCACTGCAGGCCCAGGCACAGGCCGAGGAACGGGACGCCGTTCTCTCGCGCCCAGCGTATGGCGCGGATCTTTCCCTCCACGCCGCGGTAGCCGAAACCGCCCGGCACCAGGACGCCATGCACGCCGGCGAGCTCCTCCGCCACCTCCTCGGCGTCGACGCGCTCGAGGTGCTCGCTGCCGATCCAGCGCACCGCGACGTCCACGCGATGGTGAAGCGCCGCGTGCTTCAGCGCCTCGCTGACGCTGATGTAGGCGTCGGGAAGCTCGGTGTACTTGCCGACGATGGCGATCTCGACCGATGGCCGCGGCGCGCGGATCCGCGCCACGAGGTCCTGCCAGTCACCGAGGTCGGGCTCCGCGGCGGCGATGTCGAGCTCGCGGCTGATCAGCTTGCCGAGGCCGGCGCGCTCGAGCTGGATCGGCACCTCGTAGATGCTGCGCGCGGTGCGCAGCGGGATCACGGCGTGGACATCCACGTCGGTGAAGAGCGCGACCTTGTCGAGGATCTCCTCGTCGATCGGCTCGTCGCTGCGCAGGATGATCACGTCCGGCTGGATGCCGATGCCGCGCAGCGTGCTCACCGAATGCTGCGTCGGCTTGGTCTTCAGCTCGCCGGTGGCGCCGATCTGCGGCAGCCAGGTGACGTGGACGTACAGCACGTTACGGCGGCCGACGTCCTTGCGCATCTGCCGGATCGCCTCGAGGAAGGGCAGCGACTCGATGTCGCCGACGGTGCCGCCGACCTCCACGATGACCACGCCGTGCTGGGCCAGCCCGCTGCCCGCCACCGACCCGGTGCCGTCCCGCGCGACGCGCTGGATGCGCTCCTTGATCTCGTTGGTGATGTGCGGGATGACCTGCACCGTCCCGCCGAGGTAGTCGCCGCGACGCTCCTTGGCGATGACGCTCTGGTAGATGCGGCCGGTGGTGACGTTGCTGGCCTGGCTCAGGTTCTCGTCGATGAACCGCTCGTAGTGGCCCAGGTCGAGATCGGTCTCCGCCCCGTCATCGGTCACGAAGACCTCGCCGTGCTGGTACGGCGACATCGTGCCGGGGTCGATGTTGATGTAGGGATCGAGCTTGAGGATGGAGACCGGAACGCCCCGTGCCTTGAGGATCCGCCCGATGGATGCGGCGGTGATGCCTTTGCCGAGCGAGCTCGTGACGCCGCCCGTGACGAAGACATACTTCGGCATTGGTTGTTGATTCCTCCGGGGTTTTTTCGATTCTAGCAGCGGCCCTCCACCGCCGCTCGGGCGCCCGGCGCAGTCGCGATCGCGCGGCTCATACGCGCGTGACCTCCCCCGTATGTCGAAACAGAGCCGTGAGCGATCGCCACGGTGCGTCCCGGCAGCAAGGAGGAGAGATGAAGCGAATCGTCCTGATCGCGGCGGTTGCCGCCGCGATCCTGGTCATCCCGGCCATGGCGCTCGCGGGCGGAGGTCCCCGGACGTTCGAGGCACGCCTGAAGGCGATGAACGGCTCGGGCGTGATGGCAACCGCCACCCTGACCCTGGCCGGCGATCAGCTCACCGTGCACATCTCGGAGAGCGGCCTGGAGGCCGGGATGCCCCATCCTCAGCACGTCCACGGCAAGATGCCGGGCGATGTCGGAGCCTCGCCGACGCTCATCAGCAAGTGCCCTGCGCCCTCGCGCGACACCGATGGCGACGGCCTGGTCAGCTTCGCGGAGGGACTCCCCGACTACGGCGCCGTGCTGGTCAGCTTCGGCGCGCCGGTGGCGGCCGGCGACGGCACCCTGACGGTTGACGAGACGCTCACCGTCGACCCGGGCATCGACCTCGGGACGCGCGCGGTGGTCATTCACGGCCTGACCGTGGGGGGCCAGTACGTCGCCAGCATGCCCGTGGCCTGCGGCCAGGTTCACGCAATCGGCAGCTGACCTCCGGTCGATTGCCGCGGCCGCCGGAACTGCCCTCCGGCGGCCGTTCCGCGCCTGTCGTGCCGCATGATGTGCCGATGCTTCCCGCAGCCGTGCGCCTGGTCCACCCCGCCCCCGCGCTCGCGGTGATCGTCCTCTCGACGGCGCTGGCGGCCATCCTCGCCTCGCAGACGGGACGGGCGCTCGACGCGCGGCTGGTGCTGGTGGTGCTCGGCGTGGCGGGATCGCAAATCGCCACCGGGGCGATCAACGATTGGGCCGACCGGAAGCGCGATCTCGGCGTGCGGCCAGAGAAGCCGATCCCGGCCGGCGAGGTCTCGCCGTCGCGAGCGCTGGCCATCGGTGTCACCGGGATGGCGCTCGTCGTCGTCGCCAGCGTCCCGCTCGGACCGCCGACGCTGCTCCTCGCGTCGGGCGCCACGCTGAGCGCGATCGCGTACGACCTGCGCATCTCGCGCACCCCCGCGTCGGTGATCCCCTACCTCGTCAGCTTCGGCATCCTTCCGCTGTGGATCGCGGCCGGGATCGAGGTGCCGCTGGCGCGAGTCGCGCCGGCGGCCCTGCTGGTGGCGCCGTTCGCCGCGGCGGCGCACCTCGCCAACACCGCTCGCGACTTCGATCTCGACGCACGCACGGGAGCCACCAACCTGGCCCAGGTGCTGGGGCGCCACCGATCACAGCAGGTGGCGCTGGCGCTGGCGCTCGGCGTGGGGCTGGTGGTGGCCTTGGCGCTCGGAATCAGCGGTCAGCTGCGACCGCTGCCGCTGGGGCTGGGGCTGGTCGGACTGGTGGCCATCGGCCAGGGCGCAGACGACGCCGAGCGACTGTGGTACGGGATGCTGGTGGCCGCGGTGTGCTGGACGGCCAGCTGGGCCCTCGCCACCGGCTGAGCGCCGGGATTCAGATGGTGTCGTCGAGCTCCATGTCGTCGTCGTCCTCTTCGGTCAGCTTCAGCCACACGAAGAGTCCGGCGAGGATGGTGAGCGGGATGACGATCAGCGCGGCGAGGAGCGCGCCGATGCTGATCAACAGGACCTTCAACGCCTTCATTTGGTGATCTCCGATCTGATGCGCGTCAGGCGCCGGGTGCGTCCGGCGAGCTGCTTCGTTGCTCGGGCGCCGACTGGATCATAGCCATGATCTCGTCGCGCGTGAACTCCGCCAACCGATGCTCGATCGCGCCGGATTCGGCGGTCACGAGCGTCCGCAGCACGAACGATCCGTCCTGCTCGAAGAAGAACAGGTCGCGAATGTGCTGCGTGTCCAGATACGACCCCAGCACGCGCAGTGCCTGCTCGTAGTAGTGGCCGATGTCGGCGCTGGGGACCGCGTTCGTGGCCTGCCCGCGCGCGGCCGCCTGCTTGTCCAGCAGCTGCGAGATCTGGTCCTCGACGAGCTCGTAGGTGTGCTTGGTCAGCGTCCCGGATCCCTCCGCCCAGGCGCTCGCCTTCGACGGCGACAGGCCCTGCAGGATGAATCCGGCGTCCAGCTCGAGGAAGAGCAGCTCCTTGAGCCGCTCGCCGTCGGCGAAGGCGCCGACCGTGCGCAGCACCTCCTGCCAGTTCTGGCGCGGGCTGCCCTCGTAGATTCGCATGGCTGACCCTCCGTGATGACGCCGGCGTTGCTCGCGCCAAGGGAAGGCAGGATACCCGACGCGACGATCGCCCGGCCGCTCAGGCGTCGCTCAATGCCACCGCGATGCGTGCTGCCGTGCGCGCGTTGTTGATGATCAGACCGATGTTGGTGCTGAGCGTCCGTCCCCCGCTGCGCTCGGCGACGCGCGACAGCACGAATGGCGTCACCGCGCCACCACGGACGTGCCCAGCGTCCGCCTCGCGCAACGCGTCGTCGATCCAGCTCTCGACCTCGTCGAAGGGAATTGCCAGCTCCGATGGCGGCGGCTGGACCACCAAGATGCCGCCAGCTCCCGGAATCTGCAGGTGAAGGCCGATGACGGCCGCCGCCTCCACCGCGCTCTCCACCCGATGCGGCAGCGGCAGGCCGCTGCTGGTGCTGTAGAACGCCGGCAGCTCGTCGACCCCGTAGCCGACGACCGGCACACGGCGCGTCTCGAGCAGTTCGAGCGTGGCCGGCAGGTCGAGGATCGACTTCGCGCCGCTGGACACGACCGCGACCGGCGTCGCGGCCAGCTCGTCGATGTCGCTCGAGACGTCGTAGCTTTCCGAGGCACCGCGATGGACGGCGCCGATGCCGCCGGTGGCGAAGACCCGAATTCCCGCCATGTGGGCGGCGCGCATGGTGGCGCTCACCGTCGTCGACGCCAGGCGCTGCTGGGCGAGAAGCGGCGCGAGGTCGCGCGAGGCGGCCTTCGCCGCATTGTTCGACGGGTCGGCGAGGCGTTCGAGCAGATCGCGGCCGGCACCGACGATCAACTGCCCATCGTCGAGCGCGACGGTCGCCGGAATCGCGCCCTCCTCCCGGATCGCCGCCTCGGCATCGAGCGCGGTCTGGAGGTTGTGTGGCGCGGGCAATCCCTGGGCGATCAGCGACGACTCGAGCGCGACGACGGCGCGCCCGGCGGCGAGAGCGTCGCGCACATCAGGACTAAATTTCAGTTGGACACGTCGGACGCTCAATACGGGCTGCCGCGCACGAAGATGTCGCTGGTGCCGTTCGTGTCGTCGGGCACCAGGTTAACCGCCATCGACTGGAAGGCGATGGTCTTGCCGTTCTGGGTGATGGCCGGGTTGTCGCTGACATCCGCAGCCTGACTGCCGTCGGCTGCCACGCTCACGCGCCACACCGTGCCGTCGGCCAGCTTCACGGCGTAGATGTCGTTGCGGTTGTTGGTGTCGCCGCTGATCAGGGTGCGGGCACTGCTCTGGAAGGAGACGATCGTACCGTCGCCGCTGATCGAGGGCGAGTCGCTGCCGCGCTCGGCCTGGCCACCGGCCGCGGTGAGATTGACCCGGCTGGTGGTCCCCGCGGCGAGGTCGCGCACGAAGATGTCGGTCTTGGCGTTGGTGTCACCACTAACCAGCGTCGAGGCATCCGAGTCGAAGGCCAGCCGCTGGCCATCGTCGCTGAGCGAGGGGTTGTCGCTGGCGGCATTCGCCTGCGTCCCGTCCGATGCCACGCTGGCGCGCGTGGTCGTGCCGAGCTGCGTGTCGCGCACGAAGATGTCGCGCACCGCGTTGGTGTCGCCGCTGACCAGCGTGCTGGCATCCGACCAGAAGGCCAGGTAGCGGCCGTCGGCGCTCAGCGTGGCGTTGTCGCTGTCGGCGTTGGCCTGCACGCCGGCCGAGCTGACGCTGGCCAGGGTGGTCGTCCCGGTCTGCGTGTCGTGCACGAAGATGTCGTCGACGTCGTTGGTGTCGCCCGCGACGAGGTTGTCGGCCGAATTGCCGAAGGCCACGTAGCGGCCGTCGGCGGAGGGCACCGGGTCGCCACTGGTGCCGTTCGACTGGGTCCCGTCGCTGGCGACGCTCACGCGGGTGGTGGTGCCCGCGTCGAGGTCGCGCACGAAGATGTCCCACTTGCCGTTGGTATCGCCACTGACCAGGTTGGAGGCATACGAGCGGAAGATGACCTTCCGGCCGTCGGCGGTCAGCGCCGGGTCGTCGCTGAAGCTGTTGGCCTGGCTGCCGTCGTTGGCCACGCTGACCCGGATCGTCTCGTCGGTGGAGCGGTCGTGGACGAAGATGTCCTGGGCGCCATTCGTGTCGCCGGAGACCAGGTCGCTGGCGGTCGAGACGAAGGTGACGTAGCGGCCGTCGGCGCTGATCCACGCATCATCACTCGACCCGGTGGCCTGGCCGTGCTGGCTCGACTCGCTGACGCGCTCGGTGGTGTCGTTGCTTGTTGTTGCCGACACCGAGGCGCTTCTTCCGAATCCATTGGCAGATGAGACCGTGAGCGTTATCGGTTGGGTAACGTCAAGATCCTGGACCAGCAGCGAGTGAGCGTCCGCTGCGAGCTTGACACCGACCAGTGTCCCGTCGTCGAGGGTGACGACGTAACCGTCGGCACGGTCGTTGCCGGCGGGCGTCCACTCGACTGTCACTTCGCTTGGTCCCGTAGGCGTCGCCGAAGCGGAAACCGGTGGAAGCGGTGCGCGCCCGGCCAGCCCTTCTCCGTCGACGGTAACGTTCGCAGTGGCGACGGCCGACAAGCCATCCGACGCGACGACACGCACGCTCGCCAAGCCGTCGTACGCGGCGGAGTACGTGAATGCGGTGTCAGGTGTTGTTGTGGTGCGGTCTATCGTGCCGTCGTTGTCGAAGTCCCACTCGTATCCGGAAATGGTGCTTGAAGCATCGAAGGAGTCTCGGGCACTAAAAGTAATCCCTGTTCCGGTTTGCGCTATGTAGGGCCCCGCTAGGTGTGCCACGGGCGCAGAATGCGCCGCGTCCAGGACGTCGAAAAGCGCGTCCGACAGCGTCTGTCCGGATTCAAGGACAAATACCTGACCAGCGGTTGCGTCGGCGAGCGGCTGCATGAACCCGCTCACGGTGGACGAGTTGGCGACGTCGACACCATAGATGGCCACTGGGTCGATCTCTAGTGCGCGCTGACTAACCTGTTCCCGGGTGTAGCCCGTGCCTGGTTCCGGATCCTTGCCGGGGGCATCTGTGATCACGATCGTGACCTTCGTTGCTCCGTCGGCCCAGTCGAGCCCATTGAGAGCCTGCATGATCCCGGATAACTGCGCCTCGGGCGTGTCTCCTCCACCACTCGCAGTCAGCCCATTCATCGCATTCTGGAACGCCGTCACGTCATTCGAGAGGCCGGCGTCGATGCGGGCGACGAACGGGTCGCCCTCGTCCTTGAATTCGACAAGGCCCACTCGTCCGTTCTGAAAGAAGTCAAGCCAGGTCTGAGCGAGCTCCGACGCTTGCGCCTTGGCGTCGTCGATCGCGCCCGACATGCTGCCAGTCGTGTCAAACACGATTGCGAGATCCGCCCCCTCGGCACCGAAAACAAACTGATCCCATGAAGCGTCAAAGTCGGCCGCCTTGGCGGGGACGAAGATTTGGAGCGCCTCTGCCGCCTCTCGAGCCGCCAGTGCGGACTCTGCAGCTTCGTCGAAATAGGCGCCATGCGCCTCACCGTTTGTAAGGATAAAGAGCGGGGCACCGGTGCAGATCCCGTCGCCGTCCCTGCACCATGAGCCGACGCGCTGCTCAGAGTCGGCGGCGACGTACGGATCCTTGGTGAGTCCGAGGATGCCGGGACCCGCCCAGCATGGTGCGGACCCGCGGACCCATTGGTGGGGTCCCTGTATGCAGGCAGTGTCGAACGGATTAATGAATGGGTACGGGCCGTTGTCCCATGTGGGGTCGCCAAAGACCGCGGTGTAGGCGATCTTGTTTCGGATTTCCTGAGGGAGAATCGCCAATCCATCGGAGATCACCTGAGCGCCCTCCGAATGGCCGCCAAGGACGTACCTCTCGTCGGGACAGTTCGCGCTGCGGTCTGAGAGGTAGGCATCGAGTTCGTGCGTACCGTCATCGACGCTTTAGTCGTACGGAGCCCAGTCGGCTCCGGCGGTCGCGAACTCCCAGGCGCCTGCGGCAGCAGGATATCTGTACCCGCCGAACCCTGTCCCCAACTCATAGGCACTTACGACGACTCCGGGACCAATGCGGCCGTCTTCACCGGCCAAGTCGTGTCCGTAGAACTGTTGGAACGGCTCATCCCCTGGCACCGATCCCGCACCGCCGGCCCAGATCACTTGGACATCGCCGCAAGGTTCCGTTGCAGCCGCCGTGCTAGTGAACACAAGCTGCAGAGCGATGGTGGCCGACACGACCCCCGAGACGATGCTGTAGCGCTTCATCAGTCCCTCCCCACCCTCCACATAGAAATCGAAACGATCGGCCCGGACCGGTTCTCGATCCGAATGTCGCCGCGATCACCAAAGTCATGGTCTGGCGTGAACACCTGAAGCCGGATGCGTTTGTCGGCATCAACGGCACTCGTCTCGCACGCGGCCAGGCCGGCTGGAAGATCACACGGTTCGCTGCGCCGGGAATCGAGAACGAATCCGGCATCGGTGAGCAGTTGCTCACCTTGCCTGTACGCGTCTTCGGACGAACCGGTCGCCACGTAGTAGCGAATGACCTTTGGACAATCGCGGCCGGCGATCGGAGGAACGCACTCGATGTCGCCGCCGGGCCCATTCGTCAACGTGTCAGCGAGGCGCCAACTGGTCGGCACCGCGAGCTTGTCGAGCTCCGCGTTCAGCTCGTCGAAGGACGGATACCCGCATCCGGCTAGCACGAGGCTCAGAAGCACGACCAGCGATGGCCCAGCAGTCGCCATGCGCAGTGTCGTCATGCCGTCATCGGGCGGCCGGCGGTGTGCCCGCGATCGAGGGCGTGATTGCGCTCGGCTCCAAGGAGCAGGCAGGAAGCCTGAGGACGACGAGCGGAATCACCATCAATTGTCGCGCCGTCGACAAGGATCGCGCGAGTTGCGGAGCTGTCTCGGCTCGACGAGCGAACCAGCCAACTGCGCAGATGCACGAGAGCAGGCTCGGTCTTGCCAAGGAGTCCCTCCACCAGTCGGATGACTGGACTGCGCAAACGCTACTCGGAGCTGTCAAGGCCTACTGGCCCAGTCCTCGCGACGCAGGCCGGGCGTCTGGCCTCGGTCGTCGCAGGCCAGGCAGGCCACCGCTCGGACTGGATGGTGGTCGCCGCCACCTGCAGCGGCTGGGACCATTGGCTCCGGCCTTGGGATCGGCCGCACGGGGCGGGAGTCGTTGAGATCAGCAGTCCGACTCCTTCCAGGCATCGCCCTGGCTTATCGGCAAACACGCGACATCGTCAATGTTGGTCCGTAGTGCATCGAACCAGCGACCACCAGCAGCAGGCCGATCGACGAGGGCCCAGCAGTGCGTCATCAGCGCGCGCGTCGGCGTAGTCCGTGGAGGCTTTTCCGATGCTGGGTGGAGCCGCGGTTGGCGCCTCGCGAGCGTTGACGCCATCCGCATTTCTCCGAGTTATCCACGCTGCGACACGGCCGCCTCATGGGTCTTCCCGAGCCCGGGCGAGGATGCGGTTGCGCTTGATGGGCCTACCCGTGGTACCGACGCCGCGTGCGCTGCCTCAGCTAGCGTGTCCCTGGGCGCCTTCGACCCGCGCCACATCGGCGCCAAGACGGCTTGCGACCGCCATCGCATGCTGGAGCTCGGCGGGAGGCGGTGGCCAACCGCCAAGGTGCGCCAGCTCGTCGACGAGGGCGGCTGCGTAGGCATCGCCGGCGCCGGTGGTGTCCAGCACCGGCCGGTCGTCTGCCGGCGCCGGGACGTGGATCGGCGGCATGCCCGGTGCGGTGGCCGCCGAGCCGCTGCGACCGGACGTGACGACCGCCAGGCAGCCGGGAGTGTGGGCGCCGAGGGCAGCCGCCTCGTCGCGGTTGAGGATCAGGAGGTCAGGGCCGGCGACGCGCAGCAGCTCGCCGAACGAGACCGCGTCGTCGCCCGGCGGCAGTGATCCCCCACCGACGCTGAGCCGTGACTGAACCGGCCGGACGGCCAGCTCGCGCGCGACGCGCGCCCCCTCGGTATCGAGCAGAGCGTAACCGGAGACATGGACCCAGGTCGCATCGGTCAGCAGCTCGGCCAACCCTCCGACGGCCAGCGAGACGCGGTCGCTCAGCATGGTGCGCTCGCCTTCGGCATCGAGCAGCGCGACGACCGAGCCGCTCGCGGGCACGGGGAGCGCGGCGAGCTCCACACCCTCGGCTTCGACGGCCTCGCGCAGGAAGCGGCCGGCGGCATCGTCGGCGAGGCCGGTGATGAGCCGCACCCGCGCTCCCCGACGGGCGAGGCGCACCGCGACGTTCGCTCCCTGTCCACCGGGCGAGAGGCGAATGGCGGCCGGCGCGTCGGCGCCGGCCCGGATCGGTCCGGACGGACGAACCGAGATGTCGAGCAGGCAGTCGCCGATGACCGCGATCAGCACGGCTTGCGGCTGGCGTAGCCCTCATCGGTGCCGTGCCAGAAGGCGAGCTCCGGATCCGACAGGCGCCAGCACAGCCAGATGGGCCGGCCGTCGCGCTGGCCCGGAAAGTCGACCAGCCCCATCTCGAGGTCGCGCAGCTGGACGTCCATCTCGGCGAGGTGCTCGAGCAGCGCGCGGATGTCGTCGCCGAGGTCGCGGATGTCGCGCTCGTGGCGATCGGCCTCGTCGGCATGCGAGGGGTCGCCGTTGGCGTTCAGAAGCGCGTGCAGCGCCTCGTGCGCATCGTCCTGTCTTCGCTTCAGGACGGCCAGCTGCAGCAGCACCGCACGCACCTCCGGGACCAGGGCGCGGGCTTCCTCGAGGGTGTAGACGCGACGCTGCTTCACGAGCGCCGATGGTAGCAGCCGTCGACCCGCGGCCCGCCTCTGGTAGCATCGCCTCCTTCTTCCGGCGGGCCTGCTCCGCGCAGCGACGGCGTCCGCCACCGCGAGGGAGGCCACCAGCCGTCACCGATGGCCGATGACACCCGCCGCCTGGCCGGCACCAACGACGAGGATCCACCGCTCGGGCTGGATCCGTACATCGAGTTCGCCGATTTCGACCTGCCAACCTACGTGGGCTCGGCGAGCTTCCAGAAGCTCCCCCTGCTGACCGATGCGGACGCGCTGCGCGCGCGCCGCCCCGACATCGCCATCATGGGTGCTCCGTTCGACGACGCCGTGAGCCACCGTCCCGGCGCGCGCTTCGGGCCGCGCGCCATCCGGGCCGCGTCGTACCACGCCGGCTCGATCAACTCGCTGCAGGTGGGGCTGCAGCCGTTCGAGTGGCTCGACTGCGTCGATGCCGGGGACGCGCCGATCATCCCCGCCAACCCGGAGCGGAGCCACGAGGTCATCCGGCGCAAGGTCCTCGACATCGCCTCCAGCGGGGCGATCCCGATCGTGCTCGGCGGCGACCACTCGATCACCTTTCCCGCCGCGTCCGCCGTCGCGGAGAGCGTCGCGCCACGACGCGTGGGGGTCGTGCACTTCGACGCTCACGCCGACGCGGCGAACTCCACGTGGGGCGTGCTGCGCTCGCACGGCACGCCGATGCGCCGCCTGATCGAGTCCGGCGCGGTCGAGGGCCGCAACTTCGTCCAGGTCGGGCTGCGCGGCTACTGGCCGCCACCGCAGACGATGGAGTGGATGCATCGCCACGGGCTGCGCTACCACCTGATGACGGAGATCGAGGAGCGCGGGGCGGAAGCCGTGGTCGCCGACGCGATCGCAGAGGCGCTCGACGGCCCGGACGTGATCTACCTCTCGATCGACGTCGACGTGGTCGATCCCGGCATGGCTCCGGGCACCGGGACGCCGGAGCCCGGCGGGTTGCTGCCGCGCGAGCTCCTGCGCGCCGTGCGCCAGGTGGTCGGGCAGGTCGAGCTGGTCGGGATGGACGTGGTGGAGGTCGCGCCGCCGTTCGACGTATCCGAGGTCACCGCATCGGTCGCGCACCGCTGCGTGCTCGAGGCGATCAGCGCCGTGGCGGCCCGGAGGCGCGACGCCGGCGGCGCGCCGAACCCGACCCGACGCTGATCCCGGCCCGGCTCGACGGTCCGGGCCAGCTCAGCGCAGCCTGAGCTCGGTGCTCGCCGCCCGCTGCCCGTCGCGATAGGCGACCAGCGCATAGCGGCCGGCGGGCAGTCCCGAGGCCGACACCTGCGCCCATCCATAGCCGTCGCCGCCCTTCACGGTGAACGACGCGAGGGTGCGCTCGGCGGGACCGATCAGGCGGGCCGAGATGGTGTCGCCACGGCGCGAGCCGGCGAAGGTGACCAGGATCCAGAAGCTGCCGCCGCGCCTGACCGACTCGAGGCGCCCGTTGCAGCGTGATCCGCTCAGCGACCGGCAGGCGGCGATCGCGGCCCGGAACCCGCTCGCGGCCGCCGGCTGCGGTTGCGGCGTGGCGGTCGGCGACGGCGACGGCGATGGCGACGGCGTGGGCGATGCGGTCGGCGATGGCACCTGGGTGGCGACCCCGTCGCCTGTCGAGATCACGGTGCCGACCGGCTCGCCGGCCACCGGGTGACCCGCCGTGGGCGAGGGCGCCGGCGCGAGCAGGGTGGCGGCGCGACCGACGCTGCCGATCACCAGTCCCGCGACGACGAGTGCGCCCAGCGCCGCGGGCAGCCAGCGGTAGCGAGTGCCGCCGAAGGTTGGTGCGTCGCGTCGGTCCATGCCGTGGCCGCGTGCACGTTGCGCGCCAGCGGCGACGCCGAGGTCGGGTCAGCCGGCGACGGTGAAGGGCGCCTCGGCGGCCGGCGCGCCGTTTCGGTTGACGCGCAGCTTGTACTTGCCGGGGTCGAGCCCGGCGAACGAGAAGCGGATGTAGCCCTTGCAGACCGTGCCGCAGTTGATCTTGCTCAGCTCGAGGCTCGCGTCGCCCACCGACGAGCTGTCGGCGGTGTCGACCAGCGTGACGCCGACGACGTCACTGCCGTTGCCCTTGGTGAATCCGATCCAGACCCAGACCTCGTTGCCGGTGATGGTCGATCCGCTCACCGCGCAGCCGTTCCTGTTCATGTCGGTCGTGGCGCACGGCTCGACCTGCGCGGTGAATCCGTCGGCGAAGGTGCCGGGCGGGCCCTCGCTGGGGACGGACGACTCGGACGCGGCCGCGCTCGCCTCGGATGGCGGCGTCGCGGTCGGCTCGGTGCTGGCCTGGAAGGTGGGCGTCGGGGAGGCGCTGCCGACACCGGGGTTTCCGCCGAGCACGTTCGACAGGAGGATCCCGGCCACCAGCGCCACGGCTCCCAGCGCCACCAGGCCCAGGATCGTCAGCAGGCCGCCGTTCGAGCGGCCGCGATCCTCGGCGTAGTACGCGCCCGCGTCGCCATACCCGTACGCATCCTCCTCGTACTCGTCGTCCGCGAGCTCGTCGGCATACACCGGCGGCACCGCGGCGGCGACGGGCTCGTCGCGGTACGCGGGTTCACGTTCCTCGCCCGCCAGGTCCGCCGCCGGCCACTGCTCGGACGACTGTGAACCGGCGTCGGGCTCCGGACGCTGGTAGCGCGGCCAGGCGCGCTGACGCTGCTCGACGGGCGGTCCGATCGGCCGGGTCGGCTCGTCTGCCGCGAAGCCCGCGCCGGCAGCCTCCCCCTCCGCCTCCGCATCGGGCGCAGCATCCGCGTCGGCGAAGTTGTCGACGTAGGCCGGCGGCCGGCGATTCGGGTCGGCCGCGTCCACGGCGAGGTCGTCCTCCGGCTCGCGCTCGAAGGGGCGCGGGGCGGCAGGCTCGAGGCCGCGTCGGTAGGTCGGCTCGGAAGGGTGACGCGTGCGGAGCCGGCCTTCGAGCTCGGCGCGATCCATCCCGCGCGGACGCGCCCGGGCGCTGTCCGGGATCGGTGAGCCGCACCGCGTGCAGAACGCGGCGGGCGGCGTCGACTCGTGGCAGGTCGGGCAGCGGATCTGTCCCGGCTTGGGTGTTGACATCGCGCGCCATTGTGCACGGGCGGCGTCGACGACGCCACCCCACGGCGTCAGGCGCCGGGGCGCTTCCACTCGCTGCCGTCGGCGAAGCGCTCCCGCTTCCAGACCGGCAGCCGCTCCTTGATCGCCTCGATGACGTAGCGATTTGCGTCGTACGCGGCCCCGCGGTGCGCCGCCGCGCTGACGATCACGACCGCCGCCGCGCCGAGCTCCACGACGCCAACCCGATGCTCGACCTCGACCGCGGCGCCGAACGCGCGCGACGCCTCCTCGATGACCGCGGCCAACACCCGCTCCGCCATCTCGGCGTAGGCCTCGTACTCCAGCTCCACCACCTCGCGGCCGTCGTCGGCATGGTCGCGTGCGCGCCCGACGAACGTCACCAGCGCCCCATGGCCGGGTGCCGCGACCATCGACTCGAGCGCCGCGGCGTCGAGCGGAACATCGCGCAGCCGTGCGCGCTCGGCACCCCCCGAGATGGGCGGCAGGAACGCCACCTCGTCCCCATCGGCGAGGACGTCGTCCCACGCGGCGTAGCTGCCGTTACGCGCCGCTCGAACGTACGGGCGATGCGCCGCCAGTGCCGGGAACCGATCGGCCATGGCGTCCCACGCGACGCGGACCGATGCCCGCGGCGCCAGGTCGAGCGCGAGCCGGCCGGCGCTGAGCTCGCGCAGGATCGCGAAGCAGCGCACCTCGATCCGCATCGGTCAGACCGGGACGCCGGTGATGAAGGTGATGCTGGCGCCCGCGATGGAGCCGGCCATCACCAGGGCCAGACCGATGTACAGCAGCCCGGTGGTGGCCTGCAGCGACGCGGCGCGACTGGCGAGCATGGCGAGGACGGTGATGCCGATGGGCAGCAGCACGCCCACACCGAGTCGCAGCCAGGTGAGCCAGCCGATTGGCCCCCCCAGCGGGCCGCTGCTCACCGCCAGCACGGCGATGGCGAACGTGACCAGCTGCAGGACCAGGACGACGAGCAGCAACCACATCATCCGCCGCAACGGCACCGGGGAGAGCTGCGGCGTGACGAGGTACCAGTGCCCGAGGAGCATCGCGGCGTTGACCGAACCGAGGGCGAGCGCGGCGAGGAACAGCTGCGCGGCGAAGAGCGTCACGCTCGAGGTGCCGCTCGCGGAGGCGAGCGACGCCAGCGCGGCCACCCCCACCGCCCCGGCGAGCAGGACGAGCGCGCCCACGGACCGGCGGGCAAGCGAGGCGACCAGGTGCAGCAGAACCAGCCCGACCAGGATCCAGACCAGGATGCGGCGCAGGCCCGCGGTGTCGTCGGCGCTCGTGCCCGCGGGAAGGTTCAGCTCGGAGAGGAGGAGCACGGCGGCGAAGGCGGCAAGGAGCCAGGCCATCAGCAGGAGGTACCCTCGCGTCGTCCCGCCGATCAGCTGCGTGGCGCCGGTCACCAGCAGCGTGCCGGTGAGCAGCGCGGCCCAGAAGAGCCAGTTGACGAACGGAAGGGCTTCGATCGACACCGCGGCCGAGGATATCGCACGCATCGCGGTACTGCTCTTGCGGAGCAGTGGCGCGTGAGCGACCGCTACCCGCCGATCGGCGACTACGGAGCCATCGGCGATTGCCGAACGCTGGCTCTCGTGTCGCGCGCCGCGTCGATCGACTGGTGGTGCGAGCCGCGCTTCGACGCCCCGTCCCTTTTCGGCCGAATCCTGGATCGCGACCGCGGCGGGTCGCTGCATCTGCAGGGAGACGGGCTGGCACCCGACGGCCGGCGCTACCTGCCCGACTCGGCGATCCTGGAGACGAGCCTCAAACTCCGCGGCGGACGCCTGCAGGTGACCGATTTCCTGGCCGTCGTCGGCAAGTCGGACGACGCGCTGGGACCGATCCCCTACGCGCGCCAGAAGCTGGTTCGCCTGGTGAGATGCACCGAGGGGTCGGTGGCGTTCACGCTGCACTGCGTGCCGCGGCCGGGCTACGGGCTGGCGCGCTCTCGCATCACGCTCGCCGGGCCGGCCGGCGCGCGCCGCCGCTCCCTCGCCCTGCGCACGCCGCACGACCGCCGCGCGATCACGCTCGGCGCGACCGTGGACTGGGCCACCATCCGCGACCGCCAGGGCCGAATCGAGGCGACGCTCGATGCCGGCGAGGAGATCGGGGTCGTGATCGATTACGGTCCCGGCGATCTCGAGGGGGAGGGCGTCAGCCGCTCTGCCGGCCGCGCGCACCACAATCGTGATCGCCTCTTCGCGGCGGAGGAGCTCCACGCGTGGCTCTCCGAGACCGCTCGCTTCTGGCGCGACTGGACGGCGGTGAGCGCGTACGACGGCCCGTACCGCGAGCTCGTGGCGCGCAGCGCGATCACCCTCAAGCTGCTCACCTACCACCCCAGCGGCGCGATCGTGGCGGCCGGCACGACCTCGCTCCCCGAGGAGATCGGCGGCGAGCGCAACTGGGACTACCGCTTCACCTGGCTGCGCGACGCGTCGTTCACGCTGTACGCGCTGCAACACCCTCGGCTACCGCGCCGAGTCCGACGCCTTCATGCGCTGGATCACCCGCGCCGCATCACGGCAGCGCGATCCCCTGGTCCTGTACCGGGTCGACGGTCACGCGCCGGCTCGCGAGCGCGAGCTGCGCGAGCTGGAGGGCTACCGCGCATCGCGCCCGGTGCGCGTCGGCAACGAGGCGGCGCGACAGCACCAGCTGGACCTGTACGGTGCCGTGCTCGACGCCGCCTACCTCGACCGCAAGGCGGGAAACGCACTGGACGACGGCGAGTGGGCCGTGTTCGCGCGCTTCGCGGACCTCGCCGCGTCGCGCTGGCGTACCAAGGACACGTCGATCTGGGAGGTGCGCGGGGGCGCGCGCGACTTCACCTTCTCCAAGGTGATGTGCTGGGTCGCGCTCGACCGCGCATGCCGGATCGCGGACATGATCGGAAAGACCGACGCGGAGGCCGACCGCATCGCGCGCTGGAAGGAGGAGGCCGCCGCCATCCGCCGCGCTGTCCTCGACCACGGTCGGCGCCCGGACGGCGCGTTCGTGCAGTTCTTCGGCAGCGACCGCATCGACGCCTCGGCGCTCCTCTTCCCGCTGGTCGGCTTCATCCGCGCCACCGCACCCTCCGCCGCGGCGACCTTCCGCGCGGTTCGGGCGGACCTGGAGAAGCACGGCCTCGTGCTGCGCTATCGCGCCGACGAAGCGGTGGAGGGCGTGGCCGGGCTGGAGGGCTACTTCCTGATGTGCAGCTACTGGCTGTGCGACAACCTGCTCCTCGCCGGGCAGCTCGACGAGGCCCGCCAACGATTCGAGGACATCTCGGCCCACGCCAACGACCTCGGCCTGTTCAGCGAGGAATGGGACCCGACCGATGGCACCGCGCTCGGCAACTTCCCGCAGGCGTTCACGCACATCGCCCTGATCAGCACCGCGCACAACCTCGAGCGGGCCAGAGAGGGACGTCTGCACGGCTCGGTGCGCCGTGATGCTCCGTCGGACGACTAGCGCCGCGACAGGCTGCCGGTCAGGCCGATCTCCACGAATCCGTCGCGCACCCTCGTCGGAAAGATCTCGACCGGCTCGGTCGCTGGCGGCACCACCGCCGCTCCGCTGCGGACGTCGAAACAGGCGCTGTGCCAGGCGCAGATCAGCACGCCGTCGCGCGGGTCGAAGCCGGCCTCGCTGAGCGGGAAGTCGCGGTGCGTGCAGTTGTTCTGCACGGCGAAGAACTCGCCGTGGTGGCGCACCAGCACGACCGGTGTTCCGTCGATCTCGACCGGCAGCAGCTCGCCGTCGCGCAGCTCATCGGCGGCCACGACCCGCGCGAACCGGGTCTGCACGGAGGCTTCGCCAAGCTCGGTCGTCATCGGTCCGGCGATTGTACGAAATGAAGCCTGACGGGAGGTCCGCTACCATCAGGCGCCGATGCACCCGCTCTACCTTCTCCTCGAGCTCGCGGTCGCGATCTCGTTCATCCTCGCCGCCGGCGCCGCGCTGCGCCGCGGACGGCTGCCGTTCTTCGAGCTGATCTCGGCGGCCGTCTTCGGCGTGCTGCTCGAGGAGGGCGACCAGCTCATGTTCGCCACCTACCACTACAGCAGCGACTGGATCGCGACGATCGATCGCGCGCCGATCGCCATCGGCCTGACCTGGGCGCTCATCCTCGCCGGCGCCATGCGCATCACCGACGCGCTCGGCGTGCGGCGGCGGTATGCGCCGTTCGTGGACAGCGTGCTGGCCATCAGCCTTGACCTGGCGTTCGACGCCATCGCGATCCGCATGGGGCTGTGGACCTGGCGCGGCATCGGCCCGGAGCAGGCCTGGTTCGGCGTCCCGGCCGGCAACTTCTACGCGTGGCTGTTCGTGGCGCTCGGCTTCAGCCTGATGAGCCGATGGCTGCGCGACGTCGTCGAGCGGCGCCCGGCGCGGGCATGGCTGCAGCTGCTGGTCCCGGTGCCGGCGTACGCGATCCTGGTTGCCGGGCTGGTCCCGTTCATCGTGCTGCAGCCACTCCTCGAGCCGGGACGTGGACACGGGCTGGGCCTGTTCGGGGTGACCCTCGCCGGCTTCGCGGCGATCGCCGCGTACGGCGTCTGGGGTCGCGACCGGATCGTGCCGAACGGCGCGCGGATGGCGATCCTCGACCTGCGCCTCGCCTTCGCCAGCCGTCTCGCGATCCACGCCGTGTTCCTCACCGCCCTGTTCGTGATGGGCCTTCAATCGACGGTGCCGATGCTCCTGGTCGTCGCCCTGGTCATGCTCGGCGCCGAGGTCCCGCTCGCCTGGCTGGTGAACGCGCGTCTCTCGAGCGACCTCGCCGCGGAGACGGCCGTCGACCCGAGCAGCCGGCTGCCGTTGCGCGATGTCCGCTGAGACCGCCCTCGACGAGTGCGTCGCGCACCTGCGCGAGCTGATCCGCATCCCGAGCGTGAACCCGCCCGGGCTCGGCGACGGAGCCGCCGGCCGCGACTCGACGGGCGGTGAGACTCGCGCCGCCACCTACTGCGCGGACGTCCTCGCCGGCGCCGGCATCGTCTCCGAGGTGCTCGAGGCGGCGCCGGGCCGCGGGTCGTGCTTCGCGCGGCTGCCCGCATCGGTCAGCCGGGCGGAGCCGCCGCTCATCCTGCTCAGTCACCTCGACGTCGTCCCCGTCGACGAGGGGAGCTGGTCACGCGACCCGTTCGGCGCCGACCTGGTGGACGGCGTGATCTGGGGCCGCGGCGCCGTCGACATGAAGAACATGGTGGCCATGGAGCTCCAGGTCTTCCTGGACCTCGCGCGGTCGGGCGCCTCGCTGCGGCGCGACGTCATCTTCGCGGCGCTCGCCGACGAGGAGGCCGGAGGACGCTTCGGAGCGATGCACTGGACCGCCGAGCGACCCGACCTGTTCGGCGCGGACGGCCGCGCCGCCGCGGCGGCGATCAACGAGGTGGGCGGCTACTCGATGACGCTCGGCGAGCGCCGCTTCTACGGCATCCAGGTCGCCGAGAAGGGCATCTCCTGGACGCGCATGACCGCGAACGGAACCCCCGGCCACGGCTCCATGCCGCACGGCGACAACGCCGCGGTGAAGCTTGCGCGCGCCTTCTCGCGACTGGCGGACGCCCCTCGACCTGCACGCGTCACTCCGGTGGTGCGCCAGTTCCTCGAGGCGCTCGGCCTCGGCGATGTCGCGCTCCTCGCCACGTCCGATCCCGATGCGGCGCGCGAAGCGCTCGGCCGGGCGGTGGAGGACCCGGTCCTGCGCCGTTCGCTCGACGCCATGCTGCGCGACACCGTCTCTCCGAACGTGATCCACGCCGGCCAGAAGATGAACGTCATTCCCGGGCGCGGCGAGGCCGAGATCGACGTTCGCACCCTTCCCGGCACGGACCAGGGGGCGATGCTCGACGAGCTGCAGCGCATCGCGGGTGACGAGGTGACCATCGAGCCGGTGATGACCATGCCGCCCGTCGAGTGGCCCGCCGACGCCCCGCTGGTGCGCCTGATGGAGGCGGCTCTGCGACGGGCCGACCCGGACGCGACCGTGTCGCCGATGATGATCACCCCGGGCACGGACGCCAAGGCGCTGGCCCTGCTCGGCATCCCGACCTACGGCTTCGCGCCGCTGCGGCTGGCGCCGGACATGCCGTTCCTGTCGCTCTTCCACGGCAACGACGAGCGCGTGCCGGTCAGCGCCATCGAGTTCGGCCTGCCCGTCCTGCGCGAGGTGGTCGAGGCTTTCGCGGCCGGCTGACGGGCCCGCTTCCGTGCACGCAGAAGGGCATTGAGCTCCGGACGAGGCAGACTGCACGCTCGGCTATACTCGGCCGCGACACGCAGCGAAACAGAGCATGACTGACGACACCGAATCCGGCCCGGCCCCGAGCGAGCGCGCGCACGCCTTCGTCTTTCCCGGACAGGGCTCACAGTACGTCGGCATGGGAGCGGCGCTCGTCGAGCGCTACCCGGTCGCGGGCCAGACGCTCGAGCGTGCCGATCGGGCGCTCGGCTTCCCGCTTTCGCGGCTCATCCTGGACGGCCCCGCCGAGGAGCTGGACCAGACGGTGAATGCGCAGCCGGCGATCCTCGCCACCAGCGTGGCGTTCCTGGAGGCGATGCGGGAAGAGGCGGAACGAGCGGGGGTGGAGCTCGCGCCGCGGGCGCTCGCCGGCCACTCGGCCGGGCAGTACGCCGCCGCCGTCGCAGCCGACGCCATCGACTTCACCGACGCCATCCGCCTGGTGCGGGAGCGCGGCCGGATCATGCAGGAGCGCGGCGTCGAGGGAGGCATGGGCGCCGTCATCGGCCTCAGCGACGAGCAGGTCAACGACATCGTCGAGCAGGCGCGCGAGCACGGCGAGATCAGCGTCGCCAACGCCAATGCGCCCGGACAGATCGTGCTGTCGGGGGTGATCCCCGCCCTTGTCTTCGCGCTGGAGTTGAGCAGGACGGTCGGCGCGCGCCGCGCAGCCCGGCTGGCGGTCAGCGTCGCCAGCCACTCGCCGCTGATGCAGCGCGCTCGCGAGGAGTTCAGCGCCATCCTCGCTCGGGTGCCGTTCCGGGAGCCGTCGGTGCCGATGCTCGGCAACGTCCACGCCACCGTGCTGCAGGGCGCCGAGGGCCTTCGCGCGGAGCTCTCCGATCACCTCGTGCACGGCGTGCAATGGACCGATACGGTCCGCCGCATGGTGGCCGACGGCGTGACCGACTTCGTCGAGATCGGCCCGGGTCGCGTCCTGACCGGGCTGATCAGGCGCATCAGCCCGCAGGCGGGCGCGCACGCCATCGACGTCCCGCGCGCGGACGGCACCCTGTGGCTCCCCGCCGAGGGCGCCGAGTGACCGAGCGGCGCGTCGTCGTCACCGGCCTCGGCGCGGTGAGCCCGGTGGGGATCGGCGTCGAGAGCACCTGGGCCGCCCTCGTCGCCGGACGCTCGGGAATCGCCGATATCACGCTCTTCGACGCGTCTCCGTTCGACATCCGGGTCGCGGGCGAGGTCAAGGGCTTCGACGCCACCGACTACATGGACGCCAAGGACGCGCGCCGGCACGACCGCAACACCCACTTCGCCGTGGCGGCGACCGCAGAGGCGCTGCGGCACGCCGGTCTGCTCGGCGACGACAACCACGTCTCCGGCACCGATCCGGATCGCTTCGGAATGGTCTTCGGCACCGGCATCGGCGGCATCGGCCTGATGAGCGAGGGCGTCAGGACGCTGCTGGAGCGCGGGCCGGGCCGCATCAGCCCCTTCCTGCTGCCGAACATGCTCCCCGACTCGGCCTCCGGCCAGGTCGCCATCGCCTACGGGCTTCGCGGCCCGAACATGGCGGTCGTCAGCGCCTGCGCCACCGGCGGTCACGCCATCGGCGAGGCGATGGAGGCGATCGTGCGCGGTCAGGCCGACGTGATGCTCGGCGCCGGAACGGAGGCGGTCATCGTTCCGCTCGCGTTCGCCGGTTTCCAGCAGATGAAGGCGCTTGGCTCGCCGATCGATCCCGATACGGGCGAGTACGACCCGACCATCGCGTCACGGCCGTTCGATGCCACCCGCGACGGCTTCGTCGTCAGCGAGGGCAGCGCCGTGCTGGTGCTCGAGGAGCTCGAGCATGCGCTGGCCCGGGGAGCGACGCCGATCGCCGAGGTGATCGGCTACGGCTCCTCCTCCGACGCCTTTCATATGGCGGCTCCGGCGGACCGTGGCGAGGGCAACCAGCGCGCCATGCGCGCCGCGCTGACGCGCGCGGCGATCGGTCCCGAAGAGGTGGACTACATCAACCCGCACGGCACGAGCACGCCGCTCAACGACCGCTACGAGACGTTCGCGATCGAGGCCGTCTTCGGGGAGCATGCTCCGAAGCTGGCCGTCAGCAGCACCAAGTCGATGACCGGTCACCTGATGGGCGCGGCCGGCGCGCTCGAGGCGCTGGTCTGCGTGAAGGTCATCGACTCCGGCTGCATCCCGCCCACCATCAACTACAGGCACCCCGATCCGGAGCTCACGCTGGACTACGTGCCGAACGAGGCGCGCGCGGCAGACGTCCGGGTCGCGCTGTCGAACTCGATGGGCCTCGGCGGTCACAACTCGACGGTGATCTTCCGGCGCCCGGGATGAGCGCCGAGCGATCGCGGCGCGCGGCCGTCGTCACCGGCGTCGGCGCGCTGACGCCGATCGGCAACGACCCCGAGACCTACTGGCGCAACCTGCTCGCCGGCGTGAGCGGCGTCGCGCGCATCAGCGCCTACGACCCGAGCGACGAGGAGGTGCAGATCGCCGCGGAGGTCAAGGGCTTCGATCCGCGCCAGTACATCGATTTCAAGGCGGCTCGTCGCATGAGCCGCTTCTCGCAGCTCGCAGTCGCCGCTGCTGCGCAGGCGATCGCTTCGTCGGAGCTCAAGATCACCGACCACAACCGCGACGAGATCGCCGTGGTCATCAACACCGGCGGCGGCGGGATCGGCGACGTGGCGCTCGGCCAGCAGGTCTTCCTGCAGCAGGGCGGCCGGCGCGTGAGTCCGTTCATGGTGCCGATGCTGTCGCCCTCGATGGCGGCCTGCCAGATCAGCATCCAGAACGACCTGCGCGGCCCGGTGATCACCAGCGTCGCCGCCTGCGCGTCGGGCGTCCAGGCGTTCGTGGAGGCGCAGCGCCTGATCGAGCACGGCGACGCCGACGTCGTGATCGCCGGGGGGACCGAGAGCGCCATCCTGCCCGTCGCGTTCGCCGCGCTGGCCAACATGGGCGCTCTCTCGAAGCGAAACGACGCGCCGGAGCGCGCGTCGCGGCCGTTCGACGCGGACCGCGACGGGTTCGTCTTCGGCGAGGCGGCAGGAGTGCTGGTGGTGGAGTCGGCGGAGCATGCGCAGGCGCGCGGCGCCACGATCCTGGCGGAGATCGCGGGCGGCGCATTGACCGCCGATGCGTTCCACATCAGCGCGCCGGAGCCATCCGGGCGCGGGGCGGCACGCGCCATGACACGCGCGCTGGCCGACGCAGAGATGCGGCCGGAGGAGGTCGACCTGGTCGTCGCGCACGGCACGTCGACGCCGCTCAACGACGCGACGGAGACGAAGGCGATCCACGAGGCCTTCGGCTCCCATGCCGCGAGGCTGGCGGTGAGCGGCACCAAGAGCATGATCGGGCACACCCTCGGCGCGGCGGGCGCGATGAGCGCGATCGCGGCGGTGTACGCGATCCGGGACGCCACCATCCCGCCCACGATCAACTACGAGACGCCCGATCCCGCCTGCGACCTGGACTACGTGCCGAACGTCGCGCGGCAGCAGGAAGTCGGCGCCGCGATCGTCAACGGCTTCGGCTTCGGCGGGCAGAACGCGGTGACGGTCTTCCGCAGGTACGGCTGACGGCCGGACCATCGGTCCGTCGCGGTCCGGCGCCACCGCGCGCAGGATCGCCGGACCATGACCGAGATCAACGGCCTGCGCCTGGCCTACCGCGGCTTCGTCACCGGCCTCGCGGCCAGCTACGTCTGGCTCGCGGCGGCGATGCTGGTCGCGCTGCTCGGCGAGGGGGATGCGCTGCGGCCGCTGCGGACCATCGCGGCGCTCTGGAACGCCGGGCGGCTGGTCCCGATCGATGCGCCGTGGGTCGTGGTCGCATGGGCGCTGCTGCAGGTGAGCGCTGCGGGCATCGGGATCGGCTTCGCGTACTTCGTCGCCCGCTACTTCACCGTGCGACCCACGCTGCTGGTGGCGGCGCCATGTTTCGCGCTGCTCGCCTGGCTGACCCTCGCGCAGCGCTTCACGGTCGCGGCCGGCACCGGCCTGTCACCGGTCGCACAGGTCGCGCTGGTCGCCGGCAGCGTGCTGTACGGGGTGATGCTCGGCGTCGGGGTCCCGGTGCGCGGAGAGGTGCTGCGCGGGGACTATTCGACGCCGGTCTCGTCGCCGGTGACGTAGAGCTCCGGCTCGAATCGCGGTCCCCGACCCGGGAGCGACGCGATCCAGTCGCGCAGCGCCGCCTCGGTGGTGCTGAAGGCGAGGTCGTCCCAAGGGACGTCGTCGGGGCCGAAGGCGCGGACCTCGCTCGTCTCCGCGGCGGGAAGCGGATCGCCGCCGACGACCGTCGCCGCGAAGATGATCGTCACGATCCCGGCGTGCGGCCGCGAGTAGACCCCGATCAGGGCCTCGACCTCGACCAGCAGCCGGGTCTCCTCCTCGGTCTCGCGGCGCGCTCCCTCCTGCGCCGACTCGCCGAGCTCCAGGAATCCGCCGGGATAGCTCCAGCGGCCGCTGGCGGGCTCGATCGCGCGGCGCGCCAGGTGGACGCGGCCGCCCGCGACCGGCAGCGTGCCGACCACCAGGCGCGGGTTGCGCCAGGTCACGTGGCCGTTGGCGCAGACCAGTCGCGGGTGCTGCTCTCCGCTGAGCACCGCCTCTGCCACGGGCATCCCGCACGCCGGGCAGAAGCGCGGCTCGTCGCCGAGGGTCAGCGGAAATCGGGCATCCGAGAGGCAACGCGGCATGGTCGCATCCTAGGCTCCACGGTCCGCATCGGTACAATGCGATCCCAGATGAGCGCCGTGCACCAATGAACCTCGAACAGAACGCATCGGCCCGACATCCGGTTCGGCTCCACAACTCGCTCACCCGCCGCGTGGAGCAGCTGCAGCCAATCACTCCGGGGCGGGTCACGATCTACACCTGCGGCAGCACGGTGTACCGCTACGCGCACATCGGCAACCTGCGCACCTACCTCTTCGGCGACATACTGCACCGGGTCCTCGAGTACGTCGGCAACGAGGTGCTCTACGTCAAGAACGTGACCGATGTCGGCCACATGCGCGAGACCGGCGAGGATCCGATCCTGCTCGCCGCGGAGGTCGAGGGCAAGACGCCAGCC
The DNA here is from genome assembly GCA_963783725.1 of uncultured Chloroflexia bacterium. Classification (GTDB taxonomy): domain Bacteria; phylum Chloroflexota; class Limnocylindria; order QHBO01; family QHBO01; genus CAWAOJ01. The sequence continues at coordinate 169,306 of CAWAOJ010000002.1, read as the reverse complement.
GAGATCGCCCGCTACTACACCGATGCGTGGATGTCGGACGAGCGAGCGATCAACATCCTGCCCGCCGACGTGATGCCACGCGCCACCGACCACGTCGACGAGATGATCGCCCTGACCGCCACGCTGCTCGACAAGGGCCTCGCCTACGAGGTCGACGGCACGGTGTACTACGACGTGAGCGAGTTCGACGGCTACGGCAAGCTGTCCGGCCAGCGCCTCGACCAGCTGCGCGCCGGCCATCGGGTCGAGGTCGAGATGGACAAGCGCGACCCCGAGGACTTCGCCCTGTGGAAGGCCGCGGAGCCGAATCGGCTGATGAAGTGGCCGTCACCGTGGGGCGAAGGGTTTCCGGGCTGGCACATCGAGTGCTCCGCCATGTCGATGCAGTACCTCGGCGAGCGGTTCGACGTGCACACCGGCGGGATCGACCTCAAGTTCCCCCATCACGAGGACGAGATCGCCCAGTCCGAGGGGGTCACCGGCCGGCAGGTGGTGAGCGTCTGGATGCACGGCGAGTTCCTGACCCTGGGCGACGCCAAGATGGCCAAGAGCGCCGGCAACATCATCCGCGTCGCGGACCTGCCGTCGAAGGGCTTCGATCCGCTCGATTTCCGCTACCTGGCCCTCACCGCGCACTACCGCTCCAAGCTCGACTTCACCGAGGAGGCCATGGCCGCGGCGGCGCACGGCCTCGGCCGCCTGCGTCGCGCGACCGCCGGCCCCGACCAGCCGGTCAACCTGGACGCCGAGCCGATGGCGACCTACCGGCATCGGTTCGCCGAAGCGGTCACCGACGACCTGGCCACGCCGCGAGCGCTCGCCGTCGCGCACGAGGTCGCCGCGGCGACCGATCTCGACGACGTACAACGGCGGGCGCTGCTGCTCGACTTCGACCGCGTGCTTGGCCTCGATCTCGGCGCGCCGGCCACGGGCCGGGCCGAGCTGCCGGACGCGGCCGCGGCGCTGCTGGAGGCTCGCGCCGCCGCCCGTGACGCGCGCGACTTCGCCACCTCGGATCGGCTGCGCGAGGAGCTGGCCGCCATTGGCGTGGAGGTGCGCGACACACCCGAGGGACAGGTGGCGGAGCCTCGTCGCTGACGGTCGCTTGGCGGGTCGGGCACGTTGCTCCACCGCAACGCAACCGATGGCCCCCGCTATTGCCGTTCCGCGCTCCGCCACGTACAGTGCGTAGTACTTCTTTCCCAGTACCGAGTCACTCGCCAGGCCGTTGCCCGTCCCGGCAAGCGACTCGATATATCGGGGATTCCGGCAGCTTCGCACTGGTCGTGCGGTGACGCGTGAAGGGGGTCGTTTCGTGGTCTTCGGCTCCGGATCTCCCCGCCTCCGTTCCTCAGCCCACACAGTCGGCCACGATGCGGCCGAAACGCGGAGTCCCACGCTTTGAACGGCCCGCTCGGCGGCGTTGCGACACTGGTCGGCGCCGCCCTTGTCGCCACCCTCGATACGCTGATGAGCGTCGAGTTGCTCGCCGTCGTCGCGGCCCTGCTCCTGCTCTTCCTCGGCGGTGCCGTCGCGACCCGGCGGCCGCCCGCCGAGATCGGGCCCGACGAGCTGCACGGCTGGCACACGCTCTCGCGCGAGCTCGACCGCAGCCGCCGCTTCCGGCGGCCGTTCACGCTGCTGCGCATGACGGCGGAGGACCAGGCGCAGGACGCCACCTGGTTCGACCACCATCAGTCAGCGCTGTCCCGCGTGCTTCGCACCATCGACTCGACCTGGCGCAGCTCGTCGGGCCTGTACGTTCTGCTGCCTGAGACCGATCGAGCCTCGGCGCTCGCCCTGTGCGCCCGCATCCGGCGCGGCGACGCGCGCGTCCTGCCGAGCTCGATCCGCGCCGTCTCGTTCCCCGAGGACGGCATCACCGCCGGTGCGCTGCTCAGTGCGCTCGATCAGCCCGAGACCGCGGACGCGCCGGCATGGTCCACCCTGATCTCGATGCTGGCGGGCAGTGACCAGCTCACGCTGCAGCAGATCGAGGCGCCCGCAACAGAGATGAGCGATGAACGCGAGCCTTGAGTCGCATGGGCTGATCAGCAGGTACCCGCGCTACGCCCAGGCGAAGCGCATCCTGGACCTCGCCCTCATCGTCGTCTCGCTGCCGCTCTCGATCCCCGTCCTGCTGCTGTGCGCCCTGGCCGTGCGGCTCGATTCGCCCGGCCCGGTGCTCTACCAGCAGCAGCGCACCGGTCAGCACGGACGCAAGTTCGGGATGTACAAGTTCCGCACCATGGTGCGCAACGCGGACGAGCTGAAGGCCCAGCTGGCGCACCTGAACATCCTGCCCCCGCCCGACTTCAAGATCATCAACGACCCGCGCATCACGCGCGTCGGTCGCTTCATGCGCAAGACGAGCCTGGATGAGCTGCCGCAGCTGCTCAACGTCCTGCGTGGCGAGATGAGCCTGGTCGGCCCGCGTCCCACCGATTTCCACGTCGACGCCTACGACCTGTGGCACATGGAGCGCCTGGAGGTGCCGCCCGGCATCACCGGCCTGTGGCAGGTGAGAGGCCGGAACATGACCAACTTCGACGAGCGGCTGCGCCTGGACGTCGAGTACATCGACCGCATGTCGCTCGGTCTCGACGTCCGCATCCTGTTCGAGACGGTCGGCGCCGTGGTGAAGGGCACCGGCGAGTAGCGACGCCTCAGCGCGTCAGCCGCACGTCGTCGAACAGCAGGCCCGAGCCGGGTCCGGTCGCCGTTTCGAAGCACACGCGGTCGGGAGAACGGTCGTTGCGCCACGCGGCGGCCGTCACGCGCGCGACCGCGGTCCCGGTGGCGATGTCTGTGACCGTCCAGTCGTAGGTGCGCGTGGCGAGATGCAGCGTCATCGACACGGCATACCAGCGCGCTCGCTGGAAGGCATTTGCCACCTGGGTGCGCGCGGCGCCGCGGAAGTAGGCAAGGGAGCCGTCGGCGTTCATGCGCACGCTCGCCAGCTCCAGCCCCCCGCCGCGGACGGCGATCAGCTTGGCGTCACCGGTCGCGGGTCCGCCGAAGACCATGGCCCGCGCGCTCAACGTCAGGTCGCCGCTGGCGAAGGCCGGGATGCGGCGGCACGCGGCCGCGGCGACGGACGGTGAGGAGGCCGCCAGCCGCGCGCTGCGGTCCGGCGAGGGACGGAGAGTCGGCGATGGTGAGCTCGCCGGTTCCCGGATCCGACAGCTCCCAGCCGTTGGCGACCGGCGCGCCGACGGGGTAGGGGTCGAAGACGTCGCTGAAGACGACCGCGCCGGCCTCGCCGCTGCCCGGTGATCCCTGTGCGCCGTCCCCGCTGCCGGGTGCTTGGCCGCCCAGCGACGCCGCGCCGTGGACGTAGTGCCCGGTGCGATCGTCGGCGCCGAGGGCGACCAGGCCGCTGGCGGCCGATACGGGCTGCTTCGTGGTGGTGGGCCGGTTGATCTGCGCGTCCCGATCGCTGGCGACGAAGACGCTGCCGATGCCGACGCCGAAGTCCAATCCGTCGAGCGGCGCGGTCTTGGCGTAGATGCGGCCGCCGGCGCCGGGTGCCACGGAGAAGACAATGACCTCGGAGCGCTCCTCGTCGAGGGCGATCACCGGCCACGCCCCGTGGTCGGTGACCAGGGATACGACGTGCTGAGCCCAACCGCCGTCGGCTTGAAGGCGAAGCAGGATGACCTGCGGATCGCGAGGGTTCGGTGCGTCCCGCTCACTGAGGGACGTGCGGATGGCGGTGAGCACGGGTCCGGAACGCGCGGTGGAGGCCTTCACGTCCATCTGGTCGGTGCCGAACACGAGGCCCTCGACCGCCGTCCTGGTCACCGTCCAGCCGGTGGACGGGTCGGCGCTGGAGGGGTGGATCGCGGAGTACATCGCGTTCTCGGAGGCGGCCGTCCAGACGAGCACGGTTCGATCAGGCTGCGCCACGATCGCCGCATCTTCCGCCGGCAGCGCGCCGGCGGGCACCGACGGTCGGAACGGAGCGCTCCACAGTCGATCATCGCCGACGCTGTTGCGGACTGCGAGTCCGTCGGCGCCCAGGTAGGACAGCCACAGCCGCCCCCCGCCATCGCGGGCGATGGTGGCGTCGTCCGCGCCGCCGGCGGTGACGGTGACCGGAAAGCCGTCGTCGAGGATGTAGCGCGCCGCCGCCGCCTCGTAGCTGAAGCGCAGCACGCGGATCGCATCGGCCGCTGCCGTCGGACGGCTGCCCGCGGTGGCGACGTACAGGTGGTCGGCCGTCCACAGCACATCGGCGCGGGCGCCCGGGCGGTCATCGACGAGCGTGTTCGTGTCGTGCCACTCCTGGGTTCGCCAGTCGAGCCAGTGGATGGTGGACATCCCTTCCGAGCCGGCAAGCACGCCCCACCATCGGCCCTGCGCGAACCACAGCTTGCTCTGTGGTGGCTGCGCGGTTGGTGCCCGCGAGACGGCCGGGTCGTAGGCGGGCCCCCGTGCCGATCGTGGGGTGGTCGCCGGCGAGGCCGTCGCAGGCGTGGATGGCGTCTGGGCGCCAACGCTCTCGAGCGGCGACCCGGCTACGGGCGGCCGCGGGCGCTGACCGCTGGCGACGATGAGCGCTCCCACCACCGCAACCAGCAGCACGGCGACGAGGACGCCGGCAGTGGCCAGGCGGCTCACGACCGATGGATCCTGATGGCGAGCGGGAGCATCAGGGCGAGAATACGCGCCGGATCCGGCGAACGGCTCGAGGGGACGTCAGCTGGCGGGACGAAGCGCGATCAGCTGTCCGATGTTCGGCGCGGCTCCGCTTGCCGTCGCGACGCGGTCGCCGGTGGCTCCCGCTGCGCTCAGCTGCTGTGACGCCGCCTCGCCGCTGACCTTGTACGTCGCCGTCGTGGCCGAGAGCTCGTCGATCTCCGTCATGCCGGTCGGCGGCGCGATCGACGACTGGTTCGCGATGCCGAAGAGCCCCAGCAGGAGGTCGCCCGGGCTCGTGGTCGTGACGCTCGGCGCAGTGACGGCGGTCAGCTTGTCGCTGACCTGGCCGGAGGCCGCGTCGACGGGGGTGGTGGCGTCCACCCCCGAGAAGTCCATGACGATGGCCGTGGCCGACGAGGAACGGGAGAAGAGCCAGGTGTAGTTGGCCGGCTCGCTCGTACCTACGACGTGCGTGTAGGTCGCCTTGCGCATCGAGGTTCCGTTGGGATCCATGCGCACCAGCTGCCAGCCGATGGGACCGGTGATGGTCGGCTGTCCCCGGACGTCGACCGATGCGACGAGCGTGTCACCGACGGCCATGACCGGCGGCGCGGCGACCTGCATGTTCAGCGTCTCCGCCGTGCTCGTCGACCGCTCGGAGCGAAGCGCGATGCCCGCCGATCCGCCCGGCGTGGCGGTGGGTGCGACGGTGGGCGTAGGCGTGGGTGCGACGGTGGGCGTCGGCGTCGGCGTCAGGCTAGGCGTGGGCGTGGGCGTGGGTGCGACGGTGGGCGTGGGCGTGGGAACGTCCGTCGGCGTCGGCGTGGGTGCCAGCGTGGGCGTGGGCGTGGGCGTGGGTGCGACGGTCGGCGTCGGCGTCGGGGTGGGAATCGGTGCGGCGTCGGCCCGCAGCGCGATCAGCTGCCCGACGTTCGCGGCGGCGCCGGAGGCGGTCGCCGTGTAGCTGGCCGTCGTGCCGGGGGCCGGGAACGGGGCATGCGCCGCCTCTCCGCTGATCTTGTAGCGCGCGGCGGAGGCCGTCAGCTCGTCGATCTCCGACATGCCGGCAGGCGGCGTGATGCCGACCTCGCTCGCGATGCCGAAGAGTCCGACCAGCTCGTCGCCGGCCGTCGTCGTGGTCACACCGGGAGCGACGATCTGGGTCGACTTGCCGCTGGCCATGCCGTTCGAGGCATCGACCGGATTGGCCGCGGCGACGCCCGCGAAGTCCATCACGATCGCCGTGGCGGCGGCGGATCGCGAGAAGAGCCACGTGTAGGCAGCCGCCTCCGACGCTCCGACGACGTGCGTGTAGGTCGCCTTGCGCATGGAGTTCCCGTTGCCGTCGATCCGGATCAAAGTCCATCCCGGCGGCGCGGTGATGGTCGGCTGCCCCCGAACGTCGAGCGACGCCAGCAGGAGGTCACCCTCGTTCATCACGGCGGGAGCCGCTACCTGCATGTTGAAGGTCTCGGCCGTGGCAGTGGAGCGCTCCGAGCGCAGTGAGATGACGGCCGAGCCGGGCGTCGGCGTGGCGCTCGGCGTCGGGGTCGCGCTCGGCGTGACGGTCGGCGTTGGAGTGACTGTCGGCGTGGGGCTCGGGGCCGGGCCGCCGAGTGACTCGAAGGCATGCCAGTACAGGTCGCTCGTGTCGTCCGCCGCGAGAACCGCGAGACCGGTCTGGCTCGAGACGTTCTGCTTGGTGCTTGTCGCGTTGTTGATCCGCGAGGTGGTGGCGTCGAGCATGACGGGCGTGCCCTTGCCGGAGGGGAAGCTGATGTTCGACATCGGCGAGGTCTTCTCGTAGATGATGCCGCCCGACTCGCCGGTGGCCTGCCCGGGCCCGGGGCCGCTGGCGAACATGTGGATCACGCCGTGCTCCTCGTCGAGCTCGACGATCGGCCGCGTGTGGCCGTCTGCGACGGTGCTGAACGGATAGCTCGCCCAGCTGCCGCTCGTGTCGCGCACCAGCAGCCGGAGCAGGTTGGCCGTGCCGGTCGTCTCGCCGGTCTTCACCGCCGCGTAGACGCGCCCGGCGGAATCGGCCTTGAGGTTGATGTGATCGTCGGCCAGGCCCGGCCCGGAAAGCGCGATGCCACCCGTCCAGTCGCCGGCGTCGGCGCCGTCGGCTGTGGGTGGCGAAATACATCGTGTCGTCGTTCTGGTTGCTCCACATCAGGCCGATGCGATTGCCGCCAAAGGCGATCAGCGACGAGATGTCGTCGCCGTACACCGCCACGCCCTGCAGCTGCGGGGTGAACGGAGTGCCCCACGTCGCATCGTCGCCGCCGACGCTGCGGTTGATCCACACCTTGTCGTTCGCCGTCCAGGTCGCCCACAGCGTGCCCGTCGAGTCGCGGTCGATGACCAGGGTCTCGCTGCTCGCGTCGTTGATCAGCGCCGGAAACCCTGAATCAAGCACGTAGCGGTGGTTCGGAGGGTCGTAGCTGAGGCGGTAGAGATACCCCGGATTCCCGCTCGACGAGGTCCCGCCGGTGAACTGGTGGGACGCCACGTACAGGTGCGCGCCGTCCCACAGGACGTCGCTCCGCGACTGGTTGCGCGTGTCGAGCGCCGTCCCCGTGTTCGTCCACGTCTGCGACGTGGCATCCAGCCGGTAGATGTAGAAGTCGGACGCGGTGGAACCGCCGAACATGACCGCCCACCACGAGCCGTCGTTCCACCACAGCTTGCTCTCCGGCTTGGAGCCGGTGGGGGCGTAGCCGGGATAGAAGTCGTGGTCGCGATATCCGACATCGCCGTCGGCGGCTCGGCTCAGCAGCGGAAACGCGGCAACCGCGATGAGCAGGGCAACGAGAAGCGAAACGCGACGAAACAGGATCGACTCCCCCGTGGTGGTCGGCCGGGCGCGGGCCGTTCGGTGATGTATAGCACCTCGGGGGTACTTTTGGCGATACCCCGGAGCCGCATCGGCTGCTGGGCGTTGCGAGGATGCACCACTCAGGAGGCGCCCAAACGCTCCCGGGCGAGGCGCAGCAGTCCGCGCCCGACGAGCGGGCCGCCCCGTCCGCGCTCCTGGAGCGCCGCCCAGCGATCCAGCGCGAGAAGCGCCTCGAACACACCGAGCTGGGCGTCGTCCGGATCGGAGCCGCGTCCGAAGTAGCCGGCCAGGAACGCCGCTCGTGCCTCGCGCACCACGCCCGGCAGGGGCAGCAGACCGCCGAGCCGCGGCCCCAGGCCCATGGTGTCGAGCCCGAGCAGAAGCGTCGCGAGGTCCTCGTAGGCCGGGGCGCGCCATCGGCCGAGCATGTCGAGCACGGTGATCCCGCCGGCTGGCGTGAGAAGGATGTTGCGAAGGGCGAAGTCGCCGTGAACGACCGCCAGCGGAAAGCCCTCGGCGAGCACATCCGCCGCCACAGTCGCGCCGCGCCGCGCAACCCGAGCGGCGTCGGCGCCGAGGCGGCCGGCGGCGAGATGATCGGCCAGGCGGATGAAGAGGTCGGCGATGGCAGTGGCGTCGACCAGCCGCTCTCCGGTCCCCTCCCCCGCGACGATGCGATGGTAGGCGCGCAGCCAGGCGCCCGCGGCGTGCAGCCCGGCGACGGCCCGCGAACGACGCGAGGCGCGACCGACGAGCGCGTCGCGCATGACGCGCCGCAGCGACGCCCCTTCCGCCTCGAGCATCACCAGCGCGTTGAGCGGCTCGATGAGGTCCAGGGCCTCCACCGAGCCGAAGCGTTGGTCGCCGAGAGCGGCAAAGTGCGCCCGGGCCGCGCGCAGCGCATGGAATTCCAGGCTCGCCTTCAGCGGCGAAGGGCGTCGGCTCCATGAGCCGTGGACGCGGGCGTGCCGCAGGCGGCGACAGCCGGGCGAGCGGCACCTTGACCACCAGACGGGCCGGCGATGTGCCGTGGACGGCGTATCGGTAGAGTCGCGATGCCGGGCGCCGGCGTACCGTGATCAGCTCCAGCTCGCCAGGGGCGAGCGACGAGTAGGTCGGCAGCCGCTCGATGAGGTGCGCGTCGAGCAGCGCCCGCTCGGTTGCCACGGAGTCTGAGGCCATGCCGTAGGATCGGCCGTCGCACCGCCGCGCGTCCAGTCGCAGCGACCGGCATCTCCGCGTCGAATGAGAACGCCATCGTGAACTTCGCTTCGTGAACTCGCTCGAACTGCTCGATCCTGGCGCTGCTGACCCTCGCCGGCCTGACGCTCATCGGCGTGCGCACGCGCGGGTCCGGCGGTCATCTCCCGTCCGTGCAGGCGCTGATCGGAATATTCGTGGGTCTGCTGGCCGCGTTCACGGTGCTCTCGCTGCAGACCGATTTGGTCCCGGACGACCTCGAGTGGATCGGCACGCTCGGACTCGCGGTGATCCTGGGCGCCCTGATCCTGGGCGGCGCGTACGCCGCGTTCCGCCGGTGATCGTTCGATGAGCGACGCCTTCGAGCCACCCGTCGCGTCGGCAGGCGACAGCGACGGCGCATCCGCACGCGAGCACATCCGCGGCTCGACGCTGCTCCTGGTGGGCCGCTTCCTGGCGCTCGGGCTCGGTCTGCTCACCGACGTGCTCCTGGTCCGCTACCTCGACAAGAACGAGTACGGCGTGCTGGCCTGGGCGCTGTCGATCGCATCGCTCGGATCCACCGTCGCGCTGGTCGGGCTGGACAAGGCGATCGGTCGTTTCGTCCCCCTGTTCCAGGAGCGCGGCGATCGCGATCAGGTGGCGGGCACGATCGTGATGATGGCGGTCACGGTCACCGTCGTCGGCCTCGCCATCGTCGCGGCACTGCTGGTGCTGTCCGGGCCGATCGGACGGCAGATCAGCGACGACCCCCTGGCGCTGGGGACGCTGCTACTGGTGGCGGCGCTGGTTCCGATTCGTGCGCTCGACAGCCTGCAGGTCGCGATGCTGGCCATCTTCGCCAGCCCGTTCGCCATCTTCTTCCGCCGCTTCGTGCTGGCGCCGGGGCTGGAACTCGCCGTCGTGGCGGCGCTGATCGTGGTCGGCGGCACCCTTGCCTTCGTCTCCATCGGCTACGTGCTGGCGGCGCTGGCGGGGGTCCTGGTCTACGGCTCGATCCTGGCGGGGATCCTGATCCGTGACGGGGTCTTCCGCGACGTGCATCTCGCGCGGCTGCGACTTCCGACGCGCGAGATCTTCTCGTTCTCCATCCCGCTGCTCTCGTCCGACTTCGTCTTCCTGCTGCGGGGATCGCTGCTGATCATCCTGCTCGAGGCACTGCGCAGCTCGGCGGACGTCGCCGAGTTTCGCGCGGTGCTCCCCGTGGCGCGCAACAACATGATCGTGCTGCAGACCTTCACCTTCCTCTTCACGCCGATGGCGGCGCGGCTCTTCGCCCGCGGGGACCGGGAGGCGCTGGGCGACCTGTACTGGCAGTCGGCGACATGGATCGCCGTGGTCACGTTCCCGATCTTCGCGGTCTCGTTCGCGCTCGCCGAGCCGGTGACGGTCCTGCTCTTCGGCGACGCCTACGAGAGCTCGTGGCCGATCCTGGCCATCATCGCCGCGGGCTACTACTTCAACGTGGTGCTCGGCTTCAACGGCCTGACCCTGCGCATCGTCGGCGCGGTGCGCTACGTGGTGACGGTGGACGTCCTGACGCTGATCGTCAGCATCCCGCTCAGCATCTGGCTCGTGGCGCAGCTCGGGGCGCTCGGCGCGGGGATCGGGCTGGCCTCGATCCTGGTCATCCAGAACCTGCTCTACCACATCGCGCTGCCACGGCTGGCGGGTGTCGAGCTGTTCCAGCTGCGCTACGCTCGCACGTATGCCCTCATCGCCGTCGCGACCGTCGCGCTCGGGCTTCTCCAGCTCCTTCTCGACCCGCCGTTCGTGATCGCGCTTCCCACCGCCGCGCTCGCATCGCTCGCCGTGGTCTACCTCAGCCGCGACGTGCTGCGCATCGGCGAGACCTTTCCCGAGATCCTGCGCCTGCCCCTGGCGCGCCGGCTGTTCGGCCGATGAGCCAGATCGATTTCGACCTGCATGGCTTCGTCGGCGTCCGGCTCCTCGATGCCACCATCGCTGAGGCCGATGCGGTCCGCCGCCAGCTCGGCCCGATCGAGCGGCCGCTGACCCGGCCGCCGGACCTCACCATCCGCTTCGCCGATGGGGTGGAGGAGGGCGTGCCGACGCGGATCATCGGCACCGACGACGTCGGCTTCACGCGCGACACGTTCCTGGTCCTGCGGGGCCGGATGAACGCGCCCGTTCGCGTGGCACTGCCGCTCGACCGCATCGGACGCGAGCCATCCGAGATCGTGTGCCGCCACGGCACGCTCGGCGTGCCGCTGCTCATCGCCCTCGTGAACCTGTGCGCGCTGGGCAACGGCGTGCTGCCGCTGCACGCATCGGCCTTCGTCCATCACGGCACCGGCGTGCTGGTCACCGGCTGGGCCAAGGGGGGTAAGACCGAGGCGCTGCTTGCCTTCATGTCGCGCGGAGCGCAGTACGTGGGCGACGAGTGGATCTACATCGATGGCGAACGACGAATGCATGGCATTCCGGAGCCGATGCGGCTGTGGGACTGGCACCTGCGCAGCGTGCCCGAGTACGCGCGCCGCGTAGGAACGGGCGCGCGAATGCGCCTTGCCACCCTCCGGGCCGGGACGAGCGTGCTTGCGGCGCTCGCCGCGGCGCCGCTGGTGCCCGGCGCGCCGCGACGCCTGGCGAGAAGGGCGCTGCCGGTCGCGCGCCGCCAGCTCTCGGTGCAGGTGCCGCCGGCGCAGCTGTTCCGCGGTTCGGGGTCGTTGCCCAGCGCGACGATGGAGCGTCTGGTGCTGCTCGGCAACCACGACGCCGGCGACGTGATCGCCGAGCCGGCTGACGCCGCCGAGATCGCGGCCCGCATGGTCTTCTCGCTCGAATACGAGCGGCTCGAGCTGACCTCGTACTACCAGCGCTTCCGATTCGCGTTCCCCGGACGCTCGAACCCGCTCATCGACGGCGTCGAGGCGCGGTGTCGAGAGCTCCTGGCGCGGGCGGTCGACGGCGTGCCCGCCTTCACGCTGCTTCATCCCTACCCGGTGCACATACCGGCGCTGTTCGACGCGCTCGACCCGGTGCTGGGGTGCTGACCGTCGCCCTCGTCGGGGCGGACGGCGCCGGCAAGACGACCGTCGCGCGCGAGGTGGCCGCGACCCCGGGACTGCCGGTGCGCTACCTGTACATGGGCGTCAACCTCGAGGCGAGCACGCTCATGCTGCCCACCACGCGGCTGATGCTGGCGATCAAGCGCCGGCGCGGCGGGAGGGCCGATATGACCGCCGCCTCGTTCGCTCCCGCGCCGCCCCAACGCGGGATCCGGCGCCGCGCGATCGCGGCCGCTCGCTCCGGGGTGAGAACCACGAACTGGATCGCGGAGGAGCTGTTCCGAGAGGTCGTGAGCCGGCATCACGGCCGTCGTGGCCGCATCGTGCTGTTCGACAGGCATTTCCTGGCCGACTATCACGCGCACGACGTCAATCGGGTCGACGAGGCGCGGCCGATCGCAAGCCGGCTGCACGGCTGGTTCCTGCGCCGGCTCCGACAGCCGGATCTGGTGATCATGCTCGACGCCCCGGCGGAGGTGCTGCACGCGCGCAAGCCGGAGGGAAGCGTGGAATTCCTGCGCGCTCGTCGCGAGGAGTACCTGCAGCTGCGCGGCGTCGTGCCGCGCTTCGAGGTCGTCGATGCGACGCTGCCGCTGGAGGAGGTGGTGGGCCGAGTGCGCGAGCTGATCCGCAGCGCGTACGCAGCGCGGATCGGTGCGTCGCACGCCGCGTCCACTGCAGGTTGACCGGCGTCAACGCAGACGAGGCCCGCCCCTTGTGAGCGACGCGCGCAGCGGGTACGCTGGCGCCTCATTTCGTCCTCATCCCATCCAGTACTTCCGGGGGGCGCGGCCGCCTTCGTGGCGGCTGCGTCGTCAGCGATCGATCCGTCGTGAGGCTCGGCGCAGTCCCCGCCAGAAAGAGGGACCAGCTCCAAATGAAGATCCTCGTGGTCAGCAAGCTCGATCCGGACGCGCTTGCCCAGCTCCAGGCCACGCACGACGTCGTCGTCTCGATCAACCCCGACGAGGACGCGCTGGTGTCGCTCATCGCCGACCGTGAGGCGATCGTCTTCCGCAGTGGCGTCGAGATCAGCCGCCGCGCCCTCGAGGCCGGCACCGAGCTGCGGCTCCTGCTGCGCGCCGGGTCGGGGCTCGACAACATCGACCTGGCGTACATCGAGCAGCGCGGCATGGAGCTGCGCCGCGTCCCGGGTCCGGGCGCCCAATCGGTGGCGGAGATGACCTTTGCCCTGATGCTGGCGCTGGCGCGCAGCCTCGTCGCCGCCGACGCCTCGATGCGCGCCGGGAGATGGATGAAGTCCGAGCTGACCGGCTACATGCTGGCGGGCAAGACACTCGGCGTCATCGGCCTCGGCAACATCGGCTCCAAGGTGGCGCGCATGGGCGCCGCCTGGGGGATGCATGTCGTGGGCTGCGTCGAGCGACCCTCGCCGTCGCGATCGGCCGAGTTCGCCGCGGCGGGCATCAACCTCGCCGACTGCGACGAGGTGATCGCCGCGGCCGACTTCCTGACCGTCCACGTGCCACTCAAGTCGACGAACGTCGGTCTCATCGGCCGCGAGGCGCTGCTGCGCATGAAGCCGGGCGCCTTCCTGGTCAACATCGCTCGCGGCGGCGTGGTGGATGAGACCGCGCTGCTGGATGCTCTTCGCGCCGGAACCATCGCGGGCGCCGCGCTCGACGTGCATGCGGTGGAGCGTGACGGCCACCGATCGCCACTGGCTGACCTCCAAAACGTCGTCCTCACCCCGCACCTCGGCGCTTCGACGGTCGACTCGCAGCGCGAGATCGGTCGCGAGGTGATTCGGATCATTTCCTCGTTCGCTCCGGCCGGAGCCTCGGACGGGACCACTGCCGGCGCCCCTTCACTCCAGGAGGTCTGATCGATCCACATGTCCGACACACTTTCCCGCGCCGACGCGAAGCGGCTGCGCCTGCGCGACGGCCTTCACGCCCCGAACCCCGTGGTCATGGTCGGGGCCCACGACGCGATGAGCGCGCTGCTGATCGAGAAGCACGGCTTCGATGCGGTATGGGTGAGCGGTTTCGGCGTGTCGGCAATGACCTTCGCGCTGCCCGACCTCAACCTGATCACCATGACCGAGGCCCTCGACGCCGCTCGTCGCATCGACGCAGCGACGGAGCTCCCCGTCGTGGCGGACTGTGACAACGGCTACGGCGGCTTCGGCAACGTGGTGCGGACGGTGGTCGAGTACGAGCGCGCCGGCATCGCGGGCGTCTCGATCGAGGACAACGTCTTTCCCAAGCGCAACAGCCTGTACGAGGGCGCGGCCCGACGCGAGCTGATCCCGGTGGACGAGCAGGCCCGTCGCCTGGCTGCCGCCAAGCGCGCGCAGTCGGGGTCGGCCTTCGTGCTGATCGCGCGGGTGGAGTCGCTCATCGCCGGCCACGGGGTCGCGGACGCGTGCGAGCGAGCGGACGCGTACGTCGCCGCCGGAGCTGACGCCATTCTCATCCACTCCAAGGACAAGACGCTCGGCGAAATCGAGGGCTTCCTCGGCGCGTGGCGCGGGCTCGGCAGCGTGCCGCTGGTCTGCGTCCCCACCCTCTTCCCCACCTTCACCGCCGCCCAGCTCGGCGAGCGCGGCTTCAACATGGTGATCCTGGCCAACCAGCCGATGCGTGCCGCGGTGCAGGCAATGGAGGAGACCCTGACCACGATGAAGGAGCACGGGAACGCCGCATCGGTGGACCCGAGCATCGCCGCGGTCAACCACGTGTTCGATCTCGTCGGCACGCGCGAGGCCATCGAGGCAGAGGACATGGTCGCGGTCGAGGCGCAGTGAGCCGCACGGCGCCTGACGAGCCGGCCCATCGCATCCCGGCGCTCGTCATCGGCCTGGACTGCATCACCGGGCTGCAGACCGCGCGCATCCTCGCCGAGCGGCGCGTCCCGGTGGTCGGCATCGCTTCGGATCGCTCGCACTTCGCGTGTCGGACGCGCGCGGTGAGATCGGTGGTGCGCAGCCAGACCAGCGGCGACGCGCTCGTCGCGACGCTGGCCCGTCTCGCGGAGCGAATTCCGGACGCGGTCCTCTTTCCCTGCACCGATGCGGCCGTCGCGACGCTCTCCGCCGCGCGATCGGCGCTGCCGCCCGGCCATCGCCTGCTGCTGCCCGCGGCAGAGGTCGTCGAGCAGCTGATGGACAAGGTCCGCTTCGAGGCGTACGCGACCGCGCACGATCTGCCGATCCCGGCCAGCATGCCGCTTCGCAGCCGGAGCGATGCCGAGGAGGCGGCGCGCCGCCTGACGTTCCCTCTCGTTCTGAAGCCCGGCATGAAGAGCGGCAGCTGGCTGGCGCACACCCGCGCCAAGGTGTTCGAGGTGGCCGACGCCGAGGAGCTCCTGCGTCGCTATGACGAATGCCACACCTGGGCCGACGAGCTGATCGCGCAGGAGTGGGTGGTCGGCGGCGAGGACTGCCTCTACTCGTGCAACGCCTACTTCGACGCGGAGTCGCGACCACTCGCGACGTTCGTCGCGCGGAAGCTCCGACAATGGCCACCCGATACCGGCACCAGCTGCCTGGGCGAGGAGGTTCGCAACGACGAGGTGCTCGCCGCCACGCTGCGGCTATTCGGCGAGGCCCGCTTCCACGGGCTGGCCTACCTCGAGATGAAGCGCGACGCTCGAACCGGGCGGCACTTCATCATCGAGCCGAACGTCGGCCGTCCCACCGGTCGTTCGGCGATCGCCGAAGCCGGCGGCGTCGAGCTGCTGCTGACCGCGTACCGCGATGCGCTCGGGCTGCCGCTCCCGTCGGAGCGGGAGCAGCGCTACGGCGGGGCGCGCTGGATCTACCTGCGCCACGACCTGCAGGCGGCGCTCGCCCAGTGGCGCGCCGGCCGGCTTGGCCTCCGCGCATGGGTCCGATCTCTCGCCGGTCGCAAGGTGGACGCGGTCTGGTCGCGGCGCGACCCGCTGCCCTTCGTGCTCGACCTGCTGCAGGCCGCGGCCAAGGTGCCGCGCCGTCTGCTGGCGGCACGCCCCGTCCGGCGGCCGCCGACGACGTCGCAGCGTCCTTCAGAGACGGTCGCATGATCCGGACGGTAGCCGCTCGCATGGCCGGCTCACCTGGCGTGGAGACCGTGGTACGTCTCCTGGAGCGGCTCAGCTCGGCGGACCCGGACCGGCTGGCGGTGCTCACCTACCACCGCGTCGATGATCCGCGGCGGCGGCCGGACCTGTATCCGGGCCTCGTCAGCGCCACGCCGGAGGGCTTCGCCGCCCAGGTCGAGCACATCGCCGCGAACTATCACGTGGTCGGCATGGACGAGCTGCTCGCGGTGCGGGCGGGAAGCGCCCGGCTCGCCCCGCGATCGCTGCTCATCACCTTCGACGACGCGTATCGCGATGTGGTGGTCAACGCGGTGCCGGTCCTCGAACGCCACGGCATCCCGTCGATCCTGTTCGTGCCGACCGCATATCCGGACGATCCCGCGCGCTCCTTCTGGTGGGATCGGCTGCACGCGGCGCTGACGGCCGCAACGACACCGTTCGGGATTCTCGCCGACGGCACCCGCGTCACCGCCGAGCGCGCCGACCAGCTGTCGCCTGCCTTCCGACGCCTGGCCGATGAGGTCAAGCGGCGTCCGCATGCCTCCGCCATGCGTCTCGTCGATGAAGTGCTCGCGCAGCTGCCGGCCGCTGCAGCGTCGCCATCCGTGGCGACATGGAGCGAGCTGCGCTCGCTGCCGGCACGCGGCATGGCGCTCGCGCCGCACTCGCACACCCATCCGCGGCTCGACCGGCTCGACGCGGAGGCGCTGGACGAGGAGCTCCAACGACCGCGCCTGGTGTTCCGGGAACGACTCGATCAGGAGGCACCGCCGGTGCTCGCCTATCCCGACGGGGCGCACGACGCGCGGGTCGTGGCCGCGGCTGCGCGTGCCGGCTACTCGGTCGCCTTCGGCACGGCTCGTGGGACGAATTCCGTCCGCGGGATAGACTGGCTCCGGCTGCGACGGATCAACATCGGTCAGCGGTCGAACCTGGCCCTGATTCGGGCCCAGCTGCTCGCGACGCGGAGGCTCGGCGCCGGCGCGGCACGGGCATGACCGGCGACAGCAGCATGGAATCCGGCAAGGAGACGAGCACGTGGAACTGAGGGCCTATCTGGCAGTCGCCCGTCGCTGGTGGTGGACGCTCCTGGCGGCGACGGTGGTGGCGGGCGCCGTCGGCTACCTCGCCGCGCGAACGATCCCGCCGACCTACGAGTCGGCCGCGACGCTGCTCGTCGGCCCGGTGACGAACACGGACATCGACACCATCCGCGCCGCGAGCTCGCTGGCCGAGACGTATGCCGAGCTCGGCCACAGCGACACCGCGCTGCTGCAGATGAGCAGCGACCTGCGCCTGGCAACGCCGCTGCTCGACCTGCGCAAGAACGTGAAGGTGACCGCGGACAGCGTCACCCGCCTGATCTCGATCCGGGCCGATGCCGGTGACGCGACGCTCGCCGCGGCCATGGCGAACAACCTGTCCGGCCAGCTGCAGAAGCTGCAGTCACAGGGGCCGGCGCGCGCGGAGGGCGAGATCCACGTGATCGACTCGGCCGCCGCGCCGATCGAGCCGATCGCCCCCAGCGTCAACCTGATCGCAATCATGGCGGCCGGCGCCGGGTTCGTGGCGGCGCTGATCCTGGTGCTCATCGTGGAGCACTTCAGCGACACGATCAGCAGCCGCTTCGAGCTGGCCGACCTGGCGCCGATGGTCCCCTTCCTCGGCTCCGTGACGCTTCCGCGGCGCTTCGTGCCGACCCCGGCCGATCCGCTCGCCGTGGAGGCGATCCCCGAGTCGCGCACCGCGGTCACCACGCGGCTGCTGGCGAGCAAGATCTCGTTCGCCGGCGGGACGCAGCTGCGCAGCGTGCTGGTGGTCGGCTCGCAGGCCGGGGACCGCGCGCCCGAGCTCGCCGCCAACATCGCCGCCGCGCTCGCCGGCAGCGGTCGGCGCGTGGTGCTGCTCGACGCCAACGACATCGAGGGGCAGATCACCTCGATGTTCAGCATCGACGAGCGGACCGGCGTGCGTGAGCTGCTCGAGTGGCCGACGCTGCAATCGGCGGAGGGCCTGCTCGAGGCGGTCGTCGTGCGCCGCGAGCCCGGCATGGAGGTCCTCCCGCACGGCACCGCCGGCCCGCAGCTGATCGACCGCGAGAGTGCTCAGCAGCTGGTCAACGTCCTCGTCGACCGATGCGACGTGCTGGTCGTGAATGCCGCCCCGGTGCACCGTTCGGGCAGCACGCTGGTCTGGGCGCGGGTGACCGATGCGACCGTCCTGGTTGCCCATCGCGACGTCACCAAGCGCGAGAACGTCACCTACGCCGTGGACTCGCTCAAGCAGGTCGGCGCCAACCTGGTGGGGCTCGTCCTCCTCGAGCGTCGCTGGGCGCCGTTCGCCTCCGAGCGGCCCCGCCGGCGCGACGAGCGAAGGCCCGCGCTCGATCGGTCTCGGCCGCAGCTCGGAACGCCGGCCATCACCACCGCCCAGGCGACTCCGAACCCGGCCGCGGCGCCGAGGGCCGAGCCGAAGCCACCCGGCAAGGCGCGGCCGTCCCGGAACGGCTGACCATGTCCGTGCTCGTCACCGGCGGCGCCGGGTACATCGGCTCACACGTCGTGCGCGCGCTGCTTGATCGCGGCGAGGAGGTCGCTGTCGTGGATCTCGCCGTCGCGGCACCCGCCGCCCTGGCCGACGCTCCCGGCCTCACCTACCACCGCGGTGACGTGAGTGACGCGTCGCTCCTCGATCGCGTAATCGCCGACCATGGAGTCGATTCGGTCGTCCACTTCGCCGCGCTGAAGTCGGTCGCCGAGTCGATGCGGGATCCGGGGCGCTACTTCGCGAACAACGTCGGCGGCAGCCTGGCGCTGCTGCGCTCGATGGCGCGCGCGGGAGTGAAGAGCATCGTCTTCTCGTCCAGCGCGGCGGTCTACGGCGCGCCACAGCGCCTTCCCGTCGATGAGGCGAGCCCGCTCCATCCGGCCAACCCGTACGGCGAGTCGAAGCTGCTGGTCGAGCGCATGCTTCGCTGGTTCGACGAGCTGCACAACACACACTTCGTGAGCCTGCGCTACTTCAACGCTGCCGGCGCGTCGGACGACGGCCGGCTCGGCGAGCGCTGGGAGGGGGCCGTCAACCTGGTGCCGGTCGTGATCGAGGCGGCCATCGGTCGCGGCCCGGCGGTCCGCATCCTGGGCACGGACTACCCCACCCCGGACGGCACCGCCATCCGCGACTACGTGCACGTGCTCGACCTGACCGACGCTCACCTGCTCGGCCTCGACCACCTGCGGAGCGGCGGCGCGTCGGAGACGCTGAACCTCGGCACCGGGGTCGGCTCGTCGGTGCGCGAGGTGATCGACACGACGGCGGCGTCGCCGAACGCCCCGTGCCGAGCATCGAGTCGCCGCGCCGCGCCGGGGATCCTCCCGCCGTCTGGGCCGATGTCGCGCGTGCACGCAGGGTTCTCGGCTGGTCGGCCTCGCGCGGCCTGCCGGAGATCATCGAATCGGCGTGGCGATGGCACACTCAGCCGACGTGACCGACCCCGGCACGAAGCGCCGCGTGGCGTACATCATGTCGCGCTTCCCGAAGCTGACCGAGACGTTCATCCTGTACGAGATCGTGGCGCTCGAAGCGGCAGGCGTGGAGGTCGAGATCTTCCCGCTGCTGCGCGAGCGACAGACCGTGATGCACGAGGAGGCGGCGCGTCTCGTCGCGAGGGCGCGCTTCCAGCCGTTCCTGTCGCTCGACATCCTGCGCAGCCAGCTCCACTTCCTGCGCCGCCGGCCGGGAACGTATCTCGGCACGCTCTTCTCCCTGCTGCGCGACAACCGCGGCAGCCGCAACCACCTCTTCGGAGCGCTCGGCATCTTCCCGAAGACGGTGCACAACGCTCTGATCATGCAGGGCCTCGGCATCGAGCACGTGCACTGCCACTTCGCCACGCATCCCGCCGCCGCCGGGTACGTGATCCGGCGCCTGACCGGCATCCCATACAGCTTCACCGCCCACGGCTCGGACATCCACGTCGATCGCAGCGGCCTGTGCCCCAAGGTCGCCGACGCCTCCTTCGTGATCGCCATCTCGGAGTACAACCGCCGCGTGATCGTCGGCGAGTGCGGTGCCGACGCCGCGCGACACGTCGAGGTGCTGCACACCGGCGTCGACACCGATCATTTCAGGCCCACCGAACGCCCTCGCACCTCCGACGAGCGATTCGCGGTGATCTGCATCGGCACCATGCACGAGGTGAAGGGACAGGCGTACCTGATCGAGGCCTGCGGCCTCCTCGTGGAGCGCGGCATCGACGTCGTCTGTCGCCTGGTGGGCGACGGTCCGGACGAGCCGATGCTGCGCGCCCTCGTCGATCGCATGGAGCTCACCGATCGGGTCGTCTTCGAGGGGCGACGCACCCGCGCGCAGATCGCCGACCTGCTCTCGCGCAGCGATGTCCTCGTCGCCCCCAGCGTTCCCGCCAGCGACGGCAAGCGCGAGGGGATCCCGGTGGTGCTGATGGAGGGCATGAGCGCGGGACTCGCCGTCATCGGCAGCGACCTGTCGGGCATTCCCGAGCTCGTTCGCGACCGGGAGACGGGGATGCTGGTGCCGCCGCGTGACGTCGTGGCGCTCGCCGACGCCCTCCGACTCCTTCACGACGATCCGCAGCTGCGCGGCCGGCTCGCGACCGCCGGGCGCGCGCTCGTGCAGCGCGAGTTCGACGTGCGTCGCACCGCGGCGGAGCTTGCACGGCGGCTGGCCGGCGCGGCGGCGGCTGGCGCGTGAGACGCATCGCCTTCTGGGGCTCGGCCGCGACCATCGTCTACACGCTGGTCGGGTTCCCCGCGCTCGCCTGGGCGCGCGCTCGCTTCTTCCCGCGTGCGGTGGCGTCGGCCCCGATCAGCCCGACGGTGAGCATCATCGTCGCCGCGCACAACGAGGCGGCGAGCATCGCCGAAAAGCTGCGCAACGTCACCTCGCTCGACTATCCGTCGGACCGTGTCGAGGTCCTGGTCGCCTCGGACGGCAGCGACGACGGCACGGACGCGATCGTGGCGGCGTTCGACGATCCGCGCGTGCGCCTCCTCTCGCTGCAGCGCTCCGGCAAGGCGGCCGCGGTGAACGCGGCGGCGGCGGCGGCGCGAGGCGAGATCCTGGTCTTCTCGGATGCCAACAGCATGTTCGCGCCGGGTGCGCTGCGCGCGCTGGTGGCGCCGTTCGCCGACCCGGCGATCGGGGGCGTCGCCGGCGACCAGCGCTACCTGCGAGCGGATCGCGGCACGCCGGAGGCGGAGAGCAGCTACTGGAGCTTCGATCGGCGCCTGAAGGCGTGGGAGAGCGCCGCCGGCAACGTCATCTCGTCCACCGGCGCCATCCATGCCGTGCGGCGGGAGCTCTTCCGGCCGGTGCCGGCGGGGCTCACCGACGACTTCTTCATCTCCACCGGCGTCATCCGGGCCGGGCATCGCCTCGTCTTCGCGCCCGATGCGGCGGCGCACGAGCCGGCGGCCGCATCGGTGCAGGCCGAGTACGCGCGCAAGCTCCGCGTGGCGACGCGCATCCTGCGCACCGAGCTCGCGCTGCGCGACCTCGCCAATCCGTTGCGCCACGGCTTCTATGCCATCCAGTTCGTGTCGCACAAGCCCATGCGCCAGCTGCTCGGCATCCCGCTTCTCGCAATGGCCCTCGCGTCGCTCACGCTCACCGGTCGTGGCGGCGTCTATCGGCTGGCGGCCGCGGCGCAGGTCGCTTTCTATTCGCTCGGGGCGATCGGACTGTGGCGACCGCACGCGCCCTGGGCGCGCCATCGCCTGATCGCCCTGCCCGCATACGTCTGCCTCGCCTACGGCGCCCAGCTGATGGCGCTGCGCAACGTCCTCACCGGCCGAAGGATCGATCGCTGGCAGCAGCTGCGCAGCGACCGCGCCGCCGACGAGGGCGGAAGATGAACGCCTTCGCGCTCGGACGCGCCCAGGGGGAACGGTCGCGCCTGCGTCCGCTGTGGCTCGTGACCGCCTGCCTGGCGCTCGCCGCGGGGCTCGGACTCGCGTCCGCCCTGGGGCCGGCCTCTCTGCCGCTGCTCGCCGTGGTGCTCATCGCGATGACGCTGGCGATGCTCGTCTGGCCGGAGACCGCGACGCTGACGTTCATCCTTGCGCTCTATCTCAACGCGCCGGTGGTCGCGATCAGCTTCTACGGCGTCCCGTCGGTGGTGGCGGCGGGATCGTTCCTGCTGCTGGCTCTGCCGTTGACCGGGTATCTCCTCCGCCGCCAGCCGATCGTCATCGCTCCGGCCCTGCCGCTGATGCTGCTGCTGCTCGCGGTGGCGATCGTCTCGGCCGTCCAGTCGCGCAGCATCGGCGACGCGATGAGCTGGATCTCGGTCTACCTGACCGAGGGCCTGCTCCTGTTCTTCCTGACCACCAACGTGATCCGCACGCCCCAGACCGTGATCCGGGTGGTCTGGGTGCTGCTCGTGGCGGGCGCGATCATGGGCGGGCTCTCGATCGTGCAGGAGACGACGCACACTTACTCGAACGCGTTCGGCGGCTTCGCGCAGCTCGATCGCCGCGGGCAGGCCGCCGGCTCAGCGCTCGATGCCCAGCCGCGGCTGGCCGGGCCGATCGGAGAGCAGAACCGATACGGGCAGGTGCTGCTGGTGCTCATCCCGCTCGGCATCGGCTTCGCCGTTCGACGCCGCAGGCGCCGAGAGCGCTTGGTGGCCATGGCGGCGACGGCGCTGATCCTGGGCGGCATGCTGCTGAGCTACTCGCGTGGGGCCGCCGTGGCGCTCGCGGCCGTGCTGGTGCTGATGGTGCTGCTCCGCTTCGTGCGACTGCGACAGGTGCTCCTGGTCGGCGCCGGGGTGGTGGTCGTGGCGCTCCTCGTCGCGCCCGGCTTCTTCGACCGCATCGCGTCACTGCAGGGCCTGGAGTCGTTGACCTCGAGCAGCGGCGACACGACCGCCGACGGATCGATCCAGGGCCGCGCGGCGCTCAACCTCGGCGCGCTGCAGGCGGTCATCGATCACCCGGTGCTCGGCGTGGGTCCGGGGCTGTTCGCCGCGGACTACTCCGCGGCCTACGCCAACGAGACCGGGATCCACCATTTCCTCACCAGCTCCCAGTTCCCGGCGCACAACCTGTACCTCGGCATTGCGGCCGACCTCGGCCTCGTAGGCTTCGCCGTTTTCATGGCGATCCTCCTGCTGACCGCGTGGCTTCTGTGGGGGGAGCGCCGCCGCTGGCAGGCGGTGCGCGCCGACTACTCGTTTCTCGCCACCGCCATGCTGCTCAGCCTGGCGGCCTACGCGGCCAGCGGCGTCTTCCTGCACCTGGCCTACGAGCGCTACTTCTGGTTCCTGGTGGCCCTCGCCAACGCGACCGTGCTCGTGCTGCGCGCCGCTCCGCTGGAGCCCGAATCAGGGAGCGAAGCGACCGTAGTTGCTGGCGACCGCATCGGTCGGGTGGAAGCCGGACGCGAACCTGGGATCGTGCGGGAATAGGTTCGCCGACATCACCGCCGAGCACTTGATCGGGCTGCCGTAATCGGCGCAGGCGGTGGAACCCGCGAAGAGCACGTTGTCCCTGACGCTGTTGCCGCCCCCAACCAGGTCGTACAGCCGCACCACGTTGCCCTTGGCGCTCTTGCCGATGATGTTGCGCGTGGCGGTGATGTTGTGGCTGCCGTCACCAATGAGCAGGGGCTGGGTCGCGTTGTACAGCGTGTTGTAGCGCACCAGCACGTTGGCGGCGCCGCCGCCGCTGCCTCCCGCGCCGGCGAGCTTCAGGTTGGTCCCGTGGGTGGCGTTGTAGATCAGGTTGCGCTCGATGACGCCGGCGGTGGCGTCCAGGTTGGTGTTGGCGTAGATGTTATGGCTGCGATTCACGTCCGCCTCGCCGCCGTAGGTGTCATGGATCACGTTGTAGCGAACCGCCCAGCCGTGCGGCGACCCGGCGATGAGCAGGTCGGCGAAGGAGCGCGCGCCCCAGATCTCGGAGCTCTGCAGCACCCACCCGCTGCCGCCGGTGATCTTGAACATGTGCTGGTCGTAGTTGCCCGTGTTCCACGTCACGTTGAAGGCGTTGAAGGTCACGAAGCGCGGGTTGCTGATGGAAACCAGCCCCTTGATCACGGCGCGCTCGCCCGGGTAGCTGCTGACCAGGATGCGCGCCGATGAGGTCCCGGCCGGCGATGCCTGGACGTTCTCGACGTACGTGCCGCCGCGCAGGTAGAGCGTCTGCCCAGGGCGCACGCTCCTCAGACCCTTGGTCACCGTCCGGAACGGGGCGCTCGCGGTGCCTGGATTCGCGTCGGAGCCGTTCGTCGCCACGTACAGCGCGCCCGAGGACGGCTTGATCGGCGTGGGGGTCGGCTGTGGCGTGCTCGACGGTGATCTGGTCGGCGCCGGTGACCTGGTCGCAGCGGGCGTCGCGGTCGCCGCCGGTGTCGGCGATGCCCGGGGTTTCGGCGAAGCGCCCTTTGAGGCTGGGGTGGCGGCGGCCCCCGCCGCTGCGGGCGACGCGCTCTTCGCCTGCGGGGCCGAGCCGCCGGTGACGGACGCTCCGCCGCCGATCAGCGGCGTGACCGGCGAGGGCGTCGCGCGCGCGGATCCGCTGGGCCGCGGCGACGCCTGCGTCGCTTGAGCCGGCGATCCGGGAGTCTGCACGGTCACGCTGGTGGAGGCCAGGGTCTC
The DNA here is from genome assembly GCA_963783725.1 of uncultured Chloroflexia bacterium. Lineage (GTDB taxonomy): Bacteria > Chloroflexota > Limnocylindria > QHBO01 > QHBO01 > CAWAOJ01. The sequence goes on along the minus strand of CAWAOJ010000002.1, from coordinate 144,903 downwards.
GGGGCCCGGCGTCGGTCGCGGCCCGAAGTGCCGCTCGGGGTCGACCGCGCTCAGGTCGTGGATCCCCGGTGAGGTGCTGGCCGGGATGGTGAGCCGCAACTCGAACGTGCCGCGCTCGTCGGGCACGACCGCGGCCACGCGCATCCCGCGGTCCCAGTGAAGCTCGATGACGGACCGGCCGCGGTAGCCACCGCCCGTGACGACGACCGGCGCTCCGCGCACCGCGCGCCCGGAGACCCCCAGCGTCGGGGGCGGCACAAAGGCGGGAGGAAAGGCGATGACGAGCGCCACGAGCGTGAGAAGAAGCGTTGCCCCGATCAGCAACCAGTCGCGGAGCCGTCGACGGATGGGCGTTCGCGTTCTCGGCCGCCGGGCGCTCGAGAGCGGCTGCGCGGCGACGTGGATCGGCTCAGCGAGGGGCGGCTGCGCTTGGGCCGCGACGGAGCCGGAAGCGGGTGAGAGGAACCGATCGAGATGTCGTCGATGGGGCATGGGCACTGGAACCGGCCGGGATTCGGGCTTGTGTTACTCGGGCGCGCCGGGGACTGCGCGGAGGCCAGTCTGGCACAGCGGCACGGCGACGTGCCACGGCTGATGGTCACGTTCGCGCTTCACAACAGTCCTGTGCGTTCGCGCCACGAGATGCGACAATCCGCGACGTGGAAGCCTTCTTTGCGCTGATCGGGCTCGTGGCGGGCTGGGTTCTGTCGCAGCTCACGCTGTCCCTCGAGTCGGTGCGAGAGCTGCGCACGCGCTGGCGGGCCGACAAGCGGCAGCTGTACGGGCGGCTGCTCGCTGCATCCGATTCGTGCTACCGCACCACCGACCTCGTCGTGAACTGGAAGACGCAGACGCAGCAGGCGACCACCGCGAACCCCTCGGCGCCGCCGGCACGCCGCACGCGCAGCTCGACGAACGTGACCGCGCTGAGCGAGACCGTGACAGAGCTGGAGAGCCATCTGCGGGCCAGCCGACAGCTGTTCGCGGAGATCAGATTGATCGCCGCCGAAGACGTCATCGACAGCGCCGAACCGCTGCACCGCGCCGCCGAGGAGGCGATGCTGCTGGTGAAGTTCTCGACCGGCGAGGCCACGACCCGCAACCGATGGATCGCGCTGCAGGGCACCTGGCGCGAGGCGCGGGAGGAGTTCGAACGCGTCGCCCGCGGAGACCTCGGCACGACGGTGGGCGGCGGAGCGCGAGGGTGGCTGCGCTGGCCGGGCCGCTGATCGGCGGCCGCATCACGCGGTAGAAAAAAAGGCCCGGCCGGAGCCGGGCCATTTTCACGTTTCGGAACCTCAGATCGCGGAGTTCATCCTGCGGTCCACGTACACGGCGCTGGCGGTCGTGATCGGCGCGTCGTTCGCGCCGGAGGTAGCGTCCTCGTCGCAGTGCTGCGGCCCGCCGGGGTAGGTGCCCTCGTTGTACGAGCCGAGGACGCCCGCCAGGCTGATGAACTGCGAGCGCAGCGTGTTGCCCGCCTTGCCCTTCAGCGCGCCGATCTGTGCCGGCGTGTACTGGGTGAACAGCGCCTTCGACGCGTCGATCGCGTCCTGCACGCCGGCCGGGACGGCCGCGTCGTTCAGGCCATTGAGCACGGCCGCGATGTACTGGTGGGCCAGGATGTAGTAGGCGTTGCCCTTGGGCGCCGTCCACATCACCCTGAAGTACGTCTGCCCGCTGAGGAAGAACGGCTCGCCCTCTCCCTCGACGACCCCGTCGCCGTCCACGTCGCCCAGCAGCTGCCAGGCGTCATCGGTCGGTGCGCCGCCCTTGAACGAGTCGTTGTGCGTCTTCCAATAGCCTTGTGTCAGCGTGCAGCCCTGAGGGCAGGGCACGTCGACGTTGACCGTGTAGCTCGACGACCCCGACTCATCGGTGTCGTTGGCGTCATCCTGCGTCGTGAACGAGGCGGTGTTCACCACCTGGTCCGTGGCGCAGGAGGCGTACGGACCGATGTCGATGCTGGTCGTCAGGGTCGTCTGTCCGCTCGCGTTCAGGTCGCCCAGGCAGACCGTGCCCAGCGTGGTGTCGTCCGAGGTATCCGGCGTCCCGTTGTCATCGACGACCACGATGCACTCGTCGATGAGCGTGTCGGGGGTGTCGTCGAAGGTGACGTCCACCGGGTCGGAGTCGTAGCCGATGCCGTTGAGCGTGGCCGTCGCCACGTTGGTGCGCGCCGTCGCGTCGGACAGGGCCGCCGTGTAGCTGCACTGCGCCGACCCTTCGGCCGGGACGTCGACGCTCGTCTGCGAACCCGGCATGACCGCGTCGCAATCGACCGTCGCCGCGATGTCGGGGCTCACGAGATCGCTGACCGTCACACCCTCGGCGTCCATCGGCGCCGGGTTGCTGACCGTGATCGTCCCGTGGACCGCGTGGTCCGCATCGGTATGGCCGGTGAGCTGCACCAGCACCGAGTAGTTCGCCGTGTAGGTCTGGCCCGCGGCCAGGGTCAGGGTGGTGAGGTCGCCGTCTCCGTCCACCTCGCCGGTGATCAGGAATCGTGACTTGGTGATGCTCCAGTCGTAGTCGCGGCTGAAGGTGGTCGTCGCGTCCTTGCTCACCGTCAGCCCGTAGCAGGTCACGGTGTAGCTCGCGCTGGCGTCGTCGGTCGGGCCGCCGTCGTTCGGCGTCACGGTCGCCGTGTTCTGGTGGAGCCCCGCATCGTCGGGGCACGTCGCGCCACCGTCGACCATGATCGCGGTGCCGCTCACGGCCGCCTGGTCGACGCCGACCGTCGGATCGGTCACCGTGGCGGACTCGTTCGTCTCGCTGACGGTCGCCGCGCTGAAGTCGACGTCCTTCGGATCGTTGCTGTAGCCGATGTCGAAGAGCGTGGCCGTCGCCACGTTGGTCCGATCGTCGCCGTTCAGCAGCGTCGCCTGGTAGGTGCAGTTGACAGAGTCGTTGGCCGGCACGTCAACGGTCGACTGAGCGCCCGGATCGGCGCTGCAGTCCACCGCCGCGTTCACGTCGGCGAGCGTGGCGTGCGAGATGACGTCCGTCACGTCGACCCCGGTGGCCTCCATCGGCGCGGGGTTGGTGATGGTGATGGTGCCGGTCACCGACCAGCCGGAATCGGTCGGTCCGTGCCGGGTGGGAGTGATGGTCCAGTCGAGGTCCGCCTCGGGATCACCGTTGAACATGGCGATGGTGGTGGGGCTGACGCTCTTGGTGATGGTCCATGTGTAGTCACGCGCCAGCGAGGTCTGCACCGTCTTGTCCACCGTCAACCCGTAGCAGGTGACGGTGACCGTGGCACTCGCCTCGTCGGTCGGGCCCCCATCGCCGGGCGTGACCGTGGCGGTGTTGGTGTTCTCGCCCTCGTCGTCAGGGCAGCCCAGCGAGTCGTTGATGGTGATCGCGACGCCGTCCTGCGCCGCCTGGTCGACGCCCATGGTCGGGTCGGTGACGGTCGCGGTGTCGTTCGTGACGGTCGGTGTCGCGAGGCTGAAGTCCACGCTCGCCGTCCCGTCATACGAGACCTGGTCGGCGAACTGGATCCCGCCGTCCCCGGCCGGGATGCCGCTGTCGATGGTCACCGTGGCCACGTTCTGGCCGGTCGAGGTCGCCGTCGCATCCGGGGTGACAACTTCGTACGTGCACTCCAGGGACGCGCCTGCGGCCAATGTGTACGGGAACCCGACGCCGCAGTCCACCGAATCGGTCGCGTCGATCGGGACCGAGTCGAGGGTCAGGACGTCGTCGACGCTCTCGATCGTGGCGGGAATCGCCTTCGGAATGGGCGGCGCGCCGGTGGGGTTGGTGATCGTGATCGTGCCCGAGACATTGAAGTTGGAGTCATCGGGGCCGTGCCGGGTTGGCGTGATGTTCCACTCGACCGGTGCCGAATCGCCGTTGAAGAGTGAGAGGTGATCGGGGTCCGCCGTCTTCTCGATCGTCCAGGTGTAGTTGCGGTCGAAGCTCACGTCGGCCGTCTTCTCGACGTTGACGACCGGCAGGAACCGGACGCGCCACTCCTCGAATCCGGCCGTGACGTTCCAGTCGCAGGTTCCGAGGCCCGCGGTCTTGCCGTTGCAGTCGACGCCGTTGTTGTCGCCGTCGTACTGCCCCATCGCCGACCAGAAGTAGATGTACTGGTCGCACGTGGTCGAGCCATAGCTGCACTCGGCCGGGAAGGCCGAATTCGGCACGAGCAGCGTGACGTCGGAGACGCCGGAGCCCGACTCGAGGTCCTGCGAGGAGAGCAGGATCGTCTGATCGCCGCCGGCGTCCAGGTCGAACACCTTGTGCACGGTCGTGCCGGTGTCGTTGCTGAACGTCTCCGCGATCTTGTCGTACCCGGTCAGGTCGACCTGGCTGTCGAGGAAGATCTTGATCTGGTCGATGGACATGAACGTGTCGGCGCCGGTGTCGTTCGCGTCCAGGCTGAACTCGCGGTAGAGCGCGTTGTCGTACTCGAGCGTGGGCACCGCGCTCGCCAGCAGCTCGTGCGTTCGGTTTCCGCCGAAGAACTGGTCGTACCAGTTCGGCGACGTGTCGGAGTCATCCGGACATCCGCTGTCGTTGCACTGGTTGTAGCCCTCCTCGGTGCCTGCCTGGGTCGACGGGCTGTGTGACGACTCCTGCAGGGTGAGGAAGGGGTCGAAGGTGCCGGTGCCCGAGCCGACGCCGCCCTGGGCGTACACGGCACCGTCATGCGCGACGATGGCGTTGCTGGTGGTGAGATTGATGACCGACGAGCCGTGGCTCGCCCATACAGACGCGCTCGCCAGCGCGAGCACCGAAGCGCCGATGAACGCGGACAGCCGCCGATGGGCGGCCGAGGGCCTGATGTTCACGTGTCTCTCCCTCCGTGGCTCGCCGGACGTGCCTCAAGGGCTGCGAGGCAGCGTCGGATCGGGCGCGGACCTACGTTGACGAATCACGAGCCGATCGACGTGCGTGTAGGCGCTCCTCCTTCGGGCAGGTCATTTCGCATGACCCGGCCGAGGGGCAGCGGCCAGGAGGGTCGTGCGCGAAGGCTAGTCCTCGGACGGCTGCGCGTCGACGGCTTTGCTGGGCCTCTCAGCGTCGAGCGGTGCGCGCTGTCACCACTTCTTGTCGGCCGATGCGGTGAAAAGCCCGTCCAGCGAGGAGAGCAGCTTCGAGCGCGCCCACATCGGGCCCAGCCCCGCGGCCCGCGCCGCTGCGTGCGATTGCAGATCGGTGTGCGGCCCGTACAGCACGACGCGCGGCGCCGGTCGTGGCGGCGCCCGATCCACCCACTGCCGGAGCTCGTCCGCCCATCCATCCGCGCGCTCCGACCAGTCGACCAGCAGGAGGTCGACCTCCGCGGCCGGTGGCAGCTCCGCGGGCGTCTCGAGAAGCCGCAGCGTGGCTCCGGCGGTGGACGCGGCCTCGATAAGCCGGCTCGCGACGATCAGGTCGCGAACCAGGGCGACGGCGTTCAGCGCTGCGAGGCCGGTGTCGCGGCGGTCGGCAGGTGCACGTCACCGGGGTGACCGTTCGACGGGTGGCCGTTGCCTGCCGCGACGACCGGATAGGGGCCGTGCTCCTGGACGAAGCGTGCGATCCGCATCGGGTAGACCCCGACCACGACGGCGGCCCGGACTTCGACCGAAAGCTCGAGCCCGATCTCGCCGCGCTGCCACAGATCCTGGATCTTCAGCGCCTCACGCTCGGGGAGCCCGACGAAGACCGACCGACCATCGGACTCCACGCGTGTGACGCAGTCCGGCTCATCGAGGCCGAACCTTCGCCTCAGCTCTGCGACGGCGACGTACGGTCGTGTGGTGATGAATCGGCGGAGACTCGAGGTGCTCGGCCGCTTGCTGGCACTCATGGCTATCGGCCGAGTCTACCGTCATGCCGGCTCGGACGCAGCGCACCAACCGGGTGGACGGAGCGTCAGGCCTTCTCGCCGAACAGCGTGCGCAGCACGAAGAGCACGTTTGCGGGTCGCTCGGCGAGCCGTCGCATGAAGTACGGGTACCACTCGGTGCCGAACGGCACGTAGACCCGCACCCTGTGGCCCTGCTCGAGCAGCTGGCGCTGCAGGTCGCGGCGAATCCCGTACAGCAGCTGGAACTCGAACGCGTCGCTGTCGATGCCGCGCTCGCGCACGTGGCTGAGCACGCGCTCGATCATGTCGGGGTCGTGGGTGGCGACGGCCGGATGCGCATCTGCGTCGAGCAGGAAGCGGCACAGCTCCACGAAGGAGGTGCCGATCTCGTCGCGCTCGTGCCAGGCGATCTCGGCGGGCTCGGCGTAGGCGCCCTTGCAGACGCGGACCGTGATGCCGTCCGCGGCCAGCGCCTCCGCATCGGCCATCGAGCGTCGCAGGTACGCCTGCAGCACCACCCCGACGGTGCATCCGTCGCCGTGCAGACGCCGCGTCACCTCCAGCGTCCTGTCGGTGTAGGCCGAGGACTCCATGTCGATCCGCACGAAGACGCCGTGCCGAGCTCCGGCCTCGACCACGGGTCGCATGACGTCGAGGCAGGTGTCGACGCCCAGGTCGAGCCCCATCTGGGTGAGCTTGACGCTCACCCCGGCGTGCAGCTGCTCCGCCGCGATTCGCTCGATGGCGGCGACGTACGAGGCCGCCGCGCGGTCGGCGTCAGCGCGGTCCCGAACGCTCTCCCCCAGCACGTCGAGGGTCGCGCTGGCACCGGTGGCGTTCAGGGCGCGGACCGCGGAGACCGCCTCGTCGAGCGTCGTGCCGGCCACGAACCGCAGCGGCATGCGGCGCAGCAGGGGCGTGCCGAGGGCAATGCGCGCCAGCCAGCGGCGATCGCTGAGCCACAGGAAGAAGGCTCGAAGCGCGGAGGCGAGCATCGTGGCGGAGTGTAGCCGTCAGCGACGGCCGTGGCCCCAGCCGCGCGCCCGTTCCACCGCCGCCCGAATCGCCGCCTTGGAGGGAACGCCCTGGCGCAGCCCGAGCCCGGTGGCCCGAGCGCTGGCCGGGTCCACGTCGATGCCGTTGATGCGGATGGTGGGAGAGCCGTGGAAGTCGAGCAGATCCGCATCGGCCTCCGAGGCGACCGCGATCATCTGGATCGTCGTCTCGAAGGCGTCCTCGTTGAGCACCTCGACCAGGTTCTGGCGAGCGCGCATGTAGGTCGGGTCCGCTTCGACGTAGAGCAGCTCCACGTGCATCGCCATGCGTCAGGCGTAGGTGAAGAAGCCGACGATGCAGAAGGCGGCGACCACCCCCAGCGCCAGACCGATGTAGATCCTGCGCCGCTCGTCCCGCGTCATGCCTTCGCTCGGTCGCGACGATGGCCGAACCGCCCTTCCGCGCCAGGCCATGTAGCGGTCGACGTTCGAATCGCGCGCGTCGCGGCGGCGGTAGTCCCGCCACGCCGGCCAGCCGACCGCGATGCCGCCGATGGCCGCGGCGACGGCGATCAGCAGCCACACCGCGGCGCTCATGGCGCCGGCGAGCTCTCGGCTGCGTGCGCCGCGGCCGCCGTGTCCACCAGCCAATCGGTGCGCGCCGCGTGCACACGGGCGGCGGGGAGGTCCTCGTTTCCGCTGCGAACCGACGACAGCGCCGCCGCCTTGTCCGCGCCGGTCACCACGAACAGGACCGCCCGCGCGGCGTCGAGCACCGGGAAGGTCAGCGTCATGCGCCACTCCTCCTGGCTGGGCGACCAGTTGGCGGCGACCCAGCTGTCGTCACGCCGAAGCGCCTCGCTACCCGGAAAGAGCGACGCGGTGTGGCCGTCGGGGCCCATGCCGAGCCAGATCAGGTCGAACGATGGTGGGCTGCCCGGCGGCGGGCGGAACACGCGGCGAAGGAGGTCCGCGTAGCTCGCAGCCGCCGTCCTCCAGGTCCTCCGCGTCGGCGGGCATGCGATGAACGCGGGAGCGCTCGACTCCGGGCAGCCGGGAGAGGAGCATCTCGTCCGCCACGCCGAAGTTGGACCTTGGATCACCGGGAGGGACGCAGCGCTCGTCGCCCCAGAAGAAATCGACCCTGCTCCAGTCGAGTGCCGACACCAGCGGCTCGCTGGCAAGGAGCGGGTAGACGAGCTTCGGGGTCGATCCGCCCGAAAGGGCGAGCCGGAAGGCGCCCCGCTCCCCGATCGCCGCGCGGCCGGCATCCACGACTCGGCGCGCCGCCGCTGCCGCGACCTCCTGCGCCGTCGGGAGGACCGTGATCCGGCCTCCGCTCACGCTCGCGCCTCGGTGGTCCGGGCGGCGTCCAGAAACACCAGCGCGGCGCGCAGCGCGCTCTCGAACACGGGGTCGTGACGCTCGCTGACGAGGTCCACGCTGAGCAGATCCGACTCGCTCGGCTCCTCCATCCTCACCGAGCGGAGGAGCGCGGTCATGCCGTCGGCATTGGTGGCCACGATCGCCTCGTCACCGCTGCGGTCGATCATGAACTCGGCCGCGCCGGTCTCGCCCAGCGCCTTGAGGTGCACGTTGACCAGCTCGCCGGGCGCGACGTCGCCCGTGGCGACGGGCTCGAGCCGCAGGTCCACCATCTCGTGGCTGCCGTCGAGTCGCAGGTGCACGCGCCCGCCGTCCGCAGGCTCGTACGCCCGCTCCCGCTTCCAGCCCAGGCGCGAGGCAACCCAGCCCGCGTACAACGCCGCCTGCGTGATCGGCGAGGCGACACCGGGGACCACCTCCCCGCGATCGCGGGGGCGCGCCGCCGTCTCCGGACGCACCGCGTAACGGATCAGCAGGCCGTTCAGGTTGGGGAGGTAGCGGCGAAATCGCGGCGCGTCGAAGAACTGGGCCGTGAGCTCCTGCCACCATCCGAGGCGCTCCCAAGAGAGGTCCCCCACCCCGCTGCGGTGTCGGACCGTCGCGAGGCGTCGATATCCCTTCAGCAGGTTGCGGAAGTCCGAGCTGTCGACGATGAGCCGATCCGCCATCTCCACCAGCTGCTCGAAGACCGGATCGCCGAACGGAGGGTCCCCGGGCCACCAGACGCATGTCGGCAGGTCGTGGACCAGCAGCGGAGCGACGATGCCGGGCAGATGGCGAGCCGCCTCGCCGCGAACGGTGAGGACGACCTCGTCGTAGCAGATGCGATCGCCGTCCGCGCCGAGCGCATTGCAGTGGGTGCTGATCCTCGCGTCGATCCCGCCGCGAGCCTCTGGGTTGGCGACGAGGACGATGGAGCGTGACGGGTGCCGCACGCCGAGCGCCATCATGGCCGCCACGGCGCGCTCCGCCGCATCGGGATCGACGACCGTGACGATCAGGTTGAGAACCGACGCGCGAGCGTGCGGCATGCCCTTCTCGGTCACGATCCCGTCGCTTGCGCCCGCCGCGGTCGGCACGGACCAGAGCTCGGCGAGCTGGTCGGCGATGGCGCGGACCGAGGTCGCCTTCTGCTCCCACACCGGTGTCGCGAGCGACTCCGCCTCGCCGAAGCGCGCGAGGTGGCGCTGAACGGCCAGCTCCTCTGCCGCGCGGCGCCGCTGTTCCCCGTTGCGCGTCAAGGCCGTCGCCAGGCCCGGCCGTCGCGCCCGATGAGCTCGTCGGCGGCTGGCGGCCCCCACGTGCCCGCCGCGTAGAAGTGGAGCGGTCCGCCGTCGCCCGCGTCCCAGGCCTCGAGGATCGGATCCAGGATCTCCCAGGCGCGTTCGACCTCGTCGTCGCGGGTGAAGAGGGACGGATCGCCGATCATGGCGTCGAGGAGGAGCGTCTCGTACGCGTCGGGCGAGTCCACCGCGAACGAGCTGCCGTAGCGGAAGTCCATGTTGACGGTGCGGATCTGAAGTCCCTGGCCGGGAACCTTGGCGCCGAAGCGAAGCAGGATTCCCTCGTCGGGCTGGATCCGCACCGCGAGGACGTTGGGCTCGATGGTCGGAGTTCCGGCCTTGGCGAAGAGCGCCAGCGGCGCGCGCTTGAACTGGACGGAGATCTCGGTCACGCGCGTCGGCATGGCCTTGCCCGTCCGCACGTAGAACGGCACGCCGGCCCAGCGCCACGAGTCGATCGCGAGCCTGAGCGCGACGAAGGTCTCCGCCTCGCTGTCGGGCGCGACCTCCGGCTCGTCCCGATAGGAGGGCATCTTCTCGCCCTCAACCCAGCCGGCGACGTACTGCCCGCGAACGACATTGGCAGCCACTTCGCCGCGCGGAACGGGCTTGATGCCGCGCAGCACCTTCACCTTCTCGTCGCGCAGGTCCTGCGCGCGAAACTCGACGGGCGGCTCCATGGCGAAGGTGGTGAGCAGCTGGAGCGCGTGGTTCTGCACGATGTCGCGCAGGGCGCCGGTCTGGTCGTAGAACTCGCCCCGACCCTCGACGCCCACGGTCTCCGCCACGTTGATCTGCACGGAGTCGATGTAGCGACGGTTCCATATCGGCTCGAAGATGCCGTTCCCGAATCGGAAGACGGCCAGGTTCTGCACCGTCTCCTTGCCGAGGTAATGGTCGATGCGGTAGACCTGCGTCTCGTCGAAGACGCCGCTGATCTCGCGATTCAGCGCGCGCGCCGAGTCGAAGTCCGAGCCGAACGGCTTCTCGATGATCAGCCGCGTCCAGCCTCGCCTCGCTCCATCGCCCGGGCCTCCGGCCAGGCCGGAGTTGCCCAGGTGCTCGATGATCTCGGGGTACAGCGCTGACGGTACGGCGAGGTAGAAGAGCCGATTCCCGCCCGTTCCGCGGTCGCGGTCGATCCGATCGAGCCGCTTGCGCAGCGAGACGTACGCCGCGGGGTCGTCGAAGTTGCCCTGCTCGTACTCGATCCCCTTGCAGAACGACTCCCATATCGCCGGCTTCACCGGCCGATTGCGGCTGTACTCGTCGATCCCCTTCTGGAGGTGCTCCCGAAAGGCATCGTCGCTCAGCGGCCGCCGAGCGAAGCCGACCACCGTAAACTCCGGGGACAGGAAGCCGCCGAGCATCAGGTTGTAAAGCGCCGGCGCCAGCTTGCGCTCGGTGAGGTCCCCAGTGGCGCCGGCGATGACCATCGTGCACGGCTCGGGCATCCGCTCCAGGCGCAGCCCCGCTCGAAGTGGATTGGACGTCGTTGCGGCTCTTCGCCTCGGCCCTCGCGTCGTCCCGCCGCTCGTCGGCGCGTCCGGCTCGGTGACGCTGCGACGTGGGCCCGAGGTGGTCGTCATGGCCGACGCGGGCCGCCGTCGCCGGCCGGCGCCCCGTCATCGGCCGCCGCCTCGTCACCGGCGGAGACCGCCGACGTGGGCGACGCCGCCTTGATGGCGTGCCCGCCGAACTCGTTCCTGAGGGCGGCCAGGACGCGATCCGCGTAGCTGTCCGGGGCTCGCCGGCTTCGGAAGCGCTGCAGCAGGCTGAGCGTGATGACCGGCGCCGGGACATCGCGATCGATCGCCTCGACGACCGTCCAGCGTCCCTCGCCGGAATCGGCGACCCAGCCGGCGATGTCGGGCAGGTCGTTGCCCTCCCGGTGGAAGGCGGCGGCGGCCAGCTCCATCAGCCACGATCGGATGACGCTGCCGTGATTCCACATGTCGGCGATCGCGGCCAGGTCGAGCTCGTACTCCGAGGCATGCAGGATGTCGAAGCCCTCGCCGATGGCCTGCATCACGCCGTACTCGACCCCGTTGTGCACCATCTTGACGTAGTGCCCCGCGCCCGCCGGCCCGCAGTACAGGTACCCGCCCTCGGGGGCAAGCGTCTTCACGGCCGACTCGACGCGCTCGAACAGCTCGCGCGACCCTCCGATCATGGTGCAGAACCCGACTTGCAGGCCCCACACGCCGCCGCTGACGCCGAAGTCGAGCCAGCCGAGGCCACGCTTCTCGACCATGGCCGCGCGACGCACCGAGTCGTGGAAGTTCGAGTTCCCCGCGTCGATGATCACGTCGCCGGCCTCCAGGACGTCGCACAGCTGCTCGATCATCGATTCGGTCGCGTCGCCCGACGGGACGCTGATGAGCACGTGCCGCGGTCGCTGGAGGCGGTCGCGCAGCGTCTCTATCGGCTCGGCAACGGTGACTCTGCCGGCGTTGTCCTCCTCGCCGGCGAGGTCGGTCGCGACCGATTCGGTCCGGTTCCAGACCACGACCTCGTGGCCGCCACGCGCCAGCCGGCGAGCCATCCCGGCGCCCATGCGGCCGAGGCCGCAGATACCGATCTGCACGGTTGGTCCTCTCCTTTCGTCAGGCGGTCAGCAGGACCGACAGCGCTTCGTCGAACATCTCCCCGATGCGGCGCAGCCCGTCGGCCGGATCGGCAAGATGCAGCCGCAGCACGCGACGGCCACGTCGCTGGAGCGACTGCAGGTCGCCGAGCGCCTGCGCGGCGATGAGCAGGCCGAACGTCTCGTCCCAGCCCGGGATTGGCAGGTCGTGCTCCGGCTCGGCGGTGATCTGCAGGAAGACGCCGCTCGGCGGGCCGCCCTTGTGCAGCTGCCCGGTCGAGTGCAGGAATCGCGGCCCGAAGCCGAGCGTGGTGGCGAGGCGCAGGGCGTCGCGCGCCTGCGCCCGCAGCCGCTGCAGCGACGCCTCCACGGCGCGATCGCGGGGGAGATAGGCAAGCAGCGCCAGGTAGTCGCCCGGCGTGGCGAGCGAGAGCAGCTGGCGCACTGCGCCCGCGACGCTGACGGGAGCATCGCCGAGCACCGATGGATCGGCGTAGGCCGCGATGCCGTCCTCGCTGACCAGCGGAGGCGGCGCCTGCAGGTACCCGCTGCGGTTCGCCTCGTCCAGCAGCGACCGCGTGGCGTCCTTGCTCTCCTGCACGTTCGGCTGGTCGAACGGGTCGATGCCGAGCACGATGCCGGCGGCGGCGGTCGCCACCTCCCAGCGGACGAACTCCGCGCCCATGTCGAGCGGCTCGCGGATGCGGATGCGACGCACCGGGTGCCCCAGGCGCGCCAGATGCTCGGCCATCCCGGCCCACTCGGTGTCCGGCTCGTCGGTGCCGGTGAGCATGACGAAGCAGCGGTCGTCGCCGTAGCGCGACGCGTCGCCCACCGGTTCGCCGACGACCGGGACGATCCCGGTCCCGGCCTTGCCGGTGCTCTCGGCCACGAGCTGCTCGACCCAGTCCCCGAAGGCGGCCAAGCGTGACGAGGTGAGGATCGTCAGCTTGTCGCGGCCGGCGACGGCCGCCTCGCCGATGAACGCGCCGAGCTCCAGCCCGGGGTTCTCGGTCGCGATCGCGCGGCAGCGGCTGGCCATCCCCTCGGCGCGATCCAGAAGGGCGGCGAGCTCCACGCCGTGCAGTGCCGCGGGGAGCAGACCGAAGACGGTGAGCGCGGAGTACCGCCCGCCGACGTCGGGCGGCGCCTCGACGATGGCGCGGAAGCCCTGCGCGCGGGCCAGCTCCTCGAGCGGACTGCCCGGATCGGTGATGGCGACGAAGTCGAGCGCCGGGGCGACCGACGACATCTCGGCATGAAAGGCGTTCGGCTCGGTGGTGCTGCCGGACTTGGAGCTGACGCAGAAGATCGTGCGCGCGGCGGTGGCCCAGTCGCGAAAGCCACGCACCGCCGCGGGATGCGTCGAGTCGAGGATGCGCAGCTCCAGGCCCTCATCCCCCGTCGCGCCCCCGCGGAAGGCATCGGCGAAGAGCTCGGGCGCCAGCGAGGATCCGCCCATGCCGAGCACCGCTGCGCGCGTGTAGCCATCCTCGCGGATCGAACGGACAAGCTGTTCCAGCTCGGGGATGCGGTCCCGCATCGAGGTCGGCAGGTCGAGCCAGCCGAGCCACGACGCCACCCGTTCAGCCGGATGCCCCGATGCGGACCACAGCGTCCCGTCTTTCGCCCACAGGCGTTCCGCGACCCGATCGTCCACCCATCGCCGCAGACGCGATGCGACGGCGGCGTCGAGTCCGGATTGCACGCCCTGGCCCCCGGTGCTCACGCGCTCGCGAGCGCCTTTCGCTGGCTGTCGATTGTCTCGATCAGCTCGTCGAAGGACTTGCCGAAGGCGGCCACGCCCTCCTCGATGAGCTCGTCCGTCACGCGGGTCATGCTCACGCCGGCCGATTCGAGCCGCTCCAGCTCGCGTCGCGCTCCCTCGACGTCGCGATCGATGGTGCGCTCGACGGTGCCGTGATCCAGGAATGCCTCGATCGTGTCGAGCGGCATGGTGTTGACCGTCCGCGGTCCGATCAGCTGCTCGACGTACAGGACATCCGGGTACGCCGGGTTCTTGGTCGAGGTGCTGGCCCACAGGCACTTCTGGACCTGCGCTCCGGCGGCTCGCAGCTCCTCGAACTCGGCGCCTTCGAAGATCTCCTGGTACGCGGCGTATGCCATGCGCGCGTTCGCGACCGCCGCCTTGCCGCGCAGCGCGAGCGCCTCCTGCGCGCCGAGCGCTTCCAGCTGCTTGTCGACCTTGGTGTCGACCCGGCTGACGAAGAAGCTGGCGACCGATGCCTGCCGGCGCACGTCGTGACCCTCGGCGATGCGGCGCCGGATGCCGGCCAGGTAGGCGCGCGCCACGCGACGGTAGACCTCGACGCTGAACATGAGGGTGATGTTCACGTTGATCCCGTCGCCCACCGCCTGTTCCACGGCCGGGATGCCGGCCTCGGTCGCCGGGATCTTGATGAACACGTTCGGTCGGCCGAGTCGCGCCCAGAGGTGCCGCGCCCGCTCGACGGTGCCCTGCGTGTCGTCGGCGAGGCTGGGCTCGACCTCGATCGAGGCGAAGCCATCCGTCCCCGCGGACTCGTCGTGAACACGGCGCAGCGCGTCTGCGGCATCACCCGACGTCGGCGACCGCGATCTCCTCGAAGATCTGCTCGTTCGCGTGGCCGGCGTCGATCTCGCGCCTGATCAGCTCGTCGTACTGCCCGCTGGCGACCGCCTTGCCGAAGATCGTGGGATTGCTGGTCAGGCCGCGGATGCCGTCCTTGATGAACGCGTCGAGCTTGCCGCTGGTGATGAGGTCCCGGTCGATGAAGTCGATCCACGGGCTCTGGTCCTGCTCGGCGTACAGCCGCTGCAGCCTGTTCATGGTCGGAACGTCCTCCTTGGTGGTGCTCATCGCGCGCCGGCGGCGGCCGGCTCGTGGACGAGCTGCCGCGCCGCCTCGGCGATGTGCGCGGCGTCGATGCCGGCGGCGGCGAGCTGCTGCTCGGGCGTCGCCGAACCGGGGAGCTCGCGAACCGCCAGGACCTTGACTCGCGGCTTCTCGGGCCGATCGGCGAAGACCTCGAGCACCGCATCGGCGATGCCGCCCTGGGCGGCGTGGTCCTCGACCGTCACGAAGCGCCCCGTGTCACGGGCTGCCTCGACGAGCGTGTCGGCGTCGATAGGCTTGACGCTGTAGAGGTCGATGACGCGGGCCGAGATGCCCTCGTCGGCCAGGGTCTGGGCCGCGCTCAGCGCCTCGTGCAGCGTGATCCCGGCGCCGATCAGGGTCACCTCGTCGTCATCGTCGCGTCGCACGACCCGACTGCCGCCGATCCGGAACTCCTCGTCGGGGCCGTAGATCACCGGCGTCTTCTCGCGCGTGGCGCGCAGGAAGACGATCCCGCTCGTATCGGCCATTTCAGCGACGAGCCGTGCCGCCTGGTTCGCGTCGCTGGGATACAGCACGGTGCTGCCGAAGACCGCCCGCAGGCTGGCGATGTCCTCGAGCGCCATCTGGGACGGTCCGTCCTCGCCGATGCTGACCCCCGCGTGCGAGCCCACCAGGCACATGTCGGCCTGGCTGATGGCTGCCATGCGCACGAAGTCGTAGGCGCGCGACAGGAAGGCCGCGAACGTGCTCGCGTACGGCCGCCATCCGCGAACCTGCAGCCCGACCGCTGCGGCGACGAGCTGCTGCTCGGCGATGTACATCTCGAAATAGCGCTCGGGATGCGCCTCCTTGAAGATCTCGGAGTAGGTGGAGTTGCTCACCTCGCCGTCGAGGGCGACGACGTCGCCGCGCGCGCGGCCCAGGGCGGCGAGCGCTTCGCCATACGCCTTGCGCACCGCTTCCTTGCCGCCGACCTCGTAGCGCGGCAGCTCGAGCGCTCCCGACGTCTCGAACCGATGCGGCTCGCCGCTCGACTCGGGCTTCGGCACCTCGACGCGGATGTTCCGCTCCCCGCCCAGGTCGCGGATCGCCTCCTCGGGGTTGGGCACCACCTTGCCGTGCGCTCCGTTCTTGTTCGCCACGGCGGGATCGCCCTTGCCCTTGATCGTCTTCGCCAGCAGCACGCTGGGCCGGCCGCTGGTGGCCACGGCCTCGGCGAAGGCGGCGTCGATCGCCTCCACGTCATGGCCGTCGAGCTCGATGGCGTGCCAGCCGCAGGCGTCGAAGCGCGCCTTGAAATAGTCGAGGTCCCAGCCGTGCATCGTCTCGCCGGTCTGTCCCAGCCGGTTGACGTCGACGATGGCGGTGAGGTTGTCCAGGTTGTTGAACGCGGCGTGCTCGATCGCCTCCCACATCGAGCCCTCGGCCATCTCGGAGTCGCCGCACAGCACCCATACGTGATACGGCAGCCGGTCGAGGCGCTTCCCGGCCAGCGCGACGCCGACGCCGATCGGCAGCCCCTGGCCGAGGGAGCCGGTGGCGACGTCCACCCACGGCAGCACCGGCGTCGGGTGCCCCTGCAGGCGGCTGCCCTGCTTGCGGAAGGTGAGCAGCTCCTCGTCGCTGATTGCGGCGGCCGCCCGGTACATCGAGTAGAGCAGCGGCGACGCATGGCCCTTGCTGAAGATGAGGTGATCGTTGTTCGGATTGCGGGGTGCGTCGAAGTCGTAGTGCAGGTAACGCGACATGAGGACCGCCATCAGGTCGGCGGCCGACATCGAAGAGGTGGGATGCCCTGATCCCGCAGCGGCGCTGGAGCGAATGGAGTCGACGCGGAGCTGCTGCCCGAGCTCACGCCAACGTTCGAGGTCGTTCATATGCCATACGGCTCCGCAAGTTGTCTGCCGATCTTTTTGGGTGCGGAACCATGATACGACCGGGACCGCGGATGCCCGCCGGGCGCTCGCTCGCTCGGCGACCCCAGGCACGCGAACGGCCCCCGCCGAGACGAGGGCCGTTGCGCAGCGCTGGGAGTGAAGCTAGCCGCGCATCAGGCGGAAGCAGTCGCTGCAGTACACCGGTCGGGCGCCCGTGGGGCGGAACGGGACCTGGGTGTCCTTGCCGCAGCGCGCGCAGACCGCGTCGAACATCTCGCGCGGGCCACGCGCATACCCGCCGCCGCCGCCGTAGCTGGCGCCGTTGCCGTTGCCGTAGCTGGCGCCGCCGCCGTTGCCCGACGCGCGACGCTGGGCACGGCACGACGAGCAGCGCTTGGGCGCAGAGGCGAAACCCTTCTGCGCGAAGAATTCCTGCTCGGACGCGGAAAAGACGAAGTCGATCCCACAGTCGCTGCAGGTGAGCACCTGATCGGTGTAGGCCACGAAGGACCCCTCCCTGAATGGTTGACACGTCGAGCAACCAACGCTGCTTGGCGACGCCGGCCACGGGTCTTGCCGCTGCCCCGTGAGCCGACGCACCCGACGCGGTGAGGGGAGGGAAGGTTGCCTGCGCGCCGCCTCGAAGCGGCCCGACGCGGCGGAGTATACGCGAGGAATTCGCGATCGCAATACCCTTGCGATAGCTATTCGAGGACGGCCCCCGCATCGGCCATTTCGGCGAGGGCACGAGCGCCGTCGTCCGGCTCGAGGTCGACCGCCGCGACCGCATCGGTCAGGATCGTGGTGGCGAAGCCCAGGCGACACGCATCCAGCACGGTGGCGCGGACGCAGTAGTCGGTCGCGAGACCGACGACGACGACCCGATCGGCGCCCGCGCGACGCAGCAGCGCCTCGAGCTCCGTCGAGCGTTCCTCGCCACTGCGCGGGTCGCGGACCGTGAACGCCGAGTAGCCGTCCTCGCCGCCGATTCCCTTGCGGACCCGCTCGCCATCGACGACCAGGGACGGGTGCAGCTGCGCGCCCCACGTGTCATGGACGCAGTGGACCGGCCAGGTGCCCCCGTCACGCGCGAAGTGCGGGGTCACCTCGGGGTGCCAGTCCTGGCTGTAGACCACCAGCGCGCCGGCCTCCCTCGCCCGCACGACCTCCTCGTTGATGCGGCCGATGATGGCGTCGCCGCCTCGCACCGCCAGCGAGCCCGCAGGATCGGCGAAGTCGTTCTGCACATCGACGACGACCAGGGCGCTGCGCGGACCGTGGACGACCATGCAGGCGATGGTACCGGCACGATCGTTGCAGCGTTCGATCGCTCAAGCCCCGGCAGTAGCATTGAGCTAAGCCATGCACGTCGTCGGAATCACGCGCCGAACGCTGGTCGCAGCCGCGCTGTCGACCGCCGCCCTGGTAGTCCTGCTGTGCGGCTGCGCGCCCGCTCCGGCGACCGACCGGGCGGCCAGCGTCGCCGCACTGTACGGCACGTTCATGCTGGCCGCGGTGGGAGTGTTCGCGATCGTGGCGGGCTTGATCACCTGGAGCATCGTCCGCTACCGCTCACGGCCGCACGACGCGCTGCCGGCCCAGACGCGCACCAACGTCCCGCTCGAGATCGTGTGGTGGACGCTTCCCACACTGCTCGTCGTCGGCCTGTTCGTCATCAGCGCCCAGGTACTGGCCAACGTCGACCGCGGTGCGGGCGACGGCGCGCTGCGCATCGACGTCGAAGGCTTCCAGTGGCAATGGCGCTTCACCTACCCGGACGACGGGATCCGGGTCATCGGCCGCACCGGACAGCCGCCGCAGATCGTGGTGCCGGTGGGACGGCCGATCGAGTTCGTCATCACCTCGCCCGACGTGATCCATTCGTTCTACGTGCCGAGCTTCCTGATCAAGCGCGACGCCGTGCCGGGGATCGTCAACCACGTCAGCATGACGGTCGACCGCGAGGGCACCTTCTCCGGCCAATGCGCGGAGTTCTGCGGTCTGCTGCACTCCGACATGCTGTTCAGCATTCGCGCCGTTTCGCCTGCCGCCTTCGACGCCTGGCGCCAGGCGCAGCAGCGCTCCACCCCGGCATCGCCATGACGACCGCCGAGCTCGACCGGCTCGACGGGCCGCCGCCGGCCACGGGGCCCACGCGCACGGGCCCGATCGAGTGGATCACCACCACCGATCACAAGAGGATCGGCCTGCTCTACATCTTCTCCGGGCTCGTCTTCTTCCTGCTCTCCGGCCTGCTGTCGCTGCTGATGCGCGCGGAGCTGACGGCGCCGGGCCTGCAGTTCATGGACCGCTACTCGTACAACCAGCTGTTCACGATGCACGGAACCGGGATGATCTTCTTCTTCGCCGCCCCGGTCGCCATCGGCCTGGCCAACTTCTTCCTGCCGCTGCAGATCGGCGCGCCGGACGTCGCGTTCCCGCGCCTGAACGCCTTCACGTACTGGCTCTTCCTGTTCGGCGGCCTGACCGCCTTCTCAGGGTTCCTCACCGCCGGCGGGGCGGCGGCCTTCGGCTGGACCGGATACGCGCCGCTTTCGGACGGCACCTACTCCCCGGGCGCCGGCTCCAACCTGTGGGTCATGGGGCTGATCATGAGCGGCACGTCGGGGATCCTGGGGGCGGTGAACTTCATCGCCACCACCTTCACCATGCGCGCGCCCGGCATGACGATGTTCCGGCTGCCGATCTTCACCTGGAACATCCTGGTCACCTCGCTGCTGATCCTGATCACCTTCCCGGTGCTCACCTCGGCGCTGGTGATGCTGTTCATCGACCGCACCATCGGCGGCTCGTTCTTCGAGCCGGCGCAGGGCGGCAGCGCCATCCTGTGGCAGCACCTGTTCTGGTTCTTCGGCCACCCCGAGGTCTACATCCTGATCCTGCCCTTCTTCGGCATCGTGACCGAGGTGATCCCGGTATTCAGCCGCAAGCCGGTCTTCGGCTACCGCGGGTTCGTCTTCGCGACCATGCTCATCGGCGCCTTCAGCTTCAGCGTGTGGGCGCATCACATGTTCACCACCGGCGTCGTCAGCAACCTGTTCTTCGCCGTCACCTCCATGGCGATCGCCATCCCGACCGGGGTGAAGTTCTTCAACTGGATCGCCACCATGTGGCGGGGCCGGATCAGCTTCCAGACACCGATGCTGTTCGCCATCGGCTTCCTGTTCATGTTCCTCGTCGGCGGCATCACCGGGCCGTTCCTGGCGTCGCCGGCCATCGACTACGCGGTGCACGACACGTACTACGTCGTCGCGCACTTTCACTACGTGCTCTTCGGCGGCTCGGTCTTCGCCGCCTTCTCGGGTTTCTACTTCTGGATGCCGAAGATGACCGGACGGCTGCTGTCCGAGCGGCTCGGACGCTGGCATTTCTGGCTGATGCTGATCGGCATGAACCTGACCTTCTTCCCGATGCACCAGCTGGGGCTGGACGGCATGCCGCGGCGAGTGGCCGACTATCCCGCCGCGAACACGGCCTGGACCCAGCTCAACGTGCTCATCACCATCGGCTCGGCGTTCATCGCCATCTCGGTCCTGATCTTCGTCTGGAACGTCGCGTCGTCGGTCTTCCTGCGCCGCGGGGCGATCGCCGCCAACGACCCGTGGGGCGGCTACTCGCTGGAGTGGTGGACGACGTCGCCGCCGCCGCACCACAACTTCACCTCGCTGCCCCCGATCCGCAGCGAGCGGCCGGTCTTCGATGCCAGGCACGCTGCCGACCACCAGAGGGACGCGGATGGCTGAGGAGCTGCGCTTCTTCCTGCGCACCGCGGTCTACGCGGCGGTGCTCGGCGTCATCTACTGGTTCGTGAGCTACGAGGTCGCCGGCAGCGTGCTGCTGGCTGCCGTGGTCATCGCCGCGCTGGCCTTCATCGTCGTGGTCGGCGCGCTGGTGCGCCATTCTCGTGACGAGATCGTGCCGCCCGGCTCGTCCGGCGTCGCCCGCGTGGGGGCCGCGGTCTTCCGAACGCTTGGCTTCGACGAGCGTCACGGATCGACGAGCGACGAGCCTCTGGCCGCGGGCCTGGAGCCGATTCCCGCCCGCAGCATGTGGCCGCTCATGGCCGGCGTCGGGGCGCTGCTCGTCGCCCTCGGCCTCGTCTACGGGCCGTGGCTGCTGCTGCCCGGACTGGTGATGATCGCCGGAACGATCTGGGGCTGGGTGACGCAGCTGGACGCGCGCTGACCCCGCCCCGGCCACGGGGCCGCGCGTGAGACGGGTGGCTCGAGCGGCTAGCGCTCGCCGAACCTGATCCGCCGCTCGCGCTCGTCGCGCTCGTCGCGCTCGCCGGAGCGCTGCTCGGCGAGGGCGACCGGGGAGCCCGCCGCAGGCCCACGGGACGCGTCCTCCGCGCCCTCGAACCCGCCGCCCTCTTCGAGCGCCTCGCCCTCCGCGACGGCCGCCGCACCGAAGTGGCGCCGCAGCGGGAGCTCGGGCAGTCCGAAGAAGACGACGACCACCGAGATGATCGCGGCCCCCACGCCGAGCCACAGCGCGCTGCCGATGGCGAGGCTGAACGCCTCGTGGAAGCCTGCGACGATGTTCGGGATCAGGGGCTCGACCACCGGCTTGAACTGCGGAGGCGTGTTGGCCAGGATCTGGGCGCCGAGATTGCCGACCGAGCCGATGTCGCTGTTGCTCACCCGGCCGGAGCCGAGCTGCGCGACGAGCTGCTGCGGCACCCCGGCCGCGGTCAGCTGCTTCGGCACCTCGGCCGTCAGCGCGTTGCCGAACAGCGTGCCGGCGAAGGCCAGGCCCACCGTCCCGCCGACCTGGCGGAAGAAAGTGAGGTCGCTGGTGGCGACGCCGAGCTGCTGGAACGGCACCGCGTTCTGCACCACGATGGTGAACGCGGCCATGGTCGGCCCCAGGCCCACGCCGGAGATGAACATCCACAGCGCCAGGACCCAGAAGTCGGTCTCCGCGCGCAGGTTGGTCATCAGCAGCAGCCCGACCGACATGACCGCCAGCGCCACGACCACCAGCCACTTGTAGCGGCCGGTCCTGCTGATCAGGTACCCCGACGCGATGGAGCTGCCGAGCAGCCCGATCAGCAGCGGGAACATCTGGTAGCCCGACTCGGTCGCCGACGAGCCGTAGACGACCTGGAACCAGCGCGGCACGAAGATGATGGCGCCGAAGAAGCCGAACGCGGCCAGGAAGACGGCGATGATCGAGGCGGTGAACGTGCGGTTGCGGAACAGGCCGAGCGGCACGATCGGCTCGGGCGCACGGGACTCGACCCACACGAAGACGGCTGTGAAGAGCAGGCCCAGCAGGATCAGGCCACCCACGAACGGATCGGTCCAGTCGCCGGTCTGCTTGTTGGTGAGGCCGATGAGGATCGGCACGATCGCCGCCGCGAAGACCGCGCTGCCGAGGTAGTCGATCGAGCGCGCCGCCTCCGGGTGCTTGATCGGCGGCAGGAGCCTCCAGATGATGTAGAGCGCCACCGCGCCGACCGGCACGTTCACGAAGAAGACCCAGTGCCAGGACAGGTTGTCGGTCAGGAAGCCGCCCAGGAACGGACCGATGAGCGCGGAGATGCCGAACACCGCGCCGAACAGTCCCTGGTACTTGCCGCGCTCACGCGGGGTGAAAAGGTCGCCGATGACGGCGAGGCTGATCGGGAAGATGGCGCCTGCGCCGAGCCCCTGGAATCCGCGCGCCGCCACGAGCTGCCACATCTCCTGCGAGAGCCCCGACAGGATCGAGCCGGCGAGGAAGATGCTGATGCCGAGCATCATCATCGGGCGCCGGCCGAAGAGGTCCGAGATCTTGCCGTAGATCGGGCCGGTCACCGTGCTGGTCAACAGGTAGACCGTCACGACCCAGACGTACAGGTCGTTGCCGTGGAGGTCCGTCACGATCCGTGGCAGCGCCGTGCCGACGATGGTCTGATCGAGCGCCGACAGGAAGAGCGCCAGCATGATGGCGCCCAGGATCTCGAACCTGGCACGCGGGTCGATGTGCAGCGGCCCGTCGTCCCGGGCGATCGCGGCATCGGTCGGGCGCGGTGCGCCGTTCGTCATCAATTGTTCTCCTTGATCGCGTTCACGCGCTCGAACGCGAGGCGCAGTGCATGCATGGATTGGAGCAGCTGGTGGCGCTGCGTCGTGGTCATCTCGCGCAGGGCGAGCGCCAGCCGCCGGCGACGGATCAGCTCGAGATCGCGCAGCAGCGCGGTGCCCGATTCGGTGAGGCGAACCATCACGACGCGGCGATCGCCATCGTCGTGGACCCGCTCGACCGCTCCCCGCTCGTGTGCCCGCTCGACGAGGCCGCTGGCATTCGGCAGCGCCACGTCGAGCTGCTCGGCGAGCTGCGTCATCGACATGGACCCGTGGCTGTCGAGCAGGGCCATCAGGTGCAGGTGGCCGGTGCTGAGCGAAAGCTCTCGACAGCGTTGCGCAAAGGCGCAGCGTTCCTGGGAGATGATCGGCGACAGCTCGGAGAGCAGCGCCTCGAGCTCCGGATCGGCTCCGGTCGTTTCGGACGCGGCCGCAGCGGCGCCCGGATTACTTACTGACACCATAACTATATAGCACAACGGAACCATTCACGCAAACATCGGCGTGCCCCGCTGGCGCTCAGTCCGTCTGCTCGACCTCCTCGAACCCGCCGTCCGGCGTTCTGCGCAGCACGATCCGATCGCTACGGCGCTCGCCGCGCGGCTGGTCCCGGAGCTCGCGGCAGATCCACCACGTCACGGCGAAGCCCACCACGGGACCGACGAGGATGAGCACCCGCAGGACGTTCGTCATCGTCTCGACCGGCACGTTGAAGATGACGGCCGCCACGTCGTTGCCGCCGGCGATGGTGGCGACGACGAAGATGATCACCGCCGCCACGCCCAGCGAGGTCCGGAACGGACTGTCCGCCGGCCGATCGAGGAGCTCGTGCGATCGGTCGTCGTGCGTCACGAAGCGTCGCTCGATGAACGGCCACAGGGTGAGCACTCCGAACGCGATGCCCGGCAGCAGCACGCCCGGGATGAACGGCGACGGCACGGTGATGCCGAGGGTGGTGACCTCGATCGGCGGGAAGAGGCGCAGCGCGCCATCGACCCAGCCGATGTACCAGTCCGGCTGGGCCGGAGCGGAGACCGTGGTCGGGATGAACGGGCCGTAGCTCCAGATCGGATTCACCTGCACCAGGCCGCCCATCAGCGCCAGCACGGCCGCGGTGAGCAGCATCAGCCCGGTGGACTTGAAGACCTGCGACGGCCAGAAGCTCTTGCCCACCACGTTGGTCTCGGTGTGGCCGGGGCCCGGGTACTGGGTGTGCTTCTGGCGCCACAGGATCGCGAGGTGGACCGCCACGCCGCCGAGCAGGAGCGCCGGCAGCAGCATGACGTGGAAGACGAAGAGGCGGCTGACGATGGTGGCGGTCGGGAACTCCCCGCCGAAGACCAGGAAGGCCAGGTACGGGCCGATGAACGGGATGCTCAGCACGACCGAGTAGAGAATACGAAGGCCGGTCCCGGAGAGGAGGTCGTCCGGCAGCGAATAGCCGGTGACGCCCATCGCCAATGCCATGCTGATCAGGCCGATGCCGACGAGCCAGTTGATCTCACGCGGCTTTCGGAAGGCACCGGTGAAGAAGATGCGGAGCATGTGCACCACGATCGCGCCGACGAAGACGAGCGCCGCCCAGTGGTGCACCTGGCGCATCACCAGGCCGGCGCGCACCTCGAAGCTGAGCTCCAGGACCGAGCGATACGCCGCCGAGACCTGCTGGCCCCTGAGCGGCGCATACGGGCCGTCGTAGGTCACCGGCGTCGCATCGGGCACGTAGAACAGGGTCAGGAAGACGCCGGTCAGGACCAGCACGACCAGGCAGAAGAGCGCCACCTCGCCGAGCAGGAACGACCAGTGATCGGGGAAGATCTTGCGCAGGCCGCTGCGCGCCCAGTCGGCGACGCCCAGCCTCTCGTCGAACCAGTGCAGCACCCTAGTCCTCCCCCGCCGGCGCGCCCTGCGTCATGTTCCAGAACGACGGACCGACCGGCTCCGAGAAGTCGCCGCGCGCGACGAGGTATCCCTCGGCGTCGACATCGAGCGGCAGCTGCGGCAGCGGTCGCGCCGCGGGTCCGAAGATCGGGACCGCGCCGCGCAGGACGTCGAAGGTCGACTGGTGACACGGACACAGCAGGGCGTGCTGCTGCGCTCGGTAGAGCCCGACCGGGCAGCCGGCGTGGGTGCAGACCTTGGAGTAGGCGACGATCCCCTCCGGCGCCCAGGCTTCGCGACCGGAGGGCAGCCGCAGATCCTCGGGCGCGACCCGCAGGATCAGGGTCTGGCTGTCGGCGCGACCGACATCCGCCTCGGGAAAGACGGTCTGCACCGTCTCCTCCATCACGTCGCGCGCGCGGATCGGCTGGCCGTCCGCGCCGACGACCCGCTTGCCGGCTCCCCATCCGGTCGTGAACAACTGGCGGCGTGGCTGCGGCCCGAGGGAGAACGCCGGGAGCACCAGCGCCGCGGCGAGCAGCGCTCCTGCGCCGCCCAGGAGCCGCACCAGGAAGCGACGGCGCGTGATTGACTCGAGGTCGAGCGCGTACGCGGCCTCCGCGCGCTCCTCCCGCGATCCGAGGGGATGCCGCGGCTCCTCCTCGACCGGCGCGTGCAGCAGGCCGATGGCCCACACCACGATCGCCACGCCCGCCCCGCCGAGCGCGATCGCGAGCAGGACACCTTCGAGCTGCGGGCTCGCACCCATCACGAGGTACACCACGCCGAGGCCGGCTGAGGCGATCATCGAGACCACCAGCGCGACGGCGACCGCGCGTTCCGCCCTCACCCGACGTGCTCCTCGTCGCCACCCTTGCGCGTCCATGGCCGCCCGATCAGCACCGCGATCGCGACGAGCGCTCCCACGCCGAGCAGCCAGGCGACGAATCCCTCCGGGACCGGGCCGATGCCGCCGATCGAGAAGCCGCCGGGGTTCGGGGCGTCGCGCGCGTACTCCACGTACGTGGCGATGGCGTCACGCTGATCGGCCGGAAGGGGGAAGGCGGGCATCTGCCCCGGCGGGGCGATCATCGCCTCGGCGACCTGTAGCGCGGTGGCCTGGCCGAGGCCCGGGGCGACCGCGCCGCCGCCGACCGCTCCGCCGTTGGCGGTTGCGCCGTGACACGGTGCGCAGTTGGCGACGAACAGCTGCTGCCCCTTCGACAGCTTCGCCGGATCGGTCGTCACCGTCGGAATCGCCGGCCCGTCGCCGAAGGAGGCAACCTGCGCGACGAGCGCACGGATCTGCGCGTCGTCGAAGGCCGGCGGCTTGCGTCTCGCCTGCTGGCCGGGCGGCTCGGCGTACGGCATGCGCCCGGTCCGCAGCTGGAAGTCGGCCGCCGCGGCACCCACATCCACCAGGGTCGGGCCGAAGTCGGTGCCCTGCCCGTCTGCGCCGTGACAGGACGCGCACGACGCCGCGTAGAGGGCGGCGCCATCGGGCGTCGGAGACGGAGACGCCGCGCGCGCCGTGCCGTACGAGCGCCCGCCGGCGGCGATGAGCGCGAGTGCCGCGACCGTCGCGCCGGCGCAGGCGACGAGCAACCTGGGGAACGTCATCTCAACCGGTGGACAGCAGTCGCCACGCCAGCAGCACGCCGATGAGGCCGGCGGCCGCCATCACGCCGCTGCGGGATCGGGAAGGCGCGTCGGCCGCGAAGGAGGAGGCGACCGGAAGAACGGCGAGAATGGCGAGCCCGTACAGCAGGTGCAGCCCGTCGGACGGGCGCGCTCCCGAGAGATACACGAGCGCCCCGAGCGCGACCTGCGCGACGAGAAGTGCTCCCACCACCCAGCGGAGGTTGAGGATCAGCGCCGGCCAGCGGTCGAGCCAGGCCGCACCTCCGGCGATGATCGCGAACAGCGCCAGCACCACCAGAACCACGAGTCCGACCGTCCCGTGCAGCGCTGCCATGTGCGGCAACCGTTCAGCTGGGGAAGATGCGACGCAGCCGGCGGTAGGCACGCGCTGCGGGGTCGCGCCGACCACGCAGCCATTCCGGCTCGCCCTCCGAACCCTGCTCCACTCCCGACGGCAAGTCCTCGACCCGCGGCTCGCCCGGTTCCGTGGCGTCAGCCTCGCTTCGCGCGGTCGTGTCATGCGCGCTTGCGTCACTCGCGGTCGCGCCACTCGTGGGCTCGTCGATTGCGCCATGGCGCAGCGCCGCCAGCGCGTCATCCAGGTCACGCGCTCCCGGGAGGGTCAGTCGCGTCACGCGGTCCTGTCGCGGCCAGGTCGGCGGTGATGACGGCTCGGGCGGCCGCTCCTCCTGGGCGACCGGCTGCTCGTCGAGGGCTGGAGCGACGACCGGGGCCGTGTCGCCGATCGGCGTTCCTCCGAGGAGGCTGCGGATCGCCTCGACCTCACTCTCGTCCCAGCCCTGGTCCTGTGCGATCCGGCTCAGCTCATTCGACGGCGCACCATCCGATGCCGCTCCATCCGACGGCGCGTCGTCGGAGGCAGGCTCGGATGGGGTCGCGACGTCCGCGGTCCGATCAACCATGCCCGACGCGATGCGCTCCGCCGCGACGTCCACGTGGGATGGCGGCTGTCCGAAGCTCGCCACCTCGAGCTCCGCCGCGTAACGATCGCCATCCTCGCGCTCGGCCCCGAGCCACATGAGCTCGACCTCGCCCTCGTTCGCCTCGACGGCCGGCGTTTCGGTCGCGCCCTCGGTGGCCGGTGACGGCCCCTCGTCGGCGCCACCTTCGGAAGCGACCGATGCGGCGCTCGCGTCGTCGGCGGTGAGGTTAGCGCTGGCCGCCTCGGCTTCGGCCTCCTGCGCCGGCATCGCCTCGACGTCGGCCGCATCGAGCCACGTGTACTCGCCCTCGTCGATCCAGTCCGGCTCCTCGAGGTCGGCCGAGTACGGTCCCTCGGCCAGGATCGTCGGCTCGGAGGGAATCGGCGGTGCGGGCTCCTCGATCGGTGGTGCAGGCTCTTCGATCGGCGCCGGCGATTCGTCGACAGGGATCGAAGCGATCTCGGGAGCGCCTGCCGGCTCGGGTTCGGCTGCGAAGGCTGCCGCCTCGACGGGCACGACCTCCTGGTCCTCGAGATCCGCCGCCTGCGCCTGGATCTCCTGCTCGGTATCGGCCTCGGCGCTGAGCTCGAGCTCCGGCTGCGGCCCCTCGCCTTCGACGGCCGACGCCTCCGCGCGTTCGCCGACCACCTGGGACTCCTGGTCCAGCGCCTCCTGCTCGGCCTCGGCTTCCGTCTCGCCGCCCGTCGCCGGCTCCCCGAACAAGACTTCCTCGGCTTCGAACGAGACTTCCTCGGCTTCGACCGCGGCGGCTCCCGCGTCCGCCGCCTGCGCCTCGAATTGCGCCTCCGGCTCGCGGTCCGGCTCGCTCTCCATCGTCTCTTCGGACATCTCGACGGGCGGCACAGCTGGCTCGGCCGGCGCTTCGGCCGGCTCATGCTCCACGCCCATCGCGGCGGGCTCCGGCTGCGGAAGCTCGAGATCGGGCAGCGATGCGGCGGCGGATGCCTCGACCGGCTCCGGAAGGTCGGCCGCATTCGGATCCTCCGCGCGCGCGAGCGCCTCCGCGAACTCCGAGAAGGCATGACGACGGCCGCGGCGGCGAGGCGGCTCCTCCGCCTCGTGCTCGTCGGGCGTCGCCTCGACCGGTTCCTGCTCAACGGGTTGCGCGGGCGTGGCACCCACCGGCGCATGCCAGTCGACGGACGTCGCGGACGGTCCGGGCAGGCGAAGGTCGACGTGCGTCTCGAGCTGGTCGAGACGAGAACGCAGCGCAGCGGTCTCGCCGCGTGCCTCGCCGAGCGCCAGCAGTGCCTGTCCGTAGCGCTCGGTGAGGTTTCGGAACTCGTTCAGCAGCTCCCTGAACGGGCTCGCCTCTTCGGTCGCGCCCCCGGCGGTCGACTCGTGCGCCGCATCGGTCGAGACGGCAGGGGCGTCACCGGGCGGCTTGAGATGGACCCGTGAAGCGCCGCTGCGATCAGTGATGCCGAGCAGCACCCCGCTCGCGATCAGCTCGCGGACGCGTCGACGCGGGACGCCGAGCAGCTCGGCGGCCTCCTTGATCGAGTAGCCATCCATCAGGGTCGATAGCGTAGCGCGTCGCGAGCGGGCCGGCACGTCCGACCGTGATCGTCCCGTATCATCCCTTCTCCATGACGACCTCCGTACGTGTTCCGACCCTGCCCGGGATCGGTTTCAACCTCCCGCCCGGGCTCGAAGGCCTGGGCGAGCTCGCCTACAACCTGTGGTGGAGCTGGACGCCACGAGCGACCAACCTGTTCGGGCGCATCGACTCCACGGCGTGGGCGCGCCACCGCAATCCGATTCCGGTGCTGCGCGACGTTTCGGCCGCGCGATGGGCGGAGCTCGCGGCCGACGAGGACTTCACGGTCGAGGCATCGCGCGTGCTCGAAGAGTTCGAGCGCTACATGTCGGACGGCGAGCAGAGCTGGTACGAGACCTCGGCCGAGCGCCAGCTCCCCGGCCCTGTGGCGTACTTCTGTGCGGAATACGGCATCCACGAGTCGATGCAGATCTATTCGGGTGGCCTCGGCATCCTCGCCGGGGATCACTGCAAGTCGGCGTCGGACGCTGCGCTGCCGTTCGTGGCCGTCGGGCTGTTCTATCGCAGCGGCTACTTCCGTCAGCAGATCGATGCGGACGGCCACCAGGAGCACGCGCAGCCGAACCTCGACCCAGGCGCGCTCCCGTTGCGGCCGGCGCGGGCGCGCGACGGCTCGCGCCTCGAGGTCAGCGTCGAGTTCCCCGGACGAACGGTGCGCGCGGCGGTGTGGGTCGCGCAGGTCGGGCGCGTGCCGCTGCTCCTGCTCGACACCGACACCCCCTCCAACGACCCCGCCGACCGACCGATCACCCACATCCTCTACGTACGCGGCCGCGAGATGCGGCTGTCGCAGGAGCTGATCCTCGGCATGGGTGGCGTCCGAGCGCTGGCCGCGCTGGGCATCACCCCGGCGGCCTGGCACCTCAACGAGGGCCACTCCGCGTTCCTGCTCCTCGAACGGGCGCGCACGCCGATACGGGCCGGCATCTCCCCGGCGGACGCACTGCGCGAGGTCGGCCGCAACGCGGTGTTCACCATCCATACGCCGGTCCCGGCAGGGAACGAGGTCTTCGAGCGTGGCCTGATCGCGCGCAACCTCGCCGCCTGGTGCGACGACGTCGGAATGCCGATCCAGGAGCTGATGGAGCTCGGCCGCGGCCGCACCGACGACCCGGATGCGCCGTTCGACATGACCGCCTTCGTGCTGCGCCACGCGTCGGACGCGAACGCTGTGAGCCAGCTCCACGCGCGCACCGCGACAGAGACCTGGGAGCCCCTTGCAGGGCATCCGATCAAGGCCATCACCAACGGCGTCCACGTCGCCACCTGGCTGGGCGGACGCGTGCGCCGGGTGCTCGAGCCGGTGGTGGGCAGGTCGCTCGGAGTGGACCAGAACGGGCCGCCCGCGGCCGATGCGGTGGGACGCGTGTCGGACGCCGACCTGTGGAAGGCGCATCGGCAGCAGAAGCGCGAGCTGATCGCGTTCATGCAGGGCCGGCTGAGCCGGCAGTTCGCGCGTCATGGCGAGTCACCCGACACCCTGCGGCTGCTGCATCGGGCCTTCGATCCCGAGGCCCTGACGATCGGGTTCGCGCGCCGATTCGCCACCTACAAGCGCGCCGACCTGCTGTTCCACGACGAGGCGCGGCTGGCGGCGCTGCTCGACAACGAGGCTCGGCCGGTGCAGGTGGTGCTCGCCGGCAAGGCGCATCCGGCCGACCGGCCGGGGCAGCAGGTGATCCAGCACATCTTCGAGCTGTCGCGGTCGGAGCGGCTCCGCGGTCGGGTCTTCATCCTGGAGGACTACGACATGCGGATCGCGCGCTACCTGGTGGGTGGCGTCGACGTCTGGCTCAACAATCCGCGTCGCCCGATGGAGGCCAGCGGAACGTCCGGCATGAAGGCCGCCATGAACGGCATCCCCAGCGTGAGCATCTTGGACGGCTGGTGGGACGAGGGATTCAACGGGCACAACGGCTGGGCGATCGGGGGGCGCGAGGTCTGGACGGACGAGGCGGCGCAGGACGATGCCGACGCGCAGGAGCTCTATCGCCTGCTGGAGGAGGAGATCGTGCCCCGCTTCTTCGAGCACGACCGCGACGGCCTCCCGCACGCCTGGCTGGAGACGATGCGCGCCGCGATCGACGCGTCGCTGTGGAAGTTCAGCACGGCGCGAATGCTGACCGAGTACGTCGACCGCCTGTATCTCCCCGCAGTGCTCAGCCCGGAGCTCAGCGTCACGCCCTGAGCAGCACCCCATCGCGGCGCGGCAGCCGGCCAGCCCCGCGGGCTAGGGCAGGTACGCGCGCGGGTTCTGCCAGGCGCCGTTGTCGTTGACGCCGAAGTGCAGGTGGCAGCCGGTCGAGTTCCCCGTCGTTCCCTCGTACCCGATCACCTGACCGATGGTGACGCTCTGGCCAGCCTGGACGACGACGCGAGGCTGGAGGTGCCAGTACAGCGTCATCACTCCGCCGCCGTGGTCGATGATCACGCCATAGGCGCTGTCGAACGGCCAGGATGGCTGACCGGAGCGAGCCACGACGCCCGTGCCGGCGGCGAGGATCGGGGCGCCGCAGCCGGCGGCCATGTCGATGCCGCCGTGGAAGTGCGGGTACCAGACGCCGTTGTACGTGCCGCCCGGCTCCAGCTCGAAGGTCGTTGGTCCCCATTCCTGGGTGACGTTCGGGATCGCCTCTGGCCAGCGGAAGCCGCGCGCCGACACCTTCGGCTGCAGCGCGCGCTGGCGCGCCAGCTCGGCGGCGCGCTGCGCGGCCCGGCGCTTGGCCTCCTCGATCTGCCTCTGGCGCGCCGCCGCCTCCGCCTGCAGCTGCCGCACCAGCTGGTCGGTTGCGGCGGCGGCCTTCTCGTTGCGCGCGATCGCGGCCGCCACATCGCCCTTCGCCTGCAGCGCCGCGTTGAGCGCCGACTCCTGAGCGCGTCGCTTCGCGTCGGCCGCCTGCTTGAGCTCGGCGAGCCGCGCGGTCATGGTCGCCAGCTGCTTCTGGCGCTGCTTGAGCAGCGCCGCCTGCTCCTCGGCCGCCGCCCGCGCGTCGGCAAGCTGCGCGCGTCCGTCGCGAAGTGTCTGCTGCTTGACCTGCAGCTCGTCGCGCAGGCCGCGGATCTCGTTTGCGAGCGCCGTGTCCTGCCCCGACATGTTGAGCATGTAGCTGACCTGGGTCGATGCCTGGTCGAGCGAGCGCGCCGACAGCATCACCTCGAGCAGTGAGGTCTGGCTCTGCTCGTACGCCGAGCGGAGGTGGTCCTGCAGCAGGTCTTCCCGGGCGTGGAGCTCGGTCGTCTGGTGGTCGATCTCCGCGGCGACCGCATCGAGCTGGGCATCGAGCGCGGCGATCCGCGCCTTGAGGTCGGCGAGCTGTGACCGGATCTCGGCCACCTGGTCGCTCACATCCGCCAGCAGGCCGCGCACGCGCTCGTACTCGGCGGTCACGGCGGCGAGCTGCGCCCTGGCCGTGGCGAGCTGCGTGGCCAGCGAGGCGGACTTGGCCTTGAGCGTGGCAAGCGCGGCGCGTTGCTGCGCCAGCGTCGTCTGCAGCTGCTGCTGCTGTTGCTTTGCCTGACTGAGCGGATCCGCTGCCAGGGCCTGGTGGCGGGTTCCGCTGGCGACGATCGAACCGGTGACGACGAGGGCTACGAGCGCCGCCGCCAGTCGAGTTCGCCGCTTCATGCAGCTCGGGTGTTTCTTCTGATCAAGATCGCAGCGTGCCCCAATG
Organism: uncultured Chloroflexia bacterium; assembly: GCA_963783725.1. GTDB lineage: Bacteria > Chloroflexota > Limnocylindria > QHBO01 > QHBO01 > CAWAOJ01. The sequence continues at coordinate 112,316 of CAWAOJ010000002.1, read as the reverse complement.
CGTGTGATCGGCGGCCATGCTACCCGCTCGCTCGGGCGGCGTGACGACAACGAATGTACTACACCGTACTACTGATCGGACGCGCGGCGCCGCTCCACGTCTCGAACGTTGGCGCGCGAGACCTCGGCCCCGAAGAGCAGGACGACGCTGGCAAAGTAGAGGAAGACGAGAAGCGAGATTCCGGTCGAGATCGGACCGAACGCCGTGTCGTAGCGGGCGACGCGCGTGGCGTAGTAGGTGAAGCCGAAGCGCAGCACGCTCCACAGCAACGCGCCCACGACCGCGCCGGGCCAGATCTCGCGCAGCGACACGTGGCGCGTCGGCACGACGCGATAGATGATCAGCAGGGCGAGGAAGACGAGCACCAGCGGCAGCAGCGCGCCGAAAAGCTGCAGCGCCGTCTCACCGCCCGGCACTGCGCTCATCACATCCGCGGCGGCGCTCTGCACGATCGCCGTGACCACGCCGACCACCACCGCGGCCAGCGCGAGTAGCCCCGTCAGGGCCATCAGGCCGAGCCCGAGCAGCTTGTCCTGCAGGAATGGCCGATCCTCCCCGCCTCCGAACGCGCGCACCACCCCGCGACTCATGGCGGAGAAGACGCCGAGCGCGCCCCACACCAGCAGGATCAGCCCCACGATGCTGACGCCGCCGCGCGACTGGATGACGTTGTCCAGCACGCGACCCATCGTGTCGGCATCGATGGGCGTGTTCAGCCGGATCTGGGTCAGGACGAAGTCGCGCGCGCTGCCGCGGCCGAGAAAGAAGCTGAAGGTGATGATCCCGAGCACCAGCAGCTGGAAGATGGAGAGGATCGCGAAGTAGGCCATCGACCCGGCGTACTGCAGCGCCTCGTGATTCAGGAAGCCCTCGACCGCGCGGCGGCCGACGCGCACCACGCGGTGGCGCAGCGACCATCGGTCGAGCGCGGCGAGAACCCTCTTGGCGGTGTCCAGCATCTGCTGCGCTCCTTCGCAAGGCTCGTGCCCCTCGACCGCGGAGGCTACGCTGTCCCGCATGCCCACGGAGAAACGGACGCTCGAGATCTCGGGCCACGAGGTCGTGGTCAGCAACCCGGGCAAGCTCTTCTTCCCGGGGACCGGCGTCACAAAGATGGACCTGGTGCGCTACTACCTGGCGGTCGCGGACGGTGCGTTGCGCGGGGTGCGGGAGCGGCCGATGGCGCTCAAGCGCTTCGTCAACGGGATCGACGGCGAGTTCTTCTTTCAGAAGCGCGCGCCCGCATCGGTTCCCGGCTTCGTGTCAACCGTCGAGCTGTCCTTCCCGTCGGGTCGCACCGCCGACGAGGTCGTGGTCTCGAACGCCGCGGCGCTGGTCTGGGTCGTGAACCTGGGATGCGTCGACCTCAATCCGCATCCCGTCCGCGCCGATGACCTGGCGCACCCGGACGAGCTGCGCGTCGACCTCGATCCCGGCCCTGGCGTGGCGTGGTCAGCGGTGCGCGAGGTCGCGCTCGTCGTGCGCGAGGTGCTCGACGAGCTCGGCTTCACCAGCTGGCCCAAGACGTCCGGATCGCGCGGCATCCACATCTACGCCCGCATCGAACGCCGATGGGACTTCGGCCAGGTGCGCCGCGCGGCGCTGGCGCTGGCCCGTGAGGTCGAGCGCCGCGCGCCGTCGATCGCCACCTCGAAGTGGTGGAAGGAGGAGCGGCACGGCGTCTTCATCGACTACAACCAGAACGCAAAGGATCGGACGGTCGCCTCGGCCTACTCCGTGCGGCCGGTGGCGGACGCGCGTGTGTCGGCGCCGCTGATGTGGTCGGAGGTGCCCGACGCGGAGCTCGCCGCCTTCACCGTCGCGACGATGCCCGAGCGCTACGCGCGGATCGGCGACCCGTGGGCCGAGATCGACGCAGTCGCCCACTCACTGGAGCCGCTGCTGGAGCTGTCCGCGCGCCACGAGGCGGAGGGGCTGGGAGACGCGCCGTGGCCGCCGCACTACGTCAAGCAGGAAGGCGAGCCGCCACGCGTCCAGCCCTCGAAGCGCCGAACCCGGCCGCCCGACGGCCCGCCACCGAAGCCCTCGGCGCCGCGCGGGCGGGCCGGATCGGTCGCGCCGGCCATGCCCTCGGCCCCGGTGCGTCGACCTGACGGGTCGGTCTCGCCGACCGGCCGCCGGCGATCGTCACAGCCGCTGCTGGTGGTCGCTCAGGCTGCCGCGAAGGAGGAGGCGCTGGAAGGCCTTGCCCGATGGCGGGCGCGGCACCCGGAGGCCTCACGGCAGGTGGCCGAGGACGACGTGCTGATCGACGCCATGCGCGGCCGCTCAACCGTGTGGTGGCGGGTGCGCGTCAACCTGCGCAACGTGCCGCCGGGGCGCCGGCCCGACCCGGAGCCGCCTGACCCCGACTACGACCCCTGGGCGGGGTGATCCCCTGGTTCGGCGGGCGCACGCCGAACGAGGCGCCGCTCGAGGCCGGCTCGGACGGCGGGCCACTCGTCGGACAGGATGGAGTAGTAGACGGTATCTCGCAGGTGTCCGTCCGGCATGCGCAGGTGCCGCCGGAGGACTCCTTCACGCACGGCGCCGAGCCGTTCGATCGCTCGCTGCGATCGCTCGTTGCGAAGGTCGGTCTTCAGCGCGACGCGGGTCGCACCCAGCTCCTCGAACGCGTAGCGAAGCTGGAGCAGCTTGGCCTCGGTGTTGATCGGCGAGCGCTGCGCGGATGGCGCCAGCCAGGTCCAGCCGATCTCCAGCCGGCCGTGAGCGGGAGCGATATCGCCGAAGCGGGTCGATCCGACCGCCCTCGCGGACGCCCGGTCCACCGTCGCCCAGGCCACGTACTCGCCACGCCGGACGCCGCTCAGCGCCTCGTCGAGCCATGCCTGCCACCCGTGCGCGGCGATGTTGGTGAACATGTAGCGCAGGTTGTCCGGGTCCTCCATGGCCGCCGCGACCAGCTGGTCGCGATGCTGCGGCCCGAGCGGCTCGAGCCGCACGTGACGACCCTCGAGCACGACCGACTGGGGCGAGAGCACCTCAGTGGCGATCGAGCGCTGCCCGCACCCAGCCGGGAATCTCTCGACGCAGGGTGGCCAGCGGGAGGCTGCCGTGCCCCAGCACTTCGTCGTGGAAGACCCGCAGGTCGAAGCGCTCGCCCAGCTGCGCGGCGACATCGGCACGCGCACGCTCGATCTCGCGCTGTCCCATCTTGTAGCTCAGCGCCTGGCCGGGCCAGATCGTGTAGCGGTCGACCTCGATCTCGGCGTCGACCACGGGCAGCGAGCCGCGCTCGTGCATGAACTCGATGGCGCGCTCGCGTGGCCAGCCGAAGGCGTGGAGTCCGGAGTCGACGACCAGCCGAGCCGCCCGGAACGACTGCGCCTCCAGCATGCCGTAGCGCTCCTGGTCGGTGAGGTAAAGGCCCATCTCGTCCGCAAGGCGCTCGGTGTAGAGGCCCCATCCCTCCGAATAGGCGACGCCCGCCATTCGTGCGCCGAGGCGGCGGAAGGCGGGCAGGCCCTCCAGCTCCTGCTCGATGCCGATCTGGAAGTGGTGTCCCGGGGTCGCCTCGTGGAAGGTGATCGCGGCGATCTTGTGCAGCTGCCGCTGCATCGGCTCGAAGGTGTTGAGGTAGTACTGGCCGGCCCGTGAGCCGTCGAGCGCGGGCGGCATGTAGAAGGCGGGCGGAGCCTCGCGTTCACGGTACGCCTCGACCGCCAGCACGTCGCAGTTCGCCCGCGGCAGCCGGCCGAAGAAGCGTGGCGCCGCGTCGTACGCGCGGCGGGTCTGCCCCGTCGCCAGCTCGATCAGGCGCGATGGGTCGTCGGTGTGGTTGGCCGCATCGTCGGCGAGCGCGGCGACCAGCGCGAACCGGTCGGCGTGCCCGAGGCGCCGCGCGATGGCGTCCTTCTCGGCCTCGATCGACTCGAGGTCGGCGAGACCGAACTGGTGCACGTCGTCGGCGGTCGCCGCCACGGTCGTCTGCATGCGGATGCAGAGCAGGTAGGCGGCCGCGCCGTCGGGAGTCGCGCTGATCCCCGGCTCCTGCCTGGCCGCCGGCTCGTACTCGTCGACCAGGAAGTCATGCAGCCGTTGAAGCGCCGGATGGACCGATGCCTCCACCGCCGAGCGAACGCGCTCGCGGGCGGCGTCGTCGGCGACGCGTGCCATGAGCGTCACCGGCGATTGGTCGGCGGGCAGCTCAAGCATGCGACCCACCTGCTCGATCTCGCGGCGCACGGGAACCGCGGCGGCGGTGCGACCGTCGGCCATGCCCTCGCGCAGCGTGTCGATGTGCTGGTCGATCAAGGTGGGGAAGCCGGAGAGGCGGGTGTAGAGCTTGTCCAGCCGCTCCGGGGAGTCGGCGGGCTGGTACTGCGCCACCTGGATCGGCAGCGTCTGAACGCCGTAGATGTGGTCCACCGCGAGCTGGTACAGCCTGCGGTCCAGCGCCTCGAGGTAGGTCTCGGCGATCGTCGTCAGCAGGTCGCGCGTGATGCGCTGCTCGACGGCGAGCGCCGAGCCGTCGATGCTGCCGACCTCCGCCAGCACGTCCCGGTACGCCGCACGATCGGCCTCTCGGCCGTGCGCGCCGACGTCGGGCAGCCGGTCGTCGAATCGGTCGTCGCCGAGGATGGTGGCCTGCAGCGGATCTCGCGCAAGCACCCCTTCCCAGAAGCGATCGGCGATGTCGTCGACGGCGCTGTTCGGATCCACAGTGGTGTCGGTGTGCACGGGCGGGGTCTCCGCTACGGAAGGTGGGAGCGGCCTCAGCCGCCGAAGAGGTCCGACAGGAGCGCCGGCGGCGTCTCCTCGAGCTGATCGTAGCGGCACGACTCCGGGCTGCGGTCGGGCCGCCAGCGCAGGAACGTGCTGGCGTGGCGGAACCTGTCCCCCTGCAGGTGGTCGAACGCGACCTCGCACACCAGCTCCAGGCGCAGCGGCTCCCACGACAGGTCCTTGCCGCGATTCCAGCGCGACGTGGCTCCGGGCATCCTCCTGCCCTGGGCGGCAGCCTCGGCCTCGGCCGCCGCCCAGTCGCGCCAGGGGTGGCCGGAGAGCGCATCGGTCCGGTACGGCGCCAGGAAGCCCACCAGCTCGCGACGCTTCTCGTTGGTGAACGAGGAGGTCACGCCGACGTGCTGCAGCTGGCCGGCGTCGTTCCACAGTCCGAGCAGCAGGGAGCCGATCATGGTCCCCGGACCGTTCTTGTGCCAGCGGAAGCCGGCGACGACGCAGTCGGCGCTGCGCAGGTGCTTCACCTTCACCATGGCGCGCTCGCCGGGCAGGTAGGCCAGGTCATCTCGCTTGGCGACCACGCCGTCCAGACCGGCACCCTCGAAGACCTCGAACCAGTGCTGCGCCACCGCCGGGTCGGTCGTGGCCGGCGTCAGCAGCACCGAGGGTGGTGGCGCGGCGAGCAGCCGCTCGAGCGCCGCACGCCGCTCAGCCTGCGGCCGGGAGCGGATGTCGTCGGCGCCATCGGCGAGCAGATCGAAGGCGACGAACGACGCAGGCGTCTCGGCGGCGAGCCTCGCCACGCGTGACGCCGCCGGGTGGATGCGCAGGAGCAGCGATTCGAAGTCGAGCCCGTCCGGCCCGGCGATCACGATCTCGCCGTCGAGCACGAAGCGCGACGAGCCCGACACCTCGCGCAGCGGGTCGACGAGCTCCGGGAAGTATCGGTTCAGCGGCTTGAGGTCCCGCGATTGCAGGTAGACCTCATCACCGTCGCGGAAGACGAGCGAGCGAAAGCCGTCCCACTTGGGTTCGTAGATCCACCCCTCGCCGTCCGGGATGGCGGGCTGCGATTTCGCGAGCATCGGGGCGATTGGCGGCTCGATCGGGTAGGCCATTGGCCGATGATAGGGCCGCGGCACGGACGCAGCGCGGGCGTTGAGGTCCAGCTGCCCGGTCGCATGCAAGGAGGATCAATGAGCGTCGACATCCAGTTCCTCGGCGCCGTCGGGACGGTGACCGGTTCGCAGTTCCTCGTCACCGTCGGCGAGCGGCACGTGCTCGTCGACTGCGGCATGTTCCAGGGCTCGCCCGAGGAGATCGCTCGCAACCGGATCCCCTTCGCATTCGAGCCTTCGACGCTCGACGCGCTGCTGCTGACGCACGCGCACCTCGATCACTGCGGCCGCATCCCGGCCCTCGTCAAGGCAGGATTCCGCGGGCCGATTCACGCCACGGCGGCGACTGCCGACCTGGCGGAGATCGTCCTGCGCGACTCGGCGAAGCTGCAGGAGGAGGCGGCCCAACGGTGGCAGCGACGCCACCCGGAGGCAGTCGCGGCCGCCGCGGACGCGGACGAGGAGGCGGCCGCCGAGCACCGGCAGTCGCTGCCGGATCGGATGCGGGCCGCGAAGCCGGAGGCCCGGGCGGAGACCCGCGAGGCGCTGTACACCATGCCGGACGTGGAGCAGACCGTGCAGCAGCTGCACGGCGTCGACTACGAGTCCCCCCTCGCCGTGGTGGACGGCGTGACCGCGACCTTCCACGACGCCGGCCACATCCTCGGCTCCGCGATCATCGAGCTCAGCATCGACGACGGTGCCGAGCGCATGACGATCGTCTTCTCCGGCGACCTCGGCCGCAACGACACGCCCATCCTGCGCGACCCGACGCCGATCACGCACGCCGACTTCGTCCTGGTCGAGTCGACCTACGGCAACCGCGAGCACGCGGCACACGAGAAGGCGGTGAACGACCTGGCCGATGCGGTCAACGACGTCGCCGGCGGCAGCGGCGTGCTGCTGGTGCCGGCCTTCGCCATCGGCCGCACCCAGGAGCTGGTGTGGGTGCTCGACGAGCTGCTGCGCGACGGCCGGATCCCGCACGTGCCGCTCTTCCTCGATTCGCCGATGGCGTCGCGGGCCAGCGACGTCTACCTGCGCCATCCGGAGGTCTACGACAAGGAGACCGATGCGCTCCTGCGCGGCGGCGACTCACCCCTCGTCTACCCCGGCGAGACCTACGCCAACAGCGTGGAGCAGTCGAAGGGCATTCGCGGCCAGAAGCGGCCGATCATGGTCGTGGCGGCCTCCGGCATGCTGACCGGCGGGCGCATCGTGCATCACCTCAAGGACTTCCTGCCCGATCCCGCGTGCACCCTGCTGTTCATCGGCTACCAGGGCGAGGGCACGCTCGGACGTCACCTGCAGGATGGCGGCACGTCGGCGCGGCTCGACGGGCAGGAGTATCCGGTGCGCTGCAAGGTGCGCTCGATCTCCGGATTCTCGGCGCACGCGGACGAGAACGAGCTGCAGGCGTGGCTGTCGCACTTCGGCGCCGCCGGATCGCGAGCCGATGGCTCGCCCAAGAAGGTGTTCGTGGTGCACGGCGATCCCGACGCGGCCGAGGCGCTGGCAGCCCGCGTCCGGGAGCGGCTCGGCATGGACGCCGTGGTGCCATCGTACGAGGAGCGCGTGCAACTCTCGCGGTGATCTGCGGCGGAGCGCTGGCCGCCGGCGGCACGCGCGGTGCAGAATGGCACCACCGTGGCGGGGCGAACGGCGGTCGGAACACGCGGTCGGTGGCGCGAGTGGCGCCGCTCGGTGGTGAGCTCGGTCGGTGTGCCTCAGCTGCGCGCCGCCGCCTACGCCATCATCGGCCTCACCTGGGCGGTGCTGTTCGCCGTCATGCTGTGGCGCGGCGCGGCCGCCGGCATTGACGCGCACGCCTACTGGCTCGGCTCCCGCACCTGGCTGGCGGGCGGCGACCCCTACACCGGGACCTGCCCGCTCTGCTACGCGTATGCGCCCTGGGCGGTCCCGATCTTCGCGCCATGGGCACTGCTGCCCTGGCCGCTGGCGTTCGTGGTGTGGCGCCTGGCGACGGTGGCGGGACTGGCGTGGAGCACCGTCTGGGCCGCTCGCCGCCGGCCGATCCTGACCGCGATCGCCTTCGCCGCGCTCAGCGTGCCGATGGGCATCAACCTCGACACCGGCAACATCACGCTGCCCCTCGTCCTGCTGATGTGGGCGGCGCGGGGCATGGGCCCCGCCGCGGTCGGCATCGCCTGGGGACTGGCGACGGGACTCAAGTGGATCACCGCGCCGCTGTGGCTCGTCCTGTCGCCGGTCGCTCGCCGCGCGGGGCTGGCGGCGCTGGCCGCCACCGCGTTGGCCGACCTTCTCCTCTGGCGCGGGACGCTGCGCCAGGTGCTGACAGTCGCCAACATGGATCGGCCGCTGCCGTTCGACTACCTGGTGCTGCTGTGGGCCGTGGTCCCGTGGGCGTGGAGCGACCGCTCGTTCGTGCGGACCAGCCTGCTGCGCGGACGCCTCTGGTGGCGGTGGTCACGCCGCCGCGTGCGGCGCTCGGCGCAGACGTGGATGCGCGGTGGATAACTCGCCGAAGCTCGATGGGATTGGTGGATAAAGGGCCTTGCGGCGCGGCGGCGCGGCCCGTAGTGTTGACAACGTCCCGAAGGGGCTCACGCGACTCGGAGATTGCATCAAGAGTTGGCGAAGTTCCTTCGGGGCGTTTTGTTGTGTCCGGGACGCGAATTGCGCAACCGCGATCAAGCGCGGGACGGCGCCCACCGACGAGGATGGGTCCATGAGCGCGGCAACCGACACCTTCGCGGCCTTCCTGGGCGTCCTGACCGACGTGCTGGACGACCACGACGCGACCCCCGAAGCCCTTGCCGCGCGGCTGTACCTCTCCCGCTTCCACCTCGATCGGGTCATCTCGGCGGTGGCTGGGGAACCCCCGGCCACGTTTCGACGCCGGATCCTGCTGGAGCGTGCCGCCTACCGATTGGCGACCACGCGTCGCACGATCCTCGACGTCGCGCTGGAGGCCGGGTACGGATCGCACGAGGCGTTCACCCGCGCCTTCAGCCGCCACTACGGGACTGCGCCGCGTTCCTGGCGTCGCCGGCCCAGGCGCACCCAGATCGAGGCACCCAGCGGGGTCCACTTCCAACCACCGGGCAGCCTGCGACTGCCCTCATCCAGGAGGATCACATCCATGGACCTGTTGACGAAGATGATCGAGCACCACATCTGGCTCATCGGTCAGATGATCGAGCGCGCCGGGAAGCTCGACGACGAGCGGCTCGACAGGCCGATCCAGATCTCGGTCGACGCCGATCGGCAGACCCTACGCTCGCTGCTCTCGCGCCTGGTGGGGCAGATGGACATGTGGAACTCGGCGATCGCCAGCCGCGACTACGATTGGTCGGTGGAGCAGGGCGAGCCCTTGGCTGCCATCCGTGCGCGGCTCACGGAGGTCGGGCCGACGTTCCTCGCCCACGTGCGCGGCGCCATCGACGAGAACCGGCTGGACGACACCTTCGTCGACGCGCTGTGCGAGCCGGCCGAGGTATTCACGTACGGGGGCATGATCGCCCACGTCCTCACATTCGCCGCGCACCGGCGCACGCTGGTCGCTCTGGCGCTCGACGACGCCGGGATCGGCGACCTCGGCTGGGGTGACCCGATGAAGTGGGTGGCGGAGCCGGCCGCCTGAGGCGCGCGGGACCGGCTACGGAGCGCGCAGCAGCCATGCCCGGTACGTCGGGCGGAAGCCCATCTGGCGCAGCGCCTCGGCGAGGGTCGACTCGGCGACGGGCAGTCGGTCGACGCGCTCCAGCCGGAGCTCGCGCATCGGCCCGCTCGGCGACACCAGCCGTGGCAGAGCGGCCAGCGCCGCTGCGGCCACCTCGGAGTCGTCGAAGGCGGGCAGAGTGATCAGGCCGCGACCGCCACGCTCGATGTAGAGGGCCGCTGCGCCATCGACCAGGACCACGTAGGCGCCGGGCACGCGCTGCAGCGGCACCCGCTCATCGGCGTCGGGCCGGGGCCACGCCAGCGCCGCGCCGTACGGTTGCGCCGGGTCGGCCGCAGCGAGAAATACTGCCCGCGGATGCTCGGCGTCGGAGTCGCGCTCCGCGCGCAGACGGTCGACCGCGCCCGGCAGGGCGAACTGCGCGCCACCAAGGCCGTCGACGAAGTAGCCCCGGCGCACGCGCCCCGACTCCTCCATCGCCTTGAGCAGCGGGTACACCGAGGCGAAGCCGCCGGCCAGCCCCTCGCCGATCACGGCCTCGCGGGTCACCACGCCGTGCCGTTCGAGCAATGCGAGGGCGGTGGCGTGACGGCGTTCCGTCGCGCTGCGCGCCTCGCCGATCAGACCGGCGACCATCGACCAGCGGCCGGCGGCGCGCGGCGGCCCCATGGCCGTGACTCGCGGCGATCCGCGACGCCGCGAGCGCGAGCGCGGGAGTGACAGCGCGCGCAGCGCGGCGAAGGTGTCGTTGGTGACCTCGCCCGCCCACACCAGGTCCCACAGGGCGTCGAGCAGCTCGTCGTCGTTGCGCGCCTCGCCGATCTCGGCGCGCAGCTCGCGGTAGAAGCTGGCCCCGCGTCGCAGCAGGTGGGACCGGACGCGCTGGTGGAGCTCCCCTTCCGGCCGCTCGAGTCCCTCGAAGGCACCCGCCGAGGCCAGCAGCTCGGCGCGCTCGCGGCGGTACAGGGCGACCCGTCCGTCGTCACGTCCGATCGCGCCGCGGCCGACCCAGACCACCTCCCCCGCGGCGCCCAGCTCGTCCAGCAGGCGCGGCGAGTAGTCGCCGATCCTGGCGCGCAGGACGTCGCGCTCGAGGATGGAGACGGGGATCGGGTATCCCTCGAGCTGGGCCACCACCTCGAGCAGACGATCCAGGCCGCCGGCCCGGGAGCCGATGCCCTGCCATGCCGGGAGGAAGCGGGCCAGGCCGGCGGCGGGAACCGGCTCGACCTCACGGCGCAGGCGCGCGAGCGAACGGCGTCGCAGCGCGCGCAGGACGTCCGCGTCGGCGAACTCGCGCTCGGAGCCGCCCGGGCGGAACTCGCCTTCGAGCAGCATGCCGCGCGATGCCAGGTCGAGCAGCCGCTCCTCCACCGTCGCGCCGCCGATCCGCCAACGGGCCGCGGGCTGGGCGGCGGTGAACGGCGCGTGGGTGCGCGCCCAGCGCAGCAGCAGCGAATCGAGCGGTGCATCGGTCGGTCCGAGCCATGTCTCCGCGATCCCCGGTGGCGGGCTCACGCCGAGCGCGTCGCGGTACCGGGCGACGTCCTCGATCGCCACCCAGCGATCCTCGCCCGCCACGCGGACCTCGACCGCGCGTCGGTCACCGGCCAGGCGCGCCAATGCCTGCGTGGCGTCGATCCCCTCGACCCGAGCCGTCACCTCGTCCGACCGCAGGTCACCCACCCGCCGCAGCAGGTCGTGAACGCCGTCGACGCTCCGCGCCCGCCGGCCGTCCGCCAGCGCCTGCAGCTCGAGCTCGATGTCGGTGACGGCCGCCGGGTCGAGCAGCTCGCGCAGCTCGTCGGCGCCGAGCAGCTCAGCCAGCCGTTCCCTGTCGAGCGCGAGCGCCTGCGCGCGACGCTCAGCCAGCGGCGCGTCGCCGTCGTACATGAAGCTGCCGACGTAGTCGAACAGCAGCGAGGCCGCGAACGGCGATGCGGTCGCCGTCTCGACGGAGACGACGCGCACCCGTCGCGCGCGGATGTCGGTCAGCAGGGCCCGCAGCGCCGGCATGTCGAAGACGTCGCGCAGCACCTCGCGATACGTCTCCAGGATGATCGGGAAGGAGCCGTAGCGCGACGCGACGGCGAGGAGGTCGGCCGACTTCTGGCGCTGCATCCACAGCGGCGTGCGCTGTCCCGGCCGCCGTCGCGGAAGGAGCAGCGCGCGAGCCGCGTTCTCGCGGAACCTCGCCGCGAAGAGGGCGGAGCCGCCGAGCGCATCGGTGAGCAGCGACTCGACCTCGTCGGGGTCGATCAGCAGGTCGTCGTCGATGCGGGCCTCGTCGGCCTCCGGGAGGCGGATGGCGATGCCGTCGTCTGACCAGATCGTCTGCACCTCGAGGCCGCGCGCGCGCAGCCGCGCTTCGATCACCATGGCCCACGGCGCGTGGACCCGGCCCCCGAACGGCGACAGGAGGCAGATGCGCCAGTCGCCCAGCTCGTCCCGGAAGCGCTCGACGACGATCGTTCGGTCGGTCGGAAGCGCGCCGGTCGCGTCGCGCTGCTCGGTGAGGTAGGCGACGAGGTTGCGTGCCGCGAGCGGGTCCAGGTCGCTGCGCGTCTCGAGGCGCGCCACGGCATCGGTCGCCCCGTCCAGCTCGCGGACGAACTCGCCGATGGCCCTGCCGAGCTCGGCGGGTCGCCCGATCGCGTCGCCGTGCCAGAACGGCATCTTGCCCGGCTCGCCGGGAGCCGGCGTCACGATGACCCGATCAGGCTTGATCTCCTCGATGCGCCAGGTCGAGGCGCCGAGCATGAAGGTCTCGCCCTCGCGCGACTCGTAGACCATCTCCTCGTCGAGCTCGCCGACGCGCCGGCCGCCCCTGCCCTCGCTGTCGCCGGGCAGAAAGACGCCGTACAGCCCGCGGTCCGGGATCGTTCCGCCGCTGGTGATGGCCACCACGCGGGCGTCGTTTCGGGCACTCACCTCGTCCGTTGCCCGATCCCAGACGACGCGCGGCTTGAGATCCGCGAACTCGTCGCTCGGGTAGCGGCCGGCAAGCATGTCGAGCACGCCCTCGAGCTGCTCGCGCGACAGCTCGCGGAAGTTCTCGGCCCGCGTGACCAGCGCGTGCAGGTCGTCCACCGACCAGCGGTCGAGCGCGGTGATGGCCACCAGCTGCTGCGCCAGCACGTCGAGCGGGTTGCGCGGGATGCGCGTCTCCTCGATCGCGCCGGCGTGCATGCGCTCCACGACCACGGCCGACTCGAGAAGGTCGCCACGGAACTTGGGGAAGATCTTGCCGGTGGACGGCTCGCCGACCCGATGCCCGGCGCGGCCGATGCGCTGCAGCCCCGCGGCCACGCTCGGCGGCGACTCGACCTGGACCACCAGGTCGATGGCGCCCATGTCGATCCCCAGCTCCAGGCTCGACGTCGCGACCAGCGCCGGCAGCCGACCCGCCTTCAGCGCCTCCTCGATCTCGAGTCGCTGCTCCCGCGCCACCGACCCGTGATGCGCTCGCACCAGCTCCTCGCCCGCGAGCTCGTTGATGCGCTGCGCCAGGCGCTCCGCCAGGCGCCGCGAGTTGACGAAGATCAGCGTCGACCGATGCGACCGAATCAGCTCGAGCAGGCGCGGGTGCATGGCCGGCCATATCGAGTGCCGGCCATCGGGCGCCGCGGCGCTGCCGCCGGGCTGATCGGCGGCCTCGAGCGGCTGCCCCATGGCGGCCCATGTCCTCGACCGGCACCACGACCTCGAGCTGGAGCTCCTTGCGCGCGCCCGCGTCCACGATCGTCACCTCGCGGCCGACGCCGCCCAGGAACGCGGCGATGGCGCTCAACGGCCGCTGCGTCGCGGACAGGCCGATGCGCTGCGGATCCGCATCGGTCAGCCGGCTGAGGCGCTCGAGGCTGATGGCGAGGTGCGCGCCGCGCTTGGTGCCGGCCAGCGCATGCACCTCGTCGACGATGACGTACTCCACGCCGCGCAGGATCTCGCGCGCCTGGCTGGTGAGCAGCAGATAGAGGCTCTCCGGCGTGGTGACCAGGATGTCCGGCGGGTTCTTCGCGAGCTGACGCCGCGCTTCGGGAGGCGTGTCGCCGGTGCGGCTGGCGACCTGCACCTCGGGCAGCGCCAACCCCTCGCGCTGCGCCGTGCGCCGGATGCCGGCCAGCGGCGCGCGAAGGTTTCTCTCGACGTCGTAGGCCAGCGCCTTCAGCGGCGAGACGTACAGCACCCGCGTACGGGAGGGCGCTGCGGCGGACGGCTCCACGAAGAGGCGATCCAGGCACCACAGGAATGCGGCCAGCGTCTTGCCGCTGCCGGTGGGCGCGTGCAGGAGCGTGTGCGCGCCCGCCGCGATCGACGGCCACCCCAGCGTCTGCGCGCGCGTAGGCGTCGCGAACGCCTCGGCGAACCAGGCGCGCGTCGGTGTCGAGAAGGAGGCGAGGGGATCGGAGGGACGGGAACGAGCCACGGCGTCGGCAAGTCTACCGATGCGTCCGTTTTAGAACAACCGTTCTGTCACCGGTTGCGGCGCCAGATCTCCCAGTTGAGGACCGCCGCGAAGCTGACCCAGGCGAGATACGGCAGCAGCAGCGCGCCGGCCAGCACTCGCTGGCGCATGAAGACGAGCACGGTCGCCAGCACCGCCAGCCAGACGCCCACGATCTCCACCAGCGCGATGTCAACCCGTCGCAGCCCGAAGAAGATCGGCGTCCATGCCGCGTTGAGCGCCAGCTGGGCGCGGAACACGTTCAGCGCGACCGAGGCGCCGCGCGACGGGCGCGACGCGACGAGCCAGGCGGCGACGCCCATCAGGAGGTAGAGGACGGTCCAGACCGGCCCGAAGAGCCATCCGGGCGGCGCCCAGGGCGGGCGGCGCAGCGAGCGATACCAGGCGGGGGCCGGAAACGGCGCGCCGATGACGCCGGGCACGAAGCTGAGCCCGATCCAGCCGCACAGTCGGAGAAACGAAGCCACGTCCCGGCGCCATGCACGTACGGTGCCGCTCGTGGTGAAGAAAGGGGGACTGACGAGAGGACGTGCTGAACTACAGCCAGATCGCCCCGATGTGAGCTCTCGCGATTGGCGCGGCGACCCTCAGCAGCCCGTCGTGGCTGCGCTCGGCGATCGGCCTCTGAACCGCATTCCGTGCGATTCATGGGAGCATTGGTGCCCGAGGCCCAAGGTCGACATCGGCGATATGCCTGACAAATGGAGGAACGATTTGAGCGACGTGCAGCGCGATGATTGGGATCCGCGGGATGCATCGGTCCTGAAGGACCAGCGAGCGGCATACGACCAGATGCGCGAGCGATGCCCGGTGGCGCACAGCGAGTTCATGGGCTGGTCCGTCTTCCGACACGAGGATGTCGAGGCCATCCTGGTGGATCCCGCGACCTACAGCAGCGCCTCACGGCATGTCGCCGTGCCGAACGGGATGGATCCGCCCGAGCACACTCGCCATCGCGCCGCACTCGCCCCGCAGTTCGACGACGAGCAGATGCGGCGGCTGGAGCCGCGCTGCCGGGAGATCGCAAGTGAGCTTCTCGGACGGATGCTCGCGGATGGCGAAGGGGACGTCGTTTACGCCTTCGCCGAACCGCTGACGCTTCGCACGCTCTGCGCCTTCCTCGGCTGGCCCGAGCAACAGTGGGACTTCCTGGGAGGTTGGACGCACGGCAACCAGCAGGCCGCTTTCACGCGGGACCCCTCCGCGGGGCGCGCTCTCGCCAAGCTGCTCAGCGAGCACGTCCGCGGGAGTCTCGAGGCGCATCGGCAGGCTCCGGCGGGCGTCATCGACGTGACGCATGCCCTGCTGATGACCGATGTCGACGGCGAGCGGTATGACGACGACGCCATCGTCAGCATCGTGCGCAACTGGATTGCCGGCGAGGGCACCGTGGCCGGCGGCCTGAGCCTCTTGATCCTCTGCCTCGCCAACGATCCAGTCCTCCAGGACCGCCTGCGCGCCGATCCGTCGCTGATTTCCGCAGCGATCGAGGAGATCCTGCGCGTCGACGATCCCTTGGTCGCCAATCGCCGCACGACCACCAAGGAGGTGGAGATCGGCGGCCGCACCATCCCCGCCGGCGAGAACCTGACGCTGATGTGGATCGCCGCCAATCGCGATCCAGGGGCGTTCGATGATCCTGATAAGGTCCGCCTCGACCGCGACATGGACGGCAGCATGGTCTGGGGCCATGGCATCCACCTGTGCCTGGGCGCCCCGCTCGCTCGCCTCCAGATGCGCGTCGCCCTTGAGGAGCTGCTCGCACGAACGTCACGGTTCGAGGTCGCGGGCGAGGTGCGTCGTTCTGTCTATCCCAGCGACGGACTTGCCGAGTTCAGCCTCCGCCTCGCCTGACCGATCGACGGTGGCCGTCGTCCGCACGATTGGCCACGGCACGCGCTCGATCGATGAGCTTGCCGCGCTGCTGCGGCAGGCGGACGTGACCACCCTGATCGACGTGCGCCGCTATCCGCTGGGGCGGCGGCAGCCCCACCTGTCGCGCGAGGCCCTGCTGAAGGACCTGCCCACGCGGGGCATCGGCTACGAATGGTGCGGCGAGGCACTTGGCGGCCGACGTTCCCCCTCGCCCGGCGGCGTCGCGCGCACCGGCTGGCGCAACCCGGCGTTCGCGGGCTACGCGGAGTACATGGCGACGGTGGAATTCCGCGCTGCGCTTGCCGCGCTCGAGGAGCGGGCACGCGCCGGTGAACCGGTTGCGATCATGTGTGCCGAGACGGTCTGGTGGCGGTGCCATCGGCGGCTGATCGCCGATGCGCTGGTGCGCGACGGGCTCCAGGTCGAGCACCTCCTGGATCGCGTCCCCGGGCGGCCGCACCGGCCGAGCGCGCCGCGCGCGTGATGCGACCGGGCTGTCACCTTCCCAACGGCCTGCCGGTAAGGACCGCCGTCAAATAAGCTCGGTCAGTAGCTCCGGGATGATGTCGTGGCAACCATCGGTCGCGCGTGGGTCCGATGAGTCGAGGCCACACGCCCAAGCGTCAGAGCGTGGACGCGAGGCCGTCGACGATGCCGCGGTGCCGTCCACGGCCTCCCCCCGCCGGCAATCCGGATCATGGGCAGCGGCAGGGAGCAGAAGCAGCGCGGTCATGACGCGTCGGCTTGCACCACGTCAAGCTCCTCGCGCTTGTTCAGCGGCTCGACGTCCTCGTCGCCCGCCGTGCGACCGATGCGCACGCGCCACACCTGCGGTCCCGTGCTCGAGATAGTCCCAGCTGAACGTCCCGCCGTGCTCGGCCGCGAACTGGTAGTAGAGCGGCTTCGGATCGTGGTCGTTGACCAGCACGAAGGCGGTGTCCACGGCGAGCGCGTTGAACGCCTCGAAGATCATGGAGTGGCGCCGCATCGGCGGGTCGTTGCGAACGTCCAGCATGAGATCGTCGGTCACCGAGAGACTCCCTTCGCTGTTCGACGCGGCTGCTTCCAGCCGCGCCAGGTGGTGCATCACGCCATTCAGGCGCTCTGCGATTTTTGGCTCGTCGTGCCGCACCGCCGACCAAGCCTGGGCGGCGACGCGGCTGGCGGCGACCGGCTCACCCGACTCGCCCAGTCGCCGTAGGGCGGTGACGAGGGCGGTGGCTAGGCTGTTGACGGCGGCATTGTTCACCGGTTCGGAGCGTCAGCCGAGCAGTTCGTGCATGCCGCCCAGCAGCTCGGTGAGCGACACGCTCTCATCGGCCAGCAGGGCCGGGATGAGCATCTCGTTCTCCTTGTGCAGGTGGGACTCGAACAGCGCCAGGATGGCGCTCGAGAGCCCGACGGCCTGAATCGCGTCGCCCGCGTCGCGGAACGCCTCGACGTACTCGATCAGATTGCGGTGCTCGTCGCGCATGGCGTGCACGAGCATCGCGGTCACGCCGGTGTCCCCCGCCGGGTAGAGCGCCTTCTCCTCGGCCATGGCGTGCGGCAGCAGGTCGTTCTCGAGGTAGTCGAGCACCGCGCCCTGCTGTTCGAAGTGGGATCCGCGCGAGTGGACCGCCATCCCGAGCTGAGCGACGCGCCTGCGCAGCGTTGCCTCCATCTCGGCGTGGTGGCCGCGCATGGCCTCGGCCGCCTGCGCATCGGTCATCGTCATCATCGAAAGGCTCCTTGGGCCGGCTTGTCTGGGCACTTGATATTTACGCCTATCGCCGTGCAAAATGCAAGCATGACTTCGCCGCACGAGCGTCACCGCGTCCTGGCAGGCGTCAGCCGCTCTCGCCTGCTGGCCGTCCTGCGCCGGGCGCACGGACCGATGGGCATTCGCGAGCTGGCCGATGCCATCGACCTGCACCCCAACACCGCGCGCGAGCATCTCGATCAGCTGACCGCCGCGGGGCTCGTCAGCCGCGAACAGGCCGCGCCAGCCGGTCGTGGGCGGCCCGGCCTGCGGTATCGGGCCGAGCCGGGCGCGACGGACGAAGACCCGCACGCGTACCGTGCCCTTGCCAGCGTGCTCGCCGGGGAGTTGGCGCGCCGGCCGGATGCGGTCGCCAGCGCGCGGAGTGCCGGCGAGAGCTGGGGGCGTGCCATGGCGCGCGGCAGCGATGCGATCATCAGCGAGGGCGCTGCCGTTGAGCGCCTCGTCGAGCTGCTCGCCGAGGCCGGCTTTGCACCGGAAGCGTCGACCGACCCAGATCAACCGATCCGCCTCCGGCACTGCCCCTTCGGCTCGCTGGCGCACGAGCGCGGCGACGTCGTCTGCGGCGTGCACCTGGGCCTGATGCGCGGCGCGTTGCGCGAGCTTGGCGCGCCGCTCGACGCGGTGAGCCTGGAGCCCTTCGTCGAACCCGACCTTTGCCTCGCGCATGTAGGAGCACGAACCGATGACTGAGCAAGCCACTGAGCAAGCGATGAACGTGTCCGGCCTGCTGGGCAGCACCGTCGACCCGGAGGCGATGAGCGAGGCGCTGCGCACGGTGATCGACCCCGAACTCGGGGTGAACATCGTCGACCTCGGCCTGGTCTACGACGCTGAGGTGGTCGAGGGTGTGGGCCGCATCCTGATCACCACAACCACTCCGGCCTGCCCGCTAGGCCCCTACATCAGCGACGGCATCCGGTGGGCGCTGCTCAAGCTGGACGGCGTGCTCGACGTCGACATCCAGGTCACCTACGACCCGCTCTGGTCGCCCGAGCGGATGACGGATTTCGCCAGGGAGCAGCTGGGGTGGCCGGGGTGATCGATCGGCGCAGCGCCGCGCTGCTCGCGATGGGCGGCGCCTCGCTGCTGGCGGGCCTGACCGGCGCGCTCGTGCTGCTGGGATTCTCGCTGCCGGACGCCACCACGCACGTGGCGGCGGCGCACGGCCTGCTCATGGCGCTCGGCTTTCTGGGGACCATGATCGCGCTGGAGCGCGCGGTCGCGCTCGGGCGACGGTGGGCGTACCTCTCGCCCCTGGCGAGCGGGCTGGCGGCAGTCAGCCTGCTGCTCGGCCTGCCTGTTGCGGTGCCTGGCGTCCTCTTCCTGATCGCCGGCCTCGCCTTCTGCGCCATGTACGTCGCCTTCGACCGGATCGAGGTCGCACTGCACACCCGCACACAGGCGGTGGGTGCCGTGGGCTGGCCGGTGGCCGCGGTGCTGTGGCTCACCGGGCAACCGGTGAGGGCCATCGTGCCGTGGCTCGCCGCCTTCCTGGTGCTGGTCATCGCCGGCGAGCGTCTGGAGCTGTCGCGCCTGGGCCAGATCGCTCCGCGGGCGCGCTGGACGTTCGTCGCGGCCGCGGCGATCTTCTTCGGCGGCGTCGCGCTGACGCCGATGCAGCCCGACGCGGGGACTCGCGTGGCCGGCATCGGCCTGCTGGCGATCACCGCCTGGCTGGCCCGACACGACCTCGCGCGCCGCACGGTGCGCATGAAGGGCGTGACCCGCTTCATCGCGCTGTGCCTGCTCATCGGCTACGTCTGGATGGCCGCCGCGGGCGTGATATGGCTGAGCTTCGGCGCGCATGGCGCCGGCGGCGGGCTCGCGTACGACGCGATGCTGCACACCCTTTTCCTGGGCTTCGTCATGTCGATGGTCTTCGGCCACGCCCCGGTGATCGTGCCGGCCGTGCTCCGCGTACCGCTCCCCTACCAGTCGCGCTTCTATGTCCACCTGGCTCTACTGCACGCCGGCCTGCTGCTTCGCGTCGTCGGGGGCGACCTGCTGGGGATTCGGCCGCTGTGGCAAGCCGGCGGCGTCATCAACGTCGTGGCCCTGCTGGTCTTCCTGGCCTCGTCCGCAGCCGCGGTCATTCAGGGCGTCGCGGCGCGGCGCCATGGCCCGGGGGAGCGCGTCGCGCCGAACGTCCGAGGCATGCAGCGGAAGCCGGTACACGTCGACTGAGCCGCGACGGAGCCGGGCATGCAACCCGGGGACCAGCGGAAACGGCTGATCCCGAGCGGCCACCGGGTTCTGCCAGACTGCGCCGATGACGCGACGCGGCGTGCTGCTCTTCGTCCTCATGTCGGTGATCTGGGGGATCCCCTACCTGTTCATCCGGATTGCCGTCGCCGATATCAGCCCTGCGACGCTCGTCTTCGGGCGCACCGCCATCGCCACCGCCATCCTGCTGCCGATCGCCCTCGCGCGCATCGACCTGCGGCCGATCCTGCAGCGCTGGCGCTGGGTCGTCGCGTTCGCGGTCGTGGAGGTCGCGGTGCCGTGGCTCATGCTCGGGTCGGCCGAGCAGCGTGTCTCGAGCTCGCTCGCCGGGCTACTCATCGCCGGCGTGCCGCTGGTCGGTGCGCTGCTCGCGCTCACCAGCCGCGATGCGAATTCGCTCAGCCGCCCGAACCTGGTGGGTCTTCTGATCGGCCTGCTCGGAGTTGCCGCCATCGTCGGCGGCGACTTCGATGCCGCAGACCCGATCGCACTGCTCCAGATCGGCGTCGTCGTGATCGGCTACGCCGCCGGCCCCGCCATCCTGGCGCGCCGGCTGGGCGGGCTGCCGTCACTGGGAGTGATGGCACTCTCGCTCGCGCTGTGCGCGCTCGTCTATCTGCCCATCGCCGCGGCCCAGTGGCCGCCCTCACTTCCGTCGACCGGCGTCCTCGCTTCGATCGCGATTCTCGGCGTCATCTGCACGGCGCTGGCCTTCGTGCTGTTCGCGGCACTGATCGACGAGGTCGGCCCCGTGCGCGGCACGGTCATCACCTACGTCAACCCGGCGGTCGCCGCGATGCTCGGGCTGCTGGTGCTGCACGAGACGTTCACTCTCGCCATGGCGGCCGGCTTCGCGCTGGTCATCATCGGCTCGCTCCTCGCCACGGCTCGGTCGGCGGGCGAATCGTTGGTGGCCGAGGCGCCGGTTTCGGCCTCGGTGGAGTAACCGAGAAGGCCGATCAGGCCGGACGGCCGTGCGAACGGCCAGCAAGCAGCGCGAGCAGCAGCAGCCCCAATGCGGCCAGTGCGGCTGGCCCGAACACCAGCGCTCCGGCGGCGATGAGCAGCGGGCACACCGAGGCCGAACCCCGCCCACAGCAGCACGAGGCCGGCGTTCCAGGCCACCACGCGAGCCAGCCCCCATCGCGCGAGGAGGTCGCGCTGGCGTGCCTTGACCGGCATGCTCCCCGGTCCCACTGCCGGCAGGAGGTAGCCCCATGCGGCGACGAGGACCTGGAGCGCCCAGCCGCCGATGATGGGCACCGCGAGCGAGCCGATCCCCCAGCCGGGGACCGCCACGCCGTCGCGCACCAGCCCCGCCAGAGCGGTCGCCAGCGCGACGATGAGCCATGCCATGCCGGCCATCGCGTGTCGCGCGGTCAGCGCGTGCCAGGCGAGGTCGAAGGCGAACGTTCCGCGCCGGCGCCAGGTGTCGACGCCGTAGGCGAGCAGCCCCAGCGCGCCCGCCAGCGCAACCGACCCACCGACCACGGCCACGACCGACAGGCTCAACGCCGCCCCGATGGCCACCGTCGGGGGCCCGACCATCAGCCCCACCACGGCCACCGCCATGCTGGGGTGCGGCCGAATTCGCGTGCCCAGCATGGTCGGATAGAGGTAGATCAGCGTCCCCGCGATGGTGAGCGAGACGAAGCCGAAGACGTTCAGCCAGGCGTGCGCCGGCTTGAGCGCCACCCAGTGCGAGGTGATCGGCCCCAGGTGCAGCAGGAATAGGATCGCCAGCGTGGCGCCGGCGGTGAGGTCGGCCAGCGCCACGCCGTAGGTCAGCTGCACGATCGGATGGCGCCGCGCGAGCCCGGAGCGCAGCGGCGCGTAGGTCGCCCAGGCGGTGACGCCGAGCCCTCCGAGCACCACCGCCCCGCTTGCCGCCGCGACCGCGTCGCTCACGAACGGACGTCCCAGCGCAACCCCGAACATGCCGGTGGCCAGCAGGAGCACGCCGGCGAGCCGCAGCAGCGGCCGCTCGGCACGCGTCCCGGCCAGGGTGACGCCGAAGTGCGGCATGAAGGTGCCGATCGCCACGGTGGTGGCTCCGGCGAGCGCGAGGTGGATCGAGGTCCAGCCGTGAAAGCCCGCCAGCGGCAGGAATCCGACGACGCCGGAGACCACCACGAACGAGGCGGCCAGCGCGATCCCGAGCTGAAGGACGGTGCGCTCGGTCAGGCGCGAAGAAGCCGGAGCGGCGGATCGCCGCTCCGGCTCCGGCCCGATGGCCAGGTCCACCGGATCAGTTGGCCGGATCGCCGTCGCCGGCCTGGAAGAGCCCGATCGCGCCGTGACCGGGCAGGTTGAAGGCATGGGTGACCATCGGGTAGAGGCCGTCCTCGGCCAGGTGGAACTCCACGATCGCACCCTGAGCCGGCGAGAGGTCGACGGCCTGCACTCCCCAGTTGCCCTCGTTGCCGCGCTTGACGTGCACGCCCTCCTTGATGACGTCCTCGAAGATCGTGCCCACGATGTGGAACGAGCTGTCGAAGCTGGGCCCGGCGTCGAGCACGAAGATGCGCACCGAGTCACCCGTCGGGACCTTGATCGGGTTGTCCTTGTACTGGTTCGCGACGCCGTTGAAGACCACGTAGTCGGGGCTCGCCGCGGTCATCGAAGCCTTGGACAGGTCGCCGATCTGGCCCTGCGGCCCGAGGTACCACTCGCTCTGCACCACGAAGAACTCATGGTCGACCTTCGGCAGCCCCGCCGTGGGCTCCACGATGATCATCCCGTACATGCCGTTCATCAGGTGGCTGAGGACGCCCGCGGTGCCGCAGTGGTACATGAACACGCCGGCGTAGGTGGCCTTGAACTCGTACAGCTTCTCCTGGCCGGGGTTGATGTCGGTCATCTCGTCGTTCCAGGCGACCATGGACGCGTGGAAGTCGATCGAATGGGGCATCTTGTTGGTCGCCGGATTCTTGAGGTGGATGCGCACGGTGTCGCCGACCTTGACGCGCAGCACCGGCCCGGGCACCGACGCCTTGTCGGGGGTCAGGCCGAAGGCATAGGTCATCTGCACGAAGCCGTCGGCGACGGTCATCGGCTTCTCCACCGCGTAGAGGTCGATGTCGTGCACGGTGCCCTTCATCAGCGGCGGCGCGGTGGGATCGCGAAGCTCGTACTTGGGAGCGTTCGGATCCTTTTGAACGGCAGGCGCGGCGGGTTGGGCGCTGGGCATGGCCATGCCGGACATGGCGGCTGTGCTGGCCGATGCGCCGCCTGTGTTCGCCACCGGTCGCGGCTGGCTCGAGACGACGCCATAGATCAATGTCAACAGCGCCATGCTGACGAATGCCGAGATGAAGATGATTGCCCTGGTCATGGTTTCCTCGTCGTACAGTGGCCGGGCCTGGCGGCCGCTCGGTCCCAAGTAGGCCACGCCGGCCGTCGTGCCGACCCGTGCCATTCGGCCCGGTCCATCAGGACCGATGTCCCGCGGGAGCGGGACATGAAGGGTAGGCTTTCGGCGTGACGTCACGCTCATCATCGCTTCCCGTCCCGCCGCTCCTCGCCGCCCTCGACGCCTGGCAGGCGACCGGCACCGAGCGCGAGCGCCCGGCCGTGCTGGCCGCCCTGCGTGGCGTATGCACCGCGCTCGGCCTGCGCGGGATCGCGCTGCGAATCGAGATCCCGCCCGTCGCCGAGCTCGAGGCGGCGTGGGGCACCCTCGACGCCGTGAGCGCCGCCACCGGGCGCGAGATGCGCAATGCCGACGGCACCGTGCTCGGCCAGCTGAAGACCGAGCCGCCTGACGGTGCGGCGGCCGATGCGGCGCTCGACGCGGTCTCGGCGGCGGTGTCGGCAACGTGGGCGCGGGCGCGGGCCGCGCGGGCCGAGGCGAACCTGAGCGCGCTCGACGCCGCCGTGCGCGGCATCGCCGGCGTCCTGGACGCCGATCGAGTGCTGCAGCTCATCGTGGATCGCGTGCGCGAGCTGGTCGACGCGCAGTACGCCGCGCTCGGCATCATCAACGACGACGGCCGCCTGGAGCGCTTCGTGACCAGCGGGCTCAGCGCCGGCGAGTACCGCCGCATCGGCCCGCTGCCGAAGGGCCGCGGGCTGCTCGGCCTGATCGTGGCCGAGAACCGCTCCTTCCGGGTCGCGGACATCACCCGCGACCCGCGGCGATTTGGGTTCCCGCCCCACCATCCTCCGATGCGCTCGTTCCTTGGCGCATCGGTCGCGACGCGAGGCAGGAGCGTCGGTCGCCTGTACCTGACCAACAAGCACGGCGCAGCCGAGTTCAGCGAGGACGACCAGCGCCTGGTGGAGCGTTTCGCGCTGCACGCCGCGATCGCGATCGAGAACACGCGGCTGCACGACCGCGTGCAGCGGCTGGCGGTGGTCGAGGAGCGCGAGCGCATCGGTCGCGACCTGCACGACGGGATCATCCAGCGCATCTACGGCGTGACGCTGGCGCTCGACGACGTCCCGGAGCTGATCGAGGAGACCAGTCCGGAGGCCGCGCAGCGGGTGGACCGCGCCGTCGACTCGCTCAACGAGACGATCGGCGAGCTGCGCACGTTCATCTTCGGCCTGGGCCCGTCGCTCGACGCGGAGGAGACGCCGCGAGCCGCGATCGAGGCGCTGGTGGCCGAGGTGCGCGCCAACACCAACCTGCGCGTGACCGTGCGCGGAGACGACATCGGCGAGCTCGACCCACAGGCCGCCGGCGAGCTGCTCAGCATCGCGCGCGAAGCGCTGAGCAACGTGGCGCGACACGCCGGGGCCGCATCGGTCACGGTCGCGCTCCTCGCCGAGCCGGATCAGATACGGCTCACGGTCGTCGACGACGGGAGCGGCTTCGACCCCGACCTCGTGCTGCCGCCCGAGCATCACGGCCTGCGCAACATGGCGCAGCGGGCGGAGCGGCTGGGTGGCAGGCTGCGCATCGAGAGCCGGCGCGGCGGGGGCACGCGTATCATCGTCACCGCACCGCACGTCGCGGCCAGAGGAGGAGACCACGAATGACGGCCGACCAATCGGCGCCCACCGCGCCGGGGACCGACGAATCCGCGCCACCCGAGCCGCGAACCGACGATCCCCTGCGGCTGCTGGTCGTGGACGACCATGAGGTGGTGCGCCAGGGACTGGTGGCACTGCTCGACCGTCGCAGCGAGTTCACCGTGGTGGCGCAGGCGGGCACCGTCGCCGAATCGATCGCGGCCGCGCGTCGCCATCGCCCGGACCTGGTGATCATGGACGTGCGCCTGCCGGACGGCTCCGGCATCGAGGCGTGCCGCGAGATCCGATCCGAGATGCCCGAGACGCGGGTGGTGATGCTGACCAGCTACCCGGACGAGGAGGCGGTGCTGTCCGCGATCATCGCCGGTGCCTCCGGCTACCTGCTCAAGCAGATCCGCGGACGCGACCTGGTGGCTGCGCTGCAGGCGATGGGACGCGGCGAGTCGCTCCTCGACCCGGCGGTGACCGAGCGCGTGCTGGAGCGTGTGCGCCGTGCCGCGAGCGGCGGCGAGCACGACGAGCTGGCCGACCTGACGCCGCAGGAGCGACGCATCCTGCTGCTCGTCGCGGAGGGCAAGACGAACAAGGAGATCGCCGCCGAGGTGTTCCTCTCCGACAAGACGGTGAAGAACTACGTCAGCAGCATCCTCTCCAAGCTGAACCTGCAGCGCAGGGCGCAGGCGGCGGCGTTCGTCGCCAAGCACGGGCTCGGCGACTGAGGGCGCGCTCCGAGCTCAGGAGACGCGGTCGGCGGCGTCCACCAGCTCGTCGAGCAGCCACTGGCCGGTGCCGCGCGCGGCGATCTTCAGCAGCGCCCGATCGGCCACGAAGCCGACCGCCCCGCCTGGCGGGGCGTACCAGCCCTCGAGCCGCAGCTCCGCATCGCCGATCGCCAGCCGCCCCGAGAAGACCGGGAAGAGCGGCGCCATGGTGGTGGCACGCCAGCTGACGTCAAGCTCGTAGCCGTGGCCAACGGGCCGCAGGGCCCCGACGTCCACGAACGCGGCCTTGCGGAACGTGGTCCGCCCGGGCCGGTCGCCGAGCCGCAGTCGCAGGTCGGTGAGGTGCCTGCGCAGCCTGCCCTCGTGCCGATACTCCACCCGCGGGCCGAGCCACGAGTCGGATCGGTCCTCGATGGCGCGGCGCAGCGACTCGACCGATCCGAAGTAGGGCTGCACCACCAGCAGGTGAGAGAGGCGCGGTCCCTCGACGGCCCACTCGTCGGAGCGCTCCGTGGCGCTGAACTCGCGCTGGAACGAGGGCGTGCCTGGAATGGCGCTCATGGGACGGCTCCTGGGATCGGTGTTCGGGATGATGCCGCAGCATGCCGGCCGATCCCGACCCCTCGACAGTGCCGAATGGCCCCGATATCGCCCACCACGTGGACCGTGGAAGTGCCGTCCGGCCCGGCGCGCGTTGCGGGGCGGGGTCAGGCCGCGAAGTAGTGCGCCCGCCGCGCCGCCTCGGTCAGCTCGTCGCGGAACATGGGATGGCTGATGGCGATCAGCGAGCGCGCCCGCTCGCCGACCGTCCTGCCGTGCAGCTCCGCCACGCCGAACTCGGTGACCACCGTGCGGACGTGCGCGCGGGTGGTGACCACTCCCGCGCCCTCGGTCAGGAAGGGCGCGATCCTGGACACCGACCCGTGGGACGCCGTCGAGGGAAGGGCGATGATGGCGCGTCCCTCCGGCGCCAGGGCAGCGCCGCGGATGAAGTCCATCTGGCCGCCCACGCCCGAGTAGAAGCGCGGTCCGATCGAGTCGGCCGAGACCTGCCCGGAGAGGTCGATCTGCAGCGCCGAGTTGATGGCGGTCATGCGGCTGAAGCGGCGGATGACCGACGTGTCGTTGGTGTAATCCACCGGGCGCAGCTCGACCAGCGGATTGTCATCCACGAAGTCGTACAGGCGGCGCGTGCCCATCAGGAAGGTCGCCACCATCTTGCCGCGGTTGATCTCCTTGCGCGATCCGTTGATCACGCCGCACTCGACCAGGTCGAGCACCGCATCGGTGAACAGCTCGGAGTGAATGCCGAGGTCGCGCTTGTCGCGCAGCGCGGCAAGGACCGATGACGGGATCGAGCCGATCCCGAGCTGCAGCGTCGCGCCGTCCGGCACCAGGTCCGCCACGAGCTCGCCGATCCGCCGCTCGGCCTCGCTCACCGCTCCCTCGGCGTGCTCGGGCAGCGGCGCGTCGACCTCCACGCCGAAGTCGATCTCGTCCTGATGGATGAAGGTGTCGCCCAGCGTGCGCGGGACGCGCGGGTTGATCTGCGCGATGACCGTCGTCGCGTTCTTCACCGCCGCCAGGGCCGCGTCCACGGACGTGCCGAGCGAGCAGAAGCCGTGCGCGTCCGGCGGCGTGACATTGATCAGCACCGCGTCGAGGCGCAGCGTGTCGGTGGCGAACAGGGCGGGCACGTCCGACAAGAAGACCGGGATGTAGTCGGCCCGTCCCTCGTTGATCGCGGCACGGGCGTTGGCGCCGATGAACAGCGCCTTGTGCCGGAAGTGCCCCTCCATCTCCGGGGCGAGGTGCGGCGCGCGGCCCTCGGTGTGGAAGTGGATCACGGCGACGTCGGTCAGGTCGTCGGCCCGCGCGACGAGCGCGTCGAGCAGGATGGTCGGGGTGGCCGCGCCGCCCTGCACGAACAGCTGATCGCCGGAGCGTACGCCGGCCACCGCTTCCGCGGCGCTCACCACCTTCATGCCCGCCAGCCTAGCGCGGCGGCCCGGACCGCCGCAGGGCCGACCGGCCCCCCACCGCGTGACCGTTGGCCGATGGCACGGGTCGCATGGCCCTGCAGCATGACGGCATGGAGTCGCCGATCGAGGTTCGACCCGTGGAGCGAGCGGACGCCGCCGAGCTGGTGGCGTTCTACGCGCGCCTCTCGCCGGAAAGTCGCCGACGACGCTTCCTGTGCTCGACGCGCGGCCTCGACGAGCGCCTGGCGCGACGCTTCACCAGCGTCGACCACGTCCGCTCGACCGGCCTGGTTGCCACGCTCGACGGCCACATCGTCGGCCACGCCTGTGTCGAGGAGTCCGGGGCGGGCGCGGTCGAGATGGCCTTCGCCGTCGACGATGCCTGGCAGCGCAGGGGGATCGGCCGCAGGCTCCTCGCGGAGGCCGTCGCCTGGGCTCGCCGCCACGGCGTCTCGCACATCGACCTCTCTCTCTTCGCCGACAACCTGGCCATGCACCGCATGCTGCGCTCGATCCCCGGGTCGCGAGTGCTGGTGCACCCAGACGGCAGCGTCGACCAGGTCGAGCTGACGCTGCCGGCCGCCGCCTGACGCACCACTCGAAGGAGGAACGACCGATGCGCGTGCTGCTCGCCTATGACGACTCGCCCTGCTCGAGCGCGGCGCTCGAGCTCACCGCCAGCCTGCCCTGGCCCGACGGGACGACGATCGAGGTGATCAACGTCGTC
The DNA here is from genome assembly GCA_963783725.1 of uncultured Chloroflexia bacterium. GTDB lineage: Bacteria > Chloroflexota > Limnocylindria > QHBO01 > QHBO01 > CAWAOJ01. The sequence goes on along the minus strand of CAWAOJ010000002.1, from coordinate 84,094 downwards.
GAGGGCACGCCGGAGATCTTCGGCGCGCCCGATGCGGCGCTGCTCACCATGCCGCGTCGCGAGCTGGAAGCGTCCGCGCTCGAGAACGCGCACCGCTGGGTCGACGCGGCGCTCGAGCGGCTGCGCGTCACCGGCTGCGCGGTGACGCCGCGCGTGCTGCGCGGCCGTCCGGCCGCGACACTGGCGCGCGAGGCCGAGCTCCGTGGCGCCGACCTCATCGTCGCCGGCTCGCGCGGCCACGGCCCGATGGATGCGCTGCTGCTCGGCTCGGTCTCGACCGAGCTTGCGGATCACGCCCCATGCCCGGTGCTGGTGGCGAGAGGCGACCGCATCGCGCGCGTGGTGGTCGCGACCGACGGGTCGTCGGGCTCGCGGCACGCGATCGCGCAGCTGGTCGAGTGGGGAATCCTCAACGGCGCCCATGCCCGCGTCCTGAGCGTCGCGCGGTCGGTCGCCGCCCTGGCCGGCGTGGAGGCCGCGTTCGAGCCGCGCTTCGGAGAGCTGGAGGCGAGCACCGCCGAGGCGCTCGTCGACCAGCAGCGGCAGATCGCCGACGAGGCTGCGACCATGCTGACCCAGGGCGGCGTGATCAGCGACGCCGAGGTGCGACAGGGCGACGCGGCGAACGAGATCGTGCGCTGCGCGCGCGCCTACGGGGCGGACCTGGTGGTCACCGGCTCGCGAGGGCTGGGAACGCTGCCGCGACTGCTGCTGGGCAGCGTGGCGCGCAAGGTGCTGCTCCACGCCGGCACGTCGGTGCTGGTGATGCGGCCGCATCCGACACGCGCCGACCAGCGCGTCGCCACCACGCTGGCAAGGATGGCGACCGGGCTCATCGGCTGAGGGAATCTCGGCGGCGCGCGGCGCCCTAGACTGCGCCGCGTGCAGCCAGCGTCGGTCCCCGCATCGGTCCAGGACTGGCGCGCGCTCCTCGTCGCGTTTGGCGTCACCTCGACCATCGAGGCACTCGGCGTCAGCCAGGTGTTCGCCTACCTGCCGTTGCGCCTGGCGGACGTTGGCCTGCCGAGGACCGATATCCCCGCCTTCACCGGCATCTTCACCTCGCTGATCTTCGTCTTCGGCATCGTGCTCGTCCCGTTCTGGGGCGTCTGGGCCGACAAGTACAGCCGCCGCGCCGTCATCGTGCGCAGCGCCGTGGTCGAGGCGGTCGTCTTCGCCGGCGTCGCCGCGGCTCGAGAGCCGTGGCAGCTGGCCGCGGCGCTGCTGCTGACCGGCCTGCAGCTGGGCAACACCGGCGTGATGCTGGCCGCGCTGCGCGACGTGACGCCTCGGCACCGCATCGGCACCATGACCGCGCTGTTCGGCGCCACCAGCCCCATCGGCTTCGCGATCGGCCCGGTCATCGCCGGGCTGCTGGTGGACGGGCTGGGCCTGCCGCTTGCCTCGGTGTTCTGGGTGTCGGCCGGGCTCTCCGGCGCGATCGTCGTCATCCTGCTGCTCGGCACTCGCGAGGTGCGCCCCGAGGTGGTGCCGAGCGGCTCGGTGCTGGCGCTCGCGCGCGGGGCGGTCGAAGGTGTGCTGCGCGACGCGGGTGTGCGACGCCTGTTCCTGATCTTCGGGATCGCGATCCTGGCCAACCAGATGTACCGCCCCTTCCTGCCGATCCTGGTCGAGCGCATCTTCGGGACCGGGGCGGGACTGGCCAGCGCCATCGCGCTGGTGACCGGCACCGCGGCGCTGGTCGGCGCGCTCGTCTCACCGCTCTCCGGGCCGCTGGGCGACAGAATCGGATTCCGCGCCGTGCTGGCGGCCTCGCTCATCGGTGGCGGCGTGGTGGTGGGGATCATGCCGCTCGCCACGGGCGTGCTGTTGCTGGCGCTGCTGGCCGCGATCTATGCGGCGTTCCAGGCGGCCGTGCAGTCGATGATGTTCGGCCTGATCGCGACGGAGGCCGCCCCCGAGCGCCGCTCGGCGACGCTCAACCTGGTCCTGTTGCCGCTCTACGTGGCGGGGATCATCGGCCCCAGCGCGGGCGCCGCGGTGGCGTGGGCGACCGGCGTGAGCGGGATCTTCCCCGCGGCGGGAATCGTATTCGTGGTCGGCGGGCTGGTGGTCATGCGGGCGATCCGCGGGCGCTGAGCGTCGTCACAGCAGCGACCGATACAGCTCCACCGTCTGCGCCGCGATGGCGCCCCATCCGAACTCATCGACGGCGCGCCGTCGCCCCGCCTCGCCCATCCGCGCGCGGAGGTCCGGAGCGGCCATCAATGCGTTCAGCGCATCGGCCAGGTCACGCTCGAAGCGGTCCGCATCGGCCGCGACCGGGACCAGGACCCCCGTCTCGCCATCCACGACGACCTCGGGGATGCCACCCACCGCGCTCGCCACCACCGGCGCGCCGCACGCCATCGCCTCGAGATTGATGAGGCCGAACGGCTCGTAGACGGAGGGACAGCAGAAGACGGCGGCATGGCTGTAGAGCTGCCTCACCTCCTCGCGCGGCAGCATCTCCGGGATCCAGACCACGTCGTCCCGATGTTCCTGCGCGTCTGCGACCGCGCGCTCCATCTCGCGCGCGATCTCCGGAGTGTCGGGTTGACCCGCGCAGAGCACGACGCCGATGCGGGGATCCAGATGTCGTATGGCGCGCACGAGGTGCACGATCCCCTTCTGTCGCGTCACCCGGCCCACGAAGAGCAGGTAGGGCCGCGAGGCATCGATGCCGTGCGCCTGCAGCACGTCGGTCGCCGGGTCGGGCCGATAGAACCCGGCGTCGATGCCGTTGTGGATCACGTGGACGCGCTCCGGCCGCACGTCGAACAGCCGGAGCACGTCGTCGCGGGTGGCGCGCGAGACGGCGATCACCGCATCGGCCATGCTCAGCGCCGTCCTCTCGACCCACGTCGAGAGCTCGTACCCGCCGGCGAGCTGCTCGCGCTTCCACGGCCGCATCGGCTCCAGCGAGTGCACGGTGACGACCAGCGGGATTCCGTAGGCCAGCTTGGCCAGGACGCCGGCGAGATGCGTGTACCAGGTGTGGGCGTGGACGACGTCGGCGACGACGGGCTCGGCCGCCATGCGCACGTCGCGAGCCAGTGCGGCGAACGCCCCGGTCAGCCGCGCGTCCGCGTCGAACCCGCGCAGCCGCCACCCATCGCCGCGCTCGTCCTGGTCGCCGAAGGTGCGAACCTCGACCTCGATCAGCTCGCGCAGCGAGCGAGTCAGCTCGGCGACATGCACGCCGGCGCCGCCGTAGACGTGCGGCGGGTACTCGTTGGTGAGGATCAGCGCCCGCATCGGTCGCGTCAGCGTACCAGCCGCGCGCGTTGCTGGCGCTGCGGCAACTCCTTCCGCCCGAGGTTGGCTGACGGTTCGCCATTGCGCTCCGGCGTATACTCCTGGGTAGTATGACCACGACCACTCCCCCACCGGACGCCGAGCTTTCTCTCCCTGTCGTCGGCATGACCTGCGCCTCGTGCGTGAACCGCATCGAGCGCTTCCTCAACAAGGCGGAGGGCATCAGCCAGGCGAACGTCAACCTCGCCACCGAGCGCGCCACCGTGCGCTTCGATCCGGCGCTCATCGACCGCGGCGCGATCGTGCGGACCATCGAGGCAGCCGGCTACGAGGTCGCTCCGGAGGCCGCGGCGACGACCAGCGGCGAGGCGGAGCGTGACCAGCGCGACGCGGAGCAGCGCCAGCTGCTGACCCAGGCGGTCGCGGCGACCGCCATCGGCCTGGCGATGATGGCGCTGATGCTATGGCCCGGCGGCGTCCCGTGGCCGATGGAGCGCGTCAACGTCTGGCTGCTGGTGCCGGCGACGATCGTCGAGTTCGTGTTCGGTCGCCGCTTCCTGGTGGCAGCCGTCAAGGGCCTGCGGCACGCCGACGTCAACATGAACACGCTGGTGGCGATGGGCACGCTGGCGGCCTACGGCTACTCACTGTTCGTGACGTTGCTGCCCGAGACGGTGATGGGCGCCGGACTCAGGCTGGAGACCTACTTCGACAGCGCGGCGGTGATCATCGGCCTGGTCCTGTTCGGCCGCTGGCTCGAGGCCCGCGCGAAGGGCCGCGCAGCGGGCGCGGTCGCGGCGCTGCTCAAGCTGCGTCCGGCCACGGCGCGCGTCCTGCGCGACGGCCGCGAGGCGGACCTGCCCCTCGACCAGGTCCGCGTCGGCGACCTCCTGCGCGTGCGCCCCGGCGACAAGGTGCCGGTCGATGGAGTGATAGTCGAAGGGGCGTCGGCGCTCGACGAGTCGATGCTGACCGGCGAGAGCCTGCCGGCGGAGAAGACGGCCGGGGACGCCGTCATCGGGGCGACCCTGAACACGAGCGGCTCGTTCGTGATGCGCGCGGAGAAGGTCGGCGCGGAGACGGCGCTGGCGCAGATCGTCCGCCTGGTGGAGGAGGCGCAGGGCTCGAAGGCGCCGATCCAGCGCGTGGCCGATGCGGTGACCGGCTGGTTCGTCCCGGCGGTGCTCGCCATCGCGCTGCTGACCTTCGCGGCGTGGATGCTGCTCGGCCCCGAGCCGCGGCTGCCGTTCGCGCTCTCGTCGGCGATCGCGGTGCTCATCATCGCCTGCCCGTGCGCCATGGGCCTCGCGACGCCGACGGCGATCATGGTCGGCAGCGGCAAGGGCGCCGAGCACGGGATCCTGATCCGCGACGGCGCCGCGCTGGAGAACGCCGGGCGCGCGACCGCGGTCGTGCTCGACAAGACGGGCACGCTCACGCACGGCCGCCTTCGCGTGACCAACGTCATCCCCAACGGGACCGATGACCGAGAGCTGCTGCGCCACGCGGCCGCGGTCGAGCGCGGCAGCGAGCACCCGATCGCCGAGGCGGTCGTGCGCCACGCCGACGAGGCCGACCCCGACGCGGCCCCCACGGCCGTGACGGCATTCGAGGCGCTCTCCGGACGCGGCGCGCGCGCGACGGTCGACGGCCGGCCCGTGCTGGTCGGCAGCGAGCGGCTGCTCACGGAGGCGGGCGTGGACCTCGAGCCACAGCGCGCGGTGGCAGCGGCCGCCGAGGCGGCCGGCCAATCGGTGGTCTTCGTCGCGGTCGGAGGCGCGCTCGCCGGGCTGCTCACCGTGGCCGACACCGTGAAGCCGGAGGCGGCGCGCACCGTCGAGCGGCTGCACGCGACGGGCATCGAGGTGTGGATGATCACCGGCGACCGGCGGCCGACCGCCGAGGCCATCGCGGCGACGGTCGGCATCCCGCGCGAGCGCGTGCTGGCCGAGGTGCTGCCGGGCGAGAAGGCCGAACGGGTCGCGGCGCTGCAGGCCGCCGGTGCCACCGTGGCCATGGTCGGTGACGGCGTCAACGACGCGCCGGCGCTGGCGCAGGCGGATCTCGGGATCGCCATCGGCACCGGCGCGGACGTCGCGGTGGAGGCATCCGACATCACCATCCTGGGCGACGACCTCGGCGCCGTGCCCAACGCCATCGGTCTCTCGAAGGCGACCATGCGCACCATCCGCCAGAACCTGGGCTGGGCCTTCGGGTACAACGTCGTCCTGATCCCACTGGCCGCGGGGTTGCTGTACCCGGTGCTCGGCTGGCTGCTCAGCCCCGCGCTCGCCGCGGGCGCCATGGCCCTTTCCAGCGTGAGCGTGGTGAGCAACTCGCTGCGCCTGCGCGCCCATCGTCTCGCCACCTGAAGGAGGTTCGACCATGACCGATCTCGACCAGCGCACCGACCTCGAAACCGATCCGGTGTGCGGCATGGCGGTCGACCCCGCCGACGCCCGGGCAAAGGGCCTCAGCACCCAGCACGACGGTCACGAATACTTCTTCTGTGGCCGCGGCTGCTTCCTGGACTTCGCCGACGACCCCGGGCGCTTCCTCGCGCCCGATTACGTCCCGCACATGTAGCCCGCTAGACTGGCGGCGATGCCGCTCATCGCCGCCAGAGGCCTGACCAAGCGCTATCCCGGCGGCGTGACCGCGCTCGACGGCCTGACGCTCGACGTCGAGCCGGGGATCATCGGCCTGGTGGGAGCCAACGGGGCCGGCAAGAGCACCTTCCTCAAGATCCTGCTGGGCCTCGTCGAGCCGACCAGCGGAAGCGTCAGCGTGATGGACCTCGACGTCGCCACACAGGGCACCGAGATCCGCCAGTTCGTCGGCTACCTTCCCGAGCACGACTGCCTTCCGCCGGACATCTCCGCGACCGAGTTCGTGACGCACATGGGCCGCATGGCGGGCCTGCCCGCCGGCGCGTCGCGCGAGCGCACGGCCGAGGTGCTGCGTCACGTCGGGCTGTACGAGGAGCGCTATCGGCCGATCGGCGGCTACTCGACCGGCATGCGGCAGCGCGTCAAGCTGGCGCAGGCGCTGGTCCACGACCCGCGCCTGCTGCTCCTCGACGAGCCGACCAACGGCCTGGATCCGGCCGGACGAGACGAGATGCTCGACCTGGTCAAGCGCACCGGGACCGAGTTCGGCATCGCCACCATCGTCGCCAGCCACCTCCTCGGCGAGATCGAGCGGGTGTGCAGCTTCCTGCTCGCCATCGACGGCGGCAGGCTCCTGCGGGCCGCCACCATCGCCAGCTTCACCGAGCGCACCGGCACCCTCATCGTCGAGGTGGAGGACGGCGCCGAGCAGCTCGCACGGCGCCTGCGCGACCGCGGGCTCGCGGCGCAGGTGGAGGGCCGCGAGGTCCTGGTCGATCTGCCCGATGCGGAGCCGTACGACATCGTCCGGGACAGCGTCGACGACCTGGGGCTGGGCCTGCTGCGCGTCGAGCAGCGTCGTCACCGGCTCGAGGACCTGTTCAGCGGAGCGGCCGATGACGCAGCCTAGCGCGGGCGCGATCTACGACCTGGGCTACCGCGGCTACACCGGCCCGCGGCTCGGTCGCGCATCGGCGGTCGCGACGCTGTTCTGGTCGAGCTTCCGCGCCGCGTTCGGCATCGGTCGCAGCGCCCGCGCCAAGATCGTCCCCTGGGGCCTGGGCGTCATCGCGCTGCTGCCCGCCGCCATCGCGGTCGGCATCACCGCGCTCGTCGGAGAGCGTGTCGCGCCGTTCACCTACGACAACTACCTGACCCAGATCCAGGTGGCGCTGACGCTGTTCGTCGCCGCGCAGGCGCCCGAGCTCGTGGGGGGCGACCAGCGCAACCACGTCCTGTCGCTCTACTTCAGCCACGCCATCCGGCGCCTCGACTATGCCGCCGCCAAGCTCGGCGCGCTGACCGCGGCGGTGCTGCTGCTCACCGTGGTGCCGCAGCTCGTCCTCTTCGTCGGCCACGTGCTGAGCGCGGCGGACGTGCTGACCGCGCTCCGCGACGAGGCGCCGAAGCTGGTCCAGGTGGCGGTCACCTCGCTGCTGTACTCAGTCACGCTCGCCGTCATCGGCCTGGCCATCGCCGCCTACACGCCGCGGCGGGCCTACGCGACCGGCGCGATCATCGCCGTCTTCCTCGTCAGCGCCATCATGGGCGGCATCCTGCGCAGCATGGACGTCGGGGCCATGAGCACGTGGGGCGTGCTGCTCGACCCGCTGAACGTGCTCTTCGGCGTGGCGCACGCGATCTTCGGCGGGCCGACCAGCGAGTTCACCAACGGCCGGGGCGTCTCGATATCGGCCGAGGTGCCGGACATCGCCTACGTGGGCGTGCTGGTCGGCATCCTGGCCGTGGGAGTCGTCGCGCTGTGGCGGCGCTACACCAGGATCCAGGCGTGACGACGGAGGCAGTCGTGGCGGCCGCGGCGCCCGCGCCCGACGTCGCGGGGACGATCGCGGTGGAGCACGTATCGCGCTGGTACGGCAACGTGGTGGCGATCAACGACGTCACCTTCTCGCTCGGCCCCGGCGTCACCGGCCTGCTGGGACCCAACGGCGCCGGCAAGTCCACGCTGCTGCACATGCTCGCCGGCTTTCTCGCGCCCTCGGCTGGCAGCGTGACGATCGACGGCGCCGCCACGTGGGCCAATCCCGAGCTGTACCGGCGCGTCGGGCTCGTCCCGGAGCACGAGTCGGCCTATTCGTTCCTCACCGCGCGCGAGTTCGTCTCGGCCAGCGCCCGGCTGCAGGGCGTGGCGGATCCGGACGCCGCCACGCGGCGCGCGATCGAGAGCGTGGAGCTCGAGCCCGCCCAGGACCGTGCCATCGGGACCTACTCGAAGGGGATGCGCCAGCGAGCCAAGGTGGCCGCCGCGCTCGTCCACGACCCGCCGATCATGCTGCTCGACGAGCCGTTCAACGGGATGGACCCACGTCAGCGGCTGCACATGATGGAGATGCTGCGCCGGATGGGGAGCGAGGGGCGCACGATCCTGTTCAGCTCGCACATCCTAGAAGAGGTCGGGCGCCTCGGCGAGCAGGTGCTCGTGATCGTGGCCGGCCGGCTGGCCGCGTCAGGGGACTTCCGCGAGATCCGGCGCCTGATGACCGATCGGCCGCACACCTTCACGGTGCGCTCCTCCGACGATCGCACGCTGGCATCCGCGCTGGTCGCCGAGCCGACCATCGCCGGCGTGTCACTGGACGACGGGCTGCTCGTCGTGCGCTCCAGCGACTTCGGGGCATTCAGCCGCGCGGTGACGGGGATCGCCCGCCGCGAGCGCATCTCCCTCTACGAGCTGCTGCCGACCGACGAGTCGCTCGAATCGGTCTTCAGCTACCTGGTGCGGCGTTGAACCGGGTCGTCGCATGGCTCACCGTGCGCCAGCTCATGGGCCGCCGCCGCGTGCTGCTCCTCGTTCTGCTCGGCGCCCTGCTGGTTTTGGTGGCGATTCTCTACCGCGCCACCGGCGGCGACGGTCAGCGCGCGCAGGTCTTCACCGGCGCGCTGCTGGCGAACTTCGGTGCGGCGACCCTCATGCCCCTGGTGGCGCTGCTGCTGGGAACGGCGGCGATCGGGGCCGAGATCGAGGACGGCACCGCCATCTACCTGCTCTCCAAGCCGATCTCACGCGCCAGCATCGTGTTCACCAAGCTGGCCATCGCGGCGGCGAGCGCGGTGGTGCTGACCTGCGTCCCCGTCTTCGTCGGCGCGCTGATCGCGGCCGGTGGGCTGGGCGACGGCCTCGTCGTCGCGTTCACGATCGCCACGGCCATCGGTTCGATCATCTACTGCGCCATCTTCGTCGCGCTCAGCCTGGTCACCGGTCGAGCCCTGATCTTCGGCCTGCTCTACGTGCTGGTCTGGGAGGGGCTGCTGGCCGGGCTGTTCGCCGGGACGCGCATCTTCAGCGTCCGCCAGCAGACGCTCGCCTTCGCCGACGCGCTGAGCGACCTGCCACGCACCATCATCGACGCGCAGCTGAACCTGACCAGCGCCGTGGTCATCGGCGCGATCCTGCTCGTCGGCGCCGTCGTGATCGCCGTGCGCCGGCTGCAGCATTTCGAGATCTCCGGGGAGGCCACCTGACCATGCAGCCGTGGAGCCGCGAGCTGTCTGGGCGCCTTGACGAACACGTCGTGGACAGCGAGGCGCTCACCGGCAATCCGCTCGGCGACCCGCACCGCCGGCCGCTCTACGTTTACACCCCGCCGGGCTATGCGCCCGACGGCGACCAGCGCTACCCGTCGATCTACGTCATCCAGGGCCTCACCGGCCAGCTCGACATGTGGCACAACCGCAAGGCGTTCCAGCCGACCGTGATCGAGATGGTGGACGAGCTGTTCGCTCAGCCGGACGTCCCGCCGGCGATCGTGGTCTACGTCGACGCGTGGACGAGCCTTGGCGGCAGCCAGTTCCTCGACTCTCCTGGCACGGGGCGATACCACAGCTACCTGTGCGACGAGGTGGTCTCGTTCGTCGACGCTCGCTACCGGACGCTTCCGACGGCAGCCTCCCGCGCCATCGCGGGGAAGTCGAGCGGCGGCTACGGCGCCATGGTGACGCCGATGCTGCGACCGGATCTCTTCGGCGCCCTCGCCACGCATGCCGGCGACGCGCTCTTCGAGGTGGCCTACGAGCCCGACCTCCGCGAGGCGGCGCGGGGCCTGCGCGTCCACGACGGCAGCTTCGACGCCTTCTGGGCCGATTTTCGGTCGCGCCCCGGCAGGTCCGGGCCGGCCGATGGCGCCCTGCTGAACGTCTACTGCATGGCCGCCTGCTACTCGGCCGATGCGGACGGCACCGTGCGCCTGCCGTTCGAGCTCGGCACGGGGCGCCTGATCCCCGAGGTGTGGGACCGATGGCTGGCGCACGACCCGGTGCGCATGGCTCCGCGGCACGGCGAGGCGCTGCGCGGCCTCTCCGCGATCTGGGTCGATGCCGGCCGCTCGGACGACTTCTACCTCGACCTCGGGGCGCAGGCATTCCGCGACGAGCTGGCGAGGCTCGGCATCGGCGACACGGTGCATTTCGAGCTGTTCGACGGCACGCACGCCAACATCGAATGGCGCTACCCGATGGCGCTGCGATACCTCGCCGAGCGCCTGGCCCGCTGACGCGTCAGGCCGCGACGACCCGGTCGCGGCCGGCTCGCTTGGCCATGAAGAGCGCCACGTCCGCCGTGCGCAGGAGCTGCTCCCGAGTCGGTTCGAGGTCGTCGAGCTGGGCGCAGCCGGCAGAGACGCGAACGCTCAGCGACGCGTTCTCCTCTCCCGCGACGGTACGTGCCGCCACCGCCACGCGCACCTCCTCGGCGATGGCGACGGCATCTGCCAGCGAGGACCCGCCGAGGAGCGCCACGAACTCCTCGCCGCCGAAGCGCGCCACGATGTCGCTGCGCCGAAAGCGCGCGCGCAGCACCTGTCCCACCTCACGCAGCACCATGTCGCCGACCTGGTGGCCGTGCAGCTTGTTGAAATCGCCGAAGTGGTCGACGTCGAACATGATGAGCGACAGCGGGCCGCGGTCGGTCGCCCCGAGACGAGCGCGCAGCGCCAGCATGTGGTCGAGCGCCTCGTCGAAGTAGCGGCGGTTGTAGAGGCCGGTCAGGGAGTCGCGAATGGCGAGCTCCTCCACATCGGCGTGGAGGAAGGCGTTGGCCAGCGCGAGCGCCGCGTGGCTCGACACCAGTGAAAGCGCCTCGAGCTCGATCGGCCGAAAGACCGCCCCCGGATCCGCTCGCGCGATCGTCAGCGCGCCGAGCGCGACGCCGTCCCTCAGCAGCGGCACGCCCACGCCGAGGGCCATGACGCGCTGCGGCTCGGTGGTGCGGTAGGCGACGGGATAGCTCAGCGGCCCGAAGTGCTCGTCGACGACGACGGTGCGCTGCCGAAGCGCTCGACCGGCGAGGCCCTCGCCGAGACGAACCTCGCGCCCGAGCACCTCGGGGGCGGTGTCGGTCGCGGCACGGAGCACATATCGGCCTGTCCCTCGATCGAGCACGGTGACCGCCACCGTGTCGCCGTGGACGACGTCGGCGACCCGCTCCACCAGCGCCTCGGCGAGCCGGTCGACGGCCAGGTTGGCGTTGATACCCTCGCCGAACTCGTGCAGCCGCCGGAAGAGCTCGGCCCGCTCCTGGAGCGCCTGGCGCTCCCGGCCGAGCGCGACCGCGCTCGCGATGCGGCTGGCGATGGTCGCGACGAGGCCCCGGTCGGCGTTGTCCAGCGTGCGCACCGACTCGATGTTGAGGACGCCGAGGAATTGCGCCTCGGACTGCAGCGGCGCGCAGATCTTGCTCGTCACCGCTGCCTCGACCGAAACGTAGTCGCCGTCGACCGCGACGCTCGGCACGAACGCGAGCTGGCGAGTCCGCATGACGCGACCGATGACGCCGCGGGTCCCGTCGAACTCCGTGATCGGCTGGTCGTATCCCCGCTGCGCGCCGAGGACGAGCCGAGTGCCCTGGGAGAGGTAGATCGACACGTAGGCGTAGCCGAAGCGCGCGGCGATGACGTCGGTGACCTGCCCGAGCAGCTCCGAGGTCGGTCCGCCCGACGCCAGCAGCCGGCCGACGGTCTCCAGTCCGGCGATCTGTCGCGAGCGACGTCGGTCGGCAACGATCGCCGTCCGCAATCGGCGCGTGGTCGACTGCAGGGTGCTGATGAGCCATCGCGCGCCGACGGCGATGAACACGGTCACACCTGCCAGCGCCAGTCCACGCAGGGCGACTTCCCCGGGGTCTCCCACTCGGACGAGCTCCGGCAGCAGGTAGATGACCACCGAGAGCATCCCCACCACCAGCGCCTGCACCGGCCCTACGGCAGCCGCGGCGGCCACGACCGGAAGGTAGAGCGACGTGAGTGGCCGGCCGGGGCCGCCAACGGCCTCGAGCAGCGTCGCGGCCAGAACGAGGGCGAGGCCCAGGCGCAGGAGCGACCAGCCGGTCCGTCCGAGGCGTCGTCGACGTGCGGGCAGGGCGCCGAGCGCGACCTGCGTTCCAGTGAACAGGCCGGCCAGCGCAACGGTGAGGATCAGAGTGCCGCTCGGCCGGCCGACGGCGCTCACCGCGCAGGCGATGCCCGAGATGACCAGCGTCGCCGCGAGGTGGGGATCGGTCGCCTGGCGGCGAAGCGCCATCAGTGGCGGCGTGAAAGCCATGGGCCGCGACGGTACCGCCCGTGCGCCTTCGAGCGACAGGGACCGAAAGTACGGTCGTGGTCTCGGTACCGCGCCCCAGCAGCGGTCACCGACGATGCAGGCGGTCGAGCAGGTCATCGACCACCCGTTCGGGCGCGCTCAGCGTCGAGATCGTCACGCCCGGCTCGTCGGACTGGAGTGGCTCGAGCGCCCCGAGCTGGCTCTCGAGCAGCGAGGCCGGCATGTACGCGTGCCGGCGATGCTCGACGCGCCCCTCGATCACCGTCCCGGGCGCGACGAGGTGAACGAACCAGACCGATGGGTGCCCCTGGCGCAGGACGTCGCGGTACGAGCGCTTCAGCGCGGAGCAGGTCAGCACGGCGTTGCGACCCGCCGCCTCCTGCTCGCCGATCCACGCCGCGATCGCCTCGAGCCACGGGCGTCGATCCGCATCGGTCAAAGGATGTCCGGCGCGCATCTTCTCGATGTTCGACGCGGGATGGAATTCGTCGCCCTCCGCCCAGGCCCAGCCCAGACGGTCGGCGACTTCGCGCATCACGCTCGACTTGCCCGATCCCGAGACGCCCATGATCACCAGCGTGGTGGTATGGCGGTCCGTCACCCATGCAGCGTAAAGTGCCCACCCCATGCGCCGCGCCGAGAACCCGCCGCCGCTCCTGCTCCTCGCTCCGGGAGCGTCGGGCGGAGTCGAGCGGCTCGCGCCGCACGTGGCCGGGCTGGCTCGGCGAGGCGTCGACGCGCGGGCGATCGCGCTGCCCCGCGGACGGGTCGAGCCCGCGCTGCGCGTGTACCGCGGCGCGTTCGCGGCGCTCGACCCTTCGCGGACGTTGATCGGCGGGCACTCGTTCGGCGGCCGCGTCGCGTCACTGCTCGCCGCGGAGGTCCGTCCCGCCGGCCTCGTGCTGCTCTCCTATCCGCTTCATCCGCCGGGTCGCCGGAACGCCTGGCACGAGCGGACCGATCACTGGGCGGCGATCGACTGCCCCGTCCTGCTCCTCTCCGGGGAATCGGATCCGTTCGCCGAGCTCACGCTGCTCCGACGAGCGGTCCATCGGCTGGGCGATGCCAGGCTCGTCACGTACCCGCGCGTCCGTCACGGACTCGCAGGGGTGCTCGATGACGCCCTCGACCGCATCGCAGAGTTCGTCGACGCTGGACAGCGCGCCTGAATCAGCCAAAGCCCGCTCTGCGAGTCACCGTCCGGCGAGTGCGCGGGGGCTGCGTGGTATCGTCCATCGGGCAGTCCACCTTGCACCGCGCGGGCGGGAGTAGCTCAGTTGGCAGAGCGGCAGCCTTCCAAGCTGCATGTCGCGGGTTCGATCCCCGTCTCCCGCTCCAACCCTCAGCGCCGTGGTGCGGCACGCCGCGTGCAGCGGTATGGGCACCTCTACCGGGAAGGGTGCCATGGACGACGCTCACCGGGCGATGTTGCAGGTGCGACTCGTCAAGGCCACGTACCGCTCCGAGCTGGCGCGCCTCTCGGCCGCCCGGATCCCGCAACGCGCACGGCAGGAAACGGTGGAACGGCTGCGCGCGCGCTGCATGTCACTCCTCCACGACGCACGTGCGGTCCTGGACGGCTCGGCGCCATGGCATCCGGAAGTCCTCGCTGCCCTGGACGCTGCAGCGGAAGAGATTCGCGAGCCGCCGCGCGGGATGACCGGCTGACGCGGCCGCCTGCTCGGCGGCGTCAGGCTTGCATGGTGCGAGCGGTATGACTGTCGTGCCTCCTGTTCGCACCATCAGCATCGGCCCGAGGACCGCGCGTGCCGTCGCGATAGGCCTGACCGCTTACGGCGTGATCGGCGTGGTCCTGCTCACGGTCGCCTTCCTGGTCGGCGGATCGGCCGTGGATCGCATCGAACGGCTCTCGGTGACGCTCGACGGGACGCTGCGTGCGGCCGCCGGAACCGCGCGGAGCTCCGTGAGCGCGCTCGATAACCTGGACGTCGGCGTCGGGCAGGGGAGCAGCGCCGCCGCCGACGCCGGCCGGCTGGCCGACCAGGCTGCCGTGACGAGCGCGCAGCTTTCGGCGGCAATGGGCCTTTCGATCCTCGGCGCCCAGCCGCTGCTCCCGATGGCGGCCAGCTTCAACGACCTCACCACCCAGCTTCGGAGCCTGTCCGGTGATCTGCGATCCATAGGCTCCGCGCTCGAAACCAGCGGTCGCGACCTCGACGGCGTGCGAGCCAACATGGGCGAGCTCGCGACGCGGCTGGAGGGCCTCAACACGGGTGGAAGCAGCGCCACGATCGCTCCGGGAAGCACGCTGCGCCTGGCGTTCCTGGGGCTGCTGCTGTGGCTGGCGGTACCGGCGGTGGGAGCGCTGCTGATCGGGATCGCGCTGCTCAGCGTGGTGCGCCGGTGGTGAGCCTGGCCCGAATCCATGCGACCACGTCGCCGATCACCCGCCCGCCCTCGGGCTCGTTGTGCAGCTCGTGTCGAAGGCCGGGATAGACGCGACGCTCGACGACGGGCAGCTCGGCCAGCGCCGCCGATGCCTCCGGTGGCACAAGCCGATCCTCCGCTCCGTGCACGACCAGCGTGGGGACCCGGATGCGCGACAGCCGGCTGCGGGCGCGTCGTTGCGCGATGAACGCTTCGAGCCCGAAGCGGGCGGTCAGCGTGTGGACGACCAACGGGTCGTCGCGAAACGCGGCCCCCACCGATGGGTCGCGCGACAACACCGAGAAGTCGCCGCCCGAGCGCGGGGCGAGCCAGGGCAGCACGCGGCCCAGAACCTCGGCCCCCCACTTCAGGGAGCGCGGATGGCTCGAGTCCAGGGCCGGCGAGCCGAGCACGAGCAGATCCGGCTGCGGGCGGTCGCTTTCCGCGTAGCCGGCGCACAGCAGCCCGCCGAGCGAGTGCCCGTACAGCACGACCGGAAGTGCGGGCAGCGCCGCGCGCAGATCTGCCAGCCGATCCTCGAGGTCGTCAAGCAGCCGAGACCAGTGGCGCACGTAGCCGCGGCGCCCCGCCGAGCGGCCGAAGCCGCGCTGGTCGTAGGCGTGCGCTTCGATCCCCGCCTCAGCGAGCCACGCGCCCACCGCCTCGTAGCGCCCACTGTGCTCCGAGAGGCCGTGCACGATCAGGACGCGGGCCCACGGCGCGGCGGCGGGTCGCCAGGTACGCGTCTGGAGGCGCAGGCCGTCCCGGGAGGTCTCCGTATCGGTCGTTGATGTCACGGCGACGATAATGCGCGCATGGCCGACCTGGCGATCGATGACGTTCTGCGTGGCGAGGGCTTCGCGACGCGCGACGCCCGCGAGACCGCGCGGGCCGCGCTGCACGACGCCGGCCTGACCCGCCCCGGGAAGCAGCGCATCGCCGCCGAGAAGCTGGATCGGCTGCGCGACGCGCTCGTCGACCGGGTCGCGCGTCACTGCTCCAATCCCGACTGCATCGCGGCGATCGCCGCGGACGACCGGCCAACGGCGCTGGTTGACAGCGCCCACTGCTCGATCTGCTCCGGCTCGAACAACCGTCGCGCGCTGCGCCGCCTGGTGGAGGCCTGCAGGGAAGCGCGCATCCGCCGCATCCTGGTCGTCGGCGGCCGTCCGCCCGTCTGGACCGAGGTCGAGCGCGAGGCGGGCGCATCCCTCCAGTTCCGGTTCGTTGACGGCACGTCCAACCTGCCGACCGGGACCGATGCGCTGCGCGACTGCGCCTGGGCGGACCTTCTCGTCATATGGGCGCCGACGCCGCTGCCGCACAAGGTGAGCGGGCTGTACCGGAGCGAGCTGTGCGCCGTCGCGCATCGGGTGACCGTCCATCGTCGCGGCATCGAGGCGATGGCAGACGAGGTGGTCAGCCACCTGCGTCGGCGGGTGGCCTAGCTAGCGCTGTCGCTGCGGGATCACGCCGATGCCGTGGCGATAGGACATCTCGCCGCCCAGCCAGCCGGTGCCCATCAACAGCACCGCAGCCAGCGCGGACATGAGCGTCGCGGCGAGCGGGGCGCGGGCGCGATCGCGACGCAGGAACAGGCTGGTGGCGCTCAGTCCGAGGATCGCCGCGTTTCCGGCAGCATGAGCGATGCCCACCGGGCCACGGGCGCGCTTGATGGTGAGGAAGTCGGTCGCGCCCAGTGCGCCCGCCGCGCCACCGCTGACGAGGGCGCCACGCAGCAGCCATCGCGACGCGCGTGCCCAGAATCGGTCTCCGCTGAGCATCCCGGCGACATCGGCCGCCGTGGTCGCCACCAGCAGGCCGATCGGGACCGGCACCGCCAGCGGATGCAGCGGGTGGCCGTTGATCGCCGCCGTGCTCGCCTGGTCCGCCGGCTCCGCCTGGGGGGCGGGGAACGAAAGCTCCGTCGCCGGCGGGGTGTCCATCGTGGTCGGGCTGTGGGTCGTCATCAGGTGCCACCTTCTACGTGCGTCTCCGCCTCGACCGATGCAGCCCTCGTGCCGAGGATGGCCACGCTGCTGCCACGCGAGCGCGCGCCCGGTATGCGAGAGGCAAGTCGGTCGTCCAGCTGCCCGATGCGCCGCACCGAGCCGCGGCTGAGCTTGACGCCGAGCTTGGAGAGGGCCAGCAGAGGGTAGCGGGTCAGCGTGCCGTGATGGATCACCTCGCTGTGCTCGAAGACGCCGAGGTGCCCGTCCAGCCGCTCGGCCGAGAGGACCACGCAGTGAACGCTCCTGTCGCGCTTCCCGAGGACGCGCGTGCCGATGCCGTAGAACGGTCCGCGCCACGGCTCGACCGCCGCGAAGCGGCCGCCCGGCACGAGCACGCGCATGCACTGGGACAGCGCCGGAGCGATCTGCCAGTGGTGCAGTGATCCCTGGGCGTACACGCGATCGACGATGCCATCGGCAAGCGGCAGCTCCTCGGCCAGCCCGACCACCGCGCGCAGTCGATCCTCCACTCCGCACGCGCGTGCCAGCGCGACCGCGAAGCGCATCTCGCCCAGCATGGGGCTGACCACCACCGCGCTGCGCGCGCCGGCGAGCAGGAATCGAACGGCGTGGATCCCCCGGCCGCCGAGCTGGAGGACGCGCGTCCCGGTCAGCGGCGCGAGGTGCCGGAACGCGTCGAGCTGCGCGGCGAGCTCGTATTTTGCGTCGAGCCACCGCCGCTCCGGCGCCGGGAAGGAGGTTCGCTCGGCCTCCGCGAGACGCGCGAGAGGGACGAGGTCGCGCGCGGCCGTGGAATGCTCGACGTCGAGCGCGTCACGTGCGCCCTCGGCGTCGTAGTGGGCCATCTCCCCGTACGCCTCGGCGTAGCGCGGCGCCCCGATGTCGACCCGGCGCGCGGTTCCTTCGGGGACGAGGAGCTCGGGCGCGAGCAGGATCGGGATCCGGTCACGCACCGGGTACGCGCCCGCGCCGTCGGCCCGCAGCATCACGTCCGGCGTGCGGCCGACCGGCGTGAACGAGTCGTTCGCCGGCGCCGCCAGTCGGGCGCCGAGCGCGGCCTCGGCGTCCTCGGTCGACATGGGCTGCAGCGTGACGCCCGACTCCGGGCAGCGCAGCAGGTCTCCCTCCATCGGTCACAGCCTAGAACAGCGCAGCGGGCACCGCCATGCGGACGCGGCGTGGCGGCCGTCAGGCGATGGTGGTCGTGAGCTCCCCGATCTGCTCGATCCAGACCGTCATGACGTCGCCAGGCTGCAGGCGCCGCTCCGGGCCGATCGCTCCCGAGAGCCGGGCCGGTGTGCCGGTCGCGATCAGGTCGCCCGGCCGCAACTCCACGTGCCGGCTCAGGAAGGCGATCACCTCGCTGATCGAGAAGCGCATCTGCGACGTCCGACCGTCCTGGATCGCCACTGCGTTGATGGTCGACCCCAGGCGCAGGTTCGTCGCATCCGGCACCGCGTCGCGCGTGACGACCCACGGTCCCACCGGACAGAAGCCGGCAAACGACTTGCCGAGCAGCCACTGGTCCCCGTCGAGCCAGGGATCGCGCGACCCCATGTCGTTGATGCAGGTGTAGCCGAAGACGTGCCGCATCGCATGCTCGGCGGGAACGGCGCGTGCCGCCTCCCCAATCACCACGCCGAGCTCCGCCTCTCCGTCCACGTTCGCGGTCACCCGGCGATCCCACGTCACCGTCGCGCCGTGCGCGGCGACCGAGGTCGGCAGCTTGCCGTAGACCATCGGCCGCTCCGGTCGCTCGGCCTCAGCCGACCCATAGTTGAGACCGATGGTGTAGATCGCGCCCGGATCGGGCACGGCGGCTCCGAGCTCGACGTCGGTGATCGGCCGGTACATCCGCTCGGGCTGGCCCCGCACCCACTCGCCGATGCGGGCCAGGCCCTCGCTTCCGCGCGCGGCGACCTCCCGCATCGACGAAGACCACGCATCGGGCATGGCGAGCGGCAGCACGCGACCACCCCGCACGGCGGCGACCGATGGCCGGCCGTCCTGGATGATCGTGGCGAGCCGCATCGTCAGGCCGGTGCGCCCGCGTCGGCCAGCAGCGGCGCAACCGCCGCTCGCATGACGCCGTCCATGCCCGCCACCCCCGTCCAGCGTTCGAAGGCGATGGCGGCCTGCGCGACCAGCATCTCCGACCCGTTGCCGGCGCGCAGGCCGCGCGCGCGGGCGGCGCGCAGCAGCGGCGTCTCGGGCGGGACGTAGACCAGGTCGAACACCGTCGCCGTGGCCGGCAGCAGCGCGACGTCGATCGTCGCGCCCGCCGACGTCATCCCGACCGTGGTTGCGTTGACGGCAAGGTCGGCCGCGGCGAGTGCCGAGCTGAACCGCTGGTCGCCGAGGGCGGCGGCGGACACCGGTCCGAGCGTCGCGAAGCGCGCCGCCAGCTCCTCGGCCGCCTCCGGCGTGCGGTTGCCGACCAGCACGGCCCCGGCGCCGGCCGACAGGCAGGCGAACACCACGGCATGCGCCGCTCCGCCGGCCCCCGCCACGACGACCCGCGCGCCAGCCAGCGAACGTCCCATGGCGCGCTCGACGCCCACGCGGAACCCGGGCGCGTCGGTGTTGAACCCGACCAGGGCGCCGTCGTCCGCCCGCGCGACGCTGTTGACGGCGCCGATCGCCTCGGCGTCCGGCTCGACGCGATCCACAAGGCCGGCGACGAGCCGCTTGTACGGCGCCGTGACCTGCAACCCCAGCCAGTCGGCGCCGCGGGCCTGCTCGACCACGCCGGGGACTGCATCTGCTTCGAGCTCCAGCAGCTCGTAGCGCGCGTCGATCCCGGCCGCCTCGAAGGCGGCATCGTGCATCACCTTGGAGTGACGTCGCCTGAGCGGATTCCCGATCAGGACGACCCGTCGCGTCACGACAGGGCGGGCGCCATGCGCCGCACCGGCCCCGCGGTCGGCGGGAACTTGACGTTGGGGATGATCTCGTCGACCCAGTTGCGCAGCTGCGCCGGGTCGGGCGTCATGGTGTGCAGCATGAAGTACTCGACGCCGGCGTCCACGCGTGCCTGCAGCGAGGCGATCACCTCGTCGGGCGTGCCGAAGAGGTAGACCGATTCGAGATAGTTCGGACCGCGCTCGGCGCTCATCACGCGCAGGAACGCCTCGTGCTGCTCGGCCCGCGCCCTGGCCGGATCGTTGGTCATCACCAGGTGCAGGAAGTTCTCGTGCGCGACGACGCACTCGTCCGGGTCGCGGCCGTGCTCGCGGTAGTACTGCTGCAGCTCCTCCCAGTCGCGGGCGATCTCGTCCGGCGGGCAGGTGGGACGCGGGATCCAGCCATCGCTGCGCAGGACGCGCGCCTTCACGGACTCGACGAAGCGCGGCAGGTCCGGCGACTTCGGGTCCGCCAGCTGCGAGCCGCCACCGATCCAGATCTCGGGGCGCTGCGATGCGCGCGGCTCGACGAAGACGTCGTCGACCGAGTAGAACCGGCCGTGATACGTGACGCGCGCGCCCTCCAGCAGCGGGGTGATGATGTCCAGGATCTCGTCCGTCCGCTTGCCGCGCTCCGACTTGTGCACCCCGACCGCCTCGTACTCGGGCGGGTACCACCCCACGCCGGCGCCCAGCACCACGCGGTTGTCGCTCAGGAACTGGAGCGTGGCGAGCTGCTTGGCGAGCAGCACCGGGTTGCGCAGCGGCAGGATCATGATCGAGGTTCCCAGCCGCACCCGCTCGGTGACGCCGGCGGCCAGCGCGAGCGTGGTGACCGGCTCGAGCCACGAGACCGAGTAGAACTGCTTCGCCGCGAGGAGGTGGTCGGTGATGAAGAGCGAGTCGAAGCCGAGGTCCTCCACGGTCCTCGCGAACTCGCGGATGTTGCGTGACCGCTCCGCGCCGTCGCCCTCCCAGATGTAGGAGGGCAGGAAGACCCCGAATCGACCGATGTCCGTCATGTGATCTTGTTCCTCTGTCAGTTGCGACTGTGAGTGGCCGCGTCAGCGGCCTCGGTAGTCGGGGTCCCGCTTTCCGAAGAAGGCGTTCGCTCCCTCCAGCATGTCCTCGCTGGCGAAGATGCGTTCCGACGCGTCGAGCTCCGCTGCGAGCCCGGCGTCGAGGTCAAGGTCGAGCGCCGCGTCGATCAGGCGCTTCGCCTCCCGAACGGCGAGCGGGCCACGCGCCGCGATCTCGGCGGCGACCGCATCGGCCCTCGCCAGCGCCTCGCCGGCGGGCACGACCTGGTTGATCAGGCCGATGCGCTCCGCCTCGTCGGCGTCGATGATCCGTCCGGTCAGGATCAGCTCCTTGGCGCGCGCCGGGCCGACGACGCGCGGCAGGCGCTGCGTGCCGCCGCTGCCCGGCAGGACCGCCAGCCGCACCTCGGGCATCCCCAGCCGGGCGCGCGAGGAGGCGATGCGCAGGTCGCAGCACAGCGCCAGCTCGAGCCCGCCACCCAGCGCGTCACCCTCGATGGCGGCGATGGTCGGCATGGGCAGCTCGGCGAGCTGACGGTAGACGAGCTTCTCGAGCAGCAGCTTGCCCTCCGCGACGCGTCCGCGCAGGCCCTCGAACTCGCCGATGTGCGAGCCGGCGCAGAACGCCCTGTCGCCACTGCCGGTCACCACCACCGCCCGAACGTCGTCTGCCTCTGCGACCCGCGACAGCGCGTCGCGCAGCTGCTCGGTCAGATCGCGCGTGACGAGGTTCAGCGGCGGGTTGACCAGGGTCAGGTGCGCGACCCGTCCCATATCGAGCGAGATCAGATCGCTCACGGGATGGCCCCGAACTCCGCCGCAAGCCCCATCGGTCCGGTCGCGTAGAGGCGTCGATCCATGGTCCGGAGCTCCGTCGCGACCCGCGGCCGGAAGCCCATCCGTCCCAGCACGTCCCGCTCGACGTCGATCCCCGGCGCGACCTCGGTCAGGACCAGGCCGTCGTCCTCCAGCGCGAAGACGGCACGTTCGGTGATGTAGCGCACCTCCTGCCCGCGCTCGCGGGCCAGGCGGCCGTTGAAGGAGATCTGCCGCACCTCGGGCACGAACTTGCCCAGGCTTCCCTCGCGGGTGATGCGGATCCCGTCGTCGATCTCAAGCTGCAGCCCGCGCGCCGTCAGCGTGCCGACGAAGCAGATCTTGCGCGTGCGGGCGCTGATGTTGGGGAAGCCGCCCGGACCGCGCACGCGGCCCTCGAAGGCGTGCACGTTGACGTTCCCCTCGCGGTCCACTTCGGCGAACGAGAGACTGGCCACGTCGAGGCCGCCGCCGTCGTAGAAGTCGAACATGTACGGCTGGTCGATCATGGCCTGGTAGTTGAAGCCGGCACCGCCCTCGTTGCCGGCCACCGGCACGCCGCCGAAGATGCCCTGCTCCACGGTCAGCACCAGCTGGTCGGTGATCCCCTCCTCCCACGCGACCCGTCCGATGAGCTGGCTGATGCCGAAGCCCAGGTTGCAGATCGCGCCACGTGGAAACTCGAGCAGCGAGCGACGCGCGATCACCTTGCGCACGTCGAGCGGGAGCGGCGGCTCGGGCGTCACCGGCCTGCGCAGCGCGCCCGCGTAGTACGGGGAGTCCTCGGTGATGTAGGTCTGCCACTGGTCGGCGTCCACGTAGACGTGGTCGACCAGCGCGCCGGGGACCTTCACGTCGCGCATGCGCAGCGTGCCGCGCGTCGCCAGCTGGCGCACCTGCGCGATGACGATCCCGCCACTGTTGCGCGCGGCCATCGCCATGGCGAGCATCTCGCCCTGCACGGCCTCGCCCTCCATGGTCAGGTTGCCGTCCTCGTCGGCCGTCGTGCCCCGGATGACGGCCACGTCGATCGGGAAGGTGTGGTAGAGCAGCCACTCCCTGCCGCGCAGGGTGACGACTTCCACCAGATCCTCGGTCGTGGCGTCGTTCTGCTTGCCGCCGGTCTGCCGCGGGTCGACGTAGGTGCCCAGTCCGACCTGGGTCACCAGGCCGGGCCGCCCGGCCGCGATCTCGCGCATGAGCTGCGACAGGACGCCCTGCGGAAACGAGTACGACTCGACCTGGTTCGCCTCCACCAGCGCGCCCAGGCGCGGCTCGTTGCCGATGTTGCTGCCGATGGTGCGCCGCATCAGCCCCGGCACGCCGAGCTGCGAGAAGCCGCGCTCGGCGAAGTCACCGATGCCGACCACGCGCACGGTGGTCAGGTCGCGTGGCCGGCCCTCCTCGCCGAACACCGTCGCCAGCTCGTCGATGAAGCGCTGCGGGACGGCGTGCCCCGCCCCGGACCCGCCGATGAGGAGCGTGCTGCCGTCGCGGACGAGGTCCACCGCCTCGCGCACGCCGATGACCTTGCTCACGGCATGTAGCCCCCGGCATTCGGATTGAGCGTCTGTCCCAGGAACAGGCTCGAGGCGTCCGAGAGCAGGAAGATGACCGCATCGGCCACCTCGTCGGGGCGGCCGAACCGACCGAGAGGCATCTCGCGCAGCCGCCTGCGACCCTCCTCGCTCTCGACCAGCTCGGCGGTCATGCCGGTCTCCGTGACCCCGGGCGCGATGGCGTTGACGCGGATCCCGCGCGGGCCGAACTCGCGCGCCAGCGCGCGCGTCAGCCCAATCAGGCCGGCCTTGGCCGCGCAGTAGTGCGCCACCTCCGTGGCGCCGATCTGGCCGAGGCGGGAGGCGACGTTGACGATGCTGCCGCTGCCGCGCTCGACCATCGAGGGCAGGACCGCCCGGCAGGTGTGGAAGGCGGCGCTCAGATCGGTGCGGATGACCTCGTCCCACTCGGCAGGCTCGATTTCCAGGAAGGGCGCCACCGGCATGGTGCCGGCGTTGTTGACCAGCGCGTCCACCCACCCGAAGCGAGCGATGACCCGCTCGACCAGCGCCTCCGCCTGCGCGCCGTCGGCGACGTCGGCCGAGAAGGTCTCCGCCTCGGCGCCCATGCCGCGCGCGCGCTCGACCGTCCGCCGAGCGCCCTCTTCGGAGCGGTGATAGTGCACCGCCACGCTGGCTCCCTCGGCCGCGGCCTTGACCGCGATCTCGGCGCCGATGCCGCGACTGCTCCCGGTCACCAGCACCACGCGACCGGCGAGCGCCGTCCCCATCAGGAGATGCCGGCTTCGGCGAGCGCCGCAACCACGCGCTCGGCCGCCTCCCCCGAGACGGGGAGCAGCGGCGGACGCATCACCGTGCTGTCGATCACGCCCAGCGCCTTGAGCGCCACCTTGGTCCGCGCGCGGTAGTCGCGCACCGGCTGGGCGTAGACCGCCTCCTCCAGCGGCAGGATCCGCTCCCAGATGGCGCGGGCCTCCTCCCAGCGCCCGCTGCAGGCCAGCTTGTACATCTCGACCTGCAGGTCGGTGGCGAGCGTGCCGAAGCCGATCAGGGCGCCCTCCGCGCCCATCACGAACGACTCGAAGATGAAGTTGTCGTTTCCGGTCAGCAGGTCGATGCGGCGATCGAGCCGCTCGACCATGCGTCGCGTGGCGAGGTACAGCCGCGCGTCGAAGGAGGCCTCCTTCATGGCGACCACGCTGTCGATGGCGGCGATGCGGCGCAGCGTCTCCTCGGAGAAGATCACGCCGCCCAGCGCCGCCTGAAGCTGGAACGCGACGAGCGGCAGCCCGCAGGCCTCCGCGATCGCCTCGTGATACGCGACCGGGATCGCCGGATCGAGCGGGGTGCCCTGGTAGGCGGGGATCGGGAACACGAGCAGGCCGGCCGCGCCGGCCTGCTCCGCGCGCTTCGCCTCCTCCACCGCCTGAGCGGTGAAGGAGGCGCTCAGGCCGGCGACGATCGGTACGTCCCCGGCCTCCTCCACGGCGACGCGCAGGACGCGGTCACGCTCGTCGGGCCACAGGTGCGGTCCCTCGCCGGTGTCGGCGTTGATCGCCAGCGCGACCGGTCCCTGCGGCAGCAGCCACTGCAGGTAACGCCGGTATGCCGCCTCGTCGAACCGACCATCGGCGTCGAGCGTGGTGACGCACGCCGGCACGATGCCGCGGAGATTGAGGCTCATGCTTCTCCTCTCTACTGGTAGTCGTTGGTGAAGAACTGGGTCGCGTCGATCGTCTTGGTGATGATCCCCGCGTCGGCCAGCACCTTCTGCGTGGCGTCCCACTTCTCGGCGGTCTGCTGCAGGAAGGTGTCGCCGGCGTACTCGTAGACGCCGTCGAGCAGCGCCTTCATGGCGCCGGCCTTCTGCTGGGTCTCGGGCGCGGCCTTGTAGAGCGCGGCCAGCGCGGCGGCCGGATCGGCCTTCGCGGCGTCGAGGCCCTCGCGCACGCCCTTGACGAAGCACTTCACCTGGTCCGGATGGGCCTTGATGTAGGTGTCGTTCGACGCGATCGCCAGGCCGTAGATGTCCTGCCCGTAGTCCTTGAGCGGAAGCACGTTCAGGTTGGCGCTGACGTCGGGATCGATGTTGGCCGCCTCGTTGGCGAAGAAGGTGATGAAGTCGACCTGGCCGGCCTTGAGCTGGGCGATGCCGGGAGCCGGCACGCTCACCTCGTGGTAGTCACCCTCGGCGATGCCCTTCTCCTTGAAGAGCGCCTTCAGCAGCAGGTAGGGCGAGCCGCCGGGGACCGCGCCCCAGGTCTTGCCCTTCACCTGGTCGAGGGTTGTGATGTTCGCCTTCTTGTACGAGACGATGGACGCCGGATTGGTCTGGTACAGCACGCCGAGCGAGGTGACCGGCAGGCCCTTGGTGCGCCCGGCGGCGATCGAGACCGCATCGGTCAGGCCGAAGTCCTGCGAGCCGTTCGCCACCAGCTGCGCGGTGTCACCCGAGCCCTTGCCTGCGGCCATGGAGACGTCGAGACCACACGCCTTCCAGAAGCCCTTCTCCTGGGCGAGGTAGAACGGGGCGTGGTTGCCGGCGATGACCCAGTTGAGGCGGAAGCTGACCTTCGTCAGCTCACCCGGCGTGGCCGAGGCGCCGCTCGAAGAGCCGGCGCCGGTCGTCGCGCTCGGCGTGCCGCCGCTCCCGCCGTTGCTGCAGGCGCCGAGCAGGAGCACTGCCGCCAGGCTTGCGGCGAGCGCCGCTCCGCGTCGTCGTGGAATCCTTTTCATTGGTTCCTCCAATATTGCTTGAGCGAGTACCGGATGGACGCGCCGAGTCAGCTGCCGAGGGCGATCGCGTCGTCGTGATGCCACGGAAGCAGCACGCGTTCGGCGATGTCGACGACCACGAAGAGAACGACCCCCAGGACGATGAGCAGGAAGAGCGCCGCGAACAGCAGCGGCGAGTCGAGCAGCGTGTTGGCGTAGGTCAGCGTGTAGCCCAGGCCGCTGTCCGCGCCGACCCACTCGCCGACCACCGCCCCGACGACGGCCAAGGTGATCCCGACCTTCAGCCCGCTGAAGATGTGCGGCAGCGCGTGCGGGAAGCGAATCCTGAAGAAGATCTGCGCCGGCGTGGCGTTCACGGAGCGCAGAAGGTCGAGCAGGTTCCTGTCGACCGATGAGAATCCTTCCGCCGCGGTCACCGTGACCGGGAAGAAGACCATCAGCGCGGTCACCGCGATCTTCGGCCAGATCCCGAAGCCGAGCCACAGGACCAGCAGCGGCGCGATCGCGATCTTGGGCACCGCCTGCGAGGCGACGATGAGCGGGTAGAGCGTGTTGCGCACGATCCGCGAGTACGCGATCGGGATGGCCAGACCGATGCCGAGCGCGACGCCGATCACGAAGCCGATCAACACCTCGTTGGTGGTGACCAGGGTCGCCTCCCACAGCAGCCCCCAGTCGTGCACCAGCCGGGCGCCGATGACGGTCGGCGCCGGCAGGATGTACTCCTTGACCCCACCAGCCCTCGCCACGACCTCCCACAGCACGAGCAGCAGGAGCAGCAGCGCGACGGGGAGGATGCGCTGCATCGCCCTGGCCTGGGTCGATGGCCCGGCCGGCCTGATCACGCCCGACACTGCGGCCGCGGTGTCGCGGCGCGGAGCGGCATTCATGCGCTCAGCCATCGTTCGCCTCCGGCGCGTCGCGGATGTAGCTGCGCAGCTCGTATTCGTACTCGCTGAAGTCCCGGCTGCGCCGCACCTCGCCGCTGCGCGGGCGAGGCAGCTCGATCGTGACGTCGGCCACGACGTGCCCCGGGCGTGCGGACATGACCACGACGCGGTCGGAGAGCAGGACGGCCTCGGGAATCGAGTGGGTCACGAACACCACCGTTCGGCTTCCGTCCAGGATCTTCAGCAGCTCCTCCCCCATGCGATCGCGGGTGATGGCGTCGAGCGCCGCGAACGGCTCGTCCATGAGAAGGATCTCGGGGTTCAGCGCCAGCGCGCGCGCCAGCGAGACGCGCTGCTTCATGCCGCCCGACAGCTGCGCGGGGTAGAAGTCCTCGAACCCGTCGAGGCCGACCATCGAGAGCAGCTCGCGCACGCGCCCGTGGCCATCGTGCTGCCGCGTGATGTCGAGCAACAGGCTCGCGTTGTCGACGACGTTCTTCCACGGCAGCAGGGTGGCGTCCTGGAAGACGAAGCCGAACTTGCGCTGCTTGAGCGCTGCGTCGACCGACTCCCCGTCCACCGTCAGCTCGCCGGAGCTGCGCTCCACCAGCCCGCCGATGATCTTGAGCAGCGTCGTCTTGCCGCACCCCGACGGCCCGAGCAGCGACACGAACTGCCCCCGCGGGATCTCCAGGTCGACCGATGCCAGCGCTTCCTGGCTGCCGCCGTGCGCGGTTCGGTAGCGCTTGGCGACGCCGCGAACGGCGATCTGAGCGGCGCTGCGGGCCGAGGAGCGCGCGGCCAGTCCGGCGGAGGTCATGCGCTCGCCACCACGAGTCTCGGCTCGGTGCGTCGATGCGCGCCGGGCAGCGGCACGGCCGGCGGCGGCGCCGTCGACTCGCGCAGCACCACCTCGGTGGGGAGCACCTGGCGGCGCGGTCGGCGGCCGGCGAGCACGCGCTCGGCGAACTCGAAGCCGCGATGCCCCATCTCGTGCAGCGGCAGGCGGACCGTGCTCAGGCTGGGCGCGATCATGGCCGCCATGCGGATGTCGTCGAAGCCGGCCACCGAGACCTCGCGGGGGACGTCGATGCCGAGCTCCGCCAGCCGCTGCAGGGCGCCCAGCGCGAGAAGGTCGTTGGCGGCGCAGATGGCGGTGAACGGCGCCTCGCCGCCGAGGAGGGTGTCAACCGCCAGCACGCCTCCCTCTCTGTTGAATCCGGTGCTGATCACCAGCCGCTCGTCGAAGGCGATTCCGGCCGCGTCCAGGCCGCGCCGATAGCCGTCGATGCGCTGCCGCGCGACGTACAGCGAGGTCGGTCCCGCCAGGAAGGCGATGCGCTGATGGCCGAGGCCGACCAGCGCCGCCACCATGGCCATCACGCCGCGCGCATTGTCGATGCTGACCTCGGGCTCGCCCAGCGCGTGCGGCGAGAGATGCACCACCGCGGCGCCGTAGCCGCGCATCGCCGCCACGTGCTTGCGCATCTCCTGGTTGAGGACCGGGTCGTCGAGGCCCGAGCCGGCGAAGATCAGCGCCGCCGCGCGAATCGAGCGCAGCAGGCGAACGTACGAGTTCTCACGCTGCGCGATGCGGTCCGAGCTGCAGGTGATCACGAGGTAGTCGCCCGGTGAGGCGGCATCCTCGACGCCGCGCACGATCTCGGCGAAATAGGGGTCGGTGATGTCGTGGACGATCACGCCGACCACCGGCACCCGGCTCTTGAGCAGGCCGCGCGCGAGCGCGTTCGGCACGAAATCGAGCGTTCGCGCCGCCTCCAGCACGCGCTCGCGCGTCGCGGGGCTGACGGCGTACGGGGACGAGGAGAGGACCCGCGAGACGGTGGCGGGCGACACTCCGGCGAGCCGCGCGACGTCGACGATCGATGCCAATGGCAGCCCCCGTGAAAAGGGTTTCTGGGCGCTGATAGACTAGGCACCTTCGGAACCGCTCGTCAAGGACATCGGACGCTCAGGACGCTGGAGGCCGAACACGAACGCCCGTCCCGAAACCATTTCCCGCACTGCTTCGCGTCACCGCCGCGACGCGTCGGCGAGCCCCATCCGGGATCGTCTAGAGTGCCGCGCGTGACCGTGACCGTGAGCGTGATGGGATGAGCGCGATCGCCGGCATCGGCAGCGCCGTGATCGGCACCGGCTTCATCGGCACGGTGCACGTCGAGGCGCTGCGCCGCATCGGCGTGCGGGTCACCGGCGTGCTCGGCAGCAGCGCGGAGCGCGGCCGGCAGAACGCGGAGCGCCTCGGCGTCGCGCGCGCCTACGCCTCGCTCGACGAGCTGCTCTCCGACGACGAGGTGGACGTGGTGCACGTCACCTCTCCAAACGATCTGCATGTGTCGCAGACGCGGGCGGTTCTCGAGGCGGGCCGACACGTCGTGTGCGAGAAGCCGCTGGCGATGACGGCGGCGGAATCGGGCGAGCTGGTCGCGCTGGCCGCCGCCAGCGGGCGCGTGGCGGCGGTGAACTTCAACCTCCGCTTCTACCCGCTCAACCAGCACGCGCGCGAGGTGGTCGCCTCGGGTGGGCTGGGTGACGTGCGCCTCGCCAGCGGCCATTACTTCCAGGACTGGCTGCTGCTCGAGTCGGACTGGAACTGGCGCCTGCTGCCGGAGCGCGGCGGAGCGCTGCGCGCCGTGGCCGACATCGGATCGCACTGGCTTGACCTGCTGCAGTTCATCACCGGGCTGCAGATCGAATCGGTCATGGCCGACGTCGCGACCTTCGTGCCCACCCACCGCCAGCCGACCGGTCCGGTCGAGACCTTCTCGACACAGGCTGCCGACCAGAGCGTGGCGCGCAGCATCGAGACGGAGGACACCGCGAACGTGCTGCTTCGCTTCTCCGGCGGAGCGCGCGGCGCCGTGAGCATCTCGCAGATCAGTCCGGGCCGGAAGAACTCGCTGCAGTACGAGGTCGACGGGGCCGGCGGCGCGCTGGCCTGGGACTCCGAGGAGCCGGACAGGCTGTGGCTCGGCCATCGCGAACGCCCGAACGAGATCCTGCTCAAGAACCCCGCCCTGATGGGCGAGCAGGCGCGGAATGCGAGCGCACTCCCGGCCGGCCACGTCGAAGGCTTTGCCGACACCTTCGCGGCGACGTTCCGCGCGGTCTACGCGGATGTCGTCGCCGGCGCTCCGGCCGCTGAACCGACCTATGCGACCTTCGCCGACGGCCATCGAGAGATGCTGATCGGCGAGGCGATCGCGGAGAGCGCGCGCGTGGGCCGCTGGGTCGACGTACCGCGCATGCCCGAGACCAAGGAGGCACCACGATGAGACTCGGCCTGCTGACCGCGCCGTTTCCCGACACGTCGCTCGGCGAGGTCGCCGACTGGGCAGCGGGTGTCGGGTTCGAGAGCCTGGAGATCGCCTGCTGGCCGCGCGCCACCGGGCCCACGCGTCGTTATGCCGGCACCTCGCACATCGACGTCGCGAACCTGTCCGACGCACAGGCGCGTGAGATCGTCGATGAGATCCGCGGCAAGGGACTGACCATCTCCGGCCTCGGCTACTACCCGAATCCACTCCATCCCGACCCGCAGGTCCGCGACCAGGCGATCGCGCACATCAAGCTCGTGATCGAGGCGGCGGGACGCATGGGCGTCCCCTTCGCGAACACCTTCATGGGCGGCGACGCGGCGAAGACACAGGACGAGAACTGGGAGACGGCACTGCGGATCTGGCCGGAGATCGTCAACCATGCCAGGCAGCACGGCGTCCGGATCACCATCGAGAACTGCCCGATGATCTTCAGCCGCGACGAATGGCCGGCGGGTCACAACATCGCCTGGTCGCCCTACATCTGGCGCCGCATCATCGAGGAGTGGGGCGACACCATCGGGCTCAACTACGACCCGTCGCACCTCGTCTGGCTGATGATCGACCAGGAGCGCTTCATCCGCGAGTTCGGGCCGCACATCCTCCACGTGCAGGCCAAGGACGTCCAGATCGATCGCGACGGGCTGTACGAGCGCGGGACGCTGTCGTCGGGGATCGGCTGGCAGATCCCGCGCCTGCCCGGGCTGGGGGAAGCCGATTGGCCGCGCATCTTCTCGGCGCTCTACCGCGCCGGCTATGACGGCGACGTGATCATCGAACACGAGGATCACGACTTCGAGGCCACCGATGCGCTGGTGAAGCGCGGCTTCCTGCTCGCGCGCGACGTGCTCAGGCCGTACATCAAATGACCGGCGCCGCGCGTTCCATCGAGGCGCTCACCGAGCGCGACATCGCCAAGACGATCGACCACTCCCTGCTGCGACCGGAGCTGGACGACGCCGCCATCGCCGATGGGTGCCGGCTGGCGGCCGAGTACGACGTCGCGACGGTCTGCGTGCGGCCGACCGACGTGGCCACGGCGCGACGGCTGCTCGAGGGGACCGATGTCGGCATCGCGGCGACGGTCGGGTTCCCGCACGGCAATCACCTGACCGCCGTCAAGGTGCTCGAAGCGCAGCGGGCGCTGGACGACGGCGCGACGGAGCTCGACATGGTGCTGCAGATCGGCGCACTCAAGTCGGGACGCGACGCGGACGTCGAGGCGGACATCGCGGCGGTGGTCGAGGTCGCCCACGCGCGCGGGGCGATCGTGAAGGTGATCTTCGAGAACGCCTACCTGACCGATGACGAGAAGGTGCGCGCCTGCCGCCTGTCGGAGTCGGCCGGCGCCGACTTCGTGAAGACCTCGACCGGCTACGCGCCGAGCGGGGCGACGCACGATGACCTGCGCCTGATGCGCGCCAACACGTCGCCGCACGTCCAGATCAAGGCTGCGGGCGGCGTGCGCACCCTCGATGCGCTGCTCGACGTCATGGCGCTCGGCGTGACCCGCATCGGCGCGACCGCCACCAAGACAATCATCGACGACTTTCGAGCGCGCAAGAACGGAGACGTCGGATCGCTCGCGTCATCGACAAGCAAGGAGGTGAATGACAGACTGCCGCGTCAGGGGGAAGCCATCAATGAGGAATGAAAACGGATGACCAAGATGACACGGACGAGGACCGCGGGCGCGGTCCTGGCGGTGGCGCTGCTGACTGCCGCGTGCGGCACCGGCGCGTCCCCGTCTGCCACCGCTTCCGCGGGCGGTTCGGGCAGCCAGGCCGCGAGCGGCAGCTACACCATCGGCTACTCGAACGGCAACGGCGTGGGCAACGGCTTCCGCGAGGAGCAGGTCTGCACCGCCAAGGCGCAGGCGCTCGCCTCCGGCGAGGTCTCGACGCTCACCACCATTCACCGCAACACTGACGCCGCCGGGCAGCTGTCGGACATTCGCGACCTGATCGCCAAGGGCGTCAACGCGATCGTCTTCAACCCGAACGACCCCGAGGCCCTCAACCCGGCCCTCGAGGAGGCGCACGCGGCAGGCATCAAGACGGTATCGGTGGACGCGTACGTCACCGATCCGAACACCTACAACCTGTACAACAACCAGATCAAGTACGCCGAGCTGGGCGCCAAGTGGCTGTTCGACAAGCTCGGCGGCAAGGGCACCGTCTACTACATGCGCGGCCTCGCCGGCAACTCGGCCGACAGCGACCGTGACATCGGCTTCAAGAACGTCCTGAAGAACTACCCGGACATCAAGATCGTCCCGAACGCGGACGGCGTGTTCACGGGCTGGGATCCCACCAAGACCACGCAGCTGATCAACGACTTCCTGGCCAGCGGGCAGTACGACCAGATCAACGGCATCTGGACCTCGGGCATGGACTCGCAGGTCGTCGACGCGATCAAGGCCGCCAACAAGAAGTTCGTGCCGATCGTCGGAGCGGACCTCGGCGCGTTCGTCGGCCAGCTGCTCGACCCGGCCAAGTATCCCGGGCTCGAGGGAGCGGCCGTCACCAACACCGCCGCCGTCGGCGGCGCCGGCGTGGCGCTCGCGCTCAAGCTGCTCAAGGGCGAGTCGGTCGAGACCGATCCGTCCGCGAGCCACCCGAACACCGTGCTGCTGACCCCCGTCGTGGCGGACAACACCACCGACGCCGGCAAGCAGCTCCTCAAGTCGTGGCAGGTCGACGGCCTCGACCCGCTCTGGCCGCTTGGCCTCAAGGTCGAGGGGTGGACCTCGTACACCCCGCAGCAGGCGATCGCCTGCAAGGGCCCCGGCGAGTAGCCGAACCCTCGCGGCTCGCAATCGGGGGAGGGCTGGTCAGCCGGCCCTCCCCCACTCACTGCATCGAGCATCGCAACGCATGACCGGCACCGATCTGCTCCTCGAGGCAACCGACGTGGCAAAGGCGTACGGCGCCGTCGTCGCGCTGCGCGGAGCGTCCCTCGCCGTTCGACCGGGCGAGGTGCACGCGCTGATGGGCGCCAACGGCGCCGGCAAGAGCACGTTCGTCAAGATCCTCACCGGCGCCGTGCGACCGGACGCCGGCGTGATCAAGGTCCGCGGACGAGTCCTCAAGGCGCACTCGCCGGCCAACGCGCGGCGCAGCGGAATCGTGTCGGTCTACCAGGAGCCGGCCCTGATCCCCGATCTGGACATTCGGTCGAACCTGCGCCTGACGCGCACTCCGGTCGATCCGTTCCGCCATTGGGTGGCGGAGCTCGGGCTCGACGACGTCCGCCTGTCGACGTTGGCGCGTCGCCTGCCGCTCGCCTGGCTGCGAATCATCGATCTGGCCAGGGCGCTCGCCATCGAGCCAGAGGTTCTGCTCCTCGACGAGATGACGGCGGCGCTGCCCGCCAACCTCACCGAGCGCGTGCTGGACGTGATCGGGCGCCAGCGTGGCGGCGATCGGTCGATCATCTTCATCTCGCACCGCATGCTCGAGATCGCGGCGATCTGCGACCGCGCCACGGTGCTGCGGGAGGGGCAGACCGTCGGCGTGGTCGACGTCACGCCCCGCTCGGAGGAGCGGATCGTGGAGCTGATGCTTGGCCAGATCCAGGAGATGCCGACCCAGCTCGGCGATCGCGAGGCCGCTGCGGCCCGGCCCGCCGACGCGCGACCCAGCCTCTCGGCACGCCACCTGAGCTACGGGACCAAGCTGCACGACGCGTCCTTCGACCTGTACCCCGGCGAGGTGCTCGGCGTGGTCGCGCTCGAGGGCCAGGGCCAGGACGAGCTGTTCGACATCCTGTGCGGCTCCCAGCGCCCCGACGGCGGGGAGATGCTGGTCGACGGCGCGCCGGTCTCGTTCCGTCACCCCGCCGACGCGATCCGGGCCGGCCTGGTCTACGTGCCCGCCGACCGCGCCGAGGCGCTCCTGATGCAGCGCTCGGTGCGCGAGAACATCGCGCTCCCCTTCAGCACCGATCCGGGCCGATGGGGGCTGATCGACGTCCCCGACGAGCGACGCAGGGTCGGCGAGGCGATCGAGACGCTGCAGATCGACACCCGCGCGCAGCGCGAGGTGCGGAGGCTCTCCGGCGGCAACCAACAGAAGGTGACCATCGCGCGCTGGGTCGCCGGCGGGGTGCGCACCATGCTCTGCTTCGACCCGACGCGCGGCATCGACATCCGGACGAAGCAGCAGATCTACCTTCTGCTGCGCGACCTGGCCGAAGCCGGCGCCGCGGTCATGCTGAACACCTCCGAGCTCAAGGAGGTCCAGCTCGTCTGCGACCGGGCGATCGTGCTGTTCGCGGGCCGCGTGGTGGCCGAGCTCGACGCCGCGAGCGCCGACGAGGCAACGCTGCTCCGCGCGGCGCACAACCTCGGTCCCGGCGACCCGACCACCGCGGCCGCCGGCGCCCTCCCCGGGACCGGGGCCGAGTCGTGAGCGCGATCACGAGCGCGGACGAGGGCGGCCGGACGCGGACGGCGCCCGCCGTCGGGGCCTGGGCGCGCCGCAACGCCTGGACGCTCGGGCTGCTGGTGCTGCTCGCGCTGCTGCTCCTGTTCACGAAGCTCATCCAGCCCAGCTACGGCGTGCCGGGGGTCCAGGGGCTGGCGATCTCGGTCCTTCCGCTGGCGCTCGCCGCAGCGGCGCAGGCGGTCGTCATCATCGCCGGCGGGATCGACCTCTCCATCGGCTCGATGATGGCCCTGACCAACATGGTCTCGGCCATCGCCATGAAGGGGCAGAGCGACGAGTTCACGATCCTGGTAGTCATCGGCGTGCTGGTGCTGGGCCTGCTCCTCGGTGCGGTCAACGGCGCGCTGGTGGTGCTGACCAAGGTGCCCGACATCGTGGTCACGCTGGCGATGCTCTTCGTATGGGCGGGAGCGGCGCTGCTGGTGAAGGATTCGCCGGGCGGCAGCGCGGCGCACTGGCTGCGGGAGCTGGTCATCGGTTCGTTCGGGCCTGAATGGCTGCCGAAGGCGGCGGTGGTGCTGGTGGTGGTGGTGGCCGCGGTCTGGATCCCCGTCTCGCGCTCGCGGCTGGGGCTCTCGATCTACGCGGTCGGCAGCAATCCCCTCGCGGCGTTCCGAAGCGGCGTCTCGGTCGATCGCACCAAGTTCTACGCGTACATGCTGACCGGGCTCTTCTCGGCCCTCGCCGGCCTGTCGTTGACGGCGAGCACCGGCATCGGCACCCCGGTCCCGGGTCCGTACACCCTCCTCAGCGTCGCGGCGGTCGTCCTGGGCGGCGTGAGCCTGGCCGGCGGGCGAGGCGGCGTGTTCGGCGCGCTGGTGGGCGTGGTCATCCTTCAGCTGGTGCGGACCGACATGACCTTCCTGAACTTCAACCCCAACCTGGCCGTGGTGGTGCAGGGCCTGATCCTGATCGGCGTGGTCATGGCGGGCAGCGTGATACAGATGCGTCGGCGGAGCGCATGAGCGCGAGCCGCGAGCCGAAACCGGCGGTCGGTGCCCCGACCGCGTGGCGCGCCATGCTGCGCGACCGGCCGATCATCCCGCTCATCGGCCTGCTGGTCGTGCTGGTCATCGTCATCGGCATCGCGCAGCCGGGGATCGTGCGGCCGTCGTGGGCGGGATACATCGTCCGCCAGGCGGTGCCGCTGGCGATCCTTGCCGGCTGCCAGACGCTGGTGATGCTGACCGCCGGGATCGACCTCTCGGTCGGCGCGGTGGCCTCCATGGCCGGCTTCGTGGTGGCGACCCTCGTGGCCAGCCATGGACTGGCCGTGGCGATCCTCATCGCGCTCGCGGTGGCGGCCCTGGCCGGAGTCGTCACCGGCATCGGGGTGGGGATCTTCAAGGTGCATCCATTGATCATGACGCTGGGCATGAGCCTGGTCGTGCTCGGCTTCGCGAACGTCTGGCAACTGCAGATGGTGCAGACCGGTGCGGGCGTGCCGGCCGCACTGCGCACGATCGGGTCGGAGACGTTCCTGGGCATCGTGCCGCTGAGCCTGATCGTCTTCGTCCCGCTGGCGCTGCTGATCCTGTTCGGCGTGCGGCGCACCGGCTTCGGGCGGCTGCTCTACGCCATCGGTGACAACCCGGTCGCGGCGCGCCTGGCCGGGACGCGCGAGTGGCAGGTGCTGATCGTCCTGTATGTGATATCGGCGCTCCTGGCCGCGGTGGCCGGCCTGCTGATCTCGGGGCTGATCAACACGGCCAGCGTGACCTTGGCCGACTCGCTGGTGCTGCCCTCGGTCGCGGCGGCGGTGGTCGGCGGCACGTCCATCCTCGGCGGGCGTGGCGGCTACGGCGGCACCATGGTCGGCGCGCTGATCCTGACCGTGCTGGCGGCGCTGCTCAGCGTGCTGGGCCTGCCCGAGCCGACCCGTCAGATCCTGAACGGGGCGATCATCGTGCTCGTCGCCGCCGCGTACACCCGCGTGACGCAGGAATCCTGATCGGTCAGCGCCCCGGCATGGCGGCGAACGTGCGATCGATGTCGTCGAGGAGCCGGACGGTCGCGGCGGTCACCACCGACAGGTAGCGCTCGCCGTACTCCGGCGTCGCCTCGCGCGCGTCGCCCCACGTTCCCGAATGGGTGGCGCGATACACCGATCCGGGAGCCGAGAAGAAGAACGCGGTGTGCACGGCGGCGGTGCTGCCGACGGGCGGGAAGGGCGGCATCTCGGCATTGGCATGCTCGATGTCGACCAACGCCGGGTTGATCGCCATCACGGCGGCGGTCTCGCTGCGGTTGGCGTGCAGCCCCGTCGACGGGCCGAAGAACTCGGCGGACTCCTCCGCCGTCAGGCCGTCCCAGTAGTTGACCGGAAAGGCGTGCGTGCCGGCGGGCAGCCGATCCGCGGCGTTGGCGCAGGCATAGGCGATGGCGTAGGTGTTGTCGTAGTGGCCATTCAGGAACGCGATGGTCCGAAAGCCCATCGTCGCCAGCGAGACGGCCACGTCCTCCACCACCGCCATGAAGGTCGGGACGCGCAGCTGCGCGACGCCGGTGAACCCGACGTGCGGGTATGACAGGCCGTAGTTGATGGAGGGCGCAACCAGCGCGTCGATCTGGGTCGCCACCCGTCGCGCGACCTCCTGCGGGACGAGCACGTCGGTGAGCAGCGGGCCATGCGGGCCGTGCTGCTCGGTGGAGCCGGTGGGCACGATGACGGTGCGGTGCTCGGCCAGGAAGGCCTCGACCTCGGGATTCGTCATCTCCCCGAGGAACACGGTGGGTGGCTTCAACGGAATGCTCCCTTCGATGAGCGAAATCGGTCTGGGTGCCTCAGTACGGGAAGTCGGGCGGCTCGTCGCGCACAGTGAGCCACTGCCACTGCGTGAACTCCTCGAAGTTCGCCTGGCCGCCGAACCGGCCGCCGTTGCCCGAGGTTCCCATGCCCCCGAACGGCGCGATCGCCTCGTCGTTGAGGGTGCCGTCGTTGACGTGCACCATGCCGGCCCTCAGCCGGTTGGCGATCGCCAGCCCCCGAGAGATGGACCGCGAGTACACCGCTGCGACGAGCCCGTACTCGGTGGCGTTCGCGAGCGCGACGGCCTCGTCATCGGTCTCGAAGGTGACGACCGGCGCGACCGGACCGAAGATCTCATCGGTCCAGGCGGGAAGGTCGGTGGTGACGTCGGCCAGCACCGTCGGCCGATAGAACAGTCCGTCATGCGTCCCGCCCTCCGCCAGCCGCGCCCCGCCGTCGAGCGATCGCTGCACGATGCCGTCGACGCGGGCGAGCTGCTTCTCGTTCACGATCGGTCCCAGCTCCACCTCCTCGCGGTAGGGATCGCCAAGGCGCAGGCGCTTCGCCTTCTGCGAGAGGGCCGCGACATACGCATCGGCGACGCTGCGATGGACGATGTGGCGACCGGCCGCGAAGCAGACCTGGCCCTGGAACGAGAAGGAGGCGAACGCGCCGGCCGCGGCCGCGGCGTCGAGGTCCGCGTCGTCGAGGACGATGAAGGCGTTGTTTCCTCCGAGCTCCAGCGAGACCTTCTTCAGCAGCGAGCCGGCGAGCTGACCGACGCGGCGGCCGGCTGCGGTGGAGCCGGTGAACGAGACCATCGAGATGTCCGGATCGGTCACCAGCGCCTCGCCCACGTCCGCGCCGCCGACGACGACCTGCAGCAGGCCCTCCGGAAGCCCGGCCTCGCGGAACACGGCCTGGAAGACGGCGCCACCGCAGACCGGCGTCTGCGGGTCGGGCTTCAGCACGACGGCGTTGCCCAGCGCGAGCGCTGGCGCGACGACGCGCATGCCGAGCACCGTCGGCGAGTTCCACGGAGTGATGGCGCCGACGACGCCGATCGGCACGCGGCGCGCCATCGACAGACGCCCCTTCTGCTGCGAGGGCATCAGCGAGCCGTACGGCTGTGATGGAAGGGTCGCGCCGTTCAGGATCTCCTGCTGCGCGAAGCTCTGCTCGTGATGCACCTTGCCGTGCGCCGCGCCGGTCTCGCGCATGGTCCACGTGCCGAACTCGGGCCGATGGGCCTCGTAGATCTCCGCCGCGCGCCGCAGGATGGCGGCCCGCTCGAGGTAGCTGGTCGCGGCCCACGCCGGCTGGGCGGCGGCGGCAGCCGCCGCCGCGCGTCGCACGTCGTCGGCCGTGGACTGGGCGACGGTGATCAGCGGCCTGCCGCTGGCCGGCTCGCGCACCTCCTTGGGCTCCCCGGAGCCCGGGCGCCAGGCGTCCAGGAACGGGTCCAGCCAGCCTCGTGCGCCGCTCTCCGACGTGGACTCAGGCGCCGTCGCCACCATGATCTCCTCCTTCCGGGCGACCTTCGCTGCGCCCGTATCGTTCTGCATAGGTCCGAGGCGCCGCGTCGACCACGGCCCTGGCGCCCGTCTCGGGATCGCGCCACAGCGGTCCGCGGGCCAGCACGGCGTCGATCAGGCCCTCCTCCAGATAGGCGGGCATCTCCCACGACCTCACCTCGAGCGCCAGCTGGCCTGGGTAGCCGATCAGCTCTCGCACGCGCCCGTCGGTGTAGTAGCCGCCCACGATGACCAGCTGCAGCGCGGCAAGGTTCGTCGGCTCGTCGCGCTCCAGCGCCTCCAGGCGCTGCCGGGTGTCCGTGCCGAGCTCGGCGCGGAGCGCCGCGACCAGCGGCCGCAGCAGGTCGGGGCGGGCGCGCAGCACGAAGCGCAGGCGCTGGTCCCCCACGACCTCGGCCGCGGAGGGCATGCCGTGCGCGGCGGGAATCAGGTGGTCCGCGACCGCGGCCAGGACGCGGCGCGCGTCGCCGTCGAGCGCGCATCAGCGGGTCGCCCTCACGTGCCGCATCGGTGCCAGCCGGCGGAGCGGACGACGTGGTCGCCGCCATCCCCTCGTCGGCCGCGGCCTGCGCATGGCGCTCGGTCACGCCGGCACCTGCTGCTCGAAGCGGGTCTCGACCATGTGATCCGCCGCACGCAGGGCCAGGGCCACGATGGTCGAGGTCGGGTTCACGCCGCTCGAGGTCACGAAGCAGCTGCCGTCCACCACGTACAGGTTCGGCACGTCATGCGCGCGGTTCCAGCGGTCGAGGACCGACGTCTCCGGATCGTCCCCCATGCGTGCCGTGCCCAGGAGGTGCCAGCCGGAGTAGCGCATCAGGCGGTCGACCTCGACGGTGTGCGCGCCCGCCTCGAGCAGCGACTCGGTCGCGCGTTCGATGTGGAAGTCGAGCATGCGACGGGAGTTGTCGCTCATGGCGTAGTGGATCTCCGGCGCCGCGATCCCCGACGAGTCGGTGACGCCGGCGGACAGTCGCACCTGGTTCGACTCGTCCGGCAGGTCCTCGCCGAAGAGCCCCCAGTTCGCACCGTGGCCCAGGTGCGACTTCACGTGCAGGTGATGATCCGGCCCCCAGACCTGCGTGCCGGCACGGCTCGGCAGCGCGGCGTTGAGCGGTCCACCGGTCGGAGCCAGCGCCCAGCGCGCGCCGCGCACGAAGTCCCGACGCTCATCGGTCTCGTAGAACTCGAGCGACTCGATCATGTCGCCGAACTGCCCCTGCCAGCTCATCAGCGGCTCGTCGAACAGGCCCGCAACGTTGGCGAACGGGTGCATCATCAGCCGCTTCCCGACGAGCCCGGAGGAATTGGCCAGGCCATCCGGCTGGCGCGCGTTCGCGGAGAGAAGCAGGAGGCGCGCGGTGCCGACGGCGTTCGCCGCGAGCACCACGACCCTGGCCGGCTCGAAGTGCTCAGCCCCGTCGCGATCGACCCACGTGGCGCCGGTCGCCAGGCCTTGGGCGTTGGTCTCGACCTTCCGCACGCGGGCGCCGGTGACGAGCCGTGCGCCGTGGGCGATGGCCTTCGGCCAGTGGGTGAGATCGGTGGACGCCTTCGCGCCCTCGTTGCAGCCCGACTGGCAGGTGCTGCGCTGGACGCACGGTCGCCGGCCGTCGTACGGCGCGGAGAGGATCGAATTGGACTCCGGCCACCAGTGCCAGCCCAGGCGCGCGTGGGCGCGCGCCACCCGCAGCCCTCCGGCGCCGATCGGCAGCGGCGGGAGCGGCGGGTCGATCTCGTCGGGCGGATAGGCCGGGTTGCCGCCGAGCGCGGAGACGCCGAAGTCCCGATCGGTCCTGCGGAAGAACGGAAGCAGCTCGTCGTAGGTCAGCGGCCAGTCGTCGGCGATGCCGTCGAGCGAGCGGACGCGAAAGTCCGAGGGCAGCATGCGCGGCCACGCGCCGGCGTACAGGATCATCGATCCGCCGACGCCGCTGAACATGAGCGGCGAGACCGGCGAATCCTCCTCGACCACCGGGTAATCCTCGGGGAGGCCGCGGATGTTGGGGCTGGTCGCCCACTGCTTGCGCGCGGTCAGCTCCCAGTCGAGGTGGACGCCTCGGAACTCGGCCTTGTCGTGCCATTCGCCCTGCTCCAGGCAGACGACGCCGAAGCCCGCCTCGGCCAGGCGCCGCGCGACGACGCCGCCCGAAGCACCGGCACCGATGATGAGGACATCCGCAGGCTCGGCGGCCACTTCGCACCTCCTGAAGACCGATCCACTCGACGCCCCGAACGCCGCTCCCGCGCCGTCCGGCGGCCACTGTCGCACACCCACTGTAATCGTTTTCTATCGGCCGGCCGGGGCCACGGCGCGCCCGGCTTTGGCGTCCATTGTGCAGCCCCCGACTTGACGCGTCCACCCCATCCTCGATAATCGATTACGTGGACGAGCTGTCACGTTTCCGCCTCGACGGCCGCGTCGCCGTTGTGTCGGGCGGGACCGGCGGCATCGGCCGACGGGTCGCGCTCGCGCTTGCCGGCGTCGGCGCCGACGTGGCCGTGCTGGGCAGGTCGGCAGAGGCGGCGGCGGACATCGCGGAAGCGATCCAGGAGGCGGGCGCCCAGGCGCTGCTCGTCTCGGCGGACGTCACCAGCCGCGATGACGCGAATCGGGCCATCGAGAAGACCGTCGCTCGTTTCGGGCGGGTCGACATCATCGTCAACGCCGTCGGCGGCGGCGCCGGCACGGCGCTCCATCCGGCCGAGGACTATCCCGAGGATGAGTGGGACCGGATCATGGACCTGAACCTGCGCAGCGACCTGCTCGCGACGCAGGCAGCGGCGCGCGCGATGATCGCCGGTGGCCGCGGGGGCCGCGTGCTGCACATCTCATCGGTCCGCGGGCAGCTCGGCATCAACCAGGGCTTCTCCGCCTACGTCGCGGCCAAGGGAGCGGTCAACGCGCTGACCAGGCAGCAGGCGACCGAGTGGGCGCACCACGGCATCACCGTCAACGCCATCGCGCCGACCTTCGTGGCCACGCCGCAGGTCGAGACGCTCCTCGCCGACGAGAAGTTCAAGGCCGGGCTGCTGGCGCGCATCCCGCTGGGACGCGTGGCCGACACCGACGACCTGGTCGGCGCGGTGCTCTTCTTCTGCTCCGACGCCTCGTCGTTCGTCACGGGCCAGATCCTGACCCTGGACGGCGGCCTGACCGCCACGCAGTAGTCAGCGCCGCAACTGATGGAGCAGGTCACCCCGAGCATCCGAACCGATACGACCCTGCGCGGCTGCAACCCCAGCTACGTCACCACCGCGGACGGCGTGGTCGTGATCGACACCCCGCAGCTCCCCACGCGTGCCGTCGCCATGCGGCACGAGGCGGAGTCGCACGGGCCGATCCGCTACGTGGTCAACACCGAGCATCACGTCGACCACATCTTCGGCAACTACTACTTCAAGGGAGCCGGCCCGGTCGTCCATCACCAGGGCGTCGCGGACAACTTCATGGTGGTCGGCCCGATCCTGGACCCGTTCGCCTATGCCGCCGAGGCGATCCCGACCGACGATCCCGAGGGAGCGGCAATCTTTCCGGAACGCGACGTCTACGAGTCCGATCCGAACCGTGGCCGGATCGTGTTCAGCGGCGACCTGACGCTGCGCGTCGGCGACCACACCTTCGAGCTCATCCACACCCCGGGTCACACGCCGGGTCAGGTGGCGGTGCACGTCCCGCAGGAGCGCACCGTGTTCACCGGCGACACCGTCTTCTCGGAGGTGCAGACGTGGCTGATGTCGTCGGACGTGGACGAGTGGGTCAGGTCGCTGGATCGGATCGCCGCGCTCGACGTGGACCGCGTCGTCCCGGGCCACGGGCCGGTCACCACCACCGCCTACCTGGCCACGCAGAAGGCGGTCCTGCTCGAGTGGAAGGCCACCGTCGCGGATGCCGTCGCGAGAGGGTGGTCGCGCGACGAGACGATCGCCCGCGTCAACTTCGCCGACCGATACCCGGTCGACATCGGGCAGGAGTACATGATGGACTACATCCAGCGACACAACGCCGGCGCCCTCTGGGATCAGCTCAGCGCGAACTTCGCGTAGCGTGTCCCGTACGCAGCCTCGGGGCACGTCGTGAGCGACTATCACCTGCACCTCTTCCCGCATCACCCCTCGCCGGAGGCCCCCCCGCCCGACACCTACCCAGCGGGCTACATCGACAGCTACGTCGAGGCGGCCCTGGCGCGCGGCGTCACCGAGCTGGGCTTCACCGAGCACCTCTACCGCTGCGTCGAGTCGGCCGCGGTCCTGGGCGACTGGTGGCGACGCGACCCGGACGCGGGCCTGGTGGCGGAGATGGCCGAGGTCCTGCGGGAAGAGCGAAACCTGTCGCTGGAGCGGTACGTGGAGGCGGTCCTCGACGCCAAGGGGCGGGGACTGCCGGTCAAGCTCGGCATCGAGGTCGACTTCGTGCCGGGCACCGAGCAGGCAATCCTCGATCTGCTGGCGCCGTACCCGTTCGACTACCTGGTCGGCTCCATCCACTGGATCGGCGCCTGGAACTTCCAGCGGCCGTGGGCGGCAGCCGAGTACCTCCGCCGCGGCGTGGCGCGCGCCTTCGACCAGTACTTCGAGCTGGAGGCGCAGCTGGCGGCGAGCGGGATGGTGGACGTGCTGGGCCACGCCGACGTCATCAAGGTCGCCGGCCTCTTGCCCGAGCGCACCCTGGACGACCTGTACGAGCCGGTCGTCGCGGCCGCCGCTCGCAGCGGCAAGGCGGTGGAGGTCTCCAGCGCCGGCCTGCGACGGGAGGCCGCCGAGGTCTACCCCGCGCCCGCATTCCTGCGCCGCTTCCACGAGGCGAACGTGCCGATCACGCTGGCCAGCGACGCGCACCGGCCGAGCGAGGCGGCGTGGGGGCACGCCGAGGTGCTGCGCGCGGCGCGCGCCGCGGGGTACGAGGAGCACCTTCGATTCGATGGCCGGCGGCGGATCGTGGTCCCGCTCCCTGATCAGGTGCTCGAGGGCTAGCCCTCCCGCTCGGTCAGCGCGCGCCAGATCCGCTCCGGGGTGAGCGGCAGCTCGCGCAGGACGATCCCGGTCGCGTCGCTGATGGCGG
Source organism: uncultured Chloroflexia bacterium (assembly GCA_963783725.1). GTDB lineage: Bacteria > Chloroflexota > Limnocylindria > QHBO01 > QHBO01 > CAWAOJ01. The sequence continues at coordinate 40,274 of CAWAOJ010000002.1, read as the reverse complement.
AGGCGATGGCCGGAGCGGTGGACAGCAGGCCGCTCTCCCCGGTCCCCTTCGACCCGTACGGCCCTGGACCATCGCCATTCTCGACGACGAGCGACGCCATCTCCGCCGGCACGTCCTTGGTGGTGACGATCCGGTAGTCCAGGGCGCCGAGGTTCTCGATCCGCCCGCTCCCCGGATCGAAGACGAGGTGCTCCATCAGCGTCTGGCCCAGCCCCATCATGGCGGCGCCCTCGTCCTGCATGGCCACGTGGCTCGGGTTGAGCGCCCGCCCCACGTCGGACACGGTCACGTGTCGCAGCAGCTCCACCTCGCCCGTCTCGCGGTCCACGGCGACCTCGCTCGCCGTGCAGCTGAACTCGTAGAAGGCCGCGTGACCGCCCAGCGGGTGGTCGGGCACGAAGCTGCCGCGCCGCGACCCCGTGCCGATCACCTCTCCCAGCATCGGCCCGAAAGAGGCGCGCATCAGCTCGACCAGACCGACGTCGCGCCCCGGCATCCGCACCCGGCCGTCCTCGATGGTCACCTCCCCCTCGGGCACCAGGTACGCCTCCGCGGCCATCACGCGCAGCCTGTCCTTAATCTCCCGGCACGCGTTCTGGACGGCCGTTCCCATGAAGACGGTCGAACGGCTGGCAGAGGTCTGCATGTCGTACGGCGCGACCGACGTGTCGCCCATCACGATGCTCACCGCGTCGACCGCCACGCCGAGCTCCTGCGCGCAGATCTGGGCCAGGACGGTGCGCGCTCCCTGCCCCATGTCCGACGTGCCGGAGAGCACCACCACGCTGCCGTCCACCAGCAGCCGCACGATCGCGTACGACGCGCCGGTGGTCGCCGAGGACTTGATCCCCACCGCCAGTCCTCGCCCGTGTCCCTCCGGCAGCGGCCTGCCCCAGCCGATCCAATCGGCGGCCTTGCGCACCGCCTCTTCCCAGTTGCCGTCGGCCGGGGTGTCGCCGGCGCCGCGCACGATCGCCTCTCCGCGGCGGGCGAGGTTTCGGAGCCTGATCTCGAGACGATCGATCCCCAGCCGGCGCGCCGCCTCGTCCATCTGCGACTCGAAGGCCCACGCCATCTGCGGGCTGCCGAACCCGCGCAGCGCCGTGGCCGGCGGCGTGTGCGAGAGCAGGGCGCGCACCACGATCCGCGCGTCCGGCACCCGATACGGGCCGCAGGCGAGGTAGCTGCTCTTGGAGACCACCCGGTAGCCGATGTCGGCGTAGGCCCCCAGCAGCCCGTTGCTCACGATGTCCTGGAAGGTAATGGTGCCGTCGCGCCGAAGCCCGGTGCGGATGGCGATCTCGAACGTCGGAGAGCGGACCGCCTGGAACGTCTCCTCCAGGGTGAGCACCAGCCGCACCGGGCGCCCCAGGCGCACCGCCAGCACCGCGAGCAGCGGCTCGAACTTGGCGTGCTGCTTCCCGCCGAAGCCGCCGCCGGGGTCGGGCGCCATGACGCGAACCTTCGAAAGCGGAAGGCCGATGGTGTCGGCCACGAGGCGCTGCAGGACGTACGGGTGCTGGATGGAGCTCCAGACGACCACGCCGTCGCGATCCGGCGCCGCGATGAAGCCGTGCGGCTCGATGGCGAAGTGGGTGGTGGACGCGGCGCCGTACACGTTCTCGATCACCTCGTCGGCGGCCGCGGCATCCACGTCGCCCCAGCCGAAGCGCCACTCGGTGAGGACGTTCGTCTCGCGCAGCGGGTCGTCTGGCGGACGCAGCTGCGGTTCGCGCACCAGCGGCGAGGACGCGTCGAGCGCCTGCTGCACGCTGAGGACCGACGGCAGCTCCTCGTAGTCGACGTGGACAAGGCGCGCCGCCTCCCTCGCCGCGTCGAGCGTGTCGGCGACCACGGCGGCGACCGGCTCCCCGTGGAACTTCGTCTCGCCCACCGCCAGGAGCGGCCGGTCGGTGTAGCCCGGACCGAAGCGCGCCACCGGCTGCGGCAGGTCCTCGGCGCTGACGACGGCCCGCACACCGGGCAGCGCCCGGGCTTCCCGCGCGTCCACCGAGCGGATGCGAGCCCGCGCGCAGTCCAGGTGCACCAGCTTGACGTGGAGCATCCCGTCCAGCCGGATGTCGGCGACGTACCGCTGCGCCCCGGTGACGCGCTCGTAGCCGCCCACGCGGCCGGTGGAAACGCCGATCGGCGCCGTGGGGCCGCTCGCGGCATCGGCGAGCGTCGGCAGCTCGCCGGCGATCGCCTCGCTGCGCCCGCTGCGCGGCACCGTCCCCGCCGTCACGTCGCGCGCGTCGCGGTCGTCCTCGCCCTGGCTCACGGCTCATCCACCGCGTCGATGCTCTCCGCCGCGACCGCCACCGCTTCGCAGATCTGGTTGTAGCCGCCGCAGCGGCACAGGTTGCCGGACAGCGCCTCGCGAACCTGGTCGCTGGTGGGCCTGGGAATCCTGGCAAGCAGGTAGTGGGCCGACATCACCATGCCCGGGATGCAGAACCCGCACTGCACGCCGCCAGTGTCGAGGAACGCCCGCTGCACCGGGCTCAGCCGCTCGCCGGAGGCGAGCCCCTCGATCGTCGTCGTCTCCCGCCCGTCGGCCTCCACGGCCAGCACCAGGCACGAGTTGACCGCCTCACCGTCGAGCAGCACGGTGCAGGCGCCGCACTCGCCCTCGGCACAGCACTCCTTGCTGCCGGTGAGGCCGAGCTCGTCACGCAGGACCTCGAGCAGGGTATGGCCGACCGGCATCTCGAGCTCGTGCCGCTCACCGTTCACGACGAGCCGAAGCGAGGCCGAGCTAGCGCGCATGCCGGCCTCGGGCGAGCATCGATCGCGCCGCCTCGAGCGCGCGCCGGCTCAGCACGAACAGCATCTGCTCCCGATACTCCCGGCTGGCCCGCACGTTCGAGATGGGCGTCGCGGCCGCGGTCAGCTCGCGCAGCACGCGATCGCGCGTCAGCGGGTCGGTCTCCGCATCGGCCAACACGCCGGTCCGGTCGCTGACCAGGATCGGCCGCGGCCCCACCGCGCCGAAGCCGAACGAGGTGACGCCGTCGGAAGAGACCGAGCAGCACAGGTTGACCGTCGCGAGGTCCACGCCGCGCCTGCGCGTCATGCGGGCGAAGGCGGTGCCGCGCGGCTCGGCCGGCAGCGGCAGCTCGATGGCGGTGACCACCTCTCCCTGACCGATGACGGTGCGCCCCGGCCCGACGAAGAACTCGTCGAGCGCGACGCGACGCGTGCCCGTCGGCCCGACCATGACCACGATCGCGCCGTGGATGAGCAGCGGCGTCGCGGTGTCGGCCGCCGGAGAGGCGTTGCAGACGTTGCCGGCCAGGGTGGCCCGGTTGCGGATCTGGATCGAGCCGACGACCTGCGCGGCATCCACCAGGGCCGGGAAGTGCTCGCGGATGCGGGCGTCGCCCACCATCTGGCTCAGCGGCGTGGTGGCGCCGACCACGAGCGACCGGTCTCGCTGCTCCACGCCGGACGGCAGGTCCGCAGCGCGCTTCAGATCGACGATCAGCGGTGGCCGCAGCGTCCCCTTGCGCACGCCGACGAGGAGATCGGTGCCGCCGTTGAGCAGGCGGGCGCCGGGAATCTCGCGCAGGAGCGCCACTGCGTCGCCGATGCTGCGTGGGCTGGCGTATTCGAACAAGCGAACTCCCCGGCCGCGGTCAGCGACGGATGGAGGTGGAAGCGTCCCCTGCGGCGGACGCGGACTGGCGCTGCACGAGCCCATGATCGCCGCTGGCGCGCAGCACGTGCGCCTCCGCCTCTCTGGCGTGCACCCGCATCGCCTCCGCCGCGCGGTCGGGGTCGCGTGCCGCGAGCGCCTCGAGGAGGGCGACGTGGCGCTCGGCGAGCCAGTCGAGGTCCGCGCCCGGGACCGCCGCGGTGAGGTAGGTGTGCGCGAACGGCTCGAGCATCGACCACACGCGCTGGACGGTGCGGTTGCCCGACGCCGCGATGACGCAGCCGTGGAAGGCGGAGTTCCTGACCGCCTGCCCGTGCGCGTCGCCGGCGGCCGCACTGGCCCGCATCTCGTCGAGCAGCTCCCGCATCTTCGCCAGCGTCGCTTCGCTGATCCGCGTCGCCGCCTGGCGGGCCGCAAGCGCCTCCAGCTCCCCGCGCAGCTCCATCGCCTCGGTCAGCTCCTCGCTGCTCGGCTCGCGAACGCGTGCGCCGCGGTAGGGATCCATCTCGACCAGGCCGAGCGTGGCCAGGTCGCGCAGCGCCTCGCGGACCGGGGCCTGGCTGGTCCCGAGCTGTCGCGCCACGCGCGTCTCGATGATGCGCGAGCCGAGCGGCAGCTCTCCCTCGAGGATCCAGCGCAGCAGCGTGTCCTTGACCTGCGCGCTGAGGACGGAGCGCGCCACGCGATCGGTCCCTGGCTGGTCGCCCACCACGGCGCCACTCACTCCATGGTCAGGTAGCGCGCGACCTCGCGCCGCTCCAGGAGCGGCACGGCCCTGTCTCGAACGTATTGCTGGTAGTGCGCGCTGTCGACGTGGGCCTGGAATCCCGCCTCGTCGTCGTACAGCTCGTAGATGAAGAAGGCGCCGGGATCGTCCTCGGACCGATGCGCCTGGTAGACGCGGCACGCGTCTTCCGCGCGGCACAGCGGCGCGACCGCTCGCAGGATCTCGGCGACGGCCTCCTCCTCTCCCTGCCTGGCGTGCCAGGTCGCGGCGACGGCGTACGGCATGGTGAATCAGCTCCTCGTGTCGGGATTGGGCAGCTGCGCGTCGGTGACCGCGGCGAGCAGGTCGTGGTAGCTGCCGATGAACGAACGCAGGGTGCGGACGGTCGGCGGGAAGGCGTCGAACTCGTCGACGGAGAGCCCCTCGGGCTCGTAGGCGCGCCGGAAGTCACCGAAGTGGTCGAGCAGCTCCTCCACGATCTGCGGCTCGACCGCATCGTCCATCCGCGCACGCACCTCCACGTCCGACGCGTTGAACCTGCGCTGCCAGCCGGCCGGCAGCGTGATCACCACGTCGCCGCCTACGAACTCCGACCAGTGGAGGTGATGCCGGATGGCGGCCGCCAGCAGCCGGGAGCGAAAGCCGCGCTCGCGGAAGATGGCGTAGGCGCGCTTGAAGACGGCGACGCCCGAATACGGCAGCGCGGCGGGATCGGCAACGATGCCGTCGCGTTCGACCTGCACCCGCAGCCAGTCCTCGATTCGGCCGACCATGATGGTGATGACGGGACCCATCGCGTCGACCGGGAGTCCCTCGCGCACGCGCCGGGCCAAGCCGCGCTCGACGGCCTCTGCCGCCGCGACCGCCTGCGACACGCTGAACGAGACGGTGCAGTTGACCGACACGCCACGGTAGGTGGCCTCCTCCATCACCTCGATCCCGGCGCGCGTCGCCGGGAACTTGACGATGACGTTCGGCGCGACCGATGCGAACTCGATCCCCTGAGCGAGCATCGGCCGCGGACTGCGCCACAGGGTCGGATCGGTCTGCATCGAGAGCCGGCCCTGGCGTCCGCCGAAGCGCTCGAATGCCGGCTCCAGCAGTCGCGCCCCGGCGACGGACATCTCCCGGACGACGTCCCAGGCCAGGTCCACCTCGGTCGCATGCGGATGCTCGGCTGCGAGCTCGCGGACGCGCGCCGCCCATCGGGCCGGATCCTTCTTCCACACGTCGTGCACGATGGTCGGGTTGGCCGTCGCGCCGACGGCGCCGTGCTCGATGGCGTAGGCGAGCTCGTGCACGTCGCACGAGTCGTTCCAGATGTCGGTGGCGGTGGCCGCAGTCCGCTGCAACGGGCTGGGCGCGTCGACGGACGCGCTGCCTTCGCGATCGACGGTGCTGCGAGTCATGGTTCGACCGTCACTGCTCTCAGACCGTGAACAGGTCGTTGCGAGGCCGCGCGGCGGTCTCCAGGATCTCGACCGTGCCGCTCGTGCCGTCGACGCGGATGCGGTCGCCGTCGTTGATGCGCTGCGTCGCGTCCTGCGTCCCGACCACGGCCGGGATCCCGAACTCGCGGCTCAGCACGGCAGGATGCGCGGTGAGCCCCCCGGCATTGGTGACGAGTCCGGCGATCTTGGTGAAGAGCACCACCCAGGCCGGATTGGTCATGTGGCAGACCAGCACGTCCCCGGCGCGCACCTCGTCGAACTGGTCCTCGCGCAGCACGACGCGCGCGACTCCCTCGACCACGCCCGGGGAGCCGCCGATCCCCTTCACCTCGCCCGCGATGCCCGCCTTGCGGTGGAACTTCTCGGGGAAGCCCCAGTTGGTGAGGTACGGGAAGGCGAGCTGGCTCTGCGTGGCGGTGCCGATCCACGCGGGTGGCCGGAACTTGTACGCCTCTTCGCGCTCCGCCCTTCGCCGCTGGACTATCGCGCGAGCGTCCGTGCCGGCCGGATCACCGATGAGGACCCGCAGCTCGTTGTAGCGCAGGAAGATCACGTCGTCGGCGGCATCGATCGCGCCGAGCGCCACCAGCTTGCCGCCGATGGCGATCAGCACCAGGCGCAGGTGCGCGTTCGCGCCCTGGTCGATGTAGAAGTGATGGTCGGGCGTCAGGGGCGCCATGCGCAGGTTGATCTCGTTGGCGGCGCGCATCTCGTCGAGCGCCTCGCCGTCGAGGCCTTCCAGGATCTCTCGCGACGCCGCCTCGATGTCCTGCCGCAGCGCGCCCATGGTCGAGGGGTAGTCGTAATCGGTCTCGATGTATCCGCGGACGAGCTCGATCACCGGCTCCATCTTCTCGTACACGGTGGGGAAGACGAATTCGTGGCTCCAGACGGCGTGCCAGCCGAACTCCTTCTGGTATGGCCGCACTCGCTCGTCGATGAATCGCGTTCCGCGATCGGTCCCTCGCAGCGCGGCGAGGATCTCGGCGGCGCTCTCGTGCGCGAAGGCGGCGGCCAGGTCGGGGTCCGCGACCGCCTCCTGCTTCATCTCCCACAGCGCGCGGATCGAGTCCCAGTTGCGGTCGCTGGCCGAGTTCTGCAGCCGCCCCAGCAACGCCTCGTCCACCCGGCCGTGCGTCTTCTGCATCACCTCCCGCAGCTTGAGCGTGGCGGACAGCTGGGCGAAGTTGAGCATCCAGTGGATCTTCCAGTGGCGGTCGTGGATGTCGATCGCGTCCTCGAACAGGACCGCCAGCTCGGCGAGGCTCATCTCGTGCTGGCGGTCGAGCATCTCCTCCAGGTACGCGAAATTGCGCTGCATCTCCGGCACCAGGCGGTCGCGCCACCAGTCGGCGAAGTGCTGCCCGTAGGTGGGGAGGACGGAGTCGAGGTAGCTGCCCATCCTGTCGGCGTAGTCGGCGTCGAGCGGAACGCGCGCGCCATAGCGGGCGCCGTATTCCATCGCGTCCACCTGCCACGCCGGATCGGCCGGCACCGCGGCGGTGTACAGGTAGCCGTTGACGTTCTTGGTGATCCAGTCGCAGGCGAACGGCGTGCCGAAGCGGCGAAACATGTGGTCACAGGTGAGCCACCAGCCGCCGATCTCGTAGAACATCGGGCTCAGCGGGTGCGGGCAGTGCAGATCGTCGAACACCCAGAAGAGGGCCTTCTCCTGTTCGGATCTCCACTCGATCGGGAACGCGTCGTCGCCGAGGAACTGGTCCAGGACCTGCTCATCGATCTTGACCGCCATTCGAGAGTGACCTCCTCGTGATACCGATCGCCCCGACGCCGCCACGATTCCGAGCGCGACTCAGCTCCGGTGGGCCGCCCATCGATCATCGATCATGGGCAGAATAGCGCCTGCGCCGCGGTCGGTCACCGGCTGCCGCCCGCCTCGCAGGAGACCAGGATCGCCACGTCATGCAGGCTGAGATGTCACGCCACGTCTACGCATTCGAGGACCCTCCCTCCGATGATCGGGAGGAGCTGACGCGCCTGCTCGGCGGCAAGGGCGCCAACCTCGTCGTCATGCGGCACGACCTGGGCCTGCCGGTGCCACCCGGCTTCACGATCAGCACCGATGCCTGCCTCCAATACCTTCAGGGCCGATGGCCCGCCGGACTCGACGACGAGCTGCGCGAAGGCATGGACGAGCTGGCTGCGCGCGCCGGGCGCCGGTTCGGCGATGCGGCGGATCCCCTGCTGGTCAGCGTCCGGTCGGGCGCCCCGGTCTCGATGCCCGGCATGCTGGACACGATCCTCGACCTGGGCCTCAATGACGAGACGGCGGAGGGGCTGGGCCGCGCCGTCGGCGACCCGGCCTTCGCCCGCGATTGCCTGCGACGCTTCCGCGAGAACTATCGGGCGGTGATCGGGAGCGACGACGTACCGGACGACCCGTGGCTGCAGCTGCGTTCCGCGATCGAGGCGGTCTTCCGCTCGTGGAACAGCGACCGGGCGAGGGCATACCGGCGCCGCGAGGGCATCTCCGACCAGATCGGCACCGCGGTGACGGTGCAGGCCATGGTCTTCGGCAATCGCGGCGGCGATTCGGGCACCGGGGTCCTCTTCACGCGCAATCCGTCCACCGGCGAGCCGGCGCTGTACGGCGACGTCATGTTCGACGCCCAGGGCGAGGACGTGGTCGCCGGCGGGCACGCCACGCAGCCGATCGAGGCCCTCGAGCAGCGCCTGCCCGACGTGGCCGCCGAGCTGCGGGACCACGCGACGCTGCTCGAGCGTCATTACGCCGACCTGTGCGACATCGAGTTCACCATCGAGCAGGGGCGCCTGTGGATGCTGCAGGTCCGCGTCGGCAAGCGGACGCCGCGAGCCGCCCTCCGCGCCGCGATCGACATGGCCGAGGACGCGGCCTTCCCGCTGTCACGCGAGGAGGCCGTGCGGCGCGTGAGTCACCTGCTCGCCGATCCGCCGCGCGTCTTCGTCCGCGCCGCCGGCGCGCCCGCGCCGATCGCGACCGGCCTCCCCGCCTCGCCCGGCGTGGCGACCGGCGAGATCGTCACGTCGTCCGACGCCGCGGAGGCGGCCGCGGCGGCCGGCCATCGGGTGATCCTGGTGCGCTCCGAGACCTCACCGGAGGACGTGCGCGGCATGGCGGTGTCGGCCGGCATCCTGACGGCGCGGGGCGGCCTGGCCAGCCACGCTGCCGTGGTCGCGCGCGGCTGGGGCATCCCCGCCGTGGTCGGAGCGCGTGGCGTGGAGCTGGCCGACCATGGCGTGATCGTCGGCGGGCGAACGCTGCGCGCCGGCGAGGAGATCACCATCGACGGCAGCAGCGGCGAGGTGCACGCCGGCACGCTCGCCGGCGAGTGGGAAGTCGTCCCCGAGGCTGCGACACTGCTCGGCTGGGCCGACGAGCTCGGCATCCAGCTGGGCGGAGACGCGGCCGAGCCTGCGCCGGCAGCGTCCGGCCCGGTGGACGGGACCGATGGCGCGCACTCCGGGCGCCAGCTCGAAGGCGGCGACCTGCTGCGCGCGCTCCTTATCAGGGGCAGCGCGTCCACCGATCAGCTCGGCGAGGGGTTGACGACCGATGCAGCGACGATCGATCGGCTCGTCGGCGGACTGCTGGCCGAGGGCCTGGTCGAGCGCGCGTCCGGCACCCTGCGCCTCTCCTCGAACGGCAGGCTCAGGGCGCTCGAGCTGTTCGCGGCTGACCGCAGCGCCGTCGGGAGCGACCGGGCGCCGGCGCTGCTCGAGGAGTTCGGCGCGCTGGACGGCCGCGTGAAAGAGGTCGTGACGGCGTGGCAGGTCCGCGACGTCGGCGGCGAGCAGGCGCTCAACGATCATGCCGATGCCGACTACGACGCAGGCGTGCTGGACGAGCTGGCCGGCGTGCACCGGGATGCCGCGATCTGGCTTGCGCCGCTGGGGGCGACGCTGCCGCGCTTCGCCGCCTACCGTGCGCGCCTGGCACACGCCGTGGAGCTCGCCCGCGGTGGCGACCAGCGCTTCGTCGCCTCCCCGCGCGTGGACAGCTACCACAGCGTCTGGTTCGAGCTGCACGAGGACCTCATCCGGCTCGCCGGGCGACGCCGCTCCGAGGAGGCCATGTGACGCGGCCCACGCTCGCCCACCGTGATGCCTGGGTGGAGGTGGACCTGGGCGCCATCTCCGCCAACGCGGCGGCGCTGGGGGGCCTGCTTCCCGAGGGGACCCGGATGATGGCCGTGGTCAAGGCCGATGCCTACGGCCACGGCGCGATTCCGGTGGCGATGGGGCTGCGCTCGCGGGTCGATGCGTTCGGTGTCGCGACGCTCGACGAGGCGCTGGCGCTGCGCGACGCCGGCGTGGGCGAGCGGATCGTCGTCCTGTACGACATCCCCCCAGACGCGGTGCGCGACGCGCTCGCGGCCTCCCTCGAGCTTTCGGCGGGCAGCGTCGAGGCGGTCGTTCGACTCGCCGCCGCGGCGCCGGGCCGGCGCTACATCCACCTGAAGGTGGACAGCGGCATGACGCGCCAGGGGCTGCGGCCAGACGACGTGGCCGCACACCGGCCGGAGCTGGCCGGCGCTGCGGACGCCATCGCCGCGGTCTGGACGCACCTGCGCGACGGAGCCGATGCGGCCTCGTCGCACCAGCAGCGAGCCGCGTTCGCCGACGTGGTCGCGTCGCTGCGCAGCCTCGGCATCCAGGGCGAGCGGCACATCTCCGCATCGGCCGCCATCCTCGACCGATCCGTGCGCGACGAGGAGATGGTGCGTCCGGGCCTGGCGCTCTACGGTGCCGTGCCCGACGAGCTGGTCGCCGCCGGCGGCTCCACGCCGGTCGAGCTCCGTCCGGCGATGTCGGTCCGCGCCCGCCCGTTGCGCGTGGTGGACGTTCCCGCCGGCACCCCGGTCGGGTACGGGGGCACGTTCGTCACCGAAGGGCCGACGCGCCTCGCCACGCTGCCGCTCGGCTACGCCGACGGCATGCCCCGCACGCTGAGCAACGGTCGTGGCTGGGCGCTGGTGCGTGGACGTCGCGTCCCGATGGTGGGGCGCGTGAGCATGGACTCGCTGGTGGTGGATGTCACGGCGCTTGCCGGCATCGGCACCGAAGACGTGTTCACCCTGCTCGGCCGTGACGGTCCCGACGCGATCAGCATCGAGGAGATGGCGACCGCCGCCGGCACGATCCCGCAGGAGATCGGCGTCCGGCTCAGCGCACGGCTGCCGAGGATCTACCGCTGACCCGACGCGACGTCGCGGCGCTGACGGGCGCCGCCTCAGGGTCGGGGAGCCTCGTACCGCCAGCGGCTGCGGTAGCGCCCCACGCAGGCATAGCAGACGCCGGCGTCCCACGACCGCGCGGGATGCCCGCACGCTCGCGCTGCGGCGAGCGGCAGCGGTTCGCCCGCTCGCATCGCCCGGCGCGAGGCGGCCCGTCGCTCGCTCGACCAGAAGCCGGCGTCCCCGCCATGAGCGGCCGCCTCGGTTCGCGCCACGCCGGCGGCCAGCTCGAGGTACGGCATCGTCCCGCTGGCCAGGCGGTGCCCCAGGCGCTCCCACTCGCGATCGAGTCCGGCCGCCTGCAGCTCGCGCGCCCACGCCCGGAACGCCGCCGACAGGCTGCGCCGGCGAGCCACCAGCGCGAGCGGCTGCTCGCCGCGGGCCACGACGCGGCCGATGTCGCGCCAGACCGCCGCGCGCGAATCGTCGAGCCGCATCCTGCGTCGCACGCGGAGCGGCACGTCGAGCAGCTCGCTCAGTCCCTGGGCGGCGTCCACCAGCTGCACCTCGCCCGCCGCAAGCGGGTCGACCCACACCGCCACCACGTGGTCCAGGCTCAGCACCGCGTCGCGCGGAAGCAGCGTCACGAACGACGCGTCCGCGTCGGGCACGCCGAAGGCCTCGGCCAGCCGCTCCCCGACACGCACCGAGGTGCTGAACGGGAAGCCCTTGTCGGGGCTCTGCAGGAAGAGGTCGTCCACGCGCCCGGCATCCTGCAGCACGTGGCGCCCGCCGTCGAAGCCCGCGTCGGTCGGGGCTCGAAGCGAGAAGGCGGCGCGGGCCGCATCGGTCAGCAGCGACGGGGCGGCCTGGATAGTGATCGGTCCGCGAAGGTTCGGCAGCAGATGCCAGCCCGCGGCGAAGCCATGACCGATGTCCTCCAGCCGCAGCGTGACGCGGTCCCATCCACCCGCCGCGCGGTCTCGCAGGTCGGCGGCCAGCGGGGCGACGCTCACGCCGGCCTGCTCGAGCGCCGTCCGCGGTGCGATCCCGCCCAGCCGCAGGTATGCCGCCAGCTCGACCAGCTGGCAGGCATGCCACAGGGACGCCTCCCGGCGCTCGAGGATGCGGACCGCGGTCGGGATCGACGTCTCGTCGAACACCTGCGGATCCTCGCGTCCGAGACGGCCGGCGGCCATGGGACTTGGGTCATGGACCGCCGCCGCGCTTCGCTGGTCGGAGCGGCGTGACGGCAGGATGGGCATCGCGACGCCGGTCAGGCAAGAAGAGGGCCGATAATGCGCCGATGAACGACACGTACATCGACGCCCTCGTCGCGCACCTGCGCGCCACGCGCCAGGCGGAGCGCGACGTCTTCGACGCCCTTGACCCCCAGGTGCGGGACGCACCGATGCGGCCCGGCGACTGGTCGCCGAAGGATCACCAGGCGCATCTCAGCGCCTGGAAGGCGCGACAGGCCGACCGCATCGCCGCCACGCGCGAGGGTCGCCCGCCGCTGACCGATGAGCGCGAGGACGACGAGATCAACGCCGAGCTGCAGGCGGCGCGCGCCGACTGGGACTGGGCCGCCGTCGAGGCGGAGGCGGACGAGATCGCCGCGCGGCTCGAGTCCGAGGTGCGCGCCATCGACCCCGCCACGCTGCGCGAGAACGAGCGCCTGGTCGGCGGCCTCTTCGGGAATGGGCCGTTTCACGCGCTGGCCCACTTCGGCTGGCTGCTCGACGCGGGGATCGGCGATGCGCGACGGGTCGAGGCCTTCGCCGAGGAGGAGGAGCGACTGATCGCCGATTCGTCGCTGTCGGACCGCGACCTCGGGCTGGGCCTCTACAACCTCGCCTGCTCGCACGCCGTGGCGAGGCGGGTGGACCGCGCTCGACCGCTGCTGCGGAAGGCGCTGCAGCTCCGACCGGACCTCGCCGAGTGGGCACGCCAGGATCCCGACCTGGAGGGAATGCGCTCCGAGATCGACGCGCTGCTGGCGTGAGCCCGAACGCGGCGGCGCCTAGTGCAGCCGGCCCCCGCCGCCCGGCTCGCTGCCGCCCTCTCCTCCGCGGTCACGCAGGAAGCGCTCGATGTCGGCGATGAGCTCGTCGCCCTCCGGCAGCCGCGACTGGTCGGAGAGCAGCTCGAGCCGCTCGACGTGGGCGCGAGTGTCGGCGTCGTTGGCCGTGGCCGCGTCGAGGAGCGTGCGTCGCTCCAGCGCTCGGGTGGCGAGCGCCCCCATCGGGATCTCGATGCCGAGGTACTGCCCCAGCGCGTTGAGGAGCGCGATCGAGGCGGCCGGATACGACGCGGTGACGTAGTGCGGGACCTGCGCGAAGAAGCCGAGGGCCGGGATGCCGGCGCCGCCCATCGACACTTCGAGGACCGATAGCGCCGCGGCGGGAACGCGCAGCAGTCCGTCCGGTCCCTGGCGGATCTCGGGCGGCAGCAGGTTCGGGCCCGATGCGGTGGCCAGGATCGGGACGGGGCGCGTGTGCGGCACCGCCGCCGGGATCGCCCCCAGGCTCACCCAGCTCACCGCGCCGAAGCGCCGCGCAAGGGCGACGACGTCCGCGGCGAGCTCGTGCCAGCGGAAGTCCGGCTCGCCGCCGGTCAGGATCAGCAGGTCGCGGCCGGCCACTCGCGCGTGGCGCAACGTGAGGAACCCCCACTCCAGCCGGGTGGGGCGGCCGTCCACGATGTCCAGCGTCGGACGCCGCGCGCGGTAGTCGAAGATCGCATCGGCGTCGAAGGCGGCCACCGTCTCGCCCGAGTCGGCGAGATGTCCGGCCGCCATGGTGCCGGCGCTGCCCGCGTCCACCCAGCCCTCCAGGGCGGCGACGATCACGGGCGAGTCGAGGGTCGGTTCGTTCTCGATCCGGTACAGCGCCATCGGTCAAGTCTACGGCGGAATTCGGCGTCTGCCGCCAGGCGCCATGCCGTAACGTGCGAGCGTGGCCCTCTCCCGCCTCTCCCCCTCGGTCGACGCTGCCGTGCGGCCGATGCGGACGCTGTGGCTCCTCGCCAGCGCGCACGCGGTCAACCATGCCCTGGCGATCCTGCTGCCGCTGGTCTACCTGCAGGTGATCCGCGAGATGCACGTCGACGCCGCGGCGATCGCGCTGCTCAGCGCCGTCGGCAGCCTGACCTCGGGCCTGGCGCAGCTCGCCTACAGCGGCCTGACGCGCATCGCGTCGCGGCGCTCGATCCTGGTGGTGGGCGGCATGCTGTTCGGCGGCGGGATGGCGCTGCAGGGGCTCGTCACCAGCTTCGGCGCGTTCGCGGTCGCCAACGTCGCCTCGAAGATCGGGAGCTCACCGCAGCACCCGGTCGGTAATGCGCTCCTCGCCGAGCAGTTCCCCGCGCATCGCCGCGGCTTCGCCATCAGCGCCCACATCGCCGGCGGCAACGTCGGCACGCTGGCGGTGCCGCTGATCGGGACGTGGCTCATCGCCGGCATCGGCTGGAGGAACACCGTCATCCTGTTCGGGGTGCCGGCCGTGCTGATCGCGCTCGCCATCGCGGCGCTGGTGCGCGAGTCGGGCGCCGATCGTGCCGCGGCACGCGCCGAGGGGAGCCTCTTCAAGGCCTTCGGTCGCGTGCTGCGCGACCGCGACCTGCGACTGCTGTACTTCGCCTCGATGGTCGCCGCGGGCGGGCGGGGGCTGGGCGTGATCACGCTGTTCGTGCCGCTCTACCTCGCCGAGGTGCTGCACCTCGACACGACCACCATCGGCTGGATGTACACCGTCCTGCTGCTCGGCAGCGTGCCGGCCCCGCTGGCCGCCGGCTGGCTCTCGGACCGTATCGGGCGGCGGCCGGTGATCCTGGTCGCCTACCTCCTCGCGGCGGCGGGGATGGCGCTGTTCGTGGTGGCCGGGCCCAACCTGGCCGGGGTGTGGGCGGCGATCGTGGTGATGAGCCTGTTCGCCTACGTGGAGAGCCCGCAGCTGCAGGCGATCCTGGCGGACATCTCGCCGCCCGCCATTCGCGACACCGCCTTCTCGTCGTACTTCACGCTCGCCTTCGGGGTCGGGTCGCTGTGGACCGCCGTGTTCAGCGTCATCCTGGGCAGGGCGGGAGACGTCGCCGGACTGCCGATCGTGTTCTGGATCATGGCCGCCACCTTCGTGGCGGGCGGCCTCGCGGTGATCCCCATCCGAACCACGCCCCGCGACCTGGCCTGAGAGCGGCACCGAACGGACGGGCGCCATCGCACCTATTGCGCCGAACGCGCAAGATAGGCACCGACCAGCGCCGATGATTCGCCGGCGCCATGCAGGAGGAACCTTGATGTCGACGTTGCGTGGCTACGTGACCTGGATCGCGGGGGTCGCGGCGATCATCCTGATATGGCTCCAGCTCCCGGACGACTGGCCGATCGCCAAGCCGCAGGGCACCCTGAACGCGGTACTGACCTGGGCGTTCTGGATCCTCGCGATCGTGGTGCTGCTCATCCTCTTCACCGACCGCAACGCGCCCGAGGCCGACGAGGTGGAGGTCGAGGGACCGCCGTTCGCGCGCTACCTGTTCTCGAATACGCGGGCCGGTCTGTTCTGGCTGCCGATTCGTCTCTTCCTGGGCTTCGCCTGGCTCGAGGCGGGACTGGGCAAGGCGACCGAGGGCGGCTGGCTCGATGGCGGCTCCGCGCTGGCCGGGTTCTGGCAGCGTGCCGTCACCATCCCCGCCCAGGGCGCGGGGAAGCCACCGATCACCTACGACTGGTATCGCGACTTCATCAACTTCCTGCTGGCCGGCCACCACGAGACGTGGTTCGCCTGGCTCGTGACGTTCGGCGAGATCGCCATCGGGATCGGGCTCATCCTCGGCTTCCTGACCGGCATCGCCGCCTTCTTCGGGGCGCTGATGAACATGTCGTTTCTGCTGGCCGGATCCGCGTCCACCAACCCGGTGCTCTTTACCGCCGCCATCGGCCTGATCCTGGCTTGGCGCGTGGCGGGGTACTACGGCGCGGACCGCTACCTGCTGCCGATGCTCGGAACGCCGTGGCGAGCCCCGGTGCGCAGGGCGCGAGCCGGGGAGAGTGGCGCGTAGCAGCGCGGATACGCGAAGCGTGCAGGCCGGGACGGATTGTCCCGGCCTCGCGTTCTCAGGCGCGCCGCAGTCCGCGTGTGCGCAGCCGGCCGACCGCGCGGCGGGCGACAATCAGCGCGTCCGGCCACTCCAGACGAAAGGAGACGTCGCATGTCGTCGCACCAGCCCGGTCCCGCAGATCCTTCCCCCGCAGGTGGCGCCACGCCGACGCCGGTGCTGTCGCTCGACGACCCGCGCGCGCTGCAGATCCTGAGCACCGAGCACTGGAGCCTGCTCACCGCACGCTCGCTGGCCTACAACGAGGCGTTCACGCGCGGCGGCATGTTCCTGACGTTCCTCTCCACCTCGTTCGTCGCCCTCGCCCTCGTCGCGCAGGCGATGTCGTTCCAGCAGCAGTTCCTGGTCATCGCCGCGATCGTGCTCGGCTTCGACTTCGTCCTGGGGCTGACGACCTACGGCCGAATCATCGGCGCCAACCACGATGACCTGCGCGCGGTGCACGGCATGTCCCGCATCCGGCACGGCTACACGCAGATCGCGCCGATCGTGGCGCCGTACTTCACCACCGGCACCCACGACGACCTCGCCGGCGCCATGATCAGCTACGGATCCCCTGCGACCTCGGGCGTGGGCATGCTGCTGTACGGGCTGACGACCTCGGGCGGGATGATCCAGCTGATCGTGTCGCTCGTCGGCGGCGTGCTCGTCGGAGTGCTCACGCTGTGCTTCTACGCGTCGGCCGGGGCCACGGCGCTGGGGATCAGCGTGGTGGGTGCCGTCGTCGTGTTCGCCGCGCTGCAGATGTTCACCGGCGGCCACTTCACGCGACGCGGGGCGGAGCTGCCGGCCCTGTTCCCGACGCCGGACGAGGCCCGGCCCGCGGACGCCGAAGCCGCCCAGCCGCCGCGGTGAGCGTCACGCCCGCCGCCGCGGAGCGCTTCCTCGAGGCCCTCAACGACGAGCAGCGCGAGGCGGCCATGGCGACCACCGGACCGGTGGTCATTCGGGCCGGGGCCGGAACGGGCAAGACCCGCGTCATCAGCCACCGGGTCGCCTACGCGGTGGCGACCGGGACGGTGGACCCGCGGCGGGTGCTGGTGGTCACGTTCACCGACAAGGCGGCGACCGAGATGCGACAGCGCCTGGCACGCCTCGGCCTGCCGCAGGTCGCGGCCTCGACCTTCCACGCCGCTGCGAAACGGCAGCTCGAGTTCCACTGGCCGCGCCTGCACGGTAGTCCGCTGCCCACGGTGCTCGAGTCGAAGCTGCGCATCGTCGCACCGCTCGCGCGCCAGCTGCCCGGCGGCTACCGCTTCACGCCGGCCAAGGACCTGGCCGACGAGATCGAGTGGGCCAAGGCCCGGCGCATCGGACCGTCGGACTATTCCGTCGAAGCCGCACGCGCCGGTCGCGAGTCCCCGCTGACCACCGAGCTGTTCTCGACCCTCTTCCGCCGCTACGAGCAGGCGAAGCAGCGCGCCGGGGCGATCGACTTCGAGGACATGCTCGGGCTCGCGATCGAGGTGTACGAGACCGATGCGGCCGCCGCCGACCTTGTCAGACAGCGGTACTCCTGGTTCTCGGTGGACGAGTACCAGGACACCAACCGCCTGCAGGAGGACCTGCTGCAACTGTGGCTCGGCGAGCGGCGCGACCTGTGCGTGGTCGGCGACGAGAACCAGACCATCTACACCTTCACCGGCGCGACGGCCCAGTACCTCACGACCTTCGCCGAGCGCCACCCCGGCGCGCGCGTCATCGCGCTGACGCGGAACTACCGCAGCACGCCACAGGTCCTGGCGCTCGCCAACCGGCTGACCGCGTCCAGCAGCCAGCTGCGCGCGAGCGTCGCCGACGGAGCGGAGCCGACGCTCACCGCGCTTCCCGACGCGTCGTCGGAGGAGTCGGCGATCGTGGCGCGCATCCAGGCGCTGGTCACGGCCGGCGTGCCGCTGACGGAGGTCGCGATCCTCGTCCGCACCAACGCGCAGCTGGTGCCGCTCGAGTCCGCCCTGACGCAGGCGCGCATCGCCTTCACCGTGCGCGGGCAGCGCTTCTTCGCCCGCCCCGAGGTGCGCTCCGCGCGTGCGGCGCTGCGCCGCGCAGCGATTGGGCCGCTGCTCGAGGCGATCGTTTCGCGCTGGCGAAACGAGCTGGGCTTCGACGAGGACGAGCCACCCGGCGCGGGCGCCGAGGCGCGCGACCGTCACGCGTCGCTGCTGACGCTGCTGAGCATCGCGCGCGACCTCGTCGCACGTGCGCCGCAGGCGACGGTGGGCGACTACCTGGACGAGCTGCGTCACAGGGACGAGGAGGAGGCCGCGGCGGCGGGCGAGGGCGTCGTACTGTCCACCTACCATCGCGCCAAGGGCCTCGAGTGGGATGCCGTCTTCCTGCCGATGCTCGAGGAGGGGACGCTCCCCATCCGCCAGTCCGCCAACGATCCCGAGGCGCTGGCCGAGGAACGGCGCCTTCTCTACGTCGGCATCACTCGCGCGCGGACGCACCTCGCCCTCTCGTGGGCGACGCAGCGGGCGAATGCGAAGGGTGGCCTCACGCGCGCCAGGCCGTCGCGCTTCATCGCCGAGCTGCGGCCGGCGGGCCGACGCGCTCCACGCGATGTGCGTCGCGAGCCGCATCGGTCCGTGGTCGCCGAGGGTGGTTCGGCCTCGCCGCTGTTCGAGGCGCTGCGCGCGTGGCGCCTCGAGCGTGCCCGCGCCGACGGCGTGCCGGCCTACGTGGTCGCCGACAACCGGACGCTGACACGGGTCGCCGACGAGCGACCGACCACGGAGAGCGAGCTGCTGGCGGTGGCGGGCATGGGGCGCCATCGGGTCGAGAACTACGGCGAGGAGATGCTCGCCATCATTCGCGCCGCACGGGGCGGCTAGCGGCCCGGCACCGATCTCGCATCAGCGACCGACGTGAGCTTCCATGACTGGATCCAGTCCGTGGGCGTCGTCGTCGACATCGGCGGCGTCATCGTCATCGCGGTCGGCATCCTCATCTCGCTGGGCGCGTTCGTGATCGCGCTCGTGCAACGCTCGCTGTTCCCCGATGCGTACCAGACGCTGCGACACTCGCTGGGCCGAGCCATCCTGCTCGGCCTCGAGCTGCTGGTCGCGGCCGACATCGTGCGCACGGTGGCCGTCGAGCCGACGCTCACCAGCGTGGCGGTGCTGGCGCTCATCGTCCTGGTGCGGACGTTCCTCAGCTTCTCGCTGGAGGTCGAGCTCGAGGGCCGATGGCCGTGGCAGCGACGGCCGAGCCAGCCCCAGCGCTGAGGTCGGGACTGCTCGGTCACCGCTCCTTGGCTATCGTCGCTCAGCGCCCTCGCGCATCCAGCCGTCGCCCGAGGCGTACATCAGCGATCCGGGCGTGGTGAGCGTCTCCCCCGTCTCGAGCAGCGTCTTGAGCCCGGACAGGATCATCGGCCAGCCGCCGTAGAGCTGCTCGTTCGCGCCCTCGGGCAGGTCGCCATGCGTCACGAGCAGCCGGCACGAGTCGCCGACCGGCTCGATCTCCCAGGTGACCTTCGACGTGCCCTCGCTCTTCACGTCCTCTCCCCACAGCGCACGGAAGCTCTGCACCAGGCGTCGCGGTGGGTCGACCTCGAGGTTCTCGCCCTCGCTGATCGGCCTGGGCGAGTTGGGGCTGGTGGCGAGGTAGGACGAGCCTTCGGTCCAATCGGACGCGATTCCAACGCCGAAGCTGTACTTCGCCCGCATGTCGCTGTCGGTGATCGCCTGCCACAGCCGCGCGGGCGTGGTCTTGATGTAGATCTCGAACACCTTTTCCATGACGTTCTCCTCGATGCGCTTCTTGAGCTCGCTGAGCCCGGCAGCCCACGGCTCGGCGTACTTGCTGACCCATCGGTCGTGGACGAGCCGGATCGGGACGGGGTTCAGGAAGTGGAGCTTCTCGCGTCCCCGCCGCCTGGTGGTGATGAGGTGTGCGTCCTCGAGCACCCGCAGGTGCTTCATGACTCCGAAGCGGGTCATCGGCAGCCGTCGCTCGAGCTCGCCCAGGGACTGGCCATCCTCCCTGAACAGCTCGTCGAGCAGGCTGCGCCGCGTCGGGTCGGCGAGGGCCTTGAACACGTCATCCACGTCGGCCATAATAGGTGACCGATAGGTCACGTGTCAATGGGTTCGGTCGGCGAATTATCCGGAGGGCCGATGAAAGCGCGTCATTGCGCCCCCAAAGAGCCGATTCGACGCGGAATTATCCGGAGGGCCGATGAAAGCGCGTCATTGCGCCCCAGATCGGCCAACTTGACACCGAAATATCGGCACGGCCGATGAAACCGCGCCATTCGCGGCCTGGGCAGCCGAAGCGACGCGGAATTATCGGGAGGGCCGATGAAACGGCGTCATCGCGCCCCCAAAGAGCCGATTCGACGCGGAATTATCGACAGGGCCGATGAAACCGCGTCATTCCTGCCAGTGCGGCGCGCCTACCATGTCGGCCTGCGCAGCGGAGGATGAGTTGTCCGCCACACCCGGCCGCCTGACCCTCACCGAGGAGGATCGACGCATCCTCGCGGAGTGGGCGGCCGACTGTGCCGAGCGAACCCTTCCGCTGTTCGAGGTTCACGCTCGCGACGACCGGCGGCCGCGCCAGGCCATCGAGGGCGCCCGCGCCTTTGCGCGCGGCGAGATGCGCATCGGTCGCCTACGAGCCCTCGCGACGGCGGCCCATGCAGCCGCGCGCGCGGTCGATGACCCGGCCGCGGTCGCAGCGGCCCGCGCCGCGGGCCACGCGGCGGCGACTGCTCACATGGCCGCGCACGCTCGTGGCGCGGCGGGGTACGCGGCACTCGCGGCCGGAAGAGCGAACGCGGACGACCCGGCGGCGGCCGAAGAGCTGCTCGGCCGGTGCCGACGAGTGGCGTCGCCGGCGGTGAGAGCGGCGTTCGGACGTCTGCCACCCCCGCCGGGCGGTGGCGGGATCCTCGGCTCGCTGCTTCGCCACCTCGTCGCGCGGTTCGACGCTTGAGCCGCCTGGGCTACCCGAGGGGAAGGTCCCGCCCGCTGAGGTCGCGCACCCGACTGCCGTCGAACGCACCGGGAAGCTGTAGCACGAGCGTGCGCCGATACCCGACGGCGTCGCACGCCCAGCCGGATGGCAGCGGCTTCGGATGCGGCTCCGCATACACGCCGATCTCGAGCACGTCGCCCACGATCGCTGCCGTCCCGCGATAGGCAACCGAGCATGGGTCAGCGGGGTCGAATGCCCTGCCGCCGACGAAGTCGACGCGCACCGAACGCCGGTCGGCGGCCAGCGTGACGCTGTCGATGGGCGTGGGAGCCGGCGGCACCTGCGAAGGACCCGCACCGATGCGGGGCGCGCAACCGGTCACGGCCGCGACGACGGCGAAGGCTGCCAGGCAACGGACGGTCCAGCTCATGGGTCTCCTGTCGGACGCGCCGAGGCGCGGTTCAGTTCCCCGTGGCGCGGAAGAGCGTGCGCCGAGGCGCCGTTCAGCTCCCCTTGGCGCTGAGCGCGTCCTCCTCGACCAGCGACCCTGGAGCGACCAGCGCCAGGCAGCGCGGGCAATGAACCGAGTCTGACGGTCGCGGATCGAGGAGTGTGACGCCGCACAACGTGGGACCGTCCACGCGGGCCAGGAAATGGCTCATCGAGGGCCTGCCGGCGCGGTCGGCGCGCCTGAGCAGGTTCGGTTGGATGACGACGGCGCGGACCATGTGCGTGACCTCCATCGGCGACGTGGAGGAGATCGATTCTCCCCCATCAGGTCACCACGCCAGCATCCGGTACCGGGTACCGGTATGTCAGTAGCCCGATGGTCCCACGCCGGCGCTTGACGACAGCCGAGCGGCCGCCGGATGCTTGCGGCATGACCTACCTCGCCGATCACGGCGAAGTGAGCGCGATCGCCCGGCTGGAGCGCGAGGTGCCGAGCCTCGAGCGGGCGACCTCATCGGTCCAGTTCGTCGCGCCGGGGTCCCTCACGGCCGGCCGATACGGCCTCTTCCGCTGGAACATGCAGCAGCAGGCCGGCGGGCCCGCTCCCCACTTTCATCGGACCTTCTCGGAGGCGTTCTACGTCCTCGACGGAATCGTCCGGCTGTACGACGGCGAGCGCTGGATCGACGCGGCCCCCGGGGACATGGTGTACGTGCCCGAGGGCGGCATCCATGCCTTCAGCAACGACTCCGATGCGCCGGCCAGCATGCTCATCCTCTTTGCGCCGGGGATCGCGCGCGAGCGCTTCTTCGAGGCGACGGCCGAGATCGCCAACGCGGGCAGGAAGCTCACCCCGGAGGAGTGGCGGGCGTTCTACGCCGAGCACGACCAGTACATGGTCTGAGCCGGGCCACGAGGCGCCTGCAAGTGCCTTGGTGACCTATGGCCCCCCTCTCCGTGCTCGAAGTCCCGGCTTAGGGTCCCTTTGTCACATGCGTCCCGACCGGGTGATGGGCGACAGTCGACACATCGAAAGCCTCAACCCATCCACATTGAGAGGGATACTCACGTGATCAATCGTCTCAGAGGACTCGGAATCGTCCTCGCCGTCATCGGCGTGCTCTTCCTGGCCGGCGGCGCGTTCGCGTACACCAAGGTCCAGGCCGGGACCAAGTCGCTGAACTCCTTCAGCGCGGCGCAGAACGTCACGCTCACCTACAACAAGGCCGGCGAGCTCGTCGATCGTGGCGAGACCAAGGGCGCCCAGGAGATCATGTCGCTCCTGCAGAACGACTGGGGCTATCCGGTCGACAACTCCGAGCTCAACCCGAACGATCCGGTCGTCAACACGGCGAGCGAGTACATGTACCAGATGGCCACCGTGGCCTTCCACACCCTGCACGGAACGCAGACGGTCGTCCTTCCGAAGGACGTCACGGTGGACGGCAAGGTCTACAAGGCCGGCACGTACGAGTTCCCGGTCAACGGCCGCTACTGGGCCGCCTTCAACCGCAGCAACCCGATCGAGGCCGCCGCTCGTGAGCAGGCCTGGACCGGCACGGCACACGCGCTGATCGCCGAGCTCGGCGTCGGCACCGCCACCGCCTCAGCCCTTCAGCTGGGACTCGGCCTGGCAGCCCTCTTCGCGGGCGTCGGCGCCTCCTTCCTCCTGACCGGTGCCGGCCTGGTGTGGGCCACCCGCAAGGAGCCGGAAGCGGTCCCCGAGCTGCGCCGCGTGAGCGTCCCAGCCTGACCCAGCGCATGGAGAACGGTCACTAGAACCGACACCCTCCGGAGGAAGCCTGGCCCGCAAGGGCCAGGCTTCTTAGCGTCCGGCGAGTACCGGCGCCTGACCGATACGGGCCACGAGACGACGCCAGGACCAACGGATTCGCGGCGTGGAGTCCATACCGGCCCGAAGCTGACCCCTTATCTGGACGACGCGGCCGGAACTGACCCGTATCGGTCCTCTCACGACCCCGTATCGCTGTGGCGGCGGACGCACGCCGACGTAAGGGTCGCCTCCGGACCGATATGCAGCAGCGACAGTGGCAGGCCGACTATCCCGCCGGCTTGAGCAGCCCGAACATGGCTCCCTGCGGGTCGCTGACGATCGCGAAGCGGCCGCCGGGATAGTCAGTAGGCGCCACGACCTCGGTCGCGCCCGCGTCGAGCGCCCTGCGAAACGCCTCGTCCGCATCGGCCACCCTGAAGTAGGGCATCCAGTAGCTGGGGACCTCGGCGGGGACCATTTGGCTCATCTCCATGCCGCCCAGGATGCTGGAGCCGTCGAGCTGGAACTCGTGGTAGTCGGACTGGCCGGCGCCGAGCGGGGTCGTCCTCACCGTCCAGCCGAAGACCGCGTCATAGAAGGCGATGGCCCGGTCGATGCCGCGGGCGTTCAGCTCCGCCCAGGTGAAGGTCCCGACGTCGCCGGTTCGGAAGCTGCCGGTGCTCGCCGCCTGCCAGCCGGAGATGAAGGCGCCTGCCGGATCCTGGAACACCGCCATGCGTCCCATGTCGCCGACGTCGAACGCGGGCGCGATCACGGTGCCGCCCGCGGCCAGCACCGCGTCGCCCAGCGCGGCAGCGTCGTCGGTCCCGATGTACAGGTTCCAGACCGGCGGCACTCCCGGAGTCATCGAGGTACCGATGCCCGCCACGTCCTCGCCGCCGTCCGCCAGCTTCGCGATCCCGTAGCCGCCGTACTGCGGATCGGACGACACCTCCACCTGCCACCCGAACAGCGTGCCGTAGAACTGCCGCGCGGCCTCCGGATCGGAGGTGGAGAGATCGACCCATGCCGGGCGATTCACGCGCGTGCCAACCGAATCTGCCATCTGGACCTGTCCTCTTGCGTAATGGCCGATAGTGCGACCGTCGCTGCGTGCCGTCAACGGACCCGCGCGACCTCGACCTCGCGTTGCGCGCTAGCGCTCGGAGGCGGCGCCGGTCGGCAACCCATCTGCCGGACGCGCGGTGCGGACGGACCCAGGGGCCGACGTCGATGCGACCGCGGACGCCAGCAAGGCGAGCAGCGGCTTTGCCTCGAGCCGTTCCAGGAGCGAGCGGGCGTCATCAGCGGCGCGACGTGCTTCCGGCGCGCCGACGCCGAGCAGGGTGACCATCACCACCGTGCACATCGCCGCTTCGAACTCGAGCTCCAGCTCGTGCCAGCGGTGCAGCGCCTCGAGATAGCCGGACAACGCCTCGCTGCGGCGACCGTCGATGGCCGCGATCGCTGACTCCGCCTCGCGGCGTATCGCCGCCGGGACGCGACCGGGTTGCGTGGCGAGGATCTCCAGCGCGTCGGTGATGCCCGCGCGATCTCCGATCAGCGCCGCGGCGCGCGCCGCGGTCTCGAGGCCCATGGCGTCCGGAGCGAGGCTTCGGGTGTACGCACGGCGGGCTGCGGCGAGCGCCTCCCGGAAATCTCCGCGCGCGAGCGCCATCAGGGCGCGCACCTCGTCCAGCGTCGAGAGCTGCTGGATCTCGGTCGATCCGGCCAGCCGGTCGGCCACGGCCTGGATCTCGGCCTCGACATCGTCCCCCTGCAGGCCGCGGAGGAGCGCGAGGCGGGTGCGCGCGAAGGTATCGTTCTCATTCGTGGCGACTGCCTCGACCAGCAGCGGCAGGGCCCACTCCCAGTCGCCGCTGCGGGTGGCCGAATCGGCCGCGTTGCCGAGCAGGTAGTAGCCGGGCCCGCGCGCGCCCAGGTGGCGGGCCTGTTCCACGCCTTCCCTGGCGACGCGATACGCCACCTGCGGATCCTCGGCCGAGGCCGCGTAGCTCAGGTTGACGCGTGCCCGCAGCTCGACGCCGACGAAGCCGTAGGCCGATGCGGAGGAGACCGCACCGACGAGGACCATGATCGCCTCGCGCAGCCGGCCGAGGTTCGCCAGGGCCGGGCCACGCGTGCAGACCAGCCCGATCGCCTCGCGGTTCAGCTCCAGGCGCTCGGCGATGGGCAGCATCTCGTCGACGGCGCTCAGCGACTCCTCGTAGCGACCGAGCAGCAGGTACGCCCTCGCGAGCTCCGCCACGAGATGGACGTACTCCCGCGACTCGGCCAGGTCGGCGTACTCGGCGCGCGCCGGCTCGAGCAGCGCCAGGGCACCCTCGACGTCGCCACGCGCGTAGCCGCGCGCCGAGGCATGCTCGCCGAGGGCCGAGACGATCGCCGCTCGATCGCCGCTCTCCCGGGCGAGCTCCAGTGCGCGCTGGGTGTGCGCCACCGGCTCGTCGCGCAGGCCCCCCACCATGGCGGCCTCACCGGCCGCCATGTGCAGCTGTCGCTGCTCGTCCGCATCGGTCGTGACCTCCAGCGCCTGCTCCAGGAACCGCATGGTCTGGACGTAGCTGCCGAGCGAACGAGCGCGGTCCGCGGCAGCCCGAAGCGCGACGCGCGCCTGCGCGGCGATCGCCTCGCCCTCCGGTCCCTCCGGCTGGGCCTTGTAGGCCGCCACGTAGTGCTCCGCCAACGCGCCGGCGATCCCCTCGTCGTCGAGCGTCTCGAAGTACCGCGCGGCCGAGATGTGGAGTCGCCGGCGATCGGCGCGCGCCAGCGTCCCGTACGCGACCTCTCGAATGAGCCCCTGCACGAACCCGTACTGCCCCTGCTCGGCGGAGCGGGTGTCGACGTCCAGGGCCAGCATCTCGCGCCGCACGAGTGCCCGCACGCGCGTGCGCACCTCCTCGACCGTCTCGCCGCTGACCGCGGCGAGCGCCTCCACGCTGAACGTCTTGCCGATGACCGATGCGGCCTGCAGCAGCGATCGGTCCAGCGGGTCGAGCGCATCGAGGCGCGAGGCGATCAGCGCGTGCAGGGATGCCGGCACGGAGAGCTCGGAGAGGTCGCCGACCGGTCGGTAGACGCCATCCTCCATCGCCACCAGGCCCTCGCTGAGGAGCATGCGCACGGTCTCGACGGCGTACAGCGGAATGCCCTCGGCCCGGTCCAGGACGCGCTCGACGACGGATTCGGGAAGGCCGGGCACCAGCCCGGCCAGCAGCTCGCGCATGGCGCCCGCATCGAGCGGCTCGAGAATGAGCGAGGTGAAGTTGCGCCGACCGGCGCCCCAGTCGCTTCGCCGGTCGAGGAGCTCGGGACGCGCCAGCGTGATCAGGTAGATCGGCCGGTCGCGCGACCACTCCAGGACGTGGTCGATGAAGTCGAGCAGGCCGTCATCGGCCCACTGCAGGTCCTCGAAGACGAGGACCACCACCCCGTGCTCGGCGATGCGCTCGAAGAGCATTCGCCACGCGGCGAACAGCGACTCGCGCTCAGGGCGCTCCCCGTCCGCCGACTCGATTCCCAGCAGCTGCAGCAGCCGCGGCTCGATCCAGCGCCGATCGCCGTCATCGGGGACCCACTGCGTCAGCAGCGCGGTGACCTTGTCGCGTGCCGCGGCCGGCTCGTCCGCCTCGGTGATGCCCGCGCGCCCGCGGACCATCTCGGCCAGCGCCCAGAAGCTGATCCCCTCGCCGTAGGCCGGCGATCGGCCCTGGTGCCAGTAGACGACCTCGGTCACGCCGTCGATGTATTTCTGGAACTCCCACACCAGCCGGCTCTTGCCGATGCCGCCCTGCCCGATGATCGAGACCAGCCGCGGCCGGCGCTCCGCCGCGGTGGCCATGTGGAAGTCCTTGAGCATCCGCAGCTCCGGCGCGCGACCGACGAACGGCGCCTCGAGCTGCTCGCTCCGTCCGGCGCCGCCTCGGCGACCGACCACGCGGATGGCGCGATAGGCGGCCACCGGCGCGGCCTTGCCCTTCAGCAGCTGCTCCCCGGCGGGCTCGAATGCGATGCCGCCGCTCGCTGCGCGGAAGGTGGACTCGCCGACCAGCACCGTCCCCGGCGGCGCGACCGACTGCAGCCGCGAGGCGGTGTTGACCAGGTCGCCCGCCACCAGCCCCTGGTTCGTGGCGCCCAGCGTGACGGCCGCCTCGCCCGTCAGCACGCCGGCGCGCACGGTCAGCTCGGCGCCGATCTCCTGGCCGATGGCGGTGACCGCCTGGACAAGATCGAGCGCAGTGCGCACCGCCCGCTCCGCGTCGTCCTCGTGCGCGACCGGGGCGCCCCAGACTGCCATGACCGCGTCACCGATGAACTTCTCCACCGTCCCGCCATAGGCGCCGATGATCTCGGTGGCGACCTCGAAATAGCGGCTCAGCAGCTCGCGCACCGTCTCCGGATCGCGCGACTCGGAGAGGGTCGTGAATCCCACCAGGTCGGCGAACAGGACCGATACGAGGCGCCGCTCTGCGACGGGACTCGGCCGCTCGGCGGGCGCGACGCGCGGCGCGGCTGCGGTGAGCGGGGTGCCGCAGTCGCCGCAGAACTTGACGCCCGGCGTGTTCGAGGCGCCGCAGACGGGACAGGCGACGGCGAGCGCCGCGCCACACTCGCCGCAGAACCTGCGTCCTGGCTCGTTCGCCGTTCCGCACGCCGCACAGATCACGCTGCTCTCCCTCGGGTTCGTCGGAGTATCCGCGCCATGCCGCGGGTGGGTCAACCGGCGGCGGCTCGAGGCGGCCGAATGTTGACAACTCGCACCGAGTTATCCACACTCGCGAACGCCCTCCAGTATCCGGGAAAGCACCATGGAAGCGAGCGAGATCTCTCCGAGCGACGTCGGCGCCGCCCAGGCGGAGTGGCTGCTCGAAGCCATCTCCGAGGTGCGGGCGCGGGCGCGCCGCTACGTCCAGGAGCCCGAAGATGGAGCCTGGTATGCCCTGGTGTCGGCGCTCGCTCGCGCGTACGGCGACAGCGAGACGTACGACCTGCTTCGCGCGGTGGAGATCCACAGCCGCGTCGTGCGCCGCGGCTGACGGTTGATCGACCGGGTCAGGGCGCTTCTCCGCCGCTTCGGCATCGGTGAACGGAGGTGGGTCGCCGATCCACCGACCCGGGAGCGGCACGACGAAGTCATTCGCGAACGCCTCCCGCGGGGCGAGAGTTCATCGGTCGCTCCGGGGGATGATGCCCGGGACGCCCCGCCAGCCGCCTCCGGCGAGCGCGAACCCGATTAGCGCGACGACTGAGGAGCGAAGCGCGCCATTCAGGCGCGGGAGAGATCCCGCCGCGTGACCGAGGCGGTCAGGCTCCGCACCAGCTGCTCCAGGGCGTCGAGGCCGAACGGTTCCGCCAGCAGGTGAATGCCGAGCCGCGGGTCGAAGCGGTGCCCCTCGCCGTCGTCCGGCGACATCTCCGTCGTGAGCCCGATGAGCGGCACCGCGCACAGCACCGGATGCTCGCGCAGGAGCGCCACGAGATCCGGTCCCGTGCCCGGGTCGGCGTCCGGACGAAGGCCGACCATCAGCAGCGCGGGCGACGTGTCGGCGATCCCATCCACTGAATCCTCGCTCGCCGCGACGACCTCGAACTGCCCCGTGAACGCCTCGCCGATCAGCCCGACGAACTCCTCGCTCTCCCCCACCACCGTGATTCGCGGAAGCGGTGCGCTGGGCAGCGGCATCCGAGCCGCCCGGCGCCTGCTCGGGAATCTCCCCTCCGCCACCCGCCGAGTGCCGCATCTGACGTCCCTCCGTATGCGTGCCCCTGACGGCCGAGAAGATGCCACTTTTCTCGCGTTTCGTCACCATGCAATCGGCGCTGCGTGACCAGTACGCGAGGGCCATCCGGGCATCGCGACAGGCAAGCTGTCGCAGACGACGCTGACACTCTCGCCATGAACAGCAGCGTGAGCGTCCTGGCGGACCGCATCCTCGTCGAGCAGCTGGAGCTGCATGACGCCCAGCTGGCCAGCTTCCTCGCCGAACGCGACGAAGCCGAACGACCGCAGCTGGTGGAACGCGCGCTCCGCATCGGCCTGATGACGATCTGCAACGCCGGCGTGAGCCTGACGACGGATGTCGTGCGTGCCGAGTTCGCTCGGCTCAGCGAACGGCTGGACGAGACGAACAGTCGGGCCGCCGCCGCTCTTGAGCAGCAGCTGCGTGCCAACTTCGCGGATGGCGACGGGCGGCTGCCGCGCACGCTCGAGGCGTTTCTGGGCGACGAGGGCAAGCTGCGCCGCCTGGTCGGCGAGCTGTTCGACCCGAACCGCCGCGAGAGCGCCATGGGGCAGCTCACCACCGTCCTGCAGCGCTACTTCGACGGCGACGCCTCCCAGCTGGCGCGCCTGCTGGACCCGACCCGCGAGGGGTCGCCGCTGCACCAGTTCCGCAACGAGGTGAGCGGCGAGTTCCGCAGCCTGCAGGAACGGCTCAGCGCGCTGGAGGCCGGCGAGAAGGCTCGGGCGGAGGAGCGGGCGAAGGGCACGGCCAAGGGCGGCGAGTTCGAGGATGCGCTCGAGGCGCGCCTCGGCGAGCTCGCGCGCAACCAGGGGGACCTGCTGGAGCGGACCGGGACCGATGCGGGCGACACCCTGCGCAACAAGAAGGGCGATTTCGTGCTCGGCATCGATCCCAGCCGGACGCGCGGCGTGGACCTGCGCGTCGTCATCGAGGCCAAGGACCGTTCGGTCGCCCTGCGCCGCTTCAGCGCCGAGCTGGCGGAGGCACGCGAGAACCGGCGCGCGGCCGTGGCGTTGGCGGTCTTCACGCCGCAGACGGCGCCTCCGGGCGTGGCGCCGCTGGCGCTCATCGGCTCGGACGTCTACTGCGTCTACGACCCCGAGGCGGGCGACGCCGTCGCGCTGGAGGCAGCGGTGCGCCTGGCACGCGCCCTCGCCATCGCCAGCCTGCGGGCATCCAGCGTCCAGCTCGACGTCGCCGCGGTGCAGGAATCGCTGGCCGATATCGTCCGCCAGGTCGGCGAGGTGCAGGGCATGAAGGCACGCCTGACGTCGATCTCCACCGCCGCCACGGACATCAGCCGCACGCTGGACACCATGCGCATCGGCGTCCTGCGCGGCGTGAAGGACGTCGAGACGCAGCTCGAGGTCGTCGAACCGGGCACCGACGCACCTGACGCACTGAGCGCCTGACCGCGGCGCTGGCGGCCGACGGTGAGCGAGACGACCTCCGCCGGGCCGATGAGTCCGCGCCGCATCATGGGTCAGACTGGTGTCGGAACGCAGTAGCCGAGGGGCGCGACATGACGAAGGTGGTGGCAGCGATCACGACATCGGTGGACGGCTACATCACAGGCCCTAACGACGGGCCGGAGCGTGGTCTGGGCGAGGGCGGCGAGCGGCTGCACTACTGGGTCTTCGGCGGTCCGTGGACGTACGAGGACGGTCCCCGCGGCGAGGCGACCGGCGCGGACAAGGAGATGCTCGACGAGGCGATCTCGCGGGTGGGTGCCGTCGTCGGCGGCCGCGGAGTGTACGAGGCGGCCGACCACTGGGGCGGCACGAACCCGTGGAACGTGCCGTTCTTCATCGTGACGCACCGTCCCGAGGAGGAGCCCTCGCCGGAGGCGGGGTTCACCTTCGTCAACGGTCTCGAGAAGGCCGTCGCGCGTGCGCGCGATGCCGCAACGGGCAAGGACGTCTCGCTGATGGGTGGCGCCGACGTCATCCGCCAGGCGCTCGCCGCGGGCGTCGTTGACGAGCTTGCGATCACCATCGCGCCGGTGATCCTCGGTGCGGGCAAGCGGCTCTTCGACGGCTTCGACAAAGACGTGACGCTGGAGCACATCGGCCAGGTGCGCCAGTCGCCCTTCGCCACGCACCTGCGCTATCGCGTCGTCAGGGCTTCCTAGCCAGCCTGGGGCCACCGCACCGCCGACCCCGACGATGCGCCGGGCTCAGCGTCCTCAATGGCCGTTCGGCCCTTGCGCAACCGGCGTGTCTGGTGACTCAATAGGCGGCGCGCAGCGGGTGGGAGGGCACATGGCAGCGACGGCGGACACGGAATCCCGACCCGGACCGCTTCCCGGACCGATCTCGATGTGGGCGCTCGAGGTCCTCCTGCGCGGCATCAGCCGCCGATACGGCGCGCTGCAGTGGTTCCTCGAGATGATGCCGCCCGGCCCCGCGGACGCGTTTTCGCGTGCCCGCGCGCTCCGAGCGGCTCGCGACGCGGCCCGCCACGTGCCGGCCTACCGCTCCTTCCTGGCCGGCCACGGCATCGATCCACGCCGAATCCGCGACCTGCGCGATCTGCCCGAGACGGACAAGCACTCGTACGTCGACGCCTACCCGCTCGGCGAGCGCTGCGTCGGCGGCGTCCTGCCGATCCTGGGCACCACCATCGACGAGAGCTCCGGCTCGACCGGCAAGCCATACAACTGGGCGCGCGGCGCCGAGGAGCGGCGGCACGTGCGCAGGATGGTCGCCTTCTTTGCCCGCTACACCTTCGGCGACCGTCCGCTGGTCGTCCTCAACTCGTTCTCCATGGGCGCCTGGGCGACCGGGATGACCACCGCCGCCGCGCTCGAGGCGCATGGCCTCGTCAAGGCGACCGGGCCGGACCTCGACAAGGTGCTCGACACCATGGCCGAGCTGGGGCCGCGGCATCGGTACCTGATCGTCGGCTACCCGCCGTTCCTCAAGGTCCTGCTCGACGAGGGCGAACGGCGCGGCGTGGACTGGTCCGCGTACGACATGCACGCGCTGCTCGGCGGCGAAGGCAACTCCGAGATGCTGCGCGACTACCTGGCGCGGCACTTCAGATCGGTGTTCTCCGGATACGGCGTGACCGATGTGGAGATCGGCCTTGCCGCCGAGACGCCTGTCTGCATCGCCCTGCGTCGCCTGGCCCTCGAACGGGCCGATGTCGCGGAGGCCGTCTTCGGCGAGGCCGGCCGCTCACCGATGGTCTTCCAGTTCAACCCGTTCTTCCACCACATCGAAACGAATCCCGAACGCGAGCTGCTCTTCACCGTGGCCCGCCACGCCACCCTCTCGCCGAAGATCCGCTACAACCCGCACGACGAGGGCGGTGTGCTGCGCGACGACGAGCTTCGCGCGCGCCTCCACGGCGTCGGCGTGGATCTGGAGTCGCTCGTCCCCGCCGGCGGCCGGCGGCTCATCCGCATGCCGTACCTCTTCGTCTTCGGCCGCAAGGACTCGACCGTATCGGTGATGGGGGCGAACATCTATCCGGAGGACATCGAGGCGGCGATCTATTCGCGGCCCGACGTCGCCGCCCGGATCCTGTCGTTCCAGCTTTCCGTGGTCGAGCCACGACCGGGCGAGACCCGCCCGCGGGTCGCCATCCAGCTCCTCCGCGGGCAGCCGGACGACGCGTTCCGGGACGAGGTGGCACAGCTGCTCACGACGCACCTGCGCGGAATGAACCGCGACTACCGCGAGGCGTTCGGCGAGTACCCGGCGCTGATGCCGTTCATCGTCGAGTGCTTCGCCCGCGGCGAGGGGCCGTTCGAGGGCAGCGGCGGGCGGATCAAGTTCCGCTACATCGCCAAGAACTGAGACCGCGGTCTGCTAGCCTCGGCCGATGCAGCCAGACGAAGTCCGATTCCTGTTCGCCTACGACCGATGGGCGACCCAACGTGTCCTCGCCCAGCTCGACGGCCTCGATCCCGCGGTGTGGCAGCGCTCCAACGTGGTCGACGAGCGGGGCCTGGGCGGCATCCTCGTCCACCAGCTGGGAGCGGCGCAACGCTGGCGCCACCAATTCCAGCAGGCCGGTGAGGGGCCGGAGCCCGAGGCCGAGCCGCTGCTCACGGTCGAGGAGCTGCGGCGCCGATGGGAGGGCGAGTGGGCCGCGGTGGATGCCTGGCTCGCGATACTCAGCGAGGGATTCATCGCCTACGTTTACGAGGGCGTGCCGGTCTGGCAGATGCTGGTCCACGTCATCAACCACGGGACGCAGCATCGGTCCGAGGCGGCCGCGCTGCTGAGCGCCGAGGGCCGCTCCCCCGGTCAGCTGGACCTGATCGACTACGCCGAGGAGATCGCCGCCGCGTCGGGGACGCAGCAGCCGCCTCCGACCTGACGCCAGCCCGGCCAGCGGGCAGGGAGGCCTTCAGGGAGCTGGTGGCGGCGAGACTGGCCCGCCGCCACCACGGAGACAGAAGATGCTGTTGAACAGCGCGGCTGCTACGGCATCGCAGACAGGATGAGCGTGCCCGTCATTCCGTCAAAGCCGCCGGCCTGCACCCAATAGGTCTCGCCCAGCGCTGCGTCGAAGGTGAAGGCGGCCTGAAGCGTGAACTCGCCCGTCTCGGGGTCGAGCAGGACGTCATCGACGCAGCCCACCTGGGTGAACGCTCCGGGCTCTCCCGTATACACGGCGACGACCGTGTCGAAATCGCTGCCGGCGGTATCGACCGTCACCGGGCCCCCCGCACCGGTGATCGTCCACCATGCCGTCTTGCCGAAGGGGATGGGGAACCACTCACCGCTGCCCAAGTCCTGCATCAGGCAGGGCTCCTCGGGCGCCACTGCGGTTCCAGCCGTCCTGACGCTGGTGCTGTCACCGATGGCCAAAGGCAGCGCCCCGGCCGGCGCGTCGTTCTTCAGCGGCCGCCCGCTCGGGTTGGTCTGGATGTACCTGGTCTTGACGTGGTCGGCGTAGCAGCTGACCTCGTCCATCGGTAGCGAGGTCGTCTCGCCGTTGAGTGTGACGCTGAGCTCACCGCTGACCGCGAGCACCCAGCCGATGGCATGCGACTTCTGGTTGCCGAAACGGTCGCGCAGATTCACGCGCTCTCCTGACCGCGTCAGCGTCGCGCTCGCGGTGGCTGTCCCGGCCGCCTCGGGTGGATCGACCGGCTCGGCTCCGTCCTTCCCCAGCGGGAAGAGGTCGTAGGCCGCTTCGAACGCCGTATCGGTCAGCACCGGTTCGGTGAAGCCGGAGTAGGCGTCCTCGCCGACCTGCACGAACAGCTCGCTGAACTGGCCGTGCGCATCGGCGCCCGCGAAAAGGGAAACGAATCCAGAGGCGGTCTCCCACCCGCAGGAAAGGGAGATTGCGTTCATCGAATCGACAAAGGCGTGGGGCAGCGTCGCGAAGTAGGTGCTCTCGATACGGATACCCACGCAGGAGCCGAGGTCGAGCAGCTCGGGATCGGCCGCGATCAGCTCCAGCGTGAGCGCGCCGGCCACAGCGTATGACTGGACGGTCTGCTCGTACCGAGCGTGGCTGTTCCCGTTTCGATCGGTGCCCGAGAAAGTCTCAGGACCGCCGATCGGGGTAAGTTGGGCGGTCAGGTTCGCCGTCCCGGCGGGATCGCCATACGGGGAGTCCTCCGGGTTCGAGGGCTCGACGTACTGCGCCAGGTCGAAGCTCGCCGTCATGGTGGAGCCGTTCAGCGCAGCAGTGCCGGATTCGGAGAGGATCGCTGGCGGTGTGGTGAATGGATCGTCGCCCGGCGCCCAGATGGCGAGTGACGCGAACGCGCCGAAGCTGTCGCTCACCACCACGTCCAGCGCGACGGTCCCCGCGTCCGCGGACAGCGATTCGCAGTACAGCTCCGTGTACGACTCACTGCCGCGGTCGGGCGTGTCGGCAAGCGCTGCCGCCGGCAAGAGTGCGGCCACGAGGCTGACGGCCGCGAACAGGCCAAGGACACGACGCATGGTGCTCCCTCCGCGTCTGCGACCGAGGACGACGCGCGCGGGGTGCGGACGTGCCCCCGGAATCGCGTGAGCATGCGCCCATGGAGAGCGTTTGAACAGAGGTCACTGCCCTTAGTGCCGAGAAGTGGCCACGGGCGAAGCCGGGCCCGAGTCCCCGGCCGCGCTGATTCGGTCGTGGTTCAGCGGGGCTCGTTGAGCCAGGTGAGGACGGCGAGCACGCGACGGTGAGCGTGCGGGCCGGGCTCCAGGCCGAGCTTGGAGAAGACCTGGCCGACGTGGTGCTCCACGGTCTTCTCCTCCAGGCCCAGGTCCTGGGCGATCCCGCGGTTGGAGCGGCCCTCGGCCATCAGGCGCAGGACGTCCCGTTCGCGCGGGGTGAGCTCGTCCAGCGGTCCCGGCGGTCGCCGGCGTCCGATCAGGCGCGAGACGATCTCGGGGTCGATCACCGAGCCTCCGGCGACGAGGCGCTCCAGCGCCGACACCAGCTGGTCCACCCGCGTCACGCGGTCCTTGAGCAGGTAGCCGATGCCGGCCGGATCGTCGCGCAGCAGCTGCAGCGCGATACCGCCCTCCACGTGATGCGACAGCAGCAGGACCGGAAATCCCGGCCGCCGCGCCCGAATCGCTTCCGCGGCGCGCAGCCCCTCGACGGTCTGCGTCGGCGGCATGCGGATGTCGATGATCGCCGCATCGGGGACGACCCGCTCCACCAGCTCGACCAGCTGATCCTCGCGCGACGCGAGGCCCACCACCTCCACGCCCTGTTGCGTCAGCGCCCCGGCGAGGCTCTCGCGCAGCAGGTCCGAGTCCTCGCCAAGGATCACCCTCATGCGCCGCGCTCCGCGTCCGCGAGCGGGAGCCGGACCTCGACCAGCGTCCCGCCGCCGGGAGCAGGGCGCACCGACAGGTGGCCGGAGACGGCGGCGACGCGATCCTCGAGCCCGGCGAGCCCGGAGCCGCGCGCCGGATCGGCCCCACCCACGCCGTCGTCGCGGATCGCCATGCGCAGCGCCTCGTCATCGGCCTGAACGGTGATGGTCACTAGCGTCGCGTGCGCATGCCGCGCGGCATTCGTCAGCGCCTCCGCGGCGACGTAGTAGGCGGTGGACTCGATCGGTCCCGGGAAGCGGCGCTCCGGAACATCGAGCCTCACCGGCAGCTCGCTGCGCTGGGCCAATGACGCCAGCGCCGAGTGGAGCCCGGCCTGCACCAGCACGGCGGGATGGATCCCGCGCGCCAGCTCGCGCAGCTCCGCCAGCGCGTCGTCGAGCTCCCCGCCCAGCGCGTCCAGCCGCTCGCGGACCCGTTCGTCGCCTGACGAGGACGCCATGCTGCGAATTCGGATCGCGAGCGCCACCAGGCGCTGCTGCGCGCCGTCGTGCAGCATCCGCTCGATGCGGACCCGCTCCGCATCGGCCGCCTCGACCAGGCGTGCACGCGAGGAGCGAACCGCCTCGAGCCTCGCGCGCACCTCCGCGGTGAGGCGCTCGTTGTCGAGGGCGAGCGCCGCCGCCGCACCGGCCGCGCGCACGAGGGCCGGATCGGTCTCGAGCGCCGCGTCGTGCACGACGACCGCCACCGTCCGCCCGTCGCGCTCGATCGGCGTGACGGTCCGCGCCTCCGACGGCGCAGGTACGCGCACCGGCCCGCCCTCCGTGTCCACGTAGCCACCGCCGTCGATCGGGAAGGCGAGCACCAGCGACGGATCGCCGGCGAGCCGCGCGAACGCCGTGCGCAGGCCACCGATCGAGACGCCGGCTGCGACCTCCTCGACGAAGCCGGCGATGGCCGCCCGTCCCAGCCGCTGGCGAGCCAGGCCGAACAGGAAGACCAGCGGCAGCATCATCGAGATGCCCCAGTTGACCCATTGGTCGTACGCGTAGCCCGCCTCGGCGCTCACCAGCGTGGCGAGCGAGACGGACGCGATTCCGGAGGCCGCGATGAGAAGGCCCGCGATCCACACCGGGGCCAGCAGGCGGCGCGACGTCGGTGTCCCGCGAACGAAGCGACGGACGACGAACGCGCCGAAGGCGACCCAGAGCAGCACGGCGAGCAGGTGGCTGAGCGCCTGGATGCCGTCCACCGTCCCCGCGTCGCGGATGAAGAGGAACGGGTTGTCCGGACACAGCCCCGGATCGCAGCGCGCCGGGTCAAGGTAGGCGGTGACCAGCAGCCCGGCGATCACGATCTCCGCCACGCCGACGTAGGCCAGCGCCTTCTCCCATCGGTCGCGGAAGACGCCGCTGGGGTAGGTCAGGATGACGATGCCGATGGGGACCAGGTAGATGTCCGTCAGGCCGATGGCGAGCTGGCTGATCCCCGGCAGCATGGTGTTCCCGTAGTTGCCCACGAAGGTCAGCACTCCGGCCAGCCAGAGCCACAGACCGATGCGGGACGTCGGCCGCACCACCAGCGCGAGCAGGCCGCTGGCGATGTAGACCGCGGGCGGCAGCGCGTCGTGGACCGCCAGGCCGAGCACGTTGTGGGGATCGATGAACGCGTACCGGTCGAGCGACGCCCACTCGGCGACCACCACCGATGCCACGCCGAGCACCCCGAGCACGAGGAGCAGGCTCCTGGGCGGGGCGGCACGCGGAAGCAGCTGCGCCCGCTGCGCGCTCACGTGACGAGCGCCTCCAGCGACGGAACGGAGAGCGACTGCTTCTGGATGAAGCCGCGGACCTTCGCCCGCCCCAGGCGCGGCCCGTAGTCCGCGGCATCGCGGGTCGAGACGAGGACCACTGCCGGCGGTCGCGGCTCGGCGGCGAGCGCCTCCGCGACGTCGAACCCGTCCGCGCCCGGCAGGGCGATGTCGAGCAGCACGACGTCCGGCCGCAGCCGCGCGAACTCGCGCAGCGCGGATGGCGCGTCGCCCGCCTCCGCTACCACGTCGAACGGACCCGCGCTGAAGAGCTCCCGCACGGACGCGCGAAAGCCGGCGTGATCGTCCACCACGAGGACCGTGCGACGCATGCGCACATCGTGCGTCATCAGGCAATACCCGGCCTCGGGGAAAACCCGCAACTCTGCAGGGCGCGTTCGCGGGCTCGCTCCGACGCGCGCCATCGGCCGCATGGCGGAGCCTTCGACGTGCCTTCGCCGCGTCGGTCCTCTCCCGCGGCTCGGGCAACGCAGAGCAAGGAGGCTCAGCCAATGGACGTTCGCGTCCGATCAGAGACGTGGGTCATCGGCGTGGTCGCCGCCGCCTGCCTGTTCGTGGCGACGGCGCTGTACATGGCGCTGCAGCTGCACATCGCCGCGCCCCCCGTGCCGCAGTCGGGCGGCCCTGCCGCACTGTTCGAGTGGTGGCGTCCGGTGCAGTGGCTGACCACCACCGTGCACCTGCTCGCCGCCTTCGGCCTGGTCGCCATCGCGGTGCTCGGCATCGAGCTGTCACGCGGCCGCGAGCGAGCCGATGCCGGCATCGGCCCGGGCGGCGCGCTGCTCGCCACCGGCGGCGTCATCGCGGCGGTCGCGCAGCTGGTGCAGATGGGCGGCAACACGGCAATGCTCGACTCGGCCACCACCAGCATGGATCCCGACGTCCTGAACACCATCGGCTACACGACCGACACGATCGCGCGGACGGTGCAGATCGCGGGCTACGCCTCGCTCGGGGTCGGAGTGCTCGCCATCTCGCTGTCGAGCGTTGGCGCGGCGGACCGTGTCGGACGGCTCATCGGCGTCGTCTTCGCGGTGGCGCTGCTGGCACTGGCGCTCTTCAGCCTCACCGATCCGTTCGAGCTGTCAGACCCGCTGACCGGGCTCATCGGTCTGGTCCTGGCTCCCGCCTGGCTGTGGCGCCTGGTGACGGGCCCGGCTCCCGCGACGGATGAAACCGAGCGCGCGATGCAGCCGGTGGGCCGCGCCTGACCCGTTCACCGCAAGGAGGCGTCACGATGCTCGGCCGTTTCATGCGGCTGGAAGCAACGGACAGCGAGCGGCCCGCATCGGCCCGGACTTGGTCCCTCTTGAGGGTCGCCCGTTTCAGCCGCCGGAAAGCTCGGCCAACGAGAGGGCCCCCGCTGGCCGGTCGTTCCAGGGTCCGGAAATCCGGCGCCAGCAGCGCGTCCCGAGGCGGCCTCATGGCGCTACATTGACTGAGCTTCAAGCAGTTGCACCTCAACTTCGCGCGGGTCGTCCTCCGGTCCGCAGCGGAAAGCATTCGAATCCGAAATATTTCCGTTCTCGGAGAGCTCACCGTGCTCTCCGCCTTCCTGTCGCTCGGGCCGCGGAAAGAAAACGGCGATTCGGATTGAACGATAAATTTCGACGGCATTAAGGGAAACCTTACAACAGCCGGCGAGGGAGCCGGCGCTGAGAATGGAGGGCATCTCAAACAGGGAAAACGTTCGGGATTCGCTAGGAAAAAGAAGATCAAAATGGCAAGAGTATTCAATTTTTCCCCGGACCTTCCCATGCTCCGGAAGCGGCACTGAAAACCGCAGCAGCCGAAATGCTGGAATTCGGCACGACTGGTCAATCGGTCATGGAGATGAGTCACCGCTCGAAAGCGTAGCCTCCGATTCTCAGGAGACCGAGGCGCTCATGCGCGAGGCGATGGGTATTCCCGCGGAAACTGGGTGGCTTCTTAGGGCGGCGCGACGCTGCAGTTCGCTATGGTTCCGATGAATCTCCTCACCGGCTCCGGCGAAGCGGGATTACCTCGATACGGGTTCCTCGCGAACAAGGCCATGAAGGAAGCTCAGAAATACGGAAAGGTGCGCACGGCGGCTTCAAGTAAGGACAGAAACTACAGCTACATTCCGCAGGTTCCCGCCTTCGATCCTGAAGCCGATTCATCCACCCGTTGACGACGAACAACACGATCTTCGGAACCCGCTTCACCGAAATTCCCGACACGGGGAAATTTCCACTCATCGCCGACATGTCGTCGAACATCCTCTCAGAACCGATGGATGTGACGAAATTCGCTCTCATTTACGCGGGCGCACAGAAAAATCTGGGTCCCGCGGGAGTCACGGTCGTCATTGTCCGTGAAGGTATCCTCGGCAGACACACGGATATCACGCCGACACTCATGCAGTATTCCGTCCAGTCTGAAAACGACTCGCTCTATAACACGCCGACCACCTATGGAATCTACATGATCGGGCTCGTACTCAAGTGGCTGAAAACCGAAGGCGGCGTAGAAGCCATTGGGAAGCGAAACCGCGATAAAGCGGCGCTCATCTTCAAGCTGCCCTTGGATGCATCGAAGCTTTTCAAGGGAACGGCGGAGAAAAAGACCGTTCGATGATGAACGTAACCCTTGTGCTTGAGTCAGAAGACTGACGGACAAATTCGTAAAACATATTG